>NZ_CP175556.1:0-2790000 GCF_046058985.1 Nocardioides pymetrozini | reverse complement strand
CCTAAGGCGAGGCCGACAGGCGTAGTCGATGGACAACGGGTTGATATTCCCGTACCGGCGAAATGGCGCCCATGACGAGCCCGGTGATGCTAACCACCCGAAGCGCAGCTGACCGATCCCTTCGGGGTGAGGCGGTTGTGTGGAGCGTGGGATCCGATCCGGTAGTAGTCAAGCGATGGGGTGACACAGGAAGGTAGCCCAACCGCCGCGATGGTAGACGGCGGGTAAGCATGTAGGACGTGGCCTAGGCAAATCCGGGTCGCAGCCCTTGGGTGGGTGAGTCTGAGATGTGATGCCGAGGCCGTATGGCCGAAGTGGGTGATCCTATGCTGTCGAGAAAAACCTCTAGCGAGCCATGAGCCGCCCGTACCCGAAACCGACTCAGGTGATCAGGTAGAGAATACCGAGGCGATCGAGACAACCATGGTTAAGGAACTCGGCAAAATGCCCCCGTAACTTAGGGATAAGGGGGGCCCGATGTGTGAACCCACTTGCTGGGGGAAGCACAGGAGGCCGCAGAGACCAGGGGAAAGCGACTGTTTACTAAAAACACAGGTCCGTGCGAAGTTGTAAGACGATGTATACGGACTGACTCCTGCCCGGTGCTGGAAGGTTAAGAGGACGGGTTAGACGTCAAGTCGAAGCTCAGAATTTAAGCCCCAGTAAACGGCGGTGGTAACTATAACCATCCTAAGGTAGCGAAATTCCTTGTCGGGTAAGTTCCGACCTGCACGAATGGAGTAACGACTTTCCTACTGTCTCAACCATGGACTCGGCGAAATTGCACTACGAGTAAAGATGCTCGTTACGCGCGGCAGGACGGAAAGACCCCGGGACCTTTACTATAGTTTGGCATTGGTGTTTGGTTCGGCTTGTGTAGGATAGGTGGGAGACTGTGAAGCCTCGACGCCAGTTGGGGTGGAGTCATCGTTGAAATACCACTCTGGTCGTACTAGATGTCTAACCTAGGGCCATGATCTGGTTCAGGGACAGTGCCTGATGGGTAGTTTAACTGGGGCGGTTGCCTCCCAAAATGTAACGGAGGCGCTCAAAGGTTCCCTCAGCCTGGTTGGCAATCAGGTGTTGAGTGTAAGTGCACAAGGGAGCTTGACTGTGAGACAGACATGTCGAGCAGGGACGAAAGTCGGAACTAGTGATCCGGCCACTGCGAGTGGAAGCGTGGTCGCTCAACGGATAAAAGGTACCCCGGGGATAACAGGCTGATCTTCCCCAAGAGTCCATATCGACGGGATGGTTTGGCACCTCGATGTCGGCTCGTCGCATCCTGGGGCTGGAGTAGGTCCCAAGGGTTGGGCTGTTCGCCCATTAAAGCGGCACGCGAGCTGGGTTTAGAACGTCGTGAGACAGTTCGGTCCCTATCCGCCGCGCGCGTAGGAAACTTGAGAAAGGCTGTCCCTAGTACGAGAGGACCGGGATGGACGAACCTCTGGTGTGCCAGTTGTACCGCCAGGTGCATGGCTGGTTGGCTACGTTCGGAAGTGATAACCGCTGAACGCATCTAAGCGGGAAGCACGTTTCAAGATGAGGTTTCCCACCCCTTTGTGGGTTAAGGCCCCCAGCAGAACACTGGGTTGATAGGCCGGAGGTGTACAGCAGTAATGCCCAGCCGACCGGTACTAATAGGCCGAAGACTTGCCACAACAAACCACTTACACACCCAACAACACCAAACAACACCAGTTGTGATTGGTGCTGCGCGTCCACGATGAAGACCAACCCCCACCCGTACCCACACTCGTTGTGGGCACCACGGGCCAATGTGGGGGTTCATAGAGTTACGGCGGCCATAGCGGCAGGGAAACACCCGGTCCCATCCCGAACCCGGAAGTTAAGCCTGCCAGCGCCGATGGTACTGCAACCGAGAGGATGTGGGAGAGTAGGACGCCGCCGGACAAACATTCCAGTAGGGGCCACCTCGTGAGGTGGCCCCTACTGCCTTTTGCACCTAGATTCCTCAATAGCGATCTCGAGTCCCAGGAGACTGACGTGGCAGACCAGCGTGGCCGTCGTGACGGCGCGGGCGCACCCCGGAAGGGCGGCCCCCGACAGGGAGGAACGGCCCGGTCCGGGTCCGGCGGCCGGGGCGGTGCGAGCCGTGGCGGCGAGGACCGCAAGCACTACGACCGCAAGCCGTCCGGTGAGCGCAGGGCCGCCGCGGGCGACCGCAAGCCCGCTGGTCGGGGCGGCAAGCCCGCTGCCGACAAGCGCCGCGGGCCGCGCCCGGACTCCGATCGCTCGTCCCGCGCCGGACGTTCTGAGCCTGCTGAGCGGTCCGAGAAGCAGGCCCTGTACGACGGCCCGCCGCTGCCCGAGGACGTGACCGGGGCGGAACTGAGCGCCTCGGTCCGCGCGCACCTGAAGGGGCTGCCCGAGAAGCTCGCCGCGCGCGTGGCGCGCCATCTGGCCGCGGCCGGTCAGCTCGTCGACGTCGATGCCGAGACCGCCTACCAGCACACGCTGGCGGCCAAGGCCCGGGCTCCGCGGATCGCGGTCGTGCGGGAGGCGGTCGGCGAGGCGGCGTACGCCGCGGGTCACTACGCGGAGGCGCTCTCCGAGCTCCGGGCGGCCAAGCGCATGAACGGGGCCACGGCCTATCTGCCGATCATGGCGGACTGCCACCGCGCGCTGGGCAACCCCACCCGAGCCCTCGAGCTCGCGAAGAGCCCGTCGGTCGTGAAGTTCGTCCCCGCGGCCAAGGCGGAGATGACGCTGGTGGAGGCGGGCGCGCGGCGCGACCTGGGCCAGATCGACGCCGCGCTGCGCACGCTCGAGGTCTCGCCGCTCAACACCAAGACCCGCGAGCCGTGGGTGGTCCGGCTGCGCTACGCGTATGCGGACACCTTGGAGGAGGCGGGACGACTCAACGACGCCCTGACCTGGTTCCACAAGACCAACGCGATCGACGCCGAGGAGATCACCGACGCGGCCGAGCGCGCGGAGGCGCTGGAGAGGCGGATCGAGCGCGACTGAGGATGCCGCGCCGCTCGGCTACGGGCGGCCGGCGATCGTGACGATCGCCTGCTGGTTGCCGGCCGGCTGGGTGTCCCAGCGGATGTCCTCCCGGTAGGCGATCCGGACCCGGTCGACGACGGCGAGCGCGGCCGTCTCCGACTCGACCCGGACCACGATCGAGTCGCCGGCGACCAGTCGCTCGCCCTCCGGGTCCACGAGGTCGGCGCAGAACTGGTCCGGCTCGGTCGTGACGCCCACGGTGCCGCGGCGGCACAGCAGGGGGGTGACCTCGAGCTCGACGTCGCTGGTGGTGTGCACCTTGACGCCCGCCACGCGCAGGGTCCGTCCGAAGTCGGACGGCACCGCGAACATCCCGACGTACAGGGGAGTCCCCACGACGCCGTTGGCGTTGAGCACCTTCTCGGTCACGGGCAGGTCCTCGGGCGTGGTCGCGTACCAGACCAGCCAGCCGACCGCGAGCGCCAGGGCGACCACGAGGCCGGTGATCCGCCAGCCGCGGGACCGGAAGGAAGGACGGGGCACGCGCGGGGCGCCGAGGGCACCGGAGCGGCGGCGCGGTGGCCGCTCGGCGCGACGCCGGCCGGGGGCGGGCGCGGTGCTGGGCACGGGTCCTCCGTCGGTCATGGCCGAAGCGTAGGACACCCCGAGGGGGCCGCGCCGGACCTGTCACACTCCTGCGCATGACGTTCCCCGCTCCGCGCATTCCCGAGCAGCCCAAGCGGCCCACGCTCGAGGGCAGCGTCGCCGTCCGCGACGGGCGCCGGCTCAGCTTCGCGGAGTACGGCTCGCCCCGAGGGCCCGCGATCGTCTGGATGCACGGGACGCCGGGTGCGCGACGGCAGATCCCGGTCGACGCCCGTGCGTACGCCGAGGAGGCCGGCGTCCGGATCATCGGCATCGACCGCCCGGGCATCGGGTCGTCGACGCCGTACCTGTATCCCGACCTGCTCGACTGGACCGAGGACCTTGTCCTGCTGCTCGACGCACTCGCGGTGGACAGCCTGCGCGTCATCGGGCTCTCCGGGGGCGGCCCCTATGCGCTCGCCGCGGGTGCCGCGCTGCCGGAGCGGGTGCGCGGCGTCGGCGTGCTCGGCGGTGTCGCGCCCACGCGGGGGCCGGACGCCGCGGAGGGCGGCATCATCCGCCTGGCCGTGCACGCGGCACCGCTGCTGGCCGCGACGCGGGTGCCGTTGGGAGTCGCCCTCACCGGCGCCATCCGGACCGTGCGTCCGCTGGCGGGGCCCGCTCTCGACCTCTATGCCGCCGTCCAGCCGCCGGGGGACCGGAACCTGCTCGGTCGTCCGGAGTTCAAGGCGATGTTCCTCGACGACCTGCTCAACGGCAGCCGCTTCCAGACCTCCGCGCCCCTGGCCGACCTGCTCCTGTTCACGCGCCCGTGGGGCTTCGACCTGGCCGACGTGCGCGTGCCGGTGCGCTGGTGGCACGGCGACGACGACCACATCGTGCCCTTCCGGCACGGCCAGCACTGCGTGGACCGCCTCCCGGACGCGACGATGACGACCATCGACGGCGAGAGCCATCTCGGCGGCCTCGGGATCGCCATGAAGGTGATGGACGAGCTGCTCGCGCTCGGCGCCTGACCGCGGCCGCGTGGTGACGCGCGAGACCGACGGCATCGAGACCGACGACATCGAGACCGACGACATCGAGACCGACGGCATACAGACACGCGACGCAAGCGCTGGTGTCCGGCGGTCCCATGGGCCACAATGGGAGCACAACATCACAGGTGTCACGCAAGCGACCGTGCCCGCACGCGCTTCGCGACCTCGACACCTCCGTTGAGACCGCTGGGGAAGGCGTATCTCGCGCCGGAGGTAGGAGGAAGCGAGGGTTCGTGGTGACCGGAAGCATGAGTGCAACCAGGGGCGTGTTCTACGTCCACTCCGCGCCGTCCGCGCTGTGCCCGCACATCGAGTGGGCCGTGGGCGGCGTCCTCGGCGTGCCCGTCAGCCCCGACTGGACGCCGCAGCCGGCGCAGTCGGGCACCTACCGCTGCGAGTTCTCGTGGACCGGCAAGGTCGGCGCCGCCGCGGAGATGGCCTCCGCCCTGCGCGGGTGGAACCACCTGCGGTTCGAGGTCACCGAGGAGCCGACCTCCTCCACGGAGGGCGCGCGCTTCTCCTACACCCCCGACCTGGGCGTCTTCCACGCGGTGATGGGCCTGCACGGCGACATCATGATCCCCGAGGACCGCCTCAAGGCGTCCGTGGTGCGGGCCGCGCTGGGCGAGGTCACCCTCGAGAACGAGATCGACAAGCTCCTGGGCAAGCCCTGGGACGACGAGCTGGAGACCTTCCGGCACGCCGGCGAGGGCGCCCCCGTCCGCTGGCTCCACCAGGTCGTCTGACGACTCCTCCTCCGACACCAGATCGCCCCGGCTCGGTTCCCGAGCCGGGGCGATCTGCGTGGGAGCGATGGGTGGTCAGGGCCGCTGGACGGGAGGTGTTCCAACGGCCCTGGAACGAGGAGCGCGCGAGGCGCTGGACGGCCGCGGCGGGCCGTCGACGGAGCTCGGGATCAGGACGGCGAGCCGAAGACCACCGCGACGTTCGCGCCACCGAACCCGAAGGAGTTGTTGATGGCGGCGATGTCGCCGATCGGCAGGTCGCGCGGCTTGGTGGCGACGTCGAGCTCGACCCGCTCGTCCTGCTGGTCGAGGTTGATGGTCGGAGGGGCCGTGCGGTGGTGGATCGCGAGCACCGTGGCGACCGCCTCGAGCGCTCCCGCGCCGCCGAGCAGGTGACCGGTCATCGACTTCGTCGCGGAGACGACCAGGTCGTTGGCGGCCGCACCCAGCACGGCGTGCAGCATCAGCGACTCGGCGACGTCGCCCTGCGGCGTGGACGTCGCGTGCGCGTTGACGTGCGCGATGTCGCTCGGCGCGACTCCGGCGTCCTGGACGGCCGCACGGATCGCGCGCGCGCCGCCGCGACCGGCCGGGTCCGGCTGCGCGATGTCGTGGGCGTCGGCGGTGATGCCGGTGCCCAGGACCTCGGCATAGATCCGCGCGCCGCGGGCCTGGGCGTGCTCCAGCGACTCGAGGACGAGCGCGCCGGCGCCCTCGCCGAGGACGAAGCCGTCGCGCGCCACGTCGAAGGGGCGGGAGACCGTGGTCGGGTCGCCGTCGTTCTTCGACAGCGCCATCATGTTCGCGAACGCCGCGATCGGGAGCGGGTGGATGGCCGCCTCCGTGCCGCCGGCGATCGCCACGTCGACCCGGCCGAGCCGGATCTGGTCGGCGGCCAGGGAGACCGCCTCGTTGCCGGACGCGCAGGCCGAGACCGGCGTGTTGACGGGGCCCCGGGCGCCGAGCTTGAGGCTGATCGTCGCGGCGGGGGCGTTGGCCATCAACATGGGCACCGAGATCGGGGAGACCCGCCGCGGTCCCTTCTCGAGCAGGACCTCGTGGTTGGACAGCAGCGTGTGGACGCCGCCGATGCCGGAGGCGAAGGCGACGCCGAACCGGTCGCCGTCGAGGTCACCGGTCTCCTGCGCGGTGTCGAGCCCGGAGTCCGACCATGCCTCGAGCGCCGCCACGAGGGCGAGCTGCGAGGAGCGGTCGAGCCGGCGGGCGACGACGCGGTCGAGGACCTCGGTGGGGTCGACGGCGGCCGGGGCGCCGATCGTCACGGGGAGACCGTCAGCCATGTCGCCGAGGGGGCGAACCCCCGAGCGACCGGCGAGCAGGCCCTCCCAGGTGCTGGCGACATCGCCGCCGAGCGGGCTGGTGGTGCCCAGGCCGGTCACGACGACACGAGTGCGGGACATGGCTGTCGGTCTCCTTCGTGAGTCAGGTCAGGCCGCGCGGTTGCGCTCGATGTAGGCGACGGCGTCGCCGACGGTCTTGAGGTTCTTGACCTCGTCGTCGGGGATGGTGACGCCGAACTTCTCCTCGGCCTCGACGACGACCTCGACCATCGAGAGCGAGTCGACGTCCAGGTCGTCGCTGAACGACTTGTCCAGCTGCACGCTGTCGGCCGGAATGCCGGCGACCTCGTTGACGATCTCGGCGAGGGCGGCGCGGATCTCTTCGGTGCTCATTCTTCTTGTTCTCCCGTGGTTGGTGGGTGGTGCCGGGTGGTGCAAATCAGGGGCCGGACGTGCCGTCCGTCAGGGGACGACGACGACCTGGGCGGCGTACGCGAGGCCGGCGCCGAAGGCGATGAGGAGCGCCGTGTCGCCGCTCTTCGCGTCGCCCTCGTCGATCATGCGCTGGAGGGCCATCGGGACCGAGGCGGCGGAGGTGTTGCCGGCGTCGATGATGTCCCGGGCGATCTTCACCGTGTCGGGCAGCTTCAGGGCGCGCGCCATGGCGTCGGTGATCCGGTTGTTGGCCTGGTGCGGGATGAAGCAGTCGAGCTCGTCGACGGAGACGCCTGCGCGGTCGAGCGCCTGCTGGGCGACCTTGGCCATGCCGTACGACGCCCAGCGGAAGACCTCGTTGCCCTTCATCGAGAGACACGGCATCTTCATCTCACCGGAGGCGAGGATGTCGCGCCAGTCGGGCGTGCGGATGTGGTCGTAGTGCTCACCGTCGGAGCCCCACACGACCGGGCCGATGCCCGGCGTCTCCGACGGGCCCACGACGACCGCGCCGGCGCCGTCGGCGAAGATGAACGCCGTGCCCCGGTCGGTCGGGTCGGTGATGTCGGAGAGACGCTCGACGCCGATGACGAGCGCGTAGCCCGCGCTGCCGCCGCGGACCATGTCGTTGGCCAGCGCGACGCCGTGACAGAAGCCGGCGCAGGCCGCGGAGATGTCGAAGGCGGCGGCCTGGTCGGTGCCGAGCTCGTGGGCGATCGCGGTCGCCGCCGACGGCGTCTGCAGCAGGTGGCTCACCGTGGCGACGATGACGCAGTCGACCTGCCGCGCGTCGACGCCGGCGGCGTCGAGGGCCTGTCGTGCAGCCGCCACGCTCATCGAGACCACCGTCTCCTCGTCGGTGGCGAAGCGCCGGGTCCTGATGCCCGAGCGCTGCTGGATCCACTCGTCGCTGGAGTCGATCGCGTCGACCACCTCGGAGTTGGGGACCAGGCGGGAGGGGCGGTATGCGCCGACGCCGAGCACGCCGGCGTACGTCGGCCCGGACTCGGTGCGCAGCGTCGTCATGCCGACACCGTCTCGGCAGTGCGCTCCCCGGCGCCCTCGCCGGTGGCCCCGGCAGCCGTGGCGTGCCGACCGCAGAACGCACGGGCCTCGTCGAGCTGGTCGGGCCCGGTGAGGGCGAAGGTCTCGACGTCCATGTCGCGGCCGCGGAAGTAGCGCTTGGCGATGCCGGTCAGCGTGCCGGCCGGCGGGAGCTCGAGGATGCCGGTGACACCGAGCTCGGCCATCGTCTCCAGGCACAGGTCCCACCGCACCGGTCGGGCGATCTGGCCGACGATCCGGTCGAGCACCTCCCGGCCGTCGTGGAGCACGCTGCCGTCGGCGTTGGTGAGGAAGCGCGTGTGCGCCGCGTCGGCCGCCACCGCCCGCGCGAGGCCGGCGACGTGGTCGACGGCCGGCGCCATGTGCGGGGAGTGGAAGGCCCCGGCGACCGACAGCGGCCGCAGCCGGGCGCCCTTCGGAGCGGCGTCGGCGAACGCCGCGAGCTGCTCCATCGTCCCGCCTGCGACGATCTGGCCGGGACCGTTGTCGTTGGACGCGGTCAGGCCGTGGGCGGCGATCGCGGCGCGGACCTCGTCGCGGTCCCCGCCGAGGACGGCGGTCATCCCGGTCGGGGTGACGGCGGCGGCATCCGCCATGGCGTTGCCGCGCTCGCGGACCAGGACCATCGCCTGCTCCGCGGACAGCACGCCGGCTCCGACGGCGGCGGTGATCTCGCCCACGCTGTGGCCGGCGACCGCGTCGGGGGCGGCGGCCAGCTGCCCTGCCGCGACCAGCCCGGCGGCCACCAGCAGCGGCTGCGCGATCTTCGTGTCGCGGATGGTCTCCTCGTCGGCCTCGGTGCCGTAGTGCACCAGGTCGAGCCCCGCGACGGCCGAGAGCCAGTCGGCGTACGCCGCGACGGAGGGCTCCGCCAGCCAGGGGCTGAGGAAGCCAGGGGTCTGCGCGCCTTGTCCGGGGGCCACGATCACGAGCACGTCCCCAGCCTGCCGTCCGGGTGCTCCGGATCGCGCCTGCACCCTCCACGAAGATGTCCGCGCGGGCTTGTGGAACCCCTACAAGTCTCGTGGGCCGAGCGTGTCGGATGTCGAGAGGCGCCTCGGAGAGCGAGGCCGCCTGTGGAGGAACCGGCCGGGTCCGGCGAGAAATGATGCGGTTTGGGACCAAACCCCGTGATCTCCGCGGCCGGACGTGCGGTCTGTGACCAAAGGGCGCTGTGGAGAACGTGCGGGGGAGCGGTCAGGCAGCCCCGGCCTGCCGGCCCAGCACCAGGGCCAGCTGGAGGGTGAGGGCGTCGCGGGGGACCGAGGGGGTCAGGCCGGTGAGGTCGGCGATCTGGCCGAGTCGGTAGCGCACCGTGTTGGCGTGCACGAACAGGGAGCGGGCGGTCGCCTCGATGCCGGCACCGTTGGCGAAGTAGGCCACCAGCGTCTCGACCAGCTCCCCGCGGGACTCCGCGAGCGGACGGTACAGGTCCTCGACGGCCTCCGTCCGGGCCAGGGCGTCGCCGGCGAGGATCCGCTCGGGGAGCAGGTCGTGCGCCGAGACGGGGCGGGGTGCGTCGGGCCAGCCGACCGCGGCGCGCAGCGCGTCGAGGGCGACCCGGGCCGAGGCGTGGGCGTGGGCGAGGTCGGTGGCGGTGGGTCCGACGACGACGGCTCCCTCGCCGAAGAGGTGGACGATGGCGCTCGCGTCCTTCTCGGGCCGGTCCACGCCGCCCAGGATCACCACGAGCAGATGTCCCTGGACCGCGCTGAGGGCGTCGAGGCCCCGGTCCTTCGCGGCACGCCGCACGTCCTCGAAGACCGCGGTCTGCGGTCCGTTCGCCTCGGGCGGGGCCGTGCCGACGACGACGGCGACCTCGCCACGGGAGGACCAGCCGACCGCGCTGGCGCGTGACAGCACCGCCTCGTCGGTCTCGGCGCGCAGCACCGCGTCGACCGCCAGCGCCTCGAGCCGCGCGTCCCAGCGGCCGCGGACCTCGGCTGCGCGGGCGTACACCTCGGCCGTCGCGAACGCGACCTCGCGGCCGTAGCGGAGCACGGCGGCGTGGACGTCGGGCAGGACCTCGGGGTCCAAGAGCCCCTCGATGTTGGCCTCGACCTCGTCGATCGTGAGCTTGATGAGGTCGACGGTCTGGTGCAGGTCGACGGTCCCGGCCATGGCGCGCGGCGCCGCGCCGAACACCTGTCCCACCAGCGCGTGGTCCCCGGGATCGGCGCCGCCACCGTCCGCGAACCAGTCCACGAAGCTCTTCACGCCGGCCTGGACGATCATGCCCACGTAGGAGCGCTCCTCGGCGCTCAGGTCCCGGAACCACGGCAGGTCGGCGTCCATCCGGGACGTCGCGGCGGTGCTGAGGGAGCCGCTCGCGGCGCGCAGCTGCCGCGTGGCCTCGGCTCGCTGTGCGGAACCGGTGGGGGACATGTCCTCAGCCTAGGGCGCCGCCGCCCGGCCGGGTCCGCCCGGTATCCGGAGGCGGGGATGTCGTGGCGCCCGTCCGCGTGGTTGAATCGTGCACCATTGCTAGCAGAAGCAAGCACTCTGCTAGCCGAGCGGAGGGGGCGCAGCGATGTCGGTGGGGGTCGACGACGTCCAGTACGTCACGCTGCACGGCAAGCGCCGTGCGTACGTCAAGAAGGGCTCGGGGCCGGCCGTCCTCCTGCTGCACGGGCTGGCGTGCGACCACACCACCTGGGCGGGGGTGATCGACCAGCTCGCCGAGAGGTACACGGTGATCGCGCCCGACCTGCTCGGCCACGGGCTCTCCGACAAGCCCCGGGCCGACTACACGCTCGGCGGGTACGCGAACGGGATGCGCGACCTGCTGACGGTGCTCGGCATCGACAAGGTGACGGTCGTGGGCCACAGCTTCGGCGGCGGGGTGGCGATGCAGTTCGCCTACCAGTTCCCGGAGCGCACCCAGCGGGTGATGCTCGTCTCCACCGGCGGCCTCGGCGGCGAGGTCACCCCGCTGATCAAGCTCATCCAGGTGCCCGGGTGGTTCCGCGTCGTCGGCGTGCTCACGCTCCCGGGCATCCGGCACGCGGAGACCTTCGCCCTGCGCGCCGTCGCCGCGCACGTCGACTTCGGGCCGCTGCGCAAATACACCCGCGACCTCGACGAGGTCGCCGACATCGTGGAGTCGTGGAAGAACCGGCGCACCCGGTTCGCGATCCGCCACCTGGTGCGGGCCGTCATCGACTGGCGGGGGCAGATCGTGACCATGTCGGACCGCGCCTACCTCAGCGAGGCGATGCCCATGGCCGTGCTGTGGGGCGCGCAGGACCAGGTCATCCCGGTCTCCCACGCCGACAACGCGCGGATGCTGGCCCCCGACGTGCGCGTCGACGTGATCGACGACGCCGGCCACTTCCCCCACAAGGACCACCCCGACCAGTTCGTGCGCCTGCTCGACGAGTTCATCTCGACGACCGCACCGGCGGCGTACAACCGCGCCCGGTTCCGCCGGATGCTCAAGGCCGGCGCCTCCGCCCCGCTCGGCCCCCTGGCCGCGGTCGCCGCCGCGGAGGCCCGCCACGATCGCGGCGACGTGGTCACCCCTGCCTGACGGACGGCGCTGATGAGCTGGTGAGGGCACGTCTCGTCGAGGTCGCGCGGCGTGAGCCCTTCCTCGTCGTCGCCGCGGTGGCCGCCCTCGCGTCGTGCGTGCTGCGCCCGCCCGACGCCGGCTATCGCGAGTACGTCGACGTCCGGACGCTGACCTGCCTGTTCTGCGTGCTGGCGGTCGTCCGGGCCCTCGAGCACACGCACTTCTTCAGCGTGCTGGCCGAGCGCATCATCGGCGTCCTGCGTACCCGCCGCTCCCTCGTGCTGGGCCTGGTGACGGTCACGCTCGTGACCTCGATGCTGATCACCAACGACATGGCGCTGCTGACGCTGCTGCCGTTGGCGGCGATCGCGTTGCGGGCGACGGGGAACGACGACCTGCTGGCCTTCGTGTTCGTGATGGAGACCGTCGCCGCCAACCTGGGCGGGATGCTCACGCCGTTCGGCAGCCCGCAGAACCTGTACCTGTACCACTTCTACGCGCTCGACCCGCGCGACTTCGTGCGGATCATGGCGCTGCCGTTCGCCGTCTCCGCGCTCCTGGTCACGGCCGTCTGCCTCGGCGTGCGTCGTACGCCGCACGACCCGGTGCGCTTCGAGGACCGGGTGCCGCGCTGGCCGACGGCCCTCCACCTCCTGCTCTTCGTCGCCTCCCTGGGCATCGCGCTGCGGCTGCTCCCGGTCGCGGCCGGCGTCGTCGTGGTCGCGGTGCTCCTCGTCGTGGACCGCGCCGCGCTGGCCCGGGTCGACTACGGCCTGATGGCCACGCTGGCGCTCTTCTTCGTCGTCGCCGGGAACCTCGCCCGGCTCCCGTCGGTCGGGGACGTCATGGCCGAGCTTCTCGACCGCGACCCCCTGGTCGTGAGCGCGCTCGCCAGCCAGGTGCTGTCCAACGTGCCGACGGCGATCCTGGCCGCGCCGTTCACCGGCGAGCACGCCCAGCTGCTCGTCGGCGTCAATGTGGGCGGCGTCGGCACCGTCGTCGCGTCGCTGGCCAGCCTGATCACCCTGCGCCAGTACGCCGCCCTGCGACCAGGAGACTCCGGGACCTTCCTGCGCCTCTTCACCCTGGTCAACGTCGCCTTCCTGGCCGCGTTGCTCCTGACGACGCGAGGGGCGGTCGCAGCGGGCTGGCTGTGACCGCCCCTCGCGTCGGACGCGTGCGACGTCTCAGGCGTCGCCGCCCTCCTGCTGCACTCCGGCGACGGCCGTCGGGTCGTCGATCCGGTAGCGCTCGGCGGCCTCCTTGACGCGGGCCGGGTCGATCTCGCCCGCGTCGGCCAGCGCGGCGAGCGCCTGGACCACGACCGACTCGGCGTCCACCTGGAAGAAGCGACGCGCGGCCGGGCGGGTGTCGGCGAAGCCGAAGCCGTCGGCGCCGAGGACGTGATAGTCGGCCGGCACCCAGGGGGCGATCTGGAGGGGGACCGCGGTCATGTAGTCGGAGACCGCGACGACCGGCGCCTGCGCGGTCGGACCGGAGGCGAGCACCTCGGTGACGTACGGCGTCCGGTGCTCCTCGCCCGGATGGAGGAGGTTCCACTTCCCGGCGGCCACGCCGTCGCGGGCCAGCTCGTTCCAGGACGTGACGGACCAGGTCTCGGCGCGCACCCCCCAGTCCTCAGCGAGGATCCGTCGCGCCTCGTCGATCCACGGGAAGCCGACGCCGGAGGCGAGGAGGCGGACCACCGGGCCCGCATCGCCGCTGACCTCGGCGACCCGGTACATCCCCTTGAGCAGCCCGGCCACGTCCAGGCCCTCGGGCTCGGCGGGCTGGGCGACCGGCTCGTTGTAGACGGTGAGGTAGAAGATGACGTCCTCGCCGCGCGGGTGGTCCTCGCTGGCGCCGTACATGCGCTCCAGGCCGGAGCGCATGATGTGGCCGACCTCGTAGCCGAAGGCCGGGTCGTAGTGCACGACCGCCGGGTTGGTGGCGGCGAGCAGCGGCGAGTGGCCGTCGGCGTGCTGCAGGCCCTCGCCCGTGAGCGTCGTACGCCCGGCGGTCGCTCCGATCAGGAAGCCGCGGGAGAGCTGGTCGGCCATCGCCCAGATGGAGTCACCGGTGCGCTGGAAGCCGAACATCGAGTAGAAGATGTAGAACGGGATCATCGGCTCGCCGTGGGTCGCGTACGACGATCCCGCGGCGATCGCGGAGGCCATCGCGCCGGCCTCCGAGATGCCCTCGTGCAGCATCTGGCCCTGAGCGGACATCTTGTACTGCAGCAGCATGTTGCGGTCGACCGACTCGAACTGCTGCCCGTGCGGGTCGTAGACCTTGGCCGAGGGGAACATCGCGTCCATGCCGAAGGTGCGGTACTCGTCCGGCGCGATCGGGACGATCCGCTGGCCGATGCCCGGGTCCTTCATCCAGTCCTTGAGCAGCCGCACGGCGGCCATGGTGGTCGCGACCTTGTGGCTGCCGGCGCCCTTCCGCAGCTCGGCGTACACGCTGTCGCCGGGGAGGGTGAGCGGAGTGGACCGGTCGACCCGCTGGGGGAGCGAGCCGCCCAGCTGGCGCCGGCGCTCGAGCATGTACTCGATCTCGGGCGAGTCCGCGCCCGGGTGGAAGAAGGGGGCCGCGCCGGTCGCCTCGTAGGCCGCCTCGAGGTCCCGGTCGCTGATCGGCAGGTAGAGCCGGTCGCGGAACTTCTTGAGGTCGTCCTGGGTCAGCTTCTTCATCTGGTGGGTGGCGTTCTTGCCCTCGAGGGCGTCGATCGTCCAGCCCTTGACCGTGTGCGCCAGGATGACCGTCGGCTGGCCGACGTGCTTGGTGGCCGCGTCGAACGCGGCGTACACCTTGCGGTAGTCGTGCCCGCCGCGCGGGAGCTTCTCGATCTGCCGGTCGGTCATGTGCTCGACCATCGCCCGCAGCCGCGGGTCGGGTCCGAAGAAGTGCTCGCGGTTGTAGGCGCCGGACTCGACCGAGAAGGTCTGGAAGGCGCCGTCGGGCGTGGAGTTCATCTGGTTGACCAGCACGCCGTCGACGTCGCGGGCCAGCAGGGCGTCCCACTCGCGGCCCCAGATGACCTTGATGACGTTCCAGCCCGCGCCCCGGAAGTTCGCCTCGAGCTCCTGGATGATCTTGCCGTTGCCGGTGACCGGGCCGTCCAGCTGCTGCAGGTTGCAGTTGACCACCCAGGTGAGGTTGTCGAGCTCCTCGCGCGCGGCGACGCGGATCGCGCCCAGCGACTCCGGCTCGGCCATCTCGCCGTCGCCGAGGAAGGCCCAGACGTGCTGCTGGCTGGTGTCCTTGATGCCGCGGTTGTGCAGGTAGCGGTTGAAGCGCGCCTGGTAGATCGAGTTGATCCCGGTCAGGCCCATCGAGACGGTCGGGAACTCCCAGAAGTCGGGCATCAGCCGCGGGTGCGGGTACGACGACAGCCCGGCGCCCTTGCCGTGCTGGACCTCCTGGCGGAAGCGGAACAGCTGCTCCTCGGAGAGGCGGCCCTCGAGGAAGGCGCGCGCGTAGATGCCCGGGGAGGCGTGACCCTGGATGAAGATCTGGTCGCCGCCGCCGGGGTGGTCCTTGCCCCGGAAGAAGTGGTTGAAGCCGACCTCGTAGAGGCTGGCGCTCGACTGGTAGGTCGCGATGTGGCCGCCGACCTCGAGCCCCTTGCGGTTGGCGCTGGACACCATCACGGCGGCGTTCCAACGGATGAACGCGCGGATCCGGCGCTCGGTGTCCTCGTCGCCCGGGAACCACGGCTCGCGCTCCGGGGGGATCGTGTTGATGTAGTCCGTGCTGCGCAGCGCCGGCACCCCGACCTGGGCCTCCCGCGCCCGCTCCAGCAGGCGCAGCATGACGTAGCGCGCGCGCTCGCGACCGCGCTCGTCGACCAGGGCGTTGAACGAGTCGATCCAGTCCTGGGTCTCGTCGGGGTCGATGTCGGGGAGCTGGGTCGGCAGGCCCTCGTGGATGACCGAGGGAGTCGACCCCGCGCGTACGGCGGGGGTGGGGCCGTCGGTGTTGGTGTCGGAGGTCACGCTGCCCATCGTTGCACCTCTCCCTGAGGCAGAAAATCTACCCACGGGTACGCATCCCGGGCCGTTCTGCGACCGGGAGGGTTGCGCCCGACACCCTGACTCCGCTGGACTACTCCTCAACCCGCGCCCAGCGCGACCCTCGTCGTACCCGAACCACTGGAGGACACACCGTGACTTCGACCGCCACCGGCGGCACCAGCGCATCCGGCCCGACCGGCCCCGCCGAGAGGATGGGCCTCAAGCAGGGGCAGGTGGTCCAGGAGCTCGGCTGGGACAACGACACCGACGACGAGCTGCGTGTCGCGATCGAGGACGCCATCGACGGCGACATGGTCGACGGGGACTACGGCAACGTCGTGGACGCCGTCGTGCTGTGGTGGCGTGCGGACGACGGCGACCTCGTCGACGGCCTCGTGGACGCGCTCACCGACCTCGTCGGAGGCGGCGTGATCTGGCTGCTGACCCCGAAGATCGGCCGGCCGGGCGCCGTCGACGCGGCGGACATCGCGGAGGCTGCCCCGATCGCGGGCCTCTCGCAGACGACGGCGGCGGCCGTCAGCAAGGACTGGGCGGCGACCCGTCTGGTCGCGCCGAAGTCCATCGCCTGAGCCCGGAGCGACCGGTGGCCGAGGCGGTGGGCTTGAATAGGGGCATGGGGAAGCTCGCCAGCCAGGCCGCGGATCGGGTCAAGGACGTCGGAACCAGCCTCAAGATCCTCACCGAGTCGGGGATCGTGCGGCCCTACTCGCCGCGGGTGCTCGCCGGCATGGCCAACGCGCTGCGGCAGTGGAGCACGACGCCCGCCGGCGGGTTCAAGACCATCGCGCTGCGCATGCCGCAGCAGACCGCGATCATCGACGAGCGGGGAGCCCTGACCTTCGCCGAGCTCCAGACGCGGACGAACGCGCTCGCCCACGGACTGCGCGCCCGCGGCGTCCGCCCCGGCGACGGCGTCGCGGTCATGTGCCGCAACCACCGGGGCTTCATCGAGGCGTCCATCGCCATCAGCAAGCTCGGCGCCGACGTGCTCTACCTCAACACGGCCTTCGCCGGCCCGCAGCTGGCCGACGTGCTCGCGCGGGAGAAGCCGCGCGTCGTCGTCCACGACGAGGAGTTCACCGGCCTGCTCTCCGGCGCCGAGATCGCCGACCGCGTCCTCGGGTGGACCGATGGCGACGCCGGCGAGGCCCCCGCGGACAGCATCGAGGGCATCATCGCCGCGGCGATGGTTGCGGGGCAGACCGCCGACCTCGCGCCGCCCGCCGCCAAGGGCCGCACGATCATCCTGACCTCGGGCACGACCGGTACGCCGAAGGGGGCCCCGCGCCCGCAGGGCGGCCTGCCGGCGGCGATCTCGCTGCTGTCGCGGATGCCGCTGCGCAGCGGCTGGAAGTGCCACGTGGCGGCGCCCCTGTTCCACACCTGGGGATTCGCGCACTACCAGCTCGCGATGATGCTCGGCACGACGCTCGTCCTCACCCGCAGGTTCGACCCCGAGGACGCCCTGCGGATCCTGCGCGACGAGCAGTGCGACTCCTTCGCGGTCATCCCGGTCATGCTCCAGCGGATCCTCGCGCTGCCGGCCGAGACCCTCGACCGCTACCCGCTCCCGCACCTCAAGGCCGTCGCGTCCTCCGGCTCGGCCCTGCCCGGCGACCTGCCCACGCAGTGGATGGACCGCTTCGGCGACAACCTGTACTCCATCTACGGCTCGACCGAGGTCGCCTGGGCGTCGATCGCGTCTCCCCAGGACCTTCGCGAGGCCCCCGGCTGCGCCGGCCGGCTGCCCCACCAGACGGTGGTGCGGATCCTGGACGCCGAGGGCCGCGAGGTCCCGGTAGGGGAGTCGGGACGCATCTTCGTCGGCAACAGCCTGCAGATCGAGGGCTACACCGGGGGCGGCGGCAAGGAGGTCATCGACGGCCTGATGTCCTCCGGTGACGTCGGACGCTTCGACGCGGAGGGTCGGCTCTACGTCGAGGGCCGCGACGACGAGATGATCGTCTCCGGGGGAGAGAACGTCTTCCCCAAGGAGGTCGAGGACTGCCTCGCGACGCACGAGCGGGTCGCCGAGGTCGCCGCCATCGGGGTCGAGGACCCCGACTTCGGCAAGCGCCTGCGCGCCTTCGTCGTCCGCACGCCCGGCACGGAGCCGGTCACCGCCGAGGAGCTCAAGGACCTCGTCAAGCAGAACCTCGCCCGGTTCAAGGTGCCGCGCGAGATCGTCTTCCTCGACGAGCTGCCGCGCAACGCCACCGGCAAGGTGCTCAAGCGGGAGCTGGCCTCCCTGGAGCCCGCGGCCGACGCCGCGGAGGCTGCCGACGCGGAGGTGGACGGGGACGCGGATGCGCGGCCCGCGTCGACCGAGTCGACCCGGTGAGGCCCGACGTGGCGGGACCCGCCAGCGCGGCCCTCGGGATCGAGATCGGGGGTCTCGCGCCCGACTTCACGCTGCGCGACCAGTTCGGCCAGGACGTCACCCTGTCGTCGTACCGGGGAGCCAAGGCGGTGGCCCTGGTGTTCTACCCGTTCGCGTTCAGCGGCGTGTGCAGCGGTGAGATGCACGGCATCCGCACCCGGCTCGACGAGTTCCTCACCTTCGACACCGAGGTGCTGGCGATCTCCTGCGACCCCGTCTACGCCCTGCGCGCGTTCAGCGACGCCGACGGACTCAACTTCGGGCTGCTGAGCGACTTCTGGCCGCACGGCGAGGTCTCGCGCGCGTACGGCGTCTTCGACGAGCGCGGCGGCAGCCCCGAGCGCTCGTCGTACGTCGTGGACAAGGCCGGCCGCCTGACGTGGGCCGTGCACAACCCCAAGCCGGCCGCCCGCAGCGCCGACGACCTGCTCGCGGCCCTGCGCGCCGCCGCCGGCTAGGCAGATCGGCCCGTCCGCCTAGTCCATTTGGATCATTTTTCAACCATTTTGCCCGGAGTGGTTGGATCGGCCGGATCCGGCGGCTAGTGTTCTCGTTGTCGAACCGCTGGTGACCCGAGACGCCAGCGGTTCGGCTCATTTTTCCGGGCGTTTCGGCCCGCGGCCGGCGCTTCGGTACGCTGTCCCGGCTTCGGGCGTATAGCTCAGCGGTAGAGCTCTGGTTTTACAAGTATCCGTTCTCCCCAGGTGCGAACTTTTCTTTGCACTTCGCGCGCTGACCTGCGACGATGGTGGCGAAGTGTCGAGCGCTTCGCAGTGCTGGCACTAAGCACACCGTTGGGAGAACTGATAACTGTGGACCGTCCCTTTACGCCAGAACCCGGCGACGAACGCCTGTGGGGGGGGCTCCTGGCCTCCTGGTTCCTCGCCCTCGAATCGGACAACAAGTCGCCCAAGACCATCGAGAACTACCGATGGGGCCCGGTCCAGCTGGCTCACTGGCTGCAGTCCAAGGGCCAAGACGACGACGTGCAGGCCCTCACCCCGGAACTGATCCGAGCCTGGCTCGTCCACCTCATCGAAACCCGGAGTCCCAACACGGCCCGGTCCCGCTATGTCGCCCTTCGGCAGTTCGTCAAGTGGTGCATCGATGAGGGCGAGCTGGACGCCGACCCCATGACGAACATCAAGCAGCCCAGCGTCCCCGAACAGCCGATGGCGATGGCCGCGGGCGACGTGGTGCGCGCCCTCCTGGCTACGTGCTCGAGCAACGACTTCGCAGACCTTCGAGACAGGGCGATCATCAGCCTGTTTGCTGACACCGGGGTCAGGCTGACCGGCCTCACCGATCTGCGGGAATCCGACGTGAACCTGCACGACCGGACCGCCCGGGTGCGACTCAAGGGTGGGCGGCACATCCTCATCCCACTCGGCGCCACCACGGCGCGAGCCATCGACCGCTACCTGCGTGCAAAGCGGAAGCGTCCGTACGGAGACCGGGACTGGCTGTGGATCAGCGCCACCAACAAGGGGCGATTCACCACCAACGGAGTGCAGCAGATGTTGAAGCGCCGCAGCCGGAAGGCCGGCGTCCGAGTGCACCCGCACATGTTCCGCCACGGCTTCGCGCACGAGTGGCTGTCGGCAGGTGGGTCCGAAGGTGACCTGATGGAGCTGATGGGATGGAGGTCGCGACAGATGCTCACGCGATACGCCGCAGCCACCCGATCCGAGCGGGCCCGGGCAGCGCATCGACGGTTCTCCCCGATGGACAATCTCTAACGGCCCCAGGACGGGCTACTGGCCCCGGAACGACAGAACGCCCCACAGGATGCCTAGACGGCGCCCTGCGGGGCGTTCTCACATGCTCAGGGGGTCGGGGTGACCCGGCGTCGTACGACGAACGCCAGGCCCGCGTTGACAACCGCCAGAATCGCGGCGATCTGCAGGTCCGACAAGTTCACGCCGAACGCCACCAGCAGGGCCAGCACGGACCCCACCAGAGTGGCCACCAGGACCGGCTCGCGCCGGACACGCTCGAGGAATGCGGACATGGTGTCTCCTATCGCTTGGGGAGGTCCCGCAGGCCCTCCCGGATCTTGTTGACCCGCCGCGTCTTGCCCTTCGTCTTGGCGGCGCGCAGCACCTCGCGCAGCTCCTTGCGCAGCTCCTTGAGGCGCGTCACAGCGCGCTCAACCCGCCACAGCGGCCACGGCTTCGTGGAGTCGTAGCCGCTCGTGCCCACCGACACATGCAGGTGCTTCGTGTGCGGGTTCGCCCCCGAGTACGGGCGCCAACCCTCGCGGAGCCGGTTCGCGCTGATGATCCGGCGATTCCAGATCACATAGGCGTCCGACCCCAACGCGGGATGCTTGTGCAGCAGCGCCGCCAGCCGGCGCGCGAGGTCGTGGCAGTCCAGACCGCCAGCAGGGTCGTGGGTGAAGTCGCGCGCCCGGACCACACCGACGCCACGAACGTCCTTCACCCAGGGGTTGTGGTCCGAGTTGCGGGAGGCGTGGGCGGCGTCACCGATCCACCCGTCCGACACCCTCGAACGGTTTGGGGCGTGCTGGTTGACGGTCACCAGCAGGATCTGCAGCGACCGCGCTTCGCGGTACGACATGGGTCTCCGATCAGAGGAAGGGAAAACGGCGGCGCTCCTGGCGCTCCAGCCGGTCGAACAGATGCGCCTCCGTGCGAGCGGAGGCGGTGAGGTGGTCGCGGAACTCCTGCCGCAGCAGGGCGATGGCCTCGCCCTGGTCCTGCTGGCGGGTCTCGATGCGGTCCAGAGAGTCTTTGACGTGCGACCCCCCGTTGTTCGTCGTGAGGGTCGCGCGCACCTTCTCCGTGTTGCCCGCCGCCACCTGCGCCTCGCGCTTGGCCTTCGCGGACTGGAAGGCGTTGTACGCCGTCAGGCACATGATGAAGAACCCCGCCACCGCGGTCCCGGCGCTCTCCCAGGTCATGGCGTCGCCTCCAGGGCATCCAGTCGCGCAGCGATGGCATCCAGTTGCGCCTGCTGCGACTTCACGACAGCCAGTAGCGCCACAGACATGCGGTCGTACTGGATGGCGTCGGGGCGTCCCTGGTCGTCGTACTCCACGAACTCGCTCAGGCCGGCGGCGTGCAGTTCCTCAGCGATGAACCCGACATGCCGCTTCGCGTCCGGGTCGCCCTCATCGCGGCGGTCCACCCATGTGCGGCCACGGAGCTGGAGCACCGCGGCAGGGTCCACCTCGGCGTCCTCCACCTCAGCCTTGTACCGAAGGGACGATGTGACACGGGAGAGCAGCCCGTTGTCCTCGAGCCGCGCATTGGCAGCAGAGGACGTAGTGCCGTGCCCGATGAACACGCCAGCGTTGCCGCCCAACCCAATCTGCACCTGACCAGTGGGGCCCGCGGTCAAGAACAAGCCGGTGATGCCGTGGACCTTCGCCGTGCCCCCCGATGCCTCAAACAGGCCGCTGGCTCGCAGGCCGTCCGCCCCGGTCCGGGCAACCAGGATCGGCGCGCCCTCGTGGTCCATGACAAGGGCGCCGGTCCCGAAGTAGTCGAGAGTGCCAGAGGCGTACATGTCACCCAGGTAGGTGCTGAGGTTGTCCACGTCGCCGGCAATGTCCTCGGGGAACGACACCCAAACACTGCCCCCGTCGCGGAGGATCACGCTGCCGCCTCCTGACACCACGAAGTCGCCTTCGGTGACAGAGAGCTGTTGCCGGCGCAGCGACGCCGCGGTGAGGGCGCGCACCTGCTGCTCGAGGTCTCGGATCTGCTGCACCAGATCCTGCTGCTTCGCGCCCTGAGGGGTAGCCACTACTCGTCTCCAAAGATCAGTTCGATGGACTCGTGTGTGCCCTTCTGCGATGCCGTCACCCGGCAGCCGACAGGGCGCACAGTCACGTCCGTGTTGACGTGCCACGAGTCGCGCAGCTTGATCCGCACCGGCTCCCCGATGCGGTTGGGGTTCCATCCCGACTCGCCCACCGTGACGGTGTACGAGTTCGTGACCGGGGCGCCACCCAGGTTCGCGGCGTTCGCGTTCGCGTAGCCGTCGAGAGTCGCGGCGTCCGTAACGCCGGGACGGTCCTCGGTGTGGTCCAGCAAGGGCCACCCGGCCTCCAGCAGGTCCGTGCGTTCCACGACCTGCGACAGGGCCGGGTCCACCTGCTGGCCTACGTTGCCGTTCGGGGCGTCGCCCCGAGTCTGGAACGAGGTTCCCCCCGCGGTGCCGTCAGCGAGCGACGACCAGTCCGTGATGGACCCCGAGCCGTTCGCAGTCCGGTGGAACACCAGCTGTGCGGTCTCAGCGCCGAGCCGGTTCGCCACCCGAAGGCGCTTCACCCGCTGGCCGTTCTCGTCCAACGACACGTCGATGGTGTGCTCCGGGCCGTTCTCGAGGTCCCCCATGTCCTCGATCAGCTTCCCGATGAACGACTGGTCCGCTGCCAGATAGGTGCGGTCGTGCAGGTTCCCGGTCGGCTGGTCCTCGGCAAGCACGCCGATGTTGCCCTCTGGTCGGGACTGCAGCCACCGCCACAGGTCGGGGATGATGATCCCGGCGTCCGTCTGGCTGTAGGTCTTGTTCTCCCGCAGGATCCGGCGATGGGCGTACGAGTCGAACGTCGTTCCCGACAGGTCGAGGTTCACCGACCCGCGGGGGCCTTGGTAGGGCCGGGCGTTCCACAGGACCCCGCCCCACCAGGCCACGTTGTTCCGGAGCACGTACAGCGCAGCGCGGCCCGCCAACTGGTGGACCAGGCGCGCGGTTTCGATCTGCTGCGAGCTGGCCGCGGAGAACTTCGCCTGCAGCGGACCGGGGCGGCTGATGCGACGCTCGTACGTCACGCCGTCAAGGGGCAGGTCCGCGATCAGCCGGTCGGTTCGTAGGTCGCACAGCAGGTATCGGTACGCGGCGCTCATGCCGTGCGGTGGAACGTGAAGCTGGAGTGCGGCGAGTTCACCCGGTAGTCACCAGTCGAAGCCGTGCCAGCACCCTGGACCTTGACTGTGTGGTTGCCGGCGCTCAGGCCGGTAAAGACGTACTCCTTCGTGACCGTGCACCGGGAGTTGATGCCGGGCGCCTGGTACACCATCTGCGCGGCAGCAGCCGCGCCATCCATGACCACGGTGCCGACGAAGATGTTTCCCGCGGTGGCGGTGGCGATCCGCTCAACGTCAAGGCTGACCGAGACCACGTAGATACCGCTGGTGCCAGCGGACACGAAAGACTTGGTGAGGCCGGGAACGTCGGCGCTCGTGCCGGACGTGGTGAGGGCCGCAGTGCTCACGACCTGCGAATGCTCCGAGCTGGCGATGGCGCGCCAGCCCGCAGGGGTCCCAACCTTCACCTCGAGCAGGTCGAGGTCCGTCCGGTAGACGACCTGTCCGAGCTGTGCCCCGAGGGCATCGCGCTCGGTGGCGGTCGCTACAGGGACGATGCCGCCGAGGGCCGACGTGTAGACGCGTCGGTCGGTGCCGAGGTTGCCCGCGACCAGTCCGCCCGTGCCGGTCGAGGCGCCCGCGGGGACGTTGATGTTTCGCAGCGCGATGGTGGTGGCGGGCAGGGCCGGCTGGCCGGCGCCCGGGGTGCCCTCCACGATCAGCACACGCATGTCGGTGAAGCCCGAGCCGTCCGAGGCCGTGTCGCGGACCTGAGCCACCACGGTGTCCACTCGCGCCAAGGTCGCGTGACCCGGGGAGACGGCCAGCACCTTCGCGGCGTCCAGCACGACCGGATAGCCGCCCTGTGCAGCCGATGCCGCCGACACCCACGCCGTGAACGGCTGGACCGTGACGCCCATCGTTCCACTGTTGATGGACACCGCACCGCCACCGTCCGGGCGCAGGCCGGTGCGAGCCAGCCCGTTGCCGGAAGGCAGCAGGGCGAGCGCGTCAGAGCGCCGCATCCGGGCCGCAGTGTCCTGGCCGTTCGTCAGCCGGGTTGCGTACTCAGCCACAGCAGTGCCTCACATTCGTGTGTCGTGATAGGAGACCTGGACCGTGCCGGTGCCGGACTCGGCAGCCAGGGAGAGCGTCGAGACGCCCACCGGGATGCGGCATACGTCCACGGGGTCAGAGGTCGTGGTGATCGTGGTCAGTCGGTCCGCGCTGCTGTCGCCATTCAGAAAGGCGGTGCCCGCGGCGGTGTCCACCACCAGGGTTTCGCCCTCCACGAGCGTGATCCCGAAGCCGAGGATCCAGTCCGGTCCAACGATGGAGGGATTCGTCAGCGGCCCCGCGAAGGTCGCCACGAACGGTGCGGGCACCCCGCCATCGTTCGCGACGCTGAACGAGCCCGATGCCGGCACCCCGTAGGTCAGCGGGTAGGTGAGCGGATAGGTCAGACCACCCGAACCGCCTGACAGGCTGCCGGAGCCAAGACGTTCGGTCAGCGAGTAGCGGAACGGGTCAGCACACACCCACTGGATGGAGCACTCAATCGGCGCATGCCGAAAGTGCACCTCCTGTGGGACGTTCCGACCGATCACGCGCGCGTTGCGCAGCCACGGCCCCGCCCCATCGTTCACGACCAGAGGCCGCTCCACGCCGTCCATCGGCGTCCACCGCTCGATGGCGTCCAACGCCAGCAGCTTCGCCTCCGGCGTACCGCGCAACAGGAAGGTGAACGTCACCACCGCGGCATCCGCAAAGACGGTGCCCGGTGACGCGCCATGCCCCTGTGGGCGCGGCGCGTCACCGATCTGCGCCTGCGGGTGATCCCGCCAGCCAACGATGTTTCGCCAGCCAGCAGGGGTGCCGCTGCCGAGCAGCATGGGTCCGAACTGCACCTGACCTGGAGAGGTCACCAGAGCCCCGGGGGCGCCGGTCTCATCAACCGGGATGCCACCCGTTTCGGGATACGCCATCGTCACCCTCTCGAAAGGCCCATGAACCACAGGCGCTCAGCCAGCGTCTCGGCAGATTCGCCCGGCTGCTGGACCACCTGGCCAACCAGGGGCGCCTGCCGGCCTGGAGCGAAGTCCTTCTTCTTGTCCTTCTTGCTCTTCGGCCCGCTGCCCCCGCCGTTGTTCCCGGGACCCTGGCCCTGCGGCTTTACCGAACCGCTGAGCAGCGCTGCGGGATCCACCTTGATGCCCAGCGCAGCCACCAGGGCCTCGGCCATCTGGAGGCCGATCTGCGTCGCGACGCTCGCCAGGTAGTCGGCCTGTGACTGCAGGCCCGCGGCGGTGTTCACGGCCATGTCCACGCCGGCCTGGTACAGGTGCTTGGACGCGTCCGACGCCAGACCTGCGGAAGCGGTCTTGATCTTCCCCTGCAGATCCGCGATGGCAGCCACCGACGCGTCGTCCTTCACGAGCGCGTCAGCGATGGCCCCGGCCCGGTCCACGCCGTCCTCCAGCATCTGCTGGTAGGAGGTCTCGTCCAGGCCCTTCTCGAGCAGCTTGGCCATGTTCTCGCGGAACTTCACGATTGCGTCGTACCGCGCTTGCATGCCCGCGACCATGCCCTTGGCGTCCGTCGCCCCGTCGGCGGCAGCTGTCAGCGACGCGTACGACAGAGTGGACTCGTTCACGCTGTCGTAGAAGCCGTCCCGAAGCTGGATCGCGGCCTCAACGGCTGCGGTCGCCTGGTTCAGCTTCTCGGCCACCTCGGCGCGCTGCGCGGCGATCTTGAGACCACGCTGGTACTGCGCCCTGACGGCTTCCTCGACCTTGGCCAGGCGCTTCTTGCCGAGATCCTTGGTCACGTCCCGCAGCAGCTTGCGCAGGTTCGGGATGCCGTCCGTGATCCCGTCGATCAGACCGCCCATGATCAGGCGACCGTTCTTCCGCAGGATCTTCTTGTCCGTCTGCGGGGGACCCTTCCAGCTGGTCAGCTTGTTCGTGATCCCCTGCAGGGTGCCCTTGAGGTCACCGATCTTGTCCTTGATGCCGTCGATGAGACCGCTCAGCACCTTCTTGCCGGCGTCCCGGAGGATCGAACCCAGGTCGCCCAGGGCGCCGAGGATCCGGCCCGGGAGGCCGGACACGTAGGTGACCAGTGCGCCCAGCTTCTTGGTGGCAGCGGACTTGGCGTTGCCGAACCACTCACCGATCTTGCCGGGAATGGAGGCCAGGACGGAGAACCCGGCCTTGATGCCGTTGATGTATCCGACCACCACGGCCTTGATCGCGGACCAGACCTTGCCGGTGACGGCCTTCACCTTGTCCCAGTGCTTGATGATGAGCCCGGGGCCGGTGAAGTTCAGGAACAGGTTCTTGAGGAAGTCGAACGCCTTGACCACTGCGCCCTTGACGGCGCCGAACACGGCGACCGTGGCGGACTTGATGGCCTCCCAGGCGCCGGTCACGATGGACCGGAAGGTCTCCGACTTCTTCCACGCCAGCACGACGGCGGCGACCAACGCCACGATGGCGGCGATGGCGATTCCCAGCGGATTCGCGGTCATGGCCAGGTTCAGGGCCCACTGCGTGGCAGCCCACACCTTGGTGGCGGCGCTGATGAGCATCGTGGACCGCAGCCAGGCAGCCATGCCGCCCGCAGCAGAGACGGCCAGGACGGCGGCGTGCGCCATCGTGACCGCCGTCAACGTCCCGACGACCGCGGCCAAGGTGATCGCGACCGCCTTGTGCTCCGACAGGAAGCCAGTGACCGACTGGACCGCCGAACCCACCGCAGACAGAGCAGGGCCCAGGGACGAGTTCAACGCGCCCGACCACTCGGTGACCTTCGGCAGCACGCTGCCGCCGATCAGGTCCACGAACCCGGTCTGGATGCCGCGGGTGAACGCGGACAGGTTGGACGACGACCGTTGTCCGAAAGGGTCTTGCCCATCCGGTCCGTGGCGCCCTGCCAGTCCTTCATCCCCTTGCCGCCGGCCTGCAGCGACTTGAGGAACTTCGGAATGTCCTTGGTGCCCAAGTCCTCGAGCGGCGTACCGAACAGGGCGATAGCCGCCTGTGACCGAGCGGCGGGGTCCTGGATCTTGAGCAGACCCTGTACCACCTGATCGAACGCCCGGGACGCGGTGCTCCCGCCCGCCAGGAGGTCGTTCGAGACCTTGCCGGCGTCCAGGCCGATGGCGCCGAGAGCATCCGACGTGAGCTTGGAGCCATCCGTCGCGCGGATGGTGAACTCCTTGATGGAGTCACCCATCTTGTCGATGCCGTACATGCCCTTGCCGGCGCTGTTCGCCAACAGGGCCATGGCCTGCGGGCCCTTGATGCCCAGCGAGTTGAAGAACTGGCCGTACTCGTCCGTGGCGTCCAGCACGTCCTCGCGGAGCTGCACCGGCACCTTGGACAACGCCTTGCCCAGCAGGTCCATCGCGGACACGCCGTCCTTGGCCATGCCGTTGGCCACCATGTTGCCGGCGACCTGGCTCGCGCGAACCACGTCCACACCCAGGGTCTGCGCCAGCACCAAGGCCGACTTCGTGGTCTTGACCAGCTCAGCCTCGGTGGCGTTCCGCATGCCCTTGATGGACGACATGACCGCCTCGAGCGCGGTATCCACGTGCTCCGCGGACTCGCCCCACCCATCGGCGTACAGCTGGCCGGAAGCCTCGCCTGCGCGGGCAGCCTGCTCCTTGGTGAGGTCGAGCGCCGCGACCACGCGGTCCCGGGACGGCTCGAGGTTGATGGCCCCAGCCAGGCCGGCACCGAACGCGACACCCGCGCCGACACCGATCCCGGCCAGAGTCTTGCCCCAGGCGCCGCCCTTGCCCTCGAAGAACGAAGTCAGCTTGTCGGCTGACGCCTCCGCGGGGGAGGTGTCGAGACCGACATACCCCACCAGCTCACCGATGGACATGGCCACGGGCGCGTCTCCTTACCTCAGGGCAGCCTCACGCAACGCGGCGCGCTCTGCGGGGTCGTGCAGCGTCTTGGGCTTGTCGGCCCACTCGCGTGCAAACCGGGACCGGCTCGAAAGGCCGATGAGCAGGGTGTGGAACTCCTGCAGCGACAGGCACGCCAGCTCGGCGGCGGACATGTGGTACTCGCGACGGAAGTCGGCTACCACCAGCGCCCACCGCTTCATCACGAACCGCCAGAACTCTTCCGCTTGCGCTTGTTCCGGCGTCGGGAAGGGTCCTGGTCTGCGGCGGCGTCTCCCTTGGCCACCTCCGCGGCCACCTCAGCGAGAGTGACCTTCTTGCCGGCCAGGACGCGGGGCGCCCAGGCGAGCAGGACACGGAACTGGTCAATGTCCACGCCATCGCTGGCCATCTGCTCGTAGGAGTCCTGGCCGAACAGGATGGCGACCAGCTTGGTCACGTCCTTGTCGCGCTTGGACGACTGGAGCCGGCGCGCCTCGAACTCGAACTGGAGGGGCAGCGCCGGGGGCAGGGTGTAGCTGCGGCCACCGAGCTTGAACGAGTGGGCGCGGCGGTTCTGGCTGTTCCAGAACGCGTCCATGTCCTCGTACAGGTCGTCCTCGGACTCGTCCACGTCGGGGGTCTCGAGGTCGTCAACGGGGTTGGTCTCCATGATGGAGTCCTCCTATGTGCGGGGTGCGGGATGGCGGGAAAAGCAGCAGGGCCCCCGGTCCCGCGTCCGGAGGCCCTGCTGGTCAGGGGTGATCTGTCAGCGCAGATCAGGGGGTGACGGCCACCTCGGTGGCGGCACCCGAGCGGGTGAACGTCGCGCCCCAGCTGGTCTTGTCGTTGTTGCCGCCGCCCTGGTTGGCGAGCGACACCCACGCAGTCCAGACGACCCACTCGGTGTCGTCCTTGTGGCGGAACCGGATGCCGCCCAGGGAGTCATCCCCGACCTTCGCGGCAAGGGCCTCGGTCGCGGCCTGGCCGGCGTCGGGCGTGGTGCCGTTGCGGACCCGCTTGCCCTCGAGGGACAGCGAGGCGCCGCGCTGCATCGCCTGCGACTCGGCCTGTCCGTTCGAGTCGAACACGGTGGTGTCGGCGGATTCCTCGTTCTCCGAGGGGTTGAGGTCGAACGACTCGAGGCCACCGATCTTGGCCCACACCGGGGTCACGATGGTGGGGTCCTCGGACGCCTCGAAGATGTAGTCGCGTGCGTTGATCTGCATGTGCCTGTGTTCCCTTCCGGGGGTCTAGAACGGTGGCGCTGGCTCCACCGCCAGCTGGTAGTTGCGGACGTACTCAGACCGTCCATTGGCGTCCTGGCCGAGCGGCTGCGCCTCGGACTGGAGGGCGTGGCAGTCCTGCAGGAACCAGGCGTCACCCGGCAGCCAGCGGGGCCGCGGGCCATCGGGCGTGAACTGCAGGGCGTCGAAGCACGCCCGGTCCAGGTCGAGCGCAGCCAGGGGATCCTCGGCGCGCACACGCACCTGGAGACGCGGGTACTCCCAGCCGTTGCGAGAGTCCGGCTCAGGGCCACCCGGGTAGGTGGTCACCGTGATGGCCGGCCCATCTGAGTCGGGGGACAGTGCGACCGTGATGGGCACCATGTCCGGGTTCAGAACGCGGTCCGTGGCGTAGTCGCCAACGCCCGCGGCGGCAAGCGCGAGGGCGACGCCCTCAACCACAGCCGGCGCCGTCACCGCAGTTCCTGACTGATGGCCGTTGCGACGATCTTGCCGACCGTCTCACGCTCCGAGGCCAGAGTGTTCTCCAGCCACTTCGCCTGACCTTTGCCGTGATGGTTCAGGGTCAGATCCTCGTGCTGCTTCACGGCGTACGGCGTGTCATACGACACGACGCCCCGGACGCCCTTGCCGGTGACCTGCACGCCCGTGCGCCCCGACCGCTCCAGCGTGCCCTCGTCGTGCGGGACGTGCTTGTTGGCCTCGGTCAGGACATGCTCAACCGCGAGGGCCACGCCCTGCTTGGCGCCCTTGCGGACGCCTCGCACAGCCTTGCCCAGGTCGATGTTCACGGTCACGGTGCCGGCTCGCCTCATTCGCAGATCACCTCTGTGTGCTGCGGCGTCCCCAACCCGCCGTCGTCGTGCGGGATGCACAGAATGACGGTGGTGGTGTCGCCGTTGTGGGTGACCTGGCTGCCTGCCGGCACCTGCCCGAAAGCCTCCAGCGGCGCGTACAGCGTCAAGCTGGACACGCGCTCGTTGCCGTCCGGGCCTCGAACCTGCCGGACTCCGCCCTGCGCCATGCACTGCAGGGCGAACGGGGCGCCGTAGATCGGGCCGGTGGAGGATCTGCCGGCGTACGGCTTCACGGTGACAGAGTGGACCAGGAAGCGGGCAGGTAGCCTCACCGCTGGATCACCGTCACCTTGCCAACCGTCCGCAGTGCGAGCAGCGCCGGCCCCGGGACGGGGATGCCGTCCACGGTCACGGTCTCATCGGTGGTTCCGCGGCCCGAAAGGGACACGTTCCCGATGCCGACCGAATCCCACTGCTGAGTCCCACCAGCCTGCAGGACGCCCGTAGCGTCCGCTTCGGCAGCGATGGCACACGTGGCATCCGCCATGGCTTCGGTCACGTCCGGGTTGGTCGGAACGCCCGAAGCGTCCACGTCGTACACCACCGCGGTCAGCAGCACGTCCACGACCCTCGAGGCGATCCGCAGCAGCGCGTCCACGTTCGCGGGAGCGGTGCCACCCGTGTAGGTGGCGTACTGCCCACTGGTTGCGTACACGCGCGCCATCGGTCAGCCTTCGGAGTCGTCGGGGTCAGGATCCCCGGTGGGGTCCTCGTCCTGGTGCGCGTCGGTCACGTCGTACGTGTCCGGGTCGTCCAGGAAGTAGAGCAGCATGTCCTCGTCGTTGGTCTCGGCCTCGCCGTTGACGAACACGACGGGGCCAACCTGCCCGGTGAACGGGCCGAGCCTGTGGCTGATGTGCGCCACGGTGGTGCCTCCCAAATCGGGTGAGCACCCGGCTGACAGGATTTGAAGCTGTCAACCGGGTGCGTGGTCACTCAGCGTCCAGAGCCTCAAGCGCGGCGATGAACTCGTCACGCGACTCTGGCAGGGACTCGGGGTCCTCGTCGCCCACCACGTTGGTGAGGTAGGCGTCCACCAGCTGCTCGTCCGTCAGGTCCGCGTAGGGAGACGGGTCCGGGGCCGGCTGCTCAGCTTCGGCAGCCTCCCGGTCCTCTCGGTGGCGACGGTAGAAACCGACGCTCATCAGGCAGCCGCCAGGGTCAGCACGCAGACGCCCTTGTCGTTCAGGCGCTTGACCGCGTAGTGCGCGGTCGTGCTGATCACGTCGGTGCGGGCCAGCTGGTCGCGACCCTTCTCGGCACTCGGGCGCTTCTTGTGGAGCAGGCCCAGTGCACCGCGCTTGATGATCAGCACCTTCTTGGCCGCCACGCGGTCGGTGACGAACACGGCGACGCCGGCGACGGCACCGATCTGGCCGCGGGCGATGGCGGTCCCGGTCGAACCGAGCTTGTCCGCGCTGATGAAGTTCGCGTCACGCATGAGGTCGGCCTGCTGTGCGCTGTTGATGTAGATGCCCGCGAAGTCCTCGGGCGCCCACTCGTCACCGAACTTGGCGATGGCGTCCACGATCCGGTCCCACGACAGCGTGGTCTGGCCGGCGCTCGCGTTGTGCGACAGCGGGAGGCCGCCGCCCTGCGCGGTCTCGTCGGCCTGCGCGCAAGCGATGAGGTCGGCGTCCACCTTGCGGGCGTTCATGATGCCGAACTGGCGGGCAGCCTCGGCCTCGGGGTCACCGAGGGAGACCAGCCGCGCCTTGTCGGTAATCTCGACAGCCTTGCCAACCTCCTTGATGGTGGCCGTGGCAGACGAGGTTGACATGGGCGCCGGGACCAGGGCGACGGTCTCGGACAGCTCGTCCAGCTCCCCGATCAGGCCCCACTTGGGGAAGGTCACGGTGTCGCCCGGGGAGCCCTCGAGCGTCGGGGACTCCACGACGGCAGCGGAGCCGGCGACGCGGACGGCGCCAGTGAACGCGGCCTGCGCGGTGTCCTCGTAGACCTCGGGAACGAACACGTTGGCAGAGGTGGTCTGAGTCATGCTTGATGCCTCTCGGGTCAGTTACCGGCGAGTCGCCGGTACAGGTCGGGGTTGGTACGGAACAGCTCGGACTTGTCGCGATACGACATGGCGTCGAACTGCTCCTTGGTGACAGCGCCGTCCGGCTCTGCAGGCCCCTGGCCCGATCCGGCTGCACCGCCGCGCGCAGGCACCTGGCCCTTGGCGCGGAGTGTGGCGTTCTTGCTCACCGCATCCTTGATGGCCTCAGCCACCTTGGTGCGGTAGTCCTCCGCGGACGGGTCCAGCCCGTGCAGGGAGGTGGTGAAGGCGCGCGAGTCGAGCAGTGCCACGGCGTTCGCCTGGTGCTCGCCGGCCAGCTCGTGGACCAGCAGCTCGGCGCGGACCTGTGCCAGCTCGGCGCGGGCCTGTGCCAGCTCGGCGCCGAGGGACTGGACCTGTCCAGTCAGCTCGGTGACCTGTGCGGCGGGGTCCTCGGGGGCGTCCTTCGGGGCGACACCGAGAGCCTGCGCGATGTTGGCCAGCAGATCCTGCTGCGCCTGCTGCGCGTCGGCCAACTGCTTCTGCAGGGCGTTGCGCTCGGTGCGGTACCGGGCAGCCTGCTGCCTGGCCCGCTTGTCCCCGTCCTCGCCCTGGTCGGCGGGGTCCTCGTTCGCGGGATCCGGCGTCGGGTCCTCCCCGCCATCCGGGTCAGGGTCGCCTGCGGCGGGATCCGCGGCAGGGTCTGCCTCCATGGACCAGCCGGCGAACCGGGCGTGGTTCCGCGCGAAGGTGTCAGCGAGCCATGCGGCCTGCTCGGGGTTAAGCGAAGGGGTGGTGTGCTCCTGGCTCACGCATCCGCCTTTCAAATGCAGGAAGCCACAGCGCCTGGCTGTGGCTTCGCGGGATGGTCTCTGTGCGGGTCTCCCCACTGTGTCACCCACCGTACGACAGTTCGCGCGAACTACGCAAGAAATAGTGGGACAAAGTGTTGACCGGAGGCGCTTGGTGCGCGAGAATAGAGACACCCCGGAGGGACCGGGGCAGAGAGGGGAAAGCGATGGAACTCATGGTTCAGATCGTGGCCATCGCAGCGGGCCTCTCCGTTACCGCCCGGAACGCGGCAGAGTTGATCCGACTCTGGCGCGACCGCAAGCGGGACGGATAGCCCGGAGCCGGGGGGTAGAGAAAGTACCCCCCGGCTCGCCCCTCGAGTGTACGACCAGAGGAAGGATGGACGCCATGAACGCACTGTGGATGGCGGTCGCGCTGCTCGTGCTCGCGCTGCTGCTGCAGGTCGGTGGAGTTGTCGCGTTCGCGTGGCCCGTGTGGGCGGTGCTCGCTGTCGCGGTCGCCACGGGGGCAGCGGTGGCGTGGGCCGCTCGGCGCTAAGCGCCGAAGGATACTCCTAGCGAGGGCGATTCTTGCGGCGACACGCCTTGTGTCGGAGCCCTCTCCTATGGTCTCGACCAAGCCCGATGGACGGGCTCGCGGTCACCCGGAGAGAGGACCAGTGACGATGGATGCCGCACACCATGCGCCCCAACCAGTACGAGCAGGAGTTCCACCTGCAGCAGGCTGCACTGCAGGAACTGCGTGACCACGCGCACCGCCTGATGGGTGGTCTGCCGTGGATCACGGACGACGTAGCCGAAGTGGTGGCGTCGATCAACGAGCTAGCGGAAGGATGAGCGGATGGAGACCGCCCAGCCAGTCACCCACTGCCACGCCGATGGGGCGGGTCCGTGCCTTGCATCGGATTGCCCCATCGCGGGCCAAGGTCCGCTGCGAGGCCACCTCCGGCCCTGCCTCGGGGCCCACGGCTCACAGCACCCAGCGGAGGGATGAGCGGATGGCGGTGTCAACGCTAGTCACCGTGTGGTGCAACGCCTGTGGTACGTGGGAGTTCACAGGAGACACCGCCAAGGGCGCTCGACGCAACGCCAAGCGCGGCGGTTGGAAGGTGGACCTGCCGGCGACCGACACTGAGCCAGCAGACCGCACCGCCGCGTCGCTATGGAAACCCGGCGCGCGGCGCGACCTGTGCCCGAGTTGCGCGTCAGCGAGCGGCGGTGACTGACTCTCGGTTCCGCTTCCGGGGTAGGCCCGTAGCCGCCGTGTGATCAGCCACGCGGGCCTGCCACTCACGGACCTTCGCCCGAGCGGCACGTTTCGCCTCGGGTGTGAGGGCAACGGCCTCGCGGCGCTTCCACTCGCGGACGCCGCGCTCCAGCCGGCGCTGCTCCTGCCGGTCCGCGTACCCCTTCGGGTTCGCGTCCGCCTGGCCGCGCTTCGTGGCGCCGTGCACGTAGCCAGACAGGTTGTGCGTGCAGTTCGGATGGAACAGGCCGGCGCTCGTCGCCTCACGCACCGTGCCATCCACCTGGACGCGCTCCATGCGGCCAGTGACGGCGTTGCGTTGCAGGGCCGACACCGGGCCCCGGGACAGCACCTTGCCCTCCCACGGGCGGCACAGGTCGCACTCACCCGACGAGTCCGACACGATGAACAGGCTGATCCCAGCATCCTCGAGCCGGTCCAGGTGCCCCTGAACCGCGGCCTGTGCGGTCGTCGTGCGGGTGGACATTTCGACGTAGGTCGCGAGGCCCCACTGTCGGCCAGCAGAGTCCACGAACCCCGTCAGCCCGCGCCGGCCCAAGTCGTCCAGGGCCCGCTGCGCGTCCTGCAACCGGGTGGCCCCGCCCGTCAGGGTGCCCGCGGACGCCTTCACCACGGCGCCGCGGAACGCGTCCACAGTGGACCGGACAATGCGCAGGTCCAACGCGTCGAGCGCGTCCGTCTGCGCCGCCACCAGAGCCGCCACAGCACGCTCAGCCTGCGGCGGCGGGGCGTCCAGATCGACACTCAGCAGTCGTTCCGCATCCACCTGGCCCGTGGCCACGCCACGCAGGTACGCGGTCTGCATCGCTGCAACCATCTCGGTCACAGCCTCCCCGCGCGCCTGCGCGGCCATCGCCATTGCACGCCTGCGGATCAGCTGCAGCTCAGCCAGCTTGGCCTCGGCCCACTCCGGGGCGTCGATGCCGCGGGCCAGGGCCTCACCGATCAGCTGGAGCAGCCGAATCTCCACGTCTGCGTACACCGCGGCCACGCGGTCCGCGAGACCGTCCGCAGTCAGTCGAGACACTGGCATGAGGCACCTTCCTGTCAGGGACAGTGAACCCCACCGGGCCCGTGGTCGGCATGTTTGACCGGGACAATTCGTCGGCGTCCAACACGGTGGACTCCGGGCCACCACCCACGTACACCTCAGGTGGTGGCCACGGCTCCCAGCGGCCTTCTGGTTCGATCACAGGCCCGTGTCGTCCGGGATGGGCAGCGGCTCACCGACACCCGTCTCTGAGTGGATGAGCGCCACCTCGTCGTCCACGGCCTGGTCGTCCCAATCCGGGTGCAGCATCTGCACCCGGGTGCGGGTCGATGCCGCTTCGGCGTTGCGGAGCGTCTGCAGGGTCTGGCCCATCGACATGGGGGATTCCTGCACGCCGTCCGGGAACTCCACCGACAGGTCCCCGTCCGGGATGCCGGCGCCGAGGTGCTGCGTGGCAATCTCCAGCTGTGCCCGGAGGTGGTCCTGCAGGGCTGCGGTCCAGTAGCGGACCTTCTTGCCGCGGGTCATGAACGACCGGGACTGATGGGCCCGCACCTCGGTGGCCGTGACCGCGCCGCCCGTGTCGGACGACAGGGACTGAGTGGAGTAGCCAGCGGCCTCCACGATGGTCTTGGTCCACGCCTCGCAGGTGTCCTTGTGCTCCTGCACGCGGATCTCGAACTGGTGGGCGTAGATGGACTGCGAGAGGCCCACATCGCCGCGGGCCAGAACGCCCTCCACGGGGACGTAAACCTCGCGGTCCAGCTCCACATAGCCCGGCTGCCCGGGGCCCGCGGAGTCCACCATCGACGCCGGCACATGGATGCGGGACTTGGCCAGGCGAATGTCTCGCCACCACCCCGAATACGCCTCATCGAGCGCATCCAGGAACGGCTCCACGCCCTGCAGGTCCGAACGTCCCTGCGGGCTGCGCCGGTCGAGCCGGTTGGGAAGCATGTTCGGGACGTACGCCGCGGTCAGCCGGTCGATCAGGGTCGGCTGGATGATCGTGTTGCCGTCGTAGAACGCCTGCTGGTCGGTCACCAGGTCCGCGAGGTACGCGGCATCCGGGTGCGACTGCACCGGCACCAGCTTCCCGACGTTCGTGGCGGTGCCCTTGTAGAGGGCGTACATGATCCCGCCCGACTCGTGGCGCTCGAACAGCCGATACACCTCGGTGCCGGTGCTGCCGTTGGGCAGCTCGTTCCACAGGGTCACGGCGTTCAGCCGTCCATGCCGCCACTCCGGGACTGCGCCGTCCGGGTGAGCCACCTCGGTCCACGGCATCGGGGACACCGACTCATCCCACACGGTGCGGAGGTAGACGCCACCGAGGGCAGCCTGCACCTCAGCGGCCTCATGGAGCTTGGTGTCCAGGCCACCGTCCTGCAGCGTCTCGAGCGCCTTCTGGATGCCCGGGTTGTCCGACGAGAGCCGCACCGACTCCGAGAACAGCAGGTCCGCCGATGTGCCGCAGATATCCGCAGCGAGCGGCACATGGAGCTTGGCGCGCTGCTCGCCCACAGGGGTGGGCTGACCCCACCACCAGCGAGCCAGCCGACCCACGACACCCCCGGCGTACTGCGCGGGACGAGACACGGCGCCAGTGCGGGGCCCGTAGAACGTGGACAGCTGCGACGGGTCGCCCGAGTACCACGCCGACCACTCGGCCAGCTTCTCGGTGTGCGCGTTGTGGGCGGGCCACGGTGCGCCCGGCTTAGGCAGCGGCATGGGTAAGCCTTCCGATGTGGGGACGCCAGAGCGTCTGAGTGGTGTGGATGCCGTAGCGCAGGGCGTCAACGGCGTGGTCTGCGACCTTCATGGGCTTGTCCTCGCCCTTCTCGGTCGCCTTGTCGTCCCAGCTGTACGAGGACAGTTCGCTGATGAGCGGCTTGCACGACTCGTGCACCCGCAGCCGGTCCATCGCGATCAGCGACGACACGGTGCGGATCCCGTCCAGCACGTGGTTGTCCGCGGGGGCGAGACCGTGCACCCGGTCCGCCATGAGCTGTTCCATGAACGACGCCGCCGAGGGGTCCACACAGATGAAGTCGGGGCGTACCCCGCGTTCCGTGCTGCCGTCCTCGCGTGGCGTCTGCTGCAGCCACTCCTGCAGGTTGCTGGAGTGCTGCGCGTCCGTCAGGCGGATCTTGGCCACCTTCGGGTCGTGCCGCCATTCGGAGCCGGCGTAGATCCGGGTGACGCCGTGTTCGTCGGTGCCTCGGCCCAGGAGGATGGCGTCCAACGGGTTCGTGGTGCCGTAGTCGAGCCCCACAGAGAACCAGCGGTCAATGCGCGGCATGGTGCGGACGACGTGCGCCTCCGGGGACCAGGCGTCATAGACGATGCCCTCAGCGGCCACCCACTTGCCGAGGATGAGCCGCTGATACCAGAGGCCGGAGTGCTCGCGCTTGATGGACTCCACGTACTCGGGGTCCAGGGACGGGTTGTCGTCCAGGGTGAACGTGAAGTGGCGGATGCCCAGCTCGCGGGCCCGGTCGATGTATTCGACCTTCAACCAGTGCGCCGGCCCATCAGGGTTGGTGGTGCCGAACATCTTGGCGCCCTTGAGGGACATACGCCCCAGCAGCTCAGTGAGGAAGTTCGGCGGGAGCAGCGTCACCTCATCGACGTAGGCACCCGCGCACGTGGAACCACGGATGCGGCGGAACGCCTTCACGTCGTTGGCGCCCACCAGGAACACCTTGCGGCCCATGATCCACGCGAAGTCAGATCCGGGGACGTAGTGCACGAACCGGGAGAGGGGTCCGTAAATCGCGGGGTCCTGCAGCGGCTCGAACAGGTTCCGGTTGATGGTGTCCTTGGTCTGCCCGACCATGAACAGAACACCGGACTGCGGGGCCTCGTTGGCGACGTACTGCAGCCACCGCAGCAAGCTGCTGATGGTCTTGCCGGATCGGATGGCACCGGTCCACAGATTGATGCGGGCCGTGGACTTCACCATGGACAGGTGCTGCTTCGGGCTGATGGCAGCCAGGTCCGGCGTCACTCGCCCGGGTCCTCGGGGTCGTCGTCCTCGGCGTCCGGGTCGTCCGGGACGGTGGCGGCGAACATGCCGAACAGGGCGCCCACCATGGACTTGCCGGCGGACGCCTCTGCGGTGGCCTTGTCGGTCTCCGAGAGCTTGATGGCCTTATCGATGGCGACGCCTGCGGCGCGAACCAGCGTGGCCTTGGCGGCTACGTCGGGCTCGTCCAGCTCCTGCTCGGCGTAGTCGTTCTCCTTGGACCAGTTGAAGATGAGGTGCGGCTCATGCAGTTGGTCGAGCAGGTTCGCGGCCTCATCGAGTAGGCGGGTCTCCAGCTCGGCGCGGCGGGCGCGGTTGGCGGTGACCCGCACCTCGGTGGCTTCGGCTACGCGGCTGGTGTCGAACTTGAGTCCCATGTCTCGGCAGTGGCGGGAGACGGACGAGAACGAGCGGCCTATCTCGTGGGCGATCTGTCGGCAGGACTTGCCCTCGGCGTGCAGGGCGCGGATTTCGTCCAGTTCTTCCTCGGTGATGGGGCGCGCTGCGGCCATGGGTGCGGTTCACCGCCTCTCATTCGTGTTGTGTTCGCGCGAACAGTGCGCGAAGTACGCAAAAAAGGTTGCGCAGAAGGTGCGAAGTGTCGTACAGTCTCCCCATGGAGACCGAGACCATCACCTGCGAATATTGCGAGGTCAGCGACCCGTACCGCCTCGGCACGTTGACCGTGACGAAGGACCACGGCGAGACCTTCGAGACCATCAAGGTCTGCCCTGACCACGTGGAGCTGTACCTGTGACCGGGCGTGAGTGGTGCCCCGACTGCCGCACCCGCCGCCAGGTCGAGGACGTATCCCACGAAGGACGCCTCACCCGCGCCGGAGAAACCACAGCCCGAGTCGTCTGGCTCGACTGCGGCCACACCAACGTCGGACCTGAACGCGTCGTCCACACCGCACCCGGGGCGCCCTACGCCGGCCCCGGTGTCGCGGTCGCCGCATCCACCACCGTCAGCGACCTGCACCGCGCAGCGGTCGCGGCTATCGACCCGTGGGGAGACCGGCTGTGATCCGCCGATGCGGCGCAGGCGCCGCCATCCTGGCCATGCTCGCCCTGTCCCTGGTCGGCGCTCCCAAGACCCAGCAGGGGCCCGAGTGGTGGCGTCTCACGCCGGGGGCAGTGGAGGCGTGCAACCTGCTCGGCTACACCGACGCGACACCAGGTGAGGTGATCGACTGGCTGGAGGCTCGAGGCCACCAGCATGCGACCGCGGCCACGGTGTCGGCGGTGTGGCACGGCTGCGCCTGGTGACCCGATGCGACGAGACAAGCGTGGCCGGCGCATCGGTCGGAACCCGTGGCGGGACTGGATCACCGACTGCTGGCGGTCAGCGGATCACGCCTGGTGGCTGCAGATGGAGGCAGAGACCAGCCTCTACGACACCGAGGTGCGGGAGTGGCGGGCAGAGCACCCGCGGCCCAACCTCAAGGACTTCATGCTGGCCTGCTCGGCAGGCTGGAGCAGTGGAAGGATGGCAGCCTGATGGCTCCCTACAAGGTCGACCGCAGTGGAACGGTGACCCACCGCGAATCAGGAACCATCATCGGTTTCGTGTACCTCGATCGCTCGGACGGCTGGACAGCGTTCGATGCGAGCCGACGCCGCATCAGGCGCCTGCACTGGAACGGCAAGAAATACGCCGCCCAGGTGGTGTGGGAGGCATCCGCGTTCTACGAGAGGCCCACCTACTATCGACACACCGACTAGCATCCGATCCATGCAGACCGTTCCGGGCTACGGCATCACCGCCACATACGACGGCCACACCCTCACCGTGGAGGGCAAGAACAAGGCCACCCGCATCGCCCTCGCCGGCGAGAACCACGGCGACGGCCCGGTGACCGTGACCCGCGACCAGATCACCAACGTGACCTGGAAGCCCGCAGGCAGGCTCACCAACGGCAACCTGTCCGTGCACACCGCCGCGGGCCAGCGGTATCAGCTGCACTTCCTGCGGAAGCACCAGGACGGCATGCAGGATCTGGCGCGCCAGCTGGGCGCCCAGGTCTAGAGCCGGCAGCCGCAGCGGTATTCACCGCACAACGGGCAGCCAGTCACTCGGTCCCCATCGGGTCCACCTCGCGCTCAGCGAGTGGCGTGGCGTACTCGGCGCGCGCTCGAGCGCAACCCAGCTCATGGTTCGGGGTGTCCCGGAGATAGCCGCACTCCCGACAGAGGGACCCCATGCAGGCGCCACGCAGCGAGCCGTCCGGCAGTCGGCGCTCATTGCACACCGGCTCGTACGGCGGATGGTTGCGAACGACCATCAGATCCCCCTAGCGTCCACGGACTGCACCGCACGCTTGCCACGCGACCACGACCGGCAGCACGGACAGCGGTAGCGCCGGTACGTCCCCAGCGGCGTCCGTGCGTACCCGGTCGGCTCGAGCCCTTCACGGCCACACCGCTGACACCTGTTGACCCCGGATTCGTCGTACAGCCCTGCGTGCGGGTGGCCCTTGATCCACGGCAACAGGGCGTCGTACAGCGGCTCTAGCGTCTCCGTCACGTCGCCTCGGTTGTACGCCTCCATCGTGGCCTGAGCATCAGGGTCACCCCTACCGCCCAGGTCCACCGGCATGGCCCCGACCCACAGGTCGAACCCGCCCGTGTCGAGCTTCGCGCCCAGGTCCAGCCGTTCGGTCACGTACCCGAGCTTCTTGGACAGCATGCCGGCGCCGACGTGCCGCACCGTGTTGAACAGGTCCACCGACGTGAACGGGGACACGGGCCCGAGGCCGGCGTCCAGCTCCACATAGGTGCGGAGCTTCGGCAGGTCGAACCTGTTGCCGTTGTACGTCACCACGGCGTCCGCTTCGCACAGCAGTGCGTGCATCCGCTCGGCCATGCCCTGCCGGCCATCTGTCCAGAGGGCAGAGAACACGGTCTCGTCCTCGGCGTACCACTTCGCCGCCCACGACAGCAGCCCGCCCTCACGGACGATGCGCTCCACGGGGGTGAACTTGTCCCACAGGGACCACTGCCAGGTGAGTGCCGGGTAGGTCTCGATATCGAGCAGGAGGATGCGCAGGTGCTCGGTGCGGGGGTCGGGTTGGGGGAGGTCGGGGAGGATCTTGTCCAGCTGCGCCTGCAGGCTCACGCCCACCACGTCCCGTCTGCGGCCTCATGGTCCCCGGGGTGGCCGGCGTCGAGCGTGCACGCGAACACTTCCCCGTCCAGCTTGGGAACAGGTCCGACAGTGCTGCTGCAGGTCATGCATTGCCCTCTCGATAGCACGCGCAGCGCCCGCCGCGGTGATCCTTCAACGTCGTAGGCCCCACCCGATGACCCTCGGCCCGCAACACCACAGACAGCACCTCAGCCGACACGCGCCGGCCACGACCGTCCTGGCCGTCCTGCAGCCACCTGAGGATCAGGTCCCGGTCCGGCTTCGTCAGCCTCGCAGCAGACAGCCGATGGCCGGCCAGCAGCGTTCCGAGCTTGCACATGCGTGCCTCACTTCTTCGTCAACGTGAAGATGGCCCACCCATGCATCCCCCGCGGGGAGTTCAAGTGCTCCACCGAGGTGTGCAGGCCCTTGGACATGACCGCATCGACACCAGAGGACATACGGACACGCACCCAGCGGGGGAGCAGCCGGTTGAGCTGCTTCCGGTTGGCGTTGGCGTCACCGATCCCAGCGCCGGCCTCCACGGCAGCCAGCCACGCCGTGAAGTCCTTCATGGACTCGGCCCACGCGCCAGCGTTCGCGCCACGGGTGAGGACCCCTCCAGAGGGGCCACCGGGAGGCCAGTGCAGCAGGTACAGCGGCCACAGGACACCGTGGAACCGCACCTGCAGGATCTGGTAGACCCGCGGTCGGCGCTTCGACTTCGGGTAACGGAACGGCCCCCACCAGACGCGCAGCATCTTGCGGAACCAGCGACCCACGATCACGCCGTCACGACGGACCATGACCGCGATATCCGGAGCCTCCGCACCATGCCGGCGCCCCGGGTGCTTGAGCCGATACCCGTACAGGGTGCACAGCAGCCGCAGGAACACGCGGACGTGGTACGCCTCAGTGAGGACGACCAGCTCGGGGCGGCGGTTCTTCACCAGGTTGCGGAGGCGCGGGACCCTCCGTCTGCCGGCGATGTTGCCGTAGAGGACCCGGATGTGGGCGGTCACCAGCTCCAGCCGGTGTCAGCGACAGCGGCCACGGCGGTGGCGGCGACGATGGCGAGGGAGCCGAGGACAGTGAAAGCGGCACGGAGCATGATGGTTCCTTTCGACGGGGTGAACGGGTGTTCAGCGCGGAGAGGGTGGGAGTCGAACCCACACGCCCGTGAGGGCAGGCTGTGTTCGAGACAGCTGCCGCCGCCTATCGGCTGGCCTCTCCAGGTGCCCCGTGGTGGCGTCGCGATGGCTTCGGTGGGCCACTCGCCGGGGACTTCCGCACGGCCTCGCGTGATCCCGTCAGCTGTGCAGCCTGAGGCTGCGGCCAACGGGCGCTCGGCCCATGTCGGGGGTGCGTTCCTCAACCCCGCTCGCGCTCACAGAGCCATCCGTGTCGCGAGTCCTCGCAGACTGCCCAGGGATCGAACCTGGCATGGCCGGCTTTGGAGACCAGCCTGCGCCCAGCGCGCAGCCTCAGAACCCCGGATAGATGGTGCTGGTCAACGCCTCTGACCCTCCGGGGCAGGCGAGGCGAGTCGGTGTCAGGAGACAGCGGCGGATGCCCAGCAGCCGGGCGCGTACACCGCGACCACGGGGCCGTCGCTGGCGTACACCTCCAGCGTGTGACCGGCTTCGTGGCCAACCCACGCGAATCCAGTGGCGCCGTCATGCTCGACGGGAGCGGGCGGCGGGGTGCGTGGGTCGAAGTGCGGCAGGGTCACGGTGACCTTGGCCATGATGGTGTCTCCCTCGAGAGTCGGTAGTGTGTGCCGCTGCGCGCCTGTAGCTCAGCGGTAGAGCATCCGCCTTACACGCGGATGGTCGGGGGTTCGATCCCCTCCGGGCGCACCAGACCAAGGCGGCAAGGACGGCACCACGTGGCGCGCTCCCTGCCATCGGATCGGTGGAACTGGTGGGCATCCCACTGCAGGCCGGCGATGAGCCGCTGCAGTTCGCTCACAGGATCACCAGCGCCTTGAGCGACCGGATGGACTGCAGCACCCGGCCAGCCAGGTCGGTGCGCAGCTCCAGCCGGTCGGCGTGCCGGCGCTGACCCAGCGTGCAAGCCACCAGCTCAGCGCTCACAGCCTCGGTCCACGGGTCAGGATCCTCGGCCTGCGCAAGCGCCTGACGCTCGTAATCCAGCCACGCCAGGAACCCCTCATCGCCACACGGGAACACGCCAGGGCTGACCCCTTCATCCGCGCGCGCGTGAGACACAGCAGGAGGAACGTGCGCGCTGCGTGCGTCGGTTGTTCCTCCCGTGTTCGCGCGAACAGTCATCACTCCACGTCCTTGACCAGCTCGTACCGCTGGAGCAGCGTGCGCGTCCTCATCGTGGATCGGCGCACACTCTGCACGGTGACGAACCCGCTGTGGCTGGTGGCCCCGATGAGCACGGTCACGGTGCGTCCGTTGTCGCGCTTGTCCTTGCTGCGCCACACCTGGCCGCGCTTGGCAATCTCCCGCATGTCTCTCCCTACTTCCTCTTGCGCTTCCGCTCGGGACACTTCTCGTGACCCTCAGCACGCTTCCGGACCACAGCGGCGTCCGCGTCGAACACCAGCCACCCGCAACCCATGCACGTAGCGACCGTTCCGCCACCCTCGGACGTGTAGTCGATACGGCGCCTGCGGTTGAACCCGATCGGTCGCGTGTTCCCGTACCGACGCTGATCCCGCGGCGGCAACACCCGATGCCGCAACAGAGCCGCATCACCCACACACGTGCACGGCCCACCTTGATGAGGATCAGCCGAGAACCCCACCGACCCGGCCCGCGCGAGCCTCCAGCGCCATGTACGGCATCAGTCACCCAGGTCCGGACGGTCCTCATCGAACCGCTGCAACCAGCGAGCGAGGCCGAAGCACACGCCCGACACGGCAGCCATCACGACCCCCGGAAGGATCGACACGTACTCAGCCCTACGGAGCTTCACGTCACTCGTCCGTCGCCGGCAGGTGGGCAACCAGGAACCTGCGCAACACTTGCGTGCTGTCGTGATCCAAGACAACCGTGCGACCGCCAGTGGTGCGCACCTCAAGGCTGCGGGGCAGGGCGTTCACCGTCAGGGCGTCACCGAGATCATCAACGACGGTCAAGCTGTGCATCGTGTCGCTCACGACTCGTCCCTCCGGTCGATGGCCTCCACCCAGGCGACAGCAACAGCGGCCACCTGCAGCAGCTCGGTGCGCAGATTGGTTACGTCGTCCCCTGCGGCAGCCTCGTAGACTTCCTCCAGCAGAATGTCCAGCCACGACCCATGGCCAGCGGCGTGGTTCTGCTCGCACTGCAGGCGGGCCATGTCCCGGTGAAGGTCGTAGTCCACGCCCGTGCCATCAGGGTGGTTCTGCTCACCCCACTTGGCGTGCTGAGCATCGCGCTCGCGGCCTACCTCAGACAGCACCCGCGCAACGACCCGCCGACGCTCAACGCTCGTGAGCGTGCTCATCGGCCCGTCTCCAGACGGTCCAGGCTGATGAGATACCCGATCCCATCCACACGGTTGTCCCGCTTCGGATTCGCCACATCACGCGCCAGCTTGAACGCCACCATCAGGCGGGCCACGTCCTCCGGCGCGATCCACTCGCCATCCTCGAGCTTGTCCCCAAGCAGGATCGACCACAGCGCAGCAATGCGCGTGAACGACTGCCGCGGATGCCCGTAGTCGTCCTCCCGATCCCCGAACACCAACGCCTTGGCCTCGTCCTCCACTGGCGTCGGGGGAGCAGCCGTCACCTCGGCCACCTCACCCTCACCAGCCAGCACCCGCAGGTACTCGGCCACGGCACGCGCCTGCTCCATCGTCAGGTCCACATGACAGCCCGAGCCGCCATGGCCAACCGTCAGGTGCACCGTGTTGCGCTTGAGCCTGCGCGACACCCGCAGGTGGTCACCGTGCTCGTCCTCGAGCATCAGCGCTGTGGGGATCTGTCTCGGCATGTCTCTCCCTCTCCTTGGGATCGAAATTCGGGGTCTCTCAGTGCTTGGAGCCACCCCGGTGTCCAGGAGCGACTGAGCGCGCAGGAGGGAGAGACCGAAGGGTCACGCGCCTGGCTCAACCGGACACCGGGGTGGGTTTGCTAACCGCTGGTCGTCGCTCACGGAGGATGCGCGCTCGTTGCGTGGGCTCCGGGTCAGAGCCAGCGGTCAGATATAGGGAGGCAGTTTCAGAACGTGCCCAGGTACCTGCTGTCACAGCTCGCAGCCGCTGGCCGTGTGTTTCCGCTGACTTGTCCCACCCGGGCCCGGGCGCAGCTCTCGGCTGACACGGCGTCAACCTTTAAGGGATCGTGGTGGCCACACCTCTGTGACCGTGACACACACTCTACGACACTACGCGCGAAGTGTGCAAGAAATAGTGCGACATACCGCGACATTTCTCGCCACCTCAGACCACCGCCACGGTCGCCGTGTGCGCGCACTCGCCGTGCGGCAACTCGCACAGGTCGCACCGCCACACCTCCCGCAGCAGCACCATCCCGCCCGGGCGCCGCTCAGCCGGAACACGCCGCTGGATCGTCCGCACCGTGCACCCCAACATCCGTGCCGCGTCAGCCACCCGCACCCGCTGATCCATCGCGGCAGCCGGCAGACCCACCCGGACCTCACCGCCGTCACCCAGCAGCTCCCACGAACGCAGCAGCCACTCCTGCAGGTTGCTGTGCAGCGTCGCCCGGTCCTCTTCCTCCATCACCGGGAGAGCAGCCAGCAGCGCCCCGCACATCAGTGCCACGTCCTGCCCGACACGCGGCACCTTCCCCTCCCGGGGATGCACGGCGTCCACCCACCAACGCAGCCCGCGCATCAGCTTGTGCCGGTGGTCAGCAACGTTCAGCTTCGCGGGCGCCGGCCTGTTCCGCGGGTCCGGGCTCGAGTCCGGGGGTTCCAACGACCGGCCCGGGACCAACGCGTCCTCCAGGTCCGCGTACACCCCAGGGATACGACGCAGATCGCTCTCCAGGCTCATGCCACCCACCTCCTTGGTTGATCCAGCGCGCCCTCTTCGCGCAACCTCTGCACTGCCTTCAACAGCGCCCCCGGGGTCATGCCGAGACGCGGCCCCAAGGCGGCGGCGTTGTCCTCGTCCGACTTCCACGGCGACGCGAGGAAAGCCCATTCCTCGAGCACCACCAGGGCCCGCACCTGCTGCCGCGTCAGCGGCTGCCGTGTCCCTTGGCGTTTGCGGCGCTTCGCACACGTCCGACAGAGCCCACGCCCGTGATGGATCGCATGGCCTTGGGCCCGGTGCTCCCTCCACTGCTCCGGCGTCATGCGACTCCGCGCGTGGTTCGTGACCATCGGCCTTGAGCACTCCGCGCACTCCCTCATGGCGTCGGCCCCGTGAAGGCCGGCTCAGTGTCGAGCAGGTGGAACCCCGTGGCGTTGTCGAGCATCGCCCAACCCCGCCACGTGTAGACCGCCAGCTCGGCGGGGTCGCGGTGTCGCTGCACCGCGAGGCCCAGTTCGTACGCCTGCCGTGGATGCGCAGTCACCCATCCGTGACAGCCAGTCGTCCCGGACCCGCACAGTGTCAGCAGGTTGGCCGGCAGGTTCAGCTCCGGGCGGCTCGAGCCACCCATGCCGCGGTTCACTCGGTGGTGGGTGGTCAGGGCTCGCGCTCCGTCATGGGCGCCGCACATGGCGCACCGCCACAGGTCGCGTTCTCGGACGGCCACGACGGTGGCCCGGGTCGGGTCAGTCCGGCGGGCCATCAGGCGCCGGCTTCGAACAGCGCCGGCTGGAACCTGTCGTCACACGACGAACACAGGGCGCCCACCCTGCTCGGCTCGGCGTCGCGCAGGCCCTTGTTTCCGGGATCAGATCCCCACCCCCACACGCGGCGGTGCGGCGGTATGTCGTCGCGGTCTGCCAGCAGCCCCTCGAGCTCGGCAACCTCCGCGAACGCGTCAGGGAACCAGTAGCCCACCTCAGCCCGCTCACCCGGAGAGGCAAACGAGCCACACAGGCATTCCCCGGACATGTGGATCAGGTCTGACACCTCGTTCACCGGCACGTCGTAGTGCAGGCGGTACGTGTTCATGTCCACCTTGGTCCAGTTGACCAGCGGAGACACCCACACGACCGACCCCCGGCGCTCCATATCGGGAACGTTGGCGCGGCGCTGGGACTCCTGCCGACGCCGGCCCGCGATGAACACGGTTCGGTGAGTCCGCGGCGAAGGGTTCAGCTCGCGCGCCACCTGACGCAGCGCGCGCTCCTTGAGTCGCTGGAACATCTTGAAGTGGTGACCCGGGCCGGGGAACCCCTGGTCCAACACCAGCGCCCGGTAGTGGTCCCGGTCGTTCGGGGGAGTCCTCTCGAGCAGCGGGAGTCCCCAGCTTGCGCAGGTGTCGCGGACGTACTGCCGGGTGCGCTCAATGCCTATGGTGGTGTTGGCGTGCGCGGCGTGGGTTGCCTGCGTGCGGAACAGGTGCGCCAGGGTGGTGGAGTCGTTGCCGCCAGAGAACAGCGCCACGACCGCGGCCACCTGCTTGCCCTCGTCGGTGATGTGCGAAGCGATGGCCTCGGCCAGCAGGCCCTTGGACTCCGCAATGAGGTTGTCCAGGCGCGCCTTGCGCTGGGACGCGGTGAGGGTTCGCGCTTCCTGCTCGGTCATGGCCAGCGGCGACGTGTAGCCAAGGTCCAGCTGCGCGAGGCTCACCGGGTGCGCCCCGCGTGGGTCTCAGCCCACTGCGCACAGGACCCCTGCGCCTCACCGGGAGCCGGATGCGTGTTCCCCTCACCACACGCCCCACAACACGCCGCCTGCTTGCTAGGCTTCCGCAGCCCATCCAGACACGCCTGGCCCTTCGTGCCACACATCGTGCACGCACGGCTGCCGCCAATGGAAACGAAGTCCTCACGGTCCAGCATCAGGCTGATGCGCCCCACCAATGCGGGATGCCGCGGGTACTCCGCGCGCTTGCGCTCCGCGGGCTTCGGCGCGTCGATGGCTGCACGAGCAGCAACACACGTGGCCATGTGGCCGTACAGCTCGCTGCGGTCCATCCGCACAATCACGTTGTGCCCGCCGTCCGTGCCGATCACCTCAGACGGAACATCGAACAGTCCCTTGCAGGAAGCGCACTGCACCCGCACCGGACCAGCCATCACTGCACCTCATCCCACGTCGGAGACGCCAAGATTGCGTCAAGAACCACGACCGCGACCCACGCGGCCACCAGCAGCAGAACCGCCCCGTTGAACGCGCCCATCAGAACGGCGGCTCACCGCTCGAGGGCGACGCCCACGGGTCACCAGCCGGTGCGCCCCATGGGTCGCTGGCCTGCGGCTCCTGCCGCTGCGACTGCCCACCCGAGTACGAGCCCTGACCACGGGCAGCGCGCGTCACCTTCGCCGTAGCGAACTGCAGCGACGGGCCAACGTGATCCACGTCCAACTCCAGGCTGGAACGCTTCTCGCCGTTGTGCTCGTACGACCGGGTACGCAGCCGGCCCTGCACCAGCACCTGCATGCCCTTCGTCAGAGACTCCGCGACGTTCTCACCGAGCTGGCGCCACGCCGCGCAGCGGATGAACAGCGCCTCGCCATCCACCCACTGGTCGCCGTCCTTTGTGCGAGGCGTGGACGCCACCGTGAAGTTGGCGACCGCGGCGCCACCAGAGGTGAACCGCAGCTCCGGGTCCGCGGTGAGGTTCCCCACCACGGTGATGATCGGCTCGTTGGCCATGGGTCAGTTCTCCTTGCTCCGGCGCTCGGCGCGCGCGGCCTTCTCGAGTCGGTAGGCGCGGGTGCGCTCGGTCAGGGTGTTGGCGTTTCGGGCCTCGGCCTCGGCGCGGCGGATGGCTCGCGCGTCGGCTGCAGCGCCCTTGCGCTGCGGGCCGGTGAATCGGGGCATGTCTCGGTCTCCTTGGCGTTGATGGCTTCTGGTGTCGCGCTCGGGCGGCTCACCAGGCGGTTTCGTTGACGACGTATCCGCGGGCGCTGCACGTGGGGCACGCCAGCCGCGCCTCTCCGCGGCAAGTGCGGCACTTGCCTGAGCCCCTCAGGCCGGTCATGTCGCAGTCGTCGCAGCCGTCGAACCCACCGCCGCCACAGTCGTCGCACTCCACGATCAGGTCCCCCAGCTCGTTCAGAGCGTTGACCGCGATCCGGTACGCCTGGTTCGAATCCACCGCCGAAACGCTGTCGTTTACGAGGTTCGCCAGACGCTCGCGGTATGAGCGCTCGTGCCGTGGCATCAGCGCCACCCCAAGTCAGCGCGAAGGGTGTCCAGCGCGTTGATGCGGTCGAACTCGTCGCGGTCGATCACGCGCCATCCGGCCACCTCGTGATACTGACCGCGGTCGCCCGACTTGGCGCCGAGAGCGACGTACAACATCGGGCCCTGAGCGATGAAGCGGCCAGCGGAGTCGGTGGGGCCCTCGAGCCTCACGAACGCGCCGAGGGTGCCGTGTGCCGGGTGCGTGTGCAGTCCGGTGACGATGCCGCGTTGTCCCGCGAGATAGGCCGTCGTGCCGGTCACCTCGGTGTAGAGCACGTTGGTTGCGGTCTCGGTCTCCATGCGTAGATCATCGCACACTACGCGAGAAGTGCGCAACAGAAAGACGCACAGAAAATGCGAACAACCCCCGCCCGTAGGCGAGGGCTGCGCAGCCGGCTCAGACCAGCGACATGATCCGCGAATAGTGCCCCTGGAACGCCAGGGGGATCGTCATGGGCGCCGGCCCGTTCCGGTTCTTCCCTACGATCAGGTCCACCTCACCCAGCCGTTCGTTGCCGTACTGGTCCGGGCGATGCAGCAGCCACACCTGGTCACTGTCCTGCTCGAGGTCGCCGGACTCCTTGAGGTCCGTCACCATCGGCGTGTGGTCCGAACGTTGCGTGTTGCCGCGGTTGAGCTGTGCCAGCAGCAGCACCGGGCAGTAGAACTCCTTGGCCATCGACTTCGCCGCAGCGGACACGTGGCCCATCGCGATGCGCCGTTCTGACGGAGGGATCCCGGGGACGCGGACGAGGCCGGCGTAGTCGATGGCGATCAGGCCGAGGTCCCCGTAGCGGCGTTGCGTGCGGCGCGCTGAGGCGCGGATCTGCGCCATGGTCTGGCCCTCGCGATCATCCAGGTACAACGGCAGGTCCCGCACCCGGCCCGATGCCTCAGCCATGCGTGACCACTCGCCATCCTCAAGCTGGCGGCGCAGCGCCTTGCCGAGGTCAACCCTGGCCATGCCGCACAGGATCCGGGTCATGTATTCGTTGCGGGTCATTTCGAGGGTGGCGATGTGCGCCGGCTTCCCCTGCTGCGCGGTGAACAGGCCAACGTCCTTCGCCACCAGAGACTTGCCGTGCCCCGGGCGCCCAGCGACCGTGACCAGCTGGCCAGCCAGGAGACCGTTGGTCAGGCGGTTCACGTCCGGCCACGGCGTGTCCGCGCCCACCGGGGGAGTCTCCAGCCACTCCAGGGCTTCATCGAGGCTGTCCCCGACCGACGCGCCACCACCGTCGGATGCGGCATGCGAGGCGGCTGCGTCGATGGTCTGCCGGGCGTCCTCCGCGGCCTGCGCTGCGTCGTCGGCCTCGAGCGCCTGCTGGATCACCTTGTGGCCGGCGTCCACCATGCGGCGCCGCAGCGCCTTGTCCAGAACCGTGCGGGCGTAGTGCACCGCCGCCCCGGGCGCGGGGACGCCGTGGGCCAGCTCGTGGAGGTACATCGGCCCGCCGACACGATCCAGGACCCCGCGGCGCTGCAGCTCGCCGGCCACGGTCACCATGTCCACCGGCTCCTTGCGGGCGTACAGGGCCGCGATGGCGTCGTGGATGGCTTCGTGGGCCGGGCGGTAGTAGTCGCCGCCGCGGATCACGTCGCCCACCTCGGGGATCATGTGGGCCATGCCCTGGCCGGCCATGAGCAGGGCGCCGAGGACCGCGCGCTCGGCGGCTTCGTCCTGCGGTGGGGTCACGCGCCCACTCCCTGGCAGTGGAAGAGGTTGCGGGCGTCCTCCCACTGGTGCGGGACGCCGGGGCAGCTGGTGCCGTCGCACTGGTTGAGGGTGGCGCCTCGAGCAGGCGCAGTATCGACCAGGGTCGGCTGCGTCTCGTCCTGCCAGCGGCCACCGTTCAGCCAGGTGGCCGGGTGAGGAATGAACTGGCGCTCGCGGTTCTCCGCGGTCCACAGGGCGACAGCAGCCCGGGCGCCGGCAGTGATGGTCTCAGCGTCAGCGATCTTCACGGCCTTGAGCCATGCCCTCGCTGCTGCCTCCTTGCCCTCACGCTTGGGGTAGATCGACCAGAACGCGGCGAAGTCGGGTCCGGCCTTGTCGCTGTCCGAGCGCTTGCGCGACGGAGTGTTTTCCTTGGTCGGGTCGGGTCGGGTCGGGGTAGGTGTCACTTCCCGCGAAGTGCGCGCACCGTTCGCGCGAACACGGTTCATGCGCTCCCGAGCCTGCTCCCGCTTCGCCTCCAGCTGCGCCCTCGTCGGCTGATACTCGGCCCACTGGTGGAACCTGTAGCCGGCCTCGCCGTCGTGCTCGTCCTCGAGCCAGAAACCCGCGCTGACCAGCGAAGATGCCAGAGACTCGCCCTCGGCGCCAGCGAGCTTGGCGACCATGTACGACGGCACGAACCCGTCCAGTTCCTCGCCCGCGGACCAGCATCCAGCCAGTACCCACAGGCCCATCGCGGCCACGCCTGCCTTGGCTGCTTTCCGGGACGACGGAAGCCTGTCGTCGCACTTGAACCACGTCATTTGATCGGTCTCCATCCGATTTCGTGTTGCATCAAAAGCGGCACGGTGACCCCCGAGAGTCGGTCACCGTGCCGCACGTTCAGCGAAGTGCGCGAACGGTTCGCGCGAACACGTCACGCACCGGGCCCCGAGCCCGCCAGGGACATTTCGGCCTTCATCAGCGCAGCCAACGACTGCACCACCGACGCCTGATCCCGCGACACACGCAGGGCGTCCTCCGCGGCCTTCCGATGCGCCTCAGCCACCTCAGCGGCCAACCACTCGTCGTGGGTTCGCTGATCCACCCACGAGTCCCGGTCGGCCACCGTGACCCCGTTCTCGCCCCGCTTCGGCTTCGGGCAGTCGGGATCCAGGAACGCCCTGGCGCGGGCAACCCGCAGCGTCGCAGCGGCCTCTACTTCCGCGTCGCGCGCCTCCCGCAGCCGGAGCTGCGCGTACGCCATGTCCTGGTGGACACCATGCAGCCGCTCAGCGACCTGTCCGAGGGTCAGCTGCACGGTTCCACCGCCACACCCGAAGGGCTCGGGTTGGTCGTGATCGAGACCACCCAGCGGCCATTTCCGCCCGAGGGGCGCGCGACACGACACCGGACGCGGTTGCGGCGCGCGAACCTGTCGGCGTACAGGAGTGCGTAGTCCTGCCCCCACCACTCGCTGAACGGGATCTGAACCTGCATCACGCCGCCCCCTTCGTCTCGTCGGCCATCCGGGTGACCTTCACCCGCCACGTCCCGGGCGCCCGGGCGCAGTAGTCATCCGGGTCCAGCCCGAACTGCCGAAGCTGCGTCAGCCGAGGGCCCGCCGAACCGTGCACCGACTGCAGGTCAGCCAGGACCGCATGCAGCTCCGACGCCGGCACTTCCTCGCCATCCGTCGTGATGAGCGCAGCCACCCCGGCCAGACCGTGGGCCCGCAGCACCTTGGAACGCACGTCCTTCTGCCAGCCCTCGTGGTCCCATGTCTTGCGCTCCGCGGCCCGCGTGCGCTCCACGCGCAGAGTCGGCGTCTCGGCGTGGTCGCCCAGCATCGCCTTCGCGGTCGCCACCTCGGTCTCCAGCTCGAGCCGCGCCAGCAGGATGCGGGCCTCACGGATCGACGCCAGAACCTCGGCCATGTCGGTGGCCTGAGGGTCCGTGCACTGCTCCAGCAGCCCGGGCAGCGCCTTCTCCAGTGCCTCCACCGCTTCGTTGACGGCGGTCACCACGTCGCTCATGCCGGCACCCCCTCGGGCTGCGCCGCGGAGAGGAACGCCAGGCGCTGCTGCACGAACTCACGAACCGTGGCCTGCTGGCCGTTCGGGCCATGCACCCGCAGGTCCAGCAGATCCTTGCCTGCGGCGCGGTTGCCCCATTCGCGGACCGCTTCCTCGGTGGTTGCCTCGAAGATGCGGCGCACGGCGTCCACGGCCAGCTCAGCCGGCGACAGCTCGACGGCACGCTCGTACTGGTGAGTGTCGGGGTCCGGCTCGTCCGTGGGGAGGCACAGCGCCTCCAGGAGGAAGGTGCGGAACGCCACGGACATGGCCTTGGGCGTCGCCTTGTCGCCCGAGTCCGCGGCTTCGCCCGCGGCGGCGCCGGGCATCGAGTCGCCCGCGGGGCCGTTGATCGAGTAGGTGACGAACACCGTCACGTTGCGCATCACGGCGCCGCTGCGGGTGGTGACGGTCTCGGGGGAGTGGGTCACCGCCGTGGGGACGACGGACACGCCGTGCTTGCGGAGCACCGGGCCCACGGCGTTCATCACATCGTCCACGCCGCGGAAGTTGAACCGCGCGGGCCCGGAGTCCACACGCTGGTTCTTGCCCAGCGCCTGCACGTCGGCCATGACGTTGGCCCACGCCTGCTGGACGGTCAGCTGGTCGCTCATGCCTTCACCCCCAGGGGCGCCATCGGAAGGAGGTTGCCGGTGAACGGGTCAGGTGCCCACCAGTTCCCGGCCTCGTCACGCTCGGCCACGATCACCCGCTGTGCGCGGTGGTTCTGCCAGAGCTGCACGTAGCCGCGCAGGCCGGACTCATCGAGCGCGCGCCGCGCCTCGGTCAGCGTCTTGCGCTGTCGCGCGACCTGCCGACCGAACTGCTTGCCATCGCGAAACTCGGTGCCCGTCGCGTAGTAGTTGCCGCCCGCGGCAGAGAGATAGCTCATGCCGACACCTCCGCACGGTGGCGAGCGGGCAGCAGCGGCGCGGACATGTCGCGCAGCCGCTGGTCCACCCGGCTAATGGTGGCGCGGTGCCGGGGGTAGCAGTAGCAGTCGCGGCACCAGGACTCGCCCGTGGACGGAGTGGGGTTGCTGCCCCACACGCCGATGACGCCAGGGCGCCCCAGGTCGGTGCCGCAGATCGCGGTCAGGGTGGTGCTCCCGAAGGGCACGCGGTGAATGACGGTCATGGTCTCGGTCTCCATCCGATCCGTGGTCAGTCGTTGAACAGGGCGACGGACGCCGTGCCGTCGTCGTGACGGGACACCGAGAACCCGAAGTGGCGCCCCCCGAACCCAGCGGCATCAGCCAGTTGGCGGTCGGTGGCGCCACTCGGACAGGTCACGGTCACGTGGCCCGTGGGCATGCGGCGGGCGCGGGAAGCGTCCAGCACGGTGATGGTTGCGGTCTCGGTCTCCATGCGTAGATCATCCCACACTACGCAGGAAGTGCGCAACACTTCGCGTCAGGTTCGCGCGAACATTTCGCGAACTAGGCGGGCACAGTGGTGCGCGCATGATGCGAACGGCACGCCCGCGAACAGAACCACTCCCCGCTGCTGCCATACCGCTGCCGCACCCGAGACGTGGCCCCACACGACGGACACGAGCGCTCAACGAACCACACCGGATCCGGCCCGAACCACTCGCCAGCATGGATGCCGTACGCCCCGTCCTGGTCCACCGCGTGCTGCCGACACTGCTCGAGCACCGGACAGCCGTGGCACACCTGCTTGGCTTCCTCAACCTCGGCGCGGGTCGGCTTCTCCGGCTGCATCACGTCAGGGGAGACGCGCAGCTGGAAGCAGCGGGCATCGTTCTGCCAGTGCAGCGGGTCGTACTTGGGAAGGTCCATCACGCCGGCACCGCCAGGGATCCGTAGCCAGCGGCGGCGAGCAACTGCGCCGCGGTGCGCAGGTCGGTGTGCCAGATGCCCGACAGGTTCGCCGGCTGGCCGAACTCGCCGGCCCCGACGAGTGTCGCCATCTGCCGGTGGGGGAGGTAGGCGTCCCACTCTCCAGCCCGTGCCGCGCCGTACCCCCTGCGCTTCCGAACCAGCAGGCCCACGTCCGCGCCGGCCACTCGGCGCTGCTCGTCGGTGCGGCGCATGTCCTCGGCCAGCGGCTTGTAGCCGGACCACTTCACCTGGACCACGACGCCAGGAATGCCGGTCAGGTCGCCAGCATCGGCGGGCACAGGACGCCCGTTGGAGTGGTCGCACCCTGGAGCCTCATCCATCCCGACGCACTCGCAGGGCAGGTAGACGATGCCCCCGCGCTTAGCTCGGCGCTCGGCGCCGGCCATGCCGTGCTGACGCAGCACCGCGGCCACCGCGTTCTCAGCCTCGCGCCCCTTGTCCACGTTGCGGTTCGCCATCAGGCTTCACCCGCCTGGTAGCGCAGAACCTCGCCCCGCTCGCTGCTCAGAATCGTGGACATGGCTTGCCCGTCAGTCAGGGCCTGGCCCCGGTCTCCGGCACGGCGCCATCTTCCGCCGCTCCGCGCCCACACGTGCTGGTCGTTCAGGCTGTCCCGGAATAGCAGCACGTCTCCGTCCTGCCAGTTGTAGGCCGGTGCCACGTCCTCCACCGTGACCCCCTCCCACTCCGGGTTCACCATCACCACCGGCACGCCCGTCTCATCGGCAGGCAGGTCGATCCGCAAGATGCCGCACTTGTCCGAAACGGCGTGCGCCATGCCCTCCACCACGACGCGCACCGGGCGCTTGACCCCGGTCACGCGAAGCCCCGCGGCTGCTTCGCCAGCGCGTCAAGGTAGTCCGCGGGCAAGCCGTTCTCCGCCTGCTGCGCGTGCGCCTTGTTCACGTGGTCATGGATCATCTGCAGCGGGTCCAGCTCGGGCGCCCGCTCGGCCTCACGCTCCAGCGACGGCTCCGCGAGGATGCCGTGTGCGTCGTAAGCCCACTGGACCAGCTCCTGCAGGTCCACCAGTTCGACGGCTGCCACGGACACGCGTCCGCGCGTTTCGATCACCTGCGCGCCGTACGGTGGCGCCTTGGTCTCGGTCTCCATGTCGTATCCTCCTGTTGTCTGCCCCTCGGTTCCGCGACTTGCAAGGTCTCGGTCTCCAAGCCGGGGGGCGGTCCCATTCCTGCGCCGCTTCATGTCCTGCCGCCACGCTCGGCGCATCGCGCGAGGCTGCATCACTCAGGCCGACTTCCGGCCACGCGCGAACGCCATCCGCTGGAAGTACGCCCGCTTGGCCGACTCCGCGCGCCGCGCCCGCTCCTGCGGCGGCAACACCCCATCCGGGTCCACCTCAGCCTCAAACCGAGCCAGGAACGCGTCCCGAGCCGCCTGCGTCCCCGCGTGCCCATCGGCCTTCGCCCACCGGGCAGCGGCGGCGATCTTCGCCCGCTGTGACCGCTGCGAAGCGGACAGAGAGCTGTGCTCAACGGTGCGGCGGTCGGCGTGTTGCATGTTTTTACCGTACGCGCACAGGCCCGCACTTCGCAACACTTCGCACCAAGACACGCCGAAAAATCGCAAAGTACGCGAAATCTGTCGTACAAGGTGTAGAGGATCGAACACCTGTTCGATAGACAACCTGTTGCAGTTTCCACAACACTGCTCGCGAAGTGTCGTTACCACATCTCGGGCCGGCATGGGGCCGGAAAGCGACCAAAAGAAAGGGGCCAGCAGTGGCTAGCGAGAACGATACGAACGACCAGTGGCCGCTCCAGGCGTTCCTGCAGAAGTACCGCCGCGCAGCTGCGCCCGGCAAGGGAATGTCCGTGCGGCAAGCGGCACGACTGGCGGGGATCAGCGAGACCCGTTGGCGACAGGTGGAGGCCGGCAGGGCGTCCGTGGCTACCAACCAGTTCGTGCCGGTGATGCCGAAGCCGGAAACCCTGTTCAAGATGCTCCGCGCCGTGCACGCGCCCGTAGAGGAAGGGATGCGTCTGGTCGGCTACGACCTGGCCAACTACCCGTGGCTGCTCGAGGATGAGGCCGCTGCGTCAACGGACGGGGTGGACCTGTCGTGGTTCCCGCGCCTACCGAAGGACCAGCGGGAGCAGGTGCTCACTGACCTGCAGCGGATGCACATTGAGGCCGAGGTTGAGGCGGCGAAGCGCGCCAGCTGACCATCTAGAATCCGACCACATAACTGTTAGCACTGCGTTGGCCTCAGTCACGCTTGGCGAGCGGGTAAGCACTGCGCATAACCATGCCTTGCTTTACAAACCAGCGGTCGGGGGTTCGATCCCCTCTGCGCCCACCGACGGCCCGCCGGTCTCGGCCTGGATCGCCGAGCGCATGACCTGCTGGACGGAGACGGGCGGGGGCCCTGCGATGCGGGTCGTCCCGGCCAGGCCCACGCCGAGCATGAGCAGCCGACCGGCGGCGTCGCGGGCCCGGGCCGGATCGGCGTGCCCGGGGGACAGGACCGCGGTCAGGACGTCGGTCAGCAGCGCCAGGGTGCCGAGATAGCTGGCGCCGACGAGCGGACGCAGCTGGGCGTGCGCCCCGGCCTCGGCCCAGCGGGCGAGTGCCTTCCCCTGCGCGGCCCCCTCGCCCAGCAGGTCGCCGAAGAAGTCGGTCAGTGCCGCGCGCGCGTCGAGCCCGGCCACCGCCTCGCGGTAGGCCTCGATCTCGAGCTCCGCGTAGTGCCGCCACGCGTCGGCCGCGAGCTGGTCGGTCGAGGTGAAGTGGTGGTGGATCTGGCCGGGCGAGCCACCGAGCTCGTCGGCGACGGCGCGGGCGGTGACCGCGCCCAGGCCGTCGCGGGCCACGACGGCGGCGGCCGCCTCGACGATGGAGCGGCGCCGCTCGGCGCGCGGGAGGTAGGTCATCGGGACCTCCGCGGCGTACCGACCCTGTCGGGGACCGAGCGCAGGAAGTCGGCCGTGCGCCGGCGCAGTCCCTGGCGACGGCTCGCCACGACCTGCTCCGGTGGAGGGTCGTGGGGTCCGGTCACCGGCGTCCGGTGCACGGCGCGGACGCAGCCGAGATCCACGCACAGCAGGAGACCCACGGCGCTCAGGCGCCGGCGCTTGTCCGCCGAGGCGCGGGGCGCGGTGAACAGCGCGACCTCGTTGAACCGGCGGGTGAACCGGCACAGGTCGCACATGACCGCGCGGGACGCGAGCGCCGGCTGGCTGGGGTTCTGGCGCAGCACGACGCCGCGAGCCTCTCCGTCGACCTCCGCGACCAGGTAGACGCGCTGCTGGGCGCGGGTGTCGCGCCAGCCGAGATAGTCGATGCGCTCCCAGCGGATCTCGTCGAACCATGCGGGCAGCCGGACTCTCCCGGTCGGCGGGTCGAGGTTCATGATCGAGCCCCGTACCTCGTCGCGGCCGAGCGGACGCATATCGTGCCTCTCCTGGTAGTTGGACATTGGTCCAAATTGTACCGAGATCCAATTCTTCGGCGCGAGGGCTTTTGCGCGACGGCTTGGCAGATGTGTGGGAGGGTGCGCCCATGTCGATCCTCACCGCGCCCCGGGCCGCTGCCGCCCTCCTGCTCTCCCTGATGCTGACCTCCGGCGCGGTGGTGCTCGCGGGGCCGGCCCAGGCCGACCGATGGACCTACGAGGACGCCGCCGGCGACGTCAGCCACGTCGTCGAGACCGACACCTCGCTGACCGTCGAGACGCTGCCCGACCAGGCGAACGGCGACGTCGTCCGGGTCGACGCCACCCACACCCGCCGCAAGATCACCCTCCGGCTCCAGATGCGGACCCGGCTGTCCGGCATGTTCATGCTCAGCGGCACGATCCGCACGCCGGCCAGCCGGTTCATGTTCATGAGCTCCCGCGTCCCCGGCATGGGCGGCACCGAGCTGCTCGACCTCGGCACGGAGAAGGACGACCCGACCGTGCGCTGCGCCGGGTTGAAGCGCACGTTCAGCAGCGACCGGACGGCGCTGCGGATCGCCATCCCGCGCACCTGCCTGGGCAGCCCGCGCTGGTTCCGGTTCCGGGCGTCGCTGACCACCATGGCCGTCTTCACCGACGACTCCTACGACGACGACGCCCTGCGCGCCGGCTCGGGGCTCTTCTCGTTCCCGGCGTCGTCGCCCAAGATCCGCCGCTGACCCGGACCCGACGATGAGAGCCCTCTCATCGTCGGCTCATGGCTGCCTCACCCCGCCTCGCCAGGGTGGTCCCCGTCGGCGCGAGCCGACGCCCACCGACCGAGGAGGAGACCCATGAAGAAGCCCCTGATGCTCGCGGTCAGCGCCCTGGGCGGCCTGACGGCCGCCGGAGTCGCAGTGAGCGTGCTGGCCTGGCCCGCGCAGGCGGGCGACGCGCAGCTCGCCGTCAAGCGCGAGCAGGACACCGCGGACGTCGTACTGGTGACCGACGAGGACGACGACGCCGACGACGACCTGCGGGCCCGCGTCGCCGACGACGACACCGACACCGCGGCGACGAACGGAGACACCCGTACGGGCGACACCGGGAACACCCGGGCCGACAACAGCCGGACGGGGACGCGCAGCGGGCGCGACAACAGCCGGACCGGACGGGCGAAGGTCGACTGGACCAACGACGGTCCCGGGACCAGGACCCGTGACTGGTCGCGCAACCACACCAACGACCGCAGCCGCCACAACACCCGGGGCTGACCTGCGATGAGCGCCTCGCCGTCGTCCTGGCACCTGGCCGAGGGGGACGCGATCACCCCCGAGCTGACCGCGCTGCGGCTGCTCGGGGGTGGCTCGGCGTACGAGGCCTATCTCGCCTTCGACGAGATCACCTACGGCCCCGTCGTGGTCAAGCTGGTGCGGCCCGCGGAGGTGGACGACGAGCACACCCTGGACGGTCTGGTCCGTGAGGCGACCGCTCTCGACGTCGCTCATCACCCGGTGACCGTTCGCGGCCTGCGGTACGACGCCAGCGGGCCGCGCCCGCATCTGGTGCTCGAGCACGTCGAGGGTCCCAGCCTCGCGCGGCTGATCCGGCGCCATCGCCGGCTCTCCCCGCAGCAGTACCTGCCGCTGGCGGTGGACCTGGCCTCGGCCCTGCACTTCTTCCGGCACTCCGACGTGTGCCACCTCGACCTCAAGCCGAGCAACGTCATCATGGGGGCGCCGGCCCGGCTCATCGACTTCTCCGTCGCCCGCTCGGCCGCGCACGCGGCCGAGATCACCGGCCGGATCGGGACCGACGCGTACATGGCGCCGGAGCAGGCCGCGCCGGGCGGCGCGTACGGCGTGCCGGGGCACGCGAGCGACCTGTGGGGACTGGGCGCGACGCTCTTCCACGCGGTCGCCGGCTACCGGCCCTTCCGCGACGCCGACCCCGGCGCCGCGGCGCCCGCGGACCGCCTCCCGCAGCTGCTCGAGGCGCCGGCGGAGCTGCCCGGCGACGTACCCGCCAGCGTGCAGAAGGTCGTCCACGCCCTCCTTGAGCCCGACCCCGCCGACCGGCCCCTCCCGCGGGAGGTCGCCGAGGCCCTCGAGCCCGAGATCGCCGCCCTCCCCGCCCCGCGCCTCCATTGGAAGGGTTGAGTCGTCACTTCCGACCCGTCGAGTCGCCGGTTCCGACCCGTTGAGTCGTCACTACTGCGACGACCCAACTGACGACTCAAGCGGTCACGACTGACGACTCGACGGGTAGGAAGTGACGACTCAACGTTCGAAGCGGTAGCCCATGCCGCGGACGGTCGTGATGGAGCGGGTGCCGAGCTTGCGGCGGAGGTACCCGACGTAGACGTCGACCACGTTGGATCCGGGATCGAAGTCGAGGCCCCAGACGTGGTCGAGGAGCTGCTCGCGGGAGAGCACCTGGCCGGCGTGGCGCAGGAAGATCTCGGCGAGGGCGAACTCGCGCGCGGAGAGCTCGGCCTCGCGACCGGCGACCGTCGCCCGGCGGGTGCGCAGGTCCAGCTCGACGCCGCCGGCGACCAGGACGTCCGGGCTGCCGTTCCCCGGCGAGGGTGGGCTCGCCTGCCGCAGGCGCAGGCGCACCCGGGCGCTCAGCTCGGCGAACCGGAACGGCTTGGGCATGTAGTCGTCGGCCCCGCCCTCGAGCGCGGTCACGGTGTCGGTGACCGAGTCGCGTGCCGTGAGCACGATGACGGGGACCCGCGAGCCCTGCGAGCGGAGCTGGTCGAGGAGCTCGAAGCCGTCGATGCCGGGCAGGCCGATGTCGAGGACCACGAGGTCGACGTCGCCGGCCAGGGCGCGGTCGAGGCCGGTCGCCCCGTCGCTCGCCACGGTCGTGCGATGGCCCTCGGCGCGCAGCCCCTTGGAGACGAACGAGGCGATCCGCTCCTCGTCCTCGACGATCAGGATGTGGGCCACGTCAACACCTGGGTCTGCTCGGAGCCTGCAGGCAGGACGGCGGGTACGTCGAGCACGAAGCGCGCACCGCGGGCACGCGGCCCCGGCCGGCCGGGATCGACATACGCGCTCCCGCCGTGGGCCTGCGCGATGGCACTGACGATCGAGAGCCCGAGCCCGAAGCCCTCGTCGCCCTCCGGTACGGCGGCCCGGCCGAAGCGGCCGAAGATCCGCTCGCGGTCCTCGGGTGCGACGCCGGGGCCGTCGTCGTGCACCCAGCAGCGGAACGTGGGGCCCACGACGGCCGCGCCGAGGGCGATCCGCCCGCCGGGGGCGGTGTGCTTGACGGCGTTGTCGGCGAGCGCGAGCAGCGCCTGGGTGATCCGCTGGCCGTCCAGCACCAGCTCGTCAGGCAGGTCCGGCGAGGCCTCCAGCACCCAGTCCCGCTCGCCGAGGGCGCGCGCCTTGGTGAGGACGCTGGCGAGCAGTGCTGCCGGGTCGGTGGCGCCCGGCGCGAGGAAGTCGGGCCGGTCGCTCTTGGCGAGCATGATCAGGTCGCCGACGAGCCGGGCCATCCGGTCCACCTCGTCGAGCAGCAGCGCGCGGGTCTCGGCCACCTCTTGGGGGCTGGCCACGTCGAGCAGCTCGAGATGGCCGCGGAGCACCGTGAGCGGCGTGCGCAGCTCGTGCCCCGCGTCGTCGAGGAACTGCCGCTGCCCGGCGAAGGAGCCCTCCAGCCGGTCGAGCATGCTGTTGACGGTGCGGGTCAGGGCGGTGATGTCGTCGTTCCCCCGCTCCGGCAGCCTCCGGGACAGGTCCGTGGCGCCGATGGTGTCCGCGGCCTGGTGCAGGGTGCGCAGGGGGCGCAGCAAGCGCCCCGACACCCAGGCGGCGGTCCCCGTGACGAGCACCGCGGACAGGACGGCGACGAGCGTGTAGGTCCGCATCGTCTGCAGCAGCTCGCCCCGGTCCTCGGCCAGGAAGGTGACGACGAGGAGCGCACCGCGCTGGCTGCCCTGGGCGACCGGCTGACCGGTGATCCGGACCTCGCCGCGGTCGGTGTCCAGGTACGTCGTCCCGCCCTCGACGACCAGCGGGGCGACGGCCTCCCGGAAGGCCGCGTCGTCGACGAGCTCGTCCTCGGGGAACTGCACGAGGGTGCCGTCGCCGATCCACCCGACGAGGAGCTCGTCGTCGTCGGGGACGTTGCGGGTCAAGAAGCCCTCGAGCAGCGCGCGGATCGAGGAGAAGTCGCCGGTGCGCTGGAGGGCGACGAACTCGTCGAGCTCCTGCTCCACCTCGCGCTGCACCGACGCGGTGACCGCACGGCTCTCCACGAAGTACACGATCAGGCCCGCCCCGGCGAGGGCGACGGTGACGAGCAGGGCCACCGCCGCCGTGATCCGGGTGCGAACCGACAGCCCGGCGCGGGCCGGCGCTGGCTCAGTCGTCATCGTGCCCGTCGTCGTGCCCGTCGTCGTCCCCCTCGTCGTGCCCCTCGTCGTGCCCCTCGTCGTGCCCCTCGTCGTCCCCGCCGTCATCACGGTCGTCCTGGCGGCCCCCGCGGTCGTCGCGGTCCTCGCCGCGCCCCCGCTGCCGGTCGTCGTCCAGCTTCGGCTGAGGCGTGATCACGGTGGCGGGTGGAGGCGTCGCCGGCTCGGACGACGGGGCCGCGGGCACCGACGTCGCGGCCTCGGACCCGTCCGCGGGCGCGGAGCCGAGATCGAGCGGCGCCCGGGCGGGCGGCTCGTCGGCTCCGGCGCGTACGACGGCGCCCGCGGCGAACCCGGCGAGCACCATCAGCACGGCGACCGGCAGCAGCACCTTCCACGCACGACTCATGACGGCACCATCCTGCCCGATCGTGGGCCGGCCGTGAGATGCCGATGAGAGAGCTCTCATCCTTTTGGCCGAGCGTGTCGGAAATCGACCTCGCCGCACGGTCCTCGCTCCGCTTCGGACCGCGGGCATCGGCCGATGCGGCTGCGCCGCGTCCGCCACGCTGCCGGCCGGTGTCCTCGCTCCGCTTCGGACCGCGGGCATCGGCCGATGCGGCTGCGCCGCGTCCGCCACGCTGCGGGCCGGTGTCCTCGCTCCGCTTCGGGCCGCGGGCATCGGCCGATGCGGCTGCGCCGCGTCCGCCACGCTGCCGGCCGGTGTCCTCGCCGCACGGTCCTCGCTCCGCTTCGGACCTCGCGAGCACGCACGCCCCCACTTTCGGAGGGGGGCGAGACCCGGCCGCCGGGCCTAGGGTGGTGCGGGTCACATGTCCGCTCCGTGCCCAGGGAGGCCCCGCGTGTTCGTCCCGTTCAGCGTCAACGACTTCCTCGATCGAGCCGTGCAGGTGTACGGCGAGCGGGTGGGCGTCGTCGACGAGCCGACGCAGCCCGCGCCCAGCCAGGGCGAGCTGACCTACGCGCAGGTCGGCGAGCTCGCGCGCCGGCAGGCGGCCAAGCTCGACGAGCTCGGGATCGCCCCGGGGGAGCGGGTCGCCGTCGTCAGCCACAACAGCAGCCGGCTGCTCACCTCGTTCTTCGGCGTCAGCGGCTGGGGGCGCGTGCTGGTGCCCGTGAACTTCCGGCTCAGCCCGGACGAGGTGCAGTACATCGTCGACCACTCGGGCGCCCGGGTGCTCTACCTCGACCCGGAGCTGGAGGACGCCCTGGCCGGCGTGCGGTGCGAGCAGAAGTACCTCCTCGGCGACGACGACGCGCTCTACGCGGCGCCGGGCGCACAGCCCAAGGCATGGGAGCCGGACGAGAGCGCGACCGCCACCATCAACTACACCTCCGGTACGACGGCCCGCCCGAAGGGGGTGCAGATCACCCACCGCAACATCTGGGTCAACGCGCTCACCTTCGGCCTGCACGCGGGCATCAGCGACCGCGACGTCTACCTGCACACCCTCCCTCAGTTCCACGCCAACGGCTGGGGGATGCCGTTCGCGATGACCGGCGTCGGCGCGCAGCACGTCATCCTGCGCAAGGTCGACGGCGCCGAGATCCTGCGCCGGGTCCGCGACCACGGCGTGACGGTGATGTGCGCGGCCCCCGCCGTCGCGGCGGCGGTGCTGGAGGCGGCGCAGACCTGGGAGGGCGAGATCCCCGGCAGCGACCGCGTGCGGATCATCATGGCCGGCGCGCCGCCGCCGACGAAGACGGTGATCCGGGTCCAGGAGGAGCTCGGCTGGGAGTTCATCCAGATCTACGGCCTCACCGAGACCTCGCCCCTGCTGACCATCAACCGCACCCGCGCGGAGTGGGACGACCTCTCCGCCGAGGAGCGCGCGACCCGGCTCACCCGGGCGGGCGCGCCGGCCATCGGCGTACGACTGGCGATCGACGAGTCCGAGGAGGGCGCCGGCGAGGTGCTCGCCCGGTCCAACGTGATCCTCGAGGGCTACTGGGAGCAGCCCGAGGAGACCGCCGCCGCGCTGGCCGACGGCTGGTTCCACACCGGTGACGGGGGCGTGCTCGGCGAGGACGGCTATCTCACGATCGCCGACCGCAAGAAGGACGTGATCATCACCGGCGGCGAGAACGTCACCTCCATCGAGGTGGAGGACACGCTGTTCTCGCACCCGGCGGTGGCGGAGGTGGCGGTCATCGGCGTCCCGAGCGAGAAGTGGGGCGAGACCATCAAGGCGCTCGTCGTGCTCACCGCGGACGCGACGCCGGGGGAGGAGATGGAGGCCGAGCTGATCCGCTGGTGCAAGGACCGGCTCGCCGGCTACAAGGCCCCGACCTCGGTCGAGTTCCGGTCGGAGCTGGCCCGGACGGCGACCGGCAAGCTGCAGAAGTTCAAGCTGCGCGCGCCGTACTGGGAGGGCTACACGCGCCAGGTGAACTGATCGGCCGGGACGAGCGAGGCCGCCCAGCCGGCGGCCTCCCACGCCGCGACCGTGGCCTCGGCCCATCCCGGCTCCGCCGCGGCCACCACGTCGACGGCCGTCGCCGCGGCCGTCTCGACGGGCGGCGACGAAGGGACAGCCAGGGGTCGGCCGCTGATCGGGTCCGCCAGGTCGGCGGCACCGTCGACGCAGGTCACGCGGCGCAGTCCGATCCCGAGGCGCCGCTGGTGCTGGGCCAGGCTCAGCGCGGCGATCCCGGCGGCGCCGTACCCGACGACGGAGAGCCGGTCCGGCGGGTGCACCGCGGACTGGCGGGCGTAGCGCACCGAGCGCAGCAGGTCGCCTCCGTCCTCCCAGGTCGGTACGACGACGCGGACCCCGCTGCGGGTCGCGATCCGGCTCGCCAGGGCGCCGACGGCGTCCGGGTCGGTGCGCACCGCGGGATGCCACAGCAGGAGGGTGTCCAGGTTGGGGTGGCCGTGCACCGCGACTCGGATGCCGGGCGCCTGCTGTTGCTGCATGGGACCACCGTAGGCTGAGCCCCCACAGGTCCGCGGTGCAGGAACCCGGTGTGAGACCGGGGCGGTTCCGCCACTGTGATCCGTGCCGTGACGTCGGCACGGAGAGCCAGACACTGGCCGCGGACGACACCTACCGATGAGGGGCGCGAACCCCCAGGAGGCACCGACCGCCATGGCGCGCATCGCACTGCTGTCCACGTCCGACACCGACCTGCTGTCCGCCCGGGCGAGCGGCGCCGACTACGGGTGGGCGAACCCCTCCCGCAGCGATCTCGACGCGCTGGTCGCGCTGGCGGCCGGGGCCGACCTCGCCGTCGTACGGCTGCTCGGCTCGCCCCAGCAGTACGACGCCGAGCTGGCCGCCCTGCGTGGTGCCGGCCGGCCGCTCGTCGTCCTCGGCGGCGAGCTGACGCCGAGCGCGGAGCTGATGGAGGCCTCGACCGTGCCGGTCGGCGTCGCCGCCGAGGCGCACCGCTATCTCGCCGAGGGCGGGCCGCGCAACCTCGAGCAGCTGCATCGCTTCCTGTCCGACACCGTGCTGCTCACCGGCGAGGGCTTCGAGGCGCCCGAGGTGATCCCGGCCTGGGGACTGGTGGAGCGGCCGGAGGTTTCGAGGCTCGTCGCTGGCGCTCCTCGCACCTCAACCACCGACGAGGGGCTCGTCGCTGGCGCTCCTCGCACCTCAACCACCGACGAGGGGCTCGTCGCTGGCGCTCCTCGCACCTCAACCACCGACGAGGGGCTCGTCGCTGGCGCTCCTCGCACCTCAACCACCGACGAGGGCCGGGCGAAGGTCGGGGTGCTCTTCTACCGCGCCCACCAGGCCAGCGGGAACACCGCGTTCGTGCACGCGCTGTGCGACGCGATCGACGCCACCGGGACCGCGGTGGGGGTGCCGATCTTCGCCGGCTCGCTGCGCGCGGCGCCCGACGAGCTGTTCGAGGCGCTCGGCGACCTCGACGCCCTCGTCGTCACCGTGCTCGCGGCGGGCGGCTCGACGCCCGCGGCGGCCAGTGCGGGGGGCGAGGACGAGACGTGGGACGTGGAGCGGATCGCGGCCCTCGACATCCCGGTGCTGCAGGGGCTGTGCCTGACCAGCAGCCGCGCGGAGTGGGAGGCCTCCGACGACGGGGTGTCCCCGCTCGACTACGCCAACCAGGTGGCGATCCCGGAGTTCGACGGCCGGATCAGCACCGTGCCCTTCTCGTTCAAGGAGATCGACCCCAGCGACCCGGCCGGCCTGCCGTCGTACGTCGCCGACCCGGAGCGCTGCGCGCGCGTCGCGGGTCTGGCGGTGAGCTACGCGCGGCTGCGCCACGTGCCCAACGCCGAGAAGCGGATCGCGCTGATGCTCAGCGCCTACCCGACCAAGCACTCCCGGATCGGCAACGCCGTCGGTCTCGACACCCCGGTCTCGGCGGTGCGCCTGCTGCGCCGGCTGCGGGGGGCCGGCTACGACGTCGGCGACGGGTTCGGGGTGCTCGACCTCGACGACGACACCGTCGCGGGGGACCGGCTCATCCACGCGCTGATCGCCGCCGGCGGCCAGGACGAGGAGTGGCTCACCTCCGCCCAGCTCACCGAAGCGCACGTGCGGGTGACCAAGGCCGAGTACGACGCGTGGACGGCGGACCTGCCGGCGGACCTGCGCGCGGAGATCGTCGAGGCGTGGGGTGAGTCGCCCGGCTCGCTCTTCGTCAATGACGACGGCGAGATCGTGCTCGCCACCCTGCGCGCGGGCAACGTGGTGCTGATGATCCAGCCGCCCCGGGGCTTCGGGGAGAACCCGGTGGCGATCTACCACGACCCCGACCTGGCCCCGTCGCACCACTACCTGGCGGCGTACCGCTGGGTGCAGCACGGCTTCGGCGCCCACGCCGTCGTCCATCTCGGCAAGCACGGGTCGATGGAGTGGCTGCCGGGCAAGAACGCCGCCCTGTCGGCGTCCTGTGCGACCGACGCCGCGATCGGCAGCCTGCCGCTGGTCTATCCCTTCCTGGTCAACGACCCCGGTGAGGGCGCGCAGGCCAAGCGGCGCGCGCACGCGACGATCGTCGACCACCTGGTGCCCCCGATGGCGCGCGCAGAGAGCTATGGCGACATCGCCCGGCTCGAGGGCCTGCTGGAGGAGTACGACAAGATCTCCGCGATGGACCCGGCCAAGCTGGCCGCCATCCGCGGCGAGATCTGGCAGCTGATGCACGCCGCCGAGCTGCACCGCGACCTCGGGCTGGAGGAGAAGCCGGAGGACGACGACTTCGACGACTTCCTGCTCCACGTCGACGGTTGGCTCTGCGAGATCAAGGACGTCCAGATCCGCGACGGGCTCCACGTCCTCGGGCAGGCGCCCCAGGGCGAGGCCCGGGTCAACCTGGTCCTGGCCATCCTGCGGGCCGCCCAGGTCTGGGGCGGCCAGGCCCAGGCCGTGCCGGGACTGCGCGCCGCCCTCGGCCTGGACCCCGACGCTCCGACGGTCGAGGTCGACCGGGTCGAGGCCGAGGCGCGGGCCCTGGTCGAGGCGATGGACAAGGCCGGGTGGGACCCCGCCCGGGTCGACGACCTCCACCCCTCGGCGCAGGTGCGCCAGGTGCTGGCCTTCGCCGCCACCGAGGTCGTGCCCCGGCTGACCCGGACGACCGACGAGCTGGACCACACCCTGCACGCCCTGGCGGGGGGCTTCGTCCCCGCCGGACCGTCGGGCTCGCCGCTGCGTGGGCTGGTCAACGTGCTGCCGACCGGCCGCAACTTCTACACCGTCGACCCCCGCGCGGTGCCCTCGCGGCTGGCGTGGCAGACGGGGCAGGCGATGGCGGACTCGCTGTTGCAGCGCTATCTCGCCGACGAGGGCAGCTACCCGGAGTCGGTGGGCCTCTCCGTCTGGGGGACCTCGGCCATGCGCACCTCGGGCGACGACGTCGCCGAGGTCCTGGCGCTGCTCGGCGTACGGCCGGAGTGGGACGAGGCGTCGAAGCGGGTCCACGACCTGAAGGTCATCCCGCTCGAGGAGCTGGGCCGGCCCCGGATCGACGTCACCGTGCGGATCTCCGGGTTCTTCCGTGACGCCTTCCCGCACGTCGTGGCGATGCTCGACGACGCGGTCCGGCTGGTGGCCGACCTCGACGAGCCCCTCGACGCGAACTTCGTCCGTGCTCACGCACAGGCCGACCTCGCCGAGCACGGCGACGCCCGGCGGGCGACGACCCGGATCTTCGGCTCCAAGCCCGGCTCGTACGGCGCCGGCATCCTGCAGGCCGTCGAGTCCGGCTCCTGGCGCGACGACGCCGACCTCGCCGAGGTCTACACCGCCTGGGGCGGCTTCGCCTACGGCCGCGGGCTGGACGGCGTACCCGCCTCCGACGACATGCGCGCGAACTACCGGCGGATCAAGGTCGCCGCCAAGAACATCGACACCCGCGAGCACGACATCGCGGACAGCGACGACTACTTCCAGTACCACGGCGGCATGGTGGCGACGATCCGCGCGCTGACCGGCGTCGCGCCACGGGCCTATGTCGGCGACTCCACCACCCCCGACGCCGTGCGCACGCGCACCCTGCAGGAGGAGACCAACCGGGTCTTCCGCGCCCGCGTCGTCAACCCGCGCTGGATCGGCGCGATGCAGCGCCACGGCTACAAGGGCGCCTTCGAGCTCGCCGCGACCGTCGACTACCTGTTCGGCTTCGACGCCACCGCGGGCGTCGTGCACGACTGGATGTACGAGTCGCTCGCGCGGTCCTACGTGCTCGACGAGACCAACCAGGAGTTCCTGCGCAGGTCGAACCCGTGGGCGCTGCGCAGCATCGTGGAGCGGCTGCACGAGGCCAAGGACCGCGGGCTGTGGGAGTCGCCCGACCCCGACGTCCTGGCCGCCCTGCAGGCGGCCTATCTCGAGGTCGAGGGGGACCTGGAGGAGGACGCTCGGTGACCGCGCCGGTCGAGGTCCGCATCGTCGGCGTCGGGATGGGGCCGCAGCACGTCACACCGGAGGCCGCCGCGGCGCTGGCCGGCTGCGACTACGCGCTGGCCGTGGCGAAGGGGGAGCACGACCCGCTGCTCGCCGTGCGGCAGGCGGTGTGCGCCGCGCACGGCGTCGAGCTGGTCGTCGTACCGGATCCGGAGCGGGACCGCTCGCCGGGCCTGGACCGCCCGGCCTACGAGGCCGCCGTCGCCGCGTGGTACGCCGCCCGGCTGGCCGCCTACCGGTCGGTGCTGGAGGAGCGGGGCGGGACCTGTGCCTTCCTCGTGTGGGGCGACCCGTCGCTGTACGACGGCACGGTCCGGATCGTGCGCGAGCTCGGGGTCGCCTTCGACGTGCTGCCGGGCATCAGCGCCCCGCAGCTGCTGGCCGCGCGACACCGGGTGGTGCTGCACGAGGTCGGGCAGCCGGTGCACGTCACCACGGCACGCCGGCTGCGGACCGACGTCGCTTCCGGGCAGCGCAACCTCGTCGTCATGCTCACCTCGGGCGTGGACCTCGACGGGCTCGAGGACTGGTCCATCTGGTGGGGCGCGAACCTCGGCGGGGCCGGGGAGCGGGTCGTCGCGGGGCGCGTCGGCGACGTGGCCGGCGAGATCGCCGCGGCACGGGAGGACGCACGCGCCGAGGCCGGCTGGGTGATGGACCTGTTCCTGCTGAGGGGGCCGGCCGATGGCGCTGCCTGAGCGGGACGTGCTGCTGTGCCGCGACTGCTGCTGCGGCACGACGAAGAAGCACCCGTCGGTCGACCACGGCGCGCAGCGCGACGAGATCGAGGCCCTCGACGACCCCGCCGGGCGGCGCGGCCCGCGGGTCCGGGTCCGCGTGGTCGACTGCCTCGACGAGTGCGACCGGTCGAACGTCGTCCTCGTCCGCGACTTCACCTGGCTCCCGGGCGGACGCCGGCCCAAGGACACCTGGCTCGGCGGTGTGCTCTCGCCCGCGTCGACCGAGGCGGTCGTCGACTGGGTGCGCGAGGGCGGGCCGGTGCCGGCGTCGCTGCAGCGGCACGTGTTCCGGGGGAAGCGCGGATGAGCGCCGCCGGCGCGGCCCTGCTGGTCGCCGGCATGACGTCCGACGCGGGCAAGAGCGTGGTGACGACGGGCCTGTGCCGGGCGTTCGCTCGGCGGGGGATCCGGGTGGCGCCGTACAAGGCGCAGAACATGTCCAACAACTCCATGGTCGTGCGCGTTCCGGACGGTGCGCCCGGGGAGATCGGCCGGGCGCAGTGGGTGCAGGCCCTGGCGGCCGGCGTGGAGCCCGAGGTCGCGATGAACCCGGTGCTGCTCAAGCCGGGCAGCGACCGGCGCAGCCACGTGGTGCGGATGGGCCGGCCGGACGGCGAGGTGTCGGCGCGCGACTGGCACGACGGCCGCGCTCGGCTGGCCGCGACCGCGTTCGACGCCTTCGACGACCTCCGCTCCCGGTTCGACCTCGTGGTCGCGGAGGGCGCGGGCAGTCCGGCCGAGATCAACCTGCGGGCGAGCGACTACGTCAACATGGGCCTCGCGCGGCACGGCGACGTGCCGACCGTCGTGGTCGGCGACATCGACCGCGGCGGCTGGTTCGCCGCCGCCTACGGCACCGTGATGCTGCTCGACGAGGCCGACCGCGCGCTGGTGAAGGGGTACGTCGTCAACAAGTTCCGCGGCGACGTCGACCTGCTGCGCCCGGGCCTGGCCGACCTGGAGCGACGCACGGGCCGCCCGACGTACGGCGTGCTGCCGTGGCACCCGGACCTCTGGCTGGACTCGGAGGACGCGCTCGACCTCGAGGGCCGTCGGGCGGCGCTCGGCACCGGCGCCCGGAAGGTGGCCGTCGTGCGGCTGCCGCGGATCAGCAACTTCACCGACGTCGACGCCCTCGGTCTCGAGCCCGGCCTCGACGTGCAGTTCGTCTCCGACGCGGCGCGGCTGGCCGACGCCGACCTCGTCGTCCTGCCCGGCACCCGCGCCACCCTGGCCGACCTGGCCTGGCTGCGCGAGCGCGGCCTGGACGCGGCGATCGTGCGTCACGCGGGGGCCGGACGGCCGGTGCTCGGGATCTGCGGCGGCTGCCAGATGCTCGGGCGTCGCATCGAGGACCCGGACGGCGTCGAGGGGGTCGCCGGCGCGGCGGTCGACGGCCTCGGGCTGCTCGACCTGGTGACGGTCTTCGGCGCCGAGAAGCGGCTGGCCCTCCACGAGCCGGCCGGCTACGAGATCCACCATGGCCGGGTCTCGGGCGCGACCACGGTCGGACGGGTCACCGGCACGATGGTGCACGGCAGCCTGGAGGACGACGCCACCCGGGCGGACTATCTGCGCGAACACCTCGACGTCGTCTCGTCGGCGTCCTTCCCCGCGGCGCGGGCGGCGCGCCTGGACCTGCTCGGTGACCTGGTCGAGGAGCACCTCGACCTCGACGCGCTCCTGGAGCTGACCCGATGAGCCGCCCGGCGCGGGTGCTGCTGCTGGGCGGGACCGGCGAGGCCCGCGCCCTCGCCGCCCGCCTGGTCGACGAGGCCGTCGCGGTGGTGTCGTCGCTCGCCGGGCGGGTCGCCCGGCCGCGGCTGCCCGTGGGAGAGGTCCGCGTCGGCGGCTTCGGGGGAGTCGCCGGACTGCGCGAGGCACTGGCCGGGTTCGATGCGGTCGTCGACGCGACCCACCCGTTCGCGCAGGGCATCAGCCGCAACGCCGCCGCGGCGTGCGCCGCCGAGGGCGTCCCGCTGCTGCGGCTGGAGCGACCCGGGTGGGCCGCCCGGGCCGGCTCCTCGTGGGCCTGGGTCGACAGCCACGAGCAGGCCGCGCGGGCCGCAGCGGACCTCGGGGAGCGCCCGTTCCTCACCGTCGGGCGCCAGGAGCTGGCCCGGTTCGTGCCGGCGCTGGCCCGCCACGAGGTGCTGGCCCGCGTCGTGGACCCGCCGGACATCGAGCTTCCCGCCGCCTGGGCGCTGCTGACCTCCCGTGGGCCCTACACCCTCGACGGCGAGCGTGCCCTGCTGGTCGACCGTGACGTCCTGGTCACCAAGGACTCGGGAGGGGAGCACACCTGGCCGAAGATGCAGGCCGCCGCCGAGCTCGGCGTCCCGGTCGTCGTCGTACGACGCCCGCCGCCGCCGGCCGGCGTCGCGACGGTCGCCGAGGTCGACGCCGCGCTGGACTGGGTGCGCGGGCTAGGAGCCTGACTCCGGCTTCCGCTCGTGACCGGCGCGTCCGTGGGTGCGCCGGTCCTCCTTCATCTCCGCCTCGTAGAGGTGGCGGCGGCCCTCGACCAGGGCGTCGCGGGCCGCGCGCTCGAGCCGCTTGAAGTCGGCGTAGTAGCCGTCGTCGTACTCCTCCATGATCTGGAAGGTCCAGCGGCCCTGCAGCACGTTGCGACCGACCAGCTCCTCCTGCAGCCGGTCCGCGAGCTCGGCGTGCCCGGCCTCGCGTAGCTGGTCGACCCCCTTGCCGAGGGTCAGGTCCGCGGTGCCGCTCAGCCGGTGGAAGGCATAGAGATGTCCGCGCGCGATCTCGACGGCCTCCAGGGCCTCGGAGATGTTGCCCAGCGCCTCGACCGTGAGGTCGTCGACGCCGTCGGGTCGGGTGTGCTCGTCGTCGATGGCCATGGCTCGACGATGCCCACAAACGCCGCGGAGCACACGGGTGCGCCTGGTTGACCTGAAGCAGAGTTGAGGTTCTAGCGTCGTGGTCGACGAAGGGAGAACCACGGATGACGACTCTCGTGACCGGGGCGACGGGCAACACCGGGCGCCACGTGGTGGCCGAGCTGGTACGACGGGGTGAGGCGGTCCGCGCGCTCACCCGCCACCCGGATGCCGCGGCGGCCCTGCTGCCGCCGGAGGCCGCAGTGGTGCCGGGCACGCACACGGACATCACGACTCTCGACGGCGCGCTGGACGGCGTCGACCGGCTGCACCTGACCGCCACGGCGGGCCTGGTCGAGACCGGTCCGGAGCTGGTACGACGCGCCGTCGCGGCCGGGGTGCGCCGGATCACCGTGCTGTGGGGCGGCTACGTCGGCCCGGTCGAGCAGGCGGTCGCGGAGTCGGGCGTCGAGTGGACCCGCCTGGAGCCACAGGAGTTCATGTCGAACGCGCTGACCTGGGTCGACTCGGTGCGTGCCGAGGGGGTGGTGCGGGAGCCCTTCGACCTGCCGAGTGCGGTCGTGCACGAGGGCGACATCGGGGCGGTCGCGGCCGTGGCCCTGCTGGAGGAGGGGCACGTCGGCCGGGCGTACAACCTGACCGGTCCCGAGGCGCTCACCACCGCACAGCGGGTGGCGATGCTGTCCGCGGTCCTCGGCAGGCCGGTCGAGCTGGTGCGGATCACCCGCGAGCAGGCCGTCGCGCGCCTGGTGGCCGACGGCGTGTCCCGCGCGGACGCCGAGTACGTCATCGGGTGGCATGCCGACCCGCCGCCCGAGGCGTCCACCCCGGTCGACACCGTCGCGCGGGTCCTGGGGCGTCCGGCGCGCTCGTTCGCGGACTGGCTGGCGGAGCACGCCGACCGGTTCGACGTGCCCCGCCTGGCCTCGTGAGGGGTCCCCGCTCCCGTCGGCAGGACCTCCGTCAGGCTGCCGCCCGCACCGCGTCCGCGAGCGGGGTCGCCGGGCGCCCGAGCAGGGCCTCGAGGTCGGTCGGCTCGACGTACAGCTCGCCCCGGCCGAGGCCGAGGTCGGCGTCGGCGAGCACGGCGGCGTACGGCTCGGGGAGGCCGGCGCCGACGAGCACCTCGGTGAGCTCCTCGGCCGGGAGGTCGGTGTAGGTCACGTCCTTGCCGAGGACCTCGCCGACCGTCGCGGCGAGCTCCTTCAGGCTGAACGCGCTGCCGCCGAGCTCGTAGACGGGCAGCGGGTCGTCGAGCAGGAGCGCCGCTGCGGCGGCCTCGGCGAAGTCGGCCCGGGTGGCGGCGCTGACCCGCCCGTCACCGGCCGCGCCGAGGACGGTGCCGTGCTCGGCGTACGTCGGGAGCTGGCCGGTGTAGTTCTCGAGATACCAGCTGTTGCGCAGGAAGGTCGACCGCAGGCCGGACGCCGCGATCGCCTCCTCGGTGGCCCGGTGCTCCTGGGCGAGGATCAGCCCGCTGGAGTCGGCGTTCGCGATGCTGGTGTAGGCGAGCAGGCCGACTTCGGCGGCCTTCGCCGCCGCGATGACATTCTGGTGCTGGGGGAGACGCTGGCCGACCTCGCTGCCGGAGATGAGCAGCACCCGGTCGGCTCCCGTGAGTGCGTCGGCCAGGCCGGCGGCGTCGGCGTAGTCGACACGGCGGGTGTCGACGCCGAGCGCGCCCAGCTCGGCGAGGCGCTCCGCATCACGACCCAGGGCGCGGATCTGGTCGGCGGGCACGCCCCGGGCGAGCAGCGAGGTGACGACGAGGCGGCCGAGCTGGCCGGTGGCGCCGGTGATGACGAGGGTCATGGTGGGTTCCTTCCCGGAGGTGGTCGTGCTGGACGACCTCCTCAACAGGACCTCCGGGGAGTTACTTCCCAATGGACAGTACGCACTTTGAGGTAAGGTACTGGCGTGGCAGAAAGTACCGAGACGATCTTCGAGCAGTTCCCCGGCGGAGTGTTCCCGGCCGCGTGCTCGAGCCGGGTGCTGCTCGACCACGTCATGAGCAAGTGGGGCGTCCTCGTGCTGGTGTCCCTGACCGACGGTCCCCAGCGCTGGAGCGAGCTGCGCCGGCGCGCGGAGGGCATCAGCGAGAAGATGCTCGCCCAGACCCTCAAGACGCTCGAGGCCGACGGGCTGGTCCACCGCGAGCAGCAGCCGGTGATGCCGCCGCGGGTCGACTACAGCCTGACCCCGCTCGGCGAGGACCTCGCCGAGGTGATGGTCCCCCTGCTGCGCTGGGTGGGACGCCACGCCGACGAGATCGTCGGCTCGTAGTCGCGCGGACGGCCCCGCCGACGAGACCCGGAGGTCCCGCCGACGAGGCCGGCACGCCGGAGCTCTGCTACTTCGGCGGTGCCGGGACCAGGCAGGCCACCGGAGCGGCGACGTTGCCGGAGAGGTCCTCGGCGTACAGCTCGGCGTCACCGGTGCCCGTGAGGTGCAGGATGCCGCTGTCGCCCAGCTGCTTCTGCGACGGGCCCGAGGCCGCCTCGGTGTACTTGACCCGCTGGCCGCTGTCGAAGGGTCCCCACACGTGCCCGCTTCCCGTGTCGCGCAGGTAGACCTCCGGGTCGAGGTCGACGACGTCGGTCGCGTCGAGGCGGTAGAAGCCGTCCTGGTTCTGGCCCTGGGGGTTCGGCCGGGTGCCGCCGGCCGGCGGACGGTGGCCGCCCGGGTTGGTCGACTCGGTGCAGGCGACGCTCGGCGGCGTCGTGTCGACGACCTCGATCGTGCCCGAGGCGTAGCCGGTGTTGCCGGCGGCGTCGGTGGCCTCGCAGTCGACCGGCGTGACGCCGAGCGGGAACTGCGCCCCCGAGGGCGGCACGCAGGTCGGCGTCAGCGGACCGTCCACGTTGTCCACGGCGGAGGACGCGTAGTCGACCACCGCCCCGTCCGGCCCGGTCGCCTCGACGACCTTGCTCTCGACCGTGACGACCGGGGGAGTCACGTCGAGGACGTCGATGTCGATGGTCTGCACGAACGCCGGGCCCGGCACCTCGCCGTTGACCTCGAAGGACACCGTGCACGACACGGTGCTGCCCTGGGGCGCGTCGCCGGCGAGCGTGACCGTCTCCTCGAAGGAGACCGTGTCGCCGCTGGTCACGGTGGCGGACGACGGAGTCAGGGTGGCCGTCACGCCCGGGTCGCAGGCGACCTCGTGGGTCACCTCCGCCGGCAGGTTCTGCAGCTGGCTGAGGATGACGTCGGAGACCTGGTCGGGGTTGGCGCTGGTCAGCGTGCCTCCGGTCTGCGAGGTCACGTACGACGCCTGGCCGGTCGAGTCCAGCCCGTCCCACAGGTAGCCGTCGGTGCCGGGCACCGAGATCGCGATCACCCGGATGCCGGCGGCCTGCAGCGCGGCGGTCGCGGAGCCCAGGCTGTGCCCGGCGGAGGGGTCGTGGCTGGTCGAGTCGCCGAACATGACGACGATCGGCGTGCCGTCGTCACGGAAGTCCACGGCCGTCGGGATCGCCGCCAGCGCGCCGACCCAGTCCTCGGCCGCGTCGCTGCCGCCGCCCGAGAGCGGGGTCCACGCGCCGATCCCGCCGGTGACCGCGGCGGTGTCCGCAGTCAGCTGCTGGCGCAGCAGGAAGTGTCCCGTCGGGTCGTCGGTGTCCTTGTAGTCGGCGACCGCGAAGCGGGCGGTGGGCTGCGCCGCCTGGATCTGGCCCACGATGCTGGTGGCGTTGGCCTGCACGTTGCCGATGCTCGCCGTCATGCTCGTGGTGGTGTCGGCCAGGAGGACGATGTCGGGGTTCGGCGGGATGGGCGGAGTCTCGACGGTCTTGGTGATGGTGACCGAGCCGCCGGGGGCCAGGGCATCGGCGTAGTGCTGCGGGCTCACACCCGGGTCGGCGACCGCGGCGACCGTGGAGGCCACCCCGAGGGCGAGGCTCAGCAGGCCCGCCGGTACGGCGCGGGCGAGGGTGCTGGGGGGAGGGAGATGCATGACAGGGTCCTTTCCGAGGGCTGTGACGGACAGCTCTCGGAGTCCCGGACGGGACCCCCTGATACATGGACCGGTCAGGCCCGGCCTCCTCGCGCGGCGGGCGAGTCGGGGGAGTAGCGGTGGGCGAGCGCCATCGCGAGGTCGGACAGCCTCGGCGCGACCAGGTTGAACACCTCGTAGAAGCTGCCGAACGCGCCGTTCACCGTGACCGGGCGGTCCTCGAGAGCGCGGACCACGCGCTCGGCACAGTGCTCGGGCGACTCGCCGCGACCGTCGTACGCGGCGGTGGGGCCGATCATGGGGGTCCGCACGATCGCGACCCGCATGTTGGTGCAGGTGACGTTGTCGAAGAACAGCTCGCGCCCCAGGATGCGACCGAAGACGTCGGGGGCGGTCTTGGAGGCGATGTAGGGGGCGAACTTCGGCGCGCGGATCTGGTTGCCCCACGTGACGATGTTGACCACGTGCCCGAAACGCTGGGCGCGCATGGCGGGCAGGAGTCCCATCGTCAGGCGCACGGGCCCGAAGTAGTTGACGGCCATCATCCGCTCGAAGTCGTGGAAGCGGTCGTGGGTCAGCTCCAGGGAGCGGCGGATCGAGTGGCCGGCGTTGTTGACGACGTAGTCGACGGCGCCGTGCTCGGCGAGGAGGCGTGCGACCAGTCGGTCGACCGACGCCGGGTCGGTCAGGTCGGCGACATAGGTCTCCGCGCGTCCGCCCTCGTCGCGGATCGCGCGCTGCACCCGGGCCAGCTCCGCCCCGCGGCGAGCCGCCAGGAGGACGGTGGCGCCGCGCCGGGCCACCGCGTGCGCGGTCGCCTCACCGATGCCGGAGCTGGCTCCGGTGACCAGCACGGTGCGGCCCGCCAGGGGACTCTCGGCGCCGGTCACGGTCCGCACGACCCGGGCCAGGGTCGCGCGCGGGCTGCGCGTCAGCAGCGCGATCGTGTTCATCGGGGCCGATCATCGCATGGTGGCGACGGCGGCGGCCGCGAGCGCCGCAGCCGTCCCGACCCGTCGGGCCAGGACCCTCGCCCGGTCGAGGTCGCCGCGGACCGGAGGCGGGCCGTCGCCCATCAGCGCGCGATGCTCGAGCCGGCCGGCATAGTCGTTCGTGCCGCCCAGCCGGATCCCCAGCGTGCCCGCGAAGGAGGCCTCGACCGGGCCGGCGTTCGGGCTCGGGTGCCCGGCGGCGTCGCGACGCCAGGCACGCCAGGCACCCCGCGGGTCCGGACCGAGCAGCGTCGCGAGGAGCGCGGTCAGCCGGGAGCCCGGCAGGTTGAGGAGGTCGTCGAGGCGCGCCGCCGCCCAGCCGAACCGCTCGTAGCGGGGGCTGCGGTGCCCGACCATCGCGTCCAGGGTGTTCGCCGCGCGATAGCCCACCAGGCCCGGTACGCCGACGAGGGCGCCCCACACGAGCGGCGCGACCACGGCGTCGCTGGTGTTCTCGGCCAGCGACTCGAGCGTCGCCCGGACGACCTCGCTGTCGTCGAGCCGCGACGTGTCGCGGCCGACGAGATGGGTCAGCTGCAGGCGTGCGTCGGGAAGCCGGCCGGCTCCCAGCAGACGGCCCACCTGCGCCACCTCGCGGTCCAGGGAGGTCCCCCCGAGCACGGCCCAGGTCGCGACCGCCGTCGCGAGGGTGTGCGGCAGCCGCCGCTCGGCCACCAGCCCCAGCCCGACGGCCCCGCCGACCAGCAGGCCGGCGTAGGCGGTCCCCGCGCGCCGGTCGTCACGCCAGGTGCGCCGCTCCAGCGCGGCAGCGACCCGGCCGAAGCCGGCGACCGGGTGCCCGCGCCGCGGATCGGCCAGGAGCCGGTCCGCGGCGTAGCCGAGGAGCAGGCCCGCCGCCCTCACAGGCTGGCGGCCAGCTCGCGCCGGGCGAGCTCGGCCGCGGCGCGGTCGTGCAGGCGCCCGACCAGGAGCGTGAGGCCGACGCCGAGGGTGACCCACAGGGCTGCGAGGGTGAGCAGCGAGGAGCGCCGGAAGTACCAGAGCGTGTCCGCCGGGAACGAGCCGACCTCGTTGACGCTCGGCAGCAGCGCGGCGGTCACGGAGACGACCGCGAGGTAGCCGCCGGCGGCGACGAAGGCGGCCGTCCAGCCGTCCATCCGGCCCCGGAGCCGGTTGGCGACGACGACGGCCGCGACCGCGGCCAGCACCGAGACCAGGAGCAGGGCGAAGTACGACGCCGTGCGGCCGCCGATCGTCTCGCCGCTGCCCACCGCGGGCGGCGTGGCGGGATACTTCGCGAACGGGACCAGCGTCACCGACACGCTGCCGACCAGCGCCACCAGCGCCGTGGAGCCGCGCGCGGAGAGGTTGCCGAGCCGGCCCAGCACGGCGGCCGCCGCCAGCGAGGCGAGCCCGCCGAGGGCGGTGCCGATGGCCAGGGTGCCGGTCAGCAGTCCCCAGCTGCGCTGGTTCTCGCGGGAGATCTCGACCATCCCGGACGGGTCCTCCGCGGCGGCCGCGGCCTGCTCGGCGGCGACCTCCTCGGGGGTCATCTGCGCGGCGGCCGCCTCTTCGAGCGCGATCGCGTCGTCGACGTACGGCTCACCGAAGGCGAAGGCGACCAGGAAGGCGACCACGCCGGCGACGAGGCCGACGGCGAGGCCACGGATCAGGAAGGCGGCCGGGCTGAGGACAGACCGGTCCCGTGAAGCGATGCCCATGGGGTCGGTGGCCGCTCAGTGGCAGGGGTAGCCGAGCAGGTGCCGCGCGTCGTGGACCCACTCGTGCACGGCGTTGCCGGCGGGGAGCGACAGGGCGCCCTGGTCGGCGCTGACGAAGAAGATCGCCAGCATCGCCAGCAGGCCGAAGAAGACGACCCAGGTGCCGAGCTGCAGCAGCGGGACGACGGGGACCTGGACGGCCGGGGCGGCCGGGGCGGCGAGCGGGGTGGCAGCGGACTGCGACATGTGATGCCTCCTCAGGGATTCAGCGTCCCTGGTCAGTGGATGTGAGGTGTGCGCAGGCACTCGTTCCTGACTTCACCGCACCCGACCCCTGCTGGGGTTGCTGAGGGCGGAGGCGGTGTCACAGTAGCGCGACTGTGCCGGACTCCCACCGGCTTCCTCGTGCCTGCGTGAAGGACTCTAGGGCATGGGGTCGGGTGGTGGGGAGCTGTCCGTGGTGCGGGTCCTGGGCTTGCGGTTTGGTCCCAAACCGCAACATTTCGGCCCCTTCAGCTGCGGTCTGTGCCCAATCGATGGGCCCGGAGAGCCGCGAGCAGCAGGTCGGTCGTGGCGGGCGGACGCACGGCGACCCGGACCCAGCTGCCGTCGAGGCCCGGGAAGGTGTCGGCCCGGCGGACCGCGACGCCGGCCTCGCGCAGCCTTCCGTGCACGCCCGTGCCGACCCGCGCGAGCACGAAGGACGCCGCCGACGGCAGGTGGTCGACGCCGAGGTCGGCGAGGCCCTTCTCGAGATGCTCGCGCCAGTCGGCGATCTGCTCTGCCCGCCGCTTCGCCTCGCCCGCGGCGTCGGTGGAGGTGCACGCCACGACCGCGGCCGCGGCGGTGGTGCCGACCGACCACGGGGTCTGCGCCCGCGCCAGGCCGGCGACCGCGCCGGCGTCGCCCACGACGTACCCCGCACGGATGCCGGGGATGCCCCAGTGCTTCGTGAGCGACCGGAGCACGACCAGCCCGTCGCGCCGTACGCCGGCCAGCGACTCCGGCTCGCCCGGGACGCAGTCCATGAACGCCTCGTCGACCACCACCAGCCTCCCCGGGCGGCGCAGGGACAGCAGCGTCTCGGCGGGGTGCAGGACACCCGTCGGGTTCGTCGGGTTGCCCACGACGACGAGGTCGGCGTCCTCCGGCACCAGCGACGCGTCGAGCGCGAAGGGCTCCCGCAGCACCACCGAGGTGACCGCGTGGCCGGCCTGCTCGAGCGCGGCGTGGGGCTCGGTGAACTGCGGATGCACCACCGCCGGCCGGGTCCACGGCCGCAGTCGCGCCACCAGCGTGAAGGCCTCCGCCGCGCCGGCCGTCACCAGCACCTCGTCCTCGGCGCGACCGTGGTGGGCGGCCACGGCCGCCCGGGCCGCACTCGGGTCGGGATAGGCGTCGACGGCCTGCAGCGACGCGAGCAGCGCGTCGTCGAGCCAGGGCGGCCGAGGGCCGTCGTACACGTTGACGGCCAGGTCCAGCAGGCCGCGGGCCTCGACGTCGCCATGGTGGCGCAGCGGGTCGCGCTCAGGCATGGGCGCGCACCGCCTCTGCGAAGCGTGCCGCCAGCTGGGGATGCCCGGCCCAGTGGGTGTGGAGGTACGACGCGTGCAGGGTCGACGAGGCGAAGCCGATTGCCTGGCCATCGACGTGCCAGGCCGCGGTCGGGCCCGCGGAGGGAGCGACCGTCGTGCGGTGGAACTCGTGCCCGGTCACCTCCTCGCCGACGCGGGTGAGCAGCGTGTCGGAGGTCGCGGTCGCGACCGGGTAGCGCAGGGTCAGCCGGTCGGTCATCTCGGCGTCGGCGCCGAGCACGCCGGACATCGCGGCGCCGTCCAGGGTGCGACAGAGGTAGAGCAGCCCCGCACACTCGGCGACCGTGGGCAGGCCGTCGAGAACCGCCTCCCTGATCTCGGCGAGGAGCGGAGTGTTCGCGGCCAGGTCGGCGGCATGCACCTCGGGGAAGCCGCCGCCGAGGTAGAGACCCGCGGTGCCCGCGGGCAGGGCGGTGTCGACCGCCGGGTCGAAGCTCACCACGTCGCAGCCGTGGGCGGCGAGGAGCTCGGCGGTCTCGGCGTACTGGAAGGTGAAGGCGCGGCCGGCCGCCACGGCGACGCGTGGGCGGCGCGAGGTGGTGGTCTCGAGGCTCCTCGCTGGCGCTCGTCGCACCTCGACCACCGGGGGGCTCGGCGACCACGGCTCGATGGACAGCGGGGGAGCGGAGCGGGCGATCGCCAGCACGGCGTCGAGGTCGACGTGCTCGGCGACCACCTCCGCCAGCCGCGCGACCACGGCCGCCGACCCGCCGCGCTCGGCCGCGGTGACCAGGCCGAGGTGCCGCGACGGGGTCGCGATCGACGCGTCGCGCGGGATCACGCCGAGCACGGGCAGCGCGATCGCGGAGCGCACCTCGTCGGCGTGCCGGGCGGACCCGGCCTGGTTGAGGATCACGCCCGCGACCTCGACCGAGCGGTCCCAGGTCGCCATCCCGTGCACCACCGCGCCGACCGAGCGCGAGGAGCGGGAGATGTCGACCACGAGCACCACGGGCGTGTGGGTCAGCGCGGCGACATGGGCCGTCGAGGAGAAGCCGGCACCGCCGATCCGGCCGTCGTACAGGCCCATCACCCCCTCCACCACCGCGACGTCCGCGGGCCGAGGGGTGCGGGCGCCGTGCAGCAGCAGCGGGGCGACCAGGTGCTCGCCGACGAGGTGCGGGTCGAGGTTGCGGCCGGCGCGGCCGCACGCGAGCGCGTGGTAGCCGGGGTCGATGTAGTCCGGTCCCACCTTGTGCCCGCTGACCTCGTGCCCTGCCGCGGCCAGCGCGGCCATCAGGCCGGTGGCGACGGTCGTCTTGCCCTGGCCGGTGGCCGGGGCCGCGACGACCACCCGGGGCAGCTCAGCCATCGCCGCTCACCACTCGATGCCCCTCTGGCCCTTCTGGCCGACGTCCATGGGGTGCTTGACCTTCGTCATCTCGGTGACCAGGTCGGCGACCTCCACGAGCTTCGGGTCCGCGCGTCGGCCGGTGATCACCACGTGTTGGCGACCCGGCCGGTTCGCCAGGGTGTCCACGACGTCGTCGACGTCCACCCAGCCCCAATTGATCGGGTAGGTGAACTCGTCGAGCAGATAGAGGTCGTGTTGCTCGGCGGCGATCCGGCGCTTGATCTCGGCCCAGCCCTCGGCGGCGTCCGCGGCGTGGTCCTCCTCGGAGCCGGCCTTGCGCGACCAGGACCAGCCGGAGCCCATCTTGTGCCACTCGACCGTGCCGTTCCCCGGGGGGAGCCTCTCGAACGCCGTCTGCTCGCCGAGACGCCACTTCGCGGACTTCACGAACTGGAACACGCCGATGTCCCAGCCCTGGTTCCAACCGCGCAGCGCCAGCCCGAAGGCCGCGGTCGACTTCCCCTTGCCGTCGCCGGTGTGCACGATCACCAGCGGCCGGTTGCGGCGCTGGCGCGTGGTGAGCCCGTCGTCCGGTACGACGAGCGGCTTGCCCTCAGGCATCGGTCCTCCTGCTGGTCCAGCGGTCGTGGTGGATGGCGTCCGCGAGCGGCCGGCGCGACCGCCAGCCGTGCCGCTCGAGGTCGGGCACCGTCTCGAGGTGGCTGACCGAGCCCAGGCACAGCCACGCCACCGGGCGCACGTCCGCGGGCATCTCGAGCAGCCCGCGCAGGAAGTCCTCGCGGTAGAAGGACACCCAGCCCAGGCCGAGCCCCTCGGCGGTCGCGGCGAGCCAGAGGTTCTGGATCGCGAGCACCGTCGAGTACAGGCCGGCGTCGGCGATCGCATGGCGGCCCAGGACGTGCGTCCCGCCGCGGGCCTGGCTGTGGGTCACGACGATGCCGAGCGAGGACTCGCAGATGCCCTCCACCTTGATCCGGTCGAAGGTGGCGCGCCGCTCCGGCGGCAGCGAGGCGGCGAAGGCGTCGCGCTCGGCGGTGACATGCTCACGGAAGGTCCGCCGCAGCGCGGGATCGCGCACCAGCACGAAGTCCCACGGCTGGCTCATCCCGACGCTCGGCGCCCGGTGCGCGGCGCCGAGCACCCGCTCGAGCACGTCGTCGGGGACGGGCGCTCCGGTGAACTCGGCCCGCACGTCGCGCCGGCGCTCGATGACGTCGTACAGCGTGGCGCTCGGGGGCGTGCTCATGCCGCGCGCCGGGTGACGTCCATCAGCGCCTCCGCGCTGACCTCCCCGACCGGGAGGTGCTCGGCACCGAGGTGCTCGGCGAGGGTCGCGGCGAGACCCAGGCGCAGCGGGCCGCTCTCGCAGTCCACGACGACGCTGCTCACCCCCGCGTCGGCGAGGACGCCGGCCGCCCTCCGGGACCGAGCGACCGCGTCGGCGCCCGCGGTCGCCCGGCCGTCGGTGACGAGGACGAGCAGGGCGCGGCGGTGCGGGTCGCGGGTGCGCTCCACCGCGAGCACGTGGGCTGCCTCCAGCAGGCCCTCGGCGAGCGGTGTGCGACCTCCGGACGGCAGCTCCTCCAGCCGCTGCGCCGCGGCGTCGACGGAGTGGGTGGGCGGCAGCGCCAGCTCCGCCGTCGCGCCGCGGAAGGTGACCAGGCCGACCTTGTCCCGGCGCTGGTAGGCGTCGAGCAGCAGGCTCAGCACGGCCGTCTTCACCTGCTCCATGCGCCGCCGCGCGGCCATCGAGCCCGAGGCGTCGACGCAGAACAGCACGAGATTGGCCTCCCGGCCCTCGCGGACGGCCACCCGCAGGTCCGTGGGACGCAGCAGCAGCCGCCCGCCCCCGGTGCGCCCGCGCGCCCACTGGTGGGGGACCGCGGCGCGGATCGTCTCCGTGAGGTGGATCGCGCCGCCCCCCTGCCCGGCCGGCGCGGTCGCACCGATCCGACGGCCGCTGCTGGTGCGGGCCCGGCTGCGCTTCCCGGCGGTGCCGGCGCCGACGCCGCGGGCCGTCAGCAGCCGGGTGCGGTACGTCGAGCCGGTCGGCGCCACCGCGCTGGGCGCGCTGCCCGTGCCCTCTCCACCGGTCGGCGGGGCACTGCCGGGCGCGGGGGCGTCGGCCGGGTCGGCGTCGACGGGGCCGCCGTCGGCGTCGTAGTGCGCGTCGTCGGCGGCGCCCTCCGGAGCGGGACCCTGCGGCTCGGGCCCGGGCCCCTCGTCCGGGCCCTCCGGCTCGGGCGGCAGGTCGTCGTCACCGAGCACCTGGTCGAGCAGGTCCTCGTCCAGTCCCGGCGCGTCGAATGGCTTGCGCCGCCGCCGGTGGGGCAGCGCGAGCCGGGCCGCCACCCGGATGTCCTCGAGGTCCACCTGCGACCGGCCGGACCACGCCGCATGGGCCACGGCCGTGCGGGCGGTGACGATGTCGGCACGCAGGCCGTCCACGTCGAAGGCCGCGCACACCTCGGCGATCTTCAGCAGCCCGGCGTCGGTCAGCCGGACCTCGCCGACGAGCCCACGGGCGGCGGCGATCCGCGCGCGCAGCGCATCCTCCGCTGCGGCGTAGCGGGCCGCGAACCCGGCCGGATCGGCGTCGTACGCCATCCGGCGGCGCACGACCTCGGCCCGGAGCGCGGGGTCGCGCGGCGCCGCGACCTCGACGGTGAGTCCGAAGCGGTCGAGCAGCTGCGGGCGCAGCTCGCCCTCCTCGGGGTTCATCGTGCCGACCAGCACGAAGCGGGCGTCGTGCGTCATCGAGACCCCGTCCCGCTCGACGGTCGCGCGGCCCATCGCCGCGGCGTCGAGAAGCAGGTCGACCAGGTGGTCGTGCAGCAGGTTGACCTCGTCGACGTACAGGATGCCGCGGTGCGCCTTGGCCAGAAGTCCCGGCTCGTACTCCGCCCGGCCCTCCGCCAGTGCGCTCTCGAGGTTGATGGAGCCGGTGACCCGGTCCTCGGTGGCGCCGATGGGCAGCTCCACGAGGGGGACCGGGCGTCCGTCGACCGGCGGGAGCACGGCCGCCAGGGCGCGCACGATCGTCGACTTCGCGGTGCCCTTCTCGCCGCGCACCAGCACGCCGCCGACCTCCGGGGCGATCGTGGTGAGGATCAGGGCCAGGGCCATCGGGTCGGGCCCGTCGGCTCCGTCGGCGCCGACCACCGCGCTGAAGGGGAAGTGGTCGGCGGCGGGGGTCTGGGTCGTCGCGGTCATCGCAGGCGCTCCTTCCGGGCGACGCGGGCGGGGGAGTAGAGGTAGGACTCGGCGTCGGCGTGCTCGGTGCCCGGCGCCAGTGCGGGGCCGACCAGGATCACCGCGGCCTGGCGCAACCCGGCCTCCTCGACCAGGTCGGCGATGGTGCCGACCGTGCCGCGCAGCACCAGCTCCTGCGGCTGCGAGGCCCGGGAGACGACGGCGACCGGGCAGTGGGCCCCGTAGAACGGCACCAGCTCGGTCATCAGCGTGCGGGTGCGGGTGATCGCCAGATGCAGCACGAGGGTCGCGCCCGTCGCGGCGTACGCCGCCAGCGACTCGCGCTCCGGCATGGCGGTGGAGCGTGCCTGGGTCCGGGTGAGCACGACCGTCTGGGTCAGCAGCGGCACGGTCAGCTCCCGGCCGACGACGGCGGCCGCCGCGGCGTACGCCGGCACCCCCGGCGTCACGTCCCACGGCACCTCGGCGGCGTCCAGTCGTCGCGTCTGCTCGTGCAGGGCGGAGTACAGCGACGGGTCGCCCGACGTCAGCCGGACGACGTCGCGGCCGGCGACGTGCGCCTCCACCATCGTGGCGGTGATCCGGTCGAGGTCGAGGTCCTGGGTGTCGACCCGCTGCGCGTCCTCGCGGCAGTGGGAGAGGACCTCGGCGTCGATGTAGGTGCCGGGGTAGAGCACCACGTCCGCGGTGGACAGCAGGGAGACGGCGCGCAGGGTGATCAGGTCGGCCGCGCCCGGGCCGGCGCCGACGAAGTGGACCGTCACGAGAGCTCCCCCTGATCCCTGGTCCAGGACCACTGGACGACGGCGCGGGCGGGCGTCCAGCCGGTGAAGCGGCTGCCGAGCGGCGCGACGTGCTCGACCGCGAGCCGGGTGAGCTCGCCGCCGTACGCGTGGAAGGCGTCGACCAGCAGCCGCTCGGTCTCGAGGGTCACGCCGTGCGCGACCAGGCGGCCGCCGGGCGTGAGGGCGTCGCGGCACAGGTCGAGCAGGCCCCCCGCGGTCGCGCCGCCGCCGACGAAGACCGCGTCGGGCGCGGGCAGCCCCGCGAGGGCGCCGGGCGCGTCTCCGGTCACGACCTCGAGGCGGGGTACGCCGAGCCGGTGGGCGTTGCGGTCGATCCGGGCCGCACGTCCGGGGTCGGCCTCGACGGCGGTCGCGGTGGTCAGGGGGTGCGCGCGCAGCCACTCGATGGCGACCGAGCCCGCCCCGGCGCCGACGTCCCAGAGGTGCTGGTGGGGTGCTGGGGCCAGCCGGGCGAGGGCACTGGCGCGCGCGTCGCGCTTGGTGAGCTGGCCGTCGTGCTCGAAGACGTCGTCGGGCAGCCCGCTGCTCCAGGACGCGGCGCCGGGACCCGCGACCTGCAGGGCGAGGACGTGCAGCCGCGGCAGCCCGGCGGGGACGGGCCTCCCGGCGGCGATGTCGGTGCGCGACTCCGCGGGCGACCCCAGGTCGCCCAGCACGGTCATCGTCGAGGCGCCGAAGCCGGCGTCGGACAGCACGGCCGACACGGCCGCCGGCGTCGTCTCGTCGGAGGAGAGCACCAACAGCCGCCGACCGGGTGCGAGCTCGCGGCGCAGCGCGTCGACGTCGCGGCCCACCAGCGTGACGACCGCGGACTCCTCGGCCGACCAGCCCATCCGGGCGCGGGCGAGCGCCACCGACGACACCGCCGGCACGACGTCGACCGCGTCCGCGCCGAGCAGCCGGACCAGCGTCGTGCCGATGCCGGAGACCAGCGGGTCCCCGGACGCCAGGGCCACGATGCTGCGGCCGCGATGCTCCTTCAGCACGCCGGGCAGGGCGGTGAGCGGTCGCGGCCACGGCCGCCGGACCTGCCCGGGGACGGCGGGCACCAGGCCGAGATGGCGCTCGCCGCCGAGCAGCACCTCGGCGGAGCCGACGAGCCCGCGGGCGGGCGGCGGGAGGTGGCCGTCGGCCCCGATGCCGACGACGGTGATCAGTCGACCCATCGGGGCGTCCAGACCGTGCCGTTCGGCTCCACGCGGGTCGACGAGGCGCCCACGAGGAGGAGGCACTTCATGTCGATGGAGGCGGTGTCGAGCGCACCGAGCGTGGTCACCGTCAGCGACTCCTCGGCCCGGCCGACGTCGCGGCCGACGACGACCACGGTGTCGGGGGAGCGGTGCTCGAGCAGGATCTTCTGCATCTCGACGACCTGGTCGCGCCGCGACCGCGAGGCGGGGTTGTAGACGCCGAGCACCAGGTCGGCCTCGGCGATCGCCCGCAGCCGGCGCTCGACCACCGGCCACGGCTTGAGCCGGTCGGAGAGGCTGAGCACCGCGAAGTCGGCGCCGATCGGCGCGCCCGCCCGCGCCGCGACCGCCTGGACGGCGCTCACGCCCGGCAGCACCCGCACCGGGACGCCGGCGTACGCCGGGTGGTCCGGGTCCGCCGCCGCCTCGAAGACCGCCGATGCCATGCCGAACACCCCGGCGTCGCCGCCGGAGACCACCGCCACCCGCTCGCCACGCAGGGCGAGGTCGAGCGCGAGCCGGGCCCGGTCGACCTCCACGGTGTTGCCCGACGCATGGCGCTGCAGGCCCATCCGCTGGGGGACGCGGTTCACGTAGGGCGCGTAGCCCACCACGTGGTCCACCTCGGCCAGGGCTGCGCTCGCCTCGGGCGTGAGCCAGCCGTCGGGGCCGGGGCCGAGGCCGACGACGAGGAGCTCGGCAGCCTGCGGTTTGGTCCCAAACCGCATGTCCTCGGCCGGATCTGCTGCGGTCTGTGACCAATCCGCACGCATCCGCGCCGCCGACGCGGGCCGCGCGGAGTCGCCGGGGACGACGATCAGCGAGAAGTACGGCACGGCGTCGGCGTCCACCTCGGCCACCGGCAGCCACCGCTCCTCGGGCTGGGAGGCGCGCTCGACGTACAGGGCACCGTCGAGGCGCCCGGCCTGGGCGAGGGCGGAGCGTACGGCGGGGAAGGTCCGGCCGAGCTTCATGATGACCGCGCCGTCGGTGTCGGCGAGCCGGCGGGCCAGCTCCGCCTCGGGCAGGGTCCCGGGCAGCACGGTGAGGACGTCGGTCTGGCGCACCAGCGGGGCCGGGATGGTGGCGGTGGCGGCGGCGAAGGCGGGGACGCCCGGGACCACCTCGACGGCGAAGCGCTCGCGGAAGCGGTCGACCAGGTACATCGACGAGCCGTAGAAGAGCGGGTCGCCCTCGGCCAGCAGGACGACGTCGCGACCGGCGTCGAGGTGCGCGGCGAGCCGGGACTCGCACTCGTCGTAGAAGTCGGCCAGGGCGCCGACGTACCCGCCGGGATGGTCCGTCGCGCCGGTCGTGACCGGGTAGCGCAGCTCCTCCTCGACCGCCTGGGCCGGGATCAGGTGGGCGGCGATCCGGCGGGCGTGGGACTGCTTGCGGACGCCGGCGTGGAAGGCGACGACAGGCGCCCCGGCGATCAGCCGCTCGGCCTTGCGCGTGATCAGCTCGGGGTCGCCGGGGCCGATGCCGACGACGAGGAAGCGACCGGTCACTCCTCCTCCTGGGCGAGCGCGTTGACGGCGGAGGACGCCATGGCGGACCCGCCCCGACGTCCGCGCACGGTCACGAACGGGATGTCGATGCCGTGCTCGTCGGCGAAGGCGGCGAGCGCGTCCTTGGACTCGGCGGCGCCGATGAACCCGACCGGGCACCCGACGATCGCGGCGGGCCGGGGAGCGCCGGCGAGGACCATCTCCAGCAGGTGGAACAGGGCGGTCGGGGCGTTGCCGATCGCGACCACGGCGCCCTCGAGGAGCGGCTCCCACAGCGAGACCGCGGCCGCGGTGCGGGTGGTCGACCAGCGCCGGGCGAGCTCCGGCACCCGCTCGTCGGTGAGCAGGCAGTGCACGGGGTTGTCCGCGGGCAGCCGGCCGGCGGTGATGCCCATGGCGACCATCCGGGCGTCGCAGAGGATCGGCGCGCCGGAGTCCAGCGCGGACCGCGCCGCCGGCACCAGGCGCGGATGGATGACCAGGTCCCGGACCAGGTCGGTCTGCCCGCTGCCGTGGATCATCCGCACGGCCACCTTCTCGGCGTCGGCGGGCACCTGCGAGAGGTCCGCCTCGCGCCGGATCGTCGCGAAGGAGTCGACGTAGATCGCCGGCCCGTCCGCGACGTAGGCGTACCGGCGCGGGGGAGCGGTCAGCTCGGACAGGTCGGTCACGGGGCCTCCTCGGAGGTGGACGGGATCAGTACGCCGTTCCAGGGCGTGACGACGACGGCCGGTGCCGTCCAGGGGCTGAGGGCCGCGAGGTCGAGGCCGTCCTCGCCGACCGCGACGTGCTCGCCGCCCGCGACCGGGCCGAAGGGAAGCGGCCCGGTCGAGATCGTGGCTCCCGGCACGGGGTCGGCCGGGCGGACGAGGGGGGCGGCCAGCTCGGGCACGTGCCAGGCGGCGTCCGGACCGGTGCCGCGCGCGGCGAGGAAGGCGCGCGCGAGCGCGACCAGCGCGGCCGGGGCCGCGTCCAGGGCCACGACGTCGCCGTACCCGTCGCCGACGACCAGCTGGGCGGTGGCGGCGTCCAGCGCGACCAGGCCGAGGTCCTTGTGCCGGTCGGCCAGGTCGCCGCGGCCGTCGTCCAGGGTGAACAGGAACCGGCCGGGGAGGCGCGCCATCTCGTCGTCGGCGCGCAGCAGGGCGTCGAGCGTCGTGACGACGGGCCGCAGGTCGGCGCGGCCGCCCGCGAGCCCGGTCTGCGGCGAGGCCAGCACGTTACGGATCCGGTCGTGGGCGCGCGAGGGCAGCAGCCCGGTGCGCTCGAGCGCGGCCAGCGCCGGCGCGGCGAGCCGGCCGTCGGCGTCCAGGGGCATCGCCCGCAGCTGCAGGTTGGCCCGGCCGGTGAGGCGGACCCGGCCGTCGCCGTACTCCTGGGCGACCGTGGCGAGCGCGCGCAGTGCCGTCAGCGGCACCCGTCCGCCCGGGATGCGGATCCGCACCAGCCCGCCGTCGTCGGCGGGCCAGGGGTGCACGACGCCGGGACACCGGTCGGGGCGGCTGCGCGCGGTCTGCGCCATCGCTGGTCCTTCGAGGCCGGGGCTCCTCGCGATCGCCCCACATCGACCTCGCGACGGATGTCGCAAGGGCCAGCAGGTCTTCGGACTCGGGATCAACCGGGACGGAGCGCCTTCCCAGGTCGTCGACCGACCCAGTGACTCTGGTCCCGCGTGCTGACCAGTGCTCCGCCCGTCACCCACACCGCTGCGCGTCAGTCCCGGACTCTCACCGGGTTCCCTGACCACCCGGGGACTGCTCCCCGGTGAGGTCGACTGGCACCGGCACCATAGCAACCTCGGTGCCCGGGGCACATCGCCAGTGGCTAGCCTGGCCGCATGCCCTCGCTCCAGGACGTCGTCGACCTCGTCCACGGCTGGTACCCGCCCGCGACCGCCGACAGCTGGGACCGCGTGGGCCTGGTGTACGGCGACCCGGAGCAGCAGGTGCGCAGGGTGCTGCTCGCCGTCGACCCGACGCCGGAGGTCGCGACCGAGGCCGCCGACGTGAAGGCCGACCTGCTGCTGGTCCACCACCCGCTCTTCCTCAAGGGCGTCCACGGGTTCGCGGCCACCACGCCGAAGGGCCGCACCCTGCGCACCCTCGCGCGCGCCGACTGCGCGCTCCTCACCGCGCACACCAACGCCGACCAGGCGGCCGGCGGGGTGTCGGAGGCGTTCGCCGTCGCGCTGGGTCTCAAGGAGCTCGCTCCGATCGTCCCGGCCGCGGCCGAGCCCCTCGACAAGCTGACGGTCTTCGTGCCGGCCGACGCGGCCGCGCCCGTTCGCGCGGCCGTCGCCGAGGCGGGCGCCGGACAGATCGGCGACTACGACTACGCCTCGTTCACCAGCGCGCCCGGCGAGGGGCGCTTCCGCCCGCTCGACGGCGCGAGCCCGATGATCGGGGCCGTCGGCGAGCTGACGACGGTGGAGGAGGTCCGGATCGAGGTCGTCGTCCCCCGCGGGCGCCGCGAGGCCGTGGTCCGGGCGATGCTGGGCGCGCACCCCTACGAGGAGCCGGCCTACGACGTGGTCGAGCTCGCGGACCCCGGCCTCGCCTCGACCGGCACCGGCCGGATCGGGGTCGTCGAGCCGACCACCCTGGCCGGCTTTGCCGAGTCGGTGGCCGCCGCGCTGCCGGCGACCCACCACGGCGTCCGGGTCGCCGGCGACCCGGAGCGTCCCGTACGACGCGTGGCGGTGTGCGGCGGAGCGGGCGACTTCCTGCTCGACCGGATCGCGACCTCCGACGCCGACGTCTACGTCACCAGCGACCTGCGCCACCACCCGGCCGCGGAGTTCCTCGAGAAGGGCGGCCCGGCCCTGGTCGACGTGGCGCACTGGGCGGCCGAGTGGACCTGGCTGCCCGTCCTCGAGCAGCGCTTGCGTGAGGCCCTCGGAGACGCGGTCGAGACCCGGGTGAGCGCGCTCGCCACCGACCCGTGGACCATGCGCCTGTGACCGCGCCTGTGACCGCGCCTGTGACCGTTCCTGCGAGGATGACCCCGTGAACGCCGACCCCGCCGCCCAGCTCCGCCTGCTCGACCTCCAGGCGCTCGACGCGCAGGTCGACCAGCTGCGGTACCAGCGCAACAACCCGGCCGAGGCCGCCGAGATCAAGGACCTCCTCGGCAGGAGGATCGACGTCGACGGCCGGCTGCGCGACCAGCGCATCGTCGTCGACGACCTCGCCGCCGCCCAGGCCAAGGCCGACGCGGACGTCGAGCAGGTCAAGGCACGCCGCACCCGGGACCGGGAGCGGATGGACTCCGGCGCGATCGCCGACCCGAAGGCCCTTGAGCGGATGCAGCACGAGCTGGAGTCGCTCGAGCGCCGGATCGCGACCCTGGAGGACGAGGAGCTCGAGGTGATGGAGCAGCTCGAGGAGGCGCAGTCCGCGCTGGCCGAGCTGACCTCCGCCATCGACGACATCGACGCCCGGCTCGGCGCCCTCACCACCGCCCGCGACGAGAAGGTCGACGCCCTCGACGCCGAGATCGCCCGGGTCTCCGCCGAGCGGGGGCCGATCGTGGCCCAGATCCCGGACGACCTGGTCGCCCTCTACGAGAAGCTGCGCGCGAGCAAGGGCGGCGTCGGCGTCGGGGCCCTGCGGGCCCGGCAGTGCAGCGGCTGTCAGCTCACGCTCGACGCCGGCGAGATCGCAGCGATCCGAGCGGCTCCCGCCGAGACCGTACTGCGGCACGAGGAGTGCCAGCGGATCCTGGTCCGGACTCCCGAGAGCGGACTGTGACCGACGCTCGTCCCGCCCGGGTCGTCGTCGAGGCCGACGGCGGGTCCCGCGGCAACCCCGGCCCGGCGGCCTACGGCGCCGTCCTGCGCGACGCGGCGACCGGCGCCGTGATCGCGGAGGACGCGCGCACGCTCGGTGTCGCGACCAACAACGTCGCCGAGTACTCCGGTCTCGTCGCCGGCCTCAAGCTCGCCGCGGACCTCGCGCCGGACGCGCAGGTCGAGGTCCGGATGGACTCCAAGCTGGTCGTGGAGCAGATGTCGGGGCGCTGGCAGATCAAGCACGCCGACATGAAGGTGCTCGCCGCCGAGGCCAGGGCGCTGGCACCCGCCGGTACGACGTACACCTGGGTGCCCCGCGCGGAGAACTCGTGGGCCGACCGGCTCGCCAACGAGGCGCTCGACGGCATCCGCTCGGGGGTGAGCCTGCCGGGCGACCAGGTGGCCGACGAGCCCGACTCCGCGATCGAGGAGGCCGAGTCGCCGGCGTCCGGGCCGGGCCAGCCGACCACGTTGGTGCTCGTGCGCCACGGCGTCACCCATCACACCACCGGCCGCCGCTTCTCCGGCGGTCTCGGCGGCGACAACCCGCCGCTGTCGGAGGAGGGTCGCGCGCAGGCCGCCGAGGTCGCCGCCTGGCTCACCGAGCTGAAGGAGAGCATCGACGTCGTCGTGGCCTCCCCGGTGCGCCGTACCCGCGAGACCGCGGACATCATCGCCGCCTCTCTCGGACGCGAGGTCACGGAGGAGCCCTCCTTCGCCGAGATGGAGTTCGGCGACTGGGACGGGCTCAGCTTCACGGAGGTCGCCGAGCGCGACAAGGAGCGGCTGGACGCGTGGTTCGCCGACATGGCGGCGGCGCCACCGGGCGGCGAGTCCTTCGTGGCCGTCCAGGAGCGGGTGCTCGCGGGCCTGGCCCGGCTGCTCGCGGCGCACCAGGGCCGCACGGTCGTGCTGGTCAGCCATGTGACGCCCATCAAGACCCTCGTCGCCCATGCCCTCGACGCGCCGCTCGAGACGCTCTTCCGGATGGAGCTGGCGCCCGCCGCTGTCACCGTGCTGGCCTTCTACCCCGACCCGCGCACCGGCGAGCAGAAGGGCTCGATGCGCTTCTTCAACGCGCTCGCGCCCGGCCGGCGGACGCTGCGGGACACCGGGCGCTGGTAGCGGGCGCGGGGGTTCTGGGGCGCGGCCTCGAGACAGTTTCACCGGCCAGCCGGTGAAACTGTTCAGGGTTGGACGAAGAAACTCACGCCTGGACGATGAAACTTCTTCGTCCAAGCGTGAGTTTCACCGGCCGGCCGGTGAAACTGTCCCCGGGGCCCCTACAGCTCCCCGACCACCACATCCAGCTGCGTCCCCGCCCGACCGGGCGCGCCGAGCTCGACCGTCCAGCCCAGCCGCCGGAGCGCGTCGGCGAGGGCCGCGGGCGTCCGGGGGTCGACGCCGTCCTCGAGCAGGGCGCGGACGATGCGGCCCTTGGTGGCCTTGTTGAAGTGGCTCACCACCTTGCGGGTGCCGTCGTGCTCGTGGAGCACCCGCACCGTCGCGACCCGCGGTGCCAGGTCCGGGCCGGGACGCCAGAAGCCGGCGTACATGCCGGAGCGCAGGTCGACCAGCAGGCCGCGGCCCAGCGTCGCGAACATCACGGCCGGCAGCGCCTCGCGCCACACGGCGGCGACGGGGCCGAGCCGGGGGAGGCTCGCGTCGCCGGAGAGCCGGTACGCCGGGATCCGGTCGCCGAGGCGCACCATGCCGAACAGGCTCGAGGCGACCGCGACCCGTGAGGTGGCGCGCCGCTTCGCCGACGCCGAGAGCGTCGCCACGTCGAGGGCGTCGTACAGGACACCGGTGTAGATGCGGTCCGCGCGGGCCGTCGGAGCCTGGCGCAGGCCGGCGTTGCGCTCGACCAGGTCGGCCTGCCCGGCGGACAGGCCGAGCACCTCGGCCGCCTTCGCGGGGTCCTCGCGGCACAGGGTGACCAGTGCGTCGAGGATCTCGCCGCGCGCGTCGGTGAGCGCGGGCGACGACAGCGAGGAGAGGTCGAGGGCCTGGCCGCGTCGCGGAGCGGACTTCCCCTCGCTCGGCGGCAGCAGGATCAGCACGGGCGCAAGGATAGGCTCGCCGGCATGCCGAGCAATCTCGTGGTCCGGGTCAAGGCGAGCTCCCCGGAGATCCAGGCCGGCCTGGCGGCGATCGCGCGGGAGCTGGAGCTCCCCGGCGAGTTCCCGGCGGAGGTCACTGCCGCGGCCGAGCGCGCGGCGTCCGATGCGGTGCTGCCCGACCTGGACCGCACCGACCTGCCGTTCCTCACCATCGACCCCGAGGGCTCGATGGACCTGGACCAGGCGGTGCACATCGAGCGCGACGGCGACGGCTACGTCGTGCACTACGCGATCGCCGACGTCGCCGCCTTCGTCCGGCCGGGGGACCCGGTCGACCTGGAGGCCCACCGCCGTGGCGAGACCCTGTACGGCGCCGGCTCCCGCATCCCCCTTCATCCGCCGGCGCTCTCGGAGGGGGCCGCCTCGCTGCTGCCCGACCAGGTCCGGCCCGCGCTGCTGTGGACGATCCGGCTCGACGCGGACGGGGCGAGCACCGACGTCCGGGTCGAGCGCGCCCGGGTGCGCTCGACGGCGCGCTGGTCCTATGTCGACGCCCAGCGCGCGCTCGACGACGGGACGGCCGGGGAGGTGCTCGAGCTGGTCCGCGAGGTCGGCAGGCTGCGGGAGCAGCAGGAGGTGGTCCGCGGCGGCATCTCCCTGCCGCTGCCCGAGCAGGAGGTGGACGAGAGCGACGGCGCCCTGCGGCTGGTGTTCCGCCAACAGCTGCCCGTCGAGCTCTGGAACGCGCAGATCTCCCTGCTGACCGGCATGGCCGCCGCCTCGCTCATGGTGGGGGCCCAGGTCGGGATGCTGCGCACCCTGCCGCCGGCCGACCCGCGCGACGTGGCGCGCCTGCGCCGCGTCGCCAAGGGCCTGGGCGTGGACTGGCCGGCCGGCGTCGACTATCCGGCGTTCATCCGCTCGCTCGACCCCGCGGTGCCGCAGCACCAGGCGATGGTCGTGGCGTGCACGCGGCTGCTGCGCGGAAGCGGGTACGCCGCGTTCGACGGCGAGCTGCCCGAGCAGACCCGCCACTCGGCCATCGCCGCGGAGTACGCCCACGTCACCGCGCCGCTGCGCCGCCTCGGCGACCGGTACGCCGGCGAGGTCTGCCTCGCCGTCTGCGCGGACGCCCCGGTCCCCGCGTGGGTCAGCGCGGCGCTGCCCGGGCTGCCGAAGACGCTGCAGGACTCCGCCCGCCGGGCCGGGGCCTACGACCGGGCCGTGCTGGACCTGCTCGAGGCGGCGGTCCTCGCCGACCGCGTCGGGGAGGAGTTCGACGGGGTCGTCACCAGCGTCCACGAGGACGAGGCGACGTCCGGCGTCGTCGTGCTCGCCGCGGTGGGGGTCGAGGCGCCGGTCCGCTCGGAGCGTCCGCTGCCCCTCGGCGAGGACGTCCGGGTCACCCTCGCCACCGCCGACGTCGCGGCCCGCAAGGTCGCCTTCACCCTGCCGTGACGACGGTCGGCAAGGTCCTGGTCACCGGTGGCGTGCGGTCCGGGAAGTCCCGCCACGCCGAGTCGCTGCTGGCCGACGCGCCGGCCGTCACCTATGTCGCCGCCGGTCCGCGGTACGACGACGCCGACTGGGCCGCCCGGGTCGCCGCCCACCAGGCTCGCCGGCCGGTGGGGTGGTCGACCGCGGAGACCCGCGATGTCGGCGGGATGGTCGAGGCGGCGACGAGTCCCGTGCTGGTCGACTGCCTCGGCACGTGGCTGACCGGCGTCATCGACGACGCCGGCCTGTGGGACGCCCCGGTCGCCGCGATCGAGGCGCACGTCCGCGGCCACCTCGACGCTCTGCTCGCCGCTCTCGCCGCGACCGACCAGGCCGTGGTGCTCGTGACGAACGAGGTCGGCCTCGGCGTCGTACCGGAGCACCGGTCGGCACGCCTCTTCCGGGACCTGCTCGGCACGGTCAACCAGCAGGTCGCGGCGGCGTGCGACGAGGTCCACCTCGTCGTCGCCGGCCGGGTCCTGCGGCTCTGAAGCCGGCTCAGCTCCCCGCGAGCCCGACCAGGAGCACGGCGAGCGCGAGCTCGACGCCCGCGCCGAACACGTCTCCGGTGACGCCGCCGAGGCGGCGTACGGCGTGTGCGGTCAGCGCCGCGACGGCCAGGGCGGCGACGCCGACGGCCACAGGACCCCGGACCGGGTCGACGAGCATCGCCAGTGCGGCCAACGCCGCCCACCCGGCGAGGGCGGCGAGGACAGGGACCCGCCGGGTGAAGGTGATGCCGAGCCCGTCCTCGCGGGCGGGCGGCGCGAGCGTGCAGGCGCTGATCCACAGCGCGGCGCGGGAGGCGCACACCGCCGCTCCGGCGATGAGCGCGGGCCGCAGCTCGCCGCCGAGGCGCCCGTGGACCACGAAGGAGCTGAGTGCCGCGGCCTGTGCCCCGAGCACCAGGACGAGCGCCGCGACCCCCGCAGGGCCGGCCGTCCCGCTCTTCATCACCGCCAGCGACCGCTCACGGTCGTACGACGAGGTGAGCCCGTCGGCGACGTCGGACAGGCCGTCGAGGTGCAGGGCGCGGCTGCCCGCCGCGAGCACGCCGAGCGCGGCGAAGGCGACGGCGAGCGGGGGCAGGCCGAGCCGCCCGCCGGTCCACAGGACGACGCCCACGACGACGCCGAGGGGGAGGACCGCGAGCGGTGCCAGCAGGAGCGCCCCGGTCGCGACGCCGGGAGTGACGCGCAGGACCGCCGGGACCCGCAGCGCGGTCAGCATCCCGACCGACAGGCGCAGGCTGCGCCCGACGACCGCGACGCTCACCGCTCCTCGGCTGGCGGCATGAGGTCGGCGAGGAGCGCGACGTCGCTCAGCAGGGCGACGGCCGAGCGCAGCACGGGGACGGCGGCCACCGCGCCGGACCCCTCGCCCAGCCGGAGGCCGAGGTCGAGCAGCGGCTCCAGGCCGAGCTTCTCCAGCGCGAGCGCCTGAGCGGGCTCGGTCGAGCGGTGGCCCGCCGCGAACCAGGCGGACGCCCCGGGCGCCAGCTGCTCGGCGTACAGGGCGCAGGCGACGGACATCAGGCCGTCGAGGAGGACCGGTACGCCGCTCTCGGCGGCCCGGACCAGGTAGCCGACCGTCGCGACGAGGTCGGCGCTGCCGAGGGCGGCGAGCGCGTCGAGCGGGTCGGCGACCCGGGCGCCCGCGCGGTCGAGGGCCTGCTGGACCACGACCTGCTTGTGCGTGAGCGCGGCGTCGTCCACGCCGGTGCCGCGACCCGTGACCTCGGTCGCGGGCAGGCCGAGCGCGGCGGCGACCATCGCGGCGGCGGGCGTCGTGTTGCCGATCCCCATGTCGCCGGAGAGCAGCAGCTGGGCGCCGGCGGCGATCTCCTCGCCAGCCACGGTCCGGCCGGCCTCGAGCGCCTGCGCCGTCTCGGCGGCCGTCAGGGCGTCCTCGAGGTGGATCGCGCCGCTGCCGCGACGCACCTTGTGCGCCCGGACGTCGGCCGGGACGCCGTCCAGGTCGTCGTCCACGCCGAGGTCGAGGACGCGGACGTGGACCCCGTGGGCAGCGGCGAGCGCCGAGACGCCGGCCTTGCCGAGCACGAAGGTGCGCACCATCGCCGGCGTGATCGCCGGCGGGTAGGCGGACACCCCGTGCTGCGCGACACCGTGGTCGCCCGCGAAGATCACCAGCCGGACGTTCTCCAGCGGCGCGGGCGGCACCGAGCCCTGGGCCGCGCAGAGCCAGATCCCGAGCTCGCCGAGCCGGCCGAGGGCCCCTGCGGGGGTCGCGAGGCCGGCGAGGCGCTCGGCCGCGGCCGAGCGAACGTCAGGGTCGGGTGCGGCGAGGGCGCTCATGCGGCCGAACGCTACCGCCGGCACCGTCCCCGCCGGACGCGCGCTCAGGTGAAGAGCATCACCAGGACGCCGGACAGGGCCAGGAGGGCCAGGACGAGCACCAGCCCCGGCCACTCATGCTCCTCGAGGTCCTCCAGGTCGGGCACGTTCGTCGTCATCGCTTCCCCCAGGTGGCGCCGCGCCGAGTGTCGCTACGGATCGGTCGAGCCGGTGCCGGACCCACGCCTCGGCGCGCCACTAGTGTCCGCGTGTGGCCCACACCGTGCTCGTCGTCCCAGTACCCGCGCTGGAGGACTACATCCGCGCTCGCTGGGAGCACTACGACCCACGGTGGGTCTCCCGCGACCCTGCGTTCACCCACGCCCACATCACCGCGCTGGCGCCCTTCCTGGCCGCGCCCAGTGACGCCGAGCTCGCGCGGGTCGCGGCGATCGCCCGCACCACGGCGGCGCTCGACTTCGTCCTCGACGAGGTCAGCGCCTTCGCCGACGGCATCGTCCACGCCGTCCCGTCGCCGGCCGCACCGTTCGCCGAGCTCACCGCGCGGCTGTGGCGGGAGTTCCCCGAGTGCCCGCCCTACGCGGGGGAGTTCGCGGACGTCGTACCGCACCTGACGCTGGACCGCGTCGGGCCGACCGTGTCCCTGGCCTCGGTGAGCGCCGCGCTCGCCGGGGTGCTGCCGGCCCGTGCCCGCGCGGAGCGCCTCGAGCTGCACCGGTACGCCGAAGGCGACTGCCGGGTCCTGGCGAGCTGGCCGCTGGGCGGTTGAGACCGCGCGCGGAGCGGGCCGGGTCATCCCCGCTGGGCCGGGATCCGCTCGCGCAGCCAGGCCGTCGTGCCGGCGGGGAGCCCCTTGAGCTTCGGGCGCTCGGGCAGGGGAGTGACGAACAGCGCGGTCCCCTCGGGCAGGGCCCACTTCAGCTCGTGGTAGACCGGCGAGAGGCCCGCGCCGCTCTCGAGGAGCACCAGGTCGTCGGCGAGCCGCCGCACCCCGACCCAGGGGCCGACCACGCCCTCCGGGACGGGGGCGGCGGACCAGGCGAGGTAGACGGTCATGCCGGTCCAGGTACCCGCCGGGGCCGGCCGGACCCGCCCCGGAGCTCTCCGGGGCGGGACCGGCTCAGTGGGCCAGCTTGAGACCGATGACGCAGCCGACCAGGCCGAGCAGGAGGAGGATCCGCACGACGCTCACCGGCTCCTCGCCGCTCGCCATCGCGATCACGACCGTGAGAGCGGCCCCGATGCCGACCCACACGGCGTAGGCCGTGCCGACCGGGAGGCTGCGCATCGCGTAGCCGAGTCCGACCATGCTCGCCGTCACCGCGACCAGGAAGACCGCCGACGGGACGAGCCGCGTGAAGCCCTCGGTGCGGGACAGGGCCGTGGCCCAGACCGCCTCGAGAACCCCCGACAGGACCAGTACGAGCCACGCCATCACGACCACATCCTTCGTGGCCGTCTTGTCGCGCTCCGGGTACGGCTCCCTCGTCCGGCAGCCGCCCGCCGGCTGTCCTCCCAGCCTAGCGCCGCGCGTGGGTCAGGCCGCGTCGGTGGCGGCGCCGACCTCGCCGATCGCGCTGCGGAGGTCGTCGAGGATGCGCTTGAGGAGCCGCGAGACCTGGACCTGGGTGACGCCGAGCTGGTCGGCGATCTCCTGCTGGGTCATCTGCTCGTAGAAGCGCATCCGCAGGATCCAGCGGTCGCGCTTCTTCAGCTTGCGGCACGCCGGGCCCAGCAGGACGACCGACTCGCTGTGGTCGAAGCCGCCGTCGACGACCGAGAGCAGGTCGCCGATCGGCGTGCCGGTCTCCGTGAGCGGCTCGTCGAGCGAGGAGGAGCGGGTCAGCTGGCCCGTCGCCTTCGCCTCCTCGACCTCCGCCTCGGAGCAGCCCAGCTCGTCGGCGAGCTCCGCGATCGTCGGCGGACGGCCCAGCACCTGGGACATCAGCTCCTCCGCCTCGGTGAGGCGGGGGCGCAGCTCCTGCAGACGCCGGGGCGGGCGGACCGACCAGCCGGCGTCACGGAAGTGGCGCTTGAGCTCGCCCAGGATGCTCGGGACGGCGAACACCAGCAGGTCCTCGCCCTTGGTGGGGTCGAACTTCTGGACCACCCGGGTCAGCGCCAGGCAGGCGACCTGCTCGAGCTCGGCCTGGTCCTGGCCGCGGTTGCGGTAGCGGCCGGCGAGGGTGTGCGCGACCGGGATGTTCAGCACGATCACCTGCTCCAGCAGGTCGTCGCGCTCGGCGCCGACGGCCTCGTGGGCGAGCGTGAGGAGAGCGCTCGTCCGGCGCTTGCGCTCGTCGTGGGAGAGCTTGGCGGCGTCGGCGGCGGTGAGCACCGGGTCGAGGGCCGGGTCGAGGGCCGGGTCGAGGGCAGGGTCGAGGGCCGGGGCGAGCGTGGACGGGGCTTCTTCGATGCTGAGTACGGACATGGATTACTCCCGATGATCGGAAGTGGCATGCGGCGGTGGGCTGGGCCGCATCGAGTCATTCGCGACAGACCTACTACCCGGGCGGGACGGCGGTCATACCTGATTCGTCGGACGAATCTTCGCCGGACCCTCGCGAGGCCGGAGCGAGGCCGACGCGCGGCCGCGTCGAAGTCCCACCTCGTGGCCGGCGGTGCTACGGTTGCGGTGTTGAAGAGTTTCCCGTCAGGGAGGCTCCTGCGCCCAAGGTGGGCGCAGAACATCTTGTCGCTCTTGGTCTTCGGTTCAGCTGGGCATCAGGCAAGGGATGTCTTCAGCACCAAGCCCGGCACGTCGCCGGGTGACGAACACCAAGGAGAAAATCATGGCTCAGGGCACCGTTAAGTGGTTCAACAGCGAGAAGGGCTTCGGCTTCATCGCTCCGGCCGACGGCACCCCGGACGTCTTCGTCCACTTCTCGGCCATCCAGGGCACCGGCTACAAGTCCCTGGACGAGAACCAGCAGGTCGAGTTCGACGTCACGCAGGGCCCGAAGGGCCCGCAGGCCGAGAACGTCCACGCGATCTGACGTACGTCGTCTGACGCTTCAGAAGGCCCCCGGCACCTGGTGCCGGGGGCCTTCGCCCTTCTCATCCGGGACAGCCAGGCGTCTGCCTCGTAGTCTGCGGCCATGGCCACCTTCACGCTCACCTGCATCGGCGACGACCGCCCCGGCCTCGTCTCGGACCTCTCGGCGCCGATCCACGCCCACGGCGCGAGCTGGAACCGCAGCCAGATGGCACGGCTGGGCGGGAAGTTTGCGGGGATCCTGCTGCTGGACGTCCCCGACGCGCGGGCGGAGTCGCTGGTCGCGTCGTTGACGGCGCTGAGCGAGGTCGGCCTGCTCGTCACCCTCGAGCGCACCGACGACGTCGCCGCCGACGGCGCGCAGCGCATCGAGCTGGAGCTGCTGGGCGCCGACCGGCCCGGCATCGTCGCAGAGATCTCCAGCGCTCTCGCGGGCAGCGGCGTGGGCATCGAGGAGCTCGCGACCGACGTCCGCGACGCCCCGATGGCCGGAGGCAGGCTGTTCGAGGCGCGGGCCGTGCTGCACACACCGCCCACCACGGGCACCGAGGACCTGCGCTCGATGCTCGAGGCGATCGCCGACGAGCTGATGGTGGAGGTCCACCTGTCCGAGCCCGACGGCGCGGACACCGACTGAGCCGGAGGCCGCCCCCTCAGACGTGACCGCTGAGCTGGGCCATCCGGTTCGCCAGCGCGTCCACCATGGCGCTCGCCTGCTTGGCGGACAGCGCCGAACCGCGCGCGTCGCCCTGGCTCGACACCGCCAGGACGTCGACCGACAGACGGGCGCCGCCGGCCAGCGCGCGCAGCTCGTCGACCTTGTCGCCGAAGGGCGTGCCGCTGCCGGGGGAGTAGGAGCGCACCACCTCGTCGAGGTCGTCGGCGAACAGGTCGGCCTTGGTCACCGCGATCACCAGCCACACCGGGGCGGGTCGTCGCACGGCCATCGACGCGATCCGGTGGGCGGTGATCGTCCAGTCCTCGAGCTCGGCGGCGAGCTGCTCCTCGCGGGTGGCGCTGGCGCTGCCCGTCGTACCGGCGGCGCGGCGCGGGGTGGCGTGGCCGTTGGCGACGACATGCAGCACGCCGTCGACGGGCTCGTCGTGGAAGACCTGGTCCAGGGCGCCCAGCCGGGTGGCGGCGTTGTCACCCGGGACGACGAGGAAGCGGAAGCCGTGGAGCCGGCGCGAACGGCGGGTCCGTCGCTCCATCACGGCCGAGCCGACCTCGGCCGTGCTGCTGGCGGAGCTGCGGCGGGCGAGCCGGTCGGCCAGCTGCGTCTTGCCGACCCCGGTCATCCCCGTCACCGCGACGGTGGGATAGCGCCGTCGGAACAGCCGCCGCACCTGCTCGGGCGCGGCCGCGAGGCTGCCGAGGACGCCGGTCGCCACCGTGGCTCCCACGGCGGCCCGGGAGGTCCGGGGCAGGATCGGGTGGGAGCGAGCAGTACGGGACACGACGCCTCCTGGGCTGCCATCGTTCGCGGTTCGCCCCCGAGCCTACGGACCGGGGTGGCGCGACGGCGTCTCAGGCGGGCGCGGGCAGGTCGACCACGACCGGCAGGGGCAGGAGGAGCCAGTCGATGCGCCCGATGCCGGCGAGATGGGCGGGATCGTTGTCGCGCAGCTCCTCGAGCTCGGCCTCGGTCTCGGCACGCACGACGCACATGCCCCAGCTGTGCTCGGGGTCGGCGACGGGGGAGTAGATGAGCACGCGGCCCTCGGCGAGCGGCCCGCGCCAGTACTCGACGTGCTCCATCATCGTGGCCATCTCCTGCTCGGACATCGTCTGGGCGAAGTCGGACCGGTGGGCGTGCAGGCGGTACAGGTACCAGGACATGGGATCTTCCTCTCGCTGAGCTGTCCGCGGGGACCGGCGGGCGGGCGCTCGCCAGTGCAGCGCATCCCGTGTTCAGCCTGCGTAAGGCTGGTGGCCGGCGTGCTCACACCGACCTCAGCGCCTCGGTCGGCGGCACGGCGGCGGCACGGTTGGCGGGGTAGATGCCGACCACACCACCGATCAGGCAGGCGGCGAGGAGGCCGAGCAGGACCGGGCTCCAGGGCACGACCACGCCCCAGCCCTGCGAGGTGGCGTAGGCGACCGTGCCCAGCACGCCGAGGCCCGCGCCCGCCAGGCCGCCGATGACCGAGAGCAGCACGGACTCGGTGAGGAACTGGGACCCGATGTCCCAGCGGGTGGCGCCCAGCGCTCGTCGTACGCCGATCTCCCGACGTCGCTCGAGCACGGAGATGACCATCGTGTTGGCGATGCCGACGGCTCCCACCAGCAGCGCGACGGCGCCGAGCCCGAGGGTGAGCGTGGTCAGCGACTCGTCGGCGGCAGCCTGGGCCTCCAGTGCGTCGGAGGGCCGGGAGACCGACACCTCGGACGGGTTGGCAGGCTGCGCGGTGGCCGCCAGGAGGGACCGCGCCTCGCCGACCCTGCCGTCTACCGCCCGGGTGTAGATCGTGCTGGGCGGCAGGTCCGTGCCCCACAGCTCGGTGGCGACGGCCGGCCCGACGAGGACCAGCTCGTCGAGCTCGGGCGCGAGGACCACGGGATCGAGGATCCCGACGACGGCCAGCCAGCGTCCGGAGACCCAGATCCGCACACCGTGGGCGAGCGCCGTGGCGTCGATGGCGAGGCGTCGCGCCGCGGTCGCGCCGAGGACGACGACCGGGAGGGACGGGTCGGCCCGGTTGATCCAGCGCCCGGCGGAAAGGTCGGCGGCGACGACGTCCAGCAGGGACGGGTCCGCGGCGGCCACGCCGAGTCCGGAGGTCTGCTCCTCCGGGATCAGCGGGTTCTTGCGGACCGTCGCATCGACCGCCCGGACGGCGGCGACCGCGTCGACGTCGTCCATCCGGCCGATCATGGCCACCGACTCGTCCGGCAAGGTGGCGTCCTCGCCCGTGAAGTCCTGGCCCGGCTGGACGGTGAGCAGGTTGGTGCCGAGCGCCGCCAGCTGGCGGTTGAGGTCTGCACGGCTGGACTCGGCCAGGCCGAGCACGCCCACCAGGGCGGTGATGCCGATCGCGATCCCGAGCGCGGAGAGCGCCGTACGAGCGGGGCGGCTGGACAGCCCGAGGACGCCGATCCGGAACCGGTCGGAGGTGCGCAGCCCGCCGCGTCGGGCGACCTGCCGGGCCGCGCCGCGTGACGTCCGGGCGCTCATGCCGTCGCTCCCACGCACTCGTCGGCGACGATCCGCCCGTCGCTGATCGTCACCACCCGGGGGGCCCGGTCGGCGACCCGGCCGTCGTGGGTGATCAGCACGATGGTGGTGCCTGCCGTGTGGAGGCGCTCGAACAGCGCGAGCACCGTCGCTCCGGACGCGCTGTCGAGGTTGCCGGTCGGCTCGTCGGCCAGGAGCACCCGCGGCTCGTGGACCAGCGCCCTCGCGACGGCGACGCGCTGGCACTCTCCGCCCGAGAGCTGGGCGGGGCGGTGGTCGAGGCGGTGACCGAGGCCCACGCGCTCCAGCGCCTCCGCGGCGCGGCGGCGCCGCTCGGCACGTCGTACCCCCTGGTAGAGGAGGCCGTCGGCGACGTTCTCGAGCGCGGTCTGGCGCTCGAGGAGGAAGAACTGCTGGAAGACGAAGCCCAGCTCGGTCGCCCGCAGCCGGCTCAGGCCGGCGTCGGAGAAGGAGGACAGCTCGTGCCCGCCGATGCGCACCGCGCCCGCGGTGGCGCGGTCGAGCGCTCCGGCGAGGTTGAGCAGGGTCGACTTGCCGGAGCCCGAGGGCCCGACGATCGCGACATACTCTCCCTGCCGTACGACGAGGTCGACGCCGTGGAGCACCGTCAGTGCCCCGTCGCCCGCTCCGTAGGTGCGGGTCACCTGCTCGAGCTCGAGCACGGGAGCGGGCGCGCTCATGGGGTCACCACGACCTGGTCGCCCTCGTCGAGGTCGCCGCTGACGGCGGCCGTGGTGTCGCCGAAGCCCTGCGTGGCGACCTCCACCAGCCGGCGGCCGTCGTCGTCCACCACCTCCACGCCGTAGCCGCCGCCGGCGAGTGCGACGAGCGCGGAGACGGGAACGATCAGCACGTCCTCGGCGAGGACGCCGGAGAAGGACACCAGGGTCGACGCGCCGTCCAGCTGCGCGCCCATCGCCCGTCGGGCCTTGCGGCCGCCGGGCTCGATGGTGACGGCCAGCATCTCCTCGGACTTCTCGTCCTCCGGCGGCACGGTCTCGACGTCCGTCACGCGCCCGCGGGCCGTCGTGCCGTCCGCGAAGCGCAGCTCGACGACCGCCCCGGGCGCCGCGAGGCTCCGGCGCGAGGGCTCCAGCTCCACGCGCACCCGGCGCTCGTCGGTGCTGGTGGCCAGGACCGTCGTGCCCGGCTGGACCTGGTCGCCGACGGTGACCGCGGTCGACGCGACCCGCTGGTCGCCATCGGTGAACACGACGCTGCCGAGGGGCAGACGTCCGGTCTCCTCGAGCTCGTGGTCCTCCTGCCACTGCCGGACCGCGCGCGTCGTGGCCCAGGTCCACTCCTCGTCGACCTCCAGCGTCGCGTCCTCGGGATAGCCGAGGTCGCTCAGCGCCGCCTCGAGCTGCCGCACGTCGCGCCCGTCGTCCATGCCCGGCTCCAGGTCCCGCCACGCCGGAACGCGGCCGTCGAGCCGGAACACCGGCGAGCGGTCGACCTCCCACAGGCGCCCGCCCTCACGGATCGTGCGCCCCTCGCGAGGCAGCCAGGTGACGGTGCCGGCCAGGTGGGTCGCCAGGTCGTGGCCCGCGCCGTACTCCAGCGACCCGCTGGCGGAGGTCGTCTCGACGAGGTCGCCGCGGCGGACCGGGACGGTGGTGGCCGCGCCCGCCGCCCCGTCGTCCGGCGCCGCCCCCGGGTCGGAGTCGGTGCCGACCGCGGTGACAGTGCCGGCGGCCAGTGCGATCACGAGACACGCGCCGCCGACGACGTACCCGGTGCGCATCTCACTGTCCGCCTTCCAGTGCGGGAGCCTCGAGCCCCGACTCCTCGGCGCACGCGGCGTGGTCCTTCTGGAACTCCGGGTCGGTGGGGTCGACGCCCCCGCCGAGCTCGGCCCGGACCTGCCCGCCGTCGAACTGGGGGTCGGGGATGTCCCAGCCGCGCTCTCGCATGCAGGCGGCCTGGGCGAGCATGGCCTCCTTCTGCTCGGGGTCGACCTTCATGTCCTCGGCGTCGGGCAGCACGTCCTCGATCAGGTGATGGCACTTCTCCTCGGCGGCACGGGCGGTCTCGGGGTCCACCTCCTTGCCGTTGATGAGGAGGCCGCCGCCGGCGCCCGGCTTGGGATCGTCCATAGGGACGCCGTTCTCGCGCATGCAGGCGGCGAAGTCGAGGAAGGCGTCCTCGCGCTCGGCCGCTGTCGGCTCCTTGGGACCGGCGCCGTCGCCACCGTCCTTCCCGGTGTCCGACTGGCAGGCGGTCAGCAGGGTGCACAGCAGCGCGGCCACGGCACCGGCCTGCCACGTCTTCGTCGTGCGGATCATGGGTTCCTCCTCGAGCTGGGGATCGGGTGGGACCACCTCACCGCCCGGCGGGTTCGGGCAGCGTTGGCCGGCGACGGGTCTCCCGGCCCCGGGCCTTATCCCCGCCACATCCACGTCTCTGGGCCGTGCTCTCTCAGCGGCTCCTTGGCCGGTTCTTACGCGGACTGAACCGAAGGGCTGGGACCCTGCTGGCATGCGCGTGCTGGTCGTCGAGGACGAGGAAGTCATGGCCGATGCCCTGTTGCTGGGCCTGCGCCGGGCCGGCTACGCGGCCGATGCCGCCCACGACGGGGCCGCGGCACTCGAGCTCAGCGGGCTCAACCCCTATGACGTCGTCATCCTCGACCGGGACCTCCCGGTCGTCCACGGGGACGAGGTGTGCCGGCGCCTGGTCGCGGGTCAGCAGGGGCCTCGGATCCTGATGCTCACCGCGTCCGGGCAGTTGGAGGACCGCGTCGGCGGGCTGCAGCTCGGCGCCGACGACTATCTCCCCAAGCCCTTCGCGTTCGCCGAGCTGCTGGCCCGGGTCGACGCCCTGTCCCGTCGGAGCGAGCGGCTCGTGCAGCCCGTGCTGCGACACGGGGAGCTGGAGGTGGACACCGCTCGTCGGGAGGTGCGGCGGGCGGGCGCGCCGGTTCCCCTCACGCTCAAGGAGTACGGCGTCCTCGTCGAGCTGGTGCGGGCCGAGGGCGCCGTCGTCTCGGCCGAGGAGCTGCTCCAGCGGGTGTGGGACGAGAACGCCGACCCGTTCACCAACGCCGTGCGCGTCACCATGGTGGGCCTGCGGCGCAAGCTGGGTGCGCCCGACCTGGTCGAGACCCTGCGCGGCTCGGGCTACCGGATGGTGCGATGAGCGACGGGGTGCTCGAGGACCGCGGACTGAGCGTGCGGTGGCGGCTGACCGTCGTCTACACCGCGGTCGCCGTCGCGTCCGCCGCCGTACTGCTCGCGGGGATCTACGTTCTCGTCAGCCTGCAGCAGCGCCGCAGTGTCCTGATCGGCGACGTGGACCCGATCACGACCGAGCTGGCCGGCCCCTCGCCGAACGGCGACATGGTGGTCCGGCGGGCGATCGTCGACGCGCAGGCCGTCGCGGTCGACAACACTCTGCGCAACCTCCTGGTGTGGTCGGCCGTCGGACTGCTCCTGATGGCGGCGGTGTCGGTGCTCGTCGGCTGGATCTTCGCCGGCCGTGCGCTGCGGCCGGTGCACGTCATCACCAGTCGGGCGCGGCGCATCTCGGCCGACTCCCTGGACGAGCGCCTCGCGATGGACGGCCCCCGCGACGAGCTGCGCGAGATGGCCGAGACCTTCGACTCACTGCTGGACCGGATCCAGGAGGCCTTCGCGTCGGAACGGCGTCTGGTGGCGACGATGTCCCACGAGCTGCGCACGCCCCTGGCCAACCAGCGCGCCGCGCTCGACGTCGCCCTGACCGACCCGGACGCCTCGACCGACGAGCTGCGCGGCGCGGCGGAGACCGCCCTCGGCCAGGCGGTGCGGGCCGAGCGCACCATCGACGCCCTCCTGGCCCTGGCTCGGGTGCAGGCCGGCGCCGAGGAGGCGCGGCTCGTGCCGGTGCCCCTGGATGCGATGGTGGCCGAGGAGCTCGAGGTCGCCCGACGCTCGGGTCCCGACCTGCGCTGGAAGGTCGACCTCGAGGCCGTGACGGTGCCGGCGGCCGAGGAGATCCTGCGGCGCGCGGTGGCCAACCTCCTGCAGAACGCCGTCGTGCACAACGCCTCGCGCGGCCGGGTCGAGGTCCGCGTCCGCGCGGACGACGGCGGGGCGGTGCTGGAGGTCGTCAACGACGGTCCGGTCGTCGACGGCTCCGCCGTGAGCTCGCTCGTGCTGCCGTTCCGGCGCGGGAGCGCCGATCGCACCGCGTCGGGCCGGGGCACCGGCCTCGGGCTCACCATCGTGCAGGCGGTGGCCGACCTGCACCACGGCAGCCTCGAGCTCACCCCGGTGCCTCGCGGCGGTCTGCGCGCGGTCCTGGTGCTTCCGGGAGGGACGGCCGGCGCTCCCTAGCCGCCCGCCAGGGCGGCCCGGACCTCCAGCCCAGCCCGCTCACCCGAGGCCGCCGCGTCGGCGAGAGACGGGACGTCGAGCTGGTAGTCGCCGGCGAGGTGCACCGGGCCGAGGCTCTCCCTCAGCACCGGCAGCGTGGCGCGCTCGCCGGGGGCCCAGAAGGGCACCACCCGGGGGTGACGGCGCACGATGCCGGCGTCGACCTTGCCCTCGAGCTCGGGATAGAGGGAGAGCAGGTCGGCCGTGAACCGGGCCACGATCTGCTCGTCGGTCAGCCGGAACAGCGCATCCGCCTCGGCGCCGCCGGCGAAGCAGGCCAGTGCGCCGCCGGGCCGGCGTGCGCCCGGACCGCGCAGGGCCGCCGCGTGGTTGAACATCGCCTGGAAGGACAGCCGCGGGGTCGAGACGGCGATGTAGTCGTCCCACCGCTGGGGGCCCTCCTCGTGGGTGAAGAAGCCCACGACGACGTACCGCCCGTAGCGGATCGCCTCGAACGCGGCGCGGTAGGCCACGGGGAGGCTCGGCATGATCTTCAGGGCGACGTCGGCGGGCACGGCGACGACGGCCCGGCGGGCGCGGATCCGTGCGGGTCCGCCGGCGTCGGCGTAGTCGACGGTCACGCCCTCCGCGGTCCACTCCACGCTCGACACGGGCGAGCCCAGCCGGAGCCGGTCGCCGAGGTCGGAGGCGAGGACGTCGGTGAGGGTCTGGTTGCCGCCCTCGGGCAGCGCGAAGTTCGGCACCTTGGCGGGGTCGGTGAGCAGGATCCCCATGGAGTAGACGAACTGGGTCGCCGCCGTCTCCTCGGGCTCGCAGCCCATCCACTGCCCCGACCACGAGCGCACCATGTCGCGGGCCAGCTCGGAGCCGAGGCCGTCGAGCACGTACGCCGCCGGCCGGGCGTCGAGCCTGGCGCGCACGCGCCGGGACCAGGGGTTGTCGATGTGCGGTTCCAGGAAGGGCGCGTTGGCCAGGATCCGGGCGCCGATGGCGGCAAGGCTGAGCTTGTCCCTGACGCTCATCCGGGAGCGGAACATCAGGCCGAACGGGTTGGAGGTGTCGACGACCCGTCCACCGAGGGACAGGGCGACCCTCTTGCCGGCCAAGGAGCCCATGGGGACCTGGTGACGCTCCAGCGCGTCGATCAGCGGGCCGGTGCCCTCGGTGAACTGGGTGCCCAGGTTGATCCAGTAGTCGCCGCGACGCACGGTGTCGACGCGGCCGCCGGCGCGGTCGGTGGCCTCGAGGACGACCACGTCGCGGTCGGCGAGCGTGGTCGCCGCCATCAGGCCGGCCATGCCGGCGCCGATCACGACGATCTCGTGGGTCTCCTCGCGGGCGTGGGATGAGGTCGCCATGATGCTCAGCTCGCCTTCGTGGTGGTGGTCTGGTCGGCGCTGTCGAGCGCCTTCGCGATGGAGGCGACCAGCCGCTCGGTCGCCCGCCGGCAGCTCGGGCTGACCGCGGTGTAGGACAGGTAGCCGTGGACCAGGCCCGCCTCGCGGTCCACCCGGGTGGGGACGCCGGCGTCGAGGAGGGCGGTGGCGTAGGCGAGTCCGTCGTCGTGGAGGGGGTCGAAGCCCGCGAGGTTGACGATCGCGCGCGGCAGCCCCTCGAGCGACGAGGCGCGGTACGGGGAGACCCGCGGGTCGGCGACGTCGGTCCCGGTGGGGAGGTAGCTCTCGACGAACCACGCGATCTGCTTGGCCGACAGGGCCGGCGAGCCGGCGAACTCGTCCTGGGACGGCCGGTGCTCCACCAGATCCGTGACCGGCTGGATGAGCACCTGGAGCATCGGCTGCACTGCCTCTCCCCGCACCTGCTGGCACAGGACGGCGGCGATGTTGCCGCCCGCACTCTCGCCCGCGACGACGATCCGGTGCGGGTCCACGCCCCACGAGGCCGCATGCTCGACGACATGCCGCCATGCGGTGAGGGCGTCGTCCTGCGCCGCCGGGAAGGGGTGCTCGGGTGCGAGGCGATACTCGACGGACACGACGTCGGCGCCGGTGCCGTGTGCGAGCATGCGCGCCGGGGCGGTGTAGCTGGCCCGGCTGCCGATGACGAACCCACCGCCATGGAAGAAGAGGACCAGGCCACGCCCGGGCGTCCCGCTGCTGTAGCGGGTGGCCGGCAGGCCACCGCCGAGGTCGAGCTCCTCCTCGACCCTGCACGCGGCAATGCGCGAGGCGAACAGGGCCAGGTCGCGCTCGGTCGTCGCCCGCGCCTCGGCGGGCGGGAGGTCGCTGTAGTCGGGACCGGACTCGCCGAGCTTCATCAGCAGCGCGACGTCGGGGGCCATGGTGTCCCCGGCAGTGTTCGTCGCCGGTCGCGCCACGATCCGCTGCACCCCGGCGGGCAGGCGGCTCAGGAGGACGAGCACCGCACGCTGCACGCGCTGTGCGACGGTGAAGTGGGGGGTGCTCATCGGGGTGCTCATGACGCCGCCTCGACGCTGACCAGGCGCGGCGCCTCGGCGGCCCGCTTCGAGAACTGCAGGTCGCGGTGGATCAGACGTCCCTTGAAGAGCCGGTTGTCCTTCACGAAGGTCGTGTGCATCCGCCACGGCTTGCCGGCCCCCTGGCGCGGCAGCTCGGCCTCGGCCCGCTGCATGTAGCCGGCCGAGAGGTCGAAGAGGCTCTGGGTCGGCATCCCCTCCGGCGCGACGGGCACCGCCGTGTCGTACCCCTTGCGGTCCATCTCGCGGATGACCTCAGCGACGAGGCGCGTGACGTTGCGGATCCGCAGGGTCCAGGTCGCCTTGGTGAAGCCGAGCATCATCGCCCAGTTGGGCACGCCCGAGATGAGTGCGCCGTGGTAGAGCGGGGTGCCGGCGACGTCGACCGGGGTGCCGTCGACCGTCGGCCTGATGCCGCCGAGCATCTGCATGACCAGACCGGTCGCGGTGACGATGACGTCGGCCTCGAGCGTCCTCCCGGACTTCAGGAGGATGCCCTCCGCGGTGAACCGCTCGATCTCGTCGGTCACCACGTCGGCGTTGCCCTCCCGGATCGCCTCGAAGAAGTCACCGTCGGGCGTGGCGCACAGGCGCTGGTCCCACGGGCTGTACGGCGGCGCGAAGTGGGTGTCGACGTCGAAGCCGGCCGGCAGCTCCTTCGCGGTCATGCTGCGCAGGAGCTTGCGTCCGAAGGTGGGGAACCTGACGAGCACCGTGACGATGAGGTGGTCGCGCCAGATGTTCTTGATCCGGGTGAGGCGGTAGCCGAGCCTCGTGCCGAAAACCTTCAGCAGGAGCTGGGCGATCGTGTCCACCCGGGGCATCGATGCGACATAGCTGGGCGTGCGCTGGAGCATGGTCACGTGGGCCGCGGCCCCCTCGCCGGTCAGCATCGCGGGCAGCATCGTGACGGCGGTCGCACCGCTGCCGACGATGACCACGTGCTTGCCGCTGTGGTCGTAGTCCCGGGGCCAGTGCTGCGGGTGGAGGATGTCGCCCCGGAAGTCCTCGCGACCCGCGAAGTGGGGCTCGAAGCCCTCGTCGTACCTGTAGTAGCCGGTGCCGCTGAAGACGAAGCCGGCCCTGACCGTCTTGTGGGTCTCGGTGCCATCCTCGTCGGTCACCGTCACGCGCAGGGTCCACTGCGCCTCCTCGCTGGACCAGTCGGCGGCGGTGACGCGGTGGCGCAGGCGCAGGATCCTGTCCAGACCGAACTCGGCGACCGTCTCCTCCATGTAGCCGCGGATGAGGTCGCCGCCCGCGATCGCCTCCTCGTGCAGCCACGGCTTGAACTCGTAGCCGTAGGTGTGGACCGAGTCGTCGGACCGGATGCCCGGGTAGCGGAACAGGTCCCAGGTGCCACCGATCGCGTCGCGCCCCTCGAGGAGCAGGAGCTTCTTGTCCGGGAAGTCGTCCATCAGGTACTTCGCGGCACCGATGCCGGAGAGTCCGGCGCCGATGACGACGATGTCCGCGGTCTCGGTGGTCGTCTCGTGCTTCATCGCTGCGCCCTTCAAAGTTAGTCAGTTGATTAGGTCTGATGACCAAGTGTGTGGCAGGGATCACCCGCCGTCAAGGGGCGAGCCCGCCGCGATCTCTGGTGAACGGATCCGGGCAGGTGGTTGACAAGGAGTGATCCACGTCCCACCATCATGGTCAAACGTTCGAGTCATATGACTAAGAACGCGCACCAGCCCGGAGGACGAGGAATGACCGAGAGCACGACGATCGAGGCGCCACCGCCGCAGCGCAGGGCGACGACACGGGTCGGCGTCGAGGAGGACGGGACCCCGCTGGTCCGTCTCGTCGGGCGCACCCTGCGCGACGCGACGACCGCCGCCGGGCCCGACCCCCTGGCCGGACTCTCGGGCAGGGTCGGCATCCGGTCCCATGACACCCCGCAGGCCGTGACCGTCGCCCTCGGTGCGGGACTCGTGGAGGTGACCAGCGGGATCCTCGCCGAGCCCGACGCGAGCGTGGTGGTCGACCTGCACGCGCGCTTCGCACCGACCCAGGAGCCGGTCGGCGACGCCGAGCTGGCGGCCGCCCTGCTGGACGCGCTCCGCCTGCCGCTGCCTGCCTGGCGAGAGGCGGCGGCACACTTCTGGTCGGTCACCCGTGCGGTCCCGGGCATCCCGGACGTCCTCGTGGTCGAGGCCTTCGGACCGGACGGTCCCGAGCACGGTCGCTTCGGTGAGGGAACGACGACCTATGGGATCGCCGGGCCGGCCGACCTGCTCGCCGGGGTCTTCTGCGGCGCCGACGACCTCCTCGCCTCCCTGGCCGCCGGCGTGCAGGTCCGCGGCACCCTCGCGCAGCTGTCGGTGATGACGGCCGCCTCGTGGAAGGTTCGCCTCGATGTCTGAGCTCACCCTGCCCGCGCCCACGGCGCACCGGAAGGCCGTGCGCCTCGAGGCGACCAACCACGAGGGAAGCCTGCTGGGCAAGAACGTCTCACCGGCGAAGTTCGAGGCGGGCAAGGAGTCCGGCTTCGCCTTCGCCGACATCCTGTTCGCGATCGACCTCAGCAACGAGATCGTGCTCGGCGACGCCTTCCCCGACTGGCGCGGCAACCTCTACGACATCCAGATGGTCCCGGACCTCGCGACCCTCGTCGAGTGGAGGCCCGGCCTGGACGCGGTGATCGGCGACTACTGGCTCCAGGACGGCACGCCCGTCCCGATCTGCCCGCGCAACCTGGTCAAGCGACTGGTGGCGCGCCTGGCCGACCTGGGCTACGACGTCACGGTCGCCGTCGAGATCGAGGCGACCCTGTTCGAGGAGTCCGTCCAGGAGGCCCGGGCGCGCGACTACCAGGACCTGACGCCCCTCGGTGGCAGCACCGGGGCGACGTACCATCTCGCGCGGTCGAGCGACTGGGTCGCCTACATGGAGGCGGTGGTGGACCGGCTCGACCGGGTCGGCATCGCGTGGGAGGCGTGGACCGACGAGGCCGCGCCGGGCCAGACCGAGCTCAACCTCGCGCCCACCGACCCGGTGCGCCTCGGCGACGGCTGGGCCCGGGCCCGGCAGGTGATGCGCGAGGTGGCCCACGACCAGGGCCACACGGTCTCGTTCATGGCCAAGCCCACGGCCGGGTTCGGTCAGGGTGCCCACATCAACATCTCGCTCCAGCGCGACGGGGTGAACGAGTTCTACGCCGAGGACGGCCCCTCCGAGCCGATGCGGCACGCGGTCGGCGGGCTGCTCGCCACGATGGAGGGCAACACGTCCATCGCGCTGCCCCAGATCACGTCCTACCGCCGTCTGGTCGACCTGACCGGTCCGCCGACCACGGTCAGCTGGGGCGTCAACAACAAGACCGCGGCAGTCCGGGCGCTCACCGGTCACCCGAGGTACTCCCGGCTGGAGTACCGCCTGCCCGGCGCCGACGTGAACCCCTATCTGGCCCTCGCGGGCGTGCTCGCCGGCGTGCTCGCCGGCGTCGAGCGCCGGATCGAGCCGCCGGAGCAGGTCACGGAGATGGCGTGGTGCCTGCCCGAGAGCTGCGGCCTGCGGCGGATCCCCGACACCATGTCCAAGGCCGGGGCCGCGCTGGACGCTGACCCGCTGCTGCGCGCCTATCTCGGCGACGAGTTCGTCGACTTCTGGGTGGCCTCGCGCCGGTGGGAGTGGATGGAGTTCCACACCAAGGGCGGCGACCCGTTCGCCGAGCTCTCCGCATGGGAGTCCCGACGCTACTTCGAGTTCCCGTGATGAGGCCGCTGATCGGCATCACCGGACGCCGCTTCCGGCTCTCCCTCATCGAGGGCTCCGACGAGAGGTACGGCGACCGGTGCATCGACACGTCGATGTCCGACTTCGCGACGAGGATCGCCGACGCCGGCGGGCTCCCCGTCCAGCTGACCTACGACACCGACCCGGATGCCGTGTGCGCGTGGCTGGCCGGCGTCGTCATCACGGGCGGCCAGGACATGCATCCGGCCTGCTGGGGCGGGGACACCGCCGTCGTCCGCGGCGTCGACCCGCGCACCGACCCGATGGTCCACGACCGCGAGCGCGACGAGTACGAGGTGGCCGTCGTCCGAGCCGCGCTCGACCGGGGGATCCCGGTGCTGGGCGTGTGCCGGGGCCTGCAGGTGCTCAACGTGGCCCTGGGCGGCACCCTCGTCGCCGACCTTCCTGCGGGACCCGTGAGCCATCTGTCCGAGGAGTGTGCGCCGACCGACGGGACCGTCGACCATCTCGTCGCCTTCGAGCCCGGCTCGATCGCGGCCGGGCTGTTCGACGGTGACGTCGTCACGAACTCCTGGCACCACCAGGCCGTCGACCGCTGCGGCGTCGGCGTCGTGGTGACCGGCCGGACGAGCGACGGCGTCGTCGAGGCGATCGAGGTGCCCGGGCACCCGGTCCTCGGCGTGCAGTGGCATCCCGAGTGGATGAAGAGCTCCGATCCCACGCTGAGCTGGGTCGTCCGCGAGGCGGTCCGCTTTCTCGACCTGAGGACCGACCAGTGACCACGCATCAGGCGCGCCCGACCCCTCAGCCCGTCGTCCCCGCCGAGCGGATGGGCGAGGAGCCCTCCGTCCCGACCCTCACGGGCCTGCTGGCGCAGCGTGCCGCGGACGCGGGGGAGCGAGAGTTCCTCCGCTTCGGAGAGTGGTCCTGGTCGTTCGCGGAGATCGACGCGTGGACCTCACGGCTGGCGCACCGGATGATCGCGGTCGACGGTGTGCGGCCCGGCGACCGGGTGGCGATCATGCTGCCGAACGTCGTGCACTGGCCCGTGGTGTGGCTGGCCGCCCTCAAGGCGGGGGCGGTCGCCGTACCGGTCAACTGCGGCTACCAGCGCGGCGACCTCGACTTCGTGCTGCGCGACTCCGGCGCGCGGGTCGTGTTCACCGACGCAGAGCGCGCTGGCCTGGTGACCGAGGTGGTGGCGGGGGAGTCGGAGCTCGCCGGCGTCGCGGTGGTCGACGTGGCAGACGACGGCTCCGAGCGCTTCCCCGACTCCGCCCCGCCGATCCCGGCCGAGGTGGGCACGCTCGCCAACCTGCAGTACACCTCGGGCACCACGGGCTTTCCGAAGGCCTGCATGCTCACGCACGGCTACTGGGTCCGACTGGGCTGGATCTGCGCCGCCGTCGCCGGCCTCGGCGCGGACGACGTGCTCCTGACCGCCCAGCCCTTCTCCTACATGGACCCGCAGTGGAACACCGCGCTCGCGCTGACCGTGGGCGCGCCGCTGGTCGTGCTGCCGCGCTTCTCCGCGTCGACCTTCATGGCCGACGTGCGACGCAGCCGCGCGACCTTCTTCTACGTGCTCGGCTCCATGCCGACCCTCCTCTTCAAGCAGCCGCCGTCGCCGGACGACCGCGACAACGACCTCCGCGCGGTGTTCTGCTCCGGCATCCCGGTCGCGCTCCACGCCCAGCTCGAGGAGCGGTGGGGCGCGCCGTGGCGGGAGGTCTACGGCATGACCGAGTCCGGGATCGACCTGTTCAGCCCGTTCGACGACACCGCGGCGGTGGGCAGCGGCAGCCTCGGTCGGCCGGTGGCGACCAAGCAGGTCCGGGTCGTCGACCCCGCCGACCCCTGCGTCGACGCCGCCCCCGGCGAGCCGGGCGAGCTCGTCGTCTCCGGCGTCCCGATGATGGGCGGCTACTGGAACCGGCCCGACGCCACCGCGGCCACGCTGCGCGACGGCTGGCTGCACACCGGCGATCTCGTCGTACGCCGCCCCGACGGCGGCGTCCAGCTCGTCGGCCGGATCAAGGACATGGTCCGCCGCGGCGGCGAGAACGTCGCCTGCGCCGAGGTCGAGGCCGCCCTCGAGCGGGACGACCGGGTCGTCGCGGCGGCCGTCGTCGCCGTACCGGACGAGGTGCTCGGCGAGGAGGTGAAGGCCTTCGTCCAGCTCCGGGACGGGGTCCCCGCCGACCGGGCCACCGCCCAGCAGGTCCTCGACGGTGCCGGCGCGCGGCTGGCGCGCTTCAAGGTGCCTCGCTACGTCGAGTTCGTCGCCGACCTCCCCCGCACCCCCTCCGAGCGCGTCTCCAAGCCCGCCCTCAAGGCCCGCGCGGCGGAGCAGCCCGGGACCACCCACGACTTCGCCCGACCGAGGAGCCGAGCATGACCGCCCCCACCACTCCTGCAACCCAGCACATCGCCGTCGACGTCGTCCGCGACGTCGCCGTGCTCACCCTCGACCGGCCCGAGAAGCTCAACGCGCTCACCGTCGCCATGCGCCGACGCCTCGCCGCGCTCGTGCGGGAGTTCGGCACCGGCCGGCGCGTGCGGGGGATCGTGCTCACCGGCCGTGGGCGCGCCTTCTCCGCCGGCGAGGACCTGACGCAGGCACCGACGACCGAGGCGGAGGTCCACGAGGCCTTCGAGAGCTTCCACGACGTGACCCGCGCCGTCCTGGAGACGCGCGTCCCGGTCATCGCCGCGGTCAACGGGCTGGCGGTCGGCGGCGCCTCCGAGATCACCCTGTGCTGCGACGCACGGGTCGGCACGGAGGCCACCGAGTACTTCCAGCCGGAGAACGCCCGCGGCCTCACCATCTCCAACGCCACGAGCCTCCTCCTGCGCCGGCTGGTCGGGAACCACGCCCTGCGCATGGTCATCGGGTCCGAGCGGATCGGGTCCGCCGAGGCGCTGCGCATCGGCCTGCTGGACGAGGTCGTCGAGCCCGGCGCGCTCGTGGAGCGAGCCGTCGACACGGTCCGCGCCTGGACGCCCCAGGGCGGCACGACCGCCCTCCACCTCGCGCTGCTGCGGCCCCGGACCGCCGAGGTCGAGGCCGCCTTCGAGCGCGAGGACCGCGCTGCCCACGAGGCCTGGACGAGCGGGCTGCTCACCGCCGGCGTCGCCGGCTTCTGGAACACCAAGCAGACCGAGGAGACCACCGCATGATCACCACCCGAGCCGCCGTCCTCACTGCGGTGAACGAGCCCCTGGAGCTGACCGACATCCGGGTGGACGACCCGGAGCCGCACGAGGTGCGGGTCGCGGTCACCCACGTCGGCCTGTGCCACAGCGACCTGCACTACATGACCGGCACCGTGCCCACCGAGGTCCCGGTCGTGGTCGGTCACGAGGTGGCCGGAGTCGTCGAGTCGGTCGGCTCCGCGGTCACCTCCCTGCACCCCGGCGACCGCGTCACCGGCGCCCTCACCCCGCCGTGCGGCGGCTGCGTGAACTGCGACGCCGGGCACTCCACCCAGTGCCTGCGCCTCGACGAGGTACGCCGCCGCCAGCGGCCGGCCTTCCAGACCGTCGACGGCCGGCCGATCGAGCGTCTCGCCGCGATCGGCGCGTTCTCGCAGCACATCCTCCTGCGGGAGAGCGCGCTGGTGCGGCTGCCCGACGACGTACCCCTCCAGGTCGGGTGCCTGCTGTCGTGCTGCATCGTCACCGGCGTCGGAGCGGTCTTCCGCGGCGCCGAGGTGCGCCCCGGCAGCACCGTCGCCGTGATCGGCTGTGGGGGTGTCGGCTCCGCCATCATCCAGGGCGCGCGGCTCGCCGGTGCCTCGGCGATCGTTGCCATCGACCTCGACGAGGACCGGCTCAAGGCCGCCCGCGCGTACGGCGCCACCCACGTCGTCAACGGCGGCGACGGCGACACCGTGGCCGAGGTCCGGCGACTGCTCGGCGACGGCGTCGACTACGCCTTCGAGGCGGTGGGCTCGGCCCACACCGCGCAGACCGCCCTGGCCCTCGTCCGGGCGACCGGCACCGCCTGCCTCGTCGGCATCGCGCCGATGGGCACCGAGCTCACCGTGCCGGCCCTGGACTTCTTCTTCCAGGAGAAGCGGCTCATCGGCTCCTACATGGGCTCGGGCCAGGCCCGCGAGGACATCGCCCAGTTCGCGCGCCTCTACCAGCAGGGCCGGCTGCTGCTCGACGAGATGGTGACCCGCGTCGTGCCCTTCGCCGAGATCAACGAGGGCTTCGAGGCCATGAAGTCCGGTGACGTCACGCGCATCGTCGTCGACCTGCGCTCCTGAGAGGAGACCCACCATGAACGACAGCACCATCCCCCAGCCGAGGAACTACATCGCCGACGAGTGGTGCGAGGGGACGACGGGCGACGCCTGGAACCTCGACCCGAACACCGGCGAGCCGATCCACCGCACCGTGAGCACGGCTCCCGACGACGTCGAGCGCGCCCTCCACCACGCCGAGCAGTGCTACGACGTCGGCCGCTGGGACGAGGCGGCGCGCGAGGAGCGGGCGGCGGTCCTCGACCGCGTCGCCGACCTGCTGGACAGGCGTGCGGAGGTCATCGCACGCACCGACGCCCTCACCAGCGGTACGCCGATCGGCGTCACCCGCCTCGTCGCCGCCTTCCTTCCGCACCGGATCCGCGCCACGGCGGAGGACCTGCGCCGGATCCCGCGGGTGACGGCCCTCGAGGCAGGCGGCCGCGACGTCCGCCTGCACAAGGTCCCGTGGGGCCCGGCCGCGATCCTCACTCCCTGGAACGGGCCGAGCTTCATCCCCGCCGCCAAGGTCGTCAGCGCCGTCGCTGCCGGGTGCCCGGTGATCCTCAAGCCCTCCGAGCATGCGCCCGGCAGCGCCCAGGTGGTCGTCGAGTGCTTCGTCGAGGCCGGGCTGCCGGCCGGCGCTCTGCAGCTCGTGCACGGCGCGGGTGACGTCGGGGCCCGGCTGAGCGGGGACCCGCGCGTCAAGATCGTGTCGTTCACGGGTGGTCCCGGCGCGGGCCGGGCGATCGCCCGCGCCGCCGCCGAGGACTTCAAGGTGCTCCAGCTCGAGCTCGGCGGCAACAACCCCGTCGTCGTACTCGACGACGCGGACGTGGACGTCACCGCCGACGGCATCCTCGACGGGATGACGAAGCTCAACGGTCAGTGGTGCGAGGGGCCGGGCAAGGTGCTCGCTCCGCCGGCCCTGGTCGCGCCCCTCGTCGAGGCGCTGACGGAGCGGATCTCCAAGCTCGTGGTCGGCCACTCGCTCGACGAGGACGCGCAGGTCGGCCCGATCTCCAACCGGCCGCACCTCGAGACGCTGCGCGCCCGCGTCGAGGGGCTCCGCGACCTCGGTGCCGAGATCCACCAGCCCGCGCGGCTGCCCGAGCTCGCCGGCTGGTTCCTCTCGCCCACCGTCGCCGTGGGCGCCGACCCGACCCGCGCCACGGCCGAGCTGTTCGGGCCCGTGGTCTCCGTGCACGCCGTGGACTCGGCCGAGGAGGCCCTCCGGGTCGCCAACGCGAGCCCCTCGGGTCTCGACGCCTACGTCTTCGGCACGGACACCGACCGCGCGATCGAGGTCGGGGCGCGCATCGTGGCCGGCGAGGTGCGGGTCAACGGGGCGAAGGTGGCCGACCTCGGCGACGACTCCGCCCAGAGCTTCTGGGGTCCCGCGGGCATCGGTGGCCACGGCCCGGCGGAGTCGGTGCGGGTCTTCTGCGGCGACCGTGTCGTCGGGGTCGACTCGCCGGACCTGCCCCTCTGAGCAGCGTCGGGGGAGCGCGCCCGGGCCGCGACCGGCGCTCAGGCCCTGGTCGCGCGCCTGCGCCGCGCCGGCTTGGCGCCGGCGGCGGCGAGCCGAGCCGCGAGCCAGGTGTCGAGCACGGAGCAGTTGATCTCCATCTGCGCCCGCGCGACCGTGGCGTCGCCGTAGGTGAGCCAGTTGACGGCGAAGCCGTCGGCCAGCGTGGCGAGCACGTAGGCGACCTCGTCGATGACCTCGGGCGCCACCGGATCCGCTGCAGCGGCCTCGGTGAGCGCCTTGCGCAGGGCGTCGAACGCCTGGTCGTAGACGGCGATGCCGCGGGCCCCGTGCTGCCGGCGGGCCCAGCTGACGAGCTCGAACGTCGCGGCGGTGAAGCTGGGCGAGTCGAGATAGCACTCCATGACGCCCCGCAGGATCGCCTGGCTGGCCTCCGGCAGGGTGGTGTGCGGGTCGCTGCCCTCGATCACCTCGCGGTACCTGCCCGTGACGAACTCGTAGACGTCCGCGAACAGGTCCTCCTTCGAGTCGTAGCAGTAGTGGAGCATGGCCACGTTCGCCTGGGCCTGCTCGGCGATCCGGCGCGTGGTGGCGCCGTCGATCCCGTTGCCGGCGATGACCTCGACGGCGGCGTCGATGAAGTCGCGACGTCGCTGTGCGACCGGGATCCGTGCCATCGGGGCCTCCAGGTGGGTGGGCGCCGCGAAGTTGGGCGCTTGTCTAAGTCATTGCCGAGCGTAGCAGCCGGACCGCGAGCAAGAACTTGGTCAAACAACTTGGTCATACATCTTGATCGAATGACTAAGTTCGGCCTAGCGTATGAGCCGGATCACATCGCCCGCCCGATCGGAGACCACGCATGACCCAGACCCACGAGGCGCCCGGAAGCGGCCGCCGTACGCCGGCAGCGCGGCAGTCGGGCAGAGGGACGCTCGTCGGCATCGGCGCACTGCTCGTCGTGCTGACCAACGCGGTGATCTTCATCCTCCCGCCGCTGCTGCCGGTCATCCAGGCGCAGTACGGGCTGGCCACCGTCGCCGAGACGACCTGGCTCTACACGGTCCTCACCCTCGGCGGTGGTGCGGGCTTCATCCTCCTGCCCCGTCTCGCCGACCTCCACGGCGACCGGTTCGCGAACGTCGCTGCGGCCGCCTTCCTCACGGTCGGGGCGTTGGTCCCGGCCGTCGGCGACTCCTACCCGACGCTGCTGGTCGGCTGCTCGCTGATGGGCTTCGGCGGGGCGGCTCAGGTGCTGCCCCTCGGCTTCCTGCGCCGCGGCCTGGGGGAGGGCGGCATCGCGGTCGCGGTCGGCGTCCTGGTCATCGGCACCGGGGTCGGCATCGTCGCCGGGATGGTCGGCGGGGGGCTGATCGTCCAGAGCCTGTCGCTGCAGAGCTTCTTCGTGGTCCTCACCGTGATCGGTGCGGTGACCACGCTCGCGTCGTACCTGCTGATCCCGAACGCGCCGCCCGCCGAGCGGGGCGGCCGCATGGGCGTCGTCGGCACCGTGTGGATGATCGGCTGGGTCGCGGCGATCCTCCTGACGCTGACCCAGGGCCTGGTGTGGGGCAACGCGGCCCTGGTCCCTCTGGCGCTCGGCGTCGTCGGCGGCATCGCCTGGATCCGGGTCGAGCGCAGGTCGTCGACGGCGGTCTTCGACGTCGCGCTGATGAAGGCCCCTCTCGTCACGGCCTCGTGCGTGTGCATCGCGCTCTTCGCCGCCGTGAACTCCGCCTTCCTGCTCCTCGTCAGCACCTACGCGCAGATCATCCCCGAGGCGCTGCGCCCGGTCGATGCCTACGGCCTCGGCCTCAGCGCCCTCGAGACCGGCTGGCTCATGCTGCCGTTCGCGGTGACCTTCGTCGTGGGCGGGGCCGTCGTGGACCGCCCCGTCAACAACGGGCGCGTGGTGCCGGTGTTCGTGGCCGGTGCGGTCGTCAGCGCCGCCGGGCTGGCCTGGCTCGCCCTCGCCCACGACCGGCCGTGGCACTACCTCGTCGGTGCCGCCGTCATCGGCCTCGGCTGCAGCATCGGCTACGCGGCGGGCTTCACGCTGGTGCAGCTCGCCGTGCCCGAGGAGAAGGCGGGGATGGCGACCGGGGTCGCCGGCACCTTCCTGGCGGTCGGCTTCGCCTTCGGCACGGCACTCGTCAGCGCCGACCTCAGCGCCTCGCTCGTCCCGGTCCCCGGCACCACGCTCGAGGTCGCCGCCGAGAGCCTGTACGGCGTCGGCTACTGGCTCGCCGGCGCGCTCGCCCTCGCCGTGGTGCTGACCGTCCTGGTGTCGACCGCCCGCACCCGTCGTCGTACCGGCGGGGTCGCGGCCTGACCGGCCGACCCGACCCCCTCACCCCAAGGAGAGAGACATGAAGGAAGACATCTACGGCCTGACCTTCCTGGTCGCCGACATCGTCATGATCGTGTGCGGCTACTGGGCCGGTTGGCGTCTCCTCAAGCGCCACCGCAACTACCTGCTCGGCATCGAGTGGTTCATCGTCGCGACCTCCGGCGTGAACTTCCTGGTCTGGGCGCTGCGCTTTGCCGACGACCCCGAGGGCGGTCAGGAGAGCGGGCAGTACGCCTTCGCCTTCTTCCTCGACGCGTTCTCGCGCTCGGTCGGGATCACCCTGCTCCTGGTCGTCGGGCTGATGGCGGTGACGCACCGGTACAAGGCGAGCCTCGCGGTCGAGATCGGCATCTTCGCCCTGGCGATCGCATGCGGTCTCTTCCTGGCTCAGCCGAAGTACCGCGCCCACGTGGACGACAACGGGGAGTTCGTCCTCCACCAGGGCCCGGCCACGTTCTACCTGGTGGTGAACCTGCTGACGCTGGCCTTCCTCCTGTACGTCGTGAAGCGGCTGTGGGAGATCGGAGCCACCCGCGTCGCCGTCGCGACCCTGGCGGTGAGCCTCGCCGGGACCGCCATCGCGCTGACCTACGACTTCTTCCCGCTGCCCGACTCGGTGGACCCGCTCGAGGACCGTGCCCTCTTCTACACCTTCGCGCTCACCGTGTGGGGCCTGCAGCTGCTGGTCTACCTCTTCGCCTACCGCGCCCTCGACGCCCACAACGTCGCCACGGGTGCCGCACCGGCCGGCGAGCACCGCAAGGCGGTGCGGGCATGAGGACCGACCGCGTCGAGTACCTCTCCTTCACGGGCTGGGTCGAGCCGCCCAGCGACGTCCGGCCTCCGCCGGACGGTGACATCGACTGCCGGGTCGCCGTCGTCGGTGGCGGCATCAGCGGGATGTCCACCGCCCTGCGCCTGGCGCAGCGCGGCCAGGACGTGGTCCTGCTCGAGGCGGAGTTCTGCGGGCACGGCGCGAGCTCCCGCAACGCTGGTCAGCTGGCCGGCGCCCCCGGCGGTGACCTCCAGCTCCTCAACCTGCTCTCGCGCCGGAAGATGCCGGGCATGATGCGCCTGGCCGAGAACGCCGCGCGCCACGTGGAGGAGTTCATCGCCAAGCACGACATCGACTGCGAGTACGAGGCGACCGGCAACGCCTTCGCCGCGGTCTCGCGCGGGCAGATGGGCCGGGTGCGGCGGGTGGCGAGGATCGTCACCCGCGCCGGCGGTCACGTCGAGGTCGGCACCGCCGCCGAGCTCGGCATCCCGCGCGGCTTCGTCGGCGGCATGCGCGAGGTCGTGGGCGGCCGGATGAATCCCGGCAGGTTCAGCCTCGGCATGCGCCGGGTGCTGCTCGACTCGGCCGCGCGCGTCTTCGAGCGGACGAAGGTCACCGACATCGTGCGCGAGGGAGGGCAGGTCGTCATCGCGACCCCGCACGGACGGGTGCGGGCCGACCGGGTCGTGCTCGCGACCAACGCCTACGCCGGCGAGTGGGGCATCACGCCGCGGAACCTGTCGGTCCCGATCTACGTGGTCGAGGTGGAGACCGAGCCGATCGACCCCGCGCGGCTCGCCGCGCTGGGCTGGACGAGCGGGATGGGGCTGGTGACCCAGCACGCGATCATGGAGAACTACCGGCTCACGCCACGCAACACCATCGTCTTCGGCGTACGACGGCTCGAGCGCGGCAGGTCCTACCCGCTGCCGGAGCGGACGCCCGACCCCGCGCTGGTGGAGGAGCTGGCCGGTGCCTTCGCCACGCGGTTCCCGTCCCTGGCCGACGTCGCGGTCGAGCGCGCCTGGGGTGGGTGGATCGCGATCACCTCGTCCTGGCTTCCCGTCGCCGGACGGATCGGCGAGGAGGTCCTCTACTCGATCGCCTGCAATGGGCACGGCCTCGCCCAGGCGCCGTACGTCGGGACGCTCATCGCCGACGCGATCGTCGACGGCGAGCGCCACCCGGACCTGCAGACGCTGTGGCACGACCAGCCGCGCTTCCCCCGTCCGATGATGATGGGCCGGGCCGGGCTGCGGGCCATCTGGGCGGTCGACCGCTTCAACGACCGGGTGAACGGCAGCCGCCGCAACGCACGGCGCGGTGCCGCCAGCGGGTCAGGTGCGTGCTGACGAAGGACTGAGCGCGGCCCCGTCGAGGACCAGGTCGACGAGATCGCCGAGACGCTCGCGCAGGTCGAACGGCGGCCGTCCCGGGCCGATCCATGCCCGGAGGATCGCGAAGTAGCCCGTCGCGATCGTCATGCCCACGAGCGACGGCTCGACGCCGGGACGGAGCTCGGCGCGCCGCCGTCGTAGGACGCTCGTGAACTCGTGGGAGAGCGGGTGGTCGTCGAGCAGGTCCAGGGCGACGACGGCGGCTCCGATGAGCGCGGTGGTCTCGCGCCGTGAGGCACCGCTGATGGCCGCGAGCTCCTGCATGATGGCCGAGAGCTCGTCGCGCAGCGAGCCCGCGGCGACCGTCGGGGGGAGGGCGTGGAACGCGCGCGCCCGGCGACGGGCCGACCACTCGTCGAGGAACGCGGACTTGCGCGCGAAGTAGTTGAAGACCGACGTCCGCGCGACGTCGGCGCGCGAGGCGATGTCGTCCATCGTGGTCGCCTCGTAGCCCTGCTCGACGAAGAGCTCGACCGCCGCGTCGAACACCCGGTCGCGACGCTGGCCACGACGACGGGCGCGCGCGGTCTCCCGGGAGCTGTCCTCTCCGAGGTCTGCCCGGTTCGCGGTCATCGCTTCTCGCTTCCTTGGTGACAGACAGGGCGGTCGCAGCGTACGCTGCCAGAACTTGAACTCGGGTACAAACTTGGATGTGGATGTAACTGAGGGGGCCGGGTGCCGTGACCCTGCAAGCACAGCCGTTGCCGGTGCTGTCGTCGGAGCAGTACCTGCGGCGGCTGCTCGCCGCCAAGGACGTGACCCAGGCGCTGCAGATCGCCGCGGACCACGTGGCGCAGGCGCTGGCGTGCCCGGTCGCGTGGGCCGGTCTGGTCGAGGGCGACTACCTCGTCATGGGTGCACATCACGGGGTCGAGTCCACCGAGATGGCGGCGGCCTGGCGGCTCAAGATCGGCGAGGGCATCGGCGGACGGGTCGCCCTCGAGGGCCGGCCGCAGATGAGCCGCGACTACCGGCACGACTCGCGGCGCGTGCCGTTGCTGAAGCGCCTGATCGACAACGAGGGGATCCAGGCGACCCTCATCGTGCCGATCCTCCTCGCCGAGCACACGCTGGGAGTCCTGTACGCCGCCCACCGGCACCCCTACCCGTGGACCGAGGCGGAGCAGGAGGCGCTGGAGCAGATCGCGCACGACCTCGGCGTCCGGCTGCGCCAGCTCGACGTCGACGGACGCCGCCAGCGGCTCGCCGACCTGGCGGAGCGTCGTTCCGACCGCGCGCGGCGCAACACCGAGGCGGGGGCCCGGCTCGCCGGCAGTCTCGCCCACCAGGCCGATCCGGGCGCGGCGCTGGACCTGCTGGCCCACGAGGTGGGCGGACGGGTGGAGCTGCGCCAGTCCGACGGCACGCTGATCCGTGCCTCGGGCGAGCTCGGTGAGGGCAACCCGCGCGTCGTCGGGCGGACCGTGCTGCACGACTGCGACGACCTCACCGTGGTCGTCGTCCACACGCGCGAGCCCGACGAGCACGCGCGGGCGTTCATCGACCTGTGCATCGGGCTGTTCCGGCTCCAGCTCCTGCGGGTGAGCGAGCGGGAGCGGACCACGCAACGACTCCAGGGCGGTCTGTTCGACGACCTGCTCGGGGGCAGGGTGCACGACCCGGACTCCTTCCGGGAGCGGATGGCCCTGATGGGCGTCAGCGTCCAGCCGGGCGCACAGGTCGTGGTCGCCGGCCTGCGCGACCATCCCGACGACCTCGTCCGCCCCGAGCGGCTGGAGCGCCTGCTCCGCAGCGCCGTGCCCGGCGTCGTCACCGTACGCCGGGCGAACCGGCTGGTCGCGATCGTCGGGCCGTCGGGCCGTCCCGGCCGAGAGGTGCGCGACCAGCTCAGCTCCCTCGTGGCTCGCGCCGAGGGCTCCTGGATCGCGGGGCTGGGTCGCGGCTGTGCCGAGCTGATCGACTACTCGACGTCGTACGACGAGGCACGGGCCGCCTGCGAGCTGATGATCCGCGGCGACGTCGAGGGTCCCGTGGTGACGGCGCACGAGCTCGGGATCCTCGGCATGGCCAGCCTGCCCCCGGCTCACCTGCGCACCACCGTGCGCGACGTCCTCGGGCCGCTGATCGACCTGGATGCGCAGCGGGGTACCGACTTCCTCCCGACCCTGCGGGCCTATCTCGCCCACGACCGGCACCTGCCCGACACCGCGGCGGCGCTGCACATCCACTACAACACCGTGCGCAACCGGATCGCGCGGATCGAGACGACGTTGGGCGTCGACATGCGCGACGTCGACGATCGCTTCCGGCTCGAGACCGCGCTGCGGATGCATGCGCTCAGCGAGGCGCTGGGCCACCCCGGCCTCGACCTGCGGTAGCCGTCTCCGGCCGGTCGCGGGGGGCTGTCACGGCGTGACAGCCGCCAGGCCGGTTTCTGTCGGGCGGCGCTCTAGGTGACGGCCATCACATCGCGTGAGGGTGGTCGCACCCCACCGGACGACCCGCGGAAGGAGGCCCGGTCACATGAGGCTCGCGAGCTTCGCCGCGAACGGCGCGACCCACGTCGGTGTCGTGGACGGCTCCTCGGTCGTCAGCCTCGGTCTGGCCTCCGCGGGCGACCCCCGGTTCCGCACGATGCGGCACCTGGTGGGTGCGGGAGCCGCCGCGCTGGCCGAGGCCCGTGAGCTCGCCGAGTCCCATCCCGCGCACGCGGCGTACGACGTCGACGACGTGACCCTCCTCGCGCCGCTGCCCGACCCGCCGCGGGTCCACGGGCGACCTGCGGGAACGAGGTTCGCGACCGGCCCCGGCGAGCTGGTCAGCCCGGCGCCCGACGGCGGCCTCGCGATCGGGCTCGTCGCCGTGGTCGACGTCGACGCCGGGCTCTTCGGCGCCACCATCCTCGCGGGCGCCCAGGGCCCGGTCCTGGTGACTGACGACGAGCTTCGCCTGCTCGGTCCGGACCTCCCGGTCGAGATCCGGGTCAACGGCGCCACCCGGTGCCGGACCGCCTTCCCTCAGGCCGTCGCCGGGCTCGAGCGCCGCGTCGAGGCGACGGGGCCCCACCGGGCCGGCTCGCTCGTCGTGCTCGACCTCCCGCTCCTCACGGCGTCCGACACCCGGCCTCTTCGCGACGGCGACGAGGTCCAGGTCGAGGTCGCCGGTCTCGGACTCCTCCGCAACCGCATCCAGCTGTAGACCGAACCGCCCCTCATCGAAAGGCAGCACCATGACCCGGCTCATCGACCTCTCCCGGACCCTCGACCCCGCCAACCGCGACCTGGTCCCCGAGGCCTACAAGGCGCTCGAGACCGTGCTGGCGCCCAAGATCGAGTACCTCCACCCCAGCGACCGCGGCCGCGACCGGATGGTCGAGATCTTCGGCTGCGAGGGCCACGAGCTGCCCAACGGCGAGGGCTGGGGCGAGGACTGGCTGACCGAGATGAACACGCACTGCGGCACCCACGTCGACGCGCCGTTGCACAGCGGCAGCCTCATCGAGGGCAAGAAGGCCCGCACCATCAGCGACATCGACCTGGCCGAGCTCTACCGCCCCGGCATGGTCCTCGACGTCCGCGAGTGGGCGAGGCCGGGTGAGGCGATCCCCGTCGAGGCCCTCGAGAAGGCCATCGCCGCGACCGGCCGGGAGGTGCAGCAGGGCGACGCGCTGCTGCTGCGCACCGGCCAGGAGCGCTACACGCCCGCCGACGCGGAGTTCTTCAACTACCCGGGGATGAGCGGAGACGGCACCCGCTACCTGACCGGGCTCGGCGCCACGATCCTCGGGACGGACGCGATGGCCTGGGACCGCCCGTTCCCCGTGATGAAGGCGGCCTACGAGGCCTCCGGGGACCCGAAGGAGCTCTGGGACGGCCACTTCGCCATCGCCGACAAGGAGGCCTTCATCATCCAGCAGCTCGACAACCTCACGGCCCTGCCCGTGACCGGGTTCACCGTCGGGTTCTTCCCGATCAAGCTCCCCAAGACCAGCGCGTCGCCCTGCCGGGTCGTCGCCTTCCTCGACAACTGACGCACCACCGAGACCAGGAGACCCCGATGTTCACCATGACGAGGAAGCCCACGGCCCGCGGCATCGCCGTGAGCGCCTGCGCCGCGTTGCTGCTGTCCGCCTGCGGCGGCGTGGTCAAGGACGACGACACGTCGAGCGACCCGGTCGCCGACCTGCCCGACGCCGAGATCGTCTCGCCGATCGCCGGGATGGAGTGCGCGACCGATGCCGAGCCCACCGGCGACCCCATCGTCGTCGGCGGCTCACTGAGCCTCACCGGCCCTCTCGCGCCGACGGCGACCCTGCACAACGCCGTCGCGGACCTGGTCGTCGACTGGGTCAACGACTGCGGTGGGGTCGATGGCCGGCCCCTGGAGTGGAAGGTCCTCGACGACCAGTCGACGCCCGGCACGGTGACGTCCAACTACGAGCGGCTGATCGGCGACCAGGTCGACTTCGTCATGGGGCCGTACGGCGGTGCGGCGGCGTTGGCCGGAGCCGGCCCCGTCACCCGCGCCGGGTACGCCTATCCGACGGCCACCAACGGAGCCCCGGACAAGCTGATCGGCGAGAACCACTTCCCTTCCTGGCAGATCGGCGGTGGCGTCGACGACCCCTCCGCGATGTTCGACGCCGGCGCCGAGACCTTCGTCGAGGCCCTGAAGTCGAGTGGCAGCACGCCGGAGTCGGTCTTCTTCGCCACCGCGAAGTTCCCGACGACCCTCAGCTACACCGCGGCCGCCAAGCCGGCGCTGGAGGCGGCCCAAGCGGGTGCTGGTGTGGCCCGAGGACGTCGCCGGCGCCGAGATCGACTACCAGCCCTGACCCACCGGCCTCGTGACGGTGTCCCCGAGCCCCGGCTCGGGGACACCCCGCGCCTGATCTGGAGATCGTCATGTCCGTCTCTTCGCTCGCGCTGGCCCAGACGCTGCTGAACGGTGCCCTCCTCGGGTGTCTGTTCGGGAGCATCGCGCTGGGCCTCAGCGTGAAGTGGGGCCACCTGGGAGTGGCCGACTTCTTCCACCTGTCCCTCACCCTGTTGGGCGCCTACGTGACCTACAGCCTGGTCTCCGAGCAGCTCTGGGACCCCTTCTTGACCCTCGTCGTGACGGTTCCCGTCTTCTTCGTCATCGGCGTCGGCGTCCAGTGGATCCTGCTGGCGCTCCAGGCCGAGGCGTTCACCTCGCTGCTCATCACCTTCGCGCTCTTCATCGTCACCGAGAGCGCGGTCTCGATGGTCTGGAGCCCCGACCTGCTCAACCTGCGCCCGATGCTGGCCGACGGCTTCACCACCAGCCTGCGCCTCCCGGAGCCCCTGCCCCAGCTGGCGGTCCAGCCGGTCGACCTGCTGGCGCTGGTCTGTGCGCTGGTGATGGTCGGCGTGTCCGCCTTCGCGCTGGGGCGCACCCGGTCGGGGCGGGCCGTCCAGGCGATGCGCCAGGACGGCGAGATCGCCCAGACGCTGGGTGTCCGTGTCGTACCCCTGACCCTGGCGGTCTCGGGGCTGGCCGCCTCGACGGCGGCGGTGGCCGGCATGGTGGTCGCCCTGCGCATGCCCCTGAGCCCGTCGCTCCCGCTGCAGTGGATCGGGGTGGTCGTGGTCGCCACGATGCTCGGCGGCCTCGGCCGACCCGTCGGCGCGCTGGTCGCCGCCATCGCGGTGATGATGATCCAGAACGCCTGGTCCCTGTGGTTCCCACCGCAGTGGTCCCCGGCGGTCGCCTTCGGCGTCCTCTTCCTCTTCCTCGCGGGCGCCCCCGCCCTCCGCCTCGCCCGTGAGTCGACGACCGCGAGGAGGCTCGCATGAGCGCCCGGGTGGACCGCGCCCTCCTGGCCAACGCCGGCGCGATCGTGGGATGTGCGCTGCTGGCCATCGTCCTGGTGCCCTCGATCGGGTCCGACTACGTGATCGCCTTCGGCTTCCAGTTCGTCACGTGGATCGCCCTCGCCCTCAGCTGGAGCCTGTTCTCCGGCAACTCCGGGTACGCGAGCTTCGGGCACGGCGTCTTCTTCGGCATCGGGACCTACGCGACGGCCGCGCTGCTCCGCCACACCGATGCGCCGTTCGTCGTGGCGCTCGTGGTCGCCGGTCTCTCGGCCGCGGTGCTCGCGGTCGTCGTCGGGCTCGCGGTCTTCTCCTCGCCGCGGTTCGCCGGGGACCTGTTCGGCCTGATCACGCTGGCCATGGCCTTCATCGTGATCACGGTCGTGTCCAATCTCGCCTTCCTCGACGGCGGCACCGGCGTCTTCGTGCGGGAGCAGGCGGTCGGCACGTGGATCGGGTCGTCCACCGGCCATCTGTTCATCGTCGGCACCCTCATCGCCGCGGGGACGGCCCTGGTCGGCCTGGCCGCGGCCGGCTCGCGCTGGGGCGCCGCCCTCCGCTCGATCCGCGACGACGAGGGGGTCGCCGAGTCCCTCGGCGTCCCGACCTACCGGTACAAGGTCTGGACGTTCGCGGCCAGCGCGGGCCTCGCCGGCCTCGCCGGCGCTCCGCACGCGGTCTTCCTCGGATACGTCGAGGTCGGCGCGGTGTTCACGCTGAACATCCCCCTGCTCGTCATCATGATGACCATCCTCGGCGGCATCACCCGCTGGTGGGGACCGCTCGTCGGCGCTGCCTCGGTGGTCGTGGTCCGCGAGCTGCTGCTCGACATCGGCTCGCCCGAGCTGTCGCAGATCATCCTGGGCGCCGTCTTCGTCCTCGTGATCGCGCTGCTGCCCCACGGCATCTCCGGGTCGATCCCCAGCCTGCCGCGCCGCAAGGCGCCCGCCACGGAAGGTGTGCACCGATGAGCCTGCTGCGCTGCACGAGCGTCACGAAGAGGTTCGGTGGCGTCACGGCCCTCGCCGAGGTCGACCTCGAGGTGACCGAGGGCGAGATCGTGGGTCTCGTCGGACCGAACGGATCCGGCAAGACGACCCTGTTGAGCACCATCGCCGGCTCCTTGCCGGTCACCGCCGGCACGATCGAGTTCGCCGGCAGGGACATCACCCGGTCCACCCCGCACCGCCGCGCCCACGCCGGCATCTCGCGGACCTTCCAGGTGCCGAGGCCGCTCGCCTCGTTCACGGTGGAGGAGAACGTCGCCACCGGCTGCATGTTCGGACGGGACTCGATGGGCCGTGCCGCGGCACTCGACCGGGCACGGGAGGTCCTGCACATGGTCGGCCTGGCCGACCATGCGGGAAGCGACGTCGGGAAGCTGACCCTGCATGAGCGGAAGTTCCTCGAGATCGCTCGCGCGGTCGCGCTGGACCCGCAGCTGATCCTGCTCGACGAGGTCCTCGGCGGGCTCAACCCGAGCGAGGCGGCCCTCGGCATGGAGCTGATCGCCTCCCTGCGCGAGCGGGGGATGTCGGTGATCTACATCGAGCACAACGTGCGGGCGGTCTCGACCCTCGCTGACCGGATGTACGTCCTCAACCAGGGCCGCAACCTGGCTGACGGGCCGCCGGCCGACGTGCTCGACGACCCGCGCGTGGTCGAGGCATATCTGGGAGGACCGGTCGATGCTTGAGGTCAAGGACCTGGTGGTCAACTACGGCGAGGCCGCGGCGCTGCGGGGAGTGGACCTGAGCGTCGGCGCGGGCGCGACGGTCTCCCTCATCGGCGCGAACGGCGCCGGCAAGAGCACGCTCGTCAAGGCGCTGATGGGCATGCAGCCGGTGACCTCCGGGACGATCACGCTCGACGGCGAGGACATCACGCGGCGCTCGGCCGCGGACCGGCCGCGGCTCGGCATGGCGATCGTCCCCGAGGGCCGTCGGCTGTTCAAGGAGATGTCGGTCGGGGACAACCTCCGGCTCGGGCTGCACGACGCCGCCGCCCGCAGGCGGGGAGTCAACGGACTGGATCTCGCCTACGACCTGTTCCCCATCCTCCGCAAGCGATCGAGGCAGCTGTGCGGGACCATGTCCGGAGGGGAGCAGCAGATGGTCGCGCTGGGCCGGGCCCTCGTGTCCCGCCCGCGGCTGCTGATCCTCGACGAGCCCTCGCTCGGCCTGGCCCCCATCGTGGTCGCCCAGGTCTTCGAGGTGATCGAGGCGGTGGTGCGGCAGGACGTGACGGTCCTGCTGGCCGAGCAGAACATGCATCGTGCCCTCGCCCTCTCCGACCGCGGCTATGTGCTGGCGGACGGCGCGGTGGTCCTGGAGGGGACCGGCAGTGAGCTGCTCCGGTCCGACCGGGTCCGTACGGCCTACCTGGGGGAGTCGTGAGCGCCGGCGGCGCGCGCCTCGGCCGGGTGCCGTGGACCAGCGCCGGTCCGGTCAGCGCCGAGCAGCGCGCCCTGATCGACACGATCGCCGCGAGGTGGGGCCAAGCGGGGCTCGGGGTGAGCCCCGTCGACGGCGCTGGACGGCTCACCGGGCCGTTCGACCTGATGGCCGCCTCTCCCGCGGTGGGCGCTGCCGTGCTGGCGCTCGCGGGGAGCTTCCGCGACGGGCTGCTCACGCCGGCCGAGCGGGAGGTCGCCATCCTCGTCGTCGCCGACCTCGAGGACAGCCCCTACATGCGGGCGGGGCACGAGCCGCTGCTCCGCTCGACAGGGGTCGACGCGGCTGCGACGACGGGTCCGTGCGCGGTGGTCCGCGAGGTCGCCCTCGAGCTGTGTCGCACCGGGGACCTCGCCGACGGGACCTTCCGGCGCGCCGTCGACGAGCTGGGCTGGCCCCGGCTCCAGGAGGTCGTGTGGCTCGTCGGCCACTACCGCTCCCTCGCTACCGCGCAGCGGGTCGCCCGGATCCCCGACCCCACGGCGCAGGAAGGGGGGACGCGATGACCACGGTGCCCACGGCGGCGGGGGACCTCGTGCTCCGCGACCTCCTCGGACCGGCCCTCGCGCGCCACGCGGGGCGCCCGGCCCTCGTCGCCCACGGACGGACCTGGACGTACGCCGAGCTCGACCGCGCCGCGCGCTCCCTGGCGGCTCGGCTGCAGGCCGAGGGGGTGGGGCCGGGCTCCGCGGTGGCCCTGGTCCTCCCGAACGGGGCCGAGTACGTCATCGCGGACCTGGCCATCGCCCTCCTCGGCGCGGCCAAGGTCCCGCTCAACCTGATGCTCTCCGACGACGAGCAGGCCTACATGCTGACCGACTCCCGGGCAGTGGTGTGCGTCGTGACCCACGACCGTCTGGCCTCGGTCGAGCTCGCTCGCGAGCGCGGTGCCGATCCGCGCGCGATCGTGGTGGGCGGCCCCGACGACGGATGGGCCCCGGCACTCGCCGGCCCGCCCCTCGCGGAGCTGCCGGCCGTGCCGCCCGACGCGCGAGCACTGATCATGTACACCGGCGGCACCACCGGTCTCCCGAAGGGCGTCGTGCACCAGCAGCGCGGCCTCGCGATGAACCTGGTCTCCCATCTCGTCGAGATGGAGCTGACCGCCGAGGACGTCCTGCTCCTCACCTCCCCGCTGCCCCACAGCGCCGGATTCCTCCTGCAGGCCGCCCTCGCGAAGGGCGCGCGCACCCTGGTCGAGGAGAGGTTCGACGCCGAGCAAGTCGTCGACCGGATCGAGCACGACGACGTCAGCTACCTGTTCCTGGTGCCGACCATGATCTACCGCCTGCTCGACGCGGTCGCCGCGCGGGGGAGCCTCGACGCCAGCTCGTTGCGCACCATCCTCTACGGCGCGGCGCCGATCACGCCCGACCGGCTCGAGCAGGGCCTGGCCCTCCTCGGTCCCGTCTTCGTGCAGCTCTACGCGCAGTCGGAGGCGCCGAACTTCCTCACCCGGCTGCGTCGCGACGACCACCGCGCCGGCCCGACCGGTGCCGCACGCCTGACCAGCTGCGGCCAGTCGGTGCTGATGGCCGAGGTCCGCGTGGTCCGGGAGGACGGGACCCGCTGCGACCCGGGCGAGGTCGGCGAGGTGACGGCTCGGTCGCCGTACACGATGCAGGGCTATCTCGACCGCCCCGTGGAGACCGCCGAGGCGCTGCGCGACGGTTGGCTGCACACCGGCGACCTCGGCTTCCTGACCGCGGACGGCTACCTCCACCTGGTCGACCGCAAGAAGGACATGATCATCACCGGCGGCCTCAACGTGTACTCCAGCGAGGTGGAGCAGGTGCTCGCCCGACTGGACGAGGTGGAGAGCGTCGCCGTGGCCGGGGTCCCGCATCCCGACTGGGGCGAGGCGGTGGTCGCGTTCGTCGTCCCCGCCGGCCCCGGCGTCACCCCGGAGGCGATCCTCGCCGCGGCCCGCGACGAGCTCACGACGTACAAGCGACCCAAGGACGTGGTCCTGGTCGACACGCTGCCGACGACGGCCGTCGGCAAGGTGGACAAGAAGGCCCTGCGGGCCCGGATGAGAAACGGAGACGCCACATGAAGTTCGCGACCTACACGGACGGCTCGGGCCGAGCACACGCCGCGGTCCTCCAGGACGACCTGCTGTACGCCGTCCCGGCAGCGACGAGCGTCAAGGACCTGATCGGAGACGGCCTCGACGGTCTGCTCGCGCGGGGCCGGGCCGCGCTGGACGGCTCCGACCCGGTGCCTCTCGGCTCGGTGCGTCTCGAGGCGCCGCTCCGGCCGCCGTCGATGCGGGACTCCATGTGCTTCCACGAGCACATCGCCAACTGCATGGGCAGCGTCGACCCGCTGCACCACAAGTTCCCGGCGTTCTACCTCTCCAACCACGCGGCGGTGCTGGGGCCCAGCGACGAGGCCCCGATCTCGCCGGGATGCGAGGCGTTCGACTACGAGCTCGAGGTGGCGGCCGTGATCGGCCGTCCCGGATCCAACATCCGCCCGCAGGACGCCCGCGACCACATCGTCGGCTACACGACCTACATCGACTGGAGCGCTCGGGACCTCCAGTTCGAGGAGATGGAGGTGCGGCTCGGCCCCGCCAAGGGGAAGGACGGCGCGACCACCCTGGGCCCGGTGCTGGTCTCCGCCGACGAGCTCGAGCCGCTGCGCTCCGGCAAGGGCTTCGACGTCGCGATGTCGGTCGCGATCGACGGTACGCCGATCAGCACCGGCAACTGGTCGACGATCGACTGGTCCTTCGACGACGTCGTCGCCTACACCTCGCGCGGCACCCACCTGGCGACCGGTGACGTGCTCGGCTCGGGAACCGTCGGCAAGGGCTGCCTCTTCGAGCAGCGCGCCCTCGACCCGGAGGGATTCCGCGGCTGGCTGCGGGAGGGCGAGGTCGTCACCTTCGAGGTCGACCGGATCGGGCGGATGGACATCCGCGTGGGCGCTCCGCTGCCGCGCCACGCACTGAGCTCGGGACACTGAGCATGCGACCGCACCTCCTCGGGTGGAGCCACACCGCGTTCGGCAAGCAGCCCGACGCGACCTTGGAGTCGCTGGTCGTCGAGGCCGGGCGGGCCGCGCTCGCCGACGCCGAGGTCGCTCCCGACCAGGTCGACCTCGTCGTCGTCGGTCACTTCAACTCGGGGATGCACCCGCTCGGGTTCCCGTCCTCGCTCCCGATGCTGATCGACGACGGGCTCTTCGGCGTCCCCGCCCTGCGGACCGAGAACGCCTGCGCCTCGGGCTCGGCCGCGGTCCACACCGGCCTCGCCCACCTGCTCGCCGGGCGGGCACGCACGGTGCTGGTGGTCGGTGCGGAGAAGATGACCGGCGTCCCGGCCGCGACGGTCGGCGCCGCCCTGCTGGGCGCGGACTACGACCTGGCGGGTGCTGCGTCCAGTACGGGCTTCGCGGGGCTGTTCGCGGAGGTCGCGCTGGAGTACGAGCGCCGTCACGGTCCGGTGGGCGACACCCTCGCCGCGATCGCGGCGAAGAGCCATCGGCTCGGCGCGGCCAACCCGTTCGCGCACCTGCGCAAGGACCTCTCCGAGGAGTTCTGCGCCACGGCCTCGGCGGCCAACCCGATGGTCGCCGCGCCGTTGCGTCGTACCGACTGCTCGCCGGTCTCCGACGGCGCCGCCGCCCTGGTCCTCGGGCTCGAGCCCACCTCGTCCCGGCATGCGGCGGTACGCGTGGCGGGCTGGGGGTCCGCCAACGACCACCTCCCGCGGGAGCGACGTGACCCCTTGGCCTTCGCCGCGACGGAGCTCGCGTGGCACCGGGCCATGAAGGACGCCGGCGTCAGCACGAGCGAGCTCGACCTCGTCGAGCTGCACGACTGCTTCACGATCGCAGAGCTCCAGATGTACGAGGTCCTCGGCCTCGCGCCGCGGGGGGAGGGCTGGCGGGCCCTGGCCGACGGCGTCGTCCTCCCGGGCGGCGCGCTGCCGGTGAACCCGTCAGGCGGGCTGAAGTCCAAGGGCCACCCGGTCGGGGCGACCGGCGTCTCGCAGCACGTCTCGGTCGCGATGCAGCTGACCGGGACCTTCCCCGGGGTGCAGGTCGAGGGGGCGCGCCTCGGTGCCGTCCACAACATGGGCGGGCTCGCCGTCGCCAACCACGTCACCGTCCTCGCCGCCGACTGACCCCGACGCTCGGGCGCCGGTGGGCGGTGCCGTGGGGGACGGGCTGGTCTGTAAGCCGGGTTCTGTCCCTCGTCGCCGAGGGGGCGACCATCCATCTAGGGCTGCCGTTGCCGACAGCCTCCAGCGACCTACCCGCACACTCGGACGAGCCGCCCTCGAACGTGTGCTGTCTGGTCTTGCTCCGGGTGGGGTTTGCCGAGCTGCGCCGGTCGCCCGGCGCACTGGTGGGCTCTTGCCCCACCGTTTCACCCTTACCTCCGGCGAGCCGGAGGCGGTCTGTTCTCTGTGGCACTGTCCCGCGGGTCACCCCGGGTGGGTGTTACCCACCACCCTGCTCTGCGGAGCCCGGACTTTCCTCGGGACCCGACGCCTCGCGGCGATGGGTCACGCGGTCGCCCGACCAGCCCGTCCGTGCCTCACTGTAGGGAATGCCCGTGCCCCAGGGACAGTTGAAGGCCTCATGAGCGAGACGCCCGAGATCCGGATCCTCCCCCCGATGGCCCCGATCGCCCCGTTCGTCGGGTTGGGGCCGGGCGCGAGTGCACGGCACGAGACGGCGTACCGCACCGCCCACGACCTGCTCGTCCGCCGCGCGCCGCGCGAGGCGCTCGAGGTCCTCGAGCCCGCGCTCGAGGAGGAGCCGGGCAACCGCGGGCTGCGGTCGCTGCGGGCGTGGGCCTTCCTGATGCGGGCCCAGCTGCAGAAGGCGACCGACGAGCTGGTCGGCCTCGTCGCCGACGACCCGGCCGACGCGTGGAGCCGGCACGCCCTGGGGCGCGCGCTGGAGCGCCAGTCGAGGTACGACGACGCGCTCCCGCACCTGCGCCTGGCGGCGGCGATGAGCGGCGACCCCGAGCACGAGTACGACGTGCTGCGGGTCGAGCGGCTGGCGGGCCGGCTGGAGTAGTCCCGACTGGAGTAGTCCCGGCTGGAGTAGGTTCGGACCATGTCCGCGGACAACGAGTACTGGTTCTGCCTGAAGCACCACGCCGTCGAGGGCGTCGAGGGCTGCCCCAACAAGGACCGGCTCGGTCCGTACCCCACGCAGGCAGAGGCCGCCCGGGCGCTGGAGAAGGCGGCCGAGCGCACGGAGGCGTGGGACGAGGACCCGGCCTGGAACGACGACGTCGAGAGCCCCTAGTCCCGTGGCCTTCACCCGTCGCCGCCGGGTCCGCCCGGTGGCGATCGACCCTGCCACCGGGCGCCGGATCTCGCCGTGGCCGTTCGTCGGCCTGGTGCTGCTCGTCTCCTCGTTCTTCCTCTACGCGGCCTCCGGGTTGCTCGCGCCCGCCTGGGCGGTCGCGGTCCTGCTGCTGACCTGGCTGGCGATGTTCGTGCTGTGCTTCGTGTGGTGGAGCCGGCACCCGAGATGGACGGTGGCGCTCGGGATCGTCTCGTTCGTGTGGTGGTGGGTGGCCGTCACCGCCGGGGGGATCCTCCTGGACTGGACCGCCTGAGCGCCGGCCGCGCGCCTTGTGGTGCGGTTCAGCCGCGCTGGGCGCGGAAGGCGCCGGGACCGTTGCGCAGCCCGAGCCACAGCGCCGCCTCGGCCCACGAGCGACCCGGGTCGGGCTCCTTGCCGGCCCCCAGCCGGTGCAGCTGGTCGGTGTGCCAGGACAGGTCGAGCGCGCCGTCGAGCTGCTTGAGGTTCGCGACCTTGCCCAGCACGGGGCGCAGGCCGGCCTTGACCGTGCTGCTCGGCAGCGTGGCGAGGCCGTCGTGCAGGATCGCCCGCGGGGCCTCGGGGAGCAGGCAGGCCGGGCGGCCCAGGCCCACGATGTCGCAGTCGCCCGAGGCGACGGCGGACTCCATCGCGGCGGTCGAGCGGAAGCCACCGGTGACCGCGATCGGGACGTCGCCGGCGAGATCGCGCACCGACGCGGCGTACTCGAGGAAGTAGGCCTCCCGCGCGGCGGTCGAGGGCCGCATCGTGCCCATCATCGCCGGAGCCTCGTAGGAGCCGCCGCTGACCTCGATCATGTCGATGCCCTCGGCGACGAGGGCCCGCACGACCTCGCGGGACTCCTCCTCGGTGAACCCGCCGCGCTGGAAGTCGGCGGAGTTGAGCTTGATGCCGACCGCGAAGGTCCGCGACGTGGTGGCGCGGATCGCCCGGAGCACCTCGAGGACGAACCGGCGGCGTCGTTCGGGGTCGCCGCCCCACGCGTCGTCGCGCCGGTTGGTGCGGGGGGAGAGGAACTGGGTGACGAGGTAGCCGTGCGCGCCGTGGATCTGCACGCCCGCGAAGCCTGCGCGCTCCGCGACCGACGCCGCGGTGGCGTACCGGTCGACGATCTCGCGGATCTCGGCGTCCTCGAGCGCTCGCGGCCGCACCGCGCCCGGCACCTTCGCCTGGACGGCGCTCGGCGCGACGGGCCGGTGGCGCCCGACGAGCGCGTTGGCCTGGCGGCCCGGGTGGTTGACCTGCATCCACAGCGGGGTGCCACCGTCCTGGAAGCCGGCCGCCCAGGCCGTGAGCCGGTCGAGGTGCCGGTCATCCTCGATCACGACGTTGCCGGGCTCGCCGAGGTGGCGCCGGTCGACCATGACGTTGCCCGTCACGACGAGGCCGTAGCCGCCGCGGGCCCAGCGGCCGTAGAGCCGCGCGAGCCGCTTCGAGGGCCCGCCGTCGCGGTCGCCGAGCGACTCGCTGAGCGCCGACTTCATCAGCCGGTTGGCCAGCCGCTGGCCGTTGGCCAGGGCGATGGGGGAGCCGAGGTGGGCGGTGTCGCGGTCGTCCGTCATCCCGCGACGGTAGTTCCCAGTCAGGCGACTTGACAAGTCATCTGACTTGCAAAGGCGGGGAGACCTGCGCCACGATCGCTGCATGACCGGCGCCACCAGCGGGACCACGAGGGGAGCCCGGAGCGGGCGCCGCCAGGCCGACCGCCGCGCCGAGACGACCGAGCGGCTCCTCGACGCGACCATCGAGTGCCTGGCCGAGGACGGCTACGTCGCCACCACGACCCGTCGCGTCGCCGAGCGCGCCGGCGTCAGCCAGGGCGCCCAGCAGCACTACTTCCCGACCAAGGCCGCGCTGGTCGACGCCGCGATGACCCGGCTGGTGGACCAGCTGCTCGCCGACGCGGCCACGCGGGGGCTCGACGTCGGCACGGAGCGGGAGCGCGCGGCCGCACTGCTGGACCTGATCTGGGAGGTCCACCACCTCCCCGTCACGCCGGCCGTCCTCGAGCTCTTCAACGTCGCCCGCACCGAGCCGGCCATGGCGGCGCGGGTCGCCGAGATCGTCTGCAGCGGCATGAGCGAGATCCTCGCCATCGCCACCACCACCCTGCCGTCGTACGCCGCACGCGAGGGCTTTGCCGAGTTCGTCCAGATCGCCATGGCCACCGTGCGCGGGACGGTCCTGGTCGCCGCCATCCCCGGCGCCGCGAGCGCGCACCCCTCCTGGCCGGCCCTGCGGGCCCATCTCCTCGAGAGCCTCGAGCGGCTCTGAGCGGGCGCGCGCGGTGCGGCAGGATGTCCCCATGGCGATCCACATCACCGATGACCCCGCGGCGGACGAGCTCCTGACGACCAACCCGTTCGCGCTGCTGGTCGGGATGATGCTCGACCAGCAGTACCCGATGGAGCACGCCTTCCTGGGACCCCAGAAGGTCGTCAGCCGCTTCGGCAGCTTCGACCCCGCCGCGATCGCGGCGGCGGACCCCGAGGAGTTCGCGGCGCTGTGCTCGACCACGCCGGCCATCCACCGCTTTCCCGGCTCGATGGCCGCGCGGCTCCAGGAGCTGGCCCGCATCGTCGTCGACCAGTACGACGGTCGGGCCGAGCGGATCTGGACCGAGGCGGCGGACGGCAAGGACCTGCTCAAGCGGGTCCAGGCGCTGCCGGGGTTCGGGGCGCAGAAGGCCAAGATCTTCGTGGCCCTGGTGGCCAAGCAGCTCGACGTCCGGCCCGCCGGCTGGGAGAAGGCGGCCGGTGACTACGCGCTCGACGGCTACCGGTCGGTGGCCGACGTGGTCGACCCGGTGTCGCTGCAGAAGGTCCGCGACTACAAGAAGGCGAAGAAGGCCGCGGCCGCCACGACCCCCGTGACGGCCACCTGAACGGAAGCTGAGCCGCCGCTGAACCGACACTGAGCCCCGATGCGCGAGCGGCTGGGGGTGCCGTGGCAGAATGACGGCAGCGGTCTTGACGCCTCCGGTCTTTGCCGCGCCCAAGAATCGTCAGCATTCGAGAGGTGTTCGTGTCCTCGAACCATCGTTCGGTCCCGCCCGCACTGCTCAGTCACCCGTCGATCGCCGCGCTGATCGAGCGAGCCGCGCCGGTCGGCCGTGTCGCAGCGGAGGACCTCCGTCAGGCCTTCGCCGCCGCTGAGGTCGCTCCGGCCCAGCTCAAGGGCCTGATGGCCCACCTGTCGGGCCTCGGCATCTCCGTCGAGCTCGGCGCCCCGGCCGAGCAGCGCGCCGTCGCGGCAGCTGCCCGCAAGACGTCCGCGGCCACCGCGACGACGGCCAAGAAGGCCGCGCCCGCGAAGCCGGCCGCGAAGAAGGCCGCGCCCACCGCCTCGGCCAAGCCCGCCGCGAAGCCGGCGGCCAAGGCCGCCGCCGAGGGCGAGGTCCCCGCGGTCGACCTCGGCAGCGTCGAGGTCGAGGCGCCCGTCGTGGGCCCCGACGGCAAGAAGATCCTGCCGGACATCCCCGACGACCAGTTCGAGAAGGACGTCGCCGCGGACCCGACGATCAAGGAGGACGAGAAGAACGCCTCGTTCATCGTCTCCTCGGCCGACGAGACCGACGAGCCGGCCCAGCAGGTCATGGTCGCCGGCGCCACCGCCGACCCGGTCAAGGACTATCTCAAGCAGATCGGCAAGGTCCCGCTCCTCAACGCGGAGATGGAGGTCGAGCTCGCCAAGCGGATCGAGGCCGGGCTCTTCTCCGAGGAGAAGCTGGCCAAGGGCGGCAAGATCAGCCCGAAGCTGCTCGAGGAGCTCGAGTGGATCGCCGAGGACGGCCGCCGCGCGAAGAACCACCTGCTCGAGGCCAACCTGCGCCTCGTGGTCTCGCTGGCGAAGCGCTACACCGGTCGCGGCATGCTGTTCCTGGACCTGATCCAGGAGGGCAACCTGGGCCTGATCCGTGCGGTCGAGAAGTTCGACTACACCAAGGGCTACAAGTTCTCGACCTATGCGACGTGGTGGATCCGCCAGGCGATCACCCGCGCCATGGCCGACCAGGCCCGCACCATCCGCATCCCGGTGCACATGGTCGAGGTCATCAACAAGCTCGCCCGCGTCCAGCGGCAGATGCTCCAGGACCTGGGCCGCGAGCCCACCCCGGAGGAGCTGGCCAAGGAGCTCGACATGACGCCCGAGAAGGTGGTCGAGGTCCAGAAGTACGGCCGCGAGCCGATCTCGCTGCACACCCCGCTGGGTGAGGACGGCGACTCCGAGTTCGGCGACCTGATCGAGGACTCCGAGGCGATCGTCCCGGCCGACGCGGTCAGCTTCACCCTCCTGCAGGAGCAGCTGCACGCGGTGCTCGACACGCTCTCCGAGCGTGAGGCGGGCGTGGTGTCGATGCGCTTCGGCCTGACCGACGGCCAGCCCAAGACGCTGGACGAGATCGGCAAGGTCTACGGCGTGACCCGCGAGCGGATCCGCCAGATCGAGTCGAAGACCATGTCGAAGCTGCGGCACCCGTCGCGCTCGCAGGTCCTGCGCGACTACCTCGACTGAGCCGGGCCCGCAGAAGGCCGAAAAGCACCGCGCCCCGAGAGTCTCGGGGCGCGGTGCTGCTGGTCGGGGGCGGTCGGTCTCGGCCGCCGCCCGTCAGTCGACGGCGGGGGTCGGTTTGCTGGTGAGCTTGTGGGTCTCGTCGTGGACGTTCACCGCGACATCCTTGAGCGCATCTCCGTGCTCGCGGGCGTGGTGGGCGCAGAAGAGAAGCTCTCCGCCCGAGGCGAGCTCTACGCGGAGGTAGGCCTGGGCACCACAACGGTCGCAGCGGTCCTCCGCGGTGAGCGGGGCGCTGGGAGCAACAGCAGTTGTCATCTCGGGCCTCTCTTTCGTGCGAGCGCCACCCATGGCGGGTGACGTCCGGATCAACGTAGCGACTGGACCAAAGATTCCCGTCTCCGTGTGGTCCATTCCACTTCTGCCTTGCTGCCTGTCTGTCCGACCATCCAAGCATCCGCCCGACGGTCGTACCGGCATTTTCCGTCGCCCGAAACGAGGTTGTGACCATCCGATCGTCCTGATCGGGTGGCCCGTCCGGGCTCTGCCATCCTCCTCCCGTCGCCAGGCCGTGTCCCTGTGCCCCGCCCCGGCGTGTCGCGGGTAGATTCATGTCCTTGGAAGTACCCGTGATCCACCGTAAGGAGCCGGTCATCGCCGACAACACCTACAACGCAGCCCACCTCCTGGTCCTCGAGGGCCTCGAAGCGGTGCGGAAGCGTCCCGGGATGTACATCGGCTCCACCGACACCCGGGGCCTGATGCACTGCCTCTGGGAGATCATCGACAACGGCGTCGACGAGGCCCTCGGCGGCTTCGCCCGCCGGGTCGAGGTGATCCTGCACGCCGACGACTCCGTCGAGGTGTACGACGACGGGCGCGGCATCCCGACCGACAAGGAGCCCAAGACCGGGCTGCCCGGTGTCGAGGTCGTCGCGACCAAGCTGCACGCCGGCGGCAAGTTCGGCGGCGGCTCGTACGTCGCCACCGGAGGCCTGCACGGCGTCGGCCTCTCCGTCGTCAACGCCCTGTCGAGCCGGATGGACATCGACGTCGACCGCTCCCCGGCCAGCCAGGGGATGAGCTTCCAGCGCGGCGTTCCGGGCGTCTTCGACGGCGAGGGACCCCAGGCGCCGTTCACCCCGCGGTCCGGGCTGACCCGCAAGGGCGGCCGGGTCGCCAAGGGGAGGTCCGGCACCCGGATCCGGTTCTGGCCCGACCGCCAGATCTTCACCAAGGACGCCGAGTTCGTCCTGGAGGGCCTGATCGGCCGCGCCCGGCAGACCTCGTTCATCGTGCCTGGGCTCGAGCTGGTCATCAGCGACCAGCGGGCCGCGGACCGCGCGGAGTGGACCGAGGAGAAGTTCCGTCACGACGGCGGCATCGGGGAGTTCTGCGACTATCTCTCGACCGGGGAGCCGGTCACCGAGGTGCTCCGGCTGCAGGGCAGCGACGTGTTCACCGAGACCGTCCCGCTTCTGGACGACAAGGGCCACATGACGCCGCAGGACGTCGAGCGCGAGCTGACCGTGGACGTCGCGGTGCGCTGGGGGAGCGGCTACGACACCGAGCTGCGCTCCTTCGTCAACGTCATCGCCACGCCCAAGGGCGGCACGCACGTCTCCGGCTTCGAGGCCGCACTCACCAAGACCTTCAACGACGCCATGCGTGCCTCGAAGGCGCTCAAGGTCAACGACGACGACGTCATCAAGGACGACATCATCGAGGGCATGACCGCCGTGGTCACGGTCCGCCTCGCCGAGCCGCAGTTCGAGGGGCAGACCAAGGAGATCCTCGGCACGCCGGCCGCGCGCACCGTCGTACGCAAGGTGGTCGCCAAGGAGCTCAAGGAGTTCCTGACCTCGACCAAGCGGGCCGAGAAGGCGCAGGCCAAGCTCCTCATGGAGAAGGTCGCGGCCGCCTCGAAGACCCGGATCGCGGCCCGCCAGCACAAGGAGATCCAGCGGCGGAAGAACGCGCTGGAGTCCTCGACGCTGCCGGCCAAGCTGGCCGACTGCCGCTCCGGCGACAACGAGCGGACCGAGCTGTTCATCGTCGAGGGAGACTCGGCGCTCGGCACGGCGAAGCTGGCCCGCAACGCGGAGTTCCAGGCGCTGCTGCCCATCCGAGGGAAGATCCTCAACGTCCAGAAGGCGTCGGTCGGCGACATGCTCAAGAACGCCGAGTGCGCCTCGATCATCCAGGTCGTCGGCGCCGGCTCGGGGCGCACCTTCGACCTCGACGCCCGCCGCTACGGCCGGGTCATCTTCATGGCCGACGCCGACTCCGACGGCGCCCACATCCGGACGCTGCTCGCGACGCTGTTCTTCAAGTACATGCCCGACCTGGTCAAGGCCGGACGCGTGTACTCGGCCGTCCCGCCGCTGCACCGGATCGAGATCTCGAACCCGAAGAAGGGCCAGGAGAAGTACGTCTACACGTACTCCGACGACGAGCTGCAGCGCAAGCTGGCGGAGCTGAAGAAGAAGAACGTCCGCTGGAAGGACCCGGTCCAGCGCTACAAGGGCCTCGGCGAGATGGATGCCGACCAGCTCGCGGAGACCACGATGGACCCGCGCCGTCGTACCCTGCGCCGGCTGACGGTCGACGAGCTCGAGGTGGCCTCGGAGGTGTTCGAGCTGCTCATGGGCAGCGACGTCGCGCCGCGCAAGGAGTTCATCATCCAGGGCGCCTACGAGGTCGACATGGAGGCGCTCGACGCGTGAGGCTGAGCCCATGAGCGCCGCCGACCGCACCGCCGTCGTCAGGCTGCTCAAGTCCCGCGGCGCCAAGGCCCGCCGCGGTCACCTGCGGATCCCCGTCGGCGACCTGTTCTGGTACGTCGACGTGCTCGCCGACGGCGCTGGCCCGAGTGCGCCGCTGCGGCTCGAGGTCGGCTGCTGGACCGCAGCGCTGCCGCCCGAGCCCGACGGCGGGGCTGTCGACTGCCCGCTGCTGATGGACGTCCCGCTCGGCGGCGACCCGGCCGGCGCCACGGCGGCGCTCCTCGACCGGGTCACCGCGATCGGCGACCTCGCCACGCTGGGCAGCAGGCTCGGCGAGCTGCCCGGGGCGTTGGTCGACCAGCGGCTGCGGGTGCTGCTGTAGGCGGGGTGCGGGGGTTGCGGCGGGGGTCGGATTCACCACGGGATGTAGGTGAACCCGCGCTTCCCATGCGGAGTTCCGCTACAGGAGCGCGCATTCGGCTACATCCCGTGGTGAATCCGCCCTCCTGCGCGCCCCGCCGCCCGAGCGCTCAGACCTCCTGGCTGAGCAGCCCGGTGTCGACGTCGTAGATGAACCCGCCGACCTTGACGGTGTCCGGGATGAGCGGGTGCGAGGTCACCTTGCGGACGTCCTCGGCGAGGGCCGCCTTCTGGTCGGCGATCACGTGGAACGCGTGCCAGGTGACGTCCTGTCCGGTGGCGGCGCCGATCTTCTCGTGGATCTCCGCCTCGCTGTTGGAGGCCATCGCGCAGCGGGTGTGCGGGATGACCAGGATCCGGTCGACGTTGAGCAGGTGGGCACCGAGGACGAGGGCCTCGAGCGCGGCCTCGGTGACGCGGCCACCGGGGTTGCGGAAGATCTTGGCGTCGCCGTAGTCGAGGCCGAGCATCCGCAACGGGTCGATGCGGGAGTCCATGCAGGTCACGATGGCGACGCCCGCGTGGGCCTTGCCGTCGAATCCTCCCTGGTCGAATGTCTCCGCGTAGTCGCGGTTCGCCTTCAGCAGATCGTCGAAGTCACCCATGGCTCCCAGGTTATCCGCCGGCGCGGAGCACCTCCGCGGTGTCCACGTCCCGGGTCGGAGAGCGTGAGAGGAGGGCCACCGCGAGGACGGCCGCCGCCAGGGCGGCGACGGCCGCGCCGCGGAACACGGCCTGCTCCTGGACGATGCCGAGCTCGGTGATGCCGAGGCTTGGGTCGGCCGCCTGGGCGGCGTACAGGCGGCGCAGGCCGATGGTGGTGAGGGCGGAGATGCCGACGAGCATCCCGATCATCCGGGCCACCACGACGAGCGCGCTGGCGAGGCCGTGGGTGTCGTCGTCGGTGGTCGCCAGGATCGCGGCGTTGACCGGCGCCAGCGCCAGCCCGAAGCCGAAGCCGCCGACGACCAGGGGGACGCTCGAGGCGAGGCTCTCGAGGCTGTGGGCGTCCCACCGGCCCATCGCCAGGAAGGACCCGCTGGCGGCGAGCATGCCGACGGCCGTGAGGGCGCCGGCGTTGGCGTGCCGCAGCAGCCAGCCGCCCACGACCGCGCCGACGGGCAGCGCGGCCAGGAAGCGCAGGAGGACGAGCGCCGCGCCCAGCTGCGAGTCCTGCTCGGTCGTGGTGCGCGCGAAGAGAGGGATGTCCACGAGCGCGGCGATCAGGGCCCAGCCGACGAGGAAGCTCACGAGGAGCGCGCCCCAGGCCGGCACCGGCCGCAGCGTCCCGCGCGGCACGATGGGCGCCTCGGCCCGGCGCAGGTGCGCCATCAGCAGTACGACGGCGAGCACCGAGCCGGTCAGGAACCAGGGCCCCTGCGGAGAGAACACCGCGACCTCCGGGTCCGCGGTCGCGAAGGCGAGGACCACGCCGCCGAGCGCCACGGCGAGCAGGCTCGCGCCGAGCAGGTCGGCGGCGAAGAGGTGCCCCAGCCAGCCGCGCAGGTCGACCAGCGCCCGCGGCCGCAGCCAACACCAGGCCACGAGCAGGACGAACGCCACCACCGTGGCGACTCCGACCGGCGTCACCCAGCGACTGCCGCCGTCGACGTACGGGATGAACAGCCGGCCCCAGGTGAGGTCGCGCTGCAGGGCGCCCGGCTGGACGAAGGTGAGCAGGCCGGCGGCCAGGGTCGTGAGGAGCAGGAGGATGCCGACCACGTCGGGGAGGCGGAGTCTTCCTCGCGCCTCGGTCGCCGGGCGGCGGGCCGCGAGGTGGACGGCGGCCGCGAGCAGCGCACCGACGGCCAGGTTGATCGCGAAGATGCCCCGCCAGGAGGTGAACGAGAGGACGAGCGCGCCGAAGAGCGGACCGAGGACACTGCCGAACTCCTGGACCGCCGAGACGATCCCGAGCGGGAGCCCGCGGCGCTCGACGGGGTAGAGCGCTGCGACCAGGGACATCGTCGCGGGGACCAGGCCGCCGCCTCCCACGCCCTGCAGGAAGCGGCCGGCGACCATGCTCGGCAGGTCGTAGGAGACCGCGGTGACCAGCGAGCCGGCGGAGAACAGCACGAGCGACATGGCCAGCACCGGGACCTGGCCGCGCAGGTCGGCGATGCGGCCGATCAGCGGCAGCATCGCGACGTACCCGAGTAGGAAGCCGGACACGATCGGGGCGGCCCGTTGGAGCTCGTCGACCGGGATGCCGGCCCCGGCCATCATGTCGGGGAGCGCGAGGACGACCACGTAGGTGTCGACGGCCGCGAACGCGACGGCGACGGTGCAGAACCCCAGCAGCAGCCGGTCGGCCGCGCTCATCTCACGGCTCACCGCGGCGCCGAGATGTCCTTCTCCACGTCGTACTCGCTGACGTCGATCGTGTAGGTGACCGGCTCGGAGTCGGGGAAGAAGGTGCCGGTCAGCCGCGCGGTGCGCAGGTAGCCGTCGTCGTCGAGACGGTAGGTCGCCTCGAACGCGTCGCCCTCGGCACAGGGCAGGATCGCGCGGATCGAGTCCCCGGTGGCCGTGCCGGCGTAGGTGTGGAAGATCTCCTTGTTGTCCGTGCCGCCGCGCTCGGACTCGCCGGCCTCGACGTCCGTGCTCCCGGTGAGCACGGAGGACACGCCGCTGGCCGGGTCGAGCAGCCGCGCCGGGTCCGGCGCGCACAGCTCCTCCGGCTGGTACTCGTCGGTCCAGCCGAGGACCGGGGCCTCGATCCACAGCGTGCCGTCGACCGACACCACGTCGATCGAGCTCGCCTCGAAGCCGCTCACCCGCCCGTTCACGGTGCCCTCGAACGCCGGCGGGTCGGCGATGATCGTCCCCGTCGCGGCCGAGAGGTAGTCGGTGCCCGGGTCGTCGTCGGTGGAGAGCGAGACCTCGATGCCGCTGGTGCCGTCCAGCAGCTCCTTGGCCTTCGCCCCGGCCTCGGACCAGGGAGTCGCCTGGGACGACCCGCCGTCGTCGCCGGAGCAGGCGGTCAGCCCGACGGAGGTGACGAGAGCGGTGAGCAGGCCGGCGGCGACACGGGTCGAGGTCGTCATGCGCTCACCCTGACACACCGAGGGTCACCACGAGCGGACCCGCCGCGGCCGCCAGCGCCTGGCTCGCCGGCGTACCGGAGCCGTCGCGCCGGCCGGTGGCGTCCGGGAGATCGACCGGCGCGCCGCTCGCCGCGGCGGCCCGGGCGGGAGCGGGGCCGGCCCAGGCGAAGACGAGGGTGTCCTCGCCCTTGAGGAAGCGGTGGCAGCGCACGCCGCCGGTGGCGCGCCCCTTGGCGGGGTACTCCCAGAAGTCGGTCACCTTGACCGAGCCCGGCTCCGTGCCCGGCAGCGCCGTCGACGACCCGGATGACGTCACCAGGACCACGCCGCCGGGGGCGTTGAGGTCGAGCACGCCGAACCACACCACGCGCTCGCCGTCGGCGACCCGGACGCCGGCCATTCCGCCGCCGGACCGGCCCTGGGGGCGCACCGCGTCGGCGGGATAGTGAAGCAGCTGGGCGTCGGAGGTCACGAAGCAGAGCTCCTCCTGGCCGGTGCGCAGCTCGACCGCGCCGACCACCTCGTCGCCCTCCTTGAGGCTGATCACGTCCCACTCGTCGCGGCCGATGACCTCCGGGTTGACCCGCTTCACCACGCCCTGGCGGGTGCCGAGGGCCAGGCCCGGACCCTCGGTGGTGAGCGCGGTCAACGCCAGCGCGCGCTCGCCGACGCCGAGCTCGAGCACCTCGGACAGCGGCAGCCCACCTTGGAGGTTGGGCTCGTTGGCCGACGGCGGGATTGCCGGCAGATCCAGGACGGCGAGGCGGAGGAGCCGGCCGGCCGAGGTGATGACGCCGATGTCGGCGCGGGCCGTGGTGCGCACCGCCGAGACGACGACGTCGTGGTTGGCGCGACCCCCGCCGGTGCCGATCTCGTCGGCGTTGCTGGTCCGGGCCAGCAGGCCGGTCGACGACAGCAGCGCGAAGCACGGGTCGTCGGCGACCTCCAGCGGCGTGGCCGCCGCGACGGCGGTGGTGCCGGCCGACTCGAGCAGGACGGTACGCCGCGGCGTGCCGAACGTCTTGGCGACGTCGGCGAGCTCGGAGGACACGACCTTCTTGAGCAGGGTCTCGTCGCCGAGGATGGCGTCGAGCTCCTCGATCTCGCGGCGCAGCTGGTCCTGCTCCTTCTCCAGCTCGATCCGGGAGAACCGGGTGAGCCGGCGCAGCTGCATCTCGAGGATGTACTCCGCCTGGATCTGGGAGAGCTCGAAGACGGTCATCAGCCGCTCGCGGGCGGCGGCCGAGTCGTCGCTGGTGCGGATCACCTGGATGACCTCGTCGATGTCGAGCAGCGCCAGGAGGAGGCCCTCGACGAGGTGGAGGCGGTCGGCCCTCTTGCCGCGGCGGAACGCCGAACGGCGGCGGACGACCTCGTAGCGGTGCTCGAGGAAGACCTCCAGCATCTCCTTCAGGCCCATCGTGCGGGGCTGGCCGTCGACCAGGGCGACGTTGTTGATGCCGAAGGAGTCCTCGAGCGGGGTCAGCTTGTAGAGCTGCTCGAGGAGCGCCTCGGGGACGAAGCCGTTCTTGACCTCGATGACCAGGCGCAGCCCGTTCTCGCGGTCGGTGAGGTCCTTGATGTCGGCGATGCCCTGCAGCTTCTTGGACTGCACGAGCACCTTGATCCGCTCGACGACCTTCTCGGTGCCGACGCCGTAGGGGAGCTCGGTGACCACGATGCCCTTGCGCCGGCCGATCGTCTCGACCCGGGCCGTCGCGCGCATCTTGAACACGCCGCGACCGGTCAGGTAGGCGTCGCGGATCCCGTCGAGACCCACGATCTTGCCGCCGGTCGGCAGGTCGGGGCCGGGGATGAAGCGCATCAGGCCGTCGATGTCGGTCTTCGGGTGCTGGATCAGGTGGCGCAGCGCCTGGACCACCTCGACCAGGTTGTGCGGCGCCATGTTGGTCGCCATGCCGACGGCGATGCCCGTCGTGCCGTTGACGACCAGGTTGGGGATCGCCGAGGGGAGCACGGTCGGCTCGTACTCGCGGCTGTCGTAGTTGGGCTTGAAGTCGACGGTGTCCTCGTCGATCGACTCGGTCATCGCCAGGGCGGGCGGCGCCATCCGGCACTCGGTGTAGCGCATGGCGGCCGGCGGGTCGTCGGGCGAGCCGAAGTTGCCGTGCCCGTCGATGAAGGGCAGCCGCAGGGACCACGACTGGGCGGTCCGGACCAGTGCGTCGTAGATCGCGCCGTCGCCGTGCGGGTGCAGCCGACCCATGACCTCGCCCACGACGCGCGCGGACTTCACGTGACCCCGGTCGGGCCGCAGGCTCATGTCGTTCATCGTGTAGAGGATCCGCCGCTGCACCGGCTTCAGCCCGTCGCGCGCGTCGGGCAGCGCGCGGGAGTAGATGACGGAGTAGGCGTACTCCAGGAAGGACGACTGCATCTCGTCGCGGATGTCGGTGTCGAGGATGTGCTCCTCGAAGTCCTCCGGAAGGGGGTCCTGCTTGCTGCGCCGTGCCATGGAGGACATTCTTCCGGGTCCCCCCGCCGGAACGGGGGAGGAGGTCCGGTCTGTCCTCCGATCAGAGGGGCGGAGGCTGGGCCCGGACCGATAGATTTCTCCCGTGACGCCCGGCGACCCGACCCCCACCGACGAGATCGAGGCGCCGCCCGCGCACTGGGAGGGCGACGTCCTGCTCCGGGACGGTCGTACGGCGCACATCCGGCCGATCCGTCCCGAGGACGACGAGCTCCTCGTCGAGTTCTACGCGCGGGTCTCCGACGAGTCCAAGTACTACCGCTTCTTCTCGCCGATGCCGGTGCTCTCCGAGCGCGACGTGCGCCGCTTCACCCATGTCGACCACCGCGACCGGGTCGCCCTCGTCCTGATCCTCCAGGAGCGGATGATCGCCGTCGGCCGCTACGACGTCGTGGGGGACAACGAGGCCGAGGTCGCCTTCCTCGTCGAGGACGAGCACCAGGGCCGCGGCATCGCCCAGCTGCTGCTCGAGCATCTCGCCCAGGCCGGCCGCGAGCGCGGTGTCGACCGGTTCACCGCCGAGGTGCTGCCCGACAACTCCCGGATGATCCAGACCTTCCGCGACGCGGGCTACCGGGTGGTCAGCGGCTACCACGACGGGGTCATCACCCTGGAGTTCCCGATCGACCCCACCGACACCGCGATCGGGGTCATGCGCGACCGGGAGCATGCCGCCGAGGCGGCGTCCATCCACCGCTTCTTCCACCCGCGCTCGGTCGCGATCATCGGCGCCAGCCGGCGCCAGGACACGATCGGCCAGGTGCTGGTGCGCAACCTGGTCAACGGCGACTTCACCGGCCGCGTCTACGTCGTGAACCCGAGCGCCCCCGCGGTGTCGGGCATCCCGGCCTACAAGAACGTCAACGAGATCCCCGACGACGTCGACGTCGCGATCGTGGCCGTGCCGGCCGACGCGGTCACCGACGTCGTGCTCGACTGCGCCAACAAGGGCGTGCACGGCCTGATCGTCATCTCCTCGGGCTTCGCCGAGACCGGCGAGGAGGGCCGCAAGCGGCAGCGCCACCTGGCCGGCCTGTGCCGGTCCTACGGCCTGCGCCTGATCGGCCCCAACTGCCTAGGCGTGCTCAACACCGACCCGGTGGTGCAGGTCAACGCCTCACTGTCGTCGGTCATGCCGGCCCGCGGACGTGCCGGGTTCTTCTGCCAGTCCGGCGCCCTCGGCTCGGCGATCCTGGAGAAGGTCAAGAACCGCGGACTCGGCATCTCCACCTTCGTCAGCGCCGGCAACCGCGCCGACGTCTCCGGCAACGACCTCCTGCAGTACTGGGAGGAGGACGACTCCACCGAGGTCGTCATGATGTACCTGGAGTCGATCGGAAACCCGCGCAAGTTCTCCCGGATCGCCCGTCGCGTCTCCGCCCGCAAGCCGATCGTCGCCGTCCGGTCGGGCCGCACGACGCAGGGCGTGCCGATGGGCCACGCCGTCCGCCGCATCGGCGCGCCGCAGGCCGCGGTCGACGCGATGTTCCGGCAGGCCGGCGTGATCCAGGTCGACACCCTCGACGACATGTTCGACGTCGCCCAGCTGCTCGCGCACCAGCCGCTGCCGCGGGGGCGGCGGGTCGCCATCGTGGGCAACTCCGACGCCCTCGGCCTGCTCGCCGCCGACGCCGCCTCCGCCGTGGGACTGGTCGTCAACCGCTCCGTCGCGCTCGGCGCCGACGCCACCGCCGAGGACTTCGAGGACGCCCTCGACGACGCCATCGACGACCCGGACGTCGACTCGGTCATCGCCGTCTACATCCCGCCGCTCGACGTGTCGGGCGAGGAGGTCGCCAACGTCCTCGCGGCCGTGGGCGAGCAGTCGGACAAGCCCCTCGTCTCCTCCTTCCTCGGCGCCGAGGGCATCCCCGAGCTGCTGCGGGTGCCGGACGTGACCGGCTCCTCGGCGGGACGCGGCTCGGTGCCGTCGTACCCCGCGGTGGAGGCGGCGGTGCGGGCTCTCGCCCGGGTCGTCGAGTACGCCGTGTGGCTGCACACCCCGGACGGCCCGGCCGCCGACGCCACCGACGTCGACCCGCGCAGCGCGCGGCGGCTCGTCGAGCGGATCCTCGCCGACCCCGACGTGGCGGGCACGGACCGGGAGGTCGAGCTCGACCAGGACCAGGTGGCCTCGCTGCTGCGCGCCTACGGGATCGAGCTGTGGCCCTCGGAGCCGGTCGCCGACGTCGAGGCCGCCGTCGCCGCCGGCGAGCGGCTCGGCTGGGACGTCGTGCTGAAGTCCACCCTCGCCTCGGTGCGCGAGCGCCCGGACCAGATCCACGTGTGGCGCAACATCCCCAACGCCCACGAGATGAGGGAGGCGTGGGACTACCTCGCCGGCCTCATCGACCCGGCCGTGGGGCGGTTCGTCGTGCAGCGCAACGCCCCGACCGGCGTACCCATCGCGGTGCGCTCCTTCGAGGACCCGCTCTTCGGCCCCGTGGTGTCCTTCGGCATCTCCGGCCCGGTGATCGAGCTGCTCGGGGACTGGGCCTACCGGATCCCGCCGCTGGGCGTGCGGGACGTGGCGGCCATGGTGCGCGAGGTGAAGAGCTCCCCGCTGCTGTTCGGGTACCGGGGCGCCGACCCGGTGGACGTCGCCGCGATCGAGGACCTGATCACCCGCGTCGCCGCCCTCCAGAACGACCTCCCGCAGGTCAGCGCGCTCGAGCTGTCGCTGGTACTCGCCGGGGTCGACTCGGCGTCGGTGCTCACCGCCTCCGTCCGGGTCGCGGCGGTCAAGGACCCGCGCCCCGACTCCCTGGTCCGCCGGATGCCCGACCTGGTCACCACGATTCCCGAGTAGGTGCCGCCCGGGCCGGCTGCGGGGGCGTGCGAGGATGCGCGCATGAGTGACCGGGACCGGACCAGCGAGCTCGCTGCCGCGATCGACCGCACCGGCTACTACCCCGAGGTCGTCGCCGACGCGGTGCGGGGTGCGGTGGCCGGCGAGCCCGTGGTGTCGTTCTACGTCCACCACGAGCCGACCTTCGAGCGCGACGAGGTGCGTCGTCACCAGACGGTGATCGTGCTGACGCCCTCGCGGCTGATCCTGGCCCACACCGACGAGCACGCGGGCGACGACCTGCTGCCCGAGCCGTACACGTCGACCTCGACCGAGGCGGTCAACCTCCGCTCCGTGGCCTCCGTGGTGGTCACCCGGATGACGACGAACCCGACCTCCGGCCCGCGCCCGCCGGCCGAGGCCGTCCTCACCATCGGCTGGGGCGCGGTCAACCGGGTCGACCTCGAGCCGGCCGCCTGCAACGACCCCCAGTGCGAGGCCGACCACGGGTACACCGGCACGCTCTCCTCCGACGACTTCTCGCTGCGGGTGTCGGCCGCCGCCGACGGGACCGACGCCGTCGGCGGGCTCCTGTCCTTCGCGGCGTCGCTGTCGTCGCTGACGCGTGGCTGACGTGCTCAGCGACCGGGGCGCCGCCTTCTGCGAGCCGGCGTACGGCGTGCGCTCGCTCGGCGACGTCGTCCCGGCCGTCGCGCACGCCCTCGGCAGCCCGCTGGGCCCGGCCCCGTCCGGCCTGGTCCTGCCCGCCGCGTCGTCGTACGTCGTCTTCCTGATCGACGGCCTCGGCGCGCGGCTGCTGGAGCGCTACGCCCACACGGCGCCGTACCTCTCCTCGCTGTTGGAGACCTCCCCGCCCGCGACGGCGAGCGTCCCGTCGACCACCTCGACCTCGCTGACGTCCCTCGGCACCGGCCTGATGCCGGGCACGCACGGCCTGGTCGGCTTCACGACGCGGATCCCGGGCACGAGTGAGCTGCTCAACGCCCTGCTCTGGGACGGCGACGTCGACCCGCTGGAGTGGCAGCCGCACCCGACGGCCTTCGGGTCGCTGCAGGCCGCTGGGGTGCGGGTGACCGTCGTCAACAAGCGGGAGTTCCAGGGCAGCGGCCTGACGGTCGCGGCCCACCGGGGCGCGGACTACGTCGGCGTGGATCGGGTGGGTGAGCGGATCGCCGCGGTGGTCGCGGCCTCCGCGCCGGCCGCCCGGCAGCCGGCGCTGACCTACGTCTACGACGGCGACCTCGACTGGACCGGCCACCGGTGGGGCGTCGCGTCCAGCCAGTGGCTCCAGCAGCTGGCCATGATCGACCACGAGGCCGAGCAGCTCCGCGAGGCGCTGCCCGCCGACCGGCGGCTCGTCGTCATCGCCGACCACGGCATGGTCGACGTGCCCTCGGAGTCGCGCATCGACGTGTCCGAGGACGACGACCTCCGCTCCGGGGTCGCGCTGCTGGGCGGCGAGGCGCGCTTCCGCCATCTCTACTGCACCGGCGGCGCGGTGCCCGACGTCCTCGCCGCGTGGCGCGAGCGGCTGGGGGCGCGAGCCGACGTGATGACCCGGGCCGAGGCGATCGGCCGCGGCTGGTTCGGCCCGGTCGACCCCGCCGTGCTGCCGCGCATCGGCGACGTCGTCGTGGCCTGTCGCGGCGACTTCGCCGTCCTCTCGACGGAGGTCTTCCCCTACGAGTCGCGGCTGATCGGCATGCACGGCTCGCTCACCGCGGACGAGATGCTGATCCCGGTGCTCGTCGACTGAGCCGACCGTCCGCGCTGGGCGTATCCTCCCGGCCATGAAGCTCTCTCGGGCCCTCGCGGTGCTCTGCGCCGCCGCACTCGCTCCGCTCGCCCTGGTCGTGCCGAGCGCGCAGGCTGACCTGCGCTACGCCGGTGAGATCACCGACGCCGACCCGCTGGTCGCCGACCACCTGCCCGACCCGGCGGATCGGTGCGACCCGGTGAACGGCACGTACGCCGCCCGCCGGACCGACACGGTGAGCTTCGTGTCCACCACGGACGGCCCGCGGCGGATCCTCGTGCGGACGGCGTCGAGTCTCATCCTGTGGGTCTACGTCAACGGCACCTGCGTCGGTGGCGACCGCTACCCGGACGACCTCGCCGAGGACGCCGCGGGCGTGATCGACCTCGACGGCGTCCCGATCGCCCGTGGAGCGACGGTGCAGGTCAGGATCGCCAGCAACACGGTGCCGGCACCGTGGACCCTCGAGATCCTCCAGCCCGGCACGGCCAACGCAGCCGCCTCCGGCAGGGCGACGCGCTATGTCGTCCTCCCCGAGCAGGTCACGTGCGCCAACGCCACCGCGCGGGCCACCTTCACGAAGAAGGCGCGCAAGGCCGCGAGGAAGGGCGCCATCAGCACCGTGATCTTCAAGGCCGGTGGCGCCAAGGTCGCCAAGGTCAAGACGCGCAAGGTGCGCAAGGCCGTCAGGAAGGGCGTCCTGCTCGAGCGGATCCCCGCCGGCGCCACCTCGATCGACGTCGTCGTCAAGCTGAAGAGCGGCAAGAAGCGCAAGGCGAGCAGGCCCTACAGCGCCTGCTGATCAGAGGAACGGCAGCGGCTCGGGGGAGAGGCTCACGGCCCTCGCCCGGGCCGCTGTCATGCCACGGCGGTGGTGCTGGCGGCAGAGGACCTCGTAGGCGACGTCCGCCTCGTCGACCTCCGGCTCGTCCGGCTCGGGCGGGTGCTCGGCGGGGTCGACGTCCCCGACGACGATCACCTCGCCCTCGGTGACCATCACCCCGTTCTCGGTGCGGGCGTTGTGGGTGGCGCGCTTGCCGCACCAGCACAGCGCCTCGACCTGGAGCACCTCGGTGCGGTCGGCGAGCTCGACCAGGCGGGCCGAGCCGGGGAAGAGCCGGGTGCGGAAGTCGGTGAGGATGCCGAAGCAGAAGACGTCGATCTGGAGCTCGTCGACGATCTTGGCGAGCTGGTCGATCTGCTCGGCGGTGTAGAACTGCGCCTCGTCGCAGATGAGATAGTCGATCCGCGCGCCGCGGGTGAGCTCGTCCACGACGAAGCGCCAGAAGTCGAGCTCCGGCTGGACCTCGTGGGCGTCGGCGACCAGGCCGAGCCGGGAGGAGACCATCGCGGCGCCCGCACGGTCGTGCGAGGTGAACAGGCGGCCGATCCGACCGCGGGCCGCGTGGTTGTGGTTGGTCTGCAGTGCGAGGGTCGACTTGCCGGCGTCCATCGTCCCCGTTCGGAAGATCAGCTCGGCCACCGACGCATCCTCTCACCCCTGCTGGGTGACCTCGCGGTGACACCTGGGGAAAGATCTCGCGATTCCCCTGCGGGACCGGGCCTTCCGGCGAACACTGGGGAGTCCAAGAGCGAGGAAGCAGGTGGACCCATGGGGGGCGGCAGTCGATCTGCCGGGCAGCTTGTCCGGCGGATCATCACCATCGTCTCGGTGCTGGCGGCGGTCGCCGTGGTGCTGACCACGACGGGAGCGCTCGGCGAGCGCACGCCCGCGCAGCGCGACGCGCCCCGGGCCGGGGTGACCGCCGGACAGGACGAGCCCGTTCCGCCCGCGGCTTCCGACCTCCCCGCGGGTGAGCCCGCCGCCGTGGCGCCGGCCGAGAGCGTCCCCGTGGTCGTCCGCACCACCGCGACCCGGAGCAGGTACGCCGACCGGCTGGCCGACGCCCCCGACGGCGCGCTGGTTGCCTACCAGCGGGCGGCGACGGTCATCAACACCGCGGCCCCCTGCAACCTCGACTGGATGGTGCTGGCCGCGCTGGGACGCCTCGCCTCGAACCACGGCCAGGGCGCCGACGGCAGCCATCGGATCAGCACGGCCGGCAAGGTGAGGCCCGCCCTGGTCGGCCGGCCGCTCAACGGGAAGGCCGGGCGCAGCCGGCTCTCCGACACCGACGCCGGCGATCTCGACGCCAACCCCCGCTGGGACGCGCCGGTCGGCCCGATGGGCCTGCTGCCCGAGACCTGGGCGCGCGTGGCCGTCGATGCCGACGGGGACGCCGCCCGCAATGTCCAGGACCTCGACGACGCGACCCTGGGCGCGGCCGTGCTGCTGTGCTCCAGCGGCAAGGACCTCTCCCGCCCCAAGGCCCTGCGCAGGGCGTTGCGCGCCTACGACGCGAGCCCCCGCTTCGCGCGGACCGTCCGCCGCCTCGTCGCCGCGTACCGCGCCGAGGAGGCCGTGACGGCGGTGCTCGGAACCGGGCCGGCCACGCTGCCGCTCGACCTGCCGCCCCTGTGCGGCTGCACCGGTGTCGAGGAGGCCCTCGCCCGGACGGCGAGCTTCACCGCGCCTCCGCCCCCGCCCGGCGCGCCCGCCCCGGGCACGCAGCCGGACGCGCCGACGCCCACCCCGACCCCGACGAACCCGCCCGCGCCGGAGCCGCAGCCTGAGCCGCAGCCTGAGCCGACGCCGGAGCCCACCCCCGAGCCCACGCCGCAGCCGCAGCCCGAGCCGACCCCGGAGCCCACGCCCGAGCCCACCCCGGAGCCCACGCCTGAGCCGACGAGCGAGCCGACGAGCGAGCCGGCCAGCGAGCCGACGGCCGCGCCCGCGAGCGAGCCGGCGCTGGAGGCTGGACCCACCTCCACGCACTGCTCGGGACCAGCGACCTTCCCCACCGGCTGCCGCGGTTCGCCGACATCGACGACCACGACTACGCCCCCGCGATCGAGGCGGCCATGGCCGAGCAGCTCGCGGCCGTGGCGGCGGTGAGCGCGGACCCGGCGCCGCCGACGTTCGCGAACACCCTCGTCCCGCTCGAGCTCAGCGGCGTGACGCTCGCTCGGGTGCTCCGGGTGTTCTGGAACAAGGCGAGCTCCGATGCGAACCCGGAGATCGACGCCGTCCGCGCGGCCTTCGCGCCGCGTCTCGCCGCGCACGGCGACGCGATCCTGCTGGACCCGGCGCTGTGGGAGCGGCTCCGAGCGGTGCATGCCGACCGGGCCGGCCTGGAGCCGGAGGCGGCGTACCTCGTCGAGCGCTATGTCACCGAGTTCCGCCTCGCGGGCGCGGCACTCGGCTGAGGACGACAAGGCGCGCCTGCGCGCGCTCAACGAGCGGATCTCCAGCCAGGAGACCGCCTTCGAGCTGGCGCTGCAGGCCGACAGCAACGACCTCGCGGTCGTCGTCGAGGACCCCGCCGAGCTCGACGGCCTGACCCCGGGGGAGATCTCCGCCGCTGCGGCAGCCGCCGAGGCGCGCGGCCGGGCCGGCAGCCACCTGCTCACGCTCGTCCTCCCCACGGCCCACCCGCACCTCGCCTCGCTGACCGACCGCGACCTGCGCCGCCGCCTGTCGGAGGCCCAGCGCGGCCGCGGAAGCCGCGGCGGGGCGCACGACACCCGCGCCATCGCGCTCGACATCCTGCGGCTGCGTGCGGAGCGGGCGCGGCTGCTGGGCTTCGACAACCACGCGGCGGTGGTCACCGCGGACAACACCGCCGGTACGCCGAAGGCGGTGCGCTCGCTGCTCGAGCGGCTCGCCGTGCCCGCCGCCCGCAACGCGCGAGCCGAGCAGGACGCCATGTCCGACCTCGCCGGCTTCCCGGTGGAGCCGTGGGACTGGGCCTTCTACGCCGAGCGCCTGCGCAGCGCGAGGTACGACGTCGACCTGGCGGCGCTGCGCCCCTGGTTCGAGGCCGAGAGGGTCCTGCGCGACGGGGTGTTCTTCGCGGCCGGCCGGCTCTACGGCCTCACCTTCGAGGAGCGGCCCGACCTGCCGGGCTACCACCCCGACGTCCGGGTCTTCGAGGTGCGGCGCGACGGCGTCCCGGTCGGCCTGTACCTGCTCGACCTCTACACCCGCGACACCAAGCGCGGCGGGGCCTGGATGAGCAGCTTCGTGACGCGTTGCGACCTGCTCGGCATCGAGACCTCGGTCGTCGTCAACAACCTCAACGTGCCGAAGCCGGCGGCAGGGGAGGCGACCCTGCTCACCTGGGACGAGACCCGCACGCTCTTCCACGAGTTCGGGCATGCGCTGCACGGGCTGCTGGCCCGGGCGACCTACCCGAAGCTCGCGGGCACGGCCGTCTTCCGCGACTTCGTCGAGTACCCCTCGCAGGTCAACGAGATGTGGGTGCTGTGGCCCGAGGTGCTCGCCAGCTACGCCGTCCACCACGAGACCGGCGAGCCGATCCCCGCCGAGGTGGTCGACCGGCTGCGCGCGGCGGAGACGTTCAACGAGGGCTTCGCGACGAGCGAGTACCTCGCTGCGGCCCTGATCGACCTCGCCTGGCACGAGCTCGGGCCCGACGAGGTCCCGACCGACCCGGCCGCCGTCGCGGAGGTCGAGCAGCGCGTCCTGGCCGCGGCGGGCCTGGACAACCCGGCGGTGCCGCCGCGCTACTCGACGCCGTACTTCGCCCACAGCCTCAGCTCCGGCTACGCCTCGGCGTACTACTCCTACATCTGGAGCGAGGTCCTCGACGCGGACACGGTCGCCTGGTTCCGCGACAACGGCGGCCTGACCCGCGCGAACGGCGAGCAGTATCTCCGCCACGTCATCGGCATCGGCGGCACCCGCGACCCGCTGGAGTCCTACGAGGAGTGGCGCGGCCGCCCGGCACCGATCGAGCCGCTGCTGGCCCGCCGCGGACTCGCCTGACTCACGAGGGACGGATCCGCAGCACCCTGTCGCGCCCGTCGCCGTTGTCGGTCGTCACGAGCAGTGCCCCGTCGGGGGTGGCGGTCACGTCGCGGAGCCGGCCGTAGCGGCGCAGCTCGCGCGGGGCGCGGGTCCAGCGGACCCGGCCGCGGTCGTCGAGCTTGACGAACATCAGCCGCTGGCGCTTGAGCACCGCGACGGCCAGGCAGCCGGTGAGGCGGCCCCAGCCCGGGCCGGACACGAAGGCGGCGCCGGACGGCGCGATCGTGGGATGCCCGGAGCGCCAGCGGGCGGCGTACTGCCGGCCGGGGAGGCGCGGGTCGGTCATCGGCCGGGTCTCGTCGTAGCCGGGGCCGGGGTTCCAGCCGTAGTTGCGGCCGCGGCGCAGCAGGTTGATCTCGTCGTCGCGGTCGGTCCCGTGCTCGACGGACCACAGCGTGCCGTCCTCGCGCTGAGCGAGGCCCTGGACGTTGCGGTGGCCGTAGGTCATCAGGTAGCGGCGCTTGCCCCGGCGGTCGGCCCAGGGGTTGCGCGGGTCCGGGCTGCCGGTGAGCCGGTCCAGCCGGAGCACCTTGCCGCCCAGGGAGCGACGGCTCTGCGGCACCCGGGAGCGGGTGGCGTCGCCGGTGCCCACGAGGAGCGCGCCGTCGCGAGCGACGAGGAGGCGGCAGCCGCCGTGGCGCCCCGTCCGGCTGGTCGGGATGCCCGTGACCAACGGGCCGACCAGGGTCGCGGCCGTGAGGCCGGCATCCAGGGTCCAGGCGTTCACCCGGATGTCGCGGCCACCGTCCTCGGCGATCCAGCCCGAGCAGGTGTACACGCGCCGGTTGGCCGCGAACGCGGGGTCGACGGCGAGGCCGAGCAGCCCGGTCTCGCCGAGCTGCCAGACCCGGTCGCTGGGGAAGGCCAGGTCGCGCTGGGTCCGCGTCCCCGGGTCGACGAGGGTGAGCCTGCGGCGGTCGCGCTGGGTGACCAGCAGCTCGCCGGTCGGCAGCACGGCGACCTCCCAGGGGTGGTCGAGCCCGTCGGCGACGACCTCGACGTCGAACGAGGCGGCTCGTGCCGGCGGAGCGGTCAGCGCCGAGGCGACCAGGCTCGCGACGGCGACGGCGACAACGACGACGAGAGGCCGGACCGGAGGCGGGGGCAGGACGGCGGGGCGTGCGCGCATGAAGCGACGGTACGCCGCCCCGCCGTTCTCAGACCTCCCTCGAGCGCGGACTCAGAAGGTGTGCTCGGCGGCGGGGAAGCTGCCGTCCTTGACCTCGGCGTCGAACGCACGGGCGGCGTCGAGCAGCACCGAGCGCAGGTCGGCGTACTGCTTGACGAAGCGGGGCAGCTTGCCGGTGCGGAGACCGAAGGCGTCCTGCCACACGAGGACCTGGCCGTCGCACTGGTTGCCGGCCCCGATGCCGATCGTCGGGATCTCGAGCTTCGCGGTGACCTCGGCCGCCACGTCGCCGGGCACCATCTCCATCACCACGGCGAACGCGCCGGCGTCCTGCACCGCGAGCGCGTCGCGCAGGATCCGCTCGGCCGCGTCGCCGCGGCCCTGGACCCGGTAGCCGCCCAGCGCATGCTCGGACTGGGGGGTGAAGCCGATGTGCGCCATCACGGGGATGCCGCCGCGGGTCATCCGCTCGATCTGAGGAGTCATCTCGACCCCGCCCTCGAGCTTCACGCAGTGGGCGCCGCCCTCCTTCATGAACCGGACGGCGGTCAGGTAGCCCTGCTCGGGCGAGGCCTGGTAGCTGCCGAACGGGAGGTCGCCCACCACGAGGGCGCGCGACACCGAGCGGCTCACCGCCCGGGTGAGGGGGATCAGCTCGTCGACCGTGACGGGCAGCGACGTGGCGTTGCCGAGCACGTTGTTGGACGCGCTGTCGCCGACCAGGAGGACCTCGACGCCCGCCTCGTCGAAGATCTGCGCGGTCAGCTGGTCGTAGCTGGTGAGCATCGAGAAGCGCTCGCCGCGCTGCTTGAGCTCGCGCAGGTGGTGGGTGCGGATCCGCTTGATCGATCCGGAGGGGGCCGGTCCGGAGGGGGCGGGTCCGGAGGGTGCCGGGGCGCCGCCGTACGGCGCCGTCTCTTCGGGGGTGCTGCTGCTCATCGTCGAGCTCCGTTCGGTGGTGACTCGCGGCCCTCTCGGGTCCACGTTCGGTGACGGGCATTGACGAGGCTAGACCCGTACGTCGCCCCCGCGCGCTGTGTGCTCGGTCACCCGCGGCCCACCGATGCGGCGGCGGCCTCGAGCTCGGCCACGACGATCCGCCGCATCCCCAGCATCGCTCGGGTGACCGCCTGAGACCGCGCCGGATCCGGGTCGGCGACCAGCTCGTAGAGCCGTGCCGGCACGATCTGCCAGGACAGCCCGAAGCGGTCCTTGAGCCAGCCGCAGACCGACTCCTCGCCCCCATCCACCAGCGAGTCCCAGTAGTAGTCGACCTCGGACTGGTCCTCACACGAGATCGCGAACGACACCGCCTCGCTGAACGGCAGCGCGGGACCGCCGTTGATCCCGCGGAAGGTGAGCCCGTCGAGGGTGAACTCGCCGACCCCGGCCCCCAGGTGCCCGATGGAGGAGTTCGGGAAGATCGCGGTGTAGAAGCGGGCCGCCTCCTCCAGGTCGTCGTCGAACCACAGGCAGGGCTGGATGTGGCTGCGCAGGATGCTCATGCGGTGCTGACCCGCGCGGCCGCGCCGACTCATCGCTGGGTCATCACCGGTCCCTAGACTCGGCCCGTGGACTTCTACTCGGCCTATGCCCACGGCTTCGCCCGGGTCGCGGCGGTCACCCTCCCGCTCGCCATCGCCGACCCCGCGACCAACGCCGCCCGGACGCTCGAGCAGGCGCGCGCCCTGCACGAGGACGGGGTGGCGGTCGCCGTCTTCCCCGAGCTCGGCCTCACCGGGTACGCCGTCGACGACCTCTTCCTGCAGGACACCCTGCTCGACGCGGTCGCCGAGGCGATCCTCGACCTGACCGTCGCCTCGGCCGAGCTCCGGCCGGTGCTCGTGGTCGGCGCGCCCCTGCGCCTGCGCAACCGGGTCTACAACTGCGCGGTCGTCATCCAGGGGGGTCGGGTGCTCGGCGTCGCCCCCAAGGCCTATCTCCCCACCTACCGCGAGTTCTACGAGGCTCGATGGTTCGCGGCGGGTGCCAGCGAGCGCGGCGGGACGCTCGAGCTCAACGGCGAGCAGGTGCCCTTCGGCACGGACCTGCTGTTCGAGGCGAGCGACGTGCGCGGCCTGGTCCTCCACGTCGAGGTCTGCGAGGACATGTGGGTCCCGATCCCGCCGAGCGCCGAGGCCGCCCTGGCCGGGGCGAGCGTGCTCGCCAACCTCTCCGGCAGCCCGATCACCATCGGCCGGGCCGAGGACCGGCACCTGCTCGCCCGCAGTGCCAGCTTCCGGTGCAACGCCGCCTACGTGTACGCCGCCGCCGGCCAGGGCGAGTCGACCACCGACCTGTCCTGGGACGGCCAGACGATGGTCTACGAGCTCGGGGACCTGCTGGGGGAGTCCGAGCGCTTCCCCGACGGCCCCCGCGCCACGGTCGTCGACGTGGACCTCGACCGGATCCGGCAGGAGCGGATGCGCCAGGGCACCTTCGACGACAACCGGCTGGGCGCCGGCGTCGAGGAGTTCACCACCGTGACCTTCGAGCTCGAGCCGCCGGAGGGCGACATCGGCCTGCGCCGCAAGGTGGACCGCTATCCCTTCGTCCCCGACGACCCGGCCCGGCTCGCCCAGGACTGCTACGAGGCCTACAACATCCAGGTCTCGGGCCTGGAGCAGCGGCTGGCCGCGATCGGGCAGCCGAAGGTCGTGATCGGCGTCAGCGGCGGGCTCGACTCGACCCACGCGCTGATCGTGGCCGCGAAGGCGATGGACCGGCTGGGTCGCCCGCGCAGCGACATCCACGCGTTCACCATGCCGGGCTTCGCCACCGGGGACACCACGAAGTCGTACGCGACCCGGCTCTCCCAGGCGCTCGGCTGCACCTTCGAGGAGCTCGACATCAGGCCGGCCGCGCGCACCATGCTCGAGGGGCTGGGGCACCCGTTCGCGGACGGGGAGCCCGTCTACGACATCACCTTCGAGAACGTCCAGGCGGGCCTGCGCACCGACTACCTGTTCCGGCTCGCGAACCACCGCGGGGGCATCGTGCTCGGCACGGGCGACCTCTCCGAGCTCGCGCTCGGCTGGTGCACCTACGGCGTCGGTGACCAGATGTCGCACTACACGGTCAACGCCGGCGTGCCGAAGACGCTCATCCAGCACCTCATCCGCTGGGTGATCGACAGCAGCCAGCTCCACGGCGGCAGCTACGACGACGCGGCCGACCAGGTGCTCCGGGAGATCCTCGAGCAGGAGATCACCCCGGAGCTGATCCCCACGGAGGAGGGCAAGAAGCCCCAGGCGACTGAGGACTCGGTCGGGCCTTACGCGCTGCAGGACTTCACCCTGTACCACGTGATCCGGCGCGGCTACCGGCCCAGCAAGATCGCCTTCCTCGCCTGGCACGCCTGGCGGGACGCGGAGGTGGGCGACTGGCCGGCGGGCCTGCCGGAGGAACGGCGGGCGTCGTACGACCTGGCCACCATCCGCTCGTGGCTCGAGGTCTTCGTCCGGCGCTTCTTCAGTAGCCAGTTCAAGCGCTCGGCGCTGCCCAACGGCCCCAAGGTCAGCGCCGGCGGCACGATGTCGCCGCGCGGCGACTGGCGGATGCCGTCGGACGCCAGCCCGGCCGCGTGGCTGGCCGAGCTGGCGGCCGACGTCCCCCCGTCCTGACCGCCGGCGGCCGGCCGACGGCTCATGCCTCCCTGCGGTGGTCGCCTCGCATCATGCGGGCCATGGCGAAGCAGCACACGGCCAGGGCCAGCATGCCGACCGCGAGGTGCGCCATCTGGTCGACGCTGAACAGGTCGACCGCCAGGAGCACCAGCCAGATGCCGAGGACGTCGGCACCGAAGTGCGGTGCCAGCGCCACGAGCACGCCCGCGGCGACGGTGATCGCGCCGACCCACACGATGACGTCGGAGGTGTCGCCGGGCAGGAAGTTGTCCGCCCACACCGCGACGTACTGCTCGTAGGACTCGGTCATGAAGCCGGTCATCATGTCGAGACCCCAGACGATGGGCAGCAGGGCGAAGGTCGCCCAGAGGGCGGCGCGGCCCTGGCGGTAGGCGTCGATGGTGGAGAAGTGCGCGAGGTCGTGCATCTCCTCGCGGAGGTCGTGGGTCACCTGGTCCCACGGGTGAGTGGCAGCCATCTCTGATCCCTTTCTCGAGCGGTCCCCTGTAAGGGACATCATCTTTGACGGTAGACCTGGTCAGGTCTTTCGGCAAGACTGGCTTCCGCTAGAGATGTGGGCGGCGGAGGGAGGGACCATGGACGAGGCCTTCGGCCAGCGCGTGGCCCGGGTGGGGGCGCTCGCCGACCCGGTGCGACGCGCCCTCTACCGGTTCGTGGCGGAGGCGCCCGGGGCGGTGAGCCGCGACCAGGCGGCCAGCGGGGTGGACGTGCCCCGGCACACCGCGAAGTTCCACCTCGAGCGGCTCGTCGAGGAGGGGCTGCTGGTCACCGAGTTCCGCCGCCTCACCGGACGGACCGGTCCCGGCGCCGGCCGGCCCGCCAAGCTCTACCGGCGCTCCCGACGCGAGCTCACCGTGAGCCTGCCGAGCCGGCGCTACGACCTGGCGGGCCAGGTGCTGGCCGACGCGGTCGAGCGCACGCTGTCCGGTACGCCGATCGCGGACGCGCTCGTCGCCGCCGTCGACGAGGCGGCGGGGCAGGTCGCCACCGCCGACCGCGACCTGGCCGACGCCCTCGGCGCGATGGGCTACGAGCCGCGCGCGGACGGGGCGGCGCTGGTGCTCGGGAACTGCCCCTTCGACCGCATCGCCGCCGACCACCGCGGCCTGGTCTGCGGGAGCGAGGACGGGCTCAACCGCGCCTTCGTCGACGGGCTGGTACGCCGGCTGGGCGGGCCCGGCGCGACCACCGAGCCCGTCGCTCCGGGGCCGGGCTGCTGTGTCCGGGTCGGCGGTGCCGCAACACACCCGTGACACTGCGACACTAGGCTGCGGCCATGGGTAAGCAAGAGGACTTCGTCCTGCGCGCTCTCGAGGAGCGCGACGTCCGGTTCGTGCGGCTCTGGTTCACCGACGTCCTCGGGTTCCTCAAGTCCGTCGCCGTGGCCCCCGCCGAGCTGGAGGGCGCCTTCTCGGAGGGCATCGGCTTCGACGGCTCCGCGATCGAGGGCTTCGCCCGCGTCTACGAGGCCGACATGCTCGCCCTGCCCGACCCGACCACCTTCCAGATCCTGCCCTGGCGCAGCATGGACGGCCCGGCCACGGCCCGGATGTTCTGCGACATCGTGATGCCCGACGGCTCCGCGTCGTACGCCGACCCGCGCAACGTCCTCAAGCGCACCCTCGGCAAGGCGGCCGAGAAGGGGTTCACCTTCTACACCCACCCGGAGATCGAGTTCTACCTGTTCAAGGACGAGCCGCGCGCCGGTGACGAGCCCGTCCCGGTGGACCGTGCGGGCTACTTCGACCATGCGGCGCACTCCCACGGCTCGGACTTCCGGCGGGAGGCGATCACCATGCTCGAGGCGATGGGGATCTCGGTCGAGTTCAGCCACCACGAGGGCGGGCCGGGGCAGCAGGAGATCGACCTGCGCTACGCCGACGCGCTGACCACGGCCGACAACATCATGACCTTCCGCACGGTCATCCGGGAGGTCGCGCTCAGCCAGGGGATCTGGGCCACCTTCATGCCGAAGCCGTTCACCACCCATCCCGGCTCCGGCATGCACACCCACCTCTCGCTCTTCGAGGGCGACCAGAACGCCTTCTACGAGGCCGGCGCCGAGTACCAGCTCTCCCGCACCGGCCGCCAGTTCATCGCGGGCATCCTGCGCCACGCCAGCGAGATCAGCGTCGTGACGAACCAGTGGGTCAACTCCTACAAGCGGATGATGTTCGGCGGCGAGGCGCCGTCGTACATCTGCTGGGGCCACAACAACCGCTCGGCGATGGTGCGCGTCCCGATGTACAAGCCGATGAAGGGCCAGTCCACCCGGGTCGAGCTGCGCACCATCGACTCCGCGTGCAACCCCTATCTCGCCTACGCCGCGGTGCTGGCCGCGGGCATGAAGGGCATCGAGAACGACTACGAGCTGCCGCGCGAGGCCGAGGACGACGTGTGGGCGCTCACCGAGCGCGAGCGGCGCAGCCTCGGCATCGAGCCGCTCCCCAAGAGCCTGCACGACGCGATCGCGATCGCCGAGCACTCCGAGCTGCTCGCCGAGACGCTGGGGGAGCAGGTCTTCGACTACTTCCTGCGCAACAAGCGCGCCGAGTGGGACGAGTACCGCGGCCAGGTCTCGGCCTTCGAGCGGGACCGGATGCTGCCGGTCCTGTGACATGAACCGGGCCACGCAGCGGACCGAGCTGCTCCGGCTCGGCTTCGTCGACCTCGACCGGGCGCTCGCCGACCTCGACCGGCTGGGGCCCGGCGCGGCGGACCTGCTCGCCCTGCTCGGGCGCACCGCCGATCCGGATGCGGCGCTGCGCGGGCTGTGCCGGCTCGCCGACGCGGCCGAGGAGGAGGGGGAGAGCGAGGAGCGGGCCAGGCTCCTCGCCGCCGTCCGCGACGACGAGGGTACGGCGATGCGCCTGCTCAGCGTCCTCGGTGCGAGTGCGGCGCTCGCCGACCATCTCGCCACCCACCCGGCGCACTGGCGCGAGCTCGCGGACCCCGAGCTCGGGTGCACCCGCCCGGCCGCGTGGGCGATCCGGGCCGCCCTGCTCGACGCCGTCCGCGACCGGCCCGACCGCGAGGCCGTCGACGCGCTGCGCGTCGAGTACCGCCGCCACCTGCTCCGGCTGGCGGCCCGCGACCTCACCCACCATCTCGGCGTCGACGACGCCGCGGCCGAGCTGTCCGACCTCGCCGCGGGGACGCTCGACGCCGCGCTCGCGGTCGCTCGCGCTCGGCTGGGAGAGGCCGCGGACGGCGTACGGCTCGCCGTGGTGGCGATGGGCAAGTGCGGAGGCCACGAGCTCAACTACGTCTCCGACGTCGACGTGCTGTTCGTCCACGAGGGCGACGAGCGGGTCGCCGCCCGTCTCGCCGCGCAGATGATGCAGGTCTGCGCCGACCACACCGCCGAGGGCACCATCTGGCCGGTCGACGCCGCGCTGCGCCCCGAGGGCAAGGCGGGACCGCTCAGCCGGACCCTCGCCAGCCACCAGAGCTACTACGAGCGCTGGGCCGAGCCGTGGGAGTTCCAGGCGCTGCTCAAGGCGCGTCCGGTCGCGGGCGACCTCGCCCTCGGTCGGGACTTCGTCGCGATGGTGGCGCCCATGGTCTGGTCGGTCGCCGACAAGGAGGGCTTCGTCGACGCGGCCCGGGCGATGCGGCGCCGCGTCCTCGACCACATCCCGGCGCGCGAGGCCGAGCGCCAGCTCAAGCTGGGCGCCGGCGGGCTGCGCGACGTCGAGTTCGCCGTGCAGCTGCTCCAGCTGGTCCACGGCCGCGCCGACGAGGCGATCCGGCCGCCGACGACGCTCAGCGCCCTCGCCCGGCTCACCGACGGCGGCTACGTCGGTCGCGAGGACGGCGACGCCCTCCACCGCGCCTACGCCTTCCTGCGCCAGCTCGAGCACCGGATCCAGCTCCACCGTCTGCAGCGCACCCACGTGGTGCCCGCCGACGAGGTCGCCCTGCGGCGGCTGGGGCGCAGCCTCGGCTTCTTCAAGGAGCCCGGGAAGAGGCTGGAGGAGACCTGGCAGGACCACCGCCGCGAGGTCAGCAGGCTGCACCAGAAGATCTTCTACCGCCCGCTGCTCTCGGCGGTGGCCCGGATCGGCTCCGACGAGGTGCGCCTGTCCTCGGAGGCGGCCGGGGCGCGCCTGTCCGCGCTCGGGTACGCCGACCCGCAGGCGGCCCTGCGCAACCTCGAGGCGCTGACCGCCGGGGTCAGCCGCACCGCCGCCATCCAGCGCACCCTGCTGCCCGCGATGCTCCAGTGGTTCGCCGAGTGCCCGGACCCCGACGGCGGCCTGTTCGGCTTCCGGCGGATCAGCGAGGCCCTCGGCCGCAGCCCCTGGTATCTCGCGACCCTGCGCGACGAGGGCGAGGCCGCCGAGCGGCTGGCGCACCTCCTGGCGACCTCCCGCTACTGCACCGACCTCCTCGAGCGCGAGCCCGCGGGCGTCCGGCTCCTCGGCGGCGACCTGCACCCGCTGGGCTCCGCGGCACTCACCGAGGAGATGCTGGCGACCGGCGGTCGGCAGGAGGGCTTCGAGAAGGGGATCCGCGCGGTGCGCGGCGTACGCCGGCGCGAGCTGCTGCGCATCGCCGCGGGCGACGTGCTCGGCCTGGTCGACGTCGCCGACGTCGGCTTCGCCCTCACCCGGCTGACCGACGCGACCCTCGAGGCGACCCTGCAGGGCGCGATGACCACCACCGCCCGGGCCCGCGGCCTCGGCGAGCCGCCCACCCGCATGGCGGTCGTCGCGATGGGTCGGTACGGCGGCTTCGAGCTGTCCTACGGCAGCGACGCGGACGTGCTCTTCGTGCACGAGCCGGTCGAGGGCGCCGACGCGCACGAGGCCGCCACCTTCGCCCGGTTGGTCGCCGAGGAGGTGCGCCGGGTCCTGGCGGCGCCGGGTCCCGACCCGGCCCTCGTGGTCGACGCCGACCTGCGTCCGGAGGGGCGCCAGGGGCCGCTGGTGCGCACGCTCGACGCCTACGCGTCGTACTACGCGAAGTGGTCGCACGTGTGGGAGGCCCAGGCGCTGCTGCGGGCCGACGCCGTGGTCGGCGACCCCGGCCTGCGGGCGCGCTTCACCGAGCTCATCGACCCGCTGCGCTACCCGGCCGGCGGACTCACCGACGACGACGTCGTCGAGGTGCGGCGGATCAAGGGCCGGGTGGACAAGGAGCGTCTCCCGCGGGGGGCTGACCCGGCGCTGCACCTCAAGCTCGGCCGCGGCGGGCTGGCGGACATCGAGTGGACCGTCCAGCTGCTGCAGCTGCGCCACGGCGCCGAGGTCGCGGGTCTGCGCACCACCCAGACCCTCGCCGCGCTCGACGCCGCCGCCGAGGCGGGCCTGATGACGCACGACGACGCCGCGACCCTCGCCGCGTCGTGGCGGCTCGCGACGCGGGTCCGCAACGCGGTCCTGCTGGCGCGGGGCCGGGCGGGCGACGAGTTCCCTCGCGCGGTGCTCGAGCGGCGCGCCGTCGCCGGCATCCTGGGCTACCAGCTCACGGAGACCGACCGGCTGCTCGACGACTACCTGCGGGTCACCCGGCACGCCCACGCGGTCGTCGACCGGGTGTTCTGGGAGTGACGCCGGCCCGGCATCCCCGGGAAAAAGGGTGCCGGGCCGCGACCTCTGGGGGGGTCGGTCGCGGCCCGACATCGGACATCATAAACACATCACCGCGCCCGTGGGGCGAGATGGGTGAGGTAGACCTGACTCAGGTCCACGATTTCACGCGGGCGCCCCTCGCCACCGGCTGTCCGCGTGGCGGGTGTCACTCTGTTCATCTACCTGTGACGACGAGTAGCGTCATCCGCGAGATACCGGAGGTACGTCATGCTCCTTGCCGCTGAACAGGCACCGCCCGCCGGGGGTGCCGCGCTCGACCAGGTCCTGATCGCCGCCGCGGCGTTCGCCGCGATCTATGTGCCGCTGGGCATCTTCCTGCTGCGCGAGCGCGACGGGAAGGCCACCCTTCTGGGCCGGCTGGCCGACCGGGTCGCGGCCGTCGACGGCCTGCCCCGCTGGGCCGGGCTGCCGGGCTATCTCGCCGTGATCTCCCTGATCGCGTGCGCGTTCGGCGTGTACTGGGACGTCCCGATCCACATGCAGAACGGGCGCGACGAGGGGCCGCTGGCCAACCCGTCGCACTTCCCGATCATGTTCGGGATCTTCGGCTTCCTCGCGGCCGGCGTCGTCTCGGCCGGGCTCGCGAAGGACCCGCTCCCGCGGCGTACGGTCCGGCTCACGCCGCGCTGGCGGGTGCCGATGGGCACACTGGTGCTGCTCGGCGCCGGGCTGATCGCGGCCGCGGGCTTCCCGGCCGACGACGTGTGGCACCGGCTCTTCGGCCAGGACGTCACGGAGTGGGGACCGACCCACGTGATGATGATCGGTGGCGCGGTCACCTGCATCCTCGCCCTGCCGCTGCTCTACGCCGAGGCCGCCCAGGTCGGCCGGCCGCCGGCGCGCGGGCAGGCGACCCGGCTCGTGATGACCGTCGTCATGAGCCTGTGCATCATCCCGATGGCCTTCCTCATGGAGTTCGACCTCGGCGTCCCGCAGTTCCCCGCCACCACGCTGTTCATCATCTCCGGCTTCCTCACCGGCTGGATCTTCACCGCCGGCCGGATCTTCCTCGGGCGCGGCGGCGCCCTGGTGGCGTGGCTGACCTACACCGGGATCCGGGTCGGGATCTACGCGATCACCCTGCCCATCCCCGACATCCACCGCGCCCGCTGGCTGCTCTTCCTGGGCGCCGCCGTGTGCATCGAGCTGCTGGCGCTGGTCTGGCGCGACCGCGGTCCCGCCTTCGCCGGCGTCGCCGGCCTGCTCGCCGGGACGCTGGGCCTGGCCACCGAGTGGTGGTGGATGGACCTCTTCCTGCCCTACCCGCTGCCGCCCGAGACCTCGCAGATGCCGCTCATGCTGGCCGTCGGCGGAGCCGCCGGCGTCGGCGGCGGCCTGCTGGGCTGGTCCTTCGCGCGGCACGTGGAGCGGATCGGCGACTTCGGCCCGGCGGCGGAGCCGGGCTCGGCCACTCCCTCCCGGGCTCGCTGGGTGGGGACCGCCGGCACCCTGGCCTTCATCGTGCTGATGGGCGTCTTCGCGGCGCCGGCAGGCGCCGGCGAGGTCGAGGTCGTCAAGGAGTGCGAGGGCGAGGACTGCCGCACGTCGTACCAGCCGGTCGCGGGCACGGACGTGATCATGGGCCACGTCTCGTACGACGAGGACTGCATCGGCGAGGAGGGCTGCACCTCGGTCGTCACCGTGCGCGTGGACCCCGACGAGGTGGAGGACGCGATCTGGTTCTCGGCGCTGGCCTACCAGGGCAAGCAGGAGGAGGACTCGCAGCGCCTCGGTGACGGCGTGCTCAGCGTGGCGATGGAGCCGACGGGCCGGGCGGGGGAGTACCGCAGCGCCGAGCCGCTCCCGGTCTACGGCCTGTGGAAGGTGCTCATCCGGCTCCACCTGCCGCTGCGGACGCTGGTGTCGATCCCGGTGCACATGCCCGCCGACACCGCCATCGAGGGACCGGGTGCGGGGCTGGTGCAGGTCGCGAACGACTCCGACGTCCCCTTCGTGCACGAGCCGTTCATGCTCCAGCGCGAGCGCAAGCCCGACGTCCCCGTCTGGCTGTGGACCACCATGTACGCCGTCGTGATCGCCTCGTGGCTGGCGCTGCTCGCCTTCTACGGCTGGCTGTTCTCCTCCGCCGCGGGCGCGGCGGGGGTGGCCAGCCGCCGGGAGAGCTCGCCGGTGTCCTGACCCGCGCCGCGGGGGAGGCGGTCAGTAGCTCTTCGGCAGCCCGAGCATCTGGGTGCCGATGTGCGCGAGCACGAGCTCCTCGGCGACCGGGATGTTCTTCGCGATCCGGGCGTCCCGGAAGATCCGCTCGACCGGGTACTCCTTGGAGTACGCCATGCCGCCGAGGGTCTGGAAGGCCTGGTTGGCCGCCTCCCAGCCGACCTGGGCACCGGTCAGCTTCGCGACATTGGCCTCGTTGCCGCACGGCCGGCCCTGGTCGAAGAGCCAGGCGGCCTGGTAGGTCATCAGCCGGCCCAGCTCGGTCTTCGCCTTGAGCTGCGCGAGCGGGAACTGCAGGCCTTGGTGGGCGCCGATCGGCCGGCCGAAGACCTCGCGCTCGCGGGCGTAGTCGCAGGCGATCCGCAGGGCGGCGTCCGCCGTGCCGATCCCGCCGGACGCGGCGAGGATCCGCTCGGGGTTGAGGACGTCCCACAGGACCGCGAAGCCGGCGTCGACCTCGCCGATGACGTTGGCCGCCGGGACGCGGACGTCGTCGAGGAACACCTGGCTGGACTGCAGGACGTTGCTGCCCATCTTGGGGATCGGCGTGTAGCTCAGCGTGCCTGCGGCCAGCGCCTCCTTCACGTCGACCAGGAAGAGGGTGAAGCCGGCGGTGCGGGGCAGGCCGTGCTCGCGCGTCTCGTGGGCGGGGATGGTCCGGGTGACCGCGACCATCCAGTCGGCGTTCTCCACGTTGGAGATCCACACCTTCTGGCCCTTGATGAGGAACTCGTCGGGGTTGTCGGGGGCCCGGCGGGCCGCGGTCGTGATCTCGATGGCGTTGCTGCCGGCGTCCGGCTCGGTGAGCGCCAGGCAGAACTGCAGCGTGCCGTCGGCCAGGCCCGGCAGGATCCGCTGCCTCTGCTCCTCGCTGCCGTGCCGCGTCAGCGTCATCGCGCCGAAGCCGGGGGTGGTGACGTAGAAGAAGGTGCCGGCCACGCCGCCGGAGGCGCACAGGGTCATGTTGGCCACCGCGAGCTCGAGGAGGCCCTGCCCGCCGCCGCCGTACTCCTCGGGGATGCACAGCCCGAACCAGCCGCCGTGGCCGAGGTCGTCGAAGATCTCCCGCGGGAAGCGGTGCTCCTCCTCGCAGCGCGACCAGTACGCGTGGTCGTACTTCGCGGCGACGGCCGCGACGCCCTCGCGGACGGCGAGGGCGCTCTCGGGCAGGTCGAAGTCCACAGGGTCTCCTTCAGACGAGGGGGCGGCCGAGCCGGCGGCGCAGGCGCATGTCGGCGAGCCAGAGGTTGAACGGGAAGGTCCGCAGGACCCGCGGCAGCCGCCGCTCGACGCCGCCGAGAGTCCGCAGCAGGCGGTCGAAGCGTCGCTGCTGGCGGGCGGTCCACGGCAGGCCCATCGCCTCCCGGAAGAGGGGTGGCAGGAAGCCGGTCGTCACGAAGAGCACGAACGGGCCGAGCAGGCGGAAGGGCCTGGGGAAGTTCTCCAGGCGGGTCAGGGAGAGCAGGTACGACGCCACCGCGGGGTCGATGTCGACCTCGGCCTCCGCCTGCTCCCAGTAGCGCCGGAAGGCGGCGCGGTCGGCGGGCCAGGCGTCGGCCGGCATCTGCAAGGTGGTCCCGAAGCGAGCGCAATGGGCGTAGAGCGCGTCGGCCTCGGCCTCGGGCAGCGGCCCGTGCATCCTCTCGATCATGTCGACCGTGCCGTAGTACAGGCACGCCGCGACCCAGGTCTGCAGGCGCGGGTCCATCGCGCGGTACTGGACCTTCTCGCCGGGACGCGACACGACCTGCGCGTGCTGTCGGTTGACCTCCCTGCGGAAGGCGGTCCGGTCGGCCTCGTCGCCGAGCAGGGCGACGGCGAGATAGGTGAACGTGGTCCGCCCCCGCTTGAACGGCCGCTTCGTGGCGGCGCCGTCGTGCACGCGGCTGTTCATCACGCCGTAGCCGACACTGGGCCAGCTCAGCTGCATGATCACGTTCGCCGGGCCGGCCAGGTGGGCGCCGATCCCCGAGACGTGCGCGCGCATGTCGAAGCCCGCGGGCACGGGGACGTCGCGCTCCTTGCGAGCGCCGGGCGACGGGGCGGTGGTGGTCACGACACCAGCCTAGTACGTTATTGGCAGACTGCCAATAGATAGGATCGCGCCATGCCCGAGCCCGCACGACGCCAGCGCCTGGCCCCCGACGAGCGACGCGAGCAGATCCTGGTCGCCGCCGAGCGGCTCTTCGCCGAGCGCTCCTACGCCGAGGTGTCGACCACGGGGATCGCCCGCGAGGCCGGCGTCGCCCGCGGGTTGCTCAACCACTACTTCGGCGACAAGCGCACGCTCTACCTGGAGGTGGTCCGCCGCGCGGCGCTGCTCCCGACGCTCGAGGACGTGCCGCTGCCGACCGGGTCCCTGACCGACCGGGTGGACGCCGCCGTGCACTGGTTCCTCGGGTCGATCACTCCCGAGCGCGCGACCTACCTGACCGTGCGCGCGGCCGAGGGCGTGGGGGAGGACGCCGAGGTGCGCGCGATCCTCGACGACGCACACGACCTGGCGGCCGGGCGGGTGCTGGAGATGGTCGGCGGCGACCCCGGCGACCCGGCGGCGCGCGCCGTGGTCCGCTCCTTCGGCGAGCTCGCGCGCGGCGCGATCCGAGAGTGGTCGCGAGAGGGGACGCTCACCCGGGAGCAGGCGCACCTGCTGCTGCGCGAGGCGCTGCTGGCCATCGTCGACCGGGTGCTCCCCGGCCTCTGAGGTCCGGGCCGCTCAGCACTCGATGACGTTGACCGCGAGCCCGCCGCGCGAGGTCTCCTTGTACTTCGTCTTCATGTCGCGGCCGGTCTCCCGCATGGTCTTCAGCGCCTTGTCGAGGCTGACCTTGTGGGAGCCCGTCCCGTGGATCGCCAGCCGGGCGGCGTTGATCGCCTTGACCGAGGCGATGGCGTTGCGCTCGATGCACGGGATCTGGACCAGGCCGCCGACCGGGTCGCAGGTGAGCCCGAGGTTGTGCTCGATGCCGATCTCGGCGGCGTTCTCGACCTGCTCGGGCGTGCCGCCGAGCACCTCGCACAGCGCCCCGGCCGCCATGGCGCAGGCCGAGCCGACCTCGCCCTGGCAGCCCACCTCCGCCCCCGAGATGGAGGCGTTCGTCTTCGCCAGGATGCCGATCGCGGCACCGGTGAGCAGGAAGCGGACGATCCCGTCGTCGACCTGCTCGGGCGCCAGGTCCCGGGCCTGGAAGCGCACCCAGTAGTGGAGCACGGCAGGCACGATGCCGGCCGCGCCGTTCGTCGGGGCGGTCACGATCCGGCCGCCGGAGGCGTTCTGCTCGTTGACCGCGAGCGCGAAGAGGTTGACCCAGTCGATGACGTCGAGCGGGTCCGTGCCGCCGGCGCGGCACAGCTTCGCGTAGAGCTCCGGGGCGCGCCGGGGCACCTTGAGGCCTCCGGGCAGCACCCCCTCGCGGTGGCAGCCCTCCTCGACGCACTCCGCCATCACCCGCCAGATCTCCAGCAGCCCGGCGCGGACCTCGGCCTCGGAGCGCCAGGTGAGCTCGTTGGCGAGCATCAGGTCCGAGATCGACATCCCGGTCCGCTCGCAGGCGGCCAGCAGCTCGCCGGCCGTGGTGAAGGGGTGCGGGAGCACCGTCTCGTCGGCCACCACGCGGTCCGCGCCGACCTGGCTGTCGTCGAGCACGAAGCCGCCGCCCACCGAATAGTAGGTGCGTGCCCGCAGCTCGGCGCCGGCCGCGTCGAAGGCGGTGAAGACCATGCCGTTGGGGTGCGCCGGCAGCGACTGGCGCCGGTGCATGACGACGTCGTCGGCCTCGAAGCGGACCGGGTGCGTGCCGGCGAGCCGCAGCTCGCCCTGCTCGAGGATCGCGGCCACGCGGTCGTCGTACGTCGCGGTGTCGGTGGTCGCGGGGTCGTCGCCCTGAAGGCCGAGGATCACCGCCTTGACCGAGCCGTGGCCGTGCCCGGTCGCGCCGAGCGAGCCGAAGAGCTCGGCCCGGACGCGGCGGACCCGGGTGAGCTCGCCGTCGGCGGCGAGCCCCTCGGCGAAGGTCCGCGCGGCGCGCATCGGGCCCACGGTGTGCGACGACGACGGCCCGATGCCGATCGAGTAGAGGTCGAAGACGCTCAATGCCATGCGATCACCGGCTTCTGCGTTCCATGGATCGACGGTACATCCGCGCTGCGCGGCACGCGGAGCATCCGACGCGGGGCAGCCACACGCCGGGCAGCCTCACGCCGAGGCCACCAGCGCCTCGTAGGCGGCGGCGTCCAGCAGGTCACCGGTCGCGGTGACGCGGACGACGAACAGCCAGCCCGCGCCGAAGGGGTCGCTGTTGACCAGGCTGGGGTCGGCGTCGACGGCGGCGTTGACCTCGACGACCTCGCCCGTGACGGGCGAGTAGAGGTCGCTGACCGACTTGGTCGACTCGAGCTCGCCGCAGGCCTCGCCGGCACTGACGGTGCTGCCGACGGCCGGCAGGTCGACGTACACGACGTCGCCGAGGGCGTCGGCCGCATAGCCGGTGACCCCGACCCGGGCGGTGTCGCCGTCGACGGCGATCCACTCGTGCTCGGCGGTGTACTGGAGGTCGGTGGGGTGGCTCATGGTCGGTCTCCTCGCGGTGGGTGGCTCAGGGTGTGGTCGCGGTCAGCGGGCGCGGGTGTAGAAGGGCAGCTCGACGACGTCGGCGTCCTCGCGGGCGCCGCGCAGCGAGACCTGCAGCCGGGTGCCGGGCGTCGCGAGCGCGGGCGGCACGTACGCCATCGCGATCGGGCGCTCCAGCGTCGGAGACGGCGCGCCGGACGTGACCTCGCCGACCTCCGCCCCGGTGGCGGGGTCGAGGACGGGATACCCGGCGCGCGGGGAGCGGCGGCCGCTGGCGACCAGGCCGACGAGGACCCGCCGGGGGCCCTGCTCCTTGCGCGCCGCCAGCGCCGCCTGCCCGACGAAGCCCTCCGGCTTGTCGAGCGCGACCACCCGGCCGAGGTTGGCCTCGTACGGCGTGGTGTCGCGGGTCAGCTCGTTGCCGTAGAGCGGCATGCCGGCCTCGAGACGGAGGGTGTCGCGGCAGGCGAGGCCGGCCGGGACCAGCCCGTGCGGCTCACCCGCCCGCTGGAGCGCGTCCCAGACAGCGGCCGCGTCGGCGGGCCGGCAGTAGACCTCGAAGCCGTCCTCGCCGGTGTAGCCGGTGCGGGCGACCAGCGCGTCGGCGCCGGCGACCGAGCCGGCCTCGATGGCGTAGTACCGCAGCGACGGGACGTCGAGCTCGGTCAGCCCGGCCAGGATCTCCGCGGACGCGGGCCCCTGGACGGCGAGCAGGGCCCAGTCGGCCGAGCTGTCGTGCACGGTCGCGTCGTGGCCCTCGGCGCGGGCGGCGATCTCCGGCGCCACGACCGCGACGTTGCTCGCGTTGGCGACGACGAGGAAGTGCTCGTCGGCCAGCCGGTAGACGACGAGGTCGTCGATGATGCCTCCGTCCTCGGCGCAGATCATGGAGTAGCGCGCGCGGCCGACGCCGATCGCCGACGGGCGGCCGACCAGCGCGCGGTCGAGCGCGGCGCCCGCGCCGGGTCCGGTCAGCTCGATCTCGCCCATGTGGGTCAGGTCGAAGAGCCCGGCGGCGGTGCGGACCGCCCGGTGCTCGGCGGTCTCCGAGCCGTAGCGGACCGGCATCTGCCAGCCCGCGAAGTCGGTGAACGAAGCGCCCAGGGCGGCGTGGACGTCGTGCAGCGGCGTACGCCGCGGGGTCCCTGAAGGAGTGGTCATCGGGAGGCTTCCTCGTGAGGCACGGCGGAGCCGTGCTCGTGGCTGGGTTGCCTCCCCGCTCTGTCATCGGGACCTGAGAGCTTCGCCGCCCGCGCGGGCGGCTTGCACCGTGGGTGCGGACCGGTGGATCCGGTCCGGCTTTCCAGAGTTCGCCTCGTCCCGGCGGTCAGGGGGCCTGAGAGATTCTTGGGGAGATTTGCTCCTTCGGCGCCCCGTCCTCGAGGGACAGGGACTCTCCCGCCGGGGTTCGAACGGCGCGTTGTTCAGTTGTGGGCCCTGCTCGTGGTGCCGGGGTCGGTGCCGTGGGTCGTCGTACGACCGCGCCGAGCATACGGCATCCGGCGCCCGACGCCCGTACGATCTGCCGGTGCCCAGCCCGTACTTCGTCGACCCCTCCGAGCAGCTGACCGGAATCGACCCCGACGAGCTCGCGATCACGCTCAAGGTCCTCGCCCAGCTCCCGCAGCTGCCGCCGGACCACGACGACATCCGCACCGTGAAGCGGGCGGCGTCGTACATGTACAAGCTGCTCAAGAAGTCGCGGCGGGCCGAGATCCGCATGGAGCGCCAGCGCCACGACCAGGACATCATCGAGCGCACGGCCACCGGCTCCCCGATGCGGATCGACGACGAGACGGCCGGCATCCCACTGGTCTCCACCGCGCAGGGCGCCTTCGCCGGTGAGCTGCTCACCGCCCGCGGGTGCTACATCTGCAAGGAGGACTTCACCCTCGTCGACGCCTTCTACCACTGGCTGTGCCCGCGGTGCGCCGCGATGAGCCACGCCAAGCGGGACCAACGCACCGACCTGAGCGGCAGGCGTGCCCTGCTCACCGGGGGCCGCGCCAAGATCGGGATGTACATCGCCCTGCGGCTGCTCCGCGACGGCGCCCACACCACGATCACCACCCGCTTCCCGAAGGACGCGGTGCGCCGGTTCGCCGCCATGGAGGACTCCGCCGACTGGCTGCACCGGCTCAAGATCGTCGGCATCGACCTGCGCGACCCCACCCAGGTCATCGCGCTCACCGATGACGTCGCGGCCGACGGCCCGCTCGACATCATCATCAACAACGCCTGCCAGACCGTACGCCGGCTGCCGGGCGCCTACACCCACCTCATCGACGGCGAGAGCTCGGCTCTGCCCAGCGCCGACGAGCTCGGGGTGAAGGCGCTCCCGGAGATGGTGACCTTCGACCGGATCTCCGAGGCGCACCCCGCCGCGATCGCCGGCGCGCTGGCCTCGACGGCCGTCGCCCACCACGACGGCGAGTCGCCGGAGTCGGCCCTCGCGGCGCACAACGCGGCCTCGATGACCGCCCTCGCGCTCAAGGCCGGCGGCGCCTCGCTGGAGGCCCACCTGGCCGGTACGGCGATCGACGCGGGCGGGCTCATCCCGGACATCCAGGACAACAACTCCTGGACCCAGGTCCTCGACGAGGTCGACCCGCTGGAGCTGCTCGAGGTGCAGTTCTGCAACGCGATCGCCCCCTTCCTCATCAACTCGCGCCTGCGCCCGGCGATGCGCGCGGCCGTGCAGAACGGCGCCCGTCGGGCGTATGTCGTGAACGTCTCCGCGATGGAGGGCCAGTTCTCCCGCCGCTACAAGGGCGCGGGCCACCCGCACACCAACATGGCCAAGGCGGCGCTCAACATGATGACGCGCACCTCCGCGGGCGAGCTGTTCGAGACCGACCGGATCCTGATGACCGCCGTGGACACGGGCTGGATCACCGACGAGCGACCGCACCACGAGAAGCTCCGGATCGCCGCCGAGGGCTGGCACGCGCCGCTGGACCTGGTGGACGGCGCGGCCCGCGTCTACGACCCGATCGTGCGGGGCGAGGCGGGCGAGGACCTGTTCGGCTGCTTCCTCAAGGACTACGAGCCCTCACCTTGGTGAGCGCGCGGCCGATGCGGTACCCGAGGCCGGTCCGAAGATTCGGCCTGATTTTGGTGCAGCATCACGAGAAGGTAGGTCCATGCTCTCCACCACGACGCGACGCCTCGGGCGTGCGCTGCTGATCCTCCTGTCCGCGACGGCGGTGGTCGCCGGCGTGCTGGCGCCGACCGCGCCGGCCAGCGCCGCCGACTCGCCCGTGCCCTGGGTCGCCGGCCAGGACGTCCGCGGGCAGAAGGTCGCGGTGACGCTCGCCTGGGACGGCGTGCCCGGCGCGGCGTCGTACACCGTGCACTGGACGCAGGGCTACGGCGCGCCACTCGACTCGCCCCACCAGTCCACCGGTCCGATCCACGGCACGAGCACCGTGATCGAGGGCCTCGAGCCGGGCACGACGTACTGCTTCTCCGTCGACACCGGCACCCGCGCCTGCAAGGTCACCCCGCCGACGAGCCGGGCGGTCAAGCCCGGTGCGTTCGCCACGACCGCCGCCACCTTCAACGTCGCCTGCGGGTCGAAGTCGAAGTGCAACGGCGGGTGGAAGTGGAAGAAGCGGCAGAAGCAGGTCGTGGACCGCATCGGCCGGATGAACGCCGACATCATGGTGTTCACCGAGGCGCACGTGGCGCACAAGTACGGCAAGAAGAAGCGCTGGATCGGCAAGGTCATGAAGAAGCGCGGCTACACGCTGGCCTGCCAGACCCAGCGGAGCAAGAAGCGCAAGCTGTTCAGCCAGGTCGCCTACGTCCGCTCGAGCGCGTACGCCGTGGTCGACCGCAAGCGCACCAGCAAGGGCAGCCGCTTCACCCGGTTCGGCGACCGCGACCACGGCTACTGCCACGCGCTGGTGCAGCACCGCGCGACCGGCCGGACCCTGGCCCTGGCCGCCCTGCACCTGCACGACGGCGAGGCGGACGCCGCCCGCCAGCAGGAGACCGCCTATGTCCTCGGGAAGCTGCAGGCCCGCTTCGGCGGCCAGCCCACCCTGCTGCTCGGCGACTTCAACTCCCACCGCGGCCGCGACCGCAAGGGCGAGAGCGACACGCCGCGGCTGGTGCTCGAGGGTGCCGGGTTCGCCGACGCCAGCGACATCGCGGCGTGGCTGACCCTGCCGTACCTCAACTCGGCCAACGGCTTCGAGGTCGACCCGCCGCGGTCGAAGGAGTGGCCGACCCACGTCGACCGGGTCTTCGTCTCGCCGGGTATCACCGTGCCCGCCTGGGAGAACCTCGCGGTCCTCGACGGCGCAGGGCGCTATGCCACGCCGATGGCCTCCGACCACAACCCGATCAAGGTCACGCTGAACATCCCCTGACCGCCGAGCGGAGGAGCCGGAGCCGCGGCTCTCCTACGATGACCGTCATGACCGAGGCGGAGCGGGACGGCTGACGGGTGCTGGTCGAGGAGCTGGTCCGCGCGACGGATCTCGAGCTGCGCGTCGTCGTGGAGGGCAACCTCGCGCTGCCTGTCCGCTGGGTCCACATCGTCGAGGTCGCCGACCCCGGCCGGTTCCTGCGCGGGGGCGAGGTGGTCCTCACCGCCGGCGTGTGGCGCTCGAGCGGCGTGAGCGCGGAGCACTTCGTCGACGAGGTCGCCGCGGCGGGCGCGGCGGCGCTGGGCTACGGCTTGGTGCATGCCGAGGAGGAGTGGCCCGAGGACGTGGTCGCCGCGGCTGCGGCGCGCGGCCTCACCTGCTTCGTCGCGCCGGTGTCGACCCCCTTCGTCGCGGTCGTCGAGGCCTTCGTGGCGAGCAAGCGGGCCGAGTGGGAGGCGCCGCTGCGCCGCCAGCTCGACCACCACGCGGCCATGGTGTCCGCGCTGCGCGCCGAGCGCGGACCGGGCTCGGTGCTGCGGGTGCTCGGCCGGCTCCTCGGCCGGCCGGTCGCGCTGCGCTCCGAGGGCAGCGTGTACGGCGCGCCGCCCGCGCCGTCGTACGAGGTCCCGCTGATCGGCGCCGGGCTGGCCGACGCGTCGCTGCTGCTTCCCGAGGAGATGGGACAGCTCGACGTCGGCCTGCAGGCGGCGATCTCGACGGCGATGCCGTTCCTGGCCCTCGAGCTGGAGCGGGAGCGCGCGATCCGGGCGACCGAGCAGCGCTACGCGCTGGAGGTGCTGGACTGGATCGAGTCCGGGACCGGCGACCAGGCGGCGATCGCCCACCGTCTGGAGCTGCTCGGCATCGCCGCCGACGCCGACGTCGCCGCGCTCGTCGTCCGCGGGCTCGACCGGGCGGAGGTCGAGGCCCTCGCCGGGCCCGGCAGCCTGGTCGTCGAGCGCACGGCGGAGACCGTCGTCCTCACGGCGGGCCATCCGCCGCAAGCCGCCACTGCCGGCTACGTCGGCGTGGGCCAGCGGGGTCCGGCGACGAGCCTGCGGGTGAGCATCCTGCAGGCCCGCAAGGCCGTCGAGGCGCTGGAGACGCGCGGCCGGCCGGGCTGGCTCTCCCACGAGCAGCTCGCCAGCCCCACCCTGCTGCTCGACCTGCAGGACCCGGCCCTCCTGCGTGCCACCGGCGAGGCAGTGCTCGGGCGGCTGGTCGCCGCGGACGCCGAGCGCGGCACGGACCTGGTGGCGACCCTCGCGGCCTTCCTCGACCACGGCGGCCGGTGGCAGGAGACCGCGGACGCGCTCCACGTGCACATCAACACGCTGCGCCACCGCCTCAAGCGGGTCGAGGAGCTGACCGGTCGCAGCCTGGCGTCGACGGCCGACCGGGTCGACCTCTTCCTGGCCCTGCGCCTGCGCTGACCCGCCCGGTGCTGATCCGCGCCTGCGCGCCCGGATGGCTCTAGGCTCGGTCCATGGCCGAGGAGACGCCCGCGATCGCCACCGACATCCCGCCGAGCAGCGCCGGCTGCGTCGACTGCGACGCCGTCGAGGGCTGGTGGGTCCACCTGCGCCGCTGTGCCGCCTGCGGGCACGTCGGGTGCTGCGACAGCTCGCCCGCCCAGCATGCGTCGGCGCACTTCCGCGCGACCGGTCATCCCGTCGTGCAGTCGTTCGAGCCGGGGGAGGACTGGTTCTGGGACTACGCACGCGAGGACTACGCCGAGGGCCCGGCGCTGGCCCCGCCGACGAGCCACCCCGAGGAGCAGCCCGCTCCCGGTCCGCGCGGGCGGGTGCCGCTCGACTGGCGTCAGCTGATCCACTGACCCGCCGGTCAGCCGGTCAGGCGCCGGCCGCCCGCAGCGTCGCGGCCACCACCGTCCGGGTCTCGGCGGGGTCGATCACGTCGTCGATCTCGAAGACCCGTGCCACGTTGAGGGCACCGGCGTGGGTGCGCAGCTCGGCGGTGTGCCGGGCGACCGCCGCCTCCCGCTCGTCCTCGGGCATCGCCGCCAGCTCGCGGGCCATGGCCAGGCGCACCGCGCCCTCGAGCCCCATCGGCCCCAGGTGCGCGTCGGGCCACGCCACGGTGAGCAGCGGCCGGTGCGTGCTGCCGCCGAGCATCGCCTGGGCGCCGAGCCCGTAGCCGCGGCGCAGGACCACTCCGACCAGCGGCACGGTGAGCCGCGCGCCGGCGTTGACCATGCGCGACGCGTGGCGCACCAAGCCGGTGCGCTCCGCCTCCGGGCCGACCATGAAGCCGGGCGTGTCGACGAGCGACAGCACGGGTAGCCGCCAGCGCTCGCACAGGTCGAGGAAGTCGGCGGCCTTGGCCGAGGCGTCGGCGGTGAGCGCGCCGGCCAGCTGGGTCGACTGGTTCGCCACGACGCCGAGCGGCAGGCCGTCGATGCGGGCGAAGGCGGTGACCAGCTCGGGCGCCCAGGCCGCCCGGAGCCAGGTCACGCTGTCGTCGTCCGCGAGCGCCTCGACGACCGGGCGGACGTCGAAGGCCTCGCGCTCGTTGGCGGGGAGCAACGTGCGCAGGATGGCCGGGTCGCCCGCCGTACCGCCCTCGGTCGGCCCGGCGAGATAGCCCAGCAGCCGTCGTACGACGGCCACGGCCTCCTCCTCGTCGTCGGCGAGGACGTCCACGACCCCCTGGGCCGCCTGCTCCGCCACGGGCCCGATCTCCTCCGCCGCGAACTGCCCGAGCCCGCCGCCCGCGATCATCGCGGGGCCGGCCATCCCGAGGTTGGTGTCGGGGGTCGCGACGCGCAGGTCGGCGGACCCGGCCAGCACCGCGTTGCCCGCGAAGCAGCGGCCCGACACCACCGCGATCCGGGGCACCACGCCCTCCAGTGCACCCCACAGCGCGAAGGAGCCGACGTCGAGAGCGGAGACGATCGGAAGGTCGGTGTCGCCGGGCCGTCCACCGCCGCCCTCGGTGAAGAAGACGGTCGGCAGTCCCATCCGCCGGACCAGGTCGAAGAGGCGGTCCGACTTGCGGTGTCCCCGCATGCCCTGGGTGCCGGCCATCACCAGGTAGTCGTAGGACAGCACGGCGCACGCGCGCCCGTCGACGGTGGCGGTGCCGCCGATGATCCCGTCGGCCGGCGCCTCGACGACCAGCTCGGCCAAGGGACGGCGCTGCTCCTGTGCGGCGGTGACGAAGCGGCCGTACTCGACGAAGGACCCCGGGTCGACGAGGTCGGCGATGTTCTCGCGCGCGGTACGCCGGCCGCGCGCGTGCCAGCGCTCGACCTTCTCCTCGCGAGCGGCATCAGTGGTCAGGAAGCGCCGGGCGACCAGCTCGACCAGGCCGGAGGCGGGTGGGCGGGCGGTGGTGTCGTCGGTCACCGGCTCATCATGGCGCAGCGGGTACCGTGCGGTGATGGCACTCCATGTCGGGTCCGAGGTCGGCGCGCTCCGCCAGGTGGTCCTGCACCGTCCCGGGCTCGAGCTCGAGCGGCTGACCCCGACCAACAAGGACGAGTACCTCTTCGACGACCTGCCGTGGGTCGAGCGCGCCCGGCGGGAGCACGACGCCTTCGCGGCCGCGCTGCGCGAGCAGGGCGTCGTCGTCCACCTGCTCGACCGGCTGCTCGCGGAGACCATGGAGATCCCGGAGGCGCGGCGGCACGTCCTCGACGCGACCGTCGACGAGCGGGTCCACGGCCCCGTCGCCGCCGACGCGCTGCACCACCTGTTCACCTCCCTGCCGGCGCAGGAGCTGGCGAGCTTCCTCATCGGCGGCATGACCAAGGCCGAGCTCCTCGAACGCGTGGAGGAGCCGCCGTCGTTCGTGGTCCGCTCCCGCGAGCCCGACGACCTCGTCGTCGCGCCGGTGCCGAACCAGCTCTTCACGCGCGACCCCACCGCCTGGGTCTACGACGGCGTCGCGGTCAACGCGATGCGCAAGCGCGCGCGGATGCCCGAGGCCGTCCACTTCGAGGCGATCTACCGCTGGCACCCGGCCTTCGCGGACGAGGACTTCCGTTGGTGGGCCGACGGCGGCGCCGGCGGCCCGGCGACGACGGAGGGCGGCGACATCCTCGTCCTCGGGCGCGGGGCGGTCCTGGTCGGCATGAGTGAGCGGACCACGCCCGCCGGGATCGAGCGGCTCGCCCGGCGGCTGTTCGACGCCGGGAGCGCCGACCGCGTCGTCGTCCTCGCTCTGCCGCAGAAGCGGGTGTTCATGCACCTCGACACCGTGATGACCATGGTGGACGAGGAGACCTTCACCCAGTACGCCGGCCTCGGCGGCCTGCCGTCGTACACGATCCGGCCGGGGGACGCGGCGAAGGAGATCCACGTGACCGCGCACGGGCCCGACGAGCTGCACGGTGTGATCGCCGCGGCGCTCGGGCTGGACCGCATCCGGGTGCTGACGCCGACCCAGGACGCGCGCTCGGCGGAGCGCGAGCAGTGGGACGACGGCTGCAACGTGCTTGCGGTCCGGCCGGGCGTGGTCATCGCCTACGAGCGCAACGTGACCACCAACGAGCACCTGCGGCGGCACGGCGTCGAGGTCGTGACCATCGAGGGCAGCGAGCTGGGCCGGGGCCGCGGCGGCCCGCGGTGCATGAGCTGCCCGATCGAGCGCGACGGCATCTGAGCCGGGAGGCTCAGGCGCGCGGGACCGACCCCGGGTCGCCGGTCAGCACCCGGAGTGCTAGAGCGGTCGTCGCCTCCATGTTCAGGTGGCCCACGACCCGCTCGACCCGCTCGATGTCCAGGGGCAGCAGGCCCGGCGTACCGGGGACGTCCGGCGTCAGCCCCAGGTCGAGGTCGGTACGGCCGGACATCATCCGCAGGTTGAACTCGTAGATGTCGCGCGCTCCGGGAGCCGCGAGCCGCCTGAGGACGGTGACGCCGGTGCGCCGCGCCCCGGTCTCCGCGGCCCATGCGTCGAGCGCCGCCACGACGGACCGACCCTCGTCGTGCTCGATGTCGGCCCAGATCTCCCGCATCGAGCCGATGTGCGAGAGCAGGTAGGCGGCCGTCTTCTCGCCGATCCCGGGCACGCCCGGCAGATTGTCGCTCGCGTCGCCGCGCACGGCCGCGAACTCCAGGTAGCGCTCCGCCGGCACGCCGTACATCGAGCGGAGGTGGGCCGGGGTGAGCAGGGGCGAGCCGTTGATGCCGCCGTTGATCAGCCGCAGCACCCGCGTGTGCGCGCTGATGTGGGCGAACGAGTCGCGGTCGGAGGTGATGATCACGCAGTCCCAGCCGTTCTGCTCGGCCCAGGTCGCCGCCGAGGCGTTGACGTCGTCGGCCTCGAGCCCCGGCGGGGTCAGCGTCGCGAGCCCGAGCGCGTCCAGCAGGGCGCCGGCCCGGTCGAGCTGGTCGACGAGGTCCGGGTCCTTCTCCGCCCGGCCCGCCTTGTAGTCCGGGTAGGCGTCGCGGCGCAGCGACGACGTGCGGTCGTCGAGGCCGAAGATCACCGCGTCCGGCGCGAAGGAGTCGATCGACTCGATGATCTGGCGCAGCATCCCGTGGAGCGCCCAGGCAGGCCGGCCGCCCCGGTCGCGCAGGCGCGTGTGCGCGCGGGCGTGGTGGTTGCGGTGCAGCAGGGACGGCGCGTCGACGGCGAGCAGCAGCCGGCGGGGGCGGTCGGGGACGGGGCTCATGGGGATCGCGGACGATCCTAGGTCGCGGGGGAGGGCGGTGGGGGCGCGCAGGGGCAGCTGTAACTACCTGTTCGTGTCACTGGCGTACCGGTCTACGGGTCAGGTGGTGACATGAACAGGTAGTTACAGCCCGGCCGGCCACGCTAGGCTTCGAACATGCGTTCGGTTCGAGGAGGCGCGACGGCGGCCCAGGAATGCCTCCCGCTCGACCTGCCCCCGCCGACGCAGCCGGCCCGTCGCGAGCGGCCGGCCCGCCCGCGGGCCGATCCCGTGGTCACCGACGGCGAGGACGTCCGGATCCGGCTGCGCAACGACGCCCTCGCCTCGCGCGGCTGGCCCGCGGGGACCGAGCTGCTCGTCTCGACCGATCGCAGGCCGCGCCGCGGGGAAGTGGCGCTGGTGCGCGAGGGCGGCCGGCTCAAGATCGGCGTGCTGGAGGTCCAGTTCGGCCGCTCGGCGCTGCGCACCGACGTCGGAGCGACCCTGCTCGGGTCGACGGCGCGGATGGTCGGCGTGGTGACCGTGGCGGGCGCGCCGCTGGCGGGCATGCCACCCGTCGTCCCGCCACCCGGCTAACGGGGCATCGGGCAGGCTGGGTCCATGAGCCCCGACCTGCTGCTCGCCCGCCGCGATCTCGACTTCCTGCTCCACGAGTGGCTCGACGTCACGGCGCTGACCGAGCGGGACCGGTACGCCGAGCACAGCCGGGACACCTTCGACGCAGTCCTCGACCTCTCGGCGGAGCTGGCCGCGGACCACTTCGCGCCCCACAACGCCCTCAGCGATGCCCACGAGCCGACGTTCGACGGGGAGACCGTGACGATCGTGCCGGAGGTCGGCGCGGCCGTACGGGCCTTCGCGGAGGCGGGGCTGGTGTCGGCGGCGATGGACGCGTCGGTCGGCGGCGGGCAGCTGCCGCGCGTCGTCCAGCAGGCCTGCTTCGCCTGGTTCCAGGCGGCGAACGTCGCGACGTCGGGCTATCCGATGCTCACCATGGCCAACGCCAACCTGCTGCTCGCCCACGCGACACCTGAGCAGGTGCGGCGGCTCGTGCCGCCGATGCTGGACGGGCGGTGGTTCGGGACGATGTGCCTGTCCGAGCCTCAGGCGGGATCGTCGCTGGCCGACGTCGCGACCCGTGCGGTGCGTCAGGCGGACGGCACCTTCCGCCTGTTCGGCAACAAGATGTGGATCTCCGGCGGCGACCACGAGCTGGGCGAGAACATCGTGCACCTCGTCCTGGCCCGGGTGGAGGGCGCGGCTCCCGGGGTGAAGGGGCTGTCGCTGTTCGCGACCCCGAAGTACGTCGTCGACGCCGACGGCGGTCGGGGCGAGCGCAACGACGTGGTCCTCGCCGGGCTGAACCACAAGATGGGCTTCCGCGGCACGGTCAACACCGTGCTCAACTTCGGCGAGGGCACCCACCGGCCCGGTGGCGGGGCCGGCGCGGTCGGTGAGCTGGTCGGCGAGGAGGGGCGCGGCCTCGCCGTTATGTTCCACATGATGAACGAGGCCCGGATCGGTGTCGGCGCAGGCGCCGCCGCGCTCGGCTACACCGGCTACCTCCGAGCGCTCGACTATGCCCGCGGCCGACGGCAGGGTCGCCCTCTGGCCGCCAAGGATCCCGCCGCACCGCCGGTCCCGATCGTCGAGCATGCCGACGTCCGGCGGATGCTGCTGGCCTCGAAGGCGTACGTCGAGGGCGGGCTCGCGCTGGTCCTGCGCGCCGCGCTGCTGCTGGACGACCAGCAGACCCACCCGGAGCCCGCGGTCCGCGAGCGCGCCGGAGCGCTGCTCGACGTACTCACCCCGGTGGTGAAGAGCTGGCCCTCCCAGTGGTGCCTGGCCGCGAACGACCTCGCGATCCAGGTGCACGGCGGCTATGGCTACACCCGGGAGTACGGCGTCGAGCAGCTCTACCGCGACAACCGGCTCAACCCGATCCACGAGGGGACGCACGGCATCCAGGCCCTCGACCTGCTCGGCCGCAAGCTGGTCCAGGCGCGCGGGCGCGGCCTGGAGATCCTGGCCGAGGAGGTGCACGCGACCGTGTCCCGCGCCCGCGACACCGGCGACGCCGCCCTGGCCGCGCACGCCGACCGGGTCGCCGCCACCGTGGACCGCTTCGCCGCCGCGGTCGCGACGGCATGGGAGTCCGGAGACCCGAGCGTCGCGCTGGTGAACGCCACCACCGGCCTGGAGGCGGCCGGCCACCTCGTGGTCGCGTGGACCTGGCTCGACCAGCTCGTGGCGGCGCACGGCCGTTCGGGCGGTTTCTACGACGGCAAGCGGGCGGCCGGGCGATACTTCCTCACCCACGAGCTGCCGAAGGTCGGACCGATGCTGGACCTGCTCGCCAGTGGCGACCAGCTGTTCAACGAGGTGGACCCGGCCTGGCTGTGAGGGGCGGGACCAGGTCGGACGCGGCACCAGGAGGAGATGTGGCGGACAGCCCGTCGGAGTCATTGGCAGGACGGTGGTTCGACGCACGTGCGATCTACGAGGACACCGGCTGGGCATGGACCCTCTGGGCGGGGGTCAAGACGGTCGTGGTCATGTTCGCCACCCTCGGTCTCAGCCTGGAGTGGTACGAGCCGAAGCGGTTCTACGACGTCCTCGTGGTCCGCCGTGACGACGGGTCCACGGTGCTTCGGTTCGACTACGAGAGGGCCGAGGAAGGGACCTATCACCTGAGCAGCCTGCGGCAGAGACTCCGTGAGGAGCATGTGTTCGACTTCTGCCGCGCTCTCGGCATCCCGATCGGCCAGGTCGTCGGACCTGGTGAGGAGATCGTCGACGATGCGGAGGCGGAGTCCATCGCCGTCCCGCGTGCGCTCAGGTTCTCGTGAACTCGTGACGCGCCTGCCGTCCATCTGGCCCGGAGCGGATCGCGGCATGAGCGCACGAAAGCATCTATGAGGGGCGCCACCAGGCTCGTGGCTCCCCATGCCACCACACGATCCCGTCGTCGTCCGGCTCGACGCCTTCGATCATCCCGCCGGGAGGTTCGCCGAGTTCCGCATTGAGAATTTGAGCAACCACGTCACGGACCGAAACGTCTGGATCGATCCTCCGCCGAAGCCCGAGCGTCCCGTCCTCCCACCAGCCCTTGTAGACGAGGCAGATGGTGTCGTCGCCTTCCGTCCAGGAATCCAAGATCCGAAGATCGCCATTGTCCGGGCTCGGCGGCGGTAGGTTCGCCAGTACCTCAGCCAAGGCCGCCGTCGCCCGCGATCGTTCCGTCACGGACTTCAGGCTAGTGAGCCCGCACGTTGGTTGCTCGCTCAACGGCGGGTCTGCGCGGATCGCGGCATGGTCGGGCGGACCTGCCTTATCCTGCCGCATGAGCAGTTCGCCGACGAGAGGAAGCAAAGCGGACGAGTGGATTGAGCGGCTGCGTGCTGCTTCCACAAGAGACGAGGTCCTCGGTGCAGTCTGGGACCTGCGTGACGACGCGTACGACTTCCCCGGCGAGTGGCAACGCGTCTCGGCTGTGAGGCTCTTGCACTTCTTGGCGGACCAGTTGGAGCAGGTTGCCGATGGCACGGTCACTTGGGAGCGGTTCGGAAGGTTAATAGGCAACGCTGTCGCAGATGCACGATCCGGGACTCCGTCCAACTGGGACGGCTGACTCACGCGGACAACCCCGCCCTCTCATCGGCATGAGCGTGCGGTCGTGGCGGCTCCTCGACGCTCTGGAATCGCCGCGCAGGGATGGCCGGTCCAGCGTGCTGCCTCACGTCTCGACGGGCTAGGCGCCTGGGATCTCCCCCCGCCAAGATCGGGGGCGCACCGCCGTCAGGCGCGGTGGCTCAGCACGTTCACCACCTGGCCAGAGCTCGTGCGGAGGAAGAAGCGGCGGACGCCCCAATCCTCGTCCTGCAGGAGGTGGACGATCTCAGCACCGCTGGCCTGTGCCAGCCGATAGGCGTCGTCGACGTCCTGCACTTCGAGCGACATCTCGGGATTGCACGGGGCAGACCGGTCCTTGTCCATGACGCTGAACTGGGCATCGACGTCGGTCACCGTCAGGATGGGCACTGCCCGCAGCAAGTCCATGGCCGCACCCTAGGCAAGGTGCCCGGCCGGGCTCTGCCCGCTCGGTCGCGACCGTGAGGTCAGCGGTGCTCGAGGGCGAGCTCGAGCCCGTACCGGGGACGCGTGTAGACCTCGCCGATGACGGTGCCGTCGGGGGCGCGGAGGATCTCCACGGGAGTGGTGCCGTGCGGAGTGACGACGCGGCCCAGGCCGTGCGGCGTGACCCAGCGGTAGGCGGTGAGGGCGACCTGGCGGACCTGGTAGCCGCCGCCTCCGTCGGGGAGGTGCCCGTGGGTCTTGATGCGATGGTGGGTGCGGGTCAGCGGCGCGGCATTGCGGTCGCCGGTCTGGCCGGGTGGTCCGCCGCGGGGAGGTGGGACGTAGGGCTCGGGGTGGTCCATGTCCAGCCGTGCGGTGCCGCCGGTGGAGTGGGGGAAGACGTCGCCGCCCATGCGCTGGATGGCGCGCTCCCGGACCAGTGCGGGGTGCTCGTAGGCGTCCACACTCGTGACAGCGGCCAGGTCGAGCACGGGCTGCAGCGTGATGTCGCGGCGGCCGAGGAGCCGGCCCAGCTGGTCGAGGAGGAAGGGACCGAGCTGCTCGACGCGGGCGACACCCGGCAGGAGGCCGGTCAGCGCGAGGGCCGACACGTGGACGTGCACGACCGCCTTGCGCCTCGGGCCGGGTGGGCGCTGCTCCGGCGCGGGGTCGTGCAGGCCGTCGAGGAAGGCGGCCGCCGCGTGCGGGTCGGCGAGCAGGGCCAGGGCCTCGGCGCGTAGCTGCCCCCGGGTGGCGGGCTGCTCCTCGTCGGCGAGGTCCTGATGCGCGGCGAGGGCGTCGGCGAGGTCGTCGATCACCGCGTCGAGCTCGACCGCGGCCCCGGCGGGGAGCTTGGCGGAGATCCGGCGGGTGGCGGCCTCGCCGGTGGCGCTGGTGGGGTCGACCAGGTCGCCCGGACGGGGCCGGGAGAGCCAGCAGCCGGTCGCCGCGGCGTCCTTGGCCACCCGGGCGCGATGGGCGGCGAGGTCGGCCTCGATGACCTTGGCCTCGGCAAGGCGCAGGATCCTGGTGGGGGACTGTCCGACGGCGGCGGCGACCGCGGCGTCGACCAGGCCCACCGCGGTGCGGTCGAGGTCCCGGGACATGCTTGCGACCTTGCGCGCCAGCCATGCCGGCACCGCCAGGTCGAGCACGCGCTGCCAGAGCAGCGGCAGCCGGTGGCGCAGGTCCAGGGCCGCGGCGACGAGGTGATGGGTGCCGACGTGGCCCGCCTCGAAGGCGATGGCGAGCTCGGCGACGCACAGCTCAGCCACCTCGGGGGTGCCGTCGCCGCCGATCCGCACCAGCCGGTCTCCGCCCCGGGAGACAGGCACGGCGCCGGGCACGTTCTGCGGGTCCGCGCTGTTGCGGTCGCACCAGGCCAGCGCGAGGAGGAGCTGGTCGACCTCGCCCTGGCGGCGTACGGCGACATTGGCCTCGGCGCGCGCCAGCAGCTCCGCCGCCGAGAGCTCCGCCAGGTCGATGTCCATGGACCGATCCTGCCCCGCACCCCCGACACAAAGGAGCCGCCGCCGGTCGGCTACGACAGCGACGCCACCAGCCACCGGTTGCGCGCCTCCAGGAGTCGCGTCAGGTAGCGGGTGAGCACGACCACGTCGACGGACCTCCCGACCGGACCCAACGGTGAGGCGAACTCCACCGTGTCCGCCATGGTCGTCACCCCGTCACTCTCCTCGAAGGTGTGCTCGTGCCACCACCGCTTGAACGGGCCACGCACCTGCTCGTCGACGAACCTGCGCGGTGCGTCGTACTCGGAGATCCGCGAGGTCATCGTGAACGGCAGGCCGAAGTGCCGCGCCTTCCACGTGACCGTGTCGCCGAGGCTCATGGCGCCCGCAGCGACGCCGCCGACGATCCGCTCGCGGGAGCGGGTCATGGACTCGACGTGGGCGTCGACCGAGAGACTCAGGTCGAAGCAAGCCCGCGCCGGCGCGGGGACCAGGGTCTCGAGGACGATGCGCGGCACCCCCGCATGCTAGGTCAGCGTCCGGGTCCCAGCGCCTCCCGGCCGTGCGGGGTGAGCCAGCCCTCCGGGTCCGGCCCCTTCGGCACGATGCCCGAGGGGTTGATGTCCTCGTGCACGACGTAGTAGTGCCGCTTGATCTGGTCGAAGTCGATGGTCTCGCCGAAGCCGGGCGTCTGGAAGAGGTCGCGGGCGTAGGCCCACAGCACGGGCATCTCGCTCAGCTTGTTGCGGTTGCACTTGAAGTGCCCGTGGTAGACGGCGTCGAAGCGGACCAGCGTGGTGAACAGCCGGATGTCCGCCTCGGTCAGCCGCTCGCCCATCAGGTAGCGGCGGTCGGCGAGCCGCTCCTCGAGCCAGTCCAGCGCCGTCCACAGCCGGTCGTACGCGGCGTCGTACGCCTCCTGCGAGCCGGCGAAGCCGCAGCGGTACACGCCGTTGTTGACCTCGGTGAAGACCCGCTGCATCACCTCCTCCATCTCCTCGCGGCACTCGTCGGGCCACAGGTCCGGCGCGTCCGGGCGGTGGTGGTCGCGCCACTCGAAGAAGAGGTCGTGGGTGATCCAGGGGAAGTCGTTGGTGACGACGGCCTTCGTGGGTACGTCGACCATGGCCGGCACGGTGATTCCGCGCGGGTACTCCGGGTCGCGCGCGAAGTAGGCCTCCTGCAGCCGCTCGTAGCCGAGGACCGGGTCGACCCCGCCGGGGTCGAGGTCGAAGGTCCAGCTGCGCTCGTCGTGGGTCGGCCCGGCCAGACCCATCGAGATGACGTCCTCCAGCCCGAGCAGCCCCCGCACGATGATCGCGCGGTTCGCCCAGGGGCACGCCCTGGCGGCGACGAGCCGGTACCGCCCGGGCTCGACGGGCCAGGTCGGCACGTCGAGCTCGCCCTCGTGCGGGTCCTGGCTGCGGCCCTCCACGCGGGTGATCCGGTCCGGGATGTAGTTCATGTCCCGGCTGAAGGCCTTGCCCTTGGTCGCGTACGTCGGCATCGGCTCGTCGCCCGCCTCAGAAGGGGAGCGCGTCGTGGGCGCTCTCCGCGGCCGAGCCGATCCGCTTCCCGGTCCGCCGCGCGGCACGGCGGGTGCCGTTGAGGAAGCCCTGCAGGCCGAGGGTCGCGCCGGCCCCGACGAGCCAGAGGTCCTTGGCGATCGGCACGCCGTCCTGGGTGGGCCGGATGCTGCCCTCCTCGCGCAGGCCGGGCACCCGCGCGTAGAGGCCGAGCAGGCCGACGCCGAAGCCGGCCAGGGCCGTCCCGGCGAGCGCGGAGGGGACCTTGGGGGTGAGCAGGGCAGCGCCCAGCGCGATCTCGCCGACGGCGAGCATCTTCGTGAAGCGTCCGGCCTCGATGTCCTTGAACTGCGGATAGGCCGTCGAGGCGAAGCCGTGCAGCTGCTGCGCGGTCGCCTCGTCGGCGCCGAGCTTGGTCAGCCCCGAGTTGAGGATGAAGGCGCCCGTGGCAGCGCGGAGAGGTGCGTGCGTCAGGTTCATGCGTCCAGCCTAGGTCGCCGCCGTCAGGCCGACGGCCCGTCCGGCTGTTCGTCCTTCGCCACGACCTCCGCGACATCGGCGGGCGTCACGTGGACCTGGCTCGGGTCGGCCTCGGCGTCGATCGCCGTGACCGGCGCCGGCTTCGGCGTCTTCGGCGGGCGGGGCTCGTCCACGGGCGCGGGGTCCAGGCCGAGCTCCTCGGTCACGTTGACCGGCTTGTCGGGCGAGATCTCGACCTTCGGCTCGTCCTGCGTCGTCGGCGCGGCGTCCGTCGGCGCCGGCGCGTCGGGTACGTCGCCGGGCGCGTCCTGCGTGGTCAGGGACCCGACCGCGTGGGCGGCCTTCTCCGTCGCCGTCCGCGCCACGCCGACGGCCGAGCCGGCCACCTTGCCGGGCACCTTCAACGCCTCGCCGGCGAGGTCCTTGATCGTGCCGAGCGGGTTCTTGGGGATCACGGAGCACTTCCCTTCACTGTGGTCTCACGGGGTGGTGTCAGGGTCGAGCCGGTCGGTCCCGACCGGCGCCGCAGCGGTACCCGTTCGCGGCGGTGCTACCCCAGCCCGGGCTGCCTGCGGCCCGGCGGAGCGCCTGTGTGATGCTTTTCGCTTGCACCGACACGGCCGCGCAGGCCACGACACGACGACGAGCACGGGGGGACGGGGTTGACCGAGGTCGCTGCCGAGCTGGGGCGGGTCAAGGGCGCCTTCGCCCAGCCGACCCTGACCCTGCTGCACCAGCGGCAGGCGCCGGTCGTGATCACGATCTTCCGGTCCGCCTTCGGGCGCAACAACAGGCCGATCCCCACCGCCCGTCTGCACACCCAGGTGGAGGAGCACCTCGCCGAGATCCGCCGCGCCGGCGAGACCGACCTCCCGGCGGGCAGCGGTCGCGAGATCTGCCAGCGCTGGATGCGGGGGCAGTGGCTGGTGCGCTCCCTCGACGAGCAGGGCAACGAGGTCTACACGCTCACCTCGCACGCCCAGCAGGCGCTGGAGCTGGTGAAGAACCTCGCCCGCGACCGGGCCACGCTGAGCGAGCACCGGATCGCGACGATCCTGAGCACGGTCCGGCGGTTCAACTCCGAGGCGAACCCGGACCGCAGCGCGCGGGTCACCCTGCTCAACGACGAGATCGCGCGGCTCAAGGCCGAGCGCGACCGCCTCGTCGACGGCGCGGAGATGGTGAGCGCGACCGAGGACTACATGGTCGAGGGCTTCACCGAGCTGCTGTCGCTGATCTCGGCGCTGCCCAGCGACTTCGCCCGGGTGGAGGAGCGCTTCGCCACGATCCGCGGTGAGATCCTGGCCGCCTTCCGCGCCGAGGACCGGCCCGCCGGCGAGGTCATCGACGAGTACCTCGCCCGCGCCGACGCGCTGATGACCGCGACCCACGAGGGACGTGCCTTCGAGGGCGCCTTCGCACTCCTGCGCGACGACGGCCTGGTGACCCAGCTGCGCGAGGACCTCAACGCGCTGCTGGAGCACCCGCTGTCGTCAGGCATCCTCGGCGAGGCCGACCGGGCCGAGCTGCGCGGGACCGTCAAGCTGGTCCGCGACGGGCTGGACCGGGTGCTGGCCCAGCGAAGCCGGGTCACGGCGACGTTGAAGGAGTACATCGTCTCCCACGACGCGGCCCGCGACCGCGAGCTGGAGCAGACCCTGCGCCAGGTGGAGTCGGAGCTGATGACGTGGATGTCCACCACCGGGCCGCGGGCGGCGCACGACGTGTCGCTGCTGCCCTCCCGGGTCAGCGTCGACCACCTGCGCGAGCGCTTCCACGACCCGGCCGACGACGTCCTGCCCGAGCCGATCGCCCCGGCCGACCCGTCGCAGGCGCCGAGCCTGTCGCTCGAGGAGCTGAAGGCCCAGGGTGGCCCGCAGCTCGGGTCGCTGCGCCAGCGGCTCGACGCCGCCCTGGGCGACCTGCTGCCGGCGGCCTCCCTGGGTGAGCTCTTCGACGCCCTGGAGCCCTCCCTGCGCCGGCCCGTCGAGATCTTCGGCCTACTGCACCTGGCCGCCGACCGGGAGTGGGAGACCGAGGACGCGCTGGAGCGCTTCGCCGCCGTCCGCCCCGACGGCTCCCGCCGTACCTTCGCCGTGCCGCGCACCCCGCTGCCCGACCCTGACCTCCAGCACGCCCGAGAGGAGACCCGCCCATGAGTGTGGAGCTGGACGAGTCCGCCGACGACCTCCGCGAGGACAACGACTTCGACGACCTCGACGAGGTCGCGGACGAGACCTCGGTCTCGCTGTTCGAGGGTGACGAGGGCGGACTGGAGTACGCCCAGCGGCACGCGCTCGTGACCCTGCTCAAGCAGCGCTTCATCAGCGCCCGCACCCACCCGCGGGACTGGCAGGTCCTGGTGGAGAACGAGCGCGTGATCCGCTCCCGCCTCAACGACCTCTTCCTCGACCTCCAGGTCGACCCCACGCGCGAGGTGGCGTGGAAGCGACAGGCCACCTCGGAGACCGCGAGCCGGTTCCCGACCCTGTTGCACGACACCGCCTGGTCGCGTGAGGAGACCCTCGTCCTGGTGCACCTGCGCGACCGGCTCCGCGCGGGCCTTGCCAGCGGCGACGCGCGGGTCTACATCGACCGCGAGGACATCGTCGACTACGTGGCGAGCTTCCGCCCGCTCCACGCGACCGACGAGGCCGGCGACGAGAAGCGGGCCCGCAACGCCGTGGTCAGCATCGTGAAGGCCGGCCTGCTCATCGGCTCGGCCACCGACGACCGCTACGAGATCAGCGAGGCCGTCGAGCCGTTGCTGCCGATCGAGCTGCTCCACGAGCTGCTGGAGGCGCTGCAGAGGGCGAACGGCACGGAGGACGCCGGGGAAGCCGAGGCCGACGCCGATCTCTTCGAGGAGGACAGCGAGTGAGCATCGACCAGCGTCTCGACACGACCTCGCCCGAGGGCCTCTTCGACAAGGAGGTCGTCACGACGCCCGCCGACGACACCGTCCAGTGGCGCGCCTCGTTGCTGCAGCTGGTCAACTGGGGCGGCTTCGGCGGGCTGACGACCGTCCCCCTGCGCGGGGACGCGACGATGATCTCCGGCGCCTCCGGCGTGGGCAAGAGCACCATCCTCGATGCCTACACGGCGCTGATGATGCCGTCGGACACGAAGTTCAACGGTGCCTCCAACGACGCCGTCGCCGGCCGTGCCCGCAGCGCCGGCCAGCGCAACCTGCTGTCGTACCTGCGCGGAGCCGTCGACGTGGTCGACAACCCGCGGACCGGCCGGCCCGAGGAGAAGCTGCTGCGCGGCAAGGGCTCCGACACCTGGGGCGCGGTGGCGATGACCTTCGTCAACGACCAGGGAGGCACCTTCACCGCCCTGCGCACCTACTACGTCCCGCGCCGCGCCGCCCGCTCCGGCGAGGTGCAGATGCAGCTCGCCACCCACGAGGGCGCCCTCTCGCTGGAGACCCTCGAGGTCGCCGTCCCCGAGCGCTTCCACGCCAACACGCTCAAGAAGCTCTTCCCCGGCATCCGGGTGCACCGCACGTACGCCGAGTTCGCGGCCGTGCTGCACGCCCGGCTCGGCATCGGCGCCAACGGCGACGGCTCCAAGGCGCTGCGCCTGCTCGCCCGGATCCAGGCGGGCAACCAGGTCCGCAGCGTCGACGAGCTCTACAAGGAGATGGTCCTCGAGCGGCCGGCGACCTATGCCGCCGCGGACCGCGCCATCGAGCACTTCGACGACCTGGACGCCTCCTACACGGCGATGCGCACCGAGGAGCAGAAGCTCGAGCTGCTCGAGCCGATCACCGACCTCCACGCCCGCAAGGTCGCCGCCGAGAAGCGGCTCTCGGAACTGGACTCGTACGGCGTCACCCTCTCCGGCGACACGCCGCTGCGCCTGTGGCTGCTGCGCACCCACCTGCGCCTGATCGAGACCGCGGTCGCCGCCAACCGCGCCGAGCGCCAGGCCACGACCGAGGCGCTGACCGCAACCCGATCGGCCGAGACCACCCTCGCCGGAGACCTCGAGGCGGCCAAGGAGGCGCACCGGGCTGCCGGCGGCGGCGACCTCCAGGCGCTCGCCTCCCAGGCCGAGCACGAGCGCGTCATCCGCGACGAGCGGGCCAACCGCCTCTCCGAGCTGGAGGAGCGGGTCTACCCCCTGGTCGGCCTCACCGACGCCGACGCCCCCGACCTCGAGTCCGCGCTCGACTCCGCCGCCGCCTTCGCCGAGCTCCAGCTGCTGGCCCGCAAGCGGCTCTCCGCCGGCGAGGCCGCGCAGGCCGCGCTGCGCGCCGAGCGCGACCGGGTCCGCGACGGGCTGGTGCCGCTCAAGAACGAGCAGGCGGTCCTCAAGCGCGAGCGGGCGTCGATGGAGAACCGCAACGGCCGGGTGCCGTCGTACCTGCACGACCTGCGGGCAGCGGTGGCGGAGGCGAGTGGGCTCGGGGTGGAGGAGCTGCCGTTCGTCGCGGAGCTGATCGACATCGCCCCCGAGGAGGCGCGGTGGCGTACGGCGATCGAGACCGTCCTCGGCGGCACCGCGCGGATGATGCTGGTCCCGATCGACCGCCTCGGCGACTTCTCCGCGGCCATCGACGGCCTGCGCCTGCCCGGCCGGCTGACCTTCCAGGGCGTCGAGCTGCACCTCCCCGACACCGGCCCGGCGGACCCCGAGCGGGTCGCGGGCAAGCTGCTGTTCAAGGAGTCGCCCTTCTCGGGGTGGGTCCAGCAGCACGTCGAGGAGCCCTCGCGCAACGCCTACTGCGTCGAGAGCGCGGCCGAGCTCGACGGCCCCGGCTTCCGGGTGACCGCCGCCGGCCAGACCCGCAACGGCGACCGCGGCGCCCACGGCCGCGGCGACCACCGCAACATCATCGGCTTCTCCAACGAGGACGCGATCGCGGAGATCGACGGCCAGCTCGAGGAGCTCGAGCGCCGGATGGAGCAGATCGACGCCCAGCTCGCCGACCTCGACCGGCGGAGCCGCCTGCTGGACCAGCAGCGCAAGGCGTACGACGCCATCGCGATGGTCCGCTTCGACGACGTCGACGTCGCGGGCAGTGACCGGCGCATCGCCGAGCTCGAGCAGCGGCGCACCGACATCCTCACCTCCGACGACCAGCTCAAGGTCCTGCAGCAGCAGATCGACGAGCTCGTGCACCGCCTCGACGACGCGCGCCAGGAGCGCTTCGCCCTCGAGCAGAAGCAGCGCGAGCTCAACGCGGGTCACAGCGAGCTGGTCGACTCCGAGGACCTCGTGAAGGACCGGCTCGAGGCGATGGAGGCGAGCGGCGCGGTCGAGCTGACCGCCGAGCAGGAGGCCGCGCTGGCCGCCGACTTCGCCGCCGCGGCCGCGCCGGCCGACCCGGAGGACCTCGACCGCTTCGCGGACAACTCCCACCGGCTGGGCGAGCGGCTGCGGACGGCGGTCGCGGACGCGGACGCGGAGATCCGGCGCTGCGACGACGACCTCGCGCTGATCTTCAAGCACTACAAGTTCCAGTGGGACTCGCCGAACCTCGGCGCGAGCGCCGACTCCTATCCGGACTACGCGCGGATCCTCGAGGAGATCCGCGGCAAGGGCCTGGCCGACCGCCGCGCCGAGTGGCGCCGGCGGCTGACGGAGTGGAGCGGGCAGGACCTGGTCCCGCTGCTGGGCGCGATGTCCTCCTCGGTCGAGGAGATCGAGGACCGGCTCGAGCCGATCAACGCGATCCTGCGGCGCCTCGAGTTCGGCGCGTCGGGGGACCGGCTGCGGATCCGCCTGCGCCGGCTCGCCCCGGCGCACGTGCAGGTCTTCCTGAAGGACCTGCGCGCCCTGTCGTCCGGCACCACCGGCGAGCTCGACGAGGCCGGCCTGGAGAAGAGGTTCACCGAGCTCAGCCGGTTCATGGGCCAGCTGCGCCGGCCCGCCCAGTCGGGCGAGGGAGCGGTCACGACGGACCGCGACCGCCTCCTCGACGTACGACGGCACGTCGAGATCAGCGCCGAGCGCTACGACCATCTCACCGGCGAGCTGCGGGCGACCTACCGGACGCTGGGGGAGAAGTCCGGCGGCGAGAGCCAGGAGCTGGTCGCGTTCATCGTCGGCTCGGCGCTGCGCTTCCGGCTCGGTGACGAGATGCGCTCGCGGCCGCGGTTCGCGCCGGTGTTCCTCGACGAGGGCTTCGTGAAGGCCGACTCCGAGTTCGCCGGCCGCGCGGTCCAGGCATGGAAGGGGCTCGGCTTCCAGCTGATCATCGGCGTGCCGCTCGACAAGGTCACCGGCCTGGAGCCGCACATGGACGAGCTGCTGGCGATCACGAAGAACACCACGACCCACCAGTCGTGGATCACCCCGATCACCGACGCGGAGCCCGCGGGGTCCTGACCACGGGCACTAGGGCTGGTGGCCGCGCAGGTCCGTGAACCGCACGCCGTCCACAGCGGCGACCGTCATCCACGCCCCGCGGTCGCTCGGGCGCGGGTGCCCGACGACCGCCGTGCAGGCCAGCGGCTCGGCGCGACAGAGGCGCCCGACCACGGCGCCGTCGAGGCGGGCGAGGTCGAACGGCCGGCGCTCGGCCCTCCCGGGACCTCCGTCGGTGAGCGACCGCCCGTCCCAGACCAGGGTGCGAGGCCCGGTCCCGCCGGGGACCGTGAGCACGGCGTTGCGCTGCGTCAGGACGACCTCGTGCACCTGCGCGGACCCGGTCTCGCGCACCAGCGCCTCGCGCAGGGCGTGCGTCCCGTCGGTGGTGAACAGGTCGGCGCCGCCCCGGACGGTGATCTCGGTGCGGTCGATCCTCGTCGTGACGGTCGTCGTCGTCGACGACGTCGCGGTGTCCTTCTCGCCGTCCAGGGAGCCGAGCGCCCACGCGGTGACCCCGGCGGCCGTGCCGCCCAGCACGACCACCGCGACCGCCACGAGCAGGCCGAGCCGGCGGCGTACCGGCTCCGGGCTCCGGCCCGGCTCGTACGCCGGGTAGCTCGGGGGTGCGTCGTCGCCGGGGGCACCGTACGGCCGCCACTGGTCCGTCATGGGCCGATCCTAGAGAGGTGTCACCGAAATTTGGCCGGTCGTGCCGTCAGACGTCGTCGTCGAGCACGGTCACCACCGCCTCGACGACCTGCTCGCCGAAGGTCACGGTGACGGTCACCACGGCGTCGGACGCGTCGTCGTCGGGCAGCGCGGTGAGTGGAACGGCGACCGAGGCCTGGCCGGCCGGGACGGTCACCGTCGCGGGTACGCCGACGGACAGCGGCGCCGAGGACGTCACGGCGAGCACCACGTCCTCCTCCGCGGCGGCGCCCAGCGACACGACCAGCTCGCCGTCCGGCCCTTCCTCGGCGAGCTGGAGCTCCGGAGGGTCGACGCTCAGCGTGTACACCGGGTCGGGGCCGTGGGGGGTCGTCGCGACGGGTGCACTCGGGGCGCCGTACCCGATCCGCACGGTCGTCGACCGGGCGCTGACGCGGAAGAGGTGCTCGACCTCGTTGGCGAGGCCGGCGAGCACCACCTCGGTGTCGTCGGTCTCCGCCGCGAGGGACCAGGTCGCGCCACCGTCGGTGCTCTGCTCGACGCGGTAGTGCCCGGAGGCGGTCTCCCCGGGCTCGTCGACCTCGGAGGCCAGCCAGGTGAGGGCCACCGTGGCGTCGCCCGCCAGCGCGGTGACATTCGTCGGCGGGCCGGGCGGCCTGCGGGCGGTGTAGGGGCCGGTGCCGGCGGTGCCGCCGTAGCCGGCCGCGTTGTGTGCCGCGACGCGCAGCCAGTAGCGGCTGCCCGGGGCGAGACCGGTCACCATGACCGGCTCCGCGGCCGTGCCCGGACGGGGGACCTCGGCGACGGTCGTCCAGACGGCACCGTCGGCGGAGACCTCGACGCGGTACCGGTCGATCGGTGCGCCGTTGGCAGGCGGCGTCCTCCAGTAGACGCCCAGCGCGGAGGCGTACAGGTCCGCCTCGGGCGCGCCCGGGGCGCCGGGCACCGTCCGCGGGACGGCGGTCACCACCGGCCCCGGCTTGCTCCAGCGTGCCTTGTTGCGGGCTCGGACCCGGAATGCATAGCTCACGCCGTTCCTCAGGTCGCCGACCTGCCAGGACCGCGCACGCTTGCCCACGGTCTTGACCGTGGTCCACGCGCCCGAGCTGCCCTGCTGCTGGATCGCGTACTTCTGGACCGCGGAGCCGCCCCGTCGTGCGGGCGGCCGCCACGACACGGTGACCGCGCCGTTCCCCGCCTCGGCCCGCACCGTGCGCGGCGCGGAGGGACGCCCGGCCGCGTCGGCCGGCCCGGCGCCGACCAGGAGCGGGCCGGACACCAGGAGGAGAGCCGCCAGGAGCCGGGCAGCCTTGGTCATCGCAGATTCCCCCTTCGGCGGGGACGCTACGACGCGTCGGCACGGCGCGCGCGCCGATCGGACCAACCTTTACCTTCCGCCCTCAGGAGTCGAAGCCCAGCCCCAGCCGGTCCAGGGTGCGCAGCCAGAGGTTGCGGCGCCCGGTCCGGTCGGCGCGCTCCGACGCCCAGCGGGTGAGCTGGATGCCGGCCCATGCGAAGGGCTCCGGCGGGAAGGGAAGGGGCGACTCGCGAACCATCGCGAGCCGGGTCCGCTCGGTCTGCTCGCCCGAGAGCAGGTCGAGCATCACGTCGGCGGCGAACCGGGACGCGCCCACCCCGAGGCCCGTGAACCCGGTGGCGTACGCCGCGCGACCGCCGTGCGCCGTACCGAAGAAGGCGCAGAAGCGGGTGCACGTGTCGATCACCCCGCCCCACCGGTGGCTGAAGCGCACGTCCGCGAGCTGCGGGAAGGTCGCGTAGAAGTGCTCGGCCAGCACCCGGTGGGTCGCCGGGCGCTGCTCGTACGCGGGGTCGATGCCCTTGCCGAAGTGGTACACGGCGTCGTAGCCGCCCCACAGGATCCGGTCGTCCGCGGTGAGCCGGTAGTAGTGGAACAGGTTGCCGACGTCGGCGAGCCCACTGCGGGTCTCCCAGCCGACCGCCGCGAGCTGCTCGGCGGTGAGCGGCTCGGTCGCGAGGACGTGGTCGTAGACCGGGACGACCCGGGTCCGCATGCGCCGCAGCAACGAGGTGAACACGTTCGTGGCCAGCACGACCTGGCGCGCACGGACGACGCCGTGCGCCGTCGTGACCTCCATGCGGTCGCCGCGGCGCCGCATCCGCAGGACCGCGGTGTCCTCCGCGATCCGCGCGCCCAGCGACTCGGCGGTCTCGGCCAGGCCCCACGCCAGCCGGGCCGGGTCGACCATCGCGCAGCCCTCCGCGTCGAGCCGGCCGGCCAGATAGGTGGGGGAGTCCACCAGCCGTCGCACCGCCGCCGCGTCGAGGAATCCGGGCTCCGCGGGCTCGAGCAGGTCGACCTCGTGCGGCCGGGTGGCGACCGCGAGCTGGCCGGTGCGGCGCAGGTCGCAGTCGATGCCGTAGCGCCGCACGGTCGCCTCGATCTCGTCGAGATTGGCCAGGCCCATCCGCTCCAGCTGGTCGTACTCGTCGGGCCAGCGCTCGCGCCCGTTGGCCTCGCCATGGGTCAGGCTGGCCTCACAGAAGCCCCCGTTGCGGCCGGTGGCGTGCTCGGCGACGCGGTCGCGCTCGACGACCAGGACCGACCGGCCGGGCTCGCGCTCGAGGGCGCGCACCGCGGTCCACAGGCCCGTGAAGCCCCCGCCCACGACGAGCAGGTCGACGTCCGCGTCACCCACCGGCGGGCGCGGCTCGGGGCGGGCCGGGGTGTCGAGCCACAGCACCCGCGGCGCCGCCGCGTCCGCGCGGGCATGGGCCTCTCGGGGAGACACGCCGCTCACGCGCCGGTGTACGACATGACGTGCTTGATGCGCGTGTAGTCCTCGAGCCCGTACAGGGACAGGTCCTTGCCGTAGCCGGAGTGCTTGAAGCCCCCGTGCGGCATCTCCGAGACGAACGGGATGTGGGTGTTGATCCACACCACGCCGAAGTCGAGCCGGCGCGACATCCGCAGCGCTCGCGCGTGGTCCTTGGTCCAGACGCTCGAGGAGAGCCCGTAGGCCACGTCGTTGGCACTGCGCACCGCCTCCGCCTCGTCGGCGAAGCGCTGCACGGTGATGACGGGGCCGAAGATCTCCTGCTGCACGGCCTCGTCGTCCTGCCGCAGGCCCGAGACCACGGTGGCGTCGTAGAAGTAGCCGCCCTCGCCGCCGGCCACGCTCGGGCGGGTGCCGCCGGCCTCGATCCGCGCGTGGTCCGGAAGCCGGTCGACCATGCCAGCGACCCGGGCGAGCTGGTCGGGGTTGTTGAGGGCGCCGTACGCGACGCCCGGGTCGTCGGGCAGCCCGGTCCGCGTGGCGCGCGCCTGCTCGGCGAGCGCGGCCACCAGGTCGTCGTGGACCCCCTCGGCGGCCAGGACCCTGGTGGCCGCGGTGCAGTCCTGGCCCGCGTTGAAGTACCCGGCCGCGGCGATCGCCTCGGCCGCCGCGGCGACGTCCGCGTCGTCGAACACGACGACCGGCGCCTTGCCGCCGAGCTCGAGGTGGACCCGCTTGAGGTCGGCGGCGGCGGAGCCCGCGACCTCCATGCCCGCGCGCACGGAGCCGGTGATCGCGACCATCTGCGGCGTCCGGTGCTCGACCAGCGCGCGTCCCGTCGTACGGTCTCCGCAGACGACGTTGAGCACGCCCGGCGGGAGGAACTCGGCGGCCACCTCGGCGAGCAGCGCAGTGCTGGCGGGCGTCGTGTCGCTGGGCTTGAGCACGATCGTGTTGCCCGCGGCCAAGGCAGGCGCCACCTTCCAGATCGCCATCATCAGCGGGTAGTTCCACGGCGTCACCTGGGCCACCACGCCGATCGGCTCGCGCCGGATCCACGACGTGTGGTCCTCGAGGTACTCGCCCGCGCTGCGTCCCTCCAGCACCCGGGCGGCGCCGGCGAAGAAGCGGAGCTCGTCGACGCTCGGAGGCAGCTCCTCCTCGGCGGTCAGCGCGACCGGCTTGCCGGTGTTCTCGCACTCGACGCGGACGAACTCATCGGCGCGGTCCTCCATCGCCTGGGCGATGCGCAGCAGCGCCTCCTGCCGCTGCTTCGGCGTGGTCTCGCCCCACGTCTCGAAGGCGGCCGCCGCGGCGCGCATCGCGCGGTCGACGTCCTCGGCGCCGCTGGCGGGCGCCGTCGCGTAGGCCTGTCCGGTGGCGGGGTTGACGACGTCGTACGTGGCGCCGGAGGCGGCGTCGACGGACGCGCCGTCGATGAAGTTGCGCAGGGTGGTCATGGCTGGCGAGCGTAGCCAGCAAGCTCGTGGCGCGGAAGGGTTGACGCAACGAAATCCGTCGCTTGTCGGCAGATCGGCCACTGATTCGCTTGCCGAAACCCGGCTCGGGCGTCAAGATGGGGTGGTGGTAGACGAAAAGGCGCACGCCGCCCTCCAGCAGTCAGCGCGGGATCACCTGTGGATGCACTTCACCCGCATGTCGTCGTACGACACCGCGGAGGTGCCGGTCATCGTCCGCGGTGACGGCGCCTACGTGTGGGACGCCCACGGCCGCAAGTACCTCGACGCCCTCGGCGGGCTCTTCGTGAGCCAGCTGGGCCACGGCCGCACCGAGCTGGCCGAGGCCGCCGCGAAGCAGGCCTCCGAGCTCGCCTTCTTCCCGCTGTGGTCCTATGCCCACCCGACGGCGATCGAGCTGGCCGCGAAGATCGCGAGCCACGCGCCCGGCGACCTCAACCGGGTGTTCTTCACCTCCGGGGGCGGCGAGGCCGTCGAGTCGGCGTGGAAGCTCGCCAAGAACTACTTCAAGCTCGTCGGCAAGCCGATGAAGCACAAGGTGATCAGCCGGGCCATCGCCTACCACGGCACCACCCAGGGCGCGCTGTCCATCACCGGGCTGCCCGGGCTCAAGGCGCAGTTCGAGCCACTGGTGCCCTCGACCTTCCGGGTGCCCAACACCAACGCCTACCGGGCCGAGGAGATCACCGGCGGCTTCCTCGACGGCTCCGACCCTGAGGCCTTCGGCCGCTGGGCCGCGGACCAGATCGCGGTCGCCATCGAGAACGAGGGGCCCGAGACGGTCGCCGCCGTGTTCCTGGAGCCGGTGCAGAACGCCGGCGGCTGCTTCCCGCCCCCGCCGGGCTACTTCCAGCGCGTGCGCGAGATCTGCGACCAGTACGACGTACTGCTGGTCTCGGACGAGGTCATCTGCGCCTACGGGCGGCTGGGGTACATGTTCGGCGCCGAGCGCTACGGCTACCAGCCCGACATCATCACCTCCGCCAAGGGCATCACCTCGGGCTATGCCCCGCTCGGCGCGATGATCGCCAGCGACCGGATCTACGAGCCCTTCGCCCACGGCACCGAGACCTTCCTGCACGGCTACACCTTCGGCGGCCACCCGGTCTCCACCGCCGTCGCGCTGAAGAACTTCGAGATCTTCGAGGAGGAGAAGGTGCTCGAGGGCGTGCGCGAGCGCGAGGGCGCCTTCCGCGGCACGCTGGAGAAGCTGCTCGACCTGCCGATCGTCGGCGACGTCCGCGGCGACGGCTTCTTCTACGGCATCGAGCTGGTCAAGGACAAGGCGACCAAGGAGACCTTCGACGAGGACGAGTCGGAGCGCCTGCTGCGCGGCTTCCTCTCCAAGGCGCTCTACGACGCCGGTCTCTACTGCCGCGCCGACGACCGCGGCGACCCGGTCGTCCAGCTCTCCCCGCCGCTGATCTGCGACCAGGGCCACTTCGACGAGATCGAGCAGAAGCTCCGCGCGGTCCTCACCGAGGCCGCCACCCTGCTGTAGCCATCGGCGTTGAGTCGTCACTACTGACCCTCTGAGTCGTCGGTTCCGACCCGTTGAATGGTCGACCGTCAAGTGGCGCGAAGTGACGAGTCGAGGGGTCAGAACTGACGACTCGACGGGTCAGAAGTGACGACTCAACGTCCGACCGCGACCTTCCTGCGGGTCACGAGCATGTTGCCGAGGACCAGGGTCAGGGAGATGAGGAACATGACGGTGCCGACCACGTTGACCTGCATCGGGATGCCGCGCTGCGCCACGCCCCAGACGAACATGGGGAAGGTGACGGTCTGGCCGGCGTTGAGGTTGGTGATGATGAAGTCGTCGAAGGACAGCGAGAAGCTCAGCAGGGCGGCGGCGGCGACACCGGGGAAGACCAGCGGGAAGGTGACCCGCCAGAACGTCGTCCACTCGCTGGCGTAGAGGTCCATCGCGGCCTGCTCGAGGTTCTGGTCGAGCCCGGCGAGCCGGGCCTTGACCGTCACGATGACGAACGACAGGCAGAACATCACGTGGGCGATGAAGATCGTCACGAAGCCCAGCCGGCCGCCGAAGCCGCCCGCGACGAACAGGGCGAGCAGCGAGGAGCCCATCACGATCTCCGGCGAGGCCATGGGCAGGAAGATGACCGTGTTGGCGACCGAGCGCCCGGCGAAGTCGTGGCGGACGAGCGCGAAGGCGGCCAGGCTGCCGAGGATCGTGGCCACGAGGGTGGCGAGCAGGCCGATCTCGATGCTGCGCAGGACCGCGTCGCACATCCCGTCGGGCTTGCACGGGTTGGCCCAGTTGCTCCAGGTGAAGTCCTGGAAGGCGTAGACGTTGCGCGACTCGCTGTTGTCGTTGAAGCTCATCAGCATCACGACGGCGATCGGCACGAACATGTAGACCAGGACGAGCAGTCCGGCCGCCAGCACCAGGTGCTCGCCGACCCACCGTCCGGCCCGCTGCAGCCCGCTCATACCAGCTCCTCCGTCCCGGCCGTGCGGATGTAGACCATGACCATCGCGACGATGATGGCCATCAGGATCACCGAGAGCGCCCCGGCGGCCGCGTAGTCGCCGGTGCTGGTGAACAGGTTCTGGATGACATTGCCGACCATGCGCTGGTTGGGGCTGCCGAGCAGCGCGGCGTTGATGTAGTCGCCCGCCGCCGGGATGAACGTCAGCAGCGTGCCCGCGACGACGCCCGGCTTGGACAGTGGCAGGGTCACCTTGAGGAAGCCGCGGGCCGGCGAGGCGTAGAGGTCGCCCGCCGCCTCCACCAGGCGCCCGTCGATCTTCTCGAGGCTCGCGTACAGCGGCAGGACCATGAACGGCAGGAAGTTGTAGACCAGGCCGGCGATGACCGCGACGGGCGTCGCGAGCAGCCGGCCGTCGTCGCCGAGCAGGTGCAGGAACTGCAGGGTGTCCACCACGAACCCGTCGTCGGCCAGGATCAGCTTCCACGACAGCGTCCGGACCAGGAAGCTGGTGAAGAACGGGGCGATCACCAGCACCAGGAGGAGGGTGCGCCACCTGCCGGCCTTGAACGCGATGGCGTAGGCGAGGACATAGCCCAGCACCAGGCAGATCGCGGTCGCGACGGCGGCGTACCACAGCGACCGGACGAGGGGCTCCCAGAACTGCTCGAGCGCGTCGGCGAAGTTCGCCAACCGGTAGGTGACGTCGTAGCCGGTGAGGACCGATCCCTCCGGGTCGAACAGGCTGGTCGCGAGCAGCGAGTAGAACGGGATGACGAAGAACAGCGCGAGCCACAGGCCCGCCGGCAGCATCAGCCAGTAGCCCGTGAAGCGACCCCCACGCATCAGGCCTCCTCGACGACGCCGGCGTTGACGTCCTGGCTCGCCGGCAGCAGGAAGGCGAACTCCGGCCGCCACGACACGTCGACCTTGGTGCCCCTCGCCAGGACGGTACGACGACCGGTGTTCTGCTCGAAGGAGAGGAGTTCCTGGCCCCAGGGCATCCGCACGAGGTACTGCGTGCTCACGCCGAAGAAGCTGACGTCGGTGATGATCCCGCCCGACATGTGGTTGCCCGGGGCGTCGATCGGCTCGCCGGCCGGCGCGATGAGGACCTTCTCGGGCCGGATGCCGACCCAGCCGTCGCCGCCCCGGACATGGGCACGGTCGGCCGGGATCGAGACCTGGGTGCCGTGCATGTCGACCCGGACGACGTCGCCCTCGGCACTCTGCACCGAGCCCGGGATGAGGTTCGACTGGCCGAGGAAGTTGGCGACGAAGGTGGTGCGCGGGTTCTCGTAGAGCTCGGCGGGGGAGCCCATCTGCTCGATGACGCCGCCGTTCATCACCGCGATCGTGTCGGCCATCGTCATCGCCTCCTCCTGGTCGTGCGTGACGTGCACGAAGGTGAGGCCGACCTCGGTCTGGATCCGCTTGAGCTCGATCTGCATCGAGCGGCGCAGCTTGAGGTCGAGGGCGCCGAGCGGCTCGTCGAGCAGCAGCACCTCGGGTCGGTTGATCAGCGCCCGAGCGAGGGCGACCCGCTGCTGCTGGCCGCCGGACATCTGGGTGGGCTTCTTCCGAGCCTGCGCGTCGAGCTCGACCAGGGCGAGCATCTCCTTCACCTGCTGGTCGACGTCCTTCACCTTGCGGCGGCGCAGGCCGAAGGCGACGTTCTCGTGGATGTCGAGGTGGGGGAAGAGCGCATAGTTCTGGAAGACCGTGTTGACCGGACGCCGGTACGGCTTCTCGTAGGTGATCTCGTCGTCGCCCAGGTGGATCCCGCCGGACGTCGGCGTCTCCAGACCCGCCACCATCCGCAGGGTGGTGGTCTTCCCGCAGCCGGACGGTCCGAGCAGGGCGAAGAACGTCCCGGCGGGGACCTCGAGGTCGAGGGAGCGCACGGCCGTGAAGGTCGAGAACTCCTTGGTGAGCGCCGTGAGCCGGAGGTCCCGGGGTGCGGTCGCGCGGTCAGCCGCCAATGACATCGGCGAAATCTCCTTCGTAGGCGCGGATCTGGAACTCCTCGAGTGCCATGAACGAGTGCATCGTCTTCAGCGACTCGGCAGACGGGAAGATCAGCTGGTTCTCGACGAGGCTGGGGTCGACCTTCTCCATCGCCTCCTGGGCGCCCTTGACCGGGCAGATGTACCAGACATAGGCGGCGAGCTTCGCGGCCACCTCGGGCTCGTAGTAGTAGTTGATCCACTCCTCGGCGTTGCCCTGGTGGCTGGCGAGGTTGGGCACGAGCATGTTGTCGGACCAGATCATCTGGCCCTCCTCGGGAGCGACGAACACGAGGTTCTCGTCCTCGGCTGCGGCGACGTCACCCGACCAGGCCTCGCAGGCGAGGATGTTGCCCGCGGAGAGGTCCTGGATGTACTCGTTGCCGGTGAACGCGCGGACCTGGCCGTCGCTGCGCGCCTTGCGCAGCCGGTCGATCGCGTTGTCCCAGTCGTCCTGGTCGAAGTCGGCCGGATCACTGCCCTGGGCGAGCATGAGGAGCCCCATCGTGTCGCGCATCTCGGTCAGCAGGGAGATGCGTCCCTTCAGGTCGGGCCGCGACAGCAGCTCCTCGACCGAGCGCACCTCCTCGACCTTCGCCTTGTTGTACGCGATCCCGGTCAGGCCGCTCTGCCAGGGAGCCGAGTAGGCGCGCTCGGGGTCCCAGCCGACGCCTTGCAGGGAGTCGATGAGGTTGGCGTGCAGGTTCGGCACCTTCGCCTTGTCGAGCGGCTGGATCCATCCGACCTGGATCATCCGCGCCGCCATCCAGTCCGTCAGCATGAACAGGTCGCGCTTCGACGGCTGGCAGGACCCGAGCTGGTTGACGACCTTGGCGAAGAACTCCAGGTTGTCGTTGACGTCGGCGGTGTAGCTGACCCGGATGCCGGTGCGCTGCTCGAACTCGGTGAGCGTCGAGACGTAGTCGCCGTCGTCCTCGTCGATGTAGCCGGGCCAGTTCGAGACGACCAGCCTCGGGTCGGAGGCCGACACGTCGTCCGCGCGGCACGCCCCGGGGTCCTGCTTGCGGTCCGGCGTGCCGAAGAGGGGGAGGACGCCGAGACTGGCACCACCGAGCAGGACCCCTGCGCCGCCGCGCAGCGCGGACCTGCGACTCAGCCGGACATCGACCACGAAATGCCACCTCCCCAGAACCGGAACCAGCAGATCGTGGCATGACCCCCGTCACATGACAAGCGATTCCGAAGCGATTTCACGAGATTGCAACGGATTCCGTATTCGGCTGTTGCACGAGGCCGGCGCTGCTGTGAGGATCGCCCTGTGTCCAAGCCGAAGCCGCCGCCCCTCGACGACGTCTCGAAGGCGATCATCGCCGAGCTCCAAGAGGACGGCCGACGCTCGTACGCCGCCATCGGCAAGGCCGTGGGCCTCTCGGAGGCCGCGGTGCGCCAGCGGGTCCAGCGTCTCGTCGACAGCGGGGTCATGCAGGTCGTGGCGGTCACCGACCCCACCGAGATCGGCTTCGCGCGCCAGGCGATGATCGGCATCCGTGCGACGGGCGAGCTCGAGCCGATCGCGGATGCGCTCGCGGAGGTGAAGGAGGTCGACTACGTCGTCATCACCGCCGGGTCCTACGACCTCCTCGCGGAGGTCGTCTGCGAGACCGACGAGCACCTGCTCGAGATCATCTCCCGCCGGATCCGCACCATCCCCGGCGTGATGACCACCGAGACCCTCGTCTACCTCAAGCTGCGCAAGCAGACCTACTCGTGGGGCGTGCGCTAGGCCTGGTTCTTTGCCGGTGACGGCAGATTCGGGTCGGTCGGCAGGACCCGGACTCCCGTCGCCGCCCAGGCATAGCTGGCCAGCTGGGCCTCCGCCTGCTCCAGGCTGAGGGACGAGTTGTGGGCCAGCAGGTGGAGGCCGAAGGCGTCCTCGAGGGCGACGAAGTTCCGGGCGATGGCCTCCGCGGAGTCGGCCAGGGTGAAGACCTGGGTCGCGCGGCCGACCTCGAGCACCGCCGTGTACAGCGAGACCTCGCGGTCGAAGAGCAAGGTCATCAAGGTGGCGTGCATCGGGCTCCGGCTGGCACTCACGGAGATCTCGTCGAGCACTTGGCTCAGGAGCAGGTCCTCGCCGCGGGGAAGCCCGGAGTACATGAGCCGTCCCAGCTTCTCGACGGGGGAGAGCTCGCCCTCGACGACCTGGTGTCGCGACCAGTAGTAGCGGTCCGTCGCGGCCTGGTGGGCGGCCTCCACCAGCCCGTCCAGCTCCGGGTAGTAGTACGCGACGAGGCGCGGGGAGATGCCCGCCTCCTCGGCGATGTTCTTCATCGTCACGCCGTTCAGCCCGTGCCGCGCGATCACCGTCAGGGTCGCGGCGATGAGGTGTTCGCGTCGCGCTGCCTGGTCCTTGCGTCGTGCCATGGCCACCACCGTAGCGCCCGGGCCTGGTGCGCGACCGGTCGTTGACAGGGCCAGGTGACTCGGGTCATATTTGCGCCGAAGCGCAAAGAAAGGATCTGCCTGTGCGCACCCACCAGGACTGGCGAGCCGCGGCCGCCGAGGTCGTCCTCCCCACCCGTCCGTTCATCGGCGGGAAGCACGTCGAGATCGGCGCCGCGACCTTCGAGAACCGCAACCCCGCGACGGGTGCCCTTCTCGGCGAGGTCGCCGACGCCGGCGCGGAGGGAGTGGACGCGGCCGTCCGCGCGGCCCGGGCGAGCTTCGACTCCGGCGTCTGGAGCCGCGCGGGGGTGGCCCTGCGCCGCGAGCGGATGCTGCGCTTCGCCGACCTCCTCGCCGAGCACGCCGCCGAGCTGGCCGTGCTCGACTCCCTCGACATGGGCAAGCGGGTGGTCGACGCCCACGAGCTCGACCTGCCCTTCTCGGTGGGCCTCTTCCGCTACTACGCCGAGGCGATCGACAAGATCAACGACGAGGTCGCGCCCACCCCGCCCGGGACCCTCGGCCTGGTCCGGCGCGTCCCGCTCGGCGTCGTCGGCGCCGTCGTGCCGTGGAACTACCCCGTCGACATGCTCGCCTGGAAGGTCGCGCCGGCCATGGCCGCGGGCAACAGCGTGGTGCTCAAGCCCGCCGAGCAGTCGCCGTCCTCGGCGCTGCGGATCGCCGAGCTGGCCGCCGAGGCGGGGATCCCGGACGGCGTACTCAACGTCGTCCCCGGGCTGGGCGAGACCACCGGCCGCGCCCTGGGCCTGCACCCCGACGTCGACGTCCTCGCCTTCACCGGCTCGACCGAGGTCGGCGCCTACTTCCTGCAGTACGCCGGACAGTCGAACCTCAAGCAGGTCTGGCTCGAGTGCGGTGGAAAGAGCCCGCACCTGGTCTTCGCCGACGCCGAGGACCTGGCCGCGACCGCGAAGCAGACCGCCTTCGGCATCTGGTTCAACCAGGGCGCCGTGTGCTCGGCGCACTCCCGGGTCCTCGTCCAGCGCGAGGTCCACGAGGAGCTCGTGGCGCTCGTCGCGGCCGAGGCGGCGGCGTACGCGCCAGGCGACCCGCTCGACCCGGCCGCCGGCATGGGCGCGATCGTCTCCGCCGAGCAGACCGACCGGATCATGGCGTACGTCGACGGCGCCCGCGCCGCCGGAGCCCGCCTGGTCACCGGCGGAGAGCGGGTGACCCGCGACGGGAGCGACTGCTATGTGCAGCCGACCGTGTTCGACGGCGTGGACCCGGAGTCCGCCCTCGCCCGCGAGGAGGTGTTCGGGCCGGTCCTGGCGATCACGCCGTTCGACACCGAGGATCAGGCGGTCGCCCTGGCCAACGACACCGCCTACGGTCTCGCCGCGTCCGTGGCGACCGGCAGCCTGAGCCGCGCCCACCGGCTGGCCGAGCGGATCCACGCGGGGACGGTGACCGTCAACGGGGTCGACGCCTTCAGCGCCTGGACGCCCTTCGGCGGCTTCAAGGGGTCCGGCTTCGGCCGCGACCTGTCGCTGCACGCGCTCGACAAGTACGTCGGTCTCAAGACCGTCTGGATCAACCACTGACCCCCGCAGGACCACTCGACCGCCTAGGGACCACCATGACGCAGACCAACCAACCCACCGAGCTCGCCGCCGAGCAGCACGCGCTGCTGCACAAGACGCTGCGGCGCTTCGACATCGTCTTCTTGATGATCGCCGCGGTCGTCGGCCTCGAGACCCTCGGGCAGGTCTCGCTGTACGGCGCGGAGGCGTTCACCTGGGCGCTCGTGCTCGCCGTGTTCTTCCTGGTGCCCTACGGCCTGATCTTCGCCGAGACCGGGGCCGCGTTCAGCGAGGAGGGCGGCGCCTACACCTGGGTGCGCGACGCCTTCGGCCGTCCGGCCGGCGCGGTCGCCGCGATCCTGACCTGGATCACCCAGCCCGTCTGGGTCGGCGGCTCGATGGCGTTCCTGGCCGCCGAGACGATCAGCAGCTACATCACCCCGCTCGAGCACGGCTCCTTCGGCGACTACCTGTTCAAGATCGTCTTCATCTGGGTCACCGTGCTCGCGGCGATCGTCAGCCTGCAGAAGGGCAAGTGGCTGCCCACGAGCGGAGCCCTGCTCAAGATCGGGCTGCTGGTCTTCTTCGTCCTCACCACCGCGATCTACGCCGTGAAGAACGGTGTCGTGGGCATCAGCCCCGGCGACTTCAGCCCGTCCCTGCTCGGCCTGTTCGGCTCCGTGCCGATCCTGCTCTTCGCCTACCTGGGCTTCGAGTCGTCCAACAGCGCGGCCGGCGAGATGGAGAACCCCGCGCGCGACGTACCGGTCTCGATCTTCCGCTCCTGCGCGACCGCGGCGGCGTGCTACCTGCTGCCGATCTTCGCGATCCTGCTGGTCGTCCCGACCGAGGACATCACCGGCATCGGCGGGCTGCTCGACGCCGTTGGCACCGTCTACTCCGTGTACGGCGGCGCGGCGGACGCACTGCTCACGCTGACCGCCTTCGTCTTCGTCTACATCCTGATGAGCCAGGGCGCGGCCTGGATGATCATCTCCGACCGCATGCAGGCGATGACCGCGGCGGACGGGTCGTTCTTCGGCGGCTTCTTCGGCCGCTTCCACGCCGGGCTCGGCACGCCGGTGCGCGTCAACCTGCTCTCCGGCGTCGTGTCCACGACCTTCATGCTCGTCGCGATGCAGGTCACCGGCTCCGGCGCCTCGGTGTTCGGGGTCGTGCTGACCATTTCGATCTCGACCTTCCTGCTCAGCTACCTGCTCGTGATCCCCGCCGCGATCCGCCTGCGCACCCGCTATCCCGAGCGGCACCGGCCCTTCCGCGTCCCGGTGTCCGACGCCGGCTTCGCCGCCCTGGGCTGGACCGCCTTCGCCTGGGTGCTGCTCGGCTCCTGGGTCGCCGTCTTCCCCGGGACGCTCGAGCGGCTCTTCGGGCAGGCCTATCCCTTCCGGGACATCTGGGGCGTGAGCCAGACGACCTTCGAGGTCTTCACGCTCGGCACCCTCGCCTGCCTGCTCGCCCTCTGCGCCGTGGGCTACGTCCGCGGCGCCCGGGTCCGCGGCGCCGTCGGCGCCCCCGTCCCCACCGCCCCGCCCGCCACCCCGCCCGCCACCGCCGAGGAGCCCACCCGATGACCGAGCAGACCCCCGTGGCTGCGCCCTACGACATCCTCTTCGAGCCGGTGCAGATCGGGCCGCTCACCACGAAGAACCGCTTCTACCAGGTGCCGCACTGCAACGGCATGGGCTATCGCGACCCCAGCGCCCAGGCGGCGATGCGCAAGATCAAGGCCGAGGGCGGCTGGTCGGTGGTCTGCACCGAGCAGGTGGAGATCCACGCGACGTCCGACATCGCGCCGTTCATCGAGCTGCGGATCTGGGACGACCAGGACCTGCCCGCCCTCAAGCGGATCGCCGACGCGATCCACGAGGGCGGTGGCCTGGCCGGCATCGAGCTGGCGCACAACGGCATGAACGCCCCCAACCAGCTCAGCCGCGAGACCCCGCTGGGGCCCGGACACCTCCCGGTCGCGCCCGACACGATCGCGCCGATCCAGGCCCGGGCGATGACCACGCAGGACATCGCCGACCTGCGGCGCTGGCACCGCAACGCCGTACGCCGCTCGCTCGAGGCGGGCTACGACGTCATCTACGTCTACGGCGCTCACGGCTACAGCGGTGTCCACCACTTCCTCTCGCGGCGCTACAACCAGCGCACGGACGAGTACGGCGGCTCGCTGGAGAACCGGATGCGCCTGCTCAAGGAGCTGCTGGAGGACACCCTCGACGAGGTCGCCGGGCGCGCCGCGGTGGCCTGCCGGATCACCGTGGAGGAGGAGATCGACGGCGGCATCACCCGCGAGGACATCGAGGGCGTGCTCCGCGAGCTCGGCGAGCTCCCCGACCTCTGGGACTTCGCGATGGGCAGCTGGGAGGGCGACTCGGTCACCTCCCGGTTCGCGCCCGAGGGTCGACAGGAGGAGTTCGTCGCCGGGCTGAAGAAGCTCACCACCAAGCCGGTGGTCGGCGTCGGCCGGTTCACCTCTCCGGACGCCATGGTGCGCCAGATCAAGGCGGGCATCCTCGACCTGATCGGCGCGGCCCGCCCGTCGATCGCGGACCCCTTCCTCCCGAACAAGATCCGCGACGGCCGGCTCGAGCTGATCCGCGAGTGCATCGGCTGCAACATCTGCGTCTCGGGCGACCTGACCATGTCGCCGATCCGGTGCACCCAGAACCCGAGCATGGGGGAGGAGTGGCGCCGGGGCTGGCACCCGGAGCGGGTCCGCGCCAAGGAGAGTGACGCGCGGATCCTCGTCGTCGGCGCGGGTCCCTCCGGCCTGGAGGCGGCGCGGGCGCTCGGCGTCCGCGGCTACGACGTCGTCCTCGCCGAGGCGTCGCGCGACCTCGGCGGGCGCGTCACCCAGGAGTCGGCACTGCCCGGGCTGTCCGCCTGGGGCCGGGTCAAGGAGTACCGCGAGGCGGCCCTGGCCGAGCTGCCCAACGTCGAGATCTACCGCGAGAGCCCGATGACGGCCGACGACATCGTCGAGTTCGGCTTCGAGCACGTGGTCACGGCGACGGGTGCCACCTGGCGCACCGACGGCGTCGCCCGCTTCCACACGACGGCGCTGCCGATCACCGAGGGCGCCCAGGTGCTCGGCCCGGACGACCTGTTCGCCGGCCGGCTGCCCGACGGCAGGAGCGTCGTGGTCTACGACGACGACCACTACTACATGGGTGGTGTGCTCGCCGAGCTGCTCGCCCAGAGGGGCTACGACGTCTCGATCGTCACCCCCGGCGCCCAGGTGTCGTCGTGGACCAACAACACCTTCGAGGTGAACCGGATCCAGCGCCGCCTGATCGAGAGCGGCATCGCCCGGATCACCGACCACGCCGTGACGAGCGTCGGCGTCGGAGGGGTCCGGGTCCGCGACGTCTACGCCGGCGTGGAGCGCGAGCTCACGTGCGACGCGGTCGTCATGGTGACCGCGCGACTGCCCCGCGAGGAGCTCTATCTCGAGCTGGTCGCACGCCGCGACGCGGGCGAGATCGCCTCCGTGCGCGGTGTCGGTGACGCCTGGGCCCCGGGCACGATCGCCGCCGCGGTGTGGTCCGGTCGGCGCGCGGCCGAGGAGTTCGACGCCGTGCTGCCTTCGAACGACGTCGTACCCTTCCGGCGTGAGGTCACCCAGCTGGCGTGAGGCGCAACCGTGCCAGCTGGGGCAGGAAGCCGCACCCCGGGTCTCCGTGTGAGGCCCGGGGTGCGGTGCTTTCTGCTGCGGTACGGCGGCGCCGTCAGCCGCCGTGGGTGAGATAGCTGCGCTGCGTGGCGATGTGGCCGGCGATGTGCTTGGCGTCGTGCCAGACCCCCCAGATGAAGCTGGACCCGCGACGCGAGAGCCACGGCAGGCCGAGGAAGTAGACCCCGGGCTCAGAGGAGACGCCGCGGCGGTGCTGGGGGCGGCCGGCCTCGTCGAAGGCATCGACCTGGAGCCAGCCGTAGTCGAGCGCGAAGCCGGTGGCCCACACGATCGACGTCACGCCGGCCGCGGCGAGGTCGAGGGCGAGAAGCGGCTCCCGGGCGGCCTGCGGATCGGGGCCGAGGATCCGCGCCTGCGGCTCCTCGGGCAGGTCCAGTCCGTTGCGCTCGACGTAGGCGTCCGCGGCGTCGAGGAGGGCGAGGTAGTTGAGGTCGCCGCGGGTGATGTTCTCGGCGAGGTCCTCGCGGAAGCGCAGCACCCCGTCGGCGAAGGTGTCGGTCATCCCGACCAGCTGGATGCCGATCGCCTCGAGCGCGCGGAAGTCGACGGTGTGCCCGCCACGGGCGCCGCTGACGGCGATGGTCACGTGCTCCGCGCCGGCGGGCGGCGTCTCGAGGTCCCACAGGTTGAGGACGCCCAGCCACCAGCAGAAGTCGCGGCCGCGGTAGCTGCGGGGCGGGCGGTCGTGGGGTCCGACGGAGAGGAAGACCTCGCGACCCGAGCGCCGCAGCTCGTCGGCGATCTGCACGCCCGAGGAGCCCGCGCCCACGACGAGGACCGCGCCGTCGGGCAGCTGGTCGGGGTTGCGATAGTCGCTGGAGTGGATCTGCGCAACCGTCGCGCCGTCCGGCACGATCGGCGGGATGACGGGGCGCTGGAACGGCCCCGTGGCGGCGACGACGTACCGGGCGTCGATGACCCCGTCGGAGGTCTCCACGCGGAAGCCCGGGCGTCCCTCGTTGCGGGTCACCGAGGTCACGTCGACGCCGGTGCGGATGGGGGCGTTGATCTTCTCGGCGTAGGCCTCGAAGTACGTCGCGACCTGGTCCTTGGTCGCGAAGGCGTCGCCGTCGACGTCCTGGAACTCCATGCCCGGGAAGCGGTCGTGCCAGGCCGGCCCGTTCGCGACGAGGGAGTCCCATCGCATCGTCCGCCAGCGCTCCGCGATCCGGTCGCGCTCGAGCACGAGGTGCGGAACGCCGTTGTCGCTCAGGTGCTCGCTCATCGCCACGCCGGCCTGTCCGGCGCCGACGACGACGACCTCCACCTCTTGGTCCGACATCCCAACCTCACTCTCAGTGCCTCGCTCCACGGGTTTCTCCCGTCGATCCTCCGGCTCCGCGAACCCCGTGTCCAACAGATGTTGTCGGCCTAAGACATCTGATCCGTCGATGCAATGAGCACCCATCGACGAGACATCGCGTCGCCAGATGCAAGACTTCGGAAAGATCTGTTGGACACATGACCGGGCTTCCGGTCCACTGGGTCCATGAGCATCGTCGTCGGCGGCCACACCCGCATCCGCCCCTTCAACACGCGGGACACGTATCCGGAGCAGAACCTCGACAACGACCTGTGCCAGGCGGTCCGTGCCGGCGACACCGTCTACGTCCGCGGCCAGATCGGACAGGACCTCGACACCAGCGAGTCGGTCGGCATCGGCGACGTGGAGGCGCAGACCGAGCAGGCGATGGCGAACATCAAGATGCTCCTGGAGGAGGCGGGGGCCCGGATGGAGCACCTGGTCAAGCTCACCATCTACATCGTCGACCCGCGCTACCGCGAGACCGTCTACCGCACGATCGGCCGGTGGACCCGGGGCGTCCACCCGATCTCGACCGGCATCGTCGTCTCCGCCCTGGCCCGGCCCGAGTGGCTGGTCGAGGTCGACGCCATCGCGGTGGTCGCGTGACCTTCTCCGTGCTCGGCACCGACGGCACGGGCGCCGTCGGGATCGCGGTCACCTCGTCCAGCCCGGCCGTCGCCGCCCGGTGCATCCACCTGCGCCCCGGCGTCGGAGGCGCGTCGTCGCAGAACATCACCGACCCGCGCCTGGGCACCGAGCTGCTCGACGCGCTGGCGAGTGGTCTCGACGCGCGGGCGGCCCTCGCCGCCGTCACCCAGGACCGCCAGCACATCGAGCACCGGCAGCTGACGGTGCTCGGACTCGACGGGGCGGGTGCCGCGTTCAGCGGCGCAGGCTCCCTCGGCGTGCACCACCACGTCGTTGCGCCCGACGTGGTCGCCGCCGGCAACCTGCTCGCCGCGCCGGAGGTCGTCGACAGCGTCGTCGCCGCCTTCGCCGCGGCGGGTGGGGAGCTCGAGGAGCGGCTGATCGCCGCCCTCGAGGCCGGTCTCGCGGCAGGTGGCGAGGCGGGTCCGCTGCACTCCGCCGGGCTCTCCGTCGTCCGCGACGTCGCCTGGCGGGTCACCGACCTGCGCGTCGACTGGAGCGAGGAGCCGATCGCCGAGCTGCGCTCGCTGCTGGACGTGTGGCTGCCGCAGCGCGACGACTACGTGACCCGCGGCCTGGACCCGACCGCCGCCCCGTCGTACGGCGTCCCCGGGGACGAGTGACCGATGGCCCCGACGACCCCGACGGAACCGACGAGCCCGGCGAAGCGGAGCGCCGCGGCGACGGTCGCCCGCGACGCCGCGCGGCTCGTGCGGCTCTCCGAGCAGCTGCACGCCCACCCGGAGACCGGCTGGGAGGAGCACCGCTCCTCGCGCTGGGTCGCCGAGACGCTCGAGGAGGCCGGCTTCGCCGTGACGCCGGCCTATCTCGGGCTGGAGACCGCCTTCCTCGCGACCTACGGCTCCGGCCCGTTCCGGCTCGGCCTGTGCGCGGAGTACGACGCCCTGCCGGGCCTAGGCCACGCCTGCGGCCACAACCTGATCTCGGCGATCACCGTCGGTGCGGCTCGCGCCCTCGCGCCGCTCGCCGACGCGACGGGGCTGACCATCGAGGTCTACGGCACCCCGGCCGAGGAGGGCGGGGGCGGCAAGATCGAGCTGCTCGAGCGGGGTGCCTTCGCCGGGCTGGACCTGGCGATGATGGCCCATCCCGCCCCGGTGGACGTGGCGGAGGCGGAGCCCTTCGCCGTGTCCCACTCGCACGTGGAGTACCGCGGCAAGGCGGCCCACGCGGCGGCGTACCCCGAGCAGGGCGTGAACGCCGCCGACGCCTTCACGATCGCCCAGGTGGCCGTCGGCCTGCTCCGCCAGCAGCTCCCGCCGAGCGTGCGGGTCCACGGCGTGATGACCAACGGGGGAGAGGCGCCCAACGCCATCCCCGCCCGCACCGAGGGGCGCTGGTACGTCCGGGCGGAGAGCCTGGCCCAGCTCGCCGAGACCGAGGAGCGGGTCTGGCGCTGCTTCGAGGCCGGGGCCCTCGCCACCGGAGCAACTCTCACGGTGACTCCCGAGAGCAAGCCCTACGCCGAGTTCCGCACCTTCGCGCCCGCGCTGGCGTCGTACCGGCGCAACGCGGAGGAGCTGGGTCGCGTCTTCGACGACCACTCGCCAGCCCGCCGGATGAACCGCGCGTCCACCGACATGGGCAACGTGTCCCAGGTCGTGAACGCGATCCACCCCTACGTCGGGATCAACTCCGGCTCCGCCCTCAACCACCAGCCCGAGTTCGCCGCGCACTGCGTCGGCGGGGACGCCGAGGAGGCGCTCCTCGACGCCGCGACCGCGCTGGCCTGGACCGCGCTCGACGTCGTCGAGGAGACGACCGCACCATGACCGCAGAGCTCTCGCTCACCCGCACCGAGCACGACTCGCTCGGCCCCCACGAGGTCCCGGCGGCCGCCTACTGGGGCGTGCACACCGCGCGGGCGCTGACCAACTTCCCCGTCAGCGGCACGCCGGTCGGCAGCCACCGGACGCTGGTGGCCGCCCTCGGCGCGGTCAAGGCCGCGGCCGCCCGGGCCAACCACGACCTCGGGCTGCTCGACGACCGCCGGTACGACGCGATCGCCGCCGCGGCGGAGGAGGTCCGCCTCGGGCTGCTCGACGACCAGTTCGTCGTCGACGTCATCCAGGGCGGCGCCGGAACGTCGACGAACATGAACGCCAACGAGGTGATCGCCAACCGCGCGCTCGAGGTCCTCGGGCTGCCGCGGGGCAGGTACGACGAGATCGACCCGCTCGACCACGTGAACCGCTGCCAGTCGACCAACGACGTGTACCCGACCGCCGTACGCCTCGCCCTCGTGGCGGCGATCGACCGCCTGTCGGAGGCCACGGCGCGCCTGGCCGACGCCTTCGCCGCGAAGGCCGTCGCCTTCCGCTCGGTGCCCAAGATCGGCCGGACCCAGCTGCAGGACGCGGTGCCCATGACCGTCGGGCAGGAGCTCGGCGCGTTCGCGGTCACCCTGCGCGAGGAGCTGGCCCGCCTGGCGGACTCGCGCGCGCTGCTGTGCGAGATCAACCTCGGCGCGACGGCCATCGGCACCGGCATCACGGCCCATCCCGACTATCGCCGGCGAGCGGTCCGCCATCTCGCCGAGATCACCGGACTGCCGGTGGTCGGGGCCGGGGACCTCGTCGAGGCGACGAGCGACACCGGCGCGTTCGTCCAGGTCTCCGGCGTGCTGAAGCGCATCGTGGTGAAGGTCTCGAAGATCTGCAACGACCTCCGGCTGCTCGGCTCCGGTCCGCAGGCCGGCTTCGGCGAGCTCCGGCTGCCGGCGCGCCAGGCGGGCTCCAGCATCATGCCCGGCAAGGTGAACCCGGTCATCCCGGAGATGGTCAACCAGGTCGCCTTCTGGGTGATCGGCACCGATGTCACCGTGACGATGGCCGCGGAGGCGGGCCAGCTGCAGCTCAACGCCTTCGAGCCGGTGATGGGGCACGGCCTGCTCCAGGGCTTCGACTGGGCCGCCGCCGCCTTCGACGCCTTGCGCGAGCTGTGCGTGGACGGCATCGACGTCGACGGCCCCAAACTCGCGGCGGCGGCCGCCGCCAACGCCGGCCTGGCCACGGCGCTCACGCCGCTGCTGGGCTACGCGAGGTCGGCGGAGATCGCCAAGGCCGCGCTGAGCGGTGCGGGCGACGTCCGCGCGCTGGCGCTGGCCACCGGTGGCGTCGACCCGGAGATCCTCGATGCGCTGCTGGAGCCCGAGACGCTCGCGAACCTCGACGCGTCCGGCGGCAGCGACGCGTGAGCTGCGGCAGGATGGCCGCATGGCCGAACCCGCCTTCACCCTGACCCAGCTGCGGTACTTCGCCGCCGCTGCCGAGCAAGGCAGCATGACGGCCGCATCGCGGCAGCTCATGGTCTCCCAGTCGGCGGTCTCGACGGCCGTGGCCCAGCTGGAGAAGGAGCTCGGCGTCCAGCTGCTGCTCCGCCACCACGCGCGGGGCCTCACCCTCACCGCCGCGGGCGAGGAGTTCTACCGCGAGCTGCGCAGCTATCTCGTCCACACCAGCGAGCTGGTCGAGGTGGCCCGCTCCGCAGGCCAGGCACTCGTCGGTGAGCTGGTGGTCGGCTGCTTCACCACCCTCGGTCCCTTCGAGCTGCCGCGGCTGCTGGCCGCGTGCGAGGCGGACCATCCGGGCATCCGGGTCTCGGTCGTCGAGGACGAGCACGCGGCTCTCAAGCACGCGCTGCGCTCCGGCCGGTGCGAGCTGGCCCTGATGTACGGCTACGACCTGGACGACGACATCGACCACGTGCGGATCGGCCTCGCGGCGCCCTATGTCCTGGTCGGCAAGGGCCACCGGCTCGCGCGTCGCAAGCGGGTCGCCCTCGCGGAGCTCGCGGACGACCCCATGGTCCTGCTGGACCTGCCGCACAGCGGGCCCTATCTCGAGCGGATCGCCGCGTCCGCGGGCTTCCGTCCGCAGATCCGCCACCGCACCGCGGGCTTCGAGACCGTACGGGCGATGGTGGCCAACGGTCAGGGCTGGTCGGTCCTCAACCAGCGTCCGGCCAGCCGCACGACGTACGACGGGGCCGAGGTCGTCACGCTCGAGATCAGCGACCCGGTCGACCCGCTGGAGATCGTGGTCGCCTCGATGAAGGGGGTCCGGCTGACCGCGCGTGCCCAGGCCTTCGTCCGCTCCTCGGTGCGCGTGGCACGCCGACGGGCAGGCCGCCCGGAGTAGGGATCCCGCAGGATCTCCTCCCCTCCGGTGCGACCTGCCCGTCGGCAGGGGAGCGGTCAGGCGGTGACGGCGGGCGCCAGCTCGCTCGGGGCCAGCTTCCGGCCACGGGCCAGGAAGTAGTAGACCGGGCCGGTCGCGACGAGGCCGATGATCCAGCTCAGGTCGGCTCCGCCGAGCTCGTCGGCGACGGTGCCGGCGTAGAGCGGGGTGTTCATGAACGGGATCTGGACCGCGATGCCGATCACGTACGCGAGGATCGCCTGGCCGTTGAACCGTCCGTAGATGCCGCCGTCGGCCGCGAAGATCGAGTCCATGTCGTAGTTGCCGCGGTGGATCAGGTAGAAGTCGATCAGGTTGATGGCGGTCCACGGCACGAGCACGACCAGCAGGGCGAGGACGATGTCGACGAAGTGGGAGATGAAGTCGCCGGAGACGCCGATCGCGAAGTAGGTCGACGCGACCATCACCGCGACGGACAGCACGACCCGGCTGCGGGCGGTGGGGATCCAGCGCGCCACAAAGGTCTGCACACAGGTGATGACCGAGAGCACCGTGCCGTAGAGGTTGAGCGCGTTGTGGCTGATCACCGACAGCAGGAAGAGCACGAGCAGCGGGGTGCCGAACGCACCCGTCGTGTCGCGCACGCCGGTCATCACGTCGATGCCGGGCTTCATCGCCAGCGCGACGATGGCGCCGAAGACGAACGGCAGGATCGAGCCGAGGGTGCAGCCGAGGTAGGTGGCGTTGAAGGTGGCCCGCACGCCGACGTCGGCCGGGAGGTAGCGCGAGTAGTCCGAGACGTAGGGCGCGAAGGCGATCTGCCACAGGGCGGCGAGCGAGACGGTCGCGAGGAAGCCCGCGGTGGTGTAGCCGCCCTGGGTCCAGAAGCCGGCAGGCAGGCCGGACACGAAGATCGCGGCGGTGCCGAGCACGATGCCGACGCCGAGCACCCAGGTGGCGACCTTGTTGAGCGCGTGGATGAACTTGTAGCCGATCACGCAGATCAGGCCGGATCCCAACGCGCCGAGGACGATGCCCGCCTCGACGGGGACCGGGTCGGCGATCCCGTGCAGCGACTGCCCGGCGAGCACGATGTTCGAGGCGAAGAAGGCCAGGTACATCACCGCCGCGATCACCACGACGATCAGCGCGCCGTACGAGCCGAACTGGCCGCGGCTCTGGATCATCTGCGGGATGCCCATCTGCGGTCCCTGCGCCGAGTGCAGGGCCATGAAGACGCCGCCGACGAGGTGTCCGACGACGATGGCGACGACGCACCAGAAGAGGTCGAGGCCGAAGACGGTGACGCCGGCGGCGCCGGTGACGACGGGCAGGGGGGCGATGTTCGTCCCGAACCACAGGGTGAACAGGTCGCGGACCTTGCCGTGGCGGTCCTCCGGTGGGACGTAGCCGATGGTGTGCTTCTCGACGACGGACTGGTCGGTCATGGTTCTTCTCCAATGGGTGTGAGGCGCACCACCCATCGTCGTGACGAGCCGGGTCCTCTGGCAAACGAATCCTTTTGGCGCAGTGCATCGGCAGAACCGATGCACTGCGCCGCGAGGGGCCGTGCTCAGACCGAGGCGGCGGCGGGCTGCTGTGTCTCGACGCGGGTGCCGTGGCGTGCGCGGCGCACGGCCTCCGCCACGACCAGGACGACCAGGTTCGGCGCGAGCGCGATCAGGCCGGAGTCCCAGCTGCCGACCGGTACCTCGAAGAAGGTGATCCACGCGACCGTGGCGACGCCGACCACCATGCCCAGGAGCACCGGCACGGCGCCGACGGTGACGCGCCGGCGCAGGCCCAGCAGGGTGGCCGGGGCCATCTGGGTCAGCCCGCCGTAGGTCAGCAGCAGGAGCGAGGCGATGTCGGAGTTCGCCAGGCCGAAGCCGAGGGAGAGCACGATCGCGAGGACGACGAACAAGGTGTTGACCCGCAGCCGGAGCGACTCGCGGACCGACACGAGGTTGGTCGACACCAGGGAGGAGATGCCCATCGCGATCGCGGCCGCAGGGACCATGGCGGCCGAGGCTCCCGCGATGGCGACGACGGCGACGAGCCACTGCGGGAGGGTGGCGTTCGCGGTGTCGAGCAGGACGTGGTTGCCGGCGGTGCCCGCCGCGAGCTCCTGGGTGGCGATGAGGCCGACGAGGATCGGGGCGAAGAGCATGAGCTGGTAGAGGGCGAGCCACTTGTAGTTGCTGCGCAGCACCTCGCCGGACTTGGCGGCCAGCACCGGCGGCCACAGGTGCGGGAAGGTGTTGAGGCCCGCACCGATCCCGGTGACCACCACCGCGGTCAGGAAGAAGGTCGTGTCCCAGCCCGGCTGGCTGAAGTCGAGCAGCTGCGGTCCGACGCTGTGGATGTGGGCGAAGGACTCGGGGATGCCGGCGATGCCGAAGACGGCGCCGCCCACGACGACGAGCAGTGCCGCGATCATCAGGACGTCCTTGACCATGGCCACCCGCGCGATCCCGCGGATGCCCGACCAGACGACGAAGACGACGACCAGGGCGCTGGCGACGACCATCGAGAGCCCGCGTCCCGCGGCGCTGCCCGTGGCGAGCTCGACGATCAGGCCGAGGCCGGTGATCTGCAGCTGCAGGTAGGGGAGCAGGAAGACCGCGCCGACGACCGCGGCGACCTTGCCGAGGACCGGGCTGCCAAAGCGGTCGGCGAAGAAGTCGGCCTGGGTCAGGTAGCGCCGCTCCTGGCCCAGCTGCCGGATCCGCGGTGCGACGAAGTAGAGGCCGATGGCGGAGATGGACAGGTACGCCAGGGCGAAGACGCCCACGACGCCGCCCCCGAAGGCGATGCCGGCCAGGCCGAGGAAGCTGAAGGTCGTCAGGGACTCGCCGGCCTGCAGGAACCAGGAGGTCCACCGCGGGAAGCCGCGCCCGCTGACGGTCCAGTCGGCCATGGTCGTGCTGCGCCGCCCGCTCATGCCGAGCGCGCCCAGCGCGACGATGCCGAGGATGATGGCGGTGGTCAGGATCATCGCCCGCTCCCCTCGTCGCCGCCGGCGGCCTGCTCGGCGGCGTCGGCCTGGGCTCCGCCGTCGCGGCGGTAGTCGGCCTCGACGACCTGCAGCGCCACGACCGTGCCGACGACCCAGATGGCCGTCCACACCAGCACGGAGGGGACGCCGAACCACAGCTGCGGGCCGTTCACGAAGGGCAGCAGTGGCGTCGAGAGGAAGCCGGCGATGGGCACGGCGGCGATGGCGAGGCGCCGTGGGCACGCCAGGGGCGGGGTGGACGGGTTCACGAGAGGACCTCCGGGAGGCGAGGGGCGCAGCGGCCGTGGCCGGTCGCTGCTTCGAATGCTGCAGCGATGCCGAGCAGGGTGGACTCGGTCCGGGCCCGGGTGACGATCTGGAGACCGACCGGGAGACCGTCGGGCGTGAACCCCGCGGGCACTGAGATGGCAGGAACGCCCAGGGGGGTGAGCAGGTAGCTGGCGGCCATCCAGTCCAGATAGGTGTGCTGGACCGAGCCCTCGATGTCCGTCGGCCAGGGGATCTCGACCGGGAACGGCGCGACCTGGCTGACCGGGGCCAGCAGGACGTCGTACTCGTCGAAGAAGGTGTGGGCGGCGCGGTGCAGCCGGGTGACCTCCGCGAAGGCCCGCATCACGTCGCGGCCGGAGAGCCGCCTGCCCTCGCGGATGTTCCAGGCGAGGTCGGGCTTGAGGTCCGCGGGCCGTTCGTCGAGCAGCTCGCCCCAGAGGAGGTCGAACTCGGCGGCGCGCAGGGTGCGGAAGGCGTCGTCGGAGCCGTCGAGGTCCAGGCACGCCTCCTCGACGTCGGCGCCCAGGCCGGCGAAGACCTTCACCGCGGGCTCCAGGACGTCGAGCACCTGGCGCTCCACGGTGACCCGCTCGCCCAGGGTGGGTGCCCACGCGACGCGCAGCCCGCGCAGGTCGACCGGGTCGACGCCCCCCGCGAGCTCGGCGGCCAAGTCGCCGCCGTGATCGGAGAGGGGGTCGTCGCGGTGGGGGCCGGCCATCACGCCGAGCAGCAGGGCCGTGTCGTCCACGGTGCGCCCCATCGGGCCGGACACGGCGAGGGGGGTGAACGCCATGCCGGTGGCCGGGTCGGCGATCCGTCCCGGCGTGGGCCGCAGGCCGACCACGTTGCACATGGAGGCGGGGTTGCGCAGGGAGCCGCCCATGTCGCTGCCGTCGGCGACCGGCTGGAAGCCGGCCGCGAGCGCCGCCGCGGCGCCGCCGCTGCTGCCACCGGCGGTGCGACCGACGGCGTAGGGGTTGTGCGTCGCGCCGAAGACCTCGTTGAAGGTGTGCGACCCGGCCGCGAACTCCGGCACGTTGGTCTTGCCGACCCGCACCGCGCCGGCGTCCGCGATGCGCCGCACGACCTCGTCGTCGGCGGCGGGGACGTGCTCCCGGTGCAGCGGCGAGCCGTAGGTCGTCCGCATGCCGGCTGTCGCATGGGTGTCCTTGAACGCGATCGGCACGCCGTGCAGCGGCCGCAGCGGCCGGCCCTCGGCACGGCGGCGTGCGGTCTCCGCGTCGGCGGCGGCGGCCGCCGCCTCGGCACCCTCGCGGTCGATGGTCACGAGGGCGTTGACCACGGGGTTGACCCGGTCGATCCGATCGAGGTGGGCGGCGAGCACCTCGCGCGCGGAGAAGTCGCCGCGCTGCTGGCCCTCGACCAGCTCGCGGGCACGGGCACGGGTGAGGTCGTCGACCACGGTGGCTCCTTCGGATGGGGGCCCGCGAACGTGACGCGGAGCACAGGCGTTTGAGCCACAGTCTGCGGCGTACTGCCGATCTAGGTCAACAGATTCGGAAAAGTAACTAGAATGAGCCAAGTGGTGAGGCATTCATGATCGTGCGGGCCGTCGCGGGCGTGATCGGCGCGGTCGTGCCGGATACTGGCCCCGTGTCGAGTGCCCCCTTGGACCCCCTGTCGCGGCGGATCGTCGGAGCCCTGCAGGTCGACGGTCGTGCCTCGTGGCGCCGGATCGCGGAGGTGCTCGGCGAGCCGGTCCGCACGGTGGCGCGCCGGGGGGCGGCGCTCCTCGAGGACCGCACGGTGCAGGTCGTGGGCCTGCCGAACACCAGCCCGACGCACATCGTGCGCCTGCGCTGCCGGTCCGGAGCGGTCGCCTCGGTCGCGGCGGCGGTCGCGGCCCGCCGCGACACGATCTTCGTGTACGCCGTCGGCCGGGCACCGGAGATCGTCGCCGAGGTGATGACGCCGTACGACACCCTGGCCGGCCTCGTCCTCGACGAGCTGCCGGCACTCGACGGAGTCGAGGAGGTGCGGGCCGACCCTGCTCTGCTGTACTTCCGCACCGTGGCGGAGTGGTCCCCGGGCCTGCTGAGCGCGGAGGAGGGCGACGCCCTCGGGGCGGTCGCCTCGACGGAGCCCTTCTCGCCGGAGACCGCGTTCGAGCTCGACGAGGGTGAGCAGCGCCTGCTCGACGCCCTCGTCGCCGACGGCCGCACCCCGCTCCAGGACATCGCGGAGCTGCTCGGGTGCTCCGACGCCACGGCGCGGCGCCGGGTCGAGCAGCTGCTCGGCCGCGGGGCGCTGCGGATCCGCGCCGTCGTCGAGCCCGCCCTGCTCGGGCTGCCCGTGGAGACCCTGCTGTGGGTGCGGGTCCACCCGGCGAGGGTCGAGGAGGTTGGCAAGGCACTCGTCGCCTCGCCGCTCGTGCGCTACTGCGCCTTCGTCGGCGGCGACGGCCAGCTGCTGGTGGACGTGACCACGCCGGACGTCGACGGCCTCCGGTCGCTGCTCACCGACCCCGCCTGGGCCGGCGGTGCGGAGCGGGTCGGCGCGACGCCCCTGCTGCGCGCCTACAAGCGCGGCGGCGTCCTGGTGGATCCGAACCGGTAGAGCGCGAAGCCGGTCACCAGCAGCAGCCCGAGCAGGACCGCGACCCGCTGCCCGAACTCGGCGGGCCGCCCGGCGTCCAGGGCGGCGTACACCCCGAGGTCCGCGCCGACGTACCAGCCCAGGTACGCCGCCGGCGGCGCCAGCCAGGTCAGCGGGTGCCACCACCGGACCTGGTGGTGGTTGCGGCCCACCAGCACGAAGTCCAGGACGACCAGGGTCGGGGTGAGCACGTGCTCGAACAGGGACCAGGCCTGCAGGAGGTTGCCGTTCTGCATCGGCACGTAGGCGAGGCCGACGAGCACCATCACGGTGGTCAGGGAGCCCCGCAGCCAGGGGGAGCGGGGCTCGCGCAGGGCCAGCCCGACGAAGCACCCGGCCACGGCCAGGTTGGACAGCTGGGACAGCGCGGTCCACCACACGTCGTACTGCCGGGCGGCGAGGACGACTCCCGTCGCCGCGCTGGCGGCGACGAGGAGGCGCCAGAGCGCGACGGCCGGTGAGTTCACCGCGGCATCGTGCCACGTTCACCTCCCGTTCACCCAGCGAGCGCGGGCGCCCGGGTCGCTAGGGTCGTGCGCATGCACTTCGTCGGAGTCGACCTCGCCTGGGGCGAGCGCAGGCCCACCGGCCTGGCCGTCCTCGACGCCGAGGGCCACCTGCGCGCCGTGGCGGCCGTGCGGACCGACGCCGAGATCGTCGCCGCGCTGGCGTCCTACGTGGAGGAGGACTGCCTCGTCGCGATCGACGCCCCGATCGTGGTGGCCAACGCGACAGGCAACCGACCCGCGGAGGCCGCTCTCAACAAGGACTTCGCCCGCTTCGACGCCGGCGCGCATCCCTCCAACACGGGCAAGCCGGAGTTCCGCGACCAGCCCCGTGCCGCACGGGTCGCGGCGCTGCTGGGTCTCGACATCAACCCGCGCTCGCGACGCCCCCGTCGGGCCATCGAGGTCTACCCGCACCCGGCCACCGTCGCCCTGTTCCGGCTGGGGCGGACGCTGAAGTACAAGAACAAGCCGGGCCGCGACCTCGAACAGCTGCGCGCCGACCTCCTCGTGCTGCTCGGGTTGCTCGAGGGCCTCGCGGCCGCCGAGCCGCCGCTCCACGTCGGGGGCGTCCCGGCCTGGCTGTCCCTGCGCTCGGCGACGGAGACGGCGACCCGCAAGAGCGAGCTGCGGGTCGTGGAGGACCAGGTCGACGCGGTGGTCTGCGCCTACGTCGCGTTGTTCGCCGAGCGGCGGCCGGAGGACACCACGACCTATGGCGACCTGGAGACCGGCTACATCGTCACCCCGACCCTGCCCGCGGACCTCGTCCCGGCGCCCCGGCCGGCGCGCGACGCCGCGGCGAGCACCGACATCGGTGCCGCGGTGCGTCGCTACGCGGAGCTGGAGCCCGGGCTGCGCCGGGTGACCGACGGCTTCGTCCAGCTGGTGACGTCCATCCTCGACGAGGCCGGCATCAACTACCTGACCGTCACCGGGCGCACGAAGTCGGTCTCGTCCTTCGCGGCCAAGGCGGCGCGCACCGTCGCGGGCCGTCCGCTGTACGCCGACCCGCTGCGCGAGATCACCGACCAGGTCGGGGTCCGCGTGATCACCTACGTCCACAGCGACGTGCAGGCCGTCGTCGACCTCCTCGACGACCAGGTCGTCGTCCACGACGACCGCGACCTGGGCCAGGAGACGGCCAACGAGGGGCGGTTCGGCTACTCCAGCCGGCATCTGGTCGTCGGCCTGGCGCCCGGCGGTCACGATCCGGAGGACGTGCTGCAGGGCCACCAGGCCTCGATCCAGATCCGGACCGTGCTCCAGCACGCCTGGGCGGAGTTCGAGCACGACATCCGCTACAAGGGCACGGTCCCCGCCGAGCACGTCCTCGAGCTCGATCGGCGCTTCACCCTCGCCGCCGGGCTCCTCGAGCTCGCCGACCGCGAGTTCTCCACGATCCGCGACCTCCTGCGCGAGGGCCCGACGGAGGCCGACGACGTCGACGAGGACGACGAGCTCGAGGGGGAGGACCCGCGGATCAGCCCGCGTGAGCTGGCCGCCTTCCTCGCCGGGCAGTACGCCGACGCCGGCTGGTCGCGCACCGACCACTACGCCTGGATCTCGGCCCTGGTCCTCGAGCTCGGGATCACCTCCCTGGCGGCGCTCGGCGAGGCGCTGCGCTCCGTCGACGACGACACCCTGCGGGAGCGGATGGGCTATCGCTACCCGCCCGGAGCGGTCCGCCGCCTCGACGACGCCCTGCTGTGGGTGTACGGCGAGCGCTATGTCCAGCTGCGCGGCAACGCCCACCGTGCCGCCGCGCTGCGCGCGCGCTGGGCGCGGATGCGCGGCGAGGACTGAGCCGGGCGGTCGACCGCGGGACGAGCCGCGGGTGCGCGTGCGATCGAACCCCGTCAGCGCTCTGGCGTCGCCGGGCGCGGCCGACTACTCTGGCACGGTCGGTGCGTATTACGAAAAGAGTTCCTTCATGCGCAACAGCGATCGTGCCACCGTCCGGCGACTGCTCGGCAACGCGCGCTACGAGATCCTTCCGACCGCCACGGTCGAGGCGAAGGTCCTGGACTCCGTGCCGACCACGGTGCCGCTGACGGTGACCGCGTCCCCGTCCATGGGGCTGGAGCGCACCGTCGGCACGGCCGAGCGGCTGGCGGCGGCCGGCTACACGGTCGTTCCGCACCTGGCGGCCCGGATGGTGAGCGGACGCGCCGAGCTCGAGGAGCTGGCCGCCCGTCTCGGCGCTGCCGGCATCGCCAACGTCTTCGTGCCCGCCGGGGACGCCGACCCGGTCGGCGACTACAAGGACGCGATCTCGATGCTGGAGGACCTCACCGCGATCGGCAGCCCGTTCGCACAGGTGGGCGTGACGGGCTACCCCGAGAGCCATCCGACCATCGACGACGACCTCACGGTGCAGTCGATGTGGGACAAGCGCAAGCACGCGACGTACATCGTCAGCAACCTGACCTTCGACCCCGCGGTCATCAAGGACTGGCTCCAGCGGGTGCGGCGGCGCGGCGTGGAGCTGCCGCTGCTGCTCGGCGTGCCCGGCCCGGTCGAGCGTACGAAGCTGCTCGGCATGGCCACCAAGATCGGCGTGGGCGACTCCACCCGGTTCCTCGCCAAGCAGAAGGGGCTGATGGCACGGCTCGTCGCGCCCGGCGGGTTCTCCGGCGAGTCGTTCGTGGAGAGGTGCGCCCCGACCCTGGGCGTGCCTCAGATGCGGGTCACGGGCCTGCACCTGTACACCTTCAACCAGGTCGCGGAGACCGAGGCCTGGCGCCGGGACTGGCTCAGCCGGCTGGAGGCGTGAGCAGTCCCGCGAGCGCCGACTCCAGACCGGCATGGCCGGTGTCGACGACGGTGAGCGGCAGCCCGATCGCCGCCGCGGCCTGCTCGGCCAGCCCGCGCAGCTCGTCGTCCGGCTCCTGCGCGAGCCAGACCACCCGCGTGTAGGTGCCGAAGTAGTCGTCGCGCAGCTCGGGGTAGCGGTCCAGGCCGAGCTCGCGCAGCACCGTGCGCGCGAAGGAGCGGACCAGGAAGTCGGTGAGAACGTAGGTCCCCGGCTGCTCCTCGAAGAAGCGTGCCAGGCGTTCGGGCCCCGCGAGCACGTCGTAGCAGTGCAGACCCGGCAGCCGCTCGACCGCCAGGTCGCGGCAGACCTCGTCGAGCGCGCCATAGGTGCCGCAGTCGGCGTACCCGACCGCGACGCGGCGGCCCGTGGCCAGCAGCCGCTCGGCGAGGGCGCGGACCTCGTCGGCGATGAGCTGGGGCTGGTTGTGCAGCAGGGGAGGCAGCGGATGGACCTCCACCGGCCACCCGCGCCGCTCGGCGATCGCGGCGGCCGGCTGGGCCAGGGCGCCGCACGCCACCAGCGCCCAGGTGGGCCGCGGCGCCTCAGAAGCCGAGCTGGTCGACGAAGCGGTCGTTGAAGTCGGGGCGGTCGGAGAGCTCGACATAGGTCACCTCCTGCAGCAGCGCCGCCGCCCCCGCCCGCTCGCGCACCGACAGCAGCGCCATCTTGGCGCCCTCGCCGGCCACGTTGCCGGCCGAGACGATCCGCAGCACGGGGAGCTTCGGCACCAGGCCGATCCGGACCGCGGAGGCGGGGGAGATGTAGCTGCCGAACGAGCCCGCCATCAGCACCTGCTGGACGTCGCGGTGCTCCAGGCCGAGCTCCTCCAGGAGCAGTGTCCAGCCGGTCGAGATCGCCGCCTTCGCGAACTGCAGCTCGCGGACGTCGCGTTGCGACAGCACGACGCAGTCCTCCGGTGGCGCGCCCGGGTGGGGACGGTGTAGCACGAAGACCCGCTCCTCGCCGATCCGGGTGAGCCGGTCGGCGAGCACCGGCGCGACGCTCTTCGCATCCTCGTCCGGCACGAAGCGCCCCGAGGCGTCCAGCAGGCCGACCTTGACGAGCTCCGCGACGGCGTCGACCAGGCCGGAGCCGCACAGGCCCTTCGGCTCGACGTCGCCGATCACCCCCAGCTCCACGGCGTCCTCGGCGGTCGCGCCGAGCCGGACCACCTCGATCGCGCCGTCCGCCGCGCGCATCCCGCACTTGATCGCGCCGCCCTCGAACGCCGGTCCGGCGGGCGCCGCGGTCGACACGATGCGGCTGCCGTCGCTCACGACGATCTCGCAGTTGGTGCCCACGTCGATGAAGAGCCGGGTGCGCTTGTCCCGGTCCATGCCGGTCGCCAGCATCCCGGCGACGATGTCGCCCCCGACGTACGCGCCGAGGGCCGGGAACGAGTAGACCCGCGCCCCCGGGTGCACGGCGAGCCCGAGGTCGCTGGCGAGGACGGCCGGGGGCTGCTCGGTCGTCATCACGAAGGGCGCGACGCCGAGCGGCTCCGGGTCGATGCCGAGCACGAGCGCGGTCATCGTCGCGTTGCCCGCGACGGCCACCTCGTAGACCTGGCCCGGGTCGACCCCACCCTCGGCGCAGACCTGTCCGGTGAGCTCCGCCAGCGTCGCCGCTGCCGCCTGCTGGAGGCGGGGGAGCGTGTCCGGGTCCATCATCGTGGCGCTGATCCGGGTGATCACGTCGCCCCCGAACGGCTGCTGCTTGTTGAGCATCGAGGCCACGGCCACCGGGGTCCCGAGGGCCAGGTCGAGCAGCGTGGCGACCACGGTCGTGGTGCCCAGGTCGAAGGCGATGGCGTAGCGCTGCTCGGTGGTGTCGCCGGGCTCGACGTCGACCAGCACCTCGTCGACGACCACCGCGGTCACCTTGAAGTCGGCGGAGCGCAGCACGGTCGGGAGTCGGCGCAGCACGTGGAGGTCAGGTCGGGGCTCGAGATCGTCGATCGCGTCGAGCAGCCGCCGGAGGTCGGGTCGCTGGTCGGACAGGTCGGGCTCGCTCAGCTCGACGTACCTCTTCTGCACGGCCGGACGCAGGATCACCTGGCGCCCGACGCCCACCGTCGCCGCCTTGGGGCGCGTCGTCAGCGGCGGGACGACGACGGCGAGGTCGCGCGTCGCCTGCTGGAGGCAGGCCAGCCGCCACCCGGCGTCGAGCTGCTCGCGGCTGAACGTGCGCACGTCGTGGCGCGAGATCGGGCTCGGCCCCTCCACGCGGACCTTGCACTTGTGGCAGGTCCCGTGGCCGCCGCAGGTCGAGTCGATGGCGATGCCGTTCCACGACGCGGAGTCGAAGACGGTCACGCCCGGCGGCACCCGGACGCCGCGCTCGCTCGCGGGCGCGCCGCCGGCGTCCTCGACGGTGAAGGAGATCGCGACCCGGCCGGTGCCGTCGTGGGGGACGGTCTCCGTGCCCGGCGTGGGCAGCAGACCCTCCCGACGGACGTGGTCGAGGGAGAACTCCTCGCCCTCGTCCGGTCCCGACGTCATGGCCTGCTCACGCGGTGGCCGCCTGCCGGGCCCGGTGGGCCGCGATCCAGGCGCCGCCCCACTCGTCGTGGCCGAGCAGCAGGTCGGCCGCCTTGACGGCCTCGACGATCTGCGGCGTGCGGGTGTCCATGATCGCCGACGTCAGGCCGGCCTGCATCGCCATCGGGAGGAAGGCCGCGCCGAGCGCGTGCCGCGACGGCATGCCGAAGGAGACGTTGGACGCGCCGCAGGTCATGTTCACCCCGAACTCGTCGCGGATGCGGCGCATCGTCTCCAGCACCGTGACCACGACGCCCTGGTCCGCGCCGATGGGCATCGCGAGCGGGTCGATCACGATGTCGGCGGCGGCGATGCCGTACTCGGTGGTGGCGACCTCGATGATCTTGCGGGTCAGCTCGACCCGCTTCTCCACCTCCATCGGGATCTCGTCCTCGTCGTTCGGCAGGGCGATGATCGCCGCGTCGTGCTTCTTCACCAGCGGGAGGATCTGGGCCATCCGCTCGTCCTCGGCGGTGACCGAGTTGACCAGCGCGCGGCCCTGGTAGACCGACAGGCCGGCCTCGAGCGCCTCCACGACCGAGGAGTCGATGCAGATCGGCTTGTCGGTGAGCTCCTGGACCATGGTGATCGCCTTGGCGAGCAGGTCCGCCTCGTCGGTGAGCGGCACGCCCATGTTGACGTCGAGCACGTCGGCCCCGCCCTCGACCTGCGCCTTGACGTCGCGCTCGATCGCGGAAAGGTCGCCCGCGCGGAGCTGCTCTTGGAAGATCCGCCGGCCGGTGGGGTTGATCCGCTCCCCGATGAGGCAGAAGCGGGTGTCGTGGCCGATCACGACCTCCTGCGTGGCCGAGCGCAGCCGGGTCTCCAGACGGGGTGCGGGCGTGCTCGTCAGGGGGGTGCTCATGCGGGGACCGTCGCGCGCTTCTCGTGCAGCAGCGCCTTGGCGCGCTTGACGGTCTGCGAGGCGTCCGCGGCGTACCCGTCGGCGCCGACGGCGTCGGCGTACTCCTGGGTGACCGGGGCGCCGCCGACCATCACGATGACCTCGCTGCGCAGGCCCGCCTTCTCTAGAGCGTTCATGTTCGCCTTGAACATCGGCATCGTGGTGGTGAGGAAGGCCGAGAAGCCGACGATGTCGGGCTGGTGCTCCTCGATCGCGGCGACGAACTTCTCGGGGGCCACCTGGACGCCGAGGTCGATCACCTCGAAGCCGGCTCCCTCGAGCATGATGTTGACCAGGTTCTTGCCGATGTCGTGGACGTCGCCCTTGACCGTGCCCATCAGGAACTTGCCGATGGTCTCGACGCCGGTCTCCGCGAGCAGCGGGCGCAGCCGCTCCATGGCGCCGGCCATCGCGCGGCCCGCGATCAGCATCTCCGGCACGAAGAAGTCGCCGCGCTCGAAGCGAGCGCCCACCTCCTCCAGCGAGGGGATGAGCGCGTCGAAGAGCAGCGTCTGCGGCTCCATGTCGAGCGACAGCCCCTCGTTCGTCAGCTCGAGCACGCGCGGGGCGTTGCCGACCAGGGTCTCGTCGTACAGGCCTTGAAGGATCTCTTCTGGGGTCATGCCACGCCCTCCTTGCGGGTGTGCCGACGCAGCAGCCCGGATAGCTGCTCCGCTCGGTCGCTCAGCTGTCGTCCGATCTCCTCGCGCCGCTCGCTCAGCCGGGGGCTGGGCCCCGAGATGCCGAGCGCCGCGACCACCTCGCCCGTGCTCCCACGCACCGGCGCGGCGATGCCCGAGAGCCCGATCTCGAGCTCGTCGACGGTGCCCGCCCAGCCGCGGCGCACCACCTGCGCGAGGTCGCGGCGCAGCGCCTCGCGGTCGGTGATCGTGTGCGGTGTCAGCTGCTCGAGCTCGCCCGCGGGCAGCTGCACGGCGCCGTGGGCCAGGAGCACCTTGCCGAGGGCCGAGCAGTGCGCGGGCACGTCCTCGGTGGTCCAGTCCCGGGTGCCGAGCAGGTACGTCGAGTCGACCTGCGCGACCTGGACCACGCGGGAGCCGCGGCACACCGAGAGGTTGACCGTCTCGCCGGTCTCGGCGCCGACCTTGTCCATCGTGGGCCGGGCCAGCCGCACCAGCTCCTCCCACGGGTCGTGGCGGGCGGCGTAGAGCCAGAACAGGGGACCGGCGACATAGGACCCGGCGTCGTTGCGCTCGAGCAGCTCGGTGCGCTCGAGGGCGGCGAGCATCCGCGAGGTCGTCGACTTGGGCAGCCCGCAGGCCGCCTGGAGGTCGGCGAAGGTGAGCGGCTCGTCCGCGTGCACGACGGTCGCGACCAGCAGCGCGGCGCGGTCCACCGCCTGGGTGCCGGTGCTGGGCTGTGCGCTCATGGGGGGCCGTTCCGTTCGCTCGCGGTCCGCTGCAAGAGTTCCATGATGTGGAACTCCGTTTCCACATGATGAGGCTAGGATGCGGAACGAGCCCGGTCAAGGACGGTCGTGCAGACCTCCTCCGGCAGGACCGGCCCGCACGCCCCAGGAGGCTCGATGTTCCACAACCGGATGCCGCGCTACGAGGTCCTCTCGGCCGAGGCGATGGCCACCCTCGACCGCGGCTGGCGCAGGCTGATGACCGAGATCGGCGTGGAGTTCATGGACGACCGCGCGCTCGAGCTGTTCCGCAGGGCCGGGCAGCGGGTCGAGGGCAACACGGTCTACCTCGACCCGGACTTCGTCCTCGAGCAGGTCGCCAAGGCGCCTGCGGAGTTCGACGTCCAGGCCCGCAACCCGGCGAACAACATCCACGTCGGCGGCGACGCCATGGCCTTCGGCGCGGTCTACGGCCCGCCCTTCGTGCGTCAGGGCGAGGTCCGGCGCGACGCGACCATGGACGACTTCACGAGCTTCACCAAGCTGGCCCAGTCGTTCCCCGTCCTGGACTCCGCCGGTGGCGTGATCTGCGAGCCCAACGACACGCCCCTCGACAGCCGGCATCTCGACATGACCCTGGCTCTGCAGACGCTGACGGACAAGGTCTACATGGGCAACGTGGTGTCCGGCGTGAACGCCGCCGACACGCTCGCCATGACCTCGATCCTGTTCGGCTCGCGCGAGGCGATCGAGGAGACGCCGGCGACGATCTCACTGATCAACTGCAACTCGCCGCTGCGCTGGGACGACCGGATGCTGGAGGCGCAGTTCGAGTACTCCGGCGCGGGGCAGCCGGTCGTGCTGACGCCGTTCATCCTGATGGGCGCGATGTCGCCGGTGACGATCCCGGCGGCGCTCGTCCAGCAGATCGTCGAGGCCCTCTCGGGCATCGCGCTCTCCCAGCTCATCCGGCCCGGCACGCCAGTGATCTTCGGCTCCTTCCTGTCCAACATCGACATGCAGTCCGGCTCGCCCACCTTCGGCACCCCCGAGTCCGGGATCGGGCTGCTGTGCACCGGCCAGATCGCGCGCCACTTCGGCCTGCCCTTCCGCACCGGCGGCGGGCTGACCTCCTCCCAGGTGCCCGACGCGCAGGCCGGCTACGAGGCACTGATGACGATGATGCCGACCTTCCTGGCCGGGGCGAACTGGGTCATGCACTCCGCCGGCTGGCTCGAGGGCGGGCTGGTGGCCGGGTACGAGAAGTTCATCGTCGACATCGAGCTGCTGCAGATGATGCAGGCAGAGTTCACCCCGCTGGAGATCGACGAGGAGTCGATGGCGTTCGGTGCCCACGAGGAGGTGGGGCACGGCGGTCACTTCCTGGGCGCCATGCACACCATGGAGCGCTTCCGCACCTGCTTCTACCGCCCCCTGCTGTCGTCCTCGGAGAACTACGAGCGCTGGATGCGGGGCGGCGGGAAGGACGCGGCGGACCGAGCCGAGGAGATCTACCGCAAGACGCTCGAGGAGTACGAGCCTCCGCCGCTCGACGCCGCGGTCGAGGAGGAGCTGCGCGAGTACGTCGTGCGCCGGCGCGCCGAGCTCGGCGACTGACGGCGGGGGACCCGATGGCCTTCGCGACGACGCAGAGCGCGCCGCGGGCGAGCGCCCCGTCCGGCGACTACGTCCTGGTGCTCACCTGCCCCGACCGGCCCGGCGTCGTGCACGCCGTGACCGGCTTCCTGGTGCGCCACGGCGGCAACATCATCGAGAGCCAGCAGTTCGGCGACCAGCTCACGGGACGCTTCTTCATGCGCCTGGACTTCGTCCTGCCCGAGGCGGGGGCGGATGCAGGCGGTGGGACGGTCGGCGCCGAGGAGCTCCGGCGCGACTTCGCGGAGGCGACCGCCGGCTTCGAGATGACCTTCGAGCTGTGGGACGCGCGGGCGCCGTACCGCACGCTGATCATGGTGTCCAAGCACCTGCACTGCCTCAACGACCTGCTCTTCCGGCACAGCACCGGCTCCCTGCAGATCGAGATCCCGGTGGTGGTGTCCAACCACCGCGACGCCGAGCCGCTCGTGCGCGCCCACGGCCTGGACTTCGTGCACCTGCCGGTGACGCCGGAGACCAAGCAGCACGCCGAGGACCGGCTGCGCGAGCTGGTCGCCGAGCACGACGTCCACCTCGTCGTCCTGGCGCGCTACATGCAGGTGCTCTCCGACCGCCTGTGCGCCGACCTCGCGGGGCGGGCGATCAACATCCACCACTCGTTCCTGCCGAGCTTCAAGGGAGCCAAGCCCTACCACCAGGCGTTCGACCGGGGCGTGAAGCTGGTCGGCGCCACGGCGCACTACGTCACCGCCGACCTCGACGAGGGGCCCATCATCGAGCAGGACGTCGTCCGGGTGGACCACGGCTACAACCAGGAGCAGCTCGTCACCGCCGGGCGCGACGTGGAGGCGCAGGTGCTCTCGCGGGCCGTTCGCTGGCACGCGGAGTCGCGGGTGCTGCTCAACGGGCACCGCACGGTGGTCTTCCGCTGACGCCTTGACCTGTTCCGCCCAGGGCCTAATGTTGCGCCATGAGCAACAACGAGGGCGCCAGTGTCCAGTCGGTCGACCGGGCCCTGACCATCCTCGAGGTGCTGGCCCGGCTCGGCACGGCGGGCGTCACGGAGATCGCCGCCGAGCTCGGCGTGCACAAGTCGACGGCCTTCCGGCTGGTCTCGACCCTGGAGGCGCACCGCCTCGTCGAGCAGGCGGGCGACCGGGGCCGCTACTCCCTGGGCGTCGGGCTGCTGCGCCTCGCGGGCGCCACGACGGCGCGCCTCGACCTGGTCCAGGAGGCGCGCCCGATCACGCGCCAGCTGGCCGCGGACACCGGCGAGACGGTCAACATCACCGTGCGCGCCGAGCACGCCGCGCTCTATCTCGACCAGGTCGCGGGCTCCTCGGCGCTGCAGTCCCACAACTGGGTCGGCCAGCACATCCCGCTGCACGCGACGAGCAACGGCAAGGTGCTGCTCAGCGAGCTGTCGCCGGAGCAGCTGGCGGAGGCCACCGGGTCACTGGCCCGGTTCACACCGGCCACCATCACCCGCAAGGCGCGGCTGCGCGAGGAGCTGGAGCGGATCCGGGAGCAGGGCTACGCCGTGGCCGTGGACGAGCTCGAGGTGGGGCTCGCCGCGGTGGCCGCGCCGATCCGCAACGCCCACGGGGACGTCATCGCCTCGATCAGCGTCTCCGGGCCGACCTTCCGGCTCTCCGAGGAGCGGCTCGACAGCGTGATCGCCCAGTGCCGCTCGGCCGCGGAGGAGATCTCGCACCGGCTCGGCTGGGGCCTGCGACCCTGACCGGCGCGGCGCGGGGTCCTTGACGGGAGGGGCGGAGCACAGCATTCTCAGAGCGTTGCGCAGCAAGAAGTGATTTGCGCCATACGCAACGCCTACCTCTAGGAGCGGGGTGCCACCGTGCCGGATCTGTACGTCGACGGGGAGTGGCGCGTCGCTGTCGCGGGCGGGCGGCGCGAGATCCGCTGCCCCGCCGACGGCAGCCTCGTCGCCGAGGTCGACGAGGCGAGCGCGGAGGACACGACGGCGGCCGTCGCCGCGGCGTACCGCGCCTTCCACGAGGGACCGTGGCCGCGCACCACTGCGCGTGAGCGCGGCGACCTGGTCCTGCGGGTGGCCGACCTGATCGAGCGCGACAAGGACGTCCTCGCGCGGATGGAGTCGCTCGACACCGGCAAGCGGCTCGTCGAGTCCGAGTACGACGTGGACGACATCGTCGGCGTCTTCCGCCACTACGGGCGGATCGCGGCCGAGGAGGCGGGGCGGGTCGTCGACACCGGCAGGGTCGACGTGGTGAGCCGCATCGTCCACGAGCCGATCGGGGTCTGCGGCCTGATCGCCCCGTGGAACTACCCCCTGCTCCAGGTCTCCTGGAAGGTCGCGCCCTGTCTCGCGGCCGGCAACACCTTCGTCCTCAAGCCCAGCGAGCTCACGCCCCACACCTCGATCCACCTGATGCGCCTGCTCGAGGAGGCGGGCCTGCCCGCGGGTGTCGCCAACCTCGTCCTGGGCGCCGGGCCCGACGCGGGCGCTCCGCTGGCCGAGGACCCGCGCGTCGACCTGGTCTCGTTCACCGGTGGCCTGGCCACGGGAAGGCGCCTGATGGCCGCGGCCGCGGGCACGGTGAAGAAGGTGGCACTCGAGCTCGGCGGCAAGAACCCCAACATCGTCTTCGCCGACGCCGATCTCGACGTCGCGCTCGACTTCGCGCTAACCGCGGTCTTCCTGCACTCCGGCCAGGTGTGCTCCGCCGGGGCCCGGCTACTCGTGGAGGAGTCGGTCCACGACGCGTTCGTCGACGCCCTCGTCGAGCGGGCGGGACGGATCCGGCTGGGCGGCCCGTTCGACGAGCGGGCCGAGACCGGCCCGCTGACCGGTGCCGCGCACCGCGACAAGGTCGAGGCGTACGTCGCCGCCGGCATCGCCGAGGGTGCGGTGCTGCGCTGCGGCGGTCGCCGACCGGACGCCGTCGAGCGGCCCGACCTGGCCGAGGGATTCTACTACCTGCCGACCGTGCTCGACGGCTGCCGCAGCGACATGTCGGTGACCCAGGACGAGTCGTTCGGCCCGGTGCTGACCGTCGAGACCTTCACCGGCGAGGACGAGGCGGTGCGGATCGCCAACGACAGCATCTACGGCCTGGCCGGCGCGGTGTGGACCCAGGACGCGGGCAAGGGCCAGCGGGTGGCCGCCCGGCTGCGGATGGGCACGGTGTGGATCAACGACTACCACCCCTACGTGCCGCAGGCCGAGTGGGGCGGCTTCAAGCAGTCCGGAACCGGGCGCGAGCTCGGCCTGGCCGGTCTCGACGAGTACCGCGAGACCAAGCACGTGTGGCACAACATCCGACCGGCCGAGCAGCGCTGGTTCGCCGGATAGACGGGACAGGGGCGACATGGGTGCGGAGCGGTTCGACTACGTGATCGTGGGTGGCGGCTCCGCGGGGTGCGCCCTCGCGAACCGGCTCTCGGCCGACCCTGGCACGCGGGTGCTCGTGCTCGAGGCGGGCCGCTCCGACTACCGGGTCGACCCCTTCATCCACATGCCGGCGGCGCTGCCCATACCGATCGGCAACCGGCTCTACGACTGGCGCTACGAGACTGACCCCGAGCCGCACATGGGCGGCCGGCGGGTCTTCCACGCGCGGGGCAAGGTGCTCGGTGGGTCGAGCAGCATCAACGGGATGATCTTCCAGCGCGGCAACCCGATGGACTACGAGCGCTGGGCCGCCGACCCGGGCATGGAGAGCTGGGACTACCTCCACTGCCTGCCGTACTTCAAGCGGATGGAGACCCGCTATCTCGCCGACGGCTCCGTCGGCGCCGACGACTGGCGCGGCGGCGACGGTCCGCTGCGGCTCGAGCAGGGGCCGGCGCGCAACCCGCTCTTCGCGGCCTTCTTCGCCGCGGCCCAGGAGGCGGGCTACCCGCTGACCGACGACGTGAACGGCTACCGCCAGGAAGGCTTCGCGCGCTTCGACCGCAACGTCTACCGCGGGCGGCGCTGGTCCGCGGCGCGCGCGTACCTGCATCCCGTCAAGGACCGGAGGAACCTGACGGTGCGGACCTACGCCTTCGTGACGAAGGTGCGCTTCGAGGGCCGACGGGCGGTGGGCGTCGACTACACCCGGGCCCGCCGCTCGCACAGCGTGCGCGCCGGCGAGGTCATCCTCTGTGGCGGCGCGATCAACACGCCGCAGCTCCTGCAGCTCTCCGGCGTCGGCGACGAGGCGCTGCTGCGTCAGCACGGCATCCCGGTCGTCCAGCACCTGCCCGGGGTCGGGGAGAACCTGCAGGACCATCTCGAGGTCTACATCCAGTACGCCTCCAAGCAGCCGGTGTCGATCGCGCCCGGGCTGCGCTACCGCGAGCGCCCTCGGATCGGCTACCAGTGGCTCTTCCACCGCAGCGGGCTGGGCGCGACCAACCACTTCGAGGGCGGCGGCTTCTGCCGCAGCAACGACCAGGTCGACTACCCGAACCTGATGTTCCACTTCCTGCCCATCGCGATCCGGTACGACGGCTCCGCGCCGGCCAACCTCGAGAAGGGCGCCCACGGCTACCAGGTCCACATCGGCCCGATGTACGCCGACACCCGCGGCTGGGTGCGGATCCGGAGCGCCGACCCGCGGGTGCACCCGAGCATGCAGTTCAACTACCTCTCGACGCCCAACGACCGCAGGGAGTGGGTCGAGGCGGTGCGGGTCGCCCGCGACATCCTCAACCAGCCGGCGTTCGCGCCGTACAACGACGGCGAGCTCTCGCCCGGACCGTCGGTTCAGAGCGACGAGGAGATCCTGGACTGGGTCCGCAAGGACGCCGAGACGGCCCTGCACCCCTCCTGCACCGCGAAGATGGGCGTCGACGACAGGGCGGTCGTCGACCCCGCCTCGATGCGGGTGCACGGGACCGAGGGGCTGCGCGTGGTCGACTCATCGGTCTTCCCCTATGTCACCAACGGCAACATCTACGCGCCGGTGATGATGGTCGCCGAGAAGGCCGCCGACCTGATCGCGGGCAACACGCCACTTCCCGCGCTCGACGTCCCCTACTACCGCTACCGGGACGGGATGCCCCTGTATCCGCCCGGGGACAGCCGCAACCGTGAGGAGGCCACATGAGCGTGGCGAGCGAGAAGGACGCAGCCGAGCAGACCGCGTCGGACCGGAGCGCGCTGTCGGTGCGCGAGCTGTGGAAGATCTTCGGCCCGCGGGCCGACAAGATCATCGGCACGCCCGACGCCCAACTCTCGCGTGCTGAGCTGAAGGCGAAGACCGGGTGCGTCGCGGGCGTCAAGGACGTCTCCTTCGAGGTCGCGCCCGGCGAGGTGTTCGTCGTCATGGGCCTCTCGGGATCGGGGAAGTCGACCCTGGTCCGGTGCCTGACCCGGCTCATCGAGCCGACCGCCGGCACCGTGCGGATCGACGGCATCGACGTCACCACCGCCAACGAGGCCCAGCTGCGCGACCTGCGCCGCAACCGGGTGTCGATGGTGTTCCAGCACTTCGGACTGCTGCCGCACCGCCAGGTCATCGACAACATCGCCTACGGCCTCGAGATCCGCGGCATGAAGAAGAAGGAGCGGCGGGCGAAGGCCGAGGAGGTCGTGTCCCTGGTGGGGCTCGACGGCTTCTCGCGCTCCTATCCGGACCAGCTGTCCGGGGGCATGCAGCAGCGGGTCGGGCTGGCCCGGGCGCTGGCCGGGGACCCGAGCATCCTGCTGTTCGACGAGCCGTTCTCCGCCCTGGACCCGCTGATCCGCCGGGACATGCAGAACGAGGTCATCCGGCTGCACCGCGACCTGCGCAAGACGATGGTCTTCATCACCCACGACCTGCAGGAGGCGCTCAAGCTCGGCGACCGGATCCTCATCATGCGCGACGGCGAGATCGTGCAGATCGGCGCTCCGGACGAGGTCGTCGGCGCTCCGGTCGACGACTACGTCCGCGACTTCGTCTCCGAGGTGCCCCGCTCGCACGTGCTGACCCTGAAGTGGGTCATGCGCGACCCGCGCCCCGACGACTCGATGGACGGTCCCGTGATGTCCCGCGACACCATCGTGCGCCAGGCGGCCAAGGCGGCGCTCGCCTCCGAGCACCCGGTGCGCGTCGTCGACGAGAACGACCGGCTCGTCGGCATCGTCGACGACGACGCGATCCTGCGGGTCGTCGTCGCGGAGGAGGAGGCACACCAGTGAGCGCGACCCTCGCCCCGACCGCTCCGGAGCCGCCGGCGCCGGAGGCGGACGCGCGGCGGCGCTCGCTCGCGACGGTGCCGCGGTGGACGTGGGTGCTGGGGGTGCTCGTGCTCTGGGTGGTCCTCTGGGCGCTGACCAAGGGCAGTGACACCCTCGTGCTCGCGGGGCGCGAGCACACCGACGTCCAGCGCTCGCTCGGTGACTTCCGCGACGACGTGCTCGCCAGCCGCGGCGACAACCCGGTCATCCAGCTCACCTACGACCTCGGCGCGTGGTTCACCTCCGTCGTCGACTGGTGCCAGCGGATGCTGTCGGTCCCCGACTTCCCGCGCCCGGTCCCGCAGGTCGGCTGGCTGGGCGTCACCGCCGTGGCGACCTGGGTGGGCCTGGCGATCGCCGGCTGGCGGATCGCGCTCCTGGTCGCGCTGTCGTTCGTCTCCTTCGGGGCCTTCGGCTACTGGGCCGACGCGGTCGACCTGCTCATCGTCACCTTCGTGGCGGTCGCCGCGTCGGTCCTGATCGGCATGCCTCTCGCGGTCCTGGTCGGCACCGGCAACCGCGCGGTCAACGCCGTCACCAACACGGTGCTCGACATCTTCCAGACGATGCCGACGTTCGTGTACCTGCTGCCGATCGTCCTCTTCTTCGGCATCGGCGCCGCCGGTGCCGTCGTCTGCACCCTGGTCTACGCCCTCCCGCCGATCATCCGCATCGCCGGGCACGGCATCCGCAACGTGTCGGAGACGACGATCGAGGCCACCGACTCCGCCGGCCAGACCTGGTGGCAGCGGCTCACCAAGGTGCAGCTGCCGATGGCGCGCAAGACGATCGTGGTCGGGCTCAACCAGACGATCATGGCGGCGCTGTCGATGGCCACGATCGCGTCGTACGTCGACGGGCCGGGCCTGGGTCAGCCGGTGCTCAACGCGCTGGTGAAGAACGACGTCGGTGGCGCCTTCGTCCCCGGTGCGCTGATCGTCGTGATGGCGGTGATGCTCGACCGCTCCACGACCGCGGCCAGCGAGTACGCCGAGAGGGCCGCGCGCGGCGGCGTCGACCTGCGGCTGCGCCGCATCGTGCTCGCCGCGGCAGCGGTCCCGGCGATCGTCGCGGTCTACCTCTCGCGCACCTACCCGTGGGCCGCCGAGCTCGAGGACCCGGGCTGGACGCCGCGGGTCGCCGACGGCGTGGACTCCTTCTTCGGGTGGTTCACCGACACCTTCCGCGACCTCACGCAGGGCTTCAAGGACCTGATCAGCGCGGTGCTCCTCGATCCGCTGCAGTCGCTGCTCGCCGAGTCGCCGTGGTGGCTGGCCGCCGCCGCGCTCCTCGCGCTCGCCTTCGTCTTCGGCGGGCTGCGCGCGCTGGTGCCGACGGTGGTCTGCATCGGAGGGCTGCTGTACTTCGGGCTCTGGCACGACGCGATGGTCACGCTCAACATGACCCTGGTGGGGACCGTCCTGGTCATGGTCCTCGCCCTGGTCCTCGGGGTGGCCATGGCCCGCCGGCGGGCCGTCGACCTCGCACTGCGGCCGATCCTCGACGCCGGCCAGACCATCCCGCCGTTCGTCTACCTGATCCCCGTCCTGGCGCTCTTCGGCCCGACCCGCTTCACCGCGATCGTGGCCGGCGTCGTATATGCCGCGCCGGTCGCCATCAAGCTCGTGGCCGACGGCGTCAAGGCCGTGTCGCCGTCGACCATCGAGGCGGGACGCTCGACCGGCTCCACCCGGTGGCAGGAGATCACCAAGGTGCAGCTCCCCATGGCCCGCGCGTCGCTGGTCCTGGCGGCCAACCAGGGCCTGCTCTACGTCCTCGCGATGGCGGTCATCGGCGGCCTCGTCGGGGCCGGCGCGCTGGGATACGACGTCGTCCTCGGGTTCTCGCGCTCCGAGGAGTGGGGCAAGGGCGCGGCCGCGGGGATCAGCATCGTCCTCCTCGGGATCATGATCGACCGCATCGCGAGGGCGGCCGCACACGACAGCACCACGACCCGCTAGCGGGCGTGCTCGGGCACGGGACACCAACAACCAAGGAGACACCATGCACCATGCAAGGACGAGGGCGGCCGGAGTCGCCTCGGTGGCGGCGTCCATGACGCTCCTGCTCGCCGCCTGCGGCGGAGGGACCATCGACGACGAGACCAAGGCCAACGAGTCGCGTGCCGCGACCACGGGCGAGTGCGGCGAGATCAACATGGCCGTCAACCCGTGGGTCGGCTACGAGGCGAGCGCGTACGTCGTCGGCCGGGTGGCGAGCGAGCAGCTGGGTTGCAAGGTCACCTACAAGAACCTCAAGGAGGACGTCTCCTGGCAGGGCTTCGGCACCGGAGAGGTGGACGTGGTCATCGAGGACTGGGGCCACCCCGACCTGGAGAAGAAGTTCTTCGCCGAGGAGGGCGACGGCAGCGCGATGGACGGCGGCCCGAACGGCAACGTGGGCATCATCGGCTGGTACGTCCCGCCGTGGCTGGCCGAGGAGCACCCGGACATCCTCGAGTGGGAGAACCTCAACAAGTACGCCGAGCAGTTCGCCACCTCCGAGTCGGGCGGCAAGGGTCAGTTCCTCGGCGCGGACCCGTCGTACGTCCAGTTCGACGAGGCGATCATCAGCAACCTCGACCTCGACTTCAAGGTGGTCTTCTCCGGCAGCGAGGCGGCGACCATCACCGCCTTCCAGCAGGCGGAGAAGAACAAGGAGTTCCTGATCGGCTACTTCTACGAGCCGCAGTGGCTCTTCGCCGAGATCCCGCTGGAGAAGGTGGCCCTGCCGCCGTTCGAGGAGGGCTGTCAGGACGACCCGGCGAAGGTCGCCTGCGACTATCCCGAGACCGAGCTGAAGAAGATCCTGTCGACCTCGTGGGTCGAGGAGGGTGGCTCGGGCGTCGAGCTGGTGCAGAACTTCGAGTGGACCAACGAGGACCAGAACGAGGTCGCGAAGTACATCTCCGAGGACGGCATGTCCGCCGAGGAGGCGGCCGACAAGTGGATCGCCGACAACCAGGACAAGGTGGACGCCTGGCTCCCGTAGGCGCCGACGCACGTCCGACCTCACCGCGCCCGGCCGGGCATTGACACCCGGCCGGGCGCGGGTGATTCTTGGAGTGTCTCGCATAGTGCACCACGTTGCGCAATATGCAACAGCCTCCGGCTCACCTCCTAAGGAGTCCCATGGCCACCGTCCCCACCACCGCCGGCGTCGTCGTGATCGGCGCAGGCATCGTCGGCAACAGCCTCGTGCACCACCTGGCCCGGCTGGGCTGGCGCGACATCGTGCAGATCGACAAGGGCGCCCTGCCCAACCCGGGTGGCTCGACCGGCCATGCGTCGAACTTCATCTTCCCGGTGGACCACTCCCGGGAGATCACGGACCTGACCCTGGACTCGGTGCGGCAGTACCAGGAGATGGGGGTGTTCACCCAGTCCGGCGGCTTCGAGATCGCGCGGACGCCGGAGCGGATGGAGGAGCTGCGGCGGCGGATGTCGAGCGCGCGGGCCTGGGGGATCGAGGCCGAGCTCGTCTCCCCGGAGTTCGTCAAGGAGAAGGTGCCCTTCATCGAGGCCGACCAGTTCGTCGGCGCCTTCTGGACGCCGAGCGTCGGCGTCGTCGACTCGCTGCGGGCCGGCACGATCATGCGCGAGAGCGCCCTCGCGACCGGCCAGCTGACCGTCGTACCCACTGTCGAGGTGGTCGGCATGGACGTCGAGGAGGGACCGGACGGACGGCGCCGGATCCGCCGGGTGCGCACCGACGGCGGGGACATCGAGACCGAGCACGTCGTCATCGCGGCGGGCGTGTGGAGTCCCAAGCTCGGCGACATGGCCGGCATCAGCATCCCGCTGACGCCCGCCGTGCACCAGATGATCAGCGTGGGTCCGTGCCCGCAGCTGGCCGAGCGCGAGGGGGAGATCTCCTTCCCGATCATCCGGGACATGGACACCTTCTGCTACGAGCGCCAGCACGGCGCCGACATGGAGGTCGGCTCCTACGCGCACCGCGCGATCCTGCACGAGCCGGAGGACATCCCCTCGATCGAGCAGGCCAAGCTGTCGCCGACCGAGCTGCCCTTCACCTCCGAGGACTTCGACCCGCAGCTCGAGCAGGCCTACGAGCTGATGCCGGAGCTGCTCGGCGCGGAGGGCGCCGAGATGCGCTATGCGATCAACGGCCTGCTGTCGCTGACCTGTGACGGCGCGCCGATCCTGGGGGAGAGCCCGGTCAGGGGACTGTGGACCGCCGCGGCCGTGTGGATCAAGGAGGGACCGGGCGTCGGGCGGGCGGTCGCCGAGTGGATGACCCACGGCTACTCGGAGATCGACATCCACCACAGCGACATCGCCCGCTTCCACCCGCACCAGATGCGCCGCGAGCACACCCGGCTGCGCACCACCGAGTCGTTCATCAAGACCTACGGGATCGTCCACCCCGCCGAGCAGTACGAGTCGGACCGCGACCAGCGCCTCGCCCCGATGCACGAGTCCCAGCGGAAGCTGGGGGCCTTTTTCTTCGAGACCGCCGGTTGGGAGCGGCCGCACTGGTACGAGTCGAACGCCCCGCTCCTGGAGGTGTACGGCGACGCCGTGATGCCGCGCGAGCACGAGTGGGACGCCCGGTGGTGGAGCCCGATCATCAACGCCGAGCACCTGCGCATGCGCGAGGCGGCGGGCGTCGTCGACCTCTCCGCGTTCGCCGTCCTCGACATCACCGGCCCGGCCGCGCTCGACACCGTGCAGCGCACCTGCGTGGCCCAGTGCGACGTCGCGGTCGGCAAGGTGATCTACACGCCGGTCCTCAACGCGGCCGGCGGGTTCCTGTCCGATCTCACCGTCATGAGGCTGGGCGAGGAGCACTTCCGCGTCGTGACCGGCGGCGCGCACGGCATGGCCGACCGCAAGACGTTCAGCGACCAGGTCACCGACCCGGACACGGTGCTGACCGACCGCACCGACGAGGTCTGCACGATCGGCCTGTGGGGCCCGCGGGCTCGCGACATCCTCTCCTCGCTCACCGGCGACGACGTCTCCGACGCGGGCTTCGGGTTCCTGACCTGCCGCGAGATCACGGCCGCGGGCGTCCCGGTGCTCGCGTCGCGGATCTCCTACGTCGGCGAGCTCGGCTGGGAGCTCTACGTCGCCATGGAGCACGGCGCGACGCTGTGGGACGCCCTGCTGGAGGCGGGGGAGCCCCACGGCGCCGTACCGGTCGGCATCGGGGTGTACGGAACGACGGGCCGGCTCGAGAAGGGCTATCGCGCCTACGGCTACGAGCTCGACGCGGAGCGCACCATCGTCGAGGCCGGGATGCAGCGGCCGAAGGTGAAGGCCGCCGACTTCGTCGGCAAGGAGGCCTACCTGGCCCAGCGCGAGCAGCCGCCGGCGGCGGTGCTCTGCACGCTCACCGTCGACGACCACACCTCGGCCAGCGGCATCAAGAGGTACATGCTCGGCGGCGAGCCGATCCTGACCCGCGACGGCGGCACCCTGACCGACGGACACGGCCACCACCCGTACGTGACGAGTGCCGGCTCCGCGCCATCGCTCGGCAAGCACGTGCTGATGGCCTACCTGCCGCCCGACCAGGCTGCCCTCGGCAACGAGCTCGCGGTGTCGTACATGGAGGAGCTCTACCCGGTGACGGTCGCCTCCGTCGACGCGACCGCGCTCCTCGACCCCGGGAACGAGCGGATCCGATGAGTCACCCCACGAGCGGGCCCGACATCCTGGTCTGCGTCAAGCGGGTCGTCGACGCGACCGGCGAGGTGGTGCTCACCGCGGACGGACAGGCCGTCGACGGGCGGTACGCCGGCTTCACGATGAGCAACCACGAGGAGTGCGCGGTCGAGCTGGCCGTGCGGACGGCCGCGGCGACCGACGGACGCGCGTCGGTGCTCACCCTCGGCGACGCGGACGCGGTCGAGCAGCTGCGCGCCGCGCTCGCGGTCGGCTGCACCGCGGCGACCCACGTGGAGGCCGACGCGGGCGCCTTCGGCCCCGCCGACGTCGCCCGTGAGATCGCCGCCGTGGTCCGGGACCACGAGTCCGCCGGGCGCCCCCACGACCTCGTCCTCCTCGGCAACGACGCCGCGGACAGCGGTGACTTCCAGGTCGGCATCCGGCTGGCCTACGAGCTCGGCCGGCCGGTCGTCAACGGGGCCGCCACCCTCACCGTCGAGGACGGTGAGGTCGTCGCCGGCGTCAAGGGGCCGGAGGGACGCGAGACCTACCGGGTGCCGCTGCCGGCGGTCGTGACCGTGCTCGAGGGCGGCGTCGAGCCCCGCTACCCGACGGTGCCGGGCCGGATGAAGGCCAAGAAGGTCGAGATCGAGCAGCGCCCGCCGAGCACCACGCCGTCCGGGCCGCAGCGCACCCGTCTCCGGCTGCCCCCGCCGCAGCCCAGCGAGGTCGAGATCCTCGGCAAGGGGGCGGACGCCGCGCCTGCGGTGGTGGACCTGTTCGAGCGGCTGGGAGTGGTGGCCCGATGATCCTCGTCCTCGTCGAGACCGACGGCACCGGCGCGACCGAGGTGTCCCGGGAGACGCTGACCTTCGCCCGCGACCTCTCCGCCGCGGGCGGCGGCGTTCCCGTCGACGCGGTCGTCGTCGGGAGCCCGGCATGCTCGGTCGAGGCGCTGGCCCAGCAGCTCGCGGCATACGGCGTGCGCGACGTGCACCACGTCAGCGGCGACGCGTTCAGCGCCTACGGCGGCGCGGCCTGGGCGAGCGCGGTGCAGTCGGTGCGCGCGGAGGTGGGCTCGGTGGTGGTCGCCGCGGCCGGGACGCCGCGCGGCATGGAGGTGCTGGCGCACCTCGGGGCCCGGCTCGGCGTGCCGATGGCGGCCAACGTCGTGGCCTTCGACGGGCTCGCCCCGTTCACCGTGACCCGACAGGTGGTGGGGGGCGCCGTACTCGAGGACATGGTCCTCGACCAGCGCCCGGCGCTCTTCACCGTGGCCGGACACGCGGTCGAGGCCGCGGCGGCAGCCACCCCCGGCGCGGGGCGCTTGGTCGGCTCCACCCCGGAGGTCGCCCCCGCCGACCTCGTCGCCCGGGTCGTCTCCTCCGAGCCGGCGCAGGCCGACCTCTCCGGCGGGCTGAAGTCGGCCCGCGTGGTCGTCGGCGCCGGCCGGGGCGCCGGCAGCGCCGACGGCTTCGGCGACCTGCTGGAGCTGCGCGACCTGCTGGACGGCGCTCTGGGGGTCTCCCGCGTCGTCACCAGCCTCGGCTGGCGCCCGCACCACGAGCAGGTCGGGCAGACGGGCAGCCGGATCTCCCCGGACCTCTACGTCGCCTGCGGCATCTCCGGCGCCATCCAGCACTGGGCGGGCTGCTCGAGTGCGAAGACGATCCTCGCCATCAACACCGACGAGGACGCCCCGATGGTCGCCAAGGCGCACTATGCCGTCATCGGGGACCTGCACGAGGTCGTTCCGGCGATCAACGAGGAGTTGCGCAGGCGCCGCGGAGGCGGTTGAGTGCGTCGGTCATGACCGATGGCCTGTACGTCCTCGAGCTGGACGGCATGCAGCAGTCGGCCGTCGACCTCGCGGACCCGACCCGGCTGGTCTTCGACTACGTGCGCCGCATCGGCGACCTCGTCGACGCGATCTCTCCGGTTCCCCCTGCGCCGCTGCGGGTCCTGCACGTCGGCGGGGCAGCGATGACCCTGCCGCGCTATGTCGCGGCGACGCGGCCGCGCTCGTCGCAGATCGTGCTGGAGCCCTCCGCGGAGACGATCGAGCGGGTCCGCGCCGAGGCGCCGCTGCCCGCACGCAGCGGCATCAGGGTGCGGCCGGTCGGGGGTGAGGAGGGCATCCTCGCCGTGCGCGACGGCTCGCAGGACCTGGTGGTCCTCGACGCCTTCTCCGGCGGCGCGGTCCCCGGCTCGCTGACGTCGGCGGCGTACGCCGAGCAGGTCGGGCGCGTGCTGGCGCCCGGCGGCCTGTTCGTGGCCAACCTCGTCGACCGGCCGCCGTACCGGCAGGTGCGCTCGTTCGTCGCCGCCGTGGGGGCGCTCGGCGACATCGCGGTCGGCGCCGAGCCCGCCACCCTCAAGGGGCGGCGGGCCGGCAACCTGGTCGTCGCGAGCGGGGCGCTGCCCGCCGATGCGTTCGGACACCCCTCGCCGCTCGCGTATCGGGTGTTCCGCGGTCGTGCCGTGGCCGACGCGTTCGGCGGCGGGCGCGCTAGCTGAGGGCGGGAAGCACCTGCTCGCCGTAGAACTCGATCATCTCCAGGTAGTGCGGCCCCATGTTCGACACGTAGACCTCGTCGAACCCGGCGTCGGCGTACTCCCGGAGGGCCGCGACGTGCTCGTCGAGGTCCGCCCCTGCGACCGCGCTGCTCGCGGTCGACTCCTTGGTGACCAGCTGGGAGGCCTGCTCGAAGTGGCGGGGGGAGGGGAGCACCTGGGCGAGCTCGCCCGGCAGGCCGGCGTTGGCCCACAGGCGGTGCGCGTGGTCGACGCCCTCCTCCTTGGTCGGCGCGAAGGCGACCTTGTGCCCGGCGGCCGCCGGCTTGCCGCCGGACTCGGCGGCGAAGAGCGAGCGGAGCTCGGCGTCCGGAGCCGTGTGCACGTAGCCGTCGGCGAGCTCGGCGGCCGCCCTCGTCGCCTTCTCGCCGAAGCCGGACATCCAGATCTCCGGTGGCGTGTCCGGCAGGGTCCACAGCCGGGCGTCGTCGACGGTGAAGAACTCGCCGCGGTGGTCGACGGGCTTGCCGGTCCACAGGGCGCGCATCAGGTCCACCGCCTCGCGGAGCATCGCGAGCCGGACGTCGAAGGAGGGCCAGCCCTGGCCGTTGAGGTGCTCGTTGAGCGCCTCGCCGGTGCCGATGCCGAGCCGGAAGCCCGGGTTGAGGACGGCGCAGGTCGCCGCGGCGTGGGCGACCAGCAGCGGACTCTGGCGGCCGATGGGGCAGGTCACCGCGGTCATGATCGGCAGTCGGGTCGCCTGCGCGACGGCGCCGATCATCGGCCAGACCATCGGGCTGTGTCCCTGGCTCGAGTTCCACGGCTGGATGTGGTCGCTGATCCACAGGCCCTCGAAGCCGGCGCGCTCGGCCGCGACGGCCTGCTCGACGAGCTGCTGGGGCGTGAACTCCTCGCAGGAGAGGAAGTAGCCGATCCTCATCGTGTTCCCTTCGGTAGGTCGCTTCCGTCCCCTGGTGATCCCCCTGTCGGTGCGGGAGCTCCGGGGACGCTGTCTGCCTTGACCGCGCCGCGCTCGCCGAGCGGGCGGGGTGGTCCGACCGTGGTGTCGCGGACCGTCTGCTGCTCGGCCTCGGCGTTGATCTCGGCGCCGAGCAGCACGAGGAACATCGTGATCCACAGCCACAGCAGGAGGACGACCACGCCGGCGAGCGCGCCGTAGGTCTTGTTGTAGGAGCCGAAGTTGTCGACGTACAGGGAGAAGCCGACGCTGGCGACCACCCAGGCCACCGTCGCGACGACCGCGCCGACGGACACCCAGCGGAACTGCGGGTCGTCGCGGTCCGGGGCGAGGCGGTAGAGCACCGCCAGGGCCACCGCCATGGCCAGCACGAGACCGACCCACCGAGCGGCCTCGAGCGCCCAGCGCGACGGGCCGGCACCGACCACCTCGTCGAGGAGAGCGGGCGCGGCCGCGACCAGGCCGAGCGCGACCACGACGAACGCGATGGCGCCGAGCGTGAGACCGAGCGCGAGCAGCTTGCGCTTGACGAAGCCGCGCGTCTCCTCCTCGTCGTAGGCGACGTTGATCGCGGTCATCACGTTGCCGACCCCGCCCGATGCGCTCCACAGGGCGAGGACGAGCGCCACGACCAGGCCCAGACCGAGGGACTGCTGCGGGGTGGACGCCACCGCGGTCATCTGGTCGGTCAGGAGGGACGCGGCGTCGGCCGGCAGCGCGTCGGCGATCTCGCCCGCCTGCGCCTCCACGTCGGCCGGGTCTCGCACCAGTCCGTAGACGAGGACGGCGGCGATCATCGCCGGGAAGAGGGCGAGGAAGGTATAGAACGCGACCCCGGCGGCCATGAGGGGCACCTGGTCGGTCTTCGACTCCTGCCACGCGCGTCGGACGACCTGCCGCCACCCGCGCGGCGGGATCTGCGCGGGACTCGACGCGCCGGCGCCGGGGTAGCTGTCCTCGAGGCCGGTCACGACTCGGCTTCGTCCTCCAGGGTGTCCTGGAGCTCGCTCTTGCTCATCGAGGTCGCGCCCGAGACGCCCGCGTTGGCGGCCTGCTGCTCCAGCTCGGACTTCGTGATGTCGGCCGGCTGGTCGCCCAGGTGGGCCGCCCGGGAGGCCAGGAAGGCCTCGCCCAGCTCCTCCCGCCGGGAGTCGTCGATGCGCGCGCGGATGCCGGGGAGGACCGTCTCCTCCTCCTCTTCGACGTGGTGCCGCACCGCGTCGATCAGCTGCTGCAGCACTGCCGGGAAGTCGGCGGAGTCCGGGTCCGTCTCGGCCACCTGCTTGGCGAGCTGGTCGGCCTCGAGGTGCTCCTTCTGGCTGTGCTCGACGTCGTCCTCGCCGCCGGCCTCCCGGGCGGCGGGGTAGACCTCGGACTCCTCGGCCCGGCTGTGGGCGGTGAGCAGGGTCGTCATCACCGGCACCAGGGCGGGCCGCTTGTCCGGCTCGTTGAGGAGGGTGTCGAAGAGCTTCTCGAGCTCGCGGTGGTCGTTCATGATCAGGTCGACGACGTCTTTGGTCATGGCTGACGAATACCCGGCCGCGGGTCGGCGATACGCCGCGCGCGCAGGTCAGGCGTCGGGGGGCCGGTCGTTGTAGGACGCGGCGCGCTCCTGGCCGGTGAGTGCGTGGATGGCGTCCATGATCTCATCGGTCGCCTCCCGCCGCGCGCGCCCTGGGGCCACGCCCTCGAAGCGTCCGGCGAAGTCGAGAGGCTTGCCGAAGCGCACCGTGACCTTGGCCAGGCGCGGCAGGCGGGCGTCGACCGGCTGCAGCTGGTCGGTGCCGCGGAGGCCGACGGGCACCACGGGCACGCCGGCCGTGAGGGCGAGCTGCGCCACCCCGGTGCGGCCGCGGTAGAGCCGGCCGTCCCGCGACCGCGTGCCCTCGGGGTAGATCCCGAACGCCTCGCCGCGGCCGAGCACCTCCAGGGCCACGTCGAGCGAGCTGAGCGCGGCGCGGGTGTCGTCGCGGTCCACGGGCACCATGCCGAGGCCCTCGAACCAGGCCTTGCTGAGCCGGCCGGTGAGTCCCGAGCCGGTGAAGTACTCGGCCTTCGCCAGGAACACCACCTTGCGGGGAGCGACGATCGGGATGACCACGCTGTCGGCAAAGCTCAGGTGGTTGCTCGCCAGCAGCACCGGCCCCGTCAGGGGCACGTGCTCGATGCCCTCGACCGTCGGTCGCCACAGCGCCCGGGCGAGGGGCGGGACCGTCGCATGGAGGACCTCGTACAGCACGGGGCCAGCCTAGGGCTGCCGGCTGCGCACGCCCGGATCGGCACGACCTGTGACCTGACGCGCGACCAGCTGCTCCCACGACTCCACCACGGCGCACGCGCCGGCCCGGAGCAGCTGGGCCGTGCGTCGCTCCCGCTCGGCAGCTCGCACGAACTGCAGGAGGCCCACGACCGGAACCCCCGCCGCCACGGCGGCCTGCACGCCCACTCCGGAGTCCTCCACGGCCAGCACCGGGGCGTCCGCGTCGTCGATCCGCGACACCGCCTCCACGTACACCGCCGGGTCGGGCTTGCTCGCCGGGGGCCGCAATGCCTCGGCACTGAACCTGCGGTGGTGGGGGAAGAGCGCGGCGAGCCCCGTCGCCGCCAGGCAGGCGTCGATGCGCGCCGACGCGCTGGAGCTGACGACGGACAGCACCGCGGCCGCGCCAACCTGGGAGAGCGGGGCCAGCACGGCGGGATCGGGCGTCAGCACCCGGCTCAGGTGCCGGGTCACCACGTCGCGTTCGAGGGCGACCCACCGCGCCAGCTCGCCGGCCGTGACGGCACGGCCGTGGCGACCGCAGAGGATCGCCGCCGTGGCGCGGAAGTTCAGGCCGGTGAACTCGGTGCGCAGCTGGGTCGCTGAGTAGGACCGGGCGATGCCGACGTGCGCGAGGAACTGGGCCATCACCTCCGCGGAGGCGTCGTACGCCGGCTCCTCGGACGGGAAGAGACAGCCGTCCGCATCGCACAGCAGGCGCAGCCTCACGAGATCAGGTCCGGGCTCGGACCGAGCGAGCCGTCCGTCACGGCCAGGGGGTGTCGCCAGCCGTGGTCGGCCCGGGCGAGGGCACGCCGGACCGCGGGGGCGACTCCGTGGTCGAGGTCGCCCAGGGCCCGGCGCAGCTCCGTCCGCACCGAGCGCTCCTCACCGAGGCCGCCGAGGACGTCTCTCACGCCGAGCAGCGGAGCCGGGTCGTGACCCCCTCGGCGTGCGAGTGGCTGCAGCTCCGCGAGCCGGGCGTCGTCGATCTCGATCACGCGCCCGTGGAGGTCCACCCCTCGCAGGTACCGGAACCAGCCGGCCAGGGCGAGCGTGAGCAGGGGTGCTCGGCGGCCCGCGCGGACGGCGGCCGACAGGGCGGGCAGGAGGTAGGCGGGCACCTTCGTGGAGCCCCGCCGACAGAGCCGGTCGAGCGGGTCGGCGATGCGGGGATTGGCGAGTCGCTGGAGGACGGTGTCGACGTAGTCGTCGATGCCCATTCCGGGCACCGACACCAGCTGCGGAGCCACCTCGCTGCGCATGAGCTCGGTGAGGAAGTCGAGCATGGTCGGGTCGCTGGTCAGCTCGGCGGTCGTGCGGTGCCCTGCCAGCCAGCCCAGGTAGGCGACGGCGGTATGGGTCCCGTTGAGCAGCCTCGACTTCACCACCTTGTACGGCGCGACGTCGCTCACGAGCTGTGCGCCGACGTCCTCCAACGGCGGACGTCCCTGGCAGAAGGAGTCCTCGATGACCCACTGCCGGAAGGGCTCGGTCGCCACGGGCGACCGGTCCGTCAGCCCGTAGCGACGGGCCATCAACGCCCGCAGCTGGTCCCCGCTGCCGGGCGTGATGCGGTCGACCATCGCCTCGGGGAAGGTGACATTGCGACGGATCCAGCGTGCCAGCGTCTCGTCGCGGCGGGCCGCACGTCGCAGGACGGCGTTGCGGGCCGCGGCGCCGCTCTGGTCGCGGTTGTCGCACGAGAGCACCGTGAAGCCGCCGAGGCCGGCGCCCCGGCGCTGCGCCAAGGCGGCGACCAGGTACGCCGACCACGTGGCGTCGTCCTCGGGAGCGGTCGCGCCGACCTCCCCGGCGTCATCGTAGCCGTCCCCGGTGACGGTCAGCGTGACGAGCCGGGTGTCGGGGAGGGCGAGCCGGGCGACGACGGCGCGCGGATCGTCCGGGCCGAAGAGGTAGTCCGTCATCGCCGCGACCACGCGCGGCCGCTCGCCCTCGGTCCCGAGCTCCACGACGCTGAAGAGGTCGTCCTGCTCGGCGAGCTCCGAACACAGACCCCGACTGCGCAGGCTCACGCCCACCTCACCCCACTCCGTCGAGCCGGCCCGGGCCAGGTCGTCCAGATAGACTGCCTGGTGCGCGCGGTGGAACCCGCCGACGCCGATGTGCACGACCGACGGGCGCAGCGCCGACCGGTCGTAGGTGGGGACGTCGACGAGACGCGAGCACGCCAGCTGGGGGAGGGTCGACTGACAGAGGTTGATCATGGAGACCTCGCAGGGCGGGGGTGAGCGACCGAGCGGGCACCGGTTCGGGAGCGGACCGGGCACCTCCTGCTTCACCAGGGCTCAGCTGGCGTGAGGTGTCCGGGCAGTACCCACGGCGGCGCGCCGCAACGGATGCACGGGTGCCCTGCGGGTACCTGGCCTGCGTGGGCGGGCCGCGGAGGTGGGTGAGCAACCGTGGGGCGAGGATCGTCTACAACAGCTTCCACGGGCGCTACAGCGACAGCCCCCGCGCGATCTTCGAGCGGCTACGGGACCCTACCGACCCGGGGGCCGAGCCGGGGGCCGAGCTGGAGCACGTGTGGCTGGCGCACCGCGACCACCTCCACGCGTTCCCAGCGGGCGTCACGACCGTCGACATCGAGGGACCCGAGGCGGGCGCGCTCCTGGAGGGAGCGGACATCCTCGTCGCCAACACCCACACCGAGGTCGAGTGGACGAAGTCCGACGCGACCTTCTACCTCCAGACCTGGCATGGCACGCCCCTCAAGCGCATCCACCACGACGTGCTGTGGGCGCCCGAGGGGCGGCTCGCGCGGCTGGACGAGGACGTGGCGCGATGGGATCTGCTGCTGTCGCCCAACGCCTTCAGCACGCCGCTGCTGCGCCGGGCCTTCCGCTTCGGCGGTCCGATCGAGGAGACCGGCTACCCGCGCAACGACGTGCTGGCGTCGTACGACGGGGGCGGATCCCGTGAGCGCATGGTGCGCTCCCTCGGCCTCCGCTCCGACCGCCGCGTCGTGCTCTACGCCCCGACCTGGCGCGACGACGAGTGCTTCGACGAGGCTTGCGGCATCACCACGGCCCTCGACCTCGCCGCCTGGGTGGAAGAGCTCGGCGCCGACCACGAGCTGCTGGTGCGCTCGCACAGCATGGTCACCGGGCGCTCGACCCATCCGGACCTGCCCGGCGTCCACGACGTCTCCTGGTATCCCGACATCCGCGACCTCTACCTCGCCGCGGACGTCCTGGTCACGGACTACTCGTCGGCCATGTTCGACTTCTCGATCACCCGGCGGCCGATGGTGTTCTTCGCCTACGACCTGGAGAGGTTCGCCACCGCGATCCGTGGCTTCTACTTCGACTTCCTGCCCGAGGCGCCGGGTCCCGTGGTGCGCACGTCGGCGGAGCTGGTCGCGCTCATGTCCGACCTCGACGGCGTGGCGGGGACCTACGCCACGGCCGCGGACGCCTTCCGCAGGCGCTTCTGCAGTCTCGAGGACGGCGGCGCCACCGACCGCGCGATCGCGCTCCTGCCCCTCCCGGGCCGCGAGCCTCCTCGGCCGACGGACGTTGCCCGGGCCCGCCGTACGCTCGACGCATGACCGCCGTTCCTCCGCAGGTCGCGAGGCTGCAGCACCACTTCGCGGAGGCCCTGCCCGAGCTGGCCCTGCCGTCGGAGGCAGCCTCGACGCCCGACCCGCGGATCGTCGTCCTCAACGAGCCGCTGGCCGCCGACCTCGGCCTCGACCCGGCCGAGCTGCGCACGCCCGAGGGCGTCGGGCTGCTCACCGGCACGGTCGTGCCCGAGGGGGCCACGCCGGTCGCGCAGGCCTATGCCGGCCACCAGTTCGGCGGCTTCGCCCGGCTCGGCGACGGTCGCGCACTGCTGATGGGCGAGCTGGTGGACGCTCACGGCCGGCTGCGCGACCTGCACCTCAAGGGCTCCGGCCGCACCCCGTTCGCCCGCGGCGGCGACGGCTTCGCCGCGCTGGGGCCGATGCTGCGCGAGTACGTCGTCAGCGAGGCGATGCACGCCCTCGGCATCCCGACGACCCGTTCGCTGGCCGTGGTCGCGACCGGTCGCCTGGTGCATCGCGAGGAGCCGCTGCCCGGCGCGGTGCTGGCGCGGATCGCCGAGAGCCACCTGCGGGTCGGCACGGTCCAGCTGGCGCGCGCCACCGGCGACGTCGACCTGCTGCGCCGCGTGGCCGACCACGCGATCGAGCGCCACCACCCGGAGGCGGCGGGCGCCGCCTCTCCCTATCTGGCGCTCTACCGCGCGGTCGTCTCGGCGCAGGCCCGCCTGGTCGCGCGGTGGATGCTCGTGGGCTTCGTCCACGGCGTGATGAACACCGACAACATGACCTTGTCGGGGGAGACCATCGACTACGGTCCGTGCGCCTTCCTGGACGCCTTCGACCCCACGATCGTGTTCAGCTCGATCGACCACGGCGGCCGCTATGCCTACGCCCAGCAGCCGGCGGCGGGGGAGTGGAACCTCGCGCGGCTGGCGGAGGCGCTGCTGCCGTTGTTCGACGACGACGAGGACCGCGCGATCGCGCTGGCCACGGAGGCTCTCGCATCCTTCCGCGCCGAGTACGGCGCGGCCTGGTCCGCCGGCATGCGCGCGAAGCTCGGGCTGGCGGTGGACGACGCCCGCGCCGACGACCTGTTCGCCCCCCTGCTCGACCTGCTCCGGGACAGCCACGTCGACCACACGTCGTTCTGGCGGGCGCTGGCGACCGCGGCACGCGGCGACGCGGAGCCGGTGCGTGGCCTGTTCCTCGACCTGCCCGGTCTCGACTCCTGGCTGGCGCAGTGGCGTGCGCTCGGCCCGGACCCGGACGCGATGGACCGGGTCAACCCACTCCACATCCCGCGCAACCACCTCGTCGAGGAGGCCCTCGACGCGGCGGCGACCGGCGACCTCGCGCCCCTGGAGGACCTGCTCGCCGCGGTGCGCTCGCCGTACCGGGCCGTTGCCGGGTTGGAGAGGTACGCCGAGCCGCCGCCGGCGGACTTCGGCCGCTATCGGACCTTCTGCGGCACCTGACTCACCGTCCTTCTGCATGTTTCGGCTCGCGCGGGTACCGCGCGTTGAACCGACCATCGGAGGACAGCGCATGACGACATACACGGGCGGATCCACGCCCAGCAGCCCCGGCACCCCCGGCCCGGGCGGCGGAGCCCAGGAGCAGGCTCGCGAAGCCGTGGGGACGGCGAAGGAGGAGACCCAGCACGTCGCCGAGGTGGCGAGGGGCGAGGCCCAGAACGTGGCGGCCGAGGCGAAGAGCCAGGCCGCACACCTGCTCGAGGACGCACGAGCGCAGATCGAGGAGCAGTCGAGCACCCAGCTCGACCGCTTCGCCGGGATGCTGCGGGAGTTCGGCGACGACCTGGAGCGCATGGTCCGCGGCGAGCCGAGCCAGGGAGGACCGGCCCAGGAGCTGGTCGGCGAGGTCGCCGAGAAGGCACGAGCCCTGCGCTCGCAGATCGAGGGCCGCCAGCCCGCCGAGCTGCTCGACCAGGTGCGTGACTTCGCGCGCCGTCGTCCGGGGACCTTCCTGCTCGGGTCGCTGGCCGCCGGGGTCCTCGCCGGCCGGCTGACTCGCGGAGCCAAGACGGCCCACGACGGCGGCTCGGCCGACACCGCACCGGCCGACACCGCACCGGCCGGCGTCCCCGCGGGCACGGCGGCAGCGGCACCCCTGGCGGGGACGGGCACGCCGCCGACCGACCCGGTCTACCCGGAGGGCACCGGACCGATCGCGAGCACGCCGTGACGGCCACGCCCGCGCCGGACCCCACGCCCGCCGCACCCGGTGAGACCCGCTCGCTCGGTGACATCGTGGGCGACATCGCCAGCGACCTCACCACGCTGCTGAAGCAGGAGCTCGACCTGGCCAAGACGGAGGCGAAGGCCGAGGCGGCGAAGGCCGGGAAGGGCGCCGGGTTCCTGGCCGGGGCCGGTGTCGCCGGTCACCTGACGCTGCTCTTCTTGTCCCTGGCCCTGATGTTCCTGCTCGCGAGCTGGATGGACCCCGGTTGGGCCGCCCTCATCGTGGGCGTGCTCTGGGCCCTCGCCGCAGCCGTGCTCGCCGCGACCGGACGCCGCGAGCTGAAGTCGTTGGACCCGACGCTGGAGACCACCCAGCGGACCCTGAAGGAGGACGTGGCATGGGCCAAGCAGATGAGGCACGAATGACCTCGGAGATCGCCGGCACCAGGCAGAGCCTGGCGCGCGACGTCGACGAGCTCTACGACAAGGTGAGCCCCAGCCGGGTCATCGAGCGGCGCAAGGCCTCCCTGCAGGGACGGGTCAGCTTGATGAAGGACAAGGTGATGGGGACCGCCCAGAGCGGGGTCCACAGCACCGCCGGCACGGCCCAGAGCGCGGTCGGGTCGGCGTCCGCGACGGCCTCCGGCGCCGTCGACGCCGTCGAGGGCGCAGCGCAGTCGGCCGTACACACGGTCGAGGCACGGACCCAGGGTGCTCCGCTGGCCGCGGGACTCATCGCTTTCGGCGCCGGCATGGTCGCCTCGGCCCTCCTTCCCGCCTCCTCGGCGGAGACCCAGGCCGCGCGGCGACTGGGCGAGGCGGCCCAGGACCACGGCCTCGTCGACGAGGCGAAGTCCCTGGGCAAGGAGGTCGGCGAGAGCCTCAAGGAGAGCGCGACCGAGGCCGTCGGCGAGGTGAAGGCCACTGCCCAGGACTCGGCCGAGACGGTCAAGGAGGAGGGCCGCACCTCGGCCCAGCACGTCCGGGAGGACGCCCCCGGAGCCTGAGCCCCCGGCGTACGGACACGACGAAGGCCCCGGCGGACGCCGGGGCCTTCGTCCTCCGGCGACGGGGTCCCCGTCACGGCCCCTGACCGGTCGAGTCGGAGCGGCGCCGTTCCGACTCGACTGCCTGCGGGCCTCGGACGAATCCCACGGCGTGCCGACCGGCCTGTCGAAGTACGCCGTCAGCGAGCATCGACGCCAGACCCTCCGACACCGCCTCGTCGGGCTCTCCGTACAGCTCGAGGCTCTCCACGGTGCAATGCCGCATGACGTCGCTGATGTAGGGGTCCGAGAGGCTCCAGTGCCGCAGGACCGCGGCCGAGTCGGCGTACAGCTGGAAGCTGTGAGCGACCAGCTGAGTGTGGTCGACGAAGACCTGCACCATGTACTGCGGCCCGTGCTGTTCCGCGAACTCGACCGCGCGTCGCACCGCCTGGTGGAACTCCTCGACGTGTCCGGGTGTGATGCGCATGGTGTTGTGCATCAGCAGGGGTTCGCTCTGTGTGGCTGCCATGGCTCCGTCCTCATGCTGCGTGCGGATCCGCCGCACGGGCGCTTCGCAGTGCGCTCGCCCACCAGTCGAGCTGGTCGAGCATCGTCTTGGCGGCGGCGTCGGCACCCTCGGGAACGGCCCCGGCACCGAAGGTCGACCAGCAGTTCGGTAGGCAGACGCCGTCGCGGATGGCCACGGCGTGCAGCTCCGCGAACACCTGTCGGAGCTGCTCGGCGGCCCGAAGCCCGCCGCTGACGCCGCCGTAGGAGACGAAGGCGACCGGCTTGCGCTGCCATTCCTCGAACGCGATGTCGATGGCCTGCTTGAGGGAGGCCGGGTAGCCGCGGTTGTACTCCGGCGTGACGACGACGAACGCGTCGGCACGAGCGAGGCGGGCGAGATAGGACTCCACGGCGGGCGGCCGACTGTCCGTGAGAGCCGCGGGCAGGTCGACCTCCTGGAGGTCGATGACATCGACCGCGTAGCGGCCGTGCTGCCGAGCTGTCGGCACGAACCACTCGGTGATGCGGGGAGCGAGGCGTCCTTCGCGCGTGCTTGCGATGATGATCGCCAGGTTCAGCTGGTCCACGAGTTGTCCTTTCTGTGTACGCGCCCGCTCAGGCGTGCGGCGCGGTGGTTGACACGGAACGGGGCGAGGGTCGTCTGGGCCGCGGTGACGAGGAAGGTGGTGGCGGTCCCGACGATGGCGGTGGCGGCAACGAGCCCGACGGCGTCGACGAGCGCACCTGCGCCGAGCACGGGCCCGGCGAGCCCGAGGTACGCCGCGACGAACCAGGTCGTCGAGACCGCCGCGCGCTCCTGGACGGGCGCGTTCTCGGTGGCCGCGAAGAGGCCCCTCCCGAACGCGAGCCCGGCACCCAGGCCTCCCAAGGCGATGGCGGCGAGCAGAAGCGGGACGGAGTCGAGGGTCAGCGCGGTGACACACGACACGACGCCGGTCGACGACGCCGCCGTCGACCAGGCGGATCCCGCGGCGAACGAGCCCCCGAGGAGCTGCGGAGCGCCCGCGGCGGCGAAGAGCAGCGCGCCTGCGAGTCCGCTGAGCAGCACACTGACCTCGCCGTGGATCGCGGAGAGCATGGTCGATGCGAGGGCGGCGTAGAGCCCCAGTTGGGCGTTGCTCGCGAAACCCAGCAGGCACGCCGCCCGGAACGCGGGGGTCCGTGGCATCGCGACGCTGTGCCTCGGGGTGTCCCTCGGCCGGACGTCTCCGACGGGCATCCGTGCGGGCCGCCCATGCGGCGAGGCAAGCCAGGCCACCACCGGCGCGAGGAGCAGGAGATGCGCCAGGTAGGCGCCGCGCGCGGCCGCGGGGCTGACGTCGACGACGGCGCCGGCGAGCAGCGGGCCGGCCGCAAGGCCGGCCATCGTGGCGAACGTGGACACGCGAGCCGCACCGTCAGGCCCGCTCCGGTGTGCCAGAGCAAGGGCCCCCACCGCGGCGCTGCTGACCAGGCCGACGGACAGGCCGGCGAGCGTCCGTCCGGCGAAGAGCGCCGGGAGACCCTCGACCAACGAGAGCGCGCTGGCCGCCGCCGAGCAGAGGACCCCGCGCCGGAGGGACGGCCACGGACCGCGGCGGTCGGCCAGCGAGCCCCACGTCAGGAGCGAGGCGACGACCGCGACCGCGTAGGTGGCGAAAGCCGCGGTGACCGCGGTGGCCGGCACGTTCCACCGAGCCTGGTACCAGCCCCAGAGGGCGTTGGGAAGCGTGGTCCCTGCCATGACCACGAAGAGCAGGCCGCCGATCGCCAGCGGGGCCATCCTTGCGTCGTCGCGCATGCGATCCTCCCGTACTCACTATCAACGCGAATGACGCTATACAAAAGGTAGTGACTTACGCAAGGCTGTGGCCGTGGTCTAGGTTCGAGGGGTGACCGACGACAGTGGCTTCGATGTCGACCGCGCGTTCTGCCCGGACTACCACCGCGCGGTGGAGCTGATCGGGCGGCGCTGGACGGGTGTGATCCTCCGGGCGCTGCTGCACGGCGCCCGACGGTTCAGCGAGATGCGCGACGTCATCCCCGAGATGACCGACAAGATGCTGTCCGCGCGACTACGTGAGCTCGAGGCCGAGGGCATCGTGGTGCGGCACGTGACCGCCGACATTCCGGTACGCGTCGAGTACGCCCTCACCGACAAGGGACGAGACCTGGGCGAGACCATCGCCGCGCTCAGCGCGTGGGCTGACCGGTGGGCCGCCGTCGAGGGGACACAGAACGGCCCCTGACCCGTGAAGACGTTGACGCTGTCTTCGCGGGCCAGGGGCCGTCAGCTCCTCGCCAGTGGCCGCTCGGCCACCCGGGCTCAGATGTCGTAATAGTGATGCGGCCCAGCCGCTGACCTGCACAAACGCCGGATTTCAAGCCCCGTGGGCCGCGGTGTGGCCGCACGCGGCAGAATTTCGCAGCCGAGGCGGCCAGTCGCTTGGCCTGCGTTGGCCCCAACTGGGGTGCCGGTTCGCACAGTTCTTCATGATGCCGCGGGGTGTAGCTCGAACCGCAGCCCGAGGGCATTGGTGACCTTCAGGATGGTCGACCAGGTCGGGTTACCGTCGGCGGAGAGCGCCTTGTAGAGGCCGTCGCGGCTCATGCCGACGCGGCGGGCGAGCTCGCTCATGTTCTGCGAGCGGGCGATGATGCCGAGCGCATGCGGGACGGCGCTGGGGTCTTCGGCAGAGTCCTCCAGGGCGGCCTCAAGGAAGGCGGCGACGTCGTCGAGAGTCTCGAGGTAGTCGGCGGCGTCGAAGGGCTTGTACTTCTCGCTGCTGGTCATCGCTGGGCCTCCTCGTCCTTCTTGTCGGCCCGCCACTGCGTGGCCAATTCGTGTGCTCTGTCGATGTCCTTCTGCTGCGTGGACTTGTCGCCACCGCACAGCAGAAGGATCAGGGTGTCTCGGTCTTGCAGGTAGTAGACCCGGTAGCCCGGGCCGACATCGAGCCGGAGTTCCGACAGTCCCTTGCCGATCGGCCGCACGTCGCCGGGGTTGCCCTGGGCGAGCCGGTCGAGCCGGCGCAGGATGCGTGCCTTGCCTCCCGCGTCCTTCAGCTTCCTCAACCACGTCTCGAACTCGCCGGTTCGGACGAGTTCGAGCACGTGTCGACTATAGCTGACACTCCGGCTGGGTGTCGACCGCTTGTCCTCAGGCGTCATCGTCGTCTTCCTCGTTGATCTCAAGGGCGTCTTCGAGCGGCTGCCCCTCGGCTTCGATTGCCTCGTCGGCGGGCAGGTCTGGTGTCTCGTGCCCGAACACGGCGTCGACCGCGCGCTTGGTACGTTCGGCGCTGCCTTCGACCAGGTGGGTGTAGGTGCGCAGGGTGAAGCCAGGGTCTGCGTGGCCGAGGTACTCGCTGAGAGCCTTGATGGACTCACCCTCGTGGAGCGCCGTACTCGCGTAGAAGTGACGGAGCGCGTGACTGCCGTTCTCGCGCGTCGCAGGGACGCCGGCGCGCTTGAGCGCCGGCTTCCAGATGAAGGTGTTGATGTAGTTGCGGGCGAGGGCCTTCTTTTCGCGGCTGTAGAGGATCAGCGTGACGGTGGTGGGCTTGCCATCGCTCTTCTCCCACGGCAGCGTCACATCGATCGGCGGATAGGCGGTCATATGCGCATTGATCGCCTCAAGAACCGCGTCGGGCAGTGGGACTTCGCGGACTTTGCGCCCCTTGGGCAGACCGAACATCTGCTTGTTGCCGAGGAGCTTGACCTGGCGCCGGACGCGTACCTCGCCGCGCTCGAGGTCGATGTCGTCGGGGGACAGCCCAAAGATCTCGCCCTGCCTGAGCCCGAGACCGGCACCCAGCCAGACCATCAGCTGGAATCTCGCCGGCAGTTCGTCGCGAACGGCAAGGACGCGTTCGCGCGGCCAGGGCACCACCTTGTGATGGCCACGCTTCGGTCGTCGAACGGACCGTGCCCGGCATGGATTGGCGAGAATGAGTGAGTCATCGACTGCAGCGCTGAACACTGTGGATACATTGGCGAAGATGATCTGCCGGTACGACGGCGCCAGATCCGAGAGGGTACGGAGCCAGCTCTGGATGGTCGAGGGTTGGATGTCGTTGAGGTTCAGCCTGCCGAGGACCGGGAACGCGTGCAGTCGGAATCGCAGTTCGACAGCCACGTGCGTGCCTTCTTCAAAGGTCTGCGCGGCGAGCCACTTCTTGGCGTAGGTCTCGAACAGGATCTTGCCGGCGTCAGGGTCGATGTACTGACCCCGGACGAGGTCAGCTGACACGGTGGCGGCGAAGCGATCGGCATCGACCTTTCGCTTGAAGCTTTTGTTGCGCTCCTTGCCGTCAGGCCCCCGCCAGCGGACGCGGTAGGACCTCAGGACCTGTCCGTTCTTCCCGCGGCGCTCGCGTCGCTCAATGTGCGCCATGGTGATCGGCCAGGTGATCTTCAAGCCATGCGCGGACGGTGCTCGGCTCGTACCTGAGGTGCCTGCCGACGCGATAGGCGTCGGGACCGCAGCCCTTGTGACGCCACTGGTAGAGCGTGGCGACCGGGATGCCGAGGAACTCGGCCACCTCGTCGGCGGAGAGGAGTCGCTCCATCCTCTGCCGCGCCCTTGGGACGCTGTCCTTCGCGCTAGAGACCTGGGACATCGGGCTGCGCTCCCTTCGCGGGCGGACGGTGGATGAGGGCGGCGTGGAGGTCTGCCCGGCTCGTCCCCGCCGACGAAGCTGAGGGCTCTTCCGGGGGTCGCAGGTGCTCGCGGGCAGTCCGGATGACCTCGAGGTCAGCCGCGCGTGCGACGGGCACGAAACGTTCGCGGACCGGATGAACCAAGCGCCCGTCGCCGCTCACGAGCCGTGGGACCGTCACGCGCTGGACGAAGGCTCCTCGTTCGACTCCGGATTCGAGAATGTCCGTGATACGCGAGTCGACCCGACGAAACAGCGCCTGGAAGCCGCCGAGCATCCTCGGCTCGATCACCGCCTCCGGCCGCAGCGCCTTCAGTCGGCTGACGGCGTTCGCCGCCTCGCCTGCGGCGAACGTGCCGTTGCCGAGCCGCCCTCCGATGTTGCGGAGTTCTCGCTGGATGCGCGAGTAGGTCTCGGCGCGGGTACCCCATTGGTCAGCAAGGTTGGGGTCGATCCGCTTGGCGTATGGCACCAGACCGGAACTCAGCAGTCGCTGCGAGTCGACGACCAGGCGGAGATTCATCGCATCGGGGAAGGACGCCAGCCTCACGAGGAGGTTGTGCTCGGCCTGGAGGACGCCGAGGACTCCCGGCTTGGCGGGGCCGCCAATGGGCTTGGTCCGCGGGCGCCACCCTGTTTGGTCGACGCTGTAGTCAGGCTGCCCGAGGCTGACGTCCAAGGCCGTGGCGAGCGCCGCCCAGCCGAGTCGATCGCACCCGGCGAGGGTCTCCCATCCGGGGGTGTTGCGATACCGGCGGTCGAGGACGACGAGAGCCTGAGTGATCGCGGCGACATCGCCTGCGATGGTTCGCGCTTGTGCCGCGGTGAGGTGGATCGCCTGGTCGGGCGCGGTGTCGTGTTCGGCGAGCGCTGCGGCCCGAGCTGCGAGTCGCCAGTGCTCGACGACGGTGTTCGCGCTGGGGGTCGTGAACTCCTGGGCCGACGCAGGCGGTGTCGTCGCCTGAGCGCGTGCCGCGTCCAAGGCCCGCGCAAGCTCAACCACTGCGGCGCCATGGTCGGTCGCCGCACGGAACGGGTCGGCCGGCTTCTGCGGAACGTTCGGGAACGTGAGAGGTCGCGCCGCTCCTATGGCCTGCGCGCACCAGACGAGAACGGTCTGCCGGTATCGGAGGATCTGTTGACCGGCGGCCGCGCGCTCAGCGGACGAGTCGGAAGCGAGTCGGCGCATGATCCGGTGCTGGCGAAGCAGCGCAGCCAGCTCCGTGCGCATCTGCGCGCCGTTCTCGCCGTACATCAGCCGATGTCCAGGTCGTGTGCGTCGACGAGCATCGCGAGGATCAGCTCGACCGACAGTGGGTCGATGCCGTAGCTCTCGAGCTCTTCGATGGCGTTGCTCGCGACGGCGAGGAGGATGTCTCGGTCGTCGGTGAGGTCCTCGGTGTCGAGTGCCGGGCATTCGTCGCCGTGCACCCGGTCGAGTTCGAGCAGTGCGCGCTCGTACGCGGAGGATGCCTCGAGTGTCAGAGCTCGGTCGGCGAGGGCCGCTACGTAGGACCTCGCTTGAGCGAGCGTCTGTGCGTGGGGGAGAAGCATCGTCCCTCCTTCAGTGGGTCAGATACCGACCCTGAGCGGGCAGTCGCGATTGGCGATCGCTTGCTCGGACTTCTGTGGATGAGTGCGAGCACGAGCTGGCCATGGCGGGCTCCTGGACTCAGCCGATGAGCTGCTGGTTGGCGATCGCCGCGACGCGGCGCCTTCGGAGTACGTCGTCTCGGACGAATGCCGCGAAGTCTTCGTCCCGATTCCGGATCTCGACCTCGGTGCCCGCCGGGGGCGCTGACTCGCCGGGCCACGTCGTCTGCCTTGTGGGCCGGTCGCGATCGAGACGCGTACCGCAGATCGAGACCCAGTCCCGTAGGCGGTAGCGCGCATCGGAGAACTCGCGCATCCATGCGATGGGAGCCGACGGTGACGCGGACTCGTGGTAGCAACTCAGCCAGTGGCAGTGAAGCGCGGAGAGTTCCCAGACAAGCTCGTCGTGGCGGTGCCAGTACGGCGGCACGATGTTGGGCGGGAGGCCGAACGTGGTCTTGAGCCACTTCACCCAGAGGTCGAGATCTCGCCACTCGATCTCGGCCTGCTCGGCGTCGAGGACGTTCCAATTGATCGGGGCGGGTGGGCGCTCGAGCAGGTCGGTCACGCTGCGCCAGGCATCAGCGTCGTTGCGCCAGGCATCGGCGTCGTCGGGCTCGTCCGGGAACGGACTCATCACAATGCCCAGTCAGAGGCCGACGGCGGGTGGCTGCGGCACAGCGGTAAGGGGCCGATCGGCGGCGTGGCGGCCGCGCTGGACGACGTAATCGGTCTTGTTGGCGTTGTGGCCGATCTTGCGGGCGACGAACTCCTCCTTGATGACGCTGCGCTCGCGACCGTCGACCTCGTACTCGTGGACGTAGCCGCTGGCCACGAAGGAGTCGCCCTTGCGGAAACGGGCGTAGGTCTCGCGTGCGGTGCTTTCGAAGGCGACCATGTCGTGGAAGGTCGGGTCGAGCTTCGTGAAGCTGCCATCGACCTCCTTGCGCCATTGCTCGATGCCGACGCGCACACGGCAGCACTCAGCACCGGCCTTCGTGAAGTGCAGTTCGGGTGCTGAGGCGATGAAGCCGGCGAGGCTCATCTGGGTGGGGATGGACATCCTGACTCCCTGAAGTTCAGGGCGGCTCCACATGGATACCGCGCTCAGGGGTTAGGTACACAGGGACTGCCAGTTCGTCGCAGCGCTTCCGCTCACCCACGTCTCCTAGGCCACGAGCCCTCACACTGGGCTGAGAGGTGCCCTGTCACGGCCCCTACGTCGAGGGCAGCCCGAGCTTGTCGAAGAAGGCCCGGTTACGTTGAGTCGCACTATTCAGCAGCCGGTCGTAAGACATGACTTCGATATATGCCTTTGCCGCCGTGTTGTAGCCGAAGTACCCCATCCCGTCATGAGTCGGTTGTAGGTTCGCGAGCTCGCACCGGGCGACCATCTTCGCCGTGAGGTCAGCGATCACGTAGCAAAAGGCGGGGGCGTCAACGGTCTTTGGAATGGGCCGACCCGTCGACGTCTTGATGCCGCCGTCGCGCACTCGCTTTACGTAGCTGAGTGTCTGGCCGATTGGATCCTCGCCTTCGTCTGCGTCGTTTCGCATGGGTCGCTTTAGCTCAACGACGACGATGGATGGGAGCGGCACGGACGTTCCCTCGGCGGCGAGGAACGGGGCGTCCAAGATTCGTGTAGCTAGCAGGTCAGGTCGCGTCGGGGAGTCCGAGCCCGTTACCGGGATGGAAGTCAGCGGAATATCAGAGGCGAGGTAGTCATGGAAGGCGAGGCTCTCATCGATGATCCACAAGTTTGAGCCGTCGGGTCCAACGGCGTTTGAGTCGGCCCGCATCGGCATAAGGAGGGAGTGGATCGCGTCCTCTCGGGAGTACTTGCCGAGCTCGTTCGCAGCGATCAACTTCTGCAGGAGGTCCAGGGTCACCTTGCGGCGCGCGACGTAGGCCGCGAGATCGGACTGGTTGATGTCCTGCACGGTCGCCCAGTACTCGCTCAATCGCTGCTCGTACTCGTCAAGGGGAAGTGCACCAATGCCAGCTGCGACCTTCTGTCCCTCCTCGAATGCTTGCCGCTCTACCACTTGGAGCTTCTCGTGCAGAAGGGACTCCAACTCTGCGTTCTTCATCGAGGGATCGACCGTGATCCCGAGCTGCTCGATACGTGCGAGCACCGGGCGATAGCGGGGCGCCGTACGGCTCACGAAGTCGTTGAGACGTTCCCGGCCAGCATCGCGCACCCTGTCAAGCGGCTCTGCAAGGAGTCTCTGGATCTCAGCGAGCGCGCCGTCCCGAATGTCTTGGAGCGTTACCTCGGCGAAGGTCACCTCTCCGTCGGTGCCCTCACTGAGGTCGAACGCGGTCCGGTCCGACCGAACGTGCTCGTCGAGAAAGTCGGACATCAGGTAGCCGACGTATGTGAACTCCCCGCCCGAGTCATCCTTCATACGAGCGACCAGGCCCGGGATGCGGCTCGTGATGGTCTCTTCCGTCACGACACGGTTGGCTGCGCACCAGTTCAGACGGGGTGCTGTGACCTTCGCGGAAGGCTTCAACGCGAGGTTGACGATCTCGAACCGCGTCCCGTTGACCTCAAAGCTCGAGCGGGTGAGCGTGTGGTCGACAAGGTCGTCAATCAGACCTTGGAGCGAGATCGCCTCATCGTCGACCACTGTGATCGTCGGTGCTCCACCTGGCCGAAGGAAGTACCAGATGCAGTGCTCGGCGATGTCCCTCGCAATGGCTTCGCCGGTTTTCGGCGCTGCAGCTTGGTGCGCCGCCTTGAATCCATCAAGTGTCACGACGGTCCCGCTCGCGACCGGCTCAGTGTCACGGTCCACAAGCACCCGCACCTCGTCGGCCTCGGTGAACTCGAACTCACGCGACCGCGTCTTGCCTTGAGCGTCGACGTACTGGCTCGTGACTTCCACTCGGGTAAAGGCCTTAAGCCAGAGCAGGCGGCCAACGCCCCTGCAGCCCAGTTCGGACTTGTGGTCGGAGTCGAGCGTTTCGAAGGACCGCAGGTTCTCGTCGTTGAAGCCGACGCCGTTGTCAGTGATCTCGAATCCGACGATGGGTGGCAGGGCAGTACGGCCTGGTCCCGCGTTGGTTTCCAGCACCTCCTGTGGGCTCCGGACGATTCGAACGGTTACCGCGCCGTCGGTGATGTCGTCCCCGCAACGCGGGTCGATCGCTTGAATGGCGTTGACCACTGCTTCGTGGACCGGCAACAAGCTGTGGCTCTTGGGCAGGCTGGTGTTCCTGACTCGGCCGGCGAGAGATGTGCGCAGCAATGTTCCTCCCTGTATCGCGCACACTAACTGCAGGGACCGACAGATCGCTGGCAAGCCGGCGAGGTCCAGTCGTGCCTTAGTTGTTGCCAACGCACTCGCTCCCGTCCGGGATGCCGGGGTAGACCTCGCGTAGAAGCACTGAAGCGGCACCGCATCGGGCTATGCCTTCATCCGCGTCGGTTCCGAGTGCTGCTGCCCGGTCGTGCTGTCCACGGGCGAAGTCTGGTGACGATTGGGGGCGTGCTGCGCAGGAGCACGAGGGCGGCACCGAAGGGCAGCGTTCGGATTTGCTCCGGCGGCATGACCGCGCGCCGCCGGCTTGACCGCTGGAGAGACCGTTGCCCGTAGTCGCCGATGCTCACCGTGTCGGTGCGCTCGTCGCGTTCGCCGATGAGGACCGAGAGTTCTTGGAGGTCCTTCGAGGACGACGAGCCGCCGAGGATGACCTTGACGATGCTCGCGTCCCAGATCGTGCTGGCCGCATGATCGCCCCACTTGTTGCGCGCCTGCGCCAGCGACTGCAGCACCGGCATCGTCGTGATTCCCGTACCACCGCCCTCCGCCATGAGGACCGGGAGGGAGGGGAGCGGCGCCAGGTTGCCGATCTCGTCGAGCGCCATCAGCACCGGCGGGTCTAGGCGCGCGCCCGGTGACGCGGCGGCGAGGTGTCGGGCTACCTCGGTGAGGTCTTCCAAGAATGCGGCAACGAGCGGCCACGAGGCTCCAGCGCCGGCTCCCGTGGCGAGCAGGTAGAGCGTGCCGTTCTGGGCCAGGAAGTCGCCCGGGTCGAAGGCCTCGCCGGCCTCCGGGCTGACGGCGTCGAGCACGGCGGGGTCGGCGAGGCAGGAGAGGGCTTGGGCGACGGCCATCCAGATGGAGTCGCGGGTGCGTGGATCGGAGCTGATCATGCCTTCGAGCGAATCCGACCATCCCGCTGCGGCTTGCGGGTGACTGGCGAGGATCCCAACGGCGTCGGCTGCGGCAGAGGCGGACAGCGACCACTCGAAGAGGGCCCGAGTCGGTAGCTTCTCGAGCGCAGCTGCATGGAGGAGCGCTTGGAGCGCGGAGCGGGCCTTCCCTTCCCAGAAGCCGCCGGACTCCGTGCCGCCGGAAGAGAGTCCGGTCGACGATGCCAGCCCTGAAGCGCGGATCATCGCGGTCAGGGGCTGCTCACAGCCGCGGATCGTCGACCACCGGACGCCGCAGCCGTCGACGGCAGGCAGCCCTGCCGTGAGGTGTTGCGGGTCGAAGACGGCGACCGGCCCGAGGTCCTTCCGAGCGGCGATCGTCGCGGCGATGTTGTCCGGCCGGGTCGAGGTGGTGACGACGGCCCCAGGCGCGTCGAGGATGGCATTGATGACGAGATGGAGTCCCTTGCCGGAACGCGGCGGACCGATCACGAGGATCGAGTCCTCGACCGAGGCCCAGATCTCGCGGCCGCAACTGCGCCCGATCAGGTAACCGACGTCGTTCGCGCGGGGATGGCGGATCGACGGGCGGAGAGTGGCGGCGCGCCGTACGAGGGCCTTCTTCGATGCGGTCGTGTCGATGTCCCGCGCTGTTGCGGTGCCTGGGATGCGGTGGGGATCTCGAGCATTCCGGTGGCGGAGCCGGGTAACCACTCTCCACACGCACCAGGCGACTGTCCCGAGGACCGCGAGGAAGAGCGTCACGACGCTCCAGTACACGATCGCCGACAACCCGGGCGCCTCGAATGCCCGCGCCGGCCGACTCGGATCCACCAGCACACGCAGTCCGCTCGCGATCCCGCCTTCGGGCGCGGCCGCGCCCGTTGTCATCGCGGCGGCCGTGGCTGCGGCGCGGAGCAGCAGCGCCAGAGCGAACGCTGCGACCATCCCGATGAGTGCCAGGTTCACGAGCTCGTCGTTCGCGCCACGGGCAGCGGGGTTCATGCCGGCGCCTCGAACGGGGTGACTGTCCGTGAGGTCATCCCGAGGAGCACGAGTCCGCCGCGGGTTGCGGCGATCAGCGCGGGTGGGAGGTTGAGTGATGCGTTGCCTTCGGCATCGGCGTTCTGGCGTACGACGACGTAGGCCAGCGCGACCTCCTCGCCGGGCTGGAACCCGGCACCAGCGAGCGCCGGACTTGGCGGGGTGGGTGGCTGCTCTGCGGCGGCTGGTGCCCGAGTCGGGGGAGTCGCGACATCGGTGAAGGTCGAGCCGTCGGCCTCGCGCACCTCGACGCGCACCGGCGCGCCGAGGTCTGCGGTGATCTCGTCGATGACAGCGCGAAGGTGGTCACGGGTCCTGGTCTGGTCGGAATCGCGCGGGACACCATCGACGTCGACCGCGAGTACGCCGTCGGCGTCGATGGCGACGTGAACGACGGAGAGGACGACGGGGATCTTCATAGCCCGAGCACCGCCGCCCCATCGCGGCGTGCAGTGGTGGTGACAGCAGCTGTCCCGGTGCGGTGGCTGAGGGCTTCGCGGTCGAGCCCGGGCGGGCTGCCGTCGCCGACCTTCTGGGTGTCGACCTTGTCGAGGATGCCGAGCGCGGTCGCGCGGACACGTTCGGCGGTCGACTGGACGACCTCGACCGGATTCGTGCCTGGAACGCTCGCTGCCCAGGTCGACACGTACGGCACCGTGTAGGAGGAAGTGTCGAGCCCGTGTGCGGCGCCGACCATGAGCGCGACGGATTCGGCCTCCACCTCGGCGATCCCACGGTGCAAGGTCGCGTCGGCGGCGACCTCGGTCGACAGGGCGCTCTCCGGTGGCGCGTGGAGGAGAACATGGCCGAGCTCGTGGGCGAGCGTCTTCACCTGGGCCGCCTCGTCCATGTCCATGCGGACCGAGACCTCGCGGGAGAGGAAGTCGGTCAGCCCATTGGCGCCACCAATCGCCGCAGCCGAGGAGACCAGACGCAGCTCGAAGCCGGCGGCCGTGATCTGGTCGGCGAGCCCGTCCCACAGCCCGGCCGGTGCTTGGCCTTGGAGCAGGTTTGGTCGTGGGAGTTCGGGCACAGGGTCACCTGTGGTCTGGGAGATGTCCCACACGTACGTGGGCTTGACGCCGATCATGCGGGTGCGCGCGTACTCGCCAGCCATCGGCCTCTCGTTGCGCGCCAAGCGTCGCCAGGAGTTCGGGTCCTCGGGCGTGGACGAGGCGAACCGGCCGGTGACGGGGGCGAGGATGCCGTAGCCGTGCTGGCCTTTCGCGACGCTGCGTCCGAGCGCGAGCCACTGGTGGAAGCCGGCGACGTACGTCGGCGTCGGCTCGGGCACCCTGCCCTCCTTGTACGCGGCGAAGTGCTGCGCCGCGATCAGCATCGAGTTCCCGAAGCTGCGCCCGCGGAACTGGGCGGCGAAGGTCAGGGCGCGCTTCCAGTCCTCACCGGTCACCAGCGCAGCGACGGACTCGGACAACTGCTCCTGGAGCGCTTCGAGCTTCGCTTCGCGGGCCGCTCGTCCTCGTACCTGATTGGTCATGACGACGCAATCTCCATCCGCTCAGGTTCGTTGACCTGATTCGCGGACAGAGAGGCCGTTTGGGCAGGTGACGACAGGTCGACTCGCGCCATTGTCGGATCTGACCAACTATCGCTCCTAATGACGGTTTTGCCGTACTGTCGATGCATGGCCACTCCCAATGAAGGTCGTAGGTAATGGGTCTCGTTGCGCTGCCAGGTAGCAGCGAGCCGGATCTGGTACTGACAGGTGCGCACGCTGGCCCAGATTTCGAGCAGGAGATCGTCGACCAATACGCGCTCGCGATGGCTGCGGCGGGGTTGAGCGATGGCCATATCCGGCGGACCCGGGCGATCGTGATCGAATTCGCTCGAAGCTTGCCGGGACCGCTCTGGGCCGTGACGTGCGTCGACGCGGATGCGTTTCTCGCCGAGCAACGCCGTCTTGGACACAGTGTTTCGACCCGCGCCGGCAAGGCAGGGACGCTGGCGGGGTTCTACGACTTCGTCATCGCCCGCTACGAGGGCGCTATCCGTCGAGCGACGGGCGTCCTGGTCGAGCAACCGATCGACGAGTTCAACCGTCAGTCCGGAGCCTCGCTGGGCAAGGTTCGCGTGCCGCCCGCCGACGAAGAGGTCGACGCACTCTTCGCGGCTTGGCGTGAGTCGGTCACCCAGGCGCGCAAGTACCTGCCCGCTGCCCGGGACTACTTCGCTGCCTCGCTGTGGCGCCGCGTTGGCCTGCGGATCAACGAGTCCGTGAAGCTCGACCTCCGCGACTGGCGTCCCGACCTGGGCAGCTTCGGCAAGATCCACGTCCGGTTCGGCAAGGGATCGCAGGGCCGCGGTCCGAAGCCGCGACTGGTACCTGCGATCAACGGCGTCGACCAGTTGATGGACTGGTGGCTGGCCGAGGTACGCCCACAGTACGGGCCCGATTGGGCGGACCCTGATGCGCCGCTGCTGCCCTCCGAGAGGTTCGACCGCGACGTCAGCAGGTGTGGTCGAGTGGGCGACAACGCCTTGCGTCGTGGCCTCGCGATCCAGGTCGACCAGTCGCTGCCCACGTGGTCGGGACGGATGACGCCGCACGTCCTGCGGCACTATTGCGCGTCCTCGCTGTACGCCGCCGGCATGGACATCAAGGCGCTCCAAGAGCTCCTCGGCCATCAGTGGTTGGCAACCACATCGGGCTACATCCACGTGCGGACCGAACACATCGAGCAGGCATGGAACCAGGCGAGCGAGCGACTCGAAGTTCGGTTCGCCCCAAGATTCGACGGAAGAAGGGGATGAGCTGATGCAGTGGAACCTGCGACTGCGCGCCGCCGAGCGAGGAATCTGGAAGTCGGCAGAGCTGCGACGGATGCTGGCAGATGCCGGGCTCGAGATCTCTGCCGGAAAGATGTCGTCCTGGTGGGCCGGGAACCCGCCCACGATGCGGCTCGAGGAACTCGACGTGCTGTGCACCGTTCTCGACTGCACTCCGAACGACCTGATGACGCCCGAACCGGACAAAGTGGCCGCTCGCCGAGCCCGCACATCTGAAGCGGCCAACGGCAACGGCAACGGCAACGATCCTGCCGGCGACGGCAATGGTGGTGGGGCCGCCGGCCCCGCGGTCACACCCCGGCTCGGGAAGCCTCGGTCCCGTCCGCCGCTGTAGAAGCCCCACCCTGCAAGGACGTTGGTCAGATCGTGCCCGCGCCCGGACCCAAGGCAGCCCTTCGGCTGCCGCCCAAGTGCAACCGCTGCCAACACAACCGAGTCGCCTGGACCAGTCCACGCGTCGACCTCTGCTACACGTGCCTGCCCGGCGGACCCTTCGACCCGCCTCCGTGCCACACCTGCGGAACCCAGAGTGACTACTTCAGCCAGGGATTCTGCAGCCGTTGCCACCCCCGCAGCCCGGAGCACATTGACTCCTGCAAGGGCTGCCTGAGCTGGGGCGTCTACCCACGACACAACTGGACCTGCTGGTCGTGTCGGTGGTGGCACAGCCACAACCCCAAGGGCACCTGCGCCTTCTGCGGCCGGGAGGGCCACGTCAGCGAGCAACGAGCATGCCGACTGTGCCTGGAGAACGCGCGACTCGAACAAGAGCCCGGCCGGGCACCCGACCTGATGGCCGCCAACCAGCACAGCCAGCAGCTGTTCTTGGCCAACATGGCTTTCAAGCGGCGTGTGACACCGCTGCCCACGTATGTCACCTGGACGGGCAGATGGTCGCAGAAGAACAAGAACCAGCTGCCGCCCTCGCCTGCGACCCGGTTCGACGAGAACGCATGGGAACAGCTGACACTGTTCGACCTGGACCCCGACCCCGAGATCCTGCGACAACGCATTCTGATGGAGGACAGCGAGCTCACCCGCTACTGCGCGACGATCGTCGCTGACCACGCGCGGCGGTACGGCTGGAGCGTGCGGCAACGCAACGCCGTGATCCAGTCGCTCCGGATGCTGCAGACCCTTCGGCCCACGCCCACGGCCAAGATCCGAGCCAGTGACGTCGTCACGATCCGCCGCTACGACGGCACGATCACCTCGACCATTGACGTTCTGGCCGAAGCAGGCCTGCTGATCGAAGACATCCCGACCAGGGTCGAGAAGTACTTCGCGACCAAGTTCATCGACTCCGGGGCGCTCTCGCCCAAGATGCGCCAGCACCTCGAACTGTGGTTGCAGATCATGCTGGGCGGCTCGCGCCAGGCACCTCGCCAGTTCCCTCGCGACCCCGCAACCGTCGAACTCCAGATCCGTGGTCTGGCGCCCGTGATCCAGACGTGGGCCGAAGCAGGCCGCCAATCCTTCGCTGAGATCACCCAATCTGACATCGTCGAGGCGCTGGAGCCGCTCCCCGCCACAGGGCGGCACTTCGCCGAGAACGGCCTGAAGTCGCTGTTCAAGATCCTCAAGGGCCGGCGGCTCGTCTTCACCAACCCGATGAGTGGACTCCCTGTGCGGCCGGTCGCCACCACGATCCCGCTGCCACTGGACACCGCCGTGATCCGCGAAGGCCTGGACTCGCCAAACCCCGCGGTCGCACTCGCCGTGGCACTGGTCGCTTTCCACGCGCTGAGCCGCAAACAGGTCCGAGAACTGCAACTGACCGACATCATCGACGGCCGTCTGCTCCTCGGCGCACGCGAGATCCCACTCGCAGCACCGGTCCGGACCCGCCTCGCCGTCTGGCTCGACTACCGATCGAGCACGTGGCCGAACACTGCAAACCCGCACCTGCTCATCAACCGGCGCACCGCACCGCGCCTCGTCGCCGCCGGGCACTCCTACCCCTGGACGAACACCGCGTTCCGGCCCCAAGCATTGCGCGAAGACCGCATCCTCCACGAGATCCGAGCCACCGGCGGCGACGTACGCCGCCTCTACGACCTCTTCGGACTCAGCGTTGACAGCGCCAGCCGCTATCTCAGGACCATCGAGCATCGCGACCTCACGTAGGAGGGCGGGCCGTGCTCCGCGAGAACGTCGCACACTCATCACGTCACGGATAAGCAACCTGGGCGCGCGCATTTCGGTCGCACTGGAGGTCTCGGTTTTGATCACTGGCGAAGCATTGGGGGTCAGCGTCCCCGCATCCGTCCCCCCTTCGTCCTCAAACCGAGGGGGACGCGGTTCTACGTGGAGCGTTTGCGCAGGTCAAACGGCGTCCCCCCGAAAGTTCGCGACGAGTTCCTAGGCCAGTTGGCCCGGGGGCCAACTGGCGGGATCCAGCGACCCGTGACACTCGCCGTCAATCGGGTGCCATGGCCCAGCCGCGGGAAGGGCACGAGGTGGTCCGCTCCGAGCCGTTGCGGGATGCTGGCCCGCGTGGGCGGGCCTGAGCCTGTCAGGAGATTTGGCGGCTGAGCTGGAGAATGAACTCGTCCGCCATGGCGAGCTGCTGCTCGAGCTTCTCGCGTCGTCCGACGGCGTCAGCGAGGAGACTGTCCAGACGCTCCCGCGCCACCGCATGTTGGTCGACGGCGATCGGGTCTCGGAGGGTCTCGATGTCCCGCATCGCAGCGCTCATCTGCTCGAGGGTGAAGCCCAACGGCTTCATCCGCCGGATCACGAGGATCTTCTCGACATCGGCCTCGGCGTAGAGCCGAAAGCCGCCCTCGGTCCGCCCAGACGGACGAAGCAGGCCGACGTCCTCCCAGTGCCGCAGGCTGCGCAGTGATAGCTCGGTGCGGGCGGCGACCTCCCCGATCTGCATCACTGTCGCTTCGGCACCGGGGTCGGTGCGGGGGGTCGGCTCGTCGGTCACTGATTCGGGCTCCCTGGACTCGGTCGGATTTCAACTCTCACGTTACGTGAGGTTAGAGTGGCGTCAGACTTCCGCCGGCCACGCCGGCACGCGTACCCCGCGGTGCGCATCATTCAACCCCAGCGCCAAGTCGATCGTCCTGTCTCCCGCAGTGAGGCCGCACGTCGGCCTGCCACGAACGGAGAACTCCCTTGGCCAACACCGCCATGCCGCAACAAGCCCACATCGATGACGCAAGCGTCCGCGCCGTGCTGCAATCCCCCCGGCTGCTCCGACGCGAGGTCCTCGCCGGCCTCGTGGTCGCCCTGGCGCTGATCCCGGAGGCGATCTCGTTCTCGATCCTCGCCGGCGTCGACCCGCGAGTGGGCCTCTTCGCCTCATTCACGATGGCAGTCTCGATCGCTTTCCTCGGCGGCCGCCCCGCGATGATCTCCGCCGCCACCGGAGCGATCGCGCTGGTGATCGCTCCGGTCGCCGCGAAGCACGGCCTGGACTACCTGCTAGCCACTGTCATCCTCGGCGGCCTGATGCAGGTCGCCTTCGGCCTGGCCGGCACCGCTCAGCTGATGCGACTGCTGCCGCGTTCGGTGATGGTCGGGTTCGTCAACGCGCTAGCAATCCTGATCTTCCTCGCCCAATTGCCGCACCTGGGAGTGGACCTGCATGACGGCATCCACCTCGGTGGCGTTCCGTGGATCGTCTACCCGATGGTCGCTGCCGGGATCGCGATCATGGTGCTGCTGCCGAAGATCACCACAGCCGTACCCGCGCCGCTGGTCGCGATCGTCTTGCTCACCGTGCTGGTCCTAGCCGGCGGTATGTCGGTCCCGAACGTGTCCGACGAAGGTGAGCTACCCAGCAGCCTGCCGTCGCTGCTGATCCCCGATGTGCCGTTCACCTTCGAGACCCTGCAGATCATCGCGCCGTACGCCTTCGCCATGGCGATGGTCGGACTGCTCGAGTCGCTGATGACCGCCAAGCTCGTCGACGACGTCACCGACTCCCACTCCAACAAGCACCGCGAGTCGTGGGGCCAGGGCGCCTCCAACGTGATCACCGGTTTCTTCGGCGGCATGGGCGGTTGCGCGATGATCGGCCAGACCATGATCAACGTGAAGGCCTCCGGTGCCCGGAGCCGCGTCTCCACGTTCCTTGCCGGCGTCTTCCTGCTGGTTCTCGTGGTCGGTGTCGGCGACATCGTCGGAAAGATCCCGATGGCCGCCCTGGTCGCTGTGATGATCATCGTGGCGGTCGGCACCTTCGACTGGCACAGCCTCGCCCCCGCCACCCTCCGTCGACTGCCCAAGAGCGAGAACCTGGTCATGCTCACCACCGTCATCTTCGTCGTGGCCACGCACAACCTGGCCATCGGCGTCTCGGCCGGTGTCGTGCTCGCGTTCATGCTGTTCGCGCGCCGCGTCTACCACCTGGTCGGCGTCGAACGGGAACTGATCGAGGAGGCCGACGGCTCGGCCTACGTGCGCTACACCGTCACCGGCGAGCTGTTCTTCGCGTCCAGCAACGACCTCGTCTACCAGTTCGAGTACCTTGACGACCCCGAGCGCGTCGTCATCGACCTGACCGAAGCCCACCTCTGGGACGCCTCCACGATCGCTGCCCTCGACGGAATCGAGACCAAGTACGAGCGCAAGGGCAAGAAGGTCGAGATCGTCGGACTCAACGAGGCCAGCAGCCACATGCACGAGCGGCTCACTGGACAGCTCGCCACCCACTGAGCAAACCGCACCAGTCGCGATCTCGGGGAGACTGCTCGCGAGCGATTGCGCGACGTTCCACGCTTCATCGAACGTGAGCATTCGTAGCGGCCAGAATCCACCGACGCATGCTCAAGTTCAGCGCCGAACCGTCAATATTCACGGGAACTTCTAAAGAGCCCCTGTCATGCGTCCGGTGGTGTCGAAGAGTTCGAGCTCGGCGGGGTGCATCTGGTGCTGGACGACGAAGGAGCGGTTCTTGATCCGCCACAGTCCCTGGCCGGTGCCGAGCGTGGGGATCAGTGACTGCTCGGTGCCAGTGAGCCCCAGCGCCGCCGAAGTTGCGCCGAGCTGGTCGGCTTCCTGGCGGTAGACGATGCGAGTCTCGGCGTTCGCGAGGAGCGACGAGGCGAGCGCGCGCATGGCGGAGCCGGAGTCGCCGACGTTGTCGAGGTCGGTCAGCTTGTGGAAGATCAGCATGTTCGCGATGCCGTAGTGCCGCGCGAGGCGCCAGTGGGCGTCCATCCGGCGCAGTAGTGCGGGGTGGGACATGAGGCGCCAGGCCTCGTCGTAAATGACCCAGCGCTGGCCGCCGTTCGGGTCGAGCAGTGCCGATTCCATCCAGGCCGAGGCGCAGGTCATCAGGACGGAGATGAGGGTGGCGTTCTCGGTGACGCGGGATAGGTCGAGGGAGATCATCGGGAGGCTCGGGTCGAAGGCCACCGTGGAGGGGCCGTCGAAGAGCCCGGCGAGGTCGCCCGCGACGAGGCGCCGGAGTGCGTGACCGACCAGTCGTCCGTCCTCCGTGAGTCGTCCGTCGGGATCGTCGACCGGATCCGGGGCGAGGAGCCGGTCGACGACCGTCGGGAGGACGGGTATGTCGGCGCCGCGCACGGTGCGGTCGATGGCGAGGTCGACGGCCGTGTGCTCGAGCGGGCTGAGCCGGCGTTCGAGAACGGTCTCCGCCAGGGCGCCGACGAGGTCGCGGCGACGGGCTGCGACCTGGCTGGCCCACTGGGTGTCGTCGTACCCGGACGGACGGTGGCCCTCGTCGAGCGGGTTCAGGCGGTTGGCCATGCCATGTCCCAGCGCGATGGCGCGCCCGCCGACGGCCTTTGCCACCGCCGTGTGCTCGCCCTTGGGGTCGCCGGGGACGTAGACGCGGCGACCGAAGGGGATCGACCTTGTGTAGAGGCTCTTGGTGAGACAGGACTTGCCCGAGCCCACGATCCCGGCGAGCACGAGGTTCGGTGCGGTGATGAGCCCGCGTGCGTAGAGGATCCAGGGGTCGTAGACGAAAGAGCTTCCGGAGTAGAGGTCCTGGCCGACGAACACGCCCTCGCTGCCGAGGCCGCCCTCGGCGAGGAAGGGATACGCGCCCGCCAGGGTCGCCGAGGTGTCCTGGTGGCGTGGCACGCGGAATCGTCCGGGGGTCCGCAGTGTGGCGGGACCGTGTTCGCCGGCGCGGGGGAGCGTCACGGTCGCCCGCATCTCGGCCGACAGTTCGTCGGCCTTGCGCTTGGCTTCGGCGCGCCGGGCTTCGCGGTCGGCGGACAGCAGCTCTCGCGCCGCGGCCTTGCGGAGCTTGCGATCATGCCGCCGTTCTCGTCCCGGCGAGACGAGCACGGCGGAGTGGAGGCGCCCGTCCTGCCACCCGGTCACAGCGACATCCCTGGCTGGTGGGTGGAGCCCCGAACTGGCGCGAATGACGGGTTGTCACGGATGTCGTAGGCGATCGTCGCCTCGATCTCGTGCGCCCGGTCGACACATTCGGCGACCTGGTGGATCATCTCGGCGGCGCGATGAAGCTCCCAGGACTCCCGGTACGACGCGGCGCGTCCGGCACTGGCATCGCCGTTCATCCAGGCCTGCTTGCGAGTCGGCCCGTCGTGGAACTCGCCCAGCTGGTGCAGTGTCTGGCTCAGCGATGCGAGAGCGGACCTGATGGAACCCAGGACCGCGTAGATCGCGGTCGGGTCCCCGATCGTGCGCGTCGCGTGAGCAAGGCCGCGGACTGCTTCCCGGAGTTCGTCGGCGTCGGCGGCCGGGTCGTTGAAGGTAGGCATCGGTGGCTCCTCGGTCGATGGCTTCTCATCGAAGAGGTGCGCGGGGGAGTCCGCCGTGTCGCCGTGGTGTCGGTCGGTGGCCGATCTACCCGTCTGCGCATGGCGGATGTGACAGAGCCATACCCGAACTCCCACAGCCCTATGGGCTGAGAGACCCGTGAAGTCGCGTTCGTTGTCGCCACTTGATCGGAGATCCCACCGTTGGCGGAACTCGCCTTGGTGACCCGGCGTAGGCTTGGGTTGACTGACCGGAGATGAGGCCTCCATACGGACACCGCTGTGCCGGTCGAGAGGCGGACGTCATGTCGACGTCGAACGGTCCTATTCTCGTTTCATGGGTTCCTACGCCGAGCCGTCTTCCGCTACGGCTTCGCATGGCCGAGCACCCGGGTAAAGACCATCTGGACGGGGGTTGGTGGCCCCAGACCCGTGAGCTGGCCGTGGAACTGGCGGATCTGGTCGACCACTTCCCGGCGCAGTCCGGACGGGTTGTCCGCGCATTGGTTTCGCCGCCCGACTGGGATTCCACGCCGCGCATCGTTCCGGTCACGGGTCGCTACGTGAAGGTCGGGGCATTCCCTCGCGACGATACCCACCTCGTCCTGCTCAAGACGTCGGACCGGCGCACGCTCTACGTCCTGGTTGTTCCGCCCGGGTTCACTCCTGCCCAGGGCGACGAAGCGCTCCGGGCGTCGGCCGAGACGGGGAATGACCACACGGCCACCGAAGTCCTCCACGAGGTGGCCGGCCACCCGGACCTCGACCCCGGCGGACACTGGAGCGACGACGGCGGTTCATGGTGGGGACCAGAGCCGGGTACGCCCTCGTCGCGAACGGGTGCGTGACCGTGGCCTACCTGATGCTCTATGGGAATGGTTGGACCCAACGCTGGGCGATCGCCCCCGGGACAGAGGATCACATCCGAACCCAGATAGCCCAGATCGGTACCCCCGCCACAGGGCAACTGACCGTTGTCGACCCCGGTTCTGATTCCGAAGTCGCCCTGTGGGTGGCCTGGGCGCTGGTCGCCGCCGCCGTCGTGCTCGACGGAGCGCCTCGATCGGTCGACGACGGCTCCTCGGGGCAATACGCCTGACGAGACTCCGCCACCGTGAACCCGAAGGGGGCAACAATGAAGTTCGTCATCGAGACGAATCTGGCAAGCAAGCCCGCCTGGTGGCTGCTCGATGACGACAATCGAGTCGTTGCCTGGGCCGGGCAGACCTACCCCAGCCTCGCCTATGCCGATCAGGCGGCCCATGACTTCCGGGTGAGCGCGGACGACCCGGACTACCGGGTCCGGTCCAAGACCGGTGCTCGTTGGCAGTGGACCGCCTGGCGACCGGAGGGGGTCCGAGTCGCGGTTTCGGGAGACTGGTTCACCAGCGAAGCGGCTGCCCGCGCCGCGGCCCGGCGGGTGCAGCAGCAGGCCTGCACCGCCATAGGCCCATGACCATGGGCGGCATTGTGCTTCGTGTACGGCTCGTCGGCGGTGACAGCATGGACGTCACCTATGAACACCCGGATGCGGCAAGCGGCGCCGAGGTGATCGACCACGTCCTCACCACGCTGTCGAACGACTCGGGCGTCCTGCGCTGCAGGCACGGCGATCGGCTACTGGTGCTGTACGCGCGAGGCGTTTCTGCCGTGGAGGTAGCGCCACGGGGCGCCGTCCTGTGAACCACTCATCCTCCGGCGAGCTGACGACGCTGCTCTCGCGTAACCCCATTCGGACAGGTTCCAAGGGAACCGGGAGCACATTAGGACAGCAGGGTAGACTGGAGTTAATCACCTGCCAGGCCGGACTCGCCGAGTCCGCGAGGGCAGATCGGAAGGTGGACGTCATGACGACGTCACCGACAGTTTCCCTCTCATCGCAGGCGCCGACCGAGCGCGTTGCGCTGCGGCTCCGCCTCGACGCCAGCTTCCAGTCCGGTCCGCTTGACGGGGCCTGGTGGCCCCAGTCCCGTGATCTTCAAGTCGAGGCCGCAGACCTCGTGGATCACTTCCCCGATTTGATCGGCCGGATCGCGCGTCTGCTGTTCTCCCGACCCGACTGGGACGCGGTCAGCGGCGCCCCGAGCCTTCGCCGGATCCAGGCTGCCCGCGGCGCGGTCAAGGTGGGCTCCTTCCCGAGCGACGACACTCACGTGATGATCGTGAAGATGATTTCAGGGCAACGGATACGGCTGTTGGTGGTCCCCAGCGACACCGAGACCGGCCTCGCATCGAGGGTCATGCAGCAGGCAGCTGACGATCGCAACACCGAGTCGCCCAGCACGCTCCTCGGGTTGTCCGGACCGGACCAGAGCCACATCGCGGACACCGTCTGGGACGACCACGCGGGCAGCCACGCATAAGGGCCGCATTCGTCAGCGACTGGCGAGATCCCCTCTCTGCCGGCCCCTCCCGCCTAATGCGGGGAGTCAAGGGCGGCGGAGTTGGTCGACGGTCAGGACCCGATTGATCACGCTCTGGGCAACGGTCTTGACCGGCTGGTTGTTGCGGCGGCTGTAGTCACGCATCAACTGGAAGGCCCGGTCCACGTCGATGCCGGCGCTTGCCAACAGGACGCCCTTGGCCTGCTCGACCAGGATGCGACTGTTGAGTGCGGTCTGAAGCTGCTCGGCGATCAGCCCTGACTGGCGAACGGCACGCTCCTGCAGCAGGCCGATCGTGGCGATGTCGGCCAACGCCTGGCCGAGCGCGACATCCTCCTCGCTGAGGCGAGAAGCGCTCACGCAGAACAGGTTCATGGCTCCGACCACGGAGTCCCGCAGGCGCAGGGGGATCGCGTGCGCGGACGAGTAGCCCACCTCAGTCGCAGCGGCGGTGAACCGTGGCCACCGGGAGCGGGCTTCGGCAATCGCCACGTTGACGACCGCGCGACCGCTGTTGAAGCAGTCAAGGCACGGCCCTTCGTCGTTCTGGAGCTCGAAGAGTTCGAGAATCTGAGCCTGGTCGCTCGTCGAGGCGACCACGTGCAGGCTGCCACGCAGATCACTGAGGATCACACCCGCCGCGTCCGCATGGAGAAGCTCGACACTTCGTTCGGTGAGCGTGGACAAGAAGTCCAGTGCGTCGAACTCGTCGACGAGCGTGTCGGCGAGCTCGACGAACACCTCGGTCAACCGTTGTTCAGCGCTCATGAGAGTGGCCTCTTATTGGTCTGACGAATGTCGCGGGCGGGTATGTCAGTCATCTTCGTCTTCTTCCAGAGGAATGCGAAGACGCCCCGCCAGCACGTCACGCGCGACTTCCAGGAGGGAACGCTCGCCGGCGAACGCATGGGCCCGAAGTAGCAGCAGGGCGTCCGCGAGACCGACCGACGCCTGAACCGAGAGAAACCCCGTCGCCTGGTGGACCTCGGCGCGGTATTCCAACGGCTCGCCCAGGTCGGGATGGAGCACTGATCCCGGCTGCATCTCGGCCTGCAGACGCAGAAGCACCACCAGCGCGGCATCGGCGTAGGCGAGGGCGCTCGCCATCTCCTCGCGATCAAATTGAGCAGCGGTCGAGCGATACAGGCAGAGCGTGCCCAGACGCACGCCGCCCACCTGGAGTGGAAACGCGAACACCGCCCGCACTCCAGCGCCCACCGCCTCGGGTCCGAACCCCGGCCATGCCGACATCTCGCCGGCCGTCACCAGGTCGGAATGGAAGACGGGGCGCGCGAAGTGAGACGCGTTGACGCTCGGCCCCTCGCCCAACTCGAACTGGAGGTCCTCCAACTGGGCGGCGACCCCGCCCGAGGCTCCGACCACCCCCTGATGACCGGCATCGTTCATGAGCGCCATCACGCAACCGCTCAGGCCGAGTGCCGTGGTGCAGTCGACGCACAGCAACTCCGGGAGCGACCGCCCCGACCCGGCCGCGGCGTCGATCGCCGCGAGGATCTGGGCCGTGGTCTTCACGCTTCCACCTACCTCAGGGTCGGGGGAGTAGCCTCGAATCGAGGCCACCTCGGACCCCGGCGGCGCCATCTGCGAACAGTCGGGATCCTCATGTCCACCACCACTGGGTCAGCGCTTCCGCCCCTCCAGAGCGACTACAGCGAGCTGGTTCGCGATATCCGGAGTCGAGGACTCCTCCAGCCTAGACCTGCGTTCTACGCCGTCCTGGGAACCCTCAACCTCGCCGGACTGGCTCTGGTCGTGGCGGGTCTCTTCCTTCTGCGCGACTCGTGGTGGGCGCTCCTGCTGGCCCCGGGGTTCGCGATCGTGTCCACCCAGATCGCGTTCTTCTCCCACGACGCCGCCCATCGCCAGATCGCTCATCGTGGCCGGACCATCGCCCTGCTCTGCCTGGTACACGGCAACCTGCTGAACGGGCTCAGCTACGGCTGGTGGATCGCCAAGCACAACGCCCACCACGCCCACCCGAACGACCTGGAGGCCGACCCCGATGTCGCTGTCGGTGCGTTCGTGTTCGACTCTGACCAGGCCAGCGCGCGCAGAGGAGCGGCCGCCTGGCTGACGCGGCATCAGGCCGGTCTGTTCTTCCCGATGCTGACGCTTGAGGCGTTCAATCTTCGGGTCTGGAGCATGCGTTCGGTTCTCAGGCCCGGACTCCGCTACCGGAAAGTCGAGAGCCTCTTGCTGCTCGGTCACCTCACCCTGTACCTCACGTTGCTCTTGAGCACCCTCACTTGGATCCAGGCGCTGGTGTTCCTCGTGATCCACCAGGCCTTGTTCGGTGTCTACCTCGGCTGCTCGTTCGCCCCGTCGCACAAGGGGATGCCAGCGCTGACGCCGCAGCAAGCCGCGGACCCGCTGCTCCGTCAGGTACTGTCCGCCCGCAACATCCGAGGAGGACGATTCGTCGACTTGGCCCTTGGCGGCCTCAACCTTCAGATCGAGCACCACCTCTTCCCGAGCATGCCCCGTCCCAACCTCAGACGAGCCCAACCCATCATCGAGCGCCACTGCCGGGCCCGCGGGATCTCGTACTCGGAAACGACGCTGCATGAGTCGTACGGGCTGGCACTCCGACACCTGCACCAGGTGGGCGCCCCGCTACGCGGTGGGGTGTCGAGTTCAAGGTGACGCGGACGTCTCCCGCTCCCGCGCTCGGGGTCGGCCTGCCGCAGGAAGCTGATCCATTCCGGAGCCGACCGTCCCGGATCAGGCCTTGCAGTGCCTCAGAGCCGACGGCACAGCGGCAGCGCGGCCACCGCAAAGCCCTGAGCCTGTTGTCCCCAGACCCGCCGGGTCTCGCAGGATGCTTGAATCGCCGCCTGCTCGATCGCCGCGACAGCGCGCTCGAGTTCGTCGGCGTCACTGGCGCTGACGGCGACGACCCCGGTCGCCCGCAGCACCCCGTGCCCGGCGGTCAGGTCGGCCTCTTGCTGGAGGACGTCCTGGTACTCGGCGGCCTGCTGGGCGTCCTCGATCTGACCGAGCTTCTGGCGCTGGGCGGCGTCGGAGATGTACTCGGTCTTCTTCTTGCGGATGTCGCGGGCAGCGCGGTCGGTGCGCATCGGCGTGTAGAGCAGCGTGAAGGTGCGCCGGATCCCCGAGGACAGCAGCAGCGGCGCGAGGAAGCCGGGGTACACGAGCGACCGCGGCCACTCACTGATCCAGAGCACGCAGTGGTGCGCGGAGTCGCTGCGCAACGAGCCCCACGATTCGGTGACTGCGACGGGTCCCGCGGTGGCGAGGTCCCGGCCGATGTCGCCCTGGCGCTCAAGTGCGCCCGCAACGGCGGGGTCGTACGCAGACCGCAGGATCAGCGCAAGGTCGCCGGCCGTGAGCCATTCGCCGGGGGAGAGGTCCGCCGACCGGAGAGCGGCCAGCATCGTCGCCATCTCCTGCCGGAGTACGGCGGTCGCCCCTCGCATGCCTCCGCCGGCAGCCCGGATCGCTCGCCCGGCCACCTTCATGTCGAGTGAGATCGAGACGGTCGAGGCATGGCGCTCGCCCGCAGGGCCTGCGCGGTCGACCAGCTCGCCGTACGTCGTCGACGCCCACGAGCCTGATTGGTTGCCGTGCTGCTCCCACCAGTCCGCCAGGCCCTTGCCGGAGTCGGGCAGCGTCCGCTCCATCACCTGGACGGAGGCGATTCGCCCGGACCGGCATGCCGTCGCGAGGACGCGGCCCCACGAGACGACGCGGCGCTCCTGCTCAGCTGGGTCGAGGAGCACGAACGCGGGGTGGGAGACACCGATGATCGCGGTCAGTGTCGCCGCGTGCGGGTCGTGAACCATGACGGCGTCGGTCTCGGGGTCGATCCACTGACGCAGCCGAGCCGCGTCGCCGGGCAGCGCCAGCGTTCCGGCCGGCCGGGGCTTCAGGACTCGACGGCGGTACAGCAGTTGCCCGCCCGCTGATCGCCAGAGCCATCGCGCGCCGATCGGCGCCCACTCGATGAGCTTGCGCCCGCCGACGCCGACGAATGCCAGCGTGACGAAGAACAGGATGATCGGGAAGGTCATGACCACGGCGCCGACGTACAGACCGATGATCAGCGTGCCCGACGCGAGGCTGGCCATCACGAGTTGGGGGCCGGAGAGCCCGAGCAGGACGCCGCGTCGGGTCAGTCGCGAGAACTTGATCGGGGTCAGCTCCGGTTCCCGGGTCGTCGTGGCCACGGCCGATCACTTCTTCCCGGCGCTGTCGACCAGCGTCGAGTCCGCGACTGAGGGTGGGACGGTCGAAGGAGCGGCGGACTCATGTGCCTGTGCCTGGCCGGTCGCCTGGGCGGCGACGAAGTTGCCGAGCCGAGGACCGGCTGCTGCCGCCTCTTTCGCGACCACGACTCCGGCGGCAACCGCACCGCCCGCCGCGGCAGCACCTCCGGAGGCGCCACCTGCTGCAGCGCCTCCGCCGCCGGCTCCACCAGACGGTCCGCCCGTGGATGGTCCCGTGGCCGCAGGCGAGGCCCCGGACGTCGTACCGCCGCCACTGTCTGCGCCGCCCCCGCCCAGGACCTTCGCCGGCTCGCTGCCGGTGCGGCGAGACATCGGGATCGGCATCGGCCGGTTGAGCGACGACTTGGCCTCCTGCTCGGCCGACATCGCGTGGTACATGTCGAAGCCCATGAAGGCGATGGCCTTGTAGGTCAGGTACGGCGCGAACCCGGCCATGAGCATAAGAACGACGCCCGCCATCGGCTGGCTGACGGACTCCAGGTCGCCATCGATCGGCGCCGAGACCTGGGCGGTGGCGAGCAGGAAGGTCACCACGAGGACGACCTTCGACAGGATCATCGCGATCACGAACGTCGCCCAACGACTCAGCCACGTCCTGGTGTGGTCCCAGCTGGCACCCGCGAGCGCAATCGGTGCGAAGACGATCGCGATCAGCAGCAGGGCCTTGCGGATCAGCAGGCTGATCCACACCACCATCGCTCCGATGATCGCGAGGCTGGCGAGGAAGATCGTGAGGATCGCTCCGGCGCCGGGGGCACTGAGGTTGATGGCGCCGAGTCCTGCGGCGAGTACGGCGACCTTGTCGCCCATCTCGTTCATGTTGGTGCCGGCGGCGTTGACGATGCCGATGCAGAGCTGGTCGGTGATCTCGAGCGCGGTTGCGAGCAGGGCGAGGGCAATGAAGGATCCGAGAATCGACTTGGCGAGCCCGAGTGCGGCTCTGGAGAGCGCCGCTGGTTCGCGGCGGATCATGCCGCCGATGACCTGGAGCATGAAGAAGCCGAGCATCACGAAGACGCCGACGCCGAACATGATGTTGTAGACCTTCGTGTACTCGCCGCTGGTCACGTCGACATACGTCGTGGTGTCGATGACCTTCCAGACGGAGGTGAACATCCACTCGGCGGCACCGCCCATGCCCTGAGCGAGCCAGTCGAACGGGGCGGTGATGACCGCGCCGGCCGCGTCGCCCGCGGCGTTGCAGACCTCGTGGATCACCGGTACGTCGCAGACACCCATGATCGATTCCTCAGACCTGCTGGCCGACGTTCCAGAAGAAGTTCACGAGAGTCACCGACGCGCCGCAGACGATGGCGGCTCCGAGGGCGACAAGTACGCCGAGCTTGCCGCGCCCGGCCAGGTGCGGGTTCGATGAGTTGGCTCCCAGCGCCCACACGATCGCCGAGATGATCAACGCGAGGACGGCGAGCACGAGCCCAACCGTCATCGAGGCGCCGACGATCTTCTTGAGCTGGCCGATCCCGGGCAGGCCGTTGGAGTTGGGATCGATCGAGATGTCGAGAGGGAGCAGGAGTGCTGCTGTGAGTAGGTCCATCGGAGGGACTCCTGACGTCGTACGGGCGGACGTCTTAGAGGTGCGGGCCGATGTCCAGCAGCCAGTTGGCCCACGTGAGCGCGGCCCCCGTCAGGGCCGCTCCGCCAATCGCGACGAAGCAGCCGAGCTTCGCCTTCTGAGCGGTGTGCCAACTTCCTGAACTGGAAGCGATCGCCCAGGTCGTTGCCGAGATGACGAGCATGAGTACGGCGATGATCAGGCCGTATGTCAGGAGGGCTCCGACGATGGACCTGAGGTCGCCGGAGCCACCGACGGCCCCAAAGTCTGGGCTGACGTCACTCGCCGCGAGACGGAGTGGAGATGCCATGCCCCAAGGTGCGAATCCAACTCCGCCCATCGCGGCATGAGTTGCCTCGCTACGGTTGTGGCGTGACTGGGCGTCCTGAAATCGTCTGCATCTGTGGGTCCGCGAGTTTATGGCCGAGATGCGCGTAGCGAACTGTGAGCTCACTTTTTCAGGAGCGATCGTCGTCGCCCCGAGTGAGGCGGACGTGTCGCCCACCCCGGAGCAGAAGGCCGTCCTGGACGCACTTCACCTATCCAAGATCGACCTGGCAGACCGGGTCCTGGTCGTCAACCCAGGCGGGTACATCGGAGAGTCGACGCGTAAGGAGATCGCCTACGCCCAGGCCGCCGGCAAGCCGATCACCTTCACCGATCCCGTCTGACAACACGTCGAGCACAGATCGGCCATGTTCGTGCGTCCTACCCGAGTCGGCGGACCGTCATGACCTCGCCCGAGAACTCGCCGATCGTCCCGTAGCGAACGACGTCACCGGTCCGCGGCGCATGGAGGATTCGGTCTCCGCCAACGTAGATCGCGACGTGGTGCGGGCCGCCGGCGCCGGGGTAGCTGAAGAAGATGAGGTCGCCGGGCTGCTTGTCGGACCAGGCGATGCCGTGGCCGGCGTGGATCTGGTCGCCCGAGTAGTGCGGCAGGCGGATGCGCCCGCCAGATGCCTGGTAGGCGGCGTAGAGGACGAGGCCGGAGCAGTCGAAGCCGCCGCCCGTCGGCCCCTCGAAGTTGCCGCCACCCCAGACGTAGGGCTTGCCGAGCTGGGATGCGGCGGTCTTGATGAAGTCCCCAGCGAACCCCGGCGGAAGGTTCAGCGGCACATCGCCCGCTGGCTGAGCACACGCGAGCTCGCTCGAGAGCGATACGCCGCTCAGCGTCGCCAGGATCTTCTCCGCGATCGGCTGGTTGACGGCGTACCGGTCGGGATAGGCCGAGACCTGCACGGCCTGGGCTGCTGCACCGGGGTCCATCGATGCCCATCCGTCGATGTCGAGAAGGCCCCGTGGCGAGCCGTGGTTCGGGCCGCTGGGTCCGCCGTAGAAGGCACGGGATGACCAGACGGGGTCCATCAGGTTCTCGACGCTGCCCCAGCCGGCGGCGGGGCGTTGCTGGAAGAGGCCCACGGAGTCGTGGTCGCTGCCGTCACCGTCGTTCGGGATGTTGCCGTAGTTCGGGTAGGCACCGATGTTCGACAGGACCCGCAGCGACGACTCGGTCAGCGCGGTCATGATCGCGATCATCTGGCCGCGGGCCGGGATCTTCTCGCTCTGGCCGGTGGCGATGATCGCCGCGGCCCGGGTGAGCTGCTGTTTGTTGAGAGTGACGGTCTCACCGTTGGTGTTCGTCGCGCTGAGGCTGTCCGGCACCGGGCCGCTGACGCCGAGGCTCTCGGTCGCCTGACCCTCCCACATGCAGCTGCCCGATCCGGCCACGGCGGGGCTGATCAGCGTCGCGACGCCCAGGGCGGCTGCTCCGGGGGCGAGCAGTACGGCGGCCGCCGCGCCAACCACGAGCAGCTTGATGCCCATGGCGTCGTCACTTGAGCGGGTTGTCGAGCTGCGATAGCCGCAGGACGTGACAGCGATCGAACGAGGGCTCGCAAGCTAGGAAGACGGTGAACGCGACGGGGTGCGACGACTCGGCGGCCTCGCCGTTCCACACGCCGCTTCGGTACCGCGTGCCGGTGATAGTGACGGCCGTCGTGCCTGGTCGGAGGTGGCCATGGGCTTGCTGGACCGCCGAGGTCCAGGACTCGGGGATGTACGCGTCGGCGATCTCAATCGTCTGCCGTACCTCCATGGCGCCGAGGTCGAGCCATTGGTCGACGGTCGGGAGGTAGGTGGCCACGTCGGCGATCAGGCCGGGCGTCTCCTCGCCGGAGGGATCGGCGTCGGCCAGGACGGCGGCGGTGTAGTCGGTCGGTAGGAAGCCGAGGCTGGTGTCCCAGTCGAACAGTGACGACGCGACGGCGCGTGAGTACGCGATCGGATCGCTCGTGTGGGGGAGCGCGCGATCCTTGAGTGTGACCACCGGGGTCGCCTCCTCTGGGATCGCTCCGAACTCTCCGGGCGGTGGATGGGCCGGGGTGGACTCGGAGGACTGGGGTCCACGCACGAGTCCGTAGACGCCGACGGCGAGGGTCGCGAGGGTGAGGACGCAGCCGAGGATGACGGCGATCTGGCGCCAGGTGAGGTTGCGCATCGAGGCTCCGAGGTCGAGGTGGCGGGCACTCGGGAGGTACGTCGATCAGGCCGACGCGGCCGCCGTACGTGCCTCACGGAGCTGGTCGCGCAGTTCGATCGTCTCGGCGACGACGCGCTCGAAGCGCGCCCAGTCGTCATCCTTGAGGGCTGCCGCGAGCTCCGCGACGTCGTACAGCCCGGTCCATCCTTCGAGCTCGGACCACATCAGTACGAACGAGCGCGGGCTGTGGTGCTTCGGCGCGCGCTTGGCCTTACTTCGCAGAGCGCGAAGACGCTTGGCGTTCTCCTCATCCTGGACCCGCTTCAGCGCTTCGGCGGCGAGTCGCTCGACCTCGTCCTGCTCGTCCTGGGATGGGGGAGCAGGCTTGCTGGCGAGCTCGACGGCAGCCTTCACCCGGTTGTACGCCGGAGCGACGGGCGCTCCGTCCTCGATCTCACTGAGCATGTTGGAGGCGAACTCGCGCACTGAATCGCTGAAGGTCTCGTCCTTGGAGATCGACTCGATCCAGCTGATCCGCTCCAGACGCTGCCAGCCGTTCTTGCCGGTCAGCTTCTGCGCCGCACGAGTTCGGGAGTTCCACGGCTCTGTTGATTCAACAAAGCCGGAGGCTTCGCCATCGCTCCCGGCCCCACCGAACTGCGTGGCGGCCATCCGGCGCTGCCCCTCCTCCTGCTCGAGCATCTTGATCTCGGCGTACAGCCGCGCGGTCTCCACCGGGGAGAGAGGCTTGCGCTGCTCGTTCTCGTCCTGCTGGGCGAGCAGGTGCGAGAGCTGATCGGAGATCCCGGAGCGGACCCACACGTTCAAGGTGCGCCGGCCGAGCCGGCGCAGCGCTTCGAGCCGGCGCCAACCGCAGATCAGGACGCCGTCCGGGGTGATGGTGACTGGCTGGAGCAGGCCGACCTCCTCGATCGACTTCATCAGCGCGTTCAGGTCTCCCGGGTCCTTGCGGTGGCGTACGCCGACGGTGATCGAATCGATCCGCCGCTCGAGCTCGATGTGGCCCTTGTCAGGCATCGATCCTCCTGGCGACCTTCGGGGCGGAGTCGCGGATCTCCACGACGAGCCCGTCGTCGGTGAGCAGGTCGACGAGTTTCCAGTCGCAGACCAGCATGGCGAGTACGCCGACGCCGGCCCGAGTCGCCGCGGCGGCCTTGTCCGGGTTACCGAGCACGATCCGCAGCACCGTGGCCCAGGAGTCGCGGTCCAGGTCGAGGGCCACGCGGCCGGCCAGGTCACGCCGAAGGTAGGCGTGGGCGACGTGGCGGTCGCCGGCCTCCATCAGCCGTGTGGCGATGTAGTCGAGCGTGCAGGTCGCGCTGCTGCTCGGCCAGCCGAGGGCGACGAACATGCTGATCACGAGGTTGAGCGCCTCGAACGCTGTCGTCGGCGCTGCCTCCCCGGGCTTCAAGCGCGGCGCCGACGGCGCCGGGTCCGCCGGCGACGGACCCCTGCTCTCAGCCAGGAGTTCCAGGAACCCCGTCTCGTCTTCGCCGAAGCGGCGCGCGTCGTGGTGACGCATAACCTCCCGCCTGCGCGCCTGGGCCGTCGAGCAGAGCAACCCGGCCGCGCGCTCCTCGGCGATCAGGCTGACTTGGACCGCACGGGTGATGACGGCCCACGGGTCGTCCGCGCACCTGACCGAGCGCGTGCGCATTGCCTCGAAGGCGGCGTAGGCCGAGTCTTCCGGCTCGCAATTGTGTGCGCGCGCGAGCGATCGGTACTTGCGGATCGTGAACTGCATCAGGCGCTCCGCCTCGGGGTCCTGCCGCCAGGCCCAGTAGCCGACGCTCTCCCGGTCGTGAAGCCGCTGTAGGAGCGCGCGGAGTCCTTCAGGGGTGGCGAACGAGGCGCTCACAGTCCCAGTCCTTCCTGGCTCACGGCGGGCGCTGATCGGTCTGGGCCGGGGTGGCGGAGCGTTCGGGTCGTCGTGGCCGGCGTACGGCGCGCTCGTCGTACGAGCTCGGCCTGGAGATCGATCCCGCGGCCGACCATCGGGCCGAGGTAGGAACCCAACTCGGTGGGGCGCACCCACGCGATCCGCTTCTGCGACTGATCGCGTGTCGGTTGTTCGGGCCCGAGTGACGGATCACGGTGCCGTGCGAGCTCGCTGGCGTTGGGCTCGGCGCCCTCAGCAGGGCTCGGCTGCTCCGGCGGGCGATAGCTGTGGCGGCGGTACTCGGCGTGCGTGTTCACAGGTGGATCCCTTCACTCGCTGGGGTAGGGCCCGGGCGGCTCCCCGGGCCGAGCCGGGTGACAATGCGGAACGCGGAGTCGACCGTGGTCTCGATCTCGCGGTCCAGGAGCCCGGCGTACTGTGCTGCTGGCCCGAGCCAGCCCATGACGTCCGCGTGGCTCAGCCCGTTCTCGACCATCCGGCACGACGCCCAGAAGAGGGCGCGGTTGCGACCACCTTCCGGGGTGAGCGCGACGGTTCGCGCCAGGGCGTCGGGGCGGCATCCCTTGGCGGTCATGCCGGGCGGCGGGGGAGTCCGCCCCGGTCGCGGTGGCTCCAGGAACCGGCGGAGCGCGACCGCATCGACGGGCCTCGGAGGGTGCGTGGCGACGGCGATGACATCGTACGACCGCTGGGCGCCGTCGATCGTGACTCGCGAAGGGGGAGCGATGACGTAGCCGCCGTCGCCGCGGAAGTCGATGTGTGCCGCGGGGACCTGCCAACTGCGCTGCTCGTTGCCGTGGACGTTCGGGTAGTAGGCGTGGAGCCCGCCGGAGGGAGTGCGAACCAGCCACGCCCAGTCGCTTCCGAACCCCTGACTGCGCGCTCGTTCGAAGGCGTCGAATCCGCTCGCGCCAGGGTGGACGTCAATATCGACGACGAGGACGCCGGTCGATGCACCCGTGGGCAGTCCGATGTTCGCGTCAGGGGTGCGCTGCCACCAGGCGTGAACTACGCGGGCGACGGAGGTCGCGTCGTGGAAGCCGTTAGGCGTGAGCGGCTGCTTGCCGCCGGGGACGCACGGGAAGACGGGGATGCCGAGGTTCGCGTAACGCATTGCCGCGGCCTCGAGCGTGGGCTCAGCGGCGACTCGCTGCATCGTCAAGACCGACCAAGTCGGGACCGGGTTGCTGGGGTCGTACATGCCTCTGACGATGCGCCGCCAGGTATCCACGATTTCGGGATACCTGCCCGAATTCGAGAGGGGGATACCTGCGTTTGCGCAGGTCAGGAGGTATCCCTAAGTCGTTGCATCAACCCGTTGACACGGTCCTCACGGTCACCCCATCGCCGTGTTGGAACTCCATTCGTGGCCCAATCCGTTGGCATCTTCGTAGTCCCAAAGTGCCCACTCAAACCCGGCGACGTACGCGCTGTCGGCTCCGGGGTGCTTTGCCAGCCAGTGTCGGCCGGCGTCGACCGAGCCGGTCGTCAGTGCGATTGTCCGGCCGGCGTTGTAGCCCGCCATGTACTGCTGTTCCCCAGTGGTCGCCACACCGTTTAGTCGAACATATGTACGAACATGGGTCAAGAGTGAGCCGTGTCCGCGAATCCGCCGAAGAACGATGCCTGGCCGCAGCCCAGGCGTTGGCGGCACTGCTGGGTTCGCTTCGATCGTCGGAACTACCCGCCGCCCGCCCCTGGGGTGATCCTCGACTGGCGCTGCGAGCGCGGCCAATGGTTCGCCTGGGTGATCTGGATCGACAACGGGAGTCTGCGGGAGGCGTTCGGCAGGCGTGGCTGCCGCGGTCCGTGTTGCGGCCCGCACGGAGCGACATCAACATCTGGAACGACGGGCCGTGGCGCTGAACCGGACACGTGGCCTGCGCCCCAGTCATTCGATCTCAACGACGTACGCGTCGTGATCCGACAGCTCCACCCCGTCGACGATCGCGCTCACACGCTCGACCGATGCGACAGCCCAGAAGGCGGGAACGGCGACGTGGTTGATGCTGTGGGCGTCGGCTACGCGGTGGGGCGAGGCGTCTGTCGGAGCGCTGAGGCCCAGCCGGTCGAGTGCCCCGAGGATCGACGTCCGAAGTCCCGGCTTCCCGCGTACAGGCGACCGGTCAGCTCGTGATTCCAGTCGCCACCCCAGACGATGGGCGCCGCCGTCTCGATGGCCGCGACGGCGGCAGCCGTTCGCGAGCCTTGGTCCTCGCCGGTCCACGGCGGAGCGCCACCGCTGTTTCGCCAGGGCAGGATCGATGAGGCAATCCGAAGGCCGTCAACCTCCGCGAGAGCCGTGACGCCGTGCGGATCAGGCAGTGGCCGAAGCCGCGCGTTCGCGGCGACGGCAGCCCAGCGACGCCCTGGCTGCATTTCGGCTTCGGTGAAGTGAATACTGAGCCCAGAGACGTTGACCGACTCGACAACCTCCGTCAGCAGGAGCAGGTCCGCTTGCAACGACCTGACCAGCCAGTGGTGCCGTGGCGTCCACTTGCCTTCGAGGTTCCACGTTGCGATCCGCACGTGCGAAGTCTCGCGTAGCAGGGCACATCGGAAGGCCGGATCAGTCCGTTCAGACGCCGAACAACTGTGGCTGGCGCGTCAACTACTCGGTCGCGATCGAGTCGTCGATCGAGCGCCAAGGTGCGGTTGGATCGGCGAGTGTCTCGAGCATGAGTTGGCACCAGACCTGAGCCGCCCCGACCACGAGCCGGGCATGCCGGGGTCGGACCCATGTCGGCACGCTCTCGGCTCCGTGATCGACGCCGACTTGATTGCGAATCTCAGTGACGCCCTGGGCGAGGGTCACCAGCGATTGAAGAACCTGGCGAAGTGATGAGTTTTCGTCGCTGACTGCCTTCGCCGCGAGCCCGAGCGACTCCTGGGCTGCCGTCACGAGCGCAGGTACCTTCGCGGCCTTCGAGTACGTCCTCCCGCGCTTGGTGAGAACCAACTTGGCCGTCGACTCGATGAGCGCCTTGGCGGTGCTCACGGCAAGCCGTGGATCGGTATCGACAGCATCACCGAGCCGGGCGAGGTGGTCGTGGATCACTCCAGCGTCCGTGAGCGCTGCGAGCGCTTCGTCGGTGAAGGCAACTGTCGGCCCGTTCGGGTCGGTGACGGCGAACGTGGTCTCGTCCACTTCGAAGCCTTCCGCACGGAGCGTGCGCACCCACCTGTCGAGGTACGCGGGCTCGAAGTCGGGGTCGCTCCGTCTCGTGGCGATGCGTTGCAACGTGTCGCTGTAGACGCCGGTCAACCTCGCCGTGTGCGACGGGTTCCCGAGGTCGAGCGATGCGAGGTAGCGGCGTGTGCGCTCTCGACGCTCGCTCGAGTCGTTGTCGAGCGGCTGTGGTGGGCCAAGGGGAATGCCGTTGTCCTCGAAGAGTGCGTCAATGTCGCGGAGGATCGTATTAGTCAGTTCCTCCGGCAAGAGCCGGAGCACCTTCTTGCTGAACGTGGCCACGTGAGCACGCTAGTTGGCGACTGCGACAGGGCCTCCCGTGCCACGAGTCGTTCCTAGCCAGTACGACGGCTCGCAGACGACTGCTTCTGCTTCATGATCCCGGACGTGCGGGGCGGAATCTCGATCGGCCCGTAGTCGTCGTCACTTCGGTTGGAGATGCCGCTCCGCAGCCGTGCTTCGGCTCCATCAAGGTCACCCAGGGCTCGGTCGACTGCAACGCGGTCCAGCGTGGCGACCTCGTCGTAGGGCGATGCTGCGAGTGTGACGCTGGACGCGAAGTCGGCCAGATCGAGATCGCCGACGGTCAGCGCGTGGGTGATCACGATGTGCCCGACGTCGACGATCGCGGCGGTCATGATGTGGTCGAGTCGGTCGCCCTCAAGAAGCCATCCCCAACCGTCTTTGCGGAGGTCGGTGAACGGCTCGCCGCTGACGAGGTGCAGCGCGGCGATGAGGTCTGCCATCCTCTCGGCGCCGCGGCTCTGACCTCGGGCACGGAGGCGCCTGAACAGGTCGAGATCGCAGAGAACCCCGTCGAGGGCGTAGGTCGCCGGGACGCCGTCCCGGTGGGTCTGCTGCGCGCGGGGGAGGAACGGCTTGCCGGCCCGGCTCTGCCCGAGCCACTTCCGGATGATGCTCAGGTCGGACCTCGCCTTCTGAGGACGGATGCAGAGATCTTCGGCGAGCTTCTCGGCGGTGACCCCGCTCGGGTGGAGCGCGAGGTAGGCAAGGAACTCGACGTAGTACGGCCGGCGGTGGGCCGTGGCTGTCGCGTCGCCAAGAGTCCTGACCGTGACCGGACCCAGCAAGGTCACCTTCGGGGCGACGGGAACCGGGGAATCCCATCGGGCGATGTCCTCGTCCAGGTCCGGATCGGAGGCATGAACGGCCGCTGCTGCTTCCGGAGAAGCGTTAGGGGCGAGAGTCTCGACGTCATCGACGGTCGTCGCTGCCCGGTCGGCGTACACGTGGGCGTCGAGCGGCAGGAGTGACGAGGCGCCGGCCGGTTGCTCCTCTGGGCGCGGCTCGGTCAGTTCGTCGACGAGCGCACCAGCGCAATCCGTCACGGTCCGTCCGTCGGTGGCACGGGGGACCGGCACCACCTCGGCTTCCGTGGTGAGATCGATCAGCGCGGCACACGCCTCGGCTTCGGTGACCGTCAGCCCCGCGGATGCGAGATCCAGGTCAAGGGAAGAAAGTCGCACGCGGCCGTCGGTACTCAGGTGGAGGTCGGCGTACGGCTGGGACGCTTCGCATCCGACGGTCACCATCGCGATGCCGGAGCGTCCGGGGAAGCCGACGACTGCTCCGGCCAGCCGCGTCAGATCCGGACTCACGTCGCCGCTCGCGATGATCACTGCGTGGAACTCGTCCGGCTCCCCGGTCGGGCTGGCGGTCGCGAGGTCGTCGACAAGCGCGTCAAGGAACGCGTCGTCTCCGGGCTCGTGGACGTGGAAGAAGTCGCGGTTGATCGCCGCCAGCTCCGCGCCAATTCCGAGTGCTTCGACGTGTACCGGCGAGGCCCAAGGGTTGACGACCAACTCCGCCGCGAGATGGCGAGCCAGGGCGGCGCTACGGTCGGCGTCCCCTGACAAGGCCAGCGCGCGAAGCTCCTCGAGGTTGAGCAGTACGAGCGCGCCATCGTCTGCCTGGCCGATGCTGACCAGCATCGGGTACGGCGGCAGGGCGTCGGGGGGCGGAGTCGGGACCGCCTCGACAGGAAGGTGCCACGCAGGGCCTTCTCCGGTCCATGGCTCAGGGAGTTCGGCCGGCTCCGCGAGCGTCAGCGCGATCCGGCTGGAGGAGAGCCGGACGGAGAGCAGGCGAGGTGCAGGAGCCAGGCCCCGGAGCGCCGCATCAAGCTCCTCGATCGGATGGGCGGTGACGGATCCCGACACCTGCACGGACTTCTCGACAGCGAGCAGCTCGTCAGGCGGTGGGGCGATGATCCTTCCGGGCCGGCGATAGCGGAGCTGGGTTCGCCGGTGCTGTCGCAGCACCAGCCAGAGCGACCCGGCCAGGAGTGCTCCACCGCCGGCGAGTCCCGGAAGCAGCCAGGTCGGGGTGGTCTCATCCTCGTCGGAGTCGGCGAAAGCATGCTCGGGTTCGGCGTTGGATGCTTCGGGGGCGGGCGGAGTAGCTCCGTCGGTAGGTGGAGTCGCGTCCTGCCGAGGCGGCTCCTGGACGTGCTTCGGCTCCTTAGGCTCGACCGGTTCCGACTGTCCCGGGAGCGTGAGCTTCCAGCCGGGGAGGATGAGATCCGGGTCGGAGAGGTGGGCGCCGTTCGGCTGAACTGTGTCGCGGGATGCTCGGAAGATCGACGGGTAGGCGTCGGCGTCGCCCAGTTGGTCCTCGGCGATCTCGGAGAGGGTGTCACCCGGCTGGACGACGTACGAGCCGTCCGAAGAGTCGTCAGCGATGGGGACCTTGAGCACGGTCCCGGGCAGGAGGAAGTCGGGACGCCCGTCGAGGACGGCCTGATTGAGGGCAACGAGCTCGACGTACCGCGTGCCGTCGCCGAGTCGCTCTTCGGCGATCTTCCAGAGGCTGTCGCCGCGCTTCACCGTGTAGTGCTCGGTCTCCGTCTGCACTGCCTGCACGTGGTCTTCCGCTCGGGGCGCTGCCGACACTTCTGCGACGGCTGCAACGTCGGGCTCGTCCGGCAACGGTGCCGCGACTGCAGCATGCGCGCGAGGCTGGGGCAACACGGCGCTGACGGTTGGGACTGCGACGAACAACAGGGCCGCGGCCGCGACCAGTCGGTCCGCAGCGAGCTGAGAAACCGCGAGACCGGGGAGTCGCGGTGTATGGATGCCGCGAGCCTGCGACACGATCGACGCGAGGAGCTGGCACGTGAAGACGGCCCACGCGATCCAGCAGACCGCGGTGATGACCTGCAGGGCGAGCGTGCCGTCGTCCTGAGCCGTCAGCCTCGACAACGTGAACGCGCTCGGGTCGGGGAGCGCGTCGATGGAGATGAGTACGACGGGCACCCCGACCACGAAGGCGACGAGCGTGAGGGTGGCCAGGAGGCCACGCAGCCTGGAGTCGGTCTTGTTCATTGCTCGCTACCTCCGAGGGTGCGGACGAGTCGGGCGGTCGCGGTGCCGGTGACGTCGAGGCGGTTGATGCCGATGAGACCGAGGAACTGGGGGTCGTAGGAGTCCGCGACGGTCACGGTGATGGTGGTGCCGTCGTTGATCGCGACTGTTCCGGTGACTCCGGCTGCGTCGAGATAGCGCTGGGCAGCGGCACGTGCCGCGGCGGGGGAGATCGCGAGGTCGTGCCCCTGGATGGCGGAGCTTCCCTCGACCTCCTCGCCACCTGCCCGTGCGGCCTGCGCCGCGACGTCGTGGGCTCGCTCGTGGGCGTGAACCTGGCCTCCGAGGTCGACCGCCAGACCGACGAGGAAGATCATCACGAAGCTGGACAGGGCCAGCCACACGGTGATGGAGCCGCGCTCGTTCCGGCGGCTCATCGTTCCCGCCAGGTGTCGATCGGGCTCGACATCGTCGCCCGCAAGACCCGAGACCCGGGGACGCCCGGAACAGCGAGATCGGACAGGTCGAGTCGGCAGGTAACAGTCACGTTCACCGAGCCGGGAACTCCCGGCTGCTTGTCGAAGTCGCTTGTGTCGACCGCGACGTCGATGTCCGAGCAGCCGATCTTCTGATTGGTGACGCTCGAGGTCGCCGCCTCGCGTGCATCGGCTCGGGCGGCGTCCGGGTTGCGCGCGAGTGACGCTGACCGGGCGGCATCAGCCGCAGCGGACTGGAGCGCCTGATGAGTGGTCGCCGTACGGCCCCCGAAGATGACCAGGCCGACGAAGAGCGCGAAGGCGGGTACGCCGATCGCCGCCTCGATCGCTGCTGAACCGCGTTCGTCCCGGCGGATCACGGCGCCGTCACCTGCTCGACCGGCACGCTCGCGCTCTGGGTGATGCGGACCTTCCACCCGGGAATGACGCTCAGGGAGAAGCCGCTGACCGTCACCGTGGCGGTGGTGGCGGTCCGGTTCGCACTCGTCGAGGTCGCGGTGATGACGTCATCGCCACCGGCCTCGGCGAGGAAGGCGTTGGCGGCGCCGACACCATCGGACTCCCTGCCCTGCTCGGCTCCAGCGGCTCTGGCGCCCTGCTGCGCAGCCGCGATGGCGACGGTCTTCGCGTGGTAGTAGAGCGCTGCCTGCATCCCGAGGAACATGACCGCGAAGAGTGCGGGCAGCAGGACGACGAGCTCGATCGAGACCGAGCCCCGTTCGCCGCGTCGCCGGCGGCGGCTACTTGATCTTGCCCGCTTCTGAGGTGACATAGTTCGTGACCGCGAGGACCACGATCCCGACGATGCCGATGACTGCGACGGCCCAGAGGACGTGCTCCATCGTCACCGACCCGCGTTCACTGCGGCGGGAATCTCGCAGGTCGTCGTACTTGCTGAGTGCTGCGATCTGCAGCAGGACCAGAACCTTCAACATGGGTTTCCTCCTGTGGATGTGTCCTTCCGTGGTCACGAGTTCGTGAACATGCGAAGCAATGAGGGCGCGACGAGCAGTGCCATGAAGATCACGCCCAGCAGTGAGCCGGGCATCGACATGCGCTCTCCGATGGCGTTGGCCTGGGCGAGTTCGTCGTTGAGCATGGCCGTGCGCATGGCGGCGGATCGGGCGCGCAGGGTGGCGTACACGCCGGCTCCTTCCTCGCCGGAGAGGCGCATGATGTCGGCGAAGTCGTCGAGCTCGGGCAGTCCGAGCTCCTCTGCCAAGGTGTGCAGCGCGTCCCAGGGCGGCAGTCCCGACCAGCGCGACCTGGTGAGCTCCTCGGAAAGCCGCGTGAACACCCACGAGTCGCCGACCTCAGCCGCAGCCTCCATCGCCTGCCGGTGGCCGATGCCGTTGTTCCGCTCCAAAGCCACGAGGTCGATGTAGGCGCCGAGCGCGCGGGCGAACTCGGTCCGTGCCTTCTTGGCGTCGTCGACGGCGTTGTAGTTCGGGATGAAGAACATGACCGCGGCCAGCGCGAGCGATGCGACGGCTGGGAGCTGGAATGGGATGCTCAACCCAAATGCGTTGAAGAGCGTGACGAGGGCCGGCGGGATGACGAGGCCGAGCCCGGCGAACATGAGCTTCTCGCCGTAGAACTGCGCGACGGGGATCCGCAGCAGGGCGAGTTCGCGTGTCGGTGTGCGAACCCAGAGGCCGGGCGGCAGGACGCGCAGGCCCCACAGTCCGAGCCGTTCCTTGCTCGACCGCGCGGCGTCGGTGGCGGTCGAACGCGGGCGCGACGAGGAGACTCTCTCGAGTGCGTCGGCGAGGTCGGGCTCCGCCGGCAGGAGGCGAGCGACGAGAAGCACGAGGCCGAGACCGACGAGGCCCCCGGCAAGGATCGCCAGTTGCAGCCCGGCGATCATCGCGGCGCCTCCGCGATTACCCGGGTCGACAGGAACCGGGGGAGCGGCTTGCCTGCGGCCATGCGTCGCATCCAGATCAGGGTGGCGACGTACGCGGACAGGAGGAGCACAAGGAGCACCTGGCCGACCGGGGTGCGGTACGGCTCGACGTACGTCCCCGACAGTGCCAGTACGACGAGCACGCTGGCGCTGATCAACGTGACCCAGCGGGCTGTGGCTCGCGGCTTGGCCCGGTCTGCCTCGACCTGGCGGCGCGCGCGTACGTCAGCACCGACCGACTCGGCGAGTCCTTCGAGGACACTCGCCAGCCCGGCTCCGCGTCGGCGGGCGCCCAGGATCAGGTTCGCTGCGATCAGGTCGCCGGTCGCATCGTCGAGTTCGTCGGCGAACGCTCGCAGAGCCTTCTCAGTGTCCCACCGTGCCCGCAGCCGGGTTACCAGTCGGTGAACCTCATCGGCGATCGGAGCAGGTGTCGACCGCAGAGTCGCGACCAGCGCCTGCTCCAGGCCGATGCCGACGGTGAGGACTCCGGAGAGCGATCGCGTCCATTCCTCCATCGCTTCGAGGCGGGCGATCTGCGTTGCGGCCGGCGGCGCGCTGAGCAGGATGGGCAGCCCGATGACAGCGACCGGTGCGATGACGAGCGACAGGATCCAGCCGGTGATGAGCCATCCGACGAGGCCGAGCGCGCCACCGGCAAGAAGCAGGACTCGGGTCCGCCGGTTGAGGGCGCGGCGTCGACTCGCTGCCGTGGGCTCCCGCGCCGGAATCGCGGTCGGGCGCAGGCCGATGACCACCCCGAGGAGCCCCAAGGCGACGAGGCCACCGGCGATCGCGGGAAGGATCGCGGTCACGTCCGGGCTCCGAACTGCTGACTGCCGAGGTAGGCCGCCAGGTCGAATCCGTGCTGGGCGAGTCGGCGATACTCGTCGGGCAGGACATCGGGGACTGCGACGCCGGTGGCATCCGCGCGGAACACGTGCGTCGTCGCGTAGCCGGGCTCCTTCTCACCTGGCGCGAGCGCAATGACCTCCGCGACCCGCCTGGTCCGCTGAGCCCCGCCCGGCACGACCTTGGTCTCCAGACTCAACTGGACGATCAGGTCGACGGTCGCTGCGAGCTTGCTGGTGGCGAGACCCTGCGTGACGTGCGGACCCGCCTCCATCGCACAGGTCACGAGCTTGCGTACGGCGGCCACGGCGTCCGCCGCGTGCGTGGTGGAGATAGATCCGGTGCCGGACTCCATCGCCTTGATCATCGCCCAGATCTCCTTGCCACGGACCTCGCCGACGATCTGACGTGAGAGGTTGAAGCGGAAGGAGTCAACGAGTGCCTCGTCGAGCGTGAACTCACCCGACTGGCGCCCGTCAGGACCCCGTTCACCCGAACCGGGCCGGGCCTCCCAAGGGATGACCACCTTGTGCCGGCCGAGCTCGTGGAGGTGCAGTTCGTATTCGGTCTCGAAGGTGCCGATCGCCTCGAGCTCGTCGATCTCGGCGCAGAGCGCTCGAACCAGCGTGGTCTTGCCGGCACCCTGCGCCCCGGCGACCACGATGGAGCACCGGGCGCGCACTGCAGCCCTCAGGAACGAGGCGACGACGGGCGTCATCATGTCGCGCTTGACGAGGTCGTCCAGCGTCACCCGCATCAGCCGGTGCCGACGGATCACGACTGACGGTCGGGTAGTCACCCACGCCACGGCCGCCAGCCGCGAGCCGCCGTCCAGCCTCAGGTGGAGGCTCGGCTGTGCCTCGGAGAACGAGCGCGCATTCACCTCGCTGCGCGAGGCAAGGAAGACGAGAAAGTCGATCAACTCCTGATCGGAGTCGGCCACCGACGGTCCGGGAACGAGCGTCCCGTCGATCAGTTCGAGCTGCACGTTGTCGTGGCCGACGATGACGATGTTCTCGATCCGATCGTCATCCACCAATGGCTGGAGGCGGCCGAGGCGGAAGAGGGAGTCGAACACGGCCTGAGCGGTCGCCTGCTGCTTCGAGGGACTCCACGACCCGTGACCGGCGTCGACAGCCTCTGCCATCGCAGACTCGATGAGGTCGAGCACGATCGATCGGCCGAGCTCCTGCTGTGCCTCCTTGTCGAGTCGGGCGCGGCCGGACTGCACAGCCTGGCTGAGTTGCTCGGAGGCCTGGGCACGCAGTGTCGAAACGAGCGCCCAGTCGACATCGGTGGTGGCCGGGGGCGGCGACCCGACCGTCGTGTCGAGACCGCTCGGCACCTCGTGGGGGACGCCGTTGGTCGTCTGGCTGAAGAGCGGCAGGCGCGTCAGGTCGCCGTACTCGTTCGCGAATCGGTAGGTCTCGGTCATGGCCGCGCCTCCTCGACGAGCGCGAACCGACCACGGGCGATGTGCGCCTGGACGGACTGGGCCGCGGCCTGGAGCGCGCGGATGTAGGGGCCGGTCTCGAAGTGTTTCGGCGGGGCCGCGCCACGGTGGTACACGGCCGCGGCTGCCGGATCGTCGGGCAGATCGGCGACGACCGGGATGCCGAGAACCTTGGCGACCTCGGAGGCCCGGTAGGGCTGGCCCTCGGCGACTAGAAGCAAGCCGGGGTGACGCCATCCGGTAGCGGGTTGCCGGACGCTCTCCGCCCACGAACGAGCCGCCGAGATCGCCGGCAGAGTGGCTCTGGTGACCAGGAGAGCCGCGTCGGCGGCGTCCAGCAACGGGGTCGGCGAGCCCGTGAGGCCGAGCCTCCCGGCGTCGACGATGACGTCCTGGCCGTTGTCATCCAGATCGCGGAGTGCGGCAGCCAACGGCTCCCAGACGTCGCGCAAGGCCATTGCCTGCGCGTGCGACCGGATGCCGGCGACCAGCGAGACGTTCGGGCTCAACGGTCGTACGACGTCCCGCAGCGCGTCCGCCGTGCCGAGGGGCGAGAGGGCGAGCTCGATCAACCCGGCGTCGTACGGCGTCGTGCCGCGGAGGAACCCGGCGAGGACGCCGGATCCGCCGGTCGGGTCGGCCTCGACCAGGAGCACGGGGCGCGGCCAACTGAACGCCATGCCCACAGCGGTGGTGGTGACGCCGGGCGAACCGGAGGCCGATGTCAGGCACACGATCGCCATCACTGGGCTCCCGAGTCGAGGATCAGCGCGACGTTGCCGGTCGCAGCGCGCGCCGCGAGGACGCTCGCGTCGGCGTACGGCACCAGGACGTTGACGACGGTGTTGCTGGTGGTCTCGTCGATCGCCGTGTCGACGACCTCGGCAGCAGTGAACTGCGGCGCGCCGGTCGGGGCGTCGCCGTTGGCGGCCGGGGTGACGATGATGCGGACCTTGTCGCCGCCGTGCATGGGGAGGGCTGGGACCTGGGCCGGGGTCAGCGAGATGCCGACGATCGACTGGCCCTCCGGCGGCATCGGCGCATCGGTCGTCGACTCGGTCGTGATCAGGCCGCCGGCAGAGATGTCGAGCGCCGCGCGCTGGCCGACGATCTCGTCGTACGCCGACGCAGGGAGTGGCTCCAAAGCCGGGTCGCCGCTGATCCGGATGCGCCGGATGTCGTCGGCGGTGATGACCTCGCCTCGATGGATCGTCTTCGTCGCAGCGAGGACCTCCTCGGTGCTGGTCGTCGCGTTCCATGCCCAGGCACCGAGCAGCAGCCGAGGGCGGTGACGACGACGGCGGCGACCACGAGTCCGGGCCGCCTCCGGAGCTTGGGTGGGGGAGTGACAGGCGGACCGGCGTCGGGCGCGGTGCGGTGGGGGCCGGGCTTCCGGTCCTCTCGGGCAGTCGTGGTCACTTCGTCCCTCCCCGCGCAGATGCTCGTCAGTTCACGAGCACCTGCGCTTCGCCGATCCGGATCTGGGTCGAGCGGTTGAGGCCGTCGAGGCGGATCGTCCCGGTCTGGCCCGCGCCCGACCAGGTGATGACCCAACTCGAGGTCGCGGTGACGGTGTACGCATCTTCTGCCTGACCCACGCTCGACTTCTTGTAGGTGTGGCCGCAGTCCGGGGAGTCCTTCCTCCCGAACTCCGGCTTGTACGGCGTGCCCGCCGTGTCGCAGACGACCTCGGTTCCGTCGCCCATCTCCCAAGTGATGTGCAGGACCTTCGCCGTCGCGGTGATCGTGATGCCGCCTGCCGACGCACTCTCGGTGATCGGGCCGAAGGTCTGGCTGCTCGGCGCCTTCGCCCACATCCACACGGGCATGCCTACGAGGCCGATGCTGTCGGGACCGGGCTCGGGAGCGATGCCGATGTCGATCGCTCTGAGGTGCATGTTCTCGATGGCGATCTGGGCGACCTCTCTCGGTGTCGGTCCCGTGCCGGAGTTCGGCGGCGGATCCTGCGTCCAGATCGTGATGAGCAGCCCGGTCTGCGGCTGGTCGCAGTAGTAGACGGCACCGTCCCCGGGCTCGTGGCCCTGCCACGACGGGTCGCCCGCGGGCGGCTGGGGTTGCACGAGCGAGATGTAGCAGTGGTAGGCGTTCGACCAGTAGGCGCCGTTCTTCGTGCAGGGGACCGGCCCAGGCGGTGGCTTCGTGATGCCCTGGCTCGTGCCGTCCCAGTAGCAGGCTGCGCCGCTGCCCGTGTCCTCTGGCCCGTCGTCGCCCGGCGTCCCCGGTGTGCCGGGATTGCCCGGGACATGGATCCAGATCAGGCACTCGCCCGTCGCCGGGTCGGTCTGACCGCAGACCGTGCCGTCGGCGTACGACGGTGCGGACGCGAGGGCAGTGAGGCTGGCGGTGGCGAGGGCAGTCAGCAGGAGGCGAATCAGGAGGCCGCGCATGGCGTCTGCTTGAGGTCCTGGCCAGTCGCTACGCGCCAGCCGCCGGTGGGGTCGGCGGCGTACTCGTAGTTCGCGACGGTGTAACGCGTCCACCCGGTGTCCGGGCGGTCGGGGGAGACGATCGACTTGCCGCTCTTGTCGAGCACGTCGACCTTGGTGACGTCCCAGCAGACGTCGATGACGACCGTGGGCACCTTGCCGGCGTCCGGGTCGGAGTTGTCGAGGGTGACCGACTGGACCTTCAGTTCGCTGATGGCCGTGGTGCCGGTCTGGCGCTGGCCCTGATCGCGCTGCCGTTGCACGAGGGTCTGCACCGCGTTGAGCTGCGCGCCGATCGCGACGGTCTCGAGCTCCTTGAGATCGCTGGAGGGATCGGCCCGGAGCCCGTCGAGGACGGCGTAGTAGTCGGTCATCGCAGCCGATGCATTAGCGGTCGCGGCGTCGTTCGGAGACGTCGGCGACGGGCTGGTCGTCGGTTCCGTCGACCCTGTCGAGGACGACGTGGCTGGCGTCGTCGGCGGAGGATCCGCATCGGTGTCGGCGCACGCCGACATCGCGGCCAACAGAAGTGTGCCGGTCGCCAGGAAGGTCAACCCGAGTCGATTCTTCATGGGGGTTCTTGCTTCCTCTCGCCTACGGCGATGAGGCGCGACGACGTCCCGCGGGCGGTGCGTGCATCGTCTGTGCCTCATCGTAAGCCTGATTCGCGGATCCGGACCCGACGTCTTTACCCGGGTCGCTTCAGGGGTCAGGTGCACGTCTCTGCCCAAGCCCCTCGTCCCGCTTCCGCTCTCTGTCTTCTCCCTTTCCCGTCACCCCTTCAGCCCTCTCGCTCACCTCGTCCCCACACCTGCCACTCACCTCTCCGCGCCTCATCCCGTCCTGCTTCCGTCCCTCCTCGACTACCGCTCCTCGCCTTCACACGGTGTGCAGATCGAGGGGGCTGTGGAGAACGACGCGCACCTGAGCGCTGTGGGATGGAAACGGCCGTGACGGTCTCGATGCGCCGGATGTCCGCGGGCAGCGGTTACCACTACCTGCTGCGCAGCGTCGCGGCCGGCGATGGCAACCGCGTCGTGTCGACGCCGCTGACCCGCTACTACTCCGAGATCGGTACGCCGCCCGGCCGCTGGCTCGGAGTCGGTGTCGGTGCCTTCGGCGCCGGCCAGCTCCGCCCAGGCATGCAGGTGAGCGAGGAGCAGCTCGCGCTGCTTGTCGGCATGGGCCGAGACCCGATCACGGGAGAGCAACTCGGGCGCGCGTATCCGTCGTACAAGAAGCTCGCGGAACGCATCGACGAGCGCGTCGCCGCTCTCGATCCGGAAATGACCCAGGAGGACTGCGCCGCCGAGACGACTCGGATCGAGGCCGAGGAGACTGCGGCCGGCATGCGGGGCGCGGTGGCAGGGTTCGACCTCACCTTCAGCGTCCCGAAGTCCGTCTCCGTGCTCTGGGGAGTCGCCGACGCCGCCACGCAGGAGCGGATCGTGGCGGCGCATCATGCAGCGGTCGCAGACGTGATCGCGCTGTTCGAGCGAGAGGTCGCCGCTACCCGTGCGGGTATCTCCGACGCTGACGGCGCCGTCGCCCAGGTAGACGTGGCGGGCGTCGCGGCCGTCGCCTACGACCACTTCGACTCGCGGGCTGGGGACCCGCAGCTCCACACGCATGTCGTCGTCGCCAACAAGGTCCTCACTGTCATGGACGGCCGCTGGCGCAGCCTCGACGGTCGCCCGGTCTTCGCCTCGCGCACCGGTTTGTCTGCGCACTACGACGCACTCCTGGCGGACCGGCTGTCGCGCGACCTCGGCATCGAGTGGGAGCTGCGGCAGCGTGGACCCGACCGGAATCCCCGATGGGAGATCGCCGGCGTCACTGACGATCTGATCACAGAGTTCTCCAGCCGCACCCGCGAGATCGAGCTTAAGAAGGACGAACTCATCGCGGAGTACGTGGCTCGCCACGGGCGGATGCCATCGGCGAGGACGATCGTCGAGCTCCGGGCACAGGCCACGCTCGCCACGCGCCCGCCGAAGGAGGTCCGGTCGCTCGCCGACCTCACCGCGGGTTGGCGGCACCGGGCTGCCAAGCGGTTGGGCACCGAGCCGACGGGCTGGTCGCAGTCGGTGATCGGCCGAGACGGTGACCACCTGACCGCGGAGGACGTGCCGCTGGCTGTCATCGAGGCGATCGGCGCCGAGGTGGTCGCGGCGGTGGCCGTGAAGCGGGCTGTGTGGACGCACTGGAACCTGATGGCCGAGGCGGCGAAGCAGACGATGGATCTGAGGTTCGCGACGACTGAGGACCGCGAGGCCGTCGTCGGCCTCGTCGTGGACGCGGCGCAGGCGCGCTCCGTCGTCCTGACGCCGCCGGAGCTCGCAGTCAGCCCGGTCCGGTTCCAGCGTGAGGACGGCACGAGCCGGTTCCGCCCGCGGCATGGTGAGAAGTACTCCTCCGTCGCAGTGCTTGAGGCCGAGGGGCGGCTGTTGGCGCGCGCCGAGAAGGTGACCGCGCCAATGGTGTCCGTCGGCGTCGCTGGGCGAGCGGGCGGCCGTGGCAAGGTCTCGCTGTCCGATCAGCAGCGCCGCGCGGTGGCGAGCATCTGTCGCTCCGGGCGCCAGGTCGACCTCCTGGTCGGACCCGCTGGGGCCGGCAAGACCACGACCATGAGAGCGCTCCGCGCGGCCTGGATCAGTGAGCACGGGCGGGGGAGTGTCGTCGGGCTGGCGCCGTCCGCCGCGGCCGCCCAGGCGCTGGCCGACGACCTCGGTGTCGCCTGCGAGAACACGTCGAAGTGGCTCCACGAGTACGACCGCGGCCGCGCCGAACTGCGGCGCGGTCAACTGGTGATCGTCGACGAGGCGACTCTCGCCAGCACGGTGACGCTCGACCGGCTCACGGGGATCGCCGCAGGCGCGGGCGCCAAGATGCTGCTGGTCGGCGACCCCCACCAACTCCAGTCCGTCGACGCCGGCGGAGCCTTCGCACTCCTCGTCGATCGGCGTGCGGACGTGCCGGAACTGAGGGAGATCCACCGGTTCGCCAACGAGTGGGAGAAGGAGGCCTCGCTGGCGCTCAGCCGCGGTGACGTCCAAGTCATCTCGACCTACGGTCGCCACAAGCGGATCCGGGAAGGTCTCACCGCGGAGATGGTCGACGCCGCGTACGTCGCCTGGCGCGCCGACTGTGCTGCTGGACGCGCAAGCATCCTCGTGACGGAGTCGGCGCGGGACGTCCGCGCGCTCAACGAACGCGCCCGGGCCGAGCGGCTGCTCCTGGACGGTGCGGTCGACCACCGCGAGGTCGACCTGGGCGACGGCTGTCGAGCCCCGGTCGGCGACGTCGTGATCACGCGCCAGAACGACCGCCGGATCCGGACGATGCGCGGCGGGTGGGTGAAGAACGGCGACCGCTGGCTGATCACCGACATCCGGCGGGATGGCTCTGTCCTGGTCAAGCGCCTCGACGACCGCGGAGGGCGAACGGTGCTCCCGCCGGGTTACGTCGCCGAGCACGTCGACCTCGGCTACGCAGTCACCGCGCATCGCGCTCAGGGCGTCACCGTCGACACGGCGCACGTCGTCGTGACCGCATCCACGACCCGGGAGAACCTCTACGTCTCGATGACCCGCGGCCGCGAGTCCAACATCGCCTACGTCGCCCTCGACCAGCCCGACGACAGCCACTCCACGCCCGAGGCGGATGACGTCACGGCCCGAACTGTTCTGTACGGGGTCCTCCAGCACAGCGGCGCCGACCTCTCCGCCACGCAGACGATCGCAGCCGAGTACGAACTGCACGGAGGCATCGACCGCCTCGCGGCCGAACTCGAGACGATCGCCGCGGAAGCTCAGCACAAGCGCTTCCTCGACCTGCTCAGCCGCTCCGGGCTGACAGCCGAGCAACATGCCGCAGTCGTCGAGTCGACAGCCTTCGGCCCCCTCGCTGCGGCACTTCGTCGCGCCGAGGCATACCACCACGACCTTGAGCGTCTTCTGCCTCGAGTCGTCGGGCGGCACGGTCTCGACGACGCCGATGACATTGCAGCGGTCCTCCGCTACCGAGTCGACAAGCTCGCAGCGACTCCGCCGCACGGTTGTCGTCTCCGTCCCCGGCTCATCGCCGGCCTGATCCCCGAGCCGCTCGGCCAGATGTCAGCCGAGGACCGGCAGGCTATCGACCAACGCAAGGAACTGATCGAGTCCCGCGCTCGTGCCCTTGCCGAGGAGGCCGTGATCAGCGGCGAAGTATGGACTCGGCGACTCGTCGGGGACCATGGCGAAGCCTGGGTTGAGTCGGCAACGACAGTCGCGGCGTACCGCGACCGCTACAGGGTCATCTCAGACCTGCCGGTTGGGGGCGGGGCGACGAGCGACACTCAGCGCGCGGACCGCCAGCGCGCACTTTCTGCTCTACGCGCCCCGATATCGCCACGCTCTACCGAGCACTTGCTCACCACGCGTCCGGTCGCTGTAGGGGCCGCCTCGGCTCTATAGGTCGACGGGTGGCGCGGCTATCCACAAGGGCTACTCGCGCCTGGATTGTCCACCGTCGACCTGGCGTATCGAGGAGATATCAACCATCGGAGGAAGTCATGCTGATCCTGCTGGCCCTGCCGGTCATCGTCACCGTCGCGGCGGTGCACCGTTACCTCGCGCTCTACGCGCCGACGAACGTCCTGGTCTGCCGAGTTCGCGGCTCGCATCCGACCCGCAGTGCAGCGGCCGCACTCGCCGTCCTCGCGTGTGTCTGCGCCGGCGGTGTCCGCCTACTCAATATGGCCATCGAGGCCGGGGCACCCGGTTGGCTGAACCTCGTCGTTCTCGTCCTGGCTTGGGACGCGATCAAGTTCGGGCTCCTTGCACTATCGGTCCTTCTGCGCACAACCCTGCGTGGGCTCCGCGCGAAGACGGATGGTTCCTCACCTACCAATGCGTCGGTGCCCTCGGAGTGCTTGGTGAGCCGTCGTGGGTGCGTCGCGTGAGTTCCGCGACTCGTCACGAATCTGGCGCCGAAGGTCAGTTCAATGAGCTGCCGTCGACGGGCCGTCGGCTCACGGTCTCGTCGCGTCCGCTGACGCGAGCGATGAAGACCGCCGTCGGGCACCGCGGAGGACCTTGTCATGATGCTCCCCATGGCCGCCCCACAGACATCAAGCGAGATCCAGGAGATCCTCGCCCGCACCCACGGTCAATCAGTTGTCGCACTACAGGTCCTCGGAATCAACTCCTTGAAGTCGATCGACCCTCCACCGGACTCGCTGGTTGGGGTCACGATCAGTACATCGACTGTGTCCGGGCGAACGCTGTCCCTGGTAGTCGGCGCCTTCGAGGTCCGCATCGACCTCCAGCGGACCGGCAAAGTTGTGTGGCTGGACTCGGTCGAGCCGTACCAGCAAAAGGTCGGTGTGGCGCGCCCGACCGCCCGTCTCGTTCTGCAAGGCGGGACCGGCATCGATTTCACGGAGCCATCCAAGACAAAGCGGATCACGGTCAGCCTCTTGCGCCGGAACGGATGAGCGGTTCGGAGTCGATCTGGCCGCTGTTCAACGGGCTTCCGAGCAGCTACTCTGACACCACCGGTATGGCAGGTGGGCGGCGGGGCCGCCACGAGCACGGGAGGAACTATGGGGCGCCCACCGCAACGCGTCAGTGACCTCTTGGTTCCCTCGAACTTTGTCCGAGCGGTCCGGGAATCTGGGTATCTGAGCATCTCTACAGCGATTGCCGAACTTCTCGACAACGCCCTCCAGGCATCGGCATCAGAGATCGTCATCACGATCACTCGAACCGACGCCAACTCCCTCCCAGAGATCACTGTCGAGGACGACGGCGTGGGGATGTCCAAGAAGGAACTTGAAACCTGTCTGCGCTTCGGCGGCTCATCGCGGTTCGACGCTCGCCACTCGTTCGGGAGGTTCGGGATGGGGCTGCCAGCGGCCAGCCTCAGCCAGGCCAAGCGCGTTGAAGTGACGTCGTGGCAGGGTCACGGCGATGAACTCAGCGTGGCTCTCGACGTGGACCTAGTTTCGAACGGCACGCCGCCGGCGCTTGCGGCGACAAAGGTCGGCCGCAGCCGATCCGAATCGGGTACACGCGTGAGGTGGATGCAGTGCGATCGGATCGAGTACCGCCGGCTCGCTTGGCTCGAGCGCGCGTTGCACCGTGACCTCGGACGGATGTACCGGCACTTCATCAGCAACGGGTCCCGCATATCGATCAATGGCAAGCCTGTCGAGCCGATCGACCCTCTTCTCCTGTCGGCGAAGGTTCAGGGTGCGAGTGCATCGCTCGCCTTCGACCCACTGTGTTACGAGTTGGAGACCTCAGGCGGCGACACTTCGATGGTCAACGTGCGCTTCAGCATGTTGCCCGTTCACCGCTGGCATCACCTGGACAACGTCACGAAGCGGCGTATCGGCATCGTCGGCCACGGAGGCGTCTCGATCCTGCGAGCGGGTCGAGAGATCGCGAATGGCTGGCACCTCATGGGTGGTAAGCGGAAAGAGAACTACGACGACTGGTGGCGCTGCGAGATCACGTTCGAGCCTCCCCTGGATGAGCACTTCGGCATCACGATCAACAAGCAGGGCATTCGCCCGTCTGCCGAACTACGCGAGGCACTCGAGCCCGAACTTGAGTCGATCGCGCGGCTGCTCAACTCCCGCGTGCGGCAGGCCTTCGAGGACGTCAAGTTCCAATCAGGTGCCGAGGCGTCTTGCCACATCGCGGCTGCTGCGGATCGCGACCTACCGGTGCTCCCCAAGCGCCACGGTAGACGCGCGATCGGTCCCCTGAACTATCGGATCAGTACGACCCAACTTGCCCCAGACGAACTGTTCGCGACCACGCTGCAGTCGAACGTCCTCGATGTACAACTCAACGTCGACCACCCTGCGTTCAACGCCCTCTACAAACCGTTGCAGACACTTGCTGATGGTGGTGCAGAATTTCGGACGGCGCTCGAACTGCTCATCTTGTCGTTTGCGCGCAGTGCGATGACCACCCCCGATTCGACCGACCGGCTCCTTGCCGAGTGGGGGACCACCTACGGACGAATGCTGCAGAAGGCATGAGCGAACCCAAGTACATCCCCCTCAACCTGCCGAGCGGGTCGCCCCGAGCCGAGCGCCAAGGCTTTATGCGCCTGTGCAAGCTTCTGTCCACCCAGACTCCGCGCAACCGGTCCGGCTTTACCCACGAGGAGTGGACGGCGGCCGCGGAGCTTGGAGACCTGTACACGCAGCCGACGCTGGCCGCGGCAGCCCACACCGCAATCGACCTCGTCGACCAAGGCTGGACGGTCCAGGTCGACCGACTTGGCCCCCTATTCTCACCGCCCGAGACGCACGGAGACCGCGAAGCCGAGAAGGAGCGCATCCGCTACCAAGAGCACCTGCGCCGGGACGAACAACTCCGCAAGCCGAGCGTCCGGCGCTTCGTCCAACGCATGGAGGGGGCCCATCAGCATGGCGGTCAGTTGATCTCCGTCTTCAACCTGATGCGCGATGGCCGCGACTTGGCTCGAGCACTGGACGCCGACCCGACTGGGCGAAGCGCGATACAGCCGTATGTTCAGGTCGTCGACGACTCCGTCTGTGAACTAACGGGCTTCCGACTTCACGACATCTGGCGCTACTTCCGGCATACCTGGTCCAATGCGTATGCCACAGTCCCCGGTCGGTCGATGCCCATTCTGGTCAGGGACGCGGCGACGCCTTATCACGCGGTGATTGGCTTGGCGGCCATCTCCAGTCCCGTAGTGCAGATCGCTGAGCGTGACACTTGGATGGGTTGGGAGACCGACGTCTTCCTGCGCGAGCTCAGGGCGAAACCTACGGCCAAGCTTGCCCGCTGGATTGCCAGGCGGATCCAGACCCAGCAAGACGAGATCTACATCAGGGACCTACTCCGGGACGGTGTCATTCAACCGGCCGATCTGACGATGCCAACGGAGGAGGTTGTCGCCCGACTCAAGGCAGACGCCGAGCGCCACCGGCAGCGGCACCATCGGTCGGCGACGATCCGGGAGGTTCGCAACATCGATCGCGATGCCTGGGTTGCGCGCGCGGAGACCGATCTCTTCCGAAGCAAGCGGGCGGCCGGACTAGCCGAGGCCCTCGATATCCGGATGGGTCTCGGCTCCTACCTGCTCCCGAAGCCGTCGGTCGAAGGTCTGCGCCAGGCCCTGGACGACAGTCGCACCCGATCTCAACTTCGCCGGCTGGTGCGTCGCGCCAGGGGAGAGCGAGTAGGAACGGTTATCGCAGACCTGACCGTCTGTGGAGCGGTCGCGCCGTACAACACGCTGGCGGCGGGAAAGCTGGTCGGGGCACTGGCGGTCTCACCGACAGTGTTGGCGGCCTATCGCAAGAAGTACGACCGGCCCAGCGAAATCGCATCGGCTATCGCCGGCCGGGCTATCACGCGCGAGGCGCGGCTTTCGCTCATCGCGACCACCTCGCTCTACGGCACTGGTTCCAGCCAGTACAACCGACTCTTCTGGCCAGCGGAGGTCCTTGGGGGCACCGAGCAGGGCCGCATTGGCTTCCATGAACTTGGTCGCTCGCGGTCCTTTGGCACCTCGCACTTCACGGATGAGTCGGTCGAGGCCCTCTTGCGGCTTTCTGCGCTGAAGAACTCCTCGGTTCGGGTCAACAGCCTGTTTGGCGAGGGCGTCAGCCCTCGTCTGCGGAAGGTGCGGCTCGGGTTGGCGGCGCTTGGCTGGCCGTCGAATGAGTTGCTTAAGCACGGGCGCGAGCGGATCCTCTATGGCGTCCCCCTGGTCAGCAATCTGCGTGACTATTCGCTCGGGGTCGACAGCACGCCGACCTACCTTATGGATACGTCGCTTGTGGACGGCGACGACCGCATCGCGGCCTGGTGGCTCGAGCGCTGGGCCCTGCGTCGAGCCCAGCAGCCGCACGTCCGGAAAAGCATGGAATCGCACCGCCTCACCAGGCCGATCCGACACGGGGCGCGGGTTCCGCTTCCTGACGGTGAGGTTAAGGGCGCCGCGCTTCCTTCGGCGGCCGAGGGGCCCTAGCTACACGACGACGGGATACCACTCCGACGTGGCAACCATGGAGATGACAAGCCTGCCCGGCTTATCGGGATCCTGACTTCGGCGGACACCGAGCAGCCGCACTCTCTGGCCGATGGGAAACGGCACGTCCGTCTCGACCGTCCGTACGAGCACCTCAGCCGCGGGATCAGTGGGCGTCGCGACGAACCAACTGCGGGAGCCATTGGGTCGTAGAACCGTGCCTTCGAAGTCGAACCACTGCGCCGGCGAGGCTGCGGAGACCGAGGGAGGAATCGCTGCCCAGTAGGCGTCGCAGAGGTGTTTGACACGGCAGTAGTGGCAGGTCTCCTCGCTGGGGGCGGCCGGCGGTGGTGGAGCGGCGGTGAGTTGGTCAGCGCCCGCCACCCGCGCCGCGGTCGCTACCTCAAGTGCATGCATCTGAGCCGCGTCCGGGACTGCCACTGATCGCTCGTGCGAGGGATAGACCACACGGAGGTGGGTCACCGGCTGGCCGCCCGGGTTTGTCTGCTTGTCGAGCTGCCAGAGCAGCGCGTACAGGCGCACCTGTTCATCATGGGCGTCGTCCTCCGAGCCCGTCTTGAAGTCCGTGACCGTCACGCCTGTGTCATCGAGGACGAGTTGGTCGATGGTGCCCGTGACACGAAGCGCTTCCGCCGTGACGGTCCGTTCGGCGTGCACCCCCGGACCTGCTGGCATTCGACGCCGCGGTGCCTCGGTGGCAGCCCCTTCGCCGCTCGGCTCGGACGCTGCGCCTGTTGGGAGGATCCCGCGCCCCAGGAAGGCCTTGACTTGATCGGCTGCCTCCGGAGCGCGCCGGACGAGCTCGCTCCTAACTCGCTCCACCCGCTCCGTGCTGACGCGCGGGTTGTCATCAAATCGAGCGAGTTCTCTCTCGACGGCATCCAGCACAATGCCCCGCCACCCGCCAAGCGAGCCCAACACGCCGACGACGTCTCCAGCGGCCGGCGACCTGACCCCCGCTGTAGTGAGTGCCCGCGTCAGGCGCTCGATCACGCCGTGCACGACGTTGCCGAAGATCGCTGGTGTGACAGGCAGAGATGGATACCCGCGGCGCGCCCAAATGTCGGGGTAGTCCGCACGTGACAGCATCCATCGTCGAGGGCATGCCTCCATCTCTTTGAGGGAGGAGTAACTCCAGAGCGTGGGCGTGGCGGGCCAGTAGCCCCAGATGCCCGGTACGTCGGTCTCGAACCGGAGGCGCTCGTGCTCGTCGGTCACCGAACGAACTCCAGCACCTCGCGCGATGCATTGGGCAGGCTACGCGCGACGATGAGGTCGTCGATGAGCTTGACGCGCTCGAACGTCTCTTGGGCAACGCGATGCAGTTCAAGTGTCGGCGCCACGTCGGGCGTCAGCGGTCCGTGCACCCCAATGAGCGCCCGGGCGCCGCTGTCGTTGGTGGCGAGGATGGGCACATGCACCTGCCCGATGCCGTCGACGGAGATGGCCACGTTACGCTCGAAGGTGACGCCCTCGGCACCGGAGCGCTCCAAGTCCTCGAACAGCCGCTGAGCGGAGCGTTCCAGCCGCTCCGGTGCCAGTGTCGGGAGCGTCCCGTCCAACAGGTACCGGAGCAGGCTGGCGCCGACGTGTCGGTCCAAGTGTGTGTGCTCGAACCGGTTTCGGAAGCTACGCAGGCACCGGTAACAGGATTCGTCGCAATCCTCCGGGCAGGTCTCCAAGCGCGCGAGGGCGAGTTCGAAGATCTCACGGCCGAGCAAGCTGACCTGCTGCGTGAATCCGGCCCCACCGGCGAGGGTGTCGTACAGATAGATCTCGGCCTCGCGGCCGTGACCGCCGAGCGGCGTCAGCGCCGGACGGAACTCGGCCTGAAGTTCGTTGGCCTCGATCTCCAGGCGAGCCGTTGCCGCAATCGTCAGCGCTTCTGCCACCGTACGCAGCGCCACCTGGGAGGAAAGGAACGACGGGCGCAGCGTCACCGGGTCGGACACGGCCAGGCGAATGAGCAGGACGTCCGAGATGAAATCGGTGCCGAGCACGAGACCACGAGACGCCCGACCGCCCGGACACATGGCGTCCTTGGGGTCGGTCGGGAACGGCTTGCGGTGGGTCCCAGCCAGTAGCGGCGTGGGCATGGCGGTCGGCTCAATAAGACCGCACCAAGTACAGAAGGTGTAGCCCTCATTACGAGGCCCCGTGTTAGAAACGAGCAGGGTCTGACGGTCGAAGTTCTGTTGGATCCGGGGCGTCACGGACTGCCAGAGGCTGTCGTCGCCAGGGCCGTCGGCGATGAGCTTGGCGCGAGTCGCATACGACACGGCTGGTTGGTCGTCCGGGCTGGTGCCGGGCGGCTCGTTGATTGGGTGCGCGAAGCCCGGCGGACGCAGCCAGTTCATCCCCGGTCCGAACCGCTCGCCCTTGCAGGCTGGGCAGAAGTCCGTGCGGCCACGGTCGGACTGTTCCCACGGGATGTGGGTGGCGTAGTGGCAATCCTGGCACTCGAAGTACATGAGGCGATCACGCCAGGCCTCCGTGAGCTCGCGGCGCATAGGCGAGTAGAGCGCAGCGGAGGTCCACTCACGCTTGTCCACCCAGACCACCTTGCCTGGCGCGTACTGGCTGAGCGCAACGGTGAGGCCCTGGCTCGGCGCATACTGGAAGACCGGCCGGAACGGTGTCGAGCGATCCTCGTCGAAGATGTGGAAGCTGACGACGTCCGTCGGGAATGCGTAGCGCGGTAGTACACCCTTGTAGAGCAGTCGGTCGAGCAGCTTCGTGCGCGCTCGCTGCGAGCTGACGTCCTCACCACTGTCCTCGCTTGGCTCTCCGGCGCTCGTGGCGTCGTCGTCATCATCGGTGGACGGCTCTGCCTCGCTTGCGTCGCCCTCAGGCGGAGGCGGCACCTCGTCGTCCGACGTTTCGGTTGCCGACGCCTTGCCCGACTCGATGTCGAGCGCGTGGTCGATGCCCGCCAAGGTCGTCTTGATCAGGCCGTCAAGGACTTCGTCGCGCTCCTGGCCAGCAATCTCACTCGGCAACCAGTCGTCGATCTCAGCCCGCAGTGTCGGCTCATTGGTTCCGAGCCACTTCTCGAAGTCGGTTCGGTTCAGCGTGGCGCTGCCCGACAGGAAGTCAGCAACAGAGCCAAGCACCTCGAACAGGTTGGCGGGCATGGTGTCGGGATCGAAGACCTGCACGCGGTCCTGGTGGTAGCGCTGGAGCAGGAACGCGGTGACGTGGCGCTTGGCGATCTCGATGTTGTTCATGGTGAGGATCGGATCCGCCACGTCGCCGCTGATCATGTCCTTGGGCTTGCGGAAATAGTGATCGTCGTGAGTGTCGGCGCTGCCGAAGGCGATCACAGTCGCCACAGCGTTCCCACGCCGGCCAGCTCGACCGGCACGCTGCTGGTAGTTGGCCCGGGAGGGGGGCATGTTGCGTAGGGCGACGCCACTGAGCGAGCCGATGTCGATACCAACCTCCATCGTGGTGGTACATGACAGTAGGTCGATCGCGACGTCGCGCTGCTGACCGGGAGCAGGTACGGCGAGGTCAACGTCCTGGAATAGCAGCTCGTACATCTCCGCCTTGGAGAAGACGTCGTCGGACTGCGACGTGTTGAGCTGGGCGGTGTGTTCGGCCGCCACGATGCTCATGACCTCACCTGGCGGCGTCGCGAGAGCTCGCTTCGAACTGGCTCGGTAGTAGCCCTTGCGGGCCTTAAAGACCTCGTCGGTGTCAGGATGCAGGTCACGCACCTTGTCGGCGCGGCAGGAGATGCAGATCCTGCGCCCAGGAAATGGGCGCTGGGTGAAGCGGCAGCGCTCGCAGTAGCCCCAGTCGTCACTCAGTTCCAGTGCGACTGTTCGTGCAGCGAGTTGGTACTTGTCGCCGACCTTCTGACAGAACTCGTTCTGCAGCACCGGCAGCCACTCCTGCTCGAAGACGCGACGCGCCTCTCGGCTCGGCAACCAAGACTTGAGCTTGCCGAAGTTGCCGGAAACGGCTTGGACCTTGGTGCCCTTCCACTCCGCGCTCATTGCGGAGAACCAGATACCGGGACGACGCCAGAGTGATAGCCACAACCGCACCAGGGCGATCTTCTCGTCGTCTGTGCTGGCGACCCCTGGGATCTCGACCAGCTCCGCCAGGATGTCCGCCCTGAGATTGTCCCGCTCGCGGAGCGAGGCGAGCCCGAGGGCCTGAAAGCTGTAATACTTGCTGGTCAAGACCGGTACGAGGCTGCGGAGCAGCGACTGTGGCGGCGGGTCCTGGATCGAGTAGAGCTGCAGGAACTCGTTTGGATCTGTCAGGGCACCGCGGTCGATCGACCGCGAGACCTGCGTGAATGCGTTGAAGTTCTCAGCACCGGTCAACTCGGGTCGCAGACGCACGCCGAGCAACTTGGCACCGACCATAGCGGCCAAGTAGAGGTTCTCCAGGCTCAGCGAGGGCGCAATGGCTTGCTTCGCCAATTCACTCCACCCTCGCAGCACAATGGGGCGGACGGCGTCGCGCAGCGAGTAGTCCTGCACATTGGGCGCCAGACGAGCCGCAACCTGTCGCGAATCCGAGAACGCGAGCACCTTTCTACCGCGCAGCGGGGCGAACTCATCCGCTTGTTGCGGACCAGGTGGCTGCACCTCGATCTGGCGTGTGACCAGTGCCTGGAATGGTTGGTCGCCCTTGGTCTGGTGGTCTTGGACGCTGGTGCGACCGAAGGTTGCCGACTCGCCGCACACGCCGCACGGAATGAACTCGCCCGTGATCGCGGTCGTCGGCGAGGTGCCGTCGCCGTCCTCGTCGTCGCCGTGCTGCTCACCCTGTCGGGGATAGCGCAACCAAACCGGGCGCCAACGCTCGCCGAGGTCGTACGGGTTGAGTCGACCGGTGACGAGATCGAGTTCCTTGAGCTCAGCGTTGCCGACATCGTCGGACGGTTCCTCGAGCAACAAATCGATGGGTTGCAACTCCGTAACGGGGCCGGAAGCAGCGTTAAACGCCCGACCCGGCTCCTGCCAAAGGAACGACGGGTTCTCGACGTTGTCGGTGTACGCACGCGCGTAGGCAGTGCCGCACTGGCGGCAGGTGAACAACTCGAAGACCCGCGAGCCACAACCACAGGTGTTCTGGGGCTGGCCATACATGGCGCCTATCGGACCCGGCGGGATTCCATCGCGGTCGACGTCACACTCGGGGTCAAGACACGCCCAGAGTCCGGGCAGACCCCGAAAGAAGGCGTGGACGCGGCACGGCAGCAGACCAGCTTGGTCGGCCTTGAGCCGGGCGGCGCTGCCGAGCGAGATAAGCGTTGAGACGGCCCGGTCCGCCAACTCAGCATCCGCGTCTGGAAAGACCAGCTCGCCCAACTCGCTGACCGGCAGCGCCTTCTTCATGGTCTCGTTGACCAGCATGCCCAGTGGCGGGAAGGCATGCAGCGCCTGATGCAACACCACGCTCGACTCGGCACCCTCGGTCGGGACGATCTCGCGGTGCGACAGCAGCGGTGCGGCAGCAGCGAGGCGGTCAGCATCGGTCTCGGCGGCGTAGTACTCCTCCATGGGGACGGCGGCCAGCGCCTTGGCGTCAGCCACCGAACCCGTAGCCGCGGGCTTGCGAAGATCGAGCGTGCCCGTGACGGCGTCGAAGTCATCCACGGCTTTGCCGGTCAACTGAGCGGCAAACGCACGGGCGTAATCGGTGTCCGAGAAGCTCGCGCTGGTCGCGATGACCTGCAAGCGGTCGTCAGAAATGCCAAGTCGGGCGCGCAGACGCCGCATCAGCAGAGCCACCTCGGCTCCAGCTGCACCGCGATAGAGGTGGGCTTCGTCAATGATGAGGAAGAACTTCTCGCGGGGGTTGTCCTCCAGCCACTGCTTGGTGGCATCGAAGATCGGCCGCTCCAACGGCCGCATCAGCATGTACTCCAGCATCGAGTAGTTGGTGATGAGGACGTCCGGCGGCCAGCTGAGCACCTCGTGCCGGGTCAGCAGTTCCGGGTCGTCGGGCAGCATCACGGCCCGCTGGAACTCGCCGGTCTGCGGGTTCTGCCACCGCTGCCCGCTCGACCCGTACCACGTCTTAAGGTCTGGCTTGGCGGGCCACTTGCCGCGGGCCTTGAGTTCCTTGATGAGCGCTTGGGCACGCTTCTGGCGTGGGGAGCCGTCCTTCGCCGCTTCGTCGAGCAGTGCGATGTAGTACTTCTCCAGCGACTTGAGCTTGACCTGGTCCTTCTTGGCCGTGCGGACACCTGGGTACAGGGTGCGGCTGGTGTAGCGCGCGAACCGCGCCGGCCGTCCGGCCCAGGTGTCGAACTGCTTCGTTACGCGATCATCGCCAAGGAGCAATCGCAGACGTCCCAGCTGATCGTTGACCAGGGCGTTCATCGGATAGAGCACGAGGGCGCGGACCGCTGGCGTGGCGAACGACTCCGGACGGTTCGCGGCCTCCTCGGCAAGCTTGGCCAGCATGGGTAGAAGGAAGGTCTCGGTCTTGCCTGAGCCCGTACCGGTGGTCACGACCAAACTCCGGGCGTCGCGCGCGGTCGCCTCCAGTGCCGTCGCCTGGTGGGTATAGGGCGGGTCGAAGAGCAGCGGCTTTACATCGCCATCTGCTGTCGTGAGTGAGGCAAACAAGTCGTGCACTGCGGCGTCGAGGTCCAGATCGGCGAACCGCTTGCCTGGCGTATAGCGGGGCGTACTTTCCAGAAAGGGCGCTTGGTAGGTGTTGCCCTGCATGTCGAGCAGTCGTTGCCGTTGCTGAATGAGCGACGGGTGCCCGATGTGATACGTCGCCTCGATGTACTCGCGAAGGGCAGTCCGGATCTCGCTAATCGTCTCCGCGATTGTGAGTGCACGCGCCGTCATTTTTCCTGGTCTTCCTCTGTGGGTTGCATCCACAACGCATTGGCTAGAAACATCCGAGTCGTGCTCTCGGCACCGTCAGGCACACGGTAGGAGAAGAGTGCCTCCCGTGACTTGCTGACTGGCAGGCCGGCCAGATCGAGATACCGTTCCGCCCACGTCGGCAGCGGACCGAAGAAGTCGAAAATCCAGTCGTCGTTTCCGGATTGGCCGGTCGGTCGTGCGCGGAGGACTTGCGGATTGCCCCGGTGAGCGTCCAGTGCTGCCTGCAGGCGACGTGCGTCGTCCCAACCGGGAGCGATCGACGCATCCAGCGGCAGGTCGAGGACGGCCTGCGGGACGCCGCCCGCGAGCTCGACGACGCACCAGATCGGCGCGCCGTAGGTCTGCGGCCGTCGGCCTACGAACATCCCCTCGTCGCTCGGGAGGGGCTCGCGCCACCGGCCCTTGTAGTACCGAACCGAGGCGGTTGGGTCGATGACGGTGAGGCCGCTGACTTGGCCCGGGGCACGCACGCTGCGCAGCCGCTCGCGGGCCGCCTCCACCGCCGCTCGCGCAGGCTCCTGGCGGGGCGCCCTGGTCCATTGCTCCCGTGTCACGCGGTGTAGCCCAGCAGCTGCTAGCGCCTCGGTCGCCCCCGCCGGATCCAGGATCACCGCCCGGGTGTGCGCCTCGTATGCGACATTCGCGCCGAGTGATTGCTCGTCAACGAGCGCGCCCGCGTGGGGACGGATGCCGGTCAGGAGGTAGTGACCGGGCTGCTTCTCGACGTAGGACGGCGGGCCGAGAAAGAGCAGCCGCGTACGTGAGCCGGTTGCGCGCAGTTCAAGCAGGTCGCCGGCGCCGACGAGCGTGTCGAGCGCGTCGGCCACCTCGCCGCGCGCGATGCCGGGTTCGAGCGGCGTCAGTGTGTCGAGCACGGCATCGACGAGTTGCCGAGGCGAAGCCGGACACAAGAATGACGCGGCCCGGCGGAGCGCCGCGCAGATGCCTTCGCGCGAGTACAGGCCCACTTCGTCCGGGTCGAGACCGAGCGCGGTGACAGCACGTGTCGCGGCTTCCTCCGGCTGGATTCGCTTGATGCTCACCCGACACCCCCAGCTACCTCTTCGACCGTGCCGAGCACCGCAAACCGGGCTGCCCGAACCAGGACAGGGTCGGTGAGGACGCAGCGCAGGTACTGCGCGCGCTCATCTTCATCCCAGTCGAGCAGTTCCCCCGGCGAACTGGCCAACTGCAGCAGGAAACGCGCACCTTTCGTGGTGTCGGGCATCCCGGCGGTCGCGGCCAGCACGGCTATCGCCTGGCTGAAGCCCTCGATGAGGGAGGCGGGCGAGTTCCACTGCCACAGGTTGTTTGCGATGGCATCAGCCGCAGCACGCTGGGCGGGTGCGTCGCCGATGAGTGCCCGGGCGCGGTTCAGGTCCACATCGGCCGGGCTTAGGCCGACGATGCGCTGCTCGAAGGAGGCCCATTGGCCGGGGGCGAGGGTTTGCGCGAGCGCGGTCGTCAAGGCGTCGAGCACCCGCTGGCGCTCCCGCATCCCGAAGGGGTGGGCCGGCAACTCGGCGTCTTTCCACTGCCGGTGGTGGCGCATGAGCTTGTGCGCCTCGGCGAGCGACTTCTGGCCGATCGGCACCGACGGCTGGGCGATGCCAATGCGCAACAACTCGTTGGGATCCGGCGGAATGATCTGTGCCGCGGACTGCTCGCCGTTTGTGGCTCGGAGCAGGCCTCCGCGGGCCGGTCCAACGAACTCCTGTCCTGCCTCGCAGACGGTCGCAATGAGAGGACGCTCGACCGAGAAGAACTCGACCGTGACGGGGGCACCATCAGTGCGGTCGACGAGGCGTGCGGCATACCCGCCCTCGCGGTGCCGGGCCGAGACAACCCAGCGCAATCCGCGGAAGCCGCGTTCGCAGCTCAGTGACGCGAAGCCCATGCCGGCGCGGCTGACGGCCACGTCGGCGACATCGGCAGCGTCGTAGTGCCTGGCGAGTTCCGGTTGCTGACGCAGCCGACCAAATAGGCGGCGCCAATCGTCGCCGGTGACCGGGAGCTCGAGCGCCCGGCGATACGAGCCGAGTTCGCCGCCGTTGCCGTCGCGCAGCGTGATCTTGAGTTCGGCCGAGGTGCCCTGCGGCCCGTCGACCTCGACCACCGCATGGCCGTCCCACAACTCGGGAAGACTGGGCTGGGCGGGAACGGTCCGCAGCCGGATGCCTTCACCGGATGAGGCGCCCTGCGGCAGGATCTGTCGGTCCCGGATGGTTGCGACGAGGGTGCCGCCCGCCGTCCGCCCGTCTCCATCTGGGTCGCCCAGCGACACCACAATCTCGTGCGTCCCGACCGCAAGTCCGTCAAGTGACAGAAACAGCTCTGTTTCGCCGGCCGGCCACTCGATGTAGTACGGCGTGCCGTTGATGGTCAGTCGAGCCTTTGCCGGTGAGTGTTCGGCGTGGATCGCGATGAGGCCGGGTTCGCCGGCAAGCCACTCAACTGCGCCCTCACCGTCCCAACTGCTCGCAACGAGTCCAACCGGGCGGATGCTCACGTCAGAGATTACGGAGATGCCGGCGGCCACCAGTGCCCGAGCATCGGTCTCGCTCAGCATGGAAGGGACGTCGAGGTCGTACGCCGTGACGCCCTCGACGGCGATCTCGGCGCGGTTACACCAGACGGCGTCGGGGGGCGCGAGTTCACATGCGCCCACAAGGGCGTACCTAGCGTTCGGGCGAACGAACTTTCCCTTGACCTCAGCCGCGGGCTGGCCGGGCTTGCGCCGGAACACCCACCAGGGGCCCCTCGTGATACGGCACTGGTCGGCGATAAGCAGGTTCACCTCGCGTGGAGCCCGCTGGAGTTGGAGGAACGGCTCGACCGGCGACGGCCATGTGCTGAACTCAACGGGCGCGGTCGCAAACAGCAGACCGCCGGTTGGAATCGCCTGCCGAGCTCCGGCGATGATGGCGCGAGACTTGCGCAGTTCGTCATAAACGCTCGGAAGTGTGTACTGCAATGGCTTTAGGTCGGGTAGCACGGCGTACGCCTTCCAGATGCCTCGCTCCCGGCGCAGCTGAAGCTTGGGATCCGTGGCAGCCGGAAGTCGCTTCGTCGGTGTTCCTTCCTCGCCGCCCTCGCCTGGGGGCCGGAAGTGCCGAGTGCGGACCGTTGTGGCGGAGCGCCGCGCATCCTGGAGCCAGCGGCGCGACTGGCGCTCGCTGTTGATGCTCTCGACGAGCCGCTCCAGTATCCGGCGCTCGATATACGGCGACTCCTCATCTTCGCCAGACAGTAGGAGTGCGACTGCCACGTGGCCGACGAGCGCGGTGTTCTGGCAGAACTTCTCCAGCCGGTCCGTGTAGTGCCGCGACCACGAGTGCAGCCGTACCCCCAGCGCTTCGGGGTCGTCGAGCAAGCTCGGCCAGGCAGTGCGGTAGTCGGAGAGCATCTTCGCGAGCTGGACCTGGAGGTAGCGAGGCAGTACAGCGTGCGTGATTGGCCAGGCGATCTTCCGGAAGGTTTTTGCCCAGGCACCCTTGGGCACGGCCCCGCCGTACTCCCGGGAGAATTTGCGCAGCCAGTCACGAACGCGGTCGCGCTCATATTCGCTGTCGATCCAGGACGGCGTGGCCTTGGCGTAGATGGGCCAGTACTCGACGCCGTCGTAGATGTAACCGACCTCAGCAGCGTGGACCGCGAACGGCAGCCACAATGTGTTGCTTGTCCGAGCGAAGCGCCCCTCGCGGTGAGCCGTGGCGACTGCTCCTTGCAGGAGAGCCAGGTCCTCCGCCGCAAGGCCATGCTCCAGGGCAAAGACGGGGGCCGGCGGCTCGAGTTTCGCACGGCGCTCGTGGAGGGCGCGGAAGTGGGAATCGAGCACTTCGTGGAAGTACGACAAGGTGTCGGTCGTGCTGCCAGGGGAGACGGTATCCATCTGCGTGGCCCCCTCCTCTCGCGTCGACCCGGGGCGCCTCTACTTGCGCGGACGACAGTCTCTCCGAGACTTCCGACAGAAGTCGGGTAGTCAGCGAAATCGGCTGGGGAGACGGCGACGGCGTCCTGGCGGGCCAGCGCCATGCCTCTCGAGCCCAGGACGTTGCACTACGTCGGTCGAGGTCGGGCTCAGAGGTTCCTCCGCCACAGCGCGTCCGTGGTCGGCGTGGGCCGCACTGGGGCCGCAGACCAACGAAAAACGACCCCTGACGATGGAAGACGTTGGAAGGTGTCTTCGCAGGTCAGGGGCCGTTTTCAGGCACCTAGCCGGTGGGCATCGCCCACGCGGGATCAGATGTCGTAATACAGCTCGAACTCGTGCGGGTGCGGCCGCAGTTGCACGGGCGCGATCTCGTTCTCACGCTTGAAGTCCACCCAGGTCTCGATGAGGTCGGGGGTGAACACGTTGCCCACGGTGAGGAAGTCGTGGTCGGCCTCGAGGGCGTCGAGCACGGCGCCGAGGGAGGTGGGCACCTGGGCGATCTCGGCCATCTCGTCCGGCGGGAGCTCGTAGATGTCCTTGTCGATCGGCGCGGCCGGCTCGGTCTTGTTCTGGATGCCGTCGAGGCCGGCGAGCATCAGGGCCGAGAAGGCGAGATAGGGGTTCGCCGACGGGTCGGGGAAGCGGGTCTCGATGCGCTTGGCCTTCGGGTTGCTGCCCGTGATCGGGATCCGGACCGAGGCGGAGCGGTTGCGCGAGGAGTAGACCAGGGAGATCGGGGCCTCGTAGCCGGGGACCAGGCGGTGGTAGGAGTTCACCGTCGGGTTGGTGAACGCGAGCAGCGCCGGCGCGTGCTGCAGGATGCCGCCGATGTACCAGCGGGCGATGTCGGAGAGGCCGCCGTACCCGGTCTCGTCGTAGAACAGCGGCGAGCCGTCCTTCCACAGCGACTGGTGGACGTGCATGCCCGAGCCGTTGTCGCCGAAGATCGGCTTCGGCATGAAGGTGACCGACTTGCCCTGCTCCCAGGCGGTGTTCTTGATGAGGTACTTGAACTTCATCACGTCGTCGGCCGCGCGCAGCAGCGTGTCGAAGCGGTAGTTGATCTCCGCCTGGCCGGCCGTGCCGACCTCGTGGTGGGCACGCTCGACCTGGAGGCCGCAGGCCTCGAGGTTCTTGACCATGTCGGCGCGCAGGTCGCTGTAGTGGTCGTAGGGCTCGACCGGGAAGTAGCCGCCCTTGAGCCGGGTCTTGTAGCCCTTGTTCTCCTCGCCCTCCTTGCCGGAGTTCCACCAGCCCTCGACGGAGTCGATGTGGTAGTAGCCCTCGTTGACGCCGGTGGAGTAGCGGACGTTGTCGAAGATGTAGAACTCCGCCTCGGGCGCGAAGAACGCGGTGTCCGCGATGCCGGTGCTGGCGAGATAGGCCAGCGCCTTCTTGGCGATGTTGCGCGGGTCGCGGGAGTACGCCTCGCCCGTGATCGGGTCGTGGATGAAGAAGTTGACGTTGAGGGTCTTCGACTTGCGGAAGGGGTCGATGTACGCCGTGGTCGGGTCGGGGAACAGCGACATGTCCGACTCGTTGATCGCCTGGAAGCCGCGGATCGAGGAGCCGTCGAAGCCCAGTCCGTCGTCGAACACGGACTGGTCGAAGGACGACACCGGGACGGTGAAGTGCTGCATCACACCGGGCAGGTCGCAGAAGCGGACGTCGACCATCTCGACGCCCTCGTCCTTGATGTACTTGAGCAGCTCTTCGCTGTTGTTGAACATTCGGTCCTCCTCGGCCGCGCCACGGGCGCAGCCATCGGTCAGCCAGTCACGATCAGGCGGTCGCCGGTCCCGTCGGCGCCAGAACCGCCCCCGGCAACCTATCGAATGGCCCGGCACACGAACAGCGCGGCGTGTTTCGGGCGTGTAAACAACTGCGCGCCCGGCGAGTGGGCCCACGCGGTGCTGTGATGGGCGAGGATCCTCCGGTGGCATCCTCGGAACTGGCCAGCTTTCTCAGGTTCGCGGTGGCGCTCGTCGTCCTGTTCGTCCTCGGGGTCGCGGCCATGCTGTGGCTCACGCGGGAGCGTCCCCAGGACCACTTGAGCGCGAGGGTCCAGGCGGACGTCCTCGAGGTCAGCAGGTCGACGGGTCGGGACCGCTACCTGATCCGGTACGAGTACCGCTACGACCGGCACACGTACTACGCGACCACGCGGTTCACCACCGGCGTCGACGACTGGCGCTCCGCCGACGAGCTGTGGCTGTGCATCGACCCGGACGAGCCGACGGCGAACGCCCCGCTGCTCGACGACGGGGTCGCCTGCGGCGACGAGGACCTCGACAACGGGACCGAGACGGCGGTGAGACTGCGATGACCACTCCCCATCAGCCCGCCCGGTCCAGGCGCCGGGGCTGTGGCTGTGGCTGCCTGGGGGCCGCCGTCGCCTTCGCGCTGGTGGGTGCGGTCGTGGTCATGGGCATCGTCGACACGGCGAACGGGCCCGACCTTCCCTACCAGCGCGACACGCACACCGCCGTTCGCGCCACGGTCACCTCGACACAGCCGCGCGAGGGCCGCCCCGACGAGGGCTGGGTCGAGTACACCTATGCCTACGGTGGCGTCACCTACGAGGGCGCGACCGGCTACTTCACCTTCGACTGGCAGCCCGGCGACGGCCTCACGGTGTGTGTCGACCCCGACGACGCCGAGGAGCACGTCCCGCTGGTCGTGCCGGGCCCCCGGTGCGGCGACGAGAGCCTCGAGGTCAGCGACCACGTCGGCGAGCCCGCCGACTGACGTCACCGGATGAAGAGCATCTCCTGGTAGGTCGGCAGCGACCACAGGTCGTCGGCCACGACGGCCTCGAGCGCGTCGGCCGCCTCGCGGACCTGGAGCATCGCGGGCAGGATGACGTCGCGGCAGTACGCCGCCTCCTCGATCCCGTCGTGCTCGTGGGCGCCGGCCTGGGCGGCCACGAGACCCGCGAGCCCGGTACGCAGGGCGCTGACGAGCTCCGAGACGGCCACCAGGTCGGTGGTGTCGGCCTCGACCCCGGCCGCCTTGAGGGAGGAGACATTGGTCGCGAGCTCGGTCTGGTAGCGGACCGCGGCCGGGAGGATCGTCGTACGGGCGATCTCCTCGGTGAGGTTGGCCTCGACGTTGACCGTCATGACGTACTGCTCGACGCCGACCTCGAAGCGCGACTCGAGCTCGGCCTCGCTGAAGACGCCGTAGGTCGAGAACAGCTTCTTGGCCTCGGGAGTCTGGTACTCCGGAAGTGCGTCCACGGTGGTCCGGAGGTTCTTCAGGCCTCGCTGCTCGGCCTCGGCGTGCCACTCCTCGGAGTAGCCGTTGCCGTTGAAGACGACCGCACCATGCTGCTCCATGACCTTCGCGAGCACCGACTGGACGGCGTCGTTGAACTCGGCGCCGCCGGCGACGGCCGCCTCCAGCTCGGTGGCCAGGTAGTCGAGTGCCTCCGCCATGATCGTGTTGATCACGACCATCGGCGCGGCGACCGTCTGGTTGGAGCCGGCCGCGCGGAACTCGAAGCGGTTGCCGGTGAACGCCATCGGGGACGTGCGGTTGCGGTCGCCGGCGTCCTTGGTCAGGTCGGGCAGGGTGTCGACGCCCACGGAGAGGACGCCCTTCTGCTTCGACGAGGTGGCGCCGCCCTTCGCGATCTGCTCGAAGACGTCCTGCAGCTGGTCGCCGAGGAAGATCGAGATGATCGCCGGGGGCGCCTCGTTGGCACCGAGGCGGTGGTCGTTGCCGGCGGAGGCGATCGAGAGCCGCAGCAGTCCGCCGTACAGGTGCACGGCGCGGATGACCGCGGCGCAGAAGACGAGGAACTGCGCGTTGTCGTGGGGGTTGTCGCCCGGGTTGAGGAAGTTGCCCTGGTTGCCGTTGCCGAACGAGAAGTTCACGTGCTTGCCGGAGCCGTTGACGCCGGCGAACGGCTTCTCGTGGAAGAGGCACTCGAAGCCGTGCGTCTTCGCGATCGACTTGAACGTCGACATGATCAGCTGCTGGTGGTCCGAGGCGAGGTTGGCGCGCTCGAAGACCGGCGCGATCTCGAACTGCCCCGGGGCGACCTCGTTGTGCCGGGTCTTGGCCGGGACGCCGAGCTTGAACAGCGCGCGCTCGGTGTCGTGCATGAAGCCGAGCACGCGCTCGGGGATCGCGCCGAAGTAGTGGTCGTCGAACTCCTGGCCCTTCGGCGGCTTGGCGCCGAAGAGGGTGCGGCCCGCGTTGAGCAGGTCGGGGCGGGCGTTCACGAACGAGCTGTCGACCAGGAAGTACTCCTGCTCGGGGCCGCAGTAGGACACGACGTTGTCGATGTCCTTGTGGCCGAAGAGGGTGAGCACGCGCTCGGCCTGCTCCGACATCGCGTGCTGCGAGCGCAGCAGCGGGGTCTTGTGGTCGAGGGCCTCGCCGGTCATCGAGACGAAGATCGTCGGGATGCACAGGGTGTTGCCGTTGGGGTTCTCCAGGATGTACGCCGGCGACTGCACGTCCCAGCCGGTGTACCCGCGCGCCTCGAAGGTGGCGCGGATGCCGCCGTTGGGGAACGACGACGCGTCGGGCTCGCCCTGGACGAGCGTCTTGCCCGAGAACTCCCACACCGCGGTGCCATCGCCCACCGGCTCCATGAAGGAGTCGTGCTTCTCGGCGGTCAGGCCGGTCAGCGGGTAGAAGACGTGCGCGTAGTGCGTCACGCCCCGCTCCATCGCCCAGTCCTTCATCGCCGAGGCGACGATGTCCGCGACCGCCGGGTCGAGCTTCTCGCCCTTCTGGATCGTCGCCGCGACCGACTTGAACACCGACTTCGGCAGCCGCTTCTGCATCACCGAGAGGGAGAAGACGTTCTCGCCGTAGATGGCGCCGGTCTTCTCGCCGGCGTCGAAGAACGCCGCCGGTGCCTGGTTGGCCTCGATCTCGCGGATTGCGCCCAGGCGGGTCGGGTTCGCAGTCATGGTCGTGAAACTCCTGTCATCTGCAGATGCGGCCGCTCGCGCGACTCTCACCGGCGACGGTAGGACGTCCAGATTTCGCAGGGTTGCCCGAATGTTTCCGGCATGTAACAGGTTCACCGGGCGTTTCGCTAGCGTTGGCCGCGTGATGGAGACCGCCTCGTGGGGACGCCGCATCCTGGCGCTCGTCGTCGACTGGACCCTGTGCACGCTGGCGGTGATCGTGATCTTCGGGCTCGACGAGTACACCAAGACCGGCTCGACCGCGTCGCTGATGGTGCTGCCCGTGTACGTCGTCGAGTCCGCGCTGCTCACCTGGCTCGCGGGCGGCTCCGCGGGCAAGCTGCTGACCGGGCTGTGCGTCGTACCGGAGGACGGGCGGCTGCGCCGGCTCAACCCGCTCAAGATGCTGGTCCGGCAGGTCATGGTGGCGCTGGTCATCCCGCCGCTGGTCTTTCGCGCCGACGGCCGGGGCCTGCACGACATCGTCGCGGGGACGTCGACGATCACCTTCGCCACGCTGCGGAGGCTCACGAAGTAGTCCGCCGGGCGCACGATGCGTGGCCGATCGCCCGATTCGCGCCACCCTGCAGAGCGACGTGCGCACCGATGTGTCCAGGATGGCGGCGGTCGCCTCCGCCGTGGAGTTCGTGGGGGAGGAGGAGCTGCGGGGGATGCTGACGCGGCACTACCGGGTCGTGCTCGATCTCGCCCCGGCACGCCAGCCCAATCCGGCGCGACCGTGACCGGCCCGTCCGGGGGTTTGTGTCGGACCCCTGGGTTGTGATGGGTCATGGTCACCGATCGGGCGGTGGTGGATCTGGAGGGTCTGCCGGCAGCGGGGGTTCTCGACTTCGTCGAGGCCCAGCATGTGGCGCGCCTGGAGGCGGAGCGGGCGATCTTGCGGGCGGCGTATCAGTGGGCGGTGCTGCACCACCCGGACCGGCTGCCTGTGAGCGATCGTCGTGGCCGGGAGCGGGCACGCCGGGCGGGCGGGAGCGGGACGCCGCTGGTCACCGAGCACGCCGCAGCGGTGTTCGGGGCGCGGGTGCAGACCAGTCCGTATGGGGCGCGGCGGTTGATCGCGGACGCGGTGGACCTGCAGCTGCGGCTCCCGAAGCTGTGGGCGGGGGTGGAGGCCGGCACGGTCCGCGTGAGCCATGCGCGTCATGTCGCGGACGCCACCCGCGAGCTGTCCGAGGCCGAAGCGGCATGGGTGGATGGTGAGGTCGTCGAGATCGCGGACGGCCGGTTGGCGTGGGCGCGGTTCGAGGCGGTGGTGGAGGGCAAGGTCGCCGCCGCGGCTCCTGAGCTCGCGGCGGCGCGGGAGGAGGCGGCTGCGAAGGAGCGGTGTGCCCGGATGGGCAGGGTGAACAAGCACGGTATGGCCACCCTGGTGATCAGGGCCGACGCGGTCACGGTGGCGGGGATGGATGCCGCCATCGGCGCGGTCGCGGACCGGTTGACCGAGACGATGCCCGAGTCGATGCCGGAGTCGATGCCGGATGCGTTGGTCAACGACCGGCGGGTCGCCGCCGCGGCGGTGTTGTTGAACCCCGCCGCGCACCCGGATCTGAGTGTCGGTCCGGTGAAGGTCCGCGCCAAGGCGTATCTGCATCTGCATGCAGAGTCACCGGTGGCGCGGGTCGAGGGTCACGGGCCCGTCACCATCGGCCGGATCGTGCAGATGCTGGGTGCCGCCGGCGCGCGGGTGCAGGTGACCCCGGTGGTGGACCTGCCCGGCATGGTGCCGGTCGATGCCTACGAGATCCCCGCCCGGCTGCGTGAGGCGGTCCATCTGGTCCACGGCGGGGACGTGTTCCCGTTCGCGGCGAACACCGGCCGGCGGGTGGATCTCGACCACGCACAGCCCTACAGCGAGGGCGGTGAGACGAGCATCGAGAACCTGGGTCCGTTGACCCGGACCCATCACCGGATCAAGACCCACGCCGGTTGGACCGCACGACATCCGTTCCCCGGGATCGTGGTGTGGCGCGATCCCTACGGGGCCCACTTTCTGGTCGATGCGACCGGTACGCGACGGATCACCGGCGGTAGTGCTGGTGAGGGTGCTGGGGTGCGGGTGGATGTGATGGGTCGCGTCGAGCTGGCCTGGGCGGGCTAGCACCCCGGTCGGTTCAATAGCCGACGAGCTTGGGTTGGGCCTCGATGACGCGCAGGGCCTGGGTGGGGCCGGGGATGGTGACGGTGTCGGGGATGGTCTGCCAGGGTCCGTCGGCGATGCGGTAGCGGCCGGTGTAGGTGGTGGCCAGGCTGGGTTGGTAGTCGCCGGTGTGCTGGTAGTCGTGGGTGATGGTCAGGTCGGGGTACGGCGCGCCGGGTTCGTCGGTGGTCACGGTGTGGCCGTCGCCGAAGTCCCAGGTGTAGGAGGTCGGGGTGGCTTCGAGGGTGACGGCTTGCTCGAGCAGGGTGATGGTGGTGGCGATCGGGGTCGTGGCGGTGGTGTAGAAGTTGGTCTCGAAGTTGACCAGGGTCAACCCGTCGGGCGGCTGGATCACCAGCGTCCCGGGTGGCAGCTTCAGCTCACCGAACGCCCGACGAACATCATCGATGGTCACGACAGGCTCTGACTCGTCACAAAAGCTCGCCGTCACCAACATTCCAGCGACCTGGTCGGCCGCGTCGCACGCTCCCTGGCCTATGAGCACTGGTGTGGTGTCGCGCTGTGGCTCGCCATGCTTGGTAGGGGCGGACCCTTGGACCTTGCCAAGTTGCTGTAACCAGAAACCGGTTCCGGACGTGCCAGCGTCGGGATCGTCTGCGTTGAGGGTCCAGGGCCAAATGGCGCCGATCAACAGCACGGCGGCGCGGGCCATCATGAGAGCTGCATCGCTTCCAGACGCCAGCCGGACCCGAGCCAGGCTGCGACGACGACGACGTCGGAGCTACCCGCGGGGATCCTCGTCGTCCGGCCGTCTCCGTCAACCTTTGTCTGCTCGCCCGTCGACGCTGTGAGCTTCGCTTCAAAGGCGTAACCGGAGCCGTCGGCGTCCTTCAGTTCGTTCATCACCTTGAACTCGATGTCGTAGTCCCCGCCCTCGAGCCGGCCGCCGTCGCGATAGAGCGTGCGGATTCCCTCAATTCCTGCAGCGCATCCCTTGCAGTTGGTTCCCGACACCGCCTTCAGCGCCTTCACGTCCCCGGTCACCTGGGCGTAGTTGACCAGCTCCCAGTAGTACGCGATGAACGCCCGCGCGCCCGCCTCACTCGCCTCCCGTGCGGCGTCGGGCAGCCTCGGCTCGATCGGGACGGCAGCGGCGGTCGAGGACGGCGCCTCCATCGTCCCGGTCGGGCTCCAGGTCGACGACGGGTCGTGCGGGGCGGGCTCGTCGTCCGAGCACGCGGTCACGCCCACGATGAGCAGCACGAGCGCCACCAGGGCGCGCAGTCGACGCATGGGTCCTCCCGAGAAAGCACCGCGCCCGGACCGGGGACGCGTCCGACGACGCTAACCCGACCCGGGCGAGCGGCGCCACCAGGAGGCGGCGGGCTGTGGACGAGCGCCGTGGAGTCGAACGTAAGGTCAAATTTTCCGCCCGTCCGCGAGACGTCCCGGTGATCGGCGAACGGCGCGCCGCACCAGGCCCTAGATTCGCAACTGCCTCTCGGGATCCATCGTCACCTGGGGGTTTCTCATGATCGTGCGCGTCCTCATGGCCCGGCTCCTGGCCGTCGTCGTCGCCGTCGCCGGCGTCTCGTTGGGGTGGTCGACCACGACTGCCCACGCTGCTGTACCACCCGGCGAGATCCAGGTCGAGGTCTCGATGTCCGACGGGGGAGAGCTGGAGGGGACGGCCTATCTCTACCGTTGGGACTCCGAGCTGGGCGACTTCGACTTCGAGGCCGACAGCGTCGTCCTCGGGACGGGCACCGCCAGCGTCTCCTTCACCGAGCTCACGGCCGGTGACTACTACGTGCAGGTCGAGGACGACTTCGGCAGCTACGAGCCGGCGTACTCCGGGGGCGCGTCGTCGCCGCCGACGAACCCGGGGGATCCCGGTGTCGTCACGATCACGGCGTCGGCCGGCGCCACCACCACCGTCACGCTGACGCCCACGCCACCGGGGACGGCGGTCAGTGGGACCGTCGTCGACGCGGTGACCGACGCGGGCATCGTCGGCGCCTGGGTGGAGGCATCCGGCGACGAAGGCTATGACGAGACGGACACCGGGGCCGGCGGCGCGTACGCCCTCGAGCTCCAGCCGGGCAGCTATGAGGTCACGGCCGGCGCCGAGGGCTACGTCTCGTCCAGCGTCGACGTCGAGGTGACGACCGAGGCGATGACCGTTCCGCCCATCGAGCTGGCCCCCTTGGCCCCTGGTCTGTACGTCGAGGTCTACAACAGCACCTTCGGCAGCGCCGTGGCGAACGCCCAGGTGAGCCTCCAGCTCGTCGGCGGCGGCGCGCCCACCGTCCAGACCACCGACGAGGACGGGGCCGTCGTCTTCGCCGGAATCGCCCCGGGGACGTACATGCTCTCCGTGGCGGCGGGGCCGGGCTACGTGGCGGACGCCCCCGTCGAGGTCGTGTACGACGGTGGCTACGAGAGCGCCGAGCTCGCCGTCAGCGTCGACTTCTCCTGCGAGCCCGCCGCGGCGAGCACGGGACTGACCAACATGGGCTTCGAGGACGAGATGGCCGGATGGACGCTCGGCTTCCAGACCGAGGGCATCTCTGCAGTCGGGGCCGACACGTTCACCTCCCCCTGGGAGGGCAGCAAGATGGCTCGCATCGGCAGCACGCAGCCGAGCGACGAGGAGGACCAGCCCGAGGGCCCCAACATCATGTGCCAGGACTTCGTGGTCGACCAGGCCGAGGAGACCTTCGCCTTCAACGTCTTCACCTACGACTACACCGGATTCGACGAGCTCACGTTCGACGTCGTGGTGAGCAGCCCCGACACGGGGGAGACCTTGGCTGCCTATCAGCAGGGTGCGTGGGGTGAGGGCACCGACCTCAAGACGTCGGGCTGGCGCGGCGTCCAGCTGGACCTCTCCGGTCATCTCGGAGAGACGGTCCGCCTGACCTTCCGCGCTGGGGGGACCCGGGACAACCTCTATGCGTTCTGGGCGTACCTCGACTCCGCCGCCACCCTGCCGCCCACGATCCAGACGTCGACGGCCGACGTGGTGACCACGACGGGAAGCGTGACGACGGACCCGGTCACCGGCCAGGTCACCGTGGCGATGCCGAGCGGCTCGCCCTCCGACCTGACCTTGACGGTGCCGGCGGACTGCGTCGACACCACCGCCACGCCGAGCGCCGTGCAGCTCGTCCTCGGAGGCGCGACGTTCCCCGCCACGGCCAACCCGAACGGGACCTACACCGCGACCATTCCCGAGGCCGACATCGAGACCGGGCCGCTCAGCGTGCAGGTCGACTGCCCGGAGGAGACCACGTTGGTCGTCCCGATCGGTCGGATCGTCCTCTACGACCCGAGCGGCATCGTGACCAACAAGCTCACGGGACAGCCGGTGGTCGGCGCCGAGGTGCGTCTGTACAAGGTGCCGGGCTGGGAGCCCCAGGACGCGGACGGACCGCACCCGGCCGACTCGTGCCAGACCAACCTCTCGAAGGCATCCGGGGCGCCGTGGAGCCAGCCCGCGCCGACCGGTCTCGGGCAGCTCGTGCAGGCAGCGAGCCCGGAGATCTCGCCGAACGTGAACCCGTTCGTCACCAACGCTGTCGGCTACTACGGCTGGGACGTCGCCGAGGGCTGCTGGTACGTCGTGGTGAGCAAGCCGGGCTACAAGACGCTCACCAGCCCGGTCGTCGGCGTACCGACTGCCGTCACCGACCTGAACCTCCAGCTCGAGCCGAACGCCGTCGTCCCGCCAGGCCCGTCCGCAGGATGCACGGCGGCCAAGGCCGGTCTCGCCACGGCCCAGGCGGCGTTGGCCGACGCCCAGGCGAAGGTCACGAAGGCGAAGGCCAAGCTCAAGAAGGCCAAGAAGTCCGGCTCGGCGGCCAAGGTGAAGAAGGCCAAGAAGGGCCTGAAGAAGGCCAAGGGCCAGCTCGCGGGGGCCTCGACCGGTCTCGCGAACGCGCAGGCCAACGTCGGCAAGCACTGCTGAGAGACGACGGGCTCCCCACCGACCGTGGGGAGCCCGTCGCGGCGGTGTCTCAGCCGTTCACCAGGTGCGCGCCCACACGCAGTACTCGGCGGCCCGCAGCCGCTCCAGCGCCGCTGCGGAGAGCGGCTCGGCGGCGTCGATGACGACGTAGCCCAACCCGTCCTTGGTGGAGAGCACCTGGTCCACGACGTTGTCGCCGGCCTCGGCGAAGGTGACGTTCAGGTCGGCGAGCACGCCGGGGACGTTGTGGTGGAGTAGGCCCAGGCGCCGGCCGTGCGGCAGCTCGGGCGGCTGGACGGCGGGCAGGTTGACGGACAGCGCCGTGCTGCCCTCGAGCGCGAACTTGGCGAGCTTCTCGGCCACGAACCAGCCGATCTCCTCCTGGGCCTCCTGCGTGGAGCCGCCGATGTGGGGAGTGAGGATGACGTTGTCGAGCCCGCGCAGCACGGAGTCGAAGGGGTCGCCCTGCGCCTTCGGCTCGGCCGGGAACACGTCGACGGCGGCGCCGGCGATGTGGCCGGACTCCAGGTGGTCGCGCAGGGCCTCGTAGTCGACGACCATGCCCCGCGAGGCGTTGATGAACAGCGCCCGCGGCTTCATGGCGGCGAACTCCGCCGCACCGAAGAAGCCGGCGTTGCCGGGCCGCCCGTCCACGTGGAGGCTGACCACGTCGGAGACGGTGAGCAGCTCCTTGAGGGAGCGCACGCGCCGCGCCGTACCGTGCGCCGGGCGGTCCGCGGTGTCGAAGAAGACGACCTTGAAGCCCAGGGCCTCGGCGACCGTCGAGAGCTGGGTGCCGATGTTGCCGTAGCCGACGATGCCGAGGGTGCGTCCGCGCACCTCGTGGCTGCCCTTCGCGGACTTGTCCCACACGCCCTCGTGCATGCGCTGGGTCTTCTCGGGCAGGCGGCGCGCGAGCGCGATGATCTCGGCGATCACCAGCTCCACGACGCTGCGCGTGTTGGAGTACGGCGCGTTGAAGACCCCGATGCCCTTCGCCGCGGCCGTCTTCAGGTCCACCTGGTTGGTGCCGATGCAGAAGCAGCCCACGGCGACGAGGTCGGTGGCGGCGTCGAGCACGTTGGCGGTCACGTTCGTGTTGGAGCGCACCCCGAGGAGGTGGACACCGGGCAGCGCGGCGATCAGCTCGTCCTCGGACAGGGAGCCCGGGCGGAGCTCGACCTCGTAGCCGCGCCCCTCGAGGGTCTCGACAGCGGCGGGATGGATGTTCTCGAGCAGCAGAGCCTTCACGGGAAGACTCTAGTTGTCCGCCGACCTCATCCCTGCAACGGGCGGCGACCGTGGACAGCGGGCGCGGGAGCCGATCCCGCCGTGGGGGCGGCGACGGGCCAGGTCCATGCGCACCGCACGACGAAGGCGAGGAGCACCAGCTCAAGCACGATGCCGAGGCCGTAGAAGTAGAACCAGGACTCGCCCAGCGCGTTGAACGCCGTGACGGGGACGTAGAGCGAGGCCACGACCAGGTTCGCGAGGCGGCTCGCCCCGGCTGGCAGCGCCATCGACAGGACGACCATGAGGATCGGCACGGCCATGAGGGCCAGTGCCGTGGTGGAGAAGGTCTGCGAGAGCTCGAACTCGAAGACCCTGCCGTCGAGGATGTCGTCGACGACGCCGGGCGTGAAGAAGTTGAGGATGTCGACGTACGCGTAGAGGAACATGAAGCTCGTCCACGCGGCGGCGAGCTTGGCTCGCACGGGCATCGGCTGGTCCTGCAGGGCTGCGGTGGGCTGGCGCGTGCTCATGAGGGGCTCCGTTCGGCGTGGTGGTGTCGGTGGGTCCACGATCGTGGGCTCGCCCGGGAGCGGCATCGGTCGCGAGGCCGCGCTTCTCCCCGCCGAACGCACGATCCCCCTCTCGTACTTTCGGCCGGTACGCCGAGGCGCGCCGCTCCCTAGGCTGGAGCCGTGGTCACTGCCCGGCGCTCCGTCCTCGACGAGCCGCGGCCTGCCGACGCCCCGCCTCCGGGCCGTCCGGACTGGCTGCTGGTGGCGGTGTTCGCGGTCGCCGTCGCGGCCGAGGCGGTCGCTCGGCCGGGCGTCGCCTGGCGGCCGCTGGTGACGATCCTGGCCCTGGCGCTCGTGCCCGCCGTGCTGTGGCGGCGGAGCCGGCCGCTGGCGTCGGCCCTGGTCGGGTGGGGCGTCGCCGGGTTGCTCTCGATCCTCCAGCTGGCCTTCCACGACGGGGAGCTCGGCCTCCACACCATGCTGGTCGTCCTGGTCCTGCTCTACTCGCTGGTGCGGTGGGGGTCGGGACGGGAGACCGTAGTGGGGCTGGCCGCCGTCGCCGCCGTCGCCGCGCTGGGGATGTACGCCGCCTCCGCGGACCGAGGCGAGATCTTCGGCGGGAGCGTCCTCCTCCTGCTCTGCGTCGCGCTCGCCGCGGCGGTTCGCTATCGCGCCGACGTCTGGCACCGCCAGCAGCGCGAGATCCGCAACCAGGAGAGGGTCGCCCTGGCGCGGGAGCTGCACGACATCGTGGCCCACCACGTCTCGGCGATCGCGGTGCAGGCCCAGGCGGGGGGCGTGGTCGCCGACGCGCAGCCCGAGAGGGCTGCCGAGATCCTCGCCGCCATCGAGTCCGAGGCGTCGCGAACCCTGGCGGAGATGAGGTCGATGGTGCGGGTGCTGCGTGAGCCGGAGTCGGTCGCGTACTCACCCCAGCGAGGCGTCGCGGACCTTCCTGCTCTGGCGCGGGCTGACGCGAGGCCGGCCGTCGAGGTCTCGCTCGAGGGTCCACTGAGCCTGGCGCGGCCGGTGGACGTCGCGCTCTACCGCCTGGCGCAGGAGTCGCTGACCAATGCCGTGCGGCACGCCCGGAGCGCGACCCGGGTCGGGATCGACGTACGTCGGGAGGGAGACGCGGTCCGGTTGCGTGTCAGCGACGACGGCCAGACCGCGCCGGGGCCCGTTCCGGCGCCCGGGTTCGGGCTGCAGGGCATGGCCGAGCGCGCCCACCTCCTCGGCGGTTCGCTCTCCGCGGGGCCGGGCCCCGCCGGCGGCTGGGTGGTCGAGGCAGTGCTGCCCGCGGAGGTGCTGCCATGAGCATCAGGGTCGTGGTGGCCGACGACCACGACCTGGTCCGGACCGGGCTCGTGATGATCCTGGACGCGCAGCCCGGCATCGAGGTCGTGGGGGAGGCCGCGGACGGGCTCGCGGCGCTCGACCTCGCGACCCGGCTGAGGCCCGACGTCCTCCTCGTCGACATCCGGATGCCCGGGATCGACGGTGTCGAGGTGACGCGACGCCTGGCCGGGCCCGACGTGCCCGACCCGATGGCGGTCGTCGTGATCACGACCTTCGACCTCGACGAGTACGTCGCCGGCTCGCTGCGCGCGGGGGCTCGCGGCTTCCTGCTCAAGGACGCCGGCCCGGAGCTCCTGGTCCAAGCCGTCCACGCGGCGGCCGACGGGGACGCGCTGATCGCCCCCAACGTCACGCGGCGACTGCTGGCGACCTTCGCCGACCAGGCGCCGGCGGCTCCGACCCAACCCCTCGGCGCGCTCACCGAGCGCGAGGAGGAGGTGCTCGCGCTGGTCGCTCGCGGCCGCACCAACGCCGAGATCGCCACCGAGCTCTTCGTCGGCCTGAGCACCGTCAAGACCCACGTGGCGTCGCTGATGACCAAGCTCGGCGCCCGCAACCGCGTCGAGATCGCCATGTGGGCCTACGACACCAGGCGGGTCAGAGCCGACTAGCGCACTCACCTGGCCTCGGCCGCGGCGTAGCGGTCCAGCGCAGCGGTCCACATCCGCGCGATCATGCGGTGCATCGGCCCGTGATGCAGGAGGAACAGCAGGACCCGGTCGCGGCGGCGGGCGGGGTCGTGGGAGCTCCACTCGACGTCGAGATGGCTGCCGCCCCCGGGCGTGGGGGTGATCCGGACCGAGCCGGAGCCGTGACCGCCGTAGCTGTTCTCGACCTCGGTCCAGCGGACGAGGGTGGGGTCGGACCAGTCGTAGCGGGCGACCACCCAGAAGGGGGAGCGGGGCGTGCTCTCGCGGGCGACGGCCCAGGTGTCGCCCTGCTCCCGGACCTCATAGGTGCTCGGGTCGAGGGTCGTGCTCCAGGTCTCGAGGCGCCGGTCGGTGAAGTCGGTGAGGGCGCGCAGGACCTGGTCGGGGGTGGCGCGCGTGGTCAGCTCGAAGCGCACCTCACCAGTGGAGCACCTGCGCTGCAGGACGTCCAGCGACAGAGCCGCCCCTCGCCGACGTGCGGCGAGGGGCGGCTCCGGTGAGCTGACTCTCGTGACTGACCCAGCTCGGCTCGACCGGCGGCTCGACCGGCGGTGCTCAGCTCCAGTCGACGCTGTAGTAGCGCGTCTCCTGGTACTCGCGGATGCCCTCGTGGGCTCCCTCGCGGCCGATGCCGCTCTGCTTGACGCCGCCGAACGGCGCGGCCGGGTCGGAGACGATGCCGCGGTTGATGCCGACCATGCCGGCGTCGATCGCCTCGCCGAGGCGCAGCGCGTCCTGAAGCCGGCCCGCGTACACGTACGCCGCGAGGCCGAACTCCGTGTCGTTGACCGAGGCGAGCATCTCCGCCTCGTCGGTCCAGGCCACGATCGGCGCGACCGGGCCGAAGATCTCCTCGGACAGGATCGGGGCACCCACCGGTACGTCGACCAGGATGGTCGGCGGGAAGAACCAACCGGTCGCGGGGACCTCGCCCTGCACGGCCACCCGCGCACCGTCGGCGACGGCGGCGTCGACCAGCTTGGTGATGCCGGTGAGGGCCTTCTCGCTGATGACCGGGCCGATCTGGTTGGTCTCGTTGGAGGACGGGCCGACCTTCAGCGCGGCGACCGCGGCGCCGAACTTCTCGACGAACTCCTCGACCACGTCGGCGTGGACGTAGAACCGGTTCGCGGCGGTGCAGGCCTGGCCGCCCCCGCGGAACTTGGCGATCATGGCGCCCGCGACGGCGGCGTCGAGGTCGGCGTCGGCGGTGACGACGAAGGGCGCGTTGCCGCCGAGCTCCATGCTGGCGTTGAGCACCCGGTCCGCAGCCTGGCGCAGCAGCGTGCGGCCGACACCCGTGGAGCCGGTGAAGCTGACCTTGCGGACCCGGGGGTCCTCGAGCCAGGCGGTGACGACGGCGGCGGCGTCGGTGGTCGGGACGACGTTGACCACGCCCTCGGGCACACCCGCCTCGAGCAGGATCTCGGCGACGGCGAGCGCCGTGAGCGGCGTCTCCGCTGCGGGCTTGAGCACGACGGTGCAGCCCGCGGCGAGGGCGGGCGCGATCTTGCGGGTCGCCATCGCCGCGGGGAAGTTCCACGGCGTGATGAGCGCGGCGACACCGACGGGCGCGTGGGTCACCAGGGTCTTGGCGTTGCCGGCCGGCGCGTCGGCGTAGGTCCCCTCGCCGCGCACGGCCTCCTCGCTGAACCAGCGGAAGAACTCGGCGGCGTAGGTGACCTCGGCGCGCGCGTCGGCCACGGACTTGCCGTTCTCCGAGGCGATCAGCCCGGTCAGCAGGTCCGCGTCGCGCACCATCAGCTCGTAGCAGCGGCGCAGGATCTCCGCACGCGCCCGGGTGGACGTGGCGGCCCAGCCCGGGAAGGCGGCGGCCGCCGCGTCGACGGCGCGGGTCGCGTCCTCGACCGTCCCGTCGGCGACGGTGTCGATCACCGCGCCGGTGGCGGGGTCGATCACCTCGAAGGTGGTGTCACTCATGGTCGTCTCCTGGTCGGGTCGTCGGGTCACGGGTAGAGGCCGCGCAGCTGGTGCGCCTGGGCGACGCGCTCGACGGCGAGGCAGGTCGCGGCCGTGCGCAGGGGGACGTCGAGGCGGGCGGCAGCGGCGTTGACCGAGTCCCAGGCGGCGAGCATCCGCTCGGCCAGCCGGGCCTCGACCTCGTTCTCGCTCCACCAGTAGGCCTGGTTGGCCTGCACCCACTCGAAGTAGGACACGATGACGCCGCCGGCGTTCGCCAGGATGTCCGGTACGACGAGCCGGTCGGCCTCCTGCAGGATGCGGTCGGCCTCGGGGGTGGTGGGGCCGTTGGCGCCCTCCACGACCACCTTGGCCTGCACGCGACCGGCGTTGTCGGCGCGGAGCACGCCCTCGACGGCGGCGGGGACGAGCAGGTCGACCTCGGCCTCGAGCACGGTCTCGGCGGGCACGGCCTCGCCGCCGGCGAAGCCGACCACCGAGCCGGTCGCGTCGACGTGCTTCTCGAGGGCGACGATGTCGAGACCGGTCGACGCGAACACGGCGCCGTACTGGTCGGACACGGCGAGCACCCGGGTGCCGGCCTCGGCGAGGAAGCGGGCGGCGTACCGGCCCACCTTGCCGAAGCCCTGGACCGACGCGGTCGCGCCGGCCGGGTCGATGCCGCGCGAGCGCAGCGCCGCGAGCGCCACGTGGACGACGCCCCGCGAGGTGGCGGTGGCGCGGCCCCGCGAGCCGCCGAGGCTGATCGGCTTGCCGGTGGTGACGCCGAGGACGGTGTGGCCCTGCTGGACGGAGTAGGTGTCCATCAGCCACGCCATGGTCTTCTCGTCGGTGCCGATGTCGGGCGCGGGGATGTCGCGCTCCGGACCGATCAGCGGGCTGATCTCGCTGGTGTAGCGCCGGGTCACGCGCTCCAGCTCGGCGGCCGAGTAGTGGCGCGGGTCGATCCGGACCCCGCCCTTCGCGCCGCCGTAGGGCACGTCGAGGAGCGCGCACTTCCAGGTCATCCACATCGCCAGCGCGCGGACCTCGTCGAGGTCGACGTCGGGGGAGTAGCGCAGCCCGCCCTTGGCCGGACCGCGGGAGAAGTTGTGCTGCACCCGGTGACCGACGAACAGCTCGGTCGTGCCGTTGTCGCGACGCAGCGGGATGCTGACCGTCACCTCGCGGCGCGGCGTGGCGAGCATCTGGTGCAGGCCCTCGTCGTACCCGAGCAGCGTGGTCGCCTCCCGCAGCTGGGTGCGGGCGTCGGCCAGCGGCCCGGTACCGGCGGCGGTGTCGGGCTCGTGGAGCGCGGTCATCAGTTCTCCTGGCTGAGCTCTGCGAGGATCCCGGCGAGCAGGTCGAGCGCCTCGTCGAGCAGGTGGTCGGGCATCGACAGCGGAGGCAGGAAGCGCAGCACGTTGCCGTAGGTGCCGCAGGTCAGGACGACCATGCCCTGCGCGTTCGCGGCGGCCGCGATCCGCTTGGTGAGGTCGGCGTCGGGCTCGGTGGTGCCCGGCTTCACGAGCTCGACGGCGATCATCGCGCCGCGGCCGCGGACCTCGCCGATGCGCGGGTCCTGCTCCTGCAGGGCGCGCAGCCGCTCGGTCATCGTCTTGCCGATGGTGCGCGCGCGGTCGACCAGGCCCTCGGCCTCGATCGTCTCGATGACGGCGAGCGCGGCGGCGCACGCGAGCGGGTTGCCGCCGTACGTGCCGCCCAGGCCGCCGGCGTGCGCGGCGTCCATGATCTCCGCGCGGCCGGTCACGGCGGCCAGCGGGAGACCGCCGGCGATGCCCTTCGCGGTCACGATCAGGTCCGGGACGACGCCCTCGTGGTCACAGGCGAACAGCTCGCCGGTGCGGGCGAAGCCGGTCTGCACCTCGTCGGCGACGAAGACGACGCCGTTCTCGCGACACCAGGCGACCAGGGTCGGCAGGAAGCCCTCGGCCGGGACGATGAAGCCGCCCTCGCCCTGGATGGGCTCGATGACGACGGCGGCGAGGTTCTCGGCGCCGACCTGCTTCTCGATCACGTCGATCGCCTTGCGCGCCGCCTCGACACCGTCGAGACCGCCGTCGCGGAAGGGATAGGACAGGGGCGCGCGGTAGACCTCGGAGGCGAACGGGCCGAAGCCCTTCTTGTACGGCATGTTCTTCGCCGTCATCGCCATCGTGAGGTTGGTGCGTCCGTGGTAGGCGTGGTCGAAGACGACGACGCCCTGCTTGCCCGTCGCGGCGCGCGCGATCTTGACGGCGTTCTCGACGGCCTCGGCGCCGGCGTTGAAGAGCGCGGAGCGCTTCTCGTGGGTGCCGGGGGTGAGCTCGTTGAGCTTCTCCGCGACGGCGACGTAGCCCTCGTAGGGGGTGACCATGAAGCAGGTGTGGGTGAACTCGGCGACCTGTCGGGTCACCGCCTCGACAACGCGCGGGGCGCTGTTGCCGACGGTGGTCACGGCGATGCCGGAGCCGAGGTCGATGAGCTGGTTGCCGTCGGCGTCGACGAGGATGCCGCCGCCGGCGGCGACGACCTGGACCGGCAGGCCGACCGCGACACCGGACGCGACGGCCTTGGCCTTGCGTGCCGCGAGCTCCTGCGAGCGGGGGCCGGGGATCTCGGTGACGAGACGGCGCTCCTGCGTGATGCTGGGGCCGCCGGTGGGCTGCTGGCTCATGGACGTCCTATCGTCGAAGGGCTGCCGGGAGGACCGGCCGATGCCGTCGACGGTAGGCCCGGCAGAGGAGCACGGCCATATCCGTCCTGCACAATCTGCCGCCCTTGGTTGTGCAATGATGCCCCCATGGTGTCGGTGGCGGACCTGGTCGCGCGGCGGGCTCTCGGTCTGCGGGCGGTCCACGCCGTGGAGGGACCGTCGTTGCGCTGGGTCGCGACCAGCGAGCTGCCCGACCCGACGCCCTTCCTCGAGGGTGGTGAGCTCCTCCTCACCACCGGGCTGGGCACGCGCGGTTGGAGCGACCAGTGGGACGCCTACGTCGGCCGGCTGGTCGCCGCGGGCGCCGCGGCGGTCGGGGTCGGCGTCGGGCTGACCTACGACGAGCTGCCCGCGAGGCTCGTCGAAGCCTGCCGGGCCCACGGTCTGACGCTGCTGGAGGTCCCCCGGGAGACCACCTTCGTGGCGGTGTCGCGGGCCGCCGCCGAGCTGCTGCAGGACCAGGAGGCGGCGTCGACCCGCCTCGCCCTCGACCTGCAGCGCAGGCTGACCCGGGCCGCGCTGGGACTCGACCTGCGCCCGCTGCTCGAGCGCCTGGCCCAGCTCCTCGACGCCGCCGTCGCCCTCGTGCACCGCGACGGCGAGCCCGCGGAGGGCCCCCTCGGCGCGCGCCGGGAGCGGCTCGACCTCGACCTGGTGCGCGCCGAGGTCGCCGGCATCAAGGGGCAGGGCCTCGGCGCCGTTTCCACCAGGACCGATGGCAGCGCCACGACGCTGGTGCGCCCGATCGGCCTCGCGGGCCGCCCCGAGCTCTACCTCGCGGTGTGCCTCCCGGGGCCGCTCGGTGACCCGCAGCGCTCCGCGGTCAGCACGGCCGCGGTGCTGCTCAGCCTGGCGGTCGAGCGGCGGGCGGAGCGCCGGGCCGCCGAGCGGCGGCTCCGGGGCCGGGCGCTGGAGCTCCTGTGCGCGGGCGACCTGCGCTCCGCGGAAGTGCTGCTCGACGCCGCGGAGGGTGGCCGCACCGTGCCCGAGCGGCTCCGCGTGCTCCGGATGACCGGCGCCCGGGACGCGCTCGACGACGCGCTCGACCGGCTGGAGGACGACCTCGCCGTCGAGGGCGCCCTGGCCGGAGTCGTCGACGGCGAGCTGGTGGCGGTGCTCGCGCCCGCCCGGCTCCCCGGGGTGCTGGACATCGTCTCCGGCAGCGGGCTGCGGGTGGGCGTCGGGCGGGCCGTCCCCGCCACCGAGGCCCGCCGCAGCGCCGAGTCGGCGGGCCACGCCCTGGACCGGACGAGCGCCGCCAGCCCCGTCCGCCGCTGGGAGGAGGTGGCCGACGCCGGACCGCTGGCCCTGGTCCCCGAGGCGCTCGGCAGGGAGTACGCCGCCGGCCTGCTCGCGCCGCTCGACGCCGAGCACCGTGCCACCCTGGCGGCCTTCCTGCGCCACCACGGTGCGCGCGGCGCCGTCGCCGACGACCTCGGTGTGCACCGCAACACGGTCCGGAACCGGATCGCCGAGATCGAGGGGCTGACCGGCCTCGACCTCGACGACCCGGCTGCGCGGGTCGGCGCCTGGCTGGCGCTGGAGCTGGCCGCGGACCAGCCTCCGGCCTAGGCGCTCAGGGCCGGGGCAGCTCGCTGCGCCGTACCTTGCCGGTGAGGGTGCGGGGGAGCGCGGCGAGAAGGACGTAGTCCTTGGGCCGCTTGGGCGGGGCGAGGTGGGTGCGGGCGAAGGCGTGCAGGGCGTCCTCGGTGACACCGCCGGGGCCGGGCACCACCGCGGCGCGCACGCGCTGGCCCCACTGAGGATCGTCGACGCCGTACACCGCGACGTCGGCGACGCCGGGGCAGCCGCCGAGCACCTGCTCCACCTCGGTGGGGTAGACGTTGACGCCCCCGCTGATCACGAGGTCCTCGCGCCGGCCGTCGAGGTAGAGATAGCCGTCCTCGTCCAACCGGCCCAGGTCGCCGACCGTGAACGCCGGACCGGCGGGGGTCTCGCGCCAGGCGGCGGCCGTCTTCTCCGGGGCACCGAAGTACGAGAAGCGGGCGTAGGAGGGCACCGTGCACCAGATCGTGCCGTCCGGGTCGGTGGTCAGCGTGCGTCCCGGCCGCGCCCGGCCGACGGTGCCGGGCCGCTCCAGCCACTCCTCGCTGCGACAGGCGGTGAACTGGCCCTCGGTCGAGCCGTAGAACTCCCAGGTCGAGCCGGGTGGGAAGGACTCCAGGAGGCGGTGCTTGAGCTCGACCGGGCAGGGCGCCCCGGCGTGGGCCACCAGCCGGAAGCAGGACAGGTCGGGCGCGCCGTGCTCGTCCCAGTGCGCGAAGAGCCGCTGCAGGTGGGTCGGGACGCAGAACATCGTGGTGGGTCGCTCGCGCTCGATCGCGGCGGTCACCGCGGCCGGGTCGAAGGGGCCGGGGATCACGATCCGCCCGCCCGCGAGCAGCGTGCCCATCGCGAAGCGCAGCGGTGCGGAGTGGTAGAGCGGGCTGAGGACGAGGTTGACGTCCTCGGCGCAGAAGCCCCACAGCGCGCGCTCCTCCGCGACCAGCGCCTCCGCGTCGTCGGGAGAGAGCAGGCCGGAGTACACCCCCTTCGGCACCCCGGTCGTGCCACTGGTGCAGTGCATCGGGCGACCGAGCGGCAGACCCGCCTCGGGAAGACCGTCGACGAGCGCCGCGAGCTCGTCGGGCGACCGGACGACGTCGGTCGGCGCCAGGCCGGCGAGGATCCGCTCCTGCTCGGAGGGCGTCAGCCGGGGGTCGAGCGGGATCGGGAAGACGCCGGCGGTGAGTATCCGCAGCACCGCGTCGACGTACGCGTGCGAGCCGGGCAGCAGCAGGGCGACGCGCGCGTTCTCCACGCCCTCACAGTAGGGTCCGCGTGTGCGCGTCGGACTGACCGGGGGGATCGCCTCGGGGAAGAGCACCGTGTCGTCGATCCTGCGGGAGCTGGGGGCGGTCGTCATCGACGCCGACCAGATCGCCCGCGAGGTCGTGGCGAAGGGGACCCCGGGCCTGGCGGCCGTCGTCGAGGCCTTCGGCGCCGAGATGCTGACGCCGGACGGCGAGCTGGACCGGCCCCGGATGGGCGCGCTCGTGTTCGCCGACGAGGCGCGGCGCAAGGTGCTGGAGGGGATCGTGCACCCGCTCGTCTTCGAGCGGTACGCCGAGCTCGAGGCCTCCGCGCCCACGGACGCGGTCGTGGTCCACGACATCCCACTGCTCGTCGAGTCCGGCCGCGCGGCCGAGTTCGACGCGGTCATCGTGGTGGACGCCCCCGAGGAGACCCAGGTGGAGCGGATGGTGCGCGACCGCGGCTGGACCGAGGACGAGGCCCGCGCCCGGATCGCCGCCCAGGCCACCCGCGAGCAGCGGCGAGCCGTGGCGACCTACCTGATCGAGAACACCGGGACGCGCGAAGACCTCCGCCGCAAGGTGACGGAGGTCTTCGCGGAGCTGGCTGCGGCCTGAGTCAGGCCGCCATGTCCGGGTCGCCGAGGCGACGCAGCTTCTGCAGCGCCTCGCGCTCGAGCTGACGGACCCGCTCGGCGGAGATGCCGTGCTTGACGCCGATGTCGGCGAGCTTGTGCTGGCGTCCGTCGGTCAGGCCGTAGCGGGAGCGAATGATGTCGGCGGCCCGCTCGTCGAGCTGGTCGACCAGGCTGTTGAGGCGGTCGCGCGCCTCGGTGTCGAGGAAGGTGAGGTCCGGGCCGGGCGCGGTCTCCTGGGCCATCAGGTCGCCGAGCGAGGTGTCGCCGTCCTCGTCGACCGGGGTGTCGAGGCTGACGTGCTCGCGCCCCCAGGCCATCAGGTCGAGCACCCGCTCGACCTCCAGGCCGAGCTCGGCGGCGATCTCCGCCGGCTCCGGGTCGCGACCCAGTTGGCGCTCGAGGGTACGGCGCGCGCCGCCGACCTGGTTGAGCTCCTCGACCACGTGGACGGGCAGCCGGACCACGCGGGCCTGCTGGGCGATGCCGCGGGTGATCGCCTGGCGCACCCACCAGGTGGCGTAGGTGGAGAACTTGTAGCCCTTGGCGTAGTCGAACTTCTCGACCGCTCGGATCAGGCCGGTGTTGCCCTCCTGGATCAGGTCGAGCATCGGCATCTGGGCCCGTCCGTACTTGCGGGCGATGGACACCACCAGGCGCAGGTTGGCGTTGATGAACTCCGTGACGGCCTTGCGGCCCTCCTCGGCGATCCACTCCAGCTCGGCCTCGGTGGCCTGCTTCGGAGCGCCGCCCTTCCGGCGGCCGACGCGGCCCTCGGCGAGCAGGTGCTCGGCGTACAGCCCCGCCTCGATGGTCTTCGCGAGCTCCACCTCCCGGGCAGCGTCGAGCAGGGGAGTCCGGGCGATCTCGTCGAGGTACAGCCCGACGCTGTCGCGTCCCTCGATCTCGCGTCCGGTGTTGCGCGTCCTCGTCATCGTCGCTGCCATGGCGTCCCTCCTTGCCCGTGCGGCTGGAGCCCAAATCCGCACCTGTGGTTCCCAACACCGGGGAGGTACCCCGGATTCCCGAGGACCACCGGTGTTGCTCTCACCCGCATTGACGTCCGGGCCCGCGCAGAAGTTGCGGCCGAGGGCGAATCTCAGGGAGTTCTCAACTTGCGGGCTCCGCGTCGGCCAGCCCGAGCCGGTCGAGGATCCAGGCGAGGGTGAACGCCCGGTCCTCCCAGGCGCGGTAGCGACCGGAGACGCCGCCGTGGCCGGCGGCCATCTCGGTGCGCAGCAGCACCTCGGCCTCCGGGGCGCGCTCGCGCAGGCGCGCCACCCACTTCGCGGGCTCGACGTAGAGCACGCGGGTGTCGTTGAGGGAGGTCTCCGCCAGGATCGGCGGGTAGGGGAGGTCGGCGACGTTCTCGTACGGCGCGTAGCCGGCGATCCGCTCGTAGGCCGCCGGGTCGTCGGTGGGGTTGCCCCACTCGTCGTACTCGGGGACGGTGAGCGGCAGGCTCGGGTCGAGCATCGTCGTGAGCGTGTCCACGAAGGGGACGCCCGCCACGAAGCCGCCGAACGCCTCGGGCGCCTGGTTGGCGACCGCCCCGATCAGCAGGCCGCCGGCACTGGCGCCCTCCGCGACGATCCGCTCGGGGGTGGTCCAGCCGGACGCGACGAGGTGACGGGCGGCGGCGACGAAGTCGTCGAAGGTGTGCTGCTTGTGCTCGAGCTTGCCGTCGTCGTACCAGTGACGGCCCATCTCGCCGCCACCCCGGACGTGCGCGATCGCGAAGGCCGCGCCGCGGTCGAGCAGGGAGAGCCGGCTGACGGCGAAGTAGGGGTCGATGGAGGCCTCGTAGGCGCCGTAGCCGTACAGGTGCACGGGAACCGGGTCCGCGCCCGCCGGCCCGCGGGCGCCCTTGCGCACGACCAGCGAGATCGGCACCCGCACGCCGCCGACGGAGTCAGCCCAGAGGCGGTGCTCCTCGTAGTCGTCGGCGTCGTAGCCGCCGAGCACCGGCGCCTGCTTGCGCAGCACCAGCTCGCCGGTGCGCAGGTCGTGGTCGTAGACCGCCGACGGTCGGGCAAGGCTGGTCATCCCCACCCGGATCGTCGGCTGCTCGAAGGCGGGGTTGCTGCCCGCCCCGACGGTGGCGAGCTCGCCGGGGAACTCCACGAGTCGGTCGCCGACGACCGGGTGCTCCGGGTCGGTGCCGAGGTCGAGGACCCGGACCTGGGTGCTGCCGCCGCTGCGCTGCTGCACCACGAGATGGCCGGCGAAGGCGTCGACGTCCTCGAGCCGGACCTCGGGGTCGTGGGGGAGCAGCGGGCGCCAGTCCGCGGGCGCCGTGGGTACGGCGGGGGCGTGGCCGAGCTCGAACTCCGGGCCGGTGGCGTTGTGCAGCACCAGGAAGCGGTCCTGGCCGCCGACCACCGCGTGCTCGAGGGAGTACTCGACGCCGTCGGTGCGCTCGGCGAAGCAGACGGGCTTCGCCTGCGCGTCGTCCGCGGGGAGCACGTGGAACTCCGAGGTGGTCTTAGAGCTCGCCGCGATCATCACGTAGCGACGGCTGCGGGTGCGTCCGACGCCGACGAAGTAGCGGCCGTCGGGCTCGTGGAAGACCAGCTCGTCGTCGGCCTGCGCGGTGCCGAGCCGGTGGCGCCAGACCTTGTCGGGCCGCCAGGCGTCGTCGACGGTGGTGTAGTAGAAGTGGTCGGCCTGTCCGGTCGCGGAGAGCCCGCCCCAGGTCACCCCGCCGAGGACGTCGGTGAGCACGTCCTCGCGCAGCTCCCGGGTCTCCAGGTCCAGGACCCGGACCGTGTAGCGCTCGTCGCCGACCACGTCCACGGCGTAGGCGAGGAGCCGGTCGTCGGGGCTGACCGAGGAGCCACCGAGCGAGAAGAACTCGTGGCCCTCCGCGAGGGCGTCCAGGTCGAGCAGCACCTCCTCGCCGGGCAGCGCGGGCTGGTCGGGGCTCGCGTCGGCAGCGGGCACGGGCGGGGTCCAGTCGTCGGGGTCCGCCACCGGGACGCGGCAGCTCGCGCCGTACTGGCGGCCCTCGAAGGAGCGGCCGTAGTACCAGTAGCCCCGGACGCGGGTCGGCACCGACAGGTCCGTCTCCAGGGTGCGGGCCTTGATCTCGTCGAAGATCCGGCCGCGCAGGTCCGCGAGGTGCGCCGTGCGCGCCTGGGTGTAGGCGTTCTCGGCCTCGAGATGGGCGATGACCGCCGGGTCCTCCTTGGCGCGCAGCCACTCGTACTCGTCGGTGCGGGTGTGGCCGTGGTGCGTCGTGGTGACGGGGTGGCGCGGTGCAGTCGGGGCGGTCGGTGCTGTCGGGGCGACGGACATGCCCGGAACGCTACTGCTCCTCCGGTTGCTCCGCCGACGGCGGCCGCCAGCGCTGGAGAGCCGGGTCGTCGGATCGGAACGAGCGCACCGGCCCGGGCGGCGTCTCCGCGGTCTCGAAGCGCACCGTCACCACGCCCTTGCCGGAGCCCCACACCCAGCCCCGACCGTGCTCGGCGTGGACCACGTCCATCCCGGGAGCCCAGGTCTCGCCGCGCCAGCGGGCCCCCGCCTGGTCCGGCTCCGGCTCGGGCTCCGTCCCGACCCCGTCGTCGGGCTCCTCGCCGGTGCCGAACAGGTCCTCCTGGATCCAGTCAGCCAGCCCGGAGACGCCGACGCCGAGCAGTCGGACGCCACCGGACGTGTCGAGGTCCTCGAGCAGGGTGCGCGCCAGGCGGGCGATCGTCGCCGGCTCGTCGGTCGGCGCCGGCAGGGTCGAGGAGCGGCTGAGCGTGGTGAAGTCGTAGAGGCGCACCTTGATGGTGACCGTGCGGCCCGACAGGCCGCTCGTGCGAAGGCGCTTGGCGACCTCGCCGGCCTGGCGGGTCACGATCGCGGCCATCTGCTGCCGGTCGGTCAGGTCGTGCTCGTAGGTGCCCTCGACGCTGACCGACTTGGTCTCCCGGTCCGCGACGACCGGGCGGTCGTCCTGGGCGCGCGCGAGCTGGAAGAGGCTGTGTCCCTGCGCCTTGCCGACCAGCCGGACCAGCTCGTCCTGGCTGACCCGCTCCAGTTCCTCGACGGTGTGCACCCCGGCCCTGCGCAGTCGCTCGACGGTCGCCGGGCCGACCCCCGGGATCACCGAGACGTGCAGGGGACGCAGCACGGCGAGCTCGGTGCCGGGCGCCACCACGACCAGGCCGTCGGGCTTGCGCAGGTCGCTGGCGATCTTGGCGAGGAACTTCGAGGACGCGATGCCGACCGAGGCGGTCAGCCCGCCGGTGACCTCCCGCACCCGCGTGCGCAGCTCCTCGCCGAGGGCCGTCACGGTCGGGACCTCGAGGTCCGGCAGGCCGGCCTGGGCGAGGTCGACGAACGCCTCGTCGAGGGACAGGGGCTCGACGAGGGGGGAGCAGTCGCGCAGCACCGCCATCACCGCAGCGCTCGTGGCCCGATAGGCCTCGAAGCGGCCCGAGAGGTACGCCGCGTGCGGGCACCGCGCGCGAGCCTCGCGCGTGGACATCGCCGAGCGGACGCCGTACACGCGGGCCTCGTAGGACGCCGTCGAGACCACCCCGCGTCCGCCGACGCCCCCGACGACCACCGGCTTGCCCCGCAGGGACGGCTTGTCGCGCTGCTCCACGGCGGCGTAGAACGCGTCGAGGTCCAGATGGAGGACCGAGGCGTGGGCGCGCACCGACGTCACGTTAGTCGTCACCGGTGACAGCAGGATCCCTCGGCTCTCCCCAGGCAGCGTCTCCGTGCGGCTCCTCCCCAGGCCGCCGGCCGGCCCCGTGCGGCTGTCGCCCGTCCGGGCGAGCGTGCTCGTCATGACCACGAGCTCCGCAATGCCCCGTCCGCCCGCGCGCCTGACCCTGCGCCGGCCCGAGGACCTGTTCGCCGCGGCACCGGTGCTGCTCGGGTTCTGGCCCGAGCAGTCGGTCGTGCTGATGACCTTCGGCGCCCGCCATCCCTTCCACGCGCGCATCGACCTCCCGCCGACCGTCGCCGGCTCCGCTGTCGTCCGGCGCCAGCTGGCCGCCGCGCTCCTCGGCCCTGCGCTGCGGCACGGCGCCGACCAGGTCGTGCTCCTCTACTACGCCGAGGACTCCGCTCCGGCGGAGGCCGCGCACCGCACGCTGCGGCGGGCCTGCCGGCGCTCGGGGCTGGAGGTGCTGGCCGCGCTGGCGACGGACGGCACGCACTACCGCGACCTCGAGCACCGGGTCCCCGCCGCTCGATCCCGCCGCCATCCCGTGGACGTGTCCGCCCACCCCTTCGTGGTGGAGGCCATCGTCGACGGGCGCCTCGCCCATCGCACCCGGGCCGACCTGGTCTCCTCGGTCGACCAAAACCCTGCCGCCGCGGAGGCGGTCGCGTCGGCGCTCCGGTCGGGACGGCACGCCGAGGACGGCGTCCCCGCGAGCGACAGCGCGGTGCGCGAGGCGGGGGCGTGGGTGGCACACGCCGTCCGAGACCTCGTCGCCGACGAGACGCCGCCCGGTGACGACGACCTCGCCCACCTTCTCTGGGTGATGCAGGCCCCGCGGGTCCGGGACGCCGCGTGGTCCACGATCACCCGCGCGTCCGCGCAGGAGCACGTCCGGCTGTGGTCGGGCGTGGTCCGACGCGCTCCGGAGTCGCTGGTCGCCGCCCCGGCCGCGCTGCTGGGCTGGGCGGCGTGGCAGGCCGGCGACGGCGCACTGGCCTGGATCGCCGTCGACCGCTGCACCCGGGCGAGTCCGGGCTACCGCATGGCAGCCCTGCTCGCCTCGCTCCTCCAGGACGCGGTGCCGCCCGCGGCGTGGCAGGGAGGCCCGGCATGGGACAGGGGGCTGCCCGAGCGGTGGGCGACCTTCTAAGGTCGATGCATGGGAGACGACGTCGCGGCCCAGGAGTTCAGCCCCGCCGACCGCACCCGCTACCGGGAGAAGGTCCGGCGCTGCCTCGACGTGTTCGAGCGGATGCTGCGCGAGTCCGCCTTCGACACCGACGACCCCTGGACGGGGGTCGAGGTGGAGCTCAACCTCGTCGACGACGCGGGCGACCCCGCGCTGCGCAACGCCGAGGTGCTCGACGCGATCGAGGACCCCGACTTCCAGACCGAGCTCGGCCAGTTCAATATCGAGCTCAACCTCGCGCCCGGCCCGCTGGCCGACGGGGGCCTCGACGGCTACGAGGCCCAGCTGCGGGCCAGCCTCAACCATGCCGAGGAGCGCGCGGCCGCGCTGGGCGCCCACCTCGTGATGATCGGGATCCTCCCGACGCTGGCGCCCGAGCACCTGCGCGCCGAGGTCATCAGCGCCAACCCGCGCTACCGGCTGCTCAGCGAGCAGATCCTGCGGGCCCGTGGCGAGGACATCAGCATCGACATCCGCGGCGTCGAGCGACTGCACGCCACGGTCGACACGATCATGCCCGAGGCCGCGTGCACGAGCACCCAGTTCCACGTCCAGGTCAGCCCGGACCAGTTCGCGTCGTACTGGAACGCCTCCCAGGCGATCGCGGGCGTGCAGCTCGCGGTCGCCGCGAACTCGCCGTACCTGCTCGGGAAGCAGCTGTGGTCGGAGACCCGGATCCCGCTCTTCGAGCAGGCGACCGACACCCGCGGGGAGGAGCTCAAGGCGCAGGGGGTGCGCCCGCGCGTGTGGTTCGGGGAGCGGTGGATCACCTCGGTGTTCGACCTGTTCGAGGAGAACGTGCGCTACTTCCCGCCGCTGCTGCCGGTGATCGACGAGGAGGACCCGCTCACCGTCCTGGAGGCCGGCGGCACGCCGAACCTGTCCGAGCTGCGGCTGCACAACGGCACCATCTACCGCTGGAACCGGCCGGTCTACGACATCACCGGCGGCCTGCCGCACCTGCGTGTGGAGAATCGGATCCTCGCCGCGGGCCCGACGGTCGTCGACACCATCGCCAACGCGGCCTTCTACTTCGGGCTGGTGCGCGCCCTGGCCGACAACGACCGCCCGCTGTGGTCCCAGATGTCCTTCAGCGCGGCCGAGGAGAACTTCCACAGCGCCGCGCGCCACGGGATCGACGCCGAGGTGTACTGGCCCCAGCTGGGTCGGGTGCGGGCCACCGAGCTCGTCGTGCGACGGCTGCTCCCGCTGGCCCACGAGGGGCTCGCCGCGTGGGGCGTCGACGCCGACGAGGCGCACCGCTATCTCGACATCATCGAGCAGCGCTGCCTGCAGGGCACCAACGCGTCCGACTGGTTCACCCGTCGCGTGCACGAGCGCGACGACGCCGACCGGTACGACGCCCTGCGCGCGGTGCTCGCCGAGTACCGCAAGCGGATGCACGACAACCAGCCGGTCCACACCTGGGTCTAGCCGGCGCCCGGCAGCGCGGGCTCACGGCTGGCGCAGCCGGGTCCAGCTCCGGCCCACCCCGGAGCGCGGGTCGCGCCACGAGCGGCGCGTGACGACGACCAGGTCGAGGCGGACGCCGAGCTCGGCGCCGGCCTGGCCCGCGGCCGCGGCCCACGCGAGGTCCTCCAGATCGGGACCCTCCGGGTGCCGGGTCAGCCAGACCAGCGGCACGACGCTCTGGGCGAGGTGCGCGCGGGTCATCGCCTCCAGCATCTCCGTGCGCAGCGCCAGGTCGAGCCCCTCCCCGGTGTCGAGCTCCAGCGAGCGCACGTCGGCGCCCGGGATCCCGACATGCAGCGACGGCGGAAGGTGACAGCGCCCCTCGAGGGCCGCGTGGGCTCGCACCGCGCGCAGCAGGACCCGGCCGAGCAGCATCGGCACCGGCTCCTGGATCATGGCGGCGAGCCTGCCGGATCCGCGACGGTGGCGCGTCGCTCCTCCACAGGCGGCCGGACTAGGGTCGGCGCATGAGGTCCGGGCTGATCGGCGTCGACGAGCTGCGCAGCGTCCGCGGGCAGGCGAGCGTCCTCGACGTGCGCTACCGCATGGGCGCCCCCGCCGGGCCGGCGGAGTACGCCGCCGGCCACATCCCCGGCGCCGGGTACGTCGACCTCGACACGGACCTCGCCGGTGCCCCGGGGGAGCGGGGACGCCACCCGCTGCCCGACGTGGCCGACTTCGAGGCGGCGATGCGGAGGGTGGGAGTGCGCCGCGACCGCCCCGTCGTCGTGTACGACGACTGGGCCGGTCATGCCGCGGCCCGCTGCTGGTGGCTGCTGCGCTTCCACGGCCACCCCGACGTGCGGGTCCTGGACGGCGGCTGGTCCGCGTGGCGCGACGGCGGCGGCGAGGTCGAGACGGGGGACGGGGCCCCGGTGCGGCCCGGTGACTTCAGCGCGGTGCCCGGCGGCCTGCCGGTCGTCGGCGCGGACCGTGCCCGCGACGCCGGCGTCCTGGTCGACGCGCGAGCCGCCGAGCGCTATCGAGGCGAGGTCGAGCCGATCGACCCGGTCGCCGGCCACATCCCGGGCGCGGTCAACGTGCCCACGAGCCGCAACCTCGACGCGTCCGGGCGCTTCCGTGCGCCCGCGGAGCTCGCCGCGACCTACGCCGAGGTCGGGGCCGTGCCCGGCGCCGACGTCGCGGTCTACTGCGGCTCCGGGGTGACCGCGGCCCACGACGTGCTCGCCCTCGAGCTCGCCGGCGTCACGGCCGCGCTCTACCCCGGCAGCTGGAGCGAGTGGGTCGTCGATCCCGCGCGCCCCGTCGCTCGGGCCTGACCGCTACCAGTGCACGCCCCGGAACAGCTGGGCGAGCAGCATCTGCTCGGTCTCGCGGTGGTTGGAGGCGGGAGCCTCCTCCGCCGCGGCCGCCGCCTGGGACGCCGGCTTCTGCCCCTTGGCCGCCGCCGAGTCGGGGAACACCTGGTAGGCCAGGTTGAGCACCCGGAACGCCGTCCGCGGCGCGATGGTGTGCGCCAGCTCCCCGGCGGTGCCGAGGGCCGTGTTGATCTCGTGCGGCTTGTCGACCATCGCCTTGACGACCACGTCCGCGGCCTGGGCCGGGGAGATCGTGGGGAACTTGTCGTAGATCTTGGTGGGCGCGATCATCGGCGTCCGCACCAGCGGCATGTGCACGTTGGTGAAGGTGATCCCGTGCCCGACGACCTCCGAGGACACCACGTTGCTCCACGCGTCGAGCGCGGCCTTCGAGGCGACATAGGCCGAGAACCGCGGCGGGTTGGTCTGCACGCCGATCGAGGAGATGTTGACGATGTGGCCCGAGCGCTGGCTGTGCAGCTGCGGCATGAGCCCCATCACGAGGCGGATCGCGCCGAAGTAGTTGAGCTGCATGGTGCGCTCGAAGTCGTGGAAGCGGTCTTGCGACAGCTTGAGGGAGCGCCGGATCGAGCGGCCGGCGTTGTTGACGACGTAGTCGACGCTCGGGAGGTCCGCGACGAGCTGCTCGCACAGCCGGTCGATCGCCTCGAGGTCGGAGAGGTCGCACGGGAACACCTCGGCCCGACCGCCGCGCAGCTCGATCGTCGCCTTGGTGGCCTCGAGCTTCTCCTTGCCGCGTGCGACGAGGACCGGGATGCCGCCGGCCTGGGCGACCTTGAGCGCGACGACCTGGCCGATCCCGGAGGAGGCGCCGGTGATCACGACGTACTTGTCCTTCAGCGCGGCCACCGCCTTGGGGTCCCGCCCCGTCGCGTCGTCGAGGTTCTCCTCCCAGTAGCCCCAGAGCGCGCGGGCGTAGGTCTCGAGTGGCGGCACGCTGAGGCCGGAGCCCGCCAGCGCCCGCTCGGTCGCGCGGGAGTCGAACACCGAGGGGAAGGACGTGTGCGCCAGGACCTCGGCAGGGATGCCGAGCCGGCCCACGGTCTGGTCGAGCGCCAGCTGTGCGGGAGCGGAGCGGAGCACGGCGTTCATCAGGTTGATCGGCCGCAGCGCCCGCGGGATCAGGCCGAGCGGACCTGCCGTGGTGAGGGACCGGTCCACCGGTGTCGCGAAGCGCGGGGCGCCGGCGGCCTCGCAGAACGCGTTGATCATGTCGATCACCGGCTGCGGCTCCGGGTTGACCAGGTGGAAGGCCTCCCCGTCCCGGCCGGGCAGGTGGGCGAGATGGTCCATCGCCTTGGCCACGTAGTCGACCGGCACCAGGTTGGTGTCGCCGAGGTCCACCCCGACGAGCGGCAGCCATGCGGGCAGCACGTCGCGCAGCCGCTTGATGAGCGGGAAGAAGTAGTAGGGGCCGTCGACCTTGTCCATCGCGCCGGTCTCGGAGTGGCCCACCACGATCGCCGGGCGGTACACCCGCCACGGGACCCGCGCGTCGTCCCGGACGATCTTCTCCGACTCGTACTTGGTGCGGTGGTACGGCGAGGGCAGCGGCTGGCCCTCCTCGAACATCGTCTCGTCGAAGCGTCCGTGGTAGTCGCCCGCGGCGGCCACCGACGACACCTGGTGGAAGCAGCCCGCCTGGAGCGCCTCGCCGAGCGCCAGGGCGTTGCGGGTGCCGTCGATGTTCATCGCGTCGTTGGTCGCGTCGTCGGCGGTGATGTCGTAGATCGCCGCGAGATGGAAGAAGTGGTCGACGGTCCCGGCGTGCTGGGCCACCCACTGCGGGTCGACTCCGAGGGCGGGCTCGGTGAGGTCGCCGACGACGGGGTGGACCCGGTCCGACCCCCACTGGCGGATCAGCGCCTCCATGCGCGGCAGCGAGGAGGCACGGACGAGCACGAAGACCGGACCCTGCCGGTGGTCGACGAGCTCGGCGACGAGGTGACGCCCGATGAACCCTGTGGCGCCGGTCACGAAGTAGGCCATGCGCGCACGCTACGCGCTTTTACGGCCTACTGGTCACCGCCGCCGAACATGATCTCATCCCAGCTCGGGACGGAGGCCCGGCCGCGCTTCTTCTGCACGGGGCGCCGGTGCCGGGCGCGCTCCGCCTCGGCGGCGGCCTTCTCCTCGGCGGTCTCCTCGGGTCCCTCCTCGGCGGGCTCCTCGGGAGTGCCGGCCGCCTGGGCGGGAGCGTCCAGGGGCAGGTCGAGCGGGACGTCGAGACGCGGGTCCGCGCCCGCGGTCACCTCGGCGCCCGTGGTCTCCGCGGCGGGCGCGGAGCCACCCAGCGGGAGCTCCTCGGGGACGGCGGAGAGCCGGCGCTCGCGCACCTGCTGCAGGTCGTCGCGGGCCGGCGCGGCCGGCGGGAGCGCCTCGCCGACCAGCCACCGTGCGTCGTCGTTGTCGGAGAGCACGTAGTTGCCGGGGGCGTCGTAGGTGAAGCGGGCGACCCCGCTCCGCTCGGCGGTCTCGAAGGTGCCGGTGAGCACCCAGCGCCCGGTCTCGCGGCGGTAGGCGTCCCAGGTCACCGAGGCCGGGTCGGCGCCGCGTCCGCGCAGGTGGGCCGCGACGGCGTCGCCGAGCACCCGCGCCTGGGCCGAGCCCGCGGCCGCCGGCTGGCCCTCGCCGGGGGTGCGGCGCACCGACGCCCGCTGGGCGCGGGTGGCGACATGCTCGCGCTCGGCGAGCACGGGGGCGACATAGGACATGATCGCCTCGACTGAGGTGCCTGCCGCCTCGGCCACGGCCTCCGCGGACTCGCCGGCACGGATCCGGGTCTGGATCTCGCGGGGCCGGATGCTGCTGCTCATCGAGGTCTCCAATCGACGCGGCGTCTCACCGCGCACCGCCGCCCGCAGGTCGGGTGTGATGTCGAGCGTGAACTCAGCACCCTCGTCGTCCACCAGCAGCAGGCGCCGACGGTCGGCTCCGGGGGACTGGTCGGGCGAGAGGGTCAGGCGCACGGGGCGGGTGGTGCCGCCCTGGTCCGCCGTGTCCGTCATGGTGCCCTCGGGTCGTGTGCCTGCGTGCGAAAGGGGATGCGTCGGGGTGCTGGTGTGGTGCTGGTTCAGGTTATCGGCCGAGCCTACGCCCTCCACCGCGCCCGGCCGCGGACGTAGAGCCAGGTGTCGCCCTGCCGTCGGAACCGGCTGATCTCGTGCAGGGAGCCGGGCACCCCGTCGCGGGTGTAGCGGGCGACGAACTCCACCATGCCGCGGCGGTCGGTGGGCCCGCCGTCCTGCGCCGCGAGCACCTCCAGGCCGGTCCACGTGATCCGCTCGTCGAGGTGGAGCGACGGGGGGCGGGTCGCGGGATGCCAGGTGTGGAGCAGGTAGGACGCCAGGCCCTTGACGAACGCCGTGTAGCGCGAGCGCATCAGCGCCTCCGCGGTCGGCGCCGAGCCCGGGTCGCGGTGGTGGGGGCGGCAGCACTCGTCGTAGGTCCGCCCGGAGGAGCAGGGGCAGGCCGGGCGCTCAGCCATGGAGGACCCGGTCGAGGTAGTCGTTGGTGAACACGCGGTCCGGGTCGAGGCGCTCGCGCAGGGCCCGGAAGTCGGCCATCCGCGGGTAGAGCCCGGCGAGGTCGCCGGCGCCCAGCGTGTGCAGCTTCCCCCAGTGCGGCCGACCCTCGTGGGCGCGCAGGATCGGCTCCATGAGCGCGAAGTAGGCCCGGTGGTCGGCGCGGCGGTGGGTGTGGAAGGCCAGGTAGAAGGAGTCGCGGTCGTACGACGTCGACAGCGGCACGTCGTCGGCCGGGGCGACCCTGATCTCGACCGGGAAGGAGACCGTGAGTCCGGAGCGCTCGAACGCGGCCCGGCACTCCCGCAACACGTCGAGGCCGGCCGCGCGAGGGACGGCGTACTCCATCTCGCGGAAGACCACCCGCCGCTCCGTCGTGAAGACCCGGTGCGCGATGTCGGTGTAGGTGCGTGGCCCGAGCAGGCGGGAGGCGACGCGGTTGGCCGCCGGGATCGCCCGCGGGACGAGGTTGAGCGCGGCGGTCTGCGCCCCGAAGACGGTGTTGGAGAGCAGGTCGTCGTCGAGGCGCGCCCGCCACCGCGGCAGCGGGTCGGCGGCGGACAGGTCGGTGCCGCTGCGCGTGTTGCGCTTGGTCAGCATCCGGTCGGAGTGGGGGAACCAGTACATGTCGACGTGGTCGTGCTCGGCGGTGAGGTCGTCGAAGGCAGCGAGGGCGTCCGACCACGACATCGGCCGCTCCTCGGCACGCAGGAGGAACAGCGGCTCCACCGCGAAGGTCAGCCTCGTCAGGACGCCCAGCGCGCCCAGCCCCACGCGGGCGAGGTCGAGCACGTCGGGGTTCTCGGTCGCGGAGGCGCGCAGGACCTCCCCGGTGCCGGTGACCAGCTCGAGGCCCACGACCTGCGCCGCGAGCCCGGCAGCGCGCCCGCCGGTGCCGTGGGTGCCGGTCGAGATCGCGCCGGCCAGTGTCTGCTCGGCGATGTCGCCCATGTTGTGCAGGCTCAGCCCGAGCCGTGCGAGCTCGGCGTTGAGGACCTTCAGCTGGGTCCCGGCGAGCGCCGTGACGGTCATCGCCTCCCGGTCCACCGCGACGATGCCGCGCATCCCCTCCGGCCGCAGCTGCACGTGGCGGGGGGTGGCGATGCCGGTGAAGCTGTGCCCCGTGCCGGCGCTCTTGACCGTCCGGCCCGCCGCTCGCGCCCGTCGTACGACCTCGGCGACATCGCTGGCGTCGGCGGGCTGGACCACCTCGAGTCCGGCGGCCGACTCGAGCCCGGACCAGCTACGCCAGGTGGTCGGCTGCGGTGTGCTCATGGGGACGCACGCTATCCGGCGCCTCGCCGCGCGGCGCGACCCGGATCAGCAACGCGCCGAGGAGGGTCAGGACGCCGCCCACCACGCAGACGAGGTACGCCGGCGAGGCGCCCGCCTCGTCGATCACCACGCCGGCGACGGCGGCGCCCGGGGCCAGGCCGACCGCCAGGCCGGTCTGGATGAACGCCATGCCCTCGGTCAGCCGGGCGGGCGGCAGCACCTGCTCGGCCAGCGACATGGCCGCGATGAGGGTGGGGGAGATGGCGACGCCGCCGAGCAGCAGCACGAGCGCCATCACGGGCAGGTTGGGCACGAAGGTCAGAGGCACGGCGGCGACGACCATGCCGGCCGCGCCGATCCGGAGCCGGGCGAGCGGCCCGCGCCGCCACGTGATCGCACCGGACACCACGCCCGCGACGAGACTGCCGAACGCCCAGATGCCGAGAAGCACCCCCGACAGGGCCTTGTGCCCCTGCTCGTCGGCGAAGGCCACGGTGACGACCTCGGCCGCACCGAAGACCACGCCCAGGGCGGCGCCCACGAGCGTCAGCGGCACGATCACGCTCCACGGCATCGGCGGCCGCACCGCGTGCGCGTCCGAGCGGGGGTGGGCCGGGGGCTCGGTCCCTCGCTGGACGGCGAACGCATAGGTTCCCACGAGTCCGACCACGAGCGCCGTGCCGAGACCCGCCGCGGGGTGCACGCCGGTCGCCAGCATCGTCACGGCGATCGGACCGACGAGGAAGACCGCCTCGTCGCCGACCGCCTCGAAGGAGAACGCCGTGTGCAACAGGGCCGGACGGTCGGCCAGCGTGTGCGACCACCGGGCGCGCACGCAGGTGCCGACGGAGGGGAGCGAGGCGCCGGCGAGCGCCGCGAAGGCGAAGGTGGACCAGGTCGGCCAGTCCCACTCCAGGGAGCCCATCGCGAGGGCCAGGCCCAGCCCCCAGAGGGTGATGACGACGGGGAGGACCCGGCCCTGGCCGAGCCGGTCGATCAGGCGACCCTGGACGATCGCGAAGCACGCGTTGGCGACCAGGGCGACGGCGGACAGCGCCCCCGCGAAGCCGTACGAGCCGGTCTCGTGCTCGGCGAGCAGGACGATGCCGAGTCCCACCATGGAGATGGGCAGGCGGGCCACCAGGCCGGTCAGGCTGAAGAGCGCCGTGGCGGGCGTGAAGATCTGGCGATAGGTCTGCAACATTGCCCTGCCATCGTCCTCCCTACGATGGGCCCGTGCCGAATCCGGACCCCACCTCCTCTCGCCGCGACCCGCGGACCGATCCCTACGACGCGCTCCTGCTGCTCTCCTTCGGGGGCCCGGAGCGGCCCGAGGACGTCGTCCCCTTCCTGGAGAACGTCACCCGCGGCCGCGGCATCCCGCGTGAGCGGCTCGAGGAGGTCGGCCAGCACTACTACCTCTTCGGGGGACGCTCGCCGATCAACGACCAGAACAAGGCGTTGATCGCGGCCGTCGAGCGCGACCTCGCCGAGCACGGCATCGACCTGCCGGTGTACTGGGGCAACCGCAACTGGGAGCCCTATCTCGCCGACACGGTGACCCGGATGGCACGGGACGGGGTCCGCCGAGCGCTGTGCCTGGCCACGTCGGCGTACTCGTCCTGGTCGAGCTGCCGGCAGTACCGCGACAACCTCGCCGACGCGCTCGCGGCGGTGCCCCCGGAGCTCACCGCTCCGCGCGTCGACAAGGTCCGGGCGTTCTACAACCACCCGGGCTTCGTGTCGGCCAACGTCGACGGCGTGCTCGCCGCGCTGGCGGAGCTGCCCGAGGACGTTCGCGACGCGGCCCGGCTGGTCTTCGTCACCCACTCCATCCCGGTCTCGATGAGCGACAGCAGCGGCCCCGAGGGAGGCGCGTACGTCGCCCAGCACCTCGACGTCGCGGCCGTGGTCGCCGCCCAGGTCGCCGAGGCGACCGGCGTCGAGCGGCTCCACGAGCTGGTCTACTGCTCCCGCTCGGGCTCGCCGCGCACGCCGTGGCTCGAGCCGGACGTCAACGACCGCCTGGAGGAGCTTGCCCGCGAGGGGGTGGCCGGCGTGGTGCTGATCCCGGTCGGCTTCGTCTCCGACCACATGGAGGTCGTCTACGACCTCGACACCGAGGCTCTCGCGACCGCGGAGCGGCTCGGCCTGCCCGCCCGCCGCGCCGCGTCCGCCGGGACCCACCCGGCGTTCGTCGCGGCGATCCGTGAGCTCGTCCTCGAGCGCGCCGCCGTCGAGCGCGGCGAGGACGCCCGTCGCTCGGCCGTCGGCGTCCGGGGGCCGTCCCACGACTGCTGCCCGGCCGGCTGCTGCCTCGGCGAGCGCGAGCCGGTGGGGCGCCGGTGAGTCGGGGCGCCGACCCCGCCGAGCTCTGCGCGCTGGCGGCGGAGGTCGCCCGCGCCGCCGCCGCGCTGGTGCGCCGGTACGCCGCGGAGGGCGTCTCGGTGGCGGCGACCAAGTCCAGCGACATCGACGTGGTGACGGCGGCCGACCGGGCGAGCGAGGAGCTGGTCCGTCGCCTGGTCCTGGAGGCGCGTCCCGACGACGCCTTCCTGGGCGAGGAGGGCGACGACGTCGCCGGCAGCTCCGGGGTCCGGTGGGTCGTCGACCCCATCGACGGCACCGTCAACTTCCTCTACGGCATCCCGGAGTACGCCGTCTCGGTCGCCGCCGAGGTCGACGGCGAGGTCGTCGCCGGCGTGGTGGTCGACGTCGCCAAGGACGTCCTCTACGCGGGCCACGTCGGCGGTGTCCCGACCCGCGACGGCACGCCGGTCGCCGTCCGCGCCGCGGCGCCGCTGGCCCATCGGCTGGTCGCCACCGGCTTCAACTACACCCGCCCGGTCCGCGAGGTCCAGGCCGCGGCCGCGGCGCGGCTGCTCCCGCACATCCGCGACATCCGGCGGACCGGGTCGTGCGCCCTCGACCTGTGCCGGGTGGCCGAGGGCGCCCTCGACGGGTACGTCGAGGAGGGCGTCCATCTGTGGGACCACGCCGCCGGCGGCCTGATCGCCCGGCTCGCCGGAGCCCGGATGCTGGTCACCGTCGGCGCGGCGGGACAGGAGGCCGTCGTGTGTGCTCCGGATCACGGGTTCGACGAGCTCCTGGCCGCCGTACGGACCGCCGGATTCCTCCGGGAATAGGACCGCGCGCGGCGCTGTTCTGCCGACTCGCATCGACCCGGGTGTCGCGAAGCGGTCCCGATGGTGCACAATCTGCCGCGCCCACCCGCACGACGCCCGTGCGGCTGGCGGCCAGCTGAGGGGAGAGAGCACACACGTCATGGCGACTGACTACGACGCACCACGCAAGAACGAGGACGAGCAGTCCGAGGAGAGCATCGAAGAGCTCAAGGCGCGCCGCCACGACAAGAACTCCGGCAAGGTCGACGAGGACGAGGCGGAGGCCGCCGAGGCCTTCGAGCTCCCCGGCGCGGACCTGTCCCACGAGGAGCTCGCCGTCGAGGTGAAGCCCAAGCAGGACGACGAGTTCACCTGCATGAGCTGCTTCCTGGTCCACCACCGCAGCCAGCTGGCGGACCCGAAGAAGATGATCTGCAAGGACTGCGTGTAGCGCTCAGCGCGCGCTGAGAGAGCCGAGCGCCACGCGGACCGCGTGGCGCTCGGCTCTTTCGTCTCGCGGGCCCGTCCGCCTCAGGAGCTGCCCGGGCGCAGGCCCGGCGGCAGGTGTCCGGTCGACCGCAGGTAGTAGCGGGCAGCACGTCGCTGGGCCAGCATCTTGGCGAGCGCCACGAAGGTGCCGCTGACGGCCGCCCACGCCACCGCCTCCCAGACGTCGACGTCGGGATCCGCCGGGTTCTCCGGCGGCTGCTTGCCCGTCGCGGCCTTCCAGCTCGTGTCGAGCCCCTTCTTCGCGACCGCCGCGGCGCCGAGCGCCGCGGCGAGGGAGAACGCCGTCCAGACCTTGGAGCTGTCCTTTGCCATGCGCCGAGCCTACTGGGCGGCTAGACCTCGGGAGTCTCGCCCGACCGTACGGCGTTGAGCGCGCCCGCCAGCGCCCGCGGGTGCCGCGAGCTCACCAGCCAGTAGGGCACGGGGTCGGCGGGGTCGGTGATCTCGACCTTGACCGACTGGCGCAGATAGGGGCGCAGCAGGAGATAGGCGCGGGCGTCGGCCTCGGGCCCGGCGACCCGGCGGGTCCGCTCGGCGTCGAGCGCCTCGGCGGTGCCGACATACGCCAGCTCGATCCGCGCGCGACCGGCGCGGAACCAGCCGTCGGCGACCTCGACGCGCGCCGCGCCGTACGACCGCAGGCCGGCGGCCATGCCCAGCATCACCAGCCCCGTCACGGCCCAGGCGAGCCAGGCGGCGTGGCCGATCAGCGCCACGATCAGGGTGAGCCAGAGGGTGGCGACCAGCATCGTGCCCTGGGCCCACCAGCGCAGCGGGACCCGCAGGCGCTCCTGGTACCTCGCACTCTCGCTCACGGGGAGGATGATCCCACCTGACGCCCGGGCGGCTGTCGCTAGGGTCTCCCCGTGCCCGACTCCGCCGCCCCCGCCGACGCCGCCGACCTGGTGATCGCCGTCCAACGCCTCGACCCCGACCTGCCGCTGCCCGCCTACGCCCACCCGGGCGACGCGGGCGCGGACCTGGTGACGGGAGTCGACGTCGAGCTCGCGCCGGGGGAGCGGGCACTGGTGCCGACCGGGATCGCGATCGCGCTGCCCGAGGGCTACGTCGCGCTCATCCATCCCCGCTCGGGACTGGCCGCTCGCCACGGTCTCTCCATCGTGAACACCCCCGGGACCGTGGACGCGGGCTACCGTGGGGAGATCAAGGTGCTGCTGATCAACCACGACCCGGTGGAGGCGATCACGCTGCGCCGGGGAGACCGCATCGCCCAGCTGGTGGTCCAGCGGGTCGAGCGGGCCCGGTTCGAGGCGGTGGCCGCCCTGTCGGACACGGTGCGTGGACGCGGCGGCTACGGTTCGACCGGAGGATTCCAGGCGTGACGTGCGTGACGAGGAGGACACAGTGAGGCTGCGGCGCAAGGCGGGCGACCCGGCGGTCGACGAGGCGGTGGAGTCCACCGAGGCCTCCGCCACCGCGGACGGCGACGAGCCGACCGGCCCCGCGACCGGCCCCTTCGACGTCGACGACCTTCCCGAGGACGGCGTCGCGCGGCTCGACCTGGGCTCGATCCTGGTCGCCCCGTCGGAGGGTCGCGAGCTGCGGGTGCAGGTCGACGAGAAGTCCGGCGCCGTGCGCGCGGTGCTGCTGGCCTCCGAGGCCGGTGCCCTGGAGCTGCGCGCGTTCGCCGCCCCTCGCAACGGGGACCTGTGGAGCGAGATCCGGCCGCAGATCGCCGCCGACGCCGCGCGCCGCGGCGGGACGGCGACCGAGCGCGAGGGCCGGTTCGGCACCGAGCTGGTGTGCGAGGTCCGGATGACCCGTCCGGACGGCCAGACCGGCACCCAGACCTCTCGCGTGATCGGCATCAACGGCCCCCGCTGGCTGCTGCGCGCGACCCTCCTCGGCGACCCCGCCCGCGAGCCCGACGAGGCGACGTCGTGGGAGGACGCGATCGCGCAGGTCGCCGTACGTCGAGGTGGTCACGCCATGCCGGTCGGCGAGCAGCTGCCGCTCAGCCTGCCCGAGGGCGCGACGCCGCGGGCCGTCCCCGCGGGCTAGCCGGACCCATGGGCACCCCGAGCCGGCTGCGGCGCACGATCAGCAGGTGGGCCAACCCCGACGAGGCCGAGGCACGCGACCTCCGCCGCACCTTCAGCGGCGAGGGCGTCGTCTGCATCGACAACGCCCCGGACCGCGAGCCGGTCCGCCTGCGGGGCACCCTGCGCACGGTGACCCTGCGCCCGCGCGGCGGCGTGCCCGCCCTCGAGGCCGAGCTGTACGACGGCACCGGCACGGTCACCGTCATCTGGCTGGGCCGGCGGCGGATCGCCGGCATCGGCCCGGGCCGCGCCATCGAGGTGCGCGGGCGGGTCGGCACGCAGGAGGGCACCCGGATGCTCTACAACCCCCGCTACGAGCTGTTGTGAGCACCCACGACGACGCGGGCCACACGCTCTCCGCCGGGGCCGGCAAGGCGATCGGCGTCGACACCGTCGAGGCGCTCGTGCGCCGGCAGCTCGCCGCCGCGCTCGGCGGGCGCCGCGGGCTGCTGGAGGCGGCCGTCCCCGGCGTCGTCTTCACCGTGCTGTGGCTGACCACCGACAACCTGCGCTGGGCGATGATCGGCAGCCTCGGGGTCGCCGGCGTGGCCCTGGCCGTCCGGCTGGTGCAGCGCAGCTCGGTGCAGTACGTCTTCAACGCCGTCTTCGGCATCGGCATCGGCTGGGTCTTCGTGCGCTGGGCCGAGAGCTCGGGCGCCACGCCCGACGAGCAGAAGCTGGCGTTCTTCCTGCCGGGGATCCTGATCAGCCTCGGCTACACGGTGGTGCTGGGCGGGTCCTGTCTCGCCGGGTGGCCGGCGCTGGGCTTCATGCTGGGCGCCGTCGCGGACGACCCGGTCGGCTGGCATGCGGACAAGCAGGTCGTGAAGCTCTGCAACCGGCTCACCTGGGTGATGCTGCTGCCGGGAGCGGTCGGGGTCCTGCTCCAGGGGCCGGTCTGGCTGCTCGGTCGCAACGGCGCCATCGACACCGACCTCGCGGTGGTGCTGATCCTCGCGCTGCGCACCGGCCTGGGCTGGGTGCTGCGGATCGCGTCCTGGATGGTGATGATCTGGCTGCTCGCCCGCGACGCGACGCCCCTGGAGGCGCCCGCCGAGGACGGCGAGTGACCCGCTGATCGCGGGGGTCGGCTACGGGTGCGCGCCCGGAGCCAGCAGGCGCTCGAGCTCGTCCTCCGCCTCGGCCGGCACGACGAAGAGCAGCTCGTCGCCCGACTCCACCGGCTGCTCCGGCGTCGGCACGTAGATCTGTCCGTCGCGCAGGATCGACACCAGGGCGCAGTTCTCGGGCAGCGGGATCAGCCCGGACTCCTTGCCGACGTACGGCGAGTCCGCGGGCAGCACCATCTCGACGAGGTTGGCGTTCCCCTTGCGGAAGGTGAACAGGCGCACCAGGTCGCCGACGCTGACCGCCTCCTCGACGAGGGCCGACATGATCCGCGGCGTCGACACGTTGACGTCGACCCCCCAGGCCTCGGTGAAGAGCCACTCGTTGTTGGGGTGGTTGACCCGGCCGACGGTGCGCGGGACGCCGAACTCGGTCTTCGCCAGCAGCGAGGTGACCAGGTTGGCCTTGTCGTCGCCGGTCGCGGCGATGACGACGTCGCAGCGGTCGAGGCGCGCCTCCTCCAGCGAGGACAGCTCGCAGGAGTCGGCGAGCAGCCACTCCGCGTCGGGGACGCGCTCGGGACGGATGGAGGTGGGCGACTTGTCGATGAGGAGGACCTCGTGGCCGTTCTCGATCAGCTCACGGGCGATCGAGCGGCCGACGGCACCCGCTCCGGCGATGGCGACGCGCATGTCCCGTTCCCTCTCAGCCCTCGTGCTCGGGCCCGCGGCCGAGCACCTCGTAGGCCTGGTCCGCGGTCTGCTCGCGGGTGACCAGGTGCAGCATGTCGCCCTCCTGGATGACGCTGTCGCGGTCCGGCAGGAAGCCCTCGCCGAGCCGGTCGATCCACGCGACCCGGCAGCGGGCCTGCTCCTGGAGCTGGCCCACCCGGGCGCCCACCCACACCTCGGGCGTGGGGATGTGGTCGACCCGGATGGTCCCGGAGGGGTCACGGAAGTCGGGCTCGGCGCCGGCCGGGAGGATCCGGCGCAGCACCTGGTCCGCGGTCCACTTGACCGTGGCGACCGTGGTGATGCCGAGGCGCTGGTAGACCTCGGCCCGGCCCGGGTCGTAGATCCGAGCGACGACCTGCTGGATGCCGAAGGTCTCGCGCGCGACCCGCGCCGCGATGATGTTGGAGTTGTCGCCACTGGACACGGCCGCGAAGGCGTCCGCGCGCCGGATGCCGGCCTTCTCCAGGACCTCCTGGTCGAAGCCGATGCCCGGGATCTTGTCGCCGTTGAAGCCGGGACCGAGGCGCCGGAAGGCGTCGGGCTCGCTGTCGATGATCGACACGGTGTGGTTGCGGTCCTCGAGGCTGCGCGCCAGGGTCGAGCCGACCCGGCCGCATCCCATGATCACGACGTGCACGGTGAGCACGCTATCCCACGGCGCATGCCCTACCGTTGTCGCTCGTGGGTGTCGGAGACGTATCGAAGCGCATCCTCCTCGGACGCAAGCTTCGGAGCGCTCAGCTGGGGGAGACACTGCTTCCCAAGCGCATCGCGCTGCCGGTGTTCGCCAGCGACGCCCTGTCGTCGGTCGCCTACGCACCGGACGAGGTCTTCATCATGCTGGCCATCGCCGGCGCCTCGCAGTACATCTGGTCGTGGAAGGTCGGCGTCGCCGTCGTCCTGGTGATGGCGGCCGTGATCGCCTCCTACCGGCAGACCGTGCACGCCTACCCCTCCGGCGGCGGCGACTACGAGGTCGCCACGGTCAACCTCGGGCGTACGGCGGGCATGACGGTGGCGAGCGCGCTGCTGGTCGACTACGTGCTCACGGTCGCCGTGTCGATCTCGTCGGGCGCGAACTATGCGGCGTCCGCGATCCCGTCCCTCCAGCACCACGAGGCGACCGTCGCGGTCGGGCTGGTGCTGCTGCTCACGGCGATGAACCTCCGGGGCATCCGCGAGTCCGGCACCTTCTTCGCGATCCCCACCTACCTGTTCATGTTCGCCGTCCTCGGCATGTGCGCCTACGGCCTGTTGCAGGCGCTGGGCGGCTCGCTGCCGATGGCCGAGAGCGCGGAGCTGGAGATCGTGCCGAAGGAGGGCTGGGAGGACCCGCTCACGACCTTCGGCCTGGTGATCCTCCTGGCTCGCGCCTTCTCCTCCGGCTGTGCTGCGCTGACCGGGGTCGAGGCGATCTCCAACGGGGTCCCCGCCTTCCAGCGGCCGAAGAGCCGCAACGCGGCCACCACGCTGCTTCTGCTGGGCCTGATCGCGGCCACCATGATGATCAGCGTCATCCTGCTCGCCAAGCAGATCGGCCTGCGCTACGTCGACCCCCACGAGCTGGACCGGCTCACCCTGGACGGCCAGCCCGTCCCCGACGGCTACGACCAGCATGCCGTGATCGCCCAGATCGCCGACGCCGTCTTCCGCGACTTCAGCCCCGGCTTCTACTTCGTCGTCACGGTCACCGGCATCATCCTGGTCCTCGCCGCCAACACGGCGTTCAACGGATTCCCGGTGCTGGGCTCGATCCTCGCGAAGGACGGGCTGGCTCCTCGGGCGCTGGGTGCGCGCGGAGACCGGCTGGCCTACAGCAACGGCATCGTCTTCCTGGCCGCCATGGCGATCGTGCTGATCGTCGTGTTCGACGCCGAGACCACGAAGCTGATCCAGCTCTACATCGTGGGCGTCTTCGTGTCCTTCAACCTCAGCCAGCTCGGCATGATCCGGCACTGGACCCGGGCGCTCGCCACCGAGCGCGACCCGGCGGAGCGTCGGCGGATCAACCGCTCGCGGGCGATCAACGCCGTCGGCCTGTCCTTCACCGCAGTGGTCCTGGTCGTGGTGCTGCTGACGAAGTTCCTGGCGGGTGCCTGGATCACGATCCTCGCGATGGGGTTCTTCTTCGCCGTGATGAAGTCGATCAAGAAGCACTACGACAACGTCGAGCGCGAGCTGGCCGCCGACGAGACCGACAAGACGCTGCCCACGCGCGTGCACGCGATCGTCCTCGTCTCCAAGCTGCACAAGCCGACCCTGCGCGCCCTCGCGTTCGCCAAGGCGACCCGGCCCAATGCGCTGGAGGGCGTCTACGTGTCGGTCGACGAGAAGGAGACCGCCCGGCTCCTGCAGGAGTGGGACGAGCGCAACACCGGCGTCCCGCTCAAGGTCCTGCACTCGCCGTACCGCGAGGTCGTCAAGCCGATCGTCGAGTACGCCACGGCGATCCGGCGCGCCAACCCGCGCGGAGTCGTCGCGGTCTACATCCCCGAGTACGTCGTGGGCCGCTGGTGGGAGCAGTTCCTGCACAACCAGACGGCGCTGCGGCTCAAGGGCAGGCTGCTCTTCACCCCCGGTGTCATGGTCACCTCAGTGCCCTACCAGCTGCGGTCCTCCGAGGTCGCCCTCGAGCGCGAGGCGCGCGACGAGCAGCGCGTGCGGGCCGGCGACCTGCGCCGCGGCCGGGTCAGCGGCGACGATCGGCAGATCCGGCGGTGAGCCGCCCGGCCGGTCGGCGACCGCGGCCGCGGGCCGCGCGGGGCGCCTCGGCCGTCGGGCGCCGCTTCGAGGTCGAGGTGGGCCCCGTCGCCCACGGCGGCCACTTCGTGGCACGCCTGTCCGATTCCGACGGCGGGCGGGTCGTCTTCGTCCGGCACGCCCTGCCCGGTGAGCGGGTGCTCCTCGAGATCACCGAGGGCACCGAGGGCGACCGGTTCTGGCGCGGCGACGCCGTCGAGGTGCTGAGCGCGTCGGCCGACCGGGTCGCCGCCCCCTGCCCGTACGCCGGCCCTGGCCGCTGCGGCGGATGCGACTTCCAGCACGTGGATCTCTCCGCGCAGCGCGCGCTCAAGGCCGCGGTCGTCAGCGAGCAGCTGCGCCGGCTGGCGCAGCTCGACGTCGACGTCACCGTCGAGGCGGTGCCCGGCGACGAGGACGGCCTGCGGTGGCGGACCCGGCAGCGCTACGTGGAGCTGCCCGGCGGCGGCCGGGCGATGCGCAAGCACCGCTCCCATGACACGGTCCCCGTCGAGGAGTGCCTGCTCGAGGCGCCGGCCGGGCCGTCGTACGAGGTCCGCGGACGGCGCTTCCAGGTCGCCGACGGCGGGTTCTGGCAGGTCCACCCGGGCGCGCCGGAGGCGCTGGTGGGCGCCGTCCTCTCCGCCCTCGACCCGCGTCCGGGGGAGCGCGCCCTCGACCTGTACGCCGGCGTCGGGCTGTTCAGCCGCTTCCTGTCCGACGCCGTCGGACCGAGCGGCCGGGTCGCCGCGGTCGAGGGGGACCGGGCCGCCTCCGCCCTGTCCGAGGCCAACTGCCCGGGCGTCCTCGCCCGCGCGGGCGACGTGGCCTCCGTGCTGGCCGGCGGACTGCCGCCCGAATGGGACCAGGCCGACGTGGTCGTCCTCGACCCGCCCCGCGCCGGCGCGAAGCGCGCCGTCGTCGAGCAGGTCGTCGCCCGCGGGCCGCGTGCGGTGGCCTATGTCGCCTGCGACCCCGCGGCGCTCGCCCGCGACGTCGCCATCTTCGGGGAGCACGGCTACCGCCTGGCGTCGCTGCGCGCATTCGACGTGTTCCCGATGACTTCCCATGTTGAGGTTGTTGCCGAATTGGTCCGGGCTGACGCTGACCTGCAGTGATGCGCGCGTGCCCCTGAGCTGCGATCCACGAATGGCGGCCCAAGGGCTCGAAATGGGCTCACATTGCGCTGAGCCTGCGGGGTGGGCCCCGAACGAAGGGTTGATGCGTTCGAGGGCGATGAAAACGTAGGTGACCAGGAAGGTCACGACGCTGAGGACACGATCATGAGGCGAGCTGCCTCCTTTCCGGGGAGCTGATGGCGGCGTACCAGCGGGCGAGGCGGCCGTTCACGCTGATCTCGGCGAGGCGGCGCTCGATGTCCTCGCGTTGGGAGCGCGGGGCCGCGATGAGGACGTGGTCCCCGTGCCGGAGCATGGTGGTGGGCGTCGGTGCCGAGATCTCCTTCTCGCGCAGGAGAAGCGCGACACTCGCACCCTCGGGCAGGCGCAGCTCGGAGATCTCCACGCCTGCGAGCCGTGACCCGGCAGGGACGGACAACTGCAGGAGCGTCCCGCCGAGCTGGTCCAGGGGTGCCGACTCGATGACGAGCTCGCGCGGGCTCTCGCCGTGTGCAGCTCCGAGTCGCCGAGCGACCAACGGGAGCGTCGGCCCCTGGATGAGGGTGAACAGGACGACGAGAAGGAACACGACGTCGAACACTCGAGTGGCCCCTGGCAGCCCGACACTCATCGGGATCGTGGCCAGCACGATGGGCACGGCTCCCCGGAGCCCGGCCCAGCTGATGAACGCCTGATCCCTCCAGGGCACCCTGAACGGTGTGGCGCACAGGACAACTGAGACAGGGCGGGCAATCAGGGTGAGTGCGCCGCCCACGACCAGAGCGGTGGGAAGGGCGTCCCAGAGCCGGGAGGGGCTGGCCAGAAGTCCGAGCATGATGAAGAGCCCGATCTGGGCCAGCCAAGCCAGGCCCTCGGCAAAGCTTGCCGTGGTGGCGCGGTGGGGCAGGGAGGCGTTTCCGAGGGTCAAGCCGGCCACGTAGATCGCCATGATGGCGCTCGCGCCGGCAACCCCGGCGACGGCGAAAGCGAGGAAGGCGATGGAGAGTGTGGCGATCGGATAGAGGCCGGATGCGGGCAATGCGCTGCGGGTGAGTAGCCACAGTCCTGCCCGGGCAACCATGAAGCCGACTGCGATGCCCATCAGCAACTGGTACGCGACCTGGCCAATGATCCCGCCTGCTCCGGCGTCTGCCCAGGCGGAGGAGGTCACGACGGTGACGAGGATGATCACCGGTGGATCGTTGAAGCCGGACTCCGCCTCAACGGTGGCGCGGAGCCGGCCGCGGATCGGTAGGCGCCGCAGGACGGCAAAAACCGCTGCGGCATCCGTCGAGGAGGCCACCGCACCGAGCAGGATCGCCGTGCGAACGTCCACGTCCAGCAGGAAGTAGGCCAGGGACGATGTCACCACGACCGAGATCCCGACGCCTACCGTGGCGAGGACGCCAGCGAGCGGTGCGATCGGACGGATAACCCTCCAGTCCGTCGTGAAGCCGCCCTCCGCGAGGATCACGGCCAGGGCGACGGTACCGAGCACCTGCACGAGGTCGGCATCCTCGAAGTGCAGTCCCAGACCCGACTCGCCCAAGGCGACGCCGATGGCGAGGTAGATGAGAAGGGTCGGCAGACCTGCGCGGCTCGCCAGCCGCACGGCGCCCACTGCTGCGATCAGGACGCCGGTACCGACCAGCAGGACCAGGTTGAGGTCACTCGGATCCATCGACCGGGTCCGCCCATGGCGAGGTCAACACGTGCTCGGCTGCGACCAGCACAACGTCGAGAAGCGTGAGGCCGAGCTCCGCGAGCGGATCGTGGATCGTTCGACCTACTTCGCAGAGCGCTGGCGTCAACTGCGCCTGCAGGCCGGCGAGGTCATGGCGCTCGATCCAGCGGCGCGTCGCCGGGACCGCTACTGCATGCACGAAGCGCTCGACGTCGTGGCCCTCGAGCGCCCCGCCCTCCACGCGCACTTCCAGCAGCAGTCGCATGTCCGCCGCGTCCGAGGTCAGTGCACGCACTGTGACCGGGACGGCCTGATAGCTCGAGCCACCGTCCGCGGGTGCCGCCCCTTCGAACAGGCGCGCGGCAGTCAGGCGGAGGCGGGCGAACAGGGGCGGCATGCTTCAAGCCAACCGGCCGGGCCGTCCGTGGAGTATGGGGTCCTCACCCCATATGTGCGCTCGGCGCCTCTCACCAGCACGTGATCAGGGCTCGATCAGGCCCGCCCGGATGGCATATCTGGTGAGTTCGGTTCGGTCACGCATCCCCAGCTTCGCGAGAACGTTGGCCCTGTGGCGCTCGACGGTCTTGACGCTGATCACGAGCTTCTGGGCGATCTCCTTCGAGGAGTGACCTTCTGCGATCAGCTTGACGATCTGGTCCTCACGCTCCGTGAGCACCGCGCGCGGGATCCGCTCGCCACGGCGCATCCGGTCCAGGAAGTCGCGGACGAGTGTCCCGGCGACGCCGGCATACAGGAAGGGCTCGTCGCGCATCGCACTCCGACATGCAGCCACGAGATCTTCATCCGCGGCGGACTTCAGCACATAGCCGCAAGCACCGGCCTGCAACGCAGAGAAGAAGTACTGCTCGTTGTCATGCATCGAGAGCATCAGCGTGCGCACCGAGGACGCACGCCTGCTGATCTCGAGCGCGGCCTGAAGTCCGGTCATGGTCGGCATGGAGACGTCCAGGACGGCCAGGTCCGGCTGGTGGGTACGGGCCAGCTGCACCGCCTCGGCCCCGTCAGCGGCCTCGGCCATCACGGTCAGGCCTGGTTCGGATTCGAGGATGCGGCGGATCCCGGTGCGGACGAGCGCGTGGTCGTCGGCCAGCAGGATGCGGATGGTCACGCGATCACCGCCGTCATTAGGAGTTCGAGTTCCACGACGGTCCCGCCGCCTTCGCGATGGTGCAGATGCAACTCGCCAGCGGCCATCTGCGCCCGTTCGCGCATGCCCTGGATTCCGGCGCCCTCGGGGAGCACGCCATGGCCGATCCCGTTGTCGGCAACTCGCAGCACGATCCGGTCACCCCGGCGCGTCAGGCCGAGCTCGACCTCGCTGGCCTTCGCATGGCGCGCCACGTTGGTCAGCGCCTCCTGGGCGACGCGGTAGATCACGAGTTCCGCCTCCGCGGAGAGCTGCGGCAGACCGGGCGCGAATCCCCGCTGGACACGGACGCCGGCCCGGGCGGTCAACTCGCTCGCCAGGCTCGACAGGGAGTTCAGGAGGCCCAGATCCGCCAGCACGCCGGGCCGGAGGCGCTGCGAGATTCGCCGTACCTCCTCCAGGCTCGTGCGCGTCGTCTCGCGGGCCATCTCGAGCTCCGCGGCCACGTCCTCGGGCGCGATCAGCAGCGCCTGCTTCAAGCTCAGCAGGACCGCCGTGAGGCTCTGCCCGATCTCGTCATGCAGTTCCCGCGCGATCCGCTCACGTTCGGCCTCCTGGGCCTGCAGAGCCCGAACCGTGCTCGCGGCACGCTCCTCCTCGAGCCGCTCCAGCATCTCGTTGAACCGAGCGACCAGCTCGCCAGCGGGCCCCCCGCGAGGTGCCTCCAGGCGACGTCCCGGGTGGCGCATGTCGATGCTCGACATGACGGCCGTGAACCGGTCCAGCGGCCGTAGCACGGACCGGAGCAGGAGGCCGTTCAGCAGGCAGATCACCACAAGACCGCCGGCGAGGACGCCGATCTCAGACCACAAGGGTCGAGCGGACACGGTCGCCGGAGAGAAGGCGAGCACGACGACTGCGAGCCCGAACACGACGCCGTTGATCAGGCAGACGCGCCAGAAGAGCGGCAGCGACAGGTCACCGGACATGGCATCCAGCCTCTCAGAGTGATTGCCGGTGCCAGCGGACAGCGCGACAGCGACATCGGCGGCGGCTGTTTCACAATCCTTGAATGTCTTCTAGGATTGTGTGCATGGGATCCCTGAGTGTCGCGCAGGCCGCGGAGCGGCTGGGCGTCAGCGTGCCCCGCATCCATCAGCGGATCGCGGACGGCTCGCTGGCCGCCGAGCGGATCGGATCCCAGTGGGTCGTCGACGAACGTTCGCTCCTTCGGATCCAGGAGCGGAGCAAGGCGGGTCGCCCCCTTTCGGCCCGGTCCGCGTGGGCCGTGATCGCGGCATCGGAGGGGGACCGCGATCGGCTGCGTGCGAGGGGGCCTGCAGCGTCAGCCCGCGCCCGGATGCAGCTGACGCGTCTACTCGAACCTGCCGGTGAGCCCTCTGTTGGCGAGGAGGCGGTGCGTGAGCTGGCGGTGTCGCTACGGTCGATGCTCCGAAATCGCGCTGAGCGACGTCTGTTTCGTGCAGCGCCTGCGGACCTCGCCGATCTCAGGTCCGACGAGCGCTGGGCGGCCCTGGTCGACTTTGCCGCGAGTGGCATCGCCTCCGGCGACGTCGAGGCATATGTGGCTGAGTCGGATGTCGACCGCCTGGTGAAGGACTACCTCTTGGTCGATGTCGACCGTGAGGCCAACGTCGTACTCCATGTCATTCCCGATGGGCAGTATCCGTTCCCGAACTCACGGCTCCGGCTCGCTGCCGATCTCGCCGAGCATCGCGGGCCGCGCGAGGAGGCGCGAGCGGCGCAACTGCTGCACGAGCTCGCGCTGGAGCGGAAGGCGGAGGAGCGGTGATCGTCCTGCCCGCCATGCCGCCCGAGCAGACCGCCTCCTGGCTGGGGCTGCTCGACCTGCATGAGCGGCTCTCCGACGGCTGGACGCTGATCGGTGGGCAACTCGTCCATCTCCACTGTGCCGAGCGGGGCCAGTTCCCGGTGCGGCCGACGAACGACGCGGACACGGTGATCGACGTGCGCGCCGACCCGACGATGTTGGCGACCTTCACCGGTGTCTTGACCGAGCTCGGGTTCACCTCGGCTGGCATCTCGGCCGAGGGCCTTCAGCATCGCTGGGTCCGGGGCGATGCCTCGATCGACGTACTTCTTCCTGATGGGGTCGGTGAGCGCGCCAGCCTCCGCCGCGGAGTCACCGGCAGTCCGACCCTCCCGACCGCCGGCGGCACACAGGCACTGCAGCGCAGCGAGACCGTGGCCGTGACTGTCTCTGGACGCGCAGGGTTCGTGCGCCGTCCCAACCTGGTCGGTGCCCTCGTCGGGAAGGCGGCGGCACTCAGCAATGCGGGCGACTCCGGCCTCGGCCGCCATCGACGGGACTTCGCCATCCTGGCTGGGCTGTCCACGGCTCGCGACTTCCGCAATGAAGCTCTTACGAAGAAGGACCGCCAGCGGCTGCGCGCGATGGTCGCGGCGGTTCGGAAGGATCGCGCAACCCTGCTTGAGATCCCGAACGCCGAGGCCTCACTCGGTCGGCTCGTCACCGCGGGGGAGTTGGATCCATGAAGCTCCGGCGCCTGCGATCGTCACGACCCGGAAGCTCGAGGGCTCGGATTGGGCTCACTTTGAATCGCAAACGCCCGCAACGGCGTGCTGGCGCTCGCAGATCTTCCAAGCGGCATCACCGCAGGTCAGGGGCCACTTACCGCCCAGCGGCACAGTCGACCGCAAGCGATCACGCTCACGCTCAGCCCCATTGACCTGTTCCCGATGACGCACCACGTGGAATGCGTCGCCCAGTTGCTGAGGGCGGACTGACCCGATTCTCGCGTACCTCGCCCTCTGTCGAGAACCCTACCGTTTTCGGTATGGTTGTCGAAAGAAGGAGGTGGACGGTGGAGATCGACGTCAAGGAAGCGTCGCGCCGGCTGGGCGTCAACGACTCCAGGGTCCGTCAGCTGCTGCGTGCCGGTGAGCTGCGCGGGCGCCGGGTAGGCAACTCCTGGGCCATCCCGGCCGAAGACGTGGCGCGACTGCAGCGCAGGGGGCGGAGGCCCGGTCGACCGCTCGCGGCCAAGCGCGCCTGGGCGGTCCTCGACCTCCTCGAGGGCGGCCCCGCAGCCTGGCTGTCGGACTCGGCGCGTTCCCAGGTACGCCGCTATCTCGCTGACCTGGTCGATCCGGGCGCCGACGGCTGGCTGGCCGCCCTGCGAGGACGCAGCCGTGTGCTCGAGGTGGTGGCCCATCCGGCAGCCATCGAGCGCCTTCGACGAGTCGACGGCGTGTGGCCCACCGGGCCGAGCGCCGCGGCCGTTCGGGGGTTCGATCTCGTCGCTCTCGCCGAGCCCATTCCTCAGTTCTACCTGGCCGAGGAACAGTGGCCCGCACTGTCACACTCGCTCGCGCTGCGCGAGGGCGCGGAGCCGCGTCTCGTCGTCCGTCTCCCGAGGGAGGTCTGGCCGTTCGCTGAAGGGAGGCTTCGCGGGGTGGGCGATGCCGTGCTGGCGGCGGACCTTCTCGAAGCCGCAGAGCCTCGTGCCGTCGCTGCGGGCGCCGCGTGCTTGAGCGAGCTGTTGGACGACTGGCGGCGGGCACGGTCTCGGGCATGAACGTCGTCGTCGAGCTGCCACGGCTCGCGGCGCCGGTTGACGAGCTGTGGCACACGCTTCTCGACCTCGGTGACCGGTTGGCCGTGCCGTGGGCCCTCATCGGTGGACAGATGGTTCTGCTGCACGCGCTCGAGCGCGGCCAGCTGCCGCCGCAGATCAGCCAGGACGGTGACGTGATCGCAGACCTTCGCGCGGTCCCCGGCGCTCTGACCCAGGTCGTGGTCGTCACCTGCCGTCCGGACGCCGGGTCCAGAGGGCTGGCCGCTCGCCGTCGTCGGTCAGCACGACCAGCCGGGTCGGTGAGGTCGCCACACCGAGCGTCCGGTCGCCGGACGCGTTCAGCGACACGGGCGCGCGCAGCCGTCGCCACGTGGATCCCTCGCCGGACCGCCACAGCTGCAGGCTCTCGCCGTCGCTGACGGCCGCGTAGAGGATGCCGTCGCCGTCGGCGGCGAGGTCGAGGACCTCGCGCGGAGTCGTGACGCCGGCGGGGCGCGCGCCGAACCGGCCCTCGCGCTCCCAGAACACCGTGGGCAGGCGGCGCCAGACGCCGAAGCCGTCGTCGGTCACTCCTGCGGCGACCAGTGTCCCGCCGGGCGACCCGTCCAGCACTGCCACCCGGTGGAGCTCGCCGTGGTCGTCGCCGCCCGAGATGCTCTCCGGCGTCCACGACCGCGCGTCGGCCGCCGCGGTCCAGACCGCCGGCCGTCGGGCGTCGCCGACTCCGCGGCTGCCGACCACGACCCACCGGTCGTCGTGGCGAACGCCGTGACGAGCCCAGGCGGAGCGGTCGGTCCGGCTGCTCGGCAGGTGAGCCAGCTCGACGAGGTCGAACCGGTCCGGGCGCTCACCGCGCCAGACGGCCGGGCCACTCACCCGGTTGCCGACGATCAGCCAGCCGTCGGGCCCCGCCGCCACGGGCCCCACGTTGACCGCGCTCGGCCCTCCGTAGAGCTCCGAGGGCGCCTCGACGTCGACCCATGCCTCACCGGTCGCGTGGAAGGTCGTGACCCGGGGATTGCCGTGGGCGCCACCGGACATCGACCCCACCGCGACCGGACGGTCCCCGGAGCACGCGACCGCGTTGACGATCGCGCGGCGACCCCAGTAGCTGCGCGCGTCGATCGGGATCTCCCGCCAGGCGGAGCCGTCCGGGGAGGACCACGCCGCGGGCGCCGTACTGCCGTCCGCGTGGCGCAGCCCGCCGACCACGACCCATCCTTCACCGCAGCGGACCACGTCGCGTGCGACGACTCGCGTCCCGGGAGCGACGGGCGGCAGGTCGTGGCGCACCCACACCGGCGGGTCCCGCGGCACGGGCGCGGTCTCCGCGGTGCAGCCGGCCGCGCTGGCGAGTGCGACGACCAGGACGGCCGCCGTCATCCGGAGCGGGGGCCTCGGCTCGACCATGGCGCCAGTATCGGCCGGCCGGTCAGTGCACGACCTGGTAGCAGAGCTTCTGCACGCCGTTGGCGTACGACGCGCTCTCGACCAGCTCGAGCCGTTGCCGCTCCTTGTCGGTCTCGCTCCACATCCGCTTGCCCGCGCCGAGGACCCACGGGAAGACCAGCAGGTGGTAGCGGTCCAGCAGCCCCGCGTCCCCGAGACCGCGGGCCAGGCTCGCCGAGCCGTGGATCGAGATGGGCCCGCCATCGGTCTCCTTGAGCCGCGCCACGTCGTCGAAGGAGCGCAGGATGGTCGTCTCGCCCCAGTTGTCGACGAGGTCGGCGTCGGTGAGGGTCGTGGACACGACGTACTTCGGCATCGCGTTGTACTTCGGGAACTCCTCGGTCATCGAGGGCCACACGGGTGCGAAGGCCTGGTAGCTGGCCCGGCCGAGCATGAGGGCGCTCGCCTCCTCCTGCTCGCGGGCCTTCAGCTCGTAGACCTCCTCGAGGAAGTCGATGCCCTGGAAGGTCCAGCCGCCGTTGGGGTAGTCGGGCTCGGGGCCCGGAGCCTGGACGACGCCGTCGACGGAGACGAAGGCGGTGTAGATCAGGGTGCGCACGGGTGACCTCCTGGTCGGTTCGGGGGTGCTGACATCCTCTCTACGAACGGACGTCGTCCGCTACGACAGTCGCGGCGGAGAGCTTCTCGCCGATGCTCGTGCTTTCGCGCCGCGCGCCCGTCGGCGCCTCGTCTTGTCCTCATGTCGGCTTGAGGTTCTACGGTCACGACATGAGCATGGAGTCGATCGCCTGGAACCAGGTCTACCGCGGGATGCACGGTCCGGACGAGCAGCGGGCGTTCAGCGGCGCCACCGCGCGCCGGATCCTCCGCTTCGCCCGGCCGCACCGGCGGATGCTGGTCGGCTTCGTCGTGCTCAGCGTCGTGACCTCCGGGCTGGCGGTCGCCACGCCCGTCCTGGCCGGACGTGTCGTGAACGCGATCGTCGCGGGCGACGAGCAGGCCGTCGTGGTCCGGCTCGCGCTGGCGATCGCGGGCCTGGCCGTCCTCGACGCCGCGTTCGGGCTGCTCGGCCGCTGGCTGTCCTCGAAGATCGGGGAGGGGCTCATCCTCCACCTGCGCACGGCCGTGTTCGACCACGTGCAGCGGATGCCGATCGCCTTCTTCAGCCGCACCCGGACGGGTGCGCTCGTCAGCCGCCTCAACAACGACGTGATCGGCGCGCAGCGCGCCTTCAGCCAGACCCTGTCCGGTGTCGTCGGCAACCTGGTGACCCTGGTCCTCACCCTCGTCGTGATGCTCGGCATCTCGTGGGAGGTCACCCTGCTCGCGCTCGTACTCCTGCCCGTGTTCGTGGTGCCGGCGCGCCGCATGGGCCGGCGGCTCGCCGGCATCCAGCGCGAGGCGGCCGACCACAACGCCGCGATGGGCAACCAGATGACCGAGCGCTTCTCCGCTCCGGGGGCGACCCTGGTCAAGCTGTTCGGCCGCCCCGACCAGGAGTCGGCGGAGTTCGCCGCCCGCGCCGAGCGGGTGGCGCAGATCGGGGTCCGGACTGCGATGGTCCAGACCACCTTCGTGACCGCGTTGACCCTGGTGTCGGCGCTCGCCGTCGCCGTGGTCTACGGCCTCGGTGGCGTCCTGGCACTGGAGGGCACCCTCGACGCCGGCGACGTGGTGGCGCTGTCACTGCTCCTCACCCGCCTCTACGCGCCGCTGACCGCGCTCGCCAGCGCCCGGGTCGAGGTGATGAGCGCGCTGGTGAGCTTCGAGCGCGTCTTCGAGGTGCTCGACCTCGAGCCGCTCATCAAGGACCGTCCGGGCGCCGGCAGCGTGCCGGCGGGCCCGGTCGCCGTCGAGCTCGACGACGTCCGCTTCGCCTACCCGTCGGCGGACAAGGTCTCGCTCGCCTCCCTCGAGGCGGTGGCGACGCTCGACACCCGCGGCGGCGAGGAGGTGCTGCACGGCGTCTCGCTGCGCGCCGAGCCCGGCCAGGTCGTCGCCCTCGTCGGCTCCTCGGGCGCGGGCAAGTCGACCATCGCCCAGCTCGTCTCCCGCCTGTACGACGTGGACGCGGGCGCCGTACGCCTGGGCGGGGTCGACGTGCGCGACCTGACGGCGGACTCGATCCGCGCGACGGTCGGCATGGTGACCCAGGACGGCCACCTCTTCCACGACACCATCCGCGGCAACCTGCTGCTGGCGCGGCCCGAGGCCACGGAGCAGGAGCTGTGGGACGCCCTGGGCCGCGCCCGGCTCGCGCACCTGGTCGGCGCGCTGCCCGACGGCCTGGACACGGTCGTGGGGGAGCGCGGGTACCGCCTCTCGGGTGGCGAGCGGCAGCGGCTCACCATCGCGCGGCTGCTGCTGAAGCGGCCGCAGGTGGTGATCCTCGACGAGGCCACCGCCTCGCTCGACTCGACCTCCGAGGCGGCGGTGCAGGCGGCGCTGTCGGAGGCCCTCGCGGGGCGGACCGCCCTGGTCATCGCGCACCGGCTCTCGACCATCCGGGCGGCCGACCTGATCGCCGTCGTCGAGGACGGCCGGATCGTGGAGCGGGGCACGCACGCGGCGCTGCTCGCGGCGGGCGGCCGGTACGAGGAGCTCTACCGCACGCAGTTCGCCGAGGACGCCGCGCCCGCCGGCGCGCCGGAGCGACGGCTGCATGGTGATCTGCCTTCGGATCGTGTATCTTGATATCAAGAGATATCGGTCGTCCGGTGTCCCTGCGAACTTAGGTCCGCCTCACTATCCCTGTCGTCGCTCGCGGCGGCAGGATGCACGAGGAGACCTACCGACAACGATGAAGTCGATGAGGACGGAGACGCGATGGCCAGCAAGAACAGCTTCGGCGCCAAGAGCACCCTGGACGTGGACGGCAGGTCCTACGAGATCTTCCGCCTCGACGCGGTCAAGGGCGAGGGCATCCCCGAGGGATCGGTCGAGAGCCTGCCCTTCTCGCTGAAGGTGCTGCTCGAGAACCTGCTCCGCACCGAGGACGGCGCGGACATCACGGCCGAGGACATCAAGGCCCTCGCGGGGTGGGACGAGACCGCCCAGCCCGACAAGGAGATCCAGTTCACGCCGGCCCGCGTGATCATGCAGGACTTCACCGGCGTGCCCTGCGTCGTCGACCTCGCCACGATGCGCGAGGCGATGGCCGACCTCGGCGGCGACGCGACCAAGATCAACCCGCTCGCGCCGGCCGAGATGGTCATCGACCACTCCGTCATCGCCGACGTCTTCGGCACGCCCGAGGCCTTCGCTCGCAACGTCGAGATCGAGTACGAGCGCAACCGCGAGCGCTACCAGTTCCTGCGCTGGGGCCAGACCGCCTTCTCCGACTTCAAGGTCGTCCCGCCGGGCACCGGCATCGTCCACCAGGTCAACATCGAGCACCTGGCCCGCACCGTCTTCACCCGCGAGGTGGACGGTGAGCTGCTGGCCTACCCCGACACCTGCGTGGGCACCGACTCCCACACCACCATGGTCAACGGCATCGGCGTCGTCGGCTGGGGCGTCGGCGGCATCGAGGCGGAGGCGGCCATGCTGGGCCAGCCGGTCTCGATGCTCATCCCGCGCGTGGTCGGCTTCAAGCTGACCGGCTCGCTGCCCGAGGGCTCGACCGCGACCGACCTGGTCCTCACCATCACCGAGATGCTCCGCCAGCACGGCGTGGTCGGCAAGTTCGTCGAGTTCTACGGCGAGGGCGTCTCCGCCCTCCCGCTCGCCAACCGCGCGACCATCGGCAACATGTCGCCGGAGTTCGGCTCCACGATCGCGGTGTTCCCGATCGACGCCGAGACCGTCAACTACCTGCGCCTGACCGGCCGCTCCGAGGAGCAGCTCGCCCTGGTCGAGGCCTACGCCAAGGAGCAGGGCCTCTGGCTCGACCCCGCCGCCGAGCCGCGCTACTCCGAGAAGCTCGAGCTCGACCTCGCCTCGGTCGTGCCGTCCATCGCCGGCCCGAAGCGCCCGCAGGACCGGGTCCTGGTCTCCCAGGCCAAGGAGTCCTTCCGGGGAGCGCTCGTGGACTACGCCGGTGACGGCGACACGACCCGCGGCTACGACGAGGCCGTCGCCGAGACCTTCCCGGGCTCCGACGCGCCCTCGCACGACCCGGCCCAGTCCAACGGCGAGGCCGCGCCGCGCGACCACCTCTCGGCCGCGCCGAAGGACGGCGGCCGCGCGTCGAACCCGGTCGAGGTGACGCTCGCCGACGGGACCACCTTCACGCTCGACCACGGTGCCGTCACGATCGCCTCGATCACGTCGTGCACCAACACGTCGAACCCGTCGGTGATGATCGGTGCGGCGCTGCTGGCCAAGAAGGCCGTCGAGAAGGGCCTGTCGCGCAAGCCTTGGGTCAAGTCGACGCTGGCGCCCGGCTCCAAGGTCGTGTCCGACTACTACGACAAGGCCGGCCTGACGCCGTACCTCGACAAGCTCGGCTTCAACCTGGTCGGCTACGGCTGCGTGACCTGCATCGGCAACTCGGGCCCGCTCATCCCCGAGGTCTCCGCCGCCGTGCAGGAGAACGACCTGGCGGTCGTCTCGGTCCTCTCCGGCAACCGGAACTTCGAGGGCCGGATCAACCCGGACATCAAGATGAACTACCTGGCCTCCCCGCCGCTGGTCGTCGCGTACGCGCTGGCCGGCTCGATGGACGTCGACCTGTTCAACGACCCGCTGGGCACCGACGCCGAGGGCAACGAGGTCTTCCTCAAGGACATCTGGCCCTCGCCGGCCGAGGTGGAGGAGACCATCGCCCAGGCGATCACCTCGGAGATGTTCACCGACTCCTACGCCGACGTCTTCGCCGGCGACGAGCGGTGGCAGTCGCTGCCGACGCCCGAGGGCAACACCTTCGAGTGGGACGCGGACTCGACCTACGTCCGCAAGCCTCCCTACTTCGACGGGATGCCCCACGAGCCGGTGCCGGTCACCGACATCGAGGGTGCGCGGGTGCTGCTCAAGCTCGGCGACTCGGTCACCACCGACCACATCTCGCCCGCCGGCTCGATCAAGGCCGACTCGCCCGCCGGCAGGTACCTCGCGGAGAACGGCGTCGCCCCGCGCGACTTCAACTCCTACGGCTCGCGCCGAGGCAACCACGAGGTGATGATCCGCGGCACCTTCGCCAACATCCGCCTGCGCAACCAGATCGCGCCGGGCACCGAGGGCGGCTTCACCCGCGACTTCACCGTCGAGGACGGCCCCGTCACCACCGTGTACGACGCCTCCGTCAACTACCAGGCCGCCGGGATCCCGCTGGTCGTCCTGGCCGGCAAGGAGTACGGCTCCGGCTCGTCGCGCGACTGGGCGGCCAAGGGCACCTCGCTGCTGGGCGTCAAGGCGGTCATCGCCGAGAGCTACGAGCGCATCCACCGCTCCAACCTGATCGGCATGGGCGTGATCCCGCTGCAGTTCCCCGAGGGCCAGAACGCCGAGTCGCTCGGCCTGACCGGCGAGGAGACCTTCTCCTTCTCGGGGATCACCCAGCTCAACGAGGGCACCACCCCGCGCACGGTGAAGGTCACCACCGACACCGGCGTGGAGTTCGACGCGGTCGTCCGCATCGACACCCCCGGTGAGGCGAACTACTACCGCAACGGCGGCATCATGCAGTACGTCCTGCGCAACCTGCTCCGCGGCTGACCACCCGGTCGACACAGCCCCGAGCCACCCGGCGGCCCGTCCCTCCTCGAGGGGCGGGCCGTCGGTTCTCCCACCCGGCTACGGTGGGCGGCATGCTCGTCGCCTTCAGCATCAGCCCCTCCGCCTCCGACGACACCGGCGGTGTCGCGGAGGCGGTGGCGGCCGCGGTCCGGGTCGTCCGAGAGTCGGGGCTGCCCAACGAGACCAACGCGATGTTCACCAACATCGAGGGGGAGTGGGACGAGGTGATGGCGGTCGTGAAGCGGGCCGTCGACGCCGTCGCGGCGGTGTCCCCGCGGGTCGGGCTGGTGCTCAAGGCCGACATCCGGCCGGGCTTCGCCGGAGAGCTCACCGCCAAGGTGGAGCGGGTCGAGCGGGCGCTCGAGCAGTGAGCCAGCCGCCGTTCCCGCCACCGCCGCCGTCCTACCCACCGCCCTCCCACCCGTCCACCTCGTACCCACCCCCCGCGTACCCACCCCCCGCGTACCCGCCCCCGCCGTCCCTTCCGCCGCAGCGCCGGCGCACGGCGCTGCCGGTCGTCCTCGCTGTGCTCGCCGCCGTGGTCCTGGTCGCGATCGCGGTCGCGGTGCCGGTCCTGCTCGCGGGGAGGGACGACGAGTCGACCCGAGGAGAGCGCGGCCCAGAGCAGAAGGTCGACACGAGCAACCTCGACGCCGTCGAGGAGTACGCCGGACTGACCAACCAGCACCTCGACCCCGGCGAGGAGCTCGCCTACCCGCAGTCGCCGCCCGCCGGAGGCGACCACGCGCCGTACTGGCTCGAGTGCGGCGTGTACGACGAGCCACTGCCCGAGGAGCCCCTCGTACACGACCTCGAGCACGGCACGGTCGTGCTCACCTACCGCCCGGAGGACGTCGGCGCCGCGGGTGTCGAGCGGCTGGCGGCGCAGCTCCCGGACAACGGAATCCTGGCGCCCCATCCCGACCAGCCGGCGCCCGTCGTCATCACCGTCTGGGGGCGCCAGCTCGCACTGACCGGCCCCGACGACCCGCGCATCGCCCTGTTCGTCGCCGCGTACGGCGCCGGCGAGACCGCGCCCGAGCCGTTCGCGTCGTGCCACGGCGGCCTCGACCCCGCGGACGTGCCCTCCGGAGGCTCCGTCGTCTGACGAGCCCCCGATAGGCCCCACCGATCAGCCATCCCGGATTACGGGATGGCTGATCGCATTTCGGCCGATTCGGCGGCGACCACCCGCACCGACCCCATAGTCTTTAACTCGATCGAAATAGTCGACTAAGGAAGAGGGGCCCCATGGGCGGGTATGCCGTCGCCGCGCTGCTGGTGACGCTGGGACTGTTCGCGGGCATCTTCGTGCTGGGCCGGCTGCGGGTGAACTTCAGCGTGCTGACCATCGCCGCCCTGGCGCTGGGGGTCGGGGTCGGCGTGGTCTTCGAGGGCCATCTCGACTACGTCGAGCCGGTCGGCAAGGTCTACCTCAACCTGCTGCTGGCCATCGTCGCGCCGCTGATCATCGTCTCCATCCTCTCCAGCATCACCTCGCTCGGCACCACGGCCCAGCTGCGCACGATCGGCGCTCGCTCCGTCGCCTGGCTGCTGGGGCTCAACGCGCTCGCGGTGCTGCTGACGCTCGGGCTCTCGCTCCAGCTCGGGATCGGCGAGGGCGCGGACCTGGAGCTCGGGGACACCAACACCTCGGCGCTGGAGAACATCAAGAAGCCCTTCACCGAGGTCTTCATCGACTTCTTCCCGACCAACATCGTCACCGACATCGCGGAGACGAACGTCATCCCGATCATCCTGTTCAGCCTGCTGGTCGCGGTGTCGTACTCGCTCGTCGCCGACCGGGCGCCGGCGACGGTGGCGCCGTTCAAGGGCGTGGTCGACGCGCTGCGCGAGATCATCTACCGCGCCGTCGGCTTCGTGATCGCCCTGACGCCGTACGCCGTCCTCTCGCTGACCGCGGTCGCCACCGCCCGAGCCGCCGGCCAGTGGTCGCAGATGGTCTCGCTGCTCGGAGTGCTCGGCCTGGCGTGGGCGGCCTGCCTGATCCACGCCTTCGTCGTCAACGGGGTGCTGCTCCGGGTCTTCGCCGACGTCGACCCGCTCCGCTTCTTCCGCAAGATCCTGCCCGCCCAGGTCACCGCGTTCACGACGCAGAGCAGCGCGGGCACGCTGCCGGTGACCACGCGTCTCCTGCGCGAGCGGGTGGGCGTTCCGTCCGACATCGCCGGGTTCACCGCACCCCTCGGCACGACGATCGGCATGCCCGGCTGCGCCGGCGTGTGGCCGGTGCTGCTCGCCGTGTTCGGCGTCAACGCGCTGGGCATCTCCTGGGGCGTCCAGGACTATCTCGTCCTCGTCCTGCTCGGGGTCGTCGTCTCCGTCGGCACGGCGGGCGTGCCCGGCACGGCCACGATCACCGCGACCACGGTGCTGACGGCCGCCGGGCTCCCGCTGGAGCTCGTGGCGATCACCCTGCCGGTCAGCATGGTGGCCGACATGGCGCGGACCCTCGACAACGTCACGTCCGCCGCGGTCGCGGCGACGATCGTGGCCCGTCAGGAGGGCCGCCTCGACGACGCGGTCTTCGAGGGGGGCGACGCTCCCGACGACCTCGCCGACCTCGCCGACCTCCCCGACCTGGCCGACCACCCCGACCTCGACTCCGGGGTCCCCATCGGCGCCTGCGCGCTGCCCGCACCGAACGCGCCATCCACCCCCACCCCCCAAGGAGTGCACGCATGACCCGATCCCACCGGATCCTCGCCCTGCTGCCCGGCGCCGCCCTGGCGGCGAGCCTGGCCCTCGCGCTCGGCCCGGCGCCCGCCGCGCACGCGGACGGCTGGGTCGACGGGGGAGACGAGTTCCCCTGCCTCGACGACGTGACCTGCCTGTGGATCCAGGACTGCGAGCTCGACGAGAACCAGCATCCGGTGTACCCGAACCGCAACGGCACCACGTCGTACCCGCCCGGCAGCTACAGCTACAAGGGGGACCAGCCCACGCCCACGCCCACCCCGACGCCCACGCCCACGCCGAACCCCGGCGGCTCGGGCGGTGGGGGCGCCGGCGGCGGCGTCACCGCGGGCTCCGGCAGCAAGAGCACCGGGAAGAACGCCGGCGGCACGGGCAAGTCCGCCACCCCCGGCACGACGACGGGCGCCGTCGTCGACCCGGCTGCGACGACCGGGGCCGCGCCGGTCGCCCCGGGGGCGCCGAGCGCTCTCGCCGCGCCCACGCTCACCGTCGACGGCGACACGGTGACCGTCTCGTGGGCGGCCTCACCGAACGCCGAGATCGAGCAGGTCACCGGCTACCTGGTCCGGTTCACCGGGCAGGAGGCCGTCGAGACCGACGCGGCGACCTTCCAGCAGGTCTTCGAGAACGTCGAGCCCGGCAGCTACCGGGCCGCCGTCTGGGCGCGCAACGCCGCCGGCGAGTCGCCCGGCTCCCCGCCCTCGGCCCCGGTCGTGGTCGGCGTCGACCCCACCACCGTGGCCGGCACGGTCACGGTGACCGGGGAGCTCACGCCCGGCGCCACGGTCACCGTCACCGGCACCGGCTTCGCGCCCCGCATCGAGGGCTACGCCCTGGAGCTGCACTCCGACCCGGTGCCGCTGGGCTCCGTGACGACGGACGACAACGGCGGCTTCACCGCGGACGTCGTCGTTCCGGCCGGCGTCACCGAGGGCGAGCACGACCTCGTCGTCCTCTTCGAGGGCACCCAGGTCGCCAGCAGTCCCGTCACCGTCGCAGCGGCCGCGGGGACCTCGACCCCGAAGGCGGACGACGCCGCGGCCGAGGAGGCGACCCCCGTGCCGGACAACGCGGGACTCGCGATCCTCGGTGCCCTCGGCGCGGCGGGCACCCTCGCCCTGGCCTGGCACACCCTGCGCGGACGCCGCCGCCGCCCCCACCGCGCGCTCGCGCCCGCCTGACCCCCGCACACCCCCGACGGCCCAGCCGTCACCGTTCGACCCACCTCAGAGCAGAGAGCGAAGCACCCATGACCCACCGCACCCGTCTGCGGCACGCCGCTGCGGCCCTCACGGCCGCCGCGCTCGCGGCCTCACCCCTCCTCGGCGTCGGGTCCCCCGCGCACGCCGCGGACCCGGACCCGGCTCCGGTGACCTACCCTGCCCCGACCCACGGCGCGACCCTCGACTGGTTCGACGACGCCTTCCCCGGTGTCGACAGCGGCGCCGTGTTCGAGACGGTGACCTTCGAGCGCTTCGAGTACCTGCTCAAGAAGAGCACGGGGAAGTGGGCCTTCGTCATCGGCGGACCCGAGGACGACCATCTCCAGCGGACGATCGGCGCGATCGAGCAGGTCGCCGCGGCGGAGGGCATCGAGCGGATCTACAACTTCGACCCCAAGCTCGACGGCGACGCGCTCAGCGTCTTCGACCTGACCGGCTCGCCGCTCGCCACCGCGGAGAACGCCGGGAAGGACCAGTTCCTCGACCTCGGCGAGCGGCTGGTGACGCAGTACCTCGGCAAGGACGCCGAGACGCCCTTCCGGCTGGCGAACGACCCGGCAGCGCCGGACCGGCGGGTGGCGCCCGACCACCCCTACCTGTTCGTGTACGACGCCGCGGGCGGTGAGTCCGCGCGCATCGTCGACGCACTGGTCACGCCGCCGGCCGACCTCTCGTCGCCGGACGCGCTCACGGCGTACCGCAGCGAGGTGAAGCGGGTGCTGACCTCGGCCCCGCTCGACGTCGACACCCAGTGGGACTTCCTGAGCACCGAGCACAACCGGCGCCACTACGAGCGCTATGTCAAGAACGCGGACCCCGCCACCGAGCAGCTCAACCGCACGCGCTTCGGCGGCGACATCTTCGACGCCGACGAGGACCTCGCGGGCGGCGACGAGGACGACTTCCGGATCCAGAGCGTGACCTATCCCGAGCTGATCGACATCCTGGACAGCGAGGGCGAGTTCCTCATCCTGTTCGGCGGCACGTGGTGCCACAACACCGCGGCGATCATCAAGCAGACCGCCGAGTACGCCCGTCGGCACGGCATCCGCAGGATCTACAACTTCGACTTCTCGCTCGACTCGACCGGCAACTCCGGAACCCTCGACAAGCACATCCGTGACAACGCCTTCCGCACCGTCAACGGGACCTCGCTCCAGACCCGGCCCTCGCACCTGTACGGGCGGATCCTCGAGCGCCTCTCGAACGCCCGGACCCAGTACCGGATCACCGCCGACGAGCCGGGCACGCAGAGCAGCAGCCCGGTGCGCTACTACGCCGGCGGCGTCGTCCCCGACCCGGCGAACCCGGCCACCGGGGAGAAGCTGGCGCGCAAGATCCAGGTCGGCCACCTGCTGTCCTACGACAAGGACGCCACCGAGGGCGGCCAGCCCGCGCCCGTGCGCGACCAGGCCATCCGCGCGGACTGGACCAACCCCGCGGCGGGCGACCCGCCGGCCCCGCAGTTCGCCGGCAACGTCGAGTACATGACCGAGGTCTGGTTCACCCAGGGCAAGGACGAGGCCTACGACCCGGCCAACCCGGACCGGCTTCGCGGCAACGTCAACGTCAGCGCGGAGGCCGGACAGAACGCGCTGCGGAACCAGCGCAACTTCGCCCGCGAGGCGATCGACGAGATCCACGACGTGATCGCCGGCGTCGCCGACGGCCACGCGAGCAGCCTCGGCGTGACCGGCGCGCCCGCCACCGTCCCCGCGGCGAGCCCGGCGACGCTCAGCGCCCAAGTCGCGGTGAGCACCCCGCACACCGGCTTCTTCTCCGACCGCACGGCCGGCGCCACCCTCGCCCCGCTCACCGGTCAGCGACCGCTCGGTGGGTCGGTGCAGGTCTACCTCGACGACGCGAAGATCGGCGCGGTCGACGTGAACGCCGACCGCGTCGCCGCGGTCAGCCTTCCGCTGCCGCCGCTGGCGGCCGGCCAGCACACCCTGCGCTACGTGTACGGCGGCAGTGCGGACGGCCTCGTGCGGGGCTCCGAGCGCGTCCAGCAGGTGACGGCCCAGGCCGCGACCACCACGTCGACAAGCCCGGTCGCCGTGTCCGGGGTGAGCTTCAAGGTCACGAAGAGGCCGACGTCGACGAAGCCCGGCTCCGCGACCGTGACGCTCGCCGTTCCCGCGGGGAGCGCCGGCGCCTCCGGCACCGTCAAGGTCGTGCTCAAGAAGGGGAGCGCCAAGCGGACGGTGAAGCGGACCGTCGCCAACGGTGTCGCCAAGGTCAAGCTGCCCACGCTGGCCCGCGGCCGGTGGAAGGTCACCATCAGGTACTCGGGCGACGCGACCTACCTCCCGACCTCGACCGTCGCGTCGGTCAAGGTGGCGAGGTAGCGCTGCGGTGACCTCCTTCCTCCTGCCCGTCGTCGGCGGTGACCTGCGCGTGCCGCTCGTCACCGGCGGCACCGTCCCCTACGCGAACCTCGACATCGCGGCGAGCGCCCCGGCCCTCGGCAGCGTCGCCGAGCGAGTGACCCAGTTCCTGCCGTACTACTCCAGCGTGCACCGCGGCGCCGGGCACGCCTCCGCCGTCAGCACCGCCGCGCTCGCGGCGGCCCGGCGTACGGTGGCGGAGTTCGTGGGCGCCCGGCACGACGACGTCGTCCAGCTGGTCCGGAACACGACCGACGGGTTCAACCTGCTCGCGGCCGCCGTGCCGGGGGAGGTCGTCACCCTCGACGTCGAGCACCACGCGAACCTGCTGCCGTGGCACCGCGCGGCGGGGGTACGCCGGACGGTGACGGGCCGGGCGACGCTGGCGGCGACGCTCGAGGCGGTGGAGGCCGAGCTCGCTCGCCGGCCGGCCGCCCTGCTGGCCGTCACCGGCGCCTCGAACGTGACGGGGGAGGTGCTGCCGCTCGACGCCCTGGTCGGGCTCGCGCACCGGCATGGTGCGCGGATCGCGGTCGACGGCGCCCAGCTCGTGCCGCACCGGCGGGTCGACATCGCAGCGCTCGGCGTCGACTACCTCGCGTTCTCGGGGCACAAGCTCTACGCCCCGTACGGCGCCGGCGTGCTCGTCGGCCGGCCGGACTGGCTGGCCGACGCGGCGCCGTACCTCGCCGGCGGGGGAGCGGTCCGCTCGGTGAGCCTCGACGACGTCGCGTGGGCGGAGCCGCCCGCGCGGCACGAGGCCGGGACGCCGAACGTCGTGGGCGCCGTCGCGCTGGCGGCGGCCTGCGAGGCGCTCGGCTCCCTCGCCGAGACGACGCAGCTGCGCCACGAGGCGGCCCTGCGCGACCGGCTGCGCGACGGCCTGGCGTGCCTGCCAGGAGTGCGGGTGCTCGGGCTGTGGCCGGGCGAGACCGACCTGCTCGGGCTGGCCACCTTCACGGTCGAGGACCGTCCCGCCCCGCTCGTGGCCCAGTACCTCTCCGCCGAGCACGGCGTGGGCGTGCGGCACGGCAGGTTCTGCGCGCATCCGCTGCTCGACCGCCTGACCGGCGGGGCGATGGCCGTGCGGGCCAGCGTCGGCCTCGGCACGAGCAGCGGCGACGTGGACCGCCTGCTGGACGGGCTCGCGCAGCTGGTCTCCACCGGCCCGCGGTGGACCTACGACGACGAGCACCTCCCCGCTCCCGACCCGCGGCCGCTGCCGACCTGGGCGGGGGGTGAGCGGGCTAGGGTCGGCGGGTGACCTCCTTCACCGTGATCCCCGTCCCCGGTCACGGGGCCGAGGACGTCGTCGTCGCGACGTCCGGGCCCGACCGGGGCAGTGTCTTCACCGGCACCGAGGACGGCGCCATCCTCCGGGTCAGCGCCGACGGCAGCCGGGTCGAGCGGGTGGCCCACACCGGCGGACGCCCGCTCGGCCTCGAGCTGGCCCCCGACGGCCGGCTCCTGGTGTGCGACGCGCGACGCGGCCTGCTCTGGGTGGACCCGGCCACCGGGGGCGTGGAGCCGATCACCGCCGAGGTCCACGGCGTCCCGATGGTCTTCTGCAACAACGCGGCGATCGCCGACGACGGCACCCTGTGGTGGTCCGACTCCTCGACCCACTTCGGCATCGATCGGTGGAAGGACGACTTCGTCCGCAACACCCGGACCGGGCGGCTGCTGCGGCGTGACCCCGACGGGACCGTCACGGTGGTCCTGGACGGGCTGGCCTTCGCCAACGGGGTGGCGCTCTCGGCGGCCGGCGACTTCGTGTGCGTGGCCGAGACGGGCGCGCGCACCGTGGTCCGGCAGTGGCTCAGCGGCCCGCGCCAGGGGCAGCGCGACCATCTGTGCCGTGACCTGCCGGGCTATCCCGACAACATCGCGCGCGGTTCGGACGGCCTGATCTGGGTCACGATCGCCAGCCCCACCGACCCGCTCGTCGAGCGCCTCCAGCGCGGGCCGATGGCGCTGCGCAAGCTGGCCACGAGGCTGCCCGAGGCCCTGCAGCCCCGGCCGCAGCAGACCGTCCGCGTCGTCGCGTACGACGACGGCGGCCGCCTCGTGCACGACATCGACATCACCCCGGCCGAGCACGGCGCGTCGTACCACATGGTCACCGGCGTGCGGGAGCACGAGGGCCGGGTCTGGCTGGGCAGCCTCCACGAGCCGGCGATCGCGGTCGTCGACCTGTGAGGACCTAGACTGGCGTCCATGCCTGTCCTCGACGACATCACCGGACCGCGGGACCTGCGGACGCTGTCCGAGGACGAGCTGACCCAGCTGGCGGCCGAGATCCGCGACCTGCTGATCCGCACGGTCGCGACCAACACCGGCCACCTCGGGCCCAACCTCGGCGTGGTCGAGCTGACCCTGGCGATCCACCGCGTGTTCGACTCCCCGCGCGACAAGATCGTCTTCGACACCGGTCACCAGTCCTACGTCCACAAGCTCGTCACCGGACGCGCCCGGGACTTCGGCACGCTGCGCCGCGAGGGGGGCCTCAGCGGCTATCCCAGCCAGGCCGAGTCCGAGCACGACCTGGTCGAGAACTCCCACGCCTCGACCGCGCTCAGCTACGCCGACGGGATCGCCAAGGCGTTCCGGATCCGCGGCGAGGACCGGCACACCGTCGCGGTCATCGGCGACGGCGCGCTGACGGGCGGCATGGCGTGGGAGGCGCTGAACAACATCGCGATCCAGCACGACTCCAAGCTGGTGATCGTGGTCAACGACAACGGCCGCTCCTACACGCCGACCATCGGCGGGCTCGCCACGGCGCTCACCAGCCTGCGCACGAACCCGCGCTACGAGCACGTCCTCGACGTGGTGCGCCGCCGGCTCACGGCGGTCCCCGGCGTCGGTGCCCCGGCCTACGACGCGCTGCACGCGATGAAGAAGGGGCTCAAGGACGCGCTGGCCCCCCAGGGCCTGTTCGAGGACCTCGGACTCAAGTACGTCGGGCCGGTCGACGGCCACGACCGCGCGGCCATGGAGCAGGCGCTGACGCAGGCCAAGAGGTTCGGCGGCCCCGTGATCGTGCACGCCATCACGCGCAAGGGCTTCGGCTACGACCCGGCCGAGCGGCACGAGGCCGACCAGTTCCACGCGCCCGGCCCCTTCGACGTGCAGACCGGGGCGGAGAAGCCCAAGGGCCCGATCTGGACCGACCACTTCGCCGACCACGTCGTGCGGATCGGCGAGCGCCGCCCGGACGTCGTCGCGATCACCGCTGCGATGATGCACCCGGTCGGACTGGACAAGTTCCAGGCCCGCTTCCCGGAGCGCACCTTCGACGTCGGCATCGCCGAGCAGCACGCCGCGACCTCCGCGGCAGGACTGGCGATGGGCGGCCTCCACCCCGTCTTCGCCGTCTACGCGACCTTCCTCAACCGCGCCTTCGACCAGGTCCTCATGGACGTGGCCCTGCACCGGTGCGGCGTCACCTTCGTCCTCGACCGCTCCGGCGTGACCGGCGACGACGGCGCCAGCCACAACGGCATGTGGGACATGTCGATCCTTCAGGTCGTGCCCGGACTGCGCCTGGCGGCGCCGCGCGACGTGACCCGGATGCGCGAGCTGCTCGACGAGGCGGTCGAGGTCTCCGACGCACCCACCGTCGTGCGCTTCCCGAAGGGTCCGCCGCCGGAGGACATCGCGGCGGTCGGCAAGGCCGGCGGCTGCGACGTGCTGGTCCGTGAGGGCGACCGCGACGTCCTGGTCGTGTCCGTCGGGTCGATGGCCTCCGTCGCCGTCGACGTCGCCCAGCGCCTGGTCGACCAGGGCATCGGCGTCACCGTGGTGGACCCCCGTTGGGTCAAGCCGGTCGATCCCGCCCTGGTCGAGCTCGCCCGCACCCACCGCCGCGTCGTCACCCTCGAGGACAACGGCGTCGTCGGCGGCGTGGGCGCCGTCCTCCTGCAGACCCTGGCTGCCGAGGGGGTGCGCACGCCGGTGCGCATCCACGGGATCCCGCAGGAGTTCCTCGACCACGCCAAGCGCGCGGCGATCCTCGGGAGGATCGGGCTGACCGCCTCGGCGGTCGCCCTCGAGGTGCTCCGCGACATCGCCCACGACAGCCTCGCCGACGACAGCGCGGCCCGGCCCGCTCCGGACGGACGGGCCCTCCTCGATGTCGACGGCCCCCGCTAGGGCCCGCAGGTTCGTCCCCGCGCTGGCGCTGCTCCTGCTGCCGCTCGTCGCCTGCTCCGAGGAGCAGCCGCCGCCGACCTACTCGGGCAGCGGCTACGAGGACGTGGCGGCGCTGATGCAGAAGACGCTCGACCGCCGCGCGCGCGGGCTGCGCACCCACGACGTCCGCCGCTTCCGGCGCACCCTGGACCGCGCGGACGCCGGCCTGGTCGCGGAGCAGCAGACCTACTTCGACAACCTCACCGCCCTCCCGGTCGGTGAGCTGCGCTACGAGCTCGCCGCCGACACGATCACCCCGGTCGAGGGGAGCGAGGACTACTGGGTGGAGGTGGCCCTCGTCCTCGGCCTGGACGGGTACGACGCCGCCCCCGCCCGCACGCGCGACCGCTTCCTGTTCACCCCCTCCGCCGACGGGCGACGGCTGGTGGTCACCTCCACCACCGACCACGCATGGGAGACCGCGCATCCCGGCAACGTCCAGCCCTGGGACCTCGGCCCGATCCGGGTGGCGCAGACCGTCGGCGTCCTGGGCATCTTCGACGACGCCACCGTCCGCCATGCCCCGGCCGTGCTCGCCGCCGCGAGCAGTGGCCGCTCCGACGTGCGCGCCGTGGTCGGCGGCGGGCCGGACGGCGCCGTGACCGGCGTGGTCGTCTACTCCGTGCGCGATCCCGCCTTCCTGCGCGGTCTCGCCGACCAGACCGTGGGCGACCCGGACCGCGCGGACGGGCTCACCGTCGCCGTGCCGGTCGACGGGACGGACGCCCGGCTGGGCGTCTCGTCGTACCGGATCTATCTCAGCCCCCGCGTCCTCGACCAGCAGGCCGGTGTCCTCGGCCGCCTGGTCCGCCACGAGCTGACCCACGCCGTCCTCGGCGCGCGCGGCCGTGGCGCGCCGCTGTGGCTCAGCGAGGGGATCGCGGAGTACGTCTCGGTCCGCCCGATGGCGCCCGCGCGGCGGCGCCTCCCCGCCCGCGCGCTGGACCTCGCCGGCACCGTGCGCGACGTGCCCGGCCCGGCCCAGTTCGGCGGGCCGGACGCGGAGGCCTGGTACGCCGTGTCGTGGTGGGTGTGCGAGCACATCGCCGCCGTCTACGGCGCGCCGACGCTCTTCTCGCTGCTCGACCGGCTCGCGGACGGCGCGGACCAGAACCAGGTCGTCCCCGACGTCCTCGGTGTCACTCCCGCCGAGCTGGCCCAGCGGGGTGTAGGACTGATGCAACGCACGTACTCGGGTCAGGAGCATCCATGAGCCTCTTCCGCACCAAGTCCGTCGAGCAGTCGATCGCCGACACCGACGAGCCGGACCATCGGCTCCGCAAGGACCTGTCGGCGCTCGACCTCACCGTGTTCGGCGTCGGCGTCATCATCGGCGCGGGGATCTTCGTGCTCACGGGCACCGTCGCCGCGTCCAACGCCGGCCCCGCGCTGGCCCTGAGCTTCGTGATCGCCGCCGTGGCCTGCGGGCTCGCGGCGCTGTGCTACGCCGAGCTGGCCTCGACCGTCCCGGTGGCGGGCAGCGCCTACACCTTCAGCTACGCCACGCTCGGCGAGCTGGTCGCGTGGACGATCGGCTGGGACCTCGTGCTCGAGTTCACCGTCGGCGCCGCGGCGCTGTCGACCGGCTTCTCCGCCTACCTGCAGGAGGTCCTCGACATCGTCGGGGTGAGCCTGCCCGAGCAGGTCAGCTCCGCGGCCACCGGGTTCGTGGACCTGCCCGCCGTCGTGATCGCCCTGCTCGTGACCTACCTGCTCATCCGTGGCACGAAGTTCTCCAGTCGCTTCAACCAGCTCGTCGTCGCGCTCAAGCTCGTCGTCGTGGCCGCGGTGATCGTCGTCGGCATCGCGCACATCGACGTCAGCAACTGGGTCCCCTTCATCCCGGACGCACAGCCGGCGCCGGAGTCGAGCGGCGGGTTCGCGGACGTCCCGCTGATCACGAGCCTGCTCGGGCTGGAGCCGGCGGTGTTCGGTCTCGCCGGGGTGATCTCGGGCGCCGCCATCGTGTTCTTCGCCTTCATCGGCTTCGACATCGTCGCCACGACCGCCGAGGAGACGAAGAACCCCCAGCGCGACGTGCCGATCGGCATCCTCGGCTCGCTCGCGATCGTCACCGTCCTCTACGCGGCCGTCAGCCTGGTCGTGACCGGCCTGCGCAGCTACAAGGACATCGACCCCGACAGCGCGGCCCCGCTCGCCGACGCGTTCGAGGCGTCGGGCGTGGGCTGGATGCCGAACCTGATCTCGATCGGCGCCTGCATCGGTCTCGTGGTGGTCGCCATGATCCTCATGCTCGGCCAGTCCCGCGTCGGCTTCGCCATGGCGCGCGACGGTCTGCTGCCGCGCGCGCTCGCCAAGGTGCACCCCACGTACGGGACGCCGTACCGGATCACGATCGTCACCGGCATCGCCGTCGCCGCGCTCGCGGGGTTCGTCGACCTGAGCACCCTGGCCCACCTGGTCAACATCGGCACCCTGTTCGCGTTCATGCTGGTGAGCATCGGCGTCGTGGTGCTGCGCCGCACGCGCCCCGACCTGCCGCGCGGCTTCCGGACCCCGGTGGCCCCGGTCGTCGCCGCGGTGTCCACTCTGATGTGCCTGTACCTCATGCTCAACCTGACCGGCGACACGTGGATCCGGTTCCTGGTCTGGATGGCGCTCGGGTTCGTCGTGTACTTCGTCTACGGCCGACGTCACAGCCGCCTCGGGCGCGAGCCGCAACGACAGGGGAATAGTCTTTCCGGGTGACCTCATCACCCCGTCTCGTCCACATCGTCGACGAGGTGCCCGAGCTCGAGGACGTGGAGAGCCCCGTGCTGGTGGTCGCGCTCGACGGCTTCCTCGACGCCGGCAACGCCGGCGCGCTCGCCTGCCGGCACCTGGTGCGCGCCGGCGCGCTCACGCCCGACGGCGGGGGAGCGGTGGTCGCGACCTTCGACGTCGACCAGCTCCACGACTACCGCGCCCGGCGGCCACCGCTGACCTTCGCGCGCGACCACTACGAGGGCTACGAGGCGCCCCGCCTCGTCGTCCGGCTGCTGCGCGACGCCGGCGGTACGCCGTACCTGCTGTTGCACGGACCCGAGCCCGACATCCGGTGGGAGGCGTTCTGCCGCGGCGTGCGAGAGGTCGTGGCGCGCTTCGACGTCGGCCTGGTGGTGTCGATGGGCTCGGTCCCGATGGCGGTGCCGCACACGCGCCCGATCGCGATCACCCACCACGCCAACAACCCCGACCTGCTCACCGGCACCAGCCCGTGGCGCGGCGAGCTGCGGGTGCCCAGCAGCGCCCAGGCGCTCCTCGAGCTGCGGCTGGGCGAGTGGGGCCACGACGCCCAGGGCTTCGTGGCGCACGTGCCGCACTACCTGGCCCAGCTCGACTATCCCCGCGCCTCGGTGTCCCTGCTCGAGCACGTCGAGCTCGCGGGCCGCCTCGCGATCGACCTCGGCGAGCTGCGCGAGGCGGCCGAGGAGCGGGAGGAGGAGATCAGCCGCTATCTCGCCGCCAACGACGAGGTGCGCGACGTCGTGACCGCGCTGGAGCAGCAGTACGACACCTTCGCCCGCGCCGAGGAGGAGGGTAGCAGCCTGCTCGCCGAGGACGAGCCGCTGCCGACCGGCGAGGAGATCGGCCGCCAGTTCGAGCAGTTCCTGGCCGGCCTCGAGGGACCCGACGAGACCGGAGGCCAGTCATGACCGAGCGGGTGATGGGCGAGGCCACGCGCCGGCTGGTGGACCTGCTCGACCTCGAGGAGCTCGACACCGACCTCTTCCGCGGCCAGCAGCCGGAGACCATCCGGCAGCGGGTGTACGGCGGGCAGGTCGCCGCGCAGGCCCTGATCGCGGCGTCGCGGACCGTGGACGAGGGCATGCACGTGCACTCGCTGCACTCCTACTTCCTGCTGCCCGGCGACTACACGGTGCCGATCATCTACGACGTCGAGCGCATCCGCGACGGCAGGTCCTTCGCGACGCGGCGGGTGCTCGCGCGCCAGCACGGCCGGCCGATCTACTACCAGTCGCTCAACTTCCAGCGCGCGGAGGAGGGGCTCGAGCACCAGGACGCGATGCCGTCGGTCAAGGCGCCCGAGGAGGGCCTCGACCTGATGGCGCTCATGGCCGAGCGCGGCTCCGACGACGGGCTGAGCAAGGAGTGGGCGGCGCTCGACGTGCGCTGGCTGGGCAGCTCGGCGCACGGCCTCGAGCCGGACCCGATGCACCCCGCGCAGACCCAGGTGTGGATCCGCGTCGACGGCCGGCTCAGCGACGACCCGATGGAGCATCTGGCGACCTTCACCTACGCCAGCGACGTCTCGCTGCTGGGCGCCACCCTCGCCGCCCACCCCGGCACCGGCCCCCACAGCGTCCAGATGGCCTCCCTCGACCACACGATCTGGTTCCACCGGCCCTTCCGCGCCGACGAGTGGTGGCTCTACGACCAGTGGTCGCCCTCGGCCAGCGGCGGACGGGGCCTCGCCCTGGGGCGGATCTTCACCCAGGACGGGACCCTCGTCGCCACGGTGGCCCAGGAGGGCCTGATCCGGCCACGGACGCCGTAGGCCGCGCCGTCAGGGCGCGCTCGTGCGGCCCAGCAGGTGTGGCGCGCCGGACTTCGGGTTGACCAGCGTGAAGTCGTAGCCGCTCGCCGTCCGCTCGGCGCCGAACTGCGCCTTCCCGGGCAGGAAGATAGGCTTCTTGAACGCGACCTCGACCTTGACCGCGTCGGGCAGCCGGTTCTCCAGCGCGGCGATGCAGCGGGCCTTGCTCCACATGCCGTGGGCGATGTGGCGCGGGAAGCCCAGTGCCTTCGCGGTCAGCGGGTAGAGGTGGATCGGGTTCCGGTCGCCGGACACGGCACCGTAGGTGCGGCCCAGGTTGTCGGGCAGCGACCAGACCGGGCCCTTGGCCTCGATCGCCGTCAGCGACATCCCGGGGTCACCCTGCTCCCTGTCGCCCTTGCCGACCCGCAGGTACGTCGACACCGACTCCCACACGACCTCGTCGCCCACGGTGCCGGTGACGTTCATGTCCCAGGCGCGGCCCTTGGTGCTGGCCCGCAGGTTGTCGGCCCTCAGCGACAGCGAGACCCGCTCGCCGATGGCCACCGGGCGGTGCTGGACGATCGTGTTCTCGAGGTGCACCGAGCCGATCGCCGGGAAGGGGAACGCGGCGTCGGTCATCAGCTGCATGTGCAGCGGGAACGCCAGCATGTGCAGGTAGGGGACCGGCGCCACGTCGCGGACGGGGAAGCCGCACACGGCGGCGTACCGGTCGACCGCGGCCCGCTCGACGACGACGTCGTTGCGCTCGAGGACCAGGTCCGGAAGCGCGCCGCCGGTCTTCTTGATCCCGGGCAGCTGGTTGACGCCGGGGACGGCGGGCAGCGCGGCCTTGAGCATCACGGGGAGCGCCATGCCACCCATGATCAGGCCCCCAGCATCATCTGGCCGCACACGCGGACCACGTTGCCGTTGACGGCGGTGGAGGCGGGCGAGGCGTACCAGGCGATGGTCTCGGCGACGTCGACCGGAAGGCCGCCCTGGGCCATCGCGTTGAGACGCTGGCCGACCTCGCGGGTCGCGAACGGCACGGCCGCGGTCATCTGCGTGATGATGAAGCCGGGAGCCACGGCGTTGACGGTGATGCCGTCCTTCAGCTTCTCGGCCAGCGAGTCGACGAGGCCGATGACGCCGGCCTTGGAGGCGGCGTACGACGTCTGGCCCAGGTTGCCCGCGATGCCGGCGATCGACGCGACGCCGACGATCCGGCCGTTGGCGTTGACGACGCCCTGCTCGAGCAGCTCGGCGGTGATCCGCTCCGGTGCCTCGAGGTTGATCTGCAGCACCTTGCCGAAGCGCTCCGGCGTCTGGTTGGCCAGCTTCTTGTCCATCGTGACGCCGGCGTTGTGCACGACGATGTCGACACCGCCGTGCTTCTCCTGGAGGTGGTGCGCGATGCGCTGCGGCGCGTCGGGCGCGGTGATGTCGAGGGTGAGCCAGTCGCCGTCCAGCTCGTTCATGACCTTGACCAGGTCGTCGGCGGCCTGGGGGACGTCGAGGCCGACGACCTTCGCGCCGTCGCGGTGCAGGACGCGGGCGATCTCCTCGCCGATGCCGCGGCTGGCGCCGGTCACGAAGGCGACCTTGCCCGCCAGGGGGGCGTGCCAGTCGGTGAGGGCCGCGCCGTGCTGCTCGTCGTGGGTGCCGATGCGGACCACCTGGCCCGAGACGTACGCCGACTTGGGGCTGAGCAGGAAGCCGAGGGTGGAGAGGACGGAGTCCTCGTAGCCCTCGGCGACGTAGACCAGCTGGACGGTGCCGCCCTTGCCGATCTCCTTGCCGAGGCTGCGCGTGAAGCCCTCCAGCGCGCGCTGCGCGATCTGCTCGCTGCCCTCGACCAGGGCCGGCGGCGTGCCGATGACGACGACCCGGGCGCAGCTCTCGAGGCTGCGCAGGACGGGGGTGAAGAACGCCTGGAGCTCGACGAGCTGCTCGACGGTGGCGATGCCGGTCGCGTCGAAGACCAGGCCCTTGTAGCGCTCGCCGTCGGCCTGGGCGCCGGCCGAGGCGACGCCGAGCACGTCGAGCAGGCCGGGCAGGGACTCGGCGAGGCGACCGCGGCCACCGACGAGGACCGTCCCCTTGACCAGCGGGTCGCCGGCGCGGTAGCGCTCCAGCTTGGTCGGGTTGGGCAGTCCGAGGTTCTTGACGAGGAGCTTGCCGATCGGGGAGCTCACGAAGCCCTGGTACTTGTCAGTCATGGCACCATGTAACTAGATGTGTAACTCTGCGTCCACATTTCGTGATCTCGCCCTCAAAGGGTTCTGCCGGGGGCGCACCTGAGTGAGGATTGGCCCATGACTGAGACTGTTCGCCGCGCTGCCGTACTCGGCGGTAACCGTATCCCGTTCGCGCGCTCCAACGGCGCCTACGCCACCGCGTCCAACCAGGAGATGCTCACCGCTGCGCTCGACGGCCTGGTGGCCCGCTTCGGCCTGGAGGGCGAGCGCCTCGGCGAGGTCGCCGGCGGTGCGGTGCTCAAGCACAGCCGCGACTTCAACCTGGTCCGCGAGGCGGTGCTCAGCACCCGCCTGGCGCCGGAGACCCCGGCCGTCGACCTGCAGCAGGCCTGCGGCACCGGCCTGCAGGCGATCAACTACATCGCCAACAAGATCAAGCTGGGCCAGATCGACTCGGGCATCGGCGGCGGCGTGGACACCACCTCCGACGCCCCGATCGCGATCTCCGAGAAGCTGCGCAAGAAGCTGATCCAGCTCAACAACGCGCGCTCGACCAAGGACCGCCTCGCGATCCTCGCCAGCATCCGCCCGGGCGACATCGGCCTCGCGATCCCGTCGAACGGCGAGCCTCGCACCAAGCTCTCGATGGGCGAGCACCAGGCCCTGACCGCGCTCGAGTGGCAGATCACCCGCGAGGCCCAGGACGAGCTGGCCGTCTCCTCCCACCACAAGCTCGCCGCGTCGTACGACGAGGGCTGGCAGGACGACCTGATCACCCCGTTCCGCGGGCTGGAGCGCGACAACAACCTGCGCGCCGACTCCTCGCTGGAGAAGCTCGCCAAGCTCAAGCCGGTCTTCGGCAAGGGCGAGGCGGCCACGATGACCGCCGCCAACTCGACCCCGCTGACCGACGGCGCCTCCGCCGTCCTGCTCGGCTCCGAGGAGTGGGCCGAGGCGCACGGCCTCGAGGTGCTCGCCTACTTCGTCGACTCCGAGGTCGCCGCGGTCGACTTCGTCAACGGTGCCGAGGGCCTGCTCATGGCGCCGGCGTACGCCGTGCCGCGGATGCTCGAGCGCAACGGGCTCACCCTGCAGGACTTCGACTTCTACGAGATCCACGAGGCGTTCGCCTCGCAGGTGCTCTCCACGCTCGCCGCGTGGGAGAGCCCGGTGTTCTGCAAGGAGCGCCTCGGTCTCGACGCGCCGCTCGGCTCGATCGACCGCGCCAAGCTCAACGTGAAGGGCTCCTCGCTCGCCGCGGGCCACCCCTTCGCCGCGACCGGCGGCCGGATCGTCGCCAACACCGCCAAGCTCCTCAAGGCCAACGGCGGCGGCCGGGCGCTCATCTCCGTCTGCGCGGCCGGCGGCCAGGGCGTCGTCGCGATCATGGAGCGCTGAGCCTCCCGGCAGCTCGCAGCGAACGGCCCGTCCCGGTGGGGGCGGGCCGTTCGTCGTACGGGGAGGCTCAGGCGGTCACCAGGGCCAGGGCCGAGCGCACCAGGTAGGAGCGGACCTGCGCGGCGGAGATCTGGCCGACGGTGGGGATGCCGGGAGCCGCCTCGCTGACCAGGATGCCGAGCCGAGCGAGCTGGAGCGCGCCCAGGCCGCTGGCGTAGAGGGCGTTGGCGAGCAGGACGGCGTCGTCGCTGAGCTCGAAGGCACCCTGGGCCACGCCGTCCACGAGGGTGTCGGACAGCACGGTCAGGCAGGACGTGATGCCGCGGCCGAGACGGAACAGCGGGCCCTCGGCGATCTCGTCGAGCAGCTCGTCGCCCGGGCGCACCATCAGCGCCTGCGCGCAGTCGACGAACGCAGGGTGCGCCACGCCATAGTCGACGAAGGCCCCGACGATGCGCTCCAGTCGCTCGGAGGGCCGCTCACTGCTCGCGGCGGCTGCGGCCATCGCGTCGTGCAGCTCCTCCAGGTAGCCGACGAGGGTGAGCGCGAAGAGCTCCTCCTTGCCGGTGAAGTGGCGGTAGACGATCGCCCGGTTGATGCCGACCGCGCTCGCGATCTCCTCGATCTGGACGTCGCGCACGCCCTTGGAGTCGAAGATCTGGCGGGTCGCCGCGATGATCTCCGCCTGGCGCGCGCGGCGCCGCGCTGCTGCCGCCTTGCGACGGCCGTCGGTTGCGGGTGCGTTGGTCGCCATGGCCGCAGTGTACGAGACGTGCAACTCGGTGTTGCAACATCCGTGACGAGTCGTGGGCGGAAGGCGGTCAGGAGCCTGCCAGGGAGCGGACCGTCTCGATCGTGTCGGCCTCGTCGGCGGTCTTGTCGTCGCGGTAGCGCACCACGCGGGCGAACCGCAGGGCCAGGCCGCCGGGATAGCGGGTCGAGCGCTGCAGACCGTCGAAGGCGATCTCGACGACCTGCTCCGGCCGCACGGTCACCACCCAGCCGTCGTCGGCGACCTCCAGCTCGCGGAAGCGCTCGGTCTGCCAGGCGAGCATCGCGTCGGTCATGCCCTTGAACGTCTTGCCGAGCATCACGAAGCCCGTCGGCGAGGACGGGTCGCGCGCCCCGAGGTGGATGTTGGAGAGCCACCCGCGGCGTCGGCCGGAGCCGTGCTCGACCGCCAGGACGACCAGGTCGAGGGTGTGGACCGGCTTGACCTTGACCCAGGCGGAGCCGCGTCGACCGGCGTCGTAGGGCGCGTCGACGGACTTCACGACGACGCCCTCGTGGCCCGAGGCGAGGACCGAGGAGGTGAACGCCGCCGCGGCCTCCACGTCGTCGCCGACCCAGCGCTGGACCCGGTGCTCGGCCGGGACCAGGTCCTCGAGCACCTGCCAGCGCTCGCGCGCCGGCCGGTCGATGAGGTCGGCGCCGTCGAGGTGCAGCACGTCGAAGAAGTACGGCGTCACCACGGCGTCGGTCGGCGCGCCGGCACTGGCGGTGCGGGAGGCGGTCTCCTGGAACGGCCGCGGCCGTCCGTCCGCGGCGAGCCACAGCGCCTCGCCGTCGAGCACCAGCCTCTCGGCGGGCAGCGCGCGGGCGACCGCCACCACCTCGGGGAGGCGGTGGGTGATGTCGTCGAGGCTGCGCGTGGCGACCACGACGTCGCCGCCGGAGCGGTGCACCTGGATCCGGATGCCGTCGAGCTTCGCGTCGACGCCCACGATGCCGGAGCCGGCTCCCGCCGCCTTCGCGACGGCCGCGGCCACGTCCGGGGCGGAGGACGCGAGCATCGGCAGCACCGGACGCCCGACGGTCAGGCCGACCTCGGCGAGCGCGTCGGGGCCGGCGAACGCCGCGTCGACGACGTACGTCGCCCCGCCGGCGAGCATGGCGGCCCTGCGTACGGCGGCCAACGGGACGCCCGCCGCGCTGGCGAGCGCCTCGGTCACCAGGGCCTCGAGCGCGCCCTGGCGGACCTCGCCCACCGTCACCGCGCGCAGCCACTCCTGCTCCGGTGCCGTGGCGCGCCCGAAGAGCTCCGCGACCGCGGCGCTGCGCAGCCCGGCGGACCCGGCGCCGGCGAGCCGGGAGATCGCCTCGAACGCCGCGTCCACCTCGACCACCTCGAGGGTCGAGGCCGGCGCGGGCTCGGGGAGGGACCGCAGACCGCGCCAGCCCAGGCCGGTCCGTCGCTGGCGCAGCCGCCCGCTCAGGTAGTGCGCCACGAGCGCGCGCTCGCGCGGCTCGGCCGCGGCCAGGAGGGCGCTGATCAGGCCGGTCTTCTCCTTGCGCGAGCGCGTCGCGGCCACCTGTCGGGAGACGTCGACCAGCTCGCGCAGCAGCATCGGCTCAGCGGGTGCCCTCGAGGGAGGCGGCGCTCACCGCGCCGTCGATGACCTGCTCGTAGACGAGATCGAGGTCCAGGCTCTCCGCGCTCGTCCCGGACAGGTCGCCGAAGTAGCCGGCGACCTCCAGGGACACGAACCCGTGCAGGGAGGCGAACAGCGCCATCGCGCTCTGCAGCAGGCGGTCGTCGGGGAGCCCGGCGGAGCGGACCATCACGGCGAGCGCCTCGATCGCCTCCAGTGCGGCGGCGAAGAACTCCTCGCGGTCGATCGGCGGCCGGGTGAGGGCGGCGTAGCGCTGCGGGTGGGTGCGGGCGAAGTCGCGCAGGGCGTGGCTCAGGGCGCGCAGGCCCCCGATCCCCGCGTGGCCCATGGCGGCGGCCCGGACGTGCTCGCCGAGCAGGCGCATCGCCCGGACCTGGATCAGCGCGCGCAGGTCCTCGAGGTTCGCGACGTGGTTGTAGAGCGAGGAGACCCGGGCCTCGAGCTCCGCGGCGAGGGAGGTCATGGTGAGGGCGTCGTACCCGTCGCGGTCGACCAGCGCCTCGGCGGCCTGGAGGACCGCCTCCTGGTCGAGGCGGGCGCGCCGGCCGCGGGTGGTGTCGATGCTCAACTGCCCTCCGGAGCCTGAGGAAGTGGGGAGATCAACGAAGGGGATTCGTCGTTGCGCGAGAGAGTCTAGTGTCTCCCGGCACGGAGCGCAGCGACCCGCCGCCGCCGTACAGTGCTGCGGTGACCTCCCCGGACGCGGCCGCCCCCGACGGCGTGCGCACCTGGCGCCCGGGCCGTCCGGTCCCGGTCGGGTCGCTGCTGCGCCAGCAGCGGCGCGGAGCGGGCGACCCCACCCATCGGCTGGCGACCGGCGGGCGCCACTGGCGCGCGAGCCGGACTCCGGAGGGGCCCGTCGCGCTCGCCGTGTCCGAGCAGGACGCCGCGGGCGCCGTCACGGCCCACGCCTGGGGGCCCGGCGCCGCGTGGGCCCTCGACCAGCTGCCCGCCCTGCTGGGCGAGCTCGACGACTGGACCGGCTTCGAGCCGCGCCACCCGGTGCTGGTCGAGGCCTGGCGCCGCCACCCGCACCTGCGCCTCGGGCGCACCGGGCTGGTCATGGAGGCCCTGGTGCCCGCGATCATCGAGCAGAAGGTCACCGGCCAGGAGGCGTTCGCCGGCTTCCGCGCCCTGGTACGACGCCACGGCGAGCCCGCGCCGGGCCCCGGGGCTGCGCACGGACTGATGGTTCCCCCCGACGCCGCGACACTCCGGACGGTGCCGTCCTGGGAGTGGCTGCGGCTCCACATCGACCCGGCGCGCAGCCGCGCGGTCGTGACCGCCGCGCGCCATGCCGAGGCGCTGGAGCGGGCGGCCGGCCTGCCCGGCGCGGAGGCGGAGGCGCGGCTCCGCGCGCTGCCGGGGATCGGGGTGTGGACCGCGGCCGAGGTCCGGCAGCGGGCGCTGGGCGACCCGGACGCGGTGTCCTACGGCGACTACCACGTGGCCAAGGACGTCGGCTGGGCGCTGGAGGGCCGGCTGTTCGACGACGCCGAGCTCGCGCGCTACCTGCGTCCCTGGTCCGGCCACCGCGGGCGGGTGCCCTTCCTGATCCTGGCCGCCGGCCTCCACCGGCCGCGGCGCGGTCCGCGGATGTCGCCGCGTGGTCATCTGCGGACGCGTGACCAATTCGCGTGATAAGTGTTACACCGAGCAACAGGCAGTCGCCGGGGGGCGGAGGCACCGGGTTCACCGGGTGGCAGGCAGGGGTTGGTATGGCACGGCCGAGCACTGAGCTGGGCGGCGGCGGGCGGGTCCCGCGGTGAGCGCCGTCGTCGCCGGGGGGCGCTCCGTCCTCGACAACCTGACCGGCCGGTTCAAGGCCGGCGTGGTGACGACCGGCGAGCTGGTCAAGCTCGCGGTCGAGTCGATCCAGTGGGGCTTCTCCGACATCGTCGCGCGGCGCTTCTCGTGGTCGGAGTTCCTGCTGCAGTGCTGGTTCATGACCCGGGTCTCGCTGCTGCCGACGATCCTGGTCGCGATCCCGTTCGGCGTGATCACCTCCGTCCAGATCGGCGCGGCCGCCAACCAGATCGGCGCGCAGTCGTTCATCGGCGCCGTCAACGGCATCGGCGTGCTCCGCCAGGGTGCACCGCTGGTCACCTCGCTGATGATCGCCGGCGCCGTGGGCTCGGCGGTCTGTGCCGACCTCGGCGCGCGGACCGTGCGCGAGGAGATCGACGCCCTCAAGGTCATGGGCATCTCGCCGATCCAGCGCCTGGTCGCCCCGCGCATCCTCGCCGCGCTGCTCGTGTCGGTGCTGCTGACGGTGATCGTGGCGATGACCGCGATGACGACGGCGTTCGTGATCGTCGTGGGCGGCGGCCAGATCTCCTCCGGCACCTATCTCGACTCCTTCGTCGGCCTGGCCCAGCCCGGTGACCTCGCGCTCGCCGAGTTCAAGGGCCTGCTGTTCGGGTTCGTGGCGATCATCGTGTGCGCCCACAAGGGTCTCAGCGCCCGCGGCGGACCGAAGGCGGTCGCTGACGCGGTCAACCAGGCCGTGGTCCTCAGCGTGATCCTGCTGGCCGTCATCAACGTCGGCCTGACCCAGGCCTACGTCATGCTCTTCCCCGGAGGTGCGTGATGTCCGAGGTCCAGCTCGGCCGCGGCGTCGGAGACCGCCTCTCCGACGCCCTCGTCGCGGTCGCCGACGCCGTCATGAGCACGCTCGCGATGCTCGGCTCCTTCGTCAGCTTCTCCGGCAAGGTCTTCCGCGAGATCCCGACGACGGTCGCGCTGTACCCCAAGGAGGTGCTGCGCCAGATCAAGGACATCGCCTGGGGCAGCGGCGCGCTCCTCGTCGGCGGCGGCACGGTCGGCGTGATGATCCTGCTCTCCGTGGCCGCCGGCACCTCGATCGGGATCGAGGGCTTCAACGGTCTGGAGATCGTGGGCCTCGCGCCGCTGACCGGGTTCATCTCGGCCAGCGTCAACACCCGGGAGCTCGCACCGCTCATCGCCGCCCTCGCGCTCGGTGCCCAGGTGGGCTGCCGGTTCACGGCCCAGATCGGCTCGATGAAGATCCACGAGGAGATCGACGCCCTGGAGGTGATGGCCGTGAGCGCGATGCGCTACGTCGTCGCCACGCGGGTGATCGCCTGCATGGTCGCCATCCTGCCGCTCTACCTGATCGGCCTGATCGGGAGCTACATCGCCTCGCAGGCCTCCGTCGTGATCCTGTTCGGGCAGTCACCCGGCCAGTACGACCACTACTTCTCCACCTTCATCCAGGGCCGCGACATCGTGTTCTCGATCGTGAAGATCCTCGTCTTCGCGCTGACGGTGGCACTGATCCACTGCTGGTACGGCATGCGGGTCGGCGGTGGCCCGCAGGCGGTCGGCGAGGCGACGGGCACCGGCATCCGCGCCAGCATCGTGTCGATCGTGCTCCTCGACATGGTCCTCACCCTGGTGTTCTGGGGTGGCGACCCGGGCTTCCGGATCTCGGGGTGAGGTGAGGACATGGCACGCGAAGTCTCCCGCAACCAGATGGCCCGCCGCGGCCTGATCGCGCTCGTCGCGCTCGCCGTCATCGGCGCGTTCATCACCCTGCGCAGCAATGGCACGTTCGGCTCCAAGCCCCACGTCAGCGCCGAGGTCGCGAACGCCGGTGGCGCGCTCCGCTCGGGCTCCGACGTGAAGATGAACGGCGTCATCGTCGGCAAGGTCAGCGAGATCAGCCGGGCCGCCTCCGGCGGAGTGACCGTCGACATGGAGATGTCGCGCGACGACATGGACGTCGTCCCGGGCAACGTCGTCGCCCGGATCCTCCCGGCGACCGTCTTCGGCACCACCTTTGTCGACCTGGTCGTGCACGGCGCCCCGGCGGGCGAGCTGAAGACGGGCGCCAAGATCCCCGCCGACGACTCGCAGGAGACCCTCGAGCTCCAGCAGGCCCTCGACGACATCGACCGCCTGGTCAAGGCGCTCGGACCGGCCGAGCTCGCCTCGGCGATCGGCTCGGCAGCGGAGGCGCTCGACGGACGCGGGGGCCAGATCGGCGCCACCGTGCGGACCCTGAACGGCTATCTCGACCGGATCAACCCGCGGATGCCCCAGGTGCGGGCCGACCTCGAGGCGCTCGCGTCGACGACCCGGCTCGTCGACGAGATCGCGCCCGACCTGCTGGACGCGACCGACGACGTCCTCGTCACCCTCCACACCATCGTCACCCAGGAGGCCGCCATCACCGCGCTCATCAGCGGCGGCACCAACCTGGCACGGACGTCGAACGCCTTCCTGCGGAAGAACCAGCAGCGGCTGGTGGACTTCATCGACGGGTCGGCCGTGCTGCTGGACGCCGTCCACGACAACCGCAAGGCCGGCATCACCGACGCACTTGCGGTCAACATCGCGCTCGGGACGACCCTGCCGCAGGCGGTCCGCGGGGGCTTCGTCAACACCGACGGGACGCTGCGCCTCTCCCCGCCGCCGTACTACGGGAGCGGGCAGCGGCCGGTGTACCGCACGGGCAGCAGCGACCCGGCCGGAGTCGGCCGGCTGTGGGGGGAGGACCGATGACCGGGCTGCGCTCGATCGCGATCAAGTTCGCCGCCTTCGCCGTGGCGAGTGGACTCATGCTGGTCCTGCTGGTCAACACCATGCAGAACGGCGTCAGCGGCGACACCCGGGAGCTCACGGCCGACTTCGCCGACGTCAGCGGCCTGCGGATCGGCGACGACGTCAAGGCCGCCGGCGTCCGGGTCGGGCAGGTCACCAGCATCGAGGCGACGGAGGAGGGGGCCCAGATCGGCCTGGAGCTGGTCGAGGACCAGCAGGTGCTCGACACGACCAAGCTGGTCATGCGCTACCAGAACCTGCTCGGACAGCGCTACATCTCCCTGGTCCAGGGCGCCGAGCGCGGCGCTCCCCTGAAGGACGGGGCGACCGTGCCCATCACCCGGACGGACCCGGGCTTCGACCTCACCGGCCTGCTCAACGGCTTCCGACCGCTGTTCAAGGTCCTCCAGCCGGGTGACGTCAACCAGCTCGCGACCTCGCTGGTGAAGGTGCTCCAGGGCGAGGGTGGCACGGTAGAGCAGCTCCTCGAGCAGACCGGGCGGCTCTCCAGCTTCCTCGCCGACCGCGACGCCGTGATCGGCGAGGTGATGACGAACCTGAAGCCGGTGCTCGACAACATCGCCGGACGTGGCGACGAGCTCTCGCAGACCGTCGCGGAGCTGCGCGCGCTGATGACGGGCCTGGCCGAGGACCGCAAGTCCATCGGCGCCTCGATCGACGGGGTCAGCCGCCTCGTCGGCGCGACCAGCTCGCTGCTCAAGGAGGTCAAGGTGCCCCTGACCAGGACCACCGACCGTCTCGTGACCGTGGCCGACATGTTCGAGAGGTCCCGCGCCAGCCTCGTCGAGGCGGTGCCCGCCTTCACCACCGTGTTCGAGTCACTGGGGCGGGCGACGTCGTACGAGAACGCACTCAACGTCTACGTCTGCTCGTTCTCGGTGGCGCTCACCGCGAACGGCACGGGCATCAACCCGGTCGGCAACAACGGACCGTGGTCGGAGGCGTGCCGATGAAGCCCATGAACGAGCGCAACCCGCTCCGCGTCGGCATCGTGACCCTGGTGGTCCTCGGCCTGATCGGCGCCGCCGTCGTCTACCTCAGCGTCGCCACCTTCGGCACGAAGACGTACACCGCCGTCCTCGAGCACACCGCCGGGCTCCGCACCGGCGAGGACGTCCAGGTCCACGGCGTGATCTCCGGCAAGGTCACCGGGATCGAGATCGAGAAGGACCACGTGCTGGTCACCTTCGCGCTCGACTCCGACACCGAGCTCGGCGACCGCTCGACCGCGACGGTGAAGGTGGCCACGCTGCTGGGCACCCACTATCTCGAGGTCGACCCGAACGGCTCCGGCACCCTGGCCAACGACCAGATCCCGCTGGAGCGCACCTCGGTGCCCTACAACCTCCAGGACGTCATCGAGAAGGGCACCGAGGCGCTCGGCGAGCTCGACCCCGAGCTGCTCGCCAAGGCCCTCACGGCCATGGCCGGGACCCTCGGGGCGAGCCAGGACGAGATCGGGCCGGCGCTCGAGGGCGTCGCCCGTCTCTCGGAGGTCGTCTCGAAGCGCTCCGACCAGGTCGGCGACCTGCTCGAGTCGACCCGCAAGGTCACCGACCAGCTCTCGGCCAGCAGCCAGGACATCGTCGGCCTGATGGAGCAGACCAACCTGGTCGTCGGCGAGATCACCGCGCGCCGCGAGGCGATCCACCGGCTGCTCGTCGAGACCACCGAGCTCTCGAAGGCGCTGACCGCGATCGTGCGGTCGACCAACGGCAAGCTCGAGCCGGCGCTCGAGGACGTGAACGCGGTGCTCGACACGCTGAACAGCCAGGACAAGCAGCTGACCCGCCTGCTGGAGCAGATGGCGCCCGCGGTCCGCTACGTGGCGAACGCGACCGGCAGCGGACCGTACCTGCCGCTCTACGTCCAGCCGCCCGCGCTCCCGGCCGACGATGCCTCCTGCAAGCTGGAAGGGACGTGCCAGCGATGACCGGACCTCTCGCTCTCACCCGGCGTGCGGCCGTCGCCGTCGTGACCGCTCTCGTCGTCCTGCTCCCCTCGGGCTGCGGCGTCGTGGGTGGCTCGGAGACGATGACCGTGAAGGCCTACTTCGCCGACTCAGCGGGGCTCTTCGTCGGCAACGACGTGGGCGTCCTCGGCGTCTCGGTCGGCTCGATCACCTCGATCGAGCCCGACGGGGACCGGGTGCTCGTCACCATGGAGATCGACGCCGACCAGCCGGTGCCGGCCGACGCCGGCGCGGTCGTGGTGGCGCGCTCCGTCGCCACCGACCGGTACGTCGAGCTGACGCCGGTCTACCGCGAGGGCCCGAAGCTGCAGGACGACGCCACGATCGCGCTGGAGAGGACCCAGACGCCGGTCGACTTCGACCAGGTGCTGGAGTCCCTCAACGACTTCGCCACCGGCATCGGCGGCAACGCCGAGACGACCAAGGCCGTGCAGCAGTTCATCGACGCGGGGACCCAGGCCCTCCAGGGCCGGGGACCGCTGCTCAACCAGACGATCCACTCGCTCGCCGACGGCGTCGACGGCATCGCGGCCCACCGGGAGGACATCGCGGCGACGCTGAAGTCGCTCGACGTCCTGCTGACCGCGGTCGCCGCCAACGAGGACACCGCGCGCACCTTCATCCAGCAGGTGTCGCAGGCCTCGCAGCTCCTCGCGGAGGAGCGCGGGAACTTCCAGCAGGCGCTGCGCTCGCTCGACAAGGCGGTCACCACGGTCGCGAAGTTCGCGGTCGACAACCGGCAGTCGATCGTGGACAGCCTGGACGGATCCACGACGCTGATGCGCACGCTGCTCACCAAGCAGGACCAGCTCGCCGAGATCCTCCGCGTGATGCCGCTCGCGCTGCAGAACCTCCAGCTGATCGAGGGGGACCGACTCCCGGTGCGCATCGACCCGCTGATCCTGGACCCCTTGGGCGGGATCCTGCAGACGCTCTGCAAGGGCCTGCTCGGTCCGCTGTGCAATGTCATCAACGGCACCCAGCCGGGATCGTGAGGACGCGATGACTGCCCTGAGGACTCCCGCCGCCGTCCGCACCGGACTGGCCGCCCTGCTGGCGCTGGTGCTGGGCGTGCTGTCCGCCTGCAGTACGACGATGCGCGACCTGCCGATCCCCGGGACCGGCGTGTCGGGCGACACCATCGAGATCACGGCCCAGTTCGACGACGCGCTCAACCTGGCGGTCGGCGCACCGGTCAAGGTCAACGGCGTCGACATGGGAAAGGTCAAGTCGATCGAGGCCGACGACTTCACCGCCGTCGCGACCCTGACCGTGAAGAAGGACGCCCAGGTCCGCGACGGCGCCCAGGCCCGGCTGCGCTACACGACCCCGCTCGGCGAGCTCTTCGTGGACGTGACCAACCCGGCCACCGGTGCCGTGCTCGCGGACCGGGCGGCGCTGCCACGGGAGAGCACCCGGACGGCTCCATCGGTCGAGGACGCCCTGGCGCAGGCCTCGCTGCTGATCAACGGCGGTGGTCTCGACCAGCTGCAAACGGTCACCGAGGAGCTCAACACCGCGCTCAACGGGAACGAGGGCGACTACCGCGCACTCCTCGACAAGGCGTCGGTGTTCCTGACCCAGGCGAGCTCGACCACCGAGGCCATCGACAGCGTCCTGACCTCCATGAACTCCCTGGCCAAGACGCTCAACGGCCGCAAGAAGACCATCAACCGCGCGCTGCGCGAGATCCGTCCGGCGGCCAAGGTGCTGCGCGAGAAGACGCCGGCGTTCACCGAGCTGCTCGCCGAGGTCGAGAAGTTCACCGGCGCGGCCAACGACACGGTGGCCAAGACCCGCACCCAGCTGCTCACCATGCTCAGCGAGCTCGAGCCCGTGCTGGCGGAGTTCGCCGCCAACAACGGGACCTTCGAGCAGTCGCTGCGCGCGGTCATCAAGGCGTCGGCCTCGGCCGACGAGGTGATCGGCACCGACTACCTCAACATCGCCCTCGAGCTGCACCTCGACAACCTCAACGTCAGCGGGCTGCTCTCGGGCACCGTGAACGGGCTGGTGACCGACCTGCTCGACCTGATCGGGCTCGGCAACCTGCTGCCGGGGCTCGGCGGGGCCAAGTCCGGCGCCACGAGCAAGAGCGGCTCGGGCGGCTCGGGCGGCGGGGGAGCGGGAGGCACCGGGAGCGGGTCCGGTACGACGAGCGACCCGCTCGGGATCGGCAACCTCCTCGGCGGACTGTTCGGACGGGGGGCCTGAGATGAAGCTGCTGGGCAACCGGCTCTACCTGAGCCTCGCGGGCATCATCGTGGTGCTGGTCGTGACGACCGCCTACATCTTCGCCGCCGTCCTCGACCAGCCGCTGACCTCGCGTCCGGTCGAGGTGAAGGTCCAGCTCGCGCAGACCGGCGGCCTGTTCGAGGGGTCGGTGGTCACCTACCGGGGCATCAAGGTCGGCAAGGTGCGCTCCATCGTCCCCGCGAAGGACGGGGTGGAGGCGACGATCGCGATCACGACGGGCACCGACATCCCGAAGGCGTCCCTCGCCCGGGTGCGCAGCCTGTCGCCGGTCGGCGAGCAGTACCTGGACTTCCAGCCGCAGCAGGCGAAGGGGCCCTACCTCGCGAGCGGCGACGTCGTCCCCGCGGAGTCGACCGACCTGCCGAAGAGCCTCAGCTCGACGGTGGTCGCCGTCAACAACGTGCTGCGCCAGATCGACGACGAGAAGCTGCGGATCGTCCTCGGCGAGCTCAGCACCGGCCTCAAGGGCACCGGCGAGGACCTCGGCCAGATCCTCGACCAGGGCACCGCGATCCTGCAGACCCTGGACCAGGTGTGGCCCGAGACCGACCGCGTGATCGACAACGCGGGCGGCGTCCTGTCCATCGCGACCGACAACGCCGACTCCCTGCGGCGGCTGGCGACCTCCTCGAAGCAGTTCGCCCGGTTCCTGCGCGACTACGACCCCGAGCTGCGCGACCTGCTCGGCCGGGGGCCCGGGCAGCTCGCCGAGCTGGTGCGCCTGGTCGAGGACGCCAACGCGGTCCTTCCCGGGTTCCTGTCGACGGGCGTCAGCTTCACCGACGTGTTCCGCTCCTACGAGCCCCACCTGCGCGAGCTGCTGCAGAACTACGCGCCCGGCCTGCGCTCGGTGCTCGCCAAGGTCCGCGACGGCGAGCTGCGCATCGCGCTGATCCCGGACATGGACCCGCGCTGCAGCTACGGCACCGCGCGCCTCAACCCGAAGCGGACCGAGCGCCGGCCGCTGCAGAAGGACGGCCGCTGTGCCGCGTCCTTCGCCACCCTCCAGCGCGGTGCCGCCCACGCCCCCGGGCCGGTGCGATGAGCGGGTCGAGCACGTCGCCGCGGTCCGGGAACCTCGTCATCGCCCTGGTCGCCGCCCTGGTGGCGAGCCTCGCCGTGATCGGCTGGCTGGTCGCCCAGGAGCGGGGCGCCACGGACGACCTGCGCGACGCCCGCTCGCGCACGCAGACGCTGGCCGCCGAGGCCGACGCGGAGAAGGCCGCTCTCGAGGCGGCCAAGGGGGTGCTCGCCGAGATCACGACGTACTCCTGGAAGGAGGGCGAGCACGACTTCGCCTGGCTGGAGAGGATCGCCAACGCCGACCTGCGGGAGAAGCTGGCGCCCAACGTCGGCGACCTGCAGAAGGCGATCGTCGACGGCAAGGTGTCGGCCCAGGGCGAGGTCGTCGACGCGGCCGCACGGGCCGTCGACGACACCCAGGTCGAGGTCGTCGCCTTCGTCGACCAGGCGATCACCGACGAGGAGAGCGCCGACGTGAAGATCGAGGAGCAGCGGGTCAGCATGACCATGACGCTGGTCGGCGGCGAGTGGCTGGTCGACCGCCTCGAGCTGCTCAGCGGCACCAACACCGGCGTCGGATCCGGCGAGGGCACCGGCGAGGGCGCGCAGTAGCCCCGGGCGGCGGGCGCTAGATTGACGCGCGTGGCGCACGAGGACGACGACCTGCTGGCCGGCCTGCGGACCGCGCTGCGGCGCATCCTGCTGGCGTTGCTCGGCGTGCCCTTCGTGGTCGCGATCGCGATGTCGCTGGTCGACTCCTACCGGCGCCGGGGCAAGCGTCCCAAGCCGTTCCCCACGACGCCGCCGCGGACGGTGGCGGTCGGCGGCGGCGACGTCACGACGTACACCTTCGGGCGCGACCTGTACGACGACATGCTGGCCGCCATCGCCGGGGCCCAGCGCCAGATCCTCTTCGAGACCTACATCTGGAAGGGCGACGCGACCGGCGAGCGCTTCAAGCGGGCGCTCATCGAGGCCGCCGAGCGCGGCGTGGACGTGTACTGCATCTACGACGGCTTCGCGAACCTCGTCGTCCCGCCGACCTTCCAGCGCTTCCCCCCGAGCGTCAAGGTGCTGCGCTACCCGGTCTACGCCGCCGGCTGGCGCTTCTTCGACCTGCGCCGCTACGGCCGCGACCACCGCAAGATCCTGGTCGTCGACGACAACGTCGGCTTCGTGGGCGGCTACAACATCGGCTCCGCCTACGAGTCGGAGTGGCGCGACACGCACGTGCGGATCACGGGCCCGGCCGTGTGGGACCTCAAGCGGGCGTTCGCGGACTTCTGGAACCTCAACCGGCGGCGCCGGCTCCGCGGGTCGGAGCGTCCACTGCTCCTGGAGACTGCCTCGACCTGGGAGCCGCGGGTGCGCGTGCAGCGCAACGTCCCGCGGCTGTGGATGTTCCCCATCCGCGCGATGTACATCGAGGCGATCAACCGGGCCAGCCGCAACGTGTGGATGACGCAGGCCTACTTCCTGCCCGACGAGGACTTCATCGACGCGGTCAAGGCGGCCGCGCGCCGCGGCGTCGACGTACGCCTGCTGCTGCCGCTGAAGTCCAACCACATCGTGGCCGACTGGATCTCGCGCGGCCACTTCACCCAGCTCCTCGACGCCGGTGTGCGGATCCTGCGCTACCGCGACGCCATGGTGCACGCGAAGACCGCGACGGTCGACGGCACGTGGGCCACGGTCGGCACCGCCAACATCGACCGCCTGAGCCTGTCGGGCAACTTCGAGATCAACGTCGAGATCATCGACGAGGGCTTCGCCCGGGTGCTGGAGGAGATCTTCGAGGTCGACCAGTCGCACTGCCTCGAGCTCACCAGCGGCGAGTGGGAGGCCCGCGACGTGCACCGCAAGTTCACCGAGGCAGTGCTCGCCCCGCTCCGCCCCCTGCTGTGAGGAGATCCGCCCCATGTGGTTCCGCGCTCCCGTCCGTGAGCTGACCGGCAAACAGGTCCTGGTCACCGGCGCCGCCAGCGGCATCGGCCGCGCCGTCGCCGAGCAGGCCGCCGACCGCGGTGCCGTGCTCCACCTGACCGACGTCCAGCCCGAGGCGCTCGCCGCCGTCGCCGACGCGATCCGGGCGCGTGGCGGAACGGTCGCCACGGCCGAGGTGGCCGACGTGTCCGACCACGCACAGGTTCGCCGGCTCGCCGCCCTGGTCACCGAGCGGTCCGGGGCGATGGACGTGGTCCTCAACGTCGCCGGCATCGCGATCTGGGGCACGGTGCGCAGCCTCGAGCCCGAGCACTGGCAGCGCCTGGTCGACGTCAACCTGATGGGGCCGATCCACGTCATCGAGGAGTTCCTGCCCCCGATGATCGACGCCGGGCGCGGCGGCCAGCTGGTCAACGTCTCCTCGGCGGCGGGGATCATCGCGATGCCGTGGCATGCCGCCTACAGCGCGACCAAGTTCGGCCTGCGCGGGGTGTCGGAGGTGCTGCGCTACGACCTGCGCAAGCACCGCATCGGCGTCAGCCTGGTCTGCCCCGGCGGCGTCGACACGGGCCTGGTCGAGACCATCCGGATCGCGGGCATCGACCAGCAGAGCCGGGCGTTCGTCCGCGCTCGCCGGCACTTCCAGAGGCGGGCGGTCTCCCCGGAGCGCGCCGCGGAGGCCATCTGGGCGGGGGCGCTGCGCAACCGCTACTGGGTCTACACCTCGGCCGACATCCGGCTCGCGCACTGGCTGCAGCGGTACTTCCCACCCGGCTACGCCCTCGCGATGCGGGCCTTCAACTACGGCGCCAACCGGGTCCTCCCGGCCGTCGAGCAGGCACGGCGGACCTCATGAGCGGTCCCGCGGCGCGGATCGCCCCCGGCGGGTGGCGTGAGGTCGGCCCGCTCGTCGCGCTGTTCGCACGGGCCGCCGGCCGCGTCCAGGGAACCGAGCCCCCGGCGGTCTTCCTCACCCTCGGCCGGCACCGCCGGCTGTTCTGGGGCTGGCTGCACTTCGCCGGCCGTCTGATGCCCGGCGGACGGCTCTCGCGACGCGAGTCGGAGCTGGTCATCGTCCGGGTCGCGGGCCGCCGGGGGTCGGCCTACGAGCTGGCCCAGCACCGGCGGCTGGCCCGGCGTGCCGGCCTCTCGGCCGCCGAGCTCGCAGCGGTCGAGGACGGCGGCACCGCCGACACCCTCACCGTCCGCGAGCGTCTGCTGTTGCGTGCCACGGACGCGCTGCTCGCCGAGCAGGACATCGCGGACCCGCTGTGGGCCGAGCTGGGCGAGCGCTTCGACGACCGCGAGCGGATCGAGATCCTCATGCTCGTCGGGCACTACGCCATGCTCGCCACCGCCCTCCACGTCCTGCGCGTGCCGCCCGACCGGCCCTCGCGGACCTGACTGTCCGTGGCCGCCCGTACGCTGGCAGCATGCGTCCGGTCACCGATCTCGAGCGTCGCGTCGCGCCCTTCCACGTCCAGTCCGACTACACCCCGTCCGGGGACCAGCCGGCGGCGATCGCGGAGATCACCAAGCGGCTCAACGACGGCGTCCAGGACGTCGTGCTGCTCGGTGCCACCGGCACGGGCAAGACCGCGACCGTGGCCTGGGTCGCCGAGCAGGTGCAGCGCCCCATGCTCGTCCTGCAGCCCAACAAGACGCTCGCCGCGCAGTTCGCCAACGAGCTGAGGCAGCTCTTCCCCGACAACGCGGTCGAGTACTTCGTCTCCTACTACGACTACTACCAGCCCGAGGCGTACGTCCCCCAGACCGACACCTACATCGAGAAGGACTCCTCGATCAACGAGGAGGTGGAGCGGCTGCGGCACTCCGCGACCAACAGCCTGCTCACCCGCCGCGACGTCATCGTGGTGTCGACGGTGTCCTGCATCTACGGTCTCGGCACCCCGCAGGAGTACGTCGACCGGATGGTCCGCCTGCGCGTCGGCGAGGAGCACGACCGCGACTCGGTGCTGCGCCGGCTGGTCGAGATCCAGTACACCCGCAACGACCTCGCCTTCACCCGCGGCACCTTCCGCGTGCGCGGCGACACCCTCGAGATCTTCCCGGTCTACGAGGAGCTCGCGGTGCGGATCGAGTTCTTCGGCGACGAGATCGAGCGGCTGATGACCCTCCACCCCGTCACCGGCGAGGTGCTCACCGAGGACGAGGAGCTCTACGTCTTCCCGGCCAGCCACTACATCGCGGGGCCGGAGCGGATGGAGCGCGCCATCCGCGGCATCGAGGCCGAGCTGGCCGAGCAGCTGGCTCTCTTCGAGCGGCAGGGCAAGATGCTCGAGGCCCAGCGGCTGCGGATGCGCACGACGTACGACATCGAGATGATGCGCCAGGTCGGCTCGTGCTCCGGCATCGAGAACTACTCGATGCACATGGACGGCCGCAGCCGTGGCAGCGCGCCGAACACCCTGCTCGACTACTTCCCCGAGGACTTCGTGCTCGTCGTCGACGAGTCGCACGTCGCGGTCCCTCAGATCGGCGGCATGTACGAGGGCGACATGTCGCGCAAGCGCAACCTCGTCGAGCACGGCTTCCGCCTGCCGAGCGCGATGGACAACCGCCCGCTGCGCTGGGAGGAGTTCCTCGAGCGGATCGGGCAGACCGTCTACCTCTCGGCGACCCCGGGGGACTACGAGCTCGACAAGGTGCAGGGAGACGTGGTCGAGCAGATCATCCGCCCGACCGGGCTCGTCGACCCGCAGGTCGTCGTCAAGCCGACGAAGGGCCAGATCGACGACCTGATCCACGAGATCCGCCTGCGCGCCGAGAAGGAGGAGCGCGTCCTGGTCACCACGCTGACCAAGAAGATGTCCGAGGACCTCACCGACTACCTCCTCGACGCCGGCATCCGCACCCGCTACCTCCACTCGGAGGTCGACACGCTCAAGCGGATCGAGCTGCTGCGCGACCTGCGCCTGGGCCTGTACGACGTCCTCGTCGGCATCAACCTGCTTCGCGAGGGCCTCGACCTCCCCGAGGTGTCGCTGGTCGCGATCCTCGACGCCGACAAGGAGGGCTTCCTGCGCTCGGACAAGTCGCTGATCCAGACGATCGGCCGCGCGGCCCGCAACGTCTCCGGCGAGGTGCACATGTACGCCGACCGCATCACCCCCTCGATGGAGTCGGCCATCGAGGAGACCAACCGTCGTCGGGCCCGGCAGGTGGCCTACAACGAGGCACACGGCATCGACCCGCAGCCGCTGCGCAAGAAGATCGCCGACATCACCGAGATGCTCGCGCGCGAGGACGAGACGACCCAGGAGCTGCTCCAGACCTGGGCCGACGTCGGGCAGAAGGGCCGCGCCGGGGGAGTCAAGCCGAAGAAGTCGCCGACGCCGCAGCTGCGCACCACCGACATCGGTGGCCACGCCGCCGAGCTGGCCGGCCTGCCGAGCTCCGACCTCGCCCAGCTGATCCAGGACCTCACCGACCAGATGAAGGCGGCGGCCGCGGAGCTGCAGTTCGAGCTGGCGGCCCGGCTGCGCGACGAGATCGGTGAGCTGAAGAAGGAGCTGCGCCAGATGATGGAAGCGACGAAGTGAGGACGAGCGCGGGAGCGCCGGCGACGACGCGCGGGCTCAGCCGCGGCGGGCGCTGAGCCCGACGAGGCGGGCGACCACCAGCGCGACGTAGAAGACCCCGGCGATCTGCTCGACCATGACCAGCGAGCGGGCGTGGTTGACCACCGGGTAGACGTCCGAGAGGCCCACGCTCGTGAGCGTGGTGAAGGACAGGTAGAGCAGCTCGAACCAGTCCAGCGGGACCTCGCCGTCGGGGCTGTTGAAGCCGACGAACGACCCGGGCCAGAGCACCTGCGCGCCGGCGTACAGGTAGGCGAAGCCCCACGCCACGACCGTGAAGGCGGCGCCGGTCGCGAACAGCTCGTCGACGGTGACCTGGTCGTCGTGGAACAGGTACCGGATCATCGCGTAGGAGACGAAGAAGTAGAACGGGACGTGGAACGCCGCGGATGCGAGCACGATCCAGTCCACGTCCGGCTGCACGGCCTCGAGCACGGCGAGGACCAGTGCGGGGGCGCCGAGCAGGAGGACCACCCAGCGCAGGGTGGTGGTCCGGCGCACCGCCCACACGGCGGTCAGCACCACGACCATCTGGAAGACACCGACGACCGCGCGTCCGGCGGCGGAGCCGGCGAGGGCCGGATGGGCCAGGACGACCACGAGCTGAGCGGCCAGCAGCACCGCGGAGGGGTGGCGGCCGAGGATCTCGAGGGGCCGGGACGGCCGCGACGCGGTGGGCTGCACGGGCCGATCCTAGGATCCGCCGGCGTGACCTCGGCCACGGCGGGTCCGTTGAGCAGGCGAGGGAGAGAAAAAGACCACCGTGCGGACCTGTCGCCTTGGTCACAACGAGAACGTGTTCTACTATCGCCGGGGTCCCGGGTTCCGAGCCCGGTGACGAACCGTGGGGAGAGGAGTCGGGGCGTGGCGTTCAATGCCATGGCGGCCGTACGCGGCCCCGGCGAGATCGCGCTGATGGTGGTCGAGGTGACCAAGCGCATCTTCACCCGGCCCTTCCAGCTCCGGGAGTTCCTGGAGCAGGCCTGGTTCGTCACCAGCGTGACGCTGATGCCGACGATCATGGTGTCGATCCCGTTCGGCGCGGTCATCTCGCTCCAGGTCGGCAACCTGACCGGCCAGCTCGGCGCCCAGTCGTTCGCCGGCGCCACCGCGGTGCTGGCCACGGTGCGGGAGGCCGCTCCGATGGCCGCGGCGATGATCATCGCCGGCGCCGCGGGGTCCGCGATCTGCTCCGACCTCGGGGCGCGGAAGATCCGCGAGGAGATCGACGCCATGGAGGTCCTCGGCATCGACCCCCTCGAGCGCCTGGTGGCGCCCCGCGTGGTCGCCACCATGTTCGTCGCGTTCATGATCAACGGCATCGTGATCGGCACCGGCATCGGCGGCGGCTACTTCTTCACCGTCATCGTCCAGGGGGGATCCGCGGGCGCCTTCCTGTCGTCCTTCACGGCCCTGGCCTCGCTGCCCGACCTCTACATCGCGATGGTGAAGGCGATCGTCTTCGGCTGGCTGGCCGCGATCATCGGCGCCTACAAGGGGCTGAACGCGGGAGGCGGGCCGAGCGGCGTGGGGCGCGCGGTCAACGAGTCGGTGATCATCGCCTTCATGGCGCTGTTCTTCCTCAACGCCGTGATCACCGCCATCTACTTCCAGGTCGCTCCGCCGGTGGGGTTGTGATGGCGGCGGCAGGGGAGTTCTTCGGCGATGCGGTCAAGAGCGGCCGCTCCGGCCTCGAGGGGTACGGCGACCAGCTGCTGTTCTACGCCAAGGCGCTCGCCTGGGTGCCGCGCGCGATCAAGCGCTACCCGCGAGAGATCACCAACACGCTCGCCGAGGTGGCCTTCGGCGCCGGTGGCCTGAGCCTCATCGCCGGCTCGGTGGGCGTCATCGCCTTCATGGCCTTCTTCGCCGGCACGGAGGTCGGCATCCAGGGCTACGCCTCCCTCAGCCAGATCGGCGTGGCGAAGTTCAGCGCCTTCATCTCGGCGTACTTCAACACGCGTGAGGTGGCCCCGCTGGTGTCGTCGATCGCGCTCGCGGCGACGGTGGGCTGCGGCTACACCGCACGCCTGGGCGCGATGCGGATCTCCGAGGAGATCGACGCCCTCGAGGTGATGGGCATCCCGTCGCTGCCGTTCCTCGTGACCACCCGCATGGTCGCGGCCTTCGTCGCGGTCATCCCGCTCTACATCGTCGCCCTGTTCGCGTCGTACCTGTCCCCGCGGCTGATCGTCACCCTGATCTACGGCCAGTCCGCCGGCACCTACGACCACTACTTCCTGCAGTTCCTGCCGCCCATCGACATGGTCTGGTCCTTCTTCAAGCTCCTCTTCCTCGCGGTCGCGGTCATCCTGATCCACTGCTACTACGGCTACACGGCGTCGGGCGGCCCCGCCGGCGTGGGTCGAGCGGTCGGCAAGGCGATCCGGACCAGCATCGTGACGATCGTCGTGGCCGACTTCTTCCTGAGCTTCGCGATCTGGGGATCGACGACCACCGTCAGGATCACGGGGTGAGCCGCCGATGCTGGTGAACATCCATCACGACAGCGCCCGCGAGCACAACCGGCTCCTCGTCGCGGGCGTGGGCTTCCTGACCGCGATCGCGCTGCTGATCTGGCTGTCCATCGCGATCTACAACAAGACCTTCGACGACTCGACGACGGTCACCGTGAAGGCGGACCGCGCCGGCCTCCAGCTGGCGAAGTTCGGCGACGTGCGGGTCAACGGCGTCCTCGTCGGGCGGGTCGACAAGATCGACCAGGACGGCGAGCAGGCCGAGATCACCCTCGCCCTCGACCCGGAGGCGGCCGAGCGGATCCCCGCGAACGTCGGCGTCCGGATCCTCCCCACCACGCTCTTCGGGCAGAAGTTCGTCGCCCTCGTGCGCCCCGAGAGCGCCGCGGGGACCTTGAAGGACGGCGACGTGATCCCGTCGGACCGGGTCGAGACGAACGTCGAGCTGAGCCAGGTCCTCGCCGACCTGTTCCCGCTGCTGCGAGCGGTCCGGCCCGCGGACCTCAACGCGACCCTGCACGCCCTGGCGACCGCGCTCGACGGACGGGGCGAGCAGCTCGGCGCCACGATGGACCAGCTCGGCGACTACCTCGGCGCCATCGACGACCACCTGCCCACCCTGCGCAAGGACCTGGTCGCTCTCGCCGACGTCGCCGACGCCTACGACGTCGCCGCGCCCGACCTGCTCGACGTCCTCGACAACGTCACGGTCACGAGCAAGACCGTCACCGAGAAGGCCGCCGAGCTCGACGTCTTCTTCTCCGACCTCACGGGCCTGGCCGACACCGCGACGCGGTTCCTGGCCGACAACGAGCAGAACCTGATCCGGATGGGCCAGGTCACGGCGCCGGTCCTCGACCTGCTGGCCGAGTACTCGCCGGAGTTCCCCTGCCTGATCCGGGGCGCCGCCAACTACGCGCCGATCCTGTCCAAGACCTTCGAGGGCAACGTGGTCAAGCAGTACATCGAGTTCTTCCAGCCCCAGTTCCGTCCCTACGACGAGCGCGACCTGCCGACGTACGGCGAGGTCGGCCACGGGCCCTGGTGCGCGGGACTCCCGGAGTTCACCGTGCCCGCGCCCAAGCGGCCCCTGGACCAGGGGTCCGACATCGACGAGAAGGGCGGCTTCTCCCCGCTGCCGCTGCAGGGACTGCTCGGCCGGCCCGCGTCGATCGACAGCGGGTACGCCGGCAGCGCGGCCGAGCAGCGCGTCGTCAACGCGATGCTCGCCGGCGAGAGCGGCGTCGAGGACCCGGACCGCTACGGCGCCCTCGGCTCCCTGCTCTACGGCCCGGTCGTGCGCGAGGGGAGGGCGCGCGGATGAGCCGGCGGAACCAGCGCAACGCGGTCACCCGGGCCGCGGCGTTCAAGTTGGGCGTGTTCACCCTCGTCTCGGTCTTCGTCACCGGGCTGCTCGCCGTGATCATGGGCAACATCGGCTTCGGGGACCGCAACGAGTTCCAGGCGGTCTTCACCAACGCCACCATGCTCGGCAAGGGCGACGACGTCCGGGTCGCAGGCGTCAACGTCGGCGAGGTGAAGAAGGTCGAGCACTACCGGCGCTCGCAGGCGCTGGTGACCTTCAAGGTGGACGCGGGCGTGAAGCTGACGACGGCGTCGCGTGCGGAGATCCGCTTCCTCAACCTGGTCGGTGACCGCTACATGACCCTGCTCGAGGGCACCGGCGCCGAGGACGCGAAGGTCCTCGCCGACGGGGCACGGATCCCCGTCGAGCGCACCAAGCCCGCACTCGACCTGACCGTGCTCTTCGACGGCTTCAAGCCGCTGTTCGCGGCACTGACCCCCGACCAGGTCAACGAGCTGAGCATGAACCTCGTGCAGGTGCTCCAGGGCGAGGGCGGCACGGTGCGCAGCCTGCTCGACCACACCGCCTCGCTGACCACGACGCTGGCCGACCGCGACCAGCTGATCGGCGACGTCGTCACCAACCTCACCCAGACCCTCAAGACGGTCGACGACCGCCACGCACAGCTCAGCAGCCTGATCGTCGAGCTCAAGGACTGGATGACCGACCTGGCGAAGGACCGCGACACGATCGGCTCCTCCCTGGACAACATCTCCGAGCTCACCATCGCCGTCGCCGACCTGCTGCGCCGCGGACGCCCCCTGCTCAAGGAGGACATCGCGGCGCTGCGTGAGCTGTCCAAGCTGCTGAACAAGAAGGAGAACCGCGCCAACCTGGCCGAGCTCCTCGACCGGATGCCCGAGACGATGACCGACCAGGTCCGCACCGGCACCTACGGCTCCTGGTACCAGTACTACGTCTGCGGGGTCGCCGCCCGGATCCGGCTGCCGCTCATCGCCGACCTGCCCATCCTCAAGGAGATCCAGGACTACATCGGGAAGTTCTCCTTCAAGTCCAAGGCGCCGAGGTGTCAGGACAGATGAATCACCCCGCAACCAAGGCTCGCGACGCCCGTGTCCTCCGTCTCGGCGTCATCACCCTCGTGATGATGGCCGTGGTCTCCGCGGCCACCTTCAATCTCGGCAAGTTCCCCGGCTTCCGCGGGACGACCTACTACGCCGAGTTCAGCGACGCCAGCGGCATCCACAAGGGCAACATCGTCCAGGTCGGCGGCATCCGCGCCGGCCGGGTCACCGCGGTCACGCTCGACGGCGACCGGGTCAAGGTGAGGTTCGAGATCGACGGCGACGTCGAGTTCGGCAAGGAGAGCAGCGCCTCGATCGAGGTGCTCAACCTGCTGGGCGAGAAGTTCCTCGACCTCCAGCCCAGCGGCAAGGGCCAGCTGGCCGAAGGCGGCACGATCCCCGTCGAGCGCACCGAGTCGGCCTACGACATCGTCGGCGTCTTCGGCGACCTCACCACGACGACCGAGGAGATCGACACCGACCAGCTCGCCCTCGCGCTCGACACGGTCGCCGACACCCTCGACGCGTCCGCACCGGAGATCCAGGCGTCGTTCGACGGGATCGCGCGGCTCTCGCAGAGCATCGCCTCGCGCGACGCGGAGATCCAGACCCTCTTCGAGAGCTCGAAGGAGGTCAGCAAGGTCCTCGCCGACCGCAGCGACGACATCGTCAAGCTGATGGAGAGCAGCGACCTGGTCTTCCAGGAGCTGACCAAGCGCAAGGAGGCGGTCCACGCGCTCCTCGTCAACGCACGGACGCTGGCCAAGGAGCTGCGCGGCGTGGTGGCGGACAACGAGGCCCAGATCGGGCCGGCGCTGCGGGAGGTCGACGGCCTGGTGTCCTTCCTCGTCTCCAAGAAGGACAAGCTCAAGGCGACCCTCGCCGCGCTCGGTCCCTATGTGTCCATCCTCAGCAACATCATCGGTACCGGCCCCTGGTTCGACGCGTACGCCGCCAACCTGCTGGCCCTGCCCACCGGTGAGTTCGTTCCCGGGTTCGACGGGTGATCGCGATGGTGTCCACCGTGCTCAAGCGCATCGACCGCCGGGTGCTGGTCGTCGTCGGCGTCGTGCTGCTGCTCGCCGTCGTGCTCAACCTGGTCCGCTCACCCGCAGAGACCAAGACGGTCACCGCCCACTTCCCGCGCGCGGTCAGCGTCTACGAGGGCACCGACGTGCGGATCCTCGGCGTCAACGTCGGCAAGGTGACGGCCGTCATCCCGGAGGGCAACTCGGTGCGCGTCGAGATGGAGTACGACGCGTCGTACAAGGTCCCGGCGAAGGCGCAGGCGGTCATCGTGACCCCGACCCTCGTGGCCGACCGGTTCGTCCAGCTCACGCCGGTGTTCCGCGGCGGCGACGTGCTGGCCGACGGCGCGGACATCGCGCTGCCGGAGACCGCCGTGCCGGTGGAGCTGGACCGGATCTACGGCAGCCTCCAGGCGCTGACCCGCGCGCTCGGACCCAACGGCGTCAACGCCGACGGGACGCTCGACAACCTGCTCCAGGCCGGCACCAAGGCGTTCGGCGGCCAGGGTGCCCGGGGCAACCAGATGATCCGCGACCTCGCGAAGGCCGCCGAGACCTTCGGCGACGGGGCGGGGCCGCTCTTCGAGACGGTCACCCAGCTCGCGAAGTTCACCTCCACCCTCGCCGAGAACGACACGCTGGTGCGCGCGTTCATGCAGGACCTCACCGGGGTCTCGGCGATGCTGGCGGAGGAGAGCGACGAGCTGCAGCGGGCCGTGGCCGCCGTCGCGAAGGCCGTCGGCAGCGTGAAGGGCTTCGTCCGCGACAACCGCGACGCCCTCGTCGCCGACGTCCGCAAGCTCACCGAGGTGATGACCACCATCGCCTCGGAGCGGGAGAACATCGAGACGGCCGTGCGGGTCGCCCCGGTCGCGATGGGCAACCTGGCCATGGGCTTCGACCACGTCAGCGGGAGCCAGAACTCCCGGATGGCGATCGGCGGTCTGGTCTGGGACGTCGACGGAGTCGTGTGCGCGTTCATCCAGCAGCACCCGTCGATGCCGCCCGCGCTCAAGGACACCGCCTGCTCCCTGGTCGAGAAGCTGATCGAGCCGATCCTCACCAAGCTCCCGTGGCTCCCGCCGGAGTACAAGAGCTACCTGCCGCGCCAGGCGGCCGCCAAGGACGGCGTCCGGGTGCCCGACGTGGCGGAGGTGTCGTACTCGACCGGCGCGGACGCCTCGGTCCAGACCCTGCTCGGAGGTGGCTCGTGACCAGCGCCGCTCGTTCCCGCCCGCGGACCTCTCCCTGGCGCAAGGCGCTCGCGCTCCTGCTCGGCACGGCGCTGCTCACCGGCTGCAGCAGCTTCGACGGCGCCTACGACCTGCCCCTGCCGGGGCACCCGGTCGACGCGGACGAGGCGTTCGAGGTGACGGCGTACTTCAGGGACGTCCTCAACGTGGTGCCGCGCTCGCCGGTGATGGTCGACGACGTCGTCGTGGGCGAGGTCACCGAGGTCGAGCGGGCGGGGTGGAACGCGAAGGTGACGCTGCGGCTGCGCGACGACGTCGCGCTGCCCGACAACGCGATCGCCGACATCCGGCAGGTGTCGCTGCTGGGCGAGAAGTACGTCGCGCTCGAGGCCCCGCAGCAGGAGGCGCCGTCCGGTCGGCTGGGCCAGGGCGACGAGATCGCCCTCCCGATGACCGGGCGCAACCCGGAGGTCGAGGAGGTCCTCGGGGCCCTGTCCTTCCTGCTCAGCGGGGGAGGCGTCGCCCAGCTGGGCACCATCACCCGGGAGGCCAACCTGGTGATGGCCGGTCGCGAGGACCGGCTGCGCAGCCTGCTGTCCTCGCTCGACGCGGTCGTGGGAACCATCGACCAGCAGAAGCTCGACATCATCTCCGCGCTGGAGTCGCTCAACAACCTCACCTCCACGCTGAACGCCGAGAGGAAGACCATCGGCGACGCCCTCGACGCGGTCGGGCCCGCCATCGACGTGCTCGCCGCCCAGCACGACGAGCTGATAGCGATGCTGGGCTCGCTCGACCGCCTCGGCGAGGTCGGCACCCGGGTCATCAACGCGAGCAAGGAGGACGTGCTGAGCATGCTGGAGGACCTCAGCCCGATCCTGCGCCGGCTCACCGAGGCCGACGAGCAGCTGGCGCCCGGCCTGAACCTCCTGGTGAGCTTCCCGTTCCCGCAGGCGGCCAACAACATCGTGCAGGGCGACTACGCCGACACGATCATCCGCGCCGACCTCGACTTCGCCAACCTCTACAAGACCCTGGGGCTGCCGGAGATCCAGCTGCCCGACCTCGGCGAGGTGCTCAACCAGGTGAGCCAGTGTCTCAAGAGCGGCAGCCTCACCAGCGCGGCCTGCCTCAAGGTGCTCAGCGACGTCAACCTGCTCGCGGACCTGCAGGCCAAGTGCCAGGACCCGCAGATCAAGAACAGCCCCGTGTGCAAGCTGCTCACCTCGCTGCCGAACCTCGACCTCGGCGGGCTCCTCGGCGGCGCCAACGGGCTGCTTGGTCCCGACGGCCCGCTCGGCGGCCTGCTCAAGGGACTCACCGGCGCCCAGCCCTCGGCGCATCGCACGTCCACCGAGGGCCTTCTGGGCGGGGGCGCGGCATGAGCAGGGGTGTGCGGATCCGCCTGATGGCGTTCGTCGCGCTCAGCGCCGTCGGCATCACCTACATCGCCGCGAGCTACCTGGGCGTCGTCGACCGCGTCACCGGGCGCAACATCACCGTGACGGCGAGCCTGCCCGGCTCCGGGGGCCTCTTCGAGGGCAGCGAGGTCACCTACCGCGGCGTCAAGATCGGCCGGGTCGCGAAGATGGACACCACCGAGGACGGCGTCGACCTGACCTTGGACCTCGAGGAGGACACCCGGCTGCCGCTCGACTCGCAGATGTTCGTGCACAACCTCTCGGCGGTGGGCGAGCAGTACCTGGACTTCCAGCCCGCCGACGTCGACGGGCCCTACGCCGAGGACGGCGCCCGGTTCACCGCCGGCGCGGACGCGCTTCCGGTCGACGAGGGGGACCTGCTCGTCGACCTCAACCGCTTCGTCGGCTCCGTCGACAAGGAGAACCTCGAGCAGGTCGTCGAGGAGCTCGGGCTGATGTTCACCGACACCGGCGCCGACCTGCAGAAGCTCCTCGACGGCGGCTCGGCCTTCATCGCCGAGGCCAGCGCGCACACCGACGAGACGATCCAGCTGCTCGACAGCGGGCTCGCGGTGCTGCAGACCCAGCAGGGACAGAAGGAGAACATCCGGCGCTTCGCCGCGGACCTCAACACCCTCACCACGGCCCTGCGGGGCAGCGACGGCGACCTGCGCGCCGTGCTGACCGCCACGCCCGGGGCGGCGCGCGCGCTGACCCGGCTGCTCGAGGAGCTCGAGCCGACGATCCCCGTCCTGCTGGGCGACCTGATCACCGTCGACCAGGTCCTGGTCAGCGAGCTCGACGGCATCGAGCAGCTGCTGGTCACCTACCCGGCGCTCATCGCGGGCGGCCCGACCGGCAGCACCGCGGACGGCTGGGGTCACGTGAACCTGCAGTTCGACTACAGCGTGCCGCCGTGCACCCAGGGCTACGTCCCGCCCTCGGAGTGGCGCTCGACCCAGGATCTCACCGACGCGCCGGCCGCCGACGTGAGCTGCACGGCGGGACCGCCGTACGTCATGAGGGGCAGCAAGTACGCGCCGGGCAACCGGAAGAACCGCGCCTCGCCCGGACGCGTCTACAGTGGCACCTACGACCCGTCCACCGGCCAGGTGCCGGGGCTGGTCGACACCGAGGGGAGTCCGGTCCAGCTGCGGCAGCCGGAGGACCTGTCCGTCCTGGGAGGGGATGCGTGGAAGTGGCTCTTGGTCGGTCCGGTGGCGAGCAAGTGACCCCGAGCCAGCCGGCGGCGCAGGACAGGAGCCGCGTCCGCCTCAACATCGCCCTCTACGCGGCCACGGTCGTGTGCGGGTGCGTGGCGCTGCTGCTGCTCTACCTCCACGTCAGCACCTCGGACAACGAGGTCAACGGCACCGACGTGGTCCCGGGCGCCGGCCAGGACGTCGGCCGCGGCCTGGTCGAGGCCGTCCCGCTCGCGAGCGACGCGGAGCAGAAGCGAACGGCCGAGCAGCTCGAGGCCGCGACCAAGATGGTCACGGCCTTCGTGAACTTCGACTTCGAGGAGCCCGCGCGCACGATCGAGGCGGTCAAGTCGATGTCCACGGGGACCTTCCTCGAGCAGTACAGCAAGGGCGCGAAGGACCTGGAGAAGCTCGCCACCGAGGCACAGTCGGACATGGACGCCGAGGTGGTCTGGGCAGGTCTGGTCGCCGGTGACGAGGACACGGCGACGGCCATCGTCGCCACCAGCGGCACCGTGCGGAACAAGACCACCGACTTCCAGCCGGAGGCCCGCAACTACCGCATCCAGCTCGAGCTGGTGCTGGAGGACGGTCGCTGGCTGACCAAGGACCTCCAGTACGTCGCGCTCGGCTGACGACGCGCAGAACGAGGACGAGATGAGCCGCCCCACCCCCCGCAAGCCCGCCAGCTCCCGTGGGCAGACCCCGCGGCCGCGCCGGATCGCCGGCCAGGCCGCCCGCCCGGCCGGCGACGAGCGGCCCGACGAGCAGCCCGACGAGCCGTTCGACGAGCCGGTGGACGACCCGCTGGACGAGCCGGTACAGGACGACGCCGCGGAGGAGGACCGTCCCGGCCTGCTGGCCCGGCCGCGGACCACCCGGGTGCTGATCGCCGTGCTCGCCCTGGTCACGATCGCGCTCGTGGCCGAGTTCGTCCTCCTCGCGGTCGACCGCTTCGGCGACGACGAGGACCCGGTTCCGCCGGCCGAGGGGAGCAGCAGCCTGACCGTGCCCCGGGGGCGACCGGTCGTGGCGCCCGCGCTCCAGTGGCGCGACGGCGTCGAGGCCGCGGCCAAGGCGGCGCAGGAGCTCGTCTCCGTCGACTACGCGAAGTACGACGAGGAGGTGGCCCGCGCCGTCGAGCTGACCACCGAGCGCTACGAGAAGGACTATCTCAAGACGATCGGCGACGTGAAGGAGCAGGGCGTCGCCCAGAAGCTCGTCGTCAAGGCGAGCGTCGTGGCCCAGGGCGTGGTGCGGGCGAACCGCACCCGGCTGGAGGCGCTGGTCTTCCTCAACCAGGTCGTCGAGCGGGAGCGCGACGGCGAGAAGGAGACCGTCGTGACGCCGTACCGGGTGCTGGTCACGATGGTCCACACCGACCACGGCTGGCTCGTCGACCGGCTCGACACCGACGACCCGTCGGCCTCCGTCCAGAAGGACGAGGCAGAGCAAGACAAGACGAACTAGAACACGTTACAGTTCTGTCGTGGCCACCCCGGAGGAGAGCATCGTGGACTGCGACCTCGCCGTGGTCGGTGCCGGACCGACCGGTCTGTTCGCCACCTACTACGCCGGCTTCCGGGGGATGCGCGTGGCGCTGGTCGACTCCCTGCCGGAGCTCGGCGGCCAGATCACCGCGATGTACCCGGAGAAGGCCATCCTGGATGTCGCCGGCTTCCCGAGCGTCAAGGGCCGCGAGCTCGTCGAGGGGCTGGTCGCCCAGGCGATGAGCGCCAAGCCGGAGCTGCTGCTCGGTCGCACGGCGACCGACCTGGCGACCGACGACGACGGCCTGACCCTCCGCCTGGACGACGGCAGCGAGGTCCGCGCCAAGGCGCTGGTCGTCACGGCCGGGATCGGCACCTTCAGCCCGCGCCCGCTGCCGGCCGCCGAGGGTTGGATCGGCCGCGGCGTGGAGTTCTTCGTCCCTGCGTTCGAGCCCTATCGCGACCGGGACGTGGTCATCGTCGGCGGGGGCGACAGCGCCTTCGACTGGGCGATCCATCTCGAGCCGATCGCGCGCTCGGTCACGCTGGTGCACCGCCGCGACGCCTTCCGCGCGCACCAGCGCACGGTCGAGCAGGTGCGCTCCTCCTCGGCGCGGATCGTGACGCGTGCGGAGGTAGCCGCGCTGCGCGACGCCGACGGCGGCACGGCCGGCCCGCTCGCCGAGGTCGAGCTGAGCGTCGACGGCGTGACCCAGGTGCTGCCCGCACAGGCCGTGGTGGCGGCGCTGGGCTTCATCGCCGACCTCGGCCCGCTCCAGCGGTGGGGACTGGAGACGCACCGTCGCCATGTCGTCGTCGACGCGTCGATGCGCACCTCGCTGCCGCGGGTCTTCGCCGCGGGCGACATCACCGAGTACGCCGGGAAGGTGCGCCTGATCGCTGTCGGCTTCGGCGAGGCCGCGACGGCCGTCAACAACGCGGCCGTGGTCATCGACCCGTCCGCCCACGTGTTCCCCGGTCACTCCTCGGAAGGAAGCTGAGCACAGATGAGCACGGGACGAGACCAGGTCAAGCTGACTCCCGCGGAGGTGCAGGGCCTGCTCGAGGAGAACCTCAAGGTGCAGGTCGCGGCCAACGGGCGCGACGGCTTCCCGCACCTCACCACCCTCTTCTACGTGGTGCAGGAGGCGAAGATCGCCTTCTGGACCTACGGCCGCAGCCAGAAGGTCCTCAACCTCGAGCGCGACGACCGGGTGACCGCGCTCGTCGAGGACGGCACCGACTACTTCGAGCTGCGGGGCGTCTCGATCGAGGGGCGCGCCGAGATCGTCCGCGACCCCGACCGGATCTTCGAGATCGGCTCGGCCGTCGCGACCCGCATGGTCGGCGCCGACTCGTTCGAGTCGCTCGGGGAGATCGGCATGCAGGCCGTGCAGAAGCAGGCGACCAAGCGGGTGGGCGTCATCATCCATCCCGACCGCGTCGCGTCCTGGGACCACCGGAAGATGACCTGACCAGATTCGATAGGGGCAATGCAGCGATGAAGATCAAGGTCGACTTCGACCTGTGCGAGTCCAACGGCCTGTGCGAGGCCATGGCTCCGGAGGTGTTCGAGCTGGACGACGACGACTTCCTCCAGCTCGCCACCGAGCACACCACCGACGAGAACATCGACGACGTCAAGCGCGCCGTCGCGGCCTGCCCGCGCGCTGCCATCACCCTCGTGGAGGACGACGCATGAGCAGCGGCACCAGCCTCGACGGCAAGGTCGCCGTCGTCACCGGGGCGGGCGCCGGGCTCGGCCGCGCCGAGGCACTCGCCCTGGCCCGCGCGGGGGCCCGGGTCGTGGTCAACGACCTTCCCGGCGCCGGCGACGAGGCCGCGGAGGAGATCCGCGCCCTCGGCGGGGAGGCGGTCGTCGTCCCGGGCGACGTCAGCGAGCGCGCCACGGCCGACGCCATGGTGGCCGCGGCCGTCGACCGGCTCGGCGGCCTCGACATCGTCGTGAACAACGCCGGCATGACCCGCGACCGGATGCTCTTCAACCTCGCGGACGAGGAGTGGGACGCGGTCATCGCGGTCCACCTACGCGGGCACTTCCTGCTCTCGCGCAACGCTGCGGCGTACTGGCGCGGCAAGGCGAAGGAGAGCGAGAGCGGCACGGTCTACGGCAGCATCGTCAACACCGCGTCCGAGGCGTTCCTCGGCGGCTCGCCGGGCCAGGCCAACTACGCGGCGGCCAAGGCCGGGATCGCCGCGCTGACCCTGTCCACCGCCCGCGGGCTGGCGAAGATCGGGGTGCGCGCCAACGCGATCTGCCCGCGCGCCCGCACCGCGATGACGGCCCAGGTGTTCGGGGAGGACCAGTCCGGCAAGGCGGTCGACCCCTACTCGCCCGAGCACGTCGCACCGCTGGTGGCCTATCTCGCCTCGCCCGCCGCGGAGCGGATCACCGGGCAGGTCATGGTCGTGTACGGCGGCATGGTCGCCGTCGTGGCCGCGCCGGTCGTCGCGGAGCGCTTCGACGCCTCCGGCGACCTGTGGACCGCCGAGGACCTCGACAAGCAGCTCGGCGGCTTCTTCGCCGGACGCGACCCCCACGACGGCTTCGCGGCCGACTCGATCATGAAGCTGACGGTGTGACCATGAGTGGAGCCGAGGGACGCCTCACGGGCAAGATCGCGATCGTCACCGGCGGTGCGATGGGCCAAGGCGCCGAGATCGCCCGCGCCTACGTGGCCGAGGGGGCGAGCGTCGTCATCGCCGACGTCGCCAAGGAGCAGGGGCAGGCGCTGGCCGACGAGCTCGGCCGGGGCAGCGGTGCCGGCCGGGTCCACTTCGCGCACCACGACGTGAGCGACGCCGCCTCGTGGGCGTCGCTGGTCGAGGACACCGCCGGCCGGTTCGGCCCGGTGAGCGTGCTGGCCAACAACGCCGGCATCCTGCGCTTCGGCGACATCGAGCGGATGCCCGCCGACGAGGTCGAGCTGCTCTGGCGCGTCAACCAGCTGGGCTGCTTCCTCGGCATGCAGGCGGTCAGCCGCACCATGCGCAAGGCGGGTGGTGGCTCGATCATCAACGCCTCGTCCGTCGAGGGTCTGGCCGGCATGCCGTCCTGCACCGCCTATGCCGCCACGAAGTGGGCGATCCGGGGCATGACGAAGTGCGCCGCGATGGAGCTCGGCCCGCGGGGGATCCGAGTGAACTCGGTGCACCCCGGCATGATCGACACCCCCATGACACGGGTGCACGGCGGCGACGCCGCGATGGAGTACGGCGCCAGCAAGGTGCCGCTGCGTCGTGTCGGCACCCCCGAGGACATCGCGCCGGTCTACGTCTTCCTCGCCAGCGACGAGTCGTCGTACATCAACGGCGCCGAGATCGCCGTCGACGGCGGCGTGACCAGCACGCACGCCTTCGGTGCCTGAGTCAGTCGCGGAGGATCAGGTGGACGGCCGTCTCCATGTGCGCCGCGGTCTCCGCGGCCGTGGAGCGGCCGGTCACCCACGACACGAGGGCGGAGAGCCACACGTCGCCGATGACGCGCGCGATGGCGACGTCCTCCTCGGTGAGCGTGCCCTCGTCGGGGACGCCGCCGTGCATCGCATGGGTTACGATCGAGGTCATCGCCATGCCGACGACGTGGATCTCGTTGGTCACGCTGCTGTCGGCGAACATGAACGCCCGGGTCAGGGCCTCGGTGAGCTTGGGGTCGCCCTGCATGCCGCGGGCCATCCGCTTGAGGACGTACAGCACGCGCTCGGCCTGGGTGTCGCCCGGGATCTCGCGCTCGTTCAGCCGGGCGGCCGCCTCGTCGAACTGGCGGCCGAGCGCCGAGACGAGCAGGTGGATCTTGGAGGGGAAGTAGCGGTACAGGGTCCCCAGCGCGACGTCGGCCTGCTCGGCCACCGCACGCATCTGCACCGCGTCGAAGCCTCCCGAGCGGGCCAGCTCGTAGGTCGCGTCGAGGATTCGCTTGCGGCGCTCCCGCTGTGCGGCCGATCCGAGATCGTCGGACGTGGACGGGTTCGCGATGGTCACGGATTGTCCCCCTGGATTGCTGTGACGAGGCGGGCTGTTGTGGACCCAGTCGATAGGCTACCGGCAGGTAGCGCATAATTTGGAACACGTTCCACTACGTTTTTGTTTCGGTCATGCTCCCCGGGAGCTCGAAATGGGGAGAGGTACCTGATGCGAATCGCGATGCTGTCCTATCGCAGCAAGCCGCACGTCGGTGGGCAGGGGATCTACATCCGCCGGCTCACCCGCGAGCTGGTGGCGCTCGGCCACTCGGTCGAGGTGTTCTCCGGCCAGCCCTATCCCGACCTCGACGAGGGCGTGGGGCTCACCAAGGTGCCGAGCCTGGACCTCTACCGACCCGGTGACGAGTTCCGCAACCCGCGACCGAGCGAGTTCCGGGACCTGGTCGACGTCGAGGAGTGGCTGACCATGCGCAGCGGGGCGTTCCCCGAGCCGCTCACCTTCAGCAAGCGCGTCGTGAAGCAGCTCCGGGCGCGTCGCGACGAGTTCGACGTCGTCCTCGACAACCAGACGCTGGCCACCCCGCTGCTCGCCGTCGAGGACCGCGCGGGCATCGGCCTGCCGCTGGTGGCGACGATCCACCATCCGATCACGATGGACCGTCGCATCGAGCTGGCCTCCGCCGTGTGGGCCAAGCGCAAGCACGGCGCCCGCTGGCGGCTCGAGCTGCCGAAGATCGGCGTCTGGCGCTGGTACTCCTTCCTCGGCCAGCAGAAGCGCACGGCGCCTCGGCTGCGCCGGGTGATCGTGCCGTCGGAGTCGTCGAAGCGCGACGTCGTACGCGAGTTCAAGGTCGACCCGGCGCGCATCGAGACGATCCTGCTGGGCGTCGACGACCGGTTCGCGCCGCCCACCGAGCCGCGCGTTCCCGGCCGCATCCTCGCCATGGCCAGCGCCGACGCGCCCCTCAAGGGCATCTCGGTGCTCCTCGAGGCCTTCGCCAAGCTGGTCACCGAGCGCGAGCTGGAGCTCGTCCTGGTCACCAAGCCCAAGGAGGGCGGGGTCACCGAGAAGCTGATCGAGAGGCTGGGCATCGCCGAGCACGTCTCGTTCGCCAACGGGCTCACCGACGACGAGCTGGTCGCACTGATGGGCTCCGCGGAGGTCGCCTGCGTGCCCTCGCTCTACGAGGGGTTCTCCCTGCCGACCGCGGAGCTGATGGCGTGCGAGACGCCGCTGGTGGTCTCGCGGGCCGGAGCCATCCCGGAGGTCGTCGGTCCCGACGGTCTGTGCGCCGACGTGGTGGAGCCGGGCGACGTGGGAGCCCTGACGACCGCCCTCGCGGGCCTGCTCGACGACCCCGGTCGTCGCGCCACGATGGGGGCCGCGGGCCGCCGCAGGGTCAAGGAGCTGTTCAGCTGGAGCGCTGTCGCGGCGAGCACCGCGGCCGTGCTCGAGAACGTGATCGCCGAGTACGAGGCCGAGGAGAACTGAGATGCTGACCGTTGACTTCGACCGACTGGGCCTGAAGCCCGGAGACCGCGTCCTCGACATGGGCGCCGGGGCGGGGCGCCACAGCTTCGAGATGTACCGCCGCGGGGCGGACGTGATCGCCTTCGACCTCGATGCCGAGGAACTGGAGAACGTCCGCAACCTCTTCGTCGCGATGAAGGAGGCCGGCGAGGTCCCCGCGGGCGCCGAGGCCGACGTCAAGCAGGGCGACGCGCTCGCGCTGCCGTTCGCCGACGGCGAGTTCGACCGCATCGTGTGCTCGGAGGTGCTCGAGCACATCCACGACGACGTCGCGGCGATCCGCGAGCTGATCCGCGTGCTGCGCCCCGGTGGGACCCTCGCGGTGACCGTGCCGCGCTGGCTCCCCGAGGTGGTCAACTGGCGGCTCTCCGCCGACTACCACAACGCCGAGGGTGGCCACATCCGCATCTACACCGACCTGGAGCTCATCGACAAGGTCACCAAGGGCGGACGGTTCAACGACGGCACGCCGGGCGCGGCGATGGTTTTCGAGGGCAAGAGCCACACCCACGGCCTGCACACCCCCTACTGGTGGATCAAGTGCGCCGTCGGCGTCGAGAACGACGGCCACCCGCTCGCGAAGGCCTATCACCGGCTGCTGGTCTGGGAGATCATGAAGCAGCCCGCGGCGCTGCGGCTCGCGGGCAAGGTGCTGGACCCGCTCATCGGCAAGAGCATGGTGCTCTACTTCCGGAAGCCGGAGGCGGCGTGAGCGAGGTGCCGCTGAGCCGGCTGCCGTACGTCGACGGGGTGCTGAGCGCGCAGCAGGTCGCGGACACCGCGGCGGCCATCGCGGCCATGCAGGAGCCGTGCGGCGCCGTACCGTGGACCACCGGCGAGCACGTCGACATCTGGAACCACGTCGAGGCGGCCATGGCGATGCTCGTCGGCGGCCAGGTCGAGGCTGCCGAGCGCGCCTATGCCTGGATCCCCACGATGCAGCGCTCCGATGGCTCGTGGCCGATGAAGATCGTCGACGGCGCCGTCGAGGACGAGCGCGGCGAGGTCAACATGTCGGCGTACTTCGCCGTGGGCCTGTGGCACCACTGGCTGGTGCGTCGCGACATCCGGTTCGTCGAGCGCTACTGGCCCTCGGTGCGCGCCGGCCTGGACTTCGTGGTCTCCCTGCAGGAGCCCTTCGGCGGCATCCGCTGGACTCCGGAGGACGACTTCTGCCTGCTCACCGGCAACTCGAGCATCTACCACTCGCTCCGGGCGGGGGTGGCCCTCGCGGACCTGATGGACGACCCGCAGCCCGAGTGGGAGCTCGTGGGCGGGCGCCTCGGCCACGCGGTGCGGGCACACGCCGACCGCTTCGCGGACAAGTCGACCTACTCCATGGACTGGTACTACCCGGTGCTGGGCGGCCCGGTGCGCGGCGACGCCGCACGCCGGCTGCTGGACCGGCGCTGGGAGGACTTCGTGGTCCCGGGCCTCGGGATCCGCTGCGTCGACACCAACCCCTGGGTGACCGGGGCCGAGACCTGCGAGCTGGTCATGGCGCTCGACGTGCTGGGCGACCCGGCGTCGAGCAAGCAGGCGCTGGCGCTGCTGAGCGACGTGCAGCACCTGCGGGAGGACGACGGGCGCTACTGGACCGGCTGGGTCTACGCCGACCCGGCCCATCCTGCGCCCCCCGACGAGCCCCGCGACGTGCACTGGCCGCACGAGCACACGACGTACACCGCCGCCGCGGTGGTGCTCGCCGTCGACGCGCTGGGGGAGACCTACGGACACGCGACACCGGGCTCCGGGATCATGCGGGGCACCTCGCTGGCGCCCCACTTCGACGAGATCGCGCTGGAGTGCGCGTGCCCCTCAGGCGACCGGGTCGCCGGCCGCGCCTGAGGTCCGGCGCAGCACCCGCAGCGAGCCGACCGCGGTCACCTCGGTGAAGGCGCCGCCGGCGAGGGCGGGCAGGTAGATCTGCTCGTAGGGCGGCCGGCCGCCGTCGGCGGGATCGGGGAAGACGTCGTGGATGGCGAGATAGCCGTCGGCCTCGACCCAGTGCGCCCAGCCTCGGAAGTCGGCCCGCGCCGGCTCCTCGCCGTGCCCGCCGTCGATGAACAGCAGCGAGAGCGGCGTGCGCCAGTGCGCAGCGACGGTCGTCGACTGGCCGACGACCGCGACCACGTGGTCCTCCAGGCCCGCGCGCGCGATGTTCCTGCGGAACTGGCCCAGGGTGTCCATCAGGCCGAGCTCGGGGTCGACGACGCTGGCGTCGTGGTGCTCCCAGCCGGCCTGGTTCTCCTCGGACCCGCGGTGGTGGTCGACGGTGAAGACCACCGCCGTGGTCCCCGAGGCCCGGGTGACCTGCTGCGCCGCCGCGCCGAGATAGATCCCGGACTTGCCGCAGTAGGTGCCGACCTCCAGCGCCGGGCCGTGCGGAAGCCGCTCGAGTGCGATCCGGTGGAGCAGGGCTCCCTCGTCCTCGGGCATGAAGCCCTTGGCGCGACGGGCGTGGTCCAGGAGCTCGGACGGCATGGTGTCGGGCATCCGGACACTCTAGTAGAGTTAGAACACGTTCTAGTTGGAGGAGCATCATGTCGATCGGGATCACCGACGAGCAGGTCGAGCTCGCCGACAGCCTGCGCAAGTGGGCGGCCAGCCTGTCGCCGCTGGCGGCCGTCCGCGCGGCGGAGGGGGACCCGGTCGCCTCCTTCGCGGACGTGCGCGCCGCCGCGGAGGAGATGGGCGTCGCGGCGATCGCCGTACCGGAGTCGGCCGGCGGCGGGGGAGGGACGGTCCTCGACCAGGCGGTCGCCCTCGAGGCCTGCGCCCACGAGCTCGTGCCCGGCGGGCTCCTGGGCGCCGCGATCGGTGGCGCCCTGACCGGCAGGCCCGGCTGGTACGGCGTGCAGGTGCGACCCGGCGGCGTGGTCTGGGACGGCGGCGCGGCCACCGAGCACCTGCTGCTGGCGGGTGGCACGGTGACGCCCGAGGTCGGGGTCGACCTCAGCGCCCGGCACGGGCGCGTCACGGACGACGACGCCAGGGACGCGGCGACGGGGGAGCCGGGTCGGCGCCTGCTGGCGCTCACGCTCGCCGCGGCCGAGGCGGCCGGCGTCACGCGCTGGTGCCTGGAGACGGCCGTCGACTACGCGAAGGTGCGCGAGCAGTTCGGGCAGCGGATCGGCTCCTTCCAGGCGGTCAAGCACCTGTGCGCCGAGATGTTGGAGACGGCGGAGGCGGTCACGGCCGCGGCCTGGGACGCGGCCGCCGCGGCGGACGCGGACGACACCGAGCAGTGGGCCTTCTCCGCAGAGGTCGCCCATGTCGTCTGCTTCGACGGAGCGGTCGAGGTCGCCAAGGCCTGCATCCAGGTGCTCGGCGGGATCGGCTTCACCTATGAGCACGACGCCCACCTCTACCTGCGCCGGGCCCTGGCCCTGCGCGCGCTGGCAGGACCGGCGTCCGCCGCGGCCGAGCGGGTCACCGCCGCCGCAGTGAGCGGCGTACGACGCCGGGTCGAGGTGGACCTGGAGGGTCGCGACGAGGCGATCCGCCCCGAGGCGCGGACGATCGCCGAACGGATCGCGGCCCTGCCGCCGGGCGAGCAGCGCGCGGCGCTGGTCGACGCCGGCTACCTGACGCCGCACTGGCCCGCCCCGTACGGCCTCGGGGCCGACCCCACGACGCAGATCGTCATCGACCAGGAGCTCGCCAGGGCAGGGGTGGCCCGGCCCGATCTGGTCATCGCCGGCTGGGCGGTGCCGACGATCCTGGCCCACGGCACCGACGCGCAGCGGGAGCGCTTCGTGCGTCCGTCACTGCTCGGCGAGCTCACCTGGTGCCAGCTGTTCTCCGAGCCCGGATCCGGCTCCGACCTCGCCTCGCTGCGCACCCGCGCCGAGCGCGTCGACGGCGGCTGGTCGCTGTCCGGGCAGAAGGTGTGGACGTCGGTCGCCGAGCGTGCCGACTGGGGGATCTGCCTGGCGCGCACCGACCCCGACGCCCCCCAGCACAAGGGGATCACCTACTTCCTCGTCGACATGCGCTCGGCAGGCATCGAGGTCCGGCCGCTGCGGGAGATCACCGGCGAGGCGCTGTTCAACGAGGTCTTCCTCGACGAGGTCTTCGTCCCGGACGACTGCGTCGTCGCCGAGCCGGGCGACGGCTGGCGGCTGGCGCGGACCACCCTGGCCAACGAGCGCGTCGCCATGGCGAGCGCCCGGCTGACCAAGAGCGTCGAGCGTGCCGTCGAGCTGGCCGCGACCGGGGAGCTCGGGCCGGTCGAGCGGGTCGAGGTGGGCCGCCAGGTCGCGCTGGCCACCGTGTGCGCCCTGCTGGGCGTCCGGACGACCCTGCGCGCGCTCGGCGGGCACGGTCCCGGGGCGGAGTCGAGCGTCGCGAAGCTGCTGGGGGTCCGCAGCCGGCAGGACTCCTCCGAGCTGGTGGTCCGGCTGCAGGGCGACGCCCTCGCCGTGGTCGGCCCGATCGGCAAGGAGTCCGGTGCGCCCCTGGCCGCCGACCTCTGGGAGCAGCTCAACACGCGCTGCCTCTCGATCGCCGGCGGCACCACGCAGATCCTGCGCAATGTCGCCGGCGAGCGGATCCTCGGCCTGCCGAGGTAGCCCTCAGCCGCGGCTCACCGGTAGTCGGCCGACGCCTTCTTCGCCATCTCCAGGAAGGACCGGCGCCCCTCGAGGTTCTCCTCGAGCTCGCGGACCTTCTTCGCGTCGCCGCGGGCGCGGGCCGCCTCGAGCTTGGCCTCGGCCTCGGCGATGGCGGCCTCCAGCTTGGAGACCATGTCCTCGGCGCGAGCGGACTTCTCGGGGTCGCTGCGCCGCCACTGGTCGTCCTCGGCCTTGCGGATGGCCTGCTCGACGGCCCGCATGCGGCCCTCGAGGTCCTTGATCCGGTCGCGGGGCACCTTGCCGGCCTCGTCCCACTTGTCGGCGACGACGCGGAAGGCGGCCTTGGCGGCGGCGACGTCCCCGGTGCGCTCCAGCTCCGGGAGGATCGCCTCGGCCTCGACGAGCAGGCCCTCCTTCACCTCGGCGTTCGCGGCGAACTCGGTGTCCATCGCCGCGTTGGCCGCGTCGCGGGCGCCGAAGAAGGTGTCCTGGGCGCCACGGAAGCGACGCCACAGCTCGTCGTCGACCGCCTTGGGGGCCGGCCCGGCGGCCTTCCAGTCGCGCATCAGGTCGCGATAGCGGCCCGAGGTGGGGCCCCAGTCGGTCGAGGAGGCCAGCGCCTCGGCCTCCTGGACCAGGCGCTCCTTGATCACGCGGGCACCCTCGCGCTTCTCGTCCTGCTCGGCGAAGTGCGCCTTGCGCGCCTTGGTGTACGCCGAGCGCGCCGAGGAGAACCGGCGCCAGAGCTCGTCGTCGGCCGCCTTGTCGATGCGGGGGAGCTTCTTCCACTCCTCGAGCAGCTCGCGCAGCCGGTTGGCGCCGTTGCGCCAGTCCCGGCCGCTGGCGATCTTCTCGGCCTCCCCGGCCAGGCGCTCCTTCTCCGCGCGCGCGTCGGCGACCCGCTGCGCCTTGGCCGCGCGGCGGGCCTCACGCTGGCTGGCGATGACCGGGCCGAGCTCGTCGAGCTTGCGGACCAGGGCCGCGATGTCTCCGACCGCGTGGACGTCGACGAGCTGCTCGCGCACGAGCTTGACCGAGGCGGTCGCCTCCTCGGGCGAGAGCACGCCGGTCAGCACCCGTTGGTGGAGCAGGTCCACCTCGAGAGCGAGGTTGTCGTACCGCTTGGTGTAGAAGGCCAGAGCCTCCTCGGGCGTGGCGTCGGGCATCTGCCCGACCGCTCGCTCGCCGTCGGTCGTCTTCACGTAGACGGTGCCGTCGTCACCGACGCGGCCCCAGTCGGAGGTAGTCACAGTGGCCCATGCTAATCACAGCCGACGCCCTCGATAGGCTGGGTCGGTGCTGATCGCCGCTTTCCCCGCCGGACCATGGGGCACCAACTGCTATGTCGCGGCCACGGCACCCGGCGCCGAGTGCGTCGTGATCGACCCGGGCAAGGACGCCGCGGACGGTGTCGCCGAGGTCGTCCGGGAGCACCGGCTCAAGCCGGTGGCCGTCCTGCTCACCCACGGCCACATCGACCACATGTGGTCGGTGACCCCCGTCGCCGGTGCCTACGACGCCACGGCGTGGATCCACCCGGACGACCGGCACCTGCTGTCCGACCCGATGGCCGGGATCTCACGCGAGTCGGCGGGCATGCTGCTCGGCGGCGACTACACCTTCACCGAGCCCGACGACGTCGCCGAGCTCTCCGACGGCACGACGCTCGAGCTGGCCGGCCTCCGCTTCGTCGTCGACCACACGCCGGGCCACACCGAGGGCTCGGTGACCTTCCGGACGCCGTGGGAGCACGTGTCCGACGGGCCCGACATCTCCGAGGTGATGTTCTCGGGCGACCTGCTCTTCCAGGGCTCGATCGGCCGCACCGACCTGCCCGGCGGCGACCATGCGAAGATGCTGCGCTCGCTGGCCACGAAGGTGCTGCCGCTCGCCGACGACGTCGTCGTACTGCCCGGCCACGGCGAGCAGACCTCCATCGGCCGCGAGCGCGCGACCAACCCCTTCCTGCTCGACCTGCTCGACTCCGGCTCCCACGGCGCTGCCGGCCGGGTCACCCGAGGACTGTGACACGACACATGGCCAAGCCCACGCCGCTCAGCGGATTCCCCGAGCTCCTGCCCGCCCAGCGCTTCGTCGAGCAGGAGGTGATCGCCACCCTGGCCCGGACGTTCGAGCTGCACGGGTTCGCCAACGTCGAGACCCGCGCCGTCGAGCCTCTCGACCAGCTGCTGCGCAAGGGCGACACGTCCAAGGAGGTCTACGTGCTGCGCCGGCTCCAGGAGGAGGAGTCCGGGAAGGACGCCGGCATCGGCCTCCACTTCGACCTCACGGTGCCCTTCGCCCGCTACGTGCTGGAGAACGCCGGCAAGCTGGAGTTCCCGTTCCGCCGCTACCAGGTGCAGAAGGTGTGGCGCGGCGAGCGGCCGCAGGAGGGCCGCTTCCGCGAGTTCACCCAGGCCGACATCGACATCGTCGGACGCGACGTACTGCCCTTCCACCACGACGTCGAGGTGGCCCGGGTGATGCTCGAGGCGCTGAGCCGGCTCGCCCACCCTGACTCGATCGGCCTGCCCGGCTTCCGCCTCCAGGTCAACAACCGCAAGCTGATCCAGGGCTTCTACACCGGTCTCGGCCTCGACGGGGACGCCATCGACGAGGTGATGCGCCTGGTCGACAAGCTCGACAAGCTCGACACCGCCCAGGTGCGCGCCCTCCTCCTCGCCGAGGCCGGCGTCACCGAGGAGCAGGCCGACAAGGCCCTGACGCTCGCGACCATCCGCGCCACCGACGACTCCTTCGTCGCGCAGGTGCGCGCGCTCGGCGTCGAGAGCCAGCTCCTCGACGAGGGCCTCGACGAGCTGGCCACCCTCGTGCGCGCCTGCGCGCCCCTGGTCACCGAGCGCACCCGGATCGTCGCCGACCTGTCCATCGCGCGCGGCCTCGACTACTACACCGGCACCGTGTTCGAGACCCGTCTCGACGGCTACGAGTCGCTGGGCTCGATCTGCTCCGGCGGCCGGTACGACGCGCTCGCCTCCGACGGCCGGACGACCTACCCGGGCGTCGGCATCTCCCTCGGGCTGAGCCGGCTCCTCGTGACCCTCATCCAGCGGGGCGAGCTGACCAGCAGCCGCTCGGTGCCCAGCGTCGTCCTCGTGGCGGTCACCAGCGAGGAGGCGCGGTCCGAGGCCGACGCCGTGGCGACCGCGCTGCGGGCCAACGGCGTCCCGTGCGAGGTCGCCCCCAACGCGGCGAAGTTCGGCAAGCAGATCCGGCACGCCGAGCGCCGCGGCATCCCCTACGTCTGGTTCCCGGACCAGGGGGAGGTCAAGGACATCCGCTCCGGACACCAGGTCGCCGCCGATCCGGCGACCTGGAAGGCTCCGACCGAGGACCTGCGCCCGCAGGTCGTCACCGCCACCCACACCACCTCTGAAGGGGAAACTCCGTGATCCGCAACCTCCCAATGAGGACGCACAGTGCCGGCGACCTCCGCGCCGAGCACGTCGGCCAGGTCGTCACCCTCGCCGGGTGGGTGGCCAACCGGCGCGATCACGGCGGTGTGGCCTTCATCGACCTGCGCGAGGCCAGCGGTGTCGTCCAGGTGGTCGTCCGCGACGAGGACGTCGCCCACAGCCTGCGCTCCGAGTTCTGCATCAAGGTCACCGGCGAGGTCGTCGCGCGCGGCGAGGGGCGCGAGAACCCGAACCTCCCCACCGGCGCGATCGAGGTCGTCGCCAGCGACGTCGAGGTGCTCAGTGCCGCGGCCCCGCTGCCCTTCCCGATCAGCGACCACGTGGACGTGGGGGAGGAGGTCCGCCTCAAGCACCGCTATCTCGACCTGCGCCGCAGCGCTCCGGGCAACGCGATCCGCCTGCGCAGCCAGGTCAACAAGGCGGCGCGCGACGTGCTCGCGGCGCACGACTTCGTCGAGATCGAGACGCCCACGCTGACCCGGAGCACCCCGGAGGGCGCGCGCGACTTCCTGGTGCCCGCCCGCCTCCAGCCCGGCAGCTGGTACGCCCTGCCGCAGAGCCCGCAGCTGTTCAAGCAGCTGCTGATGGTCGCCGGCATGGAGCGCTACTACCAGATCGCGCGCTGCTACCGCGACGAGGACTTCCGGGCCGACCGTCAGCCGGAGTTCACCCAGCTCGACATCGAGATGAGCTTCGTGACCCAGGACGACGTGATCGCCCTGGGCGAGCAGATCGTCGCGGCGCTGTGGAAGCTCGTCGGCTACGACGTCCCGCTCCCGCTGCCGCGGATGACCTACGCCGAGGCTATGGCCCGCTACGGCTCCGACAAGCCCGACCTGCGGATGGGGCTGGAGCTCGTCGAGTGCACCGAGTACTTCAAGGACACCCCGTTCCGCGTCTTCCAGGCGCCGTACGTCGGCGCCGTGGTGATGCCGGGCGGTGCGAGCCAGCCGCGCAAGCAGCTGGACGCCTGGCAGGAATGGGCCAAGCAGCGCGGTGCGAAGGGGCTGGCCTATGTCCTGGTCCAGGAGGACGGCGAGCTCACCGGTCCGGTGGCGAAGAACATCTCCGAGGAGGAGAAGGCCGGCCTGGCCGCCCACGTGGGCGCGCAGCCGGGCGACTGCGTCTTCTTCGCGGCCGGCCTGCCGAAGCCCCAGCGGGCGCTGCTCGGCGCCGCCCGCCTGGAGATCGGCCGCCGCACCGGCCTGATCGACGAGGACGCGTGGAGCTTCCTGTGGGTCGTCGACGCGCCGCTCTTCGAGCCCGCCGACGACGCCACTGCGGCGGGCGACGTGGCGGTCGGCGGGGGAGCGTGGACCGCGGTGCACCACGCGTTCACCAGCCCGCAGGACCTCGACGCCTTCGACGCCGACCCCGGCAACGCGCTGGCCTGGGCCTACGACATCGTCTGCAACGGCAACGAGATCGGCGGCGGGTCGATCCGTATCCACCGCGAGGACGTCCAGAAGCGGGTCTTCGAGGTGATGGGCATCGGCGAGGCGGAGGCGGAGGAGAAGTTCGGCTTCCTCCTGGAGGCCTTCAAGTACGGCGCCCCGCCGCACGGCGGCATCGCCTTCGGCTGGGACCGCGTGGTGGCACTGCTCGCCGGCACCGAGTCGATCCGCGACGTGATCGCCTTCCCGAAGACCGGCGGCGGCTACGACCCGCTCACGGCCGCGCCCGCGCCGATCACGGCGCAACAGCGGAAGGAAGCCGGTGTGGACGCCCGTCCGGCGGAGGAAACCGAGGCCTGAGGCGCCCTGGCCGGACGCTTTGCCGGGCGTCGAGACCAAACCGTTACCGCGTCGCTATCGCCTTGACGCACCAGGTGCGCCTAGTGTCACGGACGGCGCGCGGCCCCTGTGGCCCGCGTCGCATCCGTGACGCAGGGCGACGAGGTGAAGATGACGATCCCGGGCTCCGAGCTGGAGATCCACGAGACTGACGACCCGGTCGAGGACGACTCCGTCGTCAAGGTGGCCGGCCGGTCACCGACGCAGCTGGCCATCGCGCGCTTCCGCAGCGACCGGCTCTCGATGGTCTCCTTCGTCTTCTCGGTCCTGATCGTGCTCTGCGCGATCCTGGCGCCGATCCTGGTCGCCCTCGACGTGCTCCACCCCAACGACCTGAACCAGGACCTGCTCGCCGACACCGGCGTGGCGCCGCAGGGCCGGTTCGGCGGCGTCAGCTGGGACCACCCGTTCGGCGTCGAGCCGTCGACCGGCCGCGACCTGCTGTCGCGGCTGATGCTGGCGATCACGTTCTCGCTCGGCATCGCGCTGACGGCGACCCTGCTGACGATCCTGATCGGGGTCGTGCTCGGCATCATCTCCGGCTTCTCGGGCGGCTTCGTCGACGCGACGGTGGGCCGGATCATCGACCTCACGCTGTCGTTCCCCCAGACGATGATGCTGCTGGCGCTGTCGGCGCCCGCGGTGCTCTTCATCCGCAGCAACGTCGCAGAGATCCCCGGCCTGGGCTTCCTCGAGGACCGTGACCTCGCCGGCGGCGCCTACGTCATCGCCATCCTGGCCGCCTTCGGCTGGCCTCCGGTCGCCCGCGTGGTGCGCGGCCAGGTGCTCTCGATCCGCGAGCGCGAGTTCATCGAGGCCGCCCGCCTGCTCGGCGCGTCGCGGCGCCGGCTGTACTTCCGGGAGGTGCTCCCCAACGTCTGGGCGCCGGTCCTGGTCTACGTGACCCTCCTCGTGCCGGCGTACATCTCGGCCGAGGCGGCGTTCAACTTCCTCGGTGTCGGCATCCGGCCGCCGACGCCGACCCTCGGCAACATCCTCGCGGACTCGGTGACCTTCACCAGCGCCGACCCGACCTACTTCTTCCTGCCGGGCATCCTGCTGGCTCTCATCGTCGTGGTGTTCAACCTCGTCGGCGACGGCGCCCGCGACGCCCTCGACCCGAAGGCTCACCGATAGGAACCCCCAGACCCAGCTCTCTGCCGACATTCGGGACGCGGAGCGCTGCGGCGCCGGCCGGGGCCGGCGTCACTCACCGAAAAGGAGATAGTTGAATGGCCTTCAAGAAGCCATTGGCCGCCCTAGCGGCCACGGCGCTCGCGGCCACGCTCGCCGCGTGCGGCGGCGGCAGCGGCGACGACAACAACGGCAGCAGCAACGCCAAGGCGGAGAAGGGCGGCGAGGCCGTCTTCCTCGTCGGTCCGCGCACCGTCGAGCACTGGGACCCCCAGCGCATGTACATCGGTCGTGACCTGAACAACTCGGGCCGGCTCTTCTACCGCAGCCTCGTCGCGCTGCCCGCGTCGAACGACCCGGTGGAGGGCACGACCCCGGTGGCCGACCTGGCGACCGACACCGGCACCACCGAGGACGGCGGCAAGACCTGGCAGTTCACGGTCCGCGACGACGTCAAGTGGGAGGACGGCCAGCCGATCACCTGCGAGGACTTCAAGTACGGCGCCTCGCGCAACTTCGCCACCGACGTGATCATCGGCGGCCCGGCGAACTACCTGTTCACCTACCTCGACATCCCGACCGGCAAGGACGACCTGCCGGCCTACAAGGGCCCCTACACCGGCGAGGGCCAGGACCTGTTCGACAAGGCCGTCACCTGCGAGGGCCAGACGATCACGTACCGCTTCAAGAAGGCGTGGCCGGACTTCCCGCTGTCGATCGCCCAGCTGCGCTACCTCGACCCGTACCGCAAGGACCTCGACAAGGGTGACGCGAACAACTTCGTGATCATCTCCAACGGCCCCTACAAGCTGGAGGGTGAGTGGAAGGAGGGCACCGGCGGCAAGTTCGTGCGCAACGAGAACTGGGACGAGTCGACCGACCCCATCCGCAAGGCCTACCCGGACACCTGGGACTTCCGCGAGGGTGACACCGACGAGGCGATCTACGAGCAGCTGCTCTCCGACTCCGGTGACGCGCAGTACGCCGTGACCGAGCGTCGTCTCCCGCCGGCCCTGTTCGACCGCAAGGACGAGGCGGGCGACCGCTACACCCAGGTGGAGTCGCCGTACGTCGACTACGTGCTGCCGAACTTCAACTCCCCGGTCTTCAAGGACGCCAACTGCCGCGAGGCGCTCAAGCTGGCGACCGACCGGGCCGCCTGGATCAAGGCCGGTGGTGGCGAGGAGTACTTCACGCTCGCCGACTCGGTCATCAACCCCAGCGTCCCCGGCTACAAGCCCAACCCGGCCTTCGCCGACCTCCCGCCCGAGGGCGACCCGGAGGCCGCCAAGGCCGCGCTGGACAAGTGCTCGGCCCCGAAGCCGGTGAAGATCAAGTTCACCTACTCGGGTGGCACCCCCACCTCCGACAAGCAGGCCTCCGCTCTGAAGGCCGGCTGGGACGCGGCCGGGTTCGAGGTCGAGCTCGACCCGCTGGAGGACACCTACTACGCCGTGATCCAGAAGCCGGACGCCGACTTCGACGTCACCTGGGGCGGCTGGGGTGCTGACTGGGCCTCCGCCGGCACCGTCATCCCGCCGCTCTTCGACAGCCGGATCAACCTGACCGGGGACTCGAACGGCAACGACTACGGCAACTACCGCGGTGGGCCGGAGCTCAACCAGCTGATCGACGACGCGTACGCCGAGCCCGACCTCGACGCCGCGGCGGAGAAGTGGGCCGCTGCCGACGCCAAGCTGGGTGAGGACGTCGCCTACATCCCGCTGGAGATCACGATCTTCAACTTCCTGCACGGAAGCAAGGTCACCGGCTACGCCAACAACGTCTCGGTGAACGGCTACGCCGACCTCGCCGTGATCGGCGTGGAGAACTGATCCTCCGCTCAACCAAGTGACGGTCGGGGGCCGCCCACCACGGCGGCCCCCGACTGTCGGTGCCCACCGGCCCCCATCGTCCTCAGAGGTCTCCTGTGCTTGCCTACGCCATCCGCCGGATCGTGACCGGCGTGATCATGCTGATCGTGATGAGCATCGTCACGTTCGCGCTCTTCTTCGCCTCACCGATCGACCCGGCCGACTTCTCGTGCGGCAAGAACTGCTCCGAGGCGCAGAAGAAGGAGACCTCGGCGGCCCTCGGGTACGACGACCCCTTCTACGACCAGTGGAAGGACTTCGCGGTCGGCGTCGTCGCCGGCCGTGACTTCCCGGACGACCCCGCTCTGCGGGAGACCGCTCCGCAGACCATCGCGCACTGCCCGGCCCCGTGCCTGGGCTACTCGACCGAGCGCAGCTCGACGGTCACCGACCTGATCAAGGAGACCTTCCCGGTCTCGCTGTCCCTCGCGGTGTCCGCCTTCATCCTCTGGATGCTCGGCGGCGTGCTCTTCGGCGTCCTCGCCGCCCTCAAGAAGGGCACCGTCATCGACCGCGGCGTCGTCGGCCTCTCGCTGGTGGCGTACGCCTTCCCGACCTTCTTCGTCGGCCTGCTGCTCTACAAGTTCGTCGCGATCCAGTGGGAGCTGGTGCCGCTGCCCCGCTACACCTCGATCGCGGACGGCGGCGTCGGCGCCTGGCTGGCCAGCCTGATCCTGCCCGCGATCACCCTCGCCGCGTTCTTCATGGCCGCCTACGTGCGCATGACGCGCTCCTATGTCATCGAGTCCTTCCAGGAGGACTACGTCCGCACCGCGCGGGCCAAGGGGCTGGCCGAGCGCACGGTCACCTTCAAGCACGCGCTGCGCGCCGCGCTCACGCCGATCGTGACCATGGCCGGCCTCGACTTCGCGGGCCTCCTCGGCGGAGCGATCATCACCGAGTCGGTGTTCAACTACCCCGGCCTCGGCAAGCTCGCCGTGCTCGCCAACAGCGACTTCGACCTGCCCACCCTGGTCGGCCTCGTGCTGCTGCTGGCCACCTTCGTCATCCTGGCCAACATCGTCGTGGACCTGCTGTACGCCGTGATCGACCCGCGCGTGCGGCTCGGGTGACGGCAGGCTGAGAGGAAGCTCGGAAATGTCCACCACCTCCCTGTCCCCGTCCGCGCCCGACAGCGCCGCCGCCGCGCCGCTGCTGTCCGTGCGCGAGCTCGAGGTCCACTTCCCGACCCAGGACGGCCTGGTCAAGGCCGTCAACGGCCTGACCTTCGACCTCGAGCGCGGCAAGACGCTCGGCATCGTCGGCGAGTCCGGCTCGGGCAAGTCCGTCTCGAGCATGGCGATCATGGGTCTGCACCGCGGCACCAACGCCAAGATCAACGGCGAGATCGTGCTCGAGGGCGTCAACCTGCTCGACATCACCGCCGACGAGATGCGCCGCAAGCGTGGTCGCGAGGTCTCGATGATCTTCCAGGACCCGCTCTCGGCGATGCACCCGTACTACACCGTGGGCAACCAGATCGCCGAGGCGTACAAGGTCCACCACGACGTCTCGCGCAAGATCGCCAAGCAGCGCGCCGTGGAGATGCTCGACCGCGTCGGCATCCCCAACCCGGACAAGCGGGTCAACGACTACCCGCACCAGTTCTCCGGCGGCATGCGCCAGCGCGCCATGATCGCGATGGGCCTGATCAACGACCCGAACCTGCTGATCGCCGACGAGCCGACCACGGCCCTCGACGTGACCGTGCAGGCACAGATCCTCGACCTGCTCCAGGACCTGCAGCGCGAGTTCAACTCGGCGATCATCATCATCACCCATGACCTGGGCGTCGTCGCCGAGATGGCCGACGACGTGCTGGTGATGTACGCCGGCCGTGCGGTCGAGCACGGTCCCTGCCGGGAGATCCTGACGCACCCGGAGATGCCCTACACGTGGGGCCTGCTCTCCAGCGTGCCGGACCTGACCGGCGACACCAACGCCCGCCTGGTGCCGATCCCGGGCAACCCGCCGAGCCTGCTGAACCCGCCGAGCGGATGCCCCTTCCACCCGCGGTGCCCGCACCGCGACAAGGTGCCCGGCGACCTGTGCCGCACGGACCTGCCGCTGCTGGCCCCGGGCCAGCGCGGGCCGCACCACACCAAGCGCTGCCACCTGCCGAACCCCGACGCGATCTACGCCGCCGAGGTGCTGCCGGAGATCGCGCCGGACCTGGCCGACGAGCGAGTCGAGCAGCGGGCCGAGGAGCGGTGATGACGAACCAGACGACGAACGAGCGCAACGACGGGGAGCCGCAGGACATGGGCCGGGACATGGCGGTCGCGCCGAAGGTCGAAGGACACGCTGCCGCGGTCGCCCGCGAGGACGCCAAGCCGATCCTCGAGGTCGACAAGCTGCGGATGTACTTCCCGGTGAAGTCGCCGGGCCTGCTGCGCCGTACGGTCGGCCAGGTGCAGGCCGTCGACGGGGTCTCCTTCCAGGTCGCCGAGGCGACCTCGCTGGGCCTGGTCGGCGAGTCCGGCTGCGGCAAGTCGACCACCGGCCGGCTGATCACCCGGCTCTACGAGCCGACCGCGGGCGAGATCCGCTTCGAGGGCCAGGACATCGCCCACGCGAAGGCCTCCGAGCTGAAGCCGCTGCGCCGCGAGATCCAGATGATCTTCCAGGACCCCTACACCTCGCTGAACCCACGCCAGACGGTCGGCTCGATCGTGGGGGCCCCGCTGGCGATCCACAAGGTGTTGCCCAAGGACAAGATCCTGCCGCGGGTCCAGGAGCTGCTGGAGATCGTCGGCCTCAACCCGGAGCACTACAACCGCTACCCGCACGAGTTCTCCGGCGGCCAGCGCCAGCGCATCGGCATCGCCCGTGCGCTGACCCTGCAGCCCAAGCTCCTCGTCGCGGACGAGCCCGTCTCGGCGCTCGACGTGTCGATCCAGGCGCAGGTCATCAACCTGCTCCAGGACATCCAGAACGAGTTCGGCGTCGCCTTCCTCTTCATCGCCCACGACCTGGCGATCGTGCGGCACTTCTGTCCCGAGATCGCGGTGATGTACCTCGGCAAGATCGTCGAGATCGGTGACCGCGACTCGATCTACACCAACGCGCACCACCCCTACACCCAGGCGCTGCTGTCGGCGGTCCCGGACGTCAAGCAGGCGCAGACCGGCGGCCGGATCGAGCGGATCCGGCTGCAGGGCGACGTGCCCAGCCCGATCGACCCGCCGTCGGGCTGCCGGTTCCGCACGCGCTGCCCCATCGCCCAGGAGATCTGCGCCCGGCACGAGCCACCGCTGCTCCAGATCGGCCGCAAGCACAAGGTGGCCTGCCACTTCCCGGGCCGGCTGGGCCAGGCGCCGCGCGAGCCGCTCACCGCGGGCCTGCTCGGCGTCGACTCCGAGGGCCGTCCCGACCCCGGCGCCAGCCCGAGCACGGACCTCGTCGAGCAGCCCGGGTACGCCGACACCTGGTTCGACCTCGACAACAAGTCGATCGGCCGCGCCTGACGGGGCCGACTAGGGTGGCTCCTCGTGGATGACGAGCCCCAGCTGTTCGACACCCCCGGCTCCCGGGCGGCGGGCTCGGGAGGCTCCCTGGCCGACGCGACCCATGCGTCGGCTCCGCTCGCGGTGCGGATGCGCCCGCGCACGCTGGACGAGCTCGTCGGGCAGGAGCAGCTGCGGGCGCCGGGCTCCCCGCTGCGCCAGCTCGTCGAGGGCGACCAGTCGCTCTCGCTGCTGCTGTGGGGCCCGCCCGGCACCGGCAAGACGACGATCGCCTCGATCATCAGCCAGCAGACCGGGCGCCGGTTCGTCGAGGTCTCCGCGGTCTCGGCGGGCGTGAAGGAGGTGCGGGCGGCGATCGACGGAGCCCGGCGCCAGCTCGTGGCGACCGGGGAGGAGACCGTCCTCTTCGTCGACGAGGTGCACCGGTTCAGCAAGGCCCAGCAAGACGCCCTGCTGCCGGGCGTGGAGAACCGCTGGGTGACGCTCGTCGCCGCCACCACCGAGAACCCGTCGTTCAGCGTGATCTCGCCGCTGCTGTCGCGGAGCCTGCTGCTGAGGCTGCAGCCGCTGACCGACGACGACATCGCCACGGTGCTCGACCACGCGGTCGCCGACGAGCGTGGGCTCGCGGGCGCGATGGTGCTCGAGGACGCCGCCCGCGACCACATCGTGCGGCTGGCCGGCGGCGATGCGCGCCGCTCCCTGACCTACCTCGAGGCGGCCGCGGGCGCGGCCCGCTCGAAGGGCAGCACGACCATCGACGTGGGCACCGCGGAGACGGCCGCCGACCAGGCGGCAGTGCGCTACGACCGCGACGGGGACCAGCACTACGACGTCGTCAGCGCCTTCATCAAGTCGGTGCGGGGCTCCGACGCCGACGCCGCGCTGCACTACCTCGCGCGGATGATCGAGGCGGGGGAGGACCCCCGCTTCATCGCCCGGCGACTGATGATCCTGGCCAGCGAGGACATCGGCCTGGCGGACCCCACGGCGCTGTCGACCGCGGTCGCTGCCGCCCAGACGGTCCAGCTGATCGGGATGCCGGAGGCACAGCTCACCCTCGCCCACGCCACCATCGCGCTGGCGGTGGCGCCGAAGTCCAACGCCGTGACCACGGCCGTCTTCGAGGCGATCGCCGACGTCCGGGCGGGCAAGATCGGGCAGGTGCCGCCGCACCTGCGCGATGCGCACTACGCCGGCGCGCAGGCACTCGGGCACGGGAAGGGCTATGTCTACAGCCACGACGCGCCGTTCGGCGTCGCCGAGCAGCAGTACGCCCCCGACGTCGTCCTCGACCGGCAGTACTACCGCCCCACGGAGCTCGGCGCCGAGGCTGCGGTCAAGCAGCGCTGGGAGCGGGTCCGGCGGATCATCCGCGGTCGCGGCGGCCGCCCGCCGTCCGCGCCGGACGCCCAGTAGGCTTGTCCGTCGTGACCTCCGACCTCGCCGTCCCGACCTGGCTGGTCGTCCTGACCGCGGTCGCCGTGCTGGTGCTCGCGGTCGCGGCGTACCGGCTGTCCCGCTCGGTGCGCCAGGCCCGCAGCCACACCGAGGCGCTGCTGGCGGCCGCGGCCCAGGACGCGGAGGCCCTCCGGGAGCAGCTCGCCGGGATCGAGGCGGAGCTGCGAGCCAAGCAAGAGCTCGCTCCCCGGCAGCGACCGGTCGCGGTGGTCGACGACCGCGAGTACGTCATCACCGACCTGGGGCAGGAGAACGGGCCGCGGGTGCCCGCGCGGGTCGTCCCGGCGCCCCTGTTCGCCGACATCCTCCTGCGGGAGAGCGTCATCAAGACCGCCGCGCTCGCCGCAGGGCTGCGCCGCGCGCTCTCCCCGGAGGTCCGCAACCGGATCCGGTTCGAGATGAGGCGCGAGGTCAAGCGGTCCCGCAAGGAGCGCAAGCTCATGCTAAAGGCCGCCCGCCGCGACTGGGAGTCACGGCAGCGCACAGCCGTCCGCGCCGACCTCGAGGTGTCCTCGTGAGGGCCGGCGTCTGGTTCGCCGCCGGTGCCGCCGCGGGGGTCTACGGCATGGTCCGGGTCCGCCGGATCGCCGAGGCGCTCACTCCCGACGGGATGCGCGACCGGGTCGGGGCGGCCGTGCTCGGCGCCCGGATCTTCGGCGAGGAGGTCGCCCGCGGGCAGGCCCAGGCCGAAATCCACTTGCGACAGCGCTTCGACGGCGCGGACGCTAGTCCGCCGCAGCTGATGAGATCCACCCAGGAAGGCATTCGATGACCGAGCGGTACCTGAGCAGCGCGGAGATCCGCACGCGGTTCCTCGCCCACTTCGAGCAGCGGGGGCACACGGTGGTCCCGTCGGCCTCGTTGCTGCTCGACGACCCCAACCTGCTCTTCGTCAACGCCGGCATGGTGCCGTTCAAGCCCTACTTCCTGGGCCAGGAGACGGCCCCCTTCGCGCGCGCCACCAGCGTGCAGAAGTGCGTGCGGACCCTCGACATCGAGGAGGTCGGCAAGACCACCCGGCACGGCACCTTCTTCCAGATGAACGGCAACTTCTCCTTCGGCGACTACTTCAAGGAGGGGGCGATCCAGTTCGCCTGGGAGCTGGTGACCGGCGACCAGGCCTCCGGCGGGCTCGGCTTCGACCCCGCCGACATCTGGGTCACGGTGCTGCCCGAGGACGACGAGGCGCGGCACTTCTGGAAGACCGTCGCGGGCCTGCCGGACGAGCGGATCCAGCCCCGCGGGCTCAAGGACAACTACTGGAACATGGGCGTGCCCGGCCCGGGCGGCCCGTGCAGCGAGATCTACGTCGACCGCGGCGCGCAGTACGGCCCCGACGGCGGTCCGGACGCCGACGAGGACCGGTTCCTGGAGATCTGGAACCTGGTCTTCATGCAGGAGGAGCTCAGCGCCGTCCGCGCGAAGGACGACTTCGACGTGGCCGGTCCGCTGCCGAGCAAGAACATCGACACCGGCATGGGCCTCGAGCGGGTCGCCTACCTGCTGCAGGGCAAGCAGAACCTCTACGAGATCGACACGGTCTTCCCCGTGATCGAGAAGGCGATGGAGCTCTCGGGCAAGAAGTACGGCGTCTCCGGGGCCGAGGGCCACGTCGACGACGTGCGCTTCCGGGTCGTCGCCGACCACGTCCGCAGCTCGCTGATGCTCATCGGCGACGGCGTGACGCCGGGCAACGAGGGCCGCGGCTACGTGCTGCGCCGCCTGCTGCGTCGCGCGGTGCGCAACATGCGCCTGCTGGGCTACCAGGACCCGGCGCTGCCGGAGCTGCTGCCGGTCTCCCGGGACCGGATGGGGGAGAGCTACCCGGAGCTCGTCAGCGGCTTCGACCGGATCGCCCAGGTCGCGTACGCCGAGGAGGAGGCCTTCCGCAAGACCCTGCAGGCGGGCACCCAGATCTTCGACCTCGCCGCGGGCGAGGTGCGCCAGTCCGGTGCCCGGACGATCCCCGGCGAGAAGGCCTTCGCCCTCCACGACACCTACGGCTTCCCGATCGACCTCACGCTCGAGATGGCCGCGGAGGCCGGACTCACCGTCGACGAGCCGGGCTTCCGGCAGCTGATGGCCGAGCAGCGCGAGCGGGCCAAGGCCGACGCTCGCGCCAAGAAGGGCCAGCACGCCGACACCGCGGTCTACCGCGGCATCCTCGACGCGAACGGCCCGACCGAGTGGCTGGCCTACGAGACGCTCGAGACCGAGTCACGTCCCCTGGCCCTGCTGCGGGAGGGCGCCGCGGTCGGCGCGCTCGCGTCCGGCGAGGTGGGCGAGCTCGTGCTCGACCGGACCCCGTTCTACGCCGAGTCCGGCGGTCAGGTCGCGGACGCCGGCGTCATCGAGTTCGAGGGCGGCGCGCTCGAGGTGCTCGACGTCCAGCGTCCGGTCCGGGGCCTGGTCGTCCACCAGGTCCGCGTCGTCGACGGCGAGCTGCCCGCCGACGCCCGGCTGGTCCACGCGAAGGTGGATCCGCAGTGGCGCATCGGCGCCCGTCAGGCGCACTCGGGCACCCACATCGTGCACGCGGCCCTGCGCGAGGTGCTCGGCCCCACCGCGCTGCAGTCGGGCTCCTACAACCGCCCCGGCTACCTGCGCCTCGACTTCGGGTGGCTCAACGCGCTCTCGCCCGACCAGGTCCGCGAGATCGAGCAGGTCGCCAACAACGCCCTGCGCGCCGATCTGCCCGTGGGCTGGCAGTACATGACGCTCAGCGAGGCCAAGGACTGGGGCGCGATCGCCCTCTTCGGCGAGACCTACGACGACCAGAAGGTGCGTGTCGTCGAGATCGGCGGCCCGTGGTCGCGCGAGCTGTGCGGTGGCACCCACGTCGACCACTCCAGCCAGGTCGGCACCATCGTCGTCACCGGTGAGGCCTCCGTCGGGTCCGGCAACCGCCGGATCGAGGCGCTGACCGGGGTCGAGGGCTTCTCGTATCTCGCACGCGAGCGCGACGTCGTCGGCCAGCTCTCCACGCTGCTCAAGACCCAGCCGGACGACCTCGTCGGCCGGGTGGGCGACCTCGTCGAGCGGCTGAAGCAGACCGAGAAGGAGATGGAGAGGATCCGTCTCGCGCAGCTGCTCGCGGGCGGCGCCGCCCTCGCGGAGGGCGCCACCGACGTGAACGGCGTACGGCTCGTGGCGCAGCGACTCGAGGGCGCCGGCGCGGGCGACGTGCGCACCCTCGCGACCGACGTACGGGCGCGGCTCGGCGGCGAGGCTCCGGCCGTCGTGGTTCTCGTCGGCGCCGCCGAGGGGAAGGCGTCGATCGTCGCCGCGCTCAACGACGCGGCCCAGGCCCGAGGGCTGGCGGCCGGCGACCTGGTCCGGGCCGCGGCCCCGTTCCTCGACGGCAAGGGCGGTGGCAAGGCGGACCTGGCGCAGGGCGGCGGCACCGACGTCACCCGGATCGACGAGGCGCTCGCCGCCGTGTCGGCCGCGGTCGCGTCCGCCTGAGGCCGGAGCGGAGACCCGCGTGAGGCAGGGCGTCCGGCTGGGGGTCGACCCCGGCGACGCCCGGATCGGCGTCGCCCGCAGCGACCCCTCCGGGATGCTGGCCACGCCGGTGGAGACCGTCCGGCGGGGCAAGGGCGACCTGCGCCGGATCCACCAGATCCTCGCCGCCGAAGGGGCGGTCGAGGTGGTCGTCGGCCTACCGCGGTCCCTCTCGGGCAGCGAGGGTCCCGCGGCGGCGAAGACGCGCGAGTTCGCGCTCCGGCTCGCCCGCCGGGTCACGCCGGTCCCCGTGCGGCTCGTCGACGAGCGGCTCACCACCGTGACCGCGGAGGCTATGCTGCGCGACCAGCGCAAGGGAGCGAAGCGGCGCGCGGTCGTCGACCAGGTCGCCGCCGTCGTCATCCTGCAGCAGGCACTGGATTCCGAACGCGCCACCGGCGCCCCTCCGGGGGAGCTCGTGGCGGAACCCCCCGACGAGGAGACGCATGACTGAGCGGCCGCCGGAGCACGTCGACCCCGAGGCGAGCGCGGGCCACGACCTCCTCCCGGGCACGCCGGCGGGCGGACGCCGCCGAGCGGACAGGCGTCGCCGCAGGGGCGGCGGCTGCCTGCCGATCCTGCTGGTGGTGCTGCTCTTCTGCGCCCTGGTCGCCTGGTTCGCCCGTGGGGCGATCTCCGACGTCAAGGACATGTTCGCCGGGCCGGAGGACTTCGCGGGTCCCGGCAGCGGCGAGGTCACCTTCGTGATCGACCCCGGCCAGACCGTCGGCTCCATGGGTGCGGAGCTGGAGGAGCTCGGCGTGGTCGCCTCCTCCGAGGCGTTCGTCGACGCCGCGGCCCAGAACGACCGGTCCACGCGGATCCAGGCCGGCACCTACCTGCTCAAGAGCGAGATGAAGGCCGCCGACGTCGTCGCGATCCTCGTCGACCCGGCGAACGTCTCCACCTCGACCGTGACCATCCCCGAGGGCCTGCGGGTGGTGGACATCGTGGACCTGCTGGCGAAGAAGACCGACTTCACCAAGAAGGACCTCGACGCCGCGCTGCGGAGCCCGGACCTCGGCCTACCCGACTACGCCGGCGGCAACCCGGAGGGCTACCTCTTCCCGGCGACGTACACGATCAGCCCGGACGAGACCGCCGCGGCCTTCCTGAAGTCGATGGTCGACCGGTGGAAGCAGGCGGCCGGCGACGCCGGACTCGACGCCGCCGCGCAGCGGCTCGGCTACTCGCCCCACGAGCTGATGACGATCGCTTCCCTGGTCCAGGTCGAGGGCAAGACGGCCGACGACATGGCGAAGATCGCGCGGGTCATCCTCAACCGCGTCGAGAACCCGGGCACCGCCGGCCAGACCGGCCGCCTGCAGATCGACGCGACCGTGGACTACGCCCTCGACCGCAAGCTGACCGTGGGCCTCACCCAGGACGAGCGCGAGCAGACCGACTCGCCCTACAACACCTTCCGGGTGACCGGCCTGCCGCCCGGACCGATCAGCGCCCCCGGCGACGACGCCATCACGGCGGCCCTGAACCCGCCGGCCGGCGACTGGTACTACTACGTGACCGTCAACCTGCGCACGGGCGAGACCAAGTTCGCCTCGAGCTACGACGAGTTCCTCGGCTACCGCGACGAGCTGCGCGACTACTGCGCGAACGAGTCGCAGGGCGCCTGCTGATGGCGCCGGCCGCCCGCCTCCGCTTCGGCGTGGTCGGCGACCCGGTGGAGCACTCGCTGTCGCCCGCCCTGCACCGCGCCGGCTACGCGGAGCTCGGCATCGACGCGGCGTACGACGCGGCCCGGGTGCCGGCGGGCGGCCTCGCCGCCTTCGTCGCGGGCCTGGACGAGGCGTGGGGCGGGCTGTCGGTCACCGCCCCGCTCAAGCGCGAGGCGCTGGCGCTGGCCGACGAGGTGTCGGCGCTGGCACGGCTCGCGGGAGGCGCCAACACCCTGGTCCGCAGGACCGGGGGCTGGTTCGCGGACAACACCGACGTGCCGGGGGCAGCCGCCGCGGTCCGGGAGCGCTTCCCGGGCGACCTGCCCGTGGCGACGATCCTCGGCGGCGGGGCGACCGCGGCGAGCATCGGCCTGGCGCTCGCCGGCCTCGGCACCGGCGTCCTGACGGTGGCCGCCCGCCGCCCGGAGAACGCGACCGAGGCCGTCGAGGCGATCCGCCGCCATCCGAGCGCCCCCGAGGTGGACGTCGTCGGGCTCGACGCGGTGCGGCCGGCCGGCGGGATCGTGGTCTCGACCGTCCCGGCGCTCGCGCAGACCGCGGACCTGCTGGCCCGGGTCCTGCCGGCCGAGGTCGTCTTCGAGGCGACCTACAACCAGTGGCCGACGCCGCTGGTCGAGGCCGCGGAGCGCGGGGGAGCGCGGGTGGTCTCCGGGCTCGACCTGCTGGTCCACCAGGCGGTGCTCCAGTTCGCGCGGTTCACCGGCCAGGACGGACCGCTCGACGCGATGCGCGCGGCCGGCGAGGCCGCCCTCGCCGCCCGGTAGCCTCCGGTCATGCACGTCGTCCCCGCCCTGGTCTGCGCCGTCGTCGGCGCCCTGGGCGGGCTGCTCGTGCCATGGCTGGTCGCGCAGTGCCCCGAGCCCGAGCACGACCCGGACGAGAACCCCGAGGACTATCCCGACCACGTCCCGTTCGCCGAGCTCGCAGCGCGGCCGGGCCTCCGCCCGAAGGCCGCCGTCGCCTGCGCGGTGGCGGCCGGCGTCCTCGGCCTGACGCTCGGCTGGAGCTGGGGACTGGTGTGGCTGCTCGCGCTGGTGCCGCTGTGCTGCGCGCTCACGGTGATCGACTACGTCACCTGGTATCTCCCCTCCCGGCTGGTCCGGACGGGATGGGTGGTCGCGGGCGTGCTCGTCGCGGTCGTCGCCGTGGTCGTGCGTGACGCGGGGGTGGCGGTGTGGGGGCTCGTGGGGTTCCTGGCGCTCGGGGGCTACTACGGGCTGATGCGCCTGCTCAGCCCGCGGGCGATGGCCGGCGGCGACGTGCGGCTGGGGGCGCTGCTCGGCAGCGCGCTCGGGCCGTTCGGCCCGATGGTCCTGCTGGTGTCCGTGCTGGCGGCCGCCGTGCTCGGCGTCCTCGCCATGGTCCCGATGCGCCGCAGCGGCACGATGATCCGGCGCCGGGTCCCCTACGGTCCCTTCCTCGTGCTCGGCGCCCTCGTCGCGATCGTGGTGGGACAGGTCCTCGGCGGCTGATCGCAGCGTGGGAGACTGGTGCCCATGTTGCGCTGGCTGACCGCGGGGGAGTCCCACGGCCCCTCCCTGGTCGCGATCCTCGAGGGCCTGCCGGCCCACGTCGAGGTCACGACCGACGACATCTCCGACTCGCTGGCCCGTCGGCGCCTCGGCTACGGCCGCGGCGCGCGGATGAAGTTCGAGGCCGACGAGGTCACGATCACCGGCGGCATCCGCCACGGCCGCACCCAGGGCGGCCCGGTCGCCGTCCAGGTCGGCAACACGGAGTGGCCCAAGTGGGAGACCGTGATGGCCGCGGACCCCGTCGACCCGGCCGTCCTCGAGGCCCAGGCGCGCAACGCCCCGCTCACCCGGCCGCGGCCCGGTCACGCCGACCTCGCCGGCATGCAGAAGTACGACTTCCCCGACGCACGGCCGATCCTGGAGCGGGCCTCGGCCCGGGAGACCGCGGCCCGCGTGGCGCTGGGCCGGGTGGCGAGCAACTTCCTCGAGCAGGCGACGGGCGCGCGGATCGTCAGCCACGTGCTCGAGATCGGCGGCGTCCGCACGCCCTCGCGCGAGCTGCCGAGCCCCGACGACGTGTCCCGGCTCGACGCCGACCCCGTGCGCTGCCTGGACCCCGACGGCTCCAAGCAGATGGTCGAGCGGATCGACCAGGCCCACAAGGACGGCGACACCCTCGGTGGCGTCGTCGAGGTCGTCGTGCACGGACTGCCCCCGGGCCTGGGCTCCCACGTCCACTGGGACCGGCGCCTCGACGCGCGGCTCGCGGGCGCGCTCATGGGGATCCAGGCGATCAAGGGGGTCGAGGTCGGCGACGGCTTCGAGCTGGCCGCCACCCCCGGCTCGCTGGCCCACGACGAGATCGTCCCCACCGAGGAGGGCCTGCGGCGCGTCTCCGGTCGCTCCGGCGGCACCGAGGGCGGCATGACGACGGGGGAGATCCTGCGTGTGCGGGCCGCGATGAAGCCGATCGCCACCGTCCCCCGAGCGCTGCGCACGGTCGACCTCGCCACGGGCGAGGAGGCGGTCGCGCACCACCAGCGCTCCGACGTGTGCGCGGTGCCGGCCGCGGGCATCGTCGCCGAGGCGATGGTGGCGCTGGTCCTGGCCGAGGCCGTCCTGGAGAAGTTCGGCGGCGACTCGGTCCAGGAGACCCGCCGCAACGTGCAGTCCTATCTCGACACCCTGCGGTTCCGGTGACCGGTGCCGGAGGGCCGCGCGCGGTCCTGATCGGCACCATGGGTGCCGGGAAGACCACCGTCGGCCGCCTGGTCGCCGAGCGGCTCGGCGTCGGCTTCGCCGACAGCGACCAGCTCGTGGAGGAGCAGCGCGGGAAGTCCGTGCAGGACATCTTCGTGGAGGACGGCGAGGACGCCTTCCGGGCCCTCGAGCGCGCCACCGTCGCGCGCGCGCTCGAGCAGCACGACGGCGTACTGTCCCTCGGCGGTGGAGCCGTCCTCGACCCCGGCACCCGCGCGCTGCTCGCGGGGCGACCGGTCGTCTTCTTGCGGGTCGGCCTCGCCGACGCCGTGAAGCGGGTCGGGCTCGGCACGGGTCGTCCCCTGCTGCTGGGCAACGTCCGCGCTCGGGTCAAGCAGCTGCTCGACGAGCGCACTCCGGTCTACGAGGGCCTGGCTCGGGTCACCGTCGAGACCGACGGCCGTGAGCCGTCCGAGATCGCCGCCGAGATCGTCACCGCCCTGGAGGAGCAGCCATGAGCACCCCCGCCGCCCCCACCGTCATCCCCGTCAGCACCGCGTCGCCGTACGACGTGGTGGTCGGGCACGGCGTCCTCGACCGCCTGCGGGGCCTGCTTCCCGCCGGCGTGCAGCGGGTCGCGATCATCACGCCCGAGTCCCTCGAGGACCTGCTGGAGCCGTTCGCCGAGCTCCTCGACGGTCTCGACGTCATCGTGCTCCAGGTCCCCGACGGCGAGGAGGCGAAGAGCTGGGAGGTCGCCGCGGCCTGCTGGGAGTCGCTCGGCGAGGAGGGCTTCACGCGATCGGACGCCGTCGTCACGCTGGGTGGGGGTGCGACGACCGACCTCGGTGGCTTCGTGGCGGCCACCTGGCTGCGCGGAGTCGCGGTCGTGCACGTCCCGACCACCGTGCTCGCCATGGTCGACGCGGCGGTCGGCGGCAAGACCGGGATCAACACGCCCGCCGGCAAGAACCTGGTCGGGTCCTTCCACGAGCCGGCCGGTGTGCTCTGCGATCTCGAGCTGCTGTCCTCGCTCCCGCGCGCGGAGGTGGTCGCGGGCCTCGGCGAGGTCGTGAAGTGCGGCTTCATCGCCGACCCGCGCATCCTCGAGCTCGTCGAGGAGACCGACCCCGAGACCCTCGTCGCCGCCGACTCGCCGGTGCTGCGCGAGCTCGTCGAGCGCGCGATCGCCGTCAAGGCCGACGTCGTCGCCGGCGACCTCAAGGAGACCGGAGGCGTCGACGGGCATCCGGGCCGCGAGGTGCTCAACTACGGCCACACCCTGGCCCACGCCATCGAGAGGGCGACCGACTACTCCATCCGCCACGGCGAGGCCGTCGCCATCGGATGCGTGTACGTCGCCGAGCTGGCCGCCCGCGCCGGAGGACTCGCCCCGGAGCTGGTCGCGCGGCACCGGGCCGCGCTCGGCAGGGTGGGGCTGCCCACCTCGTGGAGCGGTGCGTCGTTCGACGACCTGCTCGCCACGATGCGGGTCGACAAGAAGGCGCGGGGCAGCCAGCTCCGGTTCGTCGTACTCGAGGACCTGGCGAAGCCCGTCGTGCTCGCCGGACCCTCCGAGGAGGACCTGAGGGCGGCGTACGCGGCCCTAGGATCCGGGGCATGAGCAAGCGCGAGGTCTACGTCCTCAACGGGCCGAACCTGGGTCGGCTCGGCAGGCGGCAGCCGGAGATCTACGGCACCACGACACACCTTGACCTGCAGAACGTGCTGATGCCGCGGTGGGGCAAGGAGCTGGGCCTGAAGGTCCGCTTCATGCAGACCAACCACGAGGGCAACCTGCTCGACTGGCTCAACCAAGCCGCCGACCGCTCCTGGCCGGTGGTCCTGAACGCCGGGGCGTGGACCCACTACTCGTGGGCGCTCTACGACGCCTGCGCGCAGCTCACCGCCCCGCTGGTGGAGGTCCACATCAGTGCCCCGTCGCAGCGCGCGGAGGAGTTCCGCCACACCTCCGTGGTCACCCCCCACGCGGCGAAGGTGATCGAGGGCCAGGGCATCGACGGCTACCGACAGGCGCTCGAATTCATCGCAGCGCAGGGCGAGCACTAGACTCGTCCGCTGGCCCGGTGCGCCCCGTGCGCGGTGCGCCGCGACCACCCGATCTTGGACAACTGCAACAGAAGGCTGACGCATGGCAACCACGAACGACCTCAAGAACGGCATGGTTCTCAACCTGGAGGGCCAGCTCTGGCAGGTGGTGGAGTTCCAGCACGTGAAGCCGGGCAAGGGCCCCGCGTTCGTCCGCACCAAGCTCAAGCACGTCGAGACCGGCAAGAACGTCGACAAGACCTTCAACGCCGGCACGAAGGTGGAGACGGCGACGGTCGACCGCCGCTCGTTCCAGTACCTCTACAACGACGGCAACAACTTCGTCTTCATGGACGTCCAGGACTACGACCAGGTCGAGGTCGACCCGGCGATCGTGGGCAGCGCCGCGGGCTTCCTGCTGGAGAACCAGGAGGTCATCCTGGCCACGAACGAGGGCCGCGTGCTGTTCATCGAGATGCCCGCGTCCGTCGAGCTCGTCGTCTCCTACACCGAGCCCGGTGTCGTCGGCGACTCGGCCACCGGCCGCACCAAGCCGGCCACCCTCGAGACCGGCGCCGAGATCCAGGTCCCGCTGTTCATCGAGCAGGGCGAGAAGATCAAGGTCGACACCCGCGACGGTGGCTCGTACCTGTCGCGCGTGAAGGGCTGATCGCGCGCGTGGGAGCCCGGACCAAGGCCCGCAAGCGGGCGCTCGACGTCCTCTACGCCGCGGACCTGCGCGGCGAGACGGGCGCCGAGGCGCTCGAGCGGGTCACCGCCGAGGGCGAGCCCCTGGCGAACCCGTACACCGCCGTCCTCGTGCGCGGGGTCAGCGAGCACCGCGAGCGCATCGACGCCGTGCTGGAGGAGTTCTCCACCGACTGGAGCCTGGCCCGGATGCCCGCGGTCGACCGCAACGTCCTGCGCATCGGCGTGTGGGAGATGCTGTGGGCCGACGACGTGCCGGACACGGTCGCGGTCACCGAGGCGATGAGCCTCGTCCGCGAGCTGTCCACCGACGAGTCGCCGGCGTTCGTGAACGGCGTGCTCGGCGCGATCCAGCGCAAGGCCGCCGCGGGTCAGCTGGCGCATCTGCGGGACCCCGCGGCCGGCTGAGGTCGGTGAAAGTGATGCGGTTTGGGACCAAACCGCGTCATTTCCGGGGTCTGACCTGCGGTTTGTGACCAACGGAGGGGTGCGGGGCGGCGGCCGTCGTGGTGGCCGGGCCGGGCGATGTGCCACGCTGGCGCCATGTCGGAGGCTGAAGAGGTCGATGTCGTCGTCGTCGGGTTGGGTCCGGGGGGCGAGCACCTCGCGGCGTCGCTCGCGCGGGCCGGGCTGTCCGTGGTCGGGGTCGACCGCCGCCTGGTGGGCGGCGAGTGTCCCTACTTCGGGTGCATCCCGTCCAAGATGATGATCCGCGCCGCGGACGCGCTGGCCGAGGCCCGGCGGGTGCCCGTCCTCGGCGGGGACGTCGACGTCCGGCCGGACTGGACGACGGTGGCGGACCGGATCCGCGACGAGGCGACCGACGACTGGGACGACCGGGTCGCCGTCGAGCGGCTGGAGAAGGCCGGCGCGCGCTTCGTCCGCGGCGAGGCGCGGCTCGACGGGCCCCGCCGGGTCGTGGTCGCCACGGCCGACGGGGACGTCGCGCTCAGCGCGCGACGCGGGGTCGTCCTGAACACCGGCACCGAGCCCGCCGTGCCGCCGATCGACGGGCTGGCCGGGACGCCGTACTGGACCAACCGCGACGCGGTCCGGCTCCGCGAGCTCCCGTCCAGCCTGGTCGTGCTGGGGGGCGGTGCCATCGGCTGCGAGCTCGCCCAGGCGTTCTCGCGGTACGGCGTCGAGGTGAGCGTCGTCGAGGCGGGGGAGCGCATCCTCGGCCCCGAGGAGCCCGAGGCCAGCGCGGTGGTCGCCGCCGCGCTGGAGGCCGAGGGCATCGCCGTGCGCACGGGGGTGGGCGTGCGTGAGGTCGCCCACGACGGCGCGTTCCGGGTCGGGCTGGCGGACGGGACCTCGCTCGCGGCCCAGGCGCTCCTGGTCGCGGCCGGCCGGCGGACGAACCTGGCCGACGTCGGCCTCGACACCGTGGGGCTGGACGCCGGCGTCCGCGCGCTGGACGTGGACGAGCGGATGAGGGTGCGGGGCGCGGAGGGCCTGTGGGCCGTCGGCGACATCACCGGCAAGGGCGCCTTCACCCACATGTCGATGTACCAGGCGAACGTCGCGCTGCGCGACCTCACCGGCGAGGACGGCCCGTGGGCCGACTACCGCGCGGTCTCGCGGGCCACCTTCACCGACCCCGAGGTCGGCTCGGTCGGCCTGACCGAGAAGCAGGCACGCGACGCCGGTCTGCACGTCGGGGTCGGCGTGACCAAGCTCCAGGAGTCCAGCCGCGGCTGGCTGCACAAGGCCGGCAACGAGGGCGTCATCAAGGTGGTCGCCGACCTCGACCGGGGCGTCCTGGTGGGTGCCACGGCGGTCGGGCCGTCGGGCGGGGAGATCGTCGGCATGCTCGTCACCGCGATCCACGCCGAGGTCCCGCTGTCCACCCTGCGCGGGATGCACTTCGCCTATCCCACCTTCCACCGGGCGATCGAGACGGCGCTCTCGGACGTCTCCTGACGGGGACGGCGACGGGCTCAGTCCCGCGGGTCGGCGACGGCCGACACCTCGCCGGTGAGGCCGTCGACCAGCTGGGTGCCGACGGGCGCCGAGCGCAGCACCCGCAGGGCGACGGCGCGACGGTCGAACGAGTCGAGCTCGACGTCGCGACCGGGCGGCACCAGGAGCCAGCGCCTGGCCGGCCGAGGGCCACGGGCGGGGCGCGCAGGCTCGGGCTCACGGTCGACCGGGGCGACGTACCCGCCGTGCAGGGCCTCGGCCAGCCGCGCGGCGAGCACCGGGCCGATGCCGGGGTGGCCGCGCAGTCCCTCGGGCGCGGCGGCGGCGACCGCGGCGAGGCTGCCGTACGAGGCGAGCAGGCTGCGGGCCATGGTGGTGCTGATCCCCGGGACGACGGACAGCATCGCCTCCGCCTGCGCGGACGGGTGCCGGGGGGACCGGCGCGGCCCGAAGGTGGGGCTGGTCGGCCCGGCTCGGCGGGCGCGCTTGGCGAGCCGGACGACCCAGGCGGCGCTGTCCTCGGCGTCGAGGCTGTGCAGCACGGTGAAGCCGTCCTCGACCAGGCGGCAGACGGCGCCGCGCCAGGCGTCCTCGGCGATCCCGCGCGGCTCGCCCTCCACCAGCAGCACCGCCTGCGGGAACGCGGCCTGGAGGCGCACCGCCTGGTCGAAGATGCGGCCGTCCCGGATCGACGCCCCGAGATCGCTCGGGCCCTTGCGCTCGACGGCCAGGCCGGCGCCGAGCACGTAGTCGCCCACCGGCAGGTCCGCCAGGACCACGTCGAGGCCGGCCGCCCTCAGGGCGGCGGGGATCGTGCTTCCCCGCTCGCGGTGGTCCACCAGCACCGGTCCCGTCTCGAGCACGTCCTGACGCTACCCAGGTTCTCGTCGATGACCGGATCGGTCCGCCTCCGCGGGGTAACGGGGGAGTACGGCAGCGCGGGCCACCAGGGCCCGCCGCGCGAGACTGAAGGAGGTCCCTCAGATGGGTCTCGACGACAAGATCAGCAACGCCGCCGAGGAGAAGACCGGCAAGGCCAAGGAGGCCCTCGGCAAGGCGACCGACAACGAGGACATGGAGGCCGAGGGCAAGGGCGACCAGCTCAAGGGCAACCTCAAGCAGGCCGGCGAGAAGGTGAAGGACGCCTTCAAGTGACCGTCTGACGACCAGCGCGCGCGAAGGGGCTCCGGCGACACGGGGCCCCTTCGCCGTGTCGCGGCCCCGGTTCGTCGCCGCGCTCTCCGAGCCGGTAGGGTGGGCCCCGTTCAGACATCCTTTAAGGAGCCGTCCCGTGAGGCGGAGAAGGAGGTCAGGCGCACTGATGCCTACCCACGTACAGGGCACGATCCCCGCTGAGGGCCAGGGCCGCGTCGTTCTCGACGCCGGCGACATCAGCCGGGCCCTCATCCGCATCTCCCACGAGATCCTCGAGCGCAACAAGGGCGCCGAGGATCTCCTGCTGCTCGGGCTGCACACCCGGGGGGTCCCCCTCGCGCGACGGCTGGCGGGCCACATCGCCGACGTGGAGGGTACGACGGTCGCGACCGGTGAGCTCGACGTCACGATGTACCGCGACGACCTGCGCTCGAACCCGACCCGTGCCCCGCACCGGACCCAGGTGCCGGCCGGCGGCATCGACGGCAAGACGGTGGTCCTGGTCGACGACGTGCTCTACTCCGGGCGCACCATCCGCGCCGCGCTCGACGCGCTCTCCGACCTCGGCCGTCCCGCGGTGGTCCGGCTGGCCGTGCTCGTGGACCGCGGCCACCGGGAGCTGCCCATCCGCGCCGACCACGTGGGCAAGAACCTGCCGACCGCCCGCAGCGAGCGCGTCAGCCTGCGGCTGGTCGAGACCGACGGCGAGGACGAGGTGCGCATCGCATGAACCGCCACCTGCTCAGCATCGACGACCTGGACGCGGGCGACATCCACCAGATCTTCACGACGGCCGCCGAGATGCACGACGTGCAGCGGCGCCAGGTCAAGAAGCTCCCCGCGCTGCGCGGCCGCACCGTCATCAACCTCTTCTTCGAGGACTCCACCCGCACCCGCTCGAGCTTCGAGATCGCCGGCAAGTGGCTCTCGGCCGACGTGATCAACCTGTCCGCCAAGGGCAGCAGCGCCAGCAAGGGCGAGTCCCTGCGCGACACGGTGCTCACCGTGACGGCGATGGGCGTGGACGGCCTGGTCGTGCGGCACATGGCGAGCGGCGCGGCCGAGCAGATCAGCCACTGGGTCGACGTGCCGGTGATCAACGCCGGCGACGGCACCCACGAGCACCCCACCCAGGCGCTGCTGGACGGCTACACGCTGACCCGCCGCCTGGGCTCGCTCGAGGGCCGGCACGTGGCGATCGTCGGGGACCTCACCCACAGCCGGGTCTTCCGCAGCAACGTCAAGTGCCTGACCCAGCTCGGCGCGACAGTCACCGCGGTGGCGCCGCCCACCCTGATGCCCGCGGGCGTCGGCGACTGGTCCAAGGCGGCCGGCTTCGCCACGTCGTACGACCTCGACGCCGTGCTCCCCGAGGCGGACGCGGTGATGATGCTGCGCGTCCAGCGCGAGCGGATGAGCGGGGGCTTCTTCCCGACGGCGCGCGAGTACACCGTGGGCTACGGACTGACCCGCGACCGGCTCGCCGTGCTGCGGCCCGGCACGCCGATCCTCCACCCGGGTCCGATGAACCGCGGCCTGGAGATCTCCGCGGACGCGGCCGACGCGCTGGACTCGGTCGTGCTCGACCAGGTGTCCGCCGGCGTCGCCGTCCGCATGTCCGTGCTCTACCACCTGCTCGCCGGCGAGGAGTCCCCTGCATGAGCATCCTGATCAAGGGCGCCACCCTGCCCGACGGTACGACGAGCGACGTCCTGGTCCAGGACGGCACGGTCGCCGAGCTCGGTGCGCTCGCCGCGAAGGCGGACCAGACGATCGACGCCGACGGGCTGCGCCTGCTGCCGGGCCTGGTCGACCTGCACACCCACCTGCGCGAGCCCGGCCGGGAGGACGCCGAGACCGTGCTCACCGGGTCCCGGGCCGCGGCGGTCGGCGGCTACACCGCGGTGCTCGCGATGGCCAACACCAACCCCGTCACCGACACCGCCGAGGCGGCCGAGCGGGTCTACGACCTGGGCCGCGCCGCGGGTCTCGTCGACGTGCAGCCCGTCGGCGCGGTCACCAAGGGCCTAGCGGGCGAGGAGCTCGCCGAGCTCGGCCTGATGGCCCGCAGCCGCGCGCGCGTCCGGGTCTTCTCCGACGACGGCAGGTGCGTCCACGACGCGCGGGTCATGCGCCGCGCCCTCGAGTACGTGAAGGCGTTCGGCGGCGTGGTCAGCCAGCACAGCCAGGACCCCGCCCTCGCGGGGCCGACGGCCTGCTGCCACGAGGGCGAGCTCTCCGGCCGCCTCGGCCTGCCGGGCTGGCCCGGCGTCGCCGAGGAGGTCATCGTCGCCCGCGACGTGATGCTCGCCCGTCACACGGGCAGCCGCGTGCACGTCGCCCACGTGTCGACGGCCGGCAGCGTCGAGGTCGTCCGCTGGGCCAAGGCGCAGGGGATCGACGTGACCGCGGAGGTCACCCCCCACCACCTGCTGCTCACCACCGACCTGCTCGCCGGCTACGACCCGACGTACAAGGTCAACCCGCCCCTGCGCCCCGACGAGGACGTGCAGGCGCTGCGGGAGGCGCTCGCCGACGGGACGATCGACGCCGTCGCCACCGACCACGCCCCCCACGCCCGGCACGACAAGGAGCACGCCTTCGTCGACGCCGCCTTCGGCATGCTCGGCCTCGAGACCGCGCTGGCCGTGGTCACGACCGTGATGGTCGACAGCGGGCTCCTGGACTGGGCGGGCGTCGCCCGCGTCATGAGCACGCGCCCCGCCCAGATCGCGGGGCTCGCCGGCCACGGGCGCCCGATCGCCGTCGGCGAGCCTGCGAACCTGACCCTCGTCGACCCCGCCGCGCAGGTCGTCGTCGACCGCGACGCCAGCGTCTCGCTGAGCCGCAACAACCCCTGGCACGACCGCAAGCTGACCGGTCGCGTCGTCGCCACGCTGCTGCGCGGCACGCCGACCGTCCTGGAAGGAGAACTGGCATGAGCGGTTTCGAGGCTCGCTTCGCTCGCACCTCAACCACCGGGGCGCTGCTCGTCCTCGAGGACGGCCGCACGTTCCACGGTGAGGCCTACGGAGCCGAGGGCGAGACCTTCGGCGAGGCGGTGTTCAACACCGGCATGACCGGCTACCAGGAGACCCTCACCGACCCGTCGTACCACCGCCAGGTCGTGGTCATGACGGCTCCGCACATCGGCAACACCGGCGTCAACGACGAGGACCCCGAGTCGAAGCGGATCTGGGTCGCGGGGTACGTCGTCCGCGAGCCCGCGCGGGTCCCGAGCAGCTGGCGTTCGCGCCGCTCCCTGGACGAGGAGCTCAGGGCCCAGGGCGTGGTCGGCATCTCCGGCATCGACACCCGCGCACTGACCCGCCACCTGCGCGAGCGCGGTGCCATGCGGGTCGGCATCTCCACCGTCGAGACCGACCCCGAGCGCCTGCTCGCGAAGGTCAAGGCCTCGGCCGAGATGACCGGCGCCAACCTGTCCGAGGCCGTCTCCACCAGCGAGGCCTATGTCGTGCCGGCCCAGGGGGAGAGGCGGTTCACCGTGGCCGCCCTCGACCTCGGCATCAAGGACATGACCCCCTACCGGATGGCCGAGCGGGGGATCGAGGTGCACGTGCTGCCCGCCACCGCGTCCATCGAGGACGTGCTGGCGGCGGGAGACGACGGGCCGGACGGCCTGTTCTTCTCCAACGGTCCCGGCGACCCCGCCGCCACGACCGGCCAGGTCGAGCTGCTGCGCGAGGCGCTGGGCCGCGACCTGCCCTACTTCGGCATCTGCTTCGGCAACCAGCTGTTCGGCCGTGCCCTCGGCTTCGGCACCTACAAGCTGAAGTACGGCCACCGCGGCATCAACCAGCCGGTGATGGACCTGACCACCCGCAAGGTCGAGGTCACCGCGCACAACCACGGCTTCGCCGTCGACGCCCCCGTCGAGACGCCCACCGAGACGCCCTTCGGCGTCGCGAGCGTCAGCCACGTCTGCCTCAACGACGACGTCGTCGAGGGCCTCGAGCTCCGCGACGACGAGGGCCGGCTGAAGTCCTTCTCGGTCCAGTACCACCCGGAGGCCGCCGCGGGCCCGCACGACGCGGCGTACCTGTTCGACCGCTTCGTCACCCTGCTCGAGGAGACCGCCTGATGCCCAAGCGCGACGACATCAAGTCGGTCCTGGTGATCGGCTCCGGCCCGATCGTGATCGGCCAGGCCTGCGAGTTCGACTACTCCGGCACCCAGGCGTGCCGGGTGCTGAAGGAGGAGGGCCTGCGCGTCATCCTGATCAACTCGAACCCGGCGACGATCATGACCGACCCCGAGTTCGCGGACGCCACCTACGTCGAGCCGATCACACCCGAGTTCGTCGAGAAGGTCATCGCCAAGGAGCGCCCCGACGCGATCCTGCCGACCCTCGGCGGCCAGACCGCCCTCAACGCGGCCATCGCCGCCCACGAGAGCGGCGTGCTGGAGAAGTACGACGTCGAGATGATCGGCGCGAGCTTCGAGGCGATCCACCGCGGTGAGAACCGCGAGCTGTTCAACGCGATCGTCGAGAAGGTCGGCGGCGAGGTCGCCCGCTCGTTCGTGTGCCACTCGATGGACGAGGTCGAGAGCGCCGTGGGCGAGCTCGGCTACCCGGTCGTGGTCCGACCGTCGTTCACGATGGGCGGCCTCGGCTCCGGCATCGCCTACGACGAGGCCGACCTGCGCCGCATCGCCGGCGCCGGCCTGTCCGCCAGCCCCACCACCGAGGTCCTCATCGAGGAGTCGATCATCGGCTGGAAGGAGTACGAGCTGGAGGTGATGCGCGACAAGGCCGACAACGTCGTCATCATCTGCTCGATCGAGAACTTCGACCCGATGGGCGTGCACACCGGCGACTCGATCACCGTCGCCCCCGCGATGACGCTGACCGACCGCGAGTACCAGCACCTGCGGGACCTGGCCATCGGCATCATCCGCGAGGTCGGCGTCGACACCGGCGGCTGCAACATCCAGTACGCCGTCAACCCCGCCGACGGCCGCGTGATCGTGATCGAGATGAACCCCCGGGTGTCCCGGTCCTCGGCGCTCGCGTCGAAGGCGACCGGCTTCCCGATCGCGAAGATCGCCGCCAAGGTGGCGGTCGGCTACACCCTCGACGAGATCCCCAACGACATCACGCAGGAGACGCCGGCCTCCTTCGAGCCCTCGCTGGACTACGTCGTGGTGAAGGTGCCGCGGTTCGCGTTCGAGAAGTTCCCGACCGCCGACCCGACACTGACCACCCACATGAAGTCCGTCGGCGAGGCGATGGCCATCGGGCGCAGCTTCTCCGAGGCGCTCAACAAGGCGCTGCGCTCGCTGGAGAACAAGAACGCCCCCTTCGACTGGGCCGCGCCCGTCGGAGACAAGGCCGCGCTGCTGGAGCAGGTCGCGGTGCCGCACGACGGCCGGCTGCAGAAGGTGATGCAGGCGATCCGGGCCGGCGCCACTCCCGAGGAGGTGCACGACGCCACGAGGATCGACCCGTGGTTCGTGGACCAGCTGTTCTTGATCCACGAGGTCGCCGAGCAGGTCGCCGCCACCGACCTCCTCGACGCCGGCGCGCTGCGCCGCGCCAAGCGGCACGGCTTCTCCGACGCGCAGATCGCAGCGATCCGGGGTCTGCAGGAGTCCGAGGTCCGCATCGCACGGCAGACCGCGGGGGTGCGGCCGGTGTACAAGACCGTCGACACCTGCGCGGCCGAGTTCGCCGCGCGGACGCCGTACTACTACTCGTCCTACGACGAGGAGACCGAGGTGGAGCCGCGGGCGGAGGGCAAGGAGGCCGTGATCATCCTCGGCTCCGGCCCGAACCGGATCGGCCAGGGCATCGAGTTCGACTACTCGTGCGTCCACGCCTCGCTCGCGCTCGCCGAGGCGGGCTACGAGACGATCATGGTCAACTGCAACCCCGAGACCGTCTCGACCGACTACGACACCTCCGACCGGCTCTACTTCGAGCCGCTCACCCTGGAGGACGTGCTCGAGATCTACGAGGCCGAGCGCGCCGCCGGCCCCATCGCCGGCGTCATCGCCACCCTGGGCGGACAGACGCCGCTGGGCCTCGCCCAGGGCCTGCAGGACGCCGGCGTGCCGATCGTGGGCACGACGCCGGAGGCGATCGACCTCGCCGAGGAGCGGGGTGCCTTCGGGCGGGTGCTCGCCGACGCCGGCCTGGTCGCGCCCAAGCACGGCACCGCCGTCTCGTACGACGACGCGCAGGCGATCGCGCACTCGATCGGCTACCCGGTGCTGGTGCGCCCGTCGTACGTGCTGGGCGGGCGAGGGATGCAGATCGTCTACAGCGACGACGCCCTGAAGGCCTACATCGAGGCGGCCACCGAGATCAGCCCGGACCGCCCGGTCCTGGTGGACCGGTTCATCGACGACGCGGTCGAGATCGACGTCGACGCGCTCTACGACGGCACCGAGCTCTTCCTCGGCGGCGTGATGGAGCACATCGAGGAGGCCGGCATCCACTCCGGCGACTCCTCGTGCGCGCTGCCGCCGATCACCCTCGGCGCCGCGGAGATCGCGCGCATCCGCGCAGCCACCGAGGCCATCGCGAAGGGGGTCGGAGTCCGGGGGTTGATCAACATCCAGTTCGCGCTGGGCTCCGACGTGCTCTACGTCCTGGAGGCCAACCCGCGCGCGTCCCGGACCGTCCCGTTCGTCTCCAAGGCGACCGGCACGCAGCTGGCCAAGGCGGCCGCGCGGCTGATGCTGGGCGAGTCGATCGCCCGGCTGCGCGCGGCCGGCGTGCTGCCCACGGAGGGCGACGGCGGCAGCCTGCCCACCGACGCGCCCATCGCGGTCAAGGAGGCGGTCCTGCCGTTCAACCGGTTCCGCACCAAGGACGGCCAGTTCGTCGACACGGTGCTCGGCCCGGAGATGAAGTCGACCGGCGAGGTGATGGGCTTCGACGCGGACTTCGGCACGGCGTTCAGCAAGTCCCAGGCCGCGGCGTACGGGCCCCTGCCCACCTCGGGCAAGGTGTTCATCTCCATCGCCAACCGGGACAAGCGGACTATGGTCTTCCCCGCGCGCGTGCTCGCCGACTACGGCTTCGAGATCCTCGCGACCCAGGGAACGGCCGAGGTGCTGCGGCGCAACGGGATCCAGGCGACCATCGTGCGCAAGCACTTCGAGGGTCCGGGCCCCGACGGGGAGCCGACGGTCGTCCAGATGATCCTCGACGGCGAGATCGACCTGATCGTCAACACCCCCCACGGCAACACCGTCGCCGAGGGCGGTGGCGGCGACGCCCGCATCGACGGCTACGAGATCCGCTCGTCGGCCGTGCTGACCGGTACGCCGTGCATCACCACCGTCCAGGGCCTCGCGGCCGCGGTCCAGGGGATCGCGGCGGTGCGCGCGGGCTCGATCGACGTGCGATCGCTGCAGGAATGGCACCGGTGAGCCTCTACGGCAGGCTGTTCGACCACGTCCTGGTGAGGATGGACGCCGAGCGGGCGCACCATCTCACCTACGACGCGCTGCGGGCCGGTGGGCCCGTGCTCACCCGGGCCCCGATCCCGGGCGGCCCGCCGGTCCGGGCGATGGGCCTGACCTTCCCGAACCGGCTCGGCCTGGCGCCGGGGTTCGACAAGAACGCCCAGGTCTACGACCGGATGGGTGCGTTCGGGTTCGGGCATGTCGAGATCGGCACCGTCACCGCGCTGGCCCAGCCCGGCAACCCCCGGCCGCGGCTGTTCCGCCTGCCCCAGGACCGGGCGATCGTGAACCGGATGGGCTTCAACAACGACGGCGCCACGGCGGTCGCCGCACGGCTGGCCCGGCGCAGGCGCACGGCCGGCGGTCTCGTCCTCGGCGTCAACATCGGCAAGTCCAAGGTCGTCCCGGACGACGACCAGGCGGCAGTCGAGGCCGACTACGAGACGTCGACCCGGCTGCTCGCGCCGCACGCGGACTACCTGGTGGTCAACGTCAGCTCGCCGAACACCCCGGGCCTGCGCAACCTGCAGGCCGTCGAGAAGCTCGCTCCGCTGTTGGCCCGCGTGCGCCGTACCGCCGACGAGGTCACCGCCGGCCCGCTGCCGCTGCTGGTCAAGATCGCGCCCGACCTCTCCGACGAGGACGTCCTCGCCGTGGCCGACATGGCGCTCGACCTCGGCCTCGCCGGCATCATCGCCACCAACACCACGATCTCGCGCGAGGGCCTGCGGACCCCTGCGGCGGAGGTCGAGGCGGTCGGCGCGGGCGGGCTGTCGGGCGCCCCCCTGACCCGGCGCTCGACCGAGGTGCTGCGGCTCCTGCGTGGCCGGGTGGGCCCCGAGCTGACCCTGGTCGGCGTCGGAGGCATCGGCACCCCCGAGCAGGCGCGCGAGCGGCTCGCCGCCGGCGCGGACCTCGTGCAGGCCTACAGCGCCCTGATCTACGGTGGCCCGATGTGGCCCCGGCGGATCCTCGCGGGCCTGTGAGAGAGGACGGCCGATGAGCTTCGGGGACTACCAGATCGAGCTCTACCTCGGTGCGCTCGGCGGCGTGCTTCCCGCCCACCCCTTCGACTACGCGGACCTGGAGGCCCGCGCCCTCGCCGCGCTGCCCCCGGAGCTGCGGACCTATGTCGCCGGGGGAGCGGGGGACGAGGCCACCCAGCGCGCCAACGTCGCCGCCTTCCAGCGCTATGCGCTCATCCCGCGGATGCTGCGCGCCCGCACCGAGCGCGACCTGTCCGTCGAGCTCTTCGGCCGCACCCTCGCCAGTCCGCTCCTGCTCGCCCCGGTGGGCGTCGTCGGCCTGTGCACCCCCGACCAGCACGGTGACGTCCACGCGGCCGAGGTCGCGGCCGCGACCGGGGTCCCGTTGATCGGCTCCACGCTGATGAGCGACCCGCTCGAGGACGTCGCCGCGGCGGCGGGCGACGCCGGCACGTGGTTCCAGCTCTACACGCCGAAGAGCCGCGAGCTGGCGGCCAGCCTGGTGCGGCGCGCGGAGCGAGCCGGGTACGAGGCGATCGTGGTCACCCTCGACACCTGGGTGCCCGGCTGGCGTCCCCGCGACCTCGCGAGCGGCAACTTCCCGCAGCTGCGCGGGAAGTCGCTCGCCAACTACACGTCCGACCCGGTGTTCCAGGAGATGACGGGGCCCGATCCCGACCCCGGCACCGTGGTGATGACCTGGGTCGGCACGTTCGGGCACCCGCTGACCTGGGAGGACCTGCCCTGGCTGCGCTCGTTGACCGACCTGCCGATCGTGCTCAAGGGCATCTGCCACCCCGATGACGCGCGGCGCGCCCTGGACGAGGGCGCCGACGGCATCTACTGCTCCAACCACGGCGGCCGGCAGGCCAACGGCGGGGGAGCGGCGCTCGACTGGCTTCCGGACATCGTGACGGCGGTGGACGGGCGCGCCCCGGTGGTCTTCGACTCCGGGGTCCGCACCGGCGCCGACGTCGTCAAGGCGCTCGCGCTGGGGGCGGACGCCGTCGCGATCGGACGGCCCTATGTGTACGCCCTCGCCCTCGGCGGCGTGCCCGGCGCCGTGCACCAGGTGCGCGCCCTGCAGGCCGAGGCCGATCTCGTCATGGCCGTCGACGGCTACCCGACCCGAGCCGACCTCGGCCCGGACGCACTGAGGAGGGTCCAGCCATGAGCTTCGGCTCCCGGTTGCACACGGCGATGGCCGAGCGCGGCCCGTTCTGCGTGGGGATCGACCCCCACGCCGGCCTGCTCCGGGCCTGGGGCTACGACGACGACCTCGACGGGCTCGAGCGGTTCGCGCTGGGCGCGGTCGAGGCCGTGGCGCCGTACTGCAGCGTCGTGAAGCCTCAGTCGGCGTTCTACGAGCGCTTCGGCAGCCGCGGCGTCGCCGTGCTGGAGCGGGTCATCGCCGCGTCGCGGGACGCGGGCGCGCTGGTCCTCCTCGACGTCAAGCGCGGCGACATCGGCTCGACCTCGCAGGCCTACGCCGACGCCTATCTCGACCCGGCCTCGCCGCTCGCCTGCGACGCGGTGACCGTCAGCCCGTATCTCGGCTTCGGCTCCCTGGCTCCGTTCGTCGACACCGCGCGTCGGCACGACGCGGGTCTGTTCGTCCTCGTCGCGACCTCCAACGAGGAGGGCCCCGAGGTGCAGGAGGCCGTCACCGACGGGCGCACCGTCTCCGCGACGATGCTCGACCACCTGCGCCGGCTGAACGACGACGCGAGCCCGCTCGGCTCCTTCGGCGCCGTCGTGGGCGCCACCCTCGCCGACGACCGCGGCCTGGACCTCGCGTTCAACGGCCCCATCCTCGCCCCCGGGTACGGCGAGCAGGGCGGCACCACCGACGACATCCGCCGCATCTTCGGGTCCGGCGTCGCCACGGTCCTGCCCACCTCCTCCCGGGGCGTGCTGCGCCTGGGACCGGACGCCGGCGCGCTCCGCGACGCCGTACGCCGGGCGAACGACGAGCTGCGCGGGCTGCGAGCCTGAGCGTGCGCCGTCGTCTGCTGCTCGCCGCGCTGGGCCTGGTCGCCGTCGCTGCCCTGGTCGCCGTCGTGATGGTGCGCACGGTCGGGGAGGACGACCCCTTCGCCGACTACTGCGCGGAGGTCGCCGACCACCGCGAGGACGTGGGCGCCGCGCTCTCGGCCGGCCCCACCACCGGCCTGCTGCGGGCACTCCCCAGCTTCGAGGACCTCGCCGCGAAGTCGCCCGAGGACATCGAGGCCGACTGGACGCTCGTGGTCGAGCGGGTCACCGCGCTGAGGGATGCGTTGGACGACGCCGGCGTCGACCCGGCGTCGTACCGCGTGGAGAGCCCGCCGACCGGCCTGGCCGAGGAGGACCGCGCGGCCATCGAGTCCGCCGCGGTCCGGCTGGGCTCGCCGGACACGGCGACCGCGTTGGCGCGAGTCGAGCAGCAGGCGCGGGACGTCTGCAAGACGCCGCTGAGCATGTGACCGCCCCGCATTGCCCGTGCCTGCGGGCAATGGCTAGATTGGCTGGCGCGGTTCCGCCGCCTGCTGACCCTTGACCGAAGGACTTCTCACCCGTGGCTCTGCCTCCCCTCACCCCCGAACAGCGCCAGGCTGCCCTCGAGAAGGCAGCGGCCGCCCGCCGGGAGCGGGCCGAGGTCAAGAACCGGCTCAAGAACTCCGGCGCGTCCATCAGCGAGGTGCTGCAGCAGGGCCAGGTCAACGAGGTCATCGGGAAGATGAAGGTGCTCGACCTCCTCCAGTCGGTGCCCGGCCTCGGCAAGGTGCGCGCCCGCCAGGTCATGGAGCGGCTCGGGATCGCCGAGTCGCGCCGGGTCCGCGGGCTCGGCGCCAAGCAGGTGGCCGCGCTCGAGCGCGAGTTCGCGCCCGAGGCATGAGCACCCGGTGACGGCGAAGCTGTTCGTCCTCGCCGGCCCCACCGCGGTCGGCAAGGGCACGGTCGCTGCCGCGATGCGCGAGCAGCACCCGGAGATCTACCTGTCCGTCTCGGCCACGACCCGTCCGCCGCGCCCCGGCGAGGTCGACGGCGTGCACTACCACTTCGTGTCCGCGGAGGAGTTCGACCGCCTCGTCGCCGACGGCCAGATGCTGGAGTGGGCCGTCGTGCACGGCGTCCACCGCTACGGCACCCCGCGCGGACCTGTCGACGCCGCGCTGGCGGCCGACCGCCCGGCGCTCCTCGAGATCGACCTGCAGGGCGCCCGGCAGGTCCGCGAGACCATGCCCGAGGCGGTCTTCGTGTTCCTGAAGCCCCCGTCGTGGGAGGAGCTGGTCCGGCGGCTCGTCGGCCGGGGCACCGAGGACGAGGAGGAGCGGGAGCGCCGGCTCGCGACCGCGCGCCAGGAGCTGGCGGCCGAGGCGGAGTTCGACGTGACGATCGTCAACCGCGAAGTTCACGCTGCCGTCGAGGAGTTGGTAGCCTTGATGGTTGGTCCCCGCTGATCGTCCGATCGGCCTGCCGTCTCTGCCCGCCCATCTTCTGTGAGGCCTCTTCACGTGTCTGCCCCGAACATCGCCGCCGAGGGTGTCACCAACCCTCCCATCGACGACCTGCTGACCAAGACGGACAGCAAGTACAAGCTCGTCCTCTACAGCGCCAAGCGCGCGCGGCAGATCAACGCCTACTACTCCCAGCTCGGCGAGGGCCTGCTCGAGTACGTCGGCCCGCTGGTGGAGACCCACGTCCAGGAGAAGCCGCTCTCGATCGCCCTGCGCGAGATCAACGAGGACCTGCTGACCTGCGAAGACATCGACCCGGCCGAGCTGGCTGCCGAGCAGGCCGCCGCGGCTGCGGCCGCCGAGACGCCGGCCGCCGACGCCGAGTGATCTGACGCCCCGGATGTCCCGGCCTCGGGTCGTGCTCGGCGTCTCGGGCGGCATCGCCGCCTACAAGTCGTGCGAGCTGCTGCGCCGGCTCACCGAGTCGGGCCACGACGTGACCGTCGTACCGACGGCGGCGGCGCTGGAGTTCGTCGGCGCGCCCACCTGGGCCGCGCTCTCGGGCAAGCCGGTCTCGGCCGAGGTCTGGGACGGCGTGCACGAGGTGCCGCACGTGCGCCTGGGCCAGAGCGCCGACCTCGTCGTCGTCGCCCCCGCGACGGCCGACCTGCTGGCCAAGGCCGCCCACGGGCTGGCGGACGACCTGCTCAGCAACACGCTGCTGACCGCGCGCTGCCCCGTCGTCCTCGCCCCCGCCATGCACACCGAGATGTGGGAGCACCCCGCCACGGCGGCGAACGTCGCCACCCTGCGCGCGCGGGGGGTGCTCGTGATCGAGCCCGCCGAGGGCCGGCTGACCGGGGCGGACACCGGCAAGGGCCGGCTGCCCGACCCGGAGGAGATCTTCGAGGTCGCGCGCGACGTGCTCGCCCGGTCGCAGGCCGGCGCCTCGGCCGCCGGCGTCCTGGACCTCGCCGGTCGGCACGTGGTCGTCTCGGCCGGCGGCACCCGCGAGCGCCTCGACCCGGTCCGCTTCCTCGGCAACCGATCGTCGGGTCGGCAGGGCTACGCCCTGGCCCGCGCCGCGGCCGCGCGCGGAGCGGAGGTCACCCTGATCGCCGCGAACGTCGACCTGCCGGACCCGGCGGGCGTCAAGGTCGTGCGGGTCGAGTCGACCGCCGAGCTGCGCGACGCCGTCCTGTCCGCGACCGCGGTCGCCGACGCCGTCGTGATGGCCGCCGCGCCCGCCGACTTCCGGCCCACCTCCGCCTCGGAGGTGAAGATCAAGAAGGCCGACGACGGCTCGGCACCGTCGATCACGCTGCAACAGAATCCCGACATCCTCAAGGAGATCTCGACCCACCGGTCCCGCCCGGAAGCCGTGATCGTCGGGTTCGCGGCGGAGACGGGCGACGCCACGGGCAGCGTCCTCGACCTCGCCCGCGCCAAGCTCGCGCGCAAGGGCTGCGACCTGCTCGTCGTCAACGACGTGAGCGGGGGAGCGGTCTTCGGGAGCACCGACAACGAGGCGGTGGTGCTGGGCGCGGACGGATCCGCCGTCGACGTACCGCACGGCTCGAAGTCGGCCCTGGCGCATCTCATCTGGGACCAGGTCGCCCTCCGCCTGGCCCCGCACCCGACCACCGGGTGACCGACTGGGTGACCGACTGGGTGATGAGACATGCGGGCATGACCCCTGCCCGCCGTATCGTTGGAACGGCACCGCAACCGCAACACGACACCAGACCGCGCCGGCGGGGTCCCGGCACCGGTCTTCTCGATGTTTACGAAGAAACAGGAGCTTCCACCACATGACCGGACGTCTGTTCACGTCGGAGTCGGTGACCGAGGGTCACCCGGACAAGATCGCCGACCAGATCAGCGACACCGTGCTCGACTACCTGCTCGAGCACGACCCCAAGAGCCGTGTCGCCGTCGAGACCCTGCTCACCACGGGCCTGGTCGTCGTTGCCGGTGAGGTGACCACGGAGGCCTACGCCCCGGTCGCCCAGCTGGTGCGCGAGAAGGTGCTCGAGATCGGCTACGACTCGTCCGACAAGGGCTTCGACGGCAACTCCTGCGGCGTGCAGGTGGCCATCGGCGCGCAGTCGGCCGACATCGCGCAGGGCGTCGACGACGCCTTCGAGGAGCGGGTCGACGGCTCGGGCGACGAGCTCGACCGCCAGGGCGCCGGCGACCAGGGCCTGATGTTCGGCTACGCCTGCGACGACACCCCGGAGCTCTTCCCGCTGCCGATCAAGATCGCGCAGACGCTGGCCGAGCGACTCACCGCGGTGCGCAAGGACGGCACGCTGCCGTACCTGCGTCCCGACGGCAAGACCCAGGTCACCATCGAGTACGACGAGGACGACCGCCCGGTGCGGATCGACACCGTGGTCCTGTCGACCCAGCACGCCGAGGACGTCGACCAGGAGACCCTGGCCAAGGACATCACGGTCAACGTGATCGAGCCGGTCCTCGAGCAGTTCCAGTCGTCGGTGCCCTCCGAGGGCTACCAGCTCTTCATCAACCCCACCGGGCGCTTCGTCGTCGGTGGGCCGATGGGCGACGCGGGCCTGACCGGCCGCAAGATCATCGTCGACACCTACGGCGGCATGGCCCGCCACGGCGGTGGCGCCTTCTCCGGCAAGGACCCGTCCAAGGTGGACCGCTCGGCCGCCTACGCGATGCGCTGGGTCGCCAAGAACATCGTCGCCGCGGGCCTGGCCCGCCGCGCCGAGGTCCAGGTGGCCTACGCGATCGGCGTCGCCAAGCCGGTCGGCGTCTTCGTGGAGACCTTCGGCACGGGCGTCGTCCCGGACGAGAAGATCCAGGAGGCCGTGCTCGAGGTCTTCGACCTGCGCCCGGCCGCCATCCTGCGCGATCTCGACCTGCGCCGTCCGATCTACGCCAAGACGGCCGCCTACGGCCACTTCGGCCGCGAGCTGCCCGAGTTCACCTGGGAGCGGACCGACCGCGCCGACGCGCTCAAGGCCGCCGCCGGCATCTGACCCACCCGCCTCAGCGCAGCACCCTCCCGACCGGTCCGGCCGCTCCCGCGGCTGGGCCGGTCGGTCATTGCGCACGAGGTGTGAGGTCTGGCGGCGCGAGGTGTGAGGCATGCGCGCGTGAGGTGTGAGGATTGCGCGCCCGGGCGCGCCCAAGCTGACACCTCGCACCGCCAAGGCTCACACCTCGCGCCACCAAACCTCACACTTCGCGCCACCAAACCTCACACCTCGCGGATGGGTCGGGGTGCGCTGGTAGAACAGCGGGCATGACCCCTACCCCCGACGAGCCGGCGCTCGAGCTGCCGGGCCTGGTCCGGGACCGGGTGGCGGAGGGGCGCGCCAAGGCGGCCGCGACGCGGGCGAGGAGGCTCGCGGATGCGGAGATCTCCGAGGTGGACCCGGTGGCCCGGGTGGTCCTGGACCTGCCGCTGGCCCATCTCGACCGCGCCTTCGACTACGCCGTGCCGGCGGCCATGGCGGCGGGCGCCGTGCCGGGAGCCCGGGTCAAGGTCCGCTTCGGCGGTCAGGACGTCGACGGCTTCGTCGTCGCGCGGACCGCGGCGTCCGAGCACGACGGCCGTCTCGCCCCGCTGCGGCGCCTGGTCAGCCCGGAGCCCGTCCTCAGCCCGGCCGTCGCCGCGCTGTGCGAGCGGGTCGCGGAGCGCTATGCCGGCGTCAGCGCCGACGTGCGCCGCCTGGCCGTCCCGCCCCGCCACGCGACCACCGAGCGGGGGAGCGCGAGCCCCGCCCCGCCGCTGGAGTACGACGACGCCGCCGCGCACCGCGCCTGGGCGCCCTATCCCGCGGCGGCACCCTTCCTGGGCCACCTGCGCGAGGGACATCCGCCGCGCGCCGTGTGGTCGGCCGGGCCCGGCGAGGACTGGCCGGCCCTGCTCGCCCATCTCGCCGCCGCGGCCCTCGCCTCGGGGCGCGGCAGCATCCTGTGCCTGCCCGACCACCGCGACGTCGCCCGCCTCGACGCCGCGCTCACGCGGCTTCTCGGCGAGGGCCACCACGTCACCCTGCACGCCGATCCCGGCCCGGCCGCCCGCTACCGCGACTTCCTCGCGGTGAGCCGGGGACAGCGCCGCATCGTCGTCGGCACCCGCTCCGCGGCGTTCGCGCCGGTGCACGACCTCGGGCTGGTCGTGGTGTGGGACGACGGCGACGACCTGCACGCGGAGCCGCGGGCGCCGTACCCGCACGTGCGGGAGGTGCTGCTGCTGCGCGCCGAGCACGAGCGCACGGCCGCGTTGGTCGGCGGCTTCGCCCGGACCGTCGAGGCGCAGCACCTTCTCCACGCGGGCTGGGCCCGCGAGATCGCGCTGCCGCGCGCCACGGTGCGCGACCGGGCGCTGATCGCGGTCAGCGGTGCCTCGGACACGGCGCTCGACCGTGACCCGGCCGCCGGCGGCGCCCGGGTGCCGCGCGAGGCGTACGACGCGCTGCGCTGGGGCCTCGAGCGAGGCCCGGTGCTCGTGCAGACGCCCCGCGCCGGCTACGTCCTGCGCCTGGCCTGCGAGCGCTGCCGCACGCCCGCGCGCTGCGCGGCCTGCTCCGGCCCGCTGGAGCTCACCGGCCCCACGACGCCCCCGCGCTGCCGGTGGTGCGCGACGGAGGCGGCCGGCTGGTCCTGTGCCGAGTGCGGAGGCACAGGCCTGCGCGCGCCGGTCGTCGGCGACGCACGGACGGCCGACGAGCTGGGCCGGGCCTTCCCCAAGGTTCCCGTGCTCTCGTCCTCCGGCGAGCACGTGCGTCCCGCGGTGGGTGCCGAGCCCAGGATCGTCGTGGCGACGCCGGGAGCCGAGCCGGTCGCCGCGACCGGGTACGCCGTCGTCGTGCTCCTCGACACCTGGTGGGTCCTGGGGCGCGACAGCATGCGTGCCCCCGAGGAGGCGCTGCGACGGTGGTGCAACGCCGTCGGCCTGCTGGGTCCGGGCGGCCGGGCGCTGGCGGTGGGGGACCCCGCGGTGCCTGCCCTCCAGGCGCTGGTGCGCTGGGACCCGGCCGGCTTCGCGGTCCGCGAGGCCGAGGACCGGCGGGAGGCCCGCCTGCCGCCCGCCGCGCGGCTGGCAACCGTCACCGGTCCGCCGGGGGCTCTCGACGACCTGCGGGCGCTGCTCTCCCTGCCCGGCTCCGCCGAGGTCCTCGGTCCGGTGCCGACGCGCGACCCCGACGTGGAGCGGATCGTGCTGCGTGTGCCCCGCGCCGAGGGGGTGGCCCTGGCCCGGGCGCTGGGCGAGGCGCAGCGGCTGCGCTCGGCCCGCAAGCTCGACCCGGTCCGGATCCAGGTGGACCCCTGGGAAATCTGAGTCCGCCGCGAGCGCCCACTAGGCTGATCCGGTGGCGATCCGACCCATCCGACTCTTCGGCGACCCCGTCCTCCGCAAGCCGGCGATCGAGGTCGTCCACTTCGACGCCGAGCTGCGCCAGCTGGTCACCGACCTGACCGACACGATGCTCGACGCGCCCGGGGCCGGCCTGGCGGCACCGCAGATCGGCGTCGGCCTGCGGGTGTTCACCTGGAACGTCGACGGCCAGGTCGGCCACCTGGTCAACCCCCGCCTCCGGCTCTCCGAGGAGACCCAGGACGGTCCCGAGGGCTGCCTGTCCCTTCCCGAGCTCACCTACGACTGCCTGCGCGCGCTCTCGGTGGTCGCCACGGGCTTCGACATGCACGGTGAGCCGGTGACGGTCGAGGGGTCCGACCTGCTCGCCCGCGCGATCCAGCACGAGACCGACCACCTCGACGGCATCTTGTTCATCGACCGTCTCGACGAGGCGGCCCGCAAGGCCGCGATGCGCGAGATCCGCGAGTCGGAGTGGTTCGGCCTCGAGAAGCCGACGATCAAGGTGTCGCCGCACGCGACGGGCGGCTTCGGCCGGTGACGCCGCTGCGCCTGGTGTTCGCGGGAACCCCCGAGGTCGCCGTCCCCGCACTCGACGCGGTCGCCGCCTCCGGTCACGAGCTGGTCGGCGTGGTCACCCGGCCCGACGCGCCCGCCGGGCGCGGGCGCCGGCTGACGCCGAGCCCCGTGGCGCAGCGCGCGGAGCAGCTCGGCGTACCGGTGCTCAAGCCGGCGCACCCCCGCGACCCCGAGTTCCAGGAGGCGCTGCGCGCCCTGGAGCCGGACTGCTGCCCGGTGGTCGCGTACGGCGCCCTCCTGCCGCGCAGCGCCCTGGACATCCCGCGCCACGGCTGGGTCAACCTGCACTTCTCGGTGCTGCCGGCCTGGCGCGGCGCGGCGCCGGTGCAGCACGCGATCTGGGGCGGCGACGAGTACACCGGGGCCACCACCTTCCGCATCGTCGAGGCGCTCGACGCCGGCCCGACCTTCGGCGTGATGACCGAGCGGATCCGGCCCACCGACACCGCGGGCGACCTGCTGGGCCGCCTGGCCGAGGGCGGCGCCAGCCTGCTGGTCGCGACCCTCGACGGCATCGCCGACGGTTCCCTGGAAGCCCGCGAGCAGCCGGCCGAGGGGGTCAGCCTCGCCCCGAAGATCACCGTCGAGGACGCCCGCGTCGACTGGACCGAGCCGGCCGTCGGCGTGGACCGCCGGATCCGGGCCTGCACCCCCGGCCCGGGCGCCTGGACCACCCTCGACGGCGAGCGGGTCAAGCTCGGGCGCGTCGAGATCGCCGCCGAGGGCCCGCAGCTGGCACCCGGGGCGATCGAGGCCGGCAAGTCCGAGGTCCTCGTCGGCACGGCCACCGCGCCGGTCCGGCTCACCGAGGTGAAGGCGTTCGGCAAGAGGCAGATGGGCGCGGCGGACTGGGCCCGCGGCGTCCGGCTGCCTGCGGGCGCGAGCTTCCGGTGAGCCGGCCGCGCCGCCCGCGGACCGACCCGGCGCGCGCGGCCGCCCTGGAGGTGCTGCGCGCGGTCCGTGTCGAGGACGGCTACACCAACCTCGTGCTGCCCGCCGTGCTCGCCGAGCGCGGCCTGACCGGGCGCGACGCCGCGTTCGTCACCGAGCTCGCGGCGGGAACGGTCCGTCGGCAGGGCACGTACGACGCCGTTCTGGCCGCGTGCATCGACCGGCCGTTGCGCAAGGTCGAGGCGAAGGTCCTGGACGCGTTGCGCCTCGGGGCGCACCAGCTGCTCGGCATGCGCGTGCCCGCCCATGCCGCGATCAGCACCACCGTCGACCTGGTCCGGGCGCGGGTCAGCCCCGGCGCTGCCGGCTTCGCGAACGCGGTCCTGCGCAGGGTGGCCGCGCGCGACCTCGGCGGCTGGCTCGCCGAGGTCGCCCCGCCCGCAAGCAGCGACCCCCACGGCCACCTCGCGATCGCCCACAGCCATCCGCGCTGGGTGGTCGAGGAGCTCGCCGCGGCCGTCGGCGAGGCCGAGATCGGGCCGCTCCTGGAGGCCGACAACGTCCCGCCGCGGGTCACTCTCGTCGCCCGCCCCGGACGGGTGACCCGCGACGAGCTCCCGGGTACGCCGACGCCATACTCGCCCTACGGCGTCGTGCTGGACGGCGGCGACCCGGCCGCGGTCCCGGCCGTCGCCGACGGGCGGGCCGGGGTGCAGGACGAGGGATCGCAGCTCGTCGCCCTGGCCCTCGCGTCTGCTCCCGTGGAGGGACGCGACGAGCGGTGGGTGGACCTGTGCGCCGGTCCCGGCGGCAAGGCGTCCCTGCTGGCCGCACTCGCGGCCGAGCGCGGCGCCGCGGTCACCGGAGTCGAGCTCCACCATCACCGCGCCCGCCTGGTCGCCCGCGCCGCCGCCGGTCGGGGGCTGGCCGGCGTCGTCCAGGCCGACGCCACCCGGGCGCCCTTCGTCGACTCCAGCGCCGACCGGATCCTGCTCGACGCCCCGTGCACCGGGCTGGGCGCGTTGCGGCGGCGGCCCGAGGCGCGCTGGCGTCGCACGCCCGCGGACCTCGACGAGCTCGTCGCCCTGCAGCGCCGGCTGCTGGCGGAGGCGGTGCGGGTGCTGCGTCCCGGGGGAGCGCTGCTCTACGCGACCTGCTCACCGGTGCGTGCCGAGACCGCGGAGGTCGTCGCCGCCACGCTGGCCGCGCACGACGGCGTGCGCCTCGACGACGTCCGGCCGCACCTGCCCGCCGTACCCGAGGCCGCGGGGCCGCTCGACGGCACCGTGCAGCTGTGGCCGCACCGGCACGGCACCGACGCGATGTTCCTCGCGCTGCTACGCCGGGAATGAGCGGAACTGGTTGACCGTTCAACCAGTCATGAAGAAGATCGGCTTCCTCTCCTTCGGGCACTGGACGCCCAGCCCGCAGTCCCAGACCCGGTCCGCGGCCGACACCCTGCTCCAGTCGATCGACCTCGCGGTGGCCGCGGAGGAGCTCGGCGCGGACGGTGCGTACTTCCGGGTGCACCACTTCGCCCGGCAGCTCGCCAGCCCGTTCCCGCTGCTGGCGGCCATCGGCGCGCGGACCAGCCGGATCGAGATCGGCACGGGCGTCATCGACATGCGCTACGAGAACCCCCTGTACATGGTCGAGGACGCCGGCGCGGCCGACCTGATCGCGGGCGGCCGCCTGCAGCTCGGCATCTCCCGCGGCTCACCGGAGCAGGTGGTCGACGGCTGGCGCCACTTCGGCTATGCCCCCGCCGAGGGCGAGACCGAGGCCGACATGGCCCGCCGGCACACCGAGGTTCTCCTCGAGCTGCTCCGCGGCGAGGGGTTCGCGCAGCCGAACCCCCGGCCCATGTTCCCCAACCCGCCGGGGCTGCTCCGTCTCGAGCCGCACTCCGAGGGTCTGAGGGAGCGGATCTGGTGGGGCGCCGCCTCGAACGGCACCGCGCGGTGGGCGGCCGGGCTCGGCATGAACCTGATGAGCTCCACGCTCAAGGAGGACGAGAGCGGGCAGCCCTTCCACGTCCAGCAGGCCGAGCAGATCCGCGCGTTCCGCGCGGCGTGGGCCGAGGCGGGCCACCGACGCGAGCCCCGCGTCTCGGTCAGCCGGTCGATCTTCCCGCTCGTCTCCGACGAGGACCGCGCCTACTTCGGTGGCCGTCCCGACGACGACCAGATCGGGGTGATCGACGACATGCGCGCGATCTTCGGTCGGTCGTACGCCGCCGAGCCCGACCGGCTCGTCGAGCAGCTGCGTGGCGACGAGGGGATCGCCGAGGCCGACACCCTCCTGCTGACCGTTCCCAACCAGCTGGGTGTGGACTACAACGCCCACGTCCTCGAGGCGATCCTCACCCAGGTGGCGCCGGCGCTGGGGTGGCGCTGACTGGCCTGACCTGCGCGAGGAACTGCCGGATCGTGTCGCGGCTGCGGGTCAGGCACGAGATCCGGCTCTCCAGGCCGACCAGCTCCTCGGCGAGGAGCGCGGCGACCTCGGCGGAGCAGGTGGCCTGCTCGCGAGCACACGCGGCCTCGGCCTCGAGGAGCACCTTGACCAACCGCGTGGGGATCCCGGCCTGGACCAGGCCGGCGATCCGCTCGACCCGCTCGACGTGGGCCTCGCCGTAGGTGCGATAGCCGTTGGGCAGCCGGTCCGCGCTCAGCAGCCCCTGCTGCTCGTAGTAGCGGATCAGCCGGGCCGCGACGCCGGTCCGCTCGGCCAGCTCGCCGATCCTCACCGGGGCCTCCTCGCACAGTCCCTCATGTGTCCTGCCTCACCTTCGCGCCTCCAGTGCTTGACATTGACATCAGTGTCAGACTCTAGCGTCGAAGCATGGCTTTGACGACCCCCACCACCCGGCCCGGCCCGGCTGGTCCCAGCACCGACGCGCGGCTGCCCTGGCCCGTCCTCCTCGTCCTCGGCGGCGCGACGCTGGTCATGGTGACCGGTGAGATGCTGCCCACCGCGGTGCTCGGCCCGATGAGCCGCGGGCTCGGGGTCTCCGAGGCCGCGGCCGGGCTGCTCGTCAGCATCTGGGCGGGCGTCGTGGTGGTCGCGAGCATCCCTCTGGTCCGGCTCACCCGGCGCCTGCCGCGCCGCGCCGTGATCGCCGGCAGCCTGGTGGTCTTCGCCGTCGCTGCGGCGGCGAGCGGCCTCGCCCCCTCGTACGCCGTCGTTCTGGTCGCGCGCACGCTGGGTGCGGCGGCCGTCGGGCTGCTCTGGTCCACGGTGAACGCGCACGTCGCCGACCTCGTCCCGGACCGGCTGCTCGGGCGTGCGACGTCGGTCGTCCTCGGCGGCGCCACGCTCGGGATGGTGCTCGGCACCCCGCTGGCACGCCTGGTCGCCGACCTCGTCGGCTGGCGCGCGTCGTTCGGCATGCTCGCGGTCGCCAGCGTGCTGGCCGCGGTCCTGGTGCTGCGGGTCGTCCCGCCCGCCGCGGCCGGCGGCGTCGAGGAGGCCGGTGGGTCCGGCGCCAGCGGCTCCCTGCGCGCGATGGTCGTCGTGACCGGTCTGGTGGCGCTGGTGCTGGTCGGCCACTACGGCGCCTACACCTTCATCACCCGGCTCGCCGGGCCGCCGGCGCTCGCGCTGCTCGTGTTCGGTCTCGCCTCCGCGGTCGGCGTGCTCCTGGCCGGCCGGGTGGACCGCACCGCGCTCGGCCTGGTGGTCACCGCCGCGGGGACCGCCGCCGCGATCCTGGCCGTCGGCAGCAACGGCCACCTGGCGCTGGTCGTCCTCTGGGGCGTCACGTCGGGTGCCCTCCCGCCGCTCGCCCAGACCCTCATCCTGCGCCTGGCCGGCCCGGCGCACCGCAGCCTGGCCGGCGCGCTGATCCCCGTGCTCTTCAACGGCGGCATAGCGGTCGGCGCCGCGGCCGCCTCCGGCATCGTCGCGGCGTACGGCGTCGGCGGGCTCGGAGTGCCTGCCGCGGTCCTGGTGCTGCTGGCCGCTGCCGGACTGGTCGCCGCCACCGGCGTGACAGGCCGGCCGAGAACGTGACGCCGGTAGGTTGGCCCGGTGGAGACCTGGCAGCGCCGCTCGACCCGGATCGCCTACGAGAACCCGTGGATCCGGGTCCGTGAGGACGAGGTGACCCGGCCTGACGGCACGGACGGCATCTACGGCGTCGTCGAGGTGCGCCAGCCGGCGGTGTTCGTCGTACCGGTCACCGAGGACGACGAGGTCGTGCTGGTCGAGGTCGACCGGTACACGACCGGCGACCGCGCGTCCCTCGAGGTGCCGGCCGGGGGCGCCGACGGGGAGGATCCGCTCGTCGCCGCGCAGCGCGAGCTGCGGGAGGAGACGGGCCTGGCCGCCGCGGACTGGCAGGAGATCGGCCGGATGAGCGCACTGATCGGCGTCGCGGACGCCCCCGAGGTCGTCTTCCTCGCCCGCGGGCTGACCCATGTCGGGGACGACGCCATGCTCGAGGACGGGATCGCCGCCGTCCACCGCATCCCCTTCGACGACCTGCTCGCTCGCGTCGGGCGGGGGGAGATCGCCGACGGCGAGACCCTGGCCTGCCTGCTCCTCGCGCTCGTCGCGCTGGGCCGCGTCGGCTGAGGCCCGGGCTCGGCGCGGTTGGGTACTGTCGCGCCATGGCGTCGCCGGCGGTGGAGATCGAGGTCGAGGGCCGGGTCGTCCGGGTGAGCAACCCCGAGCGCGTGTACTTCCCGGAGATCGGGGCGACCAAGCTCGACCTGGTGGAGTACTACCTCGCGGTCGGCGACGGGATCGTGAACGCACTGTGGGAGCGCCCGTGCATGCTGCACCGCTTCCCGAAGGGCCTCGCGGGCGACAAGGTGCACCAGAAGCGGCTGCCCGCCGGTGCGCCGCCCTGGGTGGAGACGGTGCAGCTGTACTTCCCGCGCTGGCAGCGCACCGCGGACGAGCTGTGCGTGACCGAGCTGGCGTCGGTGATCTGGGCGGTGCAGATGTCGACGGTCGAGTTCCACCCCTGGAACAGCCGGCGGGGCGCCACCGAGCAGCCCGACGAGTGGCGCATCGACCTGGACCCCGGCCCGGCCGCGTCCTACGACGACATCCGCAGGGTCGCCCACGTCGCCCACGAGGTGCTCGACGAGCTCGGCGCGGTGGGCTATCCCAAGACCAGCGGCAGCAAGGGCCTGCACGTCTACGTCCGGATCCGCCCGGAGCACGACCACAAGGGGGTGCGCCGGGGCGCGCTCGCGTTCGCGCGCGAGGTCGAGCGGCGCGCCCCCGAGCTCGTCACCACCGCGTGGTGGAAGAAGGACCGCGATCCCGCGGCCGTGTTCGTGGACTACAACCAGAACGCCCGCGACCACACCATCGCCGCGGCCTACTCGGTGCGCGGCCTGCCCGACGCCCGGGTCTCGACACCGGTGCGCTGGGACGAGATCGACGACGCCGACCCGCGCGATCTCACCATCCGCACCGTGCCCGCCCGCTTCGCCGAGCTCGGGGACCTGCACCACGACATCGACGACCACGTCTTCGACCTCGCGCCGCTGCTGGAGTGGGCGGAGCGCGACGAGGCCGAGGGCTCGTCCGAGCCGCCGGAGCCGGAGTAGCCGCCCGCCCCTAGACTGGCGCCCCGTGGGCCACATCCAGATCACCCCGTCGATCCTCAACTCCGACTTCGCCCGGCTCGGTGAGGAGGTGGCCCGGATCCCCGGCGCGGACTGGGTCCACGTCGACGTGATGGACAACCACTTCGTTCCCAACCTGACCTTCGGCCCGGGCATGGTGGAGGCACTGGCCCGGGTCAGCCCGGTGCCCCTGGACGCCCATCTCATGATCGAGGACGCCGACCGCAACGCACCGGCGTACGTCGAGGCGGGCTGCGGCTCGGTCACCTTCCACGTCGAGGCGGCCAAGGCGCCCGTCCGCCTCGCGCGCGAGATCCGCGCCGCGGGCGCTCGGGCCTCGATGGCGCTCAAGCCGGCCACGCCGATCGAGCCCTACGAGGACCTGCTGCCCGAGCTCGACATGGTGCTGGTCATGACGGTCGAGCCCGGCTTCGGGGGGCAGCGCTTCCTGGAACTGTGCCTGCCCAAGATCCGACGGGCGCGGGCGCTGATGGACAAGCACGGCGTCGAGACCTGGCTCCAGGTCGACGGCGGGGTCTCCTTGGAGACCATCGAGCGCTGCGCCGAGGCCGGCGCCGACGTCTTCGTGGCGGGCTCGGCGGTGTACTCGGCCGAGGACCCCGACCAGATGGTGGCCGCGCTGCGGGCGAGGGCCGAGGGCGCCCGGGGCTGACCCCCGGCCCCGCGCCGCCGCGCGGTCAGCCCTCGAGCGCGGCGTCCAGCGTGATCGGAACCGCCGAGAGGGCCTTGCTCACCGGGCAGCCCACCTTCGCGGCGCCCGCGACGGTGTCGAACGCGGCGGCGTCGAGCCCCTCGACCTCGGCGCGCACGGTGAGCACGATGCCCGTGATCTGGAAGCCGCCGGCCGGGTCGGGGCCGAGCGTGACGTCGGCGGACACGTCGAGCGCGACCGGCGTGCCACCGGCCTTGGCGATCTCGTTCGACAGCGACATGGCATAGCAGGCCGAGTGCGCGGCGCCGATCAGCTCCTCCGGGCTGGTGGTGCCGTCGGCGTCGTCGGCGGCGCGCTTGGGGAAGGACACGTCGAAGGTGCCGGCGCCCGAGGACGTCAGCTCGACCTGTCCGGAGCCGTCCTGGAGGCCGCCGTTCCAGGCGGTGCGACCGGTGCGAGTGGGCATGGGTGGTCCTTTCGTCGGGGGACGCGCCCAACCTAGTCGGGGCGCCTAGGGGAGCGACAGCACGCAGTCCGCGAGGACGGGGGAGCCGTCCCGGTCGCCGCCGGCGACCGTCGCCGACGCGACCACCGAGCTCCCCTCCCGCCAGCCCGCCACCCGGATCGTCTCGCCGGGGAAGACCACCCCGGCGAACCGCGCGGTGAACCCGGCGACAGCGCGAGCGTCGCCGCCGAGCAGGCCGTCGGTGAGCTCGCGCAGCACGATCCCGTAGGAGCACAGCCCGTGCAGGATCGGGGCCGGGAAGCCGGCGGCCTTGGCGAAGCCCGGGTCGGCGTGCAGCGGGTTGCGGTCGCCGCACAGGCGGTAGAGCAGCGCCTGCTGCGGGGTGACGGCGTACGTCGACACGTGGTCCGGCTCGCGGTCGGGCACCTCGACAGCCGTGGCCGAGCCGCGCTCGCCGCCCCAGCCGCCCTCGCCGCGGACGAAGATCGACGAGCGCACCCGCCACAGCTCCTCGCCCGTGCCGTCGTCCCCGGCGGTCGCGACGCCCTCCTGCCAGATCACGGCCGCCTTGCCCTTGTCCCACACGTCGGTGAGTGTGGTCCGCACCGTCGCCGTACCGGACGTCGGCAGCGGTCCGGAGACCGTGATCGACTGCGAGCCGTGGACCACCTGGGCGAGGTTGATGTCGCAGCCGGGCAGGTCGAGCGGAGGCGGGTCGGTCTCGTGGAAGGTCGGGGCGACGACGCCGAACGAGGGCAGCACCTGCAGCGCCGCGTCGTCGAGGGTGTAGCGCAGCGCCTCCGGTGCGACGTTGTCGCCCGGCCGGGAGCCCGCGCCGATCCCGAGGTGGTAGAGCAGGACGTCGGACTCGGTCCAGGAGAAGGTGCGCGCGCCGAGGTCGGCCCCGATCGCGACGGTGGGGTCGATGGGCATCAGGCGGCTCCGTCCTGGGCGATGTCCTCAGCGGCCAGGTAGCCGAACACCAGGGCCGGCCCGATGGTGCCGCCCGGTCCCGGGTAGGTGTGTCCCATCACGGCGGAGGAGACGTTGCCCGCGGCGTACAGGCCCGCGATGACCGAGCCGTCCTCGCGCAGGACCCGGGCGCGCTCGTCGGTGACCAGGCCCCCCTTGGTGCCCAGGTCGCCCGGCACGATCTTCACGGCGTAGAACGGTCCCTTGGCGATCGGGGCGAGCGACGGGTTCGGCTTCACCGTCGGGTCGGAGTAGTACTTGTCGTAGGCCGACTCGCCGCGGTGGAAGTCCTCGTCGACGCCGGAGCGAGCGAAGGCGTTGAACCGCTCGACGGTCGCGTCGAGGGAGCCCGCCGGGAGCCCCACCTTCTCGGCGAGCTCGCTGAGCGTGTCGGCGCGCGTGACCACGCCCTCCTTGTACCAGCGACCGGGGAAGGGCTGCCGCCCCGCCACGCCCGCGAAGAGGTAGCGGTTGCGGTAGGTCTGGTCGAAGACCATGTACGACGGCACATGGCTCACGCCGGTGGCCTCCCCGGCGTAGATGGCGTGGGTCGCCTCGACGTAGGGCAGCGCCTCGTTCATGAACCTCCGCCCGGCGGAGTTGACGATGATCGAGCCCGGCAGGTTGCGCTCGGCGAGGCAGAACCAGGCTCGGCCGGGCAGGGGGATGGTCGGACCCCACCAGGCGTCGTCGAGGAGGTCGGTCGCGGCCCCCGCGGCCGTGCCCGCGAGGAGGCCCGCCCCGGTGTTCGACGCCGCACCCGTGGACCAGGCGGCCGACGTCGGCTGCGGGAGGAACTTCTCCCGGAGCTCCTGGCTGTGCTCGAAGCCGCCCGAGCCGAGGATCACGCCGCGACGCGCGCGGATCTCACGGCGCGCGCCGTCCTGCTCGACGACCACGCCGACGACGCGTCCGTCCTCGACGAGCAGGTCGAGGAGCGCGGTGTCGTAGGCGACGGGGACGCCGGCGTCGACGAGGCCCTTGCGCAGGCCGATCGCGATCGCGTTGCCCATCGCGAACATCCGCTTGCCGGTGACGACGGCGAGCAGCCGCTTCAGCATCACCTTGAGCATGGTGAGGGGGCCCCGGAGCGTGCGCAGCCCGAGGCTGAGCTTGCGGAAGTCGGCCTGGGTCACGATCAGGTTGGCCGGCGCCTTCGTGTACGGCGGGTGCAGCCGCGCCAGCTCGTCGCCGAGGAAGCGGGCATCCAGGGGGACCGGCTCGACGCTGCGCCCGCGAGGCCGCCCGCCCGGCTGCTCGGGCAGGTAGTCGGCGTACTCGGGGACCCAGGTGAAGCGCAGCGGCGTGGTCTCCCGCAGGAAGTCCAGCACCTCGGGACCGCGGTCGAGATAGGTGTCGCGGCGTACCTTCGGCACGACATCGCCCACGATGGCGTCGAGATAGGTCTTGGCCGCCTCGCGGTCCCCGGGCTCCACCTGACCGGCCGCGGCCAGCGCATAGTTGCCGGGGATCCACACCCCGCCGCCCGAGCGGGCGGTGGAGCCGCCGAAGTGCCCGCTCTTCTCGACCAGGACGGTGTCGAGCCCCCGATGGGCGGCGGCGAGCGCGGCGGACATGCCGGCACCGCCGGCGCCGACCACGACGACGTCGTAGGAGTCCTTCATGGGCAAAACTGTAACAGGTTCTAGTGCCGGCTCGGGTGCCCCGGCCGGGCGCGGGCCGACCGATGGGTGGACGCCTGGCCCCGTGCGGGTTTGACAGGGGCCGTCCCGGGGCAGTTCGGTTGCGGAACCATCCGTCTCACTCCATCTTGGGGGAATACATGAAGAAGATGAACGCGGTCGGCATCGCCCTGGCGGCGACCCTGACCGTCGGCGTCTCCGCGCCGGCCTTCGCCGCCGACTTCGTCGGCACCGCGAAGAAGAACAAGATCGTCGGCACCGCCGACGCCGACCAGATCCTGGGTCTGGGCGGGAAGGACAAGCTCTGGGGCGCCGACGGAGACGACCGCATCGAGGGCGGGGCGGGCAACGACCGCCTCTACGGCGGCAACGGCAACGACGAGCTGGTCGGCGGCGAGGGCAAGGACAAGGTCTTCGGCGAGGCCGGCGGCGACCGCATCTACACCGGTCCCGGCAACGACAAGATCAACACCGGCGACGGTGTCGACTACGTCGACGCCGCCGACGGCAACGACAAGGTGCGCGCCGGCAACGGCGACCCGGCTCAGACCGACTCCTACCGGGGTGGCTACTACGGTGCCGACCTCAACGGCGGCGCCGGCAACGACAAGCTCACCGGTGGTACCGGCAACGACTACCTCTTCGGTGGCGACGGCAACGACAAGCTCAAGGGCGGCCTCGGCCACGACACCCTCTACGGGACGACCGGCAAGGACAAGGCCAAGGGCGGCGACGGCGACGACCGCTTCTACGAGTCCAACGGCGAGGGCGACGTCCTCAAGGGCGGCCTCGGCAACGACTCCTTCGGCTACTCCGGCTCGGACGGCCTGCTGAAGGGCCTGCTCAAGGCCATCGGCGGCGCCGGCGACGACACCTTCTACCTCGACCGCAGCGAGCTGGACGAGAAGTCGAAGATCAAGCCGGGTGCCGGCAACGACACCGTGTACGTGAAGAACCCCGTCAAGGGCACCAAGATCGTCTGCGGCTCCGGGGTGGACACGGTCTACTTCAACATCGCCGCGAAGAAGATCAAGGCCAAGGGCTGCGAGAACGTGGTCTACGGTCCGGACGCCTTCCACTGGGGCCCCGAGGGCTCGGTGGAGGTCGGCTGGCGGCCCACCGCCGGCTGACGTCTCGGCACGTCTGAGCGGGGCGTCGGACCTTCGGGTCCGGCGCCCCGTTCGCGTCTCTCGGCCCTCTCGGCCCGGCGGCTTGCCGGAAAAGTAGAACCTGTTCTAATCTTGGGGGAGCACACACTGTCGCAGACACAGGAGCTCCCATGAACACCGACTTCGCCCCCGAGGTGAGCGCCGTCCTCGACGGCGTGCGCGACCTCCTCCCGACCCTTCGCGAGCGGGCCGAGGAGGGCGAGCGGCTCCGGGTGATCCCGGACGCCTCGATCAAGGAGCTCGAGGAGACCGGCTTCTTCCGCCTGCTCCAGCCGAAGCGGTACGGCGGCCTCGAGGCCGACCCCGTCGCGTTCTACACCGCCGTGCGTGACATCGCCTCGGCCGACGGCTCCACCGGCTGGGTGTCCAGCGTCGTGGGCGTGCACCCGTGGCAGGTCGCCCTGTTCGCCGACGAGGCGCAGCAGGCGGTGTGGGGGGACGACCAGAGCGTGCGCCTGTCGTCGTCGTACGCCCCGACCGGCAAGGCCGTCATCACGGAGGGTGGCTTCACGCTGTCCGGCAAGTGGAGCTTCTCGTCCGGCTCCGACCACTGCGCGTGGGTGCTGCTGGGCGGTCTGGTGTTCAACGAGGACGGCCAGGTCGTCGACTTCCGCACCTTCCTGGTCCCCCGGGAGAAGTACCAGGTCGTCGACGTCTGGAACGTCGTCGGACTGCGCGGCACGGGCTCCAACGACATCGTGGTGGAGGAGACCTTCATCCCGGAGGAGTTCACCCTCTCCATGGGGGAGACCGGGCAGTGCAAGGGACCCGGACAGGCGGTCAACACCAGCGAGCTCTACCGGCTGCCGTTCCACTCGATCTTCACCTCGACCATCGCCACCCCCATCATCGGCATGGCCCGCGGTGCCTACGCCGAGCACGTCGAGATGCAGCAGAAGCGGGTCCGCGCGGCCTATCTCGGGGAGAAGGCGTCCCTCGACCCCTTCGCGGCGGTGCGGATCGCGCGCGCCTCCTCGGAGATCGACGCCGCCTGGGCGCTGCTGGTCAACAACATCCGCGAGGAGCAGGCGCACGTCGCCCGGGGGGAGCAGATCCCGCTCGAGCTGCGCCTGCGGGTCCGGCGCGACCAGGTGCTCGGCACGGCCCGCGCCATCGAGGCGATCGACACCCTCTTCGAGGCCTCGGGCGGCCGCGCCCTCGCCGAGGGCACCTACCTCCAGCGGGCCTGGCGCGACGCCCACGCCGGCCGGGTGCACGCCGCGAACGACCCGGAGCGGGCGCTGCAGATGTACGGCGGCCAGCAGTTCGGCCACAAGGTCGACCCGGGGATGTACTGATGGCCGGCGACGCGCGTCTCGGCCGGGAGGAGACCCGTCGCTCGGCCAAGGCCGGCGACATCACCCTGAACTACTACGAGGCCGGCCCCGAGGGCGGGTCCTCGGTCGGCGGCGGCCTGCCGTTCGTGCTCCTGCACGGCGGCGGTCCCGGCGCCTCGGCGTGGAGCAACTTCGGCTCGGCGCTGCCGCGCTTCGCCGCGACCTTCCGGACCCTGCTGGTCGACCAGCCCGGCTTCGGCGCCTCGGACAAGCCCGAGGTGAGGGCGAACTACTTCCGCCACTCCGCGTCGTACCTCGTCAAGCTGCTCGACGAGCTGCAGATCGAGCGGGTGCACCTGCTCGGCAACTCGCTGGGCGGCGGGACGGCCATGCGGTTCGCGCTGGAGTACCCGGACCGGGTCGGCCGCCTGGTGCTGATGGGCCCCGGCGGCCTGTCGGTGAACCTCTTCCACGCGGACCCGACCGAGGGCGTCCAGCGGCTGATGGACTTCAGCATGAGTCCCAGTCGCGAGGCGCTGCGCGCCTTCATCTCCACGATGGTCGTCGACCAGTCCCTGGTCACCGACGAGCTGGTCGAGGAGCGCTTCGCCGACGCCACGGCGCCCGGGTCGCTCGAGGCGATGCGGTCGATGGGTGCGTCGTTCTGGAATCCCGAGTGGGCCGAGGACGGCATGCTCTGGCGCGAGGCGCACCGGCTGCGCAAGCACACGCTGCTGACCTGGGGCCGCGAGGACCGGGTGAACCCGCTCGACGGCGCGCTGGTCGCCCTCAAGCAGATCCCCAGGGCGCAGCTCCACGTCTTCCCCAACTGCGGGCACTGGGCCCAGATCGAGGCGGCTGAGGAGTTCGCCGAGATCTGCACCGCCTTCCTGGCCCGCCACAAGGAGCGTTCATGACGATCGACATCAAGTCCATGGGCTACATCCGGGTCGCGAGCACCGACCTGGACGCCTGGAAGACCTTCGCGGGCAAGGTGCTCGGCCTCGCCGAGGGGCGGGGGCCGAACCCCGCCCACCAGTACTGGCGCATCGACGAGGTCTCGGCCCGCATCGTGGTGTTCCCGGCCGAGGTCGACCAGCTCGACTGCACCGGCTGGGAGGTCGCCGACCACCAGGCCCTGCAGGCGGCCCGCGAGCACCTGCAGAAGGCGGGCGTGGAGTTCGAGGAGGGGGTGCGGGAGGAGCTCGACGAGCGCCGCGTGCAGGAGCTGATCCGCTTCCGCGACCCCTGGGACAACGTCTTCGAGCTCTTCCACGGCATCACCTACGAGGCGCGCCCGGTCGTGACGCCGTACGCCGCGACGTTCGTCACCGGCGAGCAGGGGATGGGCCACATCGTGGTCCCGGTCCTCGACGACGTCGAGGCGCTGCGCTTCTACACCGAGGTGCTCGGCTTCCGGCTGCGCGACTCGATGAGCATGCCGGGCGAGTTCGTCGGCAAGGAGCCGGGCAGCAAGGTCTGGCTGCGCTTCCTCGGCGTCAACCCCCGCCACCACTCCCTGGCGTTCCTGCCGATGCCCAACCCGGCCAAGTGCGTCCACGTGATGCTGGAGGTCGACAAGCTCGACCACGTCGGCCGCGCCCTCGAACGGGTCCGCAAGCACGGCGCTCCGCTCTCGGCGACGCTGGGCCGGCACATGAACGACGAGATGATCTCCTTCTACGTGCGCTCGCCGGGCGGCTTCGACGTGGAGTTCGGCACCGAGGGCATGACCGTCGACGACGCCCGCTGGGTGGCGCGGGAGTCCACGGCCGTCTCGTACTGGGGTCACGACTTCGGCGGCGGACGCTGACGGGGACGAGACGATGGCGACCTCGTCCGAGACGACCACTAGCGTGGGGGGCGTGTCGGCAGACAACCAGGACCCGCGCCGCGGCGACATCCCCGAGGGCATCAGCGCGGACGCGCGTGAGACCTGGCCGCATCCGGAGCTGATCCAGTCCTGGCTCGGCGACGCCGAGGTGGACTTCGAGCTGCGCCCCGGCGAGGAGGTCGCGGTCCACGACGACCCGCAGGCCCAGGCCGCGGCCCGCCGCTTCCGCGACGTGCTCGGCTGCTTCGCCTCCGGGATCACCGTGGTCACCACGATGAGCGGCGACGAGCCGGTCGGCATGACCTGCCAGTCCTTCGCGAGCGTCTCGCTGGACCCGCCGCTGGTCACCTTCATCCCCGCGCGCTCGTCGCGTGCCTGGCCGCTGATCCAGCGCTCCGGCCGCTTCTGCGTCAACATCCTCGCCGCCGACCAGGAGCACGTCTCGGCACAGATGGCGACCAAGGGGGCCGACAAGTTCGCGGGCATCGGGTGGTCGCCCGCGCGTGCGACCGGGTCGCCCGTCATCGACGGCACCCTGGCCCACCTCGACTGCACCATCCACGCCGTCTACGAGGGGGGCGACCACTACATCGTGGTCGGCCGGGTCGAGCATCTCGAGCAGCACGCCGCGGACGCGCGCGTCGTCGAGCCGCTGCTCTACTTCCAGGGGCGCTACCGCACCACCGACTCGTGACCTGGGCCGAGCCCGGACGTTGAGACCGTCGAGACAGGTCGACCGGTTCGGGGGGATCGATGAGGATGCTCAGGGCGTGGGGCGGTGTCGTCCTCGTCGCCGCCCTGCTCGGCTGGCCGGCCGACGCGGCGACGGCGACCACCGCGGACCCGCCGCGCCCCGGCCCCGATCTCGGCGCGGTCGTCGAGACGCTGAGCAACCCCGGCGGGAGCGGCTACTGGACCCGACGACGGATGCGCGCCGCCGTGCCCCTCGAGCTCGACGCGTCCGGCCGCAAGATCGCGGCGGACGACCTCGCCGGGCGCGGCGCATCGGCAGCGAGCGCCCAGGCCTCGCCCGGCCTGCGCAGCACCGGCAAGCTGTTCTTCCGCGACCCTGCAGACGGCAAGGGCTACGTGTGCTCCGCCGCCTCGGTCAACACGCCGGAGCGCAATCTCATCGTCACCGCCGGGCACTGCGTGTTCAGCACCCACGACGGCTGCGTGCTGTTCTGCCGGCCACGGCACTACTTCACCGACTTCGCCTTCGTGCCGGCCTACGACCGCGGGCTCGCGCCGTACGGGCGCTGGTCGGGCGTGCGAGCGATCACGCAGCAGGCCTGGATCCAGGACGAGGCGGACGGACACGACCAGGCCTTCGTGGCGCTCGCCCCCCAGGGCGGCGCGAACCTGGTCGACGTCGTGGGCGGCAACGGGCTCGCCTGGAACTACCCGCTCCGCGAGGACGGCGTGCGGGTGGTGGGCTGGCCCGCCCAGGCGCCGTACGACGGTGAGACCCGCCAGGAGTGCGTCGGCTCCACGACCCCGGCCCAGCAGAGCGGCGACGCGCAGATCGCCTGCCCGATGACCGGCGGCGCGAGCGGCGGGCCGTGGTTCCTCCGGATGGCGAGCGCCGACACCGGGTTCGTGTTCGCGGTGACCTCGCGGCGCACCCTGTCGGGGCCGCCGCTGCTGCTGGCAATGCCCTTCGACGCGAGCATCGAGCCGCTCCTGGCCGCGGCCCGGACCGCTGCGCGTCCGGTGAGCGCCCGCCCGGACGGCGCCCGGCCCGTCGCGTCCGGCTCCGTCGACAGTCGGCGCGCGAAGCCGCGCAGGCAGCGCCTCCGGCTGTCCGCCACCGCAGCCTCGGTGGGCTTCGGCGAGTCCTACCAGCTCGTCGCCCGGACCCGGCGGGTGCGCCGGGTCGTGCTGCAGGTGCGGGACTCCCCGGGCGCTGGCTGGCAGCGGGTCGCCCGGGCGCGGGTCCGGGGTGGCTCGGCGGTCTTCGCCCAGGCCCCGCCGCCCGGCACGCGCTGGTACCGCGTCAAGGTCCGGAAGGGCCGCGCGCACAGCAGGCCCGTCGCGGTGACCGTCGGCCCCTGCCCGCTGCCGCTGGACCGCTCGCCGAGCGTGGTGAGCGCGACGCGCTGCACCAGTCCGCTGGGCTGACCCGCGCCGAGCGCGGCCCCGCTCACAGGTCGATCGCCGCCCGGTGCCGGTGCGGCGCGCCGAACAGCTGCCCGAGGGCGTGGGCCCGCTTGAAGACCAGGTGGGCGTCGTGCTCCCAGGTGATCGCGATGCCGCCGTGCAGCTGGACGCACTCGCTGGCGGCCAGGGCGGCCGTCTCCACGGCGTACGACGTCGCGGCATGGGTCAGGAAGCCCGCCTCGGCCGGCTCGGTCGCCGGGTCGGCGAGGGCGTAGGACGCCGCCCAGCTCGCCGAGCGGGACATCTCGACCCGGGCCAGCAGGTCGGCCATCCGGTGCTTGAGCGCCTGGAAGGAGCCGATCGGCCGACCGAACTGCACGCGCTCCTTCAGGTAGGCGAGCGTCATCTGGAGCGCCCGCTCGGACAGGCCGACGGCGAGCGCGGCGACGGCGGCGGCGCCGACGAGCTCGGCGCGCGCGCGGGCGGCAGAGCCGTCCCCGACGACGGTGAGCTCGGCGCCGGCCAGGTCGAGCCGGGCCAGCCGGATGCTCTGGTCCATCGACTCCGTCCAGGCCGCGCCCGCCCCGGTGACCTGGACCAGGTCGTCTCCCCGGACCGCGAGCACCACGGCGGCCCGGTCGCCGTCGAGCACCGGACCGTCGTCGAGGGCGATCGTGCCGATCTCACCGGCCGCGAGGCGCGGGAGCAGGTGCGCCTTGGCCTCGGCGGTGCCGCCGGCCAGCAGCGCCTCGATGGCGACCGTCGTTGCCAGCAACGGGGTGGGTGCGAGCGAGCGGCCCAGCTCCTCGAGGACGATCGCCGTCTCGAGGAAGCTCGCCCCGACGCCGTCGTACTCCTCCGGAACGGCGAGTGCGGCGACGCCGATCTGCTCGCACAGGGTCGCCCACAGCGCCTCGTCGTGGCCGGTCTCCGAGGTGGAGGCGGCCCGCACGGCGGCGGAGTCGGCCCGCCGGTCGAGCAGCGCGCGGACGGTTGTCGCGAGCTCGGCCTGCTCCTCGCTGAGCGCGAACCTCATCATGCGCTCCGCAGCGTGTCGAGGATCCGCGCGCGGTGGTACGCCGGCGTTCCCCAGGCCGTCACCAGCGCCCGGATCCGGGTGAGCCAGACGCTGAGGTCGAACTCCTGGGTGTAGCCGATCGCGCCATGCACCTGCAGGCCCGTGCGCGAGGCGAGGTAGGCCGCGTCGGCGCAGGCGACCTTGGCGGCCGAGACCGCCCGGGGCGTCGGGTCGAGCGCCGCGCCGAACAGGAGCGGGCGGGCGAAGTCGAGGGCGATCCGCACGTCGGCCAGCTTGTGCTTGATCGCCTGGTAGGAGCCGATCTCGCGTCCGAACTGCCGGCGCTGCTTCACGTAGGTGACCGCGTCGGCCAGCACCCGCTCACCGGCCCCGAGGAGCTCGGCCGCCGTGGCGAGCACGGCCAGGTCGAACGCGGCGTCGAGGTCCGCGGCGGTGGCGGGTCCCCCCACGCTCACCTCGAAGAGCCGGCGCGAGCGGTCGACGGAGAGCAGCCGGTCGCCGACCACGGCCTCGTGGAGCCCGTCCGGCCCGGCGACGTACACGCGGTCGGCGACGTCCGCGTCGAGGGCGTGGGGGACGTGCGGCGGCACGGCTACCGTGGCGATGCCCTCCACCTCGCCGCCGAGCGCGACGGGCAGGTACGCCGCGGCCTCGACCCAGGGCCCGGGGACGGCGTGCCGGCCGAGCGCCTCGAAGGCGACGCACAGCTCGACGGGGGTGGCCTCGGTGGCGAGCATGCTCAGGCCCTGTTCGCCCAGGCGCTCCCACAGCCGCCGCCCCGCGGCGTGCTCGCCCGCGGCCCACGCGCGGGCCGCGGCGACGGTGTCGGATGCCGCGAGCTGGGCGTCGAGCGCCGTCGCGAAGTCCTGCTGGTCGGTGGTGAGCTCGAACCTCACTTGGAAGCTCCCTTGGGCTCGCGGGGCAGGCCGAGGATCCGCTCGGCGACGATATTGCGCTGGATCTCGTTGGTGCCGGCGTAGATGGGGCCGGACAGCGAGAACGTGTAGCCGTCGAGCCAGCTCGACTCGAGCTCGGCGTCCGGGCCGAGGAGGTCGAGCGCGGTCTCGTGCAGGGCCACGTCGAGCTCGCTCCACCAGACCTTGTTGACCGAGCCGGCGGCTCCCACGTCGCCGCCGTCGCGCAGCCGGGTGACGGTGCCCCAGGTGTAGAGCCGGTAGGCCTCGGCGCGCAGCCAGGCGTCGACGACGCGGTCGGCGAGCCGTGGGTCGGGGTGCTCGTCGTACAGGGCGAGCAGGCGGTCGGCGGCGGCCGTGAACCGCCCGGGCGAGCGCAGGGACAGGCCGCGCTCGTTGCCGGCCGTGCTCATCGCGACGCGCCACCCGTCGCCGGGCGCGCCGAGCACGTCGCTGTCCGGGACGAAGACGTCGTCGAAGAACACCTCGGCGAAGCCCTCCTCGCCGTCGAGCTGGGCGATCGGGCGGACGGTGACGCCCGCGGCGTCGAGCGGGAAGAGGAAGTAGGTCAGGCCGGCGTGCTTCTGCGCCTCGGGGTCGCTGCGGAAGAGACCGAAGCCCCAGTGGGCGAGCGCCGCGCGCGAGCACCAGATCTTCTGGCCGTTGAGCACCCAGCCGCCGCGCTCGTCGTCGCGACGGGCGGTGGACTTCAAGGACGCCAGGTCGGAGCCGGCCTCCGGCTCGCTCCAGCACTGGGCCCAGATCCGCTCGCCGGTCGCCATCGTGGGGAGGAAGCGGTCCTGCTGCTCCCGGGTCCCGTGCTCGAAGATGATCGGGGCGAGCAGGAAGATCCCGTTCTGCGAGACGCGCAGCGGGGCGCCGGCGCGGTAGTACTCCTCCTCGAAGACGACCCACTCCACGAGCGAAGCCTCGCGCCCGTGGTACTCCCGCGGCCACGACACGACCGACCAGCGGTCGGCGGAGAGCTTCGCCTCCCAGGCCTGGTGCAGGACGAAGCCCTCGGGGGTGTCCAGCGAGGGGAGCGGCTCGGCCGGCACGTTCGCCGCCAGCCAGGCCCGGGCCTCGGCCTGGAAGGCCAGCTCGGACTCGCTCAGTTCGAGATCCATGTCAGTTCGTGCTTCCTCGTCGGCGCTGCGTCGTCGTGACTGAAATGTAGGCGCGGGCGCTGCCCGAACCAAGCATTTGCTTGGTAGAGTACCAGCCATGAACCTCACCGAGGGGCCGGAGGACCGCGCGTTCCGTGCCGAGATCCGGCAGTGGCTGGGCGACCACCTGGTCGGCGAGTGGGCGCAGCTGCGGGGCCTCGGCGGTCCGGGCCGCGAGCACGAGGCGCACGACGAGCGCCTGGCGTGGAACCGCCACCTGGCCGAGCACGGCTGGACCGCGGTCGGCTGGCCGACCGAGCACGGCGGCCGCGGGCTCTCGCTGTGGCAGCAGGTGATCTTCCACGAGGAGTACGCCCGGTCGAACGCGCCCGCGGGCGTGAACCATCTGGGCGAGCAGCTGCTCGGTCCCACCCTCATCGCGTTCGGGACGCCGGAGCAGCAGCGCCGGTTCCTGCCCGAGATCGTCGGCGTGCGGGAGCTGTGGGCGCAGGGCTACTCCGAGCCCGGCGCCGGCTCCGACCTGGCGAACGTGCAGACCCGGGCCCGGCTCGAGGCGGGGCCGAGCGGGGAGCCGGAGTGGGTGATCGACGGCCAGAAGGTCTGGACCTCACTGGCGCACCTGTCCGACTGGTGCTTCGTCGTGGCGCGCACCGAGGCCGGGTCCTCACGCCACCACGGACTGTCCTTCCTCCTCGTGCCCCTGCGCCAGGACGGCGTCGAGGTCCGCCCCATCGAGCAGCTCACCGGAGGCTCGGAGTTCAACGAGGTCTTCTTCACCGGAGCGCGCACCGCCGCCGACCTCGTCGTCGGCGAGCCGGGACGTGGCTGGGGTGTCGCGATGGGCCTGCTCGGCTTCGAGCGCGGCGTGTCGACCCTGGGCCAGACGGTCGGCTTCGCGCGCGAGCTGGAGAGCGTCGTCGCGCGGGCCAAGGAGAACGGATCCATCGACGACCCGGTGGTCCGGGACCGGCTGGCGGCCCTGAAGGCCGAGCTCGCCGTCATCCGCAGCTTCGCGCTGCGCGCGCTGGCGCTCGTCGAGGGCGGTCAGGACTCGGCGGCCGGCGGGGGAGCGGGCTCGATCTTCAAGCTGGCGTGGGCCACCTGGCACCGCACCCTCGGCGAGGTCGCGATGGACGTGGCCGGGCGTGACGGCCTGCTCACGCGCGGCGGCGATGCGCCGTACGACCTCGACGAGCACCAGCGCCTCTTCCTCTTCTCGCGAGCCGACACCATCTACGGCGGCAGCGACGAGATCCAGCGAAATATCCTGGCCGAGAAGGTCCTCGGCCTTCCGCGCGAACCCAAGGGAGCCTGAACCCGATGACTGCGATGCGACCCGAGCAGCCCACCCCCGACTACGTCCCGGGCCACGACCTCCTCGCCGGGAAGGTGGTCGTCGTGACCGCCGCGGCCGGCGCGGGCATCGGCGCCGCCGTCGTACGCCGGGCGCTCGAGGAGGGCGCGAAGGCAGTGGTCTTCAGCGACACCCACGAGCGCCGGCTGAAGGAGGCCGAGGACGCCTTGGCCGCGGAGTTCGGGGCGGAGCGGGTCCGCCAGCTGGTCTGCGACGTGACGAAGGAGGAGGACGTCCACGCCCTCCTTGACGCGGCCGAGGAGTTCGGCGGCGTGGACGTGATGATCAACAACGCCGGCCTCGGGGGCACGGACTCGATCCTCGAGGTGACCGACGAGACCTGGAACCGGGTCATCGACATCACCCTGACCGGCACCATGCGCGCCACCCGCGCGGTCGGCCGGCGCTTCGTCGCCGCGGGCAAGCGGGGCGTGATCGTCAACAATGCCTCCGTCATCGGCTGGCGTGCCCAGGAGGGCCAGGCCCACTACGCCGCCGCGAAGGCCGGGGTGATGGCGCTGACCCGGTGCTCGGCCCTCGACCTGGCCCCCCACGGCATCCGCGTCAACGCGGTCTCGCCCAGCCTGGCCATGCACCCCTTCCTGGAGAAGGTGACCTCGCCCGAGCTGCTGGTCGAGCTCAAGCAGCGCGAGGCCTTCGGCCGTGCCGCCGCCCCCTGGGAGGTGGCCAACGTGATGGTCTTCCTCGCCAGCGACTACGCGTCGTACCTGACCGGCGAGGTCGTCTCGGTGAGCAGCCAGCACGCCTGACCCGTCTCTTCCTCCGATCCCTCTGAGCAAGGAGTTCCCCATGGCCGAGGCCTACATCGTCGACGCGGTGCGCACCCCCGTGGGCAAGCGCGGCGGCGCGCTCGCCGGCGTCCACTCCGCCGACCTCGCCGCGCACACGCTCGCGTCGCTGGTCGAGCGGACCGGCATCGACCCCGGCGCCGTCGACGACGTCATCCTCGGCTGCTGCGACACGATCGGCTCCCAGGCCGGCGACATCGCGCGCACTGCCTGGCTGGTCGCCGGCCTGCCCGACCACGTCCCGGGGGTGACGATCGACCGGCAGTGCGGATCCTCCCAGCAGGCCGTCCACTTCGCGGCCCAGGGCGTGCTCTCGGGCACCCAGGACCTCGTCGTCGCGGGCGGGGTCCAGAACATGAGCGCGATCCCGATCTCGGCCGCCATGCTGGTCGGACAGCAGTACGGCTTCACCACACCGTTCGCGGAGTCGCCGGGCTGGCTCAAGCGGTACGGCGACCAGGAGGTCAGCCAGTTCCGCTCCGCCGAGATGATCGCGGAGAAGTGGGACATCTCCCGCGAGGACATGGAGCGCTTCGCGCTGGCCTCGCACGAGCGGGCCCGCGCGGCGATCGCCGAGGGTCGCTTCGCGGCGGAGATCGCGCCGTACCCGATGGAGGACGGCTCGGTCTTCGACACCGACCAGTGCCCGCGCGACACCTCGCTGGAGAAGATGGCGGGCCTCGAGCCGCTGGCGCCGGGCGGCCGGATCACCGCCGGCGTCGCGTCGCAGATCTGTGACGGCTCGGCCGCGATCCTCGTCGCCTCCGAGCAGGCCGTGAAGGACCACGGCCTGACCCCGCGCGCCCGGGTCGTGCACCTCTCGGTGCGCGGCGACGACCCGGTGTGGATGCTCACCGGCCCCATCCCCGCGACGAAGCACGCGCTGGCGAAGGCGGGCATGACGGTCGACGACATCGACCTCTTCGAGTGCAACGAGGCGTTCGCCTCCGTGGCCCTGGCCTGGATGAAGGAGACCGGCGCCCCGCACGAGAAGGTGAACGTCAACGGCGGCGGCATCGCGCTCGGCCACCCGATCGGCGCCACGGGCGCGCGCCTGATGACCACCCTGCTCAACGAGCTCGAGCGCACGGGCGGCCGCTACGGGCTGCAGACCATGTGCGAGGGCGGTGGCCAGGCCAACGTGACCATCATCGAGCGCCTGGGCTGAGCGTCCCCGGCGCGCAGGTGCGCGCTCAGAGCACCGTCCACCAGATCCCGACGATGCCGGGGACCAGGCCGAGCAGCAGCCACGGCGAGCGCCACGTGCGGCCGTTGATCGCCAGGGTCGCCGCGATGCCGCCGACCATGAAGGCCGCCGCGATCACGTTGAGCCCGATCCTGGCGTCCAGCCGGTCCTCGGCGACGTGGTCGGCCGCGATCACGAAGCCCACGGACAGGTGCAGGATCGTGGTGACCACCAGGACCGAGACCACCCGGCGCTGGACGCGCTGGAGGCGCTCGATGTCCCTCGGGTCCGGCTCCTTGCGAGGGGCGCTCGGGTCCATCAGGTGACGCCGGCGGGCCGCTCCGGCGCGTGGTCCGGGGCCGGGCTGCGACGGCTGGTTCACGCGATCAGGATATCCAGTGGCGCCGGTCCCCTCGACACCGGATCCGTCGGCGCGCGAACCCGATCCCCGGGCTCCGGGTCAGGTCCCGGCAGCCGGCGTGCCGGAGCCCGCCGGGCCGGCGACCCGCTGCACAAGGCGCACGGCGTCGGCAGCGCTGACACCGAGAGCCCGCATCCGGTGGAGATAGGCCGTCGCCGCCTGCTGCGCCTCCTGTTCGAGGCTCGGGCCGGAGACGAAGCTGCCGGCGCGTCCCCGAGTCTCGATCAAGGCCGCCTGCTCGAGCTCGCGGTAGGCCCTTGCCACGGTGTTGGTGGCCACGCCCAGGTCCGCAGCAAGGCGGCGGACCGTGGGCAGCCGGGTGCCGGGGGTGAGCTCGCCCTGTCCGATGAGTCCGGCGAGCTGGGAGCGGATCTGCTCGTAGGGCGGCGTCGGCTCGGACGGGTCGAGGGTGATCATGCCGCCCCGCGCCCCGCGATCGACTGTCCGGGCACCAACACCTCGCCGGGCGCCAGTGTGGGCCACAGGCGCTTGCGGAAGCGGGGCGTCTCAGGGTCGAGGTCGATGAGCAGGCACGTGGCTGAGGCGGCCAGGAGGACAAGCTGAACAGCGGCGAGGGCCAGCGAGGACGATGAAGACGGGTCCTGCAGCCGTAGGGCGGTCAGGGTGCCCGGTCCGGCCAGGAGTGACGCGGACCTCATCGCGTCGGCGCGCCACGCGTCCTGCAGGTAGAGGTGGGCGGCGTCAGTCGCGCGCTGGGGACGTCCGACTTCGAGGTGCCAGACCACGGGGCCGACCACTGCGACGACCGCGATCAGCAGGCCGGTCACCGCTGCGCCCGCGGCGTCCGGAGCCCATCCGGTCCGACTCGCCGTGACGAGCGCGCTGCCGATGGCGGTGAGGCCGATGCCCGCCTGCGCTGCATGGGCCACGACGACGCGGCGGTCCAGGTAGTCGAGCACTCCGGGCGTCCGCGTTCGAGCGAGGCCCGGGCGGCCGGGCGCGGCCGTGAACTCACTGCCCGCCCGCGCGACGCGCCGGATCATCTCGGCCAACACGGGGAGCGCCAGCAGTCCAGGCGCAGCCATGGCGAGGAAGGAATGCTCTCCCATGGTCACGAGAAAGAGCAGCAGTCCGGGAAGGCTGATGATCATGGTGAGCCGAGCCCGTCGGACCTGCTCGCGCTCGAACTCGCCGAGGAACTCCGGGGAGATCTGGACCCCGTACTGACGGGCGAAGTCACGGCCGGCCGAGCGTGTCCACCGCGGTGCGAGCAGCCACGCCACCCCGACTAGGCAGACCAGGCCGCCGGCTCCCATAGCCTCGATGCGGCTGAGCTCTACGCCGGCTGTGTCCACCTCTGCATGCTACATAGATCGGTCTTGAAGCAACACAAGATCTGATACAAAACCTCTCAGGAGTAACGGTGGGTCTTCGCGGCATGGCCGCGCTCCCGGGTGCAGGTGCGACCGCTCATGTTGCGGTGCCCGCACAGGCCAGCGTCGGTCTCATCCTGCGCCGGCGCCGCGGCCGGCCGGGCGGCCCTCTTGCGCGGCATCGCGCCACCGGCGCGGGCCTGGGCTTCCGCGTAGCGGGCCTCGCGCATCGCGCGCACTGCATCCATCTTGCTCATCGGCGACTCACCTGGCGGACTCTAGGCGAGCGGTCCGACAGTTCCCGGGACGGCTCGCTGTCCCCGTCCCGATGGCCGCACCGGGGTCACACGACGTACGAGGAGGCCCTCTTCAGCGCGGCGGCGGCCTCGAGGACGATCCGCTCGACCAGCTCCTCGCACGAGGGCAGGTCGTCGATGACGCCGACGACCTGGCCGCTGGCGAGGACGCCGGCGGAGGTGTCGCCCTCGACGAGGCCGGCGCGGAGCATCGTCGGCGTGTTCGCGGCGAGCGCCATCTGCCCCAGGGTGCGTCCCTGCGCCTTGCGCATCGCGCGGCCGTCCTTGAGCAGCTGCGTCCACGACATGCCGGAGGACCGCTTGAACTCGAGGGTGCGCCGGGCCGTGGGACCGAGGCGTCGGACCGCGGAGGTCTCCTCCAGCGAGGCGACGAGATCGGTGCGGAGCATCCGGTGGGGCATGCCGTCGACCTTCGTGGTGACGACCGTGTCGGCGAGGCCCTTCGACAGGTAGAGCTCCTTGACCGCGTCGGGGACCGCGGAGTCGCGGGTGAGCAGGAAGCGGGTGCCCATCCCGACCCCGGCGGCGCCGTAGGACAGCGCCGCTGCGAGTCCGCGCCCGTCGAAGAAGCCGCCGGCCGCGATCACGGGGATGTCGACGGCGTCGAGGACGGTCGGCAGCAGCAGGGTGGTCGGGATCGCGCCGGTGTGCCCGCCGCCCTCGCCACCTTGGACCATGACGGCGTCGGCACCCCAGCCGGCGACCTTCTTGGCGTGCTTGGCCGCGCCGATCGAGGGCATCACGACGATGCCGTGCTCCTTGAGCGTCGCGATCAGCTCCGGCTTGGGCGCGAGCGCGAAGGACGCCACCTTGACACCGTGCTCGATGAGCAGCCGGCATCGGTCGGCCGCGTCGCCGGCATCGGCGCGCAGGTTGACGCCGAAGGGCCTGTCGGTGCGGCCCTTGACCTCGATGATCGCCTGCTCCAGCTCGGCGAAGGTCATCGTCGCGGAGGCGAGGATGCCGAGGCCGCCGGCGTTGGCGGTGCCGGACACGAGCCGTGGGCCGGAGACCCAGCCCATCCCGGTCTGCACGACCGGGTGCGGGACGCCGACCAGGTCGGTGAACGGCGTGCGGATCTGCTGGTCAATCATTCGGCACCTCCTTGAAGCGGAGCCCCTTCGGGTCGAGCATCTCGCGGATGATCAGCAGCTCCTCGTACGACGGCTCGCGGGTCTGCGGCACCTCGGCGGGCAGCTCGAGGGTGAAGCCCGTCGCGGCGACGACCTCGTCGACGCTGACGCCCGGGTGCACCGAGACGAGGCGGACGGTGTCGCCGGCTCCGCCCAGGTCGAACACCCCGAGGTTGCTGACGATGCGGTGGATGTCGTTGAACCGCGCGGCACCCGGGCCGGCGGCCTTGGCGCGGGCGGGCCCGACGCCGGAGACGATGTCGACCTGCTCCACGAAGACGCGGGGGGAGTGCTTCGGGACCCAGTACGAGGTGCGGTTGTTGACGGTGTTGCCGGGTGCGCCCCGGGAGCCGAGCAGCTGGCGCTTGGGCTGTGCGAAGGACCCGATCGCGGAGATGTTCTGGTTGCCGTGCCGGTCGACCTGGGTCGCGCCCATCATCACGTGACGCTTTCCGTAGGCGACGACGTCGAAGACGCGGCGGAAGGGGATCCAGCCCTCGACGACGTCCTTGCCGCCGAGCGGCGGCGTGCCGCCGAGGAAGAGGGACTCGCCGTCGCTGATCACCAGGTCGGGATTGGACGTCAGCCGCGCGAGCCGGACGCCGAGCGTGGGCAGCAGCCCCATCGGGCTGGCGAAGATCTCGCCGTCCACGCTGAAGGCGTCGGCGATGGCGGCGGCGCACACGTCGGCGCGGGTGCTCTGCGGCGCGGTGGGCTCGGTGGTGGGGGCGCTCACTTCGCGGTCTCCTCGGTGAAGGCCTGGACGGCGGCCTGGTAGGACGCCTCGTCGCCGGCGAGGAAGCGGTCGTGGAAGGCCTGCCATTCCTCGTCCGAGCCGGAGGCCGCGGCGGCGTACGCGCGTTGGAACCGCTCGTCGCGCTCGTAGTCGGGGGTGCAGGTGGTGAAGTGGGCGCCGTTCGGGGTCTCGACGACGCCGGAGACCATCATCCGGCTGAGCAGCAGCCGTTGGACGGGCGTGTCGACCGTCAGGCCAGCGGTGTCGACGACCTGCTCGACGCTGACATAGGTCCGCTCGGCCGCCATCGCGAAGAGGTCGTCGAAGTACGGGTCCGGGCCCAGGTAGGTCGCGTTGCCGTGCTGGTCGGCGCGGTTGAGGTGGATCAGCGCCGCGTCGAGCCGGAGGGCCGGGACCGCGACGAGCTCCTCGTGGCCGTGACCCTCGTCGTACGGGCTGGTGACGGTGCGGATCCACGGGTTGTTGACCAGGACGTCGGAGCCGAGGCCCGCGCGCATCGGCAGGAACGGCAGCCGCTCGGCGGCCGCCTTCAGCCCGGTCTGGAACATCCCCTCGTCGAGCTCGACGATCTCCGGGATGGATGCGCTCTGGCGGGCGCGCTGGAAGTTGGGCTCCAGCGGGACCGTGTCGAGCGAGACGAAGGCGTAGACCAGCTTGCGGATCTTGCCCGCGCGTGCGAGCAGACCCACGTCGGCGCCGCCCCAGCTGACGACCGTCAGGTCGGTCAGGTCGGAGTTGTACAGCGCGCGGACCAGCGCCATCGGCTTGCGGCGCGGGCCCCAGCCGCCGATGCCGATCGTCATCCCGCTCTCGAGACTGCCGATGACATCGTCGATCGACATCCGCTTGTCACGCGGCCTGCGGCTGGCGCTCATCGGGCACCCTCCGCGCTGTTCGCCGCCTTGCTCGTGCCGGCGAAGTCGTCGCGCAGCTCGTCGCTGACGCCCATCAGGTTGAGCTCGAAGGTGAAGCCCTGCTCCCAGCGGTAGGACTTGTTCACGTCGACCGGGTCGATGCCGTTGAGGGCCTCCTTCGCCGCGCGGATCACCTTGGTGTTCTTCGCGGCGATCTCGCCCGCGACGGCGTACGCCGCCTCGTCGAGGCGCTCGCGCGGCACCACCTCGAGGACCGACCCGAAGGCGACCAGGTCCGTGGCCGGGATGGTGCGCGCGGTGAAGTAGAGGGTGCGCATCAGGTGCTGCGGGACCAGGCGCGCCATGTGGGTGGCGGCGCCCAGCGCGCCCTGGTTCACCTCCGGCACGCCGAAGTAGGCGTCTTCGCTGGCGACCACGATGTCGGCGTTCCCGACCAGGCCGACACCGCCACCGACGCAGAAGCCGTTGACGGCCGCGACGACCGGCACGGCGCACTCGTAGACAGCCTTGAACGCGGCGAAGCAGCCCTTGTTGGCGCCCAGCAGGGCGTCGAAGCCGGTGGTGTTCTGCATCTCCTTGATGTCGACGCCCGCGTTGAAGCCCTTGCCCTCGGCGCGCAGGACCACGACCTTCGTCGCCAGGTCGGCGCTGGCCTCGTCGAGAGCCGCGGCGACGTCGAACCAGCCCTGGACGGTGAGGGCGTTGACCGGGGGAGCGTTCATCGTGACGACGCGGATGCCGTCCGGCCGCAACTCGCTGGTGACTGTCATGGCCGTCATGCTACCAAGCATTTGCTTGGTATCGTGTCCCGTGTCCCGAGTCGGGACCCAGGACGAGACGTCGCAGAGGAGACCGAAGTGAGCAGGTTGCTGGAAGGTCGGGTCGCCATCGTGACCGGCGCGGGACGAGGCATCGGACGCGCGCACGCACTGGAGCTGGCGCGGCACGGCGCCAAGGTCGTCGTGAACGACTTCGGCGTGTCGCTCGCCGGCGAGGGCACCCAGGAGACGCCCGCTCACGAGGTCGTCGCCGAGATCGAGGCGAGCGGGGGAGAGGCCGTGGTCAACGGAGCCGACGTGGCGGACTTCGCCGCGGCGGAGGCCATGGTGCGCCAGGCGATCGACACCTTCGGCGGCCTGGACATCCTCGTCAACAACGCAGGCTTCGTCCGCGACCGGATGCTCGTCAACACCAGCGAGGAGGAGTGGGACGCCGTCGTCCGCGTGCACCTCAAGGGCCACTTCGCGCCGCTTCGGCACGCCGGAGCCTACTGGCGCGCCGAGGCCAAGGAGGGGCGCCCGCGGACCGCCCGGGTGATCAACACCTCCTCGGGCGCCGGGCTCCAGGGCTCGATCGGCCAGGCGACGTACTCCGCAGCCAAGGCCGGCATCGCCGGCCTGACCCTGGTCGCGGCCGCCGAGATGGGCAGGTACGGCGTCACCGTCAACGCGATCGCACCCGTCGCCAAGACCCGGATGACCGAGGGCGCCTTCGACACCTCCGCGATGGCGCTCCCCGAGGACAACTCCCCGGTCGTCGCCTGGCTCGCCTCCGAGGAGGCCGGCGACGTCACCGGCCGCGTGATCGAGATCGACGGCTCCGTCATCACCGTCGAGAACGGATGGGTGCACGGCCCGTCCCGCGACAACGGCAGCCGCTGGGAGGCGGAGAAGGTGGGTCCCGCCCTGCGGGAGCTGCTGGCCGAGGCGCCGGTGCCGGAGCCGGTGTACGGGAGCTGAGCCGGAGACAGTTTCACCGGCCGGCCGGTGAAACTCACGCTTGGACGATGAAACTTCATCGTCCAGGGGACAGTTTCGTCGTCCAGGCCGTGACGGGAGTGACGGACGGGACTCAGGCCGCCAGGCGCATCGCCCGCAGGATGCGGGCCGCGGTCTCGGTCGGCCGGGCAAGATCTGCCCAGGTGATCCGGACCATCGTCCAGCCGGTGAGCTCGCGCAGTAGGTCCTCGCGCTGCTTCTCGCGGATCACCATGTCCTCGATCGTCTCGCCGGGCCGGCGGTAGCGGTGGTACTTCACCGCCCCGTCGAACTCCACCATCGCCCTGTACGCCGGCCATGCGAAGTCGACCCGCCCGGCCACGCGCCCACTCGGATGCCTGATCTCGAACTGCGCGATCGGAGCGGGCACGGACTGGGCGCGCATGAGCAGGCGGGCGCGGGTCTCGCCGACAGACTCCGCCTTGCCGTCGACCAACACGAGGACCCGGTGAAGCCCCAGGGTGTCCGGCCAGGTCCGCATCCGCGAGAAGAGGGCGTAGAGCTGGTCGATGGACGTGTGGCCGGCTTGGACGTACCAGTCCAGCACGGCAACGCCTGCCTCTTGGGAGATGAGCGTCGCGGTGTCGAGCGCGGTTCGCGTCGGAGCTGTGATCCAGCCGCGCTCGTCGCGCGAGATGTCGTCGACCAGGACCTCGCCACGGTGGTGGATCACACGCGCACCAGACCGCTCGCCCTTCGCGCGCAGGCTCGTGAGATGCACGGCTGACAGGTCCAGTCCCCAGTTCGGACCGCCTTGCTCGATGCACGCGCTGATGTGGGAGGCCGCGACGGTGTCGTCGTACAGCTGGCGTACGGCGTCGAGGAGCAGCCGGTGGCGCTCCACGCGGTCCGCCTGCTCCCAGCGCTCGCGCAGCACGTAGCAGCCTTGCCGGATGCGGACCAGCATGCCCGCGCGGACGGCCCGTCGCAGGGCGTTGTCGTCGAAGCCGACGGCCAGGGCGTCACGGCGCAGCAGGATGCCCTGGGCGTCCACGAGGTACTCGAGCATGAGCGACAGGGTGCCCCGTTCGCGCTTCTCCCGCCCGGTGCGTACCGACGGCCTGTGGACAGCGAGGTACGGCGGCCGAGCGCGCTGTGGACAGAGGGCGAGCCTGGACGACGAAACTCACGCTTGGACGATGATCCTTCTTCGTCCAAGCGTGAGTTTCACCGGCCGGCCGGTGAAACTGTCTCCGCCCTCAGATCCGCTCGATGATCGTCCCCGTCGCCATCGCCCCGCCGGCGCACATCGAGATCAGCGCGGTGGACTGGTCGCGGCGCTCGAGCTCGTGGAGGGCGGTGGTGATGAGGCGGACGCCGGTGGCGCCGACGGGGTGGCCGAGGGCGATGGCGCCTCCGTTGACGTTGACCTTGTCCAGGTCGACGCCGTGGACGCCGGCCCACGACAGGACGACGGACGCGAAGGCCTCGTTGACCTCGAAGAGGTCGAGGTCGCCGATCGTCATGCCCGTGCGGTCGAGCAGGCGCTGGGTGGCGTCGATGGGGCCGTCGAGGTGGTAGTAGGGGTCGGAGCCGACCAGGCACTGGGAGACGATCCGGGCGCGCGGCGTGAGGCCGAGGGAGCGGGCCCTGTCCTCGTCCATGATCAGTACGGCGGCCGCGCCGTCGGAGATCTGCGAGGAGGTGCCCGCGGTGTGCAGGCCGTCCTCGAGCACGGGGCGGAGCCCGGCGAGGCCCTCGGCGGTGGTGTCGCGCAGGCCCTGGTCGGCGTCGACGATGCGGGTCTCGCCGGTCGGCTGGCCGGACTCGTCGAGCACCGGCGCCTCGATCGGCGCGATCTCGCGCTTGAACCGGCCCTCGTCGACGGCGACCCGGGCCTTGGCCTGCGAGGCGAGGCCCAGGGCCTCCAGGTCGGCGCGGCTGAGGCCGCGGTTCCTGGCGATCCGGTCGGCCGCCTCGAACTGGTTCGGCATGTCGATCGACCAGTCGGCCGGCCGCGGGTCACCCAGGCCCGGCGGGACGTTCGCGCCGAGCGGGATGCGCGACATCATCTCGACGCCGCAGGCGATGCCGACGTCGATGGTGCCCGCGGCGACCATGTCGTTGACCAGGTGGGCGGCCTGCTGTCCGGAGCCGCACTGCGCGTCGAGCGCCGTTCCCGCGGTCGCCTGGGGGAGACCGGCGTACAGCCAGGCCCGTCGTACGGCGTCGTTGGACTGCTCGCCCGCCTGGGTGACGCAGCCGCCGACGACCTGCTCGACCAGCGCCGGGTCGAGGCCCGCGCGGCGGAGCACCTCGGCCTGGACGAAGCCCAGGGTCTGTGCCGGGTGGAGGCCGGCGAGCCAGCCCTTGCGCTTGCCGAGGGGAGTGCGGACCGCTTCGACGATGACGGGGGTGCCCATGGGTGCACGGTAGCACCACAAGTAGAACACGTTCTACCCTCGGTCGCGGGCCGTCCCGGACCGCGAAAGTACTTTCACGAAAGGCTTTCGTATTGGTGCGATGCTTTGTACGGTGGCCCTAGAACGTGTTCCACCCCTCATGGCTGTCCAGCAGTGAAAGGTTCAGGGCGTGACCGAGCTCATCATTCCGGCGGGATGGGATCCCACCGATCCCGACATCAACGAAGTGGCCCTGCCCCACGACCAGTTCCGGGCCCTGCGGGCCAACGAGCCGATCCGCTGGGTCGAGCAGGTCCCCGAGGCCCGCGCGGGCTTCCTCGACACCGGCTACTGGGCGTGCACCCGCCACGAGGAGGTGCGCCAGGTCTCCAAGGACAACGAGAACTGGTCCACCGCCGAGAACGGCGTGATCATCCGGTTCGCCCCCGACATGACCCGCGACCAGGTCGAGGTCCAGCGCGCGATGCTGATCCACCACGACCCGCCGAGCCACACCAAGATGCGCGGCATCGTGTCGCGCGGCTTCACCCCGCGCGTCATCGCCTCGCTCAAGGACGCGCTGAAGGAGCGCGCGTACGAGATCGTCGAGCAGGCGGTCGCCAAGGGCAGCGGCGACTTCGTCGAGGACCTCGCGGCCGAGCTCCCGCTGCAGGCGATCGCCGACTTCCTCGGCGTGCCCCAGGAGGACCGGAAGAAGCTCTTCGAGTGGTCCAACCAGATGATGGGCTACGACGACCCGGAGATCGACGCGGACCCGGCCATCGCGTCCATGGAGATCCTGGGCTACTTCGACCAGCTCGCCAACGAGCGTCGCGCCAACCCCCAGGACGACATCGTCACCAAGCTGATCAGCGTGGGCCAGGACGACGACCACGGGGCGCTGACCAACGACGAGTTCGGCTTCTTCGTGATCCTGCTGACGGTCGCCGGGAACGAGACCACCCGGAACGCCACCACGCACGGCATGCACGCCTTCTTCGAGCACCCCGACCAGTGGGAGCTGTGGAAGAAGGAGCGGCCCGACACCGCGATCGACGAGATCGTCCGCTGGGCGACACCGGTCACCGTCTTCCAGCGCACCGCGAGGCAGGACACCGAGCTCGCGGGGCAGGCGATCAAGAAGGGCGACCGCGTCGGCCTGTTCTACGCCTCGGCGAACTTCGACGAGTCCGTCTTCGAGGACCCCTTCCGGTTCGACATCAAGCGCGAGCACAACCCGCACGTCGCCTTCGGCGGCCACGGTGCGCACTACTGCCTGGGCGCCAACCTGGCCCGCCTGCAGATCAACCTGATCTTCAACGCGATCGCGGACCTGGCCCCGAACATCTCGCTGGCCGGCGAGCCGCGGCGGCTGCGCTCGGGCTGGCTCAACGCCATCAAGGAGATGCAGGTCAACTACGCCTGACCGACTCTTCAGCGCAGGTTCAGGGTGGCTCCGTGACAATGGGGCCACCCTGACCGTCTTTTCGTCCTGCCCGGGAGGTCGCATGCGCGTGCTGGTCGTCGACGACGAGCGGCGCCTCGCGCGCACCCTGGAGATCGGGCTCGGCGCCGAGGGCTTCGCCGTGGACGTCGCCCACGACGGGACCGACGGGCTGTGGCTGGCCCGGGAGAACCCGTACGACGCGATCGTGCTCGACCTGATGCTCCCCGGCATCAACGGCTACAAGGTCTGCGAGACCCTCCGCGCCGAGGGCAACTGGACGCCGATCCTGATGCTGACCGCCAAGGACGGCGAGTGGGACCAGGTCGAGGGCCTCGACACCGGCGCCGACGACTACCTCACCAAGCCCTTCTCCTTCCCCGTGCTGGTCGCCCGGCTCCGGGCCGTCGTCCGCCGGGGCGCGCGGGAGCGGCCCACGGCGCTCGAGGTGGGCGACCTGGTCGTCGACCCCGCCGCCCGGCGGGTCCACCGCGGGGACGAGGAGATCGCGCTGACCGCCCGCGAGTTCGCGGTCCTGGCCTTCCTCGCCCGGCACAAGGGCGATGTCGTCTCGAAGCGGCAGATCCTCGACGCGGTGTGGGACGGCGACTTCGAGGGGGACCCGAACATCGTCGAGGTCTACGTCCGGCACCTGCGCAACAAGGTCGACCGGCCGTTCGGGCGCGAGGCGATCGAGACCATCCGCGGCGCCGGGTACCGGCTCGCGAGCGACGGGGGCTGAGATGGGACGCGTCGGGTCGGTCCGGCTCCGTACGACGGCCGCGGCCCTGCTCGTCGTCGCGCTCGCCCTGCTGCTGGGTGCGACGGTGCTCGTGCTGGCCGTCCGTACCTCGCTGCGCGACGGGGTGGAGAGCTCCGCCGAGCAGCGGGCGGCCGACCTCGTGGCGCAGGTCGAAGCGGGCACGCTGCCGACGAGTGCCGGGCCCGAGCGGGACGAGGAGCCCGAGGACGAGCCCGAGGACGAGCCCGAGGAGGTGGTGTGGCAGGTGCGCGCCCCCGACGGAGGGCGGGCCGCGGGATCGCCCCTCCTGGACCGGGTCGACCCCGACGAGGAGGTCGTCGACCTGCCCGGAGGGGAGCACCCGTACACCGTGGCGGAGGAGGACGCCGACGACGGCTCCCGGGTCGTGGTCGCGGTCTCGCTCGAGGACGTCGGGGAGACGACTCGGGCCCTCGCGGTGCCCCTGGTCCTCGGCCTCCCGCTGCTGCTGCTCGTGGTCGGGACGACCACCTGGGCCGTGGTCGGCAGGGCGCTGCGACCGGTCGAGCGGATCCGGGCGGAGGTCGAGCAGATCAGCGGGTCCAGCCTGGAGCGGAGGGTGCCGGAGCCGCCGGCCCGGGACGAGGTGGGGCGCCTGGCGCGCACGATGAACCAGATGCTGGCCCGGCTCCAGTCGGCTCGCGACCGCCAGGAGCAGTTCGTCGCCGATGCGTCCCACGAGCTCCGCTCGCCGCTCGCCAGCGTCCGGCAGGCCGCGGAGGTCGCGCGCAGCCACCCGGGGGCGCTCCCCGAGGGTGAGCTCGCGGACACCGTGCTGGAGGAGGCGGTGCGGATGCAGGGCCTCGTCGAGCAGCTGCTGGTGCTGGCCCGGGCCGGCGAGGGACGTGCCGCCCTCCGGCACGCCGACGTGGACCTCGACGACCTGGTGCTGGCCGACGGACGACGGATCGGGCGGGCGGGGCTCGACGTCGACACCCGCGGCGTCGGGGCCGGCCGGGTGCGGGGCGACGCCGTCGCGCTGGGGCAGATGATCCGCAACCTGGCGGACAACGCTGCTCGGCACGCCCGCGAGCGGGTGGCGCTGACGGTCCGCACCGAGGGCGGAGAGGTCTGCGTCATGGTGGAGGACGACGGCCCCGGCGTACTCCCGGGCGACCGGGAGCGGGTCTTCGACCGCTTCGTCCGGCTGGACGACGCGCGCGCCCGCGAGGCCGGCGGCAGTGGACTCGGCCTGGCCATCGTGCGCGCGGTCGTGGAGGCGCACGGCGGCTCGGTGACGCTCGACGCCTCCCCGCTCGGCGGCGCCCGGTTCGTGGTGCGGCTGCCCGCCTGAAGAGCCCTTCAGGAACGTTCAGCACCCCTTCAGCGAGCGCCCGGCAGGCTCGGTTCCGTCAGCAAGGAGCTGTCCCTACCGAAGGAGAACGCCATGAAGACCACCGCCCTGCGCCGCAAGCGCGTCGTCATCCCCGCCGTCGCCGCCGTCGCCGTCCTCGCCGTCGGCGGGACCGTCTGGGCCGCCTCAGCCGACGACGTGTCCGGCGACGAGCGCACCCGGGTCGCCGCCGCGGCCGAGAAGGCCGCCGGGGGTGGCAAGGCGGTCGACGTCGAGAAGAGCGACGACCCGGGTGAGGCGTACGAGGTGGAGGTGCGCCGCGCCGACGGCACCGAGGTCGACCTCACCCTCGACGGGGACCTGGCGGTCGTCACGCGGGAGGACGACGGTGACGACGACCGCGACGACCGCGACGAGCGCGATGACCGCGATGACCGCGATGACGTGGACGCCGACGACCGGGCCCTGAGCGCCGAGGAGCGCAGCTCGGTGGAGCGCGCCGCCCTGGAGGCCGTGGGCGGCGGCACCGTTCTGGAGACCAGCGCGAGCGACGACCCCGGCGTGGCCTACGAGGCCGAGGTCCGCGACGCCGCCGGCCTGGAGTGGAACGTCGACCTCGACGCCTCCTTCGCCGTGGTCGCGAAGAGCGAGGACCGCTGAGCGGTCCCACCCGCCGCGCATGCAGTAGCGTTGAGGGAGCAAGCAGTCACACGCAGGAGGTTGCGATGAGCGACGTCAACGCCGAGCAGTTCCGCGGGTTCTCCGAGAACCACTACCAGCACGGGATGCACTCCCTTGCGTGGATCTCGCTGTGGCTGATCGTGGGCCTGGGCGTCGCCGCCGGCGTCTTCGGGTTCTTCTGGGGCCTCAGCAGCTGACCCGCCCGGTCAGCCGGCGTTGGTCCGGCTGACCAGGTCGTCGACCACGGCGGGCATGCTGCCGCCGCTGCGCTCGTACGCCGCGCGCTGGCGCGCGGCACCGCCGTCGGCCAGCACCCGCGGCACGGCGCTTCGCACCAGATCCGCGTCGCCGTGCGCGGCGAGCTGGTCGCCGACCACCGCGACGAGACGCTCGACGACGTCGCGCGCCGGGACGAGGTCGCCGGAGACCGGGTCGAGCAGGCGGTCGCTCAGCCCGTACCGCGCCGCGCGCCACCGAGCCGCGCGGAGCAGCTCGGCCCGCCAGCGGCCCCCGGGCAGGCCGCCGCCGTCGAGCTCGCGGCAGACCAGGCCGCGGACGAGGACGGCCACCAGGGTGGCGTCGTCCGGATCGGTGCACACGTCGCTGATCCGCACCTCGACGGTCGGCTGGTTCACCGAGAGCCGGGCGTCGAAGTAGAGCATGCCCTGGTCCATCGCCGCCCCGGACGCGATGAGCTGGCGGCTGAGCGCGTGGTAGGCCTCTGCGGAGCCGAACGTCTCCGTCGGAGAGGCGCTCGGCCACTGCGACCAGGCCTGGGACCGCCAGGACGCGTACCGCGTGTCGCGGCAGTGGTAGAACGGCGAGTTCGCGCTGATGGCGAGGAGCACCGGCAGCCACGGAGTGATGGCGTCGATCGCCCGCACCCCCTCGTCGTCGGACTCGACGCGCACGTGGACGTGCTGGCCGCAGGTCCCGCCGGGCCGCGCGACCTCTCCGAACGTCTCGACCATGGCCAGGTAGCGCTCGTCGCGGGTGGTGCGCGGGGGGCCGCCCTGGAGCGGTACGGCGCCCGTGGCCGCGGTGAGGACTCCGGCCCGCTCGGCAGCGTCGGCCGCCCGCCGGCGCAGCCGGACGAGATGACGGCGCAGCTCGCCGGCGTCCGTGACCGGGGGCGTGCGGGTCTCGAGCTGGTGGGCGAACAGCTCGTGGTCGAGCTCGTCGGCGGGCTCGCCCACCTGCTCGCCGGCGTACCGCAGGGCCTGCTCGGCACGGGGCGCCGCGGTGCGCGTGTCGGGGTCGACGAGCAGCAGCTCCTCCTCGACCCCCAGGGTTCGCCGGTCCATCGCCGTCACCGCCTCGGGTCGTCCGAGGAGGCGGTACCCGGACCGCGGTGGGGTCAGTCGCGGGCGGTGAGGACCAGCGGGTCGCCGGAGGTGATCGCCACCGTGTGCTCGGCGTGGGCCCCGCGGGAGCCGTCGGCGCTGCGGATGGTCCAGCCGTCGGGGTCGAACACGATCTCGTCGGTGGTGTGCAGGAACCAGGGCTCGATGGCGATGACCAGGCCGGGGCGCAGCTTGAGGCCACGACCGGGGCGCCCGTCGTTGGCGACGTGCGGCTCTCCGTGCATCGTCCGGCCGACGCCGTGTCCGCCGAACTGGAGGTTCACCGACAGGCCGGCCTCGTGCGCGACGCTGCCGATGGCGTGGGAGATGTCGCCGAGGCGGTTGCCGGCCCGTGCGGCCGCGATTCCCGCGGCGAGCGCGCGCTCGGTCACCTCGATGAGGCGCAGGTCCTCCTCGCGCGGCGTGCCCACGACGACGGACAGCGCGGAGTCGGAGACCCAGCCGTCCACGGACGCGGCGAAGTCGACCGAGAGCAGGTCGCCGTCCTGCAGCGTGTAGTCGTGGGGGAGCCCGTGCAGCACGGCGTCGTTGACCGAGGTGCACAGCACCTTGCCGAAGGGGCTCGCGCCGAACGACGGGTGGTAGTCGATGTAGCAGGACTCGGCGCCGGCGTCCTTGATCATCTGGTGCGCCAGCTCGTCGAGCTCGAGCAGGTTGACCCCGACGTCGGCCTTCTCGGAGAGGGCCTGGATCACCGAGGCGACGAAGCGTCCCGCCGGGCGCATCTGCTCGATCTGGGTGGGGGTGCGCAGCTCGATCACGGGGGAGAGCCTAATGACCTCACGAGACCGAGCCTGCATCGACGACGACGGCGCTGTGGCTCGACGCGTCGTTGGCGTCGAAGACGAGCCCGTCCAGCCGCCGGGAGCCGCGCCACACGTCCCCGTCGACCGTCTTCTCGTCGCCGGGCTGCAGGACGATCGAGCTGTAGGAGACCGCGCCGTCGGCCGGGTCCCTCAGGTCGACGCTGCCCCAGTCCCCGTCGAGGACCGACTTCACGGTGACGTCGTTGAGGCTGATCGGGTCGTCGCTCTCGTTGCGTGCCTCGAAGGTGAACACGCACTCGTCGGCACGCCCGCCCGGGTCGGCCTCGGCCGGGGCGCAGCTGAGCGAGGTGACCCGCACCGCCAGGTCGCCACCGTCGGTCGTGAACCACTCGCCGACCTCGGCGGTGGGCTCGGGCGGGTCCACGATGTCCAGCAGGTCGCCGAGATAGCGCAGGGTCCAGAAGGCGACCACCGCGGACACGGCGATCGCCAGGACGGACAGTCCGATCCCGCAGCCGGCCATCGCCGTGCCGCGACCGGTCCGGCGCCCGCGCACCATCCCGGCGACCCCGAGTCCGACGCCGACGAGGGCCAGGACGATGCCGAGCAGGTTGACGAGCGGGACGACCGCCACCGCCAGCGCCACGATGCCGAGCACCAAGGCCGCGATGGCCACGCCGTTGCCGGGCGGGCGCGCGAAGGGCGGCCCGGCCCCGGGACCGGGGCCGGACGGCGGGGGAGGCGGGTACGACGTGTCGCTCACGCCCTGAACCTAGCCACCTGCCCCGTCGCCGAAACGCCTCGGGCTCGCGTCAGCCGGTCGGCCTGTCCGCCCCGACGACCCACATCGCGAAGAACTGCGACCCGCCGCCGTACGCGTGGCCGAGCGCCCTCCGCGCGCCGTCGACCTGGTGCTCGCCCGCCGCGCCGCGGACCTGGAGGGCCGCCTCGCCGAAGCGGAGCATCCCGGACGCGCCGATCGGGTTGGACGAGAGCACGCCTCCGGAGCAGTTGACGGGGATCCGTCCCGTCATCGCCGTCTCCCCGGCCTCGGTGAGCTTCCAGCCCTCGCCCTCGGCCGCGAAGCCGAGGTTCTCCAGCCACATGGGCTCGAACCAGGAGAAGGGAACATAGATCTCGGCCGCGTCGATCTCGTCGATCGGCGAGGTGATGCCGGCCTGCTTCCACAGCGCGGCCGCGGCGTCGCGGCCGGCCTGCGGGTTGACCTGGTCGCGCTCGGCGGCGGTCGTGGCCTCCGAGCGCATCACGGTGCCATGGATCCACGCCGGGTTCGGCGACGACTTCGCGGTGTCCTCGTCGACGATGACCAGCGCGCACGCGCCGTCGCTCGACGGGCAGGTCTCGTCGTAGCGGATCGGGTCCCACAGCATCTGCGAGGCGAGCACCGACTCGACGGTCGTGCCCTCGTTGTGCAGGTGCGCGTAGGGGTTCTTCAGGGCGTTGTTGCGGTCCTTGGCCGCCACGATCGCGCCCACGTGGGTGGGCGCCTGCGAGCGACGGATGTAGGAGCGCACGTGGGGCGCGAAGTAGCCGCCCGCACCCGCGTGGACGGGCATGTTGAACGGCAGCGGCACCGAGAGCGCCCACATCGCGTTGGACTCCGACTGCTTCTCGTACGCGACGGTCAGCACCCGCTTGTGCACCCCGGCCTGCACCAGTGACGACGCCACGATCGCGGTGGAGCCGCCGACCGAGCCGGCCGTGTGGACCCGCAGGAGCGGCTTGCCGGCGGCGCCGAGGGCCTCCGCCAGGAACAGCTCGGGCATCATCACGCCCTCGAACAGGTCCGGCGCCTTGCCCACGACGATCGCGTCGATGTCGTCGAGGGTCAGGTTGGCGTCGAGGAGCGCCCGGTCGATGGCCTCGCGGCACAGACCCGCCATGGAGACGTCCTCGCGCTTCGCGCGGTGGTGGGTCTGGCCGACGCCGATCACCGCTGCAGGCTGCTTGCCCATCAGTTGCTCTTCCCTTCGATCGATGCAGCCAGGGTGCAGACGAGGTTCTGCTGCAGGGCGGGTCCGCTGGTGGCGTGCGCGAGCGCCTTGTCGGCCTCGCCGGACCAGATCCTCGACGCCGCCTCGCCGACGCGGATGCCGCCTCCGGAGAACATCGGGTTGCTCGCGAGCGCACCGCCCGACGGGTTGACCACCACGTCGTCGGCGAGTCCGAGCTCCTTGCGCAGGATCAGCTCCTGATGGCTGAACGGCGCGTGCAGCTCCGCGACCTCGACGCCGCCGAGGTCGAGGGCAGCGCCGGCCCGCTGGGCCGAGGGGGACCGCGTCAGGTCGCGGACCCCCATGCCCATCGGGTCGATGGAGTGGGCGATGCCCGTGAGCCACGCCGGGCGCTCGCGGACGTCGCGGGCCCGGTCGCCGGCGGCCAGCACGAGGGCGGCCACGCCGTCGGTGACCGGGGCGCAGTCGTGCTTGCGCAGCGGGTCGGCGTACAGGGGACGCGCGAGCAGCTCCTCGACCGACGAGCCGCCCTTGCGGACGGCGTACTCGTTCTTCTCGGCGTCGGTCAGCGAGCGGTTGGCGACCTCGGCCATGGCGCGCTCGTCCCAGGCGCCCGCGTCGATGCCGGCCCGGGCCTGGAGCCCGGCCAGGGAGACGGTGTCGGGCCACAGGGGCGTCATCGTGTACGGCTCGAGCTGGAGGGCGAGGGTACGGCGCAGCACGCCGGCCGAGCTCTTCCCGAAGGCGTAGACGAGGGCGGTGTCGACCTCCCCCGTCTGGATCTTGATCCACGCCTCGTACATCGCCCAGGCGAGGTCCATCTCCACGTGGGACTCGTTGACCGGCGGGATGACGCCGATGGCATCCACCGCCTGGACGAACGAGAACGAGCGGCCGGCGAGGTAGTCGGAGGAGCCGGAGCACCAGAACCCGACGTCCTTGCGGGTCCACCCGGTCTGCTCGTAGAGCTCCTTGAAGACCGGCACGAGGAGCTCGACGCAGGTCGGCGACCCGTCGAACCCGAGCATCTGTCGCTGGGCGAACCCGACGACGGCGACGTCACGCATGAGCAGAGGACCTTTCTGAGGGAACGTCGTGGGTGTTCACAGGTGCTGCTTGTAGGTGTCGAAGTCGGCGTCCGGCTCGCCGGTCGGCGCGAAGTGGTCGATGTTCTCCAGCGAGTAGGCCCACTCGTCCCGCGGCTTCCACACGGCCTTGACCCGCATGCCCATCCGGACCTCCTCGGCCGGGACCCCGAGGATCAGGTGCAGCAGCGCGATGTCGGCGCCGTCGAGGAGCACGTAGGCGGAGACGTACGGCGGGGTGATCTTCTGGCCGAGGAAGGGGACGTTGACGATGCAGAACGTCGTGATGGTGCCGGTCTGCGAGAGCTCGACCTCCTCCTCCGTCGGCGTGCCGTCGGCGGGGCAGGCGCTGCGGGGCGGGACGTAGACCTTGCGACAGGTGGGGCAGCGCTGGCCCATGATCCGGCCCTCGTTGAGGCCGCGGTAGAACATCGACTCCTCGGGGGAGGCGGCGTAGTCGTAGTCGAGCGAGACCTTGGTGACGACGCCGGTGACCGCGTCGCCGGAGTCGGCCTCCGGGGCGGGGGCCTCGGCCTCGCCGGGAGCGAGCGGCTCGAAGCACGCGATGTCGTTGATGTGGCCGACCCGCTCCGCCGCCCAGCGCACGCGCACCCGCATGCCGGTGCCGACCTGGTCGGGCGAGGTCACGTCCAGGGCGTGCAGGAGCGGCGTGTCCGCCCCGTCGAGGGTCACCAGCGCGAAGGCGAACGGCCGGTCGAACGGCTGGTCCTTCACCGGCTCGGGAACCCAGGTCCAGGACGTGACCGTGCCGACGGAGGAGACCTCCACGAACTCGGTCGTCGCCTCGTGGGTGACGGGGTCGAACTCGAGTGGCGGGACGACGACCTGGCCGGCCGACGTCCGGCCGCCCACGACCACGCCGTCGCGGAGTCCGGAGAGGAAGCGCCCGATGACGGGGCCCGTCGATCGCGTGTAGTCGAAGGCCACCGTCACGGGGGCCTGCAAGGTGCGGCTCATGGGCGAAAGTGAAACATGTTCTAGTTTCGGCATCAAGTAGGGCATGCTGGGTGTCATGAAGCTTGGGCTGCAGCTGGGGTACTGGGGCGCACAGCCCCCACAGGGCGTCGGTGAGCTGGTCGCGGCCGCCGAGGAGGCGGGTTTCGACGCGATCTTCACCGCGGAGGCGTGGGGGAGCGACGCGTTCACCCCGCTCGCCTGGTGGGGGCGCGAGACCTCCCGGGTGCGGCTCGGCACCTCGATCGTCCAGATGTCCGGTCGTACGCCGACGTCGATCGCCATGCACGCCCTGACCCTCGACCACCTGACCGGCGGCCGGGTGATCCTCGGGATGGGCGTCAGCGGTCCGCAGGTCGTCGAGGGCTGGTACGGCCAGCCGTTCGAGAAGCCGCTCGCGCGGACCCGCGAGGTGGTCTCGATCATCCGCAAGGTGCTGGCGCGCGAGGCGCCGGTGACCAACGAGGGACCCCACCACCCGCTGCCCTACCGCGGACCCGGCTCGGTCGGCCTGGGCAAGCCGCTGAAGCCGATCGTGCACCCGCTGCGCCCGGACCTGCCGATCTGGCTCGGCGCGGAGGGGCCGAAGAACGTCGCCCAGACCGCGGAGATCGCCGACGGCTGGATCCCGATCTTCTACACCCCGAGGAGCGCGGGCATGTACCAGCCGTGGCTGGACGAGGGCTTCGCCCGGCCGGGCGCGCGTCGTACCCGCGCGGACTTCGAGATCTCCGCGACCTGCCACCTGCAGGTCGTGGACGGCGCCGAGCAGAAGCAGGCGGTCATCGACGCCATGAAGCCCTTCGTCTCCCTCTACATGGGCGGGATGGGCGCCAAGGAGCAGAACTTCCACACCCAGGTCTTCACGCGCATGGGGTACGGCGAGCTGGCCGGCCAGGTGCAGGACCTCTACCTGTCCGGGGAGAAGGACAAGGCGACCGCGCTCATCCCCGACGAGCTGGTCGACGACATGCACATCATCGGCACCGCCGGCGAGGTGCGCGAGCGGGTCGCCCAGTGGGAGGAGACCGGCGTGACCACGCTGCTGCTCTCCTGCCGGAGCGCGACCGAGGTCCGACAGATCGCGGAGCTGCTCGCCTGATCGTCACCGGCCCGTCATCGCCGTGCCCCTGGCCGCTGTCGGCGGCGCGGGCTAGCGTTCCGGGCATGAGGCGCGAGCCGCACGAGAACGTCGCCACGGTCCTGGTGGACCCGGCGCTGCTGCCGGACCTGGAGCTGGAGCTGGTCGAGCTCGACCTCTGGGTCTGGCCGGTGCGCACCGCGCCGGTGTGCGTCGACGGCCCGCGTACGGCGTTCCAGGTGCGCCGACGGCTCGTCGAGGCGCAGCGCGGGGCGTGGGACTGCGCCGCCGAGTGGACGCCGGTGTGGATCAGCTTCGGCGACCGGTGGCGCTCGGGGGACGACCCGCTGCCGTGGGCGGCCCACCGCGCCCTGTGGGACGTCCTGGACGGCCATGCCGCGCAGGTGCGCTTCCATCGCCGCCTGGGCGGGGTGCGGCCGCTCGTCGCGCCGGTGGAGCGTGCGGCCGGCTGAGGCGCCCGCCCTCCTTGCCGACCAATAGAACACGTTCTAGTCTGCGGGATGTGACCGACACGCTCCGCACCCCTGCCCACAACGGCCACCTCATGGTCGCCGCCCTCAAGCGGCATGCGCGCCGCCCGATCGTGCACCTCGGCGACGTCACGCTGACCGGCCAGGAGACCGCGGACCGGATCTCGCAGTACATCCAGGCCTTCGAGTCGCTGGGCGCCGGCCGCGGCACCCCGGGCGCCCTGCTGGCCCTCAACCGTCCCGAGGTGCTCTTCATCCTCGGGGCCGGACAGACCCAGGGCTTCCAGCGCACCTCGCTGCACCCGCTGGGCTCGGCCGACGACCACGCCTACGTCATCAACGACGCCGGCATCACCACCCTCGTCATCGACCCCTACTTCGCCGCCCGAGCGGTCGAGCTCCTCGGGAAGTGCCCCGGGCTGAAGCAGGTCCTCACGATCGGGCCGGTGCCGCCGGAGCTCGCCGAGGTGGGCACGGACCTCACCGAGGTCGCCGCGTCGTTCTCGCCGCAGCCGGTCCAGGCCGCGCTCCTCGAGCCCGAGCACATCACCTCGATCACCTACACGGGCGGCACCACGGGCAAGCCCAAGGGCGTGATCGGCACGGCCCGCGCGTTCGCGACGATGGCGCAGATCCAGATGGCCGAGTGGGAGTGGCCGGAGGAGCCGCGCTTCCTCATGTGCACGCCGCTCTCGCACGCCGGCGCCGCGTTCTTCGTCCCGGTGGTGCTCAGGGGCGGCACCCTGTTCGTGTCCTCCCGCTTCGACCCCGCCGAGGTGCTCCGCACGATCGAGGAGCAGCGGATCAACTCGCTCATGCTCGTGCCGACCATGCTCTACGCACTGCTGGACCACCCCGACTCCCACACCCGCGACCTGTCGTCGCTGGAGACCGTCTACTACGGCGCGTCGGCGATCAACCCGGTCCGGCTCAAGGAGGCGATCGAGCGGTTCGGCCCGATCTTCGCCCAGTACTACGGCCAGTCCGAGGCGCCGATGGTGATCAGCTACTTCCCCAAGGGCGACCACGTCGACGCCGAGGGCAAGCCGGTCGAGGGTCGGCTGACCTCCTGCGGCCGTCCGTCGGCGTACCTGCGGACCGCGCTGCTCGGCGAGGACGGCAACCCGGTCCCGCGGGGCGAGCCGGGCGAGATCTGCGTCGCCGGACCGCTGCTCTCCGCCGGCTACTGGCAGCTGCCGGACGCCACCGCCGAGACCTTCCGCGACGGCTGGATGCACACCGGCGACGTGGCGCGCGAGGACGAGGACGGCTTCTGGTACATCGTCGACCGGACCAAGGACATGATCGTCACCGGCGGCTTCAACGTCTTCCCGCGCGAGGTGGAGGACGTCGTCGCCGAGCACCCGGCCATCGCCCAGGTCGGCGTCATCGGCACGCCCCACGAGAAGTTCGGCGAAGCCGTGACCGCGGTCGTCGTGCTGCGCGAGGGGCACGAGCTGACCGACCAGGTCGTCGCGGAGATCAAGGAAGCGGTGAAGGAGCGCAAGGGCTCGGTGCAGGCGCCGAAGGACGTGATCGCGGTCGACGCGCTCCCGCTGACCGCGCTCGGCAAGCCGGACAAGAAGGCGCTGCGTGCGCGCTTCTGGACGGGCGAGCGCTCCATCGGCTGACGTCGCGCCGGCGCCGCGGTCTCGGGTAGGAAGGAGCCATGCGGTGGCGCAACGGTGAGCACGGGTACGGCGCGCTCACCCGCATCCTGCACTGGGGGACGGTGCTCCTCCTCGCCGCACAGCTCGTCGTGGGCTACACGATGGACGACCGCGCGCCCCGGGTGGACTGCGACCCGGCGGGGGAGCGCCGGAGCGGGGGCGACACCTCGGACGCCGAGGAGGAGCGCCTCGACCGCCTCGAGGAGGGGTGCGAGAAGCGCCAGGAGCGGCGCGAGGACGAGGCGGAGGGACGGCCCACCGCGCTGCACGTCGTGCTCGGCCTGCTCCTGCTCGCGGTCGCGCTCGCGCGTGTGGCCTGGCGCCGGCTGACCCCGCTTCCGCCGTGGGACCCACGACTGGGACCGGTGGGGCGCCGCCTCCTCCACGCGAGCGAGGTCGCGCTGCTGGGCGCCCTGTTCGCGATGCCGCTCTCCGGGCTGCTGCTGGTGCGCGGCGACGACCTCGTCGGCGTCCACGTCGCCGCCCACGTCGCGTTCTACGTGGCCCTCGCTGCCCACCTGGCCGTCGTGCTGGGGAACGGCCTGCTCGGCAGGATGCTGCCGGGTGTCCCGGTCAGCGCCCGCACTCCTCGACGATCCAGGTCGTGACCGCCTGGCTGTCCTCGGCCAGTGCCGGTGCGAGCTCGACCAGCTCGGCGCTGGCCTCTGCCGACGGCCTCTCGAGGGCCTCCTGGACCGAGCGGAAGCCCGCCCCGAGATCGCTGAGCGCGGTGCGCACGTCGGCGGGCGCATCCTCCTCGAGCGCCTCCAGCTCCGCTACCAGCGCGTCGACCGCGGCGGCGTCGTCGGACGAGGCCTTGCCGTCGTAGAGCGCCACCTGTGCGTCGCTGATCCGCTGCGCGGTGTCGGCGAACTGGTCGCATTCGACCGTGATCTCGGTGAGCGGCGCCGAGGGGTCCGGCGTCGCGCCTCCTCCCGTCCCGCCTCCGTCGCCGCCGCTGCACGCCCCGCACGCGACCCCGAGGAGCGTCAGCAGGCCGGCCAGGTGGATCCGGCCGGCCCGCGTCGTCACACCAGCCACTGGCACTTCGGGTACGCCTCGATGTCGTTCCCGTACGGCGACAGGAAGTAGGCGATGATGTCGAGCCCGAAGTCGGGCAGCGAGAGCCCGAGCAGGTTGACGTCGGGCGTGATCAGCCAGGCCGGGGTGTGCCCGCCCTCGCTCGCCGGCTGGCCGAGGGTGAAGGTGTTGCCCGGCGTCGTGTACCCGGGCGCCGGGCGGACGTCGAAGCTGACACCGCAGTCCGCGATCCCGAAGTGGAAGACGGGGATGTGGAACGCCTCGCCCGTCACGTTCTCGTTGATGTGCCAGCGTGGTGCGACGTTCCCGAACGGGACGGTCGCGTGCGGGATGCTCACGAGGGGGATCGTGTCGGAGCCGAGCGGGTCCGGCCAGTCGATGAAGACGGAGAACTGGTCCTCGATGTCGATGGTCAGGTCGCTGTCCTGGCCGAACGTGAAGGTGCCATAGCTGCCGTCCAGCCCGGTCGTGAAGCCGAGCCGGAGGTTGACGTCGGAGAAGTCGGTCAGGCCGAGCGTGACCCGCTTGATCTTCAGGTCCGCGCTCAGGCTGCCGGTGTTCTGGAAGATCCCACCGTCCCAGTCGAGCGAGATGGTCTTCTGCACCCGTCCCGCGGCCTCGAGGGCGAACGCCTGCGTGGCCGGAGCCGACGTGATGTGGAGGCGGGTGCCGACGAGGTCCGCGGTGACGTTCTTCCCGAGGTTGGTGACGCTCAGCTGGACGGCGGCGCTCGCGTCGACCGGGTCGGCGATCTCTGCCGAGGCGAAGGCCTCGATGTCCATCCCGGCGGCGTCGGTCACCATCGTGAACACCGGGGCGTCGACGTTGGTGCCGCCCCCGGACGAGGACTCCTTGCCGATCGTCAGGTCGACGGTCTTGCGCACGTCGTGCAGGTGCACCGAGGCCGCGAGGTCCGCGTCCCCGACATGCTTGTAGGAGGCCGTGATGTCGCTGATGCTCTGGCTCATCTGGATGTCGACGGTCTTGGTGTCCGTGCCGAAGGCCGCGTCCACGCTGATCGAGGCGGGGATGGCGCTGATGGTCAGCTGCGCCTCGTCGGTGTCGTCGTACGTCGCGGTGGCGCTCAGCTGGCCGAGCGGCTGGCTGGACGTGTAGTCCAGCCCGATCGTGTGGTCGCCGTTCGGGAGGGTCGTCGTGGTGACCGGGCCGAAGGTGAAGTCGAGCGGGGCGCCGGTCGGGAGGCCCTGCTGCAGCTGGAGGCTGATGGGCTTCGGTGCGAGCTCGCGCAGGATCGCGTCCACGACGAGGGTGTCCTCGGTCGGGCGGAAGCCCGTGACGGTGTAGACCCCGTTCACCGTGTCGAGGTCCAGGCCCGTGGGCAGGCCGGTGAGGTGGACCTTCGCGCGGACCGCCTTGTCGGCGCCCGCCGCGCCGTCGCGGACGGCGACGCCGTGCACCTGCGGCGGCTCGGGGGTCGCCGCGACGGCCTCGGCCTTGCCTGCCGCCACCGAGAGGGTCAGGTCGGGGTTCGAGTCACCGGTGTAGGTGATCTTGCCGCCGTCGCTGCGCAGGGTCACCGACGAGGGCAGGTTGGTCAGGCTGCCGGACGCCTCGAGGTCGCCCGCGGCGGCGTGCACCTCGCCGGCGAAGGCGAAGGCTCCGTGGTCGCCCATGTCCAGGCCGGCCTCGAACCCGCCGCCGTTGCCGGTGTCGGGCAGCTTGGTGAAGGCCGCCCGGCGCAGGTCGCTGATCCGCAGGCTGGCGTCGAGGTCGCCCGACGCCTCGTCGTAGTAGGCGGTGAGGTGGTCGCCCGGGAGGGTCTGGTACTCCTCGTGGTTGGTGACATGCGCCGTGATCGCCCCGATGCCCGCCTCGGGCGCCTCGAGGAGGACGTTGCCGTCGGCCCAGCTCGCGTTCCACTTCGCCGGGATCGACTCCACGACCAGGCCCGCGTCGAAGTCGCGGTCCATGTCGAGGGTGTCCCCGGTCAGGTGGGCCGAGGCGGTGAGGCTGGTCGTCGGAGCGGACGCGTCCCAGTCGAGGACGGAGCTCTTCCCGTCGAAGACGACCGTCGCCTGGTCCGGGATGTCGCGGACCTCAGCGGTCACGGCGTCGCCGTTCATCCGCTCGACGCCGGCGTAGACCTTGTCGATCGTGTCGCTGGCCTCGTACTGGATCAGCTTGCCGTCGAGGTCGACCTGCATGTGCGCCGGGACTCCATGGGCCTGGTAGACCGCGTGGTCGACCTCGGTCGGCTTCGCCACGTCCGGGGTCGTGGTGTCCGTCGCCTGCACGAACCCGATCTCGCCGTCGGCGGTGTACTCGAGGTTCTGGTGCTTGTCCTGCCGGGCGAGGTCGATGCGCACGTTGCTCGGGAGCTTGTCGACGGTCGCGGTGAAGCGACGGCTGCTGTCCGTGGGCCCGGACGTCACCGCCTGGTCGATGACGGCGTCGACCCGGGTCGGGGTCGGCGTCGCGACCGTGACCGTGTCCTTGCTGCGCGTGCTGCTGTGGGTCAGCCGCGCGCCGACGTCGAGCGTCGTCGGGAACGGGCTCAGCTGCACCGAGCCGGTCAGCGGGTCCTGCTCGGTCGCCGGCACTCCGGCGCTGCCACCGCTCAGCGACTTCACGCCGAAGGTGAGGGCCTGGGTCGCGCCCGGGTGGTTGGTCGTGACGTTCGCCGCGACCTGGACGTCGCCGGTGATCGCGTTGACCACGTTCTTGAGGACGAAGCGCGCCGAGCTGCTCCACCCCAGGGTGGAGCCGCGGCCGTCGATGCCCACGGTGACCCGCTTCTTGACGATGGGGGTGTCGTAGACCGCGAACACGTGCGCGGGCAGGTCGATGTTGCCGTTGAGGCGACCCACCGAGAACTTGGCGCCCACGTCGATCAGGTTGGTCAGGGGGCTCAGCTGCGCCAGGACGTCGGGCAGGTGGTCGCCGGTGACGTCCGCCGGGACCGGGATGCCCACCGGGACGGAGACGCTGCAGGACAGCTCCATGGTCGGCGACTCGGCGCAGATGCGGTAGAAGAGCGGCGAGAGCAGGTTGAGAACCGGCAGGGTGAACAGCTTGCCCTGGACCTTGCTGACCTCCTGGAGCAGCGCGTCGAGCGCGTCGAGGACCAGAGGCACCGGCGGCAGGGCGGTCGGCGTGGCGTTGAACGAGGCCGACGCGCCCGCGGTGACGTTCGCCGAGACCTTCGGGCGCGGTGCGGCGACCGTCGTACGGGGCTGCTGCTCCGACGTCAGGGACGGTGCGCTGGCGAGGTCTGCCGACATCGCGTCGAGCCGCTGGCCGGTGAGGTCGCGGTTGACCGGCGGCAGGTCCGCGGGCGGCGGGGGAGCCGGCTCGTTGAGCTCCTCGCGCAGCTCCTCGGTGCTCTTCTTGCCGAAGACGACCAGGGCGATGCCGGTCAGGTAGGTCTCGCGCTCCCGGGCCGTGGGCTGCTCAGTGGCGCCGGCGAGGATCTCGGCCAGCAGGCAGGCGCTCAGCCAGAGCTGGGTCGGCTCGGGGAGTCCGTGGAAGCCCTCGGCCAGGATGTCGTCGGGCACCTTCTCGAGCGCGACGAAGCGCTTGCGCCACCCGTTGTCGGCGAACCGGGTGGACCAGAGCTCCACGAAGCGGTCACGGTTCTCCGCGGTGGCGCCCTCGGTGGCCGGTGGCTGGTCGCACCGGACGGGCGCGGGCGCGCCGGGCGGGTCGGGCTCCGCGCTGGCGGCCTGCGGATGGAGGAGCGCGGCCAGCATCGCGGTCGCGGCGAGGAGGGCGCAGAGGAACCGAGAGCGCACGGGGCACCTGCCAATACGGGGGGAGCGGGAGCAGAGCAGGATGTGACCTGGCTCACTATGTCCTCGCGGCGGGGACCCGTCCGGCGAATCCGAAAGATTTGACCTTCGCCCTTGGTCAGCGCGGCTGCTCCCCGCGCAACCGGTCCCACACGTGTCCCGGGACGCGGTCGAGCAAAGCGTCCATCAGGTGCAGCTTCGCATCGATCTCAGCGGGCGAGTGCTGGCCGGAGCGGATGACCAGGAGCGAGTCTCCGGTGATCCGCCAGGCCACGCCGGGGTGGTGTCGCAGCACCTCCCGCACGTCCGAGAGCAGGAGGTCGACCGCGAACTCCGGGGCCGGTGAGTGCACCGTGAAGGCGGCGTCGAACGCCGGGTCGCCGATCACGATGTCGCGACCCGTCAGGGAGTCGACCCAGCGCCGCAGCATCGTGGTCGGTCCCACCGCGAGATCGGGGGCGTGCACGCCGAGGTTGAGGGCGAGCACGGAGTGGACGTGACTGCTCGAGCTGTCGCCGCTGCCGGTGGTGTGGTGATAGTCGAAGGCGGTGAAGGGTCGGCCGTCGTGGTGTCCGAGGAGGACGTTGACGGCGCGCCGCGAGCGGCCGGAGCCGAAGGGCGCGCCCCGGAACCTGTCGACCAGGGCGGGATCGCTGGGCCGGTACTCCCACTCCCGGGCGTGGGCCAAGGCCGCGAGACTCTGGCGTCGCTCGGCCGCGCGCCGCGAGCTCGCCACCACGGCGGCCACGAGCAGGGCGAGGACCGCGACGAAGCACAGGCCGATGAGACCGAAGAGGGCGAGGGGGACGAGCTCCATGCTCTGTCCCCTTCCCCGCTCAGCGGCCCTTGAACTCCGGTGCCCGCTTCTCGAGGAAGGCGCGCGGCCCCTCCTTGGCGTCCTCGGAGGAGAACACGGCGGCGCCGATCTTGGCGTCGTCGGCCCAGCAGTCCTCCTCGTGCTTGCCCTCGGAGTCGCGCATCGTCTTGAGGATCGCCTGGACGGCGAGCGGGCCGTTGGCCGCGATCCGGTCGGCGATCTCGTGGGCCTTCGCGAGCGCCTCCCCGTCGGGCACGACGTGGCCGATGAGGCCGAGCTCCTTGGCCTCGGCGGCACCCAGGGTGCGCCCGGTCAGCAGCAGCTCGGCGGCGACGGTGTAGGGGATCTGTCGGGGGAGCCGTACGGCGGAGCCGCCGAGCGGGTACAGGGACCACCGCGCCTCGGCGACGCCGAACTTCGCGGACTCGCCCGCGACGCGGATGTCGGTGCCCTGCAGGATCTCCGTCCCGCCCGCGATGGCCGGTCCCTCGACCGCCGCGATGAGGGGCTTGGTCAGCCGGAAGCCCTTGAGCAGGCCCTTGATGGTCGTCGGGTCGTAGGCGCCGGACTCGAAGCTCTCCGACGGCGGCTTGTCGTCGGCGGCCTTGAGGTCCATGCCGGCGCAGAAGAACCCGCCGGCTCCGGTGAGGATGCAGACGCGGATCTCCGGGTCGTCGTTCACCTGGTCCCAGGCGGCCTCCATGATCCGCAGCATCTCGCTGGAGAGCGCGTTGCGGCGCTCGGGCCGGTTCATGGTGACGACCAGCTTGTGGCCGTCCTGCTCGACGAGGCAATCACTCATGTGAACCACGCTAGCGAAAAAGTGAAACGTGTTCTACTGTCGCCTCGTGGCCCTGAACATCGCCGATCTCTTCGAGCACGCCGTCGACGCCGTTCCCGACAAGCCCGCCGTCCAGGTGGCGGACCGGGTGATCACCTTCGCCGAGCTGGAGGCCGAGTCGAACCGGCTCGCCCACTACCTGCAGGCCCAGGGCATCGGGCCGGGGGACCACGTCGGCCTGTACGCCAAGAACAGCATCGAGCACGTGATCGCCCTCATCGCGGTCCTCAAGGTCCGCGCCGTCGCGATCAACGTGAACTACCGCTACGTCGCGGGCGAGCTGGAGTACCTCTTCGACAACGCCGACCTGGTCGGCCTGGTCCACGACCGCGTCTACGCCCCGCTCGTCGCCGAGGTGGCGCCGAAGTTCCCCGACCTGCGGACGATCGTCGCGGTGCCGAACCCGCTCGAGCCCGACGACGCCAGCGACCTGTCCTCCTTCGGCGGGGTCACCCTGGAGGAGGCCGTCGCCGGCCAGTCCGCCGACCGGGACTTCGGCGAGCGCAGCCCGGACGACATCCACATCATCTACACCGGCGGCACCACCGGATTCCCGAAGGGCGTCATGTGGCGCCACGAGGACTTCTGGCGAGTGCTCGGCGGCGGCATCGACTTCATGACCGGCGAGCCGCTCGAGGAGTACGACCAGTCCAAGAAGGCGGCCGAGGACAGCCTGGTCACCCTGCCGCTGAGCCCGCTCATGCACGGCGGGGCGCAGGCGTCGCTGCTCATGCACCTCTTCGCCGGCCAGGTGACCATCCTCGAGCCCAAGTTCGACCCGGTCCGCACCTGGGAGCTGGTCGACAAGCACGGCGTGCAGATGATGTTCATGACCGGCGACGCCATGGCGGTCCCGCTCATCGACGCCTACGAGGCCGGCGGCTTCGACGGCCAGACCCTCTTCGCCATCGCCTCCAGCGCCGCGATCTTCTCCAAGTCGGTGAAGGAGCGGTGGATGAAGCACTTCCCCAACGCCGTCTTCACCGACTCCATCGGCTCGTCGGAGACAGGCTTCCAGGGCACCGGCCTGCAGGACGCGAGCGCGCTCTCGACCGACGGCCCGGTGGTCTCGATCCCGCCGACGACGGTCATCCTCGGCGACGACAACCGGCCGCTGGACCCGGTCAAGGACGTCGGCAAGGTCGGGCGGACCGCCCGCTCGGGCAATGTCCCGGTCGGCTACTACAAGGACCCCGAGAAGTCCGCGAAGACCTTCATCGAGATCGACGGCGTGCGCTACTCCATCCCGGGCGACAACGCCCGGATCGAGGAGGGCAACCGGATCACCCTGCTCGGCCGCGGCTCCAACTGCATCAACACCGGCGGGGAGAAGGTCTACCCCGAGGAGGTCGAGCAGGCGATCAAGGCCCACCCCGGCGTGTACGACGTGCTGGTCGTCGGCCTGCCCGACGAGAAGTACGGCCAGACGGTGGCCGCCGTCGTGGAGCCGCGCCCGGGCCACACCCTCGAGCTCGAGGAGCTGCGCACCTTCCTGCGCTCGCACCTGTCCGGCTACAAGCTGCCGCGCGCGCTGACCATCGTCGACCAGATCCCGCGCAACGCCACCGGCAAGGCCCAGTACCCGCGGGCCAAGGAGCTCGCCCTGGCCGCCCGCGACATCCCCACCCGCTGACTCGAAAGTGACCCGCTGATGCACACCGCGCTCTGCGATGCCTTCGGCATCGAGTACCCGATCTTCGCCTTCACCCCCTCCGAGCACGTCGCCGCCGCGGTCTCCCGCGCGGGCGGCCTGGGTGTGCTGGGCTGCGTCCGCTTCAACGACCCCGACGAGCTGGACCGGGTGCTGACCTGGATGGACGAGAACACCGACGGCAAGCCGTACGGCGTCGACGTGGTCATGCCGATGAAGGTCCCCACGGAGGGCACCTCGGCCGACCTGTCGTCGTACATCCCCGACGAGCACAGGAGGTTCGTCGACGAGACCCTGCTCAAGCTCGGCGTCCCGCCGCTGCCGGAGGGCGAGGGTCGCGAGGGGGTGCTCGGCTGGCTGCACTCGATGGCCCGCTCGCACGTCGACGTCGCCCTGCAGCACCGGCCGGTGCTCATCGCCAACGCGCTGGGGACCCCGCCCAACGACGTGATCGCCGAGTGTCAGGCCGCGGGTCTCAAGGTCGCCGCGCTCGCCGGTGCGCCGAAGCACGCGCAGAGCCACGTCGCCAACGGCGTGGACATCATCATCGCCCAGGGCTACGAGGCAGGCGGCCACACCGGCGAGATCGCCAGCATGGTGCTCACCCCGGACATCGTCGACGCGGTCGGGCCGGACGTGCCCGTGCTCGGCGCCGGCGGGATCGGCTCCGGACGCCAGATCGCCGCGTCCCTCGGTCTCGGCGCGCAGGGCGTGTGGACCGGCTCGATCTGGCTCGGCACCGAGGAGTACCGCAACCTCGCCTCCAACCAGGGCTGGGAGACCGCCTTCCTGCGCGCGACCTCGTCCGACACCGTGCGGACGCGGATCTACACCGGCAAGCCGGCCCGCCTGCTCAAGACCAAGTGGACCGAGGCATGGGCCGAGGAGGGGGCGCCCGCGCCGCTGCCGATGCCCCTGCAGAACCTGCTGGTGGCCGACGCCCACAACCGGATCAACGCCTCCGGCGACCCCGATGTCATCTCGATGCCCGTCGGCCAGATCGTCGGCCGGATGAACGCTGTGCGGCCGGTCGCCGAGGTGATGGCCGACCTGGTGGCCGAGTTCGAGGACACGGTCAAGAAGCTGAGTGGCATCGCGGGTCTCTGAGCCGGGGCAGCACTAGGTTGGGCCCATGACCCGCAACGTGCTGATCGCCGGAGCCGGCCCAGGGGTGAGCGGCTCGCTCGCCCGTCTGTACGCCGCGGAGGGCGGCAGCATCGGCCTCCTCGGCGCCGAGGAGGACGTGCTGAGGGGCCTGCGCGCCGACATCGAGGCGGCCGGGGCGACGGCCCGGTCGAGCGTGGTGGACCTGACCGACGACGGCGCGACCCGCGCGGCCGTCACCCGGATGGCCGAGCACCTGGGCCACCTCGACGTGGTCCACTTCAACCCCTCGGCGTACCGGGAGAAGGACCCGCTCAGCCTGACGCCCGACGAGCTGGTCGAGGACGTGCGCCTCGGCGTCGGTGCGCTCCTCACCGTCGTGCAGGCGGCCCGTCCGTTCATGCGGTCGGGCGGCCGGATCACGGTGACCGGCAGCATGGCCGCGGACTCGCCGTGGTTCGGCGCCGCGTCGCTCGGCGTGCAGAAGGCGGGGGTGCAGAACCTCGTGCGCAGCATCGACGCGACGCTCAAGGGCGACGGCATCCGTGCCGTGTCGGTGACCGTGCGCGGGCTGCTCAAGAAGGAGGGCCCGTTCGCGCCCGATAACGTCGCACGCGCGCTGCGCAAGGCCATCGACCAGGACGAGGGCTCCTGGCGCGCCGAGATCCCGTACGCCGGCTGAGATCGGCTGAGACAGGCCGAGACCGGATGAGCCCTCGACGGCCGCGCGGCCCCATGCCAGGGTGTGACCCGGACAACACGCGCTGACAGGGGAGTGGCATGGCGGACGAGCAGGCGACGAGCACCCGACGACGCCCGCGGGCGGCCTTGCGCCGGCTCACCCTGGCCTGCCTCGCGGCGGCGCTGGTGCTGGCTGGCGCGGTCGTCACGGCAGGTTCGTCCCAGGCCGACCTCTCCCTCGGCGGCGTGCCGGAGGCGTCCTGCGCGCCGGGCGACCTCACCGAGGGCGCGACCCAGGGACGCGTTCCCGCGGCGGACTACGCCTCGGGCCGGGCACTGCAGGGCTACACCTGCAACACCGCGCAGGTCGGCCACCACGGCAAGCGCTCCCAGCTCGGCTCCGGCGGCTACAAGGTGCAGCGCTACACCGACGTCACCGGGCGCACCTGTGCCTACTACGACTCCGCCCTCATGGTGGGCCTCAACCTCCCGGGCCTGCTCACCGGCGGCGCCGGGCTGGGCGTCGTGGTCCTGGACATGACCGACCCGGCGCACCCGGTGAAGACGGCGAACCTGATCACGCCGGCCATGCTGCAGCCGCACGAGTCCCTGCTCGTCAACGAGGAGCGCGGGCTCCTCGCGGCGGTCATGGGCACCCTCGCAACGGCGCCGGGTGTGCTCGACGTCTACGACATCAGCCAGGACTGCCGTCGGCCGCGGCTGATGTCGACCACCCTGTCGGGAGTGATGGGCCACGAGAGCGGGTTCTCGCCCGACGGGCGCACCTTCTGGACCGCGGGCGCCGCCGGGTTCACGCTGACCGCCGTCGACCTCGCCGACCCGCGCCGGCCGCGGGTCCTGCACACCAAGACCGGCGTGGTCTACCACGGCCTGCGCCTGTCCGACGACGGCCGCACGATGTACGTCGCCAACATCGGCAGCCCGAGCATCCTCACCGGTGGCCTGCTGCAGGGCGCTGGGCTCGACATCCTCGACGTCTCCGACATCCAGGACCGGCGCGCCGACCCGGCGATCCGGACGCTCTCCCGGCTGACCTGGGAGGAGTCGTCCATCCCGCAGGTGGCCGAGCCGTTCACCCGCGGAGGGCGCCAGTACGTCTTCGAGGTGGACGAGTTCAGCGACCTGTTCGGCGACTTCTCGCGGATCAACTCCCCGCGCAGCCCGGTCGGCGCCGCCCGGATCATCGACGTCACGGACCCGCGCGCGCCCGTCGTCGTGTCGAACGTGCGCCTGGAGGTCCACGACCCGCTCGTGCGCGGGGAGGTCCTCGACGACCCCGGTGCCCGCGCCATCGTCCGCAGCTACACCGGGCACTACTGCTCGCTGCCGACGCGGGACGACCCGCGGATCGCCGGCTGCTCGATGATCGGGTCCGGCCTGCGCCTGTTCGACATCTCCGACGTCACCCGGCCGCGCGAGGTCGGCTACTTCAACCAGCCCGGTCCCAACGGCGCGTCGGCGCTGTCCCAGCCCGCCTGGGACATCGCGCGCGGCCAGGTCTGGTACACCGACATGGACGAGGGCTTCTTCGCGGTCGGCCTCCGCGGTCCCGCGGCGGCGCTGCTGCCGGGGCGCTGAGCCAGGTCAGGAGTACGACGTCCCGCGCTCGGCCCGCACCCAGGCCGTGCCGGGGGCGGGCACGCCCTCGGCCGCCAGCGCCCGCTTGAGGACCTTGTTGGTCGCGGTGCGCGGCAGGTCGTCGACGACCCGCACGAACCGGGGCCAGGCCTTCGCCGAGAGATCCTCCTGGGCTGCCAGGAACTCCTCCAGACCGCCCGGCGTGAGCGCTCCGCGTAGCACCACGGCGCAGGCCACCTGGTCGCCGACCCGCTCGTCCGGGACCGCGTAGACCGCCGCCTCGGCGACCGCCGGGTGCCGCAGGAGAACGCGCTCGATCGGCGCCGTGGCGAGGTTCTCGCCGTCGACGCGCAGCCACTCGCCCGTGCGGCCGGCGAAGTACACCCAGCCCTGCGCGTCGCGGTAGGCCAGGTCGCCCGACCAGTACATGCCGCCGCGCATCCGCTCCGCCTCGGCGGCGTCGTCGTTGTAGTAGCCGGCGAAGGCCCCCGCCCCTGTGGTGTTGACGAGCTCGCCGACGGCCTGGTCGGGGTTGGCGAGCCGCCCGGTGGCGTCGAACACGGCGTCCTCGGTCACCCGCCCGGTCGCCGGGTCCCGGACCTCGACGCCGGGCAGCGGCATCCCCAGGCTGCCGGCCGGCATGCCGGGGCGCCGCTGCACGATCACCGCGTTCTCGGTCGACGAGTACGAGTCGACGACCTCGCAGCCGAAGCGCTCCGCGAACGCCGCGATGTCGGCCTCGTTCGCCTCGTTGCCGAACACCAGCCGTAGCGGGTTGTCCGCGTCGTTCGGCCGCTCGGGGGTCGCAAGCACGTACGTGAGCGGCTTGCCGACGTAGTTGGCGTAGGTCGCCCCGAAGTCCCGTACGTCGGCCAGGAACCCGCGAGCGGAGAAGCCGGCCACCGCGAAGGTGGCGCCGGTGGTGAGGGCGGGTGCCCACCCGGCCATCACGGCGTTGGAGTGGAACAGCGGCATCGCGATGTAGTGCACGTCGTCGGCACTCAACCCGAGGCGCGCCACGAGATGGGTGCCCGGACCGGTGACCTTCTCGTGGGTGACGCGCACCGCCTTCGGCGAGCCGCTCGTGCCGCTGGTGAAGATCAGCATGAACAGTGTCCCGGGCGTGGGCTCCGCGTCGGGAGGCCGCACCGCGTCGGTGCCGTCGAGCGCTGCCAGGGCCAGGTCCGGCGCATCGACGACGACCTGGCAGTCCGCCTTCGCGATGTCCGCGTCCAGCGCGGCGCCGCGGCGGGTGGTGTTCAGGCCCACCAGGACGTGCCCGCCCAGGCCGGCGGCGGCGAGATGCAACGCGAAGGCCGGGCCGTTGGGCAGCAGCACGCCCACGTGGGGCGGACGACGCGGGTCGAGGCCGCGCTCGATCCCCACCGCCAGCCGGCTCGCCGCGGCGACGTACTGACGCCACGAGATCTCGCGGACCGCGCCCTCCTCCCGCCACCGCAGCGCCGGACGCTCGTCCTGCGCGCGGGCGAGGAGCAGAGCGCGGACCGTCATGCGAAGCTGCGGCCGATCGCCAGCGCCTGCTCCGTCGCGCCGCCGAAGAGGAACTCGAAGCGCTTCCCGCTGGTGAAGTAGCGGTGGGCCTCCCCGTCGAGGTCGATGCCGACGCCGCCGTGGACGTGCACCGTGGTGTGCGCGATCCGGTGGCCCGCGTCGGCGGCCCAGAGCTTGGCGGTGGCCACCTCGGTCGCGGCCGGGAGCCGCTCCTGGAGACGCCAGACCGCCTGCCAGAGCGTGAGCCGCTGGCCGAGGACGTCGATGAAGCCGTCCGCGAGGCGCTGCGACACCGCCTGGAAGGTGCCGATCGGACGGCCGAACTGCTCGCGCGTCTTCGCGTAGTCCGCCGTCAGGCGCAGCGCGCCCTCGGTGACCCCGAGCTGCTCGGCGGCGGCGAGGGCGACCAGCAGCTGGCCGAGCCGCTCGGCGGCGTCGGCTCCGCCGACCCGCGTCGAGGGCGTGGCGTCGAAGGTGACGAGGGCGGCGACGTCGCCGTCGCTGGTGTGCTGGGCCTGACGCTCCGGCGCCGTGGCGTCGGCGAGGTAGACGCCGACCCCGTCGGGCCCGCTCGCGGTGACGAGCAGCGCGTCGGCCGCCATCCCGGCGCGCACGAGGGTCTTGGTCCCGGTGAGGGCGCCGGAGGCGTCGGCCGTCACGACCGGTACGGCGGGCAGGTGCGCGCGCTCCTCCGCCACCGCGGCGGCGTACAGTCCGCCGTCCACGGCCACGCCGTGCTCCGCGAGCAGCGCGGTGCAGGCGCCGTGCACGGCGAGCGGGACGGGGGCGACCCGCCTGCCCACCTCGACGAGGACGCGGGCCAGCTCGACGAGCCCGAGCCCGGCTCCGCCCTGGTCCTCGGGCAGGTGCAGGCTCAGCAGGCCGGCGTCGTCGAGGTCGCCCCACAGCGCCCGGTCGAAGCGGTCACCGCCCGCCTCGACCTCCTTGAGCCGCGCGGTGGTCGTCTTGTCGGCCAGGATCCGCGCCGCCAGCTCGGCGGCCTCGTCCTGCTCGGGGGTGAAGAGGAAGTCCATGCTTTGTCCTAGAACTCGGTGATTGAGGTGTGAGCGCAGCGAGCCTCGAAATCGGGCTAGCGCTTGGCGGCGGGCAGCCCGAGGCCGACGTAGCCGATGATGTCGCGCTGGATCTCGTTGGTGCCGCCGCCGAAGGTCATCACGAGCGACGAGCGGTGGAAGCGCTCCAACCGGCCGGCGAGCACGGCGCCGGGGGAGTCGCCGGTGATGCCGGCATGGGGGCCGACGACCTCCATCAGCGAGCGGTAGACCTCGGTGGCGAGCTCGGAGCCGTAGATCTTGGTGGCCGACGCCTCCGCTGGCGACAGCGGGACGCCGTGGTCGGCGTCCGCGGCCAGCTTCCAGTTGATGAGCGTGAGCGCCTCGATCCGGGCGTGCGCACGGCCCAGCGCGATCTGCACCCACTCGGTGTCGATGACCCGGGAGCCGTCCGGGTTGCGCGTCTGCGCCGCCCAGTCCTTGACCAGGGTCAGCGAGTGCTGCAGGGGCGCGGCCGAGGTCAGCGCCACCCGCTCGTGGTTGAGCTGGTTGGTCATCAGCGCCCACCCGCCGCCACGCTCGCTCACCAGGTTGGAGGCGGGGACCCGGACGTCGGAGTAGTACGTCGCCGACGTGCCGACCCCCGCGACCGTGTGCACGGGCGTGTAGGACACGCCGGGCGCGTCGGCCGGCACCAGGATCATCGAGAGCCCCTTGTGCCGGGGCGCGTCGGGCTCGGTGCGGCACGCCAGCCACAGCCAGTCGGCGTACTGGATCAGCGAGGTCCACATCTTCTGGCCGTTGATGACCCACTCGTCTCCCTCGAGCGTCGCCTTCGTCTGGAGCGAGGCGAGGTCGGTCCCGGAGCCGGGCTCGGAGTAGCCGATCGAGAAGTGCAGCTCACCGGCCAGGATCCGCGGCAGGAAGTAGTCCTTCTGCTCCTGGCTGCCGAAGCGCATGATCGTCGGGCCCACGGTGTTGAGCGTGAGATAGGGGATCGGCACGCCCGCGATCGCGGCGGCGTCGGTGAAGATCAGCTGCTCGACCATCGAGCGCGCCTGCCCGCCGTACTCCTTGGGCCAGCCGATCCCGAGCCAGCCGTCGCGGCCGATCTGGCGGATGACGTCCTTGTAGACGCCCGCCTCGCCGAACTCGCCGGTGGCCGAAGCCAGGCCGGCGCGGATCTCGGGGGTGACGAGCTCGGCGAAGTACGCGCGGAGCTCCTCGCGCAGCGCCACCTGCTGCGGCTCCAGGTCGATGTGCATCGGGTCTCCTCGGAGGGCTGGGTTGTTGTCAGCCTAGCGGCAAAACTGTAACGTGTTCTACATGACCGCCACCCCGACCTCCGTAGCGCGCACTCTCGACCAGGGCACGCTGCCGATCCGCTACGCGCGGGGCTGGCACTGCCTGGGCCTGGCCTCGGACTTCGCCGACGGCAAGCCCCACGCCGTGCACGGGTTCGGCACCAAGCTGGTCGTGTGGCAGGGAGCGGACGGCGAGCTCAACGTGCTCGACGGCTACTGCCGCCACATGGGGGGCGACCTGACCCAGGGCGAGGTGAAGGGCGACCACATCGCGTGCCCCTTCCACGACTGGCGCTGGGGCGGCGACGGCAAGTGCAAGGAGATCCCCTACGCGCGCCGGGTGCCGCTGCGCGCGCGGACCCAGCGCTACGAGACGGTCGTGCGCAACGGCCAGCTGCTGATCTGGCACGACCCCGAGGGCTCCGCGGCCGACCACGACATCCTGCCGCCCGAGCTGCCGGACGTGATGACGGACGCCTACACGCCCTGGTCGTGGCACACCCGCGAGATCAACGGCTCGCACTGCCGCGAGCTGATCGACAACGTCGCGGACATGGCGCACTTCTACTACGTGCACTTCGCGTTCCCGACCAGCTTCCGCAACATCTTCGACGGTCACACCGCGACCCAGTTCATGGAGTCGAAGGGCCGTCCGGACACCTCCGGCGGCGGGTACGGCGACGAGAACTCCACCCTCAAGTCGGTCGCGACCTACTACGGGCCGGCGTACATGATCAACTGGCTCGAGGTCGACTACAAGGGCTTCATCACCGAGGTCATCCTCATCAACTGCCACATCCCGACCGGGCCGGAGTCGTTCACGCTGCAGTACGGCATCAGCGTGCGCAAGCCCGAGGGCCTGGACGAGAAGACCTGCGCCTACATCGCCGAGCGCTACACCGAGTCCTTCGGCGACGGCTTCCTCCAGGACGTCGCCATCTGGGAGAACAAGGTGGCCGTGCAGAACCCGCTGCTGTGCGAGGAGGACGGCCCGGTCTACCAGCTGCGCCGGTGGTACGAGCAGTTCTACGTCGACGTCGCCGACATCAAGCCGGAGATGACCGACCGCTTCGAGTTCGAGGTCGACACCACCAAGGCCAACGAGTACTGGCACGCCGAGGTCGCCGAGAACCTCGCCAAGCGCGCTTCGGCCGAGGCCGCCGCGTCCGCGGACGCCTGAGGACGGACGACCGGCGATGGCATCCTTCGTGCCGACCAGCGAGGAGACCCTCGCGGACCTGCGGCGCTACACCGAGGAGCGGCTGGTCGACGTCGCCTGCCTGGACTGCCTGGCCCGGGTCCGCGTCAAGAAGAACAGCGACCACCAGACCTCCGTGCAATGGAGCGCGGAGGCCCGCGCAGCCTGCCAGGAGTTCGTGCGCCGCGACCAGCGTCCCGGCGGACGGGACGTGCACGAGCCGTGCACGCGGCTGATGGCTAGCATCGACGACGCCGTCCGGGCCGGAGCCGTCCCGGTCGGCGCGTACGACGGCTACTGAGCCATCTTCATTCGTAGGGGAGTCCCGTGGACATCGAGTCCTTCGTGCTGGACGTCGTCGGTGTGGTCGAGGAGACCGCCGACGCCAAGTCGATCAGCTTCGCCGTGCCCGCGGGCGCGGAGGAGAAGTTCGACTACAAGCCCGGCCAGTTCCTGACCGTCGCCGTGCCGAGCGACCGGACCGGGATCGCCGCCCGCTGCTACTCACTCTCCAGCAGCCCGCACGACGGGGGGCCGCTGACCGTGACCGTCAAGCGCACCGCCGACGGCTACGCGTCCAACTGGATCTGCGACAACCTGTCCGTCGGCGACACCCTCCGGGTCCTGCCGCCGTCGGGCATCTTCACGCCGGCCTCGCTCGACGCCGACCTGCTGCTCTTCGCCGGCGGCTCCGGAGTGACCCCGATCATGTCGATCACCCGCACCGCCCTCGCCCACGGCAAGGGGCGGATCGTCGTGTTCTACGCCAACCGCGACGAACGGTCCGTCATCTTCGCCGACGAGCTGAGCCGGCTGGCCGCCGAGCATCCCGAGCGACTCCAGGTGATCCACTGGCTGGAGTCCGTCCAGGGCCTGCCGACCGAGGCGCAGCTGAAGGCGTTCGCCGGCCAGTACGGCGGCTTCGACTCCTTCGTGTGCGGGCCCGCCCCGTTCATGAAGATGGTCACCACGGTGCTCAAGGAGCTCGAGGTCCCCCGCAGCCTGCGCCACCAGGAGAAGTTCGTCTCCCTCGGCGGCAACCCCTTCGGTGACGTCGAGGAGCTCCAGGCGGCCGAGGCGGAGATCGCCCTCGCCGAGTCCGACGACGACGGGCCGGGGGCGGACGTCTTCGCCGACGCGCCCGCGGGGCCGGTCAAGGTGGAGGTCGAGCTCGACGGTGAGGAGTTCACCTTCGACGACTGGGACCCCCGGACCAAGCTCCTCGACTTCCTGGAGTCCAAGGGCGTCAAGGCGCCCTACTCGTGCCGCGAGGGCGAGTGCTCCGCGTGCGCCATCCGGCTCATCGAGGGCGACGTGAAGATGCTCTACAACGACGTCCTCGACAAGGACGACCTCGAGGACGGCATTCGGCTCGGCTGCCAGTCGGTGCCGATCACCGACACGGTCAAGGTCAGCTACTCCTAGCGCGCCGGCCGGGGAAACGACAACGGCCCCCGGCTGCACCCCCCTAGGATGCAGCCGGCGGCCGTTGGTCTCGGTGGCCTCGGCTCAGGCGGCCGGGGCGGGCGCCGGCGCCGGGTTGGCGGCCAGGCACTTGTCGAGACGCTCCTGAGCGTGGGCGACACGCTGGAGCTGGAACTTCTTGGCCTTCTTGACCTTGGCCTTCTTCTCCTTGGCCGTGGCGAGCGCGGCGGTGGCCGAGCGCTTCTCCTGCGCGGTGTCGGCAGCCTTGACCTCGGCCTTCGCCTCGGCGATCGCCTCCTTCTTGGCGGCGAGCTTGGCGGTCAGGGACTCGAGCTTGGCCTCGGCCTTGTCGAGCTGGGCCTGCTGCGTGGCGCACGGACCGTCGGTCGTGGGAGCCTCGTCGGCCACGGCGCTGGTCAGCGGCGCGGCGGTCAGGCCCAGGGCGAGGACGGCCGCCGCGGCGGCGGTGCGGGCGATGGTCATGGGGATGACGCTCCTTCGTTGGTCGAATCGTTCGTCACCCGATACATGTCGGCAGGCCGCCCGCGCGTTACACGAGTTCGGCGGATTTTCAGGTCAGGCGCGCAGCCAACCGGGTCGCGGTCATGTGCGCGATGGACTCGATCGAGATCATCGGGTTGACCCCCGAGGCGGTGGGGAAGCACGAGCCGTCGGCGACGTACAGCCCCTCGACCTCCCAGGTCCGCCCGTCCGGGTCGACCGCGGAGCTGCCGGCCGAGCCGCCCATCCGGGCCGTGCCCATGATGTGGAGCGCGGCGAGGGCGAGCGTGGCGGGAGCGGCGCCCGCCGTGCGCAGGTCCTGCTCGAAGGTCGCGACCGACCCGCGGACGCCGGGCTCGTAGCTGACCGTGCGGTGGTGGGTCGAGGCGATCCAGCGGGCGCCGGCGGCCTCGGCGATCCGGGCCCCGCCGACCAGGCCCTGCACGAGATGGTCGGTGTCGCGGGGCGAGAGCCGGTAGCGCACGACCGGCTCGCCGCGCCGGTCGACCAGGACCGTCCCGCCGGGGTCGCGGTCGCGGACGATCACGGCGACGCCCAGGGTGTGGCGCAGCTCCACCATGCGGCGACGGAAGTCGGCGGCGCCGCGCCAGTTGACGAAGCCGGTGCCGAAGGCGGGGGTGAGGGGCGCGGTCTCGAAGAGCACGCCGTAGCCGTTACCGTCGAGATCGGTCATGGCGTCGACGTACCGGCTCTGCATCGCGCCCACCCAGCCGTCGACCGGCTCGTCCATCCGTCCCCACACGGCGGTGGCGGGATGGAGGCGGAGGTGACGGCCGATGTTGGGGTTCGTGAGGCCGCTGCGCTGCAGCAGGGCCGGGGTCTGGATGGCGCCGGCGGCGACCACGACCGAGCGGGCGCGCACGCGCACCCGGTGACCCTCGGCGGTGAGCCCCTCGACGCCCGTCGCGCGGCGGAAGCTCGTGGTGACGGTGCGCACGGTGACGCCGGTGCAGATCCGGGCACCCGCGCGTGCGGCGTCCTCGAGCCAGGTCTTGGCGGTCGACTGCTTGGCTCCGAGCCGGCAGCCCATGCCGCACCGGCCGCACTCGACGTCCTGGTCGCAGCCGACGACGTTGCGCGGCATCGCGGCGACCTCCCAGCCCAGCGCGCGGGCGCCGCGCTCGAGGATCGCATCCCGGGGGGCGGCCTTGTCATGGTCGGTGTTGACGCCGAGCCGGGCGCACACGGCGTCCATGGAGGCTGCGTACTCCTCGGTGGCGAACTGCGGCGCGCCGTGCCCGGCCCACTCCTCGCGCACGTGGTCGGGCGTGCGGAAGGAGGTCGTGTAGTTGACGACCGTCCCGCCGCCCAGACCCCGTCCGGCCAGCAGGGCCAGCTGGCCCTCCGCCGTCGTCTGCGGGCTGAGCGCGTAGAGCTCGAGGAAGCCGGTCTCCTCGCCGCCGTCGAAGTGGCGCTCGTCGTGCATCCCGCCCGCCTCCAGGACGACGACGTCGAGGCCCGCCGCGGCCAGCACGCCCGCCGCCGTCCCGCCGCCCGCGCCGGACCCCACCACGACGACGTCGCAGCTCAGCGCGGTGTCGCGGGTGACCCGCAGCGGCTCGATCACCGGCGCGGGCGGGTCGGTACGGCGTCCGAGCGGCCCCGGGTAGCCGAGCCCGTCCCACAGCGCCCGGCCCCCGGTCATGTAGTAGGGGAGCAGGGAGGCGGTCTTCAGCCCCTGGAACAGCAGCCGCTTGGCGCCGACCCGGGAGTCCGAGAGGGACAGGAGGACCCGCTCGCGCTCGGCCTGCTCCAGCTCGGAGAACCGCCGGGGCCGGCCGGTCAGCGTGAGTCCCAGGGCGCGGCTGTCCCAGGCGTCGAGGAGGGCGCGGAGCTGGCGGAGCTCGGCGGGGCGGGGACTGGCCTCGGCGATCCGCAGGGCCAGCTCGTGCGCGCCGACCTCCGTGGGGGCGGGGACGCCGTCGCCTCCGGTCGCGAAGGTGTCGGCGATGAGGCCCATGGCCCGCACCTGCCGTGGAGTGAACGACATGACCTGACCCTAGGGTCTGTCGGCGGCCCGTGGGAGGGTCTCGCCATGAGTGCTGCCGTGCCCGGCCCCGACGGCCTGCCGCGCTGCCCGTGGGCGGTCTCCGCGCCGGAGTTCCCGGCCTACCACGACACGGAGTGGGGCTTCCCGGTCGTCGACGACCGGCGACTCTTCGAGAAGGTCAGCCTCGAAGGCTTCCAGTCCGGACTCAGCTGGCGCACGATCCTGGTCAAGCGGCCCGCCTTCCGCGAGGTCTTCGCCGGCTTCGACCCGCAGGTCGTCGCCGGCTACGACGAGCGCGATGTCGCGCGGCTGCTGCAGGACGCGCGGATCGTGCGACACCGCGGCAAGATCGACGCGGTCGTCAACAACGCGGGCCGGGCCCTGGACCTGCTCGCGGAGCGCGGCTCGCTGGCGGCGTACTTCTGGTCCTTCGAGCCGCCGCTGTCCGAGCTGGGCGATCCGCAGTCGCTGACGACCTCGCCCACGGCGGTCGCGATGTCGAAGGACCTGAAGCGGCGCGGCTGGCGCTTCGTCGGCCCGACGACCGCGTTCGCCTTCATGCAGGCGATGGGCCTGGTCAACGACCACGTCCACGGCTGCGTGACCCGCGACGAGGTGGCGCGGGCGCGGGCGGCCTTCACCCCTCCGACATGACCCGATCGCCGAGCACCGCCACGGTGTCCGGGACGAACGGCAGGCTCGCGACCATCTCCCTCAGCCGCGCGATGCTCACCCAGGCGCCCCACGCGACCTCCTCGGGCTGCCAGGCGATCGGGCCGTCGTAGACGCAGGTGAAGGCGAAGGCGTGGTACGCCGTGTGCTCGTCGGCGTAGTCCGCCTCGCCGAGCGGCTCCATCCTGACCCCCGTGACCCCCAGCTCCTCGGCGGCCTCGCGGACCGCGGCGTCGTACGGGTCCTCGCCGGCCTGGAGCACCCCGCCGGCGGCGAAGTCGTAGCGGCCGGGGAAGACGTCCTTGGTGTCGGTGCGGCGATGGACGTAGACCTCGCCGGCGCTGTTGCGCACGACCACGAGCGTCGCCGCGTGCCGCAGGTTGCGCGCCCGCATCACCGAGCGGGGGACCACCTCGCCGGTCGGGCGTCCGTCGTCGCCGTACAGTGCGACCTGCTCCTCCCCGGGATCGGTCCCGGTGTCGTCCGCCGCTCCCGCTCCTGCCATGCCTCCCATCCTGTCAGGGGCGGCCCCGGCTCAGGGGCAGCTCGGGGTCGGGACGGGGTCACGCCCACTGGTGGGCGCCGATTGCCGCGGGACAGGGACCGCTGGCCGGCTGGGTGTTCTTCGTCGTCTACGGCTCGTTCGTCGGGTACGCGCTCGCCCTGGGGGTCACGGCACAGCTCACTCGGATGGGAAGGCCATGAGGGCCAGCAGCTCTACCTTCGCCGAAGTCAGGCCCCTCGCCTGCCGGGTCGGGCGTCGCCGTGGGTCGATCTTCGCCTTCCACCAACGCGATGGCCATCCACAGGGATGTGTGCGGGAGAGGCGTTCGAACGTGTATTCGGGGAATGTGCCCATGATCTCGGACCTCTCGGATGCCTCGCCGCAGCAGCTGCTGCGCGCCTCCGAGGAGGGGGTGCGTGCGGGAGGGCCGGCTGCTCGACGTACGGCGCCTGGAGCTGTTGTTGGCGTGGGCCGATCTGCACTCCGGTGACCCGCAGGACGAGCCCGGCGCGGTTCCGGTGCGCCACGGCGGGCCGCGGCTGGTCAGCCTGGGCGGGGAGGGCACCCCGCGGGTGGTCGACCTGGCGTTGGTGGAGATGGCCGTCGCGCGCCACGAGAGCGTGGCCGCGACCCGCAGCGCCCTCGCGGACGCCTTCGACCTGCGCCACCGGCTGCCGACGGTGTGGGCCGGGGTGAGGGACGCCCGGTGCGAGCCGTGGGTGGTGCGCAAGGTCGCCCGGATGTCGCGGCGGCTCGGTGTCGAGCAGGTCCGGATCGTCGACGCCGCGGTCGGCGCCGCGCTCGACGAGGCGCCGTCGCGGATCCTCGCGATCGCCGAGGCCAAGGTCGTCGAGGCCGACCAGGCCGCGCACGCGGAGCGGATCGCGGCCAACCGCGAGCGCAGGGGCGTGTGGTACCCCGCACCGCGGCCCGGCTCCCAGGTCGACGACGACCCGCAGGCCAACACCGCCGGCATCGCCACCGTGTTCGCCCGCATCGACGAGGCCGACGACCAGCCGCCGCCGTCGATGGACCACTGGCGTGCCGAGGCCTTCGCCATGCTCGCCGACCCCGCCGCCGTCCTCACCTTCCTCGGCTCGCTCGACGACACCGACGCCCACAAGACAGACGCCGACAAGATGGACGCCGACGACCCGAGCGAGCACGACAGCCCGCGCCGTCCCGACGGCGCGAGCGCTGAGCTCGTCGTCCACCTCTCCCTCGGCGAGGCCGGAGCCTTCGGACCCGTCGCTCGGGTCGAGGGCCTGGGCCCGCGACTGCTGTCCCAGGTCCGCGAGCTCCTCGCCCGCCACACCGCCGTCACGCTCATCCCGGTCGTCGACCTCCACGCCGGCCGCTGCGTCAACGGCTACGAGCACCCCACCGACGTCCGGCACCGGGTCGAGCTCCGCACCCTCGGCGACGTCTTCCCCCACGCCACCAGCCTCTTCACCACCCACGGCCGCGCCCCCGACCACGACCACACCGTGCCCTACGACCGGCACGGCCCACCCGGCCAGACCGGGGACCACAACGACACCCCCCTCACCCGCCACCACCACCGCGCCAAGACCCACCTCGGCTACACCGTCCTGCAGCTCGGCCCCGACCGATGGGTCTGGGGAACACCCCACGGCCTCTACCGCCTCGTCACCACGACCGGCACCACCACCCTCACCCAGGCCGAGTACCACCTCCTCACCGAGCACGCCGTCGAGCTGGCCGGCCAGTACGCCGCCTGATCACCAGCCCCGCGCGCGCCACTCCGCGAGATGGGGGCGCTCGGCGCCCAGCTGTGAGTCGTTCCCATGCCCCGGGTAGAACCACGTGTCGTCCGGCAGCGTGCCGAACAGCTTGGTCTCGACGTCGTCGATCAGCGTCGCGAACGCGTCCGCGTCGCCGAAGGTGTTGCCGACACCCCCGGGGAAGAGCGAGTCGCCGGTGAACAGGTGCGGGTGCCCGCTGGGGTCACGGTAGAGCAGGCAGATCGAGCCCGGCGTGTGGCCGGTGACCCGGATGACCTCGAGCGAGCAGTGGCCGACGCGGACCTCGTCGCCGTCGCCCACCCGCTGGTCGACGGTCACGCCGGTCTGCTCGGTGATGGCGTCCGCGTCCGGCTCGCCGGCGACCACCACGGCCTTGGTCCGCGCGACGACGTCGGCCAGCGCGCGGTGGTGGTCCCAGTGCTGGTGGGTCGTGACGATGCGCTCGAGCCCGGCGTCGCCGACCAGGGGGAGCAGGGTCTCGGCCGACGCGGCGGCGTCGATGAGCAGCTGCGCGCCGGACTCCTTGCAGCGCAGGAGATAGCAGTTGTTCGACATCTTCTCGTCGACCGCGACCTTCGTGATCGTCAGCCGCTCCAGCTCGCGGACATCGGCCGGGCCACCGACGCTGACCTCTCCGGTGTAGCTCATCGTCCCTCCAGGCTCGGCAGCGTTCCGGTCGAGCTTGCCACGTCGGCCGACGGCTGCCGTCCGCTCGCCCACCAGGCGAGGGCGCCGACGGGACCGCTCACGGTGGGGGCGTCGGCAGCGGGGGAGCCGAACGCCCACCGTGCGGGCTCGTCGGTCGCAGTCACGTGGAAGCCCGGGCCTTCGTACCGGCGCGCGTCGTCGCCGAGGAACGCGACGGCGGTCGGGCGCGGCCAGTCGGCAGGCCCGTAGCCGGCATCGAGGTCGGCGTGGTGGATCTCGACCTCCCGCAGCCGCAGCGACGGTACGGCGTCCGCGGGCATCGACCGGCCGCCCGGGGTGCGCTCGAAGGTGGTGCCCGGCGCGAGCCCGTCGGCGACCGCGGCCACGTCGGCGAGCGCCGCGCACCCGGCCACGAGCCGGTCGAGCACGACGGCCGGCGCCTCGGCGGCCAGGGCGTCGATGTCGCCGTCGCGCGCCTCGTCGGACGCATACATGGTGGTCGGCCGGCCGTCACGGATGCCGCGCAGCACGCCGGCCAGGCCCTCGGCGTTGAGGGCGAGGTGGGCCAGGACGTGCGAGCGGGACCACCCGGCACACAGGGACGGGGCGGCCCAATCCGCCTCGGACAGGGAGCGGGCGGTCGCGAGGAGCCGATCGGTCGCGGCGGGGAGAGCGGCGGTGAGAGAGGTCACGGCCCCATCATGCCGGGAGCGGGTACCGCTCGGTCGCCGGCGGTCGGCTCCGGGAGGTGACTGTCGGCGGCGGGTGAGAGGCTGTTGCCTGCGCGCCGCGACTTGCCTGCGCGCGTACGATAGCGAACACTTGTTCGAAGGTCTCGACGAGGCTCGACCGAGGCTCGACCACCGACGCAAGAGGAATGTAGTGACCGATCAGCTGATCATCCGTGGGGCGCGCGAGCACAACCTCAAGGACGTCTCGATCGACCTTCCCCGCGACTCCCTGATCGTCTTCACCGGCCTCTCGGGCTCGGGCAAGTCGAGCCTGGCGTTCGACACGATCTTCGCGGAGGGCCAGCGTCGGTACGTCGAGTCGCTCTCGGCGTACGCCCGCCAGTTCCTCGGCCAGATGGACAAGCCCGACGTCGACTTCATCGAGGGCCTCTCGCCGGCGGTGTCGATCGACCAGAAGTCGACCTCCAAGAACCCCCGGTCCACGGTCGGCACCATCACCGAGGTCTACGACTACCTGCGTCTGCTCTATGCCCGCGCCGGCCGGGCCCACTGCCCGACCTGCGGCGCGCCGATCGAGCGGCAGACGCCGCAGCAGATCGTCGACCGCATGATGGCGCTCGAGGAGGGCACCCGCTTCCAGGTCCTCGCGCCGGTGGTGCGCGGTCGCAAGGGTGAGTTCGTCGAGCTCTTCCGCCAGCTGCAGTCGCAGGGCTTCTCCCGGGCCCGGGTCGACGGCGAGACCCATAACCTCGACGACCCGCCGACCCTCGACAAGAAGTACAAGCACACCATCGACGTCGTCGTCGACCGCCTCGCGGTGAAGGAGTCGGCCAAGCGACGGCTGACCGACTCCGTGGAGACCGCGCTCGGCCTGGCCGGCGGCCTGGTGGTGTTCGACCTGGTCGACTCCGGCCAGGAGCTGAAGTTCTCGGAGAAGATGGCGTGCCCCAACGAGCACCCGATCGAGACCGACGACCTCGAGCCGCGCTCCTTCTCGTTCAACTCGCCCTTCGGCGCCTGCCCGGCCTGCGCCGGCCTCGGCACCCGGATGGAGGTCGACCCCGAGCTCGTCGTGCCCGACCCGACCGCGACCCTCGCCGAGGGGGCCCTGCAGCCGTGGAGCCACGCGCACGTCGCCGACTACTTCGGCCGGCTCCTCATCGCGCTCGGCGAGGAGCTCGGGTTCGACGTCGACACCCCCTGGGAGCAGCTCTCCGCGAAGGCCCGCCGGGCCATCCTGGAGGGCCACCCGACGAAGGTCCACGTCGTCACGCGCAACCGCTACGGCCGCCAGCGCTCCTACTACGCCGACTTCGAGGGCGTGCGGACCTATGTCGAGCGCCGCCACCGCGAAGCCGAGAGCGACACCAGCCGCGAGCGTTTCGAGGGCTTCATGCGCGAGGTGCCGTGCCCGGTCTGCGAGGGCAGCCGCCTGAAGCCGGTCTCGATGTCGGTCACCCTCGGGCCGCGGGAGCGCGGTGGCAAGAACATCGCCGAGGTCTGCGCGCTGCCGATCAACGAGGCGGCCGCCTATCTCGCCGACCTCGACCTGTCCGCGCGCGAGCGGCAGATCGGCGAGCGGGTGCTCAAGGAGATCCAGGAGCGGCTCAACTTCCTGCTCGACGTCGGCCTCGACTACCTCTCGCTCGACCGGCCCTCGGGGTCACTGTCGGGCGGTGAGGCGCAGCGGATCCGGCTCGCCACCCAGATCGGCGCCGGCCTCGTCGGCGTCCTCTACGTCCTCGACGAGCCGTCGATCGGCCTCCACCAGCGCGACAACCAGAAGCTGATCGAGACCCTGGTCCGGCTCAAGGACCTCGGCAACACGCTCATCGTCGTCGAGCACGACGAGGACACCATCCGGGTCGCGGACTGGATCGTCGACATCGGCCCCGGCGCCGGCGAGCACGGCGGCCAGGTGGTCCACTCCGGCACGGTCAAGGAGCTCCTCGAGCACCCGGACTCCATGACGGGCCAGTACCTCTCCGGCCGTCGCGAGATCCCGGTTCCCGCCGTACGCCGCCCGCGCACGAAGGGCCGCGAGCTCAAGGTCATCGGGGCGCGCGAGCACAACCTCAAGAACGTCGACGTGAGCTTCCCTCTCGGCGTCTTCACCGCGGTCACCGGGGTGTCGGGCTCGGGCAAGTCGACCCTGGTCAACGACATCCTCTACACCTCGCTGGCCAAGCAGATCTACAACGCCCGCGCCATCCCCGGCCGGCACCAGAAGATCACCGGCCTCGAGCACGTCGACAAGGTGATCCACGTCGACCAGTCGCCGATCGGCCGCACGCCGCGGTCCAACCCGGCGACGTACACCGGGGTCTTCGACCACGTGCGCAAGCTCTTCGCGCAGACGCCCGAGGCGAAGATGCGCGGCTACCAGCAGGGCCGGTTCTCGTTCAACGTCAAGGGCGGGCGCTGCGAGGCCTGCGCCGGCGACGGCACGATCAAGATCGAGATGAACTTCCTGCCGGACGTCTACGTCCCCTGCGAGGTGTGCCACGGGGCGCGCTACAACCGCGAGACGCTCGAGGTCCACTACAAGGGCAAGACCATCGCCGAGGTCCTCGACATGCCGATCGAGGAGGCGCTGGAGTTCTTCGCCGCCGTGCCGCCGATCGCGCGACACATGAAGACCCTGACCGAGGTCGGGCTCGGCTATGTCCGGCTCGGGCAGCCGGCGACCACGCTGTCCGGCGGAGAGGCGCAGCGGGTCAAGCTGGCCGCCGAGCTGCAGAAGCGGTCCACCGGGCGCACGGTGTACGTGCTCGACGAGCCCACGACCGGGCTCCACTTCGAGGACATCCGCAAGCTGCTGGGCGTGCTTTCCGGGCTGGTCGACAAGGGCAACACGGTGCTGGTGATCGAGCACAACCTCGACGTCATCAAGACCGCGGACTGGCTCATCGACATGGGACCCGAGGGCGGCTCCCGCGGAGGCACCGTCGTCGCGGAGGGCACGCCGGAGGACATCGCGGCCACCCCGGGCAGCCACACCGGCACCTTCCTCAAGCCGCTGCTCGAGGGCCGCGCGGCCCAGCAGCCGTCGGCCCCGAGGCGGGCGCCCGCCGCGCCGGCGAAGAAGACGACGGCCAAGAAGGCCCCCGCCAAGAAGGCCCCCGCCAAGAAGGCCGCCAAGAAGCCGGCGGCCAAGAAGACGTCGGCGCGCTCATAGGCGACTCTCAGCCCGGACCCGTAGCCTCGCTCCCATGACTTCCTCGGTGAGCAGGCGACGTGCCCTGACCGGAGCCGCGACCGTCGGCCTCGGCGTGCCCCTCCTGGCCGCATGCGGGGACGACGGCGCGAGCGCGTCCGACCCGTCCTCGACCCCGTCCACCCCCTCCACCCCGTCGGCGCCGGCGTCATCCGGGTCGGCGGCGCCCCCGAGCAGCGCAGCGGCGAACGGCCTGGTCGCGGCCGACGACGTGCCCGTCGGCGGCGGCGTGGTGCTCAAGGGCGAGGAGCTGGTCGTCACCCAGCCCGCCGCCGGCGAGTTCAAGGCGTTCTCCGCGGTCTGCACTCACCAGGGCTGCCTGGTCGGCTCGGTGTCGGACGGGACCATCCACTGCCCGTGCCATGACAGCACCTTCTCGGCGACCGACGGGGCCGTCGAGGGTGGCCCGGCGAGCAGCCCGCTCCCCGAGGTCGCGGTGACGGTGGTCGACGGTCAGGTGCGGCGCTCGTGACCCTCGGCGAGGCGCGCACCAGCCGGCGGATCGTGTTCACCGGCCTCGGAGCGCTCGGCGTGGCCGCGGCACTCGCCGGGTGCGCCGGCGGCGAGGACGGCGAGGGCTCCTCGACCCCGACGGTCGCGACCGGCTCCGCGCTGGCCTCCACCGGGGAGGTGCCGGTGGGCGGCGGCATCATCCTGGCCGACGAGAAGATCGTGCTCACCCAGCCGACGGAGGGGACCTTCGAGGCGTTCTCGGCGGTCTGCACGCACCAGGGGCTGCTGGTGACCTCCGTCGAGGACGGCACGATCCACTGCTCCAACCACGGCTCGGCCTACTCGGCGAGCACCGGCGCCATCGAGGGCGGCCCGGCGGCCTCGCCGCTCCCGAAGGTCGAGATCAGGGTCGAGGGCGACCAGATCCTCGCTGCCTGATCGCGCCACCTGCGGTCGCGCGGCGACTCCCGGCGGTCCAGCCGGGCGTCGAGCACCTGGCGCGCCTCGTCGTACCGCTCCGCGCGCAGGAGGGCCGCGATGCGGGCCTCCTCGACGATCTCGCGCTGGGCGTCGGAGCCGCCGAGCCGCCAGGTGGACGAGCTCAGCGCGGCGAGACGGTCGGCCGCCGCGGAGCAGCGGCCCGCGGCCAGCAGCCCCAGTGCGGTCGCGAGCGGAGCGACCACCTCGCGGTGGGTCGCGCCCGGGTGGTCGGCGCACCACCTGGCCAGGCTGCGCAGGCCGGCCTGGTCACCGGTGGCGAGGAGGGCCACCGCGGCGTGGAGGCCGAGGAAGGCGGTCCCGGGACGCTCGAGCACGTCGCGCCCGGTGAGCGCGACGACCTCGTCGATGGAGGGCACGTCGACCGCGTCGGGGGTGATCGCCCACCGGAACAGCAGCGAGCCGCTGTCCACCAGGGCACGGCAGCCCACCGCGTGGCGGGGCTGCAGCTGGGCGTCGTAGCGCGCCCGCACCGCGTCGAGGTCGCCGATCGAGAGCTCGTGGAGCGCGGCGTGCCACGAGAAGTGGGTGAGGCTGTCCGTGGCGGCGCCGTCGCCGACGATCCAGGCGTCCATCCAGGCCAGCCCGGCCGCGTGGTCGCCGGTCTCGTAGTGGGCGTGCGCCCGCGCGTGGGCGGCATGCCCGCCAGAGGGCTCCCCGGCGAGCGAGCGGCAGGACAGCTCCATCGCCTCGTCGAAGCGGCGCTGCTCCTGGCGGACGAAGGCCATCAGGCCGGTGATCCACGGGTCGTCGCCGTACGCCGGCGCGGCCGCCTCCACGATCCGCCAGGCCTGCTCCGGCACGTCGGTCACACCGGCGAAGGCGATGGTCGGCATCGCCACCGACAGGAGCAGCGCGTCCCGTGGGTACGACGCCAGGTGGGCGACGAGGGGAGCGGCGTCGCCCTGGAGGTGCCGCTCGACGGCGTGGACGTGGCTGCGCTCGCGCTCGGTCCCGCGGGCGGCGTGGAGACGCGCGTCCGCGAGCCGGGCGGCGATGTCGACCTGGACGCACATCTCGTGGCCGAGGAGGGCGAGGGCCGCGTGCCCGAGGGCGAAGGTCGGGTCGAGGGCGACGGCCGTCGCGATCCGGTCGGCCGCGCCGACGCGCAGGCGCAGCAGGTCCCGCACGCCGTCGACGTACGCGGCGGCGGCGAGGGGTCCGGTGGTGAGCTCGTATCCGTAGGCGTCCCGACATCGCATATCTGTAGTAAAGCACGCGACTAACACGAATAAGGACATGTCGGAGCACCTCCGTAGGGTTGGTGTCGTGTCACCCGCGCTGAGCTACCGCCCGAAGCCCGGCTCGATCCCGACCCAGCCGGGCGTCTACCGGTTCCGCGACCGCACCAGCCGGGTCATCTACGTCGGCAAGGCCAAGAACCTGCGGGCGAGGCTGTCGTCGTACTTCCAGGACATCGGGAACCTCCACCCGCGCACCGCGAGCATGGTCACCACCGCCGCCTCCGTGGAGTGGACCGTGGTGGGCACCGAGGTCGAGGCCCTGCAGCTGGAGTACTCCTGGATCAAGGAGTACGACCCGCGCTTCAACGTGAAGTACCGCGACGACAAGTCCTATCCCTGGCTCGCGGTCACCGTGTCCGAGGAGTTCCCGCGGGTGATGGTCGGGCGCGGGGCCAAGCGCAAGGGCACCCGCTACTTCGGTCCCTACAGCCACGCCTGGGCGATCCGCGAGACCGTCGACATCCTGCTGCGCGTGTTCCCGATGCGCTCGTGCAGCGCGGGCGTCTTCAAGCGGTCCAGCCAGATCGGCCGGCCCTGCCTGCTGGGGTACATCGACAAGTGCTCCGCCCCCTGCGTGGGCACCATCTCGCCGGAGGACCACCGGGCGATCGTCGACGACTTCTGCGAGTTCATGGCGGGCCGGACCCGGCCGTTCATGAAGCGCATCGAGCAGGAGATGTACGCCGCCTCCGAGGCGCTCGACTTCGAGAAGGCCGCCCGTCTGCGCGACGACCTCGGCGCCATGAACAAGGCGCTCGAGAAGCAGGCCGTCGTCTTCGGCGACGGCTCCGACGCCGACGTCATCGCGCTCGCCGAGGACCCGCTCGAGGTCGCCGTGCAGGTGTTCTACGTCCGCGGCGGGCGGATCCGCGGCCAGCGCGGCTGGGTCGCCGACCGCACCGACGACGGCGACACGGCCGCGCTGGTCGAGGACTTCCTGCTGCAGCTGTACGCCGGGGTGGCGCCCGAGGATGCCCGCGACGCGGTCCCGCGCGAGATCCTCGTCCCCGCCCTGCCCGCGGAGCACGCCACCTTCGAGCAGCTGCTCTCCGACCTGCGCGGCTCGCGGGTCGAGATCCGGGTGCCGCAGCGCGGCGACAAGCGGACCCTGCAGGAGACCGTCGCGCGCAACGCCAGCGAGTCCCTCGCGCTGCACAAGACCAAGCGGGCGAGCGATCTCACCACGCGCAACCGCGCCCTGGCCGAGATCGCAGAGGCCCTCGAGCTCGACGAGGCGCCCCTGCGCATCGAGTGCTACGACGTCTCCCACATCCAAGGCACCGAGATCGTGGCCTCGATGGTGGTCTTCGAGGACGGGCTCTCCCGCAAGGGGGAGTACCGCCGGTTCGTCATCAAGGACCAGGACGGGTCCGACGACGTCAAAGCGATGCACGAGGTGATCACCCGCCGCTTCCGCCGGCTGCTCGACGAGCAGGCGCGGTCCGAGCTGCGACCGGGCGACCCCGACGCCGGCACCGGGCCGATGCTCGTCGACCCCGACACCGGCCGCCCGCGCAAGTTCGCCTACGCGCCGGGCCTCGTCGTGGTCGACGGCGGCGCGCCCCAGGTCGCCGCGGCCCAGCGGGCGCTCGACGAGCTCGGCATCGACGACATCCCGGTCTGCGGCCTCGCCAAGCGGCTTGAGGAGGTCTGGGTGCCGGACCAGGAGGACCCGGTGATCCTGCCGCGCACCTCCGAGGGCCTCTACCTGCTCCAGCGGATCCGCGACGAGGCGCACCGGTTCGCGATCGCCCACCACCGCAACCGACGCTCGAAGTCGATGGTGGAGAGCGTCCTCGACGACGTGCCGGGACTCGGCGAGGTGCGCCGCAGGACCCTGCTGCGCCACTTCGGGTCGCTGCGCAAGCTCCGCGCGGCCACGGTGGAGGAGATCGCCGCGGTCCCCGGCGTGGGGCCCCGGACCGCGGAGGCCATCAAGGCCGCCCTGCACAATGACGCCCATGGATGACCGCACCCACGGGCAGCTCGTCGTCGTCACCGGGATGACCGGCGCCGGGCGCAGCACCGCGGCGAAGGAGCTGGAGGACCTCGGCTTCTTCGTCGTCGACAACCTGCCGCCCAGCCTGCTCCCCGAGGTCGTGCGCCTCGTCGACGAGAGCCATGGGCCCGCCCAGCCGGTCGCGGTCGTCGTGGACGTGCGCTCGGGCTCCTTCTTCCAGGGACTGCGCAGCGCGCTGGCCCACGGCGTCGCCGGCCGGGTGACCACGCTGGTCTTCCTCGACGCCACCGACGAGGTGCTCGTACGACGCCAGGAGGCCGCGCGCCGCCCCCACCCCCTCCAGCAGGGCGGCCGGCTGCTCGACGGTCTGCAGCGCGAGCGCGTGGTGCTCGCCGACCTGCGCTCGGAGGCCGACCTGGTCATCGACACCACCAGCCTCAACGTGCACCAGCTGACCGACCGCATCGCCGAGTCGTTCGGCACGACCGACACGACCCGGCTGCGGGTCACCGTCATCAGCTTCGGCTTCAAGTACGGCATCCCGGTGGACGCCGACTACGTCGCCGACATGCGCTTCCTCCCCAACCCGCACTGGGTCCCCGAGCTGCGGCCGCGGACCGGTCAGGACGCCGAGGTGTCGGCGTACGTCCTCGGCCGGCCGGGCGCGGAGGAGTTCGTCGACGCCTACGTGCCGCTGCTGTCCGGCGTGGCCGAGGGCTACCTGCGCGAGGGCAAGCGCTTCATGCGCGTCGCGATCGGGTGCACCGGCGGCAAGCACCGCAGTGTGGCGATGACGGAGGAGATCGCGCGCCGCATGGGCGAGCAGGGGTACATCGCGCGGGCGATCCACCGGGACCTGGGGCGCGAGTGAGCTCCGACTTCCTCGCGGCCGACCAGCGCGCCCAGGCCGTCGTCGCCCTGGGCGGCGGCCACGGCCTGCACGCCTCGCTGAGCGCACTGCGCCATCTCGTCGACGACCTCACGGTGGACGAGCTCACGGCGGTCGTCACCGTCGCCGACAACGGCGGCTCCTCCGGCCGGCTGCGCGGCGAGTTCGGGGTGCTCCCGCCGGGCGACCTGCGGATGGCCCTGGCGGCCCTGTGCGGCGACGACGAGTGGGGGGACACCTGGGCACGGGTGCTCCAGCACCGCTTCGCGGGCGACGGCGAGATGCGCGGCCACGTGGTCGGCAACCTGCTCATCGTCGGGCTGTGGGAGCTCCTCGGCGACCACGTGGACGCCCTCGACTGGGTGGGGCGGCTGCTCGGCGCGAAGGGCCGGGTGCTGCCGATGGCGATGACGCCGATGGACATCACCGCGGAGGTCCGCGGCCTCGTCCCCGACCAGCCCGACCTGCTCACGTCGGTGCGCGGGCAGGTGGAGGTCGCCACGACCGACGGGGTGATCACCGAGATCGCGCTCGACCCGGCGGACCCGGAGGTGAGCCCGGCCGTCGTGAGCGCCATCGCCGAGGCCGACTGGACGATCCTCGGGCCGGGCTCGTGGTTCACCAGCGTGCTGCCGCACCTCTTGGTGCCGCGGCTGCGCGAGGCGCTGGTCGCCACCGAGGCCCGGCTGGTCGTGGTGCTCAACCTCGAGGAGCAGGCGGGGGAGACGGGCGGCTTCGGTCCCGCCGACCACCTCGCGGTCCTCGCCGAGCACGCCCCGGACCTCGCCATCGACGTCGTGCTCGCCGATCGGACGTCGGTCGCCGACGACCTGGCCGAGCTGCAGGAGTGCGTGCTGGCGCTCGGCGCACGCCTCGTCGTGGACGACCTGGCGGCCGACGACGGCAGCCCCCGGCACGACCCGCTCAAGCTCGCGGCGGCCTATGGCCGCATCTTCGGCGGAGGGCCGGCTGGCGCTGCGGGTTGTTGACCCGCGTGGGAGGATCGAGCCCATGGCGATGACGGCACAGGTCAAGGCGGAGCTCGCCAACATCCCGGTGACGAAGGTCTGCTGTCGCAAGGCCGAGGTCGCCTCGATGCTGCGGTTCGCCGGGGGGCTCCACATCGTCGGCGGCCGGATCGTGGTCGAGGCCGAGCTGGACACCGGCGCCGCGGCGCGCCGTCTCCGCAAGGACATCTCCGAGATCTACGGCCAGGGCTCCGAGGTCGTCATGGTGCAGGGCAACGGGCTGCGCAAGGGCAGCCGCTACATCGTGCGCGTCGTCAAGGACGGCGAGGCGCTGGCCCGGCAGACGGGACTGCTCGACCAGCGGGGCCGGCCGGTGCGCGGGCTGCCGCCTGCGGTCGTCTCCGGCGGCGCCTGCGACGCCGTCGCGGCCTGGCGGGGTGCCTTCCTGGCCCACGGCTCGCTCACCGAGCCGGGCCGCTCGTCGTCCCTCGAGGTCACCTGCCCGGGCTCGGAGGCCGCGCTCGCCCTCGTCGGCGTCGCCCGCCGTCTCGGCATCCAGGCCAAGGCCCGGGAGGTCCGGGGCGTCGACCGCGTCGTCATCCGCGACGGCGACGCCATCGGCCAGCTCCTGGCCCGGCTCGGCGCGCACGAGACGCTGATGGCCTGGGAGGAGCGCCGGATGCGGCGCGAGGTCCGCGCCACCGCCAACCGGCTCGCCAACTTCGACGACGCCAACCTGCGTCGCTCGGCGCGGGCCGCGGTCACCGCCGGCGCCCGGGTGCACCGGGCGATGGAGATCCTCGGCGACGAGGTGCCCGACCACCTGCGGATGGCGGGCGAGCTGCGCCTCGAGCACAAGCAGGCCTCGCTCGAGGAGCTCGGCCAGCTGCACGAGCCGGTGCTCACGAAGGACGCCATCGCCGGGCGGATCCGGCGGCTCCTCGCGATGGCCGACAAGCGGGCCGAGGAGCTCGGCATACCGGACACCGAGGCGTCGCTGACCCCGGAGATGCTGGCCGGCGACGCCTGAGCTGCCCACCGCACGATGTTGTTTCGTGTGGTTTCTTGTTGTTACCAGCCCGTATTGCGGGATGCCGGGCGCGCCCGCACACACCCCGGCGTTAGGGTCGAGCCGGATGCATGATCTGCATCACACGAGCATCACCCCGAGCATCGCCCGGCTGACGACACCCCGCTGACAACAAGGAGCAACAAGGTGACTGTGCGCGTAGGCATCAACGGATTCGGCCGGATCGGGCGGAACTTCTTCCGCGCCGTCCGAGCCAGCGGAGCCGACATCGAGATCGTCGGGGTCAACGACCTCACCGACAACGCCACGCTCGCGCACCTGCTGAAGTACGACTCGATCCTCGGCCCGCTCGACACCGAGGTCGAGTCGACCGAGGGCGCGATCATCGTCGGCGGACGGGAGATCAAGGCCTTCGCCGAGCGCGACCCCGCGGCGCTCGGATGGGGCGACCTAGGCGTCGACGTCGTCGTCGAGTCGACGGGCTTCTTCACCGACGCCACCAAGGCCCGGGCCCACGTCGACGGCGGCGGGGCGAAGAAGGTGATCATCTCCGCGCCCGCCTCGAACGAGGACGTCACCATCGTGATGGGGGTCAACCACGACAGCTACGACCCTGCGGCCCACACGATCATCTCCAATGCCTCGTGCACGACGAACTGCCTCGGCCCGATGGCCAAGGCGCTCCACGACGGTCTCGGGATCGTGAAGGGCCTGATGACCACCGTGCACGCCTACACCGCCGACCAGAACCTGCAGGACAACATCCACAAGGACCTGCGCCGCGCCCGCGCGGCCGCGATCAACATCGTGCCGACGTCGACCGGTGCCGCCAAGGCGATCGGGCTGGTGCTGCCGGAGCTCAAGGGCCGCCTCGACGGCTACGCGCTGCGGGTGCCCACGCCGACCGGGTCGCTGACCGACCTCTCCTTCGAGGCCTCCCGGGAGACGAGCGTGGAGGAGGTCAACGCCATCGTGAAGGCCGCCGCCGACGGCCGCTTCCTCGTGTACTCGACCGACCCGATCGTCTCCTCGGACATCGTGACCAACCCGGCGTCCTGCATCTTCGACGCGCCGCTGACCAAGGTGATCGGCAACCAGGTCAAGGTCGCCGGCTGGTACGACAACGAATGGGGCTACTCCAACCGGCTGGCGGACCTCATCACCCACGTCGGCGCGAGCCTCTGAGCGCCGGCGCTAGGCTCTGACGCTTGTGACCGACATCAAGGGCCTCGCCCCGGACTTCCTGCGCGAGGTGCGCGGCAAGCGCGTCCTCGTCCGCTCCGACCTCAACGTGCCGCTGGACGGCGATCGGATCACCGACGACGGCCGGATCCGAGCCAGCGTCCCGACGATCCGCACGCTCGCCGAGGCGGGCGCTCGGGTGGTCGTCACCGCCCACCTCGGGCGCCCCCAGGGTGAGCCGGACCCGGCGTACTCGCTCGCACCGGTCGCCGCCCGCCTGGGCGAGCTGCTCGGGGCGAGCGTCGCGTTCGCCACCGACACGGTCGGCGCCTCGGCGCAGGAGACCGTCGCCGCCCTCCAGGACGGCCAGGTCGCGCTGCTGGAGAACGTCCGCTTCAACGCGGGCGAGACCAGCAAGGACGACGCCGAGCGCGGTGCCTTCGCCGACCAGCTGGCGGGCCTCGCGGACGCCTTCGTCTCCGACGGCTTCGGCGTCGTGCACCGCAAGCAGGCGAGCGTGTACGACGTGGCGCAGCGCCTGCCGCACGCCATGGGCGGCCTGGTGGCGGCCGAGGTCGAGGTGCTGCGTCGCCTGACGGTCGACCCCGAGCGGCCCTACGTCGTGGTGCTCGGCGGCTCCAAGGTCTCCGACAAGCTGGGGGTCATCGACAACCTGCTCGACAAGGCGGACAAGCTCCTCATCGGTGGGGGCATGGTCTTCACCTTCCTGCGCGCCGACGGCCTGGAGGTCGGCACCAGCCTGCTCGAGGAGGACCAGCTCGACACGGTGCGCGCCTATCGGGCCCGTGCCGAGGAGCTCGGCGTCGAGATCGTGCTGCCCACCGACATCGTGGTGGCCGACAGCTTCGGCGACGAGGCGTCCGCGCGCGTCGTACCGGCGACGGAGATCCCGGCCGACACCCTGGGCCTGGACATCGGTCCCGCCTCGGGAGCGGCCTTCGCGGCCGCGCTCGCGGACGCGCGGACCGTGTTCTGGAACGGCCCCATGGGCGTCTTCGAGCAGCCCGCCTTCGCGGAGGGCACCCGCGCCGTCGCGGAGGCGCTGACGAAGGTGAACGGCCTGTCGGTCGTCGGCGGCGGCGACTCGGCGGCCGCGGTGCGCACCCTCGGCTTCGACGAGGCGGCCTTCGGCCACATCTCGACCGGCGGCGGCGCCAGCCTCGAGTACCTCGAGGGCAAGGAACTTCCCGGCATCACGGTTCTGGAGGACTGATGGGCTCGACGAGCGCCACCCCCGGCGGACGCACCCCGCTCATGGCGGGCAACTGGAAGATGAACCTCAACCACGCCGAGGCCGTGGTCCTCGTGCAGAAGCTGGCCTGGACCCTGGCCGACAAGAAGCACGACTACGGCAAGGTCGAGGTCGCGGTGATCCCGCCGTTCACCGACATCCGCTCCGTGCAGACGCTCGTCGACGGCGACCGGCTCTCGATCCGGTACGGCGCGCAGGACGTCTCGCAGCACGCCTCCGGCGCCTACACGGGCGAGATCTCCGCGGGCATGCTCGCCAAGCTCGGCTGCTCCTACGTCGTGGTCGGCCACTCCGAGCGGCGGCAGTACCACGGGGAGACCGACGCGCTGGTCAACGCCAAGGCGAAGGCCGCGCTGGGGGAGAAGATCACCCCGATCGTGTGCGTCGGCGAGGGCCTCGAGGTCCGCCAGGCCGGCGAGCAGGTGCCGTTCACGACCGCCCAGGTCGACGGCTCCCTCGCCGGGCTGTCGAAGAAGCAGGTCGCCGGCCTGGTCATCGCCTACGAACCGGTCTGGGCGATCGGCACCGGCGAGGTGGCGACGCCCGAGGACGCCCAGGAGGTGTGCGCCGCCATCCGCGATCAGGTCCGGACGTCCTTCGGCGACGAGGCCGCGGACAGCGTACGGATCCTCTACGGGGGCTCGGTGAAGGCCGCCAACGTCGCCGGGATCATGGCGAAGCCGGACGTCGACGGCGCGCTCGTCGGCGGCGCGAGCCTGGAGGCGGACGAGTTCGGCGGGATCTGCCGGTTCTACGACATGCCGGTGCTGTCCTAGCTCCGGGCCTGACGTAGGATTCCTCGCGTGTCGACGCTTCTGACTGTGCTGCTCGTGATCACGAGCCTGATCCTGATCCTGCTCGTGCTGCTGCACAAGGGTCGGGGCGGCGGCCTCTCGGACATGTTCGGTGGCGGCGTGTCGAGCTCGCTCGGCGGCTCCTCGATCGCCGAGCGCAATCTCGACCGGTTCACGGTCGGCATCGGCGTCATCTGGTTCGCCTGCGTCATCGCGCTGGGCCTGCTGCTCGCCTATCAGAACTGACAGCACGGCACGGACAGCACAGACCGACTTGCAACCGGCGCGGCGACCGCCGCGCCGTCCGAGGGCTTGAGGAGAGAATCCGTTGGCTGGTGGTGGGAACGCGATCCGCGGTAGTCGCGTCGGTGCGGGTCCGATGGGCGAGGCCGAGCGCGGCGAGGCCGCTCCCCGGCAGGCCGTCACGTACTTCTGTGCGAACGACCACCGCTCGGTGATCACCTTCTCGGTCGAGGCGTCGGTCCCGGACTCGTGGGACTGCCCCAAGTGCGGCCTGCCGGCCGGCCTCGACTCCGAGAACGCGCCCCCGGCGCCCAAGATCGAGCCGTACAAGACGCACCTGGCCTACGTGAAGGAGCGCCGCTCCGACAAGGAGGCCGAGGTCATCCTCGACGAGGCGATCCAGCTCCTGCGCTCGCGCCGCAAGTCCGGCGAGATCATCTTCTGAGCCGACCCGGCGCGCTCAGCTAGCGCAGGGTCGGGTCAGAGGAGCGTCGCTGCGGCGGAGTCGAGGAACCACACGGTCTCGGTCCGGCCCGCGACGCCGCGGGCGGGGGTCGCGCGCAGCGCGGCCTCCTCGTCGGCGGGCGCGACCTCCGCGAGCGCACGGCGCACGGCGTCCGCCTTGCCCTCACCGCTGACGACGAACCAGACGGACTGGGCGCGGTTCAGCGCCTCGAAGGTCAGGCTGACCCGGTCCGGCGGCGGCTTGGGGGAGTCGTGGACCGCCACGGTCGGCGCCCCTGCGGCGTCGAGTCCCGCATGCCCGGGGAAGAGCGATGCGACGTGGCCGTCGGGCCCCAGGCCGAGCATGAGGACGTCGAAGGAGTCGAGACCCTCCGCGCGGATCGTGTCGGCGTACGACGCCGCGGACTCCTCGGCCGTCGCCACCTCGTCGGAGGAGGGTGCGGTGTGCACCCGGTGCGCACCCACCTCGTCGAGGAAGGCGGCGCGGGCCTGGTTGACGTTGCGGTCGGCGGAGTCGGCCGGGACGAAGCGCTCGTCGCCGAACCACAGGACCACCGCGCCCCAGTCGACCCCGGACGCGGGCGCGAGCCGGACGAGCTCGCGGTGGACGGCGTCGGCGATGCCGCCCCCCGTCAGCCCGACGTGCGGGACGCTCCCGGCGGCCTGGGCGTCGGCGAGCCGGTTGAGCAGCTCGCCCGCGACGGCCGTGGCGAGGGCGTCGGCGTCGTCGTGGACCTCGATGAGCGGCTGGGGGCTCTCGGTCGGCGTGGTCATCGTGAGCGCTGCTCCCGGTAGTAGGCGATCATCGCGCGGGTGGAGGGATCCTGGTCGGCCAGCACGGCGGCGTCGCCGGCGAGCGCGGGCGCGATCTGCACGGCCAGCTGCTTGCCGAGCTCGACGCCCCACTGGTCGAAGCTGTCGATGCCCCACACCACGCCCTGGGTGAAGGTGATGTGCTCGTAGAGCGCGATCAGCTGGCCGAGCACGGCCGGCGTCAGCGCCGGGGCCATGATCGAGGTGGTGGGCCGGTTGCCGGAGAAGACCCGCGCCGGGACGATCTCCTCGGGCGTGCCCTCCGCGCGCACCTCCTCGGCGGTCTTGCCGAACGCGAGCGCCTTGGTCTGCGCGAGGAAGTTCGCGAGCAGCAGCTCGTGGACGTCGGTGTCACCGTCGGTGAGCGGATGGGTCGGCGCGGCGAAGGCGATGAAGTCGCACGGGACGACGCGGGTGCCCTGATGCAGCAGCTGGTAGAAGGCGTGCTGCCCGTTGGTGCCCGGCTCGCCCCAGAACACCTCGCCGGTGTCGGTCGTGACCGGGCTGCCGTCCCAGCGCACGCTCTTGCCGTTGGACTCCATGGTGAGCTGCTGCAGATACGCCGGGAAGCGGTGCAGCGCCTGCGCGTAGGGGAGCACGGCATGGGACTGCGCCCCGAGGAAGTCGGTGTACCAGACGTTCAGCAGGCCCATGAGGACCGGGACGTTCTGGTGCAGCGGCGCGGACACGAAGTGGTCGTCCACGGCCCGGAAGCCGGCGAGGAACTCCTCGAAGCGCTCCGGTCCGATCGCGACCGCCAGCGAGGTGCCGATGGCCGAGTCCACCGAGTAGCGGCCGCCGACCCAGTCCCAGAAGCCGAACGCGTTGGCGGGGTCGATGCCGAACTCGGCGACCTTGTCCAGGGCCGTCGAGACGGCAACGAAGTGGCGGGACACCGCCTCCTCGCCCGCGCCGAGCCCGTCGAGCAGCCAGGACCGGCACAGCCGGGCGTTGGTCAGCGTCTCGAGGGTGCCGAAGGTCTTGCTGGAGACGATGAACAGAGTCGTCGCCGGGTCGAGCCCGGCGAGCGTCTGCGCCGCGTCCGTCGGGTCGATGTTGCTGATGAACCGGCACTCGAGGTCCTCGTGGACATAGGCCCGCAGCGCCTCGTAGGCCATCACGGGCCCGAGGTCCGAGCCGCCGATCCCGATGTTCACCACGGTGCGGATCCGCTCGCCGGTGGAGCCGCGCCACGCTCCGGAGCGCACGTCCTCGGCGAAGGAGTACACCCGCCGCAGCACCGCGCGCACCTCCTCGACGACGTTCGCGCCGCCGACCTCCAGGCCGGAGCCCGCCGCACGGCGCAGCGCCGTGTGCAGCACCGCGCGGTCCTCGGTGACGTTGATGTGCTCGCCGCGGAACATGGCGTCGCGACGCGCGGGCAGCTCGACGGCCTCGGCGAGCGCCACCAGCGCCGTCCAGACCTCCGGCGTCACCAGGTTCTTCGACAGGTCGACCCGCAGGTCGGCCGCCTGGAGCGTCGAGCGGGCGACCCACTCGGCGTCGGCGAGCGCGACGCGCAGGTCGGGGCGGCCCTGGGCCGCGAGCTCGGTCAGTCGCCCCCAGGCCTCGGTGGTCGTGGGGTCGATGGGAGAGGCACCCACGGGCGCTCAGCCCCTGGCCTTGGCCATCTGCCCTTCGACCGTGGCGACCAGCTCGGTCCAGGAGGCCTTGAACTTGTCGACCCCCTCGGTCTCGAGGGTGAGGAAGACGTCGTCGAGGTCGACGCCGACGGCCTCGAGCCGGTCGAACACGCCCTGGGCCTCCGCGGCCTTGCCGGTGACCTGGTCCCCGGTCACCTCGCCGTGGTCGGCGAACGCCAGCAGCGTCTTCTCGGGCATCGTGTTGACCGTGTCGGCGACCACGAGGTCGGTGACGTAGAGGGTGTCGGAGTACGCCGGGTTCTTCACGCCGGTGGACGCCCACAGCGGCCGCTGCGGGTTCGCGCCCGCAGCGGCGAGCTCCTGCCAGCGCGCGGACGCGATGACCTCCTCGAAGGCGGCATAGGCGAGGCGGGCGTTCGCGACGGCCGCCTGGCCGCGCAGGGCCAGCGCCTCGTCGGTGCCGGCCTTGTCGAGGCGCGCATCGATCTCGGTGTCGACGCGCGAGACGAAGAACGACGCCACGGACTGGATCGTGGCGAGGTCGATGCCCGCGTCGCGGGCCTGCTCGAGGCCCGCGAGATAGGCGTCCATCACCGCGCGGTAGCGCTCGACGGAGAAGATCAGCGTCACGTTCACGCTGATGCCCGCCGCGATCGTGGCGGTGATCGCCGGCAGGCCCTCGAGCGTCGCGGGGATCTTGATCAGGGCGTTGGGACGGTCGACGGCCTCCCACAGGGCCTTCGCCGAGGCGACCGTGGCGTCGGTGTCGTTGGCCAGCGTCGGCTCGACCTCGATCGAGACCCGGCCGTCGGCGGGACGTGCGGACGCCACCGGCGCCAGGATGTCGCAGGCGTTGCGCACGTCGTCGGTGGTGAGCGCGAAGATCACCTCGTCGACGCCCGCACCGCCCTCGACGAGCTGGCGCACCTGGGCGTCGTACCGCTCACCGTCGGCGATGGCGCCGGCGAAGATCGTGGGGTTCGTGGTCACGCCCACGACCGAGCGGTCCCGGACGAGCTCGGCGAGGTTGCCGGTCTCGATCCGCTCCCGGGACAGGTCGTCGAGCCAGATGGACACCCCCGCGTCAGCGAGGGCCTTCAGTCGATCAGTCATGAGTTCCTCCTTCTGCGGGTGGGTGGTGCCGGGTTCAGCCGCGAGCGGCCGCTGCGAGACTCTCCCGCGCCGCCTGTGCCACGGCCTCGGGGGTGAACCCGAACTCGCGGAACAGGGTGGCGGCGTCGGCGCTCGCGCCGTAGTGGTCGATGCTGACGATGCGGCCGGCGTCCCCGACGTACTCGCGCCAGCCCTGCTTCACCCCTGCCTCGACGGAGACCCGAGCCTTGACGGTCGGTGGGATCACGGTGTCGCGGTAGGCCTGGGTCTGCGCGTCGAACCACTCCAGGCACGGCAGCGACACGACCCGGGCGCGGATGCCCTCGCCGGCGAGCAGCTCGCGGGCGGCGACGGCGTGCTGGACCTCCGAGCCCGTCGCCATGAGGACGACGTCGGGCTGGCCGCCCTCGGCGTCGAGCAGGACGTAGCCGCCCTTCGCCACGTCGTCGGTGGTGGCGAAGCCGTCGGTGCCGCGCGGGAAGGTCGGGACGTTCTGGCGGCTGAGGATCAGGCCGGCCGGGCGGTCGCTGTTGCGCAGGACCTGCAGCCAGGCCGCCGCCGTCTCGTTCGCGTCGGCGGGCCGGACGACGTCGAGACCGGGGATCGCCCGCAGGGCCGCGAGGTGCTCGATCGGCTGGTGGGTCGGGCCGTCCTCCCCGAGTCCGATCGAGTCGTGCGTCCAGACGTGGACCACGGGAGCCTGCATGAGCGCGCCCACGCGCACCGCGCCGCGCATGTAGTCGGAGAAGGTGAGGAAGGTGCCGCCGAAGACGCGGGTGCCGCCGTGGACGGCGATGCCGTTCATGATCGAGCCCATGGCGTGCTCGCGGATGCCGAAGTGGAGCACCCGGCCCTGGTAGGGGTCGGCCGGCCACTCCTCGACGCCGCGGTCCAGCGGCAGGAAGGAGGGCGCGTCCTTGATGGTGGTGTTGTTCGACCCGGCGAGGTCGGCCGAGCCGCCCCACAGCTCGGGCATGACGGGGGCGATCGCGTTGATGACCTTGCCGGAGGCGGCGCGGGTGGCGACGCCCTTGGGGTCGGCCTCGAAGACCGGCAGCGCCTCCTCGATGCCGTCCGGCAGGCGGCGGTCCTTGATCCGGTGCAGCAGCGCCGCCCGCTCGGGGTTCGCGGCGGCCCAGGTGTCGTACTCCTCGTCCCAGGCGGCACCCCACGCCTTGCCCCGCTCGACGAGGGAGCGCGTGTGCGCGAGCACGTCGGGCGGGACCTCGAAGGTCCTCTCCGGGTCGAAGCCGAGGATCCGCTTCGTGGCGGCGACCTCGTCCTCCCCGAGCGCCGACCCGTGCGCGGCCTCGGTGTTCTGCGCGCTCGGGGCGGGCCACGCGATGACCGTCTTCAAGACGATGAGGGACGGCTGGTCGGTCACCTCGTCGGCGGCCTTGATGGCCTCGTAGAGCGCCGGGACGTCCTCGGTGTAGTTGGCGAGGTCGTTGTGGTCGGTGCCCGTCCAGTCGACGGTCTGGACGTGCCAGCCGTAGGCCTCGTAGCGCTTCGCCACGTCCTCGTTGAACGCGATGTGGGTGTCGCCCTCGATGGAGATCCGGTTGGCGTCGTAGATCACGGTGAGGTTGCCGAGCTCCTGGGTGCCCGCGATCGAGGATGCCTCGCTGCTCACGCCCTCCTCGAGGTCGCCGTCGGAGGCCAGCACGTAGACGTGGTGGTCGAAGAGCGAGGGGCCGTCGCCGGCCTCGGGGTCGAGCAGGCCCTTCTCGCGGCGGGCGGCCATCGCCATGCCGACCGCGTTGGCCACGCCCTGGCCCAGCGGGCCGGTGGTGACCTCGACGCCGGCTGTGTGGCCGAACTCGGGGTGGCCCGGGGTCTTGCTGCCCCAGGTCCGCAGCGCCTGCAGGTCGGCGAGCTCGAGGCCGAAGCCGCCCAGGAAGAGCTGGGTGTAGAGCGTGATGGAGGAGTGCCCGCAGGACAGCACGAAGCGGTCGCGCCCCATCCAGGCGGGGTCGGACGGGTCGTGCCTCATCACCTTCTGGAACAGCAGGTACGCCGCCGGGGCGAGGCTCATCGCCGTACCGGGGTGGCCGTTGCCGACCTTCTGGACGGCGTCCATGGCGAGCACGCGCGCGGTGTCGACGGCCAAGCGATCGAGGTCGGTCCAGTCCAGCTCCGGGATCATGGTGTCGAGCCTACCGAGCCACGTGGCGCGACCGACACCGGCTCGGTGCCGGGCACGAGGAGGACTCGGGCTACACTCGGACCGCTTCCACCGCGCCTGCGAGGCCCGTCCTTCGAGGAAATCCTGCCGTGACCTACGTCGACCCCACCAGCCCCGAGCTGCTGGCTGTGGACGAGGGACCGCAGAAGGCGACCTTCCGCGACGTGGTCATGGCCTATGTCGGCCTCACCAAGCCGCGCGTCATCGAGCTGCTGCTCCTGACGACGGTGCCGGTCATGTTCTTCGCCGCCCGCGGCGTGCCCGGGCTCGGCCTGGTGGTCGCCACCGTCATCGGCGGCACGCTGTCGGCCGGCTCCGCCTCGGTGTTCAACTGCGTCTACGACCGCGACATCGACGAGCAGATGCGGCGTACCCGGCGCCGCGCGCTGCCGCGCCACATCGTGACGCCCGCGGCGGCCCTCGTCTTCGGCACCGTGCTCGGCGTGCTGTCGACGGTGATCCTGTGGGCCTGGGTCAACCCGCTCTCGGCGATCCTCTCGGTCAGCGCCAACGCGTTCTACGTGTTCGTCTACACGATGCTGCTGAAGCGCCGCACCACGCAGAACATCGTCTGGGGCGGCATCGCCGGCTGCTTCCCCGCACTCATCGGCTGGACCGCGGTCACCGGCGAGCTGTCGTGGGTGCCGGTCGTCCTCTTCGCGGTGGTCTTCTTCTGGACTCCGCCGCACACCTGGGCGCTCGCGCTGCGCTACCGGGAGGACTACGCCCAGGTCGACGTCCCGATGCTGCCGGTCGTGAAGCCGGCACGGGTCGTCGCGCTGCAGATCGTCGTCTACTCGTGGGTGATGGTCGCGACGTCGCTGCTGCTGTGGCCGGTCGCCTCCACCGGTCCCGTATACCCGGTCGCGGCCGCGCTGCTCGGCGCCGTCTTCCTGGCGCAGGCCCACGGCCTGCACCGCCGCGCCCGGACCTCCGAGGAGCTGAGCGTGCTCCAGCCGATGCGGCTGTTCCACTCCTCGAACCTGTACCTCTCGCTGCTGTTCGTCGCCGTCGCGATCGACCCGCTGCTGCACTGAGGCAGGCGCGCGGTCAGCCCCGCGGGGCCGTGGTGACGACGACCCGTGCCAGGCCCGCTGCGACGAGCGCGGCGCCGAGCATGTGCAGCCCGACGAGCACCTCCGGCAGGTCGGTGAAGAACTGCACGTAGCCGAGGAGGCCCTGGGCGAGCTCGACGGCCAGGAGCGTGCCCGTGAAGGTGGCCACCCATCGGTCTCCCCGGCGACGGGCGACCAGCAGCAGCGCGAGGGTGAGTGCGACGAGCAGGCCGACCGAGATCCCGTGGACGTGGGAGACGACCTCCGGGTCGAGTCCGGTACGGCGCGACTCCAGGTCGCCGGAGTGCGGGCCGGAACCGGTGACCACGGTGCCGAGCCAGAGCACGACCCAGCCGGCGGCGAAGGTGGCCCAGGCCAGCCGACGCGAGGACCCCGAGGCGCTGGTCCGCGTGGGGCCGGTGAGGTCGTCGAGGACCCAGACGCAGATGCCGACCATCGCCATGGAGACCAGGAGGTGCCCGGCGACGACCCAGGGGTTGAGGTCGGTCAGCACGGTGATGCCGCCGACCACCGCCTGCGCCGGGATGCCGGCGAGCACCACGAGGCCGAGGGCCCGCACCCGCCCGCCTCGCCGCCAGGCCGCCACCACGAACGCGACCGCGATGGCGAGCAGGACATAGGTGAGCAGCCGGTTGCCGAACTCGATCACGCCGTGCACGCCGAGGGCACCGTGGGTCGTGTAGGACTCCTCGGTGCACTTGGGCCAGGTCGGGCAGCCGAGCCCCGAGCCGGTGAGCCGCACGGCCCCGCCGGTCACGACGATCCCGATGTTGGCCACCAGGTTGGCCCAGGCGAGAGGCACGGTGCGGGCAGCCAAGCCCCGCTGGAGCTCGGACAGGCGGGTCGGGGCGGTCACGGTCACTCCCACTTGAAGGTCCGGGCGGTCAGGACGGATCCGAGGGCGGTCCACGCGAGCAGGACCACGAGGTCGCGGACGGCGAGCACACCGTCGCTCGCCGCGCGGACCGCCTCGCCGAGTGCGCCCGAGGGCAGCCAGCGCACGACGTCGCCGAGGCCGCCGTACATGGTGGCGGGCAGGACCACGGCGCCGCCGGCGAGCAGCAGCAGGTACACCAGGTTGGCGGCCGCCAGGGTGGCCTCGGCGCGCAGCGAGCCGGCGAGCAGCATGCCGAGCGAGGCGAAGGCGGCGGTGCCGCACAGCGCGGCGAGGAGCAGCGCGAGCACGCCGGCGGCCCCGGACGGCCCGGACCATCCGAGGGCGAGGCCGACGCCACCGATCACGGCGAACTGGAGGACCTCGACGAGCAGGAGGGCGAGCACCTTGCCGCCGAGGAGCGTGGCGCGCGACAGGGGAGCGGTGCCGAGCCGCTTGAGGACGCCGTAGCGACGCTCGAACCCGGTGGCGATCGCGAGCGAGGTGAACGCCGTCGACATCACGGCGAGCGCGAGCACGCCGGGCGTGAGGACGTCGACCGGGCGGCCCGCCAGGTCGATCCCGACCCGCTCCGCGCCGCGCACGGCACCCACCAGGACGATCACCGGGATGACGACGGCGAGCAGCAGCTGCTCGCCGTTGCGCACCATCAGCCGCGCCTCCATGCCCGCCTGGGTCAGCAGCTGCCGGGCGACCGGGGCGGCGCCGGGCGCGGGGGCGAAGGTGGGGGCACTCATGCGAACTCCTCGCGACCGGTGAGCTCGAGGAAGACGTCCTCCAGGTTGCGCTGGCCCAGCGACAGCGACTCCGGGAGCACGCCGTGCGCGGCGCACCACGCGGCGACGGTGGCCAGGGTCGTGCTGTCGGCGGGGCCGGACAGCTGCAGGCTGAGCGGGTCGAGCACGGTCAGCTCGGTCCCGTCGCCGAGCTCGCGCACCAGCTCCTCGGGGGCGCCCTCCGGGAAGGGCTGGGTGACCACGATCCGGATGGTGGCGACGGTGCCGCCGCGGGTCAGCTCGAGCGGCGTTCCGCTGGCGACCAGGCGGCCCCGGTCGAGGATGTGCACCCGGTCGGCGAGCCGCTCTGCCTCTTCGAGGTAGTGGGTGGTGAGGACCACGGTGACGCCGTCGCTCCGCAGCTCCTCGAGCAGCTCCCACACCGCCCGGCGGATCTGCGGGTCCATCCCGGCCGTGGGCTCGTCGACGAACACCAGCTCCGGGCGGCCGACGAGGGCCAGGGCCAGGCCGAGCCGCTGCTGTTGGCCCCCCGACAGCCGCCGGTACGGCGTGCGCCCGCACTCGTGCAGCGCGAGCCGCTCCATGAGCAGGCCGACGTCCTGCGGCCGTGCGTGGAGCCGGGCGAAGTGGCGCAGCATCTCCTCGGCCCGGGCCCCGCTCCAGGCGCCGCCGGACTGCAGCATCACCCCGATGCGGGGGAGCAGCTCGCGTCGCTGGCGCACGGGGTCGAGCCCGAGCACGCGGACCGTGCCGCCCTGCGCGCGCCGGTAGCCCTCGCAGGTCTCCAGGGTCGTGGTCTTGCCGGCGCCGTTGGGGCCGAGGACCGCCGTGATCGAGCCGCGCTCCACCGTCAGGGACAGCCCGTCGACGGCGACCGTGTCGCCGTACCTCATCACCAGGCCGTCGACCTCGACAGCATGGTCATGAGCGAGAGACACGGCGACAGTCTAGGAACGCGCCGTCACGCACCGTCCGGCAGGGCCAGCGGGGCCAGCTCGGCGAAGCGGTCGCCCGGGCCGGGGTTGCCGGGGGCGCTCGACCCGCCGAAGTGCCGCACGACGCCCCACACCGCGTTGAGCGCGGTGGTGACCGCGCCCTCGGCCCAGCCGGCGGTCCACGAGATGTCGTCGCCGGCCAGGAAGATCCCGCGCCGGTGGGCGGGCAGCTCGTCCTGCACGAAGTGGGTGAACAGCCGGCGCTGGTAGCGGTAGTGGCCGGGCAGGTTGGCCTTGAAGGCGCCCATGAAGTTGGGGTCGGACTCCCACGAGACGGTGATGGGGTCGCCCACGATGTGGGAGGCGAGGTCGACGCCCGGGTAGATCTTGCGCAGGGAGTGCAGCTGCAGCCGGACCCGCTCCTCGACCGGCAGGGCGAGCCACTTCAGCGCGTCGTCGTTCCAGGTGTAGGACAGGCAGATCGAGGCGGTGCCGTCGTCCTCGAGGAGGTACGTCGCGCGGTTGAGCCGGTCGGTGAGCGTCATGCTCATGACGTCGCGCCCCGTGTGCGGGTCGACGTCCTTCCAGAACGGCCGGTCCACGCGCACGAAGGTCTTCGACGACTGCATGTAGTGCGTGCGCTCCATCGCCATCCACAGATCGGGGGAGAAGAGCGACTCGTCGACGTCGATGCGCGCGGAGAGCAGCCAGACCTGGCAGGTCACCACCACGGCGTCGTACGTGCGGGCGGTGCCCCACCGGTCGGTGATCTCGAAGCGCTCGCCCTCGGCGCGCCCGATCCGGGCGACTCCGGGCATCGGCGCGCCACCGTGCAGGCTCTCCAGCGAGGTGCCGGCGGGCCAGTGCACGCACTCCGGTGCGTCCGTCCAGAGCCCGACGGGCAGCTGCTGAGCGCCGCCGTGGATCATCTGGTGGTCCTCGTCGGCGTTGGTGAAGATGACCCGGAGGATCTCGAGCATCGAGTTGGGGAAGTCGGTGTCCCAGCCGCCGGTCCCGAAGCCGACCTGGCCGAACACCTCGCGGTGACGGAAGCTGCGCGAGCCGAACGCCTTGGTGTTGGCGAGGAACCCGGAGAAGGTCTCCTCGTCCAGGGTGAGGACGAGCTCGTTCCACAGCTCCTTGAGCCGGGGCACGTCGCGCGCGGCGATCGCCCGCTGCATCTCCGCGAAGCCGACCTCGCCGAGCGCCTCGTGCCAGGCGTCGGCGACGTCCTTGAGGAAGTCGGGCAGGTCGTCGTAGCCGCGAGCGTAGAACGACTCCCCGCCCAGCTCGACGACGGTGCTCGGCGTCGCCTCGGACAGCGGGTTCGGGAACGGAGAGGTGCGCAGTCCGAGGCGGTCGATGTAGTGGAAGAGCGCGCGCGAGGAGAGGGGGAAGCGCATGCCGCCGAGCTCGGCGATCCCCTGGTTGTGCGTCCCGCCGAAGGGCTGCGAGCGGAGCCGGCCTCCGATCTGGTCGGCCTCGTAGACGACCGGCTTGAGGCCCATCCGCATCAGCTCGTAGGCGGTCACCATGCCGGAGAGCCCGCCGCCGACGATCGCGACCTCCCGGCCGTGGTGCTCCGCGGGGACCGAGCCGAGACCGGCCGGATGGGCGAGATGCTCGTCGTAGCCGAAGGGGAAGTCCGGGCCGAGCATCGTCACGGCGGCCGGGCGGGTGATCCCCTCGTCCGGCGTGGTCTGGGCGGTGGTCATCGGGTCAGGCCTCCGTAGACCTCGGGCCGGCGGTCGGCCAGGTGGGTGTTGGCGCGGCGCGCGGCGTCGAGCGCGGCCGCGGTGAGCGTGCCCACGACCAGGCCCGCGTGCTCGCCGGCGCGGGCGAGGTCCGCGCCGTCGGGGCCGACGACGCAGCTGAGGCCGGTGTAGGTGAGCTCGTGCTCGGTGCCGGCCCGGTTGGCGTACGCGACGGCCATCTGGTTCTCGAAGGCCCGGGCCGGGACGAGCAGGGTGCTGACGGCGTCGTACGGCGCCATGAGGGCGGTCGGGCAGGCGAGCAGGTCGGCTCCGGCGAGGGCGACCATCCGCACCTGCTCGGGGAACTCGATGTCGTAGCAGACCAGCAGCCCCACCTTGTAGCCGTCGACCTCGCCGACGGCCGGCGTGCCGTCGCCGGGGACGTAGGCGCCCGCCTCGTCGGGACCGTAGAGGTGCGCCTTGCGGTGCCGGGCGAGCACGGCGCCGTCGCGGTCGACCAGCTCGGCGGAGATGTGCACGGCCGCGCCGTCGCGCTCCGGCCAGCTCCACGCCACGGCCAGGCGGTGCCGCCGGGCGATGGCGGCCACGGCCTCGGCCATCGGCCCGCCCGCGGGCTCGGCGAGCTCGGCGGCGGCCGGAGCGATGTCGTAGCCGGTGAGGGTCAGCTCGGGGCACACCAGCAGACGGGCGCCACGGGCGGCCGCGTCGCGCGCGGCGGCGTCGAGTGCGGCCAGGGCGGCGGGTACGTCGAGCAGCGGGCCGTCCGGCTGCCAGGCGGCCACCACGAGCTCGGCGGCGCGCCGCGGGTCGGGAGTCTCGGTCACGAGGTCCAACCTAGGACCGCAGGCGCACAAGATCGAGGTGTCTGTGTTGCCGGGCAGCGACGATCTGTTGCGCCGATCGGCCCGGGTCGAGCGATCCGTTGCTCGGCGGCCGTCCCTCAGTCCGGCAAGCTGCCCTGCTCGCGCCGGACCAGCGGGGAGAGCACCAGCTCGCTCTTGGTCCGGACCAGGAAGGGCTCGCTCGCGATCCGTTCGACGACCTGCTCGAAGTGCCGGATGTCGGAGGCGAGGATGTGCAGGATCGCGTCCGCCTCGCCGGTGACGGTCGAGGCGGAGACGACCTCCGGGTGCTTGTCGACGGCCTTGAGGATCTCGGCCGGCGACGTGGACCCGCGACAGTAGATCTCGACGTAGCCCTCCGTCGACCACCCGACGACGGACGGGTCGACCCGAACCGTGAAGCCGGTGATGGCACCGGACGACACGAGCCGGTCGACCCGTCGCTTGACCGCGGGTGCCGACAGCCCGACCCGGTCGCCGATCTGCGCGAAGGTGGCGCGTCCGTCCTCGAGGAGGACGCCCACGATCAGGCGGTCGAGCTGGTCGAGCTGCAGGGCGGCGGACATGGGCTCATTGTGGCGGATGCGGCGCCGAGGCGGCGTGGGCCTGGAGCCGCGAGTGGCGCCGGCCGTAGCCGGCGTACACGGCGAGCCCGAGAGCCATCCAGCCGACGAAGACGACCCAGGTCGACGTGCCGAGGCTGAGCATCGCGTAGCCGCAGAGCAGGGCCCCGAGGACCGGTACGACGGGCGCCAGCGGCACCCGGAAGGCCCGGGGCAGGTCGGGGCGCGTGCGCCGCAGCACCAGCACCGCGACGTTGACGAGCGCGAACGCGAACAGGGTGCCGATCGAGGTCGCGTTCGCCAGCTCGCCGAGTGGGACCGACGCCGCCAGGAGGCTGACGAAGAGGCCCACGACGAGCGTGTTCGCGCGCGGCACGCCGGTGCGCCGGTCGACGCGGGCGAACAGCGGCGGGACGAGGCCGTCGCGCGACATCGCGAAGAGGATCCGGATCTGGCCGTAGAGCACCGTCAGCACGACGCTGGCGATGGCCACGACCGCGCCGAGCGAGAGCAGGCCGACCACGAGCGAGCCGCCGCCCGCCCCGTCGACGATCCGTGCGAGGGCCGCCTCGGTGCCCTCGAACTGGCGCCAGGGCAGCGCACCGACCGCGGCGAGCGCGACCAGGCAGTAGAGGACCGTGACGACGGCGAGCGACAGCAGGATCGCCCGGGGCAGGTCCCGCTGCGGGTCGCGTGCCTCCTCTCCGGCGGTGGACGCGGCGTCGAAGCCGATGTAGGAGAAGAAGAGCGTCGCCGCACCCGAGCTCATCCCGGCCAGGCCCAGCGGGAACAGCGGCGTGAGATTGCCCGCCCGGAAGGCGGTGAACGCGACCGCGCAGAACAGCAGCAGCGCCAGCACCTTGACCACGACCATCGCGGCGTTGACCCGCGCGCTCTCGGTGACGCCGCGCAGCAGGACGAGGGTGGCGAGGACGACGACCACCAGGGCGGGGACGTTGAAGTGGCCGCCACCACCGGGCGGCTGGCTCCAGGCGTCGGGGATGGTGACGCCCACGACGGCGTCGAGGAGCTCGTTGACGTACTGGCCCCATCCGACGGCGACCGCGGCGACCGAGACGCCGTACTCGAGGATCAGGCACCACCCACAGACCCATGCGGCGAGCTCGCCCAGCGTCGCGTACGAGTAGGAGTACGACGAGCCGGCCGCCGGGATCATGCCGGCCAGCTCGGCGTACGACAGCGCGGAGAACAGCGCGATGACCCCGGCGAGCACGAAGGACACGACGACCGCCGGACCGGCGACGGGCACGGCCTCACCGAGGACGACGAAGATGCCGGTGCCGAGCGTCGCACCGACGCTGAGCAGGGTGAGGTGCCCGACGCCGAGCGTGCGGCGCAGGCGGCCGCCCTCGCCCTCGCCGGCGTCGGCGACCAGCCGCTCGACGGGCTTGCGGCGGGTGAGCTGCGTACGCAGGGAGACGGGCGGCGCCGCGGGCGCCACCGGGGGAGTCGAAGTCACGACGGGAAACGGTACGGAGGGTGATCGCCGTCACGGAACCGACGTGGCTTGCGCCGATGCACAAGAATCTTGCGTCCGAGGGCCCGTGGGTGGTGCTTTGTTTCACGGTGGCGGCCCGCCCTACGCTGGCGGCCGTGAATCCCTGGCTGTACGGCGCCGCGCTGGTCGTCGCCGGTGCGCTCGCCGTCGTGCTGGTCGTCGACCTGGTGCGCGACCGCGCCGCGCAGGACCCGCACTTCGTCGGCCTGGGGGTGCTCGAGGCCCTCATGCTGGTGCAGCTGGTCGTGGGGGCCGTCGCCCTCGCGCGCACCGACCGGGAGGTGGAGGGCGCGGTCTTCGTCAGCTATCTGGTCACCAACCTGCTCGTGCCGGTGGTCGCGGCGTTCTTCGCCCTCGCCGAGCGCTCGCGGGTCGGTACGACGATCCTGCTGCTCGGCGTGGCGACCGTCGCCGGGCTGGAGATCCGGCTCTGGGACGTGTGGGGCGCGGGCCGTGCCTGAGCGCGTCGGGCGCGAGCAGGCTCTCTCCGAGGGATGGGGCCGGGCCCTGGTGTTCGTCTACGGGCTCTTCGCCGTGGCCGCCACCGGACGCTCGGCGGTGCAGCTCGGCATGGACCCGGACAAGGCGCCGTTGGCCTACGCGCTCTCCCTCGTCGCGGCGGTGCTCTACCTCGTGGCCACGACCTGCCTGCTCCTCGGTGGCCGGGCGGGCTGGCGGGTCGCCGCCGTGGCCGTGACCGTCGAGCTGCTCGGCGTGCTCTCGGTCGGTGCGCTCAGCTACCTGGCAACCGACCTCTTCCCCGACCGCACGGTCTGGTCGCACTTCGGCCAGGGCTACGGCTTCCTGCCGCTGGTGCTGCCCTTCGCGGGACTGGCCTGGCTGCGCCACACCCGCCCCGGAGCGGCGGGGTCCGGGCCGGCGGCATGACCCGATGTGACACAGATCGCCAAGGCTGCCCTCAGTAAGGGCGACCTTCCTTGAACGGCCTCGATCAATAACGGCACACTGATGTTGTGGAAATGGCGACCGAGACCGACCAGCCGACGCGCCAGCGCGTCGCGCGGGCGATCCTGGTCAACGGGCCGTCCACCGCCGCGGCGCTGGCCGAGCGCCTCGAGCTGACGCCCGCCGCGGTGCGCCGGCACCTCGACCAGCTGCTCGCCGAGGGCTCCGTGGTCGCGCGCGACCCCCGTCCCGTCGGCTCGCGCGGCCGGGGACGCCCGGCGAAGGTCTTCGCGCTCACCGAGCGCGGCCGCGACGCCTTCGACCAGCAGTACGACGACCTCGCCACCGAGGCGCTGCGGTTCCTCGCCGAGACCGGTGGGGACGACGCCGTCCGCGCCTTCGCCGAGCGGCGTGCGTCGTTCATCGAGCGTCGCTTCCCCGAGGTCCGCGCGGCCCACCCCGAGGCGTCGCCCGCCCAGGTGCTCGCGCTGGTCTTCTCCGACGAGGGCTACGCCGCCGCCGTCCGCGAGCTGCCGGTCGTGGGGGAGCAGCTGTGCCAGCAGCACTGCCCGGTCTCCCACGTCGCCCACGAGTTCCCCCAGCTGTGCGAGGCCGAGACCGAGGCCATCGGCCGCGTGCTCGGCACGCACGTGCAGCGTCTGGCCACCATCGCCCACGGAGACGGGGTCTGCACGACGTGCATCCCCGCCTCGTCAGGCTCGACCACCGAGAAGAAGGAGCAGGTCACCTCATGACCTCCATCGAGGAGCTGAACCCCGAGCTGAAGGGGATCGGTCGCTACGAGTTCGGCTGGTCCGACAAGAACGACGTCGGCGCCGACGCCAAGCGCGGCCTGAACGAGGACGTCGTCCGCGACATCTCCGCGAAGAAGAGCGAGCCGCAGTGGATGCTCGACCTGCGGCTCAAGGGCCTCAAGCTCTTCCACCGCAAGCCGATGCCCACCTGGGGCTCGGACCTGTCGGCGATCGACTTCGACAACATCAAGTACTTCGTCCGCTCCAGCGAGAAGCAGGCGACCTCGTGGGAGGACCTCCCCGAGGACATCAAGAACACCTACGACAAGCTCGGCATCCCGGAGGCGGAGAAGCAGCGCCTGGTCGCGGGCGTCGCCGCCCAGTACGAGTCCGAGGTCGTCTACCACTCGATCCGCGAGGACCTCGAGGCGCAGGGCGTGCTGTTCCTGGACACCGACACCGCGCTGAAGGAGCACGAGGAGCTCTTCAAGGAGTACTTCGGCACCGTCATCCCGGTCGGTGACAACAAGTTCGCCGCGCTCAACACGTCGGTGTGGTCGGGCGGCTCGTTCATCTACGTGCCCAAGGGCGTCCACGTGGACATCCCGCTCCAGGCCTACTTCCGGATCAACACCGAGAACATGGGCCAGTTCGAGCGCACGCTGATCATCGTCGACGAGGACGCCTACGTGCACTACGTCGAGGGCTGCACCGCGCCGATCTACTCCTCGGACTCGCTGCACTCCGCGGTCGTCGAGATCATCGTCAAGAAGGGCGGCCGCTGCCGCTACACGACCATCCAGAACTGGTCGAACAACGTCTACAACCTCGTGACGAAGCGCGCGGTCTGCGAGGCCGGCGCGACGATGGAGTGGGTCGACGGCAACATCGGCTCCAAGGTGACGATGAAGTACCCCGCCGTCTACCTCATGGGCGAGCACGCCAAGGGCGAGACCCTGTCCATCGCCTTCGCGGGCGAGGGCCAGCACCAGGACGCCGGCGCCAAGATGGTCCACGCGGCCCCGCACACCTCGAGCTCGATCCTGAGCAAGTCGGTGGCGCGCGGCGGTGGGCGCACGTCGTACCGGGGCCTGATCCAGGTCAACGAGGGCGCCCACGGCTCGAAGTCCAACGTGCTGTGCGACGCGCTGCTGGTCGACCAGATCAGCCGCTCCGACACCTACCCGTACGTCGACATCCGCGAGGACGACGTCTCGATGGGCCACGAGGCCTCGGTGTCGAAGGTCTCCGACGACCAGCTCTTCTACCTCATGTCGCGCGGCATGGAGGAGGACGAGGCGATGGCGATGATCGTGCGCGGCTTCGTCGAGCCGATCGCCAAGGAGCTCCCCATGGAGTACGCGCTCGAGCTGAACCGACTGATCGAACTGCAGATGGAGGGTGCTGTCGGATGACGGCCGTTGCCGAGGCTCTCGAGATGGACAAGCAGGCCCAGATCGAGAGCCACCTGAACCCGCCCGCGTCCTACGACCTCGCCGACCACCCGGTGCCGACCGGGCGCGAGGAGGTCTGGCGGTTCACGCCGCTCAAGCGGCTGCGCGGGATCCTCGACGGCGAGGCCTCCTCGGCCGAGCTCGTCCGCGAGAGCACACTGCCCGACGGGGTCAGCCTGACCAAGATCACCGCCGAGGAGGCGGTCGCGCTGGGCGAGCTGGGACCCAACGAGCGGCCGGCGGCCCTCGCGGCGGCCCACGCCGACGGCGCGCTCCTGCTCGACGTGCCCGCCGAGGCCGTGGTCGCCGAGCCGGTCGTCATCCGGCTCACCGGCCGCTCGGTCGACGACCTGGTCTGGTCGCGCCTGCTCTACCGGGTCGGCGCCCATGCCGAGGTCACCATCGTGCTCGTCCACGAGGGCTCCGCGCGCTACTCCGCGCTCTCCACCTTCCTGGTCGGCGACGGTGCCAAGGTCAACGTGCTCAGCCTGCAGGACTGGGCCGACGACGCCGTCCACCTGGGCCGCGACGCCATCCGGGTCGGCCGCGACGCCTCGGTCAAGCACACCTCGATCAGCTTCGGCGGCGACCTGGTGCGGATGCACGCCAACGTCGAGTACGCCGGTCCCGGCGGCGAGGCCGAGCTCCTCGGCCTCTACTTCGCCGACGAGGGCCAGCACCTCGAGCACCGCCTCTTCGCCGACCACAACGCCCCGAAGACCAAGAGCCACGTGGTCTACAAGGGCGCGCTGCAGGGCAAGGGCGCGCACACCGTGTGGATCGGCAACGTGCTGATCCGCAAGGTGGCCGAGGGCATCGAGACCTACGAGGAGAACCGCAACCTCGTGCTCACCGACGGCTGCCAGGCCGACTCCGTCCCCAACCTGGAGATCGAGACGGGCGAGATCGAGGGCGCCGGCCACGCGTCCGCGACCGCGCGCTTCGACGACGAGCAGCTGTTCTACCTCCGCTCGCGCGGCGTCTCCGAGAAGGAGGCCCAGCGCCTGGTCGTGCACGGCTTCTTCAACGACCTGATCCGCAAGGTCGACATCCCCATGGTCGAGGAGAAGCTCCTCGAGACGGTCGAGGCCGAGCTCGCCAAGAACGTGCTGAAGGACGTGCCGAAGGGCGTGCTGGCATGACCTTCGAGCGGGCCTGCGCGCTGGCCGACGTACCCGATGACGAGGCGCTCGCCGTCACCGTCGACCGGTACGACGTCGCGGTCGCCCGGCACGGCAACGAGGTCTTCGCGCTGCAGGACCTCTGCTCGCACGCCGCCGTCGCCCTGAGCGAGGGGGAGGTCGAGGACTGCACCGTCGAGTGCTGGCTCCACGGCTCCCGCTTCGACCTGCGCACCGGCAAGCCGACCGGGCTCCCCGCCACGGAGCCGGTCGCCACCTTCCCCGTAGAGCTGCGTCCCACCGATTCGGGCGACGTCGACGTCTACATCGACATCACCACCACGCTGAACGGAGTCACCCCATCATGAGCACCCTCGAGATCAAGGACCTTCAGGTCCAGGTCCAGACCGAGGACGGCCCCAAGGAGATCCTCAAGGGCGTCACGCTGACGATCAACGACGGCGAGACCCACGCGATCATGGGCCCCAACGGGTCGGGCAAGTCCACCCTGGCGTACTCCGTCGCCGGCCACCCGCGCTACGAGGTCACCGGCGGCTCGGTGACGCTCGACGGCGAGGACGTGCTGGAGATGTCCGTCGACGAGCGCGCCCGCGCCGGCCTCTTCCTCGCGATGCAGTACCCCGTCGAGGTGCCCGGCGTCTCGGTCGCGAACTTCCTGCGCACCGCCAAGACGGCGATCGACGGCGAGGCGCCCAAGCTGCGCACGTGGGTCAAGGACGTCAACGGCGCCCTCGACCGGATGAACCTCGACGCCACCTTCTCGCAGCGCTCGGTCAACGAGGGCTTCTCCGGCGGCGAGAAGAAGCGTCACGAGATCGCCCAGCTCGACCTGCTCGACCCGAAGGTCGCCATCCTCGACGAGACCGACTCCGGTCTCGACATCGACGCCCTGAAGGTCGTCTCGGAGGGCGTCAACCGCTTCCGGGAGCGCGAGGGCAAGGGCGTCCTGCTCATCACGCACTACACGCGCATCCTGCGCTACATCAAGCCCGACCACGTCCACGTCTTCGTGGCCGGCAGGGTCGCCGAGTCCGGCGGTCCCGAGCTGGCCGAGGAGCTGGAGGCCAACGGCTACGAGCGCTTCCTGACCGCTGTGCCGTCCGGAGCCTGACCATGACCCCGGAGGGCCTGCTCCCCGAGCTGGCGGTCATCCGCAAGGACTTCCCGATCCTCGAGCGCACGCTCGCGGGCGGGATGCCGCTGGTCTACCTCGACAGTGCCAACACCTCGCAGAAGCCGCAGGTCGTCATCGACACGATGGTCGACCACCTCGAGCGCCACAACGCCAACATCGCCCGGGCCATGCACCAGCTCGGGGCGGAGTCGACGGAGGCCTTCGAGGCGGCGCGCGACAAGGTGGCGGCGTTCCTGGGCGCGCCCGAGCGCGACGAGGTGATCTTCACCAAGAACGCCTCCGAGGCGCTCAACCTCGTCGCCAACACCCTCGCGTGGGCCGGCGAGCACCAGGTGAAGGCCGGAGACGAGGTCGTGATCACCGAGCTCGAGCACCACTCCAACATCGTCCCGTGGCAGCTCCTCACCGAGCGCACCGGCGCGAGCCTGCGCTGGTTCGGCCTCACCGAGGACGGCCGGCTCGACCTGTCGAACATCGACGAGCTCATCAACGAGCGCACGAAGGTCGTCTCGCTGGCGTGGGTGTCCAACATGCTCGGCACGGTCAACCCGATCGGGGAGATCGCCCGCCGGGCGCACGCCGTCGGCGCCATCGTCGTGGTCGACGCCGCGCAGGCGGCGCCGCAGCTGCCCATCGACCTCGCGGCGATGGCGCCGGAGGAGCGTCCCGACCTGTTGGCGTTCACCGGCCACAAGGTGGTCGGCCCGACCGGCATCGGCGTGCTGTGGGGCTCGCGCCGGGTCCTCGAGGCCCTGCCGCCGTTCCTCGGTGGCGGCGAGATGATCGAGACCGTCCGCATGGACCGCTCGACGTACGCCGGGATCCCTCACAAGTTCGAGGCCGGCACGCCCCCCATCGTGGAGGCCGTCGGGCTCGGCGCGGCGGTGGAGTACCTGGGCCACATCGGACTGGACGCGATCCACGCGCACGAGAAGGCGATCACCGGCTACGCGCTGGAGGGCCTGCAGTCGGTCCCGGGGCTGACGGTGCTCGGGCCCCTCGACGCCGCCGCACGCGGCGGTGCGATCTCCTTCGAGCTCGAGGGCGTGCACCCGCACGACATCGCGCAGGTGCTCGACAGCCGCGGCGTCGCCGTCCGCGCGGGACACCACTGCGCCAAGCCGGCGCACGCGCGCTTCGGCGTGCAGAGCTCGACCCGGATGTCGTCGTACCTCTACACGGAGCCGCGCGAGATCGACGCGCTCGTCGAGGCGCTGGAATACACCCGCAGCTACTTCAAGTTGGGCTGAGCGATGGCTGCACAGGAGCTCGATGCTCTCTACCAGGAGATCATCCTCGACCACTACAAGAACCCCCACGGCAAGGGCCTGCGCGAGCACGGCGACCACACCGCGGAGGTGCACCACGTCAACCCGACCTGCGGCGACGAGGTGACCCTGCGGGTGCACCTGGACGACGGCGCCCAGGGCCCGGTCGTCGCCGACGTGTCGTACGACGCCCTCGGCTGCTCGATCTCGCAGGCGTCGGCGTCGGTGCTGCACGACCTCGTCGTCGGCAAGCCCGTCGACGAGGCGATGGCCATCCACCAGGAATTCCTGACCCTCATGCAGGGCAAGGGCACGGTGGAGCCCGACGAGGACGTCCTCGAGGACGGCATCGCCTTCGCCGGGGTGGCGAAGTTCCCCGCGCGCGTGAAGTGCGCGCTGCTGTCGTGGATGGCGTGGAAGGACGCGACGGCGCAGGTCGTCGCAGGAGAGGGAGACCAGGCATGACCGAGCACACCCACGACCACGGCGACCTCCCCGAGGTCCCGGAGGCGACCGGCGAGATGGCCGGCACCAACCTGTCCTCGAGCGTCGCGCTCGCCGACATCGAGGAGGCCATGAAGGACGTCGTCGACCCCGAGCTCGGCATCAACGTCGTCGACCTCGGCCTCGTCTACGGCATCCACGTCGACGAGGGCACCAATGTCGTGCTCGACATGACGCTCACGTCGGCGGCATGTCCGTTGACCGACGTCATCACCGACCAGACCAACTCCGCCCTCGAGGGCCTCGTCAACGACGTCGCGATCAACTGGGTCTGGATGCCGCCGTGGGGCCCCGACAAGATCACCCCCGACGGCCGCGAGCAGCTGCGCGCCCTGGGCTTCAACGTCTGACCCGCTCCGGCACTTTTCGGATGCCCGTCCGAGTTGTCGAGCAGTTCCTCCTGATCTGAGCCGCCTCCGCTCCGCCCGGCCTAGCGTCGCCTCGCCGCCGCGTGGGTGTCGGCGGTCACACACTCAGGAGGCAACGAATGATCGACTGGCGACCCAAGATCGGCGCGCTCGGCGCGCTGGCCCTGGTGGTGGGCACCGCGAACGCCCTCGCGGCACCGGCTCACGCGGAGACGGCCGAGGTGCCCGGCACCGGAGACGTGATCGGCTGGGCGGACGGCCTCGAGACGGCGTCGTACCCGGGGCCCTTCGCGCAGCTCGGTGACAACGGCCTCGGCGCCAACGCGGTGGGCGCCATCCGAGCGGACGGCGGCGTCGACATCGTGGCGGCCGCGCAGGCCAGCGCGCAGGCCGTGCCGGCGCACGTGAGCGGGCAGCGGACGGTGTCCCTCAGCATCGGCGGGCCACGGTCGATCTGGGCCGCCTCGGAGGACGGGACCCTCACCAAGTGGGGCGGCTCCCGCGGCTCGTTCCCCGACCAGACCTGGACGCCCGAGCAGCTCGGCGGCAAGGCCGTCGCGGTGTCGGGCAACGTCTACAGCGCCTACGTCGTCGTCGAGACGCCGGAAGGCTCGCGGCACGTCACGCTCGTCGCGTACGGCACGGACGCCATCGGCGGGGTCGAGGGCGTGCACCCGGTCGTGCAGGGCGGTACGGGCACGCCGCTGACCGATGTCGTCGCACTGGGTGTCTACAACCGCGACCCCGGGAGCGCCTACAACGCGAACGTGATCGCACTGCGTGGCGACGGGTCGCTGGTCGCCCTCTCGGTCGGCCAGGGCTGGTACGAGCTGCGTCCCGCGGGTGACGACCCCGTGGTCGCGTTCGGCAACCAGCCCGGGGCTCCTGGTACCCCCGTGGGTGCCACCGGCAGCCTCGTCACGGAAAGCGGCGTGGTCCATGGCTTCCGCCTGGTGCAGCCGGGTACGACGGTCCCGTGGGTCCTCGAGACCTGGCAGGACGACCAGTTCCCGGGCGTGCCGGACGGCCAGACGGTCAAGGAGGTCAACAGCACGGGCGACACCAGCGTCGGCAGCCCGCAGTTCCTGCTGACCGACCAGGGCGACGTGGTCGCCTGGACGTCCGAGGCGCAGGCCGGCGGCGGCTCCACCGCCCCGGTTCCGCTGCCCGCGTCGATGGCGAGCGGTGGTGTGCTGGACATCGCGGACGGCGCCTATGCGCTGGTGGCCGCGGACGCCGCGCCGCCGCTCGCGGTGAGCGCCGCTCCCACGGTCAGCGGCACGCCGCAGGTGGGCCAGACGCTGACCGGGACCCCCGCGACGTTCAACGACGCGACCGCGACGGTGACGAACCAGTGGAAGGCGAACGACGTCCCGATCGACGGCGCCACCGGCACCACGCTGTCCCTGACCGCCGCCCAGCTCGGCCAGACGATCACCTTCGAGTCCACGGCCACCCGCGGGTCCGAGACCCTGGCGTCGTCCTCGACCCCGGTCGGTCCCGTCACTGCCGCGCCTGCGCCGCTGGCGGTCGCCAGCGTCCCCACGGTCAGCGGCACGCCTCAGGTCGGCCAGACGCTGACGGGGAACCCGGCGGTCTTCAACGACGCCTCGGCGACCGTGACGAACCAGTGGAAGGCGAACGGGGTCGCGATCGGCGGAGCCACCGGGTCCACCCTCGCGCTCACGGCAGCCCAGCAGGGCCAGACGATCACCTTCGAGTCCACGGCCACCCGTGGTTCCGAGACGCTGTCGTCGTCCTCGACCCCTGTCGGCCCCGTCGCCGCGGCTCCGGTGACCCCGCCCGTGACCCCGCCCGCCCCGGCCGGCAAGGTCGACCCGCAGCGGCCGACGTTCACGGTGACCAAGAGGCCGACCTCGAAGAAGGCGGGCCGGGCGACGGTCGTCGTCGCGGGGCCGTCTGCCGCGAGCCCCGTCCCGACCGGGGCGGTGAAGATCACCCTCAAGCGCCCGGGCACCAAGCGGGTCGTGACGGTGACCCTCAGCGCGGGTCAGCAGGTGGTCAAGCTGAAGCGTCTCGCGAAGGGCACCTGGAAGGTCAAGGTGAGCTATCTGGGCGACGGCAGCTACAACCCGCTCACGTCGACCGCGACGTTGAAGGTCAAGAAGTAGGCGAGGCGGTGGTCACGGTGGTCCCCGGGCGGTGCTCGGGGGCCACCGTGCTCTCTCAGACGGCGACGTCCCAGGTCGGGAGGACCGAGCGCAGCGCGACGATGAGCTCGAGGCGCGTGGGCGGGTCCTCCAGCTTGGGTCCGAACAGCTCCCGCAGCTTGGTCAGCCTGCTGTGCAGCGTCTGCGGCGGCACCCCCATCTCGCGGGCCAGCTGGTTGGCCGGGACCCCCGTCTCCAGCCAGCGCAGCAACGTGAGCGCGAGGTCGTTGCGGCGCATCGGCCGCAGGCCGTCGAAGACGGCGAGGTGCTTGCCGACCAGCAGGCCGGTCAGCAGCGGGTTGCCCGCCACGAGGAGGTGCCCGAGCATCTCCGTGCACGGCACCAGGAGCCGGTCGTCCGCCACGAGGCCGTCGCTGAGGAGACGGCTGGCGCGCCAGGCCAGCTGCAGTCCCTCGCCCAGGTCCGCCCACGGCGTCACCGGGCCGACGACGACCTGGCTCGTCAGCCACGGCGCCAGGCTGTGCGGCGCGACGGCCTCGGGCACGACGAGCTCGAAGGGCGAGGGCCGCGCGACCAGGCGGGGGTCGGTCCGCAGCGACGGGGGCAGCTCCTCGTGGACCGCCACCAGGACCCGGACCGGCCGGTCCGGACCGGGCGGTCGCCAGGACTGGCCGCCGAGCTCCGCGCGTCGGTAGGCGCTGCGATGGGCCCGGCGCGAGCTGTCGCGGCGGAGCTCGACCGTCATGGAGGAGCACACCAGGTGGAGATAGCGCTGGACCGCGACGCGCAGCTCGAGCACCGCGTCCCCGCGCAGCGAGTCCCCGACGATCAGGCCGAGCGCGTCGACGACCACGGGGCGCGCGAGGCGGAACAGGCGGTGGACGTCACCGGCCTCGACGCCCGCGCGGCCCAGCTCCCGCACCAGGTCGTGGACCAGCGGCTCGGCGTCGTGCGCCGCGTCGTCGGCCCGCCCACCGGCGCCGATGAAGCAGCGCGCGATCTCGCTCACCGCGACCCGGATCCGAGGGTCGTCGGGCACGTCCAGCGCGACGCGCACCGCGCGCACGATCCGGTGGTAGAGCAGCTCCAGCCGGTCCGGCCGCAGGCGGACGGTGGACGTGCGGCCCGACGACTCGATCGACAAGAACGCGACCGGCAGCGTCGAGACGGTCATCGGCGTCCTCCCTCGTCTCCGGGCGACCACCTCGATTGAGCCACAGCACGCCGACGCGTCCAACGGCTTGCGCCGCCTCGCGCTTCCGCGGGCCGGATCTTGTGATGCAGATGACAAGAACGCCGTGCCGGACCCCGCGCCCCCGGGACGGCAGGGGCCTCAGGCCGTGCTCGGGACGGAGGAGCCGGCCCGACCTGCTCACCGCGATGACAACAGGTGTCAGGGAGGCAACGGCCGGAACCGCTGGTCGGTGTAGCGGCGCAGCCTGGTCAGGAACCGCCGGAAGGCCAGGTTGCAGAGCACTCCGCTGACCGGCATGAGGTGACGGCCGGGACCGGCGACGTCGAGGGCGAGGGTCCAGGTGAGGCGGCAGCCCTCGGCGGTCGGCTCCACGTCGTAGCGCTCGGCGAACGCGCGGATCGATCGCTGCGATGCGGCGTTGAACCGGAACCCCATCTGTCGGCCGGGCTCCCACACCAGGAACTCCTCGGCGCCCGTTCTCGTCGCTAGGGTCGGGCTGTGCCCGAGGTCCTCGTCCCGCCCGCCCGCTGGCCCCGGTGGGTCGCGAACTTCGCGGCCTCCCACGGCGAGCCGGCGCTGCGGGTCGAGGCGGGCGCGCTCCACGGGAGGGCGCCGGACGGCTCGACCTTCGCGGCGCGCCTGCCCTTCTCCGTCCCGTACGACGGTCCGCCGGAGGCCGCCGCGCTGGCCGCGGCGCTCGACGGGGGAGCGGTGCCGCCGCCGACCTGGGGGGTCCTGCTGGTCCGCAAGGGCGGGTTCGCCCTCGCCCGCGTCCAGGATCGCGCGGTGGTGGCGAGCAAGGTCGGCCAGCGCCACGTGCAGGGGCGGACCAAGGCCGGTGGCCAGTCGCAGCAGCGGTTCGCCCGGCGCCGCGCCAATCAGGCACGGGTGGCCTACGAGGCGGCCGCCGACCACGCCCACCGGGTGCTGGCCGGCGTCGGCCCGGTCGTCGTCGGCGGCGACCGGGTGGCGGTGGAGGAGGTCCTGGCCGACCCGCGGCTGCACGGACTGTCCGTGGTCGGCCCGTGGCTCGCCGTCCCGGACCCGCGGCGGGCCGTGCTCGACGAGGCGGTCGTGAGCGCGCAGGCCCTGGTCGTGAGCGTCGAGAACGCCGGGCCGGTCAGAGGGTGAGGGTCAGGAAGACGCTGTTCGGGTCGAGGGAGTAGCCCTCGAACGGCCCGCACTCGACGAACCCGCGGGACAGGTAGAGCGCCCGGGCCGGGGCGAAGTAGTCCTCCGTGCCGGTCTCGAGGCTGACCCGTGAGTGGCCGCGCTCGCGCGCCTCGGCCAGCACGTGGTCGAGGAGCCGACCCGCGACCCCGCGCCGACGCGCCGCCGTCGCCGTGCGCATCGACTTGATCTCCGCGTGCTCAGCGGAGATCCGCCTGAGGGCCGCACAGCCGAGCAGGGTCGCACCGTCGCGGGCGCTCCAGAACGCGATCTCGGGACGGGTGAGCGCGTCGGGGTCGAGCGCGTGGACGCTCTCCGCCGGGGAGGTGGCGTACATGTCCGCCAGGTGCTCCTCGAGCAGGGCGAGCACGTCGGGGCGGCGCGGGTCGTCGATCGAGATCAGCACATCGGCTAGTTTGCCGACCATGTGGCAGCCCGAGCCCGACTGGGTGGCGCTTCCCGGCGGGACCGGGACGTCCACCGTGGGCGTGTGGCGGACCGCGCTCGGGGGGCGGCCCGTGGTCGTGAAGCGCCTCGGCGCGCCCGGGGCCGGCGACCCGCCCGTGCTCACGGACCGGAGCCACGCGGGCTACTGGCGCCGGGAGGCGGACGTGCTGCTCACCGGGCTGGTGCACACCACCCCGGGCCTGCGCGCCGCCGGAGCCGCGGTCGAGGAGGACGACGAGGGCGTCACCATCGTGCGCGACTGGGTGGAGGACGCCGCCTGCAGCGGGCTCTTCCTCGCCCTCTCGCTCGGCCGCTTCGCCGGCGCCGAGCTCGGACACCCGGCCTTCCTGGCCACCGACCTGCTTCGCGACCGGCTCGGCCGCGTGGCCCGTCGCGGAGGATGGCCAACCCTGGCCCGGACCACGGTGGCCGACGTCGCCGAGCACCTGTGGGCCCATCGGGAGCGGATGCTCACCCTCCTCGAGGGGCTGCCGCGCGTGCCGCAGCATGGCGACCCGACGCCGCACAACCTGCCGGGGCGGGAGGGCGACGACGCGGTCGCCATCGACTGGGGCACCCTCGGCCACGGACCGGTCGGCGGCGACCTCGGCTATCTCTCGCTGTCCGCACGGGAGGAGTTCGAGCCGCTGCTCGACGCCTACCTGCTCGGGCTGCCCGACGGCGTCGCCGACCGCGACGCCGTCGTGCTGGGCGCCCAGGTGGTCGCGGTCTACACCGCGCTCAGCCGCGCCGAGTGGGCGCTGGCGCGCGTCGCCGGGGGCGAGGGCGCACTGGCCGGCAAGTACCGGCACCCCGCGGTCGCCCCCCACCTGCGTGCGCTGCAGCGCACGTTCGGGCACATGGAGGCCCTGCTGGCGATCTAGGACGGGCCGGGCGTCACACCCGGTCGGCGGCGAAGGTGTCGCAGGCGTCGAGGCTGCCCTGCTGGTAGCCGACCATGAACCACTTCTTGCGCTGCTCGGAGGAGCCGTGGGTCCACGCCTCCTCGTTCACCCGCCCGCCGCTGCGCTTTTGGATGTAGTCGTCGCCGACCGCCTTCGCCGCCTCGATCGCCTCGTTGATGTCGTCCTGGGTCAGGTCCAGGATGAGCACCTCGCCGGAGGCGTCCTTGGTGGTCGTGGCGTGGTGTGCCCACAGACCGGCGTAGCAGTCGGCCTGGAGCTCCAGCCGCACGGCGTCGCTCTGCGGGCCCGTCTGCTGGCTGCGCACCTGGCCCATGTAGCCGAGGACGTTGGAGATGTGGTGGCCGTACTCGTGGGCGAGCACATAGAACTCGACGAAGCTGCCGTCGGGCCCGCCGAGCTGGCCCTCGAGCACGTCGTCGAAGAAGGTGGTGTCGAGGTAGATGGACTCGTCGCTGGGGCAGTAGAAGGGACCGACGGCTGAGGAGGCGGCGCCGCACGCCGTGTCGACGGACCCGCTGAAGGTCACCATCGCCTGCTCGGGGCGGAACTTCCCGCCGAGCTCGGACTCCCAGTAGTCGGTGAGCGAGTTCTCGATCGCGACCCGGGCGCAGTCCTGGCTGTTGTTGGCGTCCTCGCCGGTCGTGCAGCCCGCGTAGCGGTCGCTGCCCTGCTGCTCGTCGCTGAGACGGGCGGGGGAGTAGGCCTGCGCTCCGAGACCGCCGCCACCACCGCCGCCGAGACGGAGGTCGACGCCCGCGCACTGCGCCACCAGGAACAGGACGACCAGGAGGATGACGCCTCCGATGCCGCCCCTGCCGCCGCCAGGGATCGGGATGCGCATCCCACCGCCGCCGAGACCGCCACCGAGACCGCCGCCCCCGCCGCTGCCGGCGTCGCGCACGCGGGACCGGTCCAGACGGGCCTTCGGATTGAATCGCACCACAGCGCCACCCTAGAGGACGGGTCCGTCGTTTAGGGGGTGCCGAACCGCCGTGGGAGACTGGCACACGTCATGATCACGGTGCACCAGCTCGAGGTACGCGTCGGTGCGCGGCTCCTCATGGAGAACGTCAGCTTCCGCGTCGGTCCCGGCGACAAGGTCGGACTCGTGGGCCGCAACGGCGCCGGCAAGACCACCCTGACCAAGGTGCTCGCCGGCGACGCATTGCCCGCCGGCGGCTCGGTCACCAACAGCGGCGAGCTCGGCTACCTGCCGCAGGACCCGCGGGTCGGCGACCCCGAGGTGATCGTGCGCGACCGGATCCTGTCCGCGCGCGGGTTGGACGACGCCGTACGACGGATGCGCGCGGCCGAGGTGGCGATGGCCTCCGACGACGCCACCGAGCGCGACCGGGCCTTCCGCAAGTTCCAGCGTGCCCAGGACGAGCTCGACGCGGGGGGCGGCTACGCCGCCGAGTCCGAGGCGCTGCAGATCGCGCAGAGCCTCGGCATCCCGGACCGGCTCATGGAGCAGCCTCTCGGCACCCTGTCGGGCGGGCAGCGCCGGAGGGTGGAGCTGGCCCGGATCCTGTTCTCCAGCGCCGAGGTGCTCGTGCTCGACGAGCCCACCAACCACCTCGACGCCGACTCGATCATGTGGCTGCGCGACTGGATGAAGTCCTACAAGGGAGGCTTCATCGTGATCAGCCACGACAACGAGCTGCTCGAGGAGACCGTCAACAAGGTCTTCCACCTCGACGCCAACCGCGCCGTCATCGACGTCTACAACATGGGCTGGCGCAACTACCTCACCCAGCGCGAGACCGACGAGGCGCGTCGCAAGCGCGAGCTGATGAACGCGCAGAACAAGGCCAAGACGCTCACCGACCAGGCCAACAAGATGCGCGCCAAGGCCACCAAGGCCAGCGCGGCGCAGCAGATGCTCAAGCGAGCCGAGCGGCTCCTGGAGGGCGTCGAGGGCGAGCGCCAGGCCGACAAGGTCGCCGCGATCAAGTTCCCGACCCCCGCCGCCTGCGGCAAGACCCCGCTGACCGCGCGTGACCTGTCGAAGTCCTATGGCGCCCTGGAGGTCTTCACGGCCGTCGACCTCGCGATCGACAAGGGCTCGCGCGTGGTGATCCTGGGCCTCAACGGCGCCGGCAAGACCACGATGCTGCGCATCCTGGCGGGCGTCGACCAGCCCGACACCGGCATGGTCGTGCCCGGTCACGGACTCAAGATCGGCTACTACGCCCAGGAGCACGAGACACTGGACGTCGGCCGGACGGTGCTGGAGAACATGCAGTCGGCGGCCCCGGAGCTCACGGACACCGAGGCGCGCTCGGTGCTGGGCTCCTTCCTGTTCTCGGGCGACGACGTGCACAAGCCGGCCGGGGTGCTCTCCGGCGGGGAGAAGACCCGCCTGGCACTGGCCTCGCTCGTCGTCTCGGCGGCCAACGTGCTGCTGCTCGACGAGCCCACCAACAACCTCGACCCGGCCTCCCGCGAGGAGGTGCTGAGCGCGATCCGCCGCTACGAGGGGGCGATCGTCCTGGTCACCCACGACGAGGGCGCGGTGCACGCGCTCGAACCGGACCGCGTGCTCATCCTCCCCGACGGCGTCGAGGACCTGTGGAGTCCCGACTACGCCGACCTGGTCGCGCTCGCCTGAGCTCCTGGCGTCATTCGGTCGCGATCGCGTCCAGCACGTCCAGCCGGCTCGCCCGCACCGCGGGGACGACGGCGGCGAGGACGCCGACCACGACCGCGACGACCAGGAACGCGGCCAGCTGGCCCAGCGGGAGTCCCAGGCTGCTCAGGTCGTCGGAGAGCGAGCGCTGGAGCAGCACGCCGATGAGCACGCCGAGGCCCATGCCGAGGACCGCGCCGAGAACGGCGATGGCCACCGACTCGAGGGTCACCATGCGGCGCACCTTCGCCCGGCTCATGCCGACCGCGCGCAGCAGGCCGATCTCGCGGGTCCGCTCGATCACGCTCAGACCGAGGGTGTTGACGATCCCGATGACCGCGATCACGATCGCCAGGGTCAACAGCCCGTAGATGATGAACAGCAGCTGGTTGACCTGGTCCCGGATCTGGTCGGCGAAGCCCTCCTTGTCGAACACGCCGACGATCGGCGCCGAGGCCGCAGCCGCGTCGACGGCGTCGCGCACCTCGGCCGGGTCGGCGGAGGGGTCGATGAGCACGCTCAGGGTGGAGTCCTGGCGCAGCACGCCCGCCGCCGTGAGCTGGTCGAGCGGCACGCTGACCTCGGAGGTCGTCTCCACGGCCTCGACGATGCCGGCGACCGTGAGGCGCAGCGTCGTACCGCCCTGGAAGCCGAGGTCGAGGGTGTCGCCGACCGTGAGGCCGAGCTCGCGGGCCAGCCCGCGGAAGAGGACCGCCTCGGCGCCGGTCGGGGCGTCCTCGCCCGCCACCACGTCGAGGTCGTAGATCCGGGCGAACTCCGCGTCGTTGCCGGACACGCTCACCGACCTCCCGGACAGCGGACCCGAGGCCACGCGGGCCGAGGTCCACTGCTGCCGGCTGACCACGTCGACACCGGGGACCGCGGCCACCTGGTCGCCGATCTCGGTCGAGAACGGCAGGAAGTTCGAGTTCTGCACCAGTAGGTCGGCGGTGAACTGCTCGTCGACCACGTCGTCGACGGATGCGTTGAGCGAGGCAGCGAGCACGCCGATGGTCGAGACGAGGGCCAGGCCGATCATCAGCGCCGAGGCGGTGGCTCCGGTCCGGCGCGGGTCGCGCAGCGCGTTCTCCCCGGCGAGCCTGCCGGTGGTGCCGAAGAGCGCCCCGAACGCGGAGCGGCACATCGCGAGCACGGGCCGGCCCACCACCGGGCTGATCGCGGCGGTCGTGAGGATCCAGATGACGGCGCCCACGCCGATCCATGCAGTGTCCGAGCCCGGTGCCCCCACGAGGCCGAAAGCCGCGAGGCCCGCGCCCGCGACCAGGAGCGCGGCTCCGACGAGGGTACGACGACGCAGCGAGCCCCGCTCGGGCACGACGTCGGTGCGCATCGCGGCCACGGGCGCCACCCTCGCCCCGCGGCGTGCCGGGAGGTAGGCGGCCGCCAGGGTCACGCCGTTGCCGACGACATAGCCGGTGACGACCGCCCGTGGCGTCAGGTCGAGCGCGTCGCTCGCGATGTCGAGGCCAAGGGAGCGGAACATCGCGGCCAGTCCGCGCGCGAGGAGCAGGCCGAGGCCGATGCCCAGGGTGGTGGCGACCACCGCGAGGACCAGCGCCTCCAGCAGGACCGATCGGGTGACCTGGCCACGGCCGGCGCCGAGCGCCCGCAGCAGCGCGAGCTCCCGGGTGCGCTGGGCGACGAGGATCGAGAAGGTGTTGACGATGATGAAGCCGCCGACGATGACGGCGATGATCGCGAACACCAACAAGAAGGTGCTGATGATCCCGAGGAAGGACCCGACCGCGTCCTGCGACTCCTCGGCCACCTGGTCGCCGGTGACGGCCTCGAAGCCGTCCGGCAGCGCCGTGCCGGCGGCGTCGACGAGGCGTTCCTGGCTCACGCCCTCGGCGGCGGTGAGGCTGATCTGGTTGTAGACGTCCCGGCCGCCGAGGAACAGCTCCTGGGCCTGCCCGGTGGAGAAGACCAGCAGCGTCGCGCCGGCCGTGCCACCGCCGTTGAACTCGGCGGTGCCGACCAGCTCCGCGGTGCGCTCCAGGGTGCCGAACGGCGCGAGCAGCCGCACCTCGTCACCGAGACGGTAGCCGCCCGCCTCGGCCGCCGCGTCGTCGAGGACGATCTGGCCCGGGCCGGAGGGCCAGTGCCCGGAGGTCAGGAGCAGCGCGCGCTCGCCGTCCATGTTCGGGCCGCCGGTGTGGTTGAAGGCGAGGGTCGGCGCTCCCGTCCCACCCACCAGGGTCCCGTCGCTGGCCAGCAGGCTCATGCCGAAGCCGGCGACGTCGCCGTCCGCGCGGGCCACCTCGGGCAGCGCGGCCAGTCGGTCCACGTCGTCCGGGGTGAGCGCGTGGGCGGACTGGCCCGAGAGCCCGCCGTCGAAGGACTCCGTGTGCTCCGCCCGCACCACGCCGTCGGGCGTCGACCCGTGGATGATCCCGTCGAAGGTGGTGGCCAGCCCGTTGCTGAAGACGAGTACGCCCGAGAGGAAGGCAACGCCGAGGAGCACCGAGAGCCCGCTCATCACGAGCCGCACCTTCCGCGCGAACAGGTTGCGCAGGGTCAGCCGCAGCACGTCAGTCCGTCCGGCCGCGCCGGAGCGCCGGGGCGGTCTGCAGTGCGGTCATGTGCTCGAGGATCTGGTCGCGGCCGGGCTCCCGGATCTCGTCGACGATCCGACCGTCGGCGAGGAAGACCACCCGGTCGCAGTACGACGCCGCGACGGGGTCGTGCGTGACCATGACGATGGTCTGGCCGAACTCGTCGACGCTGCGTCGCAGGAAGCCCAGGACCTCGGCCCCGGAGGTGCTGTCGAGGTTCCCGGTCGGCTCGTCGGCGAAGACGATCGACGGCTTGCCGACGAGGGCGCGCGCGCAGGCGACCCGCTGCTGCTGGCCGCCGGACATCTGGGAGGGCCGGTGGCCGAGCCGGTCCCGGAGGCCGACGGTGTCGACGACCGTGTCGAACCAGGCCGGGTCCGGCCGGCGGCCGGCCAGGCTCAACGGAAGCAGGATGTTCTCCCGGGCGGTCAGCGTCGGCACCAGGTTGAACGCCTGGAAGACGAACCCGACCTGCTCGCGACGCAGCGCGGTCAGCGCCTTGTCACGGAGCCGGGAGAGTGTGACCTCCCCGATCTGCACCTCGCCCGCGGTGGGCGTGTCCAGGGCGGCCAGGCAGTGCATCAGCGTCGACTTGCCGGAGCCGGAGGGCCCCATGATCGCGGTGAACTCACGGGCGCCGACGTCGAGCGAGACGCCGTCGAGCGCGCGGACCTCCGAGTCGCCGCTGCCGTAGCGCTTGTGCAGGTCGAGGGCGCGGGCGGCGACGGTCGGCATGCGCTCACCCTAGGCTGGGGGCCATGGCTGAGGCACGCTTCGTGGGGGCGATCGACCAGGGCACGACGAGCACCCGCTTCATGGTGTTCGACCACAGCGGCGCCGAGATCGCCCGGCACCAGCTCGAGCACACTCAGGTGCTGCCCCGGGCGGGCTGGGTCGAGCACAACCCGGTCGAGATCTGGGAGCGGACCTCCGCGGTCGTGCAGACCGCGCTGGGCAAGGCGCGGCTGGGCGTCGAGGACCTCGCGGCGATCGGCATCACCAACCAGCGGGAGACCACGATCGTGTGGGACCGCAGGACCGGCCGGCCCCTGGCGAACGCGATCGTCTGGCAGGACACCCGCACCGACGCGATCGCCGCGGCGCTCGACCGCGACGGTCGCGGCGACGTGATCCGCCACCGCGCCGGGCTGCCGCCGGCGACGTACTTCTCCGGCGGCAAGCTGCAGTGGCTGCTCCAGGAGGTCGACGGCCTGCGGGCCGCGGCCGAGCGGGGGGACGCACTCTTCGGGACGCCCGACACCTGGGTGCTGTGGAACCTGACCGGCGGGCCCGACGGGGGAGTCCACGTCACCGACGTCACGAACGCCGGCCGGACCATGCTGATGGACCTGGAGACGCTCGACTGGGACGACGAGCTGCTCGGCTTCTTCGGTGTCCCGCGGGCGATGCTGCCGCAGATCCGGGAGTCCTCGGCCACCACCCCGTACGGCGTGACCCGCCCCCGCGGCCCCTTCGCCGGAGAGGTGCCGATCACCGGCATCCTCGGCGACCAGCAGGCGGCCACGGTCGGACAGGTCTGCTTCGCGCCCGGCGAGGCCAAGAACACCTACGGCACCGGCAACTTCATGCTCCTCAACACCGGCACCGAGATCGTCCGGTCGAAGGCCGGGCTGCTCACCACCCCTGCCTACCAGCTCGGCGACCAGCCCTGCGTCTACGCCCTGGAGGGGTCGATCGCGGTGACCGGCTCCGCCGTGCAGTGGCTGCGCGACCAGCTGGGCATCATCAGCGGGGCCGCCGAGTCCGAGTCGCTGGCGGGACAGGTCGAGGACAACGGCGGGGTCTACTTCGTGCCCGCCTTCTCCGGGCTCTTCGCCCCGTACTGGCGCTCCGATGCTCGCGGCGCGATCGTCGGGCTGTCCCGGTACAACACCAATGCCCACGTCGCGCGGGCGACGCTGGAGGCGATCTGCTACCAGTCGCGCGACGTCGTCGAGGCCATGTGCGCCGACTCCGGCGTGGAGCTCGAGGTGCTCCGCGTCGACGGCGGCGTCACGATGAACAGCCTGTGCATGCAGATCCAGGCGGACGTGCTCGGCGTACCGGTGTCGCGGCCCGTGGTGCCGGAGACGACGGCGCTCGGCGCGGCGTACGCCGCCGGCCTCGCGGTCGGCTACTGGCGCGACACCGACGAGCTGCGGGAGAACTGGCGCGAGGACACCCGCTGGGAGCCGCACTGGGACGAGGAGCGCCGCGAGGCGGGCTACGCGCAGTGGAAGAAGGCCGTCGCGCGGACCCTGGACTGGGTCGAGGTGGGGGCCCGATGAGGGCCGCGCCGCTGTCCCCCCGCGCGCGCAGCGCCGCGCTCAGGCGGCTCGCCACGCAGCAGCTCGACGTCCTGGTCATCGGCGGCGGCGTCGTCGGCGCCGGCGCGGCCCTCGACGCCGCCACCCGCGGGCTGTCCGTCGGCCTGGTCGAGGCGCGCGACTTCGCCTCCGGCACGTCCAGCCGCAGCTCGAAGCTCGTCCACGGCGGGCTCCGCTACCTGGAGATGCTCGACTTCCGGCTCGTCGCCGAGGCGCTCAAGGAGCGCGGCCTGCTGATGCAGCGCCTGGCCCCCCACCTGGTCCGGCCGGTGCCCTTCCTCTACCCGCTCACCGGGCTGGCCTGGGAGCGCTGGTACGCCGGCACCGGGGTCGCGATGTACGACGCGCTGTCCAAGGCGAGCGGGTACGGCGACGGCGTACCGGTCCACCGGCACCTGACCCGCCGGGGCGCTCGCAAGGCGTTCCCGTCGCTGCGCAAGGACGCTCTCGTCGGCGCCATCCGCTACTACGACGCGCAGGTCGACGACGCGCGGCACACCCTGTTCCTGGCGCGCACCGCAGCGACGTACGGCGCCGCGGTCGCATCCCGCACCCGCGTCGTCGGACTGGTCAAGGAGAGCGAGCGCGTCGTGGGCGCGGAGGTGGTCGACCTCGAGACCGGCCACCGCTTCGAGATCCGCGCCTCGCAGGTCATCAACGCCACCGGCGTCTGGACCGACGAGACCCAGGCGATGGCGCGCGAGCGCGGCCAGTTCAAGGTCCGCGCGAGCAAGGGCATCCACCTGGTGGTGCCGCGCGACCGGATCCGCGGCGAGACCGGCCTGATCCTGCGCACCGAGAAGTCGGTGCTCTTCGTGATCCCGTGGAAGCGGCACTGGATCATCGGGACCACCGATACCGACTGGGCGCTCTCCAAGGACCACCCGGCCGCCAGCAGCAGCGACATCGACTACCTGCTCGAGCACGTCAACCGGGTGCTGGAGGTGCCGCTGACCCGCGACGACGTCGAGGGGGTGTACGCCGGTCTGCGACCGCTGCTCGCCGGCGAGTCGGAGGCGACGTCCCAGCTCTCCCGCGAGCACGCCGTCGCCCACAGCGTCCCCGGCCTCGTGGTGGTGGCCGGCGGGAAGTACACGACCTACCGGGTGATGGCCGCCGACGCCGTCGACGAGGCCGTCCACGGGCTCGAGACCGTGCTGGGTCGCACGGCGGGCGCGTGCGTGACCGAGCACGTGCCGCTCGTCGGCGCCGACGGCTACCAGGCGCTGTGGAACCAGCGCCGCGCGCTGGCCGCCCAGTCGGGGCTCGCCATCAACCGGGTGGAGCATCTGCTGGAGCGCTACGGCTCGCTGGTGCTGGAGGTGCTCGATCTGATCGCCGCCGAGCCGGCCCTCGGCGAGCCGCTGCCCGGCGCCGAGGACTACCTGATGGCGGAGGCCGTCTACGCCGTCACGCACGAGGGTGCGCGCCATCTCGACGACATCCTGACCCGGCGGCTGCGGGTGTCCTTCGAGACCTTCGACCGGGGCGTCGCCGCAGCACCGTACGTCGCCGACCTGGTCCGCGGGCACCTCCACTGGGACTCCGACCAGCACACCCGGGAGCTGCAGCACTACCTCAAGCGCGTGGAGGCCGAGCGCGAGAGCCAGCGCCAGCCCGACGACCACACGGCCGACGCGGCGCGCAAGGGCGCGCCGGACGTCGTACCGGTCTCCCGGACGGCGGAGAACGGGACGGCCGACACCGAGACCGAGACCGACACGATGGAGGCGACCTGATGGACCTGCAGCTCGAGGACCGCGTCTACCTGCTCACCGGGGCCACCCGGGGGCTCGGGCGGGCGAGCGCCGAGGCGCTGGTGAGCGACGGCGCCCGGGTCGTGGTGTCGGGCCGCTCGGAGGAGTCGGTGCGCGCCACGGTCGACGCGCTCGACGCGCTTCGACCCGACCGGGCGCGCGGGGTCGTCGCCGACAACGCCGACCCCGGCACGCCCGCCGCTCTCGTCGCCGCGGCGCAGGAGGCGTGGGGTCGCGTGGACGGCGTCCTGGTCAGCGTCGGCGGTCCGCCGGCGGGACGGATCACCGAGATGACCGACGACCAGTGGACCGCGGCGTTCGGGTCGGTCTTCCTGGGCGCGGTCCGCCTCGCGCGCGAGGTCGCAACGGTCCTGGGGGAGGGCAGTGCGATCGCGTTCGTCCTGTCCAGCAGCGTGCGCCAGCCCATCCTCGACCTGGCGATCTCCAACGGCCTGCGGCCGGGCCTGGCGATGGCGGCCAAGACCCTCGCCGACGAGCTCGGCCCGCGGGGGATCCGGGTCAACGGCCTGCTGCCGGGCCGGATCGCGACGGAGCGGGTCGCCGAGCTCGACGCGGCCGGCGGCGACCCGGAGGCGGCGCGGGCCGCGGCGTCGGCGCAGATCCCGCTGCGGCGCTACGGCCGCCCGGAGGAGTTCGGGCGGGTGGCGGCGTTCGTGCTCTCGCCCGCGGCGTCGTACCTCTCGGGCGCGATGCTGCCGGTCGACGGCGGCCTGCTCCGTGCGCTCTGACGGGAGCTCTGACGGGAGCTCTGACGGGAGAACGGCCCGCCCGAGCGGCGCGGGCGGGCCGGGCGCTCGCCGCGCGGCCCGAGCCGGCGCTCGTCCCAGGCGAGATAGGCGAAGCCGCCGAGCGCGAGGACACCGAAGAACCACCACTGCAGGCCGTAGAAGAAGTGCGGGCCCTCGTCGAGCTCCGGCAGCTCGACGGGCGCGAGCTCCTCGGCCGGCTTCGGCGACTCGCTCTTGAGCGCCACGAAGCCGGTGTAGACCTCTCGGCCGATGGCCTCGCCGATCGGCCCGCTCGCGATGGCACGGGTGGAGTGGTCGTCCACGTCCGTGCTCCCGCCGGTGCCGTCGGCACGGACCCACCCGGTCACGGTCACCTCGCCGGCCGGTGGCGCGGGAAGCTCGTCGGCGCCGATCCTCGGGTCGTCGGTGCCGAACCAGCCGCGGTCCACCAGGAGCGTCGTACCGCTGGTGGTGACGAGCGGCACGACGACCTCGACGCCCGGGTAGCCGTTGCGGGTGCGGTAGCGGACCACCACGGTGTCGTCGCGGTCGTACTCGCCCGTCGCGGTGACCAGGCGCCACTCGTCGTCCTCGCGCACGGCGCGGCCGGGGGAGAGGACCTCGCCCACGTCGGCGGGGGTGCGGCTCTCGTTGGCACGGACCACGGCGTTGCGCTCCTTGCGGTCCTCGAGCCGGCCGAACTGCCACTCGCCCAGCCACCAGGTCGCCCAGCCGACGATGATGACGGCGAGGAAGAAGAGCAGCCAGCGGCGGCTGAGCAGGAATCGCCAGGAGGACAGCCAGGAGCGCACGGGACAACGGTAGCCACGGCCCCCGGCCTATGCTGGTCGGGTGCAGCCTCTCCTCGACCAGCACGGACGGACCGCGACGGACCTGCGGGTCTCGCTCACCGACCGCTGCAACCTGCGCTGCACCTACTGCATGCCGCCGGAGGGGCTCGACTGGCTGCCGGCCGACGACCAGCTGACCGACGCCGAGGTGGTCCGGCTGATCGGCGTCGCGGTCCAGCGGCTCGGCGTACGCGAGGTCCGGTTCACGGGCGGTGAGCCGCTCGTGCGCCGCGGCCTGGTCGACATCGTGCGCCAGGTGCGCGCCCTGGACGCCGACGTCGAGATGTCGATCACGACCAACGCGCTCGGCCTGGCCCGCACCGCCCACGCACTCGCCGAGGCCGGGCTCGACCGCGCCAACGTCAGCCTCGACACCGTGCGCAGCGACACCTTCCACGCCATCACCCGGCGCGACCGGTTCGCCGACGTCGTCGAGGGGCTGGCCGCCGCGGAGGCCGCGGGCCTGGGCCCGGTCAAGGTCAACGCCGTGCTGCTGCGCGGCGTCAACGACGACCAGGCGCCCGAGCTCCTGGCGTGGTGCCTGGAGCGGGGCTACCAGCTGCGCTTCATCGAGCAGATGCCACTCGACGCCCAGCACGGCTGGGACCGCGACGCGATGGTGACCGCCGACGACATCCTCGCCTCGCTCTCCGCGGCGTACCGCCTCGAGCCGGCCGCCGAGCCGCGCGGCAGCGCCCCCGCCGAGCTCTTCCTCGTCGACGGCGGACCCGCCACCGTCGGCATCATCGCCTCGGTCACCCGCCCCTTCTGCGGCGACTGCGACCGGGTGCGCCTCACCGCCGACGGCCAGGTCCGCAACTGCCTCTTCGCACGCGACGAGTCCGACCTGCGCACCGCCCTACGCGCCGGCGCGACCGACGACGAGCTCGCGGAGCGCTGGCGCGCCGCCATGTGGGGCAAGCTCCCCGGCCACGGCATCGACGACCCCACCTTCCTCCAGCCCGACCGCCCCATGTCCGCCATCGGGGGTTGAGTCGTCGGTTCTGACCCGTCGAGTCGTCGGTTCTGACCCGTCGAGTCGTCGGTTCTGACCGATGGCCTCACCACTTCGCCCACCGACGATTCGTGTACGACGACCCGAGGGCCCGCTCCAGCCGCCCGACCCAGCGGTCCAGCGCCCGGCCCGTGAAGTCACCGCGCCGTACGACGATCACCGTCCACCCGTTCTCCCGCAGCCAGCGACGGCGCTCGGCGTCATGCTGGCGCTGGGACTCGGTCAGCGTGTGGAACTCCGCGCCGTCGTACTCGACACAGACGCGGACGGACGGATAGGCGAAGTCGAGCCGGTAGGTCGGCACGCCGTCGATCTCGACCCACCACTGCGGCTCGGGCCGGGGGAGACCCTGGTCGTGGATCTCGAGCAGGACCCACGCCTCGCGGTGGGACTCGACGCGCGGCTCGACGAGGGAGGCGAGCTCGCGGCACTGGATGACGGCGCGCCGCCGCCGGAAGCGGCGCAGCTCGCGCACCAGGTCGGAGGCAGTGAGGCCGTGGAGCCCGGCGAGCAGACACATCGCGGCGAAGGCCTCGCGACGGCGCAGGTGGCAGCCGAGGTCGAGTGCGGTGCGCAGCGGGGTCGTCACGCGCAGACCGTCGAGGTCGGCGACCTCCTCCGGCAGGAGGTCGCGCTCGCGGGAGTCCAGCTCGCGGCGCCGGGTCGCCCGGTGGCCGCGCAGCGAGCAGGTCTCGATCGGCGGTGGTACGCCGTCATCGCGGAGCGCGTAGGCATCCACGCCGTGCAGCCAGGCCGCCGTACGGTCGACGACCACCTGGTCGGCCGCGACCGAGCAGCGCAGGGCGAGGACGCGCAGCTCGACGGAGTCGGGGGCGTCGACCCGGCGGTAGACCCCGCTGCCCACCGCAACGAGCAGGCCGGCGGCGACCCCGTGCCTGACCCGCGAGCGGGTGAGGCCGTGTGTCTCGGCGTCCCGGATGTGGAAGGGGACACTCGGGAAGTCGGCGATATCCATGGGTCGACGTTCGCCGGAACGGGTGGTGCCCGCCCCTCGCGCCGCGGGATCTGTGGACGAGGGCCGCGGTTCGTCGTACTGGGGACAACGAGGGGACGCTCGGACGACCAAAGTGACGGCTCGAGGGGTCAGAACCGACGAGTCAAGGGGTCAGAACCGACGACTCAACGGTGCGGGACGGTCTCCTTGAGGAACCCGCGGGCGCCGAGGAAGGACTCGAGGGAGTCGCGGTGGGCGGGGCAGGCCAGCCAGGTCTTGCGGCGCTCGGGGGTGTGGAGCTTGGGGTTGTTCCACAGCAGCTGCCAGGTCGCGGGCTCGCGGCAGCCGCGCGCGGAGCAGATCGCCGCGTCGACCTCAGCCTCCATGCTGGTCCCGCCCGTCCGGACCACCCTGGCCGAGCTGGCGCTGGGCGTCGCCGCCGCCGGTGAGGGGGAGGGCGGTGGCGCGGCTGTCCTCGGCGTTCGCCATCACCACGGCGACGTACGGGAGCACGATCGCGCCCGCGATGAGGATCGGCCACAGCCAGTGGATCCCGGCCGCGCCGCTGATCGCCGCACCGACGAAGCACAGGGTCCGGATCGACATCGCGACGACGTACTTGCGCTGGCGCCGAGCGAGATCGTCCTGGGGGCTGGAGCCGGCCGTGGTGATCCGGATGGCGTCCATGCCCTCAGCGTACGCCGGTCCCCGCGCGAGTAGGCTGCGGGCATGTCGAACCGCACCTACCGCGTCTCCGAGATCGTCGGCACCTCCCCGGAGGGCATCGACCAGGCGATCCACAACGGCGTCCAGCGCGCCGGGCAGACCCTGCGCCATCTCGACTGGTTCGAGGTCACCCAGGTCCGCGGCCAGATCAAGGACGGCGCGGTCGAGCACTTCCAGGTCACCATGAAGATCGGCTTCCGCCTGGAGGACGACGAGTAGGTCTCCTTTGTCGGGGTCCTACAACGAGGGCCCGCGATCTTGGTGACCGGCGCCCACGAGCGCACCCGCCCGGCGGCACTAGCGTCACAGAGCGTGAGCCAACCACGTTCCGTCCTCGTCACCGGCGGCAACCGCGGCATCGGCCGCGCCATCGCCGAGGCCTTCCTCGCCGCGGGCGACCAGGTCGCCGTCACGACCCGCAGCGGAGGTGCGCCCGAGGGCGCCCTCGAGCTCAAGGCCGACATCACCGACCCCGCGGCCGTCGAGGCCGCGTTCGCGGCCGCGGAGGAGGCGCACGGGCCCGTCGAGGTGCTCGTCGCCAACGCCGGCATCACCAAGGACACCCTGCTGCTGCGGATGTCCGAGGACGACTGGTCCTCGGTCATCGACACCAACCTCACCGCCTCCTTCCGGCTGGCCAAGCGAGCCGCGAAGGGCATGCTGCGCCAGCGCTCGGGCCGGATCATCCTCATCTCCAGCGTCGTGGGCCTCCTCGGCTCGCCCGGCCAGGTCAACTACGCCGCCTCCAAGGCCGGCCTCGTCGGCATGGCGCGCTCGCTGGCCCGCGAGCTCGGACCGCGCTCGATCACGGCCAACGTCGTGGCTCCCGGGTACGTCGACACCGACATGACCGCGGTGCTCAGCGACGAGCAGAAGGAGGGGATCCGCAACCAGGTCCCCCTGGGCCGGTACGCCGAGCCGCACGAGATCGCAGGCGCGGTGCTGTGGCTGGCGAGCCCGCAGGCGGCGTACGTGACCGGCGCGGTGATCCCCGTCGACGGCGGACTCGGAATGGGGCACTGACATGACCGGAATCCTCGCTGGCAAGAACGTCCTCGTCGCAGGCGTCACGCTCGACACCTCGATCGGCTTCGCGGTGGCGAAGTTCGCGCAGGAGCAAGGCGCCACCGTGCTCGTCTCCAACTTCGGCCAGGCGCTGCGGATCACCCGCCGCATCGTCAAGCGGCTGCCCGAGCTGCCCGAGGTCATCGAGCTCGACGTGACCGACGCCGAGCACCTGGCCGCCCTGCCGGACGCGGTCCGCGCCGCCCTCGGCCCGGACGCGGTCCTCGACGGGGTCGTGCACTCGATCGCCTACGGCAACCCCGAGACCCTCCTGGGCGGGAAGTTCCTCGACGGCCCGTGGGAGGACGTCGCCCAGGCCGTCCAGGTCTCGGCGTACTCCCTCAAGTCGCTCGCGGTCGCCTGCCGGCCGCTGATGGGCCGGGGCGGATCCGTGGTCGGCCTCACCTTCGACGCGAGCGTCGCCTGGCCGGTCTACGACTGGATGGGTGTCGCGAAGGCCGGCCTCGAGTCCTGCGCCCGCTATCTCGCCCGCGACCTCGGTGGCGACGGGATCCGCGTCAACCTGGTCTCGGCCGGCCCGCTGCGCACCCTCGCGGCCAAGGCCATCCCGGGCTTCGAGGACCTCGAGTCGATGTGGTCCACCAAGTCGCCGCTCGGCTGGGACAACACCGACCAGGAGCCCACGGCGAAGGCCGTCTGCGCGCTGCTCTCGGACCTGTTCCCCGCCACCACCGGTGAGATCGTCCACGTCGACGGCGGCTTCCACGCGATGGGCGCCTGACCTCCCGCCAGCGGACCGGCTCAGCCGCCGCGGCGCAGCCAGCGCTGCGCCGCGGCGGTCATCAGCGCCCACGCCGCCAGCACGATCGCGATCTCCTGGACGACGTACCAGGGCCATGGTCCGAGGAGGTCGAGGATCGAGCGTCCCGGCTTGCGCATCAGGTAGCCGTAGTTGGTGTCGGCGACCAGGTTGAAGGCGTACGTCGCCGCGGCCCACGCGAGCGTGGTCAGCACCGCCGCCCCGTAGTCGCGCCAGCGCGGGACCAGGCGCAGCCCGGCCACGAGGTAGACCGCCGCCAGCACGATCAGCAGGTGCAGCGCCCAGAACGCGAAGTAGCGCGGGTGGGGCAGGTCCTCGTTCAGTGAGGGCGTCAGCACCCCCTGGACGGTGAGGGTCAGCCCCCAGAAGAAGGTGAGCGCGACCGGGAACGGACGGTGCGTCCACAGCGCCCAGGTGGCCGCGACCCACGCGAGATCGCACAGGTGCAGGGGCAGCGTCACCCCGAGCTCGAAGTTGAACATGAGGTCCACGACCTGGAAGGGCACCGTCGCGACGGGGATGAGGACCGCCCAGGTCCGGCTGAGCGCGGTGGGGCCGTCGTACGCCGCGTGCCGGCGGCCGAGGACCACGGCGAGGACCAGGCCGCCGACGAACAGCGCCAGCGGCACCAGGTGGGTCGTGCCGTACTGCTCCACGCCTCCCAGCCTCCCCTACGATGGCGTCGTGGAGAAGCAACGGCTGCTGGTCGTGGTGCGTCATGCCCAGGCCGAGCAGCTCGCCCCCTCCGACGTCGAGCGCGTGCTCAGCGCCCGCGGACGGGCCGACGCGGACGCGCTGGGCCGGTGGTTGGGCGAGCAGGGCATCGTCCCGGACGTCGCCTACGTCTCGTACGCCGCGCGCACCCGCGAGACCTGGACCACCCTCGCCGAGGGCGCCGGGTGGGAGCTCGCGCCGCAGGTCGACGGCGGCCTCTACGGCACCGACGAGGAGGGCGTGCTCGAGCTCGTTCGCACCACGCCGCAGGACGCGACCACGGTCCTGGTCGTCGGTCACAACCCGACGATGGCCATGCTCGTGCAGCTCCTCGACGACGGGGAGGGACCGGCGTCGGGCTCCGTCGCGCTCGGGACCTTCCCGACCGCCGCCGCCGCGGTCTTCACGGTGGAGGGCGGCTGGCCGGACACCGCGGCGATGGGCTGCCGGCTGCAGGCCTACCACGTCGGCCGGGCCTGATCAGCCCAGCGGCGGAGCCGGCGTCACGATGCCGGCTGCGGCGTCGGCCGCCTCGACCTCCTCGCGGGTGATGCCGAGCAGGTACATGATCGCGTCGAGATAGGGGACGTTGAGGGCCGTGTCCGCGGCCTCCCGTACGACGGCCCGCGCGTTGTAGGCGATCCCGAGGCCGGCCGCGTCGAGCATGTCGAGGTCGTTGGCGCCGTCGCCGATCGCGATCGTGGCGTCCTCGGGGATGCCGAGGTCGGCGGCGAACTCCCGCAGCGCCTGTGCCTTCCCGGCACGGTCCACGACCGGGCCCACGAGCTCCCCGGTCAGCCGGCCGTCGACGATCTCCAGGGTGTTGGCCCGCGCCCGGTGGATGCCGAGGTCGGCGGCGAGCCGGTCGGTGATCTGGCTGAAGCCACCCGAGACGATCGCGAACCGGTAGCCGAGCCGGCGCAGCGTGCGGACGAGGGTCCGGGCGCCGGGGTTGACCACGATGGCGTCGTACACCTCGTCCAGCACGGACGCGTCCAGCCCGGCCAGCAGCTTGACCCGGGCCCGCAGCGACTCCTCGAAGTCCAGCTCGCCCCGCATCGCCCTCTCGGTGACGTCGGCGACCTCCGGCCCGAAGCCGGCGTGCTCGGCGAGCATCTCGATCACCTCGCCCTGGATGAGCGTGGAGTCCACGTCCATCACGATCAGGCGGACGCCGTGGCGCAGCAGGTTCGCCGGCTGCACGGCGACGTCGATCCCGTGCGCGGCCGCGTCGGCCGCGAGCAGCTGGCGGAGCCGGTCGGGGCGGGCGCCGGAGACGTCGAGCTCGATCGCGGTGACGGGATAGCGCGCCATCCGCTCGATCCGGTCGATGTTGCCGCCGCAGTCGGCGATCCGGCCGGCGATCGCCGCCATCGCCGAGGCCTTCAGCGGCGCGCCGAGGACGGTGACGTGGGCGCGGTCGCGGTGCCGGGAGCGGTTGTCACCCGAGCCCTTCTCGACCTCGACGCTCATGCCGAGCGCCTCGACGCTGGCCTCCAGGCGACGCTGGAGCTTCTTGCGGTCCCGCGGCGCCGTCACCAGTACGCCGAGCACGAGCCGCCCGCGCATCAGGATCTGCTCGAGGTCCACCACGCTCACCCCGGACCCCGCGAGGCTCTCCAGCACCGCGGAGGTGACGCCGGGCCGGTCGGTGCCGGTGACGGTGATCAGGAGGGTGTCGTCCGCTGGAAACTGTGTGCTCATCGCGGGGTGCAGGCTACCGGTGCCCGGCCGCCGCGGCGGGCGGTGGCCAGCCGTCGGGCGAGCACGCCGCCGTCAGCGCGTGCCGCGCCGCCCGCTCGAGCGGCTCCAGCAGGGCTCTGCGGGCGGCGGCCTCGCTCGCGGAGACCGCGCCACCGTCGTCGCCGAGGGCGAGCTCCACGACGGCCTCCAGGTGCAGGGCCCGGCCCGCGAGGTCCAGGCAGCGCGCGGGCGTGCCCGGCGGAGCATGGAGGGGCACGCCCGTGCGCAGGTCGTGGAGCTCGTCGGCGACGAGCGGCTGCCACCGCGCCGCGTCGAGGTCCGCGAGGGCGTTCGCCGCGTGCAGCACGGCGGCCCGCAGCTGGCGGTCGGCGTCGCCGAGGTCCGGGGGAGGGCGTCGCTCGGCGGGCAGCACCGTCCACTCCACGGCCCGCCCGACCCGGCGGGGGACCAGGCCGGCCCCCGGGAGGAGCACCACCTCACCGGCCTCGATCGCGGCGCTGGTGAGCTCCCGCGGGCCGCGCAGCCCCGCCGGGTCGCCGGGCGCGGGGAAGGCCGCGGCAGCGCCGTCGGCTCCCCGGTTGCGCGCGGCGGCGAGCTCGAGAAGCAGCGAGGACGGGCCGTCCGCGGAGGTCACCACATGGGCGACGTCGTCGCCGTGGACGGCGTCGAGCACGTCGTCGGGACCGACCCCGCCCCGCAGCCAGGCAGTGCCCCACCACGCCAGCCGGGCGGATACGGGGAGTGCGCTCACCGGTCGCAGACTACTGGTTAGGGTGGAGCGCATGTCCGCCGTGCTGGAGCTCGCCGAGGTGACCGTACGACGTGGCCAGGCGACCCTGCTCGACGGCATCAGCTGGGTCGTCCGGGAGGGAGAGCGCTGGGTCCTGCTGGGCGCCAACGGCGCCGGGAAGACCACGCTGATGCAGATCGCGGCCGCCCAGCTGCACCCGACGTCCGGCGCGGTCGGCCTGCTCGGGGAGCTGCTCGGCACGGTCGACGTCTTCGAGCTGCGGCCGCGCATCGGCGTCTCGAGCGCCGCGGTCGCCGAGCAGATCCCGCGCAACGAGACGGTGCGCGACCTCGTCCTCACGGCGTCGTACGCCGTCCTCGGGCGCTGGCGCGAGGAGTACGACACGGTCGACCACGACCGCGCCGACGCCCTGCTGCGCGAGGTCGGCGTCGCCGCGCTCGCGGACCGCACCTACGGCACCCTCAGCGAGGGCGAGCGCAAGCGGGTGCAGATCGCCCGCGCCCTGATGACCGACCCCGAGCTGCTCCTGCTCGACGAGCCCGCCGCGGGACTGGACCTCGGCGGCCGGGAGGACCTGGTCTCCACCCTGTCGGTGCTGGCCTACGACCCGCTCTCGCCGGCGACGGTGCTGGTCTCGCACCACGTGGAGGAGATCCCGCCGGGCTTCACCCACGTGCTGATGCTGCGCGGCGGCAAGGTGGTCGCCCAGGGCCCGCTCGCGGAGACGCTCACGCCCGAGGCACTGTCGGCGACCTTCGGGATGCCGCTCGTGCTCGAGCACCACGACGGGCGCTACGCCGCCCGGCGCAAGCAGCACCACCGCGGCTAGCAGCGAGGGCTCTCAACTAGAGTTCGGCCATGGACTGGCTCCGGGACCATCTCTGGGAGGCCTGGCTGGGCACGGCGATCGTGCTGGCTCTGGCCGAGCTGCTGAGCCTCGACCTCTTCCTGCTCATGCTCGCCGGCGGCGCGGTGGCGGGCGTGCTGACCGCGCTGGTGACCGACAGCGTCGTCGTCCAGGTCCTCGTCGCCTCCGCGACCGCTGTGCTGCTCCTCGGCGCCGTCCGCCCGCCGCTCGTACGCCGGATCCACGGCGGCCCGGACCTCGTCCTGGGACCGGCAAGCCTGGTCGGCAGCCGCGGCATCGTCACCGAGCCCGTCTCCGAGCACCGGCCCGGTCGGGTCAAGATCGGCGGGGAGTCCTGGCTCGCCGTCGCCGAGCCGCCGGAGTCCGTCATCGCCGTCGGCGTGACGGTCGAGGTCGTCTCGATCACCGGTGCCACCGCCCACGTCCGTCCCGTGTCCGAACCCCGACCCGAGGAGCTCCGATGACCGTCCTGGTCCTGCTCGTCCTGCTGCTCCTGCTGGTGATCACCGTCGTCGCGAAGTCGATCCGGGTGATCCCGCAGGCCTACACCGGCATCGTCGAGCGCTTCGGGAAGTACAAGGAGACGCTCCCGGCCGGCCTCAACTTCGTGGTGCCGTTCATCGACAAGGTGCGCTACATCATCGACCTGCGCGAGCAGGTCGTGAGCTTCCCGCCGCAGGCCGCGATCACCGAGGACAACCTCACCGTCGACATCGACACGGTCATCTACTTCCAGGTGACCGACCCGATCGCGGCGACCTACGAGATCTCCAACTACATCCAGGCCATCGAGCAGCTGACGATGACCACGCTGCGCAACGTCGTCGGCGGCATGGACCTCGAGCAGACCCTGACCAGCCGCGAGTCGATCAACAGCGGCCTCTCCGCCGTCCTGGACGAGACGACCGGCCGCTGGGGCATCAAGGTCAAGCGCGTGGAGATCAAGGGCATCGACCCGCCTCCCTCCATCAAGGACGCCATGGAGAAGCAGATGCGCGCCGAGCGCGACAAGCGCGCGCTCGTCCTGTCGGCGGAGGGCCAGCGGCAGTCGGCGATCCTCACCGCGGAGGGCAACAAGCAGTCCGCGATCCTCAACGCCGAGGGTGAGCGCGAGTCGCAGATCCTGCGCGCCCAGGCCGAGCGGGAGGCGCAGATCCTGCGCGCCCAGGGTGAGGGCCAGGCGATCCAGACCGTCTTCCAGGCGATCCACGACGGCCGGCCCGACCAGTCGCTGCTGGCCTACCAGTACCTGCAGATGATGCCGCGCATCGCCGAGGGCGACGCCAACAAGGTGTGGGTGATCCCCTCGGAGATCACCAAGGCCCTGGAGGGACTCGGCTCGGCCATCCACGAGGTGGCCGGCATCCCGAAGACCAGCCCGGGTCCGGCGAAGCGCGTCGACATGGGTCCCAGCGAGCCGGTCGCCCCGGCGACCAGCACGAGCGCGGCCGTCCAGGAGGCGATCGCCGAGGCCGAGAGCGCCGCCCGTCCCGGCCCGCCCGCGCCTCCGGCGGACCCCGCCGCGGAGTGACCCTCCTCGAGGCCGTCGCCGTCCTGCTGGCCGGCGTCGGGGCCGGCACGATCAACGCGGTCGTCGGCTCGGGCACCCTGATCACGTTCCCCACGCTGCTCGCCATCGGCGTGCCGCCCGTGACCGCGAACATGTCCAACAGCCTGGGCCTGGTGCCGGGCTCGGTCGCCGGTGCCGTCGGCTATCGGCGCGAGCTCGCCGGCCAGCGTGCCCGGGTGCTGCGACTGCTGGCGTTCTCGTCGACCGGCGGCGTGCTCGGCGCGGTGCTGCTGCTGGTCCTGCCTCCCGGCGCGTTCGAGGCCGTGGTGCCGGTCCTCATCCTGCTCGGAGTCGCCCTGGTGATCCTCCAGCCGCGCCTGTCCCGCGCCGTCGCGGCCCGTGCCGAGCGCCAGGCCGCCGGCCGGGCGGAGGCCGGGACGCCGAACCGCGAGCGGTCCCGGTGGGTGCCCCTCGCGGTCTTCGCCACGGGCGTGTACGGCGGCTACTTCGGCGCCGCCCAGGGCGTGCTCCTCATGGGCGTGCTGGGCATCGGCGTCGCCGAGGGCCTCCAGCGCCTCAACGGCGTGAAGAACGTGCTGGTGGCGTTCGTCAACGCCCTGGCGGGGCTCGTCTTCGTCCTCGTCGCCGAGCTCGGCCTGCTCGGCGCCGAGGCGGAGGTCGACTGGCTGCTGGTGCTCCTCATCGCCGTCGGCGCCGTGGTCGGCGGCATGCTCGGGGCGTCGGTGGGCCGCCGGCTCCCGCCGCTCGCCCTGCGCTCGGCGATCGTCGTGGTCGGCCTGGTCGCCGTGGTGGCGCTGGTCGTCTGAGGCGCCGGCCTGGCTGCTAGCGGCCCTGACCGCGCCCGCGCGCGAGGGCCAGGACGCCCGAGCCCACGGCGCCGGCGGCGGCGCCGACCAGCAGCCCGCTCGCGACCTTGGTGACATTGCTCCGGGTCAGCTCGATCAGGCCGTTGGCGAGGTCGGCTCCGTCGACCGCCACGCCGACCGCGGTCAGGTTGCGGCGCAGCGGGCCGCGGGAGGCGAGCGTCAGCGCACCGAGGGCGACCTCGCGGGCGCCGAACATCCGGCCCATGTAGGCGAGCTGGGGGTTGGCCTCGGGGTCGAGCCCGAACACGCGCGCGGTGGTCGAGGGAGCGGCCAGGGCGCCCACACCGATGACGATGCGGCCCAGGGAGAGTCCGGTCACGGGGTCCATGGCGCCGACCCTAGTGCCGCACGTAGGCCCGCAGCCAGCGGTCGATCTCGTCGTACGCGCGGGCTCGCGGTCCGCCGCGGGACAGGACGACGTCGTGCACGGCACCCGGTACGGCGGCGTAGGTGACGTGCCGGCCGAGCGCGACCGACCAGCGGCGGATCTGCTCGACGTCGAGGACGATGTCGGTGGAGAAGACCTCCTCGTCCATGCCGGTCGGGCGCCCGGAGCGGTCGGAGGAGAGCACGAGCACCGGCGCCGGCACGTCGAGCCCGGCCTGGACCCGGGCGTGCCCCTGCCGCACGGCACGCAGCCAGCCGAGGCGGACGGGGAAGGAGTCGACGGGCTTCCAGGTGAGGTCGAAGTCCCACTCGCCATCGTGGTCGCGGTGCAGGCTCCGGCCGTAGTAGCCGTTGACCTCGCGCCTCAGCTCGCGCAGCGGCCGGCGCCGGCCGGCCCGGTCGATCACCAGGTTCGCGACGGGGGAGCGCATCCAGGGCCTGCCCTGGAGGTCGAGCCAGGGGGAGTTCAGGAGCAGCCCGACGAGCTCCGGGGGCCGGCGCGCGTCGGCCCACAGGGCGACCACCAGGCCGCCGGTCGAGTGGCCCGACAGGACCACCTCCCGGTGGCCGTCGCGCACGGTGATCCGCTCCCAGGCGGCGTCGAGCTCGGCGAAGTACTCCGCGAGGTCGGCGACATAGGTCGCGGACTGGTGGGGGCGCAGCGAGCGGCCGTACTTGCGCAGGTCGAGGCCGTACATGCTGTGTCCGCGCTCGAGCCACCACTCGCCGTACGCCGCGTGGAAGAAGTAGTCGGAGAAGCCGTGGACGTGCAAGGTGGCGTACGCCGTCGGCTCGGCGGTGCGTCGGCGGACCAGCGTCGCCACGCACTCGCCCTCGAAGTCGTCCTCGAGCGGGATCGTCTCCGCCTCCCAGGGAGCGCCCAGGATGTCCTCGGTCGTCGCGTCGCCCACGGCCAGATTCTAGGGAGACCCCGGCTGCGCGCGGACGGCGGAAGGGAATATGGTTGACATGTCATCTGTTGCAGCGGGTGACACACCCGGACCCACCAGGAGCGGACCATGCAGATCGGGATCTTCACCGTCGGCGACGTCACCACCGACCCGACCACCGGCCACACCCCCTCGGAGCACGAGCGGATCAAGGCCACCGTCGCCATCGCGAAGAAGGCCGAGGAGATCGGCCTCGACGTCTTCGCGACGGGGGAGCACCACAACCCGCCCTTCATCGCGTCCAACCCCACCGCCACCTTGGCCTACATCGGCGCACAGACCGAGCGGATCATCCTCTCCACCGCCACGACGCTGATCACGACCACCGACCCCGTGCTCATCGCGGAGGACTACGCCAAGCTGCAGCACCTCACGGACGGTCGCAACGACCTGATGATGGGCCGCGGCAACACCGGACCGGTCTATCCCTGGTTCGGCAAGGACATCCGCCAGGGCATCAACCTCGCGATCGAGAACTACGCGCTGCTGCGCCGGCTCTGGAGCGAGGACGTGGTCGACTGGGAGGGGCGCTTCCGCACGCCGCTGCAGGGCTACACCTCCACCCCGCGCCCGCTCGACGGCGTCGCGCCCTTCGTATGGCACGGCTCGATCCGCAGCCCCGAGATCGCCGAGCAGGCGGCGTACTACGGCGACGGCTTCTTCCACAACCACATCTTCTGGCCGAAGTCGCACACCGAGCAGATGGTGCGCCTGTACCGCGAGCGCTTCGAGCACTACGGCCACGGCACGGCCGAGCAGGCCATCGTCGGGCTGGGCGGGCAGTTCTTCATAAGGCCCAACAGCCAGGACGCCGTGCGGGAGTTCCGCCCGTACTTCGACAACGCCCCGGTCTACGGCCACGGCCCGTCGCTGGAGGACTTCAGCGAGCACACCCCGCTCACCGTCGGCTCCCCCCAGCAGGTGCTGGAGCGCACCCTCTCGTTCCGCGAGTACGCCGGGCACTACCAGCGCCAGCTCTTCCTGGTCGACCACGCCGGGCTTCCGCTCAAGACCGTGCTCGAGCAGCTCGACCTGCTCGGCGAGATCCTGCCGGAGATGCGCAAGGGCTTCGCGGAGGGCCGTCCGGCGTCGGTCCCGGATGCCCCCACCCACGCCTCCCTCGTGGCCGCCGCCGGCGGGGCGAAGGACGCGACCGTGCACGCGGCGGACACCATGACCGGCACGACCGACCGCGCCGGGGACATCGAGGAGGAGGTCCAGTCATGACCAGCCGACGGATCGTCGTCATCTCGGCGGGGCTCTCGGTCCCGTCCTCGACCCGGCTGCTCGCCGACAAGCTCGGCGACGCCGTCGAGCGGGCGGTCGGCGCCCGGGGGCAGGCCGTCGACGTCCAGCACGTCGAGCTGCGCCCGCTCGCCCACGCGCTCGCCGACCACCTGCTGACGGGCTTCGCGACCGGCGAGCTGGCGCAGGCGATCGCCGCGGTCCGGCACGCCGACGCGCTCGCGGTCGTCACGCCGGTCTTCTCGGCGTCGTACTCGGGCCTGTTCAAGACCTTCTTCGACGTCCTCGAGAACGGCATGCTCGACGGCAAGCCGGTCGTCATCGCGGCGACCGCCGGGACCGCCCGGCACAGCCTGGTCCTCGACCACGCGCTGCGTCCGCTGTTCGCCTACCTGCACGCGGTCGTCGTGCCGACGGGCGTCTTCGCGGCGAGCGAGGACTTCGGCGCGACGGACGACGGCTCCCTGGACAAGCGGGTCGAGCGGGCGGCCGGCGAGCTGGCCGCCCTCCTCGGAGCCGCCCCGGCCGCGGCGGACGGCGCCCCCCGGCGTCGTACCGTCGACGACGAGCTCGCCGCCCCGACCCCGTTCGAGCAGCTGCTGCGCGAGGCGGGCGGCAGGTCGGTCCGCTGAGGACGGTCGTTGACGCCGGTGGCAGCATGAGCCCATGCGCCGCACAGTGTTCAACGAGGACCACGAGGACTACCGCCGGACCATCCGCGCCTTCCTGGAGACGGAGGTCGTGCCGAACTACCAGGAGTGGTACGACGCGGGCCAGGTCTCGCGCGAGCTCTACACCAAGCTCGGCGAGCTGGGCGTGTTCGGGATCGAGGTGCCGGAGGAGTACGGCGGCGCGGGGATCCACTCGTTCAAGTTCTCCGCGATCCTCACCGAGGAGTGCGCCCGCGCCGGGGTGAACCTGGGCGGGTCCGGGGTGCACGTGGAGCTCTGCCTGCCGTACCTGCTCAAGCTCGGCACGCCCGAGCAGCTCAAGCGCTGGATGCCGGGCTTCGTCGCCGGCACCGAGATGTGGGCGATCGCGATGACCGAGCCCGGCACCGGCTCCGACCTGGCCGGCATGCAGACCACGGCGAAGCGCGACGGCGACCACTACGTCCTCAACGGTGCCAAGACCTTCATCACCGGCGGCGTCCTCGCCGACCGCGTCATCGTGTGCGCCCGCACCTCGCCGCCCCTGGAGAGCAACCGGCGCTTCGGCATCTCGCTGCTCTGCGTCGACACGACGTCGGAGGGCTGGGCCGTCGGCCGCAAGCTCGACAAGCTCGGCCTGCGCACCTCCGACACGGCCGAGCTGTCGTTCACCGACGTCAGGGTCCCCGTGAGCGACCTGCTCGGCGAGGAGAACGAGGGCTTCTCCTATCTGGGCCAGAACCTCCCGCAGGAGCGTCTCGGCATCGCGTACGGCGCCTACGCGCAGGCCGCCGCGGCGGTCCGGTTCACCCAGGCCTATGTCGAGGAGCGCAAGGTCTTCGGCGCGCCGGTGGCGTCGTTCCAGAACACCAAGTTCGAGCTGGCCGCCTGCCAGGCCGAGGTCGACGCCGCGCAGGCCGTCTGCGACCGGGCGCTCGAGGCGCACGACGCCGGTGAGCTGTCCGCCGTGGACGCCGCCTCGGCCAAGCTGTTCTGCACCGAGGTCGCGGGCCGGGTCATCGACCGGTGCCTGCAGCTGCACGGCGGCTACGGGTACATGAATGAGTACCCGATCGCCCGGCTGTACGCCGACACCCGGGTCACCCGGATCTACGGCGGCACGTCCGAGGTGATGAAGCTGATCATCGCCAAGAGCATGGGGCTGTAGCCCCCGAAGGGCTCAATGCCGGTAGGTGCCGGTGAGGATCGCGCGGCCGAGGGTCTTGAAGGCCAGGTTGAAGCCGACGACGGCGGGCGTGGCGGAGGAGTCGACGCCGAGCGTCGGCTCCTTCACCGCGTGCACCACGAAGAAGTAGCGGTGCACCTGGTCGCCCTCGGGCGGCGCGGCGCCGGCGAAGTCCGGCGTACCGAAGTCGTTGCGGACGTGGAAGGCGCCCGCGGGCAGGCTGGCGTCGGACGACCCGGCACCGGTGTCGAGGCTCGTCACGTCTGCCGGGATGTCGACGACGACCCAGTGCCAGAACCCGCTGGGGATCGGCGCGTCGGGGTCGAAGCAGGTGACCACGTAGCTCTGGGTGCCCTCCGGGCCCGGCTCCCACGTCAGCTGTGGCGAGGTGTTGCCGAGCGCGTGGACCTGGTCGTCCTTGAGCGGCTGGCCGTCGGTGACGTCGGCGCTGGTCACCGCGAAGGACGCGGCGGCGGGCAGGAGCGGGTACGGGTCCGGGCTGACCGGGCGATCGAGACTCATGTCACCCGAAGGTAGTCCGGTGGTTGGCCCGGGCCAACGACCTCGGGCGGACTGTCGGGAGAATGGGGCCGTGAGCGACTTCCCGCCGTACCCGTCCGGTCTGCGCCTCGCCGGGCGCCGCGTGCTCGTCGTCGGCGGCGGCCACGTGGCCCAGCGCCGGGTGCCGCAGCTGATCGCCGTCGGGGCCGACGTCCACGTCGTCTCGCCGCAGGTCACCCCGGCGATCGAGGGGCTCGTCGGGTCCGGCGAGATCACCTGGCACCAGCGGGCCTTCGCCGACGCCGACCTCGACGGCGCCTGGTACGTGATCGCGGTGACCGACGACCGCGCCGTCAACGACCGCGTGTCGCGACTGTGCGAGGAGCAGCGGGTGTTCTGCGTCCGCTCCGACGACGCGACCCTCGCCACGGCGTGGACGCCCGCGATCGGCCGCGAGGCCGGGATCACCGTGGCGGTGGTCGGCAACCGCGACCCGCGGCGCTCCGCCTCGGTCCGGGACGAGATCGTCGCCGGGCTGCGGGACGGCACCATCGCGGCGCCGCACCACCGCGCGTCCACGCCGGAGCGGACCCCCGGCGTCACCCTCGTGGGCGGCGGTCCGGGCGACCCCGAGCTGATCTCGATCGCCGGGCGCAAGGCACTGATGGCGGCCGACGTGGTCGTGGCGGACCGGCTGGCTCCCCGCGAGCTGCTCGGCGACCTGCCCAGCGACGTCGAGCTCGTCGACGTCGCGAAGCTCCCGCGCGGGCGCTCGGCCCAGCAGGAGGAGATCAACCGGATCATCGTGGAGCGCGCGCTCTCCGGGAAGCGGGTCGTGCGCTTCAAGGGCGGCGACAACTTCGTGTTCGGGCGCGGCTTCGAGGAGATCATCGCCTGCCGCGCCGCCGGCGTGCCCGTCACCGTGATCCCCGGCCTGACCTCGCCCGTCTCCGTGCCGGGCATCGCGGGCATCCCGGTCACGCACCGCGGGGTCACCCACGAGTTCACGGTCGTCTCCGGCCACCTGCCGCCGGGCCATCCGGAGTCCCTGGTCAACTACGACGCGCTGGGCCGGATGCAGGGGACGGTCGTGGTGATGATGGGCGTGGAGAACGCCCCGCACATCGCGAAGGCGCTCGTCGCAGGCGGACGGCCGGAGTCCACGCCCGTCGCCGTCGTGTGCGACGGCACGATGCCCACGCAGCGAACGGTCCTCGCCACCCTCGGGACCCTCGAGGAGCGCCTGGTCGCGGAGGGCGTGAAGCCCCCGGCGATCATCGTCGTCGGCGACGTCGTCGCCGTGGCGCACCCGGACGCCTTCCCGGGCTGAGCGGGCGATGGCCGAGCTCGTCGACATCACCGACGCCGCCGACCCGCGGCTCGGCGACTACCGCGACCTGCGCGACGTCGAGCTGCGCAAGCATCTCGAGGCCGAGCACGGGCTCTTCCTGGCCGAGGGCGAGAAGGTCGTGCGTCGAGCGGTGGAGGCCGGCTTCGCCCCGCGCTCCTTCCTGATGGCGCCGCGCTGGCTGGACGGGCTCGCCGACGTGCTGGACCGCTCGGACGCCCCCTGCTACGTCCTCTCCGAGGCGCTCGCCGAGAAGGTGACCGGCTTCCACGTCCACCGTGGCGCGCTGGCCTCGCTCCAACGGCGGCCGCTGCCCGCCCTGGACGACGTCCTCGCCGGCGCCCGGTCGGTGCTCGTGCTGGAGGACATCGTCGACCACACCAACGTCGGCGCCATCCTGCGCTCGGGCGCGGCGCTCGGCTTCGACGCCGTGCTGCTCGCCCCGCGGTGCGCGGACCCGCTCTACCGGCGCGCGATCAAGGTCGCGATGGGCGCCGTCTTCGCCCTGCCGTGGACCCGGCTGCCGGACTGGCACGACGCCCTGACGGACCTGAGCCGGCGGGGCTTCACCACCGTCGCGCTGACGCTCGCGCCGGACGCCGTACCCATCGAGGATGCCGTCGCGGGCGAGGAGAAGGTCGCGCTCGTGCTCGGCTCGGAGGGACACGGGCTGTCGGCGCGCTGGGAGCAGGCCGCCGACCGGCGGGCGATCATCCCGATGGCGCGCACGATCGAGCACGGCGTCGACTCACTCAACGTGGCGGCGGCGACGGCCGTGGCCTGCTACGTCACCGCCCGTCGCTGAGCCCTCACCAGATCGGACACGCTGTCGCACTACCGCGACGGGCCCGGGGCGCCTACCCTCCCCCCATGGTGGATGAGAACACGTTCTACCCGTCGGTCCCCGTGCTCGTCTGGGGGACGGGCAACATGGGGCGCGCGTCGCTGCGCGCGGTCGCGGCGCACCCCGGGCTGAGTCTGGCGGCCGTCGTGGTGAGCGACCCCGCGAAGGTCGGTCGCGACGCCGGCGACCTGGCGGGCCTGGACCGGACGCTGGGCGTCGCCGCGACCGACGACGCCGCGGCGGCCCTGGCGACGCTCGACGGCGGGGGAGCGGTCGTGTACGCCGCCTCCGGCGAGCTGCGCCCCGACGAAGCGGTCGCCGACATCACCCGCGCCCTGAGCGTGGGGGCCGTGGTGGTCACGCCGTCGGTGTACGCGCTCTACGACCACCGCAGCGCGCCGGCGGAGCTGCGCGAACCGATCGAGAAGGCGTGCGCCGACGGGGGCGCCGCGCTCTTCGTCAGCGGCATCGACCCCGGCTGGGGCAACGACCTGCTGCCCGCCCTGGTCAGCGGTCTCGCGTCGGAGGTCGACCAGATCCGCTGCCAGGAGATCTTCGACTACTCGACCTACGACGCCGAGGACTCGGTGCGCGCAATCGTCGGCATGGGGGAGCCGATGGACTACGAGCCGCCGATGGTGGCGCCGGGCATCCCGTCGATGGTCTGGGGCGGCCAGGTCCGCCTGATCGCCCGCGCGCTCGGCGTCGAGGTCGACGAGCTGCGGGAGACCGTCGAGCGGCGGGCTCTCGACAGCGACGTGACGACCGCGCTCGGCGACTTCCGCGCCGGCACCCAGGGCGCGCTGCGCTTCGAGGTGCAGGGCATCGTCGGGGGAGAGCCGCGGATCGTGATCGAGCACGTCACCCGGATCAGCGCGTCCTGCGCCTACGACTGGCCGATGCCGCCCGACGGCGGGGACGGCGCCCACCGGGTCATCGTGGAGGGGCGACCGCGGATCGAGGTCAACGTCGAGGCCACCGACGAGGGCGGCAACCGCGCCGCCGGCGGCAACGCGACCGCCGCCAACCGCCTGGTCAACGCCATCCCCTGGCTGCGCGCGGCTCCGCCCGGCCTGTACGACGGCCTCGACGTGCCCCTCGCCCCCAGCACCTACCTCAGCCGCCGGGAGGCGTGATGTTCCTGGAGATCCCCGACGGCAAGGACCCGATCGGCTACGTCTGGGGGGAGTTGGTGCCCGGCATCGGCCCCGCTGCCGCCACGCTGGCCATGAGCGTCTACGAGCACAGCACGCTCGGGCTGCGCGAGTTCGAGGCGGCCCGGCTCCGGGTCGCCCAGATCAACGGCTGCCTGTTCTGCCAGGACTGGCGCACCGAGCGGGACGGCACGAAGGTCGAGGAGACCTTCGACCAGGCGGTCCAGGACTGGCGGACCACTCCCGACCTCGACGAGCGCGCCCGTCTCGCGGCGGAGTACGCCGACCGGTACGCGCTCGACCACCACGGCATCGACGACGGCTTCTGGCAGCGCATGCGCGTGCACTACACCGACCGGGAGATCGTCGAGCTGTCGATGTGCCTGGGCTCGTGGCTCGCCTTCGGCCGGCTCAACCGGGTGCTCGGCCTGGACGCCGCCTGCGTGCTGCCTAGCCACGCCCAGCGGAGCTGAGCAGGGCCGCGAACCGGCCGACCGTGTCGTCGATCGCGGCCTGGCAGGCCGGCGACCAGGGGCCCATGTCGAAGAAGCCGTGGATCAGCCCCGGATAGGTCGTCTGCTCGACGTGGACGCCCGCGGCGGCGAGGGCATCGGCGTACGCGACGCCCTCGTCGCGCAGCGGGTCGAACTCCGCGGTGACCACCACGGCGGGCGGGAGTCCCGCGAGCTCACCGCGCAGCGGGGAGAGGCGCGGGTCGAGGAGGTCGGTCTCCGGAGTGGCGTAGCTCCCGATGAACCATCCCATGGTCGCCTCGTCGAGGAAGTAGCCGTGGGCGTTCTCGGTCCGCGAGGCGTAGTCGCCGAGCACGTCGGTGGCCGGGTAGACGAGCAGCTGGGCCGCGAGCCCCGGCACGTGCTGCGTGGCGACGGCGCACAGGTTGCCGCCCGCGGAGTCGCCGGCGACCGCGACGACGTCGGTGCCGCCGTACTCCTCACGGCGGGCCCGCACGTCGCGGACCGCGGCGATGGCGTCCTCGGCTGCCGCAGGGAAGCGCGACTCGGGAGCCAGCCGGTAGTCCACCGCGACGACGACCGCCTCCGCGCCCGCGCAGATCGTGCGTGCCATGGCGGCGTGGGTGTCGAGGTCTCCGATGACCCATCCGCCGCCGTGCAGCAGGACCACGGTGGGGAACGGGCCGGCGCCCTCCGGACGGTAGACCCGTGCGGCCAGGGGCCCCTCGGCACCCGCGACCTTGTCGTCCTCCACCGTGCCGACGGCGGGCAGCGTGCCGGGCGGGCGTCCGTCCACCGTCATCATGCGGAACACCGCACGGGCATCGGCGGGGGAGAGCGCGGACATCGGGGTGCCGGCTGCGATGGCCTCGAGGAGGCCGGACAGGGAGGGGTCGACGGGCATGGCCAGACGCTAGCCCACCGCGGACCCCGCCAGATCAGGTCGGCCACTCCGGCGGGTAGTCCTCGGCGGCCGCGTCGTGCTGCTTGCGCAGCTTCTTCATGGCCTTCGCCGAGATCCGATCGCCGAACACGATGCCGCGGGTGTGGTCGGTCTCGTGCTGCAGGCACTTGGCGAGCAGGCCGTCGCCCTCGAAGCGGACCGGGCTGCCGTCGAGCCCGGTGCCCTCCACCACCGCGTAGTCCGGTCGGGCGCAGTCGACGAAGGCGCCGGGATAGGACAGGCACCCCTCCCCGCTGTCGTCGAGCCGCCGGGCGACCCCCTCCGGCTCCACCAGGACCGGGTTGCACACGACGCCCACGACGCGGCGGCCCTCCTCGTCGGGACAGTCGAAGACGAACATCGCGACGTCCTCGCCGATCTGGCAGGCCGCGAGCCCCACGCCGTCGGCGGCGTACATCGTGGCGACCATGTCCGCGGCGAGGGCGCGCAGCGCGTCGTCGTACACCTCGACGGGGGCCTGCGGGCGGTGCATGACCGGCGTCCCCCAGCGCGTCATCGGGCGGACCCGGCCGCCGCGGGGGAGGGGGCCGTACGGCGCCAGCGCCGGCTCCGCGCCGTCGCGCCGCACGTCCGAGCTGTCGTCTGCACCCTGCGCCATGGCTCCGATCCTAGGAGGCCGGCTGTGACCTGCCGCACCCGGGGCGAGGAAATGGCCGGCACCTGTAGCGCAATGTGTAACTCGCAGTTACATTTGGCCCATGTCCCTGATCAGCAACCTCAAGCCGGGCGGCAAGCACGGGGTTCCGAGCAGCGAGAGCCGCGATCCGATCGGCTATCTCGTCGCCGGGCTCAACCGGCTCGCCCAGACCGACCTCCTCGACAAGGTCCGCCTCCGCAAGCCGGCCGAGCAGGCCGTCTTCTCGGTCACCCGGACCGGGTTCAAGACGATGACCAACGCCAACCGGACCTTCGCCAAGGCCGGCAAGGGCGGACAGCCGGGCACCCGCCCGACCAACGCCCCGGCGCCCGGGATCTTCGACCTCACGCCCGGCGAGGACGAGCAGATGCTCGTCGACGTCGTCACCGAGTTCGCCGAGGAGATCGTGCGCCCGGCGGCCGCCGCGGCCGACAAGGCGTGCGCGGCTCCCGACGACGTGCTCAAGGCCAGCCTCGAGATCGGCCTGCCGATCCTGGGCGTGCCCGAGGCGCTCGGCGGCGTCTCCGAGGAGCGCTCCGCGATGGCCGGGACGCTGGTCGCCGAGGCCCTGGCCAAGGGCGACATGGGCCTCGCCGTCGCTACGCTCGCGCCGGGCTCGGTCGCCACCGCGATCGGCCTGTGGGGCACCGACGCGCAGCAGCAGACCTACCTCCCGCCGTTCAGCGCGGAGGACGGCACCGTCCCCGCCGCGGCGCTGGCGCTCAACGAGCCCACCGTGCTCTTCGACGTGCTCAGCCCGTCGACGACCGCCCGCAGGACCGCCGACGGCTACGTCCTCAACGGCACCAAGAGCCTGGTCGCCCGCGGTGACAGCGCCGAGCTCTTCATCGTCGGAGCCAGCCTCGACGGCACGCCGGTGCTCTTCCTGGTCGAGTCGTCGACCGACGGCCTCTCCATCGAGGGCGACCCCGCCATGGGCGTGCGGGCGGCTTCCCTCACGAAGCTGGTCCTCGACGACGTCACGGTGCCCGCCGACGCGGTGCTCGGGGAGACGGACGGGTCGACCTACACCGAGTGCGTGCGCCTCTCGCGCCTGGCGTGGTGCGCCCTCGCGGTCGGCACCGCCCAGGCCGTGCTCGACTACGTCACGCCGTACGTCAAGGAGCGGGAGGCCTTCGGCGAGCCGATCGCCCACCGCCAGTCGGTGGCCTTCATGGTCGCCAACATCGCGATCGAGCTGCAGGGCATGCGCCTGCTGACCTACCGGGCGGCCTCCCGCGCCGCTGCCGGCAAGGACTTCGCGCGCGAGGTCGCCCTCGCTCGCAAGGCATGCACCGACAAGGGCATGCAGATCGGCCTCGACGGCGTCCAGCTGCTCGGAGGCCACGGGTTCGTCAAGGAGCACCCGGTCGAGCGGTGGTACCGCGACCTGCGTGCCATCGGCATCATGGAAGGGACGGTGCTCGTCTGATGGCCATCAATCTCGAGGTTCCGAAGAAGCACCGGGCGCTGGTGGACCAGGCCCACCAGGTCGCGATGAACATGCTGCGACCGATCTCCCGCAAGTACGACATCGCCGAGCACGAGTATCCCAAGGAGCTCGACATGCTCGCCGCGATGATCGACGGGCTCTCCGAGTCCGGCGCGAGCGAGGGCGCCGGCGCGACCGGCGTACGCCGTGACGGCGGCGACGAGGACAAGGGCAAGGTCAAGAACGGCGCCAACCTCGCCTCGGTCACCTCGGTCGCGGAGATGTGCTGGGGCGACACCGGCCTCCTGCTCTCCATGCCGCGCCAGGGCCTCGGCAACTCCGCGATCGCGTCGGTCGCCAACGACGAGCAGCTCGAGCGCTTCAAGGGCCGCTGGGCCTCGATGGCGATCACCGAGCCGCACTTCGGCTCGGACTCGGCCGCCATCTCCACCACCGCGGTGCTCGACGGCGACGAGTACGTGATCAACGGCGAGAAGATCTTCGTCACCTCCGGCGAGCGCTCCGACTGCATCGTCGTGTGGGCGACCCTCGACAAGTCCCTCGGCCGTGCGGCGATCAAGTCGTTCGTCGTGGAGAAGGGCACGCCGGGGGTGAAGGTCGAGCGGCTGGAGGAGAAGCTCGGCATCCGTGCCTCCGACACCGCCGTCATCACCTTCACCGACGCGCGGGTGCCGAAGGAGAACCTCCTCGGCTCGCCGGAGATCAACGTCGAGCAGGGCTTCGCCGGCGCGATGGCGACCTTCGACAACACCCGCCCGCTGGTGGCCGCGATGGCCGTGGGGTGCGCTCGCGCCTCCCTCGACCTGACCCGCGACCTGCTCAAGGAGGCCGGGATCGAGGTCGACTACGACCGCCCGGCGATCCTGCAGCACGCGGCGGCCGCGCGGTTCCTGCAGCTGGAGGCCGACTGGGAGGCCGGGCGCCTGCTCACCCTCCAGGCGGCCTGGATGGCCGACAACCGCAAGCCCAACTCGCTCGAGGCCTCGATGGCGAAGGCGAAGGCCGGCCGCGTCGGCTCCGACGTGACCTTGTCCTGCGTCGAGCTGTGCGCCTCGGTCGGCTACAGCGAGGAGGAGCTCCTCGAGAAGTGGGCGCGCGACTCCAAGATCCTCGACATCTTCGAGGGCACCCAGCAGATCCAGCAGCTCATCGTCGCCCGGCGGGTCCTCGGGCTGTCGAGCGCCGAGCTCAAGTGAGCTGACCAGGTCCGCGACCGGGCCCGTCCTCGCCGTCGCGCGGGGGCGGGCCCGGTCCGTCGTACGGGGGTGGAACGCGTTGCCTTTGGGCACAAACCGCACGTGACCCGCCGAAATCGTTGCGGTTTGGTCCCAAACCGCAACGACCACCGAGGTGAACCCGCCCTACTCGACCGCGCTGAGCACCTCCGCACCGCGCCCCGGCTGAACGACATGGTGGCCCGGCGCGGCCCAGTCCCGGGCGCGGTACGCCGCGTCGACCGCGTCGCGGACGACACCGAGCCGCTTCTCCGCGACCAGCGTGATCGTGCAGCCACCGAAGCCGCCGCCGGTCATCCGCGATCCCAGCGCGCCCGCGCCGATCGCGGCGTCGACGACGACGTCGAGGCGGTCCACCGAGACCTCGTAGTCGTCGCGCAGCGAGCCGTGCGAGGCGGTCATCAGGTCGCCCAGACGCGGCCACGCGCGGGCGTCGATCGCCTCGACGGCGGCGCGGACCCGCTCGTTCTCGCGCGTCACGTGGCGCAGGCGCCGGGGATGGCCGGCCGCGCACTCCCGGCGCCGCTGGGCGTAGCCGCCGTCGCCGTCGGCGAGGACGTGGCGCACACCGGTGTCGGTGACGAGGAGGGCGAGACCGTCCCGGGACACCGGCAGGGGGACGGGAGTGACCTGCGGCCGGTCGCGGTCGGCGAAGTCGACGAGGAGGGCGTGGCCGTCCGCCCCGAGCATCGCGGCCAGCTGGTCCATGCCGCCGGTCGGGGCACCGACGTGCTCGGTCTCCGCGCGACGACAGGCCTCGGCGACCTCGCGCCGGGTGGCACCATCGAGCGCCTGCCCCAGCAGCCCCGCGACCGCGGTCGCGACCGCGCACTCCAGCGCCGCCGAGCTGGAGAGCCCGCCTCCGAGGGGCACCGTGGACGTCACATCGACGTCGAGGCCGGGCACGTCCCAGCCGAGGCGCCGCAGCTCGGCCACCACCCCGACGACGTACGCCGTCCACTGCTCGTCTCCCGCGGGGGCCTCGCGGCTCCTCATCACCAGGCGGTCGTCGTCGCGGCGGCGTACCGTCGCGGTCGTCGCGAGGTCGACCGCGAACGGCAGGCAGAGGCCGCCGTTGTAGTCGGTGTGCTCGCCGATGAGGTTCACGCGGCCGGGTGCGCGCCCGACGGCGACGGTGGACGGCGAGGGGGAGGGCGAGGGGGAGGGCACGGCGCCATCCTGCCGGGTCCACCGGCGCACTAGGGTGAGCGCCGTGCCTCGTCCTCTCGTCGTCGCCGCCACCCGCGCCGAGGCGGCCCACGTGCCCGCCGGGATCGAGGTCCTGGTCACCGGCATCGGCAAGACCGCCGCGGCGACGGCGCTCGCCCGGCATCTCGCGGGCCGCGGGGACCTGGCCGACCTCGAGGTGGTCAACCTCGGCACGGCCGGCGGCCTCCACGACGGCCTCGGCGCCGAGCACGGCCTCTACGAGGTCGGCACGGTCGTCAACCACGACATCAACGCCGACGCCATCCGTGCGCTCGGCTACGACCCGCGCGAGCGGATCGTCGTCGGCACGGGGGAGACCGTCCTCGCAAGCGGCGACGTGTTCGTGACCGACCCAGCCGTCCGGACCCGCCTCGCCGCGCAGGCACAGCTGGTCGACATGGAGGGCTACGCCGTCGCGTACGTCGCCCGGGAGTTCGGCCTTCCGGTCCGCCTGGTCAAGCACGTCTCCGACAACGCCGACGAGGGCGCGCTGGAGTGGGTCGCGCTGGTGGACCGGAGCGCACGGATCCTGGGGGAGTGGGCGGCGACTCGGCTCGGGTGACTCAGGCAGCGTCGCGGATGATGCGGCGGCTTCCGGCGGCGTCGACCAGGCAGTGGGCCCCGTGGGGATCGCGCCACACCCATCACAGCTCAGGGGTCCGACACAACCGCCAGCCGGCAGTCGCTGGCTAGCGACTGCTGCTGGACCGTCGTCCGCGGACGACGCCCACGAAGTCCTGATGCACCGGGCTGTCGGCGTCCCGCAGCCAGACGAGAGCGACGGTCGTCGGGTCGAGCTCCACCGGGCGCTGGACGACGTCCTTGCGGTGGTGCAGCCGGGCGACGGACATGGGGACGATCACGATGCCGGTGCCGGAGGCGGTCACCTCGATGGCGTCCTTGACCGTCATCTCGGGGAACGGGAGCTGCTCGGCGGTCGGGGTCCAGCCGGACGGGTGGGGGAGCACCAGCTGCTCGTCGGCGAGGTCCGCCACGGGGATCGGCACCTCCGGGTCGGAGGCCGCCACGAAGTGGTCACGGCTCGCGACCACGACCGGCACCTCGTCGTACAGGCGCACGCAGTGCAGCGGCGCCGGCGCGTCCAGGTCGACGGGCAGCCGCACCAGGGCCATGTCGGCGAGGCCGTCGTCGAGCGCCGTCCGGCCGAGGCCCTCGTCGACCGGCACCAGGTGGAGCCGGACCCGCGGGTTCCGCTCGCGCCAGACACGGGCCCACTTGTCGGGGGTCACTCCGGGAGCGAAGGCGATGCGCAGGTCCTGCATGCGCCCACGATCCCAGAGTGCCGCCGTCGGTCCTAGATCGCGGCTAGGCCTGGGCCATGAGGCCGAACTGGAGCGTGCCCGTGTCGTCGATGCCGGCGTCGAGCACCATCGCGTCGAGCTGGTCGGCGGCGCCCTGGTCGAGGTACACGGTCGCGCCGTCCTGCTCGACGACCTGGTCGCCCGGCTGGGCCTGCTCGGCCGCGGACACGGCGAAGCCGGCCTCGGCCTGGGTGATGCGCAGTCCCGCGGAGTCGGGTACGTCGGGGGCGTCGGTCATCTGCTTGACGATCGTGCAGGCGTTCTCGGTGAGGGTGAGCATGGCTTGCCTTCTCGGTTCGAGGTCAGAGACCTTTCCCACCGTTGCAGGTGCGTCCCGACGGTTCAAGGCGCCGGGCGTGTCGGCGTACCGCACGCCCCGCGCCCACCGCCGCGTAGCCACCGGTCAGCGCGGTCACCAGCGCCATCGCCCGCGGCCTGCCGTCGCGGCGCACGAGGTGCCCCAAGCCGGTCGCCGTGTCGGAGAGGTCCACGCCCAGAGACAGCAGGTGGAGACGGTCGCGCTCGCCGGGATCCGCCAGCAGGTACGCCGCGCCGAGCGCCACCGCCCGGGCGCCGTAGATGCGGGTCAGCTAGCCCGTCTCCGGGGTCGGGGCGATGCCGAAGAGCCGGCCGGTCGCCGTCGGCGCCGCCAGGGACGCGATCCCCAGGCCGATCCGACCCCAGGCGAGAACGTCGAGGCTGTTCGCAGTCATGGCCTCATCGTCCGCGGGAGCTCGGCACCGGACCATGACCCGGGAGGTCATGAGCGGACGGGAAAAGAGGGTGCCGATGCGGTGTCTGGGCCCGGCCTTTGCTACGGTTTCTCCGCACTCGTCCGGGTGGCGGAATTGGCAGACGCGCTAGCTTGAGGTGCTAGTGCCCGTATTAGGGCGTGGGGGTTCAAGTCCCCCCTCGGACACAGATGAGAGAGGCCCCGGGAGCCCCCGGGGCCTCTCTCGTTCTCAGCTCGCTCCGGTCGCCGGCGGGGAAGTGACCTCGACCTGCGTGATCCGCCGGCCGTCGACGGCGACGACCCGCAGGACCGCCTCGCCGAGCGTGACCTCGTCGCCCGCGTCGGCCACCCGGCCGAGCCGGGTGAGCACGTAGCCGGCCACCGTCTCGTAGTCCCCGTCCGGGATGACCACCCCGGTCCGCTCGGCCACGTCCTCGATGGTCAGGCCGCCGGCGACGACGGTGGGCCCGCTCGGGCCGCCCATCCGGGTGGCGGGAGGCGAGGCCGGCTCCTCGTCGTACTCGTCGCGGATGTCCCCGACGATCTCCTCGACCAGGTCCTCGAGCGTGACGATGCCGTCGGTGCCGCCGAACTCGTCCACGACGATCGCCAGGTGGGTGCCCTCCTTGCGCAGGAGGACGACGGTGGGGAGCACCTTGTTGGTGCCCGGAAGGTGCAGCACGTCGCGCTGGACGTCGGCCACGGTGCCGTCCGGCGCGTTCGGGGCGAGCAGGTCGCGGACGTGCACGAAGCCGGTGATGTCGTCGAAGTCCTCACCGATCACCGGATAGCGGGAGTAGGGCTGGTCGGCGACCCAGGCACCGGCGTCGGCCAGCGGCATGGTCCCGCGGATGAACGAGACGTCACCGCGGGGGCGCATGACCTCCTTGAGGTTGCTGCGGGTCGCGCCGAACACGTCGCCGAGGATCCTGCGCTCCTCCGCGCCGAGGCCCTCGTTGCTGGCCACGATCTCCCGCAGCTCCTCCCGCGTGACCTCCTCCGATGTCGCCTGCGGGTCGCCGCCGAGCAGCCGGACGAGCCCGTTGGTCGACACGGACAGCAGCCAGATCACCGGCCGCATCAGGGTCGCGAACCGGTCGAGGACCGGGCCGGTCAGCATGGCCACCCCGGCAGCGCGCTGCAGCGCGAGACGCTTGGGGGCCAGCTCGCCGAGGACGAGCGAGAGGTACGCGATGAGCAGCGTCATGACGACGAGGGCGACGGTGTCGGCAGCGTCGTCGCCGAGCCCGAGGTCGACCAGGTACGGCGCGACGTCCGGCGCCAGCGTCGAGCCCCCGTAGGCCGCAGAGAAGAACCCGGCGACGGTCACGCCGATCTGCACAGCGGACAGGAAGCGGTTCGGGTCGCGCGCGATGGCGGCCACGCGCTCGCCCCTGCTGCCCCGTTGCGCGAGCTGGCTGACCTGGGTCTCGCGCAGCGAGACCAGCGCGAGCTCCGTGGCCGCGAAGACCCCGCCGACCACGACGAAGGCGACCACGAGTCCGAGGTTGACGAAGGTCTGGGTGTCGATCATGCCCGTTCACCTCGCCGGCGCCGCGATGGTGAACGGAAACGACTTCGGGACTCGTCCATGGCCGGAATCCTAGGGTGCGGCACACAGCAGGAATGCGAATGGTTATCATTCCCGCCATGTCCGCCACGCTGCCGCGCACCCTGCGTCCATCGCGCACGGGCCCACCCTTCTGGCTCGTGCTGGCCGCCCTGACCGCAGCCCTCGCGCTCGCCGTCGTGGTGAGCATCGGGCTCGGCTCGGCCGGGGTGCGCCCGGGCACCACGCTGCGAATCCTCGGCGCCCACCTCCTTCCCGGGGACCACGCGGCGACCTGGAGCCTGGTCGAGGACCGCATCGTGTGGGTGTTCCGGACGCCGCGGGTGCTGCTGGCAGCGGCCGTCGGCGCGGCACTCGCGCTGGTCGGCGCGATCCTGCAGGCAGTGATCCGCAACCCCCTGGCGGACCCCTACGTGCTGGGCGCCTCCTCGGGCGCGGCGCTCGGCGCGGTGATCGGGCTGGTCCTGGGCGCCAGCGTGCCGGGGCTCTTCGTGACCGGCTCGGCGTTCGCCGGGGCGGCGCTCGCCGGGGTGCTCGTCTACGCCCTGGCGTCGCGCGGCGGCCGGATCGAGTCGTTGCGGCTGGTCCTGGCCGGGGTCGCGCTGTCCTATCTGTTCAGCGCACTCACCAGCTGGCTGACCGTCACCGCCGAGCACGGGAAGCTGCCCAGCATCCTGTTCTTCCTCCTCGGCAGCATCTCCTCGGCCGACTGGGCCACGCTTCCGCTTCCCGCGCTCGCGCTCGCCGGCGGTGCCGCCTACGCGCTGTGGCGCGTCGACCAGCTCAACGCGGTCATGACCGGCGACGAGACGGCGACCTCGCTCGGGGTCGATGTCTCCCGGCTGCGGGTCGAGACCCTCCTCGTGACGTCGGTCCTCGTCGGCAGCGTGGTGGCCGTCGCCGGCGGGATCGGCTTCGTCGGCATGGTCGTGCCCCACGTGTGTCGGCTCCTCGTCGGCGCCGACCATCGCAGGCTGCTGCCGGTCGCGATGCTCGCCGGCGCGCTCCTCCTGGTCGTGGTGGACACGGTCGCCCGCACGGCGGCCGCGCCGCGAGAGCTCCCCGTCGGCGTCGTGACCGCGCTCGTGGGAGCGCCCTTCTTCCTCTGGCTCCTGCGCCGCCGCCCGGTCGGGGGCGTCGCATGAGCCACGGACCCGCTGTCGAGCTCCGCGACATCGACGTCGACCTCGGCGGTACACCGGTCCTGCGCGGAGTCACGCTGCAGGCCGGCCACGGCGAGACGGTGGGACTGCTCGGCCCGAACGGGAGCGGCAAGTCGACCGTGCTCCGCACGGCGTACGGCGTGGTGCGCTCGCACGCCGGCACCGTCCGCACGGCGGGGCTCGACGTCGCGACCACACGACCGCGGCGGCTGGCACAGCGCTGCGCCGTGCTCACGCAGGACCACGCCGTCGACCTCGAGCTGTCCGTCCTCGAGGTCGTGCTCCTCGGACGCATCCCTCACCGGCGACCGGCCGGGGGGCGGCGCGGCGAGACGGACCTGGCCCTCTCCTGCCTGGCCCGCGTGGACGCCCTCGAACTGGCGGAGCGCTCCTTCCCCACGCTGTCGGGAGGAGAACGTCAGCGGGTGCTGCTCGCCCGTGCTCTGTGCCAGGAGCCGGAGGTGCTGCTGCTGGACGAGCCCACGAACCACCTCGACGTCAGCCACCAGCTCGACCTCCTCGAGCTGGTCACCTCCCTCGGGCTCACCTGCGTCGTCGCCCTCCACGACCTGACTCTCGCGGCCACCTACTGCGACCGCATCGCGCTCCTGGCCGCGGGGCGGGTCGTCGCCCAGGGCCGGCCGGAGGAGGTGCTCACCCCCGCCCGGGTCGAGGACGTGTACGGCGTCGCCTGCGACGTGCTGACCCATCCCCGCACCCGCCGCCCCCTCGTCGCGGTCTCGCGCCGTGCGCACCCACCCACCGCGCCCTAACGACCCACCCCACCCACGACGCCTGAGAAGACCGACAGCAAGGAGCCCCACCCATGTCCCGTACCGTCCGCCGATCCCGGCATTTCACCGTCCCCTCGCTCGCCGCGCTGGCCCTGGCCCTGACCGCCTGCGGCAACGTGAGCCAGGGAGATGAGCGCGGCGACACCTCCGGCTCGTCCGCCGGCGCCTATCCCGTGGAGGTCACCAACTGCGGGCGGGAGGTCCGCGTCGCGGCGCCGCCCGAGCGAGTCGTCAGCCTCCACCCCAGCATCACCGAGCTACTCATCCAGCTGGGTGTCGGCGACCGCGTGGTCGCGCAGGCGCAGCACACGCTGGGCGAGCCGAGCCCCGAGCTGGCCGCCGAGGTCGACGCCATCCCCTCGATCAGCGCCGACAGCCCCCCGGACAAGGAGACGCTGATCTCCCAGGCTCCGGACCTCGTCCTCTCCGGCACGGAGTACGAGTTCAACACCGAGATGGGCTTCGCGGGGTACGACGACCTCGATGCTCTCGGGACGGCGAGCTATGTGGCCGCCGGCGGCTGCGTGGAGCGCCGCTCGGAGGGCAGCGTGGAGGACGTCTTCACCGATCTCGAGTTCCTGGGCCGGGTGTTCGGCGTCGAGGAGCGCGCCGCCGAGCTCGAGTCCACCGCGCGCGCGGAACTCGCCGACAGTGCCGCGACGGTGGCCGGCACTCCACCGGTGCGGGCCGCCCAGGTGTACGTCGAAGGCGGCAAGCTCTACGCCATCGGCGGCGCCATCGAGATCGACCTGCTGCGGCGCGCGGGCGGCGTGAGCGTCTTCGACGACGACGACGGCCTGTTCTCCGACTTCTTCTCGGCCGAGGTGAGCCCGGAGGCGGTGCTCGCGGAAGACCCCGAGGCGTTCGTCTTCTCCGTCAACAGCCCGGAGCACGAGAAGGAGACGGTCGACTACCTCACCTCGACCTTCGCCGAGACCGCCGCGGTCCGCGAGGGCCGGCTCGTCGCCGTGGACGACACCTTCGTCCAGCCGGGCACGCTGTCGTCGGTGGAGGGCGTACGGGTGGTGGCCGAGGGCCTGCACGGGTGAGCGCGGTGGCCCCGGTCGACGAGACGGTCCGGCCCCATCAGGACCGCGCCCTGCTGCTGTTCCTGGTGGCACGCGTGGTCGCGGTGGCCGGCTCGGCGGTGACCGGGGTCGCCCTGCCTCTGCTGGTCCTGCAGCTGTCGGGGTCGGCGTTCCTCACCGCGCTGGTCGCTGCCGGCCAGGTGGCGCCCTATCTGGTGTTCGGACTGCTCGCGGGCGCCGTCGCGGACCGCGTGTCGCGGCGCAGGCTGATGGTCGCCGCCCAGCTGGTCTCGGCACTCGCGCTCGCCAGCGTCCCGGTCGCCCACGCGACCGGGCTGCTGACGGTCGGGCACCTCCTCGCCGTGGCCGTCGTGGTCGCGAGCTCGTTCGTGTGGTTCGACGCCGCCGCGTTCGGGGCGCTGCCCGCGATCGCCGGACGCGAGCGCATCGTCGCGGCCAACAGCCTGGTCTGGACCACGACGACGCTGGTCGCCATCGCCGCTCCCGCGCTGGGCGGCGTGCTCGTGGCCTGGCTGGGCGCCGCACCGGCGGTCGGCCTCGACGCGCTGGCCTATCTGCTCGCGACCGCCACGCTGATGCTCATCGCCGTTCCGTTCGGCCCGCTGACGCCTCGGGAGCGGTCGGCTCCGCTGCGGACCGACATCGTCGACGGCCTGCGGTTCGTCCTGCGCCACCCCACCGTGCGCGACCTCACGCTGGTCGGCGTCGGCAACTCCGTCGCCGGGGGTGCCGTCACCGCGCTGCTGGCCGTGCTCGCCGACGCCGGGCTCGCTGTCGACCGCGACGGCCGGGGGTACGGCGTCATGCTCGCCGTGGTCGCGGCCGGCGGGTTCCTCGCCGCGAGCGCACTCCCGTGGCTCTCGCGGCGGGTGCCCATCGGCTGGCTGACGCTCGGCGGCCTGGGGCTCGGCGTGCCGACGACCGCGGGCCTGGCCGCCGTCCCGGCGTTCCCCGTCGCGCTGGTCCTCCTCGTGGGCTGGGCCTTCGCGAACACCCTCGTCGTCCTCAACGGCATCGCGACGCGCCAACGGGTCACCCCCGACCATCTCCAGGCCCGGGTCAACACCACAGCCCGCATGATCGCCTGGGGAGGTGCCCCGGTCGGAGCGGTGGCCGCCGGTCTCGTCGCGGAGCTGCGGGACGTCCCCACGGCCCTCGCCGGTGCCGCCGCGGTGCTCGCCGCGACCGTCCTCCTCGCGACGACGACCGGGCTGCGGCGCCGCGACTTCGGCGCGTGCTGACAGTCCACGACAGATTTGGAATGGCTGATCTTGACGGTACGCGGGGGTCCACTGACGATCATGGAGGCCGACGACCGCGGCGACGCGCGCGATGCACGGGGTGCTCAGGAGAGTGAGTCGGACGGTGGGGATGCCGGCTGCGACCAGCAGTGGAACCCCCGGACATCGGTACCATCGACACCCTCCAGACGTGCGAGATCATCAACAACTGGCCGGACGCCTGCACGGGCTTCCACGGATCCAACTACCCCTGAGAAAGGGGCGCTGAGATGACGACACCCACGGCGGGTCTCGACGTGACCGGCCTCGGGCTCGCCGTGGGTGGTCGTCGCCTCTTCGAGGACACCTCGATCAGTGTCCAGCCGGGGCGAACCGCTGCCATCATGGGCCCCTCGGGGTCGGGAAAGACGAGCTTTCTCAACGCCGTGGCAGGGTTGGTGGCCTGCACCGGCGTGATCCGCCTCCACGACGAGACCGTCAGCTCCCTGCGGCCCCGGGAGTGGGACGACTTCTGCTCTGCGCAGGATCGGGATGGTGTTCCAGGACAGCGACCTCCTGCCCGAGCTGACCGTCGTCGAGAACGCGGAGCTGCCCGGAAGGCTCCTGGGACGAGAGGCGCGCGAGTACCGTGCGCGTGCGCGTGAGACGTTGAGCGAGGTGGGTCTGGAGTCCCGCCGAGACTCCTGGCCCAGCGACCTGTCAGGCGGAGAGCGGCAGCGGGTGGCCGTGGCCAGGGCGCTGCATCACCGCCCCGGCCTGCTGCTCGCCGACGAGCCCACGGGAGCGCTCGACCAGGACAACCGGGACCGCGTCGTCGCACTGATCGTCGACATCGCGCGGTCGACGGGAGCGGTGGCCCTCATCGCCACCCACGACCCACGCGACGAGTTCGCCGGGCTGTTCCCGTGGGAGGCGCTCGCGTCGTCGGTCATCGGCGTCGTGGCGCTGGCGCTGATCGGGGCGGCGGCGGTCGCGGTCGGCACCAACAAGGTGACCGCCGTGACGGACCGATCCGACGGGGGGCCTCCGGCTCGAGGATGAGGCGCTGCCGACCCTGCGGCGGACTGCGAGCCGCTCCGCACGGCGGCGTGCGGTCGCGGCGGGCCTCAAGCCTGCCGCGGGGTCCGCCCGGTCCAACGCCGGTGCGCCACGACCAGGCTCGAGGCCTCGGCGTAGCCCAGCCGTCGCGCGACGTCGTCCAGCAGGAGCCCCTCCGCGAGCAGCTGGTCGGCAATCCCCGACCGGACGTCGTCGAGGACGACTCGGTAGCTCGTCTGGGCCTCGGCGAGGCGGCGACGAAGGGAGCGCTCGCTCAGCCCGAGGCCCGCGGCGACGTCCGCCATGGGCGCGCCGCGCTCGAGATGCTGGGCGACGAGGATCCGTACCTGCTCGGTGATGCCGTGGCGACCGCGGCGCGGCGAGACCAGGTCGCGGCACAGCGCCTCGGCGAGGGCACACGCGTGGGTATTGGCCTGGGGGAGCGGATGGTCGAGCCAGCGGCTGGCGAAGCGGAAGGACGTCCCCGAGCCGCCCCAGCCGTCGGCCGGACCTGCGCCGCTCCCGCAGATCTCGCGCAGCACCGTCCAGATCGCGGTCAGGTCGCGCTCCACCAGGAACTGCCGGACGTCCTCGGGCACGCCGCGGTCGTCGACCGCGACGACGACCTCGTCCTGCTCGCGGCGGGCCGACGGGATGGTGAAGGTGAAGCTGAGGTCGATGAAGCGGAGCGCCAGGTTGGCGGCCTCGCCCAAGGTGGGACTGCTCAGCAAGGCGAAGCCCAGCGGTCCGAACGTCGAGGCGTGGTACGCCGCACCGACCCGGGCCCCGGTGACCTCCGGGGCCGCGGCCAGGAGGTTGCGCACCACCCGCAGCTCCTGCTCGGCGGTCACCTCGCGCTGCGGGTCGGCGAGATCGCGCGGCCCCAGCCCGGTTCCCCCCAGCAGCGCGGGCACAGCGACGCCGTGCTCGCTGCCGACCGCGACGAGCAGCGCGGTCCCGGCCACATGCCGGGAGAAGCGCCAGGACCGGGCGGCCGGAGGCTCGAAGGCAGCAGGCGCCCCCGGCTCGACCGAGGGCGACGTGGGCTCCATGGCCGCCATTATGGCCGGAATTGTGGATCGGCTGGCCGGAGGTCCCTGGCACCCCACCGCCGTCGGCTCCTAGCGTGCGGTCATGACCCCGCGAGCACCTGCCCGACCATCGGTCATCGTCGTCGGCGCCGGCTTCGGCGGACTCTCCGCCGCCCACCACCTCCGCGAGGCGGGCTACCGCGACATCACCGTCCTCGAGCGCGCGGACGACATCGGCGGCGTGTGGCGCGACAACACCTATCCCGGCGCCGCCTGTGACGTCCCCTCGGTGCTGTACTCGTGGTCGTTCGCGCGCAAGCACGACTGGTCCCACCGCTACGCCCGGCAGCCCGAGATCCTCGACTACATCCGCGAGCACGCCCGGCGCAGTGGGCTGCGCGACCTGGTGCGTCCGAGCGCCGAGGTCACCGGCGCCCGGTGGGACGACAGCGAGCGACGCTGGACGGTGGAGCTGCGCGACGGCGCGCGGCTGACGGCCGATGTGCTCGTCTCCGCCGTCGGCCAGCTCTCCCGGCCCGCGATCCCCGACCTCCCCGGTCTCGAGCGCTTCGACGGCCCGGTCTTCCACTCGGCCGCCTGGGACCACGACGTCGCCCTGGAGGGCAGGCGGGTCGCCGTCGTGGGCACCGGTGCGAGCGCGATCCAGTTCGTGCCCGCGATCGTGGACCGGGTCGCGGCGATGACGGTGTTCCAGCGCTCCGCTCCGTACGTCGTCCCGAAGCCCGACGGCACCTACTCCGCGCGCCAGCAGCACCGCTTCGCACGGCACGCCCGCCTGCATCAGCTCACCCGCAGCGGCGTCTTCCACCTCTCCGAGCAGCTCAACCGCACGCTCGACTCGGATGGCCGGCTCGCCGGCGCGCTGCGGAGGGCCTGGCAGCTGCACCTGCACCACCAGGTGCGCGACCCCGAGCTGCGCGCGCAGCTGGTCCCCGACTACCCGCTCGGCTGCAAGCGCCTGCTCTTCTCCAACGACTGGTATCCCGCGCTCACTCGGCGCCACGTCGACGTCGTGACCGACCGGATCGCGTCGGTCGAGTCGACCGGCGTGCGGACGGCAGACGGCGTGCTGCACCCGGCCGACGTGGTCATCCTGGGCACCGGGTTCGCGGCCACCGAGTTCCTCGCGCCGATGGAGATCCGCGGACGCGGCGGCCGCCTCCTCGCCGACGCCTGGGACGGAGGGGCCCGGGCGCACCTGGGCATCACCGTCCCGGGGTTCCCGAGCTTCTTCGTGCTCTACGGACCCAACACGAACCTCGGCGGCAGCTCGATCATCGGCATGCTCGAGGCTCAGGCCCGGTATGTCGCCCAGGCCGTCGGTGCCATCGCCGAGCGCGGTCCCCTCGAGGTGCGCGAGGAGCGCGCCGCGACGTACGACGAGGAGATGCAGCGCCGGCTCGCGCACAGCGTGTGGAGCTCGTGCGCGAGCTGGTACCGCGAGCCCGGCGGCCGGGTCACCACCAACTGGCCCGGCACGGTCCGCGAGTACCAGCGCCGCACCGCGCGCCTCGACGTCACGGACTTCCGCGTGCTGGCGGAGGCGGCGCGGTGACCCACTACGACGTCCTCGTGGTCGGATCGGGCTTCGGCGGCAGCGTCACTGCCCTCCGGCTCGCGGAGAAGGGCTATCGGGTCGGCGTGCTCGAGGCGGGCCGCCGCTTCGCCGACCACGAGCTCCCCACCACGTCGTGGAAGGTGCGCGACTACCTCTTCAACCCGACGCTCGGCTGCTACGGGCTGCTCCGGATGACCCTGCTCAAGGACGTTCTCGTGCTCACCGGCGCGGGGGTGGGCGGTGGCTCGCTGGTCTACGCCAACACCCTCTACGAGCCGCCCCAGGCGTTCTTCGACGACCCACACTGGGCGGGCATCACCGACTGGGCCGAGGAGCTCGCGCCGCACTACGACCAGGCGCGCCGCATGCTCGGCGTCACGCCCTATCCGCGGACGTCGCCGTCCGACGTCGTGATCCGGGCGGTCGCCGACGACCTCGGCGTCGGTCATACCGTCGGGCCGACCCCGGTCGGCGTGCTCTTCGGAGAGCGTCCCGGGCAGCGCGTCGCGGACCCCTTCTTCGGCGGGGTGGGACCGGCGCGCACCACCTGCACCGACTGCGGCGCCTGCATGACCGGCTGCCGGGTGGGCGCGAAGAACACGACGGTCAAGAACTACCTCCACCTCGCCGAGACCGCCGGCGCCGTGGTGCACCCGATGACCACCGTCACCGACGTCCGACCCCGGCCGGGCGGCGGGTACGCCGTCACGACGCGCCGCACCGAGGGCAAGGTCCGGCGGGGCCGGCGCACCTTCACCGCCGACCAGGTCGTCTTCGCTGCCGCCTCCCTGGGCACCCAGCGGCTGCTGCACCGGCTGCGCGACGGCGGCAGCCTGCCCCGCGTGTCGCCCCGCCTCGGGGAGCTGACCCGCACCAACTCGGAGGCGATCCTCGGGGTGCGGGCCCGGGGCGACGCGGTCGACTACTCGCGCGGCGTCGCGATCACCTCCTCCATGCACGTGGACGACCACACCCACGTGGAGCCGGTGCGCTACGGCCGTGGCAGCAACCTGCTGGGCCTGCTGATGGCGGGCCTGACCGACGTGCCGGCCGACGGCCGCAGCCGGGCGCTCGCCGGGCTGCGGCAGATGTGGCGGCAGCGCCGGGACCTGCCGCGGCTGCACGACCCGCGGGGCTGGTCCGAGCAGACCATCGTGCTGCTGGTGATGCAGAGCCTCGACAACTCCCTGACGACGTACCTGCGACGCCGGCCGTGGGGACGGACGATGACGACCCGTCAGGGCACCGGCGCCGCGAACCCGGTGTGGATCCCGCAGGGCCACGAGGTGGCGCGCAGGGTGGCGGCGGAGGTCGACGGAATCCCGGGCGGCACCTGGGCGGACCTGGTCAACGTCCCGGCGACCGGGCACCTGATCGGCGGCTGCCCGATCGGGCAGACCGCCGACGAGGGCGTCGTCGACCCCTACCACCGGCTGCACGGGTACGACGGCCTCCACGTCATCGACGGCTCGACCGTGGCGGCCAACCTCGGCGTCAACCCCTCGCTCACCATCACGGCCATGGCGGAGCGCGCCGTGGCCATGTGGCCGAACCGCGGCGAGCCGGACCCACGCCCGGCGGCGGGCTCGGCGTACCGCCGCGTCGCGCCGGTGGCGCCGCGGCGACCGGTCGTGCCGGCCGATGCCCCGGGGGCCTACCGGGTCGGGGCGCCGGTGGCGGGGGAGTGAGGCCTACGACGGCGGGTGCTCCTCGACCACGGCGCCGTCGAGGCCGAACTCGACGTACGCCGTCTGGTTGAACTCGTTGCTGGCGTAGGCAGAGATCCAGGCGGGCGTCTCGTCTCCGGCGGGCGGGCTGTCGATGATCAGGTAGCACGTCTCGGGGTCCTCCACGAGCCGCTCGACCTGCGGGCACAGCCCGGCGAGGACCGCGCTGTCGACGTCCGCCAGGTCGAACGACTCGTCGTCGCTGGTGCCCTTGGTCGGCTCGTCCAGGTCACCGTCCCAGTAGTAGCTGAGCTCGCGCTCGTCGGCGGGGTCGTCGGGCCGGTACGGCGCGGTGACGCTGGCGTACTCCGGGTAGACGACCGCGCGGCGGACGAGCGTCGACCCGCGCTCCTCCCGCAGCGCCGCCACCAGCGCGTCGAAGCCCCGGTCGGTCTGCGGCTCGCCCGCGCCGGGCGGGTCCTCACCGCCGCCGACGGCGAGGAGGACCGGCAGGCCCACCGCAGCCAGTACGCCGACGCCGGCGATGAGCGCGCCGGCGGGGTGCACGCCGCGCCGCCGGACCGTGCGCTCCTCGAGCGAGCGCACCTTCCGCGGCGGCTGCGGCGGCCGGTAGGGCGCCGGCGCGGCCCCCGCGGGGCCATCCGGGTCCGGGGTCTCGTCGGGGGTGTACCGCTTCCAGTCGGGAGGAGCCACGGTCCGCACGCTAGCCGCGGACGGCGTGCGACGATGGCGACATGGCCGAATCCGCGACCCCCGCCTCGAGCCCCGACGTCGCCGCCGAGGTCGTCGAGCTGTGCCGCGACCTGATCCGGATCGACACCTCCAACTACGGCGGCGGCGAGAGTGCCGGCGAGCGGAAGGCCGCCGAGCACGTGGCCGCACTGCTCGACGAGGTAGGGATCGCCGCCGAGGTCATCGAGACCAGGCCCGGCCGCGCGAACGTCGTCGCCCGTTGGGGCGGCGACGGCTCCCCGGCCAGCGCCGAGCGCGGCGCACTCCTGCTGCACGGCCACCTCGACGTCGTACCGGCGGCGGCGGAGGACTGGGCGGTCCACCCGTTCAGCGGCGAGGTCCAGGACGGCTACGTCTGGGGGCGGGGTGCCGTGGACATGAAGGACTTCGACGCGATGCTGCTCTCGGTGGTCCGCGCGCGGCAGCGCGCCGGCCGCGCGCCCGAGCGGGAGGTCGTGCTCTGCTTCACCGCCGACGAGGAGGCCGGCGGCCACGAGGGGGCACAGCTGCTGGTCGAGCACCACCGCGAGTGGTTCGAGGGCTGCACCGAGGCGGTCGGCGAGGTGGGCGGCTTCAGCACGACCGTCCGTGGCCGGCGTCTCTACCTCATCGAGGCGGCCGAGAAGGGCATGGCCTGGATGCGCCTGAGCGCCCGCGGGCGCGCGGGGCACGGCTCGATGCTCAACGACGACAACGCCGTGACCCGGCTGGCCGCCGCCGTCGCTCGGATCGGCGCCCACGACTGGCCCGTCCGGCTGACGCCGACCATGCGCACCCTGCTGGCGACGGTCGGCGAGCTCGCCGGTGTCGAGGCGACTCCCGAGAACGCCCCCCGGCTGGTCGAGGAGTTCGGCGACGCGGCGCGCATGCTCGGCGCGGTCCTGCGCAACTCGACCAACCCGACGATGCTGGAGGCCGGCTACAAGGTCAACGTCATCCCCACCGACGCGACCGCCCATGTGGACGGTCGGTTCCTGCCCGGCTACGAGGACGAGTTCTTCGCCACGCTCGCGCAGCTCGCCGGCGACGGCGTCGACATCGACTTCGTCTCCAACCAGCCGCCCTGGGAGACGTCGTACGACGGTGCCCTGGTCGACGCGATGACCCGCAGCCTGCTCGCCGAGGACCCCGAAGCCCTCGTCGCGCCGTACCTCATGAGCGGCGGGACCGACGCCAAGCACTTCACCAAGCTCGGCATGCGCTCGTTCGGGTTCGCGCCGCTGCGCCTGCCCGCCGACCTCGACTTCACCGCGCTCTTCCACGGCGTCGACGAGCGGGTCCCCGTCGAGGCGCTGGAGTTCGGGGCGCGGGTGATGGACCGCTTCCTCGACCAGGCCTAGTCCGGGCCGGAGGTCCGCGTTTGGGCACGAACCGCATCTCCGAAGCCCGAAATGGTGCGGTTTGGTCCCAAACCGCATGCCCTCAGGCGGTCCGCACCGCCCGGATGATCTTGCGCCGCAGCACCACACGCCGCCGTCCATCGGGGCCGATCTGCACCCGGTCGAGCTCCCAGCCGCCGTGCTCGGCCCGCTCGACGAGCAGCCGGGCGACCATGTTGCGCGAGAACTCCCGGTCGAAGGTCACTCGGTCGAACTCCCACTCGACGCCACGGCCGAGTCCGCGCATGACGCCCGGACGGATCAGGGAGACGTTGGCGGGCTCGCTCATGTCGCACCTCCGGACACATCGTCGAGAGCTGCCCGGATCTCCGGGGGCAGCACCTTCTCCTCCGAGCCCAGGGCGACCGTCAGCTGCGCGGCGGTCCGGGCGCCGACGATCGGCGCCGTGACCCCGGGGGCGTCGCGGACCCAGACCAGGGCCACCTCGAGCGGTGACCAGCCCAGGCCGTCGGCCGCGCGCGCGACCGCCTCGACGATGCCGCGGCTGTGGTCGTCGAGATAGGCGTCGACGAAGCCTGCGAACACCGGCGACGCCGCGCGGGAGTCGGAGGGCGTGCCACTGCGGTACTTGCCCGTGAGCACGCCGCGCCCCAGCGGCGACCAGGGGAGCAGGCCGAGTCCGAGCGCCTCGACCGCCGGCAGCACCTCCCGCTCGATGCGGCGGTTGACCAGGGAGTACTCCATCTGGGTCGCGGCGATCCGCGCCCGGCCCGCGGCCGCCTCCTGGAGGGTGACCGCTCGGGCGGTCTGCCAGCCGTTGAAGTTGGAGATGCCGACGTACGTCGCCCGGCCGCTCGACACCGCGAGGTCGAGGGCGCCCAGGGTCTCCTCGAGCGGGACCTCGTCGTTCCAGATGTGGACCTGCCACAGGTCGACGTGGTCGGTGCCGAGCCGCTTCAACGAGGTGTCCAGGCCGCGCAGCATCGCGCTGCGGGAGGTGTCGGTGCGGCGCTCGGACCCCCGGCGCCAGATCCCGGCCTTCGTGGCCAGCACGAGCTCGTCGCGGCGGACGACATCGCCCAGGAGGGAGCCGAGCAGCGCCTCCGAGCGACCGTCGGTGTACCCGGCCGCGGTGTCGACCGTCGTCCCGCCGGCCTCGACGAACGCCGCGAGCTGGTCGCGCGCCTCGTGCTCGTCGGTGTCCTTGCCCCACGTCATCGTGCCGAGGGCGAGGCGCGACACCTGGAGGCCGCTGGCGCCGACGTACCGCTGCTGCATGGGGCACAAGGTATCCGTCCCACCGAGCCGCAGGTGCCGGGCACGCCGATGCGGGCAGATGTGGAGGGTCACCGGCGACTCCCTAGGATGGCGCGTCGTGGCGGACTTCCTGCAGGCAGTGTTCCTCGGCGTGCTCCAGGGACTGACCGAGTTCCTCCCGATCTCCAGCAGCGCGCACCTGCGGATCTTCCCGGAGCTGTTCGGCTGGGGCGACCCGGGCGCGGCGTTCACGGCGGTCATCCAGATCGGCACCGAGCTGGCGGTCCTGGTCTACTTCCGCAAGGACATCTGGCGGATCGCCCGGGCGTGGGTGCTGTCGCTCTTCAAGCCGGAGTACCGCGGCGCCCTCGACGCGCGGATGGGCTGGTACATCATCGTCGGCTCGCTGCCCATCGTGGTCCTCGGCGTGCTCCTCAAGGACGTCATCGAGCGCGACTTCCGCAACCTGTGGATCATCGGGTGCACCCTGATCGCGCTCGGCCTGGTCCTCGGCCTCGCCGACCGGATCGGCAGGAACGAGCGGGTCATCAAGCAGATGACCCTCCGCGACGCCCTGCTGATGGGCGGCGCCCAGGCGATGGCGCTGATCCCCGGGGTCTCCCGCTCCGGCGCGACCCTGTCCATGGGCCGCTTCCTCGGCTACGAGCGCGAGGCCGCCACCCGCTTCGCCTTCCTGCTCGCCATCCCCGCCGTCGTCGGTGCCGGGCTCTTCGAGCTCAAGGAGATCGGCGACGTCGGCGTCGCCCACCCCGGCGAGGCCGACTACGGCTGGGGGCCCACGATCACCGCCACGGTCATCTCCTTCGTGGTCGGGTACGCCGCCATCGCCTGGCTGCTGCGCTACGTCAGCACCCGTTCGTACACGCCGTTCGTCGTCTACCGGGTGGTGCTCGGCGCGGCCGTGCTGGCGCTCCTCGGCGCCGGGGTGCTGAGCGCCTGATCCTGGACCGGACTGTGCCGATTGGTCACAAACCGCAGGTCTGCGGCCCGGATTTGTGCGGTTTGGGACCAAACCGCACCCCTGTAAGGGGTCTCAGAACCACCCGGCACGCTTGAAGAACACCCACAGCCCCATCACGGTGGCCACCATCAGCACGATCGCGAACGGGTACCCGTAGGTCCAGTCCAGCTCCGGCATGTGGGTGAAGTTCATGCCGTAGATCCCGGCGATCAACGTCGGCACCACGACGAGGGCGGCGCCGGCGGAGATCTTCCGCATGTCGTCGTTCTGCTGCATGGCGATCCGGGACACGTGGGCGTCGAAGGCCGACGAGAGCAGCTGGTCGAGGGCGTCGATCTCCTCAGCCGCCTGAGAGAGGTGGTCGCTGACGTCGCGGAAGAACGGCGCGGCCTCGGCCTCGACGAGGTCGACGGCGCCGGTGGCGAAGCGGCGCATCGGCTCGCGCAGGGGAAGCACGGCGCGTCGTACCTCGGAGAGCTCCCGCTTGAGCACGTAGATCCGGTCGCCGTCCTGGCTGCGCCGGTCGGAGAACACCGACGCCTCGACCTCGTCCACGTCGATCTGCAGCTCGGCGACCACCGCCGTGTAGCCGTCGACGACGGCGTCGCACACGGCGTAGATGACCGCCGACGGGCCGTGGTCCAGCACGGCCTGCTTCCTCTCCAGGTCGTGGCGGGCGTCGCTGAGCGCGGAGCCACGGCCGTGGCGGACCGTGATCACGAAGTCCTGGCCGATGAACACGTTGATCTCGCCGGTCTCGACGGCGTCGTCCTCGTCGACGTACCAGAGGGTCTTGAGCACCAGGAAGAGGCTGTTCTCGTAGCGCTCCAGCTTGGGCCGCTGGTGGGCGACCACGGCGTCCTCGACCGCGAGCGGATGCAGGTCGAAGGCCTGGGCGATCTCGCCCAGCTCGATGTGGCTCGGCTCGTAGAGCCCGACCCAGACGAAGTCGTGGGCCTCGCTCGCGGCCGCGCGCAGAGCGGCGTAGTCGTGCAGGTGGCAGTCCACCGGGAGCCGGACGCCCTGCCGGTAGACGGCGCTGTCGACGATCACGTTCCCACGCTAGTGCGTCCGGGCGTGCCCGGCTGGCTAGGCTCCCCGCCATGGCCACCTTGCTGCTGGTCCGGCACGGCCGGACCACCGCGAACGCCGCCGGGCTGCTCGCCGGACGGACACCGGGCGTCCGGCTGGACGAGCTCGGCACACAGCAGGCCGCCCGCGCCGGGGCGCGGATCGCGTCGGTTCCCGTCGCCGCGCTCGTCACCAGCCCGCAGGAGCGGTGCCGGCAGACCGCCAAGGCCGTCGCCGGCGCCCAGCGCGACGCGGGACGCCCCGCGCCCCGCGCCGTGACGGAGAGAGGGCTGGCGGAGTGCGACTACGGCGAGTGGCAGGGCCGCCCGATCAAGGAGCTCGCCCGCGAGCCGCTGTGGAAGACGGTGCAGCGCCAGCCGTCGGCGGCGATCTTCCCGGGCGGGGAGTCGATGGTCGCCATGCAGCACCGCGCCGTGGCCGCCGTACGCCGCATCGACGCCGCGATCACCCGCGAGCACGGCCCCGACGCGGTGTGGGTGGCCGTCAGCCACGGGGACATCATCAAGTCCCTCCTGGCGGACGCGCTCGGGATGCACCTCGACCTGTTCCAGCGGATCAGCGTGGACCCGGCGTCGGTCTCGATCGTGCGCTACGCCCCGGACCGGCCCTACGTGCTGGCGAGCAACACGCACGACGGCGACCTGGCGTGGCTGGCGCCGCGCGCGGGGCGTCGCAAGCGGTCGCGCGGCCCGGGCGCGGTCGTCGGTGGGGGCGCTGGACCGGGCGGGACGGCCCACTAGGCTCGCAGCATGCCGATCGTCCACGGATTCGACCCGCCTGAGCGCTTCGTCGCCGGTACCGTCGGCGAGCCCGGCAGCCGGACCTTCTTCCTGCAGGCCCGGGCCGGCGCGAACCTCGTCTCGGTGTCCTTGGAGAAGCAGCAGGTCGCCGCCCTGGCCGAGCGCATCGACGAGCTCCTCGACGAGGTGATCGCCGACGGCCGGGCCCGCGGCGTCGTCCCCGCCATGGCTCCCTTCGGGCTCGCCGACGACGCGCCGCTGGAGCTGCCGATCGAGGAGGAGTTCCGCGCCGGCACCATGACCCTCTCCTGGGATCCCGACGACGAGCGCGTGGTGGTCGAGGTCTTCCCGGTCGGCGAGGAGCCGGTCGAGCTGTCCGACGGCGAGGACCCGGCCGAGATGCTGCTGGTCCGCCTCGAGCCCGGCCAGGCGCGCGCGTTCGTGCGCCGCGCCGAGCACGTCGTGGGCGCGGGGCGGCCCAGCTGTCCGTTCTGCGGCCAGCCGATCGACCCCGACGGCCACCTGTGCGTGCGGGCCAACGGCTTCAAGCGTCGCGAGCCGACCGACTCGTGACCCACCGACCCGCGACCCACCGACTCGTGACCCACCGACCCGCGACCCACCCGTGACCCGCCCGTGAGCCGCCCGTGAGTCTGGACATCCGCGGCCGGATCATGCCGGCGTCCAACGCGACCTTCCTCGCCGAGCTCGACGGGCGCGAGGTCGTGTACAAGCCGGTGGCGGGGGAGCGGCCGCTGTGGGACTTCCCGGACGGCACGCTCGCCGACCGGGAGGTCAGTGCCTATCTCGTCTCCGAGGCGACCGGCTGGGGCATCGTGCCGCGCACCTGGTGGGGCGAGGGGCCGCACGGCCCCGGCATGGTGCAGGAATGGCAGGAGGTGGACCCCGACGACGCCGCCGTCACGCTCGTCGGCTCGGGGAGCGTGCCGGACGGCTGGCTGGAGGTCGTGGAGGGCCTCGACGAGCGCGACCGCCCGGTCACCCTCGTGCACGAGGACACGTCGGCGCTGCGCCGGATCGCGGTCTACGACGTCCTCGTCAACAACGCCGACCGCAAGGGCGGTCACGTGCTGGCGATGCCCGGCGGCCACCGGTACGGCGTGGACCACGGCGTCGCCTTCCACCACGAGACCAAGCTGCGGACCGTGCTGTGGGGATGGGCCGGCAGCCCGCTCACCGACGAGGAGGTCGAGGTGGTCTCCCGGGTGCTCGCCGCCGTCCGCGGCGACCTCGGCGAGCGGCTCGCCGGGCATCTCGGCGAGCACGAGATCCGCGCCCTCGAACGTCGTACCGAACGCCTGCTCGCCGCCGGAGTCCTCCCCGGACCGTCCGGCGACTGGCCGGCCATCCCGTGGCCGCCCTTCTAGAGCGAACCCCTACGATCAAGGCATGCGCGCATGGAACGCACCGGGCCTCCCGGTGCTCCCGGTCACCGGCCCCGAGGTCGCCCTGCACGACACCGCCCGCGGCGCGAAGGTCGTGAGCAGGCCCGACGGTGCGGCGCGCCTGTACGTCTGCGGCATCACCCCGTACGACGCCACGCACATCGGCCACGCCAACACCTATGTCGCCTTCGACCTGCTCAACCGCGCCTGGCGCAACGCCGGCCACGAGGTCCGCTACGTCCAGAACGTCACCGACGTCGACGACCCCCTGCTGGAGCGCGCGGCCAAGGTGGGGGTGGACTGGGTCGAGCTCGCCGAGCGCGAGACCGAGCTGTTCCGCAAGGACATGGAGGCGCTGCGCGTCCTGCCGCCCGCCGAGTACGTCGGCGCCGTGGAGTCGATCCCGCTGGTGGTCGAGCTCATCGAGCGCCTCGAGGCCGCCGGATCCGTCTACCGGGTCGAGCAGGACCTGTACTTCTCCGTCGCCGCGGACCCGGCGTTCGGCGAGGAGTCCCACTACGACCGCGAGACCATGCTGCGCCTGTTCGGCGAGCGCGGCGGCGACCCCGACCGCCCCGGCAAGAAGGACCCGCTCGACTGCGTCGTGTGGCGCGGCGAGCGCGACGGCGAGCCCTCCTGGGACAGCCCCTTCGGCCCGGGGCGTCCGGGCTGGCACATCGAGTGCGCCGCGATCGCGCTGACCCACCTCGGCGGAGCGTTCGAGGTGCAGGGCGGCGGCAGCGACCTCGTCTTCCCGCACCACGAGATGTGCGCCGGCCACGCCCAGGTCGCCACCGGGGACCCCTTCGCGCAGGTCTACTCCCACGCCGGGATGGTCGCCTACGACGGCGAGAAGATGTCGAAGTCCCGCGGCAACCTGGTCTTCGTCTCGGCGCTGCGCAACAGCGACATCGACCCGATGGCGATCCGCCTCGCGCTCCTGCGCCACCACTACCGGTCGGACTGGGAGTGGACCGACGCGCACCTGTGGCAGGCGGTGGACGACATCTCCGACTGGCGACGCGCCCTGGCGCTGGGCGCCGGCGCGCCCGCCGCCCCCGTGGTGGCGGAGATCCTCGCCGCCCTCGCCGACGACCTGGACGCGCCGCGCGCGACCGCCGCGATCGACGCCTGGGTCCGGGCCACCCTCGGCACCGACGGACTCGCCGACACCAGCGACCCCGACGCGGCGATCACGCTGCTGCCGGTGCTCGACGCCGCACTGGGCGTGGCGTTGTAGCTCGTTGCGGTTTGGTCCCAAACCGCAACGTGCGGGGCCCAAATGACGCGGTTTGGTCCCAAACCGCATCAATTTCAGGCCCTCAGGAGTCCTCACCCCGCCGCTTCAGGTACCGCTCGAACTCCCGCGCGATGGCCTCACCCGAGGCCTCGGGCAGGTCGGCGGTGTCGCGCGACTCCTCCAGCGAGCGGACGTAGTCGGCGATGTCCTCGTCCTCCTCGGCCAGCTCGTCGACGCCTCGCTCCCAGGCGCGGGCCTCGTCGGGCAGGTCGCCGAGCGGGATGGGGGTCTCCAGCAGGTCCTCGAGCCGGGTGAGCAGGGCGAGGGTCGCCTTGGGGCACGGCGGCTGAGCGACGTAGTGCGGGACCGCCGCCCAGTAGGACACCGCCGGGATGTCCACCCGGGCGCAGGCGTCCTGGAGAACTCCGACGATGCCGGTCGGTCCCTCGTAGGTCGACTGCTCGAGCACCAGGCGCTCCATCAGGTCGGCCTCGGTGGTGGACCCGGAGACGGGGATGGGGCGGGTGTGGGGGCTGTCGGAGAGGAGGGCGCCGAGGGTGACGAAGAGCTCGCCACCCAGGTCGTCGATGGTCGCCAGCAGCTCGGCGGTGAACTGCCGCCAGCGCATGTTGGGCTCGATGCCGCGCACCAGGATCACGTCGCGGTCGAGGTCCGGGGGAGAGGCGACCGCGACGTGGGTGCTGGGCCAGGTGAGCTTGCGGAAGCCGTTCTCGTCGATCCCGACGGTCGGCCGGTTGACCTGGAAGTCGTAGTACTCCTCGGGGTCGATCGCGGCGACCACCTTGGCGTCCCAGACCTTCATCAGGTGGTCGACGACCGCGGTGGCGGACTCGGCGGCGTCGTTCCAGCCCTCGAACGCAGCGATCACCACGGGCCGGACCAGCTCGGGGACCGTCTCGATCTCCATCACTGTGCCAGCCTAGTCACGAGATCATGGGTAACATCGGCACCAGCCGAGAGGCGTTGCAACGGACCGTCACCCAGGACGGGTCCGCCACGCTCGGCCGATGAGAAAAGGACGCCTTCCGTACTGGAAGGATGGGACATGTCTGAGACCGCGGGTCACGACGCCGCCACCGTCGCGTGGCGGCCCGACGCGACCGACGAGCTCACGCAGCTGCTTCGCGAGCGCATCGTCATCCTCGACGGTGCCATGGGGACGGCGATCCAACGGGACCGGCCGGACGAGGACGGCTACCGCGGCGAGCGCTTCGCCAGCCGGGAGGAGTGGCCGAGCGACCTGGTCGGCAACAACGACCTGCTCTCGATCACGCAGCCCGACATCATCGGCGGCATCCACCGGGAGTACCTCGACGCCGGCGCCGACATCGTCGAGACCAACACGTTCAACTCCAACGCCATCTCGCTCGCCGACTACGGCATGGAGTCGCTGGCCTACGAGCTCAACCTCGAGTCGGCGCGCCTTGCCCGGCGCATCGCCGACGAGGTGGCCGCCGCCAGCGGTCGCACGCGGTACGTCGCCGGCGCGCTCGGGCCCACGACGCGCACCGCGTCGATCAGCCCGGACGTCAACGACCCCGGCGCCCGCAACGTCTCCTACGAGCAGCTGGTCGAGGCCTATCTCGAGGCCGCCCGCGGCCTCGTCGACGGCGGCGCGGACCTGCTGTTCATCGAGACGATCTTCGACACGCTCAACGCGAAGGCCGCGATCTTCGCGGTGGAGACGCTCTTCGAGCAGGCTGGCCGGCGCTGGCCGGTCGTCATCTCCGGCACCATCACCGACGCGTCCGGCCGGACCCTGTCCGGCCAGGTGACGGAGGCCTTCTGGGACTCGGTGCGCCACGCCCAGCCACTGGCCGTCGGACTGAACTGCGCCCTGGGCGCCAAGGAGATGCGGCCCTATGTCGCCGAGCTGTCGCGGCTGGCCGACTCGTTCGTCTCGGCGTACCCGAACGCCGGCCTGCCCAACGCCTTCGGCGAGTACGACGAGGCGCCGGAGGACACGGCCGCGGTCCTCGTGGAGTTCGCGGAGGCCGGCTTCCTGAACATCGTCGGCGGCTGCTGCGGCACCACGCCCGACCACATCGCCGAGATCGCCCGCCGGATGGAGGGCCGCTCGGTCCGCCAGCCGGTGGCCGTCGAGCCCGCCATGCGGCTGTCCGGCCTCGAGCCGTTCACGATCACCGACGACAGCCTGTTCGTGAACGTCGGCGAGCGCACCAACATCACCGGGTCCGCCCGCTTCCGCAACCTGATCAAGGACGGCGACTACGACACCGCCCTCTCGGTCGCCGCGCAGCAGGTGGAGGCCGGCGCCCAGGTCATCGACGTCAACATGGACGAGGGCATGATCGACGGCGTCGCCGCGATGGACCGCTTCGTCAAGCTGATCGCGAGCGAGCCGGACATCAGCCGGGTCCCGCTCATGATCGACTCCTCCAAGTGGGAGGTCATCGAAGCCGGCCTGCGCTGCGTGCAGGGCAAGCCGATCGTGAACTCGATCTCCATGAAGGAGGGCGAGGAGAAGTTCGTCGAGCAGGCCCGGCTGTGCAAGAAGTACGGCGCGGCGGCGGTCGTGATGGCCTTCGACGAGGACGGCCAGGCCGACAACCTCGAGCGGCGCAAGGCGATCTGCGAGCGCGCCTACCGGATCCTGGTCGACCAGGTGGGCTTCCCGGCCGAGGACATCATCTTCGACCCCAACGTCTTCGCGGTCGCGACCGGCATCGAGGAGCACGCGACGTACGGCGTCGACTTCATCGAGGCGACGCGCTGGATCAAGCAGAACCTGCCCGGCGCCAAGGTCTCCGGCGGCATCTCGAACGTCTCGTTCAGCTTCCGCGGCAACAACGCGGTGCGCGAGGCGATCCACGCCGTCTTCCTGTTCCACGCCATCGAGGCCGGCCTCGACATGGGCATCGTGAACGCCGGCGCGCTGGTGCCCTACGACACCATCGACCCCGAGCTGCGCGACGCCATCGAGGACGTGGTGCTCAACCGCACCGACGACTCGGTCGCCGCGACCGAGCGGCTGCTCGAGCTCGCCGAGCGCCACCGCGGGAGCGGCGAGGTCGTCGAGGCGGCCGCCGAGGAGTGGCGCTCGCTTCCCGTCGGCGAGCGGATCACGCACGCCCTGGTGAAGGGCATCGACGGCTTCGTCGAGGCCGACACCGAGGAGCTGCGCCAGGAGATCGCGGCCCGCGGCGGTCGGCCGATCGAGGTCATCGAGGGCCCGCTGATGGACGGCATGAACGTCGTCGGCGACCTCTTCGGCGCCGGCAAGATGTTCCTCCCCCAGGTCGTGAAGTCGGCCCGGGTGATGAAGAAGGCCGTCGCCTATCTCATCCCGTTCATCGAGCAGGAGAAGCTCGACAACCCCGAGCTGGCCACCGCGAAGGACACCAACGGCACGATCGTCCTCGCCACCGTCAAGGGCGACGTTCACGACATCGGCAAGAACATCGTCGGCGTCGTGCTGTCGTGCAACAACTACGAGGTCATCGACCTCGGCGTGATGGTGCCGGCACAGAAGATCCTCGACACGGCCAAGGAGGTCGGCGCCGACATCATCGGCCTGTCCGGGCTCATCACGCCGAGCCTGGACGAGATGGTGGGCTTCGCGACCGAGATGCAGCGTCTCGGGCTCGACATCCCGCTCCTCATCGGCGGTGCGACGACCTCGCGCGCCCACACGGCCGTCAAGATCGACCGGAAGTACGACGGCCCGGTGGTCTGGGTCAAGGACGCGTCGCGCTCCGTGCCCACCGCCGCGGCGCTGCTCGACGAGCGCCAGCGCCCGGCGCTGCTGGAGGCGACGAAGGCCGACTACGACTCACTGCGCGAGCGGCACTCGCAGAAGTCCGAGCGTCCGCAGCTGTCCTTCGCCGACGCGCAGGACAACAGCTCGCCGATCGACTGGAGCGGCTACACGCCGCCGCAGCCGCGGACGCCGGGGGTCCACGTCCTCGCCGACTACGACCTCACCGAGCTGCGCGACTACATCGACTGGCAGCCGTTCTTCAACGCCTGGGAGATGAAGGGCAAGTTCCCCGACATCCTCAACAGCCCCACGCACGGCGAGGCGGCCCGCAAGCTGTACGACGACGCGCAGGCGATGCTCGACCGGCTGGTGGCCGAGAAGTGGCTGACGGCCAACGGCGTCTACGGCCTGTTCCCCGCGGCGAGCACCGGCGAGGACGTCGTCGTCTACGAGGACGACTCCCGGGCCGCCGTACGCACCACGCTGCACCAGCTGCGCCAGCAGGGCAAGCACCGCGAGGGCGTCCCGAACCGCTCCCTGGCCGACTACGTCGCACCGATCGGCAGCGACGTGACCGCCGGCGACTGGATCGGCGCCTTCGCCGTCACGGCCGGCATCGGCACGACCGAGCGGATCATGGCGTTCAAGGAGGAGCTCGACGACTACTCGGCGATCCTCCTCGAGGCCCTGGCCGACCGGCTCGCCGAGGCGTTCGCCGAGCGCCTCCACCAGCGCGTGCGCACCGAGTTCTGGGCCCACGTCCCGGAGGAGCAGCTGACCAACGAGGACCTGATCGCCGAGAAGTACACCGGCATCCGGCCAGCACCCGGCTATCCCGCGTGCCCCGACCACACCGAGAAGCAGACCATCTGGGAGCTCCTCGACGTCCAGGCCACCACCGGCATCGAGCTCACCGAGTCGATGGCGATGTGGCCGGGTGCGTCGGTGTCCGGCCTGTACTACAGCCACCCCGAGGCGCAGTACTTCGTCGTCGGTCGCCTTGGCCGCGACCAGGTCGAGGACTACGCGGCGCGGAAGGGCTGGAGCGTCGCCGAGGCCGAGAAGTGGCTCTCCCCGAACCTCGGCTACGACCCGGACGACTGAGCCGCCGGGCCCGACCGCCGGGCCAGACCGCCGGGCCAGAACGCCGGGCCAGACCGTCGGGTCACGCCGCGGACCCGGTCGTGACGGCGGCTGCCGCGATCGCCAGGTAGACCCCGGCGACCGGCAGCCGCCGCAGGACGGGGTGCCGGGGCGCGCCCGCGCGCCGACGGCGGCGCAGCCGCCTGCCGACGAGGCCGGCGGCCACGGCGTACGCGAGGTCGACGGCCAGGGCGACGAGGACGGTGACGATGCCGAGCGCCAGCACCTCCACCTGCGCCGTCGCGCCGCTCGCGTCCGGGCTGAGGAACTGCGGCAGGAAGGCCAGGAAGAACAGCGCGACCTTGGGGTTGAGCAGGTTCATGAGCAGGCCGTCCAGGTAGACGCGCCGCAGGGGAGTCCGCGACGTCTCCGTCCCGTCGCCCGGGTCGTGCCCGCGGCGGGCGAGCTCACGGCCGGCGAGGTAGACGAGATAGGCCGCACCCAGATAGCGAAGAGCGTCGAAGGCGGTGGGACTGGTGGCGATCAGCGCCGACAGGCCGAGCGCGGTGGCTGCCGCGTACACCGCCGTCCCGGTCTCGACTCCGAGGACGGAGACCACCCCGGCACGCAGGCCGTGCGCCAGGCTGCGGGTCGTGATGTAGACGATGTTCGGCCCCGGCATGCCGACCAGCACCACGGACGCGGCGGCGAAGGCGAGCAGCTGGGTGGGCTCGAGGACGAGGTTCACGGGGGACTCCGTTCGGGAGGTTCGGGGGCAGGCCTCTAGCGTGGTCGGCAGGCCGCGGTGGCCACCCGGGCCAAAGGAGGCGCAAGTGGACCGTTCTCGCGACCCCGCGGAGCTCGCGCGCGTGCTCGGGGACTGGATGTCGGCACCCGGCGCGATCTACCGCCAGCTCGCGGCGGCGCTCGCCGCCGCGGTGAGCGCCGGCGAGCTGCTCGCAGGCGACCGGCTGCCGTCGGAACGCGACCTGGCCCGGGCGCTGCACGTGAGCCGGGCGACGGTGGTCGCGGCGTACGACGAGCTCCGCGGCCGCGGCCTGGTCGAGAGCCGGCAGGGGAGTGGCAGCCGCGTGGCCCGGCCTGTCGACCGCGAGCCCGCGGCCGTCGCCAAGCGCCTGCGGCGCGGGCTCTCGGCGGAGGCGGTCCGGCGTCTCGACGGCGGCGGCAGCGATCCGGGGCCCTCGGTCGGCGCCGGCCTGATCTCCATGCGACACGCGTCGGAGCCGGGAGACCCGCGGATCGCCTCCGCCCTCGCGGAGGTCGTCGAGCAGGACCTGCCCCGCCTGCTCGACGAGATCGGCTACGCGCCGCGCGGCCTGCCCGCCCTGCGCCGGGCGCTCGCGGACCACCTGACCCGCGGCGGCCTCCCGACGACGCCGGAGGAGGTCCTCGTCACGACGGGGACGCAGCAGGCGCTGACCCTCGTCTCCCAGCTGTTGCTGGAGCGCGGCGCGACGGTCGCGGTCGAGTCGCCGAGCTGGCCGGGCTGCTTCGACACGTTCAGCGCGGTCGGGGCCCGGATGGTCGGCGTCGAGATCGACGAGGACGGGCCCCGGATCGAGCGTCTGGAAGCGGTCCTGGACGCGGAGCGGGTGTCCGCCGTGTTCCTGATGCCGACCTTCCACAACCCGACCGGCGTGCTCACCTCCGCGGGTCGGCGGCGGCAGCTGGCCCGGGTGAGCGCGGAGCGCGAGGTCCCGCTCGTCGAGGACCTCGCCTACTCCACGTCACTGGCCGACGACGACGGCGCGCTGCCGCCGCCGGTCGCGGCGTACGCCCCGCCCGGCGCCCGGGTGTTCACCCTCGGCTCCCTGTCGAAGTCGCTGTGGGCAGGGCTGCGGATCGGCTGGGTCCGGGCGCACCGGGCAGACATCGATCGCCTCGGCTACCTCAAGGCGAACGCCGACATGGGGACCCCGCTGCTGGAGCAGGCCGTCGCGGCGCGGCTGGTGCCCGCCCTGCCGGAGCTGGCGCGGGACCGCACCGCGGCCGCCCGGGAGCGCCTCGAGCATGCCCGAGCGCTGCTGCAGGCCGATCTGCCCGACTGGCGGTGGCGCGAGCCCGCCGGCGGCACGGCCCTGTGGATCCGAGTTCCCGGTGACGACGCGACGGCGCTCGCCCAGGTCGCACTGCGACACGGCGTCGAGGTGACCCCCGGCCGCGAGACCGACCCCACCGGCGCCTGGGACGACCACCTCCGGCTGCCCTTCACCTTCGAGCCCGACGTGATGGCCGAGGCAGTGCGCCGACTGGCGGCCGCCGCCGATGAGCTCCGCGGCCGGTCGGCCTCCTAGGGTGGAGGGGTGACCCTGCCTGCGGCCGTCCTGTGGGACATGGACGGCACCCTCGTCGACACCGAGCCCTACTGGATGGCCACCGAGGAGGCCATCGCCGCGGAGCACGGCGGCACCTGGACCCACGCCGACGCGATGCAGCTCGTGGGCAACGAGCTGATCGCGTCGGGGGAGTACATCAAGGCCAAGCTCGGTCTGGCGCAGTCGGCCGAGGAGGTCGTCGAGATGCTGCTCGACGGCGTGGTCGACCAGGTGCGGCACGCCGTGCCGTGGTGCCCCGGCGCACGAGAGCTGCTCCTGGCCCTGCACGACGCCGGCGTCCCGTGTGCGCTGGTCACGATGTCCTACCAGCGCTTCGTGGCGCCGATCCTCGAGCACCTGCCGCCGGAGACCTTCCGGGTGATCGTCACCGGCGACATGGTGGGCAACGGCAAGCCGCACCCCGAGCCCTATCTCACCGCGGCGGCCGCGCTGGGCGTCGACGCCGCGGACTGCGTCGCCATCGAGGACTCGCCGACCGGCGCGACCAGTGCCGCTGCCGCGGGCTGCCGGGTCCTGGTCGTGCCCAACCACGTCCCGGTCCCGCCCGGTCCGGGGCGGGTCTTCCGGGAGACGCTCGAGGGCATCACTCCTGCGGAGCTGGGCTCGCTGCTCTGAGAGCCGGCTCCGGGTACGGCGGCGGCGTGCCGCCGTACGCGGGACAGATGGCCTGGTGGACGCACCAGCGACAGCCCGCTCCGCGGCGCGCCTCGAAGACCCTCCGCTCGGTCGCGGCCCGGATCGCGTCCCAGACCGCCAGCACCTTGCGCTCGGTGGCGAGCAGGTCCTGCTCGTCGGGCTCGTAGCGCAGCACCTCGCTGTTGCCGAGGTAGACCAGCTGGAGCATCCTCGGCACCACGCCGCGCATCCGCCACAGCACGAGTGCGTAGAACTTGAGCTGGAAGAGGGCCTTGCCCTCGAACATCTCCAGCGGCGACGGGCCAGTCTTGTAGTCGACCACGCGGATCGAGCCGTCGGGCGCGACGTCCACGCGGTCGATCACGCCGCGGAGCAGGAGCTTGGCGTCGGTGAGCGTCTCGACGTACAGCTCGCGCTCGGCGGGCTCCAGCCGGGTCGGGTCCTCCAGGTCGAAGTACTTCGCCAGCGTGTCGTGGCACGAGGCGAGCCACTCCGCGATCTCCGGGCCGTCGGCGGGGAGCATCTCGGCGACCGCCGGCTCGACCGCCTGCAGCTCCTCCCACGCCGGCGCCACCATCCGGTCGGCACGCTCCGGCGTGCGCTCGGCGGCGGGCAGGTCGAAGAGCTGCTCGAGGACCCGATGCAGGACGGTGCCCCGGACGGCGGCGGGGGAGGGGGGCTCCGGCAGCCGGTCGATGCTGCGGAAGCGGTAGAGCAGCGGACAGTTCAGGAAGTCGCCCACCCGCGACGGCGACAGCGCACCCACGACGTCGACCCCGTCGACACGGGTGCCCCCGCGCTCGGAGGGGTCGGCCGGCTCGATGCCGACGGCGGGTGTGGTCGTCATGTCACCGACCCTAGGCGAGGCCTCCGACAGTGCGCGACGGCCGGTCCGGCTAGCCTCGGGTCATGCCCGCCGACCGCCCACCCGTGCCCCGGGGCATGTTCCGCATCGGCCGGATCGCGGGCAGCGACGTCCTCGTGTCCAGCACCTGGTTCCTCATCGCCGGCCTGATCGCGGTGGTGATGGCTCCCCGGGTGGATCAGGTCCAGCCGAACCTGGGCGGCTGGAAGTACGTCGTCGGGATCGCCTTCGCGATCGCCCTCTACCTCGCGGTGCTGCTCCACGAGGCCTCGCACGCCCTCATGGCGCGCCGCTTCGGGTTCACCGTGCAGTCGATCACCCTGCACTTCCTCGGCGGCGCGACCGCGATCGAGGGCGAGTCCCGCCGGCCGCGCCAGGAGTTCTGGATCGCCGTGGTCGGGCCGGTCACCTCGATCCTCGTCGGCGCCGCCGCCCTCGCGCTGTGGTTCGTGACGCCGGACGGCCTGCTCCTCCTCGTCATCGAGGGCCTGGCGGGCGCCAACCTGATGATCGGCGTGCTCAACCTCGTGCCCGGCCTGCCCCTCGACGGTGGCCGGGTGCTCAAGGCCGCCGTGTGGGCCGCCACGGGGCGCGTCCACACCGGGACCGCCGTCGCGGCCTGGAGCGGGAGGGGCGTCGCGGTGCTGGTGGCGCTCTGGGCGCTGTGGGCCTCGCGTGACGGCTCCTTCCTCAACCCCCTCGTGCTCCTGGTGGTGGCGCTCTTCCTGTGGACGGGGGCCAGCCAGGCGCTGGCCGTCGCCGGCATCTCCCGCCAGTTCGACCGGGTCGTGGCCCGCGACCTGGCGCGCCGCGCGCTGACGGTGCCCGACGACCTGCCGCTCGCGGAGGCGATGCGCCAGGCCCGTGAGGCGGGTGCGGGGAGCATCGTCACGACCACCGCCGCCGGGGCGCCCGTCGGCGTGGTCGACGAGACGGCCGCCCGCGCCGTACCGGGGGACCGGGCTCCGTGGGTCGCCGTCTCGACCGTGGCCCGCACCCTGGAGCCCGGCCTGACCCTGCCCGTGTCGATCGCCGGGTCGGAGCTGCTGGAGACCGTGCGCTCCACGCCCGCCTCCGAGTACGTGCTGCTCGACGACGCCGGCCGGGTCTACGGCGTCCTCGCGGCCGCCGACCTGATCAGGGCCGTTCGACGCTGACCCGGCGCCGGCCGGTAGATTGCGCCGGTGACCGATGCGCCTCTGCCCCCCACCGGCGACGTACCTCCCGAAGCCTGGTCGGGCGTCCACCGCGGCCCCCTCCGGGCCGGCGAGTGGGTCCGGCTGGTCGACGGGAAGGGTCGCAAGCACAACTTCGAGCTCGTCCCCGGCAAGCGGTTCTTCTCCAACAAGGGCCACCTCGAGCACGACGAGCTGATCGGGCGCGACGAGGGCTTCACCGTCACCTCCTCGGCCGGCGGCGAGTACCTCGTGTTCCGTCCCCTCCTCTCGGAGTTCGTGGTGTCGATGCCGCGCGGCGCCGCCGTGGTCTATCCCAAGGACTCCGCCCAGATCATCGCGATGGCCGACATCTTCCCCGGAGCCCACGTCGTCGAGGCCGGCGTCGGCTCCGGGGCGCTCACCTGCTCCCTGCTGCGCGCCGTCGGGCCCTACGGCCGGGTGTCGTCGTACGAGCGGCGCGAGGAGTTCGCCGAGGTCGCCCGCCGCAATGTCACCCAGTTCTTCGGCGCCCCCGACGGCCAGACGCACCCCGCCTGGCGGCTCACCCTCGGCGACCTCGCCGAGGAGCTCCCCGCGTCCGGCGAGCGGTGTGACCGGATCATCCTCGACATGCTCGCCCCGTGGGACTGCCTCGACGCCGCCGCCGACGCGCTGCTCCCCGGGGGCATCGTGTGCGCCTACGTCGCCACCACGACCCAGCTGTCGAAGTTCGTCGAGGCGGTCCGGGTCCACGGCGGCTTCACCGAGCCCACGCCCTGGGAGTCCCTCGTCCGCGACTGGCACGTCGAGGGCCTCGCCGTACGCCCCGGCCACAAGATGATCGGCCACACGGCGTTCCTCGTCACCGCCCGCCGGATGGCGCCCGGCCAGCGCGCCCCCCTCAAGAAGCGACGCCCCGCCCCCGGCGCCTACGGTCCCGACTACACCGGCCCCCGGCCGCCCGGCGTGCCGGACACCCCGGCTGAGGACTGACCGGGAAGGGTGCGGTTTGGTCCCAAACCGCAACGACTCGGGCCGGCGACATGCGGTTTGGTCCCAAACCGCATTAATCACTTCCCTGTAACACCGGCCCGAGTAGTGTCGGATCAAGGAGGTGTGCCATGACGAGCATGGGTGAAGGCACGACCGGCGGTCACCGCTCTCCGAGCCGCGAGGAGCTCGAGGACCAGGTGCGCTACCTCGAGGAGGAGGTCCACGACCTGCGCCGCCGCCTGGTCGACTCGCCGAGCGGGGCCGCCCGTTCCCTGGAGGCCCGGCTGGCTGACGCGCAGCGGTCCCTCGCGGCTGTGACCGCGCAGAACGAGCGGCTCGCGGGGACGCTGCGCGATGCCCGCGACCAGATCCTGAAGCTGAAGGAGGAGGTCGACCGGCTGGCCCAGCCGCCCGCCGGCTTCGGCACCTTCCTGCAGCGCAACGACGACGACACCGTCGACGTCTTCACGGGCGGACGCAAGCTGCGGGTGACCGCGAGCCCGGCCGTGGACCTCGACACCCTCCGGCGTGGCCAGGAGGTGATGCTCAACGAGGCGATGAACGTCGTCGCCGCCTTCGACTACGAGACGGTCGGCGAGGTCGTCATGCTCAAGGAGGTGCTCGCCGACGGTGAGCGGGTCCTGGTGATCGCGAACGCCGACGAGGAGCGCGTCGTGCGGATGGCCGAGCCGCTGCTCGGCGAGGCGCTGCGCGCGGGCGACTCTCTCCTGCTGGACTCGCGCGCGGGCTACGTCTACGAGCGGGTGCCGAAGTCCGAGGTCGAGGAGCTCGTCCTCGAGGAGGTCCCGGACATCACCTACGAGACGATCGGCGGTCTGGGCAACCAGATCGAGATGATCCAGGACGCCGTCGAGCTTCCGTACCTCTACCCGGAGCTCTTCGCCGAGCACGAGCTCAAGCCGCCGAAGGGCATCCTGCTCTACGGCCCGCCCGGCTGCGGCAAGACCCTCATCGCGAAGGCGGTGGCCAACTCGCTGGCGAAGAAGGTCGCGGCCAAGACCGGACAGGAGGGGAAGTCGTACTTCCTCAACATCAAGGGCCCCGAGCTGCTCAACAAGTACGTCGGCGAGACCGAGCGGCACATCCGGCTGGTGTTCCAGCGGGCGCGCGAGAAGGCCAGCACCGGTACGCCGGTCATCGTCTTCTTCGACGAGATGGACTCGCTCTTCCGCACCCGCGGGTCGGGGGTGTCCTCCGATGTGGAGAACACCATCGTCCCGCAGCTGCTCAGCGAGATCGACGGCGTCGAGCTGCTCGAGAACGTCCTGGTGATCGGGGCGTCGAACCGCGAGGACATGATCGACCCCGCGATCCTGCGGCCGGGCCGACTGGACGTGAAGATCAAGATCGAGCGTCCGGACGCCGAGTCCGCGCGCGACATCTTCAGCAAGTACCTCACCGCCAACCTGCCGCTGCACGCCGAGGACCTCCGGGAGTTCGGGGACGACCGGCAGGCGACGGTCAACGCGATGATCCGCGCGACGGTGGAGCGGATGTACTCCGAGACGGAGGAGAACCGCTTCCTCGAGGTGACCTACGCCAACGGCGACAAGGAGGTCCTGTACTTCAAGGACTTCAACTCCGGCGCGATGATCCAGAACATCGTCGACCGGGCGAAGAAGATGGCGATCAAGGACTTCCTCGAGCACGACCAGAAGGGGCTGCGGGTCTCGCACCTGCTCCAGGCGTGCGTCGACGAGTTCAAGGAGAACGAGGACCTGCCCAACACGACCAACCCGGACGACTGGGCCCGCATCTCCGGCAAGAAGGGCGAGCGGATCGTGTTCATCCGCACCCTCATCACCGGCAAGCAGGGCACGGAGCCGGGCCGGTCGATCGACACGGTCAGCGACACGGGCCAGTACCTGTAGGTCGGGGTTGGCGCGCTCGCCTAGGGTGGGCGCGTCCGCATCCCCCCTGCTGAGGAGCCAACCCATGAAGAAGCTCATCATCGTCGCGCTCGTCGCGCTCGGCGTCACCGCCGCCGTCAAGGTCGCGAAGAGCCGCTGACTCCCGCGTGCCGGGCCTTCGGCCCGGCACGTGCAGCACCGGCCCCGTACGACGGGGTCAGCTGCCGCGCAGGAACGCGCCGCGCAGCACGTGGAAGGCGCCGTAGCACCCCAGCCCGGCAGCCACCACCAGCATCAGCAAGGGGCCGTACGGCTCGTCCCGGAAGCGGACGATGGCCTGGTCCAGGCCGCCCGACTTGCCCGCGTCGTGGGTCACCGCGCTCCACACGAACATGCCGGCGATGACCAGGAAGGCCACGCCGCGCGCCACGTAGCCCACCCGGGCGAGCACCTTCACCACCCCGCCCAGCGTACCGACCTGGCCCTGCGCCTCCAGGCCGCGGCGCCACCGGTCCGAGACGCCGTGCACGATGCTGTAGCCGCCGAGGCCGGCGACACCGAGGGCGACCAGCACCAGCAGGGCCGGGCCGTACGGCTGGGCCATGATCCGACCGGTCAGCCCGCCGCCGCTGCCGCCCGCCTGGCCGCTCGCGACCCGGATCGACAGGAACGCCAAGACGCCGAAGACGGTGCCCCGGGCGAGTGAGGCCGCGCGTGCGCCCCAGCGTCGCAGGCCCTCCTCGTCGCGGTGACCCCCGACGGCCTGGCAGGCCTCCCAGACGACCAGTCCCAGCAGGCCGGCGGCTGCCAGCCACAGGACCACGGCGCCCATCGGCTGCTCGCGGACCTGGCGCAGCGCACCCTTCCCGGACGCGGAGCGCGCCGACTCGCCGAGGGCGAGCTGCGCGGCGAGCCAGGCGATGACCATGTAGACCCCGCCGTACGCCGCCATCCCGGCCCGCGCCGGGGCGCTGACCGCCGGATGGTCACGCGCCTCCCGGGCCATCCGCTCGGTCTTGCTCTGTGCCTCGGCCATGCCGTCACCCCCCGTGCCCGTCCACTACCCGAACCGGGTGCGCACATCCCGCCGCGGTCGGCGCCACGCCGTAGGCTGGCAGCATGAGCGTGCGCCGCGTGATGGGCACCGAGGTCGAGTACGGCATCTCGGTCCAGGGCCAGCCGACCGCCAACCCGATGGTGGCGTCGTCGCAGGTCGTCAACGCCTACGCGACGGCCACGGTGCGCGCGCGCCGGGCGCGGTGGGACTTCGAGGAGGAGTCGCCGCTGCGCGACGCCCGCGGCTTCGACATGTCCCGACAGATCGCGGACCCGACCCAGCTCACCGACGAGGACCTCGGCCTCGCCAACGTGATCCTGACCAACGGCGCCCGGCTCTACGTCGACCACGCCCACCCGGAGTACTCCACGCCCGAGGTCGTGAGCCCGCTCGACGTCGTGCGCTGGGACAAGGCGGGGGAGCAGGTCATGCTCGACGCCGCACGCCGAGCCCAGCAGCTGCCCGGGAACCCGTCGATCGTGCTCTACAAGAACAACACGGACAACAAGGGCGCCTCCTACGGTGCGCACGAGAACTACCTCATGCGCCGCTCGACGCCCTTCGCGGACATCGTCCGCCATCTCACCCCGTTCTTCGTGAGCCGGCAGGTCTTCTGCGGCGCGGGCCGGGTCGGCAAGGGCCAGGACGGGCGCGGCGAGGGCTTCCAGATCAGCCAGCGGGCCGACTTCTTCGAGGTGGAGGTGGGTCTGGAGACGACGCTGAAGCGGCCCATCATCAACACGCGCGACGAGCCCCATGCGGACCCCGAGCGCTACCGGCGGCTGCACGTGATCATCGGCGACGCGAACCTGGCCGAGGTGGCGACGTACCTCAAGGTCGGGACGACGTCGCTGGTGCTGGCGATGATCGAGGACCGGTTCATCAGCCGCGACCTCGCCGTCGACACGCCCGTCGCCGCGCTGCGTGCGGTCTCCCACGACCCGACGCTGCGGCAGACCGTCACCATGGCCGACGGCCGGCGGCTCACCGGGGTCCAGCTCCAGTTGGAGTTCCTCGACCTGGCCAAGAAGTACGTCGAGGACCGTTACGGCGCCGACGCGGACGCCCAGACCGTGGACGTGCTCGCCCGGTGGGAGGACGTCCTCGGGCGCCTCGAGTCCGACCCGATGTCCCTGGCCGACCAGCTGGACTGGGTCGCGAAGCTCAGGCTGATCGAGCAGTACCGCTCCCGCGACGGGCTCGCCTGGGACGACGCCAAGCTCCAGCTGATCGACTACCAGTACTCCGACATCCGCCCGGAGAAGGGGCTGTACCACCGCCTCGTCGGCGCCGGGCGGATCCAGCGGCTGCTCACCGACGAGCAGGTCGAGCAGGCGATGACCAACCCGCCCGAGGAGACCCGGGCGTACTTCCGCGGCCGCTGCCTGGAGAAGTACGCGCCCGACATCGCCGCCGCGTCGTGGGACTCGGTGATCTTCGACCTGCCGGGGCGCGAGTCGCTGCAGCGGGTGCCGACCATCGACCCGCTGCGGGGGAGCAAGGCACATGTCGGGGCGCTGATCGACCGCTGCGCCACCGCCGACGAGTTGGTCCGCGCGCTCAGCCGCTAGGTGGATAGGCTGTCGTCATGGCTCAGGAGCAGAAGCAGCCGCGCAAGTCGGACGAGGCCGAGGAGACGACCGAGGTCGCCCCCGAGGCCGAGGTCGCCGAGCGCAAGGAGGCCCTCGACGACGACGTGGACGCGATCCTCGACGAGATCGACGACGTCCTCGAGACCAACGCCGAGGACTTCGTGAAGTCGTTCATCCAGAAGGGCGGCGAGTAGCCGCCGATGAGTGACGCACGCATCCCGGGCGCCTTCCTGCGCCCCGGGACCTCCTCCTTCAGCGACTTCCTGGCCGAGAACGCGCCCGACCTGCTCCCTGCCCGCCGGTCTCTGCCGGCCGGGAGCGCCGCCGAGCTGGCTCCGCACGGCACCACGATCGTGGCCGCGACCTTCCCCGGCGGGCTGGTGATGGCCGGCGACCGCCGCGCCACGATGGGCAACGTGATCGCCCAGCGCGACATCCAGAAGGTCTTCCCGGCCGACGAGTACTCCGTCGTCGGTATCGCCGGTACTGCCGGCCTGGCGGTCGAGATGGTGCGCCTCTTCCAGGTGGAGCTCGAGCACTACGAGAAGATCGAGGGCTCGATCCTGTCCCTGGACGGCAAGGCCAACCGGCTCTCCGCCCTCATCCGCGCCAACCTCGGCATGGCGATGCAGGGCCTGGCCGTCGTCCCGATGTTCGCCGGCTTCGACCTCGACAGCGGCGTCGGCCGGATCTTCGGCTACGACGTCACCGGTGGCCGCCACGAGGAGGCCTCCTTCTTCACCGTGGGCTCCGGCTCGCTGTTCGCGCGGGGCGCGCTGAAGAAGCTGTGGCGCGAGGACCTCTCGGCCGACGACGCCGTCCGGGTCTGCCTACAGGCGCTGTACGACGCCGCCGACGACGACTCCGCCACCGGCGGCCCCGACCTGACCCGCCGGATCTTCCCGATCGTGTGGGTCGTGACCGCCGACGGCGCCGTGCAGCTCGACGAGGCGGCGATCGGCGGCCTCGCCGACCAGGTGGTGGGCGCACGGATGGCCCGGCCCGACGGACCGCTGGCGCCGCTGCCCGGCGCAGGCGAGGAGATCTGAGATGAGCACCCCCTTCTACGTCTCGCCCGAGCAGCTGATGAAGGACCGGGCGGACTTCGCGCGCAAGGGCATCGCCCGCGGTCGGTCTCTCGCAGCGGTCCAGTACGCCGACGGCGTACTGCTCGTCACCGAGAACCCCTCGCAGGCGCTGCACAAGGTCTCCGAGCTCTACGACCGGCTCGCGTTCGCCGCCGTCGGCCGCTACAACGAGTTCGAGAACCTTCGGATCGCAGGCGTCCGCCTCGCCGACATGCGCGGCTACGCCTACGACCGGCGCGACGTCACCGGCCGTGGCCTCGCGAACGCCTACGCCCAGACCCTCGGCACCATCTTCTCCTCCGGCGGCGAGAAGCCCTACGAGGTCGAGATCTTCGTCGCCGAGGTCGGCACCACCGCCGCTGACGACCAGATCTACCGCCTCACCTACGAGGGCCGCGTCGCCGACGAGCAGGGCTTTGCCGTCATGGGTGGCGACAGCGAGACCGTTGCGGCGTACCTCTCCGAGCACTACACGCCCGGTGCTCCGCTCGCCGAGGCGCTGAGCGTCGCCGTGGCCGCACTCGGCCACACCGGTGACGGCGACCGGGTCATCCCCGTGGAGGACCTCGAGGTCGCGGTGCTGGACCGGACCCGCACCCAGCCGCGGAAGTTCGCCCGCCTGCGCCCCGCCCGCGTCGCCGAGTTCCTCGGCCCCCGCGGCACCCCCGAGCACGCCGCGCCGCTCCCCGACGACGGCGCACCCGGCTCCGGCGCCGTCCCCTCACACTCCGACGACCCCGCCGACCCGACCGACCAGGTCTCCGGGCACGTCGCCCCCCTCGAGGACCCCGGCACCGGTGAGCCGCCCTCGGGTGAGCCTCCGGTCGCTCCGCCGCTGTAGCGGGCGGGTGGTCGGACGTGATGCGGTTTGGGACCAAACCGCATCAACTTGGGACTCATCCCTGCGGTTTGTGGCCAATCGGTGTCCACCGGGCGAGCCATGCTCCGCGTCTGTCCACAGGAGGCCAGTCGACGGTTGATCCCGGGGGCGGCTTGCGCCGACCCTTCGGACATGGAGATCGCTCCGGACGGCGCCATTCGTGGTGAGGTGCGCCTCGCCGGCCATCAACGCGTCTCCCACGGCCTGTACCGACCTCAGACGCCCGATCTCGAGGCGTGGGGCAACTTCCTGAAGGACCTGGCCGCCCTGCGGCTCGTGCTGCCTGCCGATGCGGCCTTCACCCATGTGACCGGGGCGCGTCTGCTCGGCTGGAACCTTCCCGCGATCCCCGAGCAGGTGCCCCACTTCGCCGCTGTGCGCTCGGCGAACCGTCCACGCCGACCGGGCCTGGTCTGCTCGCGCCTCACCCACGAATCCGAGGTGCGCATGGTTCACGGACTCCGGGTCGACGCGCCTGCCGAGATCCTCTTGCGTGCAGCCCGGGACCTCGGCGACCTCGACCTCGCCATCCTGGTGGACTCGGCCGTCCGTCGCGGCGACGTCAGTGACGCCGAGATCCAGGAGGTGCTCGCCTCGAGGCGTCCCGGGACGCGTCGCCTCAGGGAGGTGTGGGGCAGCCGGGACGCCAGGTCGGAGTCCGCTGGCGAGACCTTGCTGCGGTGCTTCCACCGAGTGATGGATGTGCCGACCAGGTCGCAGGTCGACATCCACGACGACCGCGGACGCTTCCTGTGTCGCGCCGACCTGCTCGTCGTCGGCACGACGAGCATCCATGAGTACGACGGCGCCATCCACCGTGACAAGAACGTCCACCGACGAGACCTGCGCCGCGAGCGCGCACTGGCCGACACGGCGTACGTCCGACGCGGATTCACACTCGACGACCTGGTCAACCATGCGGCGGTCCTCATGCATGAGCTCGACCGACTGCTCGACCGACCGCACCAGGCGCGCCGCCTGCGCGCATGGCGCGCGCTCATCGACGACTCGCTCTACTCGGAGATCGGGCGAGAGCGCGTGATGAACCGCTGGCATCGGTCGACCGACCCCGTGCATTGGGCACGAACTGCATGACCAGGCCCGGATTTCCTGCGGTTTGGTCCCAAACCGCAGGGACCCTCAGGCGAACGGCTTCGTCGCCGGCCCCTCCAACACCGACCCGTCCGGCGCAAACCGCGACCCGTGCAGTGGGCAGTCCCAGGATGCCTCGGCGTCGTTCCACCGCAGTACGCCGCCGAGGTGGGTGCACAGCGGAGCGTTCTCGCCGGGGAGGAGCCGGGCGGCGTGTCCGCAGGCCATCTGCCAGCCGACCTCGGCGTTGAACAGGGCAGTCCGGCCGGCGGCGAGTGCCTCGCGCGGTGTCCAGGCGCGCAGGGCGCGGCCCCAGGCCGGAGGGTGGCCGCCGAGGAGGTCGGCCGCGATGAGCAGGGCGGCGGCAGGGGCCGTGGACAGGCCCCACTTGTCCAGGCCGGTGACCACCTGGATGCGGTGGTCGCCGGGGACGGCGGGACCGACGTACGGCAGGCCGTCCGCGGGGGACTGGTCCTGGGCAGACCAGACGTGGCGCAGCTCGGACCCCGGGAAGGTCTCGCGCGCCCAGGAGAGCAGCCGGTCCAGGCGATCGGCGGCCGAGCCGCGCCCGGTGACGTGCCCGGACCCGCCGACCATCACGAGCGGCTCGCCGTCCGAGGACCGGACCGAGCGCAACGAGCGCACCTCGCGGTCCGACGACAGGTGCATGCCCGCGGGGGCCCAGTCGGCGGCCGCCAGGGTCGCGGCGTACGAGCGCTGCGGCTGGAGGCGGGCGAAGAAGCCACCGCGCAGCAGCGTCGGCTGGTTGGTGGCGACGACCACGGCGCCCGCCCGCACCTCCGCCCCGCCGTCGGTGGCCAGGGTCACGCGGTCGTCCGACCGGTCGATCGACACGACGCGGGTCGACTCGTGGATGGTGCCGACCTCGCTCGTCACCTCGCGCGCCAAGGCACGGAGCAGGTCCATGGCGTCGACCTGGAACTGGTCCTCGAGGCGGACCGCGCCGAGGACCGGGTACGGCAGCTCGGTCTCCTCGGTCCACTCCACGTCGAGGCCCGCCGTCCGAGCAGCCGCGAGCTCGCTCTCGGCTCGCACCAGCCCGAGCTTCGTGGTCGCGTACGTCGTCGCGTGTCGGGTCTCGGTCGTGACGCCGTGCTCGTCGCAGAAGCGCCGCAGCCACGCCTGGCCCTCGCGCCCCGCCTCCACATAGCGGCGGGCGGTCGACGGCGGGTTGGTGCGCATCACCCGACTCAGCTTGGTGCCCTGGAGCAGGCTCACCTTGCCGGTGGTGTGCCCGGTGGTGCCGTCGCCGATCCGCCGGGCCTCGAGGACGACGACGGACCGGCCGCCCCGCGCGAGGAGGAGCGCACACAGCAGGCCACCGACGCCGCCGCCGACCACCGCGACGTCGTACGACACCCGTCCGGTGAGCGGCGGGAACGGCCCGGGGCGTGGCCGGTCGAACCAGACCGGGGCGCTCGCGGAGGGGCGGAGGTTGAAGTCGTCCGGCGCGTTCATGGCGCTTCGGTACCCGATGAGGGCCGCGGCAGTAATGTGCGTACATGGACCGTCGGATCTTCGGGATCGAGAACGAGTACGGCGTCACGTGCACGTTCCGCGGACAGCGGCGGCTCAGCCCCGACGAGGTCGCGCGCTACCTGTTCCGCAAGGTCGTCAGCTGGGGGCGGTCGAGCAACGTCTTCCTGCGCAACGGCGCGCGGCTCTACCTCGACGTGGGGAGCCACCCGGAGTACGCGACACCGGAGTGCGACGACGTCACCGAGCTGGTCACGCACGACAAGGCGGGGGAGCGGGTGCTCGAGGGCCTCCTGCTCGATGCCGAGCAGCGCCTGCACGACGAGGGCATCGCCGGCGAGATCTACCTGTTCAAGAACAACACCGACTCGGCCGGCAACTCCTACGGCTGCCACGAGAACTACCTCGTCAGCCGCGCGGGGGAGTTCAGCCGGCTCGCCGACGTACTCATCCCGTTCCTGGTGACCCGGCAGATCATGGTCGGGGCCGGCAAGGTCACCCAGACCCCGCGCGGGACGAGCTTCTCGGTGAGCCAGCGCGCCGAGCACATCTGGGAGGGCGTGAGCAGCGCGACCACGCGGAGCCGCCCGATCATCAACACGCGCGACGAGCCGCACGCCGACGCCGAGAAGTACCGGCGGCTGCACGTGATCGTCGGGGACTCGAACATGAGCGAGACCACGACCATGCTCAAGGTCGCCTCGTGCGACCTGGTGCTGCGGATGATCGAGGAGGGCGTGGTGATGCGCGACCTCACGATGGAGAACCCGATCCGCGCGATCCGCGAGATCTCCCACGACGTCACCGGCCGGCGCAAGGTGCGCCTCGCCAACGGCCGCGAGGCCAGCGCGCTCGACATCCAGGGGGAGTACCTCTCCAAGGCCCGCGACTTCGTGGACCGCCGGGGCATCTCGACACCGGTGGTCGAGCGGGCCCTCGACCTGTGGGAGCGCAGCCTCAAGGCCGTCGAGTCCGACGACCTCGGCCTCATCGACCGCGAGATCGACTGGGTCATCAAGTGGAAGCTGATCGACCGGTACCGCGCCAAGCACGGCCTGCCGCTCAGCCACCCGCGGGTCGCGCAGCTCGACCTGGCCTACCACGACATCCACCGGGGCCGAGGGCTCTACTACCTGCTCGAGAAGCGCGGGGCGGTCGCCCGCGTGTCCAACGACCTGCGGATCTTCGAGGCCAAGTCGGTGCCTCCGCAGAACACCCGGGCGCGACTGCGCGGCGAGTTCATCCGGCGGGCCCAGGAACGGCGACGCGACTTCACCGTGGACTGGGTGCACCTGAAGCTGAACGACCAGGCGCAGCGCACGGTGCTGTGCAAGGACCCGTTCCGTGCGTACGACGAGCGGGTGCAACGCCTGATCGACGGCATGTGACACACGCCTTCGGGTAGTCGGTAGGGTTTGCGCGTGCTGAAGCGCCTGCGACGTCCCTCCGTGCTGGTCCTCTCGATCCTGCTGCCTGCCAGCCTGACCCTGGCGGCCTGCGGCGGATCCGACTCCGACGAAGTCAAGGGCCTCGACGCCGTCGACATCAGCGGCCCGGTCGGTGAGTCGCCGGAGCTGGACTGGAAGGCGACCATGACGGCCGGCAAGCCGGCGGCGAAGGTCCTCACCGAGGGTGAGGGCGAGACCCTGAAGAAGGGCGACGTCGTCCGCGTCGAGTTCACTCTCGCCGACGGCTGGACCCACAAGGTGGCCTACGACAGCTACGCCGCTACGTCGCTCAGCGCCCTGGTCAAGGTCGGCGCCGAGAAGGAGCCGCAGACCCTGACCGACCTGCTCTCCCTCGGGTTCGCCGACCAGATCGAGGCCGGCCAGAAGGTCGGCAGCCGGATCGCCGTGACCGTGGGCAGCGACGTCGCCTTCGGCGACTACCTCGGCAGCCAGGCGGCCACCCTCCTCGCGGGCATGGACATCGGCAACGAGGACGGCATGCTCTACGTCGCGGACATCGTCGGCATCGCCGGCCCCGAGGGCGCCGAGGAGCCCGCCCCGGCATGGGCCCCCGCGATCGTCGAGGAGGGAGGACTGCCGGCGAGCCTCGACTTCTCCGACGCCCCGAAGCCGAGCGGCAAGCTCGAGGTCGCCACCCTGACCAAGGGCACCGGCCCGGTCGTGACCAAGGGCCAGACCATCCTGGTCAGCTATCTCGGTCAGATCCCGGGCGGGGCGAAGCCGTTCGACACCAGCTACGCCGACGGCCGCGGACTCGAGGCAGTCGTCGGCGGCAAGGAGGCATCGGTCGTCAAGGGTTGGTCGAAGGGCCTGGTCGGCCTGCCCGTCGGCAGCCGGGTGCTCCTCCAGATCCCGCCGAAGCTGGGCTACGGCGACCAGGCGCAGGGCGAGGACATCCCAGCCAACTCCACGCTGTACTTCGTCGTCGACATCCTCGACGCCGCCGACCCGGAGCCGAAGCCGGAGCCGGCCCCCACCGCCAGCGACGAGGCGACCCCCAGCCCCGAGCAGAGCCCGGATGCCAGCACCGAAGAGTGAGCGCCTGCTCAACCTGCTGATCATGCTCCTGGTGCAGCGCAGGCCGATCGCCAAGGAGCGGATCCGGGAGCTGCTCTACCCCGACTCCCGACCGGACGCCTTCGAGAAGATGTTCGAGCGCGACAAGGAGGAGCTGCGCAGCCTCGGCGTACCCATCGAGGTCGCGACCATCGACCCCCTCTTCGAGGACGAGGTCGGCTACCGGATCCCGCCCGAGGCGTTCGCGCTCCCCGACGTCGAGCTGACCCCGGAGGAGGCCGCGGTCGTCGGCATCGCTTCGCGCGTGTGGCAGCACGCGACGATGGCGCAGGCCACCACCGACGCCGTCCGCAAGCTGACCGCCGCCGGGATCGACGTCGACCTCGACGCGCTGGAGATCGCGCGGCCACTGCTGACCGCGGAGGAGCCCGCCTTCGAGCGGTGCTGGGTCGCGGTGTGCGAGCGCAACGCCATCGAGTTCGACTACCAGCGGCCCGACAGCGATGCGCCCATGCGTCGGCGCGTCCAGCCCTGGGGCGTGGTTCGCTACTCCGGTCGCTGGTACCTCGTCGGATATGACGCCGACCGCGACGCCGAGCGCGTCTTCCGGCTGTCCCGGGTTCGCGGCGAGGTGCGCCTGGTCGGGCCGCCCGGTGCCTACGACGTGCAGCCCGAGACCGACGTGCGCGAGATCGCCCGACGGATGGCGCCGCCGGTGCCGACCACCACCGCGGTGGTCCTCGTCCGCGAGGGCGCCGGCCACGGCCTGCGCCGGTCCGCCGAGCGGATCGAGACCGGAGTGCCCGGCCCCGACGACCGCACCAGCTGGGACCGCCTCGTTCTCGCTCGCCCGACGCAGGGACTGGCCGACGAGGTGCTCTCGCACGGTCCCGACGTGGTGATCGTGGAGCCGGCCGCCATACGCGAGCAGGTCGTGGCGCGGTTGCGGGAGGCGGTCGCGTGAGCGCGGTGAATCGTGCGGTTTGGTCCCAAACCGCAACGACACGCCGTACGACGTTGCGGTTTGGGACCAAACCGCACCCTCACGGAGCCCCCCGATGAGCCGGGCCACCCCCGCCCCCGGCGCCCGCGACCAGGTCGCCCGGCTGCTGACCCTGGTCCCGTTCCTGCACCACCGCGACGGCGTCCGGCTCGAGGAGGCGGCGAACCTGCTCGGCACCACGCCGAAGCAGGTGGTGCAGGACCTCAAGGTGCTCTTCATGTGCGGTCTGCCCGGGGGGCTCCCGGACGATCTCATCGACGTCGACCTCGACGCCATCGTGACCGAGGAGGGGAGCCCGGTCAGCGAGGGCGTGATCCGGGTGGAGAACGCCGAGTACCTCGCCCGCCCGCTGCGGCTGAGCGCGACGGAGGCGTCGGCGATGATCGTCGCGCTGCGGATGCTGCGGGACTCCGGTGCGGCCGGGGCGACCCCGGAGCTCGTCGACCGGGTGCTGGCCAAGCTGGAGGCGGCCGCGGGCGCGCCGCACGTCGAGATCACGCCGTCGCCACGCGACGCCCAGCAGGTGGTCGTCGCCCAGCTGACGGCGCTCGTCGAGGAGGCGGTCGCCTCGCGATGTCAGCTGCGCCTGCTCTACTTCGTGCCCTCGCGCGACGAGGAGTCGGAGCGGGTGGTCGACCCGTACGGCGTCGTGTCGCACGGGGTCTTCTCCTATCTCGACGCCTTCTGCCACCGGGCGGGAGCGGACCGGCTGTTCCGGCTCGACCGGATCACCAAGGCCGAGCTCCTCCCGAGCGCCGCCGAGACGCCCGCCCGTGCGCCGCGCGACCTCAGCGACGGGCTGTTCACCGACGACGCCACCCCCGACGCCACCGTCGTGACCCTGCATCTCGACCCCGAGGCGCGCTGGGCGACCGACTACTACCCGATGCGCGACGTCCGGGTGGCGCAGGACGGGTCGGCGGAGGTCGACCTGGTCGTGGTGGACCGCCGGTGGCTGACCCGGCTGCTCCTGCGGCTCGCACCGCACGCCCGGGTGGTCCGTCCCGCAGAGTTCACCGAGACTTTCACCGCCCGGGCGCGGGAGACGCTCAGGCTCTACCAGTGACGAGGGCGTAGCATGGGCCCCGTCCGTACCGTCCGATGATCGAGAGTTGGTCCCGCCGATGTTTCCCCTGATCGGAATGCCCCAGGGAGCCGAGTGGCTCATCATCCTGGCGATCGTGATCCTGGTCTTCGGAGCAGCCAAGCTCCCCGACCTCGCGCGCGGCACGGGACAGGCGCTGCGGATCTTCAAGGCCGAGACCAAGGGCCTGCGCGACGACGACAAGAAGGCGCCGCCCGCGACCGGTACGACGGCGGAGCTCAACGCCGCCGGCGAGGCGCGGCTCGACGACGTCACCGAGGGCGAGATCGTCGACGACCGCCGCGAGAACAACGCCTGACCTTGGCCGTCTCCGGTCTCCTCAAGCTCTTCATCGGAAAGCCGGTCCATCCCGTTGGCGACGACGGGCGGATGGCGCTGTCCGACCACCTCCGGGAGCTGCGCGCGCGGATCCTGAAGGCGGGCTTCTCCGTGCTCGTCGCCTTCGGCGTCGCGCTGTTCTTCTTCGACCCGCTCTTCCAGCTCGTGCTCGACCCCTATCTCGCGGCGCAGGAGCGGCTGAAGGACGGCTCCACCGAGGCCACGACCTCGGGCGCGGCCGGTGGCTTCCTGCTCTACCTGAAGCTGTGCGGCCTCGCCGCGCTCATCGGCTCCAGCCCGGTGTGGCTCTACCAGATCTGGGCGTTCGTCCTCCCGGGGCTGCACCGCAACGAGAAGCGCTGGACGGGGATCTTCGCGGTCATCGCGGGGCCGCTCTTCGTCGGCGGCATCGTGCTCGGCTACGTCACCTTGCCCAAGGGGCTGGAGCTGCTCATCGGCCTCAACCCCGACGAGCTGCAGAACCTGGTCGAGTTCAACGACTATCTCACCTTCTTCAGCCGCACCCTGCTGGGCTTCGGCATCGCCTTCGAGATCCCCGTCTTCGTCGTCCTGCTCAACATGGCGGGCGTGCTCAAGGGCAGGACTCTCGGTGCGCACCGGCCGTGGATGATCGTGGGGACCTTCGTGTTCGCGGCCGTGATGACCCCCTCGGGTGACCCGTTCACGATGACGTTCATGGCCGTCCCGATGATCGTGCTCTTCCTGCTCTCCGAGGTCATCGCGCGGCTCAACGACCGTCGCCGGGAGCGGACGTCGATCAACGCGGGCCTCTCGCCCGACCAGGCAAGCCCTCTCTGATGCCCCGCGCGGTCATCCTCACCAATCCCACCGCGGGGAAGGGGCGAGGCGCCCGGATGCGCGACGAGGCGCTCCCGCGCTTCCACGGAGCCGGTTGGCGGACGACGGTGCTCACCGGTCGCGACGCCGACGAGTCGGCCCACCTCGCGCACGTCGCGGTCGCCGAGCGGCCGGACGTGCTGGTGGTGTGCGGCGGGGACGGCATGGTCAACATCGGTCTCCAGGCCGTCGCCGGTACGCCGGTCCCGATCGGCATCCTGCCGGCCGGCACGGGCAACGACTTCGCCCGCTACTTCGACCTGCCCCTGGGCGACGGTGCGGCCGCGGCCGCTCGGATCCTGGAGGGATCCCGGCGCACGGTCGACCTGGCCCGGATCGGGGAGCGCTACTTCGGCGGCGTCCTCGCCGCGGGCTTCGACGCCGTCGTGAACGAGCGCGCCAACCGGATGCGCTGGCCGCGGGGCCAGCTGCGCTACAGCCTCGCCACCCTCGCCGAGCTGCGGGTCTTCCGGCCGCTGCGCTATCTCCTGGAGCTCGACGGCGTCGAGCGGCAGGTGGAGGCGATGCTGGTGGCCGTCGGCAACGGGCCCTCCTTCGGCGGCGGCCTGCGGATCGCGCACGGCGCCGAGCTCGACGACGGACTGCTCGACGTCGTGCTCATCAAGCCGCTGAGCCGCCGCGAGCTGGTCCGGACCTATCCGCTCCTCTTCGACGGGAGACACGTGAGCCATCCGCAGTTCGAGCGCCACCGCGTGCGGCGGGTGAGCGTCGCGTGCCCGGGGATCGTCGGCTACGCCGACGGCGAGAGGTTCGGCCCCCTGCCCCTCACGGTCGAGAGCGTGCCCGCCGGGGTACAGGTGAGGGCATGAGCACGAGCGAGCACGACGACGGCCTGAGCCCGGCAGCGCGCTACGCGTCGTACCGCAAGGACAAGGGGCACCCCGTCTTCCGCGACTTCGCCGCCGGCTACGCCTTCCCGCTCGACCCCTTCCAGGTCGAGGGCTGCAAGGCCGTCGAGGACGGCGACGGCGTGCTCGTCGCCGCACCGACCGGCGCCGGGAAGACGGTCGTCGGCGAGTTCGCCGTCCACCTCGCCCTCGAGACCGACCGCAAGTGCTTCTACACGACGCCGATCAAGGCGCTGTCGAACCAGAAGTACCACGACCTGGTGGAGCGGTACGGCGCCGACCGCGTCGGCCTGCTGACCGGCGACACCACCATCAACGGCGAGGCGCCCGTGGTCGTGATGACCACCGAGGTGCTGCGCAACATGCTGTACGCCCGCTCCCGGACCCTGGTCGGGCTCGGGTTCGTGGTGATGGACGAGGTGCACTATCTCGCCGACCGCTCCCGCGGCGCGGTCTGGGAGGAGGTGATCATCCACCTGCCGGAGTCGGTCTCGGTGATCTCGCTGTCCGCGACGGTCTCCAACGCCGAGGAGTTCGGCGAGTGGCTGGAGACCGTACGCGGCTCCACCCGGACGATCGTCGCCGAGCGCCGACCGGTCCCACTGTTCCAGCACGTGATGGTCGGGCGCCGCCTGCTCGACCTGTTCGCCTCCTCCGACGTCGACGCCGCCGCGGGCTTCGTCCGGGAGGGCGCGCCGGTCAACGACGAGCTGATGAAGCTGGCCCGCGACGACTGGGCCTCGACGCGCCTCAAGGGCCACCGCACCGCCAAGGGCTCACGCCAGGGCGGTCCCGGCAGCCGCAACGTCGGCAACGGACGCCGGATCTGGATCCCGGGTCGGCTCGACGTCGTCGACCGCCTGCAGCGCGACAACCTGCTGCCCGCGATCGACTTCATCTTCAGCCGGGCGGGCTGCGACGCCGCGGTCCAGCAGTGCCTCGACGCCAACCTGCGGCTCACCACGCCGGAGGAGCGTGACGAGGTCATCGCGTACGTCGAGGAGGCGCTCGGCGCACTGCCCTCGGCCGACCTGCACGTCCTCGGCTACCACGACTTCCTCGAGGCCGCCTCGCGCGGCGTCGCCGCCCACCACGCCGGGATGCTGCCGGCGTTCAAGGAGTGCGTCGAGGAGCTCTACCTGCGCGGGCTGATCAAGATCGTCTTCGCCACCGAGACCCTCGCCCTCGGCATCAACATGCCCGCCCGCACGGTGGTCCTGGAGAAGCTGAGCAAGTGGAACGGCGAGACCCACGCCGACATCACGCCGGGGGAGTACACCCAGCTCACCGGCCGGGCCGGACGCCGCGGTCTCGACATCGAGGGCCACGCGGTCGTGCTCTGGCAGCCCGGCATGAACCCGCGCGACCTCGCGGGACTCGCCTCGACCCGGACCTACCCGCTGCGCTCGAGCTTCCGGCCGTCGTACAACATGGCGGTCAACCTCGTGCACTCCTACGGCCGCCACCAGGCGCGCGAGCTGCTCGAGCAGTCCTTCGCGCAGTTCCAGGCCGACCGGGCCGTCGTCGGGTTGGCGCGCCAGCTGCGCAAGGCCGAGGACGCTCTCGAGGGCTACGCGCAGGCCGCCCAGTGCCATCTCGGCGACTTCCTGGAGTACTCGGGCCTGCGCCGCCGGGTCTCGGAGCTGGAGAAGGCCGCGAGCAAGGTACGCCGCCAGGACCGGCGCGACGAGGCGCTGGCGTCCCTCGAGCGGCTCTCCCCGGGGGACGTGATCGTCGTACCGGTCGGGAAGTTCGCCGGGCCCGCCGTCGTGGTGGACCCGGGGCTGTCCGAGCACGGCCACCGACCGCTGGTCATCACCGCGGAGCGCCAGGGGCGGCGGCTGGCGATGATGGACTTCCCGACCCCTGTCGAGCCGGTGGCCCGGATCCGGCTGCCCAAGCGGGTCGACGCCCGCAACCCGCACCAGCGCAAGGACATCGCCCAGCAGGTGCGCGAGGCGGTCCGGGCGCTCCCGTTGTCGCTCACCCGGCCTCGGGCCGAGCGGGGCCCGGTCGACGAGGGCACCGCCCGTGAGATCCAGACGCTTCGGGCGCGGATCAAGGAGCACCCCTGCCACGGCTGCGCGGACCGCGAGGACCACGCCCGGTGGGCCGAGCGGCACGCGAAGCTCGAGAAGGACGCGCAGACGCTCGCCCATCGCATCGAGCGGCGCACCAACACCGTCGCCCGGACCTTCGACCGGGTCTGCGAGGTGCTCGAGGCGCTCGACTACCTGCACGACGACGAGGTCACCGACCGCGGCCGCGGGCTGATGCGGATCTACTCCGAGCTCGACCTGGTGGCCGCGGAGTCGCTGCGCCTGGGGCTGTGGGACGACCTGACCCCGTCCCAGCTCGGCGCGGTCCTGTCGGCGCTGGTCTACGAGGCGCGCCGTCCCGAGGAGGCCCCGCCGAGCGTGCCCGGCGGCGCCATCGCCACGACCATCGAGGCGATGACCCGGCTCTGGGGCGACCTCGAGCGCCTGGAGCGCGAGCACCGCCTGGACTTCCTGCGCCGACCCGACGCCGGCTTCGCCTGGACCGCGTGGCGCTGGGCGGAGGGCCAGGACCTCGACGAGATCATCACCCGCAACGACCAGACCGCCGGCGACTTCGTGCGCCAGATGAAGCAGCTCATCGACTTCGCGGGCCAGATCGCCGACGCCGCAGCCGGCACCCCCGTCCGTGACAGCGCCCGGCAGCTGGTCAAGCTGTTGCGCCGGGGGATCGTCGCGGCCGAGTAGCCGGGGGACGCACGGCGCCGTCCGGTGCGGGGTTTGGTCCCAAACCGCATGTCTCTCGGCGTGTCGCATGCGGTTTGGGACCAAACCGCAAGGTCAGCCCGCGGACAGCGAGGCCAGCACCCCCGTCAGCCGCTCGACGGGCGAGGAGAGCGACCACCGCTCCACCAGGCCGGCCAGCGTGTCGGGATCGGCAGGCGAGCGGGGAAGCTCCAGGCCCGTGCGGGGGAGGTCGATGTCGCGGGCCACGGCGACCACGCGTGGTGCCACGGCGAGGTAGCCGGCCGCCTCCCGGATCTTCGCGCGGGGGCCGGGGCCCAGGTCGCTGGCGGGGTCGTCCACGGCGGCGAGGACGCCGGCGAGGTCTCCGTACTTCTGGAGCAGTACCGCGGCCGTCTTGTCGCCGACGCCCTTCACCCCGGGGAGGCCGTCGGAGGCGTCGCCGCGCAGGGTCGCGAAGTCGGCGTACTGGTCGGCGCGCACGCCGTACTTCGCGACCACCCACGCCTCGTCGACCCGCTCGTGCCGCCCGACGCCGCGCCCGACGTAGAGCACCCGCACGCCCTGGGCGTCGTGGACGAGCTGGAAGAGGTCGCGGTCGCCGGTGACGATGTCGACGGGCATCCCGGCGTTCGTGGCGAGGGTCCCGATGACGTCGTCGGCCTCGTAGCCAGGAGCGCCGACGACGGCGATGCCGAAGGCGGCGAGGACCTCACGGATGACCGGCACCTGGGCCTCGAGCGGGTCGGGCACCTCCTCGACGTCGGGCGCCCCGGCGACCTCGGCGACCACCCGGTGCGCCTTGTACGTCGGGAGCAGGTCGACGCGCCACTGCGGGCGCCAGTCGTCGTCCCAGCAGCAGACCAGGTGGCTGGGCCGGTACTGCTCGGCCAGCTGGGCGATGTAGCCCAGCAGACCGCGCACGGCGTTCACGTTGGTCCCGTCCGGCGCGAGGATCTCCGGCGAGCCGAAGTAGGCCCGGAAGTAGAGGCTCGCCGTATCGAGGAGTAGAAGGCGCTCAGTCATCACGGCGCAGCCTATTAGGGTGAGCGCGTGAGTCAGAGCAGCAATCCAGCGGTCGAGGCCACCGACCGGCAGATCCTGGAGCTCCTGGCCAAGGACGGACGCATGTCCTACACCGACCTCGGCCGGGCCACCGGGCTGTCGACCTCCGCGGTCCACCAGCGTGTCAAGCGTCTCGAGCAGCGCGGCCTGATCCTCGGCTACGGCGCGACCGTCAACTACGCCGAGATCGGCGTCCCGCTCACGGCGCTGATCTCGATCCGGCCGATCGACCCGTCCCAGCCCGACGACTGCCCCGAGCGGTTGGAGGGCATCCCGGAGATCGAGTCGTGCTGGTCCGTGGCCGGCGAGGAGTCCTACGTCCTCAAGGTCCGGACGACGACCCCCGCCGAACTGGAGCTGCTGCTGGGCCGGATCCGCTCGGCGGCGAACGTGTCGACCCGGACCACCATCGTGCTCTCGACCTACTACGAGAACCGTCCGGTCGGGCACTGACAGCGCGCGATGCACGCCGCTCGGCGCGTCGTGCGGCGACACGCCGAGCGCAAGCGATTTTTTTACGGGAATCTCGCGTCCGAGGGCACCGCGCTGACCTGCGAGAACGCGTATCACCGCAGGTCAGCGGGCGGTTGACAGGATGGTTGAGGGTCACCAAAGTACGGAGACGTTCGCTCGTGCAGGTCGTGGCCGGCGGACCGACGTCCGAGTGGCCGTAAGTCGGCGGAGTAGCACCAGCTCCGCGCGGGGACGGTTCGCGGAGGTCGGTTCGCTCCTCGAGAGCGAGCCGGAAGGGCCCGGTTCCCCCTAGACAACGTCGCGTGCGTCGGCAGCCAGTCGGGAGCCGGGATGGTCCGAAGGTGAGCCGGGTCCTTCCGCCACCTGCACGCTGCCGGCCCCTGGGTAGGCTCTCGCCGTGGTGCAGCGCCCCCTCCTCCCGGCTGTCGGCCTCGCAGCCGTCGGCGGCGGCCTGCTGACCGCCTCGTTCGAGCCGCTCGCGCTGCCCTGGCTGCTGCCCCTCGGCGTCGCCTGCTACGCGCTCGCCACCCGCGACCTCTCGGTGAGGCGCTCCGGGCTGGTCGGCCTGGTCTTCGGGGTGGTCTTCTACTTCAGCCACATCTCCTGGATGCGCGCGTCGATCGGTCCCGACGCCTGGCTGGCGCTCTCGACCGTGGAGGCGCTCTTCTACGGCCTGCTCGGCCTCGCCGTACCGGTGCTGCGGCGGCTGCCGGCCTGGCCGCTCTGGCTCGCCGCGGCCTGGACGACGATGGAGACGGTCCGCAGTGGATGGCCGTTCAGCGGCATGCCGTGGGGTCGGCTCGCGTTCGCCGCGATCGACACCCCGGCGGCGCCGGCGGTCGCGTACGTCGGCATGACGGGGCTGTCCTTCCTGCTCGCCCTCGCCGGGTTCTGCCTGGCGCGGCTCGGGGAGGCGGCGCTGACCCGCACGGGCCGGCGTGGCTGGGCGGCCGCCACCGTCGGGGTCCTGGCCGTGCTGGTCACCCCCGCCGTGGCGCCGTACGGCGTCGAGGAGTCGGGGACGACGACGGTCGCCGTGGTGCAAGGAGACGTCCCGGGGCCGGGGAACGACATCCTGTGGGACCACGAGGGCGTGACCCGCAACCACGTCGACGCGACGATCCGGCTGGCCGCCGACGCCGCCGCGGGGAGGGTGCCGCGCCCCGACTTCGTGCTCTGGCCGGAGAACTCGACCGCGGTCGACCCCTTCGAGCGCGGCACCGTCAACGCCGGCATCCGCGAGGCCGTCGCCGCCGCCGGCGTGCCCGTCGTCGTCGGCGGTCTCGTCGACGACGGGCCCGACCACGTGCTCAACCAGGGCGTGGTGTGGGACCCCGTCAGCGGCCCGGGGGACAGGTACACCAAGCACCACCCGGTGCCCTACGGCGAGTACATCCCCTTCCGCGACCTCTGGAACCCGACGTTCGGCGCCCTGGCGCTGATCTCGCGGGACATGAAGAGCGGGACCCGCACCGAGCCGCTGCGGGTCGCCGGGGTCCGGCTCGGCGACGCGATCTGCTTCGACGTCGCGTACGACGACGTCATGCCGCCGCAGGTCCGCGACGGCGCCGAGCTGCTCACGGTGCAGACGAGCAACGCCAGCTTCATCTTCACCCACCAGATCGAGCAGCAGTTCGCCATCACCCGGCTGCGCGCGATCGAGGCCGGCCGCTGGCTCGCGGTGGCCTCGACGAACGGCCAGACCGGCGTGATCGCGCCCGACGGGGCGGTCGTCGCGTCCGCCGAGCCGCGGACGACCGCCGTGCTGGTGGAGGAGGTCGGCCTCAGCGCGGCGCTGACCCCGGCGATGCGGCTGGGACCGTGGCCCACCCGGTTGTTCACCCTCCTGACGCTCGGCGCTCTCGTGTCGGGTGCCGTGGCGTACCGTCGAAGGCGAGAGTTCGATGGCCCCGCGCAGGCCGGCCCCACCGAGGAGCGGCCCGCGCCGTCCCCGACCCCCAGTGAGGCACCTGTTGTCTGACCAGCTCACGACCCTGGGCCGCACGGTGATGGTGATCCCGACCTACAACGAGGCCGCCAACATCGCGTGGATCATCGAGCGCGTCCGCATCGCCCAGCCCCATGTCGACGTCCTCGTCGTCGACGACGGCTCGCCCGACGGCACCGGCGCGGTCGCCGACGGGCTCGCCGCGGCCGATCCGCAGGTCCATGTCCTGCACCGCACGGCCAAGGAGGGCCTCGGGGCGGCGTACCTCGCCGGCTTCGGCTGGGCCATGGACGCCGGCTACGACGTGATCGGGGAGATGGACGCCGACGGGTCCCACCAGCCCGAGCAGCTCCAGCGCCTGCTCAGGGGCCTGCTCGACGCCGACCTCGTGATCGGCTCGCGCTGGGTGCCCGGCGGTTCGGTGGTGAACTGGCCCTGGCAGCGCGAGGTCCTCTCGCGCGGGGGCAACCTCTACGTCCGCACGCTGCTCGGCATCGACGTGCGCGACGCCACCGCGGGCTTCCGGCTGTTCCGGCGCTCGACCCTGGAGAAGATCCGGCTCGACGAGGTCCGCTCGACGGGCTACGTCTTCCAGACCGACCTGGTCACCCGCACGCTGCGGGCCGGGCTCACCGTGCGAGAGGTGCCGATCGAGTTCGTCGAGCGGGTCCGCGGGGAGTCGAAGATGAGCGGCCAGGTCGCCCTGGAGTCCCTCAAGCGGATCACCTGGTGGGGTCTTCGCGAGCGCTGGTCCCAGATGAGGGGCGAGCGGCGGATCGCGACCGGACGGCAGCTGCAGACGCGATGACAAGGAGACCTGGATGAGCAGGCGGTCACGCCGCGCCGCGGTGCTGTTGTTCCTGGCGTTCGTGGTGATGCCGATCCTCGAGATCGTCGTCCTCATCCAAGTCGGCCAGGCGATCGGCCCCTGGTGGACGATCCTGCTCCTGGTCCTCGACAGCATCATCGGCGCCTGGCTGATCAAGCGCGAGGGCCGGCGCGCGTGGCAGGCGCTGCGCGAGCGCCTCGAGTCGGGCCGGATGCCGGCCCGCGAGCTCGCCGACGGCGTCCTCGTGGTCCTCGGCGGGGCGTTCATGCTCAGCCCGGGCTTCGTCACCGACGCCCTGGGCATCCTGCTGATCCTGCCGGTCACCCGTCCGCTGTTCCGCGGGCTGCTGATGTCGTACGCCGGCCGCCAGGTCGTGCGCCGAGCCGCTCCCGGAGACGGAGCTCGCCCCGGACCGACCGTGGTCCGGGGCGAGGTCGTCGACGATCAGAGCGACCGCTGATCAGGCCTTCGCGGGCTTCTTCTTCCGCGCGTTGGCGCGGTGCAGGTGGGCCGGGCCGATCTCCCCGCCGCGCAGCAGCTCCAGGCGCTCGGTGAGGATCTCCTCCAGCTCCTTCTCGGAGCGGCGCTCGAGCAGCATGTCCCAGTGCGTGCGCTGGGGCTTCTCGGCCTTCACCTCGCGCTCGATGCCGGCGGTGGACTCGGCCTCCAGTCCGCAGCGCGGGCACTCCCACACGGCGGGCACCTCGGCCTCGATGGACATGGTGATCTCGAACTCGTGTCCCTGGGGACACTTGTAGCCGACCTGCTGTCGCGCGGCGAACTCGATTCCCCGCTCGTCCTCGAACGACTGGCCCCCCAGTCGGGCACCGCGCAGTGTGCGCTCAGCCATCAGACTCCACCTCCCGTGTTTCGTCCTCGAACTCTTCAACGCTACCGGGCGGCCAAAGGTTCCCCCTCCGAGCGGCTCGGGCGGGCTAGATCACCGCCGGCCGGGCGTTGCCGGCGTCGCGGATGCCGCGCTCGGTGTCCACCCGCAGGAGCAGCAGGCCGCCGAGCACGAAGAACGCGATCAGCGCGAAGATCGCGGGCCGGTAGGAGTCGGTCAGCTGGTAGACCAGCCCGAAGGTGAGCGTGCCGAACCACGACGTGCCCCGGTCCATCGCGTGGTAGAGGCTGAAGTACTCCGCCTCCTTGCCACGGGGGATGAACAGCGAGAAGTACGAACGGGCCAGCGCCTGGGTGCCGCCGAGCACGAGCCCGATGGCGACGCCGAGCGCGAGGAAGGGCACGAGCTGCCCCTCGGGCACGACGAGCGCGACGGTGACGATCGCCATCCAGCCGACGATCCCGGCGAGGATCACCCGCTTGGCCCCGAAGCGGGCCGCGGCCCGGCCGAAGCCGACCGCGCCGAACATCGCCACGAACTGCACGAGCAGGTAGGTGCCGAGCACGGTGCCCTCGGCGAAGTCCAGCTCCTCGATGCCGAACGTCGACGCGGACGCGATCACCGTCTGGATGCCGTCGTTGAAGAACAAGTAGGCGAGCAGGAAGGTGAGCGCGACCGGGTAGTTGCGCAGCTCCCGGAGCGTGGCGGCGAGCTGGCCGAACGAGCGACCGAGCAGGCCGCCGTCGACCGTCTCGACAGCGGCCGGCTCGTGCCGCCGCACGCCGCGCCACGGGATCACCATGAAGGCGGCCCACCACAGCGCCGCGGACAGCAGGCAGAGGCGGACCGCGGTCTCCTTGTCGAGCCCGAGGGCGTCGTGGAAGGTCACGACGGCGAAGTTGACCGCGAGCAGGAGCCCGCCCCCGGCGTACCCGTAGGCCCAGCCGGTGGACGAGGTCCGGTCGCGCTCGGCCTCGGTCGAGATGAGAGGCAGGATCGAGTCGCTGACCACGATGGCCGCCCCGGCGGCGAGGTTCGCCACCATGAACGCGATGCTGCCGAACAGCCAGCTCTCGCCCTTCATGAAGAACAGCAGGCCGGCCGCCGTGGCGCCGAGCCACGAGAGCGCCACGAGCAGGTCGGGCTTGCGGGAGGTGCGGTCGGCGAGCGCCCCCACGAGCGGGAACAGCAGGGCGCTGATCAGGGTCGAGGCGGTGATGACGTACGACGGCAAGGCCCCCGGCGCGATCGCGAGCCCGAGCACGTGCAGCCGGCCGTGCTCGCCGACCGCGTTCTCCGCGACCGAGATGAGGTACGGCGCGAAGAGCACGCCCGCGACCGTCGTCTGGAACGCGGAGGCGGCCCAGTCGGTGAAGTACCACGCGCGCTGCTCCCGCGCGCGGTTCAGTGGTCCCAGGTCGGCGATGCCGGCCGGTGCGCTCATGGTGTCGTCCCTCCCTGCGCGGACCACCATTGGCCGCGTCCCTGGAGGACATCCTTGAGCAGGTCGGTGCGGTCCGTGAAGAGGCCGTCGACCCCGCGGTCCAGCAGCGCGACCATCTCGGCGGGGTCGTCGATCGTCCAGACGTGGACCTGGAGGCCCGCGGCGTGCGCACGCCGCACGAAGCCGGGAGTGACCACGCGGATGCGTCCGCGCCGATGGGGGACCTGGAAGGCAGCGAAGCCGCCGCCGGCGAGGAGCGTCGCGAGCCGGGTGGTGGGGGACAGGCGGAAGGCCACGATCTGCCACGGGTCGGCCGCCGTGGGGACCCTGCCCTCGGTCAGCTGCCGGAAGCGCCGGATCCGCCGACGCGAGAAGGACGCCACCAACAGGCGGTCCCACAGGTCCCGCTCCCGCACCAGGGTGACGAGCGCGTCCACCGCGTCGTCGGCCTTGATGTCGATGTTGAACCGGGCCTGCGGGAAGGCGTCGAGCAGCTCCACGAGCGTGGGTACCTGCTCGCGCCCGCCGATCCGCGCGCGGCGTACCTCCGCGAGGGTCAGCTCCCGCACCGCCCCCCGATGGTCGGTCACCCGGTCGAGCACGTCGTCGTGGAAGGCGAGCAGCACGCCGTCGGCGGTCAGGTGGACGTCGGTCTCGAGGTAGTCGTAGCCCAGCGCCGCGGCGTGCCGGAAGGCGGCGAGGGTGTTCTCGAGCCCTTCGATCTCGGGATGGTAGGCGCCTCCGCGGTGGGCGAAGGCGAGCACCTTGCCGGGCGGGAGGTAGCTCACGGCCGGCCCCCCCTAGATGTCGCGGAAGGTCTCGATGTCGGCGCCGAGCGAGCTGAGCCGTTCGGCGAGGTCCTCGTAGCCGCGGTGGATCACGTAGGTGCTGCGCAGCACGGAGGTGCCCTTGCTCGCGAGCATCGCGAGCAGGACGACGACGGCGGGGCGCAGAGCCGGCGGGCACACCAGCTCGGTGCCGGTCCACGACGTGGGCCCGTCGATCTGCACCCGGTGCGGGTCGAGGAGGGTCACCCGGCCGCCGAGCTTGTTGAGCTCGGTGAGGTAGATCGCGCGGTTGTCGTAGACCCAGTCGTTGAGGTACGTCGTGCCCTCGGCGACCGCGGCGATCACCGCGAAGAACGGCAGGTTGTCGATGTTGAGCCCGGGGAAGGGCATCGGGTGGATCTTGTCGCGCGGCGCCACCAGGTCGGAGGGGTGCGTGGTGATGTCGACCAGACGGGTGCGCCCATTGGCCGCGAGATACTCCTCGGAGCGGTCGTAGCGGAAGCCCATCTCCTCGAGCACCGCCAGCTCGATCTCCAGGAACTCGATCGGCGCGCGGCGGATGGTGATCTCGGAGCGGGTCACGATCGCGGCGGCCAGCAGGGACATCGCCTCGATCGGGTCCTCGCTGGGGGAGTAGTCGACGTCGACGTCGATGCTCTCCCGGCCGGTGACGGTGAGGGTCGTCGTACCGATGCCGTCGACCTCGACGCCCAGCGCCTGCAGGTAGAAGCAGAGGTCCTGGACCATGTAGTTCGACGACGCGTTGCGGATCACCGTCGTTCCCGGGTGCAGGGCGGCGGCCATGAGGGCGTTCTCCGTCACGGTGTCGCCGCGCTCGGTGAGCACGATCGGACGGCCCGGCACGATCGCCCGGTTGAGCTGGGCGTGGTACCAGCCGTCGGTGGCCTTGACCTCCAGCCCGAACGGGCGCAGCGCCGACATGTGCGGCTCGACCGTGCGGGTGCCCAGGTTGCAGCCGCCGGCGTAGGGCAGCTCGAAGGTGTCGGCGCGGTGCAGGAGCGGGCCGAGGAACATGATGACCGAGCGCGTACGCCGCGCGGCCTCCTCGTCGATCCGGGTCAGGTCGAGGTCCTTCGGCGGGATGATCTCGAGGTCGTTGTCGGCGTTGATCCACCGGGTCTGCACGCCGATGCTGTCGAGCACCTCCAGCAGCCGGTTGACCTCCTCGATGCGCGCCACCTTGCGCAGCGTCGTCCGGCCCCGGTTGAGCAGGGAGGCACACAGCAGCGCGACCCCGGCATTCTTCGACGTCTTGACGTCGATGCTGCCGGACAGCGTGGTCGGTCCCTTGACCCGCAGGTGCGTGGGGCCGGCGCCGAGAGCGACGATCTCGGAGTCGAGGGCGGCCCCGATCCGGGCGAGCATCTCGAGCGAGAGGTTCTGATGACCCTTCTCGATGCGGTTGATCGCGCTCTGGCTGGTTCCGAGCCGGTCGGCGAGCTGGGCCTGGGTGAGCCCGCGGTGCTTGCGAGCGTCCCGGATCAGGTTGCCGATCCGGCCCTTGTAGTCGTCGTGCGGCACGTCGGGCGTCATGACTCGACGGTAACTCACATATGAGATAACGCAAGTCGCCACGGCGCGCAGGGCCCCGCGCCGGTCTCTGGAAGGATCCTCCCATGCGCGCGACGACGATCCACGGGGCCCGGGCCATCCGGGTCGAGGAGGTCCCCGACCCGGTCCTGCGACGTCCCACGGACGCCATCGTCCGGGTGACGGCAGGCTGCATCTGCGGCTCCGACCTGTGGCCCTATCGCGGCGAGAACCCGATCAGGGCCGGCGCCACGATCGGCCACGAGTGCATCGGGGTCGTGGAGGAGGTCGGCAACGAAGTCCGTGACGTCCGGCCCGGTGACTTCGTGGTCGTCCCGTTCTGCCACTGTGACAACACCTGCGCCCACTGCCGCAACGGCGCCCAGTCGGTGTGCACCAACCTTGGGTTCACCGGCAGCGGCCAGGCCGAGCTCGCCCTCGTCAACCAGGCCGACGGCAGCCTGGTCCGCACCGGCGGAGTCCCCGATCCCGACCTCGTCCCGTCCGTGCTCACGCTCTCCGACGTCATGCCGACCGGCTGGCACGCCGCCGTCTCGGCGGGCGTGCAGCCCGGGCACACGGTCGTCGTGGTGGGTGACGGCGCGGTCGGCCTGTGCGGCGTGCTCGCCGCCTCCGTCCTCGGCGCCGAGCGGATCATCGCCCTGTCGCGGCACGCGCCGCGCCAGGCGGTGGCCCGCGCGTTCGGCGCCACGGACGTCGTCGCCGCGCGCGGCAAGGACGCCGAGCGGGAGGTGCGCGAGCTCACCGACGGCGTCGGGGCGGACGCGACGCTGGAGTGCGTCGGCACGAACGACGCGATGACGACCGCGATCTCGGTCACACGGCCCGGTGGGGGCGTCGGCTTCGTCGGCGCCCCGCACGGAGTGGAGCTCTCGGCGCGGTCCCTGTTCGACAAGAACGTCGGCGTCCGCGGCGGCATGGCGCCGGTGCGCCGCTACCTGCCCGAGCTGCTGCCGCTCGTGCTGGACCGCAGGATCGACCCCGGCCGGGTCTTCGACCTCACCCTCCCCCTCGAGGAGTCGCCGGAGGGCTACCGGGCGATGGACGAGCGCCGCGCGATCAAGGTCATGCTGCAGCCATGACCCTCCTGGACCCCGCCACCTACCTGGCGCACATCCGTGCCGAGTCCGCCCGCTTCCTCGAGGTCCTGCGGGAGTGCGCTCCCGACGCCCAGGTGCCGTCATGCCCGGACTGGGACGCCGACGACCTGCTGTGGCATCTCACCGGGGTGCAGCACTTCTGGCACCACGTCGTCGCGCACCGGCCGGCCGCCCCGGACGCCTACCTCGAGCCGGAGCGCCCGGCGACCCGCGACGAGCTGGTCGCCACGTTCCGCCAGGCGCACGACGCCTTCGTGAACGCCCTGGAGGAGGCAGACCCCGCCGACGCGGCCTGGTCGTGGTCGGCCCCCGAGCATCAGGACGTCGCCTTCACCTTCCGTCGCCAGGCCCACGAGGCGCTCATCCACCGCCTCGACGCCGAGCTGACGGCGCAGGCCGTCACGCCGCTCCCGGCCGCTCTCGCCGCCGACGGTGTCGCCGAGGTCCTCGACGTCATGTACGGCGGCCTCCCGCCATGGGGCCGCTTCGAGCCCCGCACGGAGTACGCCGAGTTCCGCGCCACCGACACCGGGACGTCGGTCTGGGTGCAGATCGGGACCTTCGCCGGCACCAGCCCCGACGGCACCGAGCGCAGCGACGAGCCCGACCAGCACGTCGTACCGGACCCGGGCGTGCCGGCCCAGCTCGTGGTCAGTGGGACCGCTGCCGACCTCGACGCGTGGCTGTGGCATCGCGCCGGGGACGACCGCGTGAGCATCACCGGTGACGCCGCGGTGCGCGCCCACGTGGAGGCCGTGCTCGGCCAGTCGATCGACTGACGCTGGTCTCGCCGGAGAGGCTTTGCCAGGATGGCCCCCGTGACCGTGTCCACCGGTGCGACCGGACCGCGCGGCGTCGACCCCGAGCGGCTGCGCACCCTCGCCCTGCTGCGCCGCGTCCGGGACCGGATCGACCGCGAGTACGCCCAGCCGCTCGACGTCGAGGCCCTGGCGCGCGACGTCCACATGTCGGCCGGGCATCTGAGCCGCGAGTTCAAGCGGGCCTACGGCGAGCCGCCGTACTCCTACCTGATGACCCGGCGCATCGAGCGGGCGATGGCCCTGCTGCGCCGAGGCGACCTGAGCGTCACCGACATCTGCTTCGCAGTGGGCTTCTCCTCGCTCGGCACGTTCAGCACCCGCTTCACCGAGCTCGTGGGCGTGCCACCGAGCGCCTACCGCGAGGACGTCCCCCCGCCCCAGGACGGGGCGGCCGAGCCGCCCTCGTGCGTGACGAAGAAGGTCACCCGGCCGGTGCGCCGCGGCGGCGCGCAGACGAGCCCGGACCGTCCGACCTCGGCATCGGTCTCGGCCGCCGCGTCATCGGTCAGGAATCGAGAAGCACCGCGGTTCGAGGCGCCACTAGCGTGAGCGACATGGACATCAGCATTCAGCACAGCTTCCTCCCGCAGACCGACCCCGAGGCCTCCTTGGCGTTCTACCGCGACGTCCTCGGCTTCGAGATCCTCAACGACGTCGGCTACGGCGACATGCGGTGGATCACCGTCGCCCCGAAGGGCCAGCCGGCCCCGTCGGTCGTGCTCTGCCCACCCGCCGCGGACCCGGGCATCACCGAGGACGAGAAGCAGGTCATCGCGGAGATGATGGCGAAGGGCACCTACGCCACCCTCGTCCTGAGCACCCCGGACCTCGACGCGACCTTCGAGCGCATCCAGGCCACCGGTGCGGAGGTCATCCAGGAGCCGATCGACCAGCCGTACGGCGTGCGCGACTGCGCCTTCCGCGATCCCGCGGGCAACCACATCCGCATCAACCAGGCCGCCTGAGCCGGCCCACGGGACCCGTCCGCCGGTCCAGGATCCCGCTGGCCGGGAGCCGCCGACGCCGCTGGCGCCGCGCGGGGCAGGCTCATAGCTCCACGCAGCCGAGCCGAGGAGCCCCGATGCACGACGCCCAGTCCGCCGACCGGTGGGCGATCCTGGAGCTGCGCCACCGGTACATGCGCAGCGTCGACCTCAAGGACTGGGCTGCGGTGGGGGAGACCCTGGCGCCGGAGATGGTCGCCCGCTACCGCCCGGACCTGGCCACCGAGGGCGCCGACGCCCTCCTCGCCGAGCTGCGGACCCGGCTCACCGACGACCGGATCACCGTCCACCAGGTTGGGAACCCGAGCATCGAGATCGACGGTGACCGAGCCGCGGGCACCTGGACGGTGTCGGACCGGACGGTGTGCACCGACGTGGGGTGCGTCGTCGAGGGCGCCTCGCTCTCGACCGACCGCTACCGTCGCGACCCCCGACGAGGCTGGCTGATCACGGAGATCTCCTACCGCCGGCTCTGCGAGACCTCCGTCTCGCTCGCCGACCTGCCCAGCTTCCGCGTGCTCGCCACGCCCGCCACTGGGCTCGCCCTCAGCTGACGGCGAGCTCCGGGAAGGCCGACAGGTAGCGGTCGAAGCGCTCGGTGACCTCGCCGGCGCTGAGCCCGAACTGCTCCAGGGAGTAGGCGTGGTCCGGGCGGCGCTCGCCACGCCGGCTGACGTCGTCCGCGGCGGTGACCGCCGTGCGGGCGTCGTCGTCGAACGGCAGCCGGAACGCGTCGTACACACGCTCGACGGTGCCGACCGGGTCCGCGACGAACTCGTCGTAGCGCACGTCGGCGAACTGCGCGGGGTCGTAGGTCGCCCGGGCGGCCAGGAAGCGGTCGGCCGCGGTGGCCCACAGCTCCAGGCTGTCGCGCCCCACGACGGAGCCCTCGAACACGGTCGACGTCCCGGCCGACGTCCTCGACGTCAGGCTGCTGACCGACGCGACGACGCTGCGCGGGTCCCGATGGGTCTGCACCACGAGCGCGTCGGGGTAGGCCGCCATCAGCGCGTCGAGCGAGAACAGGTGGCCGGGGTTCTTCAGGACCCAGCGCTGCTCCGGGCTGGTCATGCCGACCAGCTGGAGCACCCGCCGATGGCGCGCGTAGGTGGCCCGGAGGTCCTGCCGGCCCAGCCAGGCCCGGTACGACGGCAGATGGGCCACGCTCGGGAACGCCAGCGAGCGCATCGACTGGTGCTCCAGCCACCAGCACTCCTCGACCACGTCCGGCGCCATGAAGTGCATGCCCTTGAGGCCGGGCACGGCCGCGTTGCGCCGGTCGATCTGCGCCTGCATCGCCTGGAAGTCCGGGTGGGAGACCCAGTCCTCGCGCCGCGGCCGGGGCTGGGGCGCGGCGGCCAGCCACAGCTGGAGGCCCTGGTGGCGCGGGTCGGCGCAGAGCAGCCGGTGGAGGGCGGTCGTGCCGGAGCGGGGGAGACCCGTGACGAAGATCGGACGGGTCACGCTCGTGTCGGCGTGGGCCGGATGCTCGCGCCACGCGGCCTCGGTGCGCAGCCGGGCGGCGAGCGCGTTGGCGAGCGATCCCTCCACCTTGGCCCGGCCCTTCGCCGTCAGGCCGGCCTCCCGTGCGTACCCGTCGAGCAGCACGTGCAGCCCCTCGACGTACTCCTGGTCGCCGAAGTCGGTGAGTCCGGTGCGATCGGTCGCGCGCTCGTGCAGCTCGTCGGCGAGGTCCATGGTCTGCTCCATCAGTGGTGGGTGGCGCCCGAGGTGACGTCCAGGCACTGCCCGGTGACCGCCCGGGCAAGGTCTGAGGCGAGGAAGACCGCGGCGTCGGCGATCTCCTCCGGGCGCGGGAGCCTGCGCAGGTCGGTCTCGGCGGCGATCTCGTCGTGGATCGTCTGCGGGGTGACGCCGCGCTGCTCGGCCGCCTTGGCGAAGCTCGCCTCGACCGCGTCGCCCCAGATGTAGCCGGGCGCGATCGAGTTGACCCGCACGCCCTGTGGTCCCAGCTCGATCGAGAGCCCGCGGGCCAGCGCGAGCAGGCTGGCCTTGGCCATCCGGTAGGCCCCGAAGCGCGGCAGCCGGTTGCGGAGGATCATCGAGTTCACCACGACGACGGCACCGCCGCGCTCGGCGAGGGCAGGGGCGCTGCACCGGACCAGCTCCAGGGCCATGAGCGGGGAGGCGAGCTCCGCGGCGACCGCCTCCCGCTCGGCATCGAGCAGCGCCTCGCGGCCCGGCGGGTGGTAGGCGTTGTGCAGCACGGCGTCGAGGCGGCCGAGCTCGGTGACGGCGCGATCGACCAGCCCCGCGACCGCCGCGGCGTCCGACAGGTCGGTCGGTACGACGACCGCGCGCCCGCCGGTCGCCCGGACCTGGGCCGCGACCCCCTCCAGCCGCTCCGGGCTCCGCGACGCCAGGACGACGTCGGCGCCGGCGGCCGCACTGCGGACCGCGAGCGCCTGGCCCAGCCCCGGACCGACGCCCGCCACGAGCACGGCCTTGCCCGCGAGCACCCCGGAGACGGGATCGCTCACGACATCATCCGGTCGCCGACGGCCGCCTGACGGGCAGCGATGCGGCGTGCCCACTCCTGCGGGGTGACCCGCTGCTGGTGGTGGAACGGGAGCAGCTCGGCGAGGTCGTCGAAGGCGACCACCTCGGTCGTCGGGCCGTCCTCGGCGGTCAGCGGGCGGCTCACCCGCTGCCAGCGGATCTGGAGATAGCCCTCGGTCAGGCCGGTCGTCTCCAGCCAGTTCGCCAGCCCGGGATCCCTGCGGCTGACCACGAAGCGGATGCGGCCGTCCGGGTCCACGTGCGCCTGGTGGGCGGTGAGGCTGGTCTGGTGGTCGACGTAGTCCAGCGAGACGTACCACTTCGTGCCCAGCTGCATCCCCTGGTACGGCATCCCCGAGGCGGGCACGGTGACGACCAGGGCCTCGTCGTCGGCGAGGGCGAAGTGCCCGGCCGAGCTGTACTGGCTGGCCAGTCCGCCCGGGGTGATCTTCGGCGCGTACATCGTGTTGACCGGCTGGTCCAGGTAGAACCGCTCGACGAACTCGAGGAAGGTGCGCGCGTAGCCGAGCAGCGTGCGCGCCGCCCGGGCGTAGCGCTCCTCCACGGCGGCCAGGGTGAGCGGTCGTCCCGGGACGCCGATCCGGTCGGCGCGCTGGACCCGCAGCAGGCCGCCGCGCTCGCTCGACCAGTCGCTGAACGTCTGGCGCACCAGGAGCCGCTGGGCGTCGGGGGCGAGCGTGAAGTAGCCCGGGCCGGCATCGTCGCGCGGCGGGCCGAACCGCAGCTCGAAGGACCCGTCCGGTGCGACCGGGAACTCCCGGTCGTCGAAGGCCAGGTGGCTCGCCGGCGAGGTGTTGCCGGCGTGCGACCCGGCGAGCACCTGGAAGACGAGGTCCGCGCTCGTGCCGCGGGTCCCGGTCACGACGTACTCCGCGTCACCGGCGATCTGTGCCGCGAAGTAGAGGGTGTCCGGGTTGTCCAGGCCCATCTTGGTCCACTGCGTGGAGGGGCGGGCGAAGTGCGGGTCGGTCGGATCGCTCGCCCAGGCGCTGGCCAGGGCGACTCGCACGAGTCCCGCGAGATAGTCCAGCCCCTCCGCGAGGTCGCGCTCGTCCCGCACGTGCGGCGCCTGGCGCAGCACCTGCTCGGCCTCGCGGATCGCCTCGGTCAGCAGGGTGGTCCCCGCACGGGACGTGATCGCGGTCTCGAGCTCCATCCTGCGGAAACTAGGGAGGCCGCCTCATGGCTCGATCGGGGATCCCGCTCATCGGGACCCGGTGAGCACGACCAGGCGCTGGGTCGCGCGGGTCATGGCCACATAGCGGTCGACCGCTCCCTCGATGCCGTCGCCGAAGCGGTCCGGGTCGACCAGGACGACCAGGTCGAACTCCAGGCCCTTGGCGTGCTCGGGGCTCAACGACCGCACCCGCGCCGTGGCGGGCAGGGCTGGCGCGCCGATGACGCAGGCGATGCCCTCCGCGTGGCTCGCCAGCCACTCCTCGAGGATCGCCGCCAGCTCGGCACGGTCGCCGTACTGGACGGGTACGCCGGTGGCGCGCACCGAGGTGGGCACGTTGGCGTCGGGGAGCGCCTCGCGGATGACCGGCTCCGCGGCCTCCATCACCTCGGCGGGCGTGCGGTAGTTGATCGTGAGGGACGTCAGCGCGATGTCGCGCAGCCCGACCCGCTCCAGGCGCTCGGCCCACGACTCGGCGAAGCCGTGACGGGCCTGCGCACGGTCGCCCACCACGGTGAAGCTGCGCGACGGGCAGCGGCGCAGCAGCATCTGCCACTCGGCGTCGGTGAGCTCCTGCGCCTCGTCGACGACGACGTGCGCGAACGGGCCGGCGAACCGGCCCGGGTCGGCCGGCGCGCCGTCCCGGCCCTCGGCGAGCGCACCGCGCAGGTCGGCCCCGCGCAGCATCGACATGATCATCATGTCGGAGTCGTCGGTCGCGACGAGGTGGTCGACCACGCGGTCCATCTCCTCCTTCTCGGCGGCCGCCCGAGCCTCGGCCCGGCGCCGCCGGCGCGCCGCCTCCGGGTCGCCGAGCCGCGCCCGGGCGAGGTCGAGCAGCGGCAGGTCCGCGTCGGTCCACACCTGCGGACCGCCGCGCCGCAGGACGCGCACCTCGTCGGGCGTCAGCCAGGGCGCGCAGTGCCGCAGATAGGCGGGCACCTCCCACAGGTCGCCGACCAGGTCGGTCGGCTCGAGCATCGGCCAGGCCCGGGCGAGGGCGTCGGCGAGCTCGCCGTTGCGGGCCAGCGAGCGGCGGACCTGCTCGGCCGGGACGTCGACGTCCTCGTGCTTGTCGAGCAGGATGTCGAGGAGGGCGTCCCAGACCTGGTCGCGCGCCTCGTTGTGTGGCGTGCCCGGGTCCGGCGCCTCGAAGGCCTCGGCCCAGTCGCTCGCGCTGAGCCACACCTCGGACCACGCGGTCTCGACCACCATGCCGTCGGTGGGCGGCTCCTCGTAGAGCCGCACCGCGGGCTCGATCGCCGCCAGCATCGCGGCGTCCGTCTTGAGCCGCGCGACCTCCGGGTCGTCCTCGGCGACGGCCGCCGCGCCCTCGGCGACCAGGTCGCGCACGGTGCAGGTGCGCACCCCTTCCTCGCCGAGGCTGGGCAGGACGTCGGCGACATAGGCCAGATAGGGCTGGTGCGGGCCGACGAAGAGCACGCCGCCGCGGCCGTCCGAGAGCCGCGGGTCGGCGTACAGGAGATAGGCGGCGCGGTGCAGCGCCACCACGGTCTTGCCCGTGCCGGGCCCGCCGTCGACCACGAGCGTGCCGCGGGAGCCGGCGCGGACGATCGCGTCCTGGTCGGCCTGGATGGTGGCCAGCACGTCCCGCATGCGCTCGGAGCGGCTGCTGCCGAGGCTGGCCACGAACGCCGACTGGTCGTCCAGCGCCGCGTTCGGGGTCGCGTCGAGGGCGTCGGAGGCGAAGACCTCGTCCCAGTAGTCCGTGACCCGGCCGTCGGTCCAGCGGTAGCGGCGCCGGCTGGCCAGGCCCATCGGGTTGCCGTGGGTCGCGCCGAAGAAGGGCTCCGCGGCGGGGGAGCGCCAGTCGACGAGCAGGCGCCCACCCTCGGCGTCGGTGAGCCCGAAGCGGCCGACGTAGACGGTCTCGCCGCCGGTCGTCACCATCCGCCCCAGGCACAGGTCGAGCCGGTAGCGTCTCAGCGCCCGCAGGCGCGCGCTGAGGCGGTGTACCTCGAGGTCGCGGTCCATCGCCTCCTGGCCGGTGCCGCCCGGCTGGCGACGTACGTCGGCGAGCCTCTCCTCGAGCTCGCCGATGGTGCGCGCCAGGCTGGTCTCGATGGCGGCGAAGTGGGCCTCGTCGCTGGCGACGAGCGCGGGGTCGTCCTTGGCGGGGTGGTCGTGGAGGTCGAACGCGCGGGTGGTCGCGTGGGTCAACTCGTCAGCTCCCAGGGGGTCGTCGTGGTGGGTCCGCGGTGGCGGGAGCGGGGATTCTGCCGGGCTCAGGGGGCCTTGCGGCAAGACCCCCTGTGCGCTATACGTTGAGAGCGGCGGGGGGTTGTCGGCCGGGTGTCGGCGCGGGCCGGTAGGAACGGACCATGAGCCGAGTCCTCCAGGTCACCTTCGACTGTCACGATCCCCGCGCCCTCTCCACGTTCTGGCGCGACGCCCTCGGGTACGTCCACCCCGGACCTCCCGGCGTCGACCTCGCGGACGGCGACGACCCGCTCGCCGCCTGGGACGCCTTCCTCGAGCGGGTCGGCGTGCCGGAGGGCGAGCGCAACGCCCGCTCCGCGATCGAGGACCCGGACGGCACCGGCCCGCGGGTCTTCTTCCAGCAGGTGCCCGAGGACAAGGTCGCCAAGAACCGGGTGCATCTCGACGTCCGGGCCGCGCCCGGTCTCGCCGGCGAGGAGCGGATGGCCGCCCTGGAGGCCGAGTGCGAGCGCCTCGTCGCGCTCGGCGCGCGCCGGGTCGAGCGCCACGAGCCGGCTCCGCCGATGGCGGGCGGGCACATCGTGATGGCCGACCCGGAGGGCAACGAGTTCTGCCTGGACTAGCGTCGCGCCCAGGGGCCGACGTCTGGACGTCTCCGGCGGGCGCTGACGCCCGAGGTGGCTAGCCGACCGGTGCGACCTTGACCTGGCTGCCCAGGACCTGGCCCTCGGCGTCGAGGAAGGTGAGTGTGACCTGCGGGACGCCCGCCGCCTCGGGGAGGGCGGCGCCGTAGCCGTGGGAGTCGGCCCGGACCTCCAGGGTCCGGTCCACGCCGGCTGCCTGCACGCGGACCTGGCTGGCGGTCGGCCACGGCGAGATCCCGTACACGAGCGGCTCGCTGTCCGTGAAGTAGCCGCCCAGCTGGAGCGGTGAGGTGACCTCCTGCGGCGGCACGTCGTCGCCGGCCCAGACGACGCCACCGCAGCCGTACTCCAGCTCCTTCTTCGTCGGCGTCCCCGTGCCGTCCCAGGTGCCGTCGCTCATCGCGTAGCAGACCTTGCCGGTCGAGGACGTCGCCACCCAGAACGCGAAGACCCCGCGGTCGGTGTCGAACTGGGTGACCAGGGCCGGCTCGTCGAGCTCGCCCAGACCGTTGCCGGTCGTGTTGGGCTGGCGGGCGAAGTCCTCGATCACGCTGGACACCACCTCGGCCGGACCGCCGAGGGCGACCGCCGTCGTCGTGCCCACGACGGAGAGGGCCGCGCCGAGACCGAGGGCGGCCCTGCGCCGCGCACGTCGGCGGCGGCGCTGCTGGGCCTGGGCCACACGGTCCTCGCGGAGGATCCGCGCGAGTGTCACCTCAGCCCAGTCGGGGTCGAGCGGCGGGGGAGCGGGGGAGAGTGCGGCGATGCGGGCGGTCACGTGGTCCGTGGTCATCGAAGTCCACCTTCGGTGAGGGGTCGGCGGGTGGTGGCGGTGCGCTGCTCCGCCGGCGGGTCGAGGTCCCCGAGCGCGGCACGGGCCCGGTGGGCGCGGACCCGGAAGGCTCCGGGGCGGATGCCGAGGACCTCGGCCGCGGCGTCCGGGGCCAGGCCGTCCCAGGAGACGAGCAGCAGCGCCTCCCGGTGGCCGTCCGGCAGAGCCGCGAGCGCCTCCAGCGCACTCATCCGGTCGGTCGCCAGCAGGGCGGCGTCGGACTCGGGCCGGGCTGCCCGGTCGAGCAGCGCCAGCCGGTCGAGGAGCGCCGTACGACGCCGCACCGAGCGCCGGCTGTTGCCGATCACCTTGCGGGCGGTGGCGATCAGCCAGCCGATCGGCGGCTCGGGGACCTCCTCCCAGTGCCGCCAGGCCTGCACGAAGGTCTCGGCGACGACGTCCTGGACGTCGTCGGGCGCGACGTGGCGGCGGGCGTACGCCGCGACGCGCGGGCCGTCGCGGCGCCACGTCGCGCTGAACGCTGCCTCGTGGGCGTTCTCGGGGGTGCTCATGTCCTTGTAGTGTCCGGCTCCCTGCGGTTGTTACGGCTAGTCTCGGCGCGATGATCCGCGAACGCAGGGAGCAGGATCTCGACCGGCTCGCCGCCGTGCTCCTCGAGGTCCCCGGCGCCACCGCCATGTTGGCAGGACGCGCGCCGCGCGCGTGGCTGACCGAGGACGACGACGCCGCCGAGGCGTCGTGGGTGTTCGACCAGGCGCCCGTTCCCGTCGCCCCGACGAAGAACGTGGTCGGCCACGTGCAGGTCCGCCGGCCGCCGGCCGACGCCCCGTGGCTGAACGAGGTCGCCATCCGCGCCGGCGTCGACGCGGGCCGGCTGCTCGTGATCGGGCGACTCTTCGTGAGGCCGATGAAGCATGACCGCAATATCGCGCGCTATCTGCTCAAGCAGGCCGCGTCACTCGTCGCGGCGCGGGGGAGCGCGGCCGTCTTCGAGTCCCACGGGCTCGGGGTCGTGCCTCCCGAGCTGCCGCGGCGCCTGGGCCTGTACGCCGCCGCAGGACCACCGGGCTCCGGTCGCTAGGCTCGCGCCGTGAGGCTGCGACCGGTTCTCGCCCGAGCCGTGCTTCGGGCCACCCGCTGGAAGCTCGTCGGCGACATGCCGGAGCGAGGCATCCTCGTGGGCGCGCCCCACACCTCGAACTGGGACTGGGTAGCGATGCTGCTCATCGCGTGGAGCAACGGCGTCCAGCCGCAGGTGCTCATCAAGGAGTCCTTCTTCAAGGGGCCCGTGGGCCTCCTGCTCCGCGCGACGGGCGGCATCCCGCTGGACCGGGCCAATCCCGGCACGACGATCCGCGCCCTGCTGGCGGAGGCCGAGGGGCACGACGCCTTCCTGCTGGTCATCGCAGCCGAGGGGACGCGGAGCAAGGGGGAGTACTGGAAGCCGGGCTTCTACCGGATCTCCCAGCAGACCGGCCTGCCCATCGCGCTCGGCTTCGTCGACGGTCCCACGCGCACCCTGGGCATGGGACCCTCCTTCCACCCGACCGGCGACGTGGTGGCCGACATGGACCGGGTCCGCGCGTTCTACCACGACAAGCGGGGCATCCGGCCGGAGAACCGGACCGAGCCGAGGCTGCGCGACGAGCTCGAGTCGCCCGGGTCGAGCTAGCTGGACTGATCGCACAGGCTCCTGACCAGCACCCGCTCGCGAGTGACCCCGTCGGGCCGTAGATCGCCGAGCTCGCCCGTCTCGACGAACCCGTTGCGCTCGTAGAGCGCCGTCGCCCGCGCATTGGTCTCCACGACCGACAGCCGGAGTGTGCGCGCACCGCCCTCCGCAGCCCAGTGCGCGACGGCCTCGATCAGCCGGTCGCCGACGCCTCGCCCTCGCGCCGCGGGACTCACCCACATGGAGATCAGCTCGATGGTGTCCTCGTCCTCGCCCGGCACGCCACTCGCCATCCCCACCGGACGACCCTCCAGCAGCACGACGAAGTCTCGGCCGCCGGGGATCGACAGTCGGTCGCGCCAGCGTTCCTCCCGGTCACGCTCGCCCTGCCACCCGGCCAGCGTCTCACCGAAGGCGTCCGGCGCCTCCGCGAGCGCGGCGAGGCGCAGCTCCCGCCACAGCGGCCAGTCGTCGGGCGTCAGGACGCGAAGCTCGAGCATGGGCAGATCCTGCCGAACCGGGCGGCTCAACGGCGAACGGGGGCAGCCGTGCACCGATGCTCGGCGAGCGCGGCACGCCGGCGTTCGCTGGGCGGGCAGAAGGGCAGCGCCAGCCCGGTCGCCACCGTCGCGCCGACCAGGGCGACGCCGTGCCCCCCGTGGTCGATCACCACGCCTGCGAGGCTCGGACCGACCAGCGTCCCGACCGTCAGCGCCGTGCTCACGGCCGCCAGGCCCGCGGCGGGATGCTGCTCGAAGACCTCGGCGCTCCAGACGCCGTGGGCCGCGATGACGGCGGCATAGAACGCGCCGAACAGGACGGCGGCGACGAGGGCGGCGCCGAGGTCGGCCGCGGCGGCCCCGAGCAGGCCCAGGGAGAGCGCCAGCAGCGCCGTCGAGGCGAGATAGCCGCCGCGCAGGCCCACCCGGTCGAACGCGTACCCGCTGAGCGAGCCCAGCAGGCAGGCGGCGCCGCACACGGCGTACACGACCCGGGTGGCGGTCGTGTCCATCCCGGCCTGCTGCATGGCGTCGACGCTGAAGACCCACCACACGGCGCTGCCGGCGCCGACCAGGACGGCCGAGAGGAGCAGCGGCCGCGAGCGGGGACACAGGAACCAGCTCGGGCTGAGCTGGGCCCGGCGCAGCGCAGCGTGCTCGCGGGGCGGGGCCAGGCGGGTCGCGGCAATGCCGACGACGACGGCGATCACGACGAAGCTCGCCCAGGCCCACCGCCATTGGTCGCCGGCCAGGATCGCCACCGGGCCGGCGAGCGCGACCCCCCAGCCGGTGCCCGAGCTGATGGTCGACCACACCACGGCCCGGCGCGGGGGAGCGACGTGGCGGTCCACGATGTCGGCGTACGGCGGGAACGCCATGCCGGCCGCCGCTCCCGCGATCGTGACGCCCAGGGCCACGGCCCAGGCACTGCCCGCCAGCGCGACAACGGCCATCCCCGACGCGGCGGCCGACGCGGCGGCGGCGACCGCGACCCGCGCGCCCCGCCACGAGGTCAGCGGTACGACGCCCGCGTTCGCCAGCAGGTACGAGACGTAGCCGAGCGAGGAGATCAGGCCGGCGGCGCTCGGGCCGATGCCGAGCTCGGCCTTCATGTCCGGGAGGAGGAGCCCGTAGCCGTAGCGGGCCAGACCGAAGGTGATCGCGATCATGGCGGTGCCCGGCAGCAGCACGGCGGGCGTGCTGAGGGAGCGGGCCGTCGGGGGAGCGGCGATCACGGCAGCGGCTCCTCCACCTGCACGTGGTCCAGTGGGCACGCGTGACCGTCCGACCGGCACGCGGACCGGTCGCACAGCCGGCACGTGCGCAGTGCCGGGACGGGCTCGTGGGTCGAGGACCCGACCATCCGTTCCAGCGTCCGCTCGAGCTGACGACGCGCGCGATCGTCGAGGGAGGCGAGGCTCTCGGCGAGCACCGCGTCGCGGACCTGCGCGAGCCGGCGGGCGACGTCCTCGCCCTCCGGTGTGAGGCGGATCCGCCGCTGCCGGCTGTCGGCGCCGGGGGAGCGGACCACCCAGCCCGCCGCCACGACCCGGTCGACCAGCCGGGTCGCCCCGGACCCGGTCAGCGCCAGCACCTCGCCCAGCCACGAGACGGGTCGGTCGGGGTGGGCGAGCAGAGTCAGCAGTGCGGCCTGGGCGGACGCCGTCAGCCCCTCCTGCCGGCCCGCCTCAGTGATCCGGTCGGCGACCGTCAACGACCAGGCTCCGAGCAGGTTCTCCAGGCGACCCATCGCACCAGCATAGATACTTGCGTGACTCACTCAAATAGTTGGCACAGATCTGTCGGTCAGTACGGTGGGAGAGATGAGTGACTACCCGCGGCTGGTCCAGCCGGTTCTCGACACGACGGACGTGCGCGGCCTCGCCGAGTTCTACCGGGAGCTCTTCGGGCTGCGGTACCGCGAAGGCGACGAGCCACCCGCCGACCCGGCAACGGACGATGCCGACTGGCTCGTCCTGCGAGACGCGGACGGCGCCCGGCAGCTTGCCTTCCAGCAGGTCGAGCGGCTGCCGCGGTCGACCTGGCCGAGTGCCGAGGTGCCCATGCAGCTGCACCTCGACTTCACCGTCTCGAGCGTCGAGGAGCTGCACCGGCACCGCGCACGCGCAGAGGAGCTCGGGGCCGAGCTCCGGCTCGACCGCGTGGACGACCCCGACGAGCCGCTCTTCGTGTTCGCCGACCCCGCCGGCCACCCGTTCTGCATCTTCGTCGCCTGAGCAGGGGAGACCGCGGCCGCCGGGAACTGCTCCCGCCGCGGCCGCGACGGGTGTAGAACAGCCTCATGGCCGAACCCCTCGTGCTGATCCACGGTGTCACCGCCACCTGGCAGGCCTGGCACCGCGTCGAGGAGCTCCTCGCCGACGACTTCGAGGTGCTCTCGGTCGCGCTCCCGGGTCACATCGACGGCGAGCCGCTGTCGGGTGCCGCGACGATCGAGGTGCTCTGCGAGGGAGTCGAGCGGCTGATGGACCGGGCCGGGATGGAGACCGCGCACCTCGCCGGCAACTCGCTCGGCGGCTGGCTGGCCATGGAGCTCACGGCCCGCGGCCGCGCACGCAGCGCGACCCTGCTCGCTCCGGCCGGCGGCTGGACGGCGTACGACCCGCGCATGAAGAAGATCTTCTACGGCATGCGCCGACAGCTGCGCGCATCACGCCGGCTGCTGCCCGTGATGATGCGCATCGGCCCGGTGCGTCGCTTCGGGTTCCGCACCGTCGCCAAGTACGGCGACCGCCTGACCCGCGAGGAGGCGATCACCGCCGCGCAGGCCGCGCTCTTCGTCGAGCTCGACAACCTGCTGAGCCTGGCCGACGAGAAGGCCGGGCCGTACGACGACCCCGGCGTCCCCGTCCTCCTCGCCTGGTGCGAGCACGACCGGATCTTCCCCGAGCGACCCTACGGCGAGAACTGGCGCCGGATCGCGCCCTTCGCGCAATGGCGGATGCTCCCGGGGGTCGGGCACGTGCCGATGGTCGACGACCCGGCGCTGGTCGCCCAGACCATCCGCGACGGCATTGCCCGGGGGAGCGGCGGCTGAGGCGACGCCCGAGCCGCCGCGACGGCATTGCCCGGGGGAGCGGCGGCTGAGGCGACGCCCGAGCCGACCTCGCCAGGTCGTCAGCCCGCGATGATCTCCACCGAGCTCCGCCCCGTGGGTTCGATGTCGATCACGACTGCACCCGTGCTGTGCTCGGCCAGTGCCCAGCTGTCTCCGGAGTGGAGCAGTCCGTAGTACGTCGATGGTGCGCCGACGAAGCGGACGGCGCCTTCGGTGCGGTCGTAGGGCTCGTGCGTGTGTCCACTGAGCATCATCAGGGGGGAGCGACGTGCCTCGAGTGCGGCCATGACCCGTTGCCGATTCGTCAGGGTGAACCACCTGTGCGTGCTCCGCGAGTGCACGGGATGGTGGTGCGCCACGATGGCTGGCCGGTCGGGATCGATGGCGGAGATGGCATCCGCCAGGGGCCGGCCGTCCCCGTGCGGCTCACCCGCGATGTTCGTCGCCACCCCGACGATGTGCCACCCGTCCAACGGGCCGCCGGCCGTGCCGAACACCCGGTGGATCACGTCTGTCCTGTCATGGTTGCCCGGAACCACGACGAGCAACGGCGCGACGCCCGAGAGCGTCTGCTGGGCAGACATCGCGTCGTCCTCGGCCCCGGCATCACACACGTCCCCTGTCACGACCACAGCGTCGAAGGGCCCACGACCTGCCGCCGCCTCGAGGACCGCACTGAGCCGCGCGGCGGGCATTTCGGCTGTCCCTGACTCGTCGGCACCGAGGTGCAAATCGCTCAGATGCAGGAGCCGGGCCATGAGCGCGACATTAGCGGGCCGACGCCGAAGCGCCGTTCGCTTGTGGCGGCGGTCGGCCTCTCAACTGAGCAACGTGACCGGATGCAGCGGTACCCGCCACTGTGGGCAGCCTTCTGGTTGACGATGCTCCTCCCTGGCAACGGGGGCTTTCGACGCAACCCGCCTGGTACGACCGAGGAACAGGTTCACCACCTGGTTTCACTGATCTCGTGAACGACTTCGCCTTCACGGGTCACGAACGCGATCGACCAGAGACGGGAGTTCTCGCATCTTCTGCAACTCCCGATACGCAAGCCGATAAGTGACATTATGTCATTTAATCTGCGTCGTGCATTAGACGCACACGTCGGCGCAGGCTGAACCACTACCCCTCTGATCGTGCTGACAAGGCGCTCACCTGCGGGAAACACCTCACAGAAGTCCATCGAACGCGGCAGCCACACTCAGCTACGACGTGCAGCGCCTGTCAGCTGCTGTGCCGTGACGTTGCGCGATCCGGTGAGTTGTCGACATCGGCGTATGCGAAGAAGCCTTAGCCTTGAATCAACTGCTTGCTTGCGAACGCGTCATCGAGTGCCTTCTCGGCGCGCGCGTTGCGTTGGCCGAGTGTGGCCGGATCTGCCGGACGAGGTCTCAGCACCAAGCTTCCGCCTTGAGCCCGACATGCGATCACATCGTCTCACGCGCCGGTTGCGCTGTTCTGGCGACAGCGACCCGGTGTCGCCGCGCGAGGTCGAGGCAGAACGGCCCTCACGGCCGGATCCAGCCCCGCCGCAGTCCCTCCTCGACGAGCAGGCCGGTCGCCTCGCCGAGCGACGTGGAGGCGGCGACGACGCCCGACTCCCGGGCCCGGACGGTCGCCTCGGAGGCACCGGGCATCCCCCACGTCCCGCCGCCGGCCAGCCAGTTCAGCAGCATCGGCTCGAGGCGGTCCATTGCCTTGCAGAAGCGCGCCTCCGGCGTGGTGCCCGCCTCGAACTCGTCCCACAGGGCGCGCATCTGCTCGGCCTGGTCGAGCGGCAGCAGGCCGAAGAGGCGGTCGGCCGCGGCGGCCTCGCGCTCGGCCTGGTCGTCGGCGGCACCGGGGACGAAGACCGGGCTGTCCCCCGCGTAGATCTCGACCAGGTCGTGGATGACCACGAGCTTGATCGCGTGGCCGACGTCGATCGGCTCGTCGGCGTACTCGGCGAGCAGGATGACCATCAGCGCGAGATGCCAGGAGTGCTCGGCGTCGTTCTCCCGCCGCTCGGCCGCCGCGAGCGGCGAGGCGCGCAGGATCGTCTTGAGCTTGTCGGCCTCGGCGACGAAGCGGAGCTGGGCGGCGAGGCGCTCCGGGATCCCGTCGGGCAGCGGCTGGCGGTCGATGATCAGCGCGTCGTCGTCCATGGCCCTACCCTGCCAGGACGAGCGCTACGCCGGGGCCACGGCGCCGGCGAGCACCTGCCCGCAGGCGGCGACGACGGCGCGCGCGAGATCCTCGGCGGTGTCCGGGTCGCGCTCGGGCACCAGCAGGTGGACGGCGCCCAGGGCATGCAGGTCGATGGCGCGGACCCCCTGCGCCCGCGCCATGTCCGCGGCGTGGGAGACGTCGCCGTGGACGATGACGCTCGCGCCCTCGGGCGGGAGCGGCGAGAGCCAGGACCGCTCGGTGGCCACGGTGGTCCGCGCGGGCAGCAGGGCGAGCGCTCCTCCCCCGCAGCCCTGTCCGAGCAGGATAGAGACGGTCGGCACCGACAGGGTGGTCAGCGTGGCGATGCAGCGGGCGATCTCCCCCGCCAACGCGCCCTCCTCCGCCGCCTGCGACAGCTCGGCCCCCGGAGTGTCCACCACCGTCACCAACGGCAGCCGCAGCTCCTCGGCCAGCTCCATCGCCCGCCGCGCCTCCCGCAGCGCCGCCGGACCCATCGGCGTCGACGGCGTCTGCCGCGAGCGGTCCTGACCCACCAGCACGCACGGCTGCCCGTCGAGCCGGGTCAGCGCGATCAGCACCGAGTCGTCCCGCTCCCCCTCATCGGTCCCCTTGAGCCGCAGCGTGCTGCTCGCGCCGTACCGCAACAGGTCCCGTACGCCGACCCGCCCCTCCGCGCGCGTGCTGACGATGCACTCCCACGCGTCGCGGTCGCCGACGTCGCCGCCGCGACGCGACAGCGCCGGCGGTGAGGGCGGGTCGACCAGCACGCCGAGCGCGCGGTCGACGAGGGCCGGCAGGTCCTCGGTCGCCACGACGGCGTCGATCACACCGTGCGCGGCCAGGTTCTCGGCCGTCTGGACCCCTGCCGGGAACGGCTCGCCGTTCAGGGCCTCGTACACCTTGGGGCCCAGGAATCCGACCAGGGCGCCCGGCTCGGCGACGGTCACGTGCGCGAGCGAGCCCCAGGACGCGAAGACTCCCCCGGTGGTCGGGTGGCGCAGGTAGGCGAGATAGGGCAGGCCCGCCGCCCGGTGCTCCATCAGGGCGCGCGAGATCTCGGCCATCCGCAGGAAGGCGGGCGTGCCCTCCTGCATGCGGGTCCCGCCCGAGGCCGTGGCGGCCAGCAGGGGCAGACCCTCCGCCGTCGCCCGTCGTACGGCGGCCACGATGCGGTCCGCCGCGGCACGGCCGATCGAGCCGGCGAGGAAGCGGAACTCGTTGACGACCACCGCCACCGGGCGCCCGCGGACCGTCCCACGCCCGGTCAGCACCGACTCGTCCGTGCCCGCTCTGACGGCAGCGGCCTCCAGCTCGGCGCGATAGCCGGGCTCGATGCCGGTCAGGTCGACCGGCCGGTCCCACGACGCGAAGGTGCCGGCGTCCAGCACCAGGTCGAGCAGGTCCCGGGCGCCCAGCCGGGCGCTCATCGATCCTCTCCCACCCAGGCGCGCAGCGCGGGCCCGTGCTGGTCGAGGGTCGGCGGCGCGCGATGCCCGCGCGGCGTCCGCTCGGCGCCGTCGCGTGCGAAGAAGCGCAGCGGCGGGCCGGGCAGCGTCAGCGTGCCGAGCGTGGCGTGCTCGACGTCCACGAGGAGCCCCTGGCTGGCGGTCTGGTCCCAGGCGTACACCTCATCGAGACTGCGCACCTTGCCGGCCGGGATCCCCGCCTCGGCGAGCGCGGCCAGCAGGTCCTCGGCCAGCCAGGACGCGAACGCGGCCTCCACCAGCGCCACCGTCTCCTCGCGCCGCGCGACCCGCTCGGCATTGCTGGCGAAGCCGTCCGCGGCCGGGTCGAGCCCGAACGCTCCGCAGAAGCGGACCCACAGCGACTCCGAGCCGACCGCGATCTGCACGGCGCCGTCGGCGCAGCGGAACAGGCCGTACGGCGCGATCGACGGATGGTGGTTGCCCTGCGCCCGCCCGATCTCTCCGGCGACGGTCCACCGCGTGCCCTGGAAGGCGTGCACGCCGACGACCGCGGAGAGGAGCGAGGTGCGCACGACCTGGCCACGGCCCGTCCGCTCGCGCTCGTGGAGCGCGGCGAGCACGCCGTAGGCGCCGTACATGCCGGCGAGGACGTCCGCGATCGGGGTGCCGACCCGCTGCGGATCCTCGGGCCCGGACCCGGTGAGCGACATCAGCCCGGCCTCGCCCTGGGCGATCTGGTCGTAGCCCGCGCGACCGCCCTCGGGCCCGTCGTGCCCGAAGCCGGTGATCGAGAGCGCCACCAGCCGCGGGTTCCGCTCGAGCAGGACGTCCAGGCCCAGACCGAGCCGGTCGAGGACGCCGGTGCGGAAGTTCTCCACGAGCACGTCGGCCCGGTCGACGAGACCGAGCAGCACCGCACGGTCCGCCTCGTCCTTGAGGTCGAGCGCGATGGACTCCTTGTTGCGGTTGGCCGAGAGGAAGTACGTCGACTCCCGCTCCCCTCCCCCGGCGTCGGGCGGACTGACGAAGGGCGGACCCCACCCGCGGGTGTCGTCGCCGCGTCCCGGCGCCTCGACCTTCACCACGCGCGCACCGAGGTCACCGAGCATCATCGTGGCGTGCGGCCCGGCGAGGGCCCGGGACAGGTCGACTACCACGACATCGGCCAGCGGGCCGCGCGACATCCCTGTCACCACCCCGGCAGCACGAGGGCTGCCCAGACCAGCAGCGGGCCGACGAGGACCACGACGACGCTGGAGGTCAGGATTGCGACCCGTTCAGGTCCCATGGACGTTTTCCACCTATCTCCGACAACGGCCCGCGGGGAGCGATCGGCACCACATCCCCGCGTGGATCAGTGGCCTAGCCAATAGGACACCGCGCCGGTGTGTCAATAGAATGCGCCCCATGAGCGCCTCGACCGGACGCCCGCTGCCGTCCAAGGTGACCCGGACCCGCCTCTACGAGCAGGTGGCGGAGCAGATCACCGCCTGGGCGGCCGAGGCCGGACTGCGCGTCGGCGACCGACTGCCCCCGGAGCGCGAGCTCGCGGTCCAGCTCGGCGTCAGCCGGGCGACCCTGAGCCAGGCGCTGGTCGCCCTGGAGGTGGTGGGCGTGGTGGCGGTGCGCCACGGCGACGGCACCGTGCTGGTCCGACCGACCACGGCCAGCATCTCCCAGGCGATCCGGGAGCACGCCGACCGGCTGCCCGACATCCACGAGACCCGCGACGCGCTCGAGACGAAGCTCGCGGCGCTCGCCGCGCAGCGTCGTACCGACGAGGACCTGGCGGCGATCGAGGCCGCCCTCGACGCCATGGCCGCCGACATCGAGGCCGGCGGGCGCGGGGTCGAGGGAGACGAGCAGTTCCATGCGGCCGTGACGGCGGCGAGCCACTCGGCGCTGCTCGCCCGGCTGATGCTCGAGATCGGACCGTTGGTCCGCGAGTCGCGGCTGGAGTCGCTCGCGCAGCCCGAGCGTCCCCGCGCCTCGCTCGCCGGTCACCGTCGCATCGCGGAGGCCATCGCCGCGGGTGACCCCGTGGCCGCCGCGCGGGCCATGCACGACCACATCGACATGGTCAGCGACGTCGCGCTGATCCGCGACGACGCGTGACGGAGCTCGAGCAGCTCGCGGTCCTGGGGGCCGGCTTCGGCGCGGGGATCCTCACCTCGACCGTCGGGGTCGCCTCCCTGCTCAGCTTCCCGGTGCTCGTCGCCCTCGGGATCCCGCCGGTGGTCGCCAACGCCTCCAACACCGTGGGCCTGATCCCCGCCGGCCTGAGCGGCTCCTTCGGCTACCGCGAGGAGCTCCGGGAGCACCCGGGCGTGACCCGCGTGGTCCTCGTCTGCTGCGCCCTCGGCGCCGTCGGCGGCGCGATCCTGCTGCTGGCCCTGCCGGCCGCGGCGTTCGAGGCCGCGGTGCCCTGGTTGATCCTGCTGGCCTGCGGCCTGGTCGGGGCCCAGCCCTGGATCTCCCGCTGGCTGGCTCGGCACCGGGACCTCGGCGACGGCCCGCGCCACGCACTGTCCCCCGCGACCACCGGCTTCGCCCTGCTGACCGGCGTGTACGGCGGCTACTTCGGCGCGGGCTCCGGCGTGATGATGGTCGCCGTTCTCGCCCTCGGCACCGATCTGGACCTGCGGGTGGTCAACGGGCTCAAGACGCTGGCCGTGATGGCCGGCAACATCGTGGCCGGCGCGATCTTCGTCGCGGTCGCCGACCTCGACTGGCACGCGATCGCGCTCCTCGCCGCCGGCTCGGTCGGCGGCGGCTACCTGGGGGCCCGGATCGGGCGGCGGCTGCCCTCGAGCGTCTTCCGGGCCGGCGTCGTCGTCGCCGGCCTGGTCGCCGCGGCGCTGATGCTCCGCTAGCTGCTAGCCCAGGTCGACGTCCCGATAGTGCTCCACCACCGGGAACGGGTCGTAGAACTCGTGGAGCAGGGCCCGCCACTCGTCGTACTGCGGGGAGCCGCGGAAGCCCTCGGTGTGGTCCTCGACCGTGTCCCACTCGACGAGGAGCAGGTACAGCTGGGGCGACTCCAGGCAGCGGCGCAGGGCGAGGCTGCGGAAGCCGGGCATCGAGGAGATGATCGGGCGCGCCCGCCGGAAGGCGGCCTCGAACTCCTCCTCGCGACCGGCGACGACGGGCAGGACGGCGTGCTCGAGGATCATGGGCCCAGCCTCGCAGGCTCGGCCCCGCTGCGTACCATGCGCCCCATGCGCTCTCGTCTGCTCGCCGTCGCTCCGGCCCTGCTGCTGCTCGCCACCCTGTCCGCCTGCGGCGAGGACTCCGGTGACGACTCCGGGAAGGGATCCGGCAAGGACTCCGGCGCGGCAGGCGCCACGGACACGGTGGAGTGCGACTGGCAGGAGGAGGGCGAGCCGGCCCGCGAGGTGGACCTCCCGCCCACCACGCCGACGTACGACGGCGAGGTGCCCGCCGTGCTGACCACCTCGGTCGGGACCCTCAACGTCACCCTCGACGCCGCGAAGGCGCCGTGCACCGTGCAGTCCTTCGCCTCGCTCGCCGAGCAGGGCTACTACGACGGCACCTCGTGCCACCGCCAGGGCAACGAGACCGGCTTCGAGTTCCTCCAGTGCGGCGACCCCTTCTTCGACCCGACGGCGGCAGAGGCCGACCCCAGCACCGGCACGGGCGGCCCCGGCTACACGATCCCCGACGAGGTCGACGGGAGCGAGACCTACCCGGCGGGCACCCTCGCGATGGCCAACACGGGCGTGCCGCACTCCGGCGGCGGACAGTTCTTCATCGTCTTCGGCGACTCCCAGTTCCCGCCGGACTACACCGTGTGGGGCCACCTCGACGCCGCCTCGCTCGAGACGCTGAGGAAGGCGACCGCGAGCGGCAACGACGGCTACTGGGCGCAGAGCGGCGGCGGCCGCCCGAACACCCCGGTGACCTTCGAGAGCATCCAGGTCGGCTGAGAGCCGATCAGCCCCCGGTCAGCGCGACGGACCTCTCCCAGAGCGCCCGCGCCAGCACCTCGTCCTCGGCGCGCCGCGACATCCGCGCCGGCGCGGGCCAGCCCCACAGCTCGGTCCGCCCGTGCGGCCCGACGTAGGCGCCGCCCTCCACGTCCATCGTCGCGGCGTAGACCGTGCAGAGCGCGCCGCGCCACGCGGGCATGCCGACGAGCCGCTGGCCGTAGTGCCCCACGGCGGTGACCACCGGATGACCGGAGCCGCTGGTGATCGCGGTCGCCGACGCCCCCGGGTGGGCAGCCACCGCCCGCACGGGCGAGCCGTCGGCGCGCAGCCGCCGGTCGAGCTCGCGCATGAACAGCAGGCCGGCGAGCTTCGAGTCGCCGTACGCCTGGAAGGGCCGGTAGGGCCGGCGCTGCCAGCCGAGGTCGTCGAGGTCGATCCGGCCCGACCGGTGCTCGCGTGAGCTGACGATCACGACGCGGTCGGTGAGGGCCGGCAGGAGCAGGCGGGTGAGCAGGAAGTGTCCGAGATAGTTCGTCGCGAAGTGCATCTCGACGCCCTCCGGCGTCACCGCGTGCGGTACGCCGAGCACGCCGGCGTTGTTGACCAGGACGTCGACCGGACGCCCGTCCGCGAGCAGCGCCCGCGCGAAGGAGCGCACCGAGTCCAGGTCGCTCACGTCGACCTGGCGGACCTCGACGCGGCCCTTGTCGTGGCCCGGGACCCGGCGCGCGGCGGCCTCCGCCTTCTCGCGGCTGCGACAGGCCAGCACGATCTCGGCTCCCCGCGAGCCGAGGATCCGGGCGGTCTCCAGGCCCAGCCCGCCGTTCGAGCCGGTGATGACGAACCGCCGACCCTGCTGGGGCGGCACCTGGGTCCAGGGTCGCATGGCCGTAGGCTCCCATAGGCTGCAGACATGAGTCTCACGCGTGCCGAAGCAGAGCACCGGGCGAGTGTGCTCGCCGTGTCGTCCTACGACGTCGAGCTGGACCTCTCGCTCGCCGAGGACGCCTTCCGCTCGGTGACCACGATCCGCTTCCGCAGCGAGCGCTCGGCCACCTTCGTCGACGTCACGCCGCGCACCCTGCACGGGGTGCGGCTCGACGGCAGCAGCCTCGACCCCGCGCTGCTCGCCGACGGCCGGCTGCCTCTCGCCCTCGACGCCGGGGAGCACGAGCTCGTCGTCGAGGCGACGATGGGCTTCCGCAACGACGGCGAGGGCCTGCACCGCTCCGTCGACCCCGCCGACGGGCGCGCCTACGTGTACGGCATGTCGTTCATGGACGCCGCGCCGTCGATCTTCGCGTGCTTCGACCAGCCGGATCTCAAGGCGCCGTACACGATGCGGGTCGCGGCGCCCGCCGACTGGCTGGTCGTCGGCAACGCACCGGCCCGCGAGACCGGAAGCGAGGGCGCCATCCGGCACTGGGAGCTGGGCCCCACACCCCCGCTGGCCACCTACTTCGTCACCCTCGTCGCCGGGCCCTACCACCTGGTCCGCGCGGAGCACGACGGCATCGCGCTCGGCCTGAGCGCCCGGCAGAGCCTGGCGGCCACGCTCGACCGCGAGGCCGACGAGCTGCTCACCCTCACCCGGCAGTCCTTCGACGAGCTGCACCGCCTCTTCGGCATCCGGTACCCGTTCGGCGACTACCACCAGGCGTTCGTGCCGGAGTTCAACGCGGGCGCCATGGAGAACCCCGGGTGCGTGACCATCCGCGACCCCCTGCTGTTCGAGGGCAGCAGCACCCGCGCCGACCGCAGCTTCCGCGCCGCGCTGGTCGCGCACGAGATGGCGCACCAGTGGTTCGGCAACCTGGTCACCCCGACCTGGTGGGACGACCTGTGGCTCAACGAGTCCTTCGCCGAGTACATGGGCTACCGGGTGATCGCCGACGCCACCGAGTACGCCGACGGATGGCTGCACCAGTCCTACGCGCGTCGCACGTGGGGCATCACCGCAGACCAGCGGCCCACGACCCACCCGGTGGCCGGCAACGCGGCCGAGGACGCCCTCTCTGCGCTGCAGAACTTCGACGGCATCTCCTACGCCCGCGGCTGCAACGTGCTGCGCCAGCTCGCGCAGCGCCTCGGCGACGACGCCTTCCTCGCCGGCGTGCGCGAGCACTTCACGCTGCACCGCTTCGGCAACGCGACGATGCACGACCTCTTCGCGAGCTGGGAGCGCGCCGCCGGCGGGACGTCCCTCGACGGCTTCGTCAAGGACTGGCTGCTGACCCCGGGGGCCGACCGCCTCGAGCTCGACCGCGCTGCCGGCGTGGTCCGTCGTACCTCCCCGCCCGCGCACCCGGCGGACCGGCGCCACGAGATCCTGGTGGCCGTCCACGGCCCGGACGGGTGGACCCAGCGGCCGCTGGTGGTCGACGGCCCGGAGACGCCGCTCGCGGTCGGCGACGCGCCCGTGCTGCTGGACGCCGCGGAGACCACCTGGGCCGTCAGCCCGCCGGACGACCTCACGATGGCGGCCCTGCCGGCGCTCGCGCCCACGATGACCGACCCCCAGCTGCGCGCGACGATGTGGAACAGCGTGCGGCTGGGCCTCTTCGAGGGGGCGCTCGCCCCGGCGCAGGTCGCCGAGCTGCTCGCCACGGCTCCTCCGGTGGAGGACACCGCCGACGGCGTGCGGAACCTGCTCCCCTGGGTCCTCGACGTCGCCCTCCCGCTCGCGCCGCCGGGCACCGGGGAGCGCTTCCACGCCGCCGTCCGCGAGGCCGCCGAGCGCGCCGAGCCCGGCTCGGAGCTCCAGCTGTCGGCGTTCCGGGCCACCGTGCTGTCCAGCTCCGATGTCGCCCGGCTCGAGCGCTGGGCCGCGGCCGAGGACCTGCCCGAGGGCATCGTGGGTGACAGCGACCTGCGATGGAAGGCGCTGCGCCGGCTCGCCGAGCTGGGCGCCACCGACCGCGCCCGCCTGGACGCGGCGCTGGAGGCCGAGCGCAGCGGCGCGACGACCGTCCACCACGCCCGGGCGGTGGCCTCGCTGCCGACCACCGACGCCAAGGAGTTCGCCTGGGTGCGGGCCACGGGCGAGGTGTCCGTCCCGAACTACGAGGTGAAGGCCGCCGGCACCGGGATGTGGCAGCCGGACCAGCGCGACCTGACCGCCCCCTTCGCCGAGGCCTACTTCGCCCGGCTCGATGCGATCGTCGCGGCACACCAGGGCTGGGTGCAGGGCGACGTCGTCGAGGCCTACTTCCCGATCACCCACCTCGACGAGGCGACCGAGGCTGCCGCCGCGGCGGCGCTGGAGGGCGAGCTGCCCGGCGCCGTACGACGGCGGCTGGCCGACCGGCTCGACGAGCTGCGCCGCCGTCGGGCCCTGCTGTGAGCGCCACGAAGGCCCGCCGTCCGGGCCCGACGACCCGGGTGCGGGTCGCCGAGCACCGGGGCGAGGAGCTGCGGCGCCACGAGGACCGGGTGCTCACCGAGGAGCCGCTCGAGATCCGGCTGGCGTGGCCGGGCGCGCCGGCTCGACGGGTGTGGACGACCCTGCGCACCCCCGGCCACGACTTCGAGCTCGCGGCGGGCTGGGTGCACCACGAGGGCCTGGGTCGGCCGGCCGGCGTCGCCTACTGCACCGACGTCGAGCTCCGCCCCGAGCAGGAGTTCAACGTCGTCACGCTGAGCCTCGCCGCTACACCGCCGCGCGTGCCGAGCCAGCTGGACGCGCTCAGCGCGGGGTCGGCGGCCTGCGGGGTGTGCGGGACCGACGAGGTCGGCGAGGTGCTGGCCCGCCGTCCCACCGGGCCCTGGTCCGGCGCGCTCCCCTCCGCCGACGTCGTGCGACGGCTGCCCGACCTGATGCGGCCCCACCAGCGGCTCTTCGAGCGCACGGGCAGTGCGCACGCCGCGGGCCTGTTCGCCGCCGACGGCTCGCTCGTGGCCGTGCGCGAGGACGTCGGCCGGCACAACGCCGTCGACAAGGTGGTCGGCTCCCGGCTCCTCGCCGGCGCGTCGCCGGCCGAGGCGGCACTGGTGATCAGCGGCCGGGCGGGCTTCGAGCTGGTCCAGAAGGCCGTCGCCAGCGGGATCGGCGCCCTGGTCGCGGTCGGCGCTCCGACCGGCCTCTCGGTGCGTCTCGCCGAGGCCGGCGGGCTCGCCCTGTTCGGCTGGACCAAGGGCGAGCGCACCGTCCGCTACGCCTGATCCGGGTCGGACGGCGCGCCCCGAGGGGTTCTGTCGCGGGTCCCTGTTTGACTGCTCCCATGGCCATCCTCCTCGCTCTCCTCCTCGGTCTCCTGCTCGGCGCAGGGGTCGGCTGGCTGGCGCGGCAGGCCACGCTCCCGCCGGCGACCCAGCTGCCTGCGGACGAGGCTCCCGAGGTCGTCGCGGAGCGCCACGAGGCCGCCCTGGCCGCGCTCCGGGCCGACCACCAGCTCGCGCTCGCCGAGACGCGTGCCGAGGAGGCCGCCGTCCGCGCCGCCGTGCAGGCCGAGCTGACCGGCGCCCTCGCGACGGTCGAGCAGCTGCGCGACGCCGTCGACGAGGCCCGGGGGCAGTACCGCGCCCTCGTGGAGCAGCAGCGCCGGGCCGAGCGCGAGCGAGAGACCCAGGAGGCCGGGCAGACCCAGGTCCTCAAGACCCTCACCCCGGTCGTGGAGCACCTGCGCGCCATGCAGCGCAAGGTCGACGACCTCGAGCAGGCCCGGGTGCGCCAGCACACCGAGCTCGCCACCCAGATCCAGCACACCCAGCGATCGGTGGAGGACTCGCGCAAGGCCGCCGACACGCTGGCCTCGGTGTTGAAGAACAACGCCGTGCGCGGCGCGTGGGGCGAGACCCAGCTGCGCACCCTCGTCGAGACCGCGGGCCTGCTCAACCGCGTCGACTTCGAGCTGCAGCACTCCGTGGAGGCCGACTCCGGCGCGCGCCGCCCGGACATGGTGATCAACCTGCCAGGCGGCAAGCAGATGGCGATCGACGCGAAGGTGCCCTACAACGCGTTCATGGACGCCCACCGCGAGGGCCTCGACCCCGAGGCGCGCCAGCGCCTCCTGGAGGACCACGCCCGCAAGGTGCGCGGCCATGTCGACGTCCTCGCCCGCAAGGGCTACTGGACGGGGCTGGCGGTCAGCCCGGAGTTCACGGTCGCCTTCATCCCCAACGAGCAGCTGCTCAACGCGGCGCTCGAGGTGGACCCCTCCCTGATGGAGCATGCCTTCAAGCAGGGCATCGTGCTGGCCACGCCGACCAACCTGTGGGGGATGCTCAAGACGGTGGCGTTCACCTGGAAGCAGGAGGCGCTCACCGAGGACGCCGAGGTCCTCTTCGAGCTCGGCCAGGTCCTCTACCGCCGCATCCTCAAGCTCTCCGAGCACGTCGACAAGCTCGGCCGCTCCCTGCAGCGCAGCGTGAAGGACTACAACGCCTTCACCGGCTCGCTGGAGCGCTCGGTGCTCCCCGCGGCCCGCAAGCTCAACGCCGCGGACCCGGTCACCACGATCCCGGTGCCCAAGGAGGTCGAGGAGACGCCGAAGGCGCTCACCTCCAGCGAGTTCTCCGCGCTGGCCGACCTCGACCGCGAGGAGCTGGTCTTCGACTTCGACACGCCGCTCGATCCCTCCCTCGGGGCCGTCGACGCGGAGATCGTCGACGACGCGCAGGCGGGCTGAGCGCGCTCACGCGGCGCCGCGCGGCTCCACCCCACCGGACAGGTCGACCGTCCGCCGGGTGTTGGCGAGCGAGGTGACCGTCGCCGTGCCGATCGGGCCGGAGGCGTCGAAGACCTCGGCGGTCCCCACCGCGATGCCGTCGGCGGCGAGGTGGTCGGCGGCGCGCAGGCCCAGGCGGGAGCTGTCGGGCAGGCGGCACAACGCCAGGTCGATGTCGGTGTTGATGTGCTCGACGCCGCGGGTGCCCCAGTTGGTGACCATGCTGGTGGCGTCGGCGATCGAGGCCACCGCCTGGAACGGGGTGCACTCCTCGCCCAGGACGACCGGGACGGCGGTCTGCCAGGTCTGATGGCGCCCTCCGTTCTGGTGGTCCCCGAAGTCGTCCGACCAGGGTGCCGCGCTCGCGAACCAGGGCACGTGGTGCTCCCCCGGCGCCGGCAGCCGGTCGGCCGGAGGCGGCGCCGGTCGCTCGTGCGGCGCCGACCACACCTCGCCGTCGGCGTTCGCCGACGGCAGGAGGAAAGTGCCGCTGGCGCGGGCGACGACCTCCCCCTCCTGGTCGACCACCGCGTCGAGAAGTACCAGCCGCGGTCCCCCGCGCACGACCCGCGCCGAGGCGCGCGTCGCGATCATCCGCGCCGGCCGGAACAGGTCGACGTGGTAGCGAGCCGGAACGAGGTCCGCCCGACCGGCGGCGGCGAGCTCGTGCTCCAGGGCCCGGGCGAGCAGCCCGCTCACCGCGACGCCGTGCATCTGGTCCGCGCGCCACAGGCTCTGCGCGAGGGGCATCGGCGCGAAGCCTGCGGGTGACTGCTGGAACCAGGCGAACTGGAACGTGTTCTCGTTCACGGGAGCATCATGCCCCCTGCCTCATGCGTCGGGCGCAGGACCCCCGGGGATCGGCGCATCCGGGTCGTACGGTGAGCGGGTCCACACGAAGGTCGCGCACTCCAGGTGGCTCACCCGGCCGTCGGCCCGACGGCGCGTCCGCAGCCGCTCGCCCCGGTGGTAGCCCTCGATGCCGAGGAAGGCGTCACCGTCGCGCCGGAAGCGCTCCTCGAGCTCACCCGTGCGCAGGTCGCGCATCCTCAGCTCGCCACCGACCCACTCGAACGCGAAGCCGGTGTGTCCCCAGAACCAGACACCGAGCACGTCGGCGACCTCCGCCGGCACGGGACGGGGCGAGGGCCGCCACGGCACCGTCACCGGTCCGCCGCGGGCGTCCACCGCCAGCAGCCGCGCCGGCACCTGCTCGGCGTCCAGCCCGGTCGTGGCGTCCGCGAGCGCGACCACAGCGTCGCGCGCGTCGCGGTCGACGAACAGGGATGCCTGGAAGCCGGGCATCGAGCCGGTGTGGCCGACCATCGTGCGCTCGCCGACCCGCAGCACGCGCAGCCCCAGGCCGTAGGACTCCGCAGGGGCGGCCGGTGCGGCCATCTCGTCGAGGGTCGCGGGCGAGAGCACCTCGGGGTGGCCGGTCGCCAGGAAGTCGGCCCAGCGGAGCAGGTCGCCGACCGTGCTCCACAGCTGGCCTGCCGGCGCCATCGCCCCGGTGTCGGTGTGCGGCTCCGCGCTGAGCGTGTGGGCGAAGTGGTCGACACTGCGTCCCGGCGCATGGTCCGGCGGCGGGTGGTAGGTCGTCGCGCCCATCCCGAGCGGAGCCAGGAGCCGGGCCTGGACGACCTCCCACCACGGGGCGCCGCGCAGCCGCGCGGCGACCTCCCCCAGGAGGGCGTACCCGAGGTTGGAGTAGTGGTAGTACTCCCCCGCAGCGGCCACCCGCCCCGAGCCGTCGTTGGCGGCGAGCAGCTCCGCGACCGAGCCGCCGTCGACCCGCTCCCACCACGGACCGGCGGGCTCGCTCTGCAGGCCCGCGGTGTGGCTCAGCAGGTCACGGATGGTCGCCTCGCCGTAGCCCGCCTCCGGCACGTGGGCACCGACCGGGTCGTCCAGGCGCAGGGCGCCCTCGTCGCGCAGCTGCAGGACGAGGACGGCCGTCAGCGTCTTGGTGATCGAGCCGATCCGGTACGACGAGGCGGTGCTCACCGCGCGGCCCGGCAGCACACTCACGCAGCCCTGCCAGACCGGCGCCCCGCCACGGGCGACGGCGGCCGAGACCGACGGCAGCCGTCCGGCAGCCTGGAGCGCGGCCAGCGCCTCGTCGTACGCCACGGGGCGCTCAGTCGGCGTAGGCGTCCACCGGCGGGCAGGCGCAGACCAGGTTGCGGTCGCCGTAGGCCTGGTCGATCCGGGCCACCGGCGGCCAGTACTTGTCCGGGGAGATCCCGGCCGGGAAGACCGCGACCTCGCGCGAGTACACCCGGTCCCACTCGCCCACGAGTGCGCGCGCGGTGTGCGGCGCGTGGTGCAGCGGCGAGGCCTCGACGTCCCACTCCCCCGCGGCGACCCGGTCGATCTCGCCCTTGATCGCGATCATCGCGTCGCAGAAGCGGTTCAGCTCGGCCAGGTCCTCGGACTCGGTCGGCTCGACCATGAGCGTGCCCGCGACGGGGAAGGACATGGTCGGGGCGTGGAAGCCGTAGTCGATGAGCCGCTTGGCGACGTCGTCGACCGACACGCCGGTCTGCGCGGTGATCGGACGCAGGTCGAGGATGCACTCGTGGGCCACCAACCCGGACTCGCCGCGGTAGAGCACCGGGAAGTGCTCGCCCAGCCGGGCGGCCACGTAGTTGGCCGAGAGGACCGCGACCGCGGTGGCCCGGGTCAGTCCCTCGGCGCCCATCATCCGGATGTAGGCCCACGAGATCGGCAGGATGCCCGCGGAGCCGAACGGCGCGGCGCTGATCGCGCCCGTCCCCTCGCGGCGGCTCTCGTCGGGGTGCAGCGGGTGGGTCGGCAGGTACGGCGCCAGGTGCGCGCGCACCGCGACCGGGCCCACGCCCGGACCGCCGCCGCCGTGCGGGATGCAGAACGTCTTGTGCAGGTTCAGGTGGGAGACGTCGCCGCCGAACCTGCCGGGCGCGGCGTAGCCGAGCAGGGCGTTGAAGTTCGCACCGTCGATGTAGACCTGCCCACCGTGCTCGTGGACCACGTCGCACAGCTCGGTGATGGTCTCCTCGTAGACGCCGTGCGTGGAGGGATAGGTGACCATGATCGCCGCGAGCGTCGCGGAGTGCTGCTCGCACTTGGCGCGCAGGTCGTCGAGGTCGACCGTGCCGTCGTCGTTGGCCTTGACGACGACGACCTTCATGCCCGCCATCACCGCGGAGGCCGGGTTGGTGCCGTGCGCGGACGACGGGATCAGGCAGACGTCGCGCTGTCCCTGTCCGTTGGCCCGGTGGTAGTTGCGGATCGCGAGCATCCCGGCGTACTCGCCCTGCGCGCCGGCGTTGGGCTGGATGGAGACGCGGTCGTAGCCGGTCACCTCGGCCAGCCAGCCCTCGAGCTGCTCGATCAGCTGGCGGTAGCCCTCGGCGTCGGCGGCTGGCACGAACGGGTGCAGCCCGGCGAAGCCGGCCAGCGAGATCGGCTCCATCTCCGTGGTGGCGTTGAGCTTCATCGTGCAGGAGCCCAGCGGGATCATGCCGCGGTCGAGCGCATAGTCGCGGTTCGACAGCCGCGCGAGGTAGCGCAGCATCGAGGTCTCGTTGTGGTGGGTGTTGAACACCGGGTGGGTCAGGAAGTCCGTGGTGCGCTCAAGCTCGTCAGGGATCGCGCCGGCGACCGACCAAGGGCCGTCGACCGGCTCCGCCCCGAAGGCCTCCAGCACCGCGCCGATCGCCGAGCCCGACGACTCTCCCACGCTGATGCCGACATGGTCCGCGTCGACCAGCCGCAGGTGCGCTCCCCCCGCGCGCGCGGCGGCGACGATCTCCTCCGCGCGCCCCGGGACGGAGGCGAGGACCGTGTCGAAGAACGTGTCGTGCACCACCTCCACGCCGGCGCTGCGAAGTCGATCCGCGATCAACGACGCCAAGGCGTGGATCTGCTGGCTGATCGCCTTCAGCCCCGCCGGCCCGTGGTAGACGGCGTACATCCCCGCGGTGACCGCGAGCAGCACCTGCGCGGTGCAGATGTTGGAGGTCGCCTTGTCGCGGCGGATGTGCTGCTCGCGGGTCTGCAGCGCCAGCCGGTACGCCGGGCGGCCCTCCGCGTCGACCGAGACGCCGACGAGCCGGCCGGGGAGCTGGCGCTCGAGGCCCTCGCGCACCGCGATGAAGCCGGCGTGCGGGCCCCCGTAGAAGAGGGGGACGCCGAAGCGCTGCGCGGAGCCGACGACGACGTCGGCCCCCAGGGTGCCGGGCGCCTCGAGGAGGGTGAGGGCGAGCAGGTCCGCGGCGACGACGGCCAGTCCGCCGTGCTCGTGGACGGCGTCGATGACGGGCTTGATGTCGGCGACGCGGCCCGACGCGCCCGGGTACTGGACCAGGACGCCCGCGACCGGGCCCTCGGGCAGGCCGTCGGCGAGGTCGGCGACCAGGATCTCGATGCCGAGGCCCTCGCACCGGGTGCGGACGACGTCGATGGTCTGGGGCAGCGCGTCCGCGTCGACGACGAAGGGGCCCGCGGCCTTGCGGTTGGCCCGGTAGGCCAGCGCGACCGCCTCGGCGGCCGCCGTTCCCTCGTCGAGCAGGGACGAGCCGGCCGTCGTGAGTCCGGTCAGGTCGGCGACCATGGTCTGGAAGTTGATGAGCGCCTCGAGGCGGCCCTGGGAGATCTCCGGCTGGTACGGCGTGTAGGCGGTGTACCAGCTCGGGTCCTCGAGCACGTCGATGTGACGGGAGGCGAAGGGGGCGCTCATGAGCGAGGGAGGCTCCTGGGGTCGGGGTCGATGAGTCGATCGAGCCCTCCCCCTCTGTCGGCGCGCCGCTGCGCCTTCAGAGTTGCCTGCTCCGCACGGTCCTGGCGCCTGAGAGGTTCCGGGGAGGGATTGCCCCTTCGGCGCAGGCACGGGGCCTGACTCTCCCGTGCAGCATCAACAGCGAGTACAGGCTACCCCACGTTGCGGGCAGCGCGGCGAGCAGCGAGCTCGTCGCCGGCGACGGCGGCGTCGCCCTCGGCCTCGTTGGCGTGCTCGCTCGGGAGCTGCGCCAGCGTGCCCTCGATCTCGCGCCACACCCCGCCGATCGCGATGCCGAACACGCCCTGGCCGCCCTGCAGGAGGTCGATGACCTCGTCGTTGCTGGTGCACTCGTAGACGGAGGCCCCGTCGCTCATCAGGGTGACCTGGGTGAGGTCGTCGGTCCCGCGCTCGCGCAGGTGGCCGACGTGCAGGGAGATGCCGGCGTCGAGCAGGCGCTTGATGATCTTGAGGATCAGGATGTCGCGGAAACTGTAGAGCCGCTGCGAGCCGGAGCCCTTGGCACCGCGCACGCTGGGCTCGATCAGGCCCGTGCGGGCCCAGTAGTCGAGCTGGCGGTAGGTGATGCCGGCGGCGTTGCACGCGGTCGGGCCGCGGTAGCCCAGGTCGCTCGGCAGGGGCGACACGTCGTCGGTGAAGAGCAGTCCCTGCTCCTCGGCGGCAGCAGTCGCCGCGGTCACGTCCTGACCGACCTTCTCGGGCTGCTGCTCGTTCACGGATCCTCCAGGTCGCTGCGCCGATGCGCGGGTTGCACTGCTGTGGTTCGACCTCCTCACGGTACGGCCGCGGTGTCCGGCCGGTCAAAGAGGTGGCTGGGCGTGTCGCCGAAAACCCTCAACCTGAGGCTGAGGTTCAACCCTCCGCGCCGAAGTCCTCCGGCGAGACGTGGTCGAGGAACTCGCGGAAGGCCTCGACCTCGTCCTCCTCCTCGGCGGGCGCGGCGAGCCCCGCCTCGGCGAGGACGTCCTCGTCGCAGTAGATCGTGGTGCCCGTGCGCAGCGCGAGGGCGATCGAGTCCGAGGGGCGCGCGCTGACCTCGACGCCGGACGCGAAGACGAGCGTGGCGTAGAAGACGCCGTCGCGGACGTCGGTGATCCGGACCTCGCTCAGCTCGTTGCCGGTGGCGGTGAGCACGTCGCGCATCAGGTCGTGCGTCAGCGGGCGCGGCGGGACGACGCCCTGCTGGGCGAACGCGATGGCGGTGGCCTCGACCGCACCGATCCAGATCGGCAGGTAACGGTCACCCTCGACCTCGCGCAGCAGCACGATCGGCTGGTTGGACGGCATCTCCACCCGGACACCCATCACATCGACCTCGCGCATGCGTCCAGCCTACTGCGTGGGGACAGACGGCTCAGATGCGACGCAGGCCGGCCTTCACCAGTGTCGCGTGCAGCCGCACGGAGAGCGCCGCGATCTCGCTGACGGTGTCCTCCGCGCGGGCGCTCGCGCCGGCATCGCGGCCCTTGCGCGGCGTCACGACCTGCTGGATCAGGCCGACCTCACGGTCGGCCGCGGTCCGGAAGGCGCGCAGGTGGCGCGGCTCGATGCCGTAGTCGGCGAGCTCGCGGGCCGTCTGCGCGACCACCAGCGCGTCGGTGTCGTAGTGGCCCGTCGGCGAGGGCGTGATGATCGCGAAGGACTCGAGCTGGCCGAGCAGCTCCTCGTCGATCTCGGCGATCTTGAGCAGCTCCTTGCGCGAGAGCCGCAGCCGGTCGGTACGGCGGAAGGACTCGGGCGCGGGCAGCCCGTCGGCGCCCAGGGCGACGGTCGGCACGGTCGGCACCACCGGCTCCGGCTCGGGCGGGGTGAGTCCGCGGTCGATGGCGTCAAGGTGCTCCCCGATGACCTTGAGCGGCAGGTAGTGGTCGCGCTGCATGCGCAGGATGTAGCGCAGCCGCTCGATGTCGCCCTCGGAGAACTTCCGGTACCCGGCCGGCGTGCGCTCGGGCTTGACCAGGCCCTCGGCCTCGAGGAAGCGAATCTTGGGGATGCTGATGTCCTCGAACTCGGCACGCAGCCGGTCGAGCACCTGACCGATGTTGAGCCGTGGCTCCCGCTCCCCCCGAGCGACAGCAGCCGTCATCACGCGCTTTCGTGACCGGCGAAGAAGACCAGGCGGTACTTCCCGACCTGGACCTCGTCGCTGTCCTTGAGCTGGACCTTCTCGATCCGGTCGCGGTTGACGTAGGTGCCGTTGAGGCTGCCGGCGTCCTCCACGGTGAAGGTGTCGCCGTCGCGCCGGAAGACGGCGTGCCGCCGTGAGACCGTGACGTCGTCGAGGAAGATGCCGCTCTCCGGGTGGCGTCCGGCGCTCACCTCGTCGGCGTCGAGCAGGAACCGGCTGCCGGAGCCGGGTCCCTTCTGGACGACGAGCAGAGCGTGGCCGACCGGGAGCGCGTCGACCGCCGCGGCGTCGACCGGGCTGAGGGCGCGGTCGGAGGTCTCGACGCGCTCGCCGCCGCCGAACTGGATCGTCGCGGTGGCGTCGGTCGGAGGCGCCGGCTCCGGCGCGACCAGCCGCGTCCCGCACTGCGAGCAGAAGCGGGCGTCATCGGGGTTCTGCCGACCACAGGCGGTGCAGAACGGCATCAGTGGCTCCTCACGGTGGGTCTTCTCACGAACCTACCGGATCAGTTGTCGAGCTGGGCCTCATATGCGGCGGCGTCGAGCAGTCCCTGGGCCTGGGCGAGGTCCTGGCCGTCGGCCGGGACGACCTCGAAGAGCCAGCCGGCGCCGTACGGGTCGGTGTTCACCAGCTCGGGGGTCGCGTCGAGCGCCTCGTTGACGGCCACGACCTCGCCGGTGACGGGCGCGTAGACGTCGCTGACCGACTTCGTGGACTCCAGCTCGCCGCAGGCGTCGCCGGCGCTCACGGACGCACCGACCTCGGGGAGGGACACGTAGACGATGTCGCCGAGGGCGTCCTGGGCGTAGTCGGTGATGCCGATCCGCACCGAACCGGCGGCCTCGCCGGGCTGACGGAGCCACTCGTGCTCGACGGTGTACTTCAGGTCCGCGGGGTTCGTCATGGCGCCACCTTATTGCCCCTGGTCCGGAACGGCATACGAAGGCCGGTCGCGTCGCACGACCGACTCGATGTCGACCGTGCTCACCTCCTCGACCTCGACGACGGCTCCGTCGTTCTCGAGCTGCTTCTTGGGCCCGTAGGCGAAGGTCATCGCCTCGGACAGCACCGCCGGGTCGCCGATCGCCACGATGGCGTACGGCGCCTCGATCCGCTCGCCGTCGACGAGGAAGCCGCCGTCGTCCTCCGCGAAGGAGGTCTGCGCGACGACCCGGACCTTGCCGTTCACCTCGATCGCCTCCGCACCCACGGTGCGCAGCTCCTGGATGGTGTCCAGCAGCGAGGACAGGCGGACCTCGCCGTCCTCCTCGGTGATGGTCACGCGGAGGCCGGGACCGGTCACCGGCACGAGCCCGGCCAGGATGTTGAGGTCGTCGACCTCCGCCTCGGCCTGGTCCAACGCGGTCTGCCGCTTCGTCGTGTCGTCGCGCAGGCCGCTGGCGACCTCCTCGAGACGCTCGATCTCGGTCTCGGTGCGCTGCCGGGTGCCGGCCAGGCCGTCGAGCAGGTCGATCAGCTCCTGCTCACGCAGTCCCGCATAGGTCTCGTCGGTGTCGGCGGCCCGCACCTGGGTGACGGCGCCGAAGCCCACCAGCGCCAGCAGCACGGCGGCCACCAGCTGCCTGCGGGAGGGACGCAGAAGCGCCTGCCGCAGCCGGTCGGCGGGCGTGGCGTCGGCGGGTGTGGCGTCGGCGGGTGTGGCGTCGGCGGGTGGCTCCGGCACGGGCTCCGGCTCAGGCATGGAAGATGTGCCTCCGGATCGCGGCGACGTTGGTGAAGATCCGGATGCCCAGAACGACGATCACGCCGGTCGACAGCTGGCCGCCGACGCCGAGCCGGTCGCCCAGGTAGACGATGCCGGCAGCGATCACGACGTTGCTGAGGAACGAGACGACGAACACCTTGTCGTCGAAGATCCCGTCGAGATACGCGCGCAGCGCGCCGAAGACCGCGTCGAGCGCGGCGACCACGGCGATGGGCAGATAGGGCTCGACCGCGCGGGGGACGTCCGGCTGGAAGAAGAAGCCGAGGGCCACGCCCACGACCAGTCCGAGCACCGCGATCACGGCATCTCACCTCCCTGGCCCTTCGGCTCGATCTGTGCGTACTCCGCCGACCGTAGCCGCTGCAGCGCGCCGGGCGCGGCAGGCAGGTGGAGGTCGTCGACATTGTCCATCGAGTGCTCGAAGCCGTACTGGCGGGCCAGCGCGACGAAGCGCAGGCCCGCCTGGGTCTCGACGAAGCTCGACGCCAGCGTGCGCCGGTCGCCGATGGCGAGGATCGTGAACGGGGGCGCCACGCCGACGCCGTTGACCTCGATGGCCTCGCTCACGTTGCGGATGCCGCCGCGGGCGTTGAGCCGCTGGCCGTTGATCGAGATCGCCTCGGCGCCGGCGTCCCACAGACCGTCGACGAGGAGCGCGAGGTCGGAGTCGCGCAGCCCCTCGTTGGGGCCGGCGTACGGAGGGTTGTCCAGGGTGACCCGGACACCCGCTCCGGTGACCGGCTCGAACCCGGTGAGGGCGCCGAGCCGCGAGCGGCGCGTCTGCACCTCGGCGTAGCGCCGGCCGAGCGAGCGCAGGCTGCTCTCGGCGGCGGCGTTGGACGTGCGCAGGCCGGCGAGCTCCTCCTGGAGCCGGCGTACCGTGGCGCGACGCGCCTCCAGCCGCTCGATGAGGGTCGCCCGGCTCGCGTCGTCGACGTCGGCGTTCTCCGAGGTCTGCACGCCCGCGACGGTGACCAGCATCGCGAAGGCCCCGATCACGAGGACCACGGCGACGTGGTAGGCGCGACGCGTCGCGGGCTCCCGGGTGGCAGCGGTGCGCGAGGCGGCGACCTGGTAGTCCCGGTCGATCGCCTCCTGGGTGATCAGCGCGAGCAGCGGAGTGCGGGACCGGTCGAGGCTCTCAGGCATGGGCGCGCCGCTCGGTCGTGGCGAGGAGCCGGCGGACCTGCCAGGCGTAGAGGACCCCCGCCCACCAGTACAGGCCGATCCCCCACAGGGCGAACGCCCAGCCGAAGACCTGCGCGAGGGTGGCCACCGTGCCCTCGCCGTCGCCGAGCAGCAGCAGCGGGAAGGCGTAGAGCAGGTTGAAGGTCGCGGCCTTGCCCAGGAAGTGCACCGGCAGCGCGCTGTAGCCGCGCGTCCGCAGCAGCGGCACCAGGCCCCACAGCAGGAGGTCGCGCAGCGGCAGGCACAGCGCGACCCACCACGGGATGATGTCGCGCATCGCCAGCCCGACCACCACCGCGAGGATGTAGAGCCGGTCGGCGACCGGGTCGAGGAGCTGCCCCAGCTCGGAGGTCTGGTCGAGCTTGCGCGCCAGCCAGCCGTCGAGGAAGTCGGTCACCCCCGAGACCATGAGCACCACGAGTGCGAGCACGTCCTCCTCCGGCCCGAGGACCAGCCAGAGGAAGAGGGGGACGCCGAGCAGCCGCAGGAAGCTGATCAGGTTGGGCAGCGTCAGCACGGTCACGATGATGGCTCCTCGGAGTGAGCCGCGTCGCGGATCTCGCCGACCAGCTCCTCGATGACGTCCTCCAGCGCCGCGATGCCCAAGGTGGCGCCCGCGGGGTCGACGACCCGCGCCATGTGCGCGCCCCGGCGCTGCAGGACCTCGAGGGCGTCGTGCAGCAGCGTGCTCTCGGTCACGGTCGCGAAGGGCCGGATCCACCGGTCCGCGATCGGGCGCTCACGGCGCTCCTCGTCGGGTTCGAGGACGTCCTTGATGTGCAGGTAGCCCAGCAGCTCGCCGCCCCCGCCGGCGCTCTCGGCACCGGACACGACCGGGAAACGGCTGAAGCCGGTGGCCGCGCAGAGCGCCTCGACGTCGGCGCCGGTCGACCCGCGGACCACGGTCGCGAGCGAGTCGGGACGCATCATCACCTCGCCGACGGTCTTCTCGGTGAAGCCGAGGGCGAACGAGAGCCGGTCGTACTCGTCCTCGGCGATCAGGCCCTCGCCGTGGGACTCCTCGACGAGGGCGGCGACCTCCTCGCGGGTGTAGGTGCTGCCGATCTCGTCCTTGGGCTCGATGCGCAGCAGGCGCAGGATGCCGTTCGCGATGGCGTTGATGCCGGCGATCACCGGCCGCAGCACCGTGACGATGCCGAGCATCGGGGGTCCCAGGATGAGTGCGGCGCGGTCCGGGCCGGCGATCGCGATGTTCTTCGGCACCATCTCGCCCAGCACGACGTGCAGGAAGACGACGACCGTCATCGCGATGACGAAGGCGACGGGGTGCAGCCACTCGTCCGGGACGTGCAGCTCGTGGAAGGCCGGCTCGATCAGGTGGGCCAGCGCGGGCTCGCCGACGGCACCGAGGCCCAGCGAGCAGATCGTGATGCCGAGCTGCGCGCCGGCCATCATCTCCGAGACCCGCTCCATCGCGGTCAGGGTGATCTGCGCCATCCGCGACCCGGCCTGCGCGCGGGGCTCGATCTGGCTGCGGCGCGCCGAGATCAGGGCGAACTCCGCGCCGACGAAGAACGCGTTCGCGCCCAGCAGCACCACCGCCAGCAGGACGCCGCCGAGGTCACCCATCGGCGCCGACCTCCTCGACGCGCATGGAGATCCGGTCGATCCGCAGGCCGTCCATGTGGTCGACGGTCAGCACGGCGCGGCGGGCGGGCCCCTCCTCGTCCTCCCCCTCCGTGGGAAGGGGTACGACGGCCACGTCGCCGGTCTGCGGGACCCGGCCGAGCACCTTGAGGACGAGTCCCGCGACGGTGTCGTAGTCCTCGCTCTCCGGGAGCGGGACCTCGGTGAGGTCCTCGACCTCGTCGGGACGCAGCAGGCCCGAGAGGGACCAGGTGCCGTCGCGGCGCAGCCGGCCCCGGGCGCCGAGCCGGTCGTGCTCGTCGGCGATGTCGCCGACGATCTCCTCGATCACGTCCTCGAGCGTCACGATGCCGGCGTGGTCGCCGTACTCGTCCAGCACGATGGCCATCTGGAAGCCGTCGGCGCGCAGCAGCGCGAGCAGCGGGTCCAGGCGCAGCGAGTCGGGCACCAGGATCGGCTTGGCCATCAGGTGCTTGACCTTCGTGGTCGCGCGCTCGTGGAGCGGCAGCGCCACGGCGTTCTTGACGTGCACGGTGCCGACGACCGCCTCGGAGTCGTCGAGCACGGGGAAGCGCGAGTTGCCGCTCTCGCGAGCCAGCGCGATGACCGCGCTGGCGCGGTCGTTGACCTCCAGCGACCGGGTGCGCACTCGCGGCGTCATGATCTCGCCGGCGGTGCGCGTGCCGAACTCCACCGAGCGCTCCATCAGCTCGGCGGTGTCCGCGTCGAGCGTCCCCTCGTCGGCCGAGTGCTGGATGAGCGAGGCCAGCTCGGTGGAGCTGCGCGCCGAGCGCAGCTCCTCCTGGGGCTCGACCCCGAGCCGGCGCACGATCGCGTTGGCGCTGCCGTTGAGCACCCGGATCGGTCCGCGGCACAGGGCGGTGAAGGCCCTCATCGGGCCCTGGGTGAGCCGCGCGGTGGCCAGGGGCAGCGCGATGGCGACGTTCTTCGGCACCAGCTCGCCGATGAGCATGGTGAGCAGGGTGCTCAGGGTCAGGCCGATCGCCACCCCGACCGGCCGTACGGCGCCGTCGGCCACCCCCGCGGCCGCGAGGGGGTCGCCCAGCAGCTCGGCGATGGCCGGCTCGGCCAGGAAGCCGATGGCCAGGTTCGTGATGGTGATGCCGACCTGGGCGCCGGAGAGCTGGGTGGACAGCGACCGCAGCGCCTTCTGCAGACCGAGCGCGGCGGCGTCCCCGTCCGCGGCGGCCCGGTCGACCTGACCGCGGTCGACGGTGACGAAGGCGAACTCCGCCGCGACGAACAGTCCACACGCGAGCACGAGGAGGATGGCGAGCCCCAGCAGCAGCCAGGCGGTCATCGGGTTCTGCGGCTCCTGCCCACGGTTCGGTACCAGTCGATCAGCTCTGGGTCGTCCACACTACCCGGATCGTAGGCGGCGCCGAGGTCCTGGCCGGCGAGCACCTTCTTCACGGGGACCTCGAGCTTCTTGCCGGTCCGCGTGTGGGGGATGCCGGGCGCCTGGATCACGACGTCCGGCACGTGACGCGGCGAGGCATGGGTGCGGACCGCGTCGCGGATGCGGGCGTCGAGCGCCTCGTCGAGCTCCACGCCCTCGGCCAGCACCACGAACAGCGGCATCCAGTAGCCGCCGTCGGGCTCCTCGACGCCGATCACCAGCGCCTCGCGCACCTCCGGCAGCGCCTCGACGGGCTCGTAGATGTCGCCGCTGCCCATCCGGATGCCGTTGCGGTTGAGCGTCGCGTCGGACCGGCCGTGGATGACGACCGAGCCGTGGTCGGTGATGGTGATCCAGTCGCCGTGACGCCACACGCCGGGGTAGGTGGCGAAGTAGGCGTCGCGATAGCGGCTCCCGTCGTCGTCGCCCCAGAAGCGGAGCGGCATGGAGGGCATGGGCCGGGTGACGACGAGCTCGCCGACCTCGCCGCGCACCGGCGCGCCCGCCGGGTCGTAGGCGTCGAGTGCGACGCCCAGGCAGGGCCGGCTGAGCTCCCCCGGCCACACGGGCAGGGTCGGGGCCGGGCCGACGAAGGCGCTGACGACGTCGGTGCCGCCGCTGATCGAGCAGATCTGGACGCCGGGCCCGAGCTCGGACTGGAGTGCCTCGTGGCTGGTGGCCGGGAAGGTCGACCCGGAGATGCCGACCCGGCGCAGGCGGGACAGGTCGTGACCGGCCGGTCCCACGCCGTCCTTCTGGCAGGCGGCGACGTAGCCCGGGCTCATCCCCGCGACGGTGACGTCGTGTCGCGCGGCGAGCGCCCACAGGCCGTCCGTCGCCGGGTGGGCCGGGCTGCCGTCGTACGCGACGACGGAGGCGCCGGTGAGCAGCCCTCCGACGACGAAGTTCCACATCATCCAGGAGGGGGTCGTGTACCAGAACAGCCGCTCCCCCGGCCCCAGGTCGAAGTGGTACGCCGCCACCTTGGCCTGTTCCAGGAGCGCCCCGCCGTGCCCGTGGACGATGCCCTTCGGCCGGCCGGTCGTGCCGGAGGAGAACAGCACCCACAACGGATGCCCGAACGGGACCGGCGTGGGCGCGAACGGCAGGTCGGCGCCGGTCGCCTCCTCCCAGGCAGGGGTACCCACCTCGAGCGTCGCGCGCAGCGTGGGCAGCGCGGACGCGAGCTCGGCGACCACCTCGGTGCGGTCGTGCCGGCGCCCGCCGTGGACGTAGGAGGAGGCGTGCAGGAGCACCACCGGGTCGAGCTGCTCGAACCGCGCGCGGGCGGCCGACGCCGCGTAGTCCATGCCGCACACCGACCACACGGCGCCGAGGCTGGCCGTCGCCAGCAGCCCGACGATCGCGTCCGGGGTGTTGGGCAGGAAGGCGACGACGCGGTCGCCCTCGCCGACGCCGAGCCCGCGCAAGGTCGCGGCGAGCGAGGCGGTCCGGCGCCGCAGCTCGGCCCAGGTGAGCGCGCGGGCGGCGGAGGGGTCCTCTGTCACGCCGACGACCGCGACCTCCTCGTCCGGACGGCCGTCCAGGACGGCGGCCGCGTAGTTGACCCGCGCGTCGGGGAACCAGACCGCACCGGGCATCCGCTCCTCCGCCAGCGCGGGCCCCGGCAGCGGGAAGCCGAGGTGCTCGGCGGCGAGGGACCAGAAGGCGTCCAGGTCCGTGACGGACCAGGCCCACAGCTCGTCGTACTCCTGGGTCGTGCCCGCGCCCAGCGGGCGGCCCGTCGCGGAGGAGGCGAACGCGGCGAGCTCCTCGATCCGGCTCATGAGGTCAGGGTAGGCGCCATCTCGCTCACCCGCGCCCAGTCGCCGCCGGCATCGCGGACCCGCAGCAGGCGGGCCGGGACGCCCCCGACCACCGCATGGTCCGGCACGTCGCCACGCACCACCGAGCCCGCCGCCACCACGACGTTGCGCCCGATCGTCGTGCCGGGCAGGACCATCGCCCCGTGTCCGATCCACGATCCCGAGCCGATCCGGACCGGCTGGTGGGTCCCGAACTGGCGGCCGATCGGCGTGTCGGGGTCCTGGTAGCCGTGGCTGGCGTCGGAGACGAAGACGTCCTGCCCGAACCACACGTCGTCACCGATCTCGATCGACTCGTGGGCAGTGAGGCAGACCCGCGCGCCGAGCACGCACCGCTCCCCGATCACGAGCCCGCGCTCAGGCAGCACTGCCTGGGTCGGGCCGTAGCCCACGGAGAGGGTGGCGTACTTGCCGATCAGGGTGTCCCGGCCGACGTGGATCGCGGGGGCGTTGACGACGTCGGAGATCGGGAACGCCAGGCACGCCCCGGAGCCGAAGGTGCCGAACCGGTCGGCCAGGTCGGTGCCCGGCGCCACGTCGCCCAGGTGCTCGGCCCAGCGCCAGGCGGAGTGGACGGACCGGTTGAGGAGGCGGCGCAGCGGGCGCCGGAGAGCGAGCACCGGCCGAGGTTACCGAAACGCAACCTCGACGGGGGTCCGTCGGTTCGTCGACCCACCATTCGTGGCCGTAGAATCTGTAGGTGCAGAACCTCCACGTCATCGCCTACTTCGCCGACGACCCGACCCGGGTCTACCAGCTCCTGCAGTGGATCCCGGTGCTCGAGCGGCTCGATGGCAGCCATCCGGTGGGAATCGTGACCCGCGACCCGGAGACGCACGCGGTGGTCGAGGCGCGCACCTCGCTGCCGGTCCTCCTGGCGCCCGGCTTCGCCGACCTCGCCGCGACGTACGACGAGCTCGACGCGAAGGTAGTCCTCTACTGCAACAACTCGATGCTCAACTTCAACTCGCTGCTGGACGGCCGGATGCTGCACGTCCACATCAACCACGGCGAGAGCGACAAGCAGTCGATGGTGTCGAACAACGCGAAGGCCTACGACCGCGTCTTCGTCGCCGGCGAGGCCGCGGTGCAGCGGCACCGGGCAGCCCTCATGGAGCTCGACGAGTCGCGGCTGGTGCGGATCGGTCGTCCCCAGCTGGACCTGCGCCCCGCTCCCCTGCTGCCGGCGAGCGAGCGTCGCACGGTCCTCTATGCGCCCACGTGGGAGGGCGACGCGGACTACAACGACTACACCTCCGTCGACGTCTTCGGCGTCGAGATCGTCCGCTCGGTCCTGGCGGTCCCGGACGTGCGTCTGGTGTACAAGCCCCACCCGAAGGTGACCACCAGCCAGACCCCGGCCATCCGGGAGGCCCACCAGGCCATCCTCGACCTGGTGGAGCGCGCCGCCGAGCGCGAGCCGGAGGCGGGCCACGCGGCGATCTGGCAAGGCGACATCCTCGCCGTGTTCCCGGGCTGCGACGCGATGGTCACCGATGTGTCGTCCGTCGGCCTGGACTGGCTCTACCTGCAGACCGACAAGCCGCTCCTCATCACCGACCGCCACCACGACGCCGAGCGGCTGCGCCAGGAGGTGCCCGTCAGCCGGTGCGCCGACGTCATCGACACCGACGACCTGCCCCGGCTCACCGCGCTGCTGACGGACCGGCTCGAGCACGACGAGCACCGGATGGCCCGCGCCGCGATGCGTCACCACTACTTCGACGACAACGGCGTCGGCGACAGCACGGTCCGCTTCGTCGAGGCGGTCGGCGCGCTCGTCGCGCTGCGCGACCGGCTGCGCGGAGACCTGGAGCCCGGGAGCGCGGACGGAACTGTCGGAGCGGCCTGACAGGCTGGGCGCATGCCCGACACCGCCACCGTCTACGCCGCCGAGGACCTCTTCGCCGGCTGGCTCGACGAGGCGTCGCGCACCCCGGGCCAGCCGCTGCGCATCCAGGTCGGCCCGAGCCTGCAGACGTTCGAGCCCGAGACAGAGCCGCGGTTCACCGACCCGGGGCACGTCCAGGAGTTCGTCGACCGGGTGCTCGCCCATCTCGTCGCCACCGGCAGCCGGTACGACGACGGCGCGGGCCTGGACCTGGCCGGGGTGCCGGTCGCCGTGCGCCCCCGCCGTGGCCACACCCGCGCCCACTACGAGTTCGACGAGCTGCCCGCCCGCGGGGTGATCGCCATCCCGCCGCGCGAGGTCGGCGGTGCCTGGTCCCTGCGGGCCGCGGTCGTGCTGCACGAGCTCGCCCACCACCTGGCCGGTGCCGGCGGGCACGGACCCGAGTTCCGCACCACCTCGCTGCGCCTCCTCGAGGACATCGGCCTGCCGGTGCTCGCCGACCTGCTCCACACGGCGTACCGGCTGCACGGCCTCGACACCGTTGTGAACGGGGAGGACCGCACCCTGCTGCGCATCGGGCGGCTGCTGCGCCAGGCCGAGCGCACCGCCAACGCCGCCGAGCGGGAGGCCTTCTTCGCCAAGGCGCAGACCCTCGCCAGCCGGCACCAGATCGCTCTCGCGGTGGCCCGCGCGACGGCCGGCGCCGAGGAGCGGCGGGAGGAGCCCACCTGGGAGACGGTGCTCATCGGCGAGACCGGGAAGCGCTCGCTCGCGCGCTACGTCCGGCTGATCCTGGAGATCGCGCGCGCCAACGACGTGCGGGTGGCGATCTACACCAGCAACACCCGGGTCACGCTCTACGGCTTCCCGTCCGACATCGCGGTCGTGCAGGCGCTCTACGCGACGCTGGTGACGCAGATGGTCGCCGACGGCGACGCGCACCTGCGCTCGGGCGCCCACAAGGCCGACCAACGCGAGGTGTGGAACCCTCGCCGCCGGCGCTGGGAGCGCAAGCCGGTCCACGGGTCCACGGCGCGCGCCGCGTTCTACGAGGCGTGGGCCGACCACATCGGAGAGCGCCTCGCCGCCGCCCGGGCGGAGGCGCGGGCGAGCGCCATCGCCGCGGACGCCCCGGTCGCCGAGGGCCCGACGTCGACGGAGCTGGCCCTGCGGGCGCGGGAGGTCGAGGTCGTCGACTACTTCGGCCGCATGCAGCGCGACCACGGCATCCGGGGCACCTGGAAGGGTGCCGCCCACGCCGGGCACGCGGCTCCTGGCTCGCACGAGGCCGGCACCCGCGCCGCCGCCCGGGCGAGCCTGGGCACCGAGCGGGCGATCACCCCGTAGGGCCGGCAGCCCGCACGCGGCGGTTGGCCCGGCCGTTCGCACGGGCGACCAGCTTCTCGCCGCTCGTCACCCGGACCACGAAGAGGTCCTCCTTCGCCAGCCGCTCGGCGACCTCAGCGGTCGCGACCAGTGTGTCGCCGGCCCGGGCGGGCGAGACGTAGTCGATGTGGACCGCGCTCACCACGCCGGAGTGCTCGGCGTCGTTGGCCGCGGCCGCGAGGGCGATCCCCGCGAGCGAGAAGAGGAACGACCCGTGCGCGGTGCCGTGCGGGTTCAGGTGGTCGCCGGTGACGACCACCCGTGCCTCGGCCCGTCCGCCGCCGTGCCCGGCGACGTCCACGCCGAGCGTGGCGGCGAAGGCGTCCTGCGGCGCGCTCACGACCGGGTCCGGCCGGGCGGGTCGATGAAGATGTCGTACTCCAGCTCGCCGGTTCCGCCGTAGGACGACAGGTCCGTGACACCGGCCTCGCGCAGCACGTCCACGTCGAGCACGGCGTTGCCCGTGAACTCTCGGGAAGAACGCGTGAGGATCTCGATCGCCGCATCGGCCACGATCTCGGGCGTGCGCGCCTTCTGCATCGCGTCGTCGCCGCCCAGCAGGTTCTGCACGGCCGCGGTGGCGATGAGGGTCTCCGGCCACAGGCAGTTCGCCGCCACGCCCGCCTCGGCGTACTCGGCGGCCCAGCCGAGGGTCAGCAGGGACATGCCGTACTTCGCCAGGGTGTACGCCGGATGCTTGCCCAGCCACTCCGGTGACAGGTTGAGCGGCGGCGAGAGGGAGAGGATGTGCGGGTTCACGCTCGTGCGCAGGTGGGGCAGGCATGCCCGGGTCAGCAGGTAGGTGCCGCGCAGCTGGATCTGCGTCATCAGGTCGAAGCGCTTGACCGGCAGCTGCTCGGTGCCGTCGAGCGCGATCGCGGAGGCGTTGTTGAGGCAGATGTCGATGCCGCCGAAGCGCTCGACCGCGCGGGCCACGGCGCTCTCGACGGAGGCCTCGTCGCGCACGTCGCCGACGACTGCCAGCGCTCGGCCGCCAGCTGCCTCGATCTCCGCCGCCGCCGTGTGGACGGTGCCGGGCAGACGGGGGTCGGGCACGTCCGTCTTCGCCAGCAGGACCACGTTGGCGCCCTCCCGCGCCGCGGCCAGCCCGATCGCCAGCCCGATCCCCCGGCTTCCACCGGACATCATCAGGGTCCGCCCCGCAAGTCGCTTCTCAGTCATGGAGGAACCGTTACACGTTGGCGACAGGCGCGCCAAGACTGTTAGACATAGATCACAACATCTGCGCCACAGCCGTCGCGACTCTGTAACATGTCGCTCGCCATGGCCGCCCCGGATCTCAAGCCCGTCACGACGCGCTCCGCGCTGCTGACCCTGCTGCTGGGCGCCGACGTGCCCCGGCTGTCCACCCGTGAGCTGGTCGCCGCCGCATCGGTGGTGGGCTTCGCGGAGCCGACCGTGCGGGTCGCGCTCTCGCGGATGACCGCGGCCGGCGACGTGGTCCGTGACGGGGACGGCTGCTATCTGCTCTCCGAGCGGCTGGCCGCGCGCCAGCGACGGCAGGAGGAGGCCGCCCATCCGTCGCTGCGGAGGTGGGACGGCACGTGGGAGCTCGTCGTCGTCACCGCCGCCGGACGGACAGCGAGCGAGCGCGCGGACCTGCGCGCCGCGCTGGGCGAGCTCCGCCTCGCCGAGCTGCGCGAGGGCGTGTGGACCCGGCCGGCCAACCTCGAGCTGGCCTGGCCGGAGACGGTCAGCGAGGTGGGCGAGCGATTCGGCGGTGCCGCGCCCGCCGCGGACGCGGCCGCGCTCGCGGCGCGGCTGTGGGACCTCGACGGCTGGGCCGCGACCGCGCGCCGCCTCCTCGAGGCCACCGACACCACCGACCCGGTGCTGCGGTTCACCGCCTGCGCGACCTCGGGACGCCACCTGCTCGCCGACCCCGTCCTGCCAGCGGACCTGCTGCCGGACGACTGGCCGGGCGACGCGCTGCGCGCCTCCCACGTCGCCTACAAGCAGTGGGTCGTGGACATGCGCCGCAGCCTGACCGGGTGAGCAGGCCTCCCCGGTCGGTCAGTCGGCGGCGGGCACGGGCTCGCTGCGGAACCGGTTCGGCCGCCCGGCGATGCCGAGCGCGCGCCACACCCGGCGGGAGACCGGGTTCATCAGGCCGGTCTCCTCCGCCAGCATCCGCACGTCGCCGAACATGTCACGCAGGAACTTCCGCGACTCCGGGCTGCGCCACCAGATCTCCCGCGCGACCTCCTTCGGGATGCCCATGTCGCGCATGGCCCTCGGCCCGGGGACGACGATCGCGTCGCACAGCAGCCGCATCACGACGGGCGTGAGGACCGAGGCGAATGCACGCTCGAGACGGTTGAGCCGGGGCGCCCGGTGCTCGAGGAACTGGTGGGCGAAGCCGATGTGCCGCGCCTCCTCGGCGACGTGGATCTGGCTGATCCGCTCCAGCAGCGGGTGCATCGGCGTACCGGAGCGCAGCATCACCTTCTGCACGTAGTCGATCGGCTCCTCGCCGCCGAGCACGCCCACGAAGAAGAGGAACGGCAGGTGCTTCGCCGCGAGCGGGAGGAACGGACCGAGCGCGCGGAAGACGCTGTGCGCGCCGGGGACGTCCAGGCCGGTCCGGTTGACGAACTCCTGGAACATCTGCGTGTGGTGGCACTCCTCGGTCGCCTCGTGCGTGGAGTAGCGGAACTCCGCGCGGCCGTTGGGCAGGTCGAGGCAGTACATCATCAGCCCGGCGATCAGCACCTGCTCGAACTGGAGACCGACCTTGACCACATTGGTCTGCCGGTAGAAGCCCACCGCGATCTGACGCTCGACCGGGAGCGAGCGGTACCACGCGGTGCGGCCGAGCGGGTCGACGTCCGGGAGGATCCAGCGCGGGTCCGCGGGGTCGATGGCGTACGCCGGGTCGTCCCACGCGATGTCGACGAAGGCGTCGAAATGGTGCTCGACCGAGGCCTCGGACAGTGTCCGCAGCTGGTCCTGGTAGCTGGTCGCGTCGACGCCGATGCCGCCCATGGCCACATGTTACCGTCGGTAACATCTAACGCAAGGGCGGCGTCGGCGTGGCGGCTCAGAAGTGGGTGCCCCCGTCGATGCGGACCTCGGTCCCCGTGATGAACGCCCCGTCGTCGCTGGCGAGCATCGCCACGACGCCGGCGACCGTCTCCGGCCCGGCGAAGCCCTGCCCCAGGGCAGGGGCGAGCTTCGCGAACAGACCCAGGTCGGCGTCCTCCGGGAGGCCGGGACCGACACTCTGCCCGCTGGCGCCGCTGCCGTCGGTCATGCCGGACGAGATCGAGCCGGGCTGCACAGCGGTGAATCGGATGCCGTCGCCGGCGTACTCGGCCGCCAGGGCGTGCGTCATCGACTGGATGCCGCCCTTGCTCGCGGCATAGGCCGCCATGTACGGGTGCGCGAACATCGCCGAGGTGGAGCTGAAGTTCACGACGGCGGCGCCGGCGCCCTCGCGCAGCGCGGGGACGGCCTCCCGGATGACCAGGAAGGTCCCGACCAGGTTGACCCGGAGCACCTGCTCGAAGGCCTCGACCGTGGTCTCGTGGGTGTGGCTCGAGCGCAGGATGCCGGCCGCGTTGACGAGGGCGTCCAGCCCACCGAGGTCGCGCACCGCCGCGGCCACCGCCGCCCGCACCGACGCCTCGTCGGCGACGTCGACCACCACGGTGCCCAGCCGGTCGGTCCCGCCGTCGACGGCCGCGGCCTTCGCGACCGTGTCGTCGAGTCCGGCTCTGCTCACGTCGGCGGCCACCACACGGCCGCCCTCGGCCAGCATCCGCAGCACCGTCGCCTGGCCGATGCCCGACCCGCCTCCGGTCACCAGCACCCGGCGTCCCTCGTAGCGGTTCATCAACGTCCCCTCTCTCGATCGCCGCGCAGGCCCCTGCCCGCGCCATCTGGCACAACGTGCCGATACGGCACAATATGCCCGGACGCCGCCGGGGCCGATACGCTCGTCCCCGTGAGCGAGACGGGGAGCCTGACCGAGCGGCGCAGGGCGGCGACCCGGCTCGAGATCGCCCGGACGGCGGCGCGGCTGTTCACCGAGCACGGCGCGTCGGGTACGACGGCCGAGGCGATCGCGGCGGCGGCCGGGATCGGGCTGCGGACGTTCTACCGCTACAGCCGTACGAAGGAGGATGCCGTGGCGCCGCTGCTCACCGTCGGCGGCGACGCCTGGCGCGCGCGGCTGGCCGCGACCGAGCCGGGCGCTCCCCTCCTCCCCGCCGTGGAGCGGGCCATCCGGGCGAGCCTCGGGGCGGGCGACGAGGACGGCGACCTCGCGTCGGTCCGCGGCCTGCTGCGCGCCGCCGGGGAGGATCCCGACCTGGCGGCGGTCTGGTACCGGGTGAACCGCGACTCCGAGGCCGGGCTGCTCCCGATCCTGGCGCGGATCGCACCGGGCGCGGACCCCCTCGAGCTGAGGCTGGTGGCGGCCGCGGCGACGGACGCGATCCGGGTGGCCCTCGAGTCCTGGGCCGAGGGCGAGGAGCACGCGGCGCCGGTGGAACTGGCCGTGCGCTGCCTGCGCGCGCTCACCGCTGGGCTGCCACGCCGACCTTGACCAGCAGCTTGCCGAAGTTGCGGCCGACGAGAAGGCCGCGGAACGCCTCGGGCGCGTTCTCGAGACCCTCGACCACGTCCTCGCGGTAGCGGACCCGGCCCTCCCGGACCCACTGCGTCATGTCGCGCTGGAAGGGCTCGCCGAGCGTGGGCTCGAACTCGCTCTGGATGAACCCGCGCACCGTGAGGCTCAGGGTGAGGACCCGGCCCATGAACGCCGGCAGGCGGTCCGGGCCGGAGGGCGCCTCGGTGGCGTTGTAGTTGGCGACGAGCCCACAGACGGGGATGCGCGCGTAGGTGTTGAGCCGGCGGGTCACCGCGTCCGCGACCGGCCCGCCGACGTTCTCGAAGTACACGTCGATGCCGTCCGGCGTCGCCGCCGCGAGCTCGTCGCGGAAGGTCGGCGAGCGGTGGTCGAGCGCGACGTCGAAGCCGAACTCCTCCGTCAGCGCCCGCACCTTGTCCGGACCGCCTGCGATGCCGACCGAACGGGCGCCCTTGACCTGGGCGATCTGGCCGACGGCTGAGCCGACCGGGCCGGTCGCCGCGGCGACCACGACGGTCTCCCCCGGCTGGGGGCGGCCGATCTCCAGGAGCCCGGCGTACGCCGTGAAGCCGGGCATGCCCAGCACCCCGAGCGCCGTCGAGACGGGGGCGGCCTCCGGGTCGAGGCGGCGCGTGTGGCGGGCGTCGGCCACAGCATGGGTCTGCCAACCGGTGTAGGCCAGCACGACGTCGCCCACGGCGCGCCGCTCGGAGCGGCTCTCGACGACCTCGCACACGGTCTGGCCGACCATCACGCCGCCGACCGGCACCGGCGCGGCGTACGACTTCGCCTCGCTCATCCGGCCCCGCATGTACGGGTCGAGGGAGAGGTAGATCGTGCGCAACAGCACCTGGCCCTCCGCGAGGGCGGGCAGGTCCTCGGTGACGAAGGCGAAGTCGTCGTCGGTGGGCTCCCCCACGGGGCGGGCGGCGAGGCGGATCTGGGTGGTCTGCACGGGTCGAACGTAGTCGTCAGGCCGTGAAGAACCGCCGCGTGGCCTCGTCCGCCGGCAGGAAGGTCTCCAGCGCCAGGCCCTCCAGCGCCGCGTCGGTGGCGGTCTGCAGCTGCGCGGAGGTGCTGAACATGCGCAGCAGGTCGTCGCCGTAGCGCAGCTCCAGGGTGAGCACCGGGCCCGTCGTCGCCGGGTCGAGGCGGGGTACGCCGCCCGCGAGCTCGGCGATCTCGGACGCCAGCGCATGGTGGCGCGGGTCGTGCGTCCGCTCGGCCCGACCGGCCGCGCGGTGGTAGAGATGGGCCGCCCACTGGTCGAGGTTCTCGATCCTCCTCGCGAGCCCGTCCGGGCGCAGGCACAGGCGCACCACGTTGAGCGGCGGCTCGAGGAGCTCCGGCGCGCACCCCTCGAGGAAGGGCGTCAGCGCCGTGTTGGCGTCCACGACGTCCCAGTAGTCGTCGAGCAGGATCGCCGGGTAGGGCAGGTGCGCGTCGAGCAGGCTGCGGAGACCGTCCATCACCACCGCGAGGGACCGGTCCTCCAGGGAGCGGTCGGGATAGCGCGGCGCGTAGCCCGCGGCCAGCAGCAGCCGGTTGCGCTCACGCAAGGGGATCTCCAGGTTCTCGGCGAGGTGCAGGATCATGTCGGGCGTCGGGTGGGCCCGGCCGGTCTCCACCCGGCTCAGGTGGCGGGTCGAGACCGTCGACAGGTTCGACAGCTCCTGCTGGCTGAACCGGCGGCGCTCTCGCCACGAACGAAGCATCGGCCCGACCTGCGGGCTCTCCAGCACTGCGGTCATGGGTCGCAGCCTAGGGAGGCGGTGTCCGGGCGCCCATGACCTCGGAGGTCATGGGGAGCCAGAGACGACAGAGCCCCTCCGACCGTGACGGTCCGGAGGGGCTCTGCATGCGGTCGGGCTGACAGGATTTGAACCTGCGACCCCCTGACCCCCAGTCAGGTGCGCTACCAAGCTGCGCTACAGCCCGATGCCCCGTCCGGAACCAGCCGTCCGGAGCGGGGGGAACACTACCGCAGGCCCGTGGGCTCCCCCGAATCGGCCTCGCTACGGGCGCGCCGGGTCACCGGAAGTCCCGCGAGGACTGCCGCGCCTGGAGCGCGTCGCCGGCGCCGGGGAGGACGGCGTCGAGGGGCTCGACGCGGTCGGCGACGAGGTTGGTGACGCCGTCCTGCCGCTCGACCTTGCCGCGGATCACGACGGCGACCCGGTTGCGGGCGGCCTGGCGGTGGGCGCGCATCACGCCCTGGGAGCAGATCACGTTGAGCATCCCGGTCTCGTCCTCGAGGTTGAGGAAGGTGATGCCGCCAGCGGTGCCGGGGCGCTGGCGGTGGGTGACCAGCCCGGCGACGTGCACCCGTCGCCCGGCCTCGGCGGTCGCGAGCTCGCCCACGGGCTTGATCCCGGCGGCGGCCAGGGTGGCGCGGAAGTGCTGGATCGGGTGGACGTCGGTCGAGACCCGGGTCGCCCAGAGATCGGCGAGGGTCGTCTCCAGCGGCGACATCTCCGGCAGCGTCGGCGGGGCGGGGGCGGGGGTGCTCCCCGGCAGCTGGGCGGCGTCCTCGGCGTACCCGGCCATCCACAGCGCCTGACGACGGTCCAGGCCGAGGCAGTCGAGCGCACCGGCCGTGGCGAGCGCCTCGAGCTGGGCCTGGCTCAGCCCGGCGCGTCGCGACAGGTCGCGGATGTCGGCGAACGGCGCATCGGCGCGCGCCTGCACGATCCGGGTCGCGACCTCCGTGCCGATGCCCTTCACCGCGTCGAGCCCGAGGCGCACGGCCAGCGCGCCGTCGTAGCGCAGCGGGTCGGCGGAAGGCTCCTCGGAGGTCTTCGGAGCCGGCTCGAGCCCCGCCTGGACGCCGGAGCGCGCGAGGTCGGGCGGCAGTACGAGCACCCCGTGGCGGCGGGCGTCGGCGACCAGCGACTGCGGTGAGTAGAAGCCCATCGGCTGGTTGCGCAGCAGGCCGGCGAGGAAGGCGGCCGGGTAGTGGAGCTTGAACCAGGACGAGGCGTAGACCAGCAGCGCGAAGCTGAGCGCATGCGACTCGGCGAAGCCGAAGCCGGAGAAGGAGAGGATCTGGACGTAGATGGCATCGGCCGCATCCCCCGTGATGCCCTTGCGCGCCATGCCGGCGTACAGCTTGTCCTTGACCTTCTCGATCCGCTCGACGCCGCGCTTGGAGCCCATCGCGCGGCGCAGCAGGTCGGCGTCGTCGGCGCTGCAGTCCCCGAGCGCGACGGCCATCTGCATGAGCTGCTCCTGGAACAGGGGGACGCCGAGGGTGCGCTCCAGGATCGGCCGGAGCAGCTCGTGCTGGTAGGTGACCTTCTCCTTGCCGGTCTTGCGGCGGATGTAGGGATGGACCGCGCCGCCCTGGATCGGGCCGGGGCGGATCAGCGCGATCTCGATGGCGAGCTCGTAGAAGCACTCGGGCTTGAGCCGCGGGAGGGTGCCGATCTGGGCGCGGGACTCGACCTGGAAGACGCCGATCGAGTCGGCGCGGCCCAGCATCTCGTAGACCGCCGGCTCCTCCTTGGGCAGCGTGGCCAGGGTCCACTCCTGACCGAGGTGCTCGGCGACGAGGCGCATCATGTGGTCGAGGGCGCCGAGCATGCCCAGGCCGAGCAGGTCGAACTTCACCAGTCCCATGGACTCGCAGCCGTCCTTGTCCCACTGCAGCACGGTCCGCTTGTCCATCCGCGCCCTCTCGATCGGGCAGACCTCGCCGATCGGGCGCTCGGTGAGCACCATGCCACCGGAGTGGATGCCGAGATGGCGAGGGGCGGACATCAGCTCCTCCGCGAGGGCGACGACCGGGTCGGGGATGCCGAGGTCCCGCTCGACCTCGCGTCCCCAGCTGTCGACCTGCTTGGACCAGGCGTCCTGCTGGCCGGTGGAGTAGCCGAGCGCCTTCGCCGCGTCCCGTACGGCCATCCGGGGGCGGTAGCTGATCACATTGCACACCTGCGCGGCGTTGCGACGGCCGTAGGTGTCGTAGACCCACTGGATCACCTCCTCGCGCCGGTCGGAGTCGAAGTCCACGTCGATGTCCGGCTCCTCCTCGCGGTGCTGGGAGATGAACCGCTCGAAGGGCAGGTCGTAGAGCACCGAGTCGATGGCGGTGATCCCGAGCGCGAAGCACACCGCCGAGCTGGCGGCGGAGCCGCGGCCCTGGCACAGGATCCCGTTGTCCCGTGCGAACCGCACGATGTCGTGCACGATGACGAAGTAGCCGGCGAAGTCCTTCTCCAAGATCACCGTCATCTCCGCCTCCACCCGCTGCCGGGCCCTCCCGGCGTGCGGCAGGTGCGCGTACCGCTCCGCGAAGCCCTCCTCCACGAGGTGGCGCAGTTGCTCGCCTGCCGTGCGCCCCTCGGGGATGCCCTGCTTGGGCAGCCTCGGGGAGGCCTTGCGTAGGTCGAAGGCGAGCTCGCGGACCAAGGCGACCGAGCGTCGCACCGCGTCGGGGCGGTGGGCGAAGCGCCGCATCATCTCCTCGCCGCTGCGCAGGTGCGCCCCGCCGGACAGGTCGAGCCAGCCGTCGAGCTCGGCGATGCTGCGGCGGGCACGAATGGCGGCCATCGCGGCGGCCAGGCGCCGCTTGTCCGGAGTCGCGAAGTGGACGTTGCCCGTCGCCAGCACCGGCAGACCGCGGTCGTCGGCGATCCGGGCGAGCAGGTCGTTGTCCTCCTCTCCGCCCGGATGGTCGCTCGCCGTCAGCTCCACCACGACGTGCTCGCGCCCGAAGCGCCGGGTCAGCTCGTCGAGGGCGGCGGCCGCGGCCACGGGACCATGCTCGCCGAGCGCCCTCCGTACGGCGCCCTTGCGGCAGCCGGTGAGCACCATCCAGTGCCCTCTCCCCCGCTCGGCGAGCTCGTCGAGGTCGTGGGCGGGGCTGCCCTTCTCCGGCGCCCGCAGCCCGGCCTCCGTGATCGCCCCGGAGAGGCGGTGGTAGCCCTCCACGCCGCGCGCGAGCACGAGCAGGTGGGTGCCCTCCGGGTCGGGGATGCCGTTCTGGGAGCGGTGGACGTCGAGGGTGAGCTCGGCGCCGTACACGGTGGGCAGACCGTAGTCGGCGCCCGCCTCGGCGAACAGCGGCGCTCCGGCGAAGCCGTCGTGGTCGGTGAGCGCGAGACCGTCGAGACCCAGCCGCACGGCCTCCTTGACCAGGTCCCCCGGAGAGCTGGCGCCGTCGAGGAAGCTGAAGTGGCTGTGGCAGTGGAGCTCGGCGTAGGGCACCGACTCGGCCGGTCGGTGAACCAGCTCGGGCTCGACGCGGGGTCGCTTCCGTCGCGACACCGGCGCCTCGAGGGCCGGGACGCGTCCGGACAGGCGGCGCTCGAGCTCGCTCCACGGGACCGGGGGGTTGTTCCAGCCCATGGTCTGCTCAGGCGACCAGGCCGTAGCGGCCCGGACCGATCTCCACGTAGCGCGGCTCCCGCCAGCCGGGCGGAGCGGGGGCGGTGGCGACGTACCGGTGGCCGGTGGGGGTGATGGTCTCGACCTCGGGGCGCTCGCGCGGGCTCGAGACCACGCGTTGTCGCCAGCCCGGCGCCTGCTTGGCGTGGTTGCACGCCTCGCACAGGCCCTGCCCGTTGGCGGCGCTCGTCGCGCCGCCCTCCTCGACGGGCGTGAGGTGGTCGGTGTGGCGCACCGGGGCGTCGCAGTAGGGACTGGCGCAGATCCCCAGCCCCTGCAGGGCCAGGAGCTCGGCGATCCCGTCGGGGAAGAGGCGCTGGCGACTGGTCATCGCCACCAGCCGGCCCAGCCGGTTGCGGTAGAGCCGGCGGAACCACGCCGTCGCGTCGTCCAGGGCGTGGGCGGCCAGCTGGCGGGCGACCTCGGCGGGGAGCACCTCCCCCGCCACACCGTCGCCGGACAGCACGGCGGGCGCGTGGCCCCCGGCGAGGGTCTCCTCGGACATGGTCAGGTTGATGGTGACGGGCACCGCGGGGGCACGCTCGGCGCTGCCCGTGTCGGGCAGGCCGGTCAGCCGAGACAGCATCAGGTCGGACATCAGCTGGCCGAGCGAGCGCTGGTCGCCCTGGGCACGAGCGCTCAGCGCCGCCGCACGGACGGACGCGTACGCCGCGACCGCCTGGGCGACCGGCATCAGCCCGGTCAGGTAGGCCATCGTGTCGGGCGCGGGCCGGACCGTGACGTTGCGGTCCGCCTCGGCCCGACGGGCGCGCCGCGCGACCGCTGCGGGGTCGAGCTCGGCCGCCAACCGGCGCACCCGGCCGAGGAGCTCGCGGGTGCCGACGCCGGCGAGGGCGCGCGGGTCGGCGCAGAGCTCCTCGTCGACGAAGGACCGCTGCTCGGCGCTCAGGCAGCCGGTCTCGCGGGCCAGGATCGTGGCGCGGAACTCGTTGAGCGAGCCGTCGCGGAGCCGGGCGAGGGTGTGCGGCATCTCGGTGACGAGGACCTTCGCGAGGCCCAGCAGGGACTGACCGCGGTGCGGCGACTCGCGCCGCGCGAGCGCGACCTCCGCCGCGATCCCCCGGCCCTGCCGCGCGGCCGGCACGCCCGCCCGCGCCTGCTCCGCGCGGCGCCGGGCGTCGAACGCGACCGCCGCCTGCGCCTGGGCGGCGCACGCCGCGGACTTCAGCTCCTCGAGCGCGGCGATCAGGTCCACCTGGTCGGCCGATCCACCGGCCGATCCACTGGCGGATCCACCGGCCGATCCCTCATCGCACCACGCGACCACCCGGTCGGCGTACGACCGGATCTCGGCGGCGGTGAGGGGTGCGTCCATGACCACATCCTATCGAACACCTGTTCGATCTCCAACTGGCTACGCTGCCGCTGTGGACACAGTGCGACAGGTGCAGGTGACCTTCGACTGCGCGAGCCCGCGCGCGGTCGCGGACTTCTGGAAGGCGGCGCTCGGGTACGTCGACCCGCCCTACCCGCCCGACCCCGACGACGCCTGGGCGGTCTGCGAGGACCCCACCGGCGCCGGCCCTCGGATGTACTTCCAGCGCGTCCCCGAGGGCAAGACGGCCAAGAACCGGGTCCACCTCGACGTCGGCGTCGGCACCGGTCTGACCGGCGACGAGCGACTCGCCGTCCTCGAGGCGGAGGCGACGCGGCTGGAGGCCCTCGGCGCACGGCGCGGCCGGCTGCTCCTCGCCGACGAGGAGAACGAGTCCTGCCAGAACATGTTCGACGTCGAGGGCAACGAGTTCTGCCTCGACTAGCTCCTCGCCGATGAGTCCCGCCGCCGGGTCCGGTCGTCCTAGGCATCGGCCCTCGACCGGAGGGCCCCCGGACGAGGAGATCCCCCATGGCATCGGTGCGCACCCATCTGTGGTTCGGCAACGACAAGGCCGTCGAGGCCGCGAAGTTCTACGCCGAGCACATCCCGAACTCGTCGGTCGGCCAGGTCCTCACCGCCTGGACCGAGCCCGGCACCTCCGTCGCCGAGGTCGTCGAGTTCACCGTCGCCGGCCACGAGGTCATCGGCCTCAACGCCGGACCGGAGTTCCACCTCAACGAGTCGTTCTCCTTCTACCTGAGCGTCGAGGGCCAGGAGGAGGTCGACAGGTACTGGGAGATCCTCACCGCCGACGGCGGCGAGCCGGGCCCCTGCGGCTGGTGCAAGGACAAGTACGGCGTGTCCTGGCAGGTCATCCCCCGCGAGCTCGAGGAGCTCTGCGGCGACTACACCACGCCCGCCAACCAGGCGGCCTGCCGGGCGATGCTGACGATGGGCAAGATCGACATCGCCGAGCTGCAGGCGGCGTACGACGGGGCGTGAGGTTTTCGTGGAAGCAGCTGCGGCCGGCAGCCGAGTTCCGACCGAGACTTCTGCGGCCCGCTGGCGGATGATCGTCGATCAGCTGCGGCGCCGAGAAGCATCAGTACGCTTGATTGACCCCGTGCACGGCCTGCTCGTAGGTGAAGCCTTCAAACTGCAACTGCGAGATCAGTCCGGCCCGAGAGAAGGACGAGTAGTCGAGATAGTCCTTCGCCTTCTGCACAGCCTGCTTGAACCAATCGACCTTCAAGTAGTCGACAGCGAAGGTAGCGTCGGAAGTGCTGAAGCCCTCAAACTCCAACTGATTGATTAAGCCGCTCCGCGAGAATGACGAGTAGTCGAGATAGTCACTAGCTTTCTCGATCGCGTTGTACATCTCCGACGTGATCTTCCATCGACTCGGATCATTGGGGAAGTCGTCCACGGAGTTGGCACGCTTGTCTCCGTCTGAGTCCTTGCTGTACCGCTCGTCTTTCGGAAAGTCGTCGATCGCGTCTGCTACCCCGTCGCCGTCAGTGTCCTTGCTGTACTTCGCATTCTCCGGAAAGGCGTCCTTGTAGTCGGGGACGCCATCCTTGTCAGTGTCGACGTCGTCTCTGGTCCGCACCTTCGGATCACTCGGGTCAGGGTCATCCACATCAGCGGCGCCGTCGCCATCTGTGTCTACGTCTTCCTCAGTCCGAACGTTCGCGTCAGTTGGGTCGTAGTCCTCCCCGTCACTCACGCCGTCGCCGTCGGCATCTGTCTCGGACTCCTCAGAAGAGGTGTCCTTGGCGTCGGCCGCTCCGGAGGAGGAGTCCTTCCCCGTGTCCTGGTCCTCCGAAGACACCGCAACCAGGATTCCTCCGAATCCGCAGCACAGGACCATGATTCCACCGACGACGCCAAGCGCTATCCATAGCACCTTGTTCTGGCGCTTCGGCGGAGACGCCAGATAAGGCTGAGAAGGAGGCGGGGGCGGAGGCGCGGGCACTGACATGGAGACACTCCGACGACAGGTGACTGGTTAGCTGGAGGATAAGAGAGATCGCGACCTCGCGTTCGGTTTCGACGAAACGAATCCTCGCAACAGGACGTAGAACTCCCTTGCCCGAACCGGAGACGTCCTCCGGCTCCGAGTGCGCCGTGGCAATGTCGCCGACCCCCTCCCGCCGATGCGGTCCACCCACCGCCCGTCATACTCGACGTACCCGAGGTGACCGTTCGTGGAGCAGGCGCCCGAGCTGCGACCGTGGAGCGGATTGCCGCCGCCTCCGGCACCGTCGGGAGCGACACCACCAGCCTCGCCGATCTCGCGCAGCTTCTGGGCGCCGAATGGCTGCTCGCCGCGGCGCTGACCGGAGACGGTGCGTGAGTCAAGCCCGCGCTAATTGATGATCTCGCCTCGCTCGTCCGCCGCCAGCTCGGCCAGCCGGTCCCGCCATGCCTGCAGCGCCTCCGGCGCCAGCCGGGTCCAGTCGGTGACCTCGCCGACGACCTTCAGCGGCTCTCGGCTGCGATAGGACCGCGTGGGGTTGCCGGGGAACTTCTTGTCCGTGACGTTCGGGTCGTTCTCGAAGTCGCCCGTCGGCTCCACGAGGTACACCCGCGGCTCGCCGTCGCCCGCCGCGAGCTCGGCGGCGAGGCCGGCGCCGTCGACGAGCGCGGTGAAGTAGATGTGGTTCATCACCACCTCCGGGCGGTAGTTCGACCGAAACCCGGCGGTGAGCAGGTCGCCCTCCCGCAGGTCGGCCTTCGTGCCGTGGAAGAAGGGCCCCTCGTCCAGTACGTCGCTCACGGCTCGAGCCTAGGCGCTGTACCGTTCGGACATGTTCGCGGAATGGCTGGGCGTGCTCGGCATCAACTACGCCTTGAGCCTCCTCGCGGTCATCGACATGTTCCGGTTCCGCCCGGCCACGTGGCACCGCGCAGGCCAGAACCGAGCGCTGTGGATCGCCCTCTCCCTCCTGCTCCCGCCGCTCGGTGGGCTTCTGTACCTGACCGGACCGCGGCTCCGCCTCCGCCAAGCCGTGCGCGCGATGAGGACTGCCGTCGCCTCTGGGACGGACGACTCGGCGTCGCGCGCCACCCGCGCCGCGGCTCCCTGACCTCAGAGGTCCTCGAGGTCCGCGTAGATCGCCGCGTGGTCCGAGGCCTCGTGCTCGGGCCGGTCGAGCGTCGGGAAGACCTCCCACGGGTCCTTCGTGCGGCTGCCGCGGTAGACGCCCTTGCGGTACACCCCGCCCCCGGTGGCCCGGGCGAAGAGGGGATCGGACAGCAGGACGTAGTCGATCTTGTCCTTCTCGTTGCCCGAGCCGTAGGTGCCGCGGCGGTGGTTCCAGTCGAAGTCGGGGTGCGCGCTGATGTCGGTGAGCCCCGGCAGCGAGAGGAGTGGTGCGAGGGCGTCGCTCGCGGGGTCGTCGTTGAGGTCGCCGGTGATCGCGACGTACTCGAGGCCCTCCTTGCGCAGGGCCTTGTAGATCGCGGCCACCCGGCGGGCCTGGCGCTTGCGCCGCTTGGCGCCGATCGGGTCGTTCCTCGAGGCATAGCCCTTCGACTTGAAGTGGTTGGCCAGGACGACGAGACGGCTGCCGCCCGGGGTGTCGAAGTGGTACTCGCAGCAGTCCCGGGAGAACACCGGGCCCTGCGTGTCGGCGTCGAAGATGTGCGTGCGCATCTGCGCCAGCGTGTAGCCGGGCGCCGCCATACAGCCGACATCGATGCCACGGGTGTCGTTGCCCTCGACGACCATCACCTGCGGGTACGGCGTGCCGCCCACGGCCGGCAGCATCGCGCGGTTGAACATCTCCAGGCCCGGCCGGTCGTCGGCCTCGACCACGGTGAGGACGTCGGCGCCGAGCTCCTTGATGACGAGAGCGGTGTGCTCGGTGGCCCGCACGTTGACGGCCACCGTCTTCAGCTCGACCCAACCCACCCAGTCGGCCCGGCCCTCCGCGACCAGCGTGACCGGTCCGGTCATCGGCCGGCGCAGCAGCCGCCCGCGCAGCTTGCGCAGCCGCACGAACGTGCCCTCGTCGTCGTTCAGCACGCCGAGCTGGTCGAGGAGGTCGAGGATCTCGGCCTCCACGCCGGCGTAGCTGGCCCGCTCGAAGAGCTCCGAGACCCGCGCGTGGGCGGCGAGGATCCGGCTGCGGGTCTCGGCGTCGGCCTCGCCGCTGTCCATCGCCTTGGGCCGGGCGAAGAGGTTCTCGACGTTGAACGACGCGATCCGCATGCGTCCACGATGGGCGGGTGCCGCACGCGGGGCAATGGCCCGAACGGGCCCCCTAGGGTCGTGCGGCGCAGGCGACGCACCGGCGTGCCGACGGCCGGGCCTCGAGCCGCGCGGAGGCGATCGGCTCGCCGCAGCGCTCGCACACGCCGTACGTCCCGGCGTCCAGGCGCGCGAGGGCGGCGTCGACCTCGGCGAGATGGCGGCGGACCTGGGCGACGAGGGTCGCCAGCTGGGACCGCTCGAATGCGATGGTCGCGCCCTCGGGGTCGTGCTCGTCGTCGGCGTTGGTGTCGCGCGAGGCGGCGACGACCTCGTCGAAGCTGCCGGTCAGGCCGGAGAGCCGGCGGCCCGCCTCGGCCCGCTCGGCCTCCAGCAGTGCGCGGGGGTCCATGGGAGGCCACCCTGCCACCGACGACCGACACCCCTCGACCAGACCTAGAACACGTTCTACAGTGCGCCCATGGACCTCGTCGCGATCGAAGAGATCAAGCGCCTCAAGTACCGCTACTTCCGCACCCTCGACCTGAAGCGCTGGGACGAGTTCGCGGACTGTCTCGCCGAGGACGTGCGCGCCCGCTACGGGACCCAGGCGATGGGCGAGCCGCTGCACTTCGACAGCCGCACGGAGGTCGCCGAGTACATGGCGGCCAACCTCGGCCCCGGGATCATCACGGTCCACATCGCCAACCACCCCGAGATCGACGTCGACGGCGACGCCGCGACCGGCTCCTGGGCCTTCGAGGACACGGTGATCGTGCCGGACTTCCGGATGCAGGTCCGCGGCGGCGGCTACTACCAGGACACCTACCGTCGCGACGCCGACGGGTCCTGGCGGATCGCCTCGACGCAGTACGAGCGCATCTACGAGGCGACGACCTCCCTCGAGGACACACCGAGCTTCCGGCTGATCGCCAACCGCTGGGACCCCTCGCTCGCCCACTGAGGCGGCTGTCGGCCCGGCGAGCGGGTACGTCGGGTCCATGACGAGCACACCCAGTGACGACCAGCGCGAGGCCGAGCGGGTGGCCGAGCGGGCCGAGCTCCTGCCCGAGGAGCAGCAGGCGGGCAGCGAGGATCCGCAGGACCAGGCCGCCGCGATCCTCGAGGAGTCCGACGAGCGCGTCGACGACCCCGAGGGCACCCGCCGGGAGAGCTCCCAGACACCGGGCGGGTGACCTCGGGGCGCTCCGTCAGTGCAGCTCGAGCTCGTGGAAGGGGTAGTCCCTCGGCCCGAGGAACTCGGTGCCCGGCACCACGCGGCCGTTGGGGTCGGCGGAGTTGACGTAGTTGTTGAGGCTGCGCGGCGCCTGGCGGTAGATCAGGTCCACCCAGTCGGCGTACTGCGCCGCCATCAGCGCGTCGTCGCGGAAGATGACGTTCTGCTCGTCGGAGTGCCAGCCGAGCTGGGTCCAGTTCTCACTGCTGGAGAGGACGACGTTGCCGTCGGCGCGGCCGTCGACGTTGCCCTGGACCGCCAGCCCCTTGAGGTGGACATAGCGGTCCTTGAACTTGTTGGCCGTCGCGCCGGTGATGTACACCATCTGCTTCGCCGGCAGGCCCCGCAGGATGTTGCGGATCTTCAGCGACATCATCATGAACACGATCCGCACGTCGCAGCCCGCGCGGGCCAGCTCCCGCACCTTGCGCGCGACCCGCGCACCGCGCTCGTCGCCCCAGACGGCGTTGGCGATGCGCACCTTCGTGCGCCCACCCGGGACGTTCGCGGCGCCCGTGCACCGCACCTCGTCGAGCACCTTCAGCGCCGGGTCGACCTTCTTCTTGTGGGGCGCGAACATCGAGGTGATCGTGCCGACCGTGAACCGCAGCGGCTTGGTGTTCCTGTCCTTCTTCGCCTGCTTCCACATCGTCATCCAGCCGTCGTAGACGGCCGGGTTCTCGGTGATCGTGGTCCAGTCGTTGAACTGCTGCACCGCCGCGGCGCCGGTGAAGTTGCCGGAGCCCTGCATGGCGATGTGGCTGGTGGCACCGGACCGGCTGACCAGCATCAGCTTGGAGTGCATGGCACCGCCCTTGCCGCGGCAGGTCGCGACGCAGGTGCGGATCCAGCTGCGCTGCGACTTCGGCCGCTCGGCGTTGCCCTTCGCCAGCGCCTTGCGCAGCACCGGGTACGACCGCCCCGGCCCCTGCGACCGCGCCAGACCGCGGGCCATGATGATCTGGACCGAGACCCCTCGCCGGTGGGCGTTGATGAACTTCTTGGCCAGCTTGGGCGAGTCGAAGTTCCACGTCATCAGCCGGATCGACTCGCCCGCGGGGACGTTCTTGACCGTGTGGATGATCTTGCGCTGGATCTTGGTCCGCTTCTTCTTGCGGAAGGGGTGGTTGAAGACGATCCCCGGCGTCACGACGTACGACGGGTCGGGCGCGCGCTTCACGACCGTGGACGCGGCGGGCGCGGCCTCCGCCCGCGCCAGGACGCCCTGGCTCCCGGCCAGCAGCCCGATCCCGAGCAGCAGCGCGACCCCCGCCGCGACCACCCCTCGCGTCCGTCCGACCGCCGACGTCCCCCACTCGAACCGCACGATTCCCACTCCCTGATGTCCCGGACTGTTCCGCCCTACCAGCGGGAGCGGGGCGCGATCCATTACAGGGTCGCGGCGGCGGGCTTGCTCACTCGCGCAGGAGCCGGTCGATCTCGGCCAGCACGCCCTTGCGGTTCTTGCCGCCGATCTCCCGCTCCTGCACGCGGCGCAGCTCGGTGGGACCCAGTCCGGCGATCCGCGCCTTCACCTGCGGGACGGTGAGGGTGTCGAGGTCGGGGACGACGAGTGTCTCGACGTTGTCGAGCGGCGGAGGCTCGACGGTCGGCTCGTCGTCGCCCACCGCGGCACTCCGGCGGCGCCCGGGCAGCAGCTGGCTGGGCACGAGCGGCAGCCTCGGAGCCTGCCCCCGCACGGTGTCGAGGACCTGCAGGAGAGCCTGGGAGTAGGCCTTGCCGGTGCTGACCAGCTGCCCGAGGAGGCTGTCGGCCTCGTCGCGGGTCAGCGAGCCGCGGGCGACGAGGTCGTCCATCAGGCTCTGCAGCCGGGTCATCTGGATGGTGACGCTGTGCTCGAGCGCGCCGTGCAGGGCGCGCAGGTTGCGCCCGACGAGGTCAGCCGGCTTCCCGGTGCGTCCCATGGGTCAATCGTACGCCGCCTCCACCTCCCAGCTCCCCGGATCGCGCCAGCACAGCAGCCAGGCCCGGCCGTCCACGCCGACCACCTGGAAGCGGGCCGCCCTCCCCGAGCCGGATGCCGAGCCCTGGCCGGGGTTCGCGGCCAGCCACCAGCCCTCGTCGACCGGCCACGGCCCGGCCCAGGACGCGACCGGGCACCAGCGCCGTCCGATCCGGATCCGCCACGGCTCCCCCGTGACCACCCCGCGGGCGGTCACGGCGACGGGGACGGACGCCTCGTCGACGACCTCGGCCTCGAGGGGCGTGGCGAAGACCCGGCTGGGCGCCGGACCGGGGATCCGCCCTGGCCAGGGCCGGTCGACGGGGCGCAGGCCGACCGGGCGCTCGCCCCACGGCACCAGCGCCTGCCGGTCCGCCGCGCCGCGCCCACCCTGGAGGACCGGCACCCGGACGGCGTCGTACCCGACCATCGCCTGGACCCGCGCGACCCCCCGCACGACCTGCTCCTCCGCGCCGCCGCCCCACAGCCCGTCGGCGTGGTCGCCGGCGGGCTCGACGACCTCGGGCAGGAAGCGGACCAGGGTGACCGCGGAGGTGATGGCCTCGCCGGTGGACTTGCGGCTGCGCAGTCCCGAGGACGCCATCCCCGCCTGGAGCTGCCAGTGCACGCGGTCCACCAGGTCGCGGGAGGTGAAGCAGCGCGGGTGCAGCCAGGTCCGGGTGGACACGCCCTGCCCGTCGTGCGACGGCGACGGCTCGAACTCGGCCTCGACCCGCACCGAGGTGGCCACCAGCTGCCTCTCGGCGAGCCCGGCGACGAAGCGCTCGGCGGTGGTGCGGACGCTGAAGGTGACCGCCTCCGCCGAGTCGAGCGGAGGCTCGAAGGAGATCTCGCACGCCAGCTCGGGCGGTGGGGTGCGCGCGGCGAGCCGGGTGACCTCCCTGCCCTGCACGCGGCGCCACACGTCGGTGCCGTAGCTGCCGAAGCGGTTGGCGACCTCGCCCGCGCCGAGCCGGGCGAAGTCGGCGAGCAGCACCAGGCCGAGGCGGCGCAGCAGGTCGGCGAGCTCGGCTCCCTCGGGCCCGTCGTCGGCGAGCACCGTGACGGGCAGAGCGCGCAGGAACTCCGCCGAGCCGCCCGGGGCCACCGACAGGCAGGCCTGCGGCGGCGCCTGCCGGGCCGCCCGCTCCGCGGTGTAGAGATCGTCGGCCGCGCCGAACCGGCTGTCCCACACGCCCGCCTCGACGAGATGCTCGGCGAGCACCGCGGCGGCTGTCTCCTCGCCGTCGAGGCCGGCCCGGGCGAAGTAGCGGCCGGGCGCGGGGACGGCGAGCAGTCCCGGGCGCAGCGGAGCCACCCCGGGCCGCACCGCCTCGACCGTGGTCAGCACCGGCTCGAACCACCGCGCATCGCGCTCGGGGCTCGCGTCCAGCAGCACCAGCTCGGGGCAGCGGGCCTGGGCGTCCCGACGCCGCTGGCCGCGCCGCACACCCTCGGCCCGCGCGGCGGCGTTGCACACGGTGACGACGTTGTTGGCCAGGACGGCGGCGGGCGCCGCCGTGGTCACGGCTGCTGGGCCGGCTGCCGGACCGGCTCCTGGACCGGACGCTGGGCCGGTGTCGGAGTCGGCGAGCTCCAGCATGCCTGCGGTGACGGACCAGTCCGGGCACCACAGGACCATCGTCCGCGTCACAGCGCCACCTCGGTCCGCACCGGCATCCGGGCCCCGCCGCGCACCACGAGCGTGGCCCGCCGCTCGCGCAGCCGGCCGCGCCCCTGCCCGATGCCCTCCCAGACGACCTGCTCGGCGCTGATCCTCGCCTCGCAGCGCGGCCACTCCCCCTGCACGACGAGCACCGCCGAGCGCGCCCGGAGCCGGGCCTCGAGGATCGAGGCGGACTGGGCGTCGACCCCGCCGGGCGGGCGCAGCACGACGACCTTCACGACGTCGACGAGGGCCGCGGCGACCTCCAGCCAGTGCTCCCCCGGCGCGGGGACGAGGACCGTGCGCCCGAGCACGATCCCGCGCTGGTGGGCGGCCTCGGCCCCGAAGTCGTCCCAGCCCGTGAAGCCGACCCACTCCCCGGCCTGCGAGGCCCCCGCGGCGAGAGCCATGGCGAGGCTCGCGGAGTCGACGCCGTAGACCCCGCCGGTGCGCAGCTGGACCAGTCCCGAGAGCTCCGGGAGGACCGGGACGCCCAGCCGGGTCGGACCGCCCTCGAGCGCGGCGATCCGCCCCCGGAGCTGGTCGAGGACGGCGGCTTGGCTCACTCCCCCATGTTCGAACATTTGTTCGAACATGGCAAGCGGGTGCCTCCCGGCGACCCCGAGGGACTCAGCGGCGCGCGCGCTTCTCCCGCGGCTGCACCTTGATCTCGATCGGGGTGCCGACGAAGCCGAACTCCTCGCGCAGCCGGCGCTCGATGAACCGCTCGTAGCCCTGGTCGAGCTTGCCCGTGGTGAACAGCTTGAACACCGGCGGCGCGCTCTGCACCTGGCTGCCGAAGAGGATCCGCGGCTGCTTGCCGCCCCGCACCGGGTGCGGGTGCTCGGCGACGATCCGGCCGAGGAAGGAGTTGAGGGAGCCGGTCGAGATCCGGGTCTCCCAGCCCTCGATCGCGCGGTCCAGGGCCGGGACGAGACGGTCGATGTGCCAGCCGGTCTTCGCGGTGATGTTGATCCGCGGCGCCCACTGCACCTGGACCAGGTCGCGGTCGATCTCGCGGTCGAGGTAGAAGCGGCGCTCGGCGTCGACGAGGTCCCACTTGTTGAAGGCGATCACGAGCGCCTTGCCGGCCTCGCGCACCTCCTGGAGGATCCGCACGTCCTGCTCGGCGATCGACTCGTTGCCCGCCAGCACGAGCACGCACACCTCGGCGCGCTCGATGGCGGTCGAGGTCCGCAGCCAGGCGTAGTACTCGTGGCCCGACGCCTCCTTGACCCGCTTGCGGATGCCCGCGGTGTCGATGAAGCGCCACTGCCGCCCGCCCAGCTCGACCAGCTCGTCGACCGGGTCGACGGTCGTCCCGGCGACGTTGTCGACGACCACCCGCTCCTCGCCGGCGAGCTTGTTGAGCAGCGAGGACTTGCCCACGTTGGGACGCCCCACGATGGCGATGCGCCGGGGCCCGCCGACCTCCTGCTCGGGCCGCTCCGGCGTCTCGGGCAGCACGGCGAGCACGGCGTCGAGCAGGTCGCCCGAGCCTCGGCCGTGGAGCGCGGAGACGGTGTGCGGCTCGCCGAGGCCGAGATTCCACAGCCCGTGCGCCTCCGCCTCGGCGCGCTCGTCGTCGACCTTGTTCGCCGCGAGCACGACCGGCTTGCCGGACCTGCGCAGCACCCGGACGACGGCCTCGTCCGCGTCGGTGATGCCCACCGAGGCGTCCACGACGAAGAGCACCGCGTCGGCGAGGCTGACCGCCACCTCGGCCTGGGCCTTGATCCGCTCGGCCATTCCGCGGGCGTCGGGATCCCAACCGCCGGTGTCGACCAGGGTGAACGCGCGTCCGGCCCACTCGGCGTCGTACGACACCCGGTCGCGGGTCACGCCAGGGATGTCCTCGACGACCGCCTCGCGACGGCCGAGGATCCGGTTCACCAGGGTCGACTTGCCGACGTTCGGGCGGCCGACGACGGCCAGCACCGGGACCACCCCGGCCGGGGCGACTTCACTCATCAGGTTCTCCTTGCGGGAGCGGGCCGGGCAGGCTCCGCCCCGTCTCATCCAGGGCAACGGCCAGCTGCTGCTGCATGTGGTCGCGCAGCGCGGCCGAGGTCAGACGGACATTCTCCCGCGTCCGGGGCCAGGGCACCGCATCGACGGCAGAGGGCTCTCCCACGACGATGTCGATCCGGGCCCCCTTGCGGGGCAGCGAGCTGCTGGAGCCGCCTGGCTCACGGGTGCCCAGGAAGGTCAGCGGCACGACGGGCGCGCCGGTGACCAGCGCCAGGTAGGCCGCGCCACCGCGGAAGGTCTCCAGGTCACCCGGCCCGCGGGTGCCCTCGGGGAAGACGCCCACGGCGCCACCCTCGCCGAGCACCCGCAGCGCGGCCCGCACCGCGGCCGGGTCGGCATGGAAGCGGTCCAGCGGGATCTGCCCCGACGCCCGCAGGAAGGCACCCAGCGGTCCGGCGAACATCTCGACCTTGGTCAGCGCATGCACCGGTCGCGGCGCGAAGATCGCCATCAGCGGGCCGTCGACCAGGCCGATGTGGTTGCCGGCGACGACGACCGGGCCGGTCGCCGGGAACCGCTCGGCATGGTGCACCCGGACATCCCAGCGGCGCCGGATCAGCCAGCGCGCCCCGGGTCTGCCCGCAGCCAGGAGCCCGCGTGCGGGGCGCGGGACCCGATGCGACGAGCCGGGTGGAGGCGCGCTCACCGGCGCTCCATCACCAGGCCCACCACGGCGTCGACGACCTCGTCCAGGGTCAGCTCGGTGGAGTCGATGTGGACCGCGCCGTCGGCCATGGTCAGCGGCGCCACGGCCCGGCCGGAGTCGATCTCGTCACGGGCGAGGAGCGACTCGCGGGTGGCCGCGATCGAGGCGGCGTCGACGCCGCCGTTCTCCAGCGCCCGGCGCGCGGCCCGGGCAGCCGGGTCGGCGGTGAGGTAGACCTTCAGCTCGGCCTGGGGCCACACGACGGTGCCGATGTCGCGTCCCTCGACCACGATGCCGCCGTGGCGGCCTCCGGGCGGGGCGATGATCGCCTGCTGCATCGCGACCAGCCGTGCCCGGACCTCGGGGACCGCGCTGACCGGCGAGACGGCGGCGTTCACCTCGTCGCTGCGGATCTGCACCGACACGTCGACGCCGTCGACGGTGATCGTCGGGGCGAGCGGGTCGGTGCCCGAGACCAGCACCGGCTCCCCGGCGCGCGCGGCGACCGCGGCGGCGTCGTGGACGTCGACGCCCTGCTCGAGCATCCACCAGGTCACGGCGCGGTACTGCGCGCCGGTGTCGAGATAGCGCAGGCCGAGTCGGTCGGCGACGGCGCGGCAGGTGCTCGACTTGCCCGAGCCGGACGTCCCGTCGACGGCGATCACCACGTGCTCGAGGACGTCCACCTGCGCGTTCACGGCCCGTAGGCTACCGGTGCCGGCTCACGGGTGCGTGGTCCAGCCCCTCGACTCCAGGGCCGCCCGCAGCTCCTCGGCCCGGCCGGCCACCACGTCGAGCTCGACCTGGCCGACGGGGCGGCCCGGGTCGTGGTCGATCCGCACGTCCTCGATGTTGACCCCGCTCGCGCCGGCGTCCGCGAAGAGCCGGGCCAGCCCGCCGGGCTGGTCGGGCAGGGCCACCCGGACCGCCTCCATCGGCTGCGGTGCGGCGCCGTGCTTGCCCGGGATGGCCCGGGTGCCGGCCTGGCCGTAGGCGAGCAGTGACTCCAGCCCGACCCGGTCGCCGTCGGCGACCGCCGCGAGCGCGAGGTCGAGCCGGTCGCGGACCTCGGCGAGCAGTGCCGCGACGGCGGCGGCGTTGCCCCCGATGATCTGGCTGTAGAGCCGGGGGTCGCCGGCGGCGACCCGGGTGACGTCGCGGACGCCGGTTCCGGACAGCGCGAGGTGGTCCGGCGAGGCGCCGGCCAGGGTGCCCGCGACGAGCGAGGCCATCAGGTGCGGGACGTGCGAGGTCCGGGCCACGGCGCGGTCGTGCTCGGCCGGGCTCAGGTGCACCGCGACCGCGCCGCACACGCGCACCAGCGCCTCGACGACCCGGGTCGCGGCCGGGGTCGCGTCGGGCCCGGGGGTCACCGCCCAGGGGCGGCCCTCGAAGAGCTCGGCGCTCGCGCCGAGCGGGCCGGAGTGCTCGGTGCCCGCCATGGGATGGCCGCCCACGTACCTGCCGACGGCCGGGTGGCGCGCGACCGCGGCGAGCGGCGCGTCCTTGACGCTGCCCACGTCGGTCACCACCGTCCCCGGCCCCGCTGCGTCGAGCGACTGGGCGATCACCGCTCCGAGCGCGTCCGGGGGGACCGCCACCACGACGAGCTGGGGGGTGTCCTGCGCCGTGCGCGGTCGCCCGGCACCCAGCCCGGTCGCGGTCCTGACGTGGTCGGAGGTGGTGTCGGTGAGGAGCACGTCCAGCCCCGACCGGCGGCACGCCAGCGCGATCGAGGTGCCGATCAGGCCGGTCCCGACGATCTCGACCGGGCCCGTGAGCGCACTCGTCTCTGACACGCAGGACAGGTTAGGGGATCGCCTCCGCGCCCGGCTGGTAGGACCCGAACGACCAGTGGTTGCCCTCGGGGTCGCGGACGCTGCCGCCCCGGCCGCCGTAGTCCTGGTCGACCATCGGGCGCTCGACGCTCGCCCCGGCGGCGACCGCGGCGTCGAAGACGCGGTCGGGGTCGTCGCTCACCAGGTAGACGGCGCCGGAGCCGGCGGGCTGGAGCGGGCTGTCGTCGCGGACCGCTCCCCACATCAGCCCGCCCCCGCCGGGCCAGAGCCACTCGGCGTGGACGACCGTGCCGGTCTCGTCCCGGTGGGTGGCGTGCTCGGTGAAGCCGATCGCCCGCAGCCAGGCGGTCATCGTGTCGGTGTCGCGGAACTGCAGGGCCGGCCAGAGCCGGACCGTCGCTGCGTCAGTGGTCATGGCCCGATCCTGCCGGTACGCCGTCCGCGCGGTCTTGAACGAACGGGAACTCCTCGCGCAGCCAGGTCGTCGGCGTGCACCCGGCCAGCGCCGACCACTCACGGCTCAGGTGGGCCTGGTCGCTGTAGCCGCACAGCGCCGCCACCTCGGCCAGCGGTCGCCTGCCCAGCTCTCGGCGCGCCGTCTCGAAGCGTGCCAGGCGCTGGAAGGCCTTCGGTGCGAGACCGGCCTCGGCCCGCACGAGCGAGGACAGCCGTCGCCGGCTGTAGCCGACCTCGTCGGCCACCTCGCTCACCCGGGTGCCCGACGTGAGCAGCGCGAGCGCGCGGGCCACCTCGGCTCGCGGAGCGTGGTCACCGCGCTGCGCGGCCAGCGCGGCCAGGACGCGGTCGACGAGCGCGACGCGGCCCGCCCAGGTCGGGACGGCGTGCAGCCGCTCCGGCAGCTCCCGCAGCGGGCGCGGGACGGCGGCCTCGTCGAGGTCGGTCAGCGCGCCGGACAGGTCCGCCGCCGGCCGCCCGAGGAGCACCCGTGCTCCCTCGAGGGTCAGCGCGAGCTGGACTCCGCGCTGCGCGCCGTCGTGGTGGACCGCGGCCGGCTCGGTGTGCAGCCCGGACAGCGATCCCCATGCGGCGTGCAGGGTCGAGGGACGTCCCGCCCAGGCGACGCGCAGGGGGTCGTCGAGCGGCAGCACCAGCGTGAGGGTCGTCGACGGCAGTCCGCGGTGGACGCCGGGCGCGCCGAAGCGGACGTCGTACGGGATCCGCGCCGCGACATAGGGGCGCAGCGCCACGGGGACCGGTGGGGCCGGGATCACGCCACCACGGTAGGTCTAGAGGCCGACCAGCTCCAGGAGCTGGCCGAGCTCGTCGTCGGACAGCTCGCGGATCGCCCCGCTGCGCAGGGTGCCGAGCTCGATCGGACCGAACCGGGTCCGGCTGAGCTGGCGCACGGGGTGGCCGACCTGGTCGAGCAGTCGGCGCACGATCCGGTTGCGACCCTCGTGGATGACCAGCTCGATGATCGACCTGTCCGCCGAGGTGTCGATGACCCGGGCTCGGCGTACCTGGACTGGACCGTCGGCGAGGGTCACGCCGGCGAGCAGCTCGGCCACCGTGGCCTTGGTGAGCCGCCCGGCGACCTCGGCGACGTAGGTCTTCTCCACCTCGAAGGACGGGTGCGCCATCCGGTGCGCGAAGTCGCCGTCGTTGGTGAGCAGCAGCAGCCCCGAGGTGTCGGTGTCGAGACGCCCGACGTGGAAGAGCCGCTCGGGCCGGTCGGCGACCAGGTCGCTCAGGGTGGGCCGTCCTTGCGGGTCGGCCATCGTCGACACGATGCCCCGCGGCTTGTTGAGCACCAGGTAGACGTGCTCGGAGACCGGCGGCAGCCGCTTGCCGGAGACCTTGATCACCGCGGTGCGGGGGTCGACCTTCGTGCCGAGCCGGGTGACGACCTCGCCGTCCACCTCGACCTCACCGGCGAGCATCAGCTCCTCGCAGCGGCGCCGCGACGCGACACCGGACTGGGCGAGCAGCTTCTGCAGCCGGATCTGCCCGTCGTCGTCGACGGCGATCTCACGCGTCATCTGGCTGCTCCTCCCCGTCGGTGGTCTCGGGCGCCGGGTCCTCGGCGGGCGCCAGCTCCTCCTCCATCTCGGCGAGCTCGGGCAGATGGGGCGCGAGGTCCGGCAGCTCGTCGAGCGAGACGATGCCGATCCGCTCGAGGAAGTAGGTGGTCGTGCGGTAGAGCGTCGCACCGTGCTCGCCGTCGCGTCCGGCCTCCTCGACCAGGCCGCGGCTGATCAGGGTGCGCATCACGCCGTCGACGTTGACCCCGCGCACCGCGGAGACCCGCGCACGCGAGACCGGCTGCTGGTAGGCGACCACCGCGAGCGTCTCCAGGGCCGCCTGGGTGAGCCGCGCCTGCTGGCCCTCGAGCACGAAGGCCTCGACGACGGGGGCGAGCGCGTCGCGGGTGTAGTAGCGCCACCCACCGGCGACATTGCGCAGCTCGAAGCCGCGCCCCTGCTCGTCGTACTCCCCCGCCAGGGCGCCGAGGGCCTCGACGACCTCGTGCTCGGGATAGCCGACCGCGGTGGCCAGGGCCACCGCGTCGAGCGGCTGGTCGGCGACCATGAGCACGGCCTCCAGCGCCGGGCGGAGCTCGGCGAGCGGGACGGGCAGCGCCTCGTCGGCGTCTGCGACAGCCTCGTCACTCATCGGGTGTTGCCTCCTCGGGGACGGGCGCCCCGTCGAACTCGTCGGTGATCAGGTCCTCGATCGCGCCGGCCTCGTCGCCGGTCCAGCGCACGGTGAGCTCGCCGAGCGGGGTCACCTGGTCGAACGCGACCGCGCCCTCGCGGAACAGCTCCAGCAGCGAGAGGAAGCGCGCGACCGTGGTCAGCGTGTCCGGCGAGTCGCCGCACAGGGCGCGGAAGGTGAGCGTGCCCGCGCGGCGCAGCCGGTCGGCCACGACCACGGCCTGCTCGCGCACGCTCACCGTCGGGGCGTGGATGTGGTGCAGGGAGAGCTGCAGCTCGGGACGCGGCGTCATCGCCTTCGCCGCGAGCGCGGCGAACTGCTCCAGGCCGATCCCGATCAGCACCTCGGGCAGCAGGCCGGCGTACCGCTCCTCCAGCCCGACCGCACGCGGGAAGCGCCGCGCCTCGGCCTGCAGCCTCTCGTCGAGCACGGCCGCGACCTGCTTGTACGCCTTGTACTGCAGCAGCCGCGCGAAGAGCAGGTCGCGGGCCTCCAGCAGGGCCAGGTCCTCCTCGTCCTCCACGTCACCGGCCGGCAGCAGCCGGGCGGCCTTGAGGTCGAGCAGGGTCGCGGCGACGAGCAGGAAGGAGGTCGTCTCCTCCAGCGCGTCGTCCGGGAGCAGCTTGATGTGCGCGATGAACTCGTCGGTGACCTGCGAGAGCGCGATCTCGGTGACGTCGAGCTTGTGCTTGGAGATCAGGCTCAGCAGCAGGTCGAAGGGGCCCTCGAAGTTGCTCAGGTGCACGGCGAAGCCGCCGTGCACCTCGTCCTCGGCGCTGCCGGTCTCGCCATCCATCTCGCCACCCGTCTCGCCACCCGTCCCGACGGGGACGTCGACCGGATCGGGGCTGCTCACGCCTGCATCATGACTCACGCAGGCGCCGGACGAGCGCGGAGCCCTCTCCCTCGGCCTCGAGCTCGGCGAGGACCAGGTGCAGCGCCGCGCGGACCACGCGGCCACGGTCGACGGCCAGGCCGTGCTCGCCGCGCAGCGTGAGCCGCGCCCTCTCCAGCTCCATCAGCTCGGTCGAGGTGACGTAGACGGTGATCTTCTCGTCGTGGCGGACCCGGCCGCTGGGCCCCTTCGGGGGCTCGGGCGCGGGCGCGGCCTCCGTTGCGAGGTCGGCGGGCGGGTCGGGAACGGCCCGGACGGCGGGGCCGGAGGGCTCGGCGGTCGGCCGGAACAGGTCGTCGGCCGCCGGCATGCTCACGCGTCGAGACACCGTGCCGCCACCTCCTTCGCGAGCTGGCGGTACGCCTCCGCCCCGCTCGAGCTCGCGGCGTACGACGTGATCGGCTCGCCCGCGACGGTGGAGTCGGAGAACTTCACGGTCCGGCGGATGACGGTGTGGAAGACCTTGTCCCCCCACGCCTGCACGAGGCGCTCGAGCACCTCGCGCCCGTGCAGGGTGCGCCCGTCGTACATCGTGCCGAGGACGCCGTCGACCTCCAGGCCCGGGTTGAGGCGCTGCTTGACCTTGTCGATCGTCGCCTTGAGCAGCGCCACCCCGCGCAGGGCGAAGTACTCGCACTCCAGGGGCACGATCACGCCGTGCGAGGCCGTGAGCGCGTTGACGGTCAGCAGGCCGAGCGAGGGCTGGCAGTCGATGAGAATGACGTCGTACTCGCGCATCGCGGGCGCGAGGACGCGCTGCAGGGTCTGCTCGCGGGCCACCTCGTGGACCAGCTGCACCTCCGCGGCCGAGAGGTCGATGTTGGACGGCAGCAGGTCCATGCCGGGCACGCCCGAGGGGACGACGACCTCGTCGAGGGTCGCCTCGGGGTCCATCAGCAGGTTGTAGACCGTGCTCTCCATCTCGTGCGGGTTCAGCCCGAGCCCGACCGACAGCGAGCCCTGCGGGTCGAAGTCGACGAGCAGCACCTTGCGGCCGTACTCGGCGAGCGCGGCGCCCAGGTTGATGGTCGTCGTGGTCTTGCCGACGCCGCCCTTCTGGTTGCACATGGAGATGACCCGGGCATGGCCGTGCGCCGTCACCGGCTTCGGGTCCGGCAGGACCGGCATCGGCCGTCCCGTCGGACCGATCTCACCGGTCACGGTCTGTACGGACGCCTGGTCGGCGGCGCTCGGCGCGGGCTCCGGGACCGGGAACTGCAGGGTCATGGCGTCCTCGGTCACGGCTGCGTCCTCCGTGCCGAGGGGTACGTCACTGCCGGGCGCCGGGATCGGCATCCTCGGCGGCATGTCGGGTGCACTGGATCCTCCGTAGAAGCCGACCATCGCCCTCACCTCTGTCTGGTCCATCGCTGGAGTGGGTTGCGGGCTCCTTCCCCAGAGCCCGGGACCCCTCCATCCAACAATGTCGACACGGCGACATTCGGGAGGCGCGCCGCGAGGTCAGCCCTCGATGCCGGTGCTGTGGTGCGGCTCCCCCACCGGCTTGCTCTCCGCCGACCCGCGCTCGCGCAGGAAGATGGCGAGCACGGCGAAGGCGCCGACCGCCAGGAACTCCGACTGCCAGTTCTGCAGGGTCCGCTCCCAGAAGTCCGCCGACCCGACGTAGGCCCCCCACGACTGCGGGTCGCGCAGCTGCTGGAGACGGTGCTCGTTGTCCGCCGCCCAGCCCGCGATCGACTGCGCGAGCCAGGACAGGGCGAAGATGACGCCCACCGCGAGGGCCAGCGAGTGGGAGTACAGGCGGGTGCGCCAGCCGCCGACGACGGCCCAGCGGGGGGCGTCCGGCGGCGCGAACCGTCCGATCTCCTGCTCCTCGTCGCTCTCCAGGCCCGGCTTGTCGAGCTCCTTGGACTCCGGCGAGCCCTGCTGCAGGAACCACACCGTCGCGAGCACGTAGAGCAGGAACTGCAGGAACTCGCTCTGCCAGTTCTCCGCGACCGCCACGGCGAAGTCGGTCGAGGTCACGTACTCGCCGTACCCGATGGTCCCCAGGCGCTCGCCCACCTGGTCGTCGTTGAACGCCCGCCAGCCCGCGAAGGACTGGGCGACCAGGGTGCCGAGGAAGAGAAGCCCGAAGAACAGGCCGAGCGAGTTGTTGCGCACGAAGGTCCTGGCCCGGCTGCTCATGCGTGCCTCATCCCCGCCCAGATCATGAGCGCCAGTCCCACCGCGATGACGGCCACGTAGGCCACGAACATGAGCTTCATCTCAGCCTCCCTCCACCGCGCAGCGGTAGGGCTCGTCCCCCGATGCCGCACAGCCGGCCGCGACCACCCGCCAGCCGTCGTCGTAGCGCCCCAGGAACACCGTGTCGGTGCCGGTGTCGACCTGCGCGGCGGTGGCGTAGACCTCGGCCTCGACCTCGTCGCCCGCCGGCGGCAGGTCCTCCTCGAGCAGCGCGTCGGCGCACGGCGCCTGCGCCTCCTGCGTGAGCGTCTCGCGGGCGGACGGTGCCAGCAGCCGGCAGGCGCCCTCGCCGTCCCCCGCGTCGACGGCGCTCTGGAAGCGCTGGACGACGTCCGCGACCGCGTCGTCGCGGCCCTGGTCGCCCGCGCACCCGCTCAGGACCACGGCCAGCAGGGCGCCGCTAGCCGCCCAGGGCGCGCATCGCCTCGGTACGGACGACCGCCTCGCCGGCCTCGTCGGAGGCGGCGAGGTCGACGAGGGCCTCGATGACCCAGTCGTGGTGGCCCTCCGGGTCGTGGAGGGTCTGGACGACCCGCCACTGCCGGTCGGCGTGGACCTTGTCGACCGCGAACAAGGCGGGTCCGCGGGCATCCGCATCGGTGAGGAGCCGTTCATGCTCCTCGTAGTACCCGTCGAGGGCCTGATCCCAACGCTGTGACGTCATCTCCGAGCCCTCCGGCTCCAGCGCGGCGAGTCCGGCGACGTCGTCGCGCGCGACCAGCTCGACCCGGCGCCACAGCGCGTTGCGCACCATCACCTCGAACGCGCGGCCCTGCTGGCTGAGCGGGCGGGGCGGCGGCGGGGGTGCGTGCTCGGCCACGGCACGGGAGGCATGCTCGGGGTCGTTGAGCGCCTCCCACTCGTCGAGCAGGGAGGAGTCCACCTGCCGGATCGTCTCCCCCAGCCAGTCGACGAGCAGCTCGAGCTCCTCGGTGCGGTACGACGCCGGCACGCTCTGCCGCAGCGCCCGGTAGGCGTCGGTGAGATAGCGCAGCACCAGGCCCTCGGAGCGCGCCACCTGGTAGCGCGAGACGAGGTCGGTGAAGCCCATCCCCTCCTCCCACATCTGCCGGACGACGGACTTCGGGCCCAGCGCGTCCGGCGCCAGCCAGGGATGGCGCTCGCGGTAGGTCTCGAAGAGTGGCTCGAGCAGCTCGCCCAGTGGCTCGGGCCAGGTGATGTCCTCCACCAGCGCCATCCGCTCGTCGTACTCGACGCCGTCGGCCTTGAGCGCGGCGATCGCCTCGCCCCGGGCCGCGTGGCGCTGGGCCATGAGCAGCGGCCGGGGCGCCTCGAGGGTGGCCTCGACGACAGAGACGACGTCGAGGGTGTAGCTGTCGGCGTCCGGGTCGAGCACGTCGAGCACGGCCAGCGCGAAGTGGGACAGCGGCTGGTTGAGCGCGAAGTCCTCCGGCAGCGCCTCGGTCAGCACGTAGCGCCGCCCGAAGGCGTCGACCTCGTCGAGCCGGGTCAGCACCTCGGAGGTCACCAGGCTGCGCGCCAGCCGCACGGCGCGCTTGGCGAGGCGCAGCTGGCTGCGCCGGTCCTCGTGGTTGTCCGTCAGCAGCCGACGCATCACCGGGAACGCGTCCTCCTCGCGGGAGAGCACGTTGACGAGCATCGCGTTGTCGACCCTCATCTGCGACTTCAACGGCTCCGGCCTGCCCTCCACCAGCTTGGCGAAGGTCTGCTCGCTCCAGACGACCGTGCCCTCCGGCGGCTTCCGCAGCTGGGGCTTCGACCTCTTCTTGGGGTTGGCCGCGTTCTTGGCCTCGGACTTGGCCTTCGCCTTCTCGTTCTCGATGACGTGCTCGGGCGCCTGGACGACGACGTAGCCCGCCGTGTCGTAGCCCGCGCGCCCCGCCCGGCCGGCGATCTGCAGGAACTCCCGGGTGCGCAGCACCCGCTGCCGTGACCCGTCGAACTTCGCCAGGCCGGTGAACAGGACGGTGCGGATCGGCACGTTGATGCCCACCCCGAGGGTGTCGGTGCCGCAGATGACCGTCAGCAGCCCCGCCTGGGCGAGCTGCTCGACGAGGCGGCGGTAGCGGGGCAGCATCCCCGCGTGGTGGACGCCGATCCCCTGCCGCAGCAGCCTGTTGAGCGTCTTGCCGAAGCCGGCCGCGAAGCGGACGCCCGCGATCCGCTCGGCGATCTGCTCCTTGCGCTCCTGGGGGACCACGGTGTCCAGGCGTCCGGGTCCGCTCAGCAGCGACACCGCGTGCTCGACCGCGGCCGCCTGGGTGAAGTGGACGACGTACACCGGCCCCTGACCGGTGGTGACCAGCTCCTCGAGCTTCTCGCCCATCGGGTCGAGCGACCAGGAGAAGTCCAGGGGCACCGGCCGCTCGGCCTGGTCGACGATCGTGGTCGCGCGGCCGTTGCGGCGGGTCAGGTCGGCCGCCAGCTCGGAGGTGTCGCCGAGCGTGGCCGACATCAGCAGGAACTGCGCCTGGGGCAGCTCGATGAGCGGCACCTGCCACGCCCAGCCGCGCCCGGGCTCGCCGTAGAAGTGGAACTCGTCCATGACGACCATGCCGACGTCGGCGGACCCGCCCTCACGCAGCGCGATGTTGGCGAGCACCTCCGCGGTGCAGCAGATGACCGGAGCGTCGGCGTTGACAGCCACGTCGCCGGTGAGCATCCCGACGTCGGCGGCCCCGAACACCTCGACGAGGTCGAAGAACTTCTCGCTGACCAGGGCCTTGATGGGGGCGGTGTAGAAGGTCACCCGGTCCTCGGCCAGCGCGGCCATCGCCGCCGCCATCGCGACCAGCGACTTGCCCGAGCCCGTCGGCGTCGCGAGCACCACGTTCTCGCCGGCCAGCAGGGACACGATCGCGTCCTCCTGGTGCGGGTACAGCTCCAGGCCGCGCTCGTCGGCGTACCCGAGGATGCGGTCGTAGGCCCCGTCGCTGGACTCAGCCATGGCGGGCCCTCGGGTGCGCGGTCGCGAAGACCTCGCGCAGGTTGTCGACGGTGACGAGCGTGTAGACCTGCGTGGTGGTCACCGAGGCGTGGCCGAGCAGCTCCTGGACGACCCGCACGTCCGCACCCCCGTCGAGCAGATGGGTGGCGAAGGAGTGCCGCAGCGTGTGCGGGGACACGTCGCGGGTCACGCCCGCGCGCTCGGCCGCCTTCACCAGGACCGCCCAGGCGGACTGCCGGGAGAGCCGGCCTCCCCGCGCGTTGAGGAAGAGCCCCGGCACCGCTGGTCCCGCGGACGTGGTCGAGAGTGCCGGGCGGCCGCGGACGAGGTACGCCGACAGCGCGGCGCAGGCGTACGTCCCGACGGGCACCATCCGCTCCTTGCCACCCTTGCCGCGCAGCAGCAGGGTGGCGTCGGCCGGGTCGAGTCCGGGCTCGACCAGGTGGCTGACGTCGTCGACGTCGAGCCCGACCGCCTCGGAGATGCGCGCCCCCGTGCCGTAGAGCACCTCCAGCAGGGCCCTGTCGCGCAGTGCGAGCGGGCTGTCCCCGGCACCGGCCGCCGCCAGGATCGCCTCGACGTCGTCCAGCGGGAGGGCCTTCGGTAGCCGCCTGGCCGGCGTCGGCGGCTTCACGCCGGCCGCAGGGTCGGCCTGGGCGAGCCCGTCGGCGACCGCGAAGCGGTGGAAGCCCCGCACGGCCACCACCGTGCGCGCGGCGCTGGCCGCGCTCAGCGGTGGATGGTCGGCGTCGCCCTCGCGCAGCCAGACCAGGAACTCGGTGACGGTCTGCTCGCTCACCGCGTCCAGCGTCTCGATGCCGGCCGCGGCGAGATGGGCGCGGTACCGGCGCAGGTCGCGCCGGTACGACGACAGCGTGTTCGCCGCCAGCCCCTTCTCGACCGCCAGGTGGTCCAGGTACGTGCGGACCGCCCGGTCCACCGCACCCGTGCCACTCACCCGGTCAGGCTAGCGTGCGCTCAGGCGAGGGCCTCCGCCACCGGCACGGACGCCAGGCCGGTGGCCTCACCGACCGGGGCGTTGGTGAGCTGGCCGGCGTGGGTGTTGAGACCGAGCGCGAGGCTCGCGTCGGCGCGGCACGCCTCGCGCCAGCCCTTGTCGGCCAGCGCGACGGTGTAGGGCAGGGTCGCGTTCGTCAGCGCGTAGGTGGAGGTGTTGGGCACCGCGCCCGGCATGTTCGCCACGCAGTAGAAGGTCGAGCCGTGGACCTGGTAGGTCGGGTCCGCGTGCGTCGTGGGGCGGGTGTCCTCGAAGCAGCCTCCCTGGTCGACCGCGATGTCGACGAGCACCGAGCCCGGCTTCATCCGCGACACGAGCTCGTTCGAGACGAGCTTCGGCGCGGCGGCGCCGGGGATCAGGACCGCACCGATGACCAGGTCGGCCTCGGTGACCTGCTGCTCGATCGCCAGCTTGGACGACGCCAGGCCGTGCACCCGGTTGTTGTAGCGCCAGAAGGACATCCGCAGCTTGTCGAGGTCGGTGTCGAGGAGGGTGACGTCCGCACCCATGCCCAGCGCGATGTTCGCGGCGTTCTGGCCGGCGACGCCGGCGCCGATGACGACCACCTTGGCGTTGGCCACGCCGCCGACGCCGCCCATGAGCACGCCACGGCCGCCCTGGGCCTTCATCAGGGAGTAGGCGCCCACCTGGGGCGCCAGGCAGCCGGCGACCTCCGACATCGGGTAGAGCAGCGGCAGCGCGCCGGACGGCAGCTGCACGGTCTCGTAGGCGATGGCCGTGACCTTGCGGGCGACCAGCTCCTGGGTGAGCGCCTTGTCGGCGGCGAGATGGAGATAGGTGAAGAGCACCTGCCCCTCCCGCATCCGGTGGTACTCCTCGGCCACCGGCTCCTTCACCTTGAGGACCATCTCCGCGCTGGACCACACCGCGTCCGCGTCGGGCAGGATGGTGGCGCCCGCGGCGGCATAGTCGTCGTCGCTGATCGAGGAGCCCACGCCGGCGCCGGTCTGGATGACGACCTCGTGGCCGTGCGCCACCAGCTCGTGGACGCCGATCGGCGTGATGGCCACCCGGTACTCGTGGTTCTTGACTTCCTTCGGCACGCCGACGCGCATGCGGATCCCTCCTGGTCGCTGGAACCCGTCGCGGATTCCCCTGTGGAGAGAAATGATGAAGATCAGTCGAGCCGGCCGCTAGATGCGCCAGCGACAATTCGCTGACGCAGCAGAAATCCGGATCGGATCGTCGGCGATCAGGGCCCTGGCGGGCGCTGGGCCGAAGCCTGTTCGGCCGGACGGCCGCGCAGGTGCTCGAAGATCAGGCTGGTCTCGGTCATCGCCACGTCGCGGGTGCCGCTGAGATGGTTCAGGACGAACTCCCGCAGCTCCTCGGAGCCGGCCGTCGCGACGTGGATGAGGAAGTCGTCGGCGCCGGCGAGGAAGTAGACGTTGAGGACCTCGGGCAGCCTCGCCATGGCCTGCGCGAAGGCACTCAGCTCGCCGCGGGCGTGCGGGCGCAGCCGGACCGAGATCATCGCCTGCAGCGGCCGGCCGATGCTGGCCTGGTCGACCTCCGCGTGCGCTCCCCGGATGATGCCGCGCTCGAACAGCGAGCGCACCCGTCCGTGGCAGGTGGACGGCGCGATCCCGACGCGGGCGGCGAGGACGTTGTTGGCGAGCCGCGCGTCGTCCTGGAGCTCACGGACGATGGCGGCGTCGATCGGGTCCAGGTCAACCACGGGCCGCCTCGCGGTCCCGTCGTACCTGGAGGGCGAGGACGGCCTGCACCACCGGCCCGTCGCTCACGTCGCCCGCGAGGACGGCGTCGACCAGGTGGGCGAAGGGCGCCCAGAACACCTCGAGGTCGGCCTCCTCGTGCTCGAGCACGAAGTCGCCGCGGTCGGCGGGCTCGAGGTCCTCCGCGAGGTAGTAGTGGATCCGCTCCGCGGAGTAGCCCGGCGAGCTGAGCGTGGAGAGCAGGTGCGTCCACCGCCTGGCAGCGAGCGCCGCCTCCTCGCGCAGCTCCCGTCGGGCGACCTGCTCGGGGTCCTCGCCCGGATGGTCGATGACCCCGGCCGGCAGCTCGACCAGCCGGTACTGCGCCGGGTGGCGGTACTGGCGCAGGCACAGCACCCGGTCCTCCGCGTCGATCGCCAGGACGACGGCGGCACCCGGGTGCTCCAGCACGAGCCGGCGGAAGGGCTCCTCCCCGTCGGCTCCGGGCCGGCGGATCCGGTCGGAGCGGAAGGCCACGACCCAGGCGTCCCGGTGCAGGTCCGTGCTGTCCTCGACCGGCCAGGACTCGGGGACGTCGCGCAGCACCATCAGTCGGCGTGGAGGAGGCTGTCGTCGATCTCGAGCCGGGTCTCGCGCTGGCGCGCGATCGCGGCACCGACCAGCCCGGCGAAGAGCGGGTGCGGGCGGGTCGGCCGCGAGCGCAGCTCGGGGTGCGCCTGTGTGCCGATGTAGTACGGGTGCACGTCCCGGGGGAGCTCGACGAACTCCACCAGGTCCAGCTCGGTGTTGAGCCCGGAGAAGACCAGCCCCGCCTCCTCCAGCTGCGCACGGTAGGCGTTGTTGACCTCGTAGCGGTGCCGGTGTCGCTCCTCGATCACGTCGACGCCGTAGACCTCGCGCGCGATGGAGCCGGGCTTGAGCTGCGCCGGGTAGAGGCCCAGGCGCATCGTGCCGCCGAGGTCGCCCCCGCCCTCGACGATGGACTTCTGCTCCTCCATCGTCGCGATCACGGGCTCGGGGGTGTCCGGGTCGAACTCGGTGGAGCCGGCCTTGGTGAGGCCGAGCTCGGTACGGGCGTACTCGATGACCATCGACTGCAGGCCCAGGCACAGGCCGAGGGTCGGGATGGCATGCGCGCGGGCGTAGGTCAGCGCCCCGAGCTTGCCCTCGAGGCCGCGGATGCCGAAGCCGCCCGGCACGCAGATCGCGTCGACGTCGGCCAGGTGCTTCATGGCGCCCGCGGGCGTCTCGCACTCGTCCGAGGCGACCCAGCGGATGTGGACCTTCGCCTCGTGGGCGAAGCCGCCGGCGCGCAGCGCCTCGGTCACGGAGAGATAGGCGTCGTGGAGGTCGATGTACTTGCCGACCAGCGCGATGGTGACGTCCTCCTTGGGGTGGTGCACCCGGCGGAGCAGGTCGTCCCAGACGGTCCAGTCCACGTCGCGGAAGGGCAGGTTGAGCCGGCGTACGACGTAGGCGTCGAGACCCTGGCGGTGCAGCACCTTCGGGATGTCGTAGATCGACGGCGCGTCGGCAGCCGTGACCACGGCCTCCTGGTCCACGTCGCACATCAGCGAGATCTTGCGCTTGATGCCCTCGGGCAGCTCGCGGTCGGCGCGGCACACGACGGCGTCCGGCTGGATGCCGACCTGGCGCAGGGCGGCGACGGAGTGCTGGGTGGGCTTCGTCTTCAGCTCGCCCGAGGGACCGATGAAGGGGACGAGCGAGACGTGCAGGAAGAAGCAGTTGTCGCGCCCGATGTCGTGGCGGACCTGGCGCGCTGCCTCGAGGAAGGGCAGGGACTCGATGTCGCCGACGGTGCCGCCGATCTCGGTGATCACGACGTCGACCGGCTCGCTGCCGCGGCCCATGGCGAGGATCCGGTCCTTGATCTCGTTGGTGATGTGCGGGATCACCTGCACGGTGTCGCCGAGGTACTCGCCCTTGCGCTCCTTGGCGATCACCGAGGAGTAGACCTGCCCGGTGGTGACGTTGGCGATCTGGTTGAGGTCGGTGTCGAGGAAGCGCTCGTAGTGGCCGATGTCGAGGTCGGTCTCGGCGCCGTCGTTGGTGACGAACACCTCGCCGTGCTGGAAGGGGTTCATCGTGCCCGGGTCGACGTTGAGATAGGGGTCGAGCTTCTGCATCGTCACCCGCAGACCGCGCGAGCGCAGCAGACGGCCGAGGCTGGAGGCGGTCAGTCCCTTGCCCAGCGAGGAGGCGACGCCTCCGGTGACGAAGACGTGCTTTGCCTGTCGAATCGAACCGCTACCGGGCGCCATGTTCACGGGATTCCATCCTACGTCATGTCCGGTGGTTTCACGGTGCCGACACTCGTCTCAGTGTGCCCGCGGCGCGTTGCGCGCCAGCTCGAGCAGCTCGCGGGCGTGTGCGAGCGCGGTGTCCGACTCGGCGAGGCCGGCGAGCATCCGGGAGAGCTCGCGCTCGCGCCCGGCGTCGTCGAGGGTGACCAGGCCGGAGCTGGTCACCGAGCCGTCGCTCGACTTCTCCACCAGCACGTGGCGGTCGGCGAACGCCGCGACCTGCGGCAGGTGGGTGACGACGAGGACCTGCGCCTGCTCGGCGAGGGTCGCCAGGCGCCGCCCGATCTCGACCGCCGCCGCGCCGCCGACGCCGGAGTCGACCTCGTCGAAGACGAACGTCGGCACCGGGCTCGTGCCCGCCAGGCACACCTCGACGGCGAGCATCACCCGGGAGAGCTCACCGCCGGACGCGCCCTTGTGGAGCGGCCGCGGCTCGGAGCCGGTGTTGGCCGCGAGCAGGAACTCCACCTCGTCCAGGCCGCTGCGCCCGAAGCGGACCCATCGCTCCCCCACGCGCAGCAGGTCGGCCGGCGGGCGCTCGGGATCGGCGGGTGCCTCCGCCGCGCGTGGCGAGACCCGGATCGTCACCACCGCGTGCGGCATCGCGAGGAGGGTCAGCTCGTCGGAGACCGCCGCGCCGAGGCGGCTGGCCGCCTTGACCCGGGCCTCGCTGAGCGCGCTGCCGGCGCCGGCCAGCTCGGCGCGCAGCCGCGCGGACTCGGCCGTGAGCTCCTTGATCCGCTCGTCGGTCGAGTCGAGGTCGAGCAGGCGCGTCGCGGACTGCTCGGCCCAGGCGAGCACCTCGTCGACCGTCTCGCCGTACTTGCGGGTCAGCCCGATCAGCGCCGCGCGCCGCTCGGAGACGGCGGCGAGGCGGGCGGGGTCGGTGTCGATGCGGGAGGCGTACGACGCGACGTCGGCGGCGACGTCGGAGAGCAGGTAGCTCACCTCGGCCACCCGGTCGGCCAGCTCGGCCGCCTCGGGGTCGTGGTCCCGCACGCCGTCGAGCTGGCCGCGGGCCGCGGAGACCGCGCCGAGCGCGTCGGGCGACCCGTGCTCGCTGGAGAGGGCCTCGCGGGCCTGCTCCGCGGCCAGGCGCAGGGTGTCGGCGTGGCCGAGGCGGGCCTCCTCGGCGGCCAGCTCGGCGTCCTCGCCCGGCTGCGGCGCCACCGCGGCGACCTCCTCGACGCCGTGGCGCAGCAGGTCCGCCTCGCGGGCCCGCTCACGGGCGCTCGCGACCACGTCGGCGAGCTCGCGCTCGGTGGCCACCAGCCGGTCATGGACGTCGCGGTAGGTCGCCAGCAGCTCGTCGAGCGCGCCGAACCGGTCGAGGGCCTCGCGCTGCGTGCGCGCCTTGAGCAGGCGGTGCTGGTCGGACTGGCCGTGCACCGCGACCAGGGGCTCGGCGAGCGCGGCGAGGGTCGCCACCGGGACGGCAGCGCCGCCGGCGAAGGCGCGGGAGCGGCCCTCGGCGCTGACGTTGCGCGCCAGCACGACCCCGTCGTCCTCGGCCTCACCGCCGGCCTCCTCGACGGCCGCCACCAGGTCGGGCAGCGAGCCGGCGGCGACCAGCCCCTCGACCCGGGCCTGCCGCGCCCCGGCGCGGACGGCTCCGCTGTCGGCGCGGCCGCCCAGCAGGAGGCCGAGGGCGGTGACGACCATGGTCTTGCCGGCTCCGGTCTCGCCAGTGATGACGGTCAGGCCGGGGCCCAGCTCGAGCGTCGAGGAGTCGATGACGCCGAGCGAGCTGATCCGGATCTCCTCGATCATGAGCCCCCCTCCCCCCGGGCCCGCGCCTGGCGCCGCTCCGCGGCGCCGCGCCAGCCCTCGACGGACAGACCGAACTTCGCGACGAGGCGGTCGGTGAAGGGGGCCTGGTGCAGGCGGACCAGGCGGACCGGCCGTTCACCCCGACTCACCTCGATCCGCGCGCCGGGCGGCAGGTCGACGCTGCGCCGACCGTCGCACCACAGCACGCCCGAGCCCTGGTTGCCCTCGAGCACCTCGATCGCGATCACCGACGACGGGGCGACGACCATCGGCCGGGCGAACAGCGCGTGCGCGCTCAGGGGGACGACGCACAGTGCCTGGACCTGGGGCCACACGATCGGCCCGCCGGCACTGAAGTTGTAGGCGGTCGACCCCGTCGGGGTCGCGCAGACGACCCCGTCGCAGCCCCAGCGGGACAGTGGCCGGTCGTCGATCTCGACGACCACCTCGAGCATCCGCTCGCGGGCGGCCTTCTCCACGCTGGCCTCGTTGAGGGCGAAGGTGGAGTAGACGAGACGGCCGTCGACGTACGCCTTCACGTCGAGGGTGAGCCGGTCCTCGGTGGTGTAGCGCTGGTGGACGATCGCGTCGATCGTCGCCGCGACGTCCTCGTGCTCGGCCTCGGCGAGGAAGCCGACGTGGCCGAGGTTGACGCCGAGCACCGGCGTGGACCGCTGGTGGGTGACCTCCGCCGCGCGCAGGATGCTGCCGTCGCCGCCGATCACGACGGTGAGCTCGCAGCCGTGGCTGGCGTCGGACTCGGAGTCCGTCAGCTCGACGGACGGGACGTAGTCGGCGGGCGTCAGCTCGAGGTCCCGCGCCTCGTGACGGAGCAGGCGTACGACGATCCCGTGCCCGGTGAGCTCCTTGACGAAGGCGCGCGCCACGTCGCGCGCCTCGGCCCGCCCGGTGTGGGCGAGCACGAGCACCCGGCGCGCGGCGGCGGTGGTCGCGGACGTCATGGGCCCACCCTCTCATCCGGGTCCGACGTGCCCCGTCGCACGACGGCCGCGACGGACGCGTCGTCCTCGGTGGGAGGCCCGTGACGCAGCCACAGGAAGAACTCGACGTTGCCCGACGGTCCCGGCAGCGGGCTGACGGTCACGGCGCGGACGCCCCATCCTCGCCTGGCGGCCGCGTGGGCCACGCCGAGCACGGTCTCGACCCACAGCTCGGGATCGCGCACCACACCGCCCTTGCCCAGCCGGTCCTTGCCGACCTCGAACTGCGGCTTGACCATGAGCGCGAGGTCGCCGTCCGGCCTGGTCACGCCGAGCAGCGCGTCGAGCACCAGGGTGAGCGAGATGAACGACAGGTCGCCGACCACGAGGTCCACGGGCCCCCCGATCTGCTCGACCGTGAGCGTGCGGACGTTGGTGCGGTCGTGCACGACGACCCGCTCGTCCTGCTGCAGCGACCAGTGCAGCTGTCCGTAGCCGACGTCGACCGCGACCACCTCGGCCGCGCCGGACCGCAGCAGCACGTCGGTGAACCCGCCGGTGGACGCTCCCGCGTCGAGGCAGCGGCGGCCGGCGACGGTGAGGCCGAGGGGCGCGAACACCGCCAGCGCGCCGGCCAGCTTGTGGGCACCGCGCGAGACGTAGTCCGGCCCGTGCTCGCCCTCCGTGACCACGATCGCGACGTCGGTGGTGACCCCGGTGGCCGGCTTGGACGCCAGGGCGCCCGCGACCTTGACCCGGCCGTCGGCGATCAGCTGCGCGGCGCGCTCGCGTGAGGGCGCCAGGCCGCGGCGCACCAGCTCCGCGTCCAGGCGCAGGCGGCGTGGCGGCACTACGGGGCGGCCGGGGGCGCGGGGGGATGGTCCAGGGCGCGCCGGAGCTCCCCGTGCGCTTCCTCCAGCACGCTCGCGTGCTCCTCGAGCGGGCGCCGGTCCAGGCCCGCGACCAGGTCGAGGACGCGGTCGACGGCATCGATCCCGGTCGGCGTCGGCGCCGGAACTCCTACCTCGGTCATGACGCGAGGCTACCGCGCTGCGCGCCCCGGCTCGGGGACCCGGGCCATGGTGACGTCCGGCACCACGCCCGTCCGGTCGCGGTGGTCCCATGCGGTCGCCGCCGCCACCCGCCACCAGTCCGCGGACGACGGCGTCGGCCCGTCACCTGGCCCGTCATCCCGGAGGACCAGGCGGCCTTCCTCGACCCGTCCGGTCCACCCGCCGAGACGCCAGCCGCCGGGGACCGCCTCCGGCGCGGCGTGCGGGACGCCGAGACCACGGAGATCGGGCGCGACGTACGTCGGCCGCTCCCCCGGCGACGCCCGCACCAGCTCAGCCAGGCCGCTCACGCCGGTGAGCACCAGCAGCGAGTCCACCCCCGCGCGGTGCGCGCCCTCGATGTCGGTGTCCAGCCGGTCGCCGACCATCAGCGGGCGCCGGCCACCGACCCGGCGCACCGTCTCGTCGAGCAGCGGCCGCTCCGGCTTGCCCGCCACCTGCGGCGTCACGCCGGTGAAGCGTCGCATCATGTCGACCAGCACGCCGTGCCCCGGGGCGACGCCGTAGGCCGTCGGGATCGTGTGGTCGGTGTTGCTCGCCACCCACGGCAGCCCGTCGCGGATGCGGACGGCCGCGTGCATGATGTCGCGCCACGGCAGGTCGGGTCCGTACCCGCTCGCCGCGGCCGCCGCCTCCGCGCCGGCGTCGACCGGCACCAGCCCGACCTCGTCGAGGGCGGCACGCAGCCCGGCTCCGCCCAGGCACAGGATCGGCGCACCCGCGCCGAACCTCTCGAGCAGCAGCCGGGCAGCGGCCTGGGCGCTCGTCACGACGTCCTCGGCCGCGGCGGTCACGCCCAGCTCGCGCAGGTGCTTGGCCACGACGCCCGCGGGGCGGGATGCGTTGTTGGTGATGAAGGCGACGCGCATCCCCGCGGACCGGGCGTCGGCGATCGCCGCGGAGGCGCCGTCCACGGCCGCGGAACCGATGTAGACCACCCCGTCCAGGTCGAGCATCGCCAGGTCGTAGGCGGCGGTCAGCGGGCCGTCGGATGTGAGCAACACGGGGTCCACCTTGCCAGCACCGGCGACCATCGGCTCCGTACGATGCCCTGATGGACGCGACGACCCTGGTGACGCCACCGTACGTCGCCGGGCCGCTGCGGCTCGAGCCCTTCGCCGCGCTGAGGCTGGTCCCTGCGCGCGTGGGCAGCCCGAGCACCGGTCGGGCCTTCGCGCGGCCCTACAAGGACGTCTCTGCACGCCTGCTGCGCTGGCAGGCGCGGGGACTCGTCCAGGCCGACCCGGCGCCGGCGCTCTATCTCCACGAGTACAGCGTGAACGGCATGACGGTGCGTGGCCTGGTCGGCGCGCTCGACGTCTCGCGCCGGGCCGCGCGTCCGGAGGACCGGGCGGTGCTCCCGCACGAGGGCATCCACCCGGTCCAGGCCGACGAGCTGGCGGACCGGATGGACGAGATGGAGCTCAACCCCGCCCCGATCCTCCTCGTCCACCAGGGCAGCCCCGCGCTGCGCGCGATCGTCGCGCGGATCGCGGAGCGCGAGCCGGACCATGCGTTCACCGACCGAGCCGAGCAGGAGCACCGCGTCTGGGCCGAGCGCTCGCCCCAGACCCTGGCCGAGATCGCCGCCGAGCTCGCGGCCGACCGCGCGCTGATCGCCGACGGGCACCACCGCTATGCCGCCTACCTGCGCCTGCAGCGGCGCCGCGCCGGTGACCACCCCGCTCCGCGACCCACCGATCTCGGGCTGGCCATGCTCATCGACCAGGAGGACACCCCCCTCTTCCTGGGCCCGATCCACCGCACCCTGAGCGGAACCTCGCTCGACGACCTGCGCGATGCCGCCGACACCCTGGGGCTCGCCTACCGCGAGCACCGCCAGGCCGACGCCGTCCAGGCGCTCTCCTCGGCCCAGCTCGCGGCAACCGACGGGACCCGGTGGGCGGTGGTCAAGCTGGCCGTCGGACCCGACGAGGCCGCCGTCGAGGCACTCCACCAGCGCATCCTGCCCGCACTCCCCCACGGTCCGACCGCGATCGCCTACCACCACACGGCCGAGGAGGCGCTGGGAGGCGCGCGGCCCGATGCGATCGCGGTGCTGATGCCGGCGCCGACGGTGGACCTGGTGCTCCGGGTGGCCGAGGCGGACCGCCTGCTTCCAGAGAAGGCGACCTCCTTCCAGCCCAAGCCCAGTCTCGGCGTGCTCATCCGCTCGCTGCGCGACGCAGCACCCGCGCCGTCGTGACCTCGACCTCCACCCGCGAGGACGTCTGTCCGCCGGCACGGTAGAACCGGCGCCGCAGCGCCCCCTCCACGCCCACCACGTCACCCGCCCGCCAGGAGCGCATCGAGCGCCGCACCCGCGCCGACCAGCCGGCCAGGTCGACCACGTCCACCGAGGGACCCCTGCGCCCCGACGCCAGCATCCGCACCTCCGGCCGCGGCACTACGACGCGACACGTCCACAGCCGGTCGCCGCTGGGCAGCACCCGCTCCTCCGGGTCGGCCGCCACCCGTCCGGTGAGGACCACGGCATTGCTCATCTCGTCGCTCGAGACCGCTGCCCGTGCCATCGTCGAACCACCTCCCAGGAGATCCACCGGCGGATCCCCGCGGAGCCGCTCGTGGACGATCCTTGCCGCGGCCGGCACCTTCGGACAGGGAAGGCCCGACGGCCTGGGGAGGAGACGGCCCGCGGTCGGACCTGTGGAGAAGCGACGTTCCCGGCCGGTGCTCGTGGGAGCCGTGGGGACAGCGGGCCGGTGCGCCTGCGCCGGAAAGCACATACGCCGACAACGACCCAGGACCGAAAAAGAACTCAGGGCCAGCGCGTGAGCGCTGGCCCTGAGCCAATGTATGTCCGGCGGCGTCCTACTCTCCCACATCCTCTCGGTTGCAGTACCATCGGCGCTGGCAGGCTTAACTTCCGGGTTCGGGATGGGACCGGGTGTTTCCCTGCCGCTATGGCCGCCGTAACTCTATGAACCCCCTCGCTGGCCCGTGGTGCCCAACGAGTGTGGGTACGGGTGGGGGTTGGTCTTCATCGTGGACGCGCAGCACCAATCACAACTGGTGTTGTTTGGTGTTGTTGGGTGTGTAAGTGGTTTGTTGTGGCAAGTCTTCGGCCTATTAGTACCGGTCGGCTGGGCATTACTGCTGTACACCTCCGGCCTATCAACCCAGTGTTCTGCTGGGGGCCTTAACCCACAAAGGGGTGGGAAACCTCATCTTGAAACGTGCTTCCCGCTTAGATGCGTTCAGCGGTTATCACTTCCGAACGTAGCCAACCAGCCATGCACCTGGCGGTACAACTGGCACACCAGAGGTTCGTCCATCCCGGTCCTCTCGTACTAGGGACAGCCTTTCTCAAGTTTCCTACGCGCGCGGCGGATAGGGACCGAACTGTCTCACGACGTTCTAAACCCAGCTCGCGTGCCGCTTTAATGGGCGAACAGCCCAACCCTTGGGACCTACTCCAGCCCCAGGATGCGACGAGCCGACATCGAGGTGCCAAACCATCCCGTCGATATGGACTCTTGGGGAAGATCAGCCTGTTATCCCCGGGGTACCTTTTATCCGTTGAGCGACCACGCTTCCACTCGCAGTGGCCGGATCACTAGTTCCGACTTTCGTCCCTGCTCGACATGTCTGTCTCACAGTCAAGCTCCCTTGTGCACTTACACTCAACACCTGATTGCCAACCAGGCTGAGGGAACCTTTGAGCGCCTCCGTTACATTTTGGGAGGCAACCGCCCCAGTTAAACTACCCATCAGGCACTGTCCCTGAACCAGATCATGGCCCTAGGTTAGACATCTAGTACGACCAGAGTGGTATTTCAACGATGACTCCACCCCAACTGGCGTCGAGGCTTCACAGTCTCCCACCTATCCTACACAAGCCGAACCAAACACCAATGCCAAACTATAGTAAAGGTCCCGGGGTCTTTCCGTCCTGCCGCGCGTAACGAGCATCTTTACTCGTAGTGCAATTTCGCCGAGTCCATGGTTGAGACAGTAGGAAAGTCGTTACTCCATTCGTGCAGGTCGGAACTTACCCGACAAGGAATTTCGCTACCTTAGGATGGTTATAGTTACCACCGCCGTTTACTGGGGCTTAAATTCTGAGCTTCGACTTGACGTCTAACCCGTCCTCTTAACCTTCCAGCACCGGGCAGGAGTCAGTCCGTATACATCGTCTTACAACTTCGCACGGACCTGTGTTTTTAGTAAACAGTCGCTTTCCCCTGGTCTCTGCGGCCTCCTGTGCTTCCCCCAGCAAGTGGGTTCACACATCGGGCCCCCCTTATCCCTAAGTTACGGGGGCATTTTGCCGAGTTCCTTAACCATGGTTGTCTCGATCGCCTCGGTATTCTCTACCTGATCACCTGAGTCGGTTTCGGGTACGGGCGGCTCATGGCTCGCTAGAGGTTTTTCTCGACAGCATAGGATCACCCACTTCGGCCATACGGCCTCGGCATCACATCTCAGACTCACCCACCCAAGGGCTGCGACCCGGATTTGCCTAGGCCACGTCCTACATGCTTACCCGCCGTCTACCATCGCGGCGGTTGGGCTACCTTCCTGTGTCACCCCATCGCTTGACTACTACCGGATCGGATCCCACGCTCCACACAACCGCCTCACCCCGAAGGGATCGGTCAGCTGCGCTTCGGGTGGTTAGCATCACCGGGCTCGTCATGGGCGCCATTTCGCCGGTACGGGAATATCAACCCGTTGTCCATCGACTACGCCTGTCGGCCTCGCCTTAGGTCCCGACTTACCCAGGGCAGATTAGCTTGACCCTGGAACCCTTGATCAATCGGCGCACGGGTTTCTCACCCGTGATTCGCTACTCATGCCTGCATTCTCACTCGTGTCACGTCCACACCTGGATCACTCCGGCGCTTCACCCCTGACACGACGCTCCCCTACCCAACCGCACCCCTGAACCACCATCACGTGGGGCTTGGGTTGACATGCGATTGCCATGGCTTCGGCGGATGGCTTGAGCCCCGCTACATTGTCGGCGCGGAATCACTTGACCAGTGAGCTATTACGCACTCTTTCAAGGGTGGCTGCTTCCAAGCCAACCTCCTGGTTGTCACTGCGACTCCACATCCTTTTCCACTTAGCCACCTCTTAGGGGCCTTAGCCGATGGTCTGGGCTGTTTCCCTCTCGACTACGAAGCTTATCCCCCGCAGTCTCACTGCCACGCTCTCACTTACCGGCATTCGGAGTTTGGCTAACGTCAGTAACCTTGTAGGGCCCATCGGCTATCCAGTGCTCTACCTCCGGCAAGAAACACGCAACGCTGCACCTAAATGCATTTCGGGGAGAACCAGCTATCACGGAGTTTGATTGGCCTTTCACCCCTATCCACAGGTCATCCCCTCCATTTTCAACTGAAGTGGGTTCGGTCCTCCACGCCGTCTTACCGGCGCTTCAACCTGCCCATGGATAGATCACTCCGCTTCGGGTCTAGAACACGCGACTCAAACGCCCTATTCGGACTCGCTTTCGCTACGGCTTCCCCACACGGGTTAACCTCGCCACGTATCGCTAACTCGCAGGCTCATTCTTCAAAAGGCACGCCGTCACCCACAACAGGCTCCGACGGATTGTAGGCACATGGTTTCAGGTACTATTTCACTCCCCGCCAGGGGTACTTTTCACCTTTCCCTCACGGTACTGGTCCGCTATCGGTCATCGAGGAGTATTTAGGCTTAACGGGTGGTCCCGCCAGATTCACACACCATTCCAGGAGTAGCGTGTTACTTGGGAAATGCTGAACACAGCCAGACACTGTCGTCTACGGGGCTATCACCCGCTCCGGCACCGCTTTCCAACGGACTTCGACCTCGCATCTGGTTTCTTACTGCGCGCCATCCCGGCAGAGACAGCAACAACACTCCCACAACCCCCACACCGCAACGCCTGCCGGCTATCACACGACATGGGTTTAGCCTCATCCGATTTCGCTCGCCACTACTCTCGGAATCACTTTTGTTTTCTCTTCCTACGGGTACTGAGATGTTTCACTTCCCCGTGTTCCCTCCACACACCCTATTTCATTCAGGTGCAGGTAACTGGACATGACTCCAGCTGGGTTTCCCCATTCGGACATCCCCGGATCAACGCTCGGTTGCCAACTCCCCAGGGCATATCGCAGGCTCCAACGTCCTTCATCGGCTCTCGATGCCAAGGCATCCACCATGTGCCCTTAACAACTTGCCCACAACAAACCACCAACACACACAACAACAAAAGCCGTCGATGCATCAACGATCGAAGTGAAGCAAACCAATTAAGAGAACACACAAAACAATCACGAAACAAACACTATAATTAATGCTCGCGTCCACTATGAAGAAATCAAACAACCAGAAGCCCAACCAGCACCCACCCAAGACCAGCTCGAGCAGACGTCTGATGCCTCAGACACCCAACAGCGTGCCACACCTACCGAACACACCCACCCGACGAGACAACCCCACCGAACAGACATGCCCAACGATTGCTGCGTTCCACTAGCGAACACCCCAAACAGTCAACGACTCACTCGGCCGCCGACAACGGGTGTGCTCCTTAGAAAGGAGGTGATCCAGCCGCACCTTCCGGTACGGCTACCTTGTTACGACTTCGTCCCAATCGCCAGCCCCACCTTCGACGGCTCCCCCCACAAGGGTTAGGCCACCGGCTTCGGGTGTTGCCGACTTTCGTGACGTGACGGGCGGTGTGTACAAGGCCCGGGAACGTATTCACCGCAGCGTTGCTGATCTGCGATTACTAGCGACTCCGACTTCATGGGGTCGAGTTGCAGACCCCAATCCGAACTGAGACCGGCTTTTTGGGATTCGCTCCCCCTCACGGGATCGCAGCCCTTTGTACCGGCCATTGTAGCATGCGTGAAGCCCTGGACATAAGGGGCATGATGACTTGACGTCATCCCCACCTTCCTCCGAGTTGACCCCGGCAGTCTCCCATGAGTCCCCGGCATAACCCGCTGGCAACATGGAACGAGGGTTGCGCTCGTTGCGGGACTTAACCCAACATCTCACGACACGAGCTGACGACAGCCATGCACCACCTGTACACCAGTATCAAAGAGACCCCTATCTCTAGGGGCTTCCGGTGTATGTCAAACCCAGGTAAGGTTCTTCGCGTTGCATCGAATTAATCCGCATGCTCCGCCGCTTGTGCGGGCCCCCGTCAATTCCTTTGAGTTTTAGCCTTGCGGCCGTACTCCCCAGGCGGGGCGCTTAATGCGTTAGCTACGGCACGGAACCCATGGAATAGGTCCCACACCTAGCGCCCAACGTTTACGGTGTGGACTACCAGGGTATCTAATCCTGTTCGCTCCCCACACTTTCGCTCCTCAGCGTCAGGTAATGCCCAGAGAACCGCCTTCGCCACCGGTGTTCCTCCTGATATCTGCGCATTTCACCGCTACACCAGGAATTCCATTCTCCCCTGCATACCTCTAGTCTGCCCGTATCGAAAGCAAGCAACCAGTTAAGCTGGCTGTTTTCACTCCCGACGCGACAAACCGCCTACGAGCCCTTTACGCCCAATAATTCCGGACAACGCTCGGACCCTACGTATTACCGCGGCTGCTGGCACGTAGTTGGCCGGTCCTTCTTCTACCCCTACCGTCACTTGCGCTTCGTCGGAGTTGAAAGAGGTTTACAACCCGAAGGCCGTCATCCCTCACGCGGCGTTGCTGGATCAGGCTTCCGCCCATTGTCCAATATTCCCCACTGCTGCCTCCCGTAGGAGTCTGGGCCGTGTCTCAGTCCCAGTGTGACCGGTCACCCTCTCAGGCCGGCTACCCGTCAAAGCCTTGGTGAGCCATTACCTCACCAACAAGCTGATAGGCCGCGAGCACATCCTGCGCCGAAAAAACTTTCCACACCACCACATGCGTGACAGTGTCATATCCGGTATTAATCACCGTTTCCGGTGGCTATCCCAGAGCACAGGGCAGATTACTCACGTGTTACTCACCCGTTCGCCGCTCGAGTACCCCCGAAGGAGCCTTTCCGCTCGACTTGCATGTGTTAAGCACGCCGCCAGCGTTCGTCCTGAGCCAGGATCAAACTCTCCATAAGAAAATCCAAACCTGACAACACGACCCCACTGACAAAAACTTGTCATCAGAATCATCATTGCCGAAAACACACACCCAACCCCAAACAGGATCAGGCGCACACAAACATTCGCAACAATCTATGCATGACACACTGTTGAGTTCTCAAACATCACACGCACTCACGCCTCGGCCTCGTGGGCTTCGGTCGCGGGGCAACCTGTGAAACGTTAGTGGTTCGCCTCCTGCTCGTCAACTCCGGGCGACCGGAGTCTCAGACCTGGATCTGAACCGTGCTGCGGACGCGGCGAAACCTCGTGTTTGGGGCCTTGCCCCGGAGGTTCTCGCTGCGTTCCCCGCAACGAGAAGAACATTAACAGCAAACGTCCCCCTCGTTGCAAATCGGGGTCCCCCTCAGCGCGCGGAGCGCGCCGCCTGGACGCGTTTGCGCAGGTCAGCGAGCTGTTCGGCGACACGGACCGGAGCGGTGCCCCCGCGCCCGTCCCGCGAGGCGACCGACCCGGCGACCGTCAGGACGGCGCGTACCTCCGCGGTCAGGTGCGGCGAGATGGCAGCGAACTGCTCGTCGGTGAGCTCGTCGAGCTCGATGCCGAGCCCCTCGCACTCGCGCACGCACGCACCGGCCAGCTCGTGGGCGACCCGGAACGGCACGCCCTGCTTGACCAGCCACTCGGCGATGTCGGTCGCGAGCGAGAAGCCCTGCGGGGCCAGCTCACCCATCCGCACGGTGTCGAAGACGAGCGTCGCGATCTGACCGGTGAACGCCGGCAGCAGGACCTCGAGGGTGTCGACCGAGTCGAACACCGGTTCCTTGTCCTCCTGCAGGTCGCGGTTGTAGGCAAGCGGCAGAGCCTTCAGCGTGGTGAGCAGCCCGGTGAGGTTGCCGACCAGGCGCCCGGCCTTGCCTCGGGCGAGCTCGGAGATGTCCGGGTTCTTCTTCTGCGGCATGATGCTCGACCCGGTCGACCAGGAGTCGTGCAGCGTCACGAAGCCGAACTCCTTCGTCGCCCACAAGATCACCTCCTCGGCGATCCGGCTGATGTCGATGCCGGTCTGTGCGGCGACGAAGGCGAACTCTGCCACGAAGTCGCGCGATGCCGTGCCGTCGATCGAGTTCGCGGTCGAGCCGGTGAAGCCCAGCTCGCGGGCCACCAGCTCGGGGTCGAGGCCCAGGCTCTGGCCCGCCAGCGCGCCGGAGCCGTACGGCGAGTCGCCGGCCACCCGCCGGCGCCAGTCGCCGAGCCGGTCGACGTCGCGCAGCAGCGCCCAGGCGTGCGCGAGCAGATGGTGGGAGAGCAGGACCGGCTGCGCGTGCTGCAGGTGGGTCCGCCCGGGCATGACGGCGGGTCCCCCGTCCACCGAGGTCAGGTGCCGCTCGGCCTGGTCGGCCAGCGCGTCCACCAGGTCGAGGACCAGGCCGGCGACCGTGACCGCGTGGTCGAGCAGGTAGCACCGGAAGAGCGTGGCGATCTGGTCGTTGCGCGAGCGCCCGGCCCGCAGCTTGCCGCCGACCTCGGGGCCGACCTCCTCGATGAGCAGCCGCTCGAGCGCGCCGTGGACGTCCTCGTCGGCGGGGCCGGGCCGGAGCGAGCCGTCGCTGAAGCGGCGGGCGAGAGCGTCGAGCCCGCGGTGCAGCTCGGCCTCCTCGTCGGCGCTGAGCAGGCCCGCCGCACCGAGCGCCTTCGCGTGGGCGTGGGAGCCCGCGATGTCGTAGAGGCCGAGGCGCCAGTCGAAGTGGGTCGAGCGCGAGAGCGCGTCGAGCTCCGGCGACGGCCCGCCCTCGAAGCGCCCGCCCCACAGCTTGCCGGTGTTGGTCTCGCTCATGCCCTCACTCCTCGTACGTGGCCGATCGCCGCTCGCATCTGGTCGACCAGCCGCGGGTCCACCGCACGGCCGTCCCGCTCGAGGTCCTCGGGCGTCCACCAGGCCGCGTCGAAGATCGACTGCGACTCCAGCAGGTCCAGTCCCTCGAAGCTGACGGGCGTCTCCTCGAGCGCGACCGCGAACAGGGTGGACTCGTTGACGTAGTCGCGGCCGTTCCACGAGAACGCGACCTCGAAGGTCCCGAACGGCTCACCGAGCCGGTCCGCGGACACCACGATGCCGGTCTCCTCCCGCAGCTCCCGGGCCGCCGCCTGCGCCAGGGACTCCCCCGGATCGGCCGCGCCGCCGACCGAGAACCAGTAGCGCACCGCCGGCACGGCGGGATCGCAGCCGAGCAGCAGCAGCACCCTGCCCTGCGCGCTGACCGGCAGCACCCGGGCCACCGTGCGCCGCGTGGGCCGTCCGGGGCCCGCCCGCTCGCCCTCGCCCATCCCGTCGGTCACCCCGTCCGTCATCAGTCGGTCCCGAGCTCCATCGCCGCCTCCTCGAGGATCGCCTCGCCCTCGTCGCCCCCGTCGGGGTTCGCGGTGATCTGGTCGTAGCCGCCCGCCGGGAGCTCGCCGAACAGGGTGCCGTGCTCGACCAGGACCGTGCCCTGGTCGAGCGGCTGGCCGGCGTACTGCTCGAGCTTCGCGCGCGAGTCGGCGATGTCCAGGTTGCGCATGGTCAGCTGGCCGATGCGGTCCGTCGGGCCGAAGGCGGCGTTCTCGACGCGCTCCATCGACAGCTTCTCGGGGTGGTAGGAGAAGTTCGGGCCCTCGGTGCGCAGGATGGTGTAGTCGTCGCCGCGACGCAGGCGCAGGGTGACCGTGCCGGTGACGAGCGAGGCGATCCAGCGCTGGATCGACTCGCGCAGCATCAGAGCCTGCGGGTCGAGCCAGCGGCCCTCGTAGAGCAGCCGGCCGAGCTTGCGGCCCTCGAGGTGGTAGTTCGCGAGCGTGTCCTCGTTGTGGATCGCGTTGAGCAGACGCTCGTACGCCGCGAACAGCAGCGCCATGCCGGGCGCCTCGTAGATGCCACGCGACTTCGCCTCGATGATGCGGTTCTCGATCTGGTCGGACATGCCCAGGCCGTGGCGCCCGCCGATGGCGTTCGCCTCCAGCACCAGCGCGACCGGGTCGTCGTACCGCTTGCCGTTGATCGCGACGGGACGACCGGCTTCGAAGGTGACCGACACGTCCTCGGTCTCGATGGCCACGGAGGGGTCCCAGAACTTGACCCCCATGATCGGCTCGACGACCTCGAGGGAGACGTCGAGGTGCTCGAGGGTCTTCGCCTCGTGGGTGGCGCCCCAGATGTTGGCGTCGGTGGAGTACGCCTTCTCGGTGGAGTCGCGGTAGGGCAGGCCGTGGGCGAGGAGCCACTCGCTCATCTCGTGCCGGCCGCCGAGCTCGGCCACGAAGTCGGCGTCGAGCCACGGCTTGTAGATGCGCAGCTCCGGGTTGGCCATCAGGCCGTAGCGGTAGAAGCGCTCGATGTCGTTGCCCTTGTAGGTCGACCCGTCGCCCCAGATGTTGACGTCGTCGGCCTGCATCGTGCGCACCAGCATGGTGCCGGTCACGGCGCGACCGAGCGGGGTCGTGTTGAAGTAGGCCTTCGCACCCGAGCGGATGTGGAAGGCGCCGCAGGCGAGGGCGGCGAGCCCCTCCTCGACCAGCTGCGGCTTGATGTCGACCGCTCGGGCGATCTCGGCGCCGTACTCGCGGGCACGCACGGGGACGCCGGCGATGTCGGGCTCGTCGGGCTGACCGATGTCGGCGGTGTAGGTGCAGGGGATCGCACCCTTCGCGCGCATCCACGCGACGGCGACGGAGGTGTCGAGGCCGCCGGAGAAGGCGATGCCGACGCGCTCTCCCCGGGGCAGGGAGGTCAGGACCTTGCTCAACTGTGTTCCTTTCGGGTGTCGCCTTCGGCGAGAGCGGTGAACATGTGGGCCAGGGCGTCTCCCCCGGCGGGATCGCGCCCGATCACGAGCACAGTGTCGTCGCCGGCGATCGAGCCCAGCACGTCGGCCAGCTCGACCTTGTCGATCGCGCTGGCCAGGAACTGGGCCGCACCCGGGGGCGTGCGCAGCACCACGAGGTTCGCGCTGGCCTCCGCGCTGACGAGCAGCTCGGTGGCCAGGCGCGAGAGGCGGTGGTGGGCGCCCGCGCCCTCGCCGGTCACGGGCGCGCGGTTCCCGCCCTCGGCGGGCACGGCGTACACCAGGGCGCCGCTGGCGGAGCGCACCTTGACCGCGTCGAGCTCGAGCAGGTCCCGGCTCAGGGTGGCTTGGGTGACGTGCACGCCCCGCTCGCCCAGCAGGTCGGCGAGCTCCGGCTGCGAGCGCACCTCGCGCGTCTCCAGCAGCTCGACGACGATCGCCTGCCGGGCGCTCTTCGTCATCGGGGTCAGGGCGTGCTCGTGCATGTCAGGACCTCTGGTCCTCGAGCCACGAGAGGATCGCCTTCTGGGCGTGGCGCCGGTTCTCCGCCTCGTCCCACACGACGCTCTGCGGCCCGTCGATGACCTCGGCCGCGATCTCCATCCCCCGGTACGCCGGCAGGCAGTGCAGCACGATCGCGTCCGGCTTCGCCGCGGCGACCAGCTCGGCTGTCACCGACCAGGGGCCGAAGACGGCGCGGCGGGCGGACGCCTCGTCCTCCTTGCCCATCGAGACCCAGGTGTCGGTGATCACGACGTCGGCGCCCGCGACGGCCTCGTGCGGGTCGGCCACCGCAGTCCCGGACCCGCCGGTCTCGGCACCGATCTCGCGGGCGCGGGCGAACATGTCCTCGCCCGGGACGTAGCCGTCCGGGCCACTGACCCGCACGTGCATGCCCGCGGTGGCGCCCGCCAGCAGCCAGGAGTTGCCCATGTTGCAGGCGCCGTCGCCGAGGAAGGCGGCGGTCAGGCCGGCCAGCTCGCCCTTGTGCTCGCGGATGGTGAGCAGGTCCGCCAGCAGCTGGCAGGGGTGGAAGTCGTCGGTCAGCGCGTTGACGACGGGAACCCCGGCGTACGACGCCATCTCCTCGAGGCTCGCCTGCGCGAAGGTGCGCCACACGATCTGCGACGCCTGGCGGCCCAGCACGCGGGCGACGTCGGCGACCGACTCCCGCTTGCCGATCCCCGCGAGCGTGCCGTCGACGAGCATCGGGTGCCCGCCGAGCTCGGCGATGCCCGCGGCGAAGGACGCCTGCGTGCGCAGGGTCGGCTTGTCGAAGATCATCGCGACCGTGCGCGGCCCGGCGAGCGGCTTGGTGTCGTAGGGGTGGGCCTTCATCTGCGCCGCCAGCGCCAGCACCTCGGCCTGCTCGGCGGGCGTCAGGTCGTCGTCGCGCAGGAACGAGCGGGTCATCGGGCCACCTCCGCGTGGTCGAGGATCGTCGGCCAGGCGGCGGCGAAGGCCGCCACGTCGGTGTCGGGAAGGTTCAGCGGCGGCGCCATCCGGATCCGCTCCGGCGTCGCCGCGTTGAGCAGGAAGCCCGCGTCCTGGGCGGCGGAGACCACCTCGGCGGCCTTCGGCTCGACGAGCGTGAGCCCGACGAGGAGCCCCTCGCCCCGGGTCTCCACCACGCGCGGGTCCGCTGCGGCCGCCTCGCGCAGGCCTCGCCCCTGGGCCTCGGCGTGCGCGAGCAGGCCCTCGTCCTCGATCACGTCGAGGACGGCGAGCGCGGCCGCCGCGGCGACCGGGTTGCCGCCGAAGGTGGTGCCGTGGTTGCCGGGGTCGAAGAGCTTGCCGGCACCGTGGGTCGCCAGGCAGGCGCCGACGGGAATCCCGCCGGCGAGGCCCTTGGCCAGGGTGACGATGTCGGGCACGACCGGCGCGTCGACCAGCGCCGGGTGCTGGTGGGCGAACCACGCGCCGGTGCGGCCCACCCCGGTCTGGATCTCGTCGAGCCACAGGAGGGCCCCGCTCGCGTGGGCGATCTGCTGCGCGCTGGGGAGGTAGTCGCGCGGCGGCACGATGACGCCGGCCTCCCCCTGGACCGGCTCGACGAGCACGGCCGCGGTGTCCCGGTCGACGGCTGCCTCGAGGGCCGCCGCGTCGCCGTAGGGGACGAAGACGACCTCGCCGGGCAGCGGCTCGAAGGGCTCGCGGTAGGCCGCCTTCGAGGTCAGAGCCAGCGCGCCCATGGTGCGCCCGTGGAAGGAGCCCTCGGTCGCGACGATCTTCGTGCGCCCGGTACGCCGGGTCAGCTTGAGCGCCGCCTCGTTCGCCTCGGCGCCCGAGTTGGTGAAGAACACCCGGGTCTCGACCGGCTCGGCCACACCGGCCCGGAGCAGCGCGCCGAGCCGCTCGGCCAGCGTGATCTGCGGGGCGCTCGCGAAGAAGTTCGAGATGTGGCCGAGGGTCTGCAGCTGCTCGGTGACCGCGGCGACCAGTCGCGGATGGCCGTGGCCCAGCGCGTTGACCGCGATCCCGCCCAGCAGGTCGACGTACTCGCGGCCGTCGACGTCCCACACGTGCGCGCCGGCACCGCGGGCCAGCACGGTCTTCGGCGGCCCGAAGGTGTTCATCAGCGCGCCCGTGTAGCGCTCGGTCCAGGCAGCATTGGTCGTCACGTCGACGTCTCCCTCGCCTTGCGGGTCTTCGTGGTCACGCCGGGGAGCACCTGGGTGCCCACACCCTCGTCGGTGAACAGCTCCAGGAGGACGGCGTGCGCCTGGCGCCCGTCGACGACCGTGGCGCGCTTGACCCCGTCGCGCACGGCCTGCAGGCAGGCGCTCATCTTCGGGATCATGCCGCTCGCCAGGGTCGGGAGGATCTCCTCCAGCGCCTCGGGGCTGATCTCGCCGATGACCTCCTCCGGGTCCGGCCAGTCGAGGTAGAGGCCCTCGACGTCGGTGAGGACGAGCAGCTTCTCGGCGCCGAGGGCGGCGGCCAGCGAGGCGGCGGCCGAGTCGGCGTTGACGTTGTGCACGACCCCGTCCACGTCGGGCGCGACGCTCGAGACCACCGGGATCCGGCCGGCCTCGATCAGGTCCAGCACCGCCTCGGGCCGGACCTGCGCGACCTCGCCGACCAGCCCGAGGTCGACCTCCTCGCCGTCGACCACGGTGTTGGTCTGCTCCGCGGTGAACAGCCCCGCGTCCTCACCCGAGAGACCGACCGCCAGTGGACCGTGCTCGTTGATGAGTCCCACGAGCTCGCGCTGCACCTGGCCGACCAGCACCATCCGGACGACGTCCATCGCCTCGGGCGTGGTGACCCGCAGGCCGCCACGGAACTCCGACTCGATGCCGAGCCGGTCGAGCATCGTGGAGATCTGCGGACCGCCCCCGTGCACGACCACCGGTCGGAAGCCGGCGAAGCGGAGGAAGGCGATGTCCTCGGCGAAGGCGCGCTTGAGCACGTCGTCGGTCATGGCGTTGCCGCCGTACTTCACCACGACGACCTTGCCGTGGTAGGCCTTCAGCCAGGGCAGCGCCCCGGCGAGGGTCTCGGCCTTGAAGGGGTCGGGCTTGCCCGACTCGTGGGTCTCCGCGGGGTTGCTCATGAGGAGTAGGCGCTGTTCTCGTGGACGTAGGCGTGGGTGAGGTCGTTGGTCCAGACCGTCGCCTCGGCGTCGCCGGACTTGAGGTCGATGGTCACGCTCACCTTCCGCTCGGACAGGTCGACGAGCGCGGGGTCCTCGGCGGGGGTGCTGTTGCGGCAGACCCACACGCCGTTCATCGCGACGTCGAGGTCGGCAGGGTCGAACGCGGCGCTCGTCGTACCGACCGACGCGAGCACCCGGCCCCAGTTCGGGTCCTTGCCGAAGACGGCGGCCTTGAACAGGTTGCTGCGGGCCACGCTCCGGCCGACCTCGACCGCGTCGTCCTCGGAGGCGGCGTTGACGGTGGTGATCGCGATCTCGTGGTCGGCTCCCTCGGCGTCGGCCAGGAGCTGGACCGCGAGCGAGCGGCAGACCTCGGTCAGCGCGGCCGTGAAGTCCGCGCGGGTCGGGGTCACGCCGGACGCACCGCTCGCCATGACGGTCACGGTGTCGTTGGTCGACTGGCAGCCGTCCGAGTCGAGCCGGTCGAAGGTGACCCGGGTCGCCGCGCGCAGCGCGGCGTCCAGGTCGCCGGCGGGGACGACGGCATCGGTCGTGATGACGACGAGCATGGTCGCGAGGGCCGGCGCGAGCATGCCGGCACCCTTGGCCATGCCGCCGATCGACCAGCCGGCGTCGTCGGTGACCACGACCTGCTTGCTCACCGTGTCGGTGGTCATGATCGCCTCGGCCGCGGCATCGCCGCCGTCCGGCGAGAGCCGGGCGTGCACGGCGGCGACCCCGTCGAGCAGGGTCTGGCGGTCGTTGACCAGGCCGATCAGGCCGGTCGAGCAGACGACGACGTCGCCGGGCGCGATCCCGGCGAGCTCGCCGACCCGCTCGGCGACCTGGTGGGTGGTCTGGAAGCCCTCGGGGCCGGTGTAGCAGTTCGCTCCACCGGAGTTGAGCACGACGGCGCGCACGACGCCGTCCTTGACGACCTGCTCGCTCCACAGCACGGGATTGGCCTTGCACCGGTTGCTGGTGAACACCGAGGCCGAGTCGAAGGTCGGGCCCTGGTTGAGGACCAGGGCGAGGTCGGGCTTGCCGGTGGACTTCAGGCCGATGGCGGCGCCGGCGGCGACGAAGCCGGCGGGGTGGGTCACGCTCACGGAAGGTTCCTTCTGCTGGGTGCTATGGGACGGGGACGGCGGGGGCGACGGTGTGCCCCGATCGTCGCCACGCCTCCTCGGCCCGGTCGGCCATGCCCGTCGGGACCAGGACCCAGTCGGTGTCGAAGGTGGAGAGCACGAACACCGGGACCTCGGCCTCGGCGAGCGGGCTCAGCATGGCGACCAGGACACCCGGCGTCGCCAGGTCCTGGGTGCCGTCCACGCAGAAGGCGGTCCATGGCTTCTGGTGCCGCGCCTTCTTCGGCACGCTGCGGCCGGCACACACCAGCGAGGTCTCGGTGGCGGTCGCCGTGATCGCGAAGACCGAGGACGACTCCGCCCACAGCGGGATCTCGGCCCCGGCGGGGAGCCGTACGACGGCCAGGGTCTCGGGATAGCGGGAGAGGGAGAGCTCGGTCACGGGGCCAGTCCTACCGTCGAGAGGCCGGTGGTCTCGTCGAGACCCAGGGCGAGGTTCATGCACTGCACGGCGGCGCCGGCGGTGCCCTTGGCGAGGTTGTCGACCGCGCCTACGGCGACCAGCCGTCCCGCCGCCTCGTCGACGGTCACCTGCAGGTGGACCGCGTTGGAGCCGAGGACCGCCTGGGTCTGGGGCCACTGGCCCGCGGGCAGGACGTGGACGAAGGGCTCCTCGGCGTAGGCCTTGGCGTAGACCGCGTGGGCCTCCTCCGCCGTCACGGCGCCGGCGAGAGGCGCCGAGCAGGTCGCCAGGATGCCGCGGGGCATCGGCACGAGCACGGGCGTGAAGCTCACCCGCACCTCGGCGCCGGTGCCGGCCACGCGGCTCAGGCTCTGGGTGATCTCGGGCGTGTGCCGGTGGACCCCGCCCACGCCGTACGCGCTGGTGCTGCCCATCACCTCGCTTCCGAGCAGATGGGGCTTGGCGGCCTTGCCGGCGCCGCTGGTGCCGGAGGCGGCGACGACGACGACGTCGGGGACGACCAGCCCTCCGGCGACGGCCGGGGCGAGGGCGAGAGAGGAGACCGTGGGATAGCAGCCGGGTACGGCGACCCGCGTGGCGCCCCGGAGGGCCGCGCGGTTGCCGGGCAGCTCGGGCAGCCCGTAGGGCCAGGTGCCGGCGTGGGCGCTGCCGTAGAAACGCTCCCAGGCCCCGGCGTCCTCGAGACGGAAGTCGGCGCCGCAGTCGATGACGACCACTCCCGCGTCCCGCGCGGACAGCTCCTCGGCGAGCGCGCCGGACTGTCCGTGGGGCAGCGCGAGGAAGACGACGTCGTGCCCGGCGAGCACCTCCGCGGTGGTCGGCTCGAGCACCCGCTCCGCCAGGGGCGTCAGGTGGGGCTGCAGCGCGCCCAGCCGCTCCCCTGCGTTGCTGCCCGCGGTGAGCGCGCCGATCTCGACTCCCGGATGGCCCAGCAGCAACCGGACGAGCTCACCCCCGGCGTACCCGCTGGCGCCGGCGACGGCGGCCCTGACCCTGCTCATGTGCATGAATATACAGGGTCATGCATGAAACCGCGAAGGGGGTCCGCTGAAGGCGGACTGAAGGCGACGGGCGGGACGCTCGGCCCCATGAGCGACATCCTGCACCCTCCACCCCCGGACCGCGACCTCGCGGTCGACGCCCGCGGCCTGGTCAAGGCCTTCGGGACCTTCCGGGCCGTCGACGGCATCGACCTCCAGGTACGGCGAGGCGAGGTCTTCGGCGTCCTCGGGCCCAACGGCGCGGGCAAGACCACGACCCTGTCCATGCTCGCCACGCTGCTCCCCATCGACGGCGGACGCGCCGCCGTCTTCGGCGTCGACGTCGCCGCGGACCCGCACCGGGTCCGCCAGCTGCTCGGCGTGACCGGCCAGTACGCCTCCGTGGACGAGAACCTGACCGCGACCGAGAACCTGGTCCTCTTCGCGCGGCTGCTCGGCCACCGCCGGCAGCGGGCCTACGCCCTCGCCGACGACCTGCTCGAGCGCTTCGGCCTGACCGAGGCCGCGGGCCGCCAGATCAAGGCCTTCTCCGGCGGCATGCGACGGCGTCTGGACCTCGCGGCGTCCCTCATCGCCCGCCCGCCGCTGATCTTCCTCGACGAGCCGACCACCGGCCTGGACCCCCGCACCCGCGGCCAGATGTGGGACACCATCCGAGAGCTGGTCGCGCAGGGCTCGACGATCCTGCTGACCACCCAGTACCTCGACGAGGCCGACCAGCTCGCCGACCGCATCGCCGTCATCGACGCGGGCCGCAAGGTCGCCGAGGGCACGCCGGAGCAGCTGAAGGCGGGCGTGGGCTCCTCGACGCTGCACCTGCGCCTGGCCGAGCGGGGCCAGACGGCCGCCGCGGCCGCCGTCGTGGAGCGCGCGCTGGGCGAGGCGCCGGTGCTCACCCCGGAGGCCGGCGGACTCAACGTCCCACTCGCGGACGCGGACCGCGCCGGCGACATCCTCATCGCGCTGCGCCAGGCGGAGGTCTCGATCACCGCCGCGACCGTCCGCCAGCCCACGCTCGACGAGGTGTTCCTCGCCCTGACCGGGCACCACAGCGACCCCACCGAGGAGGTGGCCTGATGACCGCGACCATCGACACCCGTTCCGCCGTCGGCGCTCCGCTCGACCCGGCGGCCCTGCCGGCCCGGCCCTCGCTGCGCGAGACCGTCGACCAGACCCTGGCCATGGCCTGGCGGGCGACGAAGAAGATGCGCCGCAACCCCGAGCAGTTCTTCGACGTCACCATCCAGCCGCTGCTCTTCACCGCGATGTTCGCCTACGTCTTCGGCGGCGCGATCTCGGGCAGCGTCAGCGCCTACCTGCCGATCATCATCCCGGGGATCCTCGCGCAGACGGCGCTGACGTCCTGCATGGCGATGGGCACCCAGCTGCGCGAGGACATGGACAAGGGCGTCTTCGACCGCTTCCGGTCCCTGCCGATCGCACGGATCGCGCCCCTCGCCGGACCGGCCCTCGCCGACGTGATCCGCTACCTGGTGGCCGCGACCCTGACCATCCTGGTCGGCATCGCGATGGGCTACCGGCCGGGTGGCGGCGTGCTGGGCACGCTCGGCGGCTGGCTGCTGACCATCGTCGCGGCATGGTCGCTCGCCTGGATCTTCACCTGGCTCGGCACCGTCGCCCGCTCCGCGCAGGCGGTCCAGGGCATCTCGATGATGATCATGTTCCCACTGACCTTCCTGTCCAACGCCTTCGTCCCCGCCGACTCGCTGCCGGGCTGGCTGGAGGCGTTCGTGAAGGTCAACCCGGTCTCGCACGTGGTGACGGCCTGTCGCGACCTGATCAACGAGGGTCGCCTCACCGCCGAGGTCGGCTGGGCGCTGCTCGGCTGCGCGGCGGTGGTCGCCATCTTCGCTCCCCTGGCGGTGCGGTCCTACTCCCGCAAGCTCTGAGGGTCAGCGCAGCAGCCGAGCGACGACGTCGCGAGCCTCGTCCAGCAGGTCAGGCCCGCGACGCTCGCCGTACGCGACGTCGAGGCGCGCTCGCTCCCCCGGCACCGCGTCGTCGCAGCGCGCGGCGGCCCGCTCCCAGGAGAGGGAGGGCACGAAGCGCGGGTAGCCCAGGCGGTCGGCGAGCACCAGCAGCCGGACCGCGTCCTGCGGCGGCAGCGTGCCGAAGCGCAGCGACCAGGTCCCGAGGGCGAAGAGCATCAGGCCCAGGACCGGGACGTCGACGAAGTGCCGCTCGCGGTCGAGGACGCGGGGCAGGGCCTCCACCAGCCACCGGTGCGCCTCCCGGCCGCGCGGCTCGCGGTCGTGGAGGGCGAAGGCCACGAGGGTGACGGTGTTGCCGTAGATCAGCCAGGGCGCGATGTCGGCGTCCGCCCCCATGCCGGGGAAGCGCACCGCGGCCATCGCCTCGGCCGCCTGCTCCACGACCCGGCAGCCCTCCTCCACGTCGCCACGGGCGAAGGCGATCTCAGCCTGGGTGACCAGCACCGTGCCGCGCGCCGTGTAGGCACCCGCCGCCGCCCGGTCCAGGTGCGCCAGCACGTCGTCGAGGACCCGCTGCGCGGCAGCGGGGTCGTCGCGCTCGAGCCAGGCGACGGCGGAGATCGTCATCGCCTGGAGGGCGTCCTCGTGGGCACCGAGCCGGACCAGGACCGGTACGGCGGCGCGCGCGTGCGGCTCGGCGTCGGCGATCCGTCCGAGCTGGCTGTAGAGCCCGGCGAGCTGCGCGTGCAGCACCGCGCTCGTCCACGGCCCGCTGTCGTCGGTGGTGATCGCCAGCGCCTGCTCCGCGGCCGCGATCGCTGCCGGGGCGTCCCCGATGTTCTCGCGCTCGTGGCTGCGCCACTGCAGCGCGATGCCGCGGACCAGCGGGTCCGGGTCGCCGACGAGCTCGTCCGCAGGCGTCAGCAGCGGGCTGGCCGCCGGCGCCTTGGCCCCGAGCACCACCGTGGTCATCGCCGCGATCCGCGGGCTCGTCGTACCGGGCCCGAGCGCGGTCAGCGCCGCGAGGAGGACCTCGAGCACGTCGAGCTGCGCGATCCAGGAGTTGACCAGGGTCAGGCACAGGGCGGCGCGCGCCTGGTCGGCGCGCTCCGGGCTGACCGGCAGCTCGCCGAGGACGCCCGCGACCGCCTCGCAGAGCACGATCACCCGGGCGTGCACGCCGCGGATGCTCCAGAAGCTCCCCAGCAGTGCGAGCAGCGCCGCCACGGCGTCCGGATCGCGGGCCACGAGCGCCTTGCGGAGGGCGTCGGCGAGGTTGGCCTCCTCGACGGCGATGGCGTCCATGACCTCCACCTGGTCGCGCGAGAACACCCGCGGCGCGTGCCGGTCGGCGAAGGCGACCGCCCAGGCCAGATGGGCCGCCTGCGCCTGGGCCGCCTCGCCGGCGTCGACCAGCTGCATCCGGCCGAACTCGCGGACCGTCTCGAGCATGCGGTAGCGCAGCGGCCCGCTGCCGCCGTCGAGCACCGTCAGCAGTGACTGGGCGACGAGCTCCTCGACCGAGGCGAGCGCGTCCGCACCGAGCACCGTCTCGGCCGCCGCGAGGGTCAATCCGTCCTGGAACACCGAGAGCCGCCGCAGGGCACGACGGTCCCGGTCGGCGAGCAGGTTCCACGACCAGTCGATGACCGCGAGCAGGGTCTGGTGGCGGTCCGGGGCGGCGCGGTCACCCCCGCGCAGCAGGGCGAAGCGGTTCTCCAGGCGCGCTGCGATGTCGGCGACGGCCATGGCGCGGACCTTGGCGGCGGCCAGCTCGAGCGCGAGCGGCAGGCCGTCGAGTCGCTCGACGATCTCCGCGACGGCACCCTCGGGCAGCGCCACACCCGGCCGAGCAGCCAGCGCACGCTGTCGGAAGAGGTCGGCGCCGTCCGCGGCGCCGAGCCGGCCGAGCTCGAAGACGTGCTCACCCGCGATGGCGAGCGGAGCCCGGGTCGTGGTGAGCACACGCAGCGTCGGCGTGACGGCGACCAGGAAGGCGACGAGGTCGGCGACGGCACCGACGACGTGCTCGCAGTTGTCGAGCACGAGCAGGGTCGGCGCCCGGTCGAGCTGCTGGGCGATCCGCGAGCGCACGTCGCGCAGCTGGTCGGGGGTCAGCACGTGCCGACCGGTGACCGAGTTCCGCACGCCGAGCGCCGAGCCGACCTCGGCGACGACGTCGGCCGGGTCCACCACGCCGACCAGCTCGACCACGTGGACGACGGGCTGGTCGGCGTCCGCGGCGACCAGCTGCGCCAGACGGGTCTTGCCGAGTCCGCCCGGGCCGAGGATCGAGACGACGCGGTGCGAGCGGACCAGGGCACGCAGCCGGGCGAGGTCGCCGTCGCGTCCGACCAGGCTGCTGGCGTAGTGGCTCAGGCCCGAGCGCTCCGGGCTGTCGCGCAGGAGCAGCTCGCGGTGCAGGGCCTGCAGCTCCGGGGACGGGTCCACGCCGAGCCGGTCGGACAGGCTCGCCCGGTGCCGCTCGTAGCGGGCCAGCGCGGCGGGCGCGCCCCGCACGGCCGACTCGCTGCGCAGCAGGGCGGCGAGGGCGGGCTCGTCGCCGGCGCAGCCCGCCTCCTCCAGCAGCGGGAGCGCCTCCTCGTGCCGGCCCAGTCCGGAGAGGATCCGTCCGGCGAGCGCGGGCACGCCCTCGAGCTGCGGGAGGTACGCCGCCGCCTCGCTCCATGCGCCCGCGGCGGCCGCCGTCCGCGCCGCCTCGATCGCCCGCTCCCGGGTCCAGAGGTCGACGTCGTCGGGGCCGAGCGCCAGCCGGTAGCCGTGACCGGCGCGCTCGACGACCTCGGGCCCGGTGGCCGCACGGGCCCGGGACACCACGACCTGCAGCGCCTTGGTGGGGCGCGCGGGCGCACCCTCCCCCCAGATTTCCTCGATGAGGCGGTCCTCGGGGACGATCCGCCCTCCCGCCCGCGCCAGCGACACCAGCAGCGTGCGCGTCCGCTCGCCCGGCACGGCGGCGCCGTCCCAGGTGACCTCGCCGGTCAGCCGCAGCCGCGGCGCGGGCATCAGCGTTGCACTGCTCCCGTCAGCTCCGCGGCCCGCGCCACCGCCGCGTCGCGCGCGGCACCGGTCTCGGCCTCGGTGAGGGTGCGGTCGGGGGCCCGGAAGCGCAGCGCGAAGGCCAGCGACTTCTGTCCCTCCTCGATCTGCTCCCCGGTGTAGACGTCGAAGAGCCGGATGGACTCGAGCAGCTCGCCGGCGCCCTCACGCAGCGCGGCCTCCACCGCGGAGACCGTCACCGCGGCGTCCACGACGAGCGCGACATCCTCCTTGGCGACCGGCATCGTCGAGAAGCGCGGACCGGGCGTCACCTCGGTGGCGGCGGCCATCAGGGCGTCGAGGTCGAGCTCGACGGCCGCGCTGCGGGCCGGGAGACCGTAGGCCTTGACCACGCCTGGGTGCAGCTCGCCGGCGTGACCGACCTCCACCCCGTCGATGCTCACCAGGGCGCAGCGGCCCGGATGCCAGGGCATCCGGCTCGCCGAGGCGACCTCGACGGTGACGCCGAGGTCCGCGGCGAGACGGCGTACGACGGCCAGGGCGTCGGTCCAGCCGGCCTCGGTGCCCGCCCCCCACCAGCCCGCGCGACGGCGCTCGCCGGCGAGGACGACGGCGAGGTGCTGGGGCTGGACGGGCAGGGCCTCGACCAGCTTCTCGAGCTCGGCCTCGGAGGGGCGGGTGTGCACGCCGTAGATCGGCGCCGGCCCGTTGTCGGAGGGGAAGGCGACCGTGCCGGTCTCGAACAGCGCGACGCCGGCGGCGCCGCGGCTGACATTGCGGGCGGCCGCGTCGAGCAGGCCCGGCAGCAGGGTCGTGGTGTAGGCCGGCTCCTCGCTGGAGAGCGGGTTGGCCAGCCGGACCGTCGCGCGCAGCGGGTCGTCGGCCGGCAGCCCGAGCTTGTCGAAGGTGGCCTCGCCGACGAACGGGAAGGTGACCACCTCGACCAATCCGGACCCCGCGAGGGTGCGCCCGATCCGGCGGCGCAGCCGCTGGGTGCGGGTCAGGCCCCGGCCCGTGGCACGCCGCGGGAGCACGCTCGGCACCTGGTCGTAGCCGACGATCCGGACGACCTCCTCGACGAGGTCGTGGGGGTCGTTGACGTCGGGGCGCCAGGTGGGCGGCGTGACCTCGATGGTGGCCGCGTCGTGCTCGACCACGACGGCTCCGATCGCGCGCAGGCTCTCCACGGTGGTCATCGCGGTGATGTCGATCCCGCTGAGCCGCGCGGGGAGGTCGGTCGCGATGGTGATCGAGGGGCGCTCCGGCGCCGTGCCGACCAGGGTGAAGCCGGGCTCGGCGGTCGCGCCGCCGTGCTCGACGAGGAGCTCGACCACCCGGTCCGCCGCGATGCCGGGCAGCAGCGGGTCCACGCCGCGCTCGTTGCGCTTGCCCGCCTCGGAGGTGAGCTTGTGCCGCTTGCCGGTGCGGAACATCGACACCGCGTCCCAGTGCGCTGCCTCGACGAGGATGCGGGTGGTGGACGCCGACATCTCGGTCGACGCACCGCCCATCACGCCGGCCAGTCCGATCGGGCCGGAGTCGTCGGTGATGACGAGGTCCTCGGTGGACAGCTCCCGGTCGACGTCGTCGAGCGTGGTGAGCCGCTCGCCCTCGCGGGCCCGGCGCACCCCGAGCGCTCCGGAGACCTTGTCGGCGTCGTAGCCGTGGATCGGCTGGCCGAGCTCGAGCATGACGTAGTTGGTGATGTCGACGGCGAGCGAGATGGAGCGCATCCCGGCCTGCTCCACGCGACGCCGGATGAACTCGGGGGTGGCAGCGGTCGGGTCGAAGCCGCTGACGAGACGGGCGGCGAAGACCGGACAGCCGACCGGGTCGTCCACGACGACCTCCCAGGCGCGCCCGTCGACGGCCGGCAGCTCGCGCTCGGCGGGGTCGGCGAAGGGGACGGCGAAGCCGAGCGCGGCCTCCCGCGCCAGGCCGCGCAGGGACAGCGCGTAGGCCCGGTCCGGGTTGATCTCGAACTCGATCACCTCCTCGTCGAGGCCGAGCAGGCCGAACACGTCGTCGCCGGGGGCGCCGGCGTCCGGCGGCAGCACGAGGATGCCGTCGTGGTCGTCGCCGATGCCGAGCTCGCGGACCGAGCAGATCATGCCCGCCGACACGTGCCCGTAGGTCTTGCGCGCGGAGATCTCGAAGCCGCCGGGCAGCGCGCCACCCGGGAGGATGACGACGACGAGGTCGCCCGGCTCGAAGTTGTGGGCGCCGCACACGATGCCCTGGGGCTCACCGGTGCCGTTCGCGTCCCCGACGTCGACGCTGCACCAGTTGATGGTCTTGCCGTTCTTCTGCGGCTCGGGCTCCTTGGTGAGCACCTTGCCGATGACGAGCGGGCCGCGGATGCCGGCGCCGGCGGCGTGGATGCCCTCGAGCTTGAGCCCCAGGGCGGTGAGCCGGTCGGTCAGCACCTCGGTGGTGACGTGCTCGGGCAGGTCGACGAGCTCCCGGATCCAGGAGACAGGGGCCTTCACAGTTCACTCCCGAATGCCGTGGTGAAGCGCACGTCGCCCTCGAACAGGGTGCGCAGGTCCTCGAGGCCGTGCCGGAACATCAGCGTCCGGTCGATGCCCATGCCGAAGGCGAAGCCGGAGAAGCGCTCCGCGTCGATCCCGCAGGCCTGGAGCACACGCGGGTTGACGATCCCGCAGCCGCCCCACTCGATCCATCCCTCTCCGCGACACGTGCGGCAGGCGTCGGGACCGTCGTCCTTGAGCCCGGTGCCGCGGCACACGAAGCAGGTGAGGTCGACCTCGGCGGAGGGCTCGGTGAAGGGGAAGTACGACGGCCGGAAGCGCGTGGTGATGCCCTCACCGAACATCTGCGAGGCGAAGTGGTCCAGGGTGCCCTTGAGGTGCGCCATCGAGATGCCCTCGTCGACGGCGAGCCCCTCGACCTGGTGGAACATCGGCGAGTGCGTGGCGTCGTACTCGTCGGTGCGGAAGACCCGCCCCGGGCACACGACGTAGATCGGCGCGTCGGCGGACACACCGCGGGTGAGCATGGTCCGCGCCTGCACCGGGCTGGTGTGGGTGCGCAGCACGACGTGGTTGTCGGCGGGCTCGGTCCAGAACGTGTCCTGCATCGTGCGCGCGGGGTGGTCCGGCCCCAGGTTGAGGGCGTCGAAGTTGAGCCACTCGGCCTCGATGACCGGGCCCTCGGCGACCTCCCAGCCCATGGCCACGAAGATGTCGGCGATCAGCTCGGCGCCCGTGGTCAGCGGGTGGCGGCCGCCGGCCGGCACCTCGTCGGTCGGCAGCGTGACGTCGACGGCCTCCTCGACGAGGATCCGCGCCTCGTGCTCGGCCTCCAGCTCCACCTGGCGCGCGGCGAGTGCCTGGCTCACGGCTCCGCGCGCCTGCCCCACGCGCTGGCCGGCCTCCTTGCGGGCCTGGGGTGGCAGCGCACCGATCTCGCGGTTGGCGAGAGCGAGCGGGGAGCGGTCGCCGGCGTGCTCGGTGCGCACCGCCTTGAGCTGCTCCAGGTCGGTGGCGGCGGCGATCGCGGCCAGCGCGGCGTCGCGCGCCGCCTCGACCTCAACAGGGCTCACGGCGGCGACCTCCACGGGGTCGTAGTCAGTGTTCGGGCCAGACATCGTGGGCCAAGTCTAGGAACGGTCGACCCTCGGCGACGAACCGGTATTCGCTGATGGTCCTCACGCGGGGAACTGGTCGGCGATCGCGGTCAGCCGTGCGACGTACGCCGGCCAGTCCACCCCGTCGGGCACGTTGGTCATCCCGGGCCGCATCCCCGTGGAGCCGTCGACCTGCTCGCGGAGGATGTCGGCGTGACCGGCGTGCCGGTAGAGGTCGCTCATGACGTGCACCGCGATCTCCTGCAAGGTCACCGCCGAGCGGTCCTCGGGCCACCACGGGACCCGGCCGACGGTGTCGAGGGGGAGCTCGGCCAGAGCCGCGTCGGCGAAGGCCCCGACGCGCTCGTAGAAGGAGACCAGGTCCGCGGCGGGCAGGGTGGCCGGCACCGTCCAGTCGGCCTGGGGGTCCGCGTCGTAGGCGTCCTCGGGCACCAGGGCGGGATGGTCCGGCTCGGGCCAGGACCGCCCGAAGGTCGGGCCGAAGTAGCCGATCTCCACGTTCGCGCAGTGCAGAACGATGCCGAGCAGGCTGCTCCCGGTCGGGGTGCGGGGCAGGCGCAGGTCGCGCTCCCCCAGCCCCTCGACCTTCCACAGCAGGGCGGTGCGGGCGCTGGCGAGATAGGTCCGGAGGACCTGGGCGGGTCCGGCGAGCTCGGTCATCGCACCATCATCCCCGAGCGGGGAGGCACGGCCACGTGGTGACGATCCGGGCTCCGCCGCCGGGCCGGTCGTCGACGACGACCGTGCCGCCGTGCGCCCGCACCAGGCCGCGCACGATGTAGAGCCCGAGCCCGGAGCCGCCGCCGCGGCTCTGCGTCCAGAACTTCGTGAAGATCCGCTGCCGCAGCTCCGGCGCGATGCCGGCGCCCTCGTCGGTGACGGTGACCGCGAGCTGGCCGGCGTCCTGGTCCCAGCGTCCGACGTGCATCCGCACGGTGCCGCTGCCGTGGCGCACGGCGTTCTCGACCACGTTGGTGAGGACCTGCATCACCTTGTCGGGGTCGGCGTCGGCCGGCGGCAGGTCCTCGTCGACCTGGAGCTCGATCGGGGTCGAGGTCACCACCGTGATGGACTCGTGGACCATCGCCGCCTTGCGCCCCAGGTCCGTGGGCCGGCGGTGCAGCTGGAGCCGCCCGGTGTCGATGCGCGCGACGTCGAGGAGCTCGGCGATCAGGCGGCTGAGCCGGTCGGCGTCCGCGCTCGCGGTCGTCAGCATGAGCCGCTTCTGCTCGTCGCTCAGCTTGTCCCAGCGGTGGAGCAGGGCCTGCACGAAGCCCTTCACGCCCGTCAGCGGGGACCGCAGCTCGTGGGCGAGGGTCGCCACGAGGTCCGAGCGGTCACGGTCCAGGCGTGCGCGGCCCCGTCCCGAGCGCAGGTCGACGGCCACGGCACTGACGGCTCCGCCGCGGGCCGCTCGGTGCAGCCGGGCGGTGACCAGCACCTCGGTGCCGTCGGGCAGCAGCCAGGACTGCTCGGGGATGCCGGTGCGCGTCGACAGGCCCTCGTAGGGCGCGTTCGCGTCGTGCCAGGACCGGCCGTCGTGGTCGGTGAGGGCGAGCACCTCGCCGAGCGGGCGACCGAGGCCGGTCGCGGTCGAGCCGAGGTCGAGCATCCGGACGGCGACCGCGTTGACGGCGCTCACCCGTCCGTCGGCCCCGGCGATGACGACGCCGTCCGGGAGGAGGTCGAGGGGGTCGCTCACCGGGCCATCATGGCGCGGGCGCTGGCATACAGACAGACCGCCGCGGCGGTGGCGAGATTGAGCGACTCGGCTGCGCCGAGGATGGGGATGCGCACCCGGTGGTCGGCGAGCCCCGCCAGCTCGGGCGGCAGGCCCCACGCCTCGTTGCCGAACAGCCAGGCCGTGGGTCGGGCCAGCAGGTCGTCGGCCGCGAAGAGGTCGACCTCCCCGTCGCCGGCTGCGGCGAGCACGGTCAGGCCGGCGTCCTGCGCGCGTCGTACGGCGGCGGCCGGGTCGCGCTCGAGGAGGACCGGGAGGTGGAACAGGCTGCCCACCGTGGCGCGCACGGTCTTGGGGTTGTAGGCGTCGACCGAGTCGCCGGCCAGGACGACCGTGTCCGCACCGGCGGCGTCGCTGGTGCGGATCACCGTGCCGGCGTTGCCGGGGTCGCGCACGTCGGCGCAGATGGTGACCAGGCGCTGGTCCGCCGGCGGGGTGGGCGCGCCCTCGACGTCGGCCAGGAACCGGCACACGGCGACGATGCCCGCAGGGCTGACGCTGTCGCTGAGACCCGACATCGCCCGAGGGTCGACCAGCGTCACCCCGACGGCACCGAGCAGGTCGGCGTACTCGCCGGCGGCCTCGGCGGTGGCGAAGACCTCGACGACACAGCCGGGCACCGCCAGGGCGCCCTCGACGGCCTTCGGGCCGTCGGCAAGGAAACACCGCCGCTCGGATCGCTCCGAGCGGCGGTGCAGCTTCCGGGCTTCCTTGACCCTGGTGTTGCCAGCGGTCAGGGGCACGGACATGGTCAGGCGGAGACCTTGCCGGACTCGCGAGGCGCGTTGACGTCCTCGGGCAGCGCGGCCTTGGCCTGCGCCACGATCGCCGCGAAGGCGGCCGGGTCGTTGACCGCGAGGTCGGCGAGGATCTTGCGGTCGACCTCGATGCCGGCCAGGTTCAGGCCCTGGATGAACCGGTTGTAGGTCAGGCCCTCGGCGCGGGCGGCCGCGTTGATCCGCTGGATCCACAGGCGACGGAAGTTGCCCTTGTTCTTCTTGCGGTCGTTGTAGCTGTAGACCAGGGAGTGGGTGACCTGCTCCTTGGCCTTGCGGTACAGCCGCGAGCGCTGGCCGCGGTAGCCGCTGGCCCGGTCCAGGGTGGTACGACGCTTCTTCGCCGCGTTCACTGCGCGCTTGACGCGTGCCATCTTCTAACTCCTCGTTGCTTGCTCAGGTGCGGACGACGGCCGGTCAGAGACCGAGCATCTTCTTCGCGCGCGGGACGTCGTTCTTGGCAACCTCGACCGTGCCGGTCAGGCGGCGGGTGACCTTGGAGGCCTTCTTCTCGAGGTTGTGGCGCTTGCCGGCCTTCTCGCGAAGGATCTTGCCGCTGCCCGTGACCTTGAACCGCTTGCTGGCACCGGAGTGCGTCTTGTTCTTCGGCATTGCTCTCTCTCCTATGACTGAGGTCTCAGGCGTCGATCTCGGGGTCGAGGTTCTCGGAGCGACCCCGCTCCTTCTTCTGGGCGGCCGGCTTCTGGGCGACCCGCTCGGCCTGCGCGGCGGCGTCGGCGGCGGCCTCGGCCTCGCGCTCGGCGCGGCGCTCCTCCTTGGCGGCCTTCACCTCGGCCTTGGCCTCGGCCTTCTTCTTGTGCGGCCCGATGACCATCGTCATGTTGCGGCCGTCCTGCTTGGGGTTGGACTCCACGAAGCCCAGCTCCTGGACGTCCTCGGCGAGCTTCTGCAGCAGGCGGTAGCCCAGCTCGGGACGGTGCTGCTCGCGACCGCGGAACATGATCGTGATCTTGACCTTGTCGCCGGCCTTGAGGAAGCGAACGACGTGACCCTTCTTGGTCTCGTAGTCGTGCGCGTCGATCTTCGGCCGGAGCTTCATCTCCTTGATGATGACGTTGGTCTGGTTCCGTCGCGCCTCACGGGCCTTCTGGGCGTTCTCGTACTTGAACTTCCCGTAGTCCATGAGCTTGCAGACGGGGGGCTTGCCCATCGGGGCGATCTCCACCAGGTCCAGGTCGGCCTCCTGCGCGAGCTTGAGTGCCTGGTCGGTGGGAACGATGCCGACGGTCTCGCCGTTGGGTCCCACGAGACGGACCTCGGGAACCCGGATCCGTTCGTTGATGCGCAGCTCGGTGCTGATGTGTCCTCCAAACTCGGTCGGTCGGGAGGTCTTCGGCCCTGCAAATGAGAAGAGGCTCCCGCTGGTGCAAGCGGAAGCCAGTCACGAGCGGTGGCGTCCGCCACCGCTCTCCATGGACCGGACCCGACGACCTGGCGGCCGGCTGGGTGGGAGACGATGGTGCTGGTCCCCGCTTGTGGATCTGCCATCCCCGCTCGCGCGGGCATGACGGATCGGTCAACGCCAGATGCTACCGGAGTTGTTCCCCGGACGCCGAATCCCCGAGCCAGCCCCAGCCGCCGTCCTCGAGCCTCACCGGCGTCCAGCGGGCCGCGACCCGGTGGAGGTCGTCGTCGGCGAGGACGAAGGGGTGCGGACCCGCGACGTCCACGACCAGCGCGTGCGCCCCCTCCTGGACGGCGGTCGCCGCGGCCAGGTGCGCGGCGACGGGCACCGGTCGCGCCTGGGGGTCCCAGGCGGCCAGGGCCGCGAGGTCGGTGAACGCCAGCAGCGCCATCCGGCCGTCGGCTCCGGTGAGCAGGACGGCCGCCATGTCGCTCGACTTGTCCCGAGCCAGGCCGTCGGCGCCGACCTCCGCCTCGCCCAGGATCGCCACGACCGGCACCAGCAGCCGCGCACCGCCGAGCGCGGCGAGGACCTCCGGGTACGACGTCGCGCCGGTGTCGTAGCCCGCCAGGGCCCGGGCCAGCGCGGTGTCCGCGGAGCCGTCGTCGTCGACGTACTCCGAGCCCTGGAGGCGGCGTGCGTCGGGGCGCTCGTTCGGCGATGCGGTCACCGGCCGATCATCCCACCCGTGGAACGATGGCCGACGTGCAGCACCACCCGTCCATGCCACCAGCCGTGACACCACCCGCAACCTCCTCCGTCGCGCGCACCCGCCTCGCGGCCCGGCTGCGCGAGGCCGTCGCCGCCTGGCCCGAGGCCCTCGCGACGCCCGTCTTCGTGGTGGACCTCGACGCCTTCGACGCCAACGCCGCCGACCTGGCCCGCCGCGCGGCGGGGACTCCGATCCGGGTCGCCTCCAAGTCGGTGCGGGTGCCCACGCTCGTCCGCCGGGCCCTGGCGGCGGACGGCTTCGCGGGGGTCCTGGCCTACACGCTGGCCGAGGCGCTGTGGCTCGCCGAGCAGGACGTGTGCGACGACATCGTGGTCGCCTACCCGAGCGTCGACCGGGCGGCGCTGGCGGCGCTGGTCGCCTCGCCCCGCGCAGCGTCCCGGGTGACGATCATGGTCGACGACGCCGCGCACCTGGACCTGGTCGACAGCCTGCGGGCCTCGACCGCGGTGCCGGTGCGCGTCGCGATCGACGTCGACGCCGGCCTCCGCTGGGGCGGCCAGGCGGTCGGTCCCAAGCGCTCCCCGCTGTACGACGTCGGCGCGGTCGTCGCGCTGGCGCGTGCGGTGGTCGACCGGCCCGGCTTCCAGCTGGTCGGCGTGATGACCTACGAGGGCCAGGTCGCGGGCGTTCCCGACGCCGTGCCCGGCCAGCGCGCGAGGTCCGCGGTGGTGCGCCGGATCAAGCAGCTCTCGCTCGCCCAGCTCCAGGTCCGTCGTACCGCCATCGGCGAGGCGCTGGACGCCCTCGTCGGCCATGGCGACTTCGGTGGTCTGGAGTTCTGGAACGCGGGTGGGTCGGGCTCGATCGAGTCGTCGGCGGCGGACCCGGTGGTCACCGAGGTCACCGCCGGCTCGGGCCTGATGGCGCCGACCCTGTTCGACCACTACCGCTCCTTCTCCCCCACCCCAGCAGCCTTCTTCGGGCTGCCGGTGACGCGGCGCCCGAGCGCCGACGTGGCGACGGTGCACGGCGGTGGGCTGGTCGCCTCCGGCCCCGCCGGCGCGGACCGTGCCCCCACCCCGTGGGCGCCGCCCGGCCTGGGCCTGACCGCTCTCGAGGGCGCCGGCGAGGTGCAGACCCCGCTGGTCGGCGCGAACGCGGCACGGCTGGCCATCGGCGACCTGGTCTGGTTCCGGCATGCGAAGTCCGGTGAGCCGTTCGAGCACGGCCGGAGCGTGCTGCTGCTCCAGGGTGAGCGCTTCGTCGAGGAGGTCCCGACCTACCGTGGCCACGGCCTCGCCTTCTGACGTCCTCGCCGCGGCCCTGTCCCGTCCGCCGACCCTCGGCTCCGGCCGGCTGGTCTGCGTGGACGGCCTGGCGGGCTCGGGGAAGACCACCCTCGCCCGCGCGGTGTCCCGGTTGGCCCCGGAGGCCGTCGTCCTGGGCACCGACGAGATGCTCGAGGGCTGGCGCGGCCTGCCCGGCCTCGGCCGCTCGGTGGAGGACCTGCTGCGTCCCCTGGCCGCCGGACGGCCCGGCCGCTGGCGCCGCTGGGACTGGTACGCCGACCGGTGGGCCGAGACCCGCACCGTCGAGCCCGGACCGCTGCTGGTCCTGGAGGGCGTCGGCAGCGCCGCGGCCGCCTACGACGACCTGGTCACCCTGCTCGTCTGGGTCGAGGCCGACCTCGACGTGCGGCTGCGGCGCTGGCTCGAGCGCGACGGCGAGGAGATGCGGCCGCACTGGGCCGACTGGCTCGCCGACGAGCAGGACCTGCACGAACGCGAGAACACGCGGGCGCGGGCCGACCTGGTCGTGCGCACCTGAGCCTAGGCTGGCGCCGTGACCCCGCCGACCGGTGAGCAGTACGTCCTCGCGGCCCACGGCTACCGTGCCGTCGTCACCCAGGGATGCGGGGCGCTGCGCGCGCTGAGCTTCGAGGGGCGCGCGCTGGTCGACGGCTTCGCCGAGGACGCGATGCCCGCGGGCGGACGCGGGCAGCTGCTGGTGCCGTGGCCGAACCGGATCCGCGACGGCCGCTACGAGTTCGCGGGCACCACCCACCAGCTGGCCCTGTCCGAGCCGAAGCGGGGCAACGCCTCGCACGGCCTGGTCCGCTGGGCGTCGTGGACCCTGGCCGAGTCCGCGGCGAACCGGGTCGTGCTGTCGTACTTCCTCCCGGCGCAGACCGGCTACCCGTGGGCGCTGGCCCTGCGGACGACCTACGCCCTCGACGGCGAGGGGCTGACGGTGACCCAGGAGGCGACCAACCTGGCCAGCACCGCGGCGCCGTACGCGTCGGGGGCACACCCCTACCTGCTGGCCGGCCCCGGCCCGTGTGACGGCTGGGAGCTCGAGCTGCCTGCGGCGACCCGGCTGGTCACCGACGACGACCGCCTGCTGCCGGCCGGCCGCGAGGCGGGGGACGCGTTCCGGGTGCCGTCCCCGATCGGCGGGTCGGTGCTCAACCACGCCTACGGCGATCTCGACCGCGACGCCGACGGCCGCGCCACCGTCCTGCTGCGCGCGGGCGAGAGCGGTGTCGCCCTGTGGGTCGACGACCGGCACCGCTGGCTGCAGGTCTACACCGGCGACGACACCCCGACGCCGCGGGTCAGCGTCGCGGTCGAGCCGATGACCGCTCCCCCGGACGCGTTCAACTCCGGCGACGACCTGGTCGTGCTGGCGCCCGGCGAGACCTTCGCGGCCTCCTGGGGCATTCGCGCCCTCTGACCCGTCTCAGCCCTGGTGGGCCGCGACGACCGCGCGCAGCTCGCGGATCGCCGTGGCAGCCCGGGGCCCGTCGGAGGCGTGGATGCCGAGCAGGGAGATCCGGTCCTCCTCGCCCTGCTCCAGATAGGGCCAGGGCGCGCCCTGGCGGAAGCGGACCGTGCCGACCTCAGACCAGGCCAGTCGGCGGGTGCGGTAGCCGTTGACGATCGTCAGCCCGTCCTCGCGGGCGACCACCCGGGAGCGGGCCAGGCCGTTGAGCAGCGCCAGGCCGAGCAGCACGAAGAAGATCACCGTGGCCTTCTCCAGGTCCTTGACGGCCGCCTTGGTCTCGGCGTCGAACTGCAGCCACAGCCAGGCGAAGGCGCCGACCAGCACGACCCCGAACACGGCCGCCGCCAGGCGCGGCCCGAGCGGGCGCCAGGTGCGCGGCAGGGCGGGCACGGGGGTCGGCTGCTGCCCCTCGGACGTGGCCACGTCAGAGCCGGCAGGCGTGGATGTCGGTGGTGAGGATCGCGCGGGCGCCCAGCGCGAAGAGCTCGTCCATCACCCGCTGCGCCGTGGCGCGCGGCACCATCGAGCGGACCGCGACCCAGCCCTCACGGTGGAGCGGGCTGACCGTGGGGCTCTCGATGCCGGGCGTGAGGCCGATGGCCTGCTCGACCTTCTCCGCCCGGATGTCGTAGTCCATCATCACGTAGGCCCGGGCGACGAGGACACCCTGCAGCCGGCGGGTGAAGACCTCGAGCGCACCCGCGTCGGCGCCGACCCGGGTGATCATCACGCCCTCGGACTCCAAGATGACGTCGCCGAACACCTCGAGACCGGCGTTGCGCAGGGTCGAGCCCGTCTCCACGACGTCGGCGATCGCGTCGGCCACGCCGAGCTGGATGCTCGTCTCGACCGCGCCGTCGAGGCGGACGACCGAGGCCTCGATCCCCTGCTCGGCGAGATAGCGCTTGACCACCCCGTCGTACGACGTGGCGATCCGCTTCCCGGCCAGGTCCTCGACCTTCTCGGCCGTGCCGGGCCGGGCCGCGAACCGGAACTTCGAGCGGCCGAACCCGAGCTGGAGTGCCTCCGTGGCGGTGGCGTGGGAGTCGAGCAGCAGGTCGCGCCCGGTGATGCCCGCGTCGAGCGTGCCCTCGCCGACGTAGAGCGCGATGTCGCGCGGACGCAGGTAGAAGAACTCCACGTCGTTGTCGGGGTCGAGCTTGGTGAGCTGCTTGGCGTCGGTGCGCTGGGCGTAGCCGGCCTCGCGCAGCATGCCCGAGGCGGCCTCGGAGAGGGCGCCCTTGTTGGGGACGGCGATCTTGAGCATCGGGGTGTTCCTCAGAGGTGGGTGTAGACGTCCTCGAGCGAGAGTCCGCTCGCGATCATGAGGACCTGGGCGTGGTAGAGCAGCTGGCTGATCTCCAGCGCGGTGGCGTCCCTGCCCTCGTGCTCGGCGGCCATCCAGGACTCCGCGGCCTCCTCGATCAGCTTCTTGCCGATCGCATGGACGCCGGCGTCGAGCGCCCGGACCGTCCCGGAGCCCTCCGGTCGCGTCCGGGCCAACTCGGTGAGCTCTGCGAACAGCTCGTCGAACGTCTTCACGGGAGACCAGCCTACGGCGTGCGAGCCGGCCCGCCCGCGCCGGTCTCACCCGAGCGGCTCACCCGAGCGGACACCCGATGGACCACCGGGCGATCAGGCGTAGCCCCTGCTCCGGATCCGCTTCAGGGTCGCCGCGGTCTGCAGCGCGGCCGAGGCCGCCTCGTAGCCCTTGTCCTCGCTCGACCCCTCGAGGCCCGCCCGGTCCAGCGCCTGCTCCTCGGTGTCGCAGGTGAGCACGCCGAAGCCGACCGGCGTCTGGTGGTCGAGGGAGACCCGGGTGAGTCCGTCCGTCGCGGCGTTGCAGACGTACTCGAAGTGCGGCGTGCCGCCGCGGATCACCACACCGAGGGCGATCACGGCGTCGTACGACGGTGCGAGGGCCGCCGCGGTGACCGGCAGCTCGAACGTGCCGGGGACGCGCACCACGACCGGCGCCTCCAGCTTGTGGTCGGCGAAGGCGCGCTGGGCGCCGGCGACCAGGCCGTCCATGACCTGGGTGTGCCAGCTCGCCGCCACGACCGCGACGCGCAGGTCGTGGCAGTCGATGGGCGCGATCTCGGGGGCGCCGTGTCCGGCCATGTCAGTTGACTCCTTCGAGGTCGTTCAGCTCCGGGAGCGCGGGCAGGTCGTGGCCCATGCGGTCCCGCTTGGTGAGCAGGTACGGGAGATTGTGCCCGTTGGGGCGGGGGGTCAGCGGCACCCGCTCGGCGACTCCGATGCCGTAGTCCTCGAGGGAGGTGACCTTGTCGGGGTTGTTGGTGAGCAGGCGCACCTCGGAGATGCCGAGGTCCTTGAGGATCTGCGTCGCCGCGCCGTAGTGGCGGGCGTCGGCGGGCAGGCCCAGGTCGAGGTTCGCGTCGACGGTGTCGCGGCCGCCGTCCTGGAGCTGGTAGGCCTGCAGCTTCGCGACCAGGCCGATGCCCCGTCCCTCGTGCCCGCGCAGGTAGACGACGACGCCGCTGCCCGCCTCGACGATCCGGTCCATCGCCTCGTTGAGCTGCGGGCCGCAGTCGCAGCGGCTGGAGCCGAACACGTCGCCGGTGAGGCACTCCGAGTGCACCCGGGTGAGCACGGGGCCGTCGGCGCCGAGCGCCGCCGGGTCGCCGTACACGAGAGCGACGTGCTCGCTGCCGTCGACGGTGATCGTGTAGCCGATCGCGGTGAAGTCGCCGTGGCTGGTCGGCAGCCGGGTCTCGGCCTCGCGCACGACGTGGTTCTCGACCCGTCGGCGGTGACGCACGAGGTCCTCGATGGAGATCATCGCCAGGCCGTGCTCGTCGGCGAACGCCCGCAGCTCCGGCGCGCGCTTCATGGTGCCGTCGTCGTTGACGACCTCGACCAGCACGCCCGCCGGCGTCAGGCCGGCGAGCCGGCACAGGTCGACCGCGGCCTCGGTGTGGCCGCGGCGGACCAGCACCCCGCCCTCGCGGTAGCGCAGCGGGAACACGTGCCCCGGGCGGGTCAGCTCCCATGGCTCGGTCGCCGAGTCGGCGAGGACCCGCACGGTGTGGGCGCGGTCCGCGGCGGAGATGCCCGTGCTCACGCCGTCGCGGGCGTCGACCGAGATCGTGTACGCCGTGCGGTACGCGTCCTTGTTGTGCGGCGTCATCAGCGGGATCTCGAGGCGGTCGAGCATCGCACCGGGCATCGGGGCGCAGATCACGCCGCTGGAGTGCCGGATCGTGAAGGCCATCAGCTCCGGCGTCGCCTTGCTGGCGGCGAAGATGATGTCGCCCTCGTTCTCGCGGTCCTCGTCGTCCACGACGACGACCGCCCTGCCGGCCGCGATGTCGGCGATCGCACGCTCCACGGGGTCCAGTCGCACGGACATCTCAGTTCTCCTCGTTCTTGGCGCTCGCGTAGACGCGCACGAGCTTCTCCACATGCTTGGCGATGACGTCGACCTCGAGGTTGACCCGGTCGCCGACGGCCCGGAAGCCGAGGGTGGTGCGGGCGAGGGTCTCGGGGATGAGGCTGACGGTGAAGCTGGTCTCGCCCGCCTCGACGACCGTGAGCGAGATGCCGTCGACGGTGATCGACCCCTTGTCGACCAGGTAGCGGCCGAGCTCGGCAGGCATCGCGATCTCCACGACCTCCCAGTGCTCGCTGGGCGTGCGGGCGAGGACCTCGCCCACTGCGTCGACGTGGCCCTGCACCACGTGGCCGCCGAGTCGCTTCTCGGCGGTGACGGCGCGCTCCAGGTTGACCCGGTCGCCCACGGCGAGCCCGCCGACGCTCGTCTTGGCGAGCGTCTCGGCCATCACGTCGGCGGTCCACGTCGTGTCGGTCCGCTCGGCCACGGTCAGGCAGCAGCCGTTGACGGCGATCGAGTCGCCCAGCCCGGCGTCGGACAGCGTGACCTCCGAGGCGATGGTGAGCCGGACGGCGTCACCCTGGTCCTCGATCGCGGTGACGGTGCCGAGCTCCTCGACGATGCCGGTGAACATTCAGCGCTCCTTCTCGGTGGTGGACGTGCGGGCCCGCGCGCCGCGGGAGCCGACGGGGCTCATGGTCATGCGGACGTTGGCCTCCGGACCCTCCCCGACGACCGTGGCGTCGACGAGCTCGAGGTGGAACGCGTCGGCGATGGTGCCGATTCCGAGCTCGCCGACGGCCGAGCGGCCGGCGCCGAGCAGCATCGGAGCGACGTAGGCGACGACCTCGTCGACGAGGCCCACCCGGAGGAACGCGGCGGCCAGGGTCGGCCCACCCTCGAGGAAGACGTGGTGGCGGCCGTGGTCGGCGTACAGGCCCCGCAGCGCCGCGACCGGGTCGCGCGTGCGCAGGTGCAGGGTGGGCGCGGCGTCGTCGAGGATGCGGCGCTCGGCGGGGAGGTCGCGCTCCCCCATCACCACCCGCAGGGGCTGCTCGCCTACGGGCTGGTCGTCCTCTCCGCGGACCGTCAGCTGCGGGTCGTCGACCTCGACGGTGTGGGTGCCGACGAGCATGGTGTCGCACCGGCCGCGCAGCAGGTGGGTGTCGCGGCGCGCGGCGGGCGAGGACACCCAGCGCGAGGTGCCGTCGGCGGCGGCGCTGCGGCCGTCGAGGGTCGTGGCGAACTTCCAGGTGACGAACGGCCGGCCGTGCCGGTGGGCGAAGGTCCACGCCCGGTTGACCTCGGCCGCCTCGTCGGCCAGCAGGCCCGCGTCCACGTCGATGCCGGCGGCCAGCAGGGTCTCCATCCCCCCGGCGGCCTGCGGGTTCGGGTCACGCTGGGCGATCACGACGCGGCCCACGCCCGCGGCGATGAGGGCCTGGGCGCACGGGCCGGTGCGGCCGGTGTGGTTGCAGGGCTCGAGCGTCACGACGGCGGTCGCGCCCCGCGCCCGGTCACCGGCGACGGCCAGCGCCTCGACCTCGGCGTGCGGGGTGCCGGCCCCGTGGTGGTAGCCCTCGCCGACCACGGTGCCGTCGGGCGCGAGCAGCACGCAGCCGACGCGTGGGTTCGGGTGAAGCGGCACGCCGGGGCTGGCCGCCAGCGCGAGGGCGCGACGCATCGCGTCGTACTCCCGGGTGAAGGTCTCCACCGGCCCTGCCTCTCGTCGTCCTGGTCGCGGACTCCGGGGCTTGCCTGGCGTGCGGCGGTCGGTGCCGCCCGGGGGCGGTCCGTCCGTCGGACACTCGTGCGTGCACTTCCCATCCGGACTTTGACCGTCGGTCCAGGAGTTCCACCTGGTCAACCGACCGCTGGCTGCGATCGGGTCGCGGACTTCCGAGCGAAGCGAGGATGCTTCGGCTCTTTCACCGCCGGTTCGGAGTTTCACCGACCCCAGAGCACGCGAGCTCTTGGGGACCATGGTGGCACAACGCCACACGCCGCGGGCTGTGGGTCCGGTCACTGGGACGCCCGCGGAGAGCGTCGCTCCCTCTCCCGCGCCCCGCTCAGGCCGAGAGGACCAGACCGCTCGTCGGCACCCCGGTGCCGGCGGTGACGAGCACGTGGTGGGCGTCGGCGACCGGGTTGACCGAGCTGCCGCGGATCTGCCGCACCGCCTCGGCGATGCCGTTCATGCCGTGGATGTAGGCCTCGCCGAGCTGGCCGCCGTGGGTGTTGATCGGCAGGCGGCCGCCGATCTCGATGGCACCGTCCTTGACGAAGTCCTTGGCCTCACCGCGGCCGCAGAAGCCGAGCTCCTCCAGCTGCATGAGGACGTACGGCGTGAAGTGGTCGTAGAGGATCGCCATCGGCAGGTCGGCGGGGGTGAGCCCGGACTGCTTCCACAGCTCCCGCCCGACGACGCCGATCTCGGGGATGCCGATGTCGTCGCGGTAGTAGGACGTCATCACGAACTGGTCCCGGCCCGATCCCTGCGCGGCCGCGGCGACGTACGCCGGCCGCTGCGCCAGGTCGCGCGCCCGCTCGGCCGAGACCACCACGAGGGCGACGGCGCCGTCGGACTCCTGGCAGCAGTCGAGCAGGTGCAACGGGTCGGCGATCATCCGGGACGCCTGGTGGTCCGCCAGGGTGATCGGCTTGCCGTAGAAGAAGGCCGCCGGGTTGGTGGCGGCATGCCGCCGGTCCGCGACGGCGACCCGTCCGAAGTCCTCCGACGTCGCGCCGTACTCGTGCATGTAGCGACGGGCCTGCATCGCGACGGTCGCCGCGGGCGTCGACAGGCCGAGGGGGTAGGTCCACGCGTTGTCGAGGCCGTTGGTGTTGACCTGGGCCGCCGCCCAGGCGGAGACCTGCCCGAAGCGGTCGCCCGAACGCTCGTTGAAGCCGCGATAGGCGACCACGACGTCCGCGACACCGGTGGCGACCGCCATCGCGGCCTGCTGCACGGTCGCGCAGGCCGCGCCGCCGCCGTAGTTGATCCGGCTGAAGAAGCGCAGCTCGGGGATGCCGAGCTCCCGGGCCACCGCGATCTCCGACGAGGTGTCCATCGTGAACGTGACCAGGCCGTCGACGTCGGCGGGGGTCAGCCCGCAGTCGGCCAGCGCGCGGCGCACGGCCTCCACCGAGAGCTGCAGCTCGGAGCGGCCGGACTCCTTGGAGAACTCCGTGGCGCCGATGCCGGCGATCGCGGCCTTGCCGGACAGGGTGCGCTCGCTCATGCCGCGTCCTCCCCGGGAGCGGCGACGGTGACCGTGCCGACGACGTGGTCGCCGAGGGAGACCGCGCCGACCACCTCGATGGTGGCGACGCCGTCCGCGACCTCGGTGACCTCGCCGGAGAAGGTGAAGGTGTCGTAGGGGTACGCCGGCGCGCCGAGCCGGATCGCGATGCCCCGGATCTGCACGTCCGGGCCCGCCCAGTCGGTCACATAGCGCTCGCACAGCGCGGTCGAGGTGAGGATGTTGACGAAGATGTCCTTCGAGCCGGCCGCCTGGGCGATGTCGCGGTCGTGGTGGACGTCTTGGAAGTCGCGGGTCGCGATGGCCGTCGAGACCACCAGGGTCGGGGTGATCGGCAGCGACCACTCCGGCAGCCGTGCTCCGACCTGCAGCTGTGCGCTCATCGGTCCACCTTCGTCCAGATCGGGAGGGTCAGCTCGTCGTCGACCACGTTCCAGCCGACGGCCACCCGGTCGCCGATCTCGACCGGACCGGTCATCTCGGCCACCATGCGCACGCCCTCGTCGAGATCGACGAGCGCGATGACGAGGGGCAGCTGCTTGCCGGGAACCTGCGGGGCGTGATGGACCAGGTAGGAGAAGACCGTGCCCTCTCCCCGCGCCACGACGTGGCCGCGGTCGAACGCGCCGCAGTCCGGGCACGCCGGGCCGGGCGGATGGCGCAGGACCCCGCACTGGTTGCACTTCTGGATGCGCAGCTCGTGCTGCGCCGTCCCCTCGAAGAAGTAGGCGTTGTCCCGGTTCACGACCGGGCGCACCGGGCCGGTCACGACGCCCCCTTGGGGATGAACTTGAGGACGCGGAAGAGCATGCTCGCGACCTTCTCACTGGTGCCCTCACTGGTGCCGTCGCCATGCTCGACGTACCAGGTGTTGCGGGAGGTCACGAAGTAGCCGACACCCATGCCGGTCGCCTTCGGTCCGACGACGGAGTCCAGCGCCGTGGTCACCCGCAGCCGCTCCCCCACGCGGAGATAGCGCTCGTAGGACTGCTCGCAGTTGGTGCCGAGGACGGCGGTGAATCCGGCGTCGGTGAGCGCCCGCATCATGGCGTGCAGCGGGTCGTCCTCCGCCGGCCGGCCGCCGAGCCCGTACATGGTCCACACCTGGGCCATCGAGGGCGGCGCCTCGCCCTGCTGGAAGCGCGGGCTGTCGAGCCCCATGGCCTCGAGCCAGTTGTTGATCGTCGGCTGGTTGACCTCGTCGCGGGCGAACCGCTCGGCGGCCTCGCCCCAGCCCTTGATCCGCTCCGCCTCGGCCATCACCTTCTCGTGGACGGCGGGGTCGACCAGCTCGCGCGGCTCGGCGCTCATCGCGGCACCCGCGGCAGGCCGAGGCCGAACATCGCGATCAGCTCGCGCTGGACCTCCTGGACCCCGCCGCCGAAGGTCAGCACGAGGTTCCGCTTGGCCTGCGCGTCGAGATAGTCGAGCAGCTCCCGCGTGGCGGGCTCGCCCGGGTCGCCGTGCCGGTGGACCAGCGCGACGAGGTCGGCGAGCAGGTGCTGGACCTGGTCGGAGGCGAAGACCTTCGAGGAGGACGCGTCCGCGACCTCGATCTCGCCGGCGGCCGCGGCCCGGGCGACCTCCCAGTTGAGCAGCTCGTTGACCCGGAACACCGCGGTGGTCCGTCCGAGCACGTCCCGTACGTCGGGGGCGTCGCGGACGCCCGCCGCGTCGGCCCAGCGCACCACCCGGTCGCGCAGGCCCTCGATGCGACCGGCGGGGCCGAGCATGACCCGTTCGTGGTTGAGCTGGGTGGTGATCAGCCGCCAGCCCTGGTTCTCCTCCCCCACGAGCATGTCGGCGGGGACCTTGACGTCGTTGAAGTAGGTCGCGTTCACGTGGTGGGAGCCGTCGGCGGTGATGATCGGCGTCCAGCTGTAGCCGGGGTCCTTCGTGTCCACGATGAGGATCGAGATCCCCTTGTGCTTCGGGGCGTCCGGATCGGTGCGCACGGCGAGCCACAGGTAGTCGGCCTGGTGGCCGCCGGTCGTCCACATCTTCTGGCCGTTGACCAGGTAGTACGGGTCGCCGTCCCCCTCGACCAACCGCGCGGTGGTCCGCAGCGAGGCGAGGTCGGTGCCGGCGTCGGGCTCGCTGTAGCCGATCGCGAAGTGCACCTCACCCTTGAGGATGCGCTCCAGGAAGAGGTCCTTCTGCTTCTGCGTGCCGTAGCGGATCAGCGTCGGGCCCACGGTCTGCAGGGTGACCGAGGGCAGGTGCACGTCGGCGTACTGCGCCTCGTTGGCGAAGATCGTCTGCTCGATCTCGCCGAGTCCGTGCCCGCCGTACTCCTTCGGCCAGCCGACGCCCATCCAGCCGTCGGCGCCGAGCCGCCGGATCAGCCGCTCGTAGGTCGGCCCGTGCCGGTCCCACGCGCCCTCGACGGGATCGGGATCGTGGAGACCCTCGAACTCGGCGGCGACGCCGCCGAAGTACTCCCGCAGCCGGGCCTTGAGCGCGCGCTGCTCGTCGCTCAGCTCGAGGTTCTTGGTGGTCGGGCTCTCCACCGGGACCTCGGCGGCGGTCGTGTCGAGCGCATGCGCGAGGTCGGTCCCCCAGCTGGTCAGGGCGACGAGCGGGTAGGTGATGTCGACGCCCATCCCGCCGTGGAGGTGGTGGCAGGTGCGCAGTGCCGTGGGCGCGACCTGGCTGGCCCAGTAGCCGGCGACGGCGAGGTCGTCGCCCGCCTCCCGCCCAGCCGCGACCCGCTCCATGGCGTTGTCCGCCGCCAGGTCCAGGGTGCGCGAGGCGACGTAGACGTCGGCCATCTGCAGCGACACGGCCTGGAACTCGGCGAGCGCGCGGCCGAACTGCCGGCGGCCCTTGACGTACTCCGCGGTCAGATCGCGCGCTCCGGCGAGGACACCGGCGGCGAGGGTCGCCAGTCCGGCGCGCGCGAGGTCGCGCAGCCGAGCGGCCGCACCCTCGCCGAGGCGCTCGGCCGGCGCGCCGTCGAGCACCACGGTGTGCTGCGGCGAGGCGCTCGAGGCGCTGGCCGGCAGCAGGGTGACGCCCGGACCGGCGGGGTCGACCAGCACCACGACCTCGCGCTCGTCCTCGCTGGCGACGACGAGCAGGCGGTCGGCCTCCTGCGCGATGGTCACCGCCGGCTTGCGGCCGCTGACCGCACCGTCGGCGTACGTCGCGCGGCCGCGCAGGGCGGGCGTCACGACGAGCTCGCCGGCGGCGATGGCGGGGAGCAGCTCCTTGCGCTGGGTGTCGGTGCCGTGCTCGGCCAGGGTCAGTGCGCCGCAGCACAGCGTCTCCCACGCCGGCACCTGGACGCCCGCGTGCCCGCACGCGCGCAGCAGCACGGCGATCTCACGCAGGCCGAGGCCGTCGCCGCCGTGCTCCTCGGGCACGGGCAGGGCGGTGAGCCCGGCAGCGGCCCAGGCCGACCACGCCCGGGCCTCGGCCTCGCGCTCGAGCACCTCGCCGACGACGGCACGGACTGCGTTGATCGCCTCAGCATCCACGGAGAAACTGTAACGTGTTCTAGTGTGGTCCGCATGGGGGCCGTCTCACTGATCGAGGTCGCGCGCCGTCGCGTCCACCTGCCGCCGACGACGATCCCCGCGGGCAGGATGGTCGAGCTGCCCGGTCGAGGTGGAGCGAGCTGGGTCACCGACACGCCGGGACCGCATCCCGATGCCCCCGCCATCGTGCTCCTGCACGCGCTGGGGACGACCGGACTGCTCACCTGGTTCCCCGCCATCGAGCCCCTCAGCCGCCGGTTCCGCGTGGTCACCCTCGACCAGCGCTGGCACGGGCGCGGGATCCCGAGCGAGCAGTTCAGCCTGGTCGACTGTGCCGACGACGTCGCCGCGCTCGCTGACGCGCTCGGGCTCCGCTCGGTGCTCGTCGGCGGCTACTCGATGGGCTCGATCATCGCCCAGCGGGTCTGGCGTCAGCACCCGGACCGGGTCGAGGGCCTGGTGCTCGCCGCCACGACGGACCGCTTCCAGCTCACCGCGGCCGAGCGTGGGTTCTTCCTCGGCATGGGGAGCTCGATGCTGGTCCTGCGCGGCGTCTCCCGCTCCCGGACCGCCGTACGCGCCGCGCGCGCCGCTGCCCGCGGCGTCGACCTCGCACCGTCGGACCTGCACGACTGGGCCCTGCGCGAGTTCCGCTCGACCAGCCCGTGGGCGGTCGGCCAGGCCGTCGCCGCCCTCGGTCGCCACCACTCCCGGCCCTGGCTCGGGCGCATCGACGTGCCGACCGCGGTCGTCGTGACGATGCGGGACCGGGTCATCCCGCCCCAGCGCCAGATCGCCCTCGCCCGGGCGATCCCGGGCGCGACCGTGCACGAGGTGGACGACGGGCATGCCGCCTGCGTGCTGGGCGCGGAGCGGTTCGTGCCCCGCTTCGTCGAGGCGGCCGCGACCGTCAACGCACGACGTCGGGACCTGCCGCGGCGTCGACCGCCGCGCTGAGGCGCTCCAGCTCCGCGGGGAAGTGCCGCACGAGCGCGTCGGTGTCGGGCATCGACTCGCGGCAGGCGATCACGCCCACGTGCATCTGACCGGCGTTCGACATCACCGTGACGTTGAGCCCGGCGCCGTGGAACACCGGGCCCAGCGGGCACAGGGCGTCGATCCGGGCGCCCATGAAGTACAGCGGGATCGGCGGTCCGGGGACGTTCGAGATGACCAGGTTGTGCACGACCGGGTGCCGCTCGGCGAGGCGCAGGTTGGCATAGGCGCGGACCGCGAGTCCGAACGTCCGCGGCGCCGCGAACTCCGCCCAGTCCTGGAGCGCGTCCGCGCTGATCGCGTTGTGATGCTCCTTCGCGTGCCGGTTGCGCTCGGCCAGCATGTGCAGGCGCTCCAGCGGGTCCGCGACGTCCGTGCCGAGCTTGGTGAACAGCGCCGAGACCTTGTTGGCTCCGCTCGAGCGGCGCGAGCTGTCGCGCACGCTCACCGGGACCGTCGCCAGCAGCGACGACTCCGGCAGCTCGTCGCGCTCGGCGAGATAGGCGCGCAGGGCGCCGCCGGCGACAGCGAGCACGACGTCGTTGACCGTCGTCCCGGTGGCCTTCTTGAGCCGACGGATCTCCTCGAGGTCCAGGTCCGCCATCGCGATGGAGCGGTGCGAGGTGATCGTGCCGTTGAACGAGGTGCGCGGCGCGGAGAAGGGTGCGGCCATCGCGGTGCCCCGCCGGGCGCGTCCGATGCTCTTGGTGATCAGCTGGGCCGAGGGCTTGAGCACCTTCACCACCGTCACCGGGCGCGTCGCCGTGCCGATCACGGCGCGCCCGAGCAGCTCGCCGCGACCGGGGTCGCGAGGGTGCGGCGCGTTCTCCGGCACGAGGGGCGGCGCGTCGGGCTCGAGGGAGCACAGGTGGGAGATCAGGTTCGAGCCGGAGACCCCGTCGACCGTCGCGTGGTGCATCTTGGCGAACACGACGACCTTCTCCCCGTCGGCGGCCTCCGCCCCGCCGGCACCGTCCGCGGGGGGCCGGTAGCCCTCGATCACCCACATCTCCCACAGCGGGCGGGACCGGTCCAGCGGGAGCGAGGCCAGGTGGGCGCACAGGTCCATCAGCTCGGCGTACCCGCCCGGGGTCGGCAGGGCCAGGCGGTGCACGTGGCGCTCGATGTCGAAGCTCCTGTCGCGCACCCACACCGGGTGGTCCAGGCCCAGCGGGACGCCGCGGACCTTGCGGGTGAACCCGGGGACGTCGCGCACCCGGGCCTCGATCTCGGCCTGCATCGCACCGAAGGAGTACGGCGTGCTCATGGTGGCGGGGTCGAGCACCATCACCGCGCACACGTGCATCAGCTGCGCCGGCGTCTCCAGGTAGAGGAAGCTCGCATCGAGTCCCGACAGCCGATCCATGGAAGTCCCCCCGGTGGTTGAGGTGCGAGCGAAGCGAGCCTCGCAACGTAGAACCTGTATCAGTTTCCCACAACGAGCCGGATATCCTCGGGTCATGGGATTCGTACGCCGCCAGCTCGTCACGGCGGCGCTGACCGCCAACGCCATCCGTCCCCTGCCCGGCTTCCGCGCCGGGATCCCGGCGTTCTTCGCCGGCTGGGTCACCGGCGAGCTGGCCCCGCACGTCCTCGGGCTGACCGTGGCCGACGCGGCCGCGCACGCCACGGGCCGGCGACGTGATGCCCGCGGGCTCGCCCTGGCCGCGCTCACCAGCGCGGGCCTGCTCCACCTGATCCGCCAGAGCAGGCAGGCGGTCACCCACGCGGAGGAGGCGCTGGTCGAGGGCCTCGGCGTCGACTACGTCGAGCAGCTCGACGCGAAGCCGACCCCCGCGGACCTGGCCACGCCGTGGCGGCGGCTGGCCAACCCCTTCGCCTTCGGCCGGGCAGCGCGCCGGGCCGGCGTCGAGGTGCACCGCGACATCCCCTTCGCGCCGTACGGCCGCCGCGGGATGCTCGACATCTACACCTCGGAGGTGACCCCGGCGTCCGGGGCGCCGGTGCTGCTGCAGGTGCACGGAGGCGGCTGGACGATCGGCACCAAGGACCAGCAGGGACTGCCGCTGATGCAGCACCTGGCCGCCAAGGGCTGGGTCTGCGTGGCGATCAACTACCGGCTCGCCCCGCGCGACCCGTGGCCCGCGCAGATCGTAGACGTCAAGGCCGCGATCGCCTGGGTCAAGGAGAACATCGCCGCCTGGGGCGGCGACCCCGGCTACCTCGCGATCACCGGAGGCTCCGCCGGCGGCCACCTCGCGGCCCTCGCCGCGGTGACGCCCAACGCCCCCGAGTTCCAGCCGGGCTTCGAGTCGGCCGACACCAGCGTGCAGGCGGCCGTGCCCTACTACGGCGTGTACGACTGGGCCGGGGCGACCGGGCTGCGCTCGGCGGAGCTGATGCGGGACAAGTTCCTCGCGCCGCGGGTGGTGCGCCGGCGCTTCGCGGACGCGCCGCGGCTCTTCGAGGAGGCGTCACCGCTGCTGCGGGTCACCCCGGACGACCCGGACTTCTTCGTGATCCACGGCGCGCAGGACACCCTGGTCGACCCCGGCCAGGCCCGCGCCTTCGTGGAGGCCCTGCGCGCGACGTCGAAGCGGACCGTCGTGTACGCCGAGCTCCCCGGCGCGCAGCACGCCTTCGACATCTTCCCCTCGATCCGCTCCCAGCACCTGGTGCGGGCGACCGACCGCTTCCTCACCTGGCACTGGAACGTCTGGCGGCGTGAGCGGTCGGACGGCCTCCAGGGCGGCGGGTCGCTCAGCTCGTGACGCGGTAGGCGTCGAACACGCCCGGCACGGTGCGCACGGCGCTCAGCACGGTGTCCAGGTGCTTGGCGTCGGCCATCTCGAAGGTGAACCGGGACTTGGCGACCCGGTCGCGGGAGGTGGTCAGGTTGGCCGACAGGATGTTCACGTGGGCGTCGGAGAGCACCATCGTGATGTCCGAGAGCAGCCGGGAGCGGTCGAGCGCCTCGACCTGGATGTTGACCAGGAAGGTGGACTGTCCGGTGGGCGCCCACTCGACGTCGACGAGCTTCTCGGGCTGGGCGAGCAGGCTGGCGGCGTTGGTGCAGTCCTTGCGGTGCACCGAGACTCCCCCGCCCTTGGTGACGAAGCCGAGGATCGTGTCCGGCGGCACCGGGGTGCAGCACTTCGCGAGCTTGACCCATACGTCGGGTGAGCCGGTGACGATGACGCCGGCGTCGCCGCCGGTGGCACGGCGGGGCCGGCCGCGGCGGCCGGTGATGGTGACCGCCTCGGCGAGGTCCTCCTGGGCCCCCTCGTCGCCGCCGTGCAGCTCGATCACCTTGCGGACGACGGTCTGCGCGCCGAGGTTCCCCTCGCCGACGGCGGCGTAGAGCGCGGTGACGTCGGCGAGCCGGAACGCGGACGCGGCCAGCGTCAGCGAGTCGTGGGAGAGCAGGCGCTTGAGCGGCAGGCCCTCCTTGCGCATCAGCTTGGCGATCTCGTCCTTGCCGCGCTCGATCGCCTCCTCGCGCCGCTCCTTGGTGAACCACTGGCGGATCTTGGAGCGGGCGCGCTGTGACTTCACGAAGTTCAGCCAGTCGCGCGAGGGCCCGGCCCCCTCGGCCTTGGAGGTGAAGACCTCGACGACGTCGCCGTTCTCCAAGGTCGACTCCAGGGGCACCAGCCGGCCGTTGACCCGCGCGCCGATGGTGCGGTTGCCGACCTCGGTGTGCACGGCGTAGGCGAAGTCGACGGGGGTCGAGCCCGACGGCAGCGCGATCACGTCGCCGCGGGGGGTGAAGACATAGGTCTCGGTCTGGTTGATCTCGAAGCGCAGCGACTCGAGGAACTCGCCCGGGTCCTCGACCTCGCTCTGCCAGTCGAGCAGCTGGCGCACCCAGCTCATGTCGTCGAGATCGCCGCGCTTCTCGGTGTCGTTGCCCGCGCGGCCGTCCTCCTTGTACTTCCAGTGCGCCGCGACACCGTACTCCGCGCGGCGGTGCTGGGCGAAGGTCCGGATCTGCATCTCGACCGGCTTGCCCTGAGGGCCGATCACGGTGGTGTGCAGCGACTGGTACATGTTGAACTTCGGCATCGCGACGTAGTCCTTGAACCGGCCCAGGACCGGGTTCCACCGCGAGTGGAGGACGCCGAGGACGCCGTAGCAGTCGCGGTCCTCCTCGACGAGGATGCGGATGCCGACCAGGTCGTAGATGTCGGAGAAGTCGCGGCCGCCGACGATCATCTTCTGGTAGATCGAGTAGTAGTGCTTGGGCCGGCCGGTGACCGTCGCCTTGATCTTGGCCTCGCGCAGGTCCTTCTCGACCTGCGAGATCACCTCGGCCAGGAACGAGTCGCGGGAGGGCGCGCGCTCGGCGACGAGGCGGACGATCTCGTCGTAGATCTTGGGGTGCAGGGTCGCGAACGCCAGGTCCTCGAGCTCCCACTTGATCGTGTTCATGCCGAGGCGGTGGGCCAGGGGGGCGTAGATGTCGAGCGTCTCGCGGGCCTTGCGCTCCTGGGTGGACTGCTTGACGAAGCGCAGCGTGCGCATGTTGTGCAGGCGGTCGGCGAGCTTGATGACCAGTACCCGGATGTCGCGCGACATCGCGACGATCATCTTGCGGATCGTCTCGGCGTTGGCCGAATCGCCGTAGACGACCTTGTCGAGCTTCGTGACGCCGTCGACGAGCCGAGCCACCTCGTCGCCGAAGTCGCGTCGGCACTCCTCCAGCGTGTACGGCGTGTCCTCGACCGTGTCGTGCAGCAGGGCCGCCACCAGGGTCGGCTCGGTCATGCCGATGCCCGCGAGGATCGTCGTCACCGCGAGCGGGTGGGTGATGTACGGGTCGCCGCTCTTGCGCTTCTGGTCGGCGTGCAGCCGCTCGGCGGTGAGATAGGCGCGCTCGAGCAGCTGGAGATCGGCCTTCGGGTGGTTGGCCCGCACCGCGCGGAACAAGGGCTCGAGGACCGGGTTGGACACCTGTCCCCTGCTGCCCATCCGGGCCAGCCGGGCACGCACGCCGCGACCGCCACCCGCGTCGCTCGGGACCGGGGCGGGCGCGGACGCAGCCCGCGGGGATACGCGGGGGGTCGTGCTCTCCTCGGTCATTGCGCCAGTCTAGGGCGCCCGCCAGGGCGGGGGCGAAGCGCCGTCGGCCACGGGCGAGGCAGGGTCAGACCGTCGCGAGGGTGCGGACGGGCACCTCGCCCAGCGGCGCACGCCCGTCGAGGAAGCCCAGCTCCATCAGGGCCGTGAAGGCGGCCGGCTCGGCGCCGCAGCGGCGGACGAGCTCGCAGGTCGCGCCCGCGGTGCCGCCGGTGGCGAGCACGTCGTCGACCAGGAGCACCCGGTCCCCCGGTGCGACGGCGTCCTGGTGCAGCTCGAGCACCGCCTCGCCGTACTCGAGCGCGTAGTCGACGCGGTGGGTGGCATGCGGGAGCTTGCCCGCCTTGCGGACCGGCGCGAAGCCGACGCCGAGCGCGAGCGCCACCGGCGCGGCGAGGATGAACCCGCGCGCCTCCATCCCGACGACCTTGTCGACGACGACCTCGCCCCGCTCGTCCCGACCGGCCTCGGCGAGGGCCGCGACGACCGCCGCGAAGCCCGCCGCATCGGCGAGCAGGGGCGTGATGTCCTTGAAGACGATCCCGGGCTCGGGGAAGTCCGGGATGTCGCGGACCAGCCGGGCCAAGGCGTCGACCGCGCTCGCGCGGACGTCGCGACCGCTCACGCCGCTACTTCTTGCCGCGCTTGGAGCGCGCCTGCCGGACCGGCTGGGCGCGTCCGGAGCTCCCCCGGTCGGCGACCGGGCGGCTGCTGGTCGGGACGACCCGCCCCTTCCCGGCGGCGCTGGTGTCGGGCGCGGTGCGGCGCGCGGCCGGCCGGTCCTCCACCTCGATCTCGAGCTCGTCCTCGAGCAGCTCGTCCGGCACCGCGTCGGGGTCGCCGACGCGGCGAGCGCCGGCTGCCGGGGTGTCCTCGGTGAATGCCGGCACGCTCGCGTAGCGGTCGGCGAGCGCCCGCTGCTTGGCCTTCGCCCGCCGCGCCTGCGCCTGCACGTCGCCCTCGCGCATCTTCAGGTGCACGAGGATGCGCGGGGCGAGCATCACCGACGAGTACACGCCGACCGCCATGCCGACGAACTGGGCCAGGGCCAGGTCCTGGAGCGAGCTCGCACCGAGCTGGACCGCGGTCACGTAGAGGATGGCGCCGAGCGGGATCAGGGCGACGATCGCGGTGTTGATGGAGCGCACCAGCGTCTGGTTGACCGCGAGGTTGGCCGCGTCGGCGTACGACTGGGTGCTCTTGCGCAGGACGGTGGTGTTCTCCTTGACCTTGTCGAAGACGACGACCGTGTCGTAGAGCGAGAACCCGAGGATCGCCAGGAGGCCGGTCACCGCGGCCGGGGTCACCTGGAAGCCGGAGAGCGCGTAGACGCCGACCGTGAGTGCGATGTCGTGGAACAGCGCGAGCAGGGCGGCCACCGACATCCGCCACTCGCGGAAGTAGGCCCAGATGAAGAGCACGACCGCGATCAGGAAGATCCCGATGCCGATGAGCGCGCGCTTGGCGATCTCCGCACCCCAGCTCGGTCCGATGTCCTGGATCGAGATGTCGCCGTCCTGCACGTCGGGGTAGACCTCGTGGACGAGCTCGGTCATCTCCTCGCGCTGCTGCGCGGACAGGTTCTCGACCTGCACGGTGAGCGAGCTCGAGCCCTCGGTGGTGACGATCGGGTTCTCCGCGTTCTCGATCCCGGCGTCCGCCACCTCCTCGCGCATGCGGTCGGCAGCGTCCTGCGTCGCGTTGCCGTCGCCGACGGGGATCGACAGCGTGGTGCCGCCGGTGAACTCGACGCCCATGTTGAGCGGCTTGACGAACAGCACGCTCACCGCCAGCGCGACGAGCAGGAGCGAGGCGCCGTACCACAGCCAGGGACGGCCGACGAAGTCGATCGACCTGCGGCCCTGGTAGAGCTCGTTGCCGAGCCGGGACATCTTGCCCATCAGGCGTCACCTCCTGCGACGGCGGTACGACGGCTCGGCGTGACGTCCATGCCCAGCGTCTCCTTGCTGAGACCGGACAGCTTGTGCCCGGAGTTGAAGAGCCGGAACTGCGCGAGCCAGGACACCATCGGCTTGGTGAACCAGAACAGCACCGCGAGGTCGATCAGCGTCGTCAGGCCGAGCGCGAAGCCGAAGCCCTTCACGGCGCCGGTGGCGAACACGTACAGGATCAGCGCGGAGAGCAGCTGGACCGTGTTGGCGGCGACCCGGGTCACCCGGGCCCGGGCCCAGCCGGTCTCCACCGCGACCCGCATCGACTTGCCCTCTCGCATCTCGTCGCGGATGCGCTCGAAGAAGATGATGAACGAGTCCGCGGTGACGCCGACCGCGATGATGAGGCCGGCGATGCCCGGCAGGGTCAGCGTGAAGCCGGCGGTCTCGCTCAGCAGCAGCACCATCGCGTAGGTGATCACGGCCGCCACGAACAGCGAGCTCACCACCACCAGGCCGAGGCCGCGGTAGTAGACGAGGCAGTAGAGCATGACCAGCGCGAGGCCGATCGCGCCCGCCGTGAGCCCGGCGGAGAGCTGGTTGCCGGCCAGCGACGGGCCGATCTCCTCGACGGAGGTCTGCTGGTCGTTGAACTTGATCGGCAGGGCACCGAACTTGAGGCTGTTGGCGAGGTCCAGCGCCTCCTGCTCGGTGAAGTCACCCTCGATCTGCGAGCGCCCGTCGGTGATCACGCTGTTGAGCACCGGGTCGGTGAGGACCTGGGCGTCGAGCACGACGGCGAACTGCTCCTCGGTGCCCGCGAAGGCTCGGGTGACGGCCTCGAAGTCGGAGGCGGCACCGGCGGAGCCCTTCGGGTGCGCGCGGTCCTTGTCGTTGCCCATCTCGATCGCGACGACCCAGCCCACGCCGTTCTGCGGGGTCTGCGCGCTGGCGTCGTCCAGCTCGGTGCCCTCGACGACCGACCGGCTGAGCAGGGACTTGATGACCCCGCGGTCCTTGTCGGGCAGCGAGCAGGCCACCAGGGGCTTGTCGGGGTCGTCCGGCAGGTCGGCCGGCTTGCCCTCGGCGTCGACGAGGATGCCCTTCTCGTCGCAGGTGTAGGAGTTGAAGGCGGTGATCGACTCCTGGTCGGGGCTGCGCGACCAGGCGATGTCGTCGGCGACGGTCCACTTCGCGCCGTCGCCGGCAGGGTCCTCCGCGGTCGGGGCCGCGGGCGACTCGCCCTCGGCAGGCGCGTCGGTGGCCCCGTCGGTCGGGGTCGCCCCGTCGGTGGCGCCGTCGGTGGCCCCGTCGGTGGCGCCGTCGGTCGGGTCGTCCTCGGCCAGGGTCAGAGGCGCGCGGCCCAGCCCGCCGGTCGCGGCGCTGGTGTCACAGGCGGCCGGGCGGACGTCGGAGCAGGCCACCAGCCGGAAGCGGAGCTGCGCCTGGCGCTTGACCGTCTCCTCGAGCTGGTCGCGGTCCTTGGTCTTGCCCGGCACCTCGACCACGATGTTGCGGCCGCCCTGCGTGGTGACCGCGGCCTCGGCGACACCGGAGCCGTTCACACGCTGGTCGATGATCCGCCGCGCCTCGTCGAGGTTCTCCTTGCTGGGCTCCTGCTCGGCGGTCAGCGTGATCCGCGTGCCGCCCTGCAGGTCGAGCCCCAGCGCGGGACGCCACGGCTTCTCGGGCTCCTCGACGCCGGCCTGGGAGAGCGCGGTGAGGCCGTAGAGAACGGCGAGGCCGAGGAAGAAGACGATCAGGTTGCGCCCGGGGCGCGGACGGCGGGCCGCCATGGCTCAGCGCTCCTCTTCGTCGTGCGGACGGTCGTCGGCGGCCGCGTCCGGGCCGCCGTCGCCGAGAGGGGCCTCCGCCTCGCGGCGTACCGAGGCGACGGCGCCGCGGACCACGCGCACGGCCACACCGGGGGCGACCTCGAGCTCGAGGTACTCCTCGGTGACGCCGGTGATGGTCCCGAAGATGCCGGAGGTCAGCATCACGTCGTCACCCACCGAGAGCCTCGCCTGGAGCTCGGCAGCCTGCTTGCGCTGGCGCGACGCGGGACGGATGATCAGCAGCCAGAAGATGGCCGCGATCGCCACGATCGGCAGCAGGGACACAACGTCGTTCACGGACCAACCTTCTCCACGGGGGCAAGGACGGACGCCGGAGGACGAGGACGTCCCCGGGACCGACTGCGAAGTGTAGCCACGGAACCTTGCACCGCACGGATCGACGGCGGATTCGGCCGCGACGCCGCCGGCTCAGTCCTCGAAGAGGGTCGGCCCGGTCTCGTCGTACGGCAGGACGGGTGGCGTGAGCCCCAGGTGCGTCCACGCCGCGGGGGTCGCGATCCGCCCGCGCGGGGTGCGGGCGAGGAAGCCGTTGCGCACCAGGAACGGCTCGGCGACCTCCTCCACCGTCTCCCGCTCCTCGCCGACGGCCACGGCCAGCGTCGACACGCCCACCGGACCGCCGCCGAAGCGGCGGCACAGGGCGTCGAGGACCGCCCGGTCGAGGCGGTCGAGGCCGAGCTCGTCCACCTCGTACAGGTCGAGGGCGGCCTGGGCGACCGAGCGCGTGACCACCCCGTCGGCGCGGACCTGCGCGTAGTCGCGGACCCGGCGCAGCAGCCGGTTGGCGATGCGCGGGGTGCCCCGCGACCGTCCCGCGATCTCGGAGGAGCCGTCGGCGGCGAGGTCGACGCCGAGCAGGTCGGCGGAGCGGCGCACGATCCGGTCGAGCTCGTGCGGCTCGTAGAACTCCAGGTGGGCGGTGAACCCGAAGCGGTCGCGCAGCGGCCCGGGCAGCAGTCCGGCCCGGGTGGTCGCCCCGACGAGGGTGAACGGCGGCAGCTCGAGCGGGATCGCCGTCGCGCCCGGCCCCTTGCCGATCACGACGTCGACGCGGAAGTCCTCCATCGCGAGGTAGAGCATCTCCTCGGCCGGTCGCGACATCCGGTGGATCTCGTCGACGAAGAGCACCTCACCCTCGTTGAGGCCGGAGAGGATCGCGGCGAGGTCGCCGGCGTGGGTGATCGCGGGCCCGCTGGTGATCCGCAGCGGCGCGCTCATCTCGTGGGAGATGATCATCGCGAGCGTGGTCTTGCCCAGCCCGGGCGGCCCGGAGAGCAGCACGTGGTCGGGGGCCCTCCCCCGCTGGCGCGCGGCCTCGAGGACCAGCCCGAGCTGGTCGCGCACCCGGGACTGTCCGACGACCTCGTCGAGGGTGCGCGGGCGCAGGGCCGCCTCGACGGCGCGCTCGTCGCCCTCGGCCTCGGCGGCCGTGAGCGAGCGGAGGTGACCCTCCTCCGCGGCCTCGAGCTCGTCTTCGTGGAAGGGCATCCCTCAGCCTCTCATCCGCCGCTCACGCCTTCGACAGCGAGCGCAGGGCCGCCCGCAGCAGCTCGCGTACGTCGGGGGCGGCGCCCGCCTCGGCGGCGACCGCGTCGACGGCCTTGTCGGCGTCCTTGGCGTTGTAGCCGAGGCCGACGAGTCCCTGGTGGACCTGCTCACGCCAGGCGCCGGTGGCGGTCACGGCGCCGGCGGGCGCGGAGCCGGTCGGCACGCCGATGCGGTCCTTGAGCTCGAGGATGATCCGCTGGGCGCCCTTCTGCCCGATGCCCGGGACCTTCGTGAGGGTGCGGACGTCGTCGGAGGCGATGGCCGTGCGGACACCGTCGGGCGAGAGCACCGCGACGATCGCCTGGGCGAGCTTGGGCCCGACCCCGGAGGCGGTCTGGACCAGCTCGAAGATCGCCTTCTCGTCCTCGTCGGCGAAGCCGTAGAGAGTCAGCGAGTCCTCGCGCACGATCATGCTCGTCGGCAGGGTCGCGGTCGCGCCGGTGCGCAGCTGGGCGAGGGTGCCGGGCGTGCACATCAGCTCGAGCCCGACGCCGCCGACCTCGACGACGGCACTGGAGAGGGTGAGCGCGGCGACCTGGCCGCGGACGAAGGCGATCAACGCGCCCTCCTTCCTGCCGCGGCGAGCGCGGCGTCGATGCGGGCCTGGGACCCGCCCCGCCAGATGTGGGTGATGGCCAGGGCGAGGGCGTCGGCGGCGTCGGCGGGCTTCGGCATCGCGTCGAGCCGCAGGATCCGGGTCACCATCGCCCCGACCTGCGCCTTGTCGGCGCGCCCGTTGCCCGACACCGCCGCCTTGACCTCGCTGGGCGTGTGCAGCGCGACCGGCAGCCCGCGGCGCGCGGCGCAGACCATCGCGATCCCGGCGGCCTGGGCGGTGCCCATGATCGTGCTGACGTCGGAGCGGGCGAAGATCCGCTCGATCGCGACCGCGTCCGGCCGGTACTCGTCGAGGCGGGCGTCGATGCCCTTCTCGATGGTGACCAGCCGCTCGGGCACGGCGAGCTGGGAGGAGGTGCGCACGACGCTCACGTCGACGAGCGCCAAGGGACGCCCGACGGAGCCCTCGACCACGCCGAGCCCGCAGCGGGTCAGCCCCGGGTCGATCCCGAGCACGCGCACGCCATCACCTTCTGTCCGAACAGATGTTCGGACAGAACGTTAGTGGTCGATTTCAGAAAACCGCGGCGACACGCGCAAGGCGCCTTACGCACCCGACCACGCGTCTCACTCCTCGATCTGGTCCAGGACCTCGTCGGGGATGTCGGCGTTGGAGAAGACGTTCTGCACGTCGTCGAGGTCGTCGACCGCGTCGACCAGCTTGAGCACCTTGCCCGCGGCGGCCGGGTCGGCGACCGGGATGTCCATCGTGGCGACGAACTGGACCTCCGCGGACTCGTAGTCGATGCCCGCCTCCTGCAGGGCGGTGCGGACGGCGACGACGTCGGTGGCCTCGGACTGGACCTCGAAGGCCTCGCCCAGGTCGTTGACGTCCTCCGCGCCGGCGTCGAGGGTCGCCTCGAGGAGGTCGTCCTCGGAGACCTCGCGGTCCTCCTGCGCCTTGGCGACCACGACGACGCCCTTGCGGTGGAAGAGCCGGGACACTGAGCCCGGGTCGGCCATGGTGCCGCCGTTGCGGGTGACCGCGGTGCGGACCTCCATCGCGGCCCGGTTGCGGTTGTCGGTGAGGCACTCGACGAGGAGGGCGACACCCTGGGGTCCGTAGACCTCGTACATGATCGTCTCGTAGTCGACGCCGCCACCCTCGAGCCCGCCGCCGCGCTTCACCGCGGAGTCGATGTTCTTGTTGGGGACCGACTGCTTCTTGGCCTTCTGGATGGCGTCGAAGAGCGTGGGATTGCCGGCCGGGTCGGGGCCACCCATCTTCGCGGCGATCTCGATGTTCTTGATCAGCTTGGCGAAGAGCTTGCCGCGCTTGGCGTCGATCGCGGCCTTCTTGTGCTTGGTGGTCGCCCACTTGGAGTGGCCAGACATCAGTCCCTCTGTCTCTCAGTGTCGTCTCGGGGCAGGCACCGGCACCGCCTCGGGCGCCGCCACACCGCTCGGCTTGGTGACGGCGGTGGATTCTACCGGTGGCCAGACGAAGAGCACGTCGGCCCAGCGATGGCGCCGCAGCCGCACGAGCAGCGCCCCCGTCGCCAGCGGTACGACGACGGCGACCGGCACCGCGAGGCGGGGGTCGTGCACGCCCGCCAGGTGGGCCAGCCGCACGGCGTACACCATGACGACGAGGTGGCAGGCGTAGAACACGACCGACTGCCGCCCGATCGCCGCCAGTACGCCCCACGGCAGGCGGTCGGCGGCGGTCGCGACGGCCGTCGGGACGAGGGGCCCGAGGGACCGTGCGGCGACGTCGCCCAGCAGGAACCACCCCGCCAGGACGGCGAACCGCTGCAGGTCGGGCGAGGCGATCGTCGTGCCGAGCAGCACCAGCGCCGGCCCGGCGACCGTGCGCAGCCACGCCGGCAGCGGGGTCGCGAGCACGTGGTAGCAGAAGAGGAACGCGAGGAACCACAGATAGCTCTCGGGGTGGTAGAGCAGCCGACGCGCGAGTTCGGGCGGCGGCGGCCGGCCCGCGGCGACCGCGTCCACGGCCAGGTGGGTGACGTCGAGCGCTGACCAGAGCAGATAGGGCCACAGCAGCGCGCGCACCTTGCCCGCGAGGTGGCGGCGGGCGCCCTTCGCGAGCGAGCGGGCGAGCAGCAGTCCGGAGAGGGCCATCAGCAGCGGGATCCGGTACGGCTCCAGCGACCGGTTGAGCGCGGCCAGGCCGGGCAGCGGCCCGGCGGTCAGCTCGGCGTGCAGCAGCACCACCGCGACGACGGTGAGGCCGCGCAGCCCGTCCATCCACTGGTGCCGCACCCGCCGACGATGGCGTGCCGCGGCGACCGCCGCGCGACCGCGACGGAAACGACGGCTGAACGCCCGATCCGGCCTACCCTGCGACGAGGTCGAGGAAGACCCGGTGCACCCGGCCGTCGCCCTCCACCTCCGGGTGGAAGGAGGTCGCCATCAGATGTCCCTGGCGGACGGCGACCGGGTGACCCTGCGCCTCGGCGAGCACCTCGACGTCCGGGCCGGTCTGCTCGACCCACGGCGCGCGGATGAACACCGCGTGCACGGGCTCGGCGAGGCCGGCGAAGGGCAGGTCGGCCTCGAAGGAGTCCACCTGGCGGCCGAAGGCGTTGCGCCGCACGGTCACGTCGAGACCGCCGATCGTCTCCTGGTCGGCCGTCCCGCCCTCGATCCGGTCGGCGAGCAGGATCATGCCGGCGCAGGTGCCGAAGGCCGGCATGCCGGCGCGCACCCGCGCCCGCAGCGGCTCGAGCAGCTCGAAGGTCCGGGCCAGCTTGGCCATGGTCGTCGACTCCCCGCCGGGCAGCACCAGGCCGTCGCACCGCTCGAGCTCGGCCGGCCGGCGTACCGCGAAGGCGTCGGCACCGAGGGCGGTCAGGGTCTGCAGATGTTCGCGGACGTCACCTTGCAGGGCGAAGACGCCGACGGCGGGGGCGGGCACGCCCGAAGGCTATCGAGGCCCCTACCTGGCCCCTACTTGGCGCCGCAGTACATCCACCAGTTCGGCCCGTTGGGCCGCGGACCCGAGTGCAGCGGCGTCGTCGTCGCCGGCCCGACGTTGGAGTGGTTGCTCGCGAGCCGGGTCTGCACGACGGCCGTGTAGTTGTCGTTCTGGCCGCCGCCCGAGACGATGCCGAAGGTCAGGTGGATGACGGTCGGCGGGCTCGCCGGCGCGATCGTGCCCGACGCGATCGGCGCGGCGACACCGTTGCGGTACAGCTCCCAGTAGTACTCGTACTGCAGGCCGAGGGCCGGCCACGCGAGGTCCGCCTGCTGGCGCGGGTTGGTCTCGCTGGAGGTGCAGGTGGGCTGCTGGTGGCTGACGGCGGCGGGCGTCGACGCCGCGACGGTCGCGCTCGCGCTGTCGGTCCAGTACGCCGACGTGAACGCCCACGGCGCCACGCCGCTCGCGCCGAGGCCGACGCCGAGGGCCACCGTGGACGCCAGACCGACGGGCACGAGCCGGTGGCCGCGGCCGAAGCCGACCAGCAGGACCCCGGCGACGAGGAGGACGGTCACGGTCAGCCCCGCCGGGCTGGCGGCCGCGTTGAGCGCGTAGCCGGCGTAGGGAACGCCCGCCACGACCCGGTCCGCGGTGGTGACGCGGTACGCCTGCGCGTCGGCGACGTCGTTGGCGTCGCCCCGCAGCGAGAGGACGGCGGCATCGCCCTCCGTGGCGACGCCGACGACCCGGTGGGTGACCCGGTCCCCCCGCGCGTCGACGACGCTGACGACGTCGCCCACCGCGAGCTCGGATGCCGGGACCTCGCGGGCGATGCCGAGCGCACCCGCGTCGTACGCGGGGCTCATCGAGCCCGACGAGAAGACCAGCGGCGTGACGTTCAGCGCCCAGCCCGCCAGGAGCGAGAGCAGGCACAGCGACCCGAGCACTCCCCCGGTCCACAGGAGCACCTCGCGCGCGATCCGCACCGTACCGGCCATCACGAGGGCTCCTGCTTCGCGGGGAAGGTGAAGGTCACGGTGGAGATGGCGCTCGGCGCGATGTTCGATCCCGACGGCAGGGTGACCTGGATGCAGACGTCGTGCGACTGGGTGGGCGCGAGGTGGAGGTCCACGGCCTGGTCGAAGCCCGGGAGCGTGGCCCCGCTCGCGCCGACGAGGACGCCGCCGGTGCACGTGCCGGAGGAGACGGTGCCACCGCGCCGCACGGTGACCTTCAGCGCGGCGCCGAGGCTGCCGGTCGCGGCGGCCTGGACCCGGTAGGACAGGGGGGCGTCGCCGCGGCTGTTGTTGCGCACGGTCATCACCGCGGCCCTGCTGCCGCCGTCGGGCAGGTTGGCCAGGCTCAGGTCGGACCAGCCGGCGATCGTCTCGGGACGCTGCCGGACGTTGGCCTCGAGGTCGATGTGAAGGGCGCCAGCGGTCAGGGCGGTGCCGGTGACCTCCTCGCCGTCGGTCCAGTACGCCGAGGTCGCGACGGCTCCGGTGCCGATGAGGAGGCCCGCGGAGAGCAGGGCCCGGGTGCGTCCGCGGCCGAACCACCGGCCGCGCGGCGCACGATGACGGGACGTCGTCCTAGCCATGGTGCACCTCCTGGCGGGGCCGGGCTCGGCGTGGACGGGCGAGCGCGATCCCGGCGCCGACCAGCCCGGCCGCGAGCCAGAGCAGCCCCGTCCCGAACGCGCTTCCCGTGTCGGGCAGGGCGCCCGCCCCCGCGTCGCCATCGTCGTCCTCCACACCGGCGATGTCACCGGCCTCGGCCATGCTCACCCGGACCACGAAGGGCGCGATCTCGTCCATGTGGGCGGTGGTCTCCGGGCGGAAGGTCCCGCGCACGGTGATCGTGGTGGCCGCGTCCGTGGGGAGGTCGAGGACGGGGGGCTGGACCCGCGTCGTACCGCCCAGGACCTCGACCCAGGGGCCCGCGCCGAGCCGGGCCTCGAGCAGGAAGTCGGGCGAGGCCAGCAGCGCCTGGGTGTCCGTGGCCAGCACGTCCACGCTGAGCTCGCCCGCCGACGGTCCCTCGTTGCGGACCCAGAAGGTGCGCTCCTCCACGTCCCCGGGGATCCACCGGAAGGCGGGGTCGAACAGCGGGGTCGTCAGCTCGGGGGCCCAGGCGACCCCGTCGCGGCTCAGCCCGATCTCGTCCTCCGCGTGGGCCGGCGCGGCCGCGGCGCCGACAGCCATCAGGGCTGCGGCCACGAGCGAGGCGATGCGGCGGATCATGTGGGCTTCCTCAGGTGGGTCGTGTTGGTTGGTGGTGGGAGGCGGGTGGTCGTGTGTGGTGGTGGCTCAGCGCCGGAGCCGGCGCCAGGTCAGGAGCAGCAGCGTGGAGAGGACCACGAGTCCGGCCACCAGCGCGATCCGCCGGCCCGGTCCCGCCGCCGCCCGCTCCAGGGCGTCCGGCTCCGCTGTGTTCAGTTCTGTCCCTCGTGTGCTGTCGGTCGCGGCCTCCGGTCCGGGGGTGGCCCCGCGGCCGCGGCGCCGGTCCCGGATCGCCCCGACGAACATGAAGGCCGCGTAGCCGACCAGTGCGGTCGAGACCACCGCGACGGCCGCCGTGCGCTGCTCGCCGTCGATCACGCTGTTCACATGGCCGAGGAGCGGAACCGAGTACCAGAGCCGACCGCGGACCTGGACCGGCCGGACCACCTCCTCGTCGGCGGTGTCGTTCGCGTCGCCCTGGGTGGTGAAGACCGGCGTCCCGTCGAGACGGGTGCCGATCGACACCACCCGGTGGGTCACCACCGTCGACCTGCCCGACGCGAGCTGGTAGGTGATCACGTCACCCACCCGGATCTCGTCGGCGTCGACGGGCCGGACCACCACGAGCGTCCCGGGCGGGAGCCCCGGTTGCATCGACCCGGTCAGGACCGTGAAGGGTGTCCCCCCGGCCAGCCGCGGTACGACGACCGCGGCGGCCAGGACGAGCACCGCTCCGATGATCACCAGCCAGGCGAGGATGCTCCCGATCCCGCCGAGAACCCTGCGCACGCCGGTCAGCGCGCCGTCACCGATCAGGGAGTGTGGTCCTGGGTGATGGTCACGGTCAGGGCGGCGAGGGTCGCGGCGACGGAGCCGTCGGGGACGACGTTGGTGTCGTTGTCGAGCCCGTCCACGCCACCCTCGTCCTCGGCGCTCATGTACGGCCAGTCGACCGTGATCGTCGCGGTGATCGTGTCGTTGTCGGCGACCGCGACCGGGGTCTGCCCGTCGCCGGGCGCGCCGCCGTTGACGGCGTACGCACCGGTCACGTCGATCTCGTCGAGGAGCGCCGCGGTGCCCGTGACGTTGCCGCCCTCGGTGATCGCCTCGGTGGCGAAGGTCGCGGAGAGGTGGTTGCCCGCCGCGTCGACGGTGTACTCGCACTCGCGGGTCAGGCTGTCGCCCGGCACGAGGCGGTCCGCGACCGGGTCGAAGGCGGTCGCCTCGCCGTCGAGGAGCCAGTCCCCGCACTCGACGAGGTCCAGCTTGAGGTGCCCGGCGGTGATGCCCGTGCCGGCGATGTCCTCGCTGTCGTTCCAGTACGCCAGGGTGCCCGCACCACCCATGAGCAGGACGGTCGCGGTTCCCGCCGCGAGCGCGCCCTTCGTCGTCTTCTTCATCTGTGCTCCAGTCCCCCATGCCCTGTTGTCCCCAGGTCAGGTCGGTCGTGGTCGCGGCGCAGGGAGCGCCCCGCGATCCACAACGAAGGGGACCACGCATCGACAGGCCCGCGGAGCGGAATCGGGACCAAAGGCCCGTAATTTTACCGAGGGTGTGACGGCACCCACGTGCCCTCACACCCTCGGGTGTCGTCTCAGGGGCGGACGGCGTCCGCCCCGACTCACCAGCCGCGCTCGGCGAGGCGGTGCGGCTGGGGCAGCTCCTCGACGTTGATGCCGACCATCGCCTCGCCCAGGCCGCGCGAGACCTTGGCCACCACGTCGGGGTCGTCGAAGAAGGTCGTGGCCTTCACGATGGCCTCGGCCCGCTGCGCGGGGTTGCCGGACTTGAAGATGCCCGAGCCGACGAACACGCCCTCGGCGCCGAGCTGCATCATCATCGCCGCGTCGGCGGGAGTGGCGATGCCGCCCGCCGTGAACAGCACCACCGGCAGCTTGCCGGTGCGGGCGACCTCGACGACCAGGTCGTAGGGCGCCTGCAGCTCCTTCGCGGCGACGTACAGCTCGTCGTCGGCCAGCGAGCCGAGCCGCCGGATCTCGGCGCGGATGGTGCGCATGTGGGTCACCGCGTTGGACACGTCGCCCGTGCCAGCCTCGCCCTTGGAGCGGATCATCGCGGCACCCTCGGTGATCCGGCGCAGCGCCTCGCCGAGGTTGGTCGCACCGCACACGAAGGGGACGGTGAAGGCCCACTTGTCGATGTGGTTGGCGTAGTCGGCCGGGGTGAGGACCTCGGACTCGTCGATGTAGTCGACGCCGAGCGACTGCAGGACCTGCGCCTCGGCGAAGTGGCCGATCCGGGCCTTGGCCATCACCGGGATCGAGACGGCCTCGATGATGCCGTCGATCATGTCGGGGTCGCTCATCCGCGACACCCCGCCCTGGGCGCGGATGTCCGCGGGGACCCGCTCCAGCGCCATCACGGCGACCGCGCCGGCGTCCTCGGCGATCTTGGCCTGCTCGGGGGTGACCACATCCATGATCACGCCGCCCTTGAGCATCTCGGCCATGCCGCGCTTGACCCGGGTGGTGCCGTGCTCCTGCTGCTCGCTCATGGCTGCGATTCTACGGCCGCGAGCGGCGTCACTACGCCGGGGGCTCCCCCGCGGACGGACCCCCGTCACGGAGCTCGAGGGCGACCGCCTGGCGGCGTACCTTCAGCACCCGGAAGGCCACGGTGTAGGTGCTCGCGAAGGCCAGCGCCCACAGGGTCGCGTGCATGAGGATCGGCAGGTCGAGGAGGTCGCCGAGCCCGGTCATGACCAGGATCGCGACCAGCCGGTCGGCCCGCTCGGCGATGCCGCCCTTGGCGTCCATCCCGAGCGACTCGGCGCGGGCCCGGGCGTAGGAGGTGACCGAGCCCATCACCAGGCACCACAGGGTCACGCACAGGTAGAGATAGCTGTCGCCCTGGCCGGCGCCGGTGCCGGCGAAGTAGAGGGCGAGCCCTCCGAAGATGGCGCCGTCGCCGATCCGGTCCAGCGTGGAGTCCCAGAACGCGCCGAACGGCGAGACCCGGCCGGTCTCGCGGGCCATCCGGCCGTCGATCAGGTCGCTGAAGACGAACGCCGTGATGACCAGGACGCCGACCAGGAGCTCCCCCTGCGGGAAGAAGACCAGGGCGCCGGCACTGACGCCGAGGGTGCCGACGAGGGTCACCGCGTCCGGGCTGATGCCCAGCCGGATGAACAGCCGCACCACGGGGTGCAGCACGGTCCCGGCCCAGAACTCCTTGAAGCGATCCAACACGGGGCGAGAACCTACTCGATCGTCAGGTCGCCGGCGCCATCTGCCAGGCGGTCGCGAGCAGGTCCCGGGTCTCACCCAGCAGCTGCGGCAGGGTCTTGGTGCCGCCGATGACGGTCATGAAGTTCGCGTCGCCCGACCACCGGGGTACGACGTGCTGGTGCAGGTGCCCGGAGAGCGAGCCGCCGGCGGCGCCGCCGAGGTTGAGGCCGATGTTGAAGGCGTGCGGCTGGGACACCGCCCGGATGGTGCGCAGCGCCGCCTTGGTCAAGGCCGTCACCTCGTCGGTCTCCTCGTCGTCGAGGTCGAGGTAGTCGGCGACGTGGCGGTAGGGCAGGACCATCAGATGCCCGGGGTTGTACGGGTAGAGGTTGAGCACGACATAGGCCGTGCGGCCCCGGACGACCACGAGCTCGTCGTCGGTGGAGGTGGCGGGGTCCGGCGTGATCCGGCAGAACGGGCAGGCCGGACGCGGGTCGGCGTGCGCCGGCTGCTCGTCCGGGCCGTCGCCGCGCACGTAGGCCATCCGGTGCGGCGTCCAGAGCCGCTCCAGGCCGTCGGGACCGCCCGTCACGCCTTGTCCTGCACGTCGGTCGGCCCGAGCGCCTGGAGCAGGTCCGAGACCGGGAGGTCCGGCAGGTTGAGGCCTCGCGACAGCGCCATGCCGTTGATCTGCAGCCAGATCGACTCCGACAGGATGCTGATGCAGGTCTCGATGCCCGGCTCGCGCACGTCGCGCTCCAGCCAGCGACGGACGGCGGCGAAGACGGCGCCGATCATCCCGAACACCCAGGGGTCGAGCGCGGCGCGGTCGTCCTCGCTCAGCTCGACGCCGAGGGCGGCGACGACGATCGCCATGATCCCCTCGATGCTCTCCGCGACCTGCTCGACCGCCTGGCTCAGCGGGCTCGGGCCCCAGCCGGCGAGGTCGCGCTCGGCGAACCAGTACAGCGTGGGGTGGGCCTCGGCCCAGCGCACGAAGCTGCCGACGATGCGGTGGATGATCTGGTCCGGCGTGCCGTCGTACGACAGTGCGGGGAGCAGCTCGTTCCCGACCTGCTCGCAGATCGCGCGCTGCACGGCCCGGTCGAGGTCGGAGCGGTCCTCGAAATGACGGTAGATGACGGTGCGGCTCATCCGCGCCTCGTCGGCCACGGCCTGCACCTGGAACTCCTCGCCCGGCGCCTGGCGCTCCAGGACGGCGATGGCGGCGTCGATGATCACCTGCCGGCGCACCTGGTTGTGCTCCTGCCAGCGCCGGCGGCGCCCGTCGAGGGGCTCCGCGTCCACACCTTCCGAGGTCATTGGCAAACCCTCTCACGTCCGCTTCGGAGCGCGCGGCCGGCTAGGAGAACCGGTGGAACCAGCGTCCGAGGTCGGCCGCGATCCCCGGGCAGGTCAGGTTCTGGTCGCGCTGCTGCTCCACCCACTGTCCCATGACAGCCATGCCGCCCTGGATCGACCAGTCCGGACCGCACCGGCGCAGCGCCTCGGCACGGGAGGTCTGGCCGGCCGCCCGCCACTCCGGCACGCCGCCCAGGCTCAGGTCGCCGACGACCCGGCGGTAGAGGCTCGGTGTGGAGTACACCCCGATCCGGAAGCCGGCGTCGGTGTAGCCGCGGGCCACCCCCTCGATGACGGCCGCGTTGGCCCGCAGGTCGCTGCTCCACTCGAACAGGGGGACCGGCTCGATGTCGATCCACACGATGGGGCTCACCAGGCCGACCTGGCCCATGGTGCCGATGTTGAAGCGCGCCTGCTGGTAGCCGACGTTGCGCAGCCGGCCGAGCCGGTCGCTCGCGTCGTACGGCCCGTCGGCGCCGTACTCCTCCAGGAGCGCCTTGCTCGGATAGCTCGACACGGCGTAGACGGCGACCAGCACGTCGTTGTCCTTGGCCCACTGCACCTGGTCGGACAGGCAGGGGTTGGGCGTGAAGCCGGGGCCGTTGGTCAGCCCCAGGACGACGTACTCGGCCTCGGGCAGCGGCATGGGCATGCCCAGGCCCTGCTTCTCGGGGATGCCGGTCCCCGGCGGGCACTGCGGCCAGCTCACGTCGGCACCCAGCACCTCACCGTCGCGCCGCGCGATGTCGCTCGTCGGCCGGCCGCTCTCGCGCGCCGCCTCCTCCGCCAGCTTGGCCAGGTCGCTGGCGTCGGCCCCCGGGTCGCCCGCGTCGCCGGCCGGCACCCCGTCGGTGGCGGGGGCGCTGGTGGGCGGCGTGCTGGCCGGCGGCCGGGGTGGCGCACCCGACGGCGAGCTGCCGTCGCCGCATCCGGCGAGGACGGCCGCGAGCGCGGCGAGGGCACACGCCAGGCGCGCCCGGCGCCCGCCGCCGCCGATGGCTAGACCTGCTCGCGGGCGGCCACGGCCGCGACGACGCGCTGGACCGCCTCGGCGATCGGAACGCCGTTGTCCTGACGGCCGTCGCGGTAGCGGAAGCTGACGGCACCCGCCTCGACGTCCTGGTCGCCGGCGATCACCATGAACGGCACCTTCTGCAGCTGCGCGTTGCGGATCTTCTTCTGCATCCGGTCGTCCGACTCGTCCACCTCGACCCGGATGCCGTGCTTGCGCAGCTCGGCGGCCACCTCGTAGAGGTAGTCCACATGGCGCTCGGCGATCGGGATGCCCTGCACCTGGACCGGGGCCAGCCACGGAGGGAAGGCGCCGGCGTAGTGCTCGACGAGGACACCGAGGAAGCGCTCGATCGAGCCGAACTTCGCCGAGTGGATCATCACCGGCTGCTGCTTGGACCCGTCCGGTGAGGTGTACTCGAGCCCGAAGCGCGCCGGCTGGTTGAAGTCGTACTGGACCGTTCCCATCTGCCAGGTGCGCCCGATGGCGTCCTTGGCCTGGACGGAGATCTTCGGGCCGTAGAACGCGGCGCCGCCGGGGTCGGGCACGAGCTCGAGCCCGGTCTCCGCGGCGACCTCCTCCAGCACCCTCGTCGCGGTCGCCCAGTCCTCGTCGGAGCCCACGAACTTCTCGGGCTTGGAGTCGTCGCGGGTGGACAGCTCGAGGTAGAAGTCGTCGAGTCCGAAGTCCTTGAGCACGCCGAGCATGAAGCCCAGGAGGTGCTTGACCTCGGCCGGCGCCTGCTCGGGGGTGCAGTAGGAGTGCGAGTCGTCCTGCGCGAAGCCGCGGACCCGGGTCAGGCCGTGGATGACGCCGGACTTCTCGTAGCGGTAGACGCTCCCGAACTCGAACAGCCGCAGCGGCAGCTCGCGGTAGGAGCGCCCCCGGCTGCTGAAGATCAGGTTGTGCATCGGGCAGTTCATCGCCTTCAGCTGGTAGTTCGCGCCCTCGAACTCCATCGGCGGGAACATGGTGTCGGCGTAGTAGGGCAGGTGGCCCGAGGTGTGGAACAGCCCGTCCTTGGTGATGTGCGGGGTGCCGACGTACGAGAAGCCCTCCTCGATGTGGCGCTGGCGGACGTAGTCCTCCATCTCCCGCTTGATCACGCCGCCCTTGGGATGGAACACCGGCAGGCCCGAGCCGATCTCGTCGGGGAAGCTGAACAGGTCGAGCTCGCGACCGAGCTTGCGGTGGTCGCGACGCTCGGCCTCCTCGAGGCGGTGGAGATGCTCCTCGAGCGCCTCCTTGCTCGGCCAGGCGGTGCCGTAGATGCGCTGCAGCTGCTTGTTCTTCTCGTCGCCGCGCCAGTACGCCGCCGCACTGCGCATCAGCTTGAACGCGGGGATCCGCTTGGTGGTCGGCAGGTGCGGGCCACGGCACAGGTCCTTCCACGCGACCTCGCCGTTGCGGTTGATGTTGTCGTAGATGGTGAGCTCGCCACCGCCCACCTCCGCGCTCGCGCCCTCCGCGGCGTCGGCGGCCGAGCCCTTCAGCCCGATCAGCTCGACCTTGTAGGGCTCGTCGGCCAGCTCGACCAGCGCGTCCTCGTCGGTGGTGACCCGGCGCTCGAAGCGCTGGTTCTCCTTGATGATCTTGCGCATCGCGGTCTCGAGCCTGGCGAGGTCCTCGGGCACGAACGGCGTCTCGACGTCGAAGTCGTAGTAGAAGCCGTCCTGGATCGGCGGGCCGATGCCGAGCTTGGCCTCGGGGAAGAGCTGCTGGACCGCCTGCGCGAGCACGTGCGCGGTCGAGTGCCGGAGGATGTCGAGACCGTCGGGGCTGCCGATCAGCACACCCTCGACCTCGTCGCCGTCGGCGAGCTCGTAGGAGAGGTCCTTCAGCTCCCCGCCGACCCGGGCCGCGATGACGTCGGCGTCGTCGCGGAACAGCTCCCAGGCCTTGGTGCCCTCCGTGACCGTCGACTCCCCCCGCGCATCGGGGGTGAGGACGGCGACCTTGATGTCGGACACGGAAGAGCTCCCTCGGAGTGGTTCGTGGGTGACGGCGCGGCCGGTCGCAGCGCCGGGTGTCGATCGTACCGAGCGGGGGCGGCCGGTCGCGCGGCAGTTCGGCGAGCCCACCGCGCCGACCGTCTGAACCCGCCGCGACCGAGTACCGGAGGACCATGGCACGCAACCAGACCCTGCACTTCACGACCCCCGGCCTCGACGAGGCCACCGCGCAGCGCGTCGTCGAGCTGCTCCAGAGCCGGCTCGACGCCTGCACGGACCTGCACCTGACCCTCAAGCACGTGCACTGGAACGTCGTCGGCCCGCACTTCATCGCGGTGCACGAGATGCTCGACCCACAGGTCGACACCGTGCGCGGCTTCGCCGACGACCTCGCCGAGCGGATCGCGACCCTCGGCGGCGCCCCCCAGGGCACGGCCGGCGGCCTCGTCGCGCGCCGCGCCTGGGACGACTACGACATCGGCCGCGCCACGACCCAGCAGCACCTGGCGGCCCTGGACGTCGTCTACCAGGGCGTGATCTCCACCTACCGCGAGGGCATCAAGGAGCTCGACGAGCTCGACCTGGTCACCCAGGACATGTTCATCTCCCAGACCGAGCAGCTCGAGCTCTTCCACTGGTTCATCCGGGCGCACCTGGAGGACACCGGCGGCCGGCTGAGCACCGAGGGCGCCACGACGGAGAAGGACGCCGCCGCCGAGGCGTGAGCCGCGCGCGCCGTACGCTCGGCGCATGCGGTTCTGGGAAGAGCGCGTCGTGCCCGTACTGGTCGACCGGGCACTGTCCACTGCGCCGGTCCACGAGGAGCGCGCGGCGGCCTGTGCCGGCCTTGCCGGACGGGTGCTCGAGGTGGGCTTCGGGTCCGGCCTCAACATCGGCCACTACCCCGCCGGCGTCACCGAGGTCGCCGCGGTGGAGCCGTCCGACCGCGGCTGGGAGCTCTCGGCGCGCCGGCGGGCGGGCGCGTTGGTGGCGGTGACGCGGATCGGGCTGGACGGGCAGGACATCGCGGCCGAGGACCATGGCTTCGACCAGGCCCTCATCACCTTCTCGCTGTGCACCATCCCCGACCCGGCACGGGCTCTGCGAGAGGTGCGTCGTCTCGTGCGCCCCGGCGGCACGCTGGCCTTCCTCGAGCACGGCCTGTCCCCCGACCCGCGGGTGGCGCGCTGGCAGCACCGCCTCGACCCGGTCGAGCGCCGCGTGGCCGGCGGCTGCCATCTCAGCCGGGACGTGCCCGCGCTCCTCGAGAGCGCCGGCCTCGTGATCGACACCCTGCGCACGGCGTACCTGCCCGGACCGGCGGTCAGCCGGCCCTGGGGATATCTGTACCGCGGCACGGCCGCGACACCCGGCTGAGCGACCGGAGCGATCCTCGACACGACGCAGCCCCCGGCCCGCTGTGGGCCGGGGGCTGTGTGCTGCGGTGGGCGATACTGGGTTCGAACCAGTGACCTCTTCGGTGTGAACGAAGCGCGCTACCACTGCGCCAATCGCCCGGGACGGACCCGAAGGATCCGCGGTCGGAGACTCTAACGCATCGCGCGACGCGGTTCACATCGGGACCTCCCCCGACGCTCCAGCACGCCTCAGCCGAGGTGGTGCACCTCCTGCAGCCGGTGCACGGGGGTGTCGATGCCGACATGGCGCGCCTTGAGCTGCAGGGCCAGGTAGAGCGAGTAGTGGCGCGACTGGTGCAGGTTGCCGCCGTGGAACCAGAGGTTCTCCTGCTGGGTCGGCTTCCACATGTTGCGCTGCTCGCCCTCCCACGGTCCCGGGTCCTTCGTGGTGTCCGAGCCCAGGCCCCACACCTTGCCCACCTTGTCCGCGACCTCCTGACTGATCAGGTCCGCGGCCCAGCCGTTCATCGAGCCGTAGCCGGTGGCGTAGACGACGAGGTCGGCGGGGAGCTCGGTGCCGTCGGCGAGCACGACCGACGTCTCGGTCAGCCGGTCGACCTGGCCCTTGGCGAGCTTGACCTCGCCGTTCGCCACCAGCTCGGCGGCGCCGACGTCGATGTAGTAGCCCGAGCCGCGGCGCAGGTACTTCATGAACAGCCCGGACCCGTCGTCGCCCCAGTCGAGGTCGAAGCCGGCCGCCTCCATCCGCTCGTAGAAGTCCTTGTCGCGCTCGCGCATCTGCTCGTAGAGCGGGATCTGGAACTCGTGCATGATCTTGTAGGGCAGCGACGCGAAGACCAGGTCGGCCTTCTCCGTCGTCATGCCGGCCTCGAGGGCCCGCTCGGAGTACAGGTCGCCGAGCCCGATGTCCATCAGGGTGTCGCTCTTGACGATGTGCGTCGAGGAGCGCTGCACCATCGTCACGTCGGCCCCGTGCTCCCACAGCGCACCGCAGATGTCGAAGGCCGAGTTGTTGCTCCCGATGACGACGCACCGCTTGCCGGCGTACGCGTCGGGTCCGGGGTGCTGCGAGGAGTGGTGCTGCTCTCCCTGGAAGACGTCCCTGCCGGGGAGGTCGGGGACGTTCGGCTTGCCCGACATGCCGGTCGCCATCACCAGGTGCGTGGGCTTGAGCACGAGCGGCCGGCCCTCGCGCTCGAGGTGGACGGTCCACTCCCCCGCGTCCTCGTCGTACGACGCCTTGGTCGCGACGGTGTTCGACCAGTAGGGCACCTCCATCACGCGGGTGTAGAACTCCAGCCAGTCGCCGACCTTGTCCTTGGGCGCGAAGACCGGCCAGTTGTCCGGGAACTTGAGATAGGGCAGGTGGTCGTACCAGACCGGGTCGTGCAGGCACAGCGACTTGTAGCGGTTGCGCCACTGGTCGCCCGGGCGCGGGTGCTTGTCGACGACCAGCGCCGGTACGTCGAGCTGCCGCAGCCGCGCGCCGAGGGCGATGCCGCCCTGGCCCCCGCCGACGACGAGCACGTAGGGCTGGGTGTCGACGCCGAGCGACGCCTCCTCGGCCTGGCGCCGCTCGAGCCAGGTCACCCGGTCCTTCCTGGCACCGTGCTCGGCCCCCATCGGCCGTCGCACGCCCCGGGGCTCCTCATGGCCCTTGAGCTCGTAGAGAGTGGTGAGGAAGGTCCACGCCCTCGGGCCGGCTCCGTCGCCGGGGTCGACGAGGCGCACCAGGCCGCGGCCGCGACCGACCGCGGTCTCGAACTCGAACCAGGCGGTGGTCACGCCGTCCGCGGTCGTCGCCGGCTCGGTGAGCCGGAAGCCGCGCGGGTCCACCCGGTCCAGGGTGTCGGTGAGGAGGTCGGCGACACCCTCGGGGTTCTCCACCGTGGTGAGGTTCCAGGAGAACGCGACGAGGTCGCGCCAGAAGCTGGTCGAGGCGAACAGGCCCGCGGCGCGGGCGACGTCGCGGGCGGTCAGGGCGTCCTCGAAGGCCGCGAACCACGCCGTGGCGGGGTCGGACGGAGCGTCGAGGTGGTCGGTGTCGGCCGTCGTGACGGGCCGGTCGTCGAGCTGGGTCATGCCGAGAAGGAGACTGCGCCCGCCGAGCGGGCCGGAAGCGTTGCACGTTGTTGCATGTGGCCCCGGTCACACGGGCCCGCCTACTGTGGAGCCATGGCCACGCACGACCTCGCGATGCGGGCCCGCGACCTGGTCCGGATCCACGACGCGGTGCTCTCCGGCTCCTCGCCGCCCGCGCGGCCACGGGCGGTGGTGGCCCGGTCCTGGACGCGGGTGCTGAGCCTCGGGATCGACCCGGACGGCCGCAACGGCCGCGACCCGCTGCCGCCCTCCGACGTCGAGGAGAGGCGGCGTACGTCGCGGCTCTCGCTGGTCATCGACGAGATCCGCGAGCTGCTGCTCAGCGCCGCCGACGCGTCGAACTACCTCGTCGTGGTCGCCGACGCCGAGGGCGTCGTACTGTGGCGCAGCGGGTCGCCGCGGGTGAAGCGCCAGGCCGACGGGCTCGGCTTCACCGACGGCGCGACCTGGACCGAGGCGAGCGTCGGCACGAACGCCATCGGCACCGCGCTCGCGGAGTCCGCGCCGGTGCAGCTCTTCTCCGCCGAGCACTTCGAGAACGCTCAGGTCCCCTGGTACTGCACCGCCTCCCCGATCCACGACCCCATCGACGGCTCGCTGCTCGGCATCGTCGACGTCAGCGGCCCCGCACTCACGCTCCACCCGGCGATCGAGGCGCTCGTCACCGCGTCCGTACGGCTGGCGGAGGCGCGCCTGTGGCGCCACCACGAGGAGCGGCTCGAGCAGCTGCGACGGACGGCGGAGCCGCTGCTGTCCGGCGCCAACGGCCCGCTGCTCGTGGTCGACGACCACGGCTGGGTGGCGGCGCACCAGGGCGTGGCCGTGCGCGACCGGGTCGAGGCGCCGCAGCCGGATCGCGCGCTCGCCGTCCCCGGGCTCGGGCTCTGCCTGCCCGAGCGACTGCGCGGTGGCTGGCTGATCCGCCCCTCGTCGTCCGCGCACGTCCTGGACGCCGTCCTCGACCGCGGCGGCGCGCCCGCGACGCTCGAGGTGCGCGGGGGCGACGCACCCTGGCGGGTGGCCCTCACGCCCCGTCACGCGGAGCTGCTGGCCGCCGTCGCGGCGGCCGGGCCGGCCGGAGTGTCGGCGGGCCAGCTGAGCCACCGGATCTACGGCGACGGCGAGCACCAGGTGACCGTGCGCGCCGAGATCTCCCGGATGCGGCGCGTCCTCGGCGCACTGCTGGCGACGAATCCCTACCGCCTCGGCGACGGGGTGTCGCTGACGGTGGTGGGCTGAGCGTCAGCGGTCCAGGCCGAGGAGCTCGGCCTCCCGCTCGCGCCACGCGGCCGCGGCCCTGCGGGTCACCGGACCGGGGGCGGGCAGCTCACGGTCGTCCCAGCGGTGGACGCCCTGCACGTCGCGGGTCGTGGACACCAGGAAGATCTCGTCGGCTCGGGCGGCGACCTCCATCGGCTCGTCGACCTCGGTCGCGCCGAACCACTCGAGGACCAGTGCCCGGGTGACGCCGGCCAGGCATCCGCTCGCCAGCGTCGGCGTGCGGAGCTCGCCGTCCACCACGTAGAAGACGTTGGTGCCGGTCCCCTCGCACAGGTGGCCCGCCAGGTTCGCGAAGACCGCCTCGCTCGCGCCCCGCTCCCGGGCCGCGGCGAGGGCGACCACGTTCTCGGCGTACGACGTCGTCTTCAGGCCGGCCAGCGCCCCGCGCTCGTTGCGCGGCCACGGCACCGTGACCACGGCGGTGGTCTCCGGCGCGGGGTCCATCGGCGCCGCGACGACGATGACGGTCAGCGGGTCGTCACCGCGTCCGCTGCCCAACGGCGCATTGCCGCCGGTGACGGTGATCCGCAGCCGGCCGAGCTCCATCGGCTCGCCGTCCAGCACGGCCGCCACCCCTCGTCGTACGTCGTCGACGTCGAGGCCGCGCAGGCCCAGTCCCGCCGCCGAGCGCTCGAGCCGGTCGAGATGGCGCTGCAGCGCGAACGGCTGCCCGCCGACGACCTTGACCGCCTCGAACACCGCGTCCCCCACAGTCAGCCCGTGGTCGGTCACCGGCACCGCCGGCGACCTCGGGTCGGACAGGACCTGGCCGTTGATCCACACGCGCATGGCACCAGCCTAGGAGGGCCCTTGGGAGGTCCGCGCGAGCCCCGGCGACGGCCGCCGGAGAGGGTGCGACATGCCGGAGGGCACCCCGGTTTTGGCGCCGTTCACCGGATCGGCTAATGTTCTCAACCGCACCGCAGAGCGGGTCGAGAGGCCGGCGAAATGGTGCGAAGCGGACGTAGCTCAGTTGGTAGAGCGCAACCTTGCCAAGGTTGAGGTCGCGAGTTCGAGCCTCGTCGTCCGCTCGGAGTGGTCAGACCCACTGGCTGACCAGGCCAGTGTGTCCGGCCGCCACGGTGGGTTGGCCGAGAGGCGAGGCAACGGACTGCAAATCCGTGTACACGGGTTCAAATCCCGTACCCACCTCCACCACAACTCCACAGGGGCGATTGGCGCAGCGGTAGCGCGCTTCCTTGACACGGAAGAGGTCACTGGTTCAAACCCAGTATCGCCCACCACGTTTCCGCAGGTCAGAGCAGGGTTTTCGGATCCGGATCTAAGATCGGGAACATACGGGGAACAAGGAGCGGCCAAATTTGGCCGCTCCTGTCCTTGTTTTCGGGATGCTGCGCTTCAACAGACCGCGCCTCAACGAGGTGCAACATGCGGGTCCGGCCAGCGCTCGTCACAGTCGTCGCACAACGTGATCCAGACAGTGCGGCCGTCTCGAAGCGAGCCCCGCCGTCCGCACGACTCGCAGACCGTCGCCGATCGCTGTTCGAACTTGTCGACGATCGCGGCGACGCGAGCACGATCGGCGTCGGTGTGGCTGCTGTCGCCTCCGCGCAGCGTGGCCTGGTATGCCAGGACACCGAACTTCTGCTTAATCGCGTAGAAGCGGTAGTCCGGGAACTCGTCGGCAAGACGCGCGTGGCATTCCTCGATGAGTCCACGCCAGCCCTCCCCAACAAAGACGATCTCGAAGTCAGGAGCGATGGAGTGTGGGCGCAGCGATGCGATGAGCGATGGGCTGTTGGCAGGGTCGAGCACCCACATGAGCACATCGTCGCAGGCGCAGCACCAAGCGTGGCCTGACCGGGCGCATTGAATCAGCGCCAGTTTCCGACGGGCTGCGCGTCGATGAAGCGCTCGATCGAGTCGGCCTTGATCCGGAGGGTCTTGCGACCGAGGGCGTACGGCTTCGAGCTGACCGTCGGCGATGTAGCGCCGGACGGTCCGCGTCGACACGGCAAGCGCGTCGGCGGCGTCGCCGAGCGTGACGAGGCGTCGGGTGATGGTGGCAGGCATGGCGGGCTCCGAGGTCGTGGCGGACGCCGTTCGTCCGCTCTTGTCCCTCAAGGCCGCGCGGTTCTGCCGAGTGGCCACGCGATCGCCCGAGCAAGACCGGTCAGACTCGATACGGTCGGTTCGTGGCACTCGACCCCAAGCTGAGCGAAGCCCTGGCCATCTTGACCGAGGCGAGGTCGCTCTACTGGCAGCGCGATCGCGACACTCCCTGGACCCGCGACGAGAGCCTCGAGCGCGCGCTGGCAGATGCCTGGGCAGCAGTGACAGCGAAGGTCGATCAGCAGGAACTCGTCGTACCGGTGTCCGGCCCACCCCAGTGCAACGTTGGCGCGCCGACCCCGGTTCTCGTAGCGGGGGTCGAAGGAACATCGGTCGCCTACGACCGACAGGACAGTGAGCGATGCCTCCTGACCTTCCGCAACGTCGACTCGGTGCTCTTCGGAGGTAGCAACGACGAGGCCCTCAATGGGCACCGGCTCTGGGGCCGTGGTCTCGAGCCGTACGCCTTCCAAGAAGTCATCAACTCGGCTTGGATCGCGCAACGGGAGCGCGAGAACTCTGTCCACGACTACCACCGCGGCGGATGGCATGCGCGCTTGCGGCACTTCATCTACACGTTCCACGACGAGACGTTCGAGTGCATCGCAGCCGACTTCGTCGTCGATGACCGGGACAATGCATCGCCTACTGCGATGGCCGCTCTGTCGATGTAGTTGCGGTTCGGCGTACGACCGCCCGGGCAATCCGTTGGCTGGTGCCGCTCGACACGCTCGTTTCCGCGTTCGAGCGAGCCGACTCGCCGGAGGCGATCCACGAGTCGTACCCACCGTGGCGCTCGGCGACATCGACGCGATCTTCACCTACTGCGTACGCCATCGCCACGAGGTGAACCTCTACCTCGCTGAGCGAGCCGAGCAACGCGCTGCTGCCCGGGCCACGGTGGAGCGGCTGTTCCCGCGGTCCGCGTAGAGCATCCTTCTGCCCGTGAAGAAATCTCGCAGCCTGCTGCCGATCCTCATCGGCGCGCTGATGGCTGTTTCGGCATGCTCAGTCGTGACGAACGATGACGAAACCGAGCCGGGCTCGCCAAACGGGCCAGAGTTCACGACCACGTTCACGCGCATCGCGGAAAACGGCTACATCGACATGGGCCTCGACTTCGAGAATCCGACGACCGAAGCGGTCACCATCGACGGTCAACTTGTCGCGCGCGACGCCAGCGGCACTGTGCTTCCCGATGTACGGGTCACGACCGCCTTCGGGACGGAGTCCGGTCGCGCGGTTGTCTTCCCTGGCGTGAACGTCGACTTCGTGCAACTCGAAGGCCGCGAGGAACAGCAGGTCCGCGAGATCACGCTGGAGAGCGCCGAGGTGACCGTTCTCGACGTGGCTCCTGAGACGCAGTACGTCGAACTGAAGCCGCTCGATGGACAGGGCAGGGAGCTCGAGTACGACATGAGTGCTGAGCAGATCAGTCTGGAGAACCCGAACCCCTTCCCGGTGCGGATCCGCATTGTCCTGATGGTTCTGCGCGCGCCGCAGGAAGGGATTCCGCAGGAAGCTTCCCTCGTCCGCGACGTGACCACTGTCGAGGCAAAGGCGTCGGGGAACACGATCGTCGATCTGGACGAGCGGACTCGTTCACTGCTGCGCGAGCACGGACTCACATCATTCGTGACCTTGCGTCCCGTATTGGCGCCGTAATGGCCCGGCGCCGCCGGCAGGGAGCCGGCGGGGCTCAATCCTGAGGCACGGTGTTGTTGTCCTCTGTCGCTGCGGACCGAGTGCCCTCGTCGGTCAGCGACGCGTAGTGAGCTCTGAAGACCCGCTCGGCGTCGCGGCCTTCCGAGCCATGCGGTCTCGCCGCTCCTGGGCGTACTCCGCAAAGGGCTTGGCCATGGGTCGTCCGCTCAGGCGTGGTGCGCAGTGAAGCGCTCGATGGCCGCCTGATACTCCTCGATCGCTCCGGGGAGCAGTTCGATGTGGACGACCGTGCCGTCGGCCTTGGCCACCAGGTCGATGACCTGGCCCATCGCCAGGTCTTCGCCGTCGCGCAGAGTGAGGACTGCCCCGGGCACGATCTGCTGGGGCTCGCGGGCTTCGTCGAGCCACACCCAGATGTAACCGGTCTCGTCCTCGTTGGCGAAGTCGGCTTCGAGGTCGACCCGGTGGTCGGCCACGTCAGCCATGTTCTGAGTTGTCATCGGGGCCTCCTTCCAGGTCTCCGCTTCCAGTATGGATTGTCCCTGATCTCACCCAGGGCGTCCATGAACGCCTGGTAGTCGGGGCCGCCAGGGCCACTGAACAGCACCGTCCAGTGCGGCGCCTTGAAGGTCGGGAGCAGGCGAAAACCTGCCAGGTCGCTGCTCCTGATCCGGTAATAGCGACGCCGGACATCCATCTTGGTCGCCAGGACCCACGGCTCGCTCTCATCGGAAGCGGCGAAGACCGAGATCCCCCAGCAGCCTTCGCCGGCGTATGTGTAACGGCGGTGGAGGCGAAGCGCCTGCCGCTTCAGCACGTCAACGTTGTCCTTCTCGTCGCCGGCACGCAGAAGCAGGACCAGGTCGTCGGGGTCTTCGTCCGGACGCAAGGCATCCTCCAACGCATCTTTCCCCGGGGGCTCGGTCACGCTTCGACCCTTCCATCAGGCTCCGACACCAACGCCGAGAGTCGGCGGGCGATCTCGGCGTCGCGGTCGGCGGCGGCGTGCTGGTACCGCATCGCTGCACCGGGGGTGGAGTGGCCGAGTCGGCCCATGAGCTCGGCGAGGGTCGCGCCGGTCTGGGCGGCGAGGACGGCGCCGGTGTGGCGGAGGTCGTGCCAGCGGAGATCGGGGCGACCGGCCTTCTTCCGAGCCGGGTAGTAGACCTTGTAGAGCGTCGACGGCGCCATGGGGGCGTTGCCGTCGGCCGCGGCCGGGAAGAGGAGCGCGTCCTTCCCCGTGGCGACGTGGTTCTTCAGGTGCGCCTTGACGACTGGGATCAGGTGCGGCGGGATCGCGACGTCGCGGACGCCCGCGTCCGACTTGGGCGAGCCGACGATGAACTTCCCGCCGGCACGGACCACGGCACGACGGATGTTGACCCGGTTGTTGCGCAGGTCGATGTCGCCGCGGCGCAGCTCGGCACGGATGTGCGCCGGGTTGTACGGGATCAGCGGCTTCGGCCGTTCCAGCTGGCCGTCGGGACCCGTGTAGGCGGCGCGGTAGCGACCGGAGTTCCGCCGCTCGATCCGCCCGAAGCCACGGCGGGCGCTACTGGTTGCGCGAGCCATCTAATGTCCTCCCAGTATCGCCCACCAGCACCACGAAGGCCTCCTGACCTGCGAAGACTCGCAGCCAGGGGGCCTTCTTCGTGCTCACCCCGCCAGGAAGCTGAAGCGCACCTCGCGCTCGTGGTTGTCGACGTTGAGGTCGACCAGGCAGATGCTCTGCCAGGTGCCGAGGGCGAGCCGGCCGCCGAGCACGGGCACGCTCGCGTACGGCGGCACGAGGGCGGGCAGCACGTGGGAGCGGCCGTGGCCGCGACTGCCGTGGCGGTGCAGCCAGCGGTCGTCGGCGGGCAGCAGGGTCCCGAGGGTCGAGAGGAGGTCGTCGTCGCTGCCGGCGCCGGTCTCCAGGATCGCGAGGCCGCAGGTGGCATGGGGCACGAAGACGTGGAGCAGTCCGTCCCCGCGCGCGGAGACGAAGGCCGTGCAGTCGCGGGTCAGGTCGAGGACGACGTCGCGGTCGCCCGTGCGGTAGGTCCGGGTCTCGGTGTCCATCGACCCATCATCGAGGTGTCGTCGCCCACTCCGCCGCAGGCGCGCTCTTCCCGCGACGGAGCAGGCACCCGGATGTCCCGGGTCCGACAGGCGCTCAGCGGTCTCCCGGAGAGCACCCGCCCATGGTCAGGCAGAGTGGGGACGCCTCACCACGGCCGGCCCGCGACAGGGAACGGTCGCGCGCCGGGGAAGGAGGGACGCAGGGAGCCGCTGGACGTCGCACGATGGACATGGGCGGATCCCTTCTCGTCGCAACCGCCTCGATCCCGAGCGCTCGGCAGGTCCTGACTCACCATAGGTCCGCCGCGCCACGACCCGAGCGGACTTCGCGAATGCTTTACCCGCGCGAGCAAGAACGCCCTGCCCGGGCAGGCCGGGCAGGGCGTCCCGTGCCCGGCGAGTGTGGGGTTCGTCGGGCACGCTGTGGTTGGGGAACCGAGCCCGAGGCTAGTGGCTCGCGCCGTCCCCGCGAGGCGAAATCGGACAGATCGGCGCGCCGATGTGCCCTGCGCTTCACCCCGCGGTCGAACCCGCCCTCGGCTCGGGCATCGCGGGTCGCAGCGCGGTCGCGGCGAGCCATTCGGTGACCGCCCGCCCCTCGCGGTCGACGTACGACACCAGGCCCTCCCAGCCGGCCTCCGTCGAGCGCCAGTCGAGCACCAGGCCCGGGAGCTCGACGGGCACGAACGCCAGCCTGACCCAGACATGCCGCACCCCCGCCATGGCGTCATGTTAGAACATGTGTTCGAACACCGGGCGGGGGTGTGGCGGGTTCAGCGGATGCGGCCGGGCCTCACGCCTGGGTGCCGTTGACCCGCGGCTCCACGAGCGGGTCGCTGGGGTCGAGGGAGCCGCTCGTGTCGGTCTCCTCCTCGACGGCCCGGGGGTACGACGGGGCGCTCGACGGGGCCGCGTGGGTGGGACCGCTCCCCTTGCGGCGCTTGGCCGCCATCACGCCGACGATGCCGGCGATCCCGAGCGTCAGCAGCACGAGCAGCGCCTTGCGGCTGCGGCGGTGCGGCTGCGGCAGACGGTCGGAGACGGCGTCCGGGAGCCGGTCCACGACCTGGTCGGGCAGGTGCCGGCTCAGCATCTCGGCCGCGTGGGCGCCCTTCTCGGCGGCGACGGCGCGGCCCTTGTGGACCAGCGGCGGCGTCCTCTCGGCGACGGTCTGGACGGCTGACTCGACTTCGGGCACGACGGCGTCGACGAGATCGCGCAGGTCGTCCCTCAGCAGTTCGGCCGTGCTCTTGCGATGCATGGTGCCTCCTCCTCGGATTCGGACTACGCACGCGCAGTACCCGATCCCCCACGGGCAACCCGGGGAGGCCGACGGCGACTCAGTCCTGGTCGGCGGCGAAGTCCTCGTTGTGGGTGCCGGGGCGCGGGGCCCACGGCAGCTCCTTCGCCGGTCGTACGACGATCAGCCGGTCGCCGCGCGCGAGCAGCGTGACGACCGGGTCGAAGTAGCGGTAGACCTTCTCGTCGCGGACCACCGCGATCACCTGGTCGGGCAGCGACTGGGGCGGCATGCCGACCTCGTTGACGAGCAGCTCCCGCTCGGCGACCTCGAGGCCCTCGCCGTAGGTCAGCAGGTCCTCCATCACCGAGCCGAGGGTCGGCGAGAGCGTGGAGAGGCCCAGGAGGCGGCCGACCGCGTCGGAGGAGGTGATCACCGAGTCGGCGCCGGACTGGCGCATCAGCGGGGCGTTCTCCTGCTCGCTCACGGACGCGACGATCCACGCGTCGGGGTTGAGCTGGCGCACGGTGAGGGCGGCGAGGACGTTGGAGTCGTCGCGGCCGGTGGTGATGATGACCTGGTCGGCCTCGGCCACGCCGGCGCGCTGGAGCACCCCGCGCCGGGTGGCGTCGCCGGTGATGACGGCGAGCTGGTCGGCGTGCGCGTCGGCCAGGGCGACCGGGCTCGGGTCGACCACGACCACGTGCTCGCGGTCGAGGCCGTTGTTGACCAGGGTCTCGACGGCGCTGCGGCCCTTGGTGCCGTAGCCGATCACCACGACGTGGTGTCCCATCTGGTTCCTCCATCGGGAGATGCGGAAGAGCTCGCGGCTGCGCTGGGCCAGGACCTCGAGGGTGGTGCCGATCAACAGCACGAGGAAGCCGATGCGGGCCGGGGTGATGATGAACGCGTTGACGAGCCGTGCAGGGTCGCTGACCGGCGCGATGTCGCCGTAGCCGGTCGTGCTGAGTGTGACCGTCGTGTAGTAGATGGCGTCGATCAGCGAGATCGTGCCGTAGGGGTCCTCGGCGGTGGCGTCTCCGGCGTCGCGGTAGCCCTCGCGGTCGAAGTACACCAGGAGCACCGTGCCGACGAGGATGCCGAGAGCCAGCAGCAGCCGACGGCCCAGCTCCCACCACGGCGAGCGGGTGCGCTCGGGCAGCGCGACCTGCCCCGTGAGGGGGGTCTCGGCCGGTCCTCCGCTCAGCGCGCCCACGGCCCGGAACCTACTCCACCGCGTCCGTGGGACGTCGCAGGAGGCGCGCGACCAGCTCCCGGCGCGCCCGTTGGGTGGCCTCCTGCGGGAACACCTCGTCGAAGGCGGCGTTCACGCCCGCGCCGATGAGCACGGCGAGCGCGGCGATGTAGAGCCACACCAAGATGGCGATCGGCGCGGCCAGCGGGCCGTAGATGGAGTGCGAGTCCTCGGCGGTCACGGTGAGCACCCACCGCAGGAGATAGGAGCCGACGATCCAGCTCACCAGGGAGAACACCGCGCCGGGCAGGTTGAAGCTCCAGCTGGTCCGCACCGGGACGGAGACGTGGTAGAGCGTGGCGAGGAAGCACACGCACAGCACGACGATCAGCGGCCAGTAGAAGCCCATCAGGAACTCGGCGCGGTTCGGCAGCCAGGACCGGACCAGCCGCGGGCCCGCGACGACCAGCGGGAGCGTGACCGCCCCGGTGACCACGGCGAGGATGTACAGCACGAAGGACAGCGCGCGGGTGCGGACGATCCCGCGGTGCCCGCCGAGCCCGTGCATGATCGTGATGGTGTCGACGAAGACGTTGAGCGCGCGCGATCCGGACCACAGGGCGAGCACGAAGCCGAGCGAGATGACGTCGAACCGCCCGCCGCGCAGCACGTCGTCCATCGTCGGCTTGATGACCTTGTTGACCGCGGTGTCGGTGAGGAAGCGCGAGAACAGCTCGACCACGGCGCGTCGCACCTCCTCGACCTGGGCCGCGGTGAAGTGCTCGGTGACGTAGCCGACGCCGCCGGCGAGGGCGAAGATCAGCGGCGGCACCGAGACCACGGCGAAGAAGGCCGCCTCCGCGGCGAGGCCCGTGACCCGGTAGCGCAGGCACGAGCTGACCGTGGTGACGACCAGGCGCCACACCAGGTGGGCGAGCCGTCGGAGCCGCGGCACGCGCCGGGTCTCCGCATCGTCGGCCATGGGCGTCACGCTATCCGGCGCGAGCCGGTGCGCCGGGGATCCCCACGGCCCTACGATCGGGTGATCTGCATCGCTCGGGCGGGCCGCAGAGGAGTGCCGCACCCGCTCAGGAGGCCACCGTGCACGACCGCACCGCCCTCGGGCCCGCCGACGTCCGCGACGACGTGCTCGCGGCGATGGTCGCGGACCTCCTCGGGGTCGAGGACGCCGAGCCGACCTCGTCGCTCGCCGTCCCGGTCGACTACGAGCTCCCGGCGATCACGACCGGCGGACGCTGGTGGGTCAGCGGCACCGCCGCCGTCGACGGGCACGCGCGTCCGTTCCGGATGTTCGTCAAGCACGTCCACGAGTGGTCCCGCTCGCCGCTCTTCGCGTCGGTCCCACCGGAGGTGAGGGACTGGGCGGCCGGGATGGTGCCGTGGCGCACCGAGGGGGCGGTCTACCGGTCCGACCTCGGCGATCGGCTTCCCGCGGGCCTCGCGCTCCCGCGGGCGGTCGGCGTGCACGACATCGACGACGGCGCCTACGCCGTGTGGCTCGAGGTGGTGCCGACCGTCGCGGCGCCGTGGGACCTGGCCCGCTACCGGCACGCGGCGCACCTGCTCGGCCGGCTCGCCGGGAGCCACCGGGTGCGCGAGCTCGCCGACATCGGCGGGCACGCGTGGGACATCAGCCGGTACGTCGAGGGGCGGCTCGGCCACCAGGTGCTCCCGATCCTCGGCAGCGAGGAGATCTGGCGCCATCCCCTGGTGGCGGAGTCCTTCGGCCCGCTCCGGCCGCGCCTGCTCCAGGCGCTCGATCGCCTTCCCGCCCTCTGCGACGAGCTGCTCGCCCTGCCGGTGCTCGTCGGGCACGGCGACGCGTGCCCCAACAACCTGCTGGTGCGTCCCGACCGCGACGGCTTCACCCTCATCGACTTCGGGTTCTTCATGGCGCTGCCCGTCGGCTTCGACCTCGGCCAGCTCCTGGTCGGCGAGATCCAGCTGGGGCGCGGGCGCGCCGACGGACTGGCCGCGCGCGACGAGGCCTGCCTCATGTCGTACGTCGAGGGGCTGGCGGCGGAGGGCGTCGACCTCGACCCGGTCACGGTGCGGCGTGCCCACGCGCTGCATCTGCTCATCTTCAGCGGCCTCTCCGCGATCCCCTTCGAGCACCTCGACGCCGAGCCCACGGACGCGCTGCAGGCGATGGCCGCCACGAGGGCGGCCATCGCCCGCTACAGCCTGGACCTCCTGGATCAGACGGGCTGAGGCGCGCGGCCCGCACGGTCGACCGGCTCCCCCGCCGGTTCCCCCACCGGCACCCCCACCGGCTCCCCCACCGGCTGATGGTCGTCGACCATGGTCGTCTCGTCGAAGGGGTCGTCGCCGGACAGCGCGCGCGCCATCTGCTCGCGGTCGATGCTGCCGGTCCAGTGGCCGACGAGCACGGTGCCGACGGCGTTGCCGGCGAAGTTCGTGAGCGCGCGGGCCTCGGACATGAAGCGGTCGATGCCGACGATCAGGCCGACACCGTCGACCAGCTCCGGGCGGTGCGACTGCAGGCCGCCGGCCAGAACGGCCATGCCGGAGCCGGTCACGCCGGCCGCGCCCTTCGCGGCGATCATCATGAACAGCAGCAGCGAGACCTGCTCGCCGAGGGCGAGCGGCGTGCCGACCGCCTCGGCGATGAAGATCGACGCCATCGTCAGGTAGATCGCGGTGCCGTCGAGGTTGAAGGAGTAGCCGGTCGGGACGACGACCCCGACGGTGGTCTTGTCGACGCCGGCGTGCTCGAGCTTGGCGATGACGCGCGGCAGCGCCGACTCCGAGGACGAGGTGGCCAGGATCAGCAGGAACTCGCGGCCCAGGTAGCGCAGCAGGGCGAAGATGTTCAGCCCCGTCGTCACCTTGAGCAGCAGGCCCAGGACGACGAAGACGAACAGCACGCAGGTGACGTAGAAGCCCACCATGAGCACGGCAAGGCTCTTGAGCGCGTCGGCGCCGCCGGTGGCCACGACCGCCGCCATCGCGCCGAAGGCGCCGACGGGTGCCGCCCACATGATCATGCCGAGCAGCCGGAACACCAGGCGCTGGACGTGGCCGACGACCGCGAGCACCGGTGCGCCGGCCGCGCCCATCCGCTGCAGTGCGAAGCCGACGAGCAGCGCGACGAGCAGCGTCTGCAGCACGCTGCCGCTGGTCAGCGAGCTGAACAGCGAGTCCGGGATGATGCCGAGCAGGAACGCCGTGGTGTCCGCGTGCCCCTCGGCCGCCTTCTCCTGGGCCAGCGCGGCGCCGTCGGCCGTGACGTGCAGCCCGTCGCCCGGGTGCAGGAAGTTGCCGACGACCATGCCGATCGACAGGGCGACGGTCGACATGACGAGGAAGTAGCCGAGTGCCAGGCCGCCGACCCGGCCGACCTTGGCCGCGCTGGCGACCGAGCCGACGCCGAGCACGATCGTGCAGAAGATGATCGGCTGGATCATCATCTTGATCAGGTTCACGAAGCCCTCGCCGAGTGGCTTGAGCTCGACGGCGAAGGTCGGGAACAGCAGTCCCGTGGCGATGCCGAGCATGACCGCGCCGATGACGGCGAGGTAGAGGTAGTGGGTGGCGCGCGAGCCGTGCCTGGGCTGCGCCGCCGTGCTGGTGGTGGTCATGGTTCCTCCTGGTCCGGGCCGCGGGGGCCACCGGCCACTCTGGTCGCGGGCGTGACGACCGTCACCGTTGTGTTCGTTGTGTTCGTGGCACACGTCACAGGGCACGGCCCGTGGTGGGCGAGAATGGCCGGGTGCCGCGTCTCCGCCTGCTCCGCGACCGACCGGTCGCCCGCCAGGTCCTGGTGCTGCAGGTCGGCACGGTGCTGCTGCTGGTCCTGACCGGCATCCTGCTGGCGTCGTACGACGCCCGGCGCGACGCGCGCAGCCGCGCGACCCAGCGCGCGGTCGCCGTCGCGCAGACGGTCGCCGACGCGCCCACCGTGCGCGAGGCGCTGGCCACCCCCGACCCGACGGCCCGGCTGCAGCCGTGGACCGAGGAGGTCCGACGCGACACCGACACCGACTTCGTCGTCGTCATGGGCCTGGACCGGACGCGCTTCACCCACACCGACCCCGACCAGATCGGCGGCCGGTTCGTCGGCGACCTCGGCGACGCGCCGCAGGGCGAGCTGTTCACCCAGGAGTACACGGGGACGCTCGGGCCGTCGGTGCGTGCGGTGGTCCCCGTCGAGGACGACGGCCGGGTCGTCGCGCTCGTCTCGGTGGGGATCACCGTCAGCGACATCAACCGCGGGCTGCGTCGCGACGTCACCGTGGTGGTGCTCTGCGGCGTCCTGGTGCTGCTGGGGGGCCTCGTCGGCGCCTGGCTGCTCGGACGGCGGCTGCACCGCGTCACCCACGGCATGGGCGAGCGGGAGCTCGCGCGGATGTACGAGTACTACTCGGCGGTCCTGCACTCGGTGCGCGAGGGGCTGCTGCTGCTCGACGGGGCCGGTCGGGTCCAGCTGGTCAACGACGAGGCACGCCGGCTGCTCGCGCTGCCCGAGGACGTGGTCGGCCGCCCGATCGAGGAGCTCGGCCTGGCGCCCGCCCTGGTCGCCGCCGCCCGCGGCCGCACCGCCGAGTCGGACGACCTGTACCTCGCCGGGGAGCGGATCCTCGTGGTCTCCTCCGCGCCCGCGCGCTGGGACGGCCGCGACGTCGGCTCGGTCGTCACGCTGCGCGACCACACCGAGCTGCGCTCGGTGACCGGAGAGCTCGAGGTCGTCCGCCGGCTCACCGAGTCCCTGCGCTCGCAGAACCACGAGTCCGCCAACCGCCTGCACACCGTCGTCTCCCTCATCGAGATGGGCCGCGCCGAGGAGGCGGTCGACTTCGCCACGTCCGAGCTCCACGTCGCCCAGCTGCTGACCGACCGGGTCGTCGGGGCGGTGGACGACCCGGTGGTGGCCGCGCTGCTGCTCGGCAAGTCCGCCGAGGCCGCCGAGCGCGGCGTCGAGCTCGTGGTCACGGGGACCGTGCCGGAGGGCAGCGGCGTCCCGCCCCGCGACCTCGTCACGGTCGTCGGCAACCTCGTGGACAACGCGCTGGACGCGGTGGCGGACGCCGACCCGCGCCGGATCGAGGTCGCCTTCGCCGGTGAGGGAAGCGCACTCGTCGTCCGGGTCGGGGACAGCGGCCCGGGCCTCAGCCCCGGCGACGCGGAGCGCGTGCTGGACCGGGGCTGGACCACCAAGGCCTCCCCCGGCACCGGCCGCGGTCTGGGCCTCGCGCTGGTCGTGCAGACCGCCCGCCGGCACGGGGGCGGGGTCGAGGTCGGCACCTCGCCGCTCGGCGGCGCCGAGTTCACGGTCACCCTGCGTCCGCGCACCCCGGTGGAGAGCACGTGAGCGTCCGGGTGCTCGTCGTGGAGGACGAGGAGCTGGCGGCCGAGGCGCACGCCTCGTACGTCGAGCGGGTGCCCGGCTTCGCGCTCGCCGGGGTCGCGCGCTCGGCGCGCGAGGCGGCCCGGGCGCTCGACGCGGCACGCGAGGCAGGCGCGCCGGTCGACCTCGTGCTCCTCGACATGAACCTGCCCGACACCCACGGCCTCGGGCTCCTGGCCGGCCTGCGGGCCGCCGGCCACCTGTGCGACGTGATCGCCGTGACCGCCGCCCGGGACACCCAGGTCGTGCGCCAGGCGGTCGGCCAGGGGGTCGTGCTCTACCTGCTCAAGCCGTTCACGTTCGCGACCTTCCGCGCCAAGCTGCAGCAGTACGCCGCGTACCGGGCCGAGCTGGACGCGGCGCCGGCCGAGGTGGTGCAGGACGAGGTCGACCGGCTGCTCGGCTCGCTGCGGCCCAGTGCGACCGCGCCCCTGCCCAAGGGGATGAGCGCGGAGACGCTGCGCGCGGTGACGGCCGCCCTGCGCGAGGCAGACGGTGAGCTCTCGGCGAGCGAGGTGGCGGCCGCGGTGGGCAGCTCGCGGGTGACGGCGCGGCGCTATCTCGAGCATCTCGCCGACCAGGGGCTCGCCGCCCGCGGCCTGAGATACGGCGCGGGCGGCGGGCGGCCCGAGGTCAGCTACTCCTGGCGGTGAGCCTGGCGACCAGCTCAGGCCAGGTCGAGGCCCGGGTACAGCGGGTGCTTGTCGAGCAGCTCGGCCGACGCGGCGTGCACCTTGTCGGCGACCCCGTCGGCGAGCACGTACGAGGCCTTCGACGGCGCGCCCGCGGACGTCGTACCGGGCTGGGTGTTCTTCAGCACCTCGACGATGAGCTCGGCGACGACGTCGAACTCGGCCGCGCCGAAGCCGCGGCTCGTCAGCGCCGGCGTGCCGATCCGGATGCCGGAGGTGTACCACGCGCCGTTGGGGTCGGACGGGACGGAGTTGCGGTTGGTGACCACGCCGGCGTCCAGCAGGGCCGACTCGGCCTGGCGGCCGGTGAGGCCGAACGAGCTGACGTCGAGCAGCACGATGTGGTTGTCGGTGCCGTCGGTGACCAGCTTGGTGCCGCGCTTCATCAGGCCCTCGGCGAGCGCCTTGGCGTTGTCGGCGATGTCCTGGGCGTAGGACTGGAAGGCAGCGGTCCGGGCCTCGGCGAAGGCGACGGCCTTGGCGGCCATGACGTGCGAGAGCGGGCCGCCGAGCACCATGGGGCAGCCGCGGTCGACGCTCGGGGCGTACTCCTTGGTGGCCAGGATGAAGCCGCCGCGCGGACCGCGCAGCGACTTGTGCGACGTGCTCGTGACGACGTGCGCGTGGGGCACCGGGTCCTCGTCGCCGGTGAACACCTTGCCGGCGACCAGGCCGGCGAAGTGGGCCATGTCGACCATGAGCGTGGCGCCGACCTCGTCGGCGATCTCGCGCATCTTGGCGAAGTTCACGCGCCGCGGGTACGCCGAGTAGCCGGCGACCAGGATGAGCGGCTTGAACTCCTTCGCCTTCGCACGCAGCGCGTCGTAGTCGACCAGGCCGGTCTCCGGGTCGGTGCCGTACTGGTTCTGGTGGAACATCTTGCCGCTGATGTTGGGACGGAAGCCGTGGGTCAGGTGCCCGCCCGCGTCGAGGCTCATGCCCAGCAGGCGCTGGTTGCCCAGCTCGTGGCGCAGCCGCTCCCAGTCGGCCTCGGAGAGGTCGTTCATGTTCTTCACGCCGGCGTCCTGGAGCCACGGGCCCTCGACGCGGTGCGCCAGGATCGCCCAGTACGCCGTCAGGTTGGCGTCGATGCCGGAGTGCGGCTGGACGTAGGCGTACTCGGCGCCGAACAGCTCACGCGCGTGCTCGGCCGCGAGCGACTCGACGGTGTCGACGTTCTGGCAGCCCGCGTAGAAGCGGTGGCCGACCGTTCCCTCGGCGTACTTGTCGCTGAACCAGGTGCCCATGGTGAGCAGCACGGCGGGCGAGGCGTAGTTCTCGCTCGCGATCAGCTTGAGCGAGGCTCGCTGGTCGGCGAGCTCCTGGCGCGTCGCGTCCGCGATGCGCGGCTCGACGGAGGCGATGACCTCCAAGGCCTGGCGGTAGGCGCTGCTGACGAGGTCGCCGTTGAGGGAGTTGTCGCTCATGGCGCACAGCGTAGTGCCGGGCCGCCGCTGGCGCGCTGGCAGGCAGCACCTCGTGTGACGTGCGTCGCAGATGCCGCTCGCGCCACCCGTACAGGCGGAGGATCTGTCCACATTGTGGGAACGGCATCCAAATATTGAGATCAGCATTTGTGGCGCCGTCGTCCGAGGGATGAGACTCGTTGACATGGTCACTGCTGCCACCCATGCGCACCTCGTGGTTCGACGCCACGTGGACTTCGGGCGCACGCGCAGCATGATGTGTTGGCCCCGCTGACGTTGCCGCCGCATCCACCCGAGCCACGCGCCTGAGGACTCCCGGGCGCCCTTCAGCGAAGGACCACCTCGACAGCCATGCCTGACCTGCGCTTCAAGCCCGAGCGAGCCAAGCACACCGAGATCCCGCGCCCCAAGCGCGCGGAGGGACAGTGGGCCCTCGGCTACACCGAGCCGCTCAACAAGAACGAGCAGTCCAAGAAGGACGACGACCCGCTCAACGTGCGGGACCGCATCCTCTACACGTACTCCAAGCGCGGCTTCGACTCCATCGACCCCGCCGACCTGCGCGGCCGGTTCCGCTGGATGGGCCTCTACACCCAGCGCAAGCCCGGCATCGACGGCGGCAAGACGGGCTCGCTGGAGGAGGAGGAGCTGGACGACCGCTACTTCATGCTACGGGTCCGTTCCGACGGCAAGCTGCTCTCCCCCGCCGCGGTCCGCACGCTCGGCCAGATCGGAGTCGACTTCGCGCGCGACACCGCCGACGTCACCGACCGGCAGAACATCCAGTACCACTGGATCGAGATCGAGAGCGTGCCCGAGATCTGGGAGCGCCTCGACGCGGTCGGCCTGCACTCGCTCGAGGCGTGCGGCGACTCGCCCCGCCCCTTCCTGGGCTCGCCGGTCGCCGGCGTCGCCAAGGACGAGATCATCGACGGCACGCCGGCGCTCGAGGAGATCGAGCGGCGCTACATCGGCAACAAGGACTTCTCGAACTTCCCGCGGAAGTTCAAGACGGCCGTCACCGGGCACCCGAGCCAGGACGTCTCCCCCGAGACCAACGACGTCTCGTTCGTCGCCACCGTGCACCCCGAGCACGGCCCGGGCTTCGACGTGTGGGTCGGCGGCGGCCTGTCGACCAACCCGATGCTCGCCCAGAAGCTCGGCGTGTGGATCCCGCTCGACGAGGTCCCCGACGTGTGGTCCGGCGTCGCGGGCATCTTCCGCGACTACGGCTACCGCCGGCTCCGCTCGCGCGCCCGGCTGAAGTTCCTCGTCGCCGACTGGGGCGTGGCGAAGTTCCGCGAGGTCCTCGAGAACGAGTACCTCGGCAAGAAGCTGGTCAGCCTTGCCTCGCCCGAGTCGCCCGTCGGGCACCGCGACCACGTCGGCGTGCACGAGCAGAAGGACGGCCGGTTCTACGTCGGCGTCGCCCCGACCGCCGGCCGCGTCTCCGGGAGCCTCCTGGTGCAGCTCGCCGACCTGCTCGACGAGTACGGCGTCACCGGCGCCCGCCTCACGCCGTACCAGAAGATCGTGCTCATCGGCGTCGACGGTGCCGTGCTCGACGCGCTGCTCGACCGGCTCGACGCGATCGGCCTGTCGGCACGCCCGTCGAACTGGCGTCGCAACACGATGGCGTGCACGGGCATCGAGTTCTGCAAGCTCGCGATCGTCGACACCAAGAAGCGCGCCAGCGACCTGGTCGACGAGCTCGAGCGCCGCTTCCCCGACCTCGACCAGCAGGTTCCCTCGGGGATCACGGTCAACGTCAACGGCTGCCCCAACGCCTGCGCGCGGACCCAGGTCGCCGACTTCGGCCTCAAGGGCCAGCTCGTCGTCGACGAGTCCGGCCAGCAGGTCGAGGGCTTCCAGGTGCACCTCGGCGGGGCGATCGGCCTGCGCGCCAACTTCGGCCGCAAGCTGCGCGCCCACAAGGTCACCAGCGCGGGTCTCGACGACTACATCAGCACCGTCGTCGGCAACTATCTCGCCGACCGCACCGAGGGGGAGGCGTTCGACGCCTGGGTGCACCGGGCCGACGAGGAGCTGCTGCGCGGCGAGAAGGCGCTGGAGTCCGTCTGATGTCCGAGTCGGCGTCGTCGCGGGCGGTGCCCTACCACTGCCCCTACTGCGGCGAGACCGACCTGTGGCCGCACGAGCCGACCGGCTGGGAATGCCGGGGCTGCCGCCGGGCCTTCAGGGTCGAGCTGCTCGGCCTCACGGCCCGGGCGTCCGACCCGAGCACCCACCCCACAGCCAAGGAAGAAGGAGGTGCCTCATGACCACCGCCACGACGCGTGCCGCCCGGGAGTTCCGCGGGTCGCACACCACCGGCCGGTCCCCTGAGGAGCTCCGCGAGCTGGTCTCCCACTGGGGCGCCGAGCTCGAGCTCGCCCCCGCCGAGGTCATCATCGAGTGGGCCGCCGCGACCTTCGGCGAGCGCTTCTGCATCACCTCCTCGATGGGCGACGCCGTCCTCGCGCACCTCGCCGAGAAGGTCGTGCCGGGCGTCGACGTCGTCTTCCTCGACACCGGCTACCACTTCGTCGAGACCATCGGGACCCGCGACGCCGTCGCCGCCACGATGAACGTCAACCTGATCTCGATCACCCCGGTCCAGTCCGTCGCCGAGCAGGACGCCGAGTACGGCCCCGAGCTCTACAAGCGCGACCCGGACCTGTGCTGCGCGCTGCGCAAGGTCAAGCCGCTGGCCGACTCGCTCGCCGGGTACGACGCCTGGGCGACCGGCCTGCGCCGCGCCGAGACGCACAACCGCGTGATCGCGCCGGTCATCGGCTGGGACGCCAAGAAGCAGAAGGTCAAGGTGTCCCCCATCGCCCGGTGGAGCGACGAGCAGGTCGAGCGCTACATCGCCGAGAACGGCGTGCTCGTCAACCCGCTCGTCTACGACGGCTACCCGTCCATCGGCTGCGCGCCGTGCACCCGCCGGGTCGCTCCCGGCGAAGACCCGCGCAGCGGCCGCTGGGCCGGCACCAACAAGACCGAATGCGGGATCCACTCATGACCGCCCGCATCCAGGAAAGGGGGAACCGACGATGACCGCTCCGGCACTCATCGCCCTTGCCCACGGCAGCCGCGACCCGCGCTCGGCCGCCACCGTCTCCGCACTGGTCGACGCGACGAAGGCGTTGCGTCCCGACCTGCGCATCGAGAAGGCGTTCCTCGACCTGGCCAAGCCGGGCTTCCACACCGTGGTCGACCGGCTGGTCAAGGCCGGGTACGACGAGATCGTCGTCGTACCGCTGCTGCTGGTCGAGGCCTTCCACGCCCGGGTCGACGTACCCGAGGCGATCGCGGAGGCCACGGCCCGGCACCCCGGCCTGCAGATCCGGGCCACGGCCGTGCTCGGCCTCGAGGCGCGCTTCCTGGAGGTGCTCGACGAGCGGCTGCGCGAGGCGCTCAAGGCAGCCCGCGTCCGCGAGCTCGACGCCCTCGTGCTGGCCGCGGCCGGCACCTCCGACCCGCTGGCCAACCAGGCGGTCGCCCGCCTGGCCCGGCTGTGGGGCGCGCACCACAAGCTGCCCGTGACGGCGGCGTACGCCACCAGCGCTCCCCCGGCCACCGGCGAGGCCGTGCGCGCGTTCCGGGCCGAGGGCCGGCGCCACATCGCGGTCGCCTCGCTCTTCCTCGCCCCCGGCAACCTGGTCGACCGGGCCACCGAGCTCGCTCTCGAGGCCGGCGCCGTCGCCGTGTCCGAGCCGCTCGGCGCCCACCCGGAGATCGCCCGCACCATCCTCGCCCGGTACGCCGTCGGCGCGGTGGAGCTGGTCCCCGTCTAGCGCGACGGCTAGAGCACCAGCTGCTCGAGCAGGTGCTCCAGGGTGCGGGCGGGGTCGGCGGTGACGCCGCCGTGGACCGGGCCCGGCTGGAGGACGGTGCTCTTCGGCGCCTTGAGGAACCCGAAGCGGGTGCTGGCGTCGTCCTTCTGCGCACGCGAGCCGTACGCCGTGGCGCGCACGCCGACGCCGAAGCCGCGGTGCGCCTCGCCCCGGCACACGCGGTCGACCGCCTCCAGTGCGGCTTCGAGGGAGGCGAGGTCGACCTCCGCGTCGAGGGCGCGGATCCGTGCCGGGTCGAGCGCGGAGCGCACGCCGAGGTAGTCCTCGGCCGGGCAGTGGAGCACCACACCGACGTTGACGAACTCCTCGCGCTCGATCCGCGGGACACAGCGCAAGGTGACGTACTGGTAGGGCTTCACGAGGACATCACCGGCTCGGGCAGCCAGGCCCGACCCCCGTCGCGCCGCGCGGCGAGGAAGGCGAGATAGCGCTCGCGCACCGCCGCCGCCGACTCGGCTCCGGGCACCGGGTCCAGCCAGTCGTCGCACACGTCGTCGAGCACAGCGGTGAGTGCCTGGTCGGTCAGCCGGTCCGCGAGCCCCGCGTCCTGGGCCCGCGCCTCGCCGGCGAAGGCGCGCAGGATGTGCTCGGAGGCGTCATAGGGCTGCGCCGCGAAGCGCGCCGGGTCGCCCGCACCGCCCGACCAGGAGTGGTGGAAGTACAGCGACGCACCGTGGTCGATGGCCTGGAGCGTCCCGCGCCACACCAGCAGGTTCGGGTTGCGCCAGCTGCGGTCGACGTTCGCACTGAACGCGTCCAGCCACAGGATCCGGCCGGCGAGGTCGGCGTCGGGCGCGCTCGTCGGGTCGTAGCCGAACGAGCCCGGCAGGAAGTCGATGCCCAGGTTGAGCCCGGCGCTGGCGTTGATCAGGTCCTGGACCTCCTCGTCCGCCTCGTAGCGCGCGATCTCGGGGTCGAGGTCGAGCACCACCTGGTCCGGCGTGGGTACGTCGAGCAGCCGGGCCAGGCCCGCCACGACCACCTCCGCCACGAGCACCCGGGTGCCCTGGCCGGCGCCACGGAACTTGCAGACGTAGGTGCCCAGGTCGTCTGCCTCGACGATCCCCGGCAGGCTGCCGCCCTCGCGCAGGGGCGTGACATAGCGGGTGACCGCGACCTGCTCCATCACAGCGGCTTCTCGTCGAGCAGGCGCTGCCTCTCGCGCTGCACGTCGAAGTCCGCCTTGGGCCAGCCCAGGTCGAAGGAGCGGAGCGCGTCGTGCAGCAGGGTGCCGATGGCCAGGTTGCGGTACCACTTCTTGTCGGCCGGGATCACATGCCACGGCGCGACCTCGGTGTTCGTCCGCTCGATCGCGATCTCGTAGGCCTCCTGGTAGGCCGGCCACAGCGCCCGCTCGTCGACGTCGCCGGGGTTGTACTTCCAGTGCTTGGTCTCATCGTCGAGGCGCGCGAGCAGGCGCTCCTTCTGCTCGGCGGCCGAGATGTGCAGCATGCACTTGATGACGGTCGTCCCCCGCTCGACCAGGTCGGCCTCCCAGGCGCTGATGGCCTCGTAGCGGCGCTCGATCTCCTCGGGCGGCGCGAGGGAGCGCACCCGTGCGATGAGCACGTCCTCGTAGTGGGAGCGGTCGAAGACCCCGATCAGGCCGACCGGCGGCAGGGCCCGGGTGATCCGCCAGAGGAAGTCGTGTGCACGCTCCTCCTCCGTCGGCGCCTTGAACGAGGTGATCCGCACGCCCTGCGGGTCCATCAGCCCGACCGTCGAGCGCAGCGTGCCGCCCTTGCCCGAGGTGTCCATGCCCTGCAGCACGAGGAGGATCGTGCGCTGCCCGCCCGCCTTGCCCTCGGCGAAGAGCCGCTCCTGCAGCTCGGCCAGGTCGGGGCCGAGCGCCTCGAGGGCGGCCGTCCCGGCCTTCTTGTCGCCGTCGAAGCCCGGTGCGACATCGGTCTCGATCGCACCCAGGTCGACCGGTCCCGGGGCGACGCGCAGCGAGGAGGTCAGGTCCGAGAGGGGGAACGCGCTCATGCGGCGAGACTAGTGGGCGAGGCCGCCGCGGCGGTCCACCAAGGGCGGCGCCGCGGACCAGGGAAAGTCGATCCAGCCCTCGGTACGCCGCCAGACGTACTCGGGCCGGATCACCGTCCACGGCTTCTCGTAGATCACCGCGGTGCGCGCCTCGGCGACGTGGTCGGCGAAGAAGTCGCGGACCACCTCGAGCGTCTTGCCGGTGTCGGCGACGTCGTCGGCGATCAGCACCCGCATGCCGGTCAGGTCGATCGCCGCCGGGGTCGGCGGCAGCATCATCGGCACGTCGAGCCGCTCGTTGACGCCGGTGTAGAACTCGACGTTGACCGCCGAGAGGTTCTTCACGTCCAGTGCGTAGCCCAGGCCCATCGCCAGCCCGAGGCCGCCGCGGGCGATGGCGAGCACGATGTCCGGCTCGAAGCCGTCGTCGACGACCTGCTGCGCGAGGTCGCGCACCGCGGCCCCGAAGAGGTCGTAGGTCAGGATCTCGCGCTCGGGCGCCGGCGTCGCGTCAGTCGTCACCCGCCCATTCTGCACCGAGCTCGTCACGCACCACCGCGTAGGCGACGCCCGGGGGGTAGCCCTTCCGGGCGAGCATCCCGACCAGTCGGCGTACGGCGACCTGCTCCTCCACCCCGCGCATCGAGCGCACCTTCTTGCGGACCAGCAGGCGGGCGTTCTCCTCCTCCTCGTCCGGGTCGACCTCGGCCAGCACGCTCTTCGCTGTCTCCTCGGCGACCCCCTTGCGACGCAGCTCGACCGCCAGCGCGGTGCGGGCCAGGCCGCGGCTGCGCTGGCGCCCCTCCACCCAGGCCCGGGCGAACGCCTCGTCGTCGACCAGCCCGACCTCCTCGAACCGGTCCAGCAGCCGGTCCATCACGTCCTCGGGGACGTTGCGGCGGGCCAGCCGCTCCTCCAGCTCGCGCCGGCTGCGGGCCTTGATGCTCAGCTGGTCGAGGATGATCTTGCGGGCCACCGACTCGGGATCGGCGTCCTCGGTCCAGCCGGGCTCGTCGTCCTCGGGTGGCTCGGTGCTGCGCACGGGTTCTCCCTCGGGGTCGTTGCTGGTCAGGTTCGGGGTGGGGTCCGCCCGGGCGCCTCCGGCGCCTCCCGGGCCGCGCGGCGCGGCTCGGAGCGGGGACCCCGCCGCCGGCGGCCCCTCACTCTCACGACCGGACTGTCCTGCACACGCCGACGGCACCCCGACATCGCCGCGCCGGGCGCCCCGTCCGGCGCCTGCGGCGCCCGGCCGGACCGTGGACCCTCTCGCGCCGCTTGGTCGCGGTCGAGCCGCCGACGGCGTCTTGCCGCCAAGGCACCTCAGCCACGCACCCGCGTCAACTGCGCGGCCGGCAGCATGGCGCCCCGCGGCGAAGCCGCATCGACGGGCAAGGGCGGGCCGAGCGCAGCGAGCGCCCGTTCGCAGCCGTCGATCGGGCGACACGCTCGGCCATCAGAAGCTGTCGACGCCGATCGGCTCGTCGGAGAGGTCGTCGGGGGCGTCGATGGTCGGGGTGACGCCGAGCTTCTCCAGGATCCGCTTCTCCAGCTCGTTGGCCAGGTCGGGGTTGTCCTTGAGGAAGCTGCGGGCGTTCTCCTTGCCCTGGCCGAGCTGGTCGCCCTCGTAGGTGTACCAGGCGCCGGCCTTGCGGATCAGGCCCGCCTCGACGCCGACGTCGATCAGGCTGCCCTCGCGGGAGATGCCCTTGCCGTACATGATGTCGAACTCCGCCTGCTTGAACGGCGGGGCGACCTTGTTCTTGACGACCTTGACCCGGGTCCGGTTGCCGACCATGTCGGTGCCGTCCTTGAGGGTCTCGATCCGGCGCACGTCGAGACGCACGGAGGAGTAGAACTTCAGCGCGCGACCACCGGTGGTGGTCTCGGGCGAGCCGAACATGACGCCGATCTTCTCGCGCAGCTGGTTGATGAAGATGGCGGTCGTCTTGGACTGGTTGAGCGCACCGGTCATCTTCCGCAGCGCCTGGCTCATCAGGCGGGCCTGGAGGCCGACGTGGCTGTCGCCCATCTCGCCCTCGATCTCGGCGCGGGGGACGAGCGCGGCGACGGAGTCGATGACGATGAGGTCGAGCGCGCCGGAGCGGATCAGCATGTCGGCGATCTCGAGCGCCTGCTCACCGGAGTCGGGCTGCGAGACCAGGAGGGCGTCGGTGTCGACGCCGAGGGCCTTGGCGTACTCCGGGTCGAGCGCGTGCTCGGCGTCGATGAACGCCACGATGCCGCCGGCCGCCTGGGCGCTGGCCACGGCGTGCAGGGAGACGGTGGTCTTACCGCTCGACTCGGGGCCGTAGATCTCCACCACGCGACCACGCGGGAGACCGCCGATGCCGAGCGCGACGTCCAGCGCGATCGAGCCGGTCGGGATCACGTCCAGGGGAGCGCGCGAGTCGTCGCCGAGCCGCATCACCGAACCCTTGCCGTACTGCTTCTCGATGTTCAGCAGGGCGGTCTCGAGCGCCTTCTGCCGGTCGTCTCCAGCCATGTCCTCGTCTCCTTCGTGTCGTGGTGAGCCAGGTACGTCGGCGACGCTAGAGCGAGGTCCCGACACAACCTGGTCAGTCGTGTCGCGGTTGTGGACAACCCGTCCGTACGTCGTACCTGTGGACAGCCGAGGGACCCGGAGGGACCGGCTGCTGCCGTACGCACCAACCTACCCGAACACCTGTTCGAAGTCGCGTCAGCCGGCCCGGCGTGTCGGCTCCGCCCCGCCGGCGGCGCGGGACTCCACCATCGCCCGGGCCGCACAGCCGAGCACGCCCAGCACCAGCAGCAGGCTGGCGAGCGCCAGCGCGGGATAGCCCGCGGCGCCGACGACGACGCCCGCGACGGCTCCGGCGGCCGCGGCGGTCAGGCCCATCACCAGGTCGGACACGCCCTGGACGTCGGTGCGCACCACCAGCGGCGCGTGCTCGGCGACCAGCGTCGAGGACGCGACCATCGCCAACGACCAGCCGACGCCCAGCAGGAACAGCCCCGCCGTGACCTGCCAGGACATCCCGGCGGGCGCCGAGGCGCACAGCAGCAGCGCGGCGAGCAGGACGCCTCCCCCGGCGGCGAGCACCGGCGGGCGACCCACCCGGTCCGCGAGCATCCCGACGAGCGGGGAGAAGGCGAACATGCCGAGCACATGCACGCTGATCACGACGCCGATCACCTCGAGACCCGAGCCGCCGTGCTCCATGTGCAGCGGCGTCATCGTCATCACGCCGATCATCGTGGCGTGGGTCAGGGCCAGGCCCGCGATCGCGTAGCCCAGCACCGGCCGCTCGCGCACGGTCGCCGCGGTGCGGCTCCACGAGGAGCCGGTCGGGCGGGCGACCGGGGTCGTGGCACCGCCGGCCGCGACCCGCTGGGCGGTGAGCAGCGGGTCGGGACGCAGCAGCAGGCCGACCGCGAGGGCGGCCAGGAGCATGCCGATCGCGCCGATCGCGAACGGTCCGGTCAGCTCGGGGATCCCGACGGCATCTGCGAGCGCACCGGCCGGGCCGGTCAGGTTGGGGCCCGCGACCGCGCCGATCGTGGTCGCCCAGACGACGACGGAGAGGGAGCGGGCGCGGTTCGCGTCCGTGGCGAGGTCGGTGGCGGCGTACCGGGCGGCGTTGTTGGCCGAGGTCGCCGCGCCGAGCATCATCGCGCCCACCAGCAGCAGCGCCATCGAGCCGACGACGCCCGCGAGGACGGCCGTCAGTCCGCCCGCAGAGCCGACGACGTAGCCCGTCATGAGTCCGGTACGACGCCCCCGCCGCGCCATCAGCGGCGCGAGCAGGAAGGAGATCACGGCCGCGCCCAGCACCTGAGCGGTCTGCGCGAGCCCCGACATCGCCTCGGATCCGGACAGGTCGCGGGCGAGCAGCGACGCGGTGGCGATGCCGATCGTGATCCCGACCGCGCCCACGGCCTGGGTGAGGACGAGGACGCGGACCGTGCGCCGCTGCAGGGCGCCCGCGACCAGGTCGGGCTCCACGCGACCGGCGAGGCCGGTCACCGCTCGCTCGCCGGCAGCTCGAGGACCTCCCAGACGGCGCGCCAGACCTCCTTGGGCGTGACGCCCGCGTCGAGCGCCTCGGCGGCCGTCCGGTGGTCGAGCGCCGCGATCACGAAGCTGTCGGCCCACACCCGGGCGTAGCCGTCACCGAGATGGCGGTCCATGCGTGCCCAGAACTCGGTGTGCCTCACTCCCCCATGATCCACCGGACGTCCCAGCGGTGATGCACCAGGTCGTGCAGGTGGTAGGCGCCGAGCGTCTCCACCGTGAAGACGCTGCCGTCGCTGCGCCGGCCGGGACGGCTCCACGCGTCGTCGGGGACGGCGTCGTACGCGGAGGCGACGGCCTCGGCGGCCGCCACCAGGTCCGGGACGACGTCCGCGGCCCGCTGCTCGTCGTACCGCTCGGTCCGGGCGGTCTCGTCCTGGTCCCAGTTCGCGAACCGCGGGTCGTCCTCGGTGAGCAGCTGCGCCAGGCGCACGGAGAAGATCCGGTTCACGTCCCGGACGTGACAGCCGTACTCGGTCGGCGACCACACCGTCGGCGAGGGGCGCTCCTGCGCGCCGGGCCGGGCGAGGGCGCGCGACCAGAACTCCGCGTTGTCGCGCACCAGCGAGCCGAGAGCGCGCCGGTCGACCGCGGCGGCGTCGTACCCGCACTCCGGGCAGGGCTCGGTGAGCACCCAGGTCCAGTCCTTGGTGTCGGGGGCGATGGCGGCAGGCTCGGTCGTCATGGGGGGATCCTCCCGTCCCCGCGGTGTGGCGGGCGAGAGAGATCCGGTCAACCGCCGTCGAAGGACTGCCAGCGCCGCACCGGCGGCGCCTCAGGCGATCGCGGCGGTGCCGAAGGCGACGTTGAACCGGTCGCACCAGATCACGACCGAGCGCATCGCGCCCAGGTCGGCGTCGTCGGGGATCTCGTAGTTCTGACTGCCCTGGTTGCCCTTGAGCGCGCCGAGGCGGACGTAGGCGCCGTCGTCGTAGGTCCCCCACGAGTCGCGGCAGCCCTCGCAGTCCCCGCCGCTGCGCCGATCGGTGAGCCACACGTGCAGGTCCGGGCCGTTGGACGTGTCGAGGTCCTCGATCCGCAGGAAGCGGCTGCCGTCGCTGCGTCGGTAGACGACGGCACGGCCCGAGGTGCCGTGCTCGGCGTCGATGAACGACGCCGACGCGAGCACGACCCTCGTCCGCGCGCCGTCCGTCGCGGAGGGGACGGCCGAGTCGGACAGCCCGCCGGACGCCGTACCCACGACGGCGCCGGGGTCGTCACCCTCCGTGACGGTCTCGTCGACGAACAGCAGCCAGGGCTGGAAGAGCGCCAGCGCGGCCACGAGGACGACGACCAGGACCCCGCCGACCGACAGCCCGATGGCGCGCCTCCGGCTCATGGCCCCAGCGTAGGCGAGGCGGGCGTCAGGCGCTCCAGGTGCGCGCGACGAGCGGCACCCCCGGCCGGTACGCCAGGTGCACGTGCGTGGGAGCGTCGAGCAGGACCATGTCGCCCCGCGCGCCCGGCACCAGGGCGCCCACGTCGGTGCGGCCCAGCGCCCGCGCGCCACCGGCCGTGGCCGCCCAGACCGCCTCGGCGGGCGTCATCCCCATCTCCCGCACGGCCAGCGCGATGCAAAACGGCAGCGAGCTGGTGTAGCAGGAGCCGGGGTTGCAGTCGCTGGCGATCGCCACGGTGACGCCCGCGTCGACCAGCCGGCGGGCCGACGGGTAGGGGTGCCGGGTCGAGAACTCCACGCCGGGCAGCAGGGTCGCGACCGTCCCGGCGTCGCGCAGGGCGTGCACGTCGTCGTCGGTGAGATAGGTGCAGTGGTCGACGGCGGTCAGGCCGAGCTCGGCGGCGAGCCGGACGCCCGGTCCCTCGCCGAGCTGGTTGGCGTGCAGCCGTCCCCTCAGCCCGGCGGCCGCTCCCGCGGCGAGGATGGTGCGGGCCTGGTCCTCGTCGAACGCGCCGCGCTCGCAGAACACGTCGATCCAGCGGGCGTGCGGGGCCGCGGCCTCGAGCATCGGCCCGGTGACCAGGTCGACATAGGCCGCCGGGTCGTCGGCGTACTCCGGCGCGACGACGTGGGCGCCGAGGAAGGTGGTCTCGTCGGTGAACTGCCGCGCGACCTCCAGCGAGCGCGCCTCGTCCGCGACGGACAGCCCGTAGCCGGACTTGATCTCCAGGGTCGTGGTGCCCTGCCGGCGCATCTCCGCGACGTGCCGGGCGACCCCGGCCGCGAGCTGGTCGTCGGAGGCCGCGCGGGTGGCCGCGACCGTGGTGCGGATCCCGCCGGCGGCATAGGACTCCCCCGCCATCCGGGCCTGGAACTCCAGCGACCGGTCGCCCGCGAACACCAGGTGGCTGTGGCTGTCGACGAAGCCCGGCAGGACCGCACGGCCCTGGGCGTCGAACACCTCGTCGGCGTCCGGCGCGTCGGCCGCCGCGCCGACCCAGGCGACCCGGCCGTCGGAGACGACCACCGCGGCGTCGTTGCGGATGCCGAGCGGGTCGCCCGTCTCCGCGGCGGCGGGGTCGTTGGTGACGAGCTCGCCGATGTTGGTGATGAGCAGGCTCATGGCTTCCAGATCCTTCCGATGACCTCGCTCAGCGCGCGTCCGACCCGGCCGTGGTCGCCGTCGAAGGCCACCCTGCCGTCCACCAGGACGTGGGTCACGTCGGCTGCTCCCGCGGCGAAGACGGCCGTGTGCTCGTCCCCGCCGGTGCCGGCCGTGCGCGGCGAGGCCAGGTCGATGGTGACGAGGTCGGCCCGCCGGCCGACCGCGATCTCGCCGGCGTCCTCGAAGCCGAGGCTGCGGTGGCCGTCGGCGGTCGCCGCGGCGAGGAGCTCGCCGGCGCTCCAGTGGCCGCGGGCCTGAGTGGCCAGGCGCTCGTCCATCTCGACCGCGCGCATCTCCTCGAAGGCGTCGATCACGGCGTGGCTGTCGGAGCCGAGGGTCAGCACGGAGCCGGCGGCCTGCAGCCGCCGTGCCGGGCCGATCCCGTCGCCCAGGTCGCGCTCGGTCGTGGGGCAGAAGGACGCGAACGCGCGGGCCTCCCCCAGCAGGCGGATGTCCGCGGCGGTGAGGTGCGTGGCGTGGACGGCGCTCGTCATCGGGCCGAGCACACCGTGGTCGGCGAGGAGCCGGGTCGGGGTGACACCGTGGGCGGCGACGCAGTCCTCGTTCTCCTTGACCTGCTCGGAGAGGTGCACGTGGACCGGCGTCCCCTGCTCGACGTACGCCGCGACCGCCTTCAGCGCCTCGGCCGGCACCGCCCGCACGGAGTGGGCGGCGACGCCGATCCGGGCGGCGGCGCCGGTGAGCGGAGCGAGCGCCGAGACGCGCTCCCGCCAGGCGTCGGCCGACCGGTCGTCGAAGCGGCGCTGCACGCCCTCGGGCGCCGCACCGAAGCCGCTGGACAGGTAGAGCGTGTCGAGCAGGGTGATCCGGATGCCCGCGTCCCGGGCAGCGGCGAGCAGGGCGTTGCCCATCGCGTTCGGGTCGTCGTACGGCGTCCCGTCGGGCTGGTGGTGCAGGTAGTGGAACTCGCCGACCGCGGTGTAGCCGGAGGCCACCATCTCGGCGTAGGTCGCCTTCGCGAGCTCGTAGTAGGTGTCCGGGTCCAGCCGCCCCGCTACGGCGTACATCTGCTCCCGCCAGGTCCAGAACGTCCCGCGGTCGGTCTGCGTCCGGCCGCGCAGCGCGCGGTGGAACGCGTGGCTGTGGGTGTTGGCGAACCCGGGCAGCGTCAGGCCCCGCAGGGGGACGCCGGTCGCGGTCGCGTCGGGCACGACCGCGGTGATCCGGCCGTGCTCGACCTCGACCCGGACGGTGTCCCGCACGCGGCCGTCGACCCAGGCATGCTCGAGCAGGTAGGCGGTCACGCCGGCGCCTCCCCGCTCACGAGGCCGGTCAGGGAGTCCGCGAGCGCGGCCACACCGGCGAGGCAGTCGGCCATCTCCGCGCTCTCGTACGGCGAGTGGGAGACGCCCGACGGGTTGCGGACGAACAGCATGGCGGTGGGGATGCCGGCCTCCTGCAGGATGCCGGCGTCGTGACCGGCCTGCGTGGGCAGCACGGGCACGCCCCCCAGGCGACCCGCGAGCTCGTCGCGCAGGGCGGTGTCGAAGGCGACCTCGCCGCTCACGGACTCGGCCGTCACGGTGACGGTGGTGCCGTCGCGCTCCGCACGCTCGGTGGCCTGGCGCTCGATCTCGCCCACCAGGGAGGCGAGCGCGGCATCGGACTCGGCCCGGGCGTCCAGCCACCCGGTGACGTGGGACGGCACGGCGTTGGTGCCGTTGGGGCGCACGTCGATCCGGCCGAAGGTGGCTCGCTGTCCCTGCACCCGCGCCTGCTTGTTCGCGGCGAGCGCGGTCATCGCGAAGGTCAGCATCGGGTCGGCGCGGTCCTCCATCCGGGTGGTGCCCGCATGGTCGGCGCGGCCGGCGATGTCGTAGCGGTAGCGGCCATGCGGCCAGATCCCGTCGTGCACGCCCACCGCGGCGTCGAGGTCGACCAGGCCGCGGCCCTGCTCGACGTGGAGCTCCACGTAGGTGGCGACGCCGTCCAGCAGGGTGGAGCGGGCCCCGTCGGCCGGACCCGCCACGACGTCGCCGAGGCGGACGCCGTCGCGGTCGGTCAGCTCGCGCGCGTCCTCCCAGGTCGTGGCGCCCACCGCGAGCCGCGAGCCGAGGCAGGCCCGGCCGAAGCGGGAGCCCTCCTCCTCGACGAAGGCCGCGACGCCGAGGCGTCGGGCCGGCACCACGCCGCGCTCACGCATCAGGTCGAGGGCGGCGAACGACGAGACGACGCCGAGCGGGCCGTCGTACGCGCCACCGTCGAGGACGGAGTCGAGGTGCGAGCCGGTCAGGACGGCGCCCGGGGTCTCGAGGCTCGTCGCCGGCGCTCCTCGCACCTCGACCGCCGGAGGAGACCACCACGCGACCAGGTTGCCGAAGGGGTCCTCCTCGACCTCGAGCCCGCGCACGGTCGCCGCCTCGCGGAACCACGCACGCAGCTCGAGCTCGGCGGCGTGCCACGGCTGACGGAAGTAGCCGCCGGACGACGCCGAGCGGCCGATGGGCACGAGGTCGCGCCACATCTGCTCGAAGTCGGCAACCTGGGCCACGATCAGCCTTCCTGCATGGGGATCCGCACGCCGCGCTCGGCGGCCACCTCGATCGCCCGGTCGTAGCCGGCGTCGACGTGGCGGATGACGCCCATGCCCGGGTCGTTGGTCAGCACGGCCTCGATCTTCGCAGCCGCCAGCTCGGTGCCGTCGGCGACGCACACCTGGCCGGAGTGGATCGAGCGGCCCATGCCGACGCCGCCCCCGTGGTGCAGCGACACCCAGGTGGCGCCCGAGGCGACTGCGGTCATCGCGTTGAGCAGCGGCCAGTCGGCGATGGCGTCGGAGCCGTCGAGCATGGCCTCGGTCTCGCGGTACGGCGAGGCGACCGAGCCGCAGTCGAGGTGGTCGCGACCGATCACGATCGGCGCCTTGAGCTCGCCACTCTTGACCATCTCGTTGAACTTCAGGCCCGCCAGGTGGCGCTCCTTGTAGCCCAGCCAGCAGATGCGCGCCGGGAGGCCCTGGTAGTGGACCCGCTCCTGGGCCATGCCGATCCACTTGTGGAGCCGCTCGTACTCCGGCTTCTCGCTGGGAGGGAACAGCTCGAGGATCGCCTTGTCGGTGGCGGCGATGTCGGCCGGGTCGCCGGAGAGCGCGGCCCAGCGGAAGGGGCCCTTGCCCTCGCAGAACAGCGGCCGGATGTACGCCGGCACGAAGCCCGGGAACTCGAATGCGCGGTCGTAGCCGCCCTTGCGCGCCTCGTCGCGGATCGAGTTGCCGTAGTCGAACACCTCGGCGCCGGCGTCCTGGAACTCCACCATCGCCCGCACGTGCGCGGCCATCGAGGCCTGCGCCTCCTTGGTGAAGCCCTCCGGGTCACGCTCGGTGCGCTCGTGCCACTCCTCGAACGGCACGCCCGCGGGGAGATAGGACAATGGGTCGTGCGCCGACGTCTGGTCGGTGACGATGTCGATCGGCGCCTTCATCTCGAGCAGCCTCGGGAAGATCTCCGCGGCGTTGCCGAGCAGGCCGATCGAGAGACCACGCCGCTCGTCGCGCGCCTGGACGGCCAGCTCGAGGGCATGCTCGAGGTCGTCGGCCTGGACGTCGAGGTAGCGGTGCTCGATGCGGCGGGCGATCCGGCTCTGGTCGACGTCGACGCAGATCGCGACGCCGTCGTTCATCGTGACGGCGAGCGGCTGCGCGCCGCCCATGCCGCCGAGGCCGGCGGTCAGCGTGATCGTGCCCGCGAGGGTGCCGCCGAAGCGCTTGTCCGCGACGGCGGCGAAGGTCTCGAAGGTGCCCTGCAGGATGCCCTGGGTGCCGATGTAGATCCAGGAGCCGGCCGTCATCTGGCCGTACATGGTCAGGCCCATCTCCTCCAGGCGCCGGAACTCCTCCCAGTTGGCCCAGTCGCCGACCAGGTTGGAGTTGGCGATGAGGACGCGAGGCGCCCACTTGTTGGTCTTCCACACGCCGACCGGCTTGCCGCTCTGCACGAGCATGGTCTCGTCGTCCTCGAGGTCGCGCAGGGTGCGCACCAGGGCGTCGTACGCCTCCCAGCTGCGGGCGGCCTTGCCGGTGCCGCCGTACACGACGAGGTCCTCGGGACGCTCCGCGTTCTCGGGGTCGAGGTTGTTCATCAGCATCCGCAACGGGGCCTCGGTCTGCCACGACTTCGCGGTCAGCTCGGTGCCGGTGGCCGCGTGGATCGGCAGGCGGGGGTTGGTCTGGCCAGATGAGGTGGTCATGCGAGTTCTCCGATCACGTTCGCGACGGCCGCGGTCACGGAGCGGTCGGCGACGAGCTGGTAGGCGGTTTCGATCTCGGGAGCGAGGAATCGGTCGGTGCCGGGTCCGCCGACGCCGGCGTCGCGGAGCAGGTCCACGACGGCGCCGGTGGCCGGGCTGGGGGTGGTGCCGCTGGTCGAGCCTGTCGAGACCCGCAGGTTGAGCGCGCGGGAGGCGGCCATCAGCTCGATGGCCAGCACCCGGGTCAGGCCGTCGACGGCCCGGCGCAGCTTGCGCGCGGCCGACCAGCCCATCGAGACGTGGTCCTCCTGCATCGCGCTGCTCGGGATGGAGTCGACGCTGGCCGGGTTGGCCAGGCGCTTGAGCTCGGAGACGATCGCGGCCTGGGTGTACTGCGCGATCATCAGGCCCGAGTCGACGCCGGGGTCGTCGGCCAGGAAGGGCGGCAGCCCGTGGTTGCGCGCCTTGTCGAGGAAGCGGTCGGTACGACGCTCCGAGATGGAGGCGAGGTCGGCGGTGACGATCGCCAGGAAGTCGAGCACGTAGGCGACGGGAGCGCCGTGGAAGTTGCCGTTGGACTCCACGCGGCCCTCGTCTGCGAGGACGACGGGGTTGTCGACGGCCGAGGCGAGCTCGCGCGCCGCGACCGAGGCCGCGTGGGCGACGGTGTCGCGCACGCCGCCGTGGACCTGGGGGGAGCAGCGCAGCGAGTAGGCGTCCTGGACCCGGTTGCAGTCGGGGCCGCGATGCGAGGCGACGACGCCGGAGTCGCGCAGGAGCGCGGTGAGGTTGGCCGCGGACGCCGCCTGGCCGGGATGCGGGCGGATCGCCTGCAGCTCCGCCGCGAAGACCCGGTCGGTGCCGAGCTGGCCCTCGACCGACATGGCCGCGGAGATGTCGGCGACCTTCAGCAGGTCGGTCAGGTCGTGCAGCGCGAGGACGAGCATGCCGAGCATGCCGTCGGTGCCGTTGATGAGGGCGAGGCCCTCCTTCTCCTGCAGCTCGACCGGCGTGAGGCCCGCGGCAGCGAGAGCGGTCGCGGCGTCGGTCAGCTCGCCGTCGGCGGTGCGGACCGGCCCCTCGCCCATCAGCGCGAGTGCGCAGTGTGCCAACGGGGCGAGGTCGCCGGAGCACCCGAGCGAGCCGTACTCGTGGACGACCGGGGTGATCCCGTGCGTCAGGAGCGCGGCGAGCAGCTCGGCGGTCTCGCGTCGTACGCCGGTGCGTCCGGTCGCGAGCGTGGACAGGCGCAGCAGCATGAGGCCGCGCACGACCTCGCGCTCGACCTCGGGGCCGCTGCCCGCGGCGTGCGAGCGGACCAGCGAGCGCTGGAGCTGGGCCCGCAGCTCGGGGGCGATGTGGCGGGTGGCGAGGGCGCCGAAGCCGGTGGAGACGCCGTAGTGCGGCGTGGGGGACGCGGCGAGGTCCTCGATGACCGCACGCGCCTTGTCGATCGCGGCAAGGGCCTCGTCGCTGAGCACGACACCGGCGCCGCCGCGGGCCACCGCCACCACATCCTCGAACGAGACCGCGCCCGTACCGATCGTCACATTCTCCATGCTCCGATTCCACCAACCGGGGGTGGCGCGCACCAGAGCGAAGGGCCATGATGAGTCTCAGATCCGAGACTTGCCCGACCCGGGCGGCCGGCCGAGAGAGGACTGCGCATGGCACAGGTCCCCGCCGCGACGCGGGCGCTGCGGGTGCTGCGCTTCCTCGCCGGCCAGCCGGAGCCGGTGGCCGTCGAGCGGATCGCGCGCGAGCTCGGGATCCCGCGGTCGACGACGTACCACCTGCTGCAGGCGATGGCCGACGAGGGGTTCGTCGTCCACCTGGCCGACGACCGCCGCTACGGGCTCGGCGTCGCGGCGTTCGAGGTCGGCTCCGGCTACGCGCGCCAGGCACCCCTGCAGCGGCTCGCCCGGCGCCCGCTCGCCACCCTCGTCGACCGGACCGGGCACAGCGCGCACCTCGCGGTGCCGCACGGGCGCGACGTGCTCTACGTCGTCGAGGAGCGTGCCCCCGGCCGGCCGCCACTGGTGACCGACGTCGGCGTCCGGCTGCCGTCGCACCTGACCGCCAGCGGCCGCGCCATCCTCGCCCACCTGCCGGCCAGCCAGGTCCGGGCGCTCTATCCCGACCGCGCCGCCTTCGTGGACCGCACCGGCCGCGGGCCCGGCTCGCCGACGGCGCTGCGCTCGGTGCTCGCCGAGACCCGACAGCGCGCCTACGCCGTCGAGGACGGGGAGGTCACCGACGGGATGGCGAGCGTCGCGGCCGCCGTCCTCGACCACAACGAGATGCCCGTCGCCGGCGTCGCGGCCACCTACCCGGCCGACGAGCTCGACACGCGCCAGCGTGACCGCCTCGCCGACGCCGTCGTCTCGACCGCCGCCATCCTCAGCCGCCGCCTCCGCGGGCGCTGATGCGGCGCCACCACCAGTCGAAGGTGTCCGGGGACGCGCGGTAGGCGGCGGTCATCGCCCGGCCGGCGGCCGCGAGGAGCGCCGAGCGGTCGGCGTCGGCCGCGCGTTGCGCCTCCTCGGCCAGGCGGGCGCCCTCCGCCCATGCCGCGACGTCGGGCGGCAGCGGCAGCGCGGCGAGCTGGCGGGCGCTGACCTTGACCGAGCCCGGGGTCAGGCCGGAGCCGAGATAGCGCGTCGCGGCGTGCGCGACGACGGGCGGGGCGAGCAGCACGGCCAGCAGCCGCCACAGGTCCCCCGGCTCCCGCGGTACGACGCTCACCACCGGCACCGACGGCAGCCAGGCGCCCGCCTCGTCCACGACGGCCTCGATCACGCGGCCCTGCCCGGCCACGAGCAGCTTCGGCACCAGCCGGGAGGCGGCCCACTCGGCCAGCGTCCCGTCGGCGTGGAGCGCGGCGAGGTCGACCGCGGGCGCGGCGTACGCCTGGCGAGCGAAGCGGGTCGGCACCCTCCCCCAGCGCGACTCGGCCGGGTCGATCAGGCCGGTGGTCACCAGCGGCGTCCCGCCCGGCAGCCGGTCGCGGACGAAGGGGGCCAGGCCGTAGTACTGGTCCCGGAAGTCCGCGGTGCATGCCGCGAGTTCGCCCAGCGTGCCGGTGCCGTCCTCGAGCCGGACGCCCGGGATCCCGAAGACCGGCGCCGCGAGCGATCCCCAGCCGTCCGGGTCGGTGCCCGGCCGCGCCCCGATCCGTACGACGGGCACACAGGTCAGCACCGACGTCCCCGCGAACACCGGCCGGTCGCCACACCACAGCTCGGTGACCGCGCCGCGCGCGGCGACGGCCTCCCGCACCGGGCCCGCATCGCGCGCGGCCAGGACCGAGATTGGCTGCACCAGAGCGACGACCCCGCCGGGGGCGGCGAGGTCGAGCGCCCGGCGCAGGAACACGGCGCTGGTGTCGGTGTAGGCGCCCAGCCCGCGCCGGTGCTCCTCGCTCCGCCCGGCGGACCGACGCCGGAGCTGTCCGAGGAACGGCGGGTTGCCCACCACGGCGTCGAACGTGCGGCCCTCCCAGGCGGCCAGCCCGTCGGCCACGACGACCTGTCGCTCGATCTGCTCCCGCGGGACGGCGGGGTCGAGGGCGTGCAACCGCTCCCGCGCGATCCGCACGGCCTCGGGGTCGAGGTCGGACCCGCGCACCGCCCCGACGCCCAGGCGCCGCGCCGCCGCCACGAGGAAGTGGCCGGTGCCGCAGGCCGGGTCGAGCACGCTGACCGCACCCGGGAGCGCGCGGTCGAGGACCCAGCCGACGAGCTCGGCAGGCGTGTAGTAGGAGCCCTGGGCCCGGCGTCTGTCGCGCTCGTTCGCGGCGAGATGGCGCTCGTAGGCGGCGGCCTCGTCCGCCTCGTCCCCGCGCGCCATGCTGGGACCCTAGAGGAATGATGTTATAGTCATTCTGACTACAACATCGAGGAGCTGCGATGGACCGCACGGGACCGACGACCGGACCGACGACCGGCCTGCTCACCGACCGCTACGAGCTGACCATGCTGGACTCCTTCGTGCGCGACGGCAGCGCGGGACGCCCGGCGGTCTTCGAGGCGTTCGCCCGCCGCCTCCCGGAGGGTCGGCGCTACGGCATGCTCGCCGGACTCGGCCGGCTGCTGGACGCGGTCGAGCGCTTCTCGTACGACGCCGACGAGCTCGCCTGGCTGCAGGAGCAGGGCGTGATCGGGGCGGAGACCGCGCGATGGCTGGCGGACTTCCGGTTCTCCGGCGACATCGACGGCTACCGCGAGGGCGACCTCTACTTCCCCGGAAGCCCGATCCTCACCGTCACCGGGTCCCTCGGGGAGTGCCTGCTGCTGGAGACCCTGGTGCTGAGCATCCTCAACCACGACACGGCCATCGCGAGCGCCGCCGCACGGATGGTCGACGCCGCGCAGGGCCGGCCGATCATCGAGATGGGCGGGCGACGCACCCACGAGGAGGCGGCCGTCGCCACCGCCCGGGCGGCCTACCTCGCGGGCTTCGCGACGACGAGCAACCTCGCCGCCGGACGCAGGTACGGCGTCCCGACCGCGGGCACCGCCGCGCACGCGTTCACCCTGGCCCACGACACCGAGGCCGACGCCTTCCGTAGCCAGGTCGCGGCGCTCGGGGCGGGGACCACACTGCTGGTCGACACCTACGACATCGCCGAGGGCATCCGCACCGCCGTCGAGGTCGCCGGCACCGGCCTCGGCGCCGTGCGCATCGACTCGGGCGACCTGGCCGAGGAGTCCCACAAGGCGCGCCTCCTGCTCGACGAGCTCGGCGCGACCGACACCCGGATCGTGGTCACCAGCGACCTGGACGAGTTCGTGATCACGGCGCTCGCCGACGCCCCGATCGACGGCTACGGCGTCGGCACCCGCGTGGCCACCGGCTCGGGACATCCCACCGCGAGCATGGTCTACAAGCTCGTCGCCATCGCCGACGGACCGGGTGAGCCGCTGCGGTCGGTGGCGAAGAAGTCCAAGGACAAGGGCTCGGTCGGCGGCCGCAAGCGCGCCTACCGCGCGTACGCCGCCGACGGCACGCTGGTGGCCGAGTGGTTCACCGGCCAGGACGCCCCCGCCCCCGACGCGGCGGCACGGCCGGTCCAGGTGCCCCTCGTCCGGGCGGGCGAGGTCGTCCACCGCCCTGCGCTGAGCGAGGTGCGCGCCTTCGCGGCACGGACCCTCGCCACGCTGCCGCCGGACGCGCGCACGGTCGCGGCGGGACCGGCGTACCTGACCACCACCCTCCACGAGGAGAGCACCATGAGCGAGAGCACGATGACCGAGAGCACGACGAGCGGGAGCACGACGAGCGGGAGCACCAGGGCCCTGGTGGTCGTCGACGTCCAGAACGACTTCGTCGAGGGCGGGTCGCTCGGCGTCGCGGGCGGGCACGAGGTCGCGAGCCGGATCAGCGAGCACCTCGCCGAGCACGCCGGCGAGTACGCCGTCATCGCGGCGTCGCGCGACTGGCACCTGCCGGGGCACGAGGCGGGCGAGACCAACGGCGGCCACTTCCACCCGCCGGGCGAGGACCCGGACTTCGTGACCACCTGGCCGGTGCACTGCGTGCAGGGCGAGGCCGGCTCGGACTATGCGCCCGAGCTGGTCACCGACGCGGTCACGCACCACGTGGTCAAGGGCATGGGCGAGCCGGCGTACTCGGCCTTCGAGGGCGTCACCGACACCGGGGAGCGGCTCGCCGACCTGCTCCGCGACGCGGGTGTCACGGAGGTGGACGTCACCGGCATCGCCACCGACTACTGCGTGCGCGCCACCGCGCTCGACGCGGTCGCGGCCGGCTTCCGGGTGCGTCTGCTCGACGGCCTGCACGCCGGCGTCGCGCCGGCGTCATCCCAGGCGGCGCTCGCCGAGATGGCCGCCGCCGGGGTCGAGGTGACCCGATGAGCGCCGAGCACCCGCCCTTCGCCGTCGCGGTCGACCTGGCGATCTTCACGATCCGCGACGGCGCGCTCGCCGTCCTCCTCGTGGAGCGCGGCGAGGAGCCCTTCGCCGGCTCGTGGGCGCTGCCGGGCGGGTTCGTCGAGCCGGACGAGGACGCCGAGCAGGCGGCCTGGCGCGAGCTGCGGGAGGAGACCGGCCTCAGCGACTCCGCGCGCTTCGGGCATCTCGAGCAGCTGCGCACCTACTCCGCCCCCGACCGCGACCCGCGCATGCGGGTGGTGTCGGTGGCCCATGTCGCCCTCGCACCCGACCTGCCCGAGCCGCAGGCCGGCACCGATGCGTCCGATGCGCGCTGGTGGGTCGTCGACGACCTGCTGGAGGGCGAGGACGGCCCGACCCTGGCCTTCGACCACCGCCAGATCCTGGTGGATGCCCGCGAGCGGGTGCGCGCGAAGCTGGAGTACACGACGCTGGCCACCGAGTTCGTGGCAGAGCCCTTCACCCTGCCCGAGCTGCGTCGCGTGTACGCCGCCGTCTGGGGCACTCCCCCGGACCTCGGCAACTTCCGCCGCAAGGTGCTGGGCACCGAGGGCTTCGTGGTCCCGACCGACGCGCGCGGCGAGGCGGCCGAGGCGGGCGGACGGCGCGCACTGCTCTACCGCCGCGGTCCCGCCAGGCTGGTGCAGCCGCCGATGGTGCGCGGCTGACAGGTACTCAACCGAACGGTTGACAACGCCTGCGGGGACGGGTTTACTCAACCTCGTGGTTGAACAGGACGACCGGCTGTCCCGGGTCTTCGGCGCCCTCGCCGACCCGACCCGGCGCGACATGGTGGCCCGGCTCGCGGCCGGCGACGCGACCGTGAGTGAGCTGGCGGCGCCGTACGACGTCTCCCTCCAGGCGGTCTCCAAGCACCTCAAGGTGCTCGAGGAGGCCGGCCTGGTGCGGCGCAGCCGCGACGCTCAGCGCCGCCCGGTGCACCTGGACGCGGAGGTGTTCGACCTGATGACGGCATGGATCGAGCGCTATCGGCGCCAGGTCGAGGAGCGCTACCAACGGCTCGACCAGGTCCTCGCCCGGATGCAGGGCACGGACCCGGTGAGCACCGAGAGCACGAGCGAGCAGCGAGGAGCAGCAGGATGAGCAGCAGGATGAGCAGCAGGATGAGCAGCAGGATGAGCAGCATGGCCACCGACTCCCCCGGCACCACCATCGAGGCCGACCCCGACGTCCCGACCGTGCGGATCGTGCGGGAGTTCGACGCCCCGCGCGAGCTGGTCTACCGCGCCCACGTCGAGCCCGAGCTCGTCACGCAGTGGCTGGGCCCCCACTCGATCGACATGGACATCGAGGTCTGGGACCTGCGCACCGGCGGCGAGTACCGCTACACCGCGACGCGTGACGGCGAGGAGGTCGCCCACTTCTACGGATCGGTGCACCGGGTCACCCCCAACGAGCGGATCGTGCAGACCTTCGGCTTCGAGGAGATGCCCGAGGCGGTCAGCCTCGACACCGTCGTGTTCCACGAGCTGCCCGGGGGACGCACCCGGCTCGAGGCGCTGTCCGTCGTCTACGACTTCGAGTCCCGCGCCGGGATGCTCGCCAGCGGCATGGAGGTCGGCGTCAACGAGGGGTACGACGCCCTCGACACGCTGCTCGCCCGGCTGACGGGCGCCGCCGAGTGATCCCCGACAGCCCCGCCGAGGAGCACCGCAGCATCGCGGGCACCTTCGGCGACAGGGTCCGCGGGGTGGCCGACTGGGACTCCCCCACCCCCGTCGCCGACTGGCGGGCCCGCGACGTGGTCCGCCACCTGGTCGAGTGGTTTCCCGCCTTCCTGGCCGACGGTGCCGGCATCCGGCTGGAGCCCGGCCCGTCGGTCGACGACGACCCGGTCGCCGCCTGGGAGCACCACGCGGACGCGGTGCAGCGCGTCCTCGACGACCCGACCAGCGCGGACGTCACGTTCGCCCACCCGCGGCTGCCGGCGATGCCCCTCCCCCAGGCGGTGGCGCGGCTCTACACCGGAGACGTCTTCCTGCACACCTGGGACCTGGCGCGCGCGACCGGTCAGGACGACACCCTCGACGCCGAGCGCTGCCGGACGATGTACGAGGGCATGGAGCCGCTCGACGAGGTGCTGCGCCACAGCGGCCAGTACGGCCCCCGTGTGCCGGTCGCTGACGACGCCCCCTGGCAGGACCGGCTGATCGGGTTCATCGGGCGCGACCCCGCCTGGCAGCGGCCATGACCCGGTCGAGGAGTGTCGGTGGCAGGCCCTAGCCTCCTGACATGGCGTACGACGAAGAGCTGGCCAGGCGGGTGCGCGACCTCCTCGCCGAGGAGGCCACCGTGGCCGACCGCGAGCTGACCGAGAAGAGGATGTTCGGGGGGCTGGGGTTCATGGTCGCCGGCAACATGGCGCTCGCCGCCAGTGGCCAGGGCGGTCTCCTCGTGCGCGTCGACCCCGCCGAGAGCGAGCAGCTCGTCGCCACGACCCCTGCCTACCCGATGGAGATGCGCGGCCGGCCGATGGCCGGCTGGCTGCGCGTCGACCTCGACGAGCTCGCCACGGACGCGGCGCTCGCCGACTGGGTGCGCCGCGGTGCGTCGTACGCCGCGACGCTGCCGGCCAAGTCCGCGCCGTGAGGACCTTCTGGGCCGCCCTCCCCGCCGAGGGCCGCTGGCTGCTGTCCACCGTCGCGATCCAGACCCTCGGCCGCGGCCTGACCCTGCCGTTCACACTGATCTACCTGCACGAGGTCCGCGGCTTCGAGCTCGGCCTGTCGGGGACGCTGATGGCGCTCATCGCCGTCGTCGGCCTCCTGGTGACCGGACCCGGCGGCGCGCTGGTCGACCGGTACGGCGCGCGGGCGGTCCTGCTCGTCGGCCTGGTCGCGATGGTCGTGGGCAATGTGCTGCTCGCCTTCGCCACCACCCCCGCCGCCGCCGCGGTGGCGCTGGTGCTTGTCGGCTTCAACTTCGGCGTCTCCTGGCCGGCCTTCAACGCCCTCATCGCGGCCGTGGTCGACGGCGAGCTGCGCCAGACCTACTTCGGCATCAACTTCGCGCTGGTCAACCTGGGCATCGGTGTCGGCGGCGTGGTCGGGGGGCTGTTCGCCGACGTCGGCCAGCCGGAGACCTTCACCGCGATCTTCCTCGGCGACGCCCTCACCGGACTGGTCCCCATGGCCCTGCTCCTCGGCCCGCTCCGCCACGTGCACGGCCGCGCCGCGGAGCCGGAGGACGGGACCGCGCCGGCGGCCGTGGGCTACCTGGCGATCCTCAGGCAGCCGGCGGTGCGCTGGCTGACCCTGCTCACCTTCGTCGGCACCTTCATCGGCTACGGACAGCACGAGGCGGGGTTCCCGGGCTTCGCCCGGCAGGCCGCAGAGGTCTCGACGCGCACCGTCGGCCTGGCCTTCGCGGTGAACACCGTCGTCATCGTGGTGCTCCAGTTCTCCGTGCTCAGCCGGATCAAGAGGCACCTGCGCACCCGCGTGATGGTGGCGATGGCGGGGGTCTGGGCGGTGGCGTGGGGCCTGCTCGGCGTGGCCGGTGTCGTCCCGGGCGGCGGCCTGGCGGTGGTCGGCGTGCTCGCCTACATGGCGGTGTTCGCGCTCGGCGAGACGCTGCTGCAGCCGACCGTCCCCGCCATCGCCAACGACCTGGCGACCGACCGCACCCGCGGGCGCTACAACGCGATCACCGCCGCCGCGTTCCAGGGCGGGGCGATCGCCGGACCGGTCGTGGCGGGCTTCCTGCTCGAGCACGACCTGGCGGCGGCGTACATCGCGGTGATGGTGGCCGGCTGTGCCGCCATCGCGGTCATGGCCCTGGTGCTGGAGCGACACGTGCCCGCCGCGGCGAACGGCCGCGTCGACGTGCCGGAGCCGGTCAGGTAGCCGTCGCGACCGGGCTGGCGAACCACAGCGTCCGGTGCGTCCAGTCCCCCGGGCCGCGCCGCTCACCCGAGCAGACCACGATGACGACCTCGGGCGGCCCGTCGACCGCGTCCCAGCCCGGGAAGCCGTCGGTGGCGAGGACCTCGGTCCGCTCCGTGACGGCGTAGCAGGCCACCTGGTCGCCCGCGCGGAGGACCAGCCGCCCACCGACCTCGAGACCGGCCAGCAGCCTGTTGCCCAGGGCGGAGCCGTCCGGCCAGGTGTGGGTGTTGAGCAGGACATGGCCCTGCTCCGAGCCCGGCCGGACCCCGCCGCGGTCCCAGGCGACGGACAGCTTGTCGGAGACGGGCGGGACCCCGGGCACCCCTGCCGCGTCGCGCGGCAGGGCGAGCACCCGGGCCCTGCGGACCACGCCCTCGACGGTGATCGACGTCGGCGCGAAGCCCGAGGTCGCGGGCCGCGCGCACGGGTCGGGCGGCGGCGTGGGCGCGGGCGTCGGCGTCGGCGCCGCGCTCGGCGGGGGGACGACGGCACGCGGCTCCGCGGGCTCGTCCCCGCCGCGCAGCAGTAGCCAGGCCAGCAGCCCGGCGAGGACGAGCGCGACCGTCCCCGCGACCAGCGCGCGGTCGCGCCGCCGGCTCCCGTTCTCCACCGCCACCCCTCCATTGTGACGGCGGTGTCGGCGCCGTGCGGGAAGATGGCGCAATGGTGGACGAGGGAGCTCCGGCCGACCCGCTCGGCAGGTTCAGCGAGGCGACGCGCACGTGGTTCCGCGCGGCGTTCGCCGAGCCCACGCCCGCCCAGGCCGGCGCGTGGGAGGCCATCTCTCGCGGCCACCACACGCTCGTCGTCGCGCCCACCGGGTCGGGCAAGACGCTCAGCGCCTTCCTCGCCGGTCTCGACCGCCTGCTGACGACCCCGGCGCCCGAGGACCGGCTGCACCGCACCCGAGTCCTCTACGTCTCGCCGCTCAAGGCCCTCGCCGTCGACGTCGAGCGCAACCTGCGCGCCCCGCTGACCGGCATCCGCCAGACCGCGGAGCGCCTGGAGGCCGGCCGCCCCCTGCCCGAGGTCACCGTCGGCATCCGGTCGGGCGACACCCCGGCCAACGAGCGCCGCCGCCTGGCGACGCGCCCCCCGGACGTCCTCATCACGACGCCGGAGTCGCTCTTCCTCATCCTCACCAGCCAGGCGCGCGAGACACTGCGCGGCGTCGAGACGGTCATCGTCGACGAGGTGCACGCCGTGGCCGGGACCAAGCGAGGTGCCCACCTCGCGCTCAGCCTCGAGCGCCTCGACGCCCTGCTCCCCCGCCCGGCCCAGCGGGTCGGGCTCTCCGCGACCGTCCGGCCGACCGAGGAGGTCGCGCGCTTCCTCGGCGGCACCGCTCCCGTCGAGATCGTCGCTCCCCCCACCCGCAAGGAGTGGGACCTGCGCGTCGAGGTGCCGGTCGAGGACATGACCGCGCTCGGCCAGGTCGTGGACGACGACGACCCGACCGCCCCGCCCGCGCGCGCCAGCATCTGGCCCCACGTCGAGCAGCGGGTCGCGGAGCTGATCGGCGAGCACCACTCGACGATCGTGTTCACCAACGGGCGGCGCACCGCCGAGCGGCTGACCGCGCGCCTCAACGAGATCGCGGCCGACGCGACGACCGAGGGCATCACGCCGCCGGCCGAGATCATGGCCCAGTCCGGTGCCTCGGCGGGCGCGCCGCCGGTCCTGGCCCGGACCCACCACGGGTCGGTGTCCAAGGAGCAGCGCGCGCTCGTCGAGGACGACCTCAAGTCCGGTCGCCTGCCCGCCGTCGTGGCGACGAGCAGTCTCGAGCTGGGCATCGACATGGGGGCGGTGGACCTGGTCCTCCAGATCGCCTCCCCGCCCAGCGTCGCCAGCGCCCTCCAGCGGGTCGGCCGGGCCGGCCACCAGGTGGGCGAGACCTCGGTCGGCGTCTTCTTCCCCCAGCACCGCGGCGACCTGGCGCCCGCCGCCGTGACCGTGGCCCGGATGCGCACCGGCGGCATCGAGGCGCTGCGCGTCCCGGCCAACCCGCTCGACGTGCTGGCCCAGCAGATCGTCGCCGCGGCGGCCTCCGGCGAGTGGGACGTCGACGAGCTGTTCGCGCTGGTGCGTCGCAGCGCGCCGTACGCCCAGCTCCCGCGCCCGGCGTACGACGCCGTCCTCGACCTGCTCGCCGGTCGGTACCCCTCCGACGAGTTCGCCGAGCTCCGGCCACGGATCACCTGGGACCGGGTGACCGGCACGATCAGCGCCCGCCCGGGCGCACAGCGGCTGGCGGTGACCAGTGGCGGCACCATCCCCGACCGCGGCCTGTACGGCGTGTTCCTGGCCGGCGAGGGCACGAACCGGCGGGTGGGCGAGCTCGACGAGGAGATGGTCTACGAGAGCCGGGTGGGCGACGTCTTCGCGCTGGGCGCCACGAGCTGGCGCATCGAGGACATCACCCACGACCGGGTGATCGTCACGCCGGCGCCGGGGGTCCCGGGCCGCCTGCCGTTCTGGAAGGGCGACACCGCAGGGCGACCGACCGAGCTGGGCGAGGCGATCGGGGCGTTCACCCGCGAGCTGGCCGCGCTGCCCGACGCCGAGGCGCACGCGCGTGCGCGCGAGATCGGTCTCGACGACCATGCCGCCGCCAACCTGGTCGCCTACCTCCGCGAGCAGGTCGAGGCCACCCGGGTGCTCCCCAGCGACACGACGGTCCTGGTCGAGCGCTTCCGCGACGAGCTCGGCGACTGGCGCCTCGCGGTCCACTCCCCCTACGGCATGGCCGTCCACGCGCCCTGGGCGCTGGCGATCAATGCCCGCCTGCGTGAGCGCTACGGCATCGACGGCCAGGCGCTCGCCTCCGACGACGGGATCGTGATCCGGATCCCCGACACCGACGCGGAGCCGCCCGGCGCGGACCTGGTCGCCTTCGAGCCCGACGAGATCGACGAGATCGTCACCCGCGAGGTCGGCGGCTCGGCGCTGTTCGCCGCCCGCTTCCGCGAGTGCGCCGCACGGGCGCTGCTGCTCCCCCGCCGCGACCCCGGCCGCCGCTCGCCGCTGTGGCAGCAGCGGCAACGGGCGGCCGCGCTGCTCGAGGTCGCGGTGCGCTATCCCGCCTTCCCCATCGTGCTCGAGACGGTCCGCGAGGTGCTCAACGACGTCTACGACCTGCCCGGCCTGACGGCGCTGCTGCGCCGCGTCGAGCAGCGCGAGATCACCGTCACCGAGGTCGAGACGAGCCAGCCGTCGCCGTACTCCCGGACGCTGATGTTCGGCTACGTCGCACAGTTCGTCTACGAGGGCGACTCGCCACTCGCCGAGCGGCGGGCCGCGGCCCTCACCCTCGACCAAGGCCTGCTGGCCGAGCTGCTGGGGCGCGCGGAGCTGCGGGAGCTGCTCGACCCCGACGTGCTCGCCGAGGTCGAGGCCGAGCTGCAGCGGACCGTTCCCGAGCGGCGGGCCCGCGACGCCGAGGGCCTGGCCGACCTGCTGCGCCTGCTCGGGCCGCTCACCGCGGCCGAGGTGACGGCCCGCGCCCGCGACGACGCCCCGGTGGCCGAGTGGCTCGCCGACCTGGTCGCGGCGCGCCGAGCGGTCGAGGTGCGGATGCCGTACGGCACGGCCTGGGTCGTCGTCGAGGACGTCGCCCGCCTGCGCGACGGGCTGGGCGTCCCCGCGCCACCTGGCACACCGGCCGCGTTCGCCGAGCCGGTCGCCGACCCCCTCGCCGACCTCGTCGGCCGCTATGCCCGCACCCACGGCCCGTTCACGGTCGACCAGGTGGCCGCCCGGCTCGGACTGGGCGTGGCCGTGGTCCGGCACACCCTGCAGCGCCTGGAGGCCGAGGGGCGAGTGCTGTCCGGCGAGTTCCGGCCGGTGCCGATGCTCAGCTCGGCGGCCGGTGAGGAGTGGTGCGACGTCGAGGTGCTGCGTCGCCTGCGGCGACGCTCGCTCGCCCGTCTGCGCCACGAGATCGAGCCCGTCGAGCCGACTACCCTGGCGCGCTTCTCAGCCGCGTGGCACCAGGTCTCGACAGGCACGACCGCCGGCGCCGGCAAGGGTCCGCGCGGGGTCGACGGACTGCTGCACACCGTCGAGCAGCTCGCCGGAGCCCCGATGCCCGCCAGCGCCCTGGAGTCGCTGGTGCTTCCGGCCCGGGTCCGCGACTACGAGCCGTCCCTGCTCGACGAGCTGACCGCCACCGGCGAGGTGGTCTGGGCCGGTCACGGCGCACTGCCCGGCAGCGACGGCTGGATCTCCCTCCATCTCGCCGACCGCGCCCCGCTCACGCTTCCGGAGCCCGGGCCCGTCGAGGACCCGCTGCACCAGCGCGTGCTCGACGTGCTGGCACCCGGCGGCGCGTGGTTCTTCCGCCAGGTCGCCGACCAGGTCGCCCGCGCCTGCCTCACCGCCGGCGACGACCCGCCGCTCGACGACGCGGTCAGCGCCGCGCTGTGGGCTCTGGTGTGGAGCGGCCATCTCACCAACGACACGCTGACCCCGCTGCGCGCGCTCACCAGGTCCGGCCGCCCGGCCCACCGCACCCGGCGGGCCGGGCCCCGGCCTGGCCGGCTCTCCCGCACCGGACGTCCCGAGACCGCCGGGCGGTGGGCGCTGCTTCCCGCGATCGACACCGACCCGACCCGGCGCGCCCACGCCGCCGCCGAGCAGCTGCTCGAGCGGCATGGCGTCGTCACCCGGGGCGCGGTCGTCAACGAGCGGGTGCCCGGCGGCTTCGCGGCGGTCTACAAGGTGCTCAGCGCCTTCGAGGAGGCCGGGCGCTGCCGACGCGGCTACTTCGTCGAGGGGCTCGGCGCGGCGCAGTTCGGCACCGCAGGCGCCGTCGACCGGCTCCGGTCGTTCTCGGCCACGGTCGGCGGCGAGGCGCTGGACGTGAAGCCGGTGGCGCTCGCGCTGGCGGCGACCGATCCCGCCAACCCCTACGGGGCCGCTCTGCCCTGGCCGACCCCGGAGCGCGAGCAGGAAGGAGCCGGGCACCGGCCCGGACGCAAGGCGGGCGCCCTCGTCGTCCTCGTCGACGGTGCACTCGTGCTCTACGTCGAGCGGGGCGGCCGGACCCTGCTCACCTGGACCGAGGACCCGGACCGGCTCGCACCGGCCGCCGAGGCGCTCTCGGCGGCCGTCCGGCGCGGCAGCCTCGGGCAGCTGACGGTCGAGAAGGCCGACGGCACCGCCCTGCTCGGCAGCGGCGGGCCGCTGCGCGACGCGCTCGCGGCGGCGGGATTCGTCGCCACGCCGCGAGGGCTTCGGATCCGTGCCTGAGGGCGACGCGGTCCGTCGGACCGCGGACCGGCTGGACCGGGCGCTGGCCGGGCAGGTGCTGACCGGGTCGGACTTCCGCGTCCCGCAGCTCGCGACCACCGACCTGAGCGGCGCGCGCGTGGAGCGGACGGCGACCCACGGCAAGCACCTGCTGACCCGCCTGGTGACGTCCGCGGGAACCTCGCTCACCCTCCACACGCACCTGAAGATGGAGGGCAGCTGGCGGGTCGCGCGGGCAGGAGAGCGCCCGCCCGGACCGGCGGTCGACGCGCGGGTGCTGCTGACCACCGAGCGCGTGGTCGCCGTGGGGCTGCGGCTGGGCCTGGTCGAGCTGCTGCCGACCGCGGAGGAGGCGTCCGTGGTCGGTCACCTCGGCCCCGACCTGCTGGGTCCATGGACCGCCGACGACCGGGCCGAGGCCGTCGCGCGGCTCTCGGCCCGTCCGGAGCGCGTCCTCGGCGAGGCGCTCCTCGACCAGACCGTGGTGGCCGGCATCGGCACGATCTGGCTCGCCGAGAGCTGCTTCGTGCACGGTGTCTGCCCGCTCGGGCCGGTCGCGGCGGTCCGGGACCCGGGCCGCTTCCTCGACCGCGCCCGGCTCATGCTGCAGTCCGCGATGCGGACCGGGCGGCCACTGACCACCGGCGACCGGCGCAACCCGGTCTGGGTCTACCGCCGCCAACGGCAGCCCTGCCTGCGTTGCCGCACCACGATCGAGGCCGGCCAGGTCGGCGACCCCGGCCGCGAGCGGACGACGTACTGGTGTCCGCGATGCCAGCCGATGGCGTGACCCGGGTCTCTCGGCCGGCTCGGAACCCGCGCTCCCTCGTCGTTCGTTGACGAGGCATGCACCACCACTTCAACGGGCTCAAGACCGCCGGCCTGTTCGGCGCCATCTTCGCGCTCCTGCTCGCCGTCGGCGGGCTCATCGCCGCCGCGACCGGGAGCTCGGCGTTCATCTGGATCTTCGCGCTGATCGGTGTCGGCACGACCGCCTACGGCTACTGGAACTCCGACAAGCTCGCGATCCGGGCCATGCACGCCTACCCCGTGTCCGAGGCGCAGCAGCCGGCTATGTACCGGATTGTCCGGGAGCTCTCCGAGCGGGCTGGCCAGCCCATGCCGGCGCTCTACGTCTCCCCGACCCAGGCGCCCAACGCCTTCGCGACCGGTCGCAACCCGCAGCACGCCGCCGTCTGCTGCACCGAGGGCATCCTCGGCCTGCTCGACGAGCGCGAGCTGCGCGGCGTTCTCGGCCACGAGCTCATGCACGTCTACAACCGCGACATCCTCACCGGCTCCGTCGCCGCGGCCGTCGCCGGCGTGATCAGCTCGGTCGCGCAGTTCCTGGCGTTCACCTCGATCTTCGGCGGCGGCAGCGACGAGGACCGTCCGAACCCGCTCGTCCTGGTCGCCACCGCGCTGTTGGCGCCCTTCGCGGCGGCGGTCATCCAGATGGCGATCAGCCGCACCCGGGAGTACGACGCCGACGAGGACGGCGCCCGCCTCACCGACGACCCGCTCGCCCTCGCCTCCGCCCTGCGCAAGCTGGAGCTGGGGACGGCCCGCGCGCCGTTGGCGCCGACCCCACAGCTGCAGAACGCCAGCCACATGATGATCGCCAACCCCTTCCGGGCGGTCGACGTGCAGCGGATGTTCTCCACCCACCCGCCGATGGCCGACCGGATCGCGCGCCTGGAGGCCATGGCCGGCCGCTGACAGGCGACGCGCTTGACATAACGCGAGCCTGGACGAGGAAACTCACGCTTGGACGATGATCCTTCTTCGTCCAAGCGTGAGTTTCACCGGCCGGCCGGTGAAACTCGCGCGCGGCCGCGATCAGGCGGCCGAGGCCACGACCTCGCCCGCGCGGCGCGGCGCGATCGACGTGGGGGTGGCGGCCAGGACGGCGGCGGCCTCCTCGAGCGCGACGGCGTCGGCGACCTCGCGGAGCACGTCGGACAGGGGCATCTCGAGCGCGTCGCACAGGGAGGCGAGCAGCTCGGAGGACGCCTCCTTCTGGCCTCGCTCGATCTCGGAGATGTAGCCGAGACTCACCCGGGCGGCGCCGGAGACCTCACGGAGGGTGAGACCGAGCTCGGCGCGGCGACTCCGCAGGATGTCACCGAGCGATCGGCGAAAGAGCACCATCGCGAGCTCCTCTCCGTGGGTGGGTGGTCGGTCTGAGCACAACGCTACCCGAGCGCCGAATCTTCCGCTGGCTGCCCAGTCCTTGAGCGCGCCGCGTCGAGCGCGTCCGCCAGCGCGGCGACCGCGGCGTCGACGGTGGCGTCCTGGATCTCGGACCGCTCCCCCGACAGGTCGAGCTCGAGCGCACGGGTGCCGTCGGGCCCGGCCAGGCCCACGAACACGGTGCCGACCGGCTTGCCCTCCTGGCGCTCCGGCCCCGCGACGCCGGTCGTGCTCAGCGCGTACGCCGTCCCGAGCAGGCGGCGCGCCCCGTCGGCCATCGCCCGGGCGCACTCGGCGGACACCACGCCGTGCTCGTCGACGAGGTCCTTCGGCACGCCGAGCACCTCGACCTTGACGTGGGTCTGGTAGCTGACCACCCCGCCGGCGTACACGACCGACGAGCCGGGCACGTTGGTCAGCCGCGCGGCGAGCCTCCCGCCCGTCAGCGACTCAGCGGTGGCGACGCTGGCGGACGCGTCCTGCAGGGCGTGGACGAGGGCCTCGGCCGGTGACTCCATGACCGCATCGTGTCACGGACCACCGACCGAGGCCCTCGGGGTCCGTCAGCCGCGGACCACCTTGACCTTCGTCGTCACCGTGGCCGGCACGTGGGTCGCGCTGCCCGCGTAGGTGACCACGACCTTCTTCTTCCCGGTCGAGCCGAACGCCTTCAGCCGGACCTTCGCGCGCCCGTCCACGAGCGTCACCGTGCGCGCCTTCTGGCCCTTGGCCTTCACGGTCACCGTGCCGGTGACCGGCCGCCCGGCGGCGTCGACGACCGTGACCAGGACCCTGGCCCGCGTCGTGTCGACGACGACCCGCTTCGGCTTCAGCTTCACGCCCAGGGTCACCGCCTGCTGGCCCGGCGGCGGCGTGACGACGCCGCCGCTCACCGTGATCGGCACCCGCACCACCGTGCCCGTCTGCGGCCCGACCAGGGTCAGCTCCGTCGCACCACCGGGCGTGGCGGCGGGCAGGACGACGTCGACGGCCGCGGTCCCGTACGGGTCGTACACCGCGGTGCCGATCGTGTTGTCCACCGCCGCCGTGCCGAGGACCTGGTCGCCGAGCTTGACCTGCAGCTGGGCGTCCTCCACGTCGGTGCCCGACATCGCCCAGGAGCCGACGGTGAGCTTGACATGGCTGCCCGGTGCGTACGTCGCGGGCGCGTCGGCCGGGAGCTCCACCTCGACCGCGTGCTGGCTGTAGTCCACCGGCAGCGGGTCCGTGGCGGCGTGATCGGCCATGTAGTCGACCATCGCCTGGAGGTCGACCTTGCCGGTGTCCTTCTTGGCGGTGCCCTTGGCGAGCTCGAAGAAGTTGTCGCCGCCGGAGGCCAGGAACGAGTTCGCCGTCACCGAGTACACCTGCGCGGGGTCGATCGGCACACCGTGCAGCCACATGCCGGTGACCTCGCCCTGGAAGGTGGCGGTGCCGTTCACCGTCACCGGCGTCTCGGTGTAGGTGTAGGTGAACCCGGCGGACACTCCCAGCCGCAGGAAGGGTCGCGACGGGACGGCGCCGGCCGAGGTCCGCTGCCACTGCTGCTCGAGCACGGTCTCGATCTGCGCCCCGGTCAGCCGCATGTTCACCAGGGTGTTGGCGAAGGGCTGGACCACCGCCGCCTGCTTGTAGGTCAGCTTGCGGCTGTCGCCCTCGGGCGTGCCGACCATGTCCTGGCGAAGACCACCGGGGTTCATGAACGCGATCTGCGCCGAGCCCGCCTCCGGAGTGTCGGTGGCCCACCGCTGGACCTCGGCGACCAGGTTGCCGAGGGTCGACTCGCCACCGCGGTTCTCGGTGGTGCCGTTGGCGAGCTTCGCCCGGTTGAACGGGCCCTCGATCTCGCCCAGCTTCACCGCGCCCAGCACCTCGGCCTCGGCCACGGCGTCCTTGATCGGCTGCTCGAGGGCCGGGTCCTTCTCGTAGCCGGTCCCGGCGATCCCGATGACCTCCTGCGAGAGCGCGACGAGGTCGCCGGTGTTGTCGTCGTAGGTGAAGACCAGCTGGTTGAGGTTCTGGCCGTACTGGCCGGCGGACACCACGGGCCGCTCGGTCACGGCGCGTGCCTCGTCGGCCCAGGCGTCGACGGGGAAAGAGCAGTTGTACGCCAGGTGGGTGTGCCCGGAGACGATCGCGTCCACGTCGGCGGAGGTGTTCTGGGTGATGTTGCCCCACACCGTGTTCTCGTCGGTGAAGCTCGGCGACGCGCAGTCGGTGCTGGGTGAGCCCTCGTGGACCAGCAGGACCACCAGGTCCGCGCCCTCGTCCTTGAGGTCGGCCGCGGCCGCGTTGGTCGCCTCGACGATGTCGGTCACCGTGACGCCCTCGATCAGCGAGGGGTTGACCAGCGACGGCAGGTCCTCGGTCACGGCGCCGACGAAGCCGACCTTCACTCCGTCGATCGTCTTGGTCCAGGTCTCCGCCAGGTCGTCGCGGCCCGCGGGCTCGACCACGTTCGCGGCGATGTACTCCCACTCGGCCCGGTTCTGGATGCGGCCGACGAAGTCCTCGTAGCCCTGGTCGAACTCGTGGTTGCCCGCCGCGGACACCTCGAGTCCGGCCTCGTTGAGGGCGTCGATGGTCGGCTCGTCGTTCTGGATGAAGGACTCGAAGGTCGAGGCGCCGACCAGGTCGCCGGCCGCCACGAAGACGGTGTTCGGGTTGTCGGCACGCAGCTCGTCGAGCGCACCCGACAGCACCTCGGCTCCCGCGCTGTCGCCGCCCGAGGGCAGGATCCGGCCGTGGAAGTCGTTGGTGCCGATGACCTGGATCCGCTTGTAGGTGCCGGTCACCTCCGGCACGTCGATGCCGACGATCTCCGGGTTGTGGTCCGAGGCCGCGAAGGGCTGGTTCGGCTGCCAGAAGTCGGTGACGTTGTAGTTGTAGCGGCTGTACTGGAACGCCACGGACTCCGCGGCGTTGATGTCCCAGATGTCCGCGCCCGTGACCATCGCGAGCGCAGCCTCGTTGCCGAGCACGTGGTCGAGGGAGCCGGAGAGCCCCGAGAACGAGTAGCTCTCCTCGGTCGGGTCGTCGGACTCGATGAGGTCGAAGCCGCCCTGCTCGAGGACCCGGATCGGGTCCTCCTTCGAGTAGGAGTTGAAGTCGCCCGCGAGGAAGACCGCGTCGATGTCGCGGGCCTCGGCGAACTCGTTCGCGAACGTCACGAGCCGGCTCGCCTGGCGGGTCCGATCGCCGTTGAACGCGCCGGTGTCGACGCTGTTCGCGTTGTCCCCGGTGGCCGGCGGCTCGCTGTCGCCCTTGGACTTGAAGTGGTTGAGGATGACCGCGAAGGCGTCGTCGTCCAGGGCGCCCTTGGCCTTGAACGCCTGGGCGAGCGGCTCGCGGGCGTTGGCGAACTCGGTCGTCCCGAACAGGATGTCGGACGTGCCGACCGGCTCCACCGTGGCCGCGCGGTAGATGAACGCGGGACGGATCACGTCCTGCTCGGCGACCTGGTTCGTCTGGGTCGCCTCGCCGGGGCTGTGGACGTAGCGCCACACCTCGGAGCCGGCGGCGGCGTTGAGCGCGTCCACGAGCGAGCGGAGCGCGTCGTCGCGGTCGATCTCGTTGACCAGCTTGACCGAGCTCTCGACCTCCTGCAGACCGACGATGTCGGCGTCGAGCAGGTTGATCGCGGTCACGATCTTGGCCCGCTGCCGGGCGAGGCTCGCGTCCGTCGCCGCGCCGCGCGGGCCCCGACCGTCGTTGGCCTCCGGGCCGTTGGGAGTCTCGAAGCCGCAGCGGTTGTTGGCGATCCGGTTGCCGGCACGGTCGGTGTAGTAGGTGCAGTGCGTCTTCGGATTGAGGCTCGCTCCGGCGGCGACGTACGCCTCACCGGTGGTGTTGAAGTAGTTGAGGACGTTGAAGGTGGCGATCTTGAGATCGCCGCCCACGTCCGCGGGCGCGCCGTTCTGCGGCCGGGTGTTCTCGAAGGTGGCGGTCCCCGCGCCGTCGCCGAAGATCGGCGACTGCGGCTGGAAGCGCCAGGTGTTGAAGCGGTACTCCAGGACGACCGGCCCGGTCAGCGTCGCCTCCGCGCCCACGCGGATCGGGTTGGCGGGCGTCAGCCAGGGCAGCGGCTGGTTCTTCGCGGCGGCGGTCGTCATGTAGTTGACCGAGGTGCCGTCGTCGAGCACGACGCCGCGGGCCGCGTTGTCCGCCTTGACCTCGTCGAGCTTCAGGCTGCTGTCGGAGTAGAACTCGGTCGGCTGGCGCAGCGGCGTGTCGCCGGTGGCGAGGCCGACCTCGGCGAAGGTGTTGATGTTGTAGGCGTTGGTGACCGTGAACTGGTCGGTCGGCGCGAGGAGCATGCCCTCCTGCGCCTCGCGGCCCTGCTCGGTCGTCGGGTAGGCGATGGCGAGCGGCACCGGCGCGGCCAGCGGCGCGACCTCGACGACGCCGCCGGCGACGGGCGTGATCTCGGTGGTCTCGAAGGCCTCGCTCACCGGCCCGGTGACCTCGACGGTGTCGCCGATCGCGACGCCGGCGGGCATGGCGTTGGGACCGTAGACGAAGATCGCGTCCGAGGCGCCCGGGGTGGTGTCCGTGGCGCCGGATCCGGCGGTCTGGATGTACATGCCGTCGAAGTTCGAGGCAGCGAACGCGGGGTCCTTGTACATCGCGGTGACGACGCCGGTCGTGGTGACGACGTCGCCCGGCCCGCTCCCGGTCTCGGCGGCGTACTCCGAGCGCGGGCCGGTGCCCTGGATCTCGTGGATCGCGACCTCGGCCGGCGCCGCGCCGACGGTGATGGTGAAGGTGTCCGTGTCGGTGACCGGCGTCCCGGCGCTGTCGGCAACCTGGACGGTCACCGGGAAGGTGCCCTCGGCGGACGGCGTGCCGCCCAGGACGCCCGCCGCGCTCAGGGTCACGCCGGCCGGGAGGGCGCCCGACGTCAGCGTCCACGTGTACGGCGGCGTGCCGCCCGTCGCGGACAGGCTCACCGGCCCGACCGGGACCCCCACGTAGCCCGCGACGTCCGCCTGGTCGGCGGCCTCGAGCGGCTCGGGCGCGTTGTTCTTCGTGTTGGTCGGCGTCGGCGGCGTCAGCGGCGAGAAGTCGTTGGCGTTGTTGTCGGTGTCGGCACCGTTGGCCGCGCGGGAGAGGCTGGCGGTCACGCCGTAGCCGGACGCCTCGGCGGCGCCCTCGGGGGCATTGCTGGTGCCGTAGCCGATCTTGTCGGTCAGGCCGGTGTCCGTCGTCGGGTCGACCAGAGCCGTGCTCGTGGTCAGGAAGATCGTGCCACCGGTCGACCCGCTCGGCTGGAAGCCGGTGTTGGTCGCGTCCGCGGCGGGCAGCGGCGCGCCGTTCGCGGCGTTGCTGCCGCCCTTGAGCAGCGCGTGCCCGCCGGCGGGCACGGAGAGTGCCGCCAGGTCGATCTTGCTGGTCGCGGCGCCCGTCCCTGCGGCGGATCGGTACTGCACCGAGCCGGTGAACACGATCGGGTTCGCGGTCGGGTTGTAGAGCTCCACGAACTTGTTGACGAAGCTCGCCCCCGACGAGCCGCCGTTGACGTAGATCTCGGAGATGACCAGGTCCGTGCCACCGGGGTTCGCGGCGGCCGGGGTGGTCGGGAGGGCGGTGAGACCCGAGACGGCCAGCGCCGCTCCGAGGGAACCGAGCAGGCACTTCTTCACTGAGCGCATGGACTACTTCCGGGGTCGGCAGGACGACAGAGGTTCCGACTCACGCGCCCGAGACAGCGGGAGCCGGGGGGAAGGATGACTAACCTAGGCCGATCCCCACGGCGCACCGCAAGAGACTGGGGAACTTGAGGTGACGAAAAGGCGACATCTCGACCCACCGCATGCCGTCAGATGTTGCCCTTGCGGTCCGCGAGACCGCACGATCTCAGGCTCCCGACGGCTTGCGGATCGCGTGGCGCTGCTTCCACACGTCGCGGAAGAACTCGTAGCCGGACCAGATGGTCAGCACGAAGGCGACGACGAGCAGCGCGACCGCCGCGACGTACACGACCTCGCCGGGGACGTCGAGCCAGCTCACCTCGTCGCCGACCTCGAGGAGCGGCAGGGTGAGGAAGCCCAGCGCCAGCGCCTGGGCGGCGGTCTTCCACTTGCCGCTCTGCGCGGCGGCGATGACGACGGACTTGAGCACCGAGAGCCGCAGCAGCGTGACGGCCCACTCGCGCACCAGCACCAAGACGGTGATCGTCCACATCCACCAGGTGTCCATGATGATCGAGAGGCCGATGAAGGCCATGCCGGTGATCGCCTTGTCCGCGATGGGGTCGGCGATCTTGCCGAAGTCGGTGACGAGGTTGCGGGCGCGGGCGATGTCGCCGTCGATCTTGTCGGTCACCATCGCGACGAAGAAGATCGCCCAGGCGACCGTGCGCCACAGGATCGAGTCGCCGCCGTCGTGGAGCAGCGCCCAGCCGAAGAACGGCACCAGGACGATCCGCAGCGTGGTCAGCGCGTTGGGCAGGTTCCAGTTGCTCGGCGTCGCCGGCGCCGGCGTCTTCCCCGTGCTCGTCCCGCTCATCGCTGTCCTCCTGCCGGCTCGGCGATCAGGTCCACCCCGTCCGACGCCACGACCACGGCGCGCAGGAGGTCGCCCACTCGGGCGTCCGGTACGCCGAGCACCCGGGTGGTGCCGTCGACCTCGGGTCCCTGCTGGGCGGCGCGTCCCTCGACGGCGCCGTCCCGGCTGCCGTCGGGGTCGACCTCCTCGACCAGCACCTCCACGGTGCTGCCGATCCGCTCCTCGGCCCGCTCCGCGGTGAGCTCCGCGACCAGGTCGTTGAGGTGCTGCACCCGGGCCCGGATCTCGTCGTCGTCGAGCTTGCCGTCGAGCGCGGCCGCCTCGGTGCCGTCCTCGTCGGAGTAGCCGAACACGCCCGTCACGTCCATCCGGGCGGCGACGAGGAAGTCGCACAGGGTCTGGAACTCCTCCTCGGTCTCGCCCGGGAAGCCGACGATCACGTTGGAGCGGACCCCGGCCTCCGGCGCGAGCTCGCGCACCTGCGCCAGCAGGCCCAGGAAGCTCTCCGGGTCGCCGAAGCGGCGCATCCGGCGCAGCACGGTCGCGCTGGCGTGCTGGAAGGACAGGTCGAAGTACGGCGCCACGCCCGGCGTGGTCGCGATCGCGCGGACCAGGCCAGGGCGGGTCTCCGCGGGCTGGAGATAGGACACCCGGACCCGCTCGACGCCGTCGACCGCCGTCAGCTCGGGCAGCAGCGTCTCGAGCAGGCCGAGGTCGCCGAGGTCCTTGCCGTAGGACGTGGAGTTCTCCGAGACGAGGAAGAGCTCCTTGACGCCCTGCTCGGCGAGCCAGTGCGCCTCCTGCAGCACGTCGGAGGGGCGGCGGCTGACGAAGGAGCCGCGGAACATCGGGATGGCGCAGAAGGTGCAGCGGCGGTCGCAGCCGCTGGCCAGCTTGAGGGGGGCCATCGGACCGCCGTCGAGGCGACGCCGGATCGCCGAGCGACCGGGGATGGCGATGTCGATGTCGGCACCGAGATCGGCGGTCTCAACGGCCGCCTGGCGCTCGGCGGGGCTGATCGGCAGCAGCAGCCGTCGGTCGCGCGGCGTGTGCGGGTGCGGGCGCTCGCCGGCGAGGATCGAGCGCAGCCGTCCGGAGATGTCCTGGTAGTCGTCGAAGCCGAGCACGGCGTCGGCCTCGGGCAGCGAGTCGGCCAGCTCCTCGCCGTACCGCTCGGCCAGGCAGCCCACGGCGACGACCGCCTGCGGACGGCCCGACTCCTTGAGGTCGGCCGCGGCCAGCAGGGTGTCGATCGAGTCCTTCTTCGCCGCGTCCACGAAGCCGCAGGTGTTGACCACCACCGTGTCGGCGTTCTCGGGATCCTCGACCAGCGTGAAGCCGTCGGCGGCGAGCCGTCCGGCCAGCTCCTCGGAGTCGACGTCGTTGCGCGCGCACCCGAGGGTGAGCAGCGCGATCGAGACGGGCGGAGTGGGTGTGCTGGTCATGTCCGAACGAGGATACCGGCGGGAACCCGCCCGCCGGCATTCCGCGTTGCTGTGGTCAGCGCCCTCAGGGCGCGACCAGCGTCTTGGACACCTCGGCCCCGGTCTCCCCCAGCGCCTTCGGCTTCGCACCGCCGATGGCGTAGGTCACCGAGCCGTCGGAGCTCCAGATCCGCACCGGCGGCACCACCTTGAGCTCGGAGGTCTGGCCGAAGGCCAGGTTGCCGTCGAACACGATCTCACCCGCCGCGTCGCGGATGACCAGCTGGGCGCCGCCGCCGGCGGCGGTCAGGCTCAGCTTGACCGGGTCGCCCTGCGCCGCGGCCGCCTTGGAGATCCCGCCGCTCTGGTTGAGGACCGGCGTGTCGCCGACCGGAGCCGGACCGCCCATCACGAGCCGGGCGACCGACCAGACCAGCACCGCGCCCATGACGGCGGCGATGAGGACGGACCAGTTGCGCCCGCCGCGGGTGCTGCGGATGGCGCCGCGGCCTCCGGTCGCCAGCTCGGACTCGAACACCCGGCGCGCGTCGACCGGGGCGTCGGCATAGGTCTCGTCGTACGCCGCCACCAGGGGCCCCGCGTCGATGCCGAGGACCCGTGCCAGCGTGCGCAGGTGCCCGCGGGCGTAGAAGTCTCCGCCGCAGGGGGCGAAGTCGTCGACCTCGATCGCCTCGATGACGTGCGGGCGGATCCGGGTGCGCTCCGAGAGCTGGTCGATGGTCAGGCGGAGCCGGTCGCGGGCGGCCGTGAGCTCCGGGCCGATCACCGGCCGGGGCGCGGGGCGGACGGCGAGGTCCTCGAGCACCACGGTGACGGTGTCGCTGTGCGCGTCGGTGTGCGCGTCGGTGTGCGCGTCGGTGTGCGCGTCGGCGTCGGCGAGCGCGTGCGGCCGCTCGCGCGGCGGCTCCGTGACCGGGGCGCGCACCAGGGTGGGCCGGTCCAGCTCGACCCGGGCCGCCAGGAAGGTCGACCGCTCCGGAGCCGGTGGCTCGTCGTCCGCGTCGGGCGCGGGCACGGCCGCGATCTCGTCGGTGGCCTCGCTGTCCGCGGCCAGGACGATCTCGCCGGTGTCCTCGTCATCGGTGGAGTCGGTGCTCTCAGGACGGTCGGCGTCCTCGGGGACGGGGCGCCCCGCCAGGCCCGCGGCCACCCGCGCGGCGATGCCGCGCCGCTCCTCGGGGGCGACGGGGCTGTCGTCGGCGTAGAGGTCGCTCAGCTGGGGGACGGAGTCCTCGCCGGCCGACGTCTCGTCCGCCAGGCCGGGGACGACCTCCACCACGTCGGCGCGTCCGTCGGCCAGCTCGGCGAGCACGTCGCTGAGCGAGCCCGCGTCGACGCCGACCACGCGCGTCGCGAGCGTGAGCGGTACGACGAGCTGCTGGTCGTCGTACCCGTCGACGAGGACGTGCCCGTCACGGACGAGGCCGCGGCGGGGCAGGTGCTCGAGGCAGTCGATCTCCGGCCAGGCGATCCCGCGCCAGGTGGCGCCCTGGCGCAGCCGCACGCCGTGCTCGTCGGCCACGAGCAGGGGCGCCCGGGCGTCGACCAGCGCGGCGACGTGCGCGAGGGTGACCACGGCGAGCACCCCGAAGGAGACCCAGTCCAGGGTCGTGCCACCGGTGAACGCGCGCACGGCGAAGGCGACGGTGAGCAGCGCGGAGAAGCCGCCCACCGACGCGGACAGCGCGACATTGCGGCGGACCTCGATCCGCGCCGTTGCGTCAGACATCTCGCTCGTCCTTTCCGGGGTCCCCTCGGTCATGCCTCCCCCTGGATGGTCATGATCACGGCGTCGATCTCGTCGGGCTTGACCAGGACGTCGCGGGCCTTGGACCCCTCGCTCGGCCCGACCACGCCACGGCTCTCGAGGATGTCCATCAGGCGACCCGCCTTCGCGAACCCGACCCGCAGCTTGCGCTGCAGCATCGAGGTGGAGCCGAACTGGGTCGACACCACGAGCTCGATCGCCTGGACGACCAGGTCCATGTCGTCGCCGATGTCGTCGTCGAGGACCTTGCTGGAGGCTGCCGGAGCGGTGACGTCCTCGCGATAGCTCGGCTCGAGCTGCGACTTGCAGTGCTTGACGACCTGGTGGATCTCCTGCTCGGTGACCCAGGAGCCCTGGACGCGTATCGGCTTCGAGGCCCCCATGGGGAGGAAGAGCCCGTCGCCCTGGCCGACCAGCTTCTCCGCGCCGGGGGTGTCGAGGATGACCCGGCTGTCGGCGAGGCTGGAGGTCGCGAACGCCAGGCGGGAGGGGACGTTCGCCTTGATCAGGCCGGTGACGACGTCCACCGACGGACGCTGGGTCGCGAGCACCAGGTGGATGCCGGCGGCACGGGCCAGCTGCGTGATCCGGACGATCGAGCCCTCGACGTCGCGCGGCGCGACCATCATCAGGTCGGCGAGCTCGTCGACGATGACCAGCAGGTACGGGTACGGCGTGAGCGTGCGCTCGCTGCCCGGCGGCACCTCGACCTTGCCCTCGCGGACCGCCTTGTTGAAGTCGTTGATGTGCCGGAAGCCGAAGTTGGCGAGGTCGTCGTACCGCATGTCCATCTCGCGGCAGACCCACTCGAGGGCCTCGGCGGCCTTCTTCGGGTTGGTGATGATCGGCGTGATCAGGTGCGGCACGCCCTCGTAGGCGTTCAGCTCGACCCGCTTGGGGTCGACCATGATCATCCGGACCTCGTCCGGCGTCGAGCGCATCAGCACCGAGGTGATCATCGAGTTGATGAAGCTGGACTTTCCGGAGCCGGTGGCGCCGGCCACCAGCAGGTGCGGCATCTTCGCGAGGTTCGCGACGACGAAGCCGCCCTCGACGTCCTTGCCGAGCCCGGCCACCAGCGGGTGGTGGTCGCTGCGCGCCACGTTCGAGCGGAGCACGTCGCCGAGGGACACGATCTCCTTGTCGGTGTTGGGGATCTCGACCCCGACCGCCGACTTCCCGGGGATGGGGCTGAGGATGCGCACGTCCTCGGAGCCCACCGCGTAGGAGATGTTGCGCTGGACGCCGAGGATCTTCTCGACCTTGACGCCGGTGCCGAGCTCGATCTCGTAGCGGGTGACCGTCGGTCCGCGGGTGTAGCCGGTGACCTGGGCGTCGACGTTGAACTCGTCGAGCACGGTCTGCAGCCGCTCGACGACCTCGTCGCTCGCCTTCGACCGCGCACGATGCGGGTCGCCCGGCTTGAGGGCGGAGGCGTCCGGAAGGGTGTAGACGATGTCGCCGGAGAGGGCGAGCTGCTCGACCCGCTGCGGCAGGTCGGCGTGCGGCGGTGGCTCGAGCTCGCCGGTCTCGTCGGTGGCGGGCGCGGCCTGCGCGAGCCGGCGCGCGATGAGGGCGTTGGACCCGGCCTCGGGGTCGACCGGCTCGGTGTCCTCGTCGGCCAGCGGCACGTCGATCGGCTCGAGGAGCTCCATCGACTCCTCCGCCGGGCCGGGCTCCTCGTCCTTCTTGCGCCGGCGCTTGCGCGGCTCGGCGAGCACGGGCGAGTCGTAGGCGGGGTCGCCCATCCGCTCGAAGGTGTCGTCGAGCTGGAGCGCCTCGGTGTCGGCGTCGTCGTGGTGGTGACGGCCGAGGAGCAGGTCCCCGATCTCGCGCAGCCGGTCGGGCACGCGGTAGAGCGGCGTCGCGGTGATGACGAGGACGCCGAAGAACGCGAGCAGCGCCAGGAGGGGTACGACGACCGCCGGGGCGCGGAGCAGGTCCAGGAGAAGCGCGGACACGACGTACCCGACGGCTCCGCCGCCGTCGCGCAGCGGGAGGGTGTCGCCCCGGATCGGCTCCGGGCTGCCGTTGGCGATGTGCACGATGCCGAGCAGGCCGAACGAGAAGGCCGTCCAGCCGATGACCTGGCGGCCCGCCGGCCCGTTGCCCACCGGGTCGCGCATGACCCGCCAGCCGGCGGCCAGCACCAGCAGCGGCACGAACCAGGCGATCTTGCCGACCGTGCCCGCCACCGCGGCCCGGGTGAAGTCCATGACCCCGCCGGGCACCTCGAACCAGACCGCTGCGCAGATGACGAGGGACACGGCGACGAGCAGCAGGCCGAAGCCGTCGCGGCGCTGCTCGGGCGCGATGTCGCGGGCGCCGTGCCCGACGCCGCGGGTCACCGCCCCGATGCCGTGGGCGAAGGCGAGCCAGAGGGCGACCACTCCCCTGCCGAGCGCCGTGAAGGCGCGCAGGACCGGACCAGGACCGCTGCGCACCGCCCGAGGGGCCGGCCGCTTCGCCGCGGTCGACTTCTTGGCCGGTGGCCGCTTCTTGGTGGTCGTACTCCGGGAACGCGAGCTGGCTGTCTTCTTCACGCCCGAGCGGGAGGAAGAGCTGGTCCTGCTGCGCGACCCCGGCGGGGAAGACGTACGGGTCGCCATGACACCAAACCTAGGTGATCGTCACTCCAGTCACAGGGACCACACGAGGGTGTGTCGGCCCCGGGCCCGCCCGCGTCGGGAGGTTCTCCGGTCGAGCGGGGGTGCCGGCGCAGCCTTTCCGCGGGACCTATGGACCCGCCGCATTCTGCGTCCTAGGGTGCCGAGCACGCGTGCCGGAGCAGGCACCCCCTAGGCCTGCCGACGCCGCGTTCCATCTCGAGGAGAACATGTCGTGCCACTCACCCTCCCCCGCGCGCTGCGCAAGGGCCTCGGTCTCTCCCTGATCGGGGCGGCCCTCGTCGTCGTACCGTCGGCGGCCGTCGAGGCCGCCCCGAAGGACCCTCCCGTCGTCGAGCAGATGCGCGACGAGGCCCAGGGCCGCGTCACCGTCACCGAGTCTCCGGCCACGGGCCGCGTCGGCTTCGTGCGCGCCAGTGACGACCTGTTCCCCTCCCGCGCCATCGGTCGGTCTGCGAACGACGCGGCGGCCAAGGCGACGGCCTATCTCGGCAAGTACGGCAAGGCGTTCGGCGGTCGGGACGTGGATCTCGTCCGCAGCGGCGTCACCGAGACGCCGGCGGGCTACACGGTCGACTTCGTGCAGACCTACCGCGGCCTGCCGGTGTTCGCGAGCAAGCTGCGCGCGCAGGTCGACCGCCAGGGCGACCTCACCTCGGTCGGCGGGTACGTCGCCCCGGCGGTGGACGTGGCCACCACCCCGCATCTCGACCAGAGCGCGGCCGTCGCCAAGGCCACCCAGCTCGTGGAGGCCGGTCCGGCCGGCGGCCGAGAGGCGCCCGAGGTGCAGGGCAAGCTGACGGTGGCGAAGGCCGAGCTCTCGATCTACCGGATGGGAGCGATCCAGGGTGTCCCGGGTCGCAACCTGCTCGCGTGGGTGCTCGAGGTGACCGACGGCAAGCAGGTCCGCGAGACCGTCGTCCTCGACGCGGTCACCGGCAAGCCGGTCAACCGCTACTCGATGATCGCGCACGGGCTCGAGCGGGAGCTGATCGAGAAGTTCGACGACGAGAACGCCACGCCTCAGACCGTGTGGGTCGAAGGTGCCCCCTTCCCCGGCGGTCTCGACGAGGACCAGCGCAACGAGGTGCAGGGCACCGGTGAGGCGTACTGGTTCTTCATGAACTCCTTCGGCCGCGACTCCTTCGACGGCGCCGGCGCCAAGATGATCACCGTCAACAACGACCCGTCCATCGCGTGCCCGAACGCGAACTGGAACGGTGTCTCGACCAACTACTGCTCCGGCGTCTCGTCGGACGACACCGTGGCTCACGAGTGGGGCCACGCGTACACCGAGTACACCTCGGGTCTGCTCTACCAGTGGCAGTCGGGCGCGATGAACGAGGCGTACTCCGACATCTGGGGCGAGACGGTCGACATGCTCAACGACCGCTTCAACGAGACGCCCGACGCCGAGCGGGCCGTCGGGGACTGCTCCAAGTACTCCGGCGAGATCCCGATCAGCATCAAGATCGCCGCTCCCGCGGAGATCGCGGGGAAGTGCGTCGCCGTCAAGGCCTCGGGCGGGCCCGCGTTCCCGACGACACCGACCGACGTGCCTCTCGTGGTCGGGCAGGACGCCGCCGACCCGGCCAACGACGACCTGCCGACCGACGGTTGCTCGCCGTTCCAGAACGCCGCGGCGATCGCTGGCAAATGGGTCTATGTCGACGAGAACCTCACCACCGGCTGCGGGGCCGCGGGCCTGGAGGAGTACTACGAGGGCCTCGGTGAGAACGCCGTCGCCGCGGGGGCCGTTGGCATCGTCGTCGGCGGCGACCCGCAGTTCGACCCGTGGGACATGCCGGGAGCGACCTTCACGATCCCGGCCGCCCAGATCGACGGCGACTCCGGGGCGGCGATCAGGGCCGCGGCGGGGCCTGTCACGCTCCGCGTCCACGGCCCCCAGGCTCCGGCAGTGGCCGACTCCTACCGCTGGCTGTCCGGTGAGGGCGACCCGGCCTTCGGCGGCGCGATCCGCGACATGTGGAACCCGAACTGCTATGGCGACCCGGGCAAGGTGAGCGACGAGGAGTACCACTGCGCGACGACCGACAGCGGTGGGGTGCACACCAACTCGGGCGTCGTCAACCACGCCTACGCGCTCCTCGTCGACGGTGGAACCTACAACGGTGTCACCGTTCCGGAGATCGGCCTGGACAAGGCGGCGCACATCTTCTGGCACACCCAGCTGACCAAGCTCACGCCGACGTCCGGCTTCGCCGAGCTGGCGGACGGCCTGGATGCCTCCTGCACGGAGCTCACGGGACTGACGACACTGAAGAAGCTCGCCATCGGCACCAGCCCGACCGGCGGGGCCGCCGCCGACGGCGGTCCGCTGCCGGCGATCACTGCCGACGACTGTGCGGCGGTGTCGGCGGTGGCGCAGGCCACCCAGCTGCGGGTCGAGCCGGTGCAGTGCAACTTCCAGCCCATGTTCGACGCCGGCACGGTCGGATGCGGACCGGGCACCGTCACGAGCACGCTGTGGTCGGAGGGCTTCGACGGCGGCGAGATCCCGGCGACCTGGGGTGCGCCGGAGGTCGAGGCCGACAACGCCCACTTCGACCCGGTCGTCACCACCGACCTGCCGACCGTCACCGCCGGCGGCACCCAGCATCAGGGCGGACCCGAGGTCCTCTACTTCAACGACCGCGGGGACGTCGACGACGCCGGAAGCTTCGGTAGCTGCGACGGCGGCCCGGACGACTACTCCTCCCGAGTCGGCGTCACGACGCCGCAGCTCACCGTGCCATCTGGAGCGCTCCCCCGGCTCTCCTTCGACCACTACGTCGCCTCGGAGGTCGAGTACGACGGGGGCAACGTGAAGGTGAGCGTCAACGGAGGCGGGTACCAGCTGGTGCCCCCGTCCGCGTGGCTGCACAATGCTCCGGGCGGCGAGCTCGCCTCGGCTCCGGGCAACACCAACCCCATGGCCGGCGAGGCGGCGTTCACCGGCACCGACGGTGGCAAGCCCACCGGCGCGTGGGGATCGTCGGTCATCGACATCACGTCGATCGCGGCGCCCGGTGACACGGTGCGCTTCCGCTTCGACTTCGGGATGGACGGCTGCAACGGCATCGACGGCTGGTACATCGACAACGTCGCGATGACCATCTGCACCCCGGCCCCGACGCCGCCTCCGGCTGCAACTCCGGCCCCCGGCACGGCCTCAGTCTCCCCGCAGGCCAGTGCCAAGAAGGGCACCGTCACGATCAAGGTCGTGACCGCGGGCGGCGTGACGCCGTCCGGACTGGTGACGGTCACGATCAAGGGCAGGACCTACACCGGGACCGTGGTGGACGGCGTACTGAAGGTCAAGGCCAAGAAGCAGCTCAGGAAGCTGTGGCGCCAGGGCAAGCGCAAGGTCAAGGCGACCGTGAGCTATCCCGGTGACGCGAAGGTCGCACCCTTCTCCGCGAGGGTGAGGATCAAGCTCAAGGGCAGGCAGTAGCCGTCGCCCGCTGGTGCAGGGGCCCCCGCCGGGGGCCCCTGCACCGCCGTCAGGCCTCGACCACGACCGGGATGATCATCGGCCGGCGCTTGTGGGTGTTGCTCACCCACCGGCCGATGGTGCGGCGGATGACCTGCTGGAGCTGGTAGGTGTCGGTGCTGCCCTCGTCGAGCGCGCGGTTCACCGCGTCGACGATGGGCTGCTTGATCGACTCGAAGTCGGAGTCCGCCCAGGCATGGCCGCGCGCATGGATCTCGGGCCCGGCGGAGACCTTCCCCGCGACGGAGTCGACGACGACGATCACGGAGACGAAGCCCTCCTCCCCCAGGATCCGGCGGTCCTTGAGCTCGGACTCGGTGACGTCGCCGACCGACTGGCCGTCGACGAAGACGTAGCCGCACTCGACCTTGCCGACCACGGAGGCCACCCCGTCGACCAGGTCGACGACGACGCCGTCCTCGGCGTACACGACGTTCTCGACGCCGGTCTGCTTGGCCAGGTCTCCGTTGGCGAGCATGTGCCGGACCTCGCCGTGGACCGGGAGGACGTTGCGCGGCTTGACGATGTTGTAGCAGTAGAGCAGCTCGCCGGCGCTGGCGTGGCCGCTGACGTGGACCAGCGCGTTGCCCTTGTGGACGACATGCGCACCGAGCCGGGACAGTCCGTTGATCACGCGGTAGACGGCGTTCTCGTTGCCGGGGATCAGGCTCGAGGCGAGGATGACGGTGTCGCCCTCCTCGAGGTGCACGAAGTTGTGGGTGCGCTGGGCGATCCGCGCGAGCGCGCTCAGCGGCTCGCCCTGCGAGCCGGTGGAGATGAGCACCTGGCGCTCGGGAGCGAGGTCGGCCAGCTCCTTCGCCTCGACCATGACGCCCGGCGGGACGTGCAGGTAGCCGAGGTCGCGCGCGATCGCCATGTTGCGGACCATCGAGCGGCCGACGTAGGCGACCTTGCGGTTGTACTTCACCGCCGCGTCGAGGATCTGCTGGACCCGGTGCACGTGGGAGGCGAAGCAGGCGACGATGATGCGCTGCTTGGAGTCGGCGAAGGCCTGCTCGAGCACCGGGGTGATCCGGCGCTCGGCCGTGGTGAAGCCCGGCACGTCGGCGTTGGTGGAGTCGGTGAGGAAGAGGTCGACCCCCTCCTCGCCGAGCCGGGCGAACGCCCGCAGGTCGGTGATCCGGCCGTCGAGCGGCAGCTGGTCCATCTTGAAGTCGCCGGTGTGCAGCACCAGGCCGGCGCCGGTGCGGATCGCCACGGCAAGCGCGTCCGGGATGGAGTGGTTGACGGCGACGAACTCGAGGTCGAAGGGGCCGAAGGAGATCCGGTCGCCCTCCTTGACGGTGTAGAAGGGCGTCTGGCGCAGCCGGTGCTCGCGCAGCTTGGAGTTGAGCAGCGCGAGGGTCAGCTCCGAGCCCACCAGGGGGATGTCCTGGCGCTCGCGCAGGAGGTACGGCGTCGCGCCGATGTGGTCCTCGTGCCCGTGGGTCAGCACGATCGCCTCGATGGCGTCGAGCCGGTCCCGGATCGCCGCGAAGTCGGGCAGGATCAGGTCGACGCCCGGGTGGTGGTCGTCGGGGAAGAGCACGCCGCAGTCGACGACGAGCAGGCGGCCGTCGTACTCGAAGACGGTCATGTTGCGGCCGACCTCGCCGAGGCCGCCCAGCGGAATGACGCGCAGGCCGCGCTTCGGCAGCTTCGGCGGCGCGGAGAGCTCCGGGTGCGGGTGCGACATCAGAGCAGGCCCGCCGCGGCGAGACCGGCACGGAGGTCGGCGACCTCCGCGTCGTCGAGCGCCATCAGGGGCGGCCTGACCCCTCGACTCTCGAGCACCCCGACCAGCTCGAGCGCGGCCTTGGCGGTCGTGGCGCCGTAGTTGGCGACGCCCATGATCGCCTCGAACGCCGGCACGAGTCCGGTGTGGATGCGCAGCGCCTCGGCGTGGTCGCCGGACAGGAAGGCGTCGATCATCGCGCGCAGCTGGCTGCCCGCGACGTGACCGACGACCGAGACCAGCCCGGTCGCGCCGTACGCGAGATAGCCGAGGGTGTTGATGTCGTCGCCGGAGTAGACCGTGTAGCCGAGGTCGACCAGCTGGGCGGTGCGCGGCAGGTCGCCGGTCGCCTCCTTGGTGGCGACGACGGTGTCCCACTCCTTCGCGGCGGCGTAGGTCTCGAGCGCGATCTTGGTGCCCGTGCGGCCCGGGACGTCGTAGAGCATCACGGGCACGTCGGTGGCCTCGACGACCTGGCGGAAGTGGTTGAGCACGCCGCGCTGGCTCGGCTTGTTGTAGTAGGGCGTGACGAGCAGCAGCCCGTCCGCACCCACCTTCTCCGCCTGCTGGGCGAGCTCGACGGAGTGGCGGGTGTCGTTGGTGCCGACGCCGGCGACCACGCTCGCACGGGCGCCGACGGCGTCCTTGACCGCGGCCAGGATCTCGCCGTCCTCGGCGCCGGTCGTGGTCGGCGACTCGCCGGTGGTGCCGGAGACGACGATGCCGTCGTTGCCGTTGTCCACGAGGTGCTTGGCGACCTTCTGCACACCGTCCAGGTCGACCGAGCCGTTCTCGAGGAACGGCGTGACCATCGCGGTCAGCATGGTGCCGAAGGGTGCAGACGTCATGGGGTCAGGCTATCGCCCCTCCCCGCCCTTCCCCACGTCGGCTCACACGTGCGGCATGACCTCCGCCGCCACCAGCCGCAGGTGGTCGAGGTCGGTCAGGTCGAGGACCTGCAGGTAGATCCGCTGCGCGCCGAGGTCGCCGTAGCGCCGGATCTTGTCGACCACCTCCTCGGGCGTCCCGGCCAGGCCGTTGAGGCGCAGCTCGTCGACCTCGCGACCGATGGCGGCGGCGCGGCGGGCGAGCGCGGCCTCGTCCTCGCCGACACACAGCACCAGCGCGTTGGACCAGACGAGGGACGAGGGGTCGCGACCGATCTCCTCGGCGGCGCGGCGCACCCGGCCGAACTGGGCCGCGGTGAACTCCTCGTCGACGAAGGGCAGGTTGAACTCGTCGGCGTACGCCGCGGCGAGGGCGGGCGTCTTGCGCGCGCCCTTGCCGCCGACGAGGACCGGTACGCCGCCACGCAGGCCGCTCGTCTGGACGGGCTTGGGCAGAGCGGGGCTCTCCTCGAGCCGATAGTGCGTGCCCTCGAAGGCGTAGCGCTCCCCGACCGGCGTCGACCACAGGCCGGTGACCAGCTCGAGCTGCTCGGCGTAGCGCTCGAAGCGCTCCGCGGTGTCCGGGAACGGGATCCCGTAGGCGGTGTGCTCCTGGGCGAACCAGCCCGCACCGAGGCCGAGCTCGACCCGGCCGCCGCTCATCTGGTCGACCTGCGCCACCTGGATCGCCAGCACGCCGGGATGGCGGAAGGTGGCACTGGTCATCAGCGTGCCCAGCCGGATCGTGCTGGTGTCACGCGCCAGCCCGGCGAGCGTGGTCCACGCGTCGGTCGAGCCGGGCAGCCCGTCACCGCTCATGTGGAGATAGTGGTCGCTGCGGAAGAAGGCGCCGAAGCCCAGGCGCTCGGCCTCGAGAGCGACCGCCAGGAGGTCGTCGTAGGTCGCGCCCTGTTGGGGTTCGGTGAAGACACGGAGCTCCATGGCTTCACTGTGCCAGCCGGGTGGTTTCGAGGCTCGGCCGCGGGGCGGCCTCGCACCTCAACCACCGGTGCCGGCGGTGCCCCCACACCCGAAGGCTCGCTCCCACCACACGATGGTGAACCCGTCGCGGGGCTCACGACGCACCTCCCGCCAGCGCTTCTGGCTGAACTCCGGGTAGTGGGTGTCACCCTGGGGCGCGAGCGGGATCTCGGAGATGACCTGCTCGTCGGCGTACGGCATCGCGGCGGCGTAGACGTGCGCTCCCCCGCCGATCATCACCTGCCGGTCGCCCGGCTGCCCCTCGAGGAGCCGGTCGGCGAGGGCGAGGGCATCGGTGATCGAGTGGGCGACCTCCACGCCCTGCGCGGCGTACGACGGGTCGCGGGTGAGCACGACCGTGGTCCGTCCGGGCAGCGGCCGGCCGATGCCCTCGTGGGTGGTGCGGCCCAGGACCAGCACGTGGCCCATCGTCGTGGCCTTGAAGTGCTGGAAGTCCTCGGAGATCTTCCACGGGATGTCGGCGTCGGCGCCGATCACGCCGTTCTCGGCGACGGCGGCCACCATCGTGACCCGCCGTCCTGCTGGAGTCGTCATCTCGCCTCTCGCCTCAGACAGCGATCGGGGCCTTGATGGCGGGATGCGGGTCGTAGCCCTCGACCGCGATGTCCTCCAGCTCGAAGGCGTCGATCTCGCTCACCGCCGGGTTGAGCAGGAGCTTCGGCAGCGGGCGCGGATCGCGGGTCAGCTGCAGCCGAGCCTGCTCGAGGTGGTTGGAGTACAGGTGCGCGTCGCCGAGGGTGTGCACGAAGTCGCCGACCTGGAGGCCGGTGACCTGCGCGACCATGTGGGTGAGCAGCGCGTAGGACGCGATGTTGAACGGCACCCCGAGGAAGACGTCGGCCGAGCGCTGGTAGAGCTGGCAGCTGAGGCGCCCGTCGGCGACGTAGAACTGGAACAGGCTGTGGCACGGCGGGAGCGCCATGTCGTCGACCTGGCTCGGGTTCCAGGCCGACACGATGTGGCGGCGGCTGTCCGGGGAGGCCTTGATCTGCGCGATCACCCGGGCGAGCTGGTCGATGTGCCCTCCGTCGGGCGTCGGCCAGGAGCGCCACTGCGCGCCGTACACGGGACCGAGGTCGCCGTTCTCGTCGGCCCACTCGTCCCAGATGCTGATGCCGCGCTCCTGCAGCCAGCGCACGTTGGTGTCGCCGCGCAGGAACCACAGCAGCTCACCGAAGACCGACCGGGTGTGGATCTTCTTCGTCGTCACCAGCGGGAAGCCCGCGGCGAGGTCGAAGCGCATCTGGTGGCCGAACACGCTCAGCGTGCCCGTGCCGGTGCGGTCACCCTTCTCCACGCCCTCGTCGAGGATCCGCTGCAGGAGGTCGAGGTAGGCACGCACGAGTTCAGCCTAGGCGCTGCCCGGCGCTCACAAGGTGACCGTCCCGCGAACGGTGGTGAGGGTGTCGCCGCCGACCCAGATCGTGCCGTCGGCGTCGGTGTCGACATGGATCCGGCCCCGACGGCCGATCGCGGTCCCCTGGGCGGCGACGTACGACGGCGGGAGCACGCCACTCCTGGTCAGCCACTGCGCCAGCGAGGCGTTGAGCGAGCCGGTGACCGGGTCCTCGGTGATGCCGGCGGCGTGGGGGACGAAGGCCCGGACCTCGACCGCGCACTCCGCTCCCTCCGGGTGCGGACCCACGACGCCCACGTCGACGGGGAGGTCCGCATAGGCCGGCGTGAGCGCGAGGACCTGCTCCGCCGACCCGAGGCGGACGCCCACCCAGCCGGGCCCGTTGTCGGCCCACGCGATGTCGAGGACGTCGCCGCGGTCGATGCCCAGCGCGGCGACGATCCGGCCCGTCAGCTCCTCGTCCACCGGCCCGGAGCGGATCAGGTCGGGAGCCGCGAACGCCAGACGGCCGTCGGTGCGGCGGAGCTCGACGAGCCCCACGCCGCACTGCTGCACCACCCGCTCCCCGGCCGGGGCTCCCCCGGCCTCGAGCCAGGCGTGGGCCGAGCCCAGGGTGGGATGACCGGCGAACGGCAGCTCGGTCTCGGTGGTGAAGATGCGCAGCCGGTAGTCGGCGCCCGGGTCGGTGGAGGCGACGAGGAAGGTCGTCTCGCTGAGGTTGGTCCACCGGGCGAACAGCTGCATCTCGTCCGCGCTCATCCCGTCGGCGTCGTGGACGACGGCGACGGGATTGCCGAGCAGCGGCTCGGCGGTGAAGACGTCGACCTGGCGGAAGTCCCGGGAGCGGCCGCTCATGCCGAGAGGGACATGGGGCCGTACACCTCGCGGTCGACCTCGAACAGGGTCACGTGCGTGACGCCGAGCTCGGCCAGCGCCGACCAGGTCTCGCCGATCCAGGACTCCGCGTCACCCTGGCTGGGGAAGGCCATGTCGGCGTACTCCTCGGCGGCCGGGCCGCTCAGCGCCACCTCGGCGCCGGAGGCGTCCTCGAGCCGCCAGTGCCAGGGGTTGTCGGCCGGGGCGGACGGACGGTAGTGCGAGGGCTGCTCGGGCAGGGTCATGGCTCAACTCTCCCTGACGGACGGCTGGACGAAGGGCGGCTTGGTGATCTGGAAGACCTCGGGGCGGCCGCGCACGTCGACCATCACCTCGGCGCCGTCGTCGACGACGGTCGAGACCAGCGCCAGCGCGATGCCCTTCCTCATCGTCGGCGAGAAGGTGCCCGAGGTGACCTCGCCGAGGGGGACGTCCCGCAGCAGCCGCACGCTCATGTGCGGACGTGGGATGGCGCGACCGGTGGAGACGAGGCCGACCAGCTTGCGCCGCGGGCCCTGCTCCCGCTCGGCGAGCAGGGCGTCGCGTCCCCAGAAGGCCGGCTTCTTCCAGCCGACCGCCCAGCCGAGACGGGCCTCGTTCGGCGTGACGTCCGGGGAGATGTCCTGCCCGTGGAGGGGATAGCCCATCTCCGTGCGCAGGGTGTCGCGGGCACCGAGGCCCGCCGGCACCAGCCCGTGCGGCTCGCCGGCCGCCATCAGCGCGTCCCACAGGGCCGGCGCGACCGCGGCGGGCGCGATCAGCTCGTAGCCCCGCTCGCCGGTGTAGCCGGTGCGGCAGACCACGACCTGCGCACCCTCGAAGGGCGCCTCGACGAAGCTCAGGTAGTCGTGCCCGACGGGCAGCCCGACGCCCGCGACCACCTCGTCGGAGCTCCTCCCCTGGACCGCGAGGACGACATAGTCACGATGGTGGTCGAGCACCTCGACCCCGTCGGGGGCCGCCTCGGCGAGCCGACGGCGCACCTCGGCGCTGTTGGCGGCGTTGGGGACGACGAGCACGTGGTCGTCGTCGTGGAGGTAGGTGAACACGTCGTCGACGATCCCCCCGGTGGCGTCGTCGACGACGAGGCTGTACTGCGCCCGGCCCGGGCCGATCCGGCGCAGGTCGTTGGTGAGCGTCGCGTTGAGGAAGTCCACCGCTCCGGGGCCGCGGACGACCAGCTTGCCGAGATGGCTCACGTCGAAGATGCCGACCCCGTCGCGGACCGCCGCGTGCTCCTTGACGACCCCGGTGGGGTACTCCAGCGGCATCAGCCAGCCGCCGAACTCGGAGAACTTGGCGCCCAGCGCCTCGTGCCGGTCGTGCAGGGGTGAGTGCAGGGGGGTCGCGTCCGCCATGGTCGGCAATCTATCGCCCGGCAAGGCCCCCGATATCGTCTGTCCGGTGACGACCTTCGCCCTCCGCACGGCCAGCCCCGCCAAGACCCGCGCCGAAGCCGTGGTCGTGGGCGTGCTGCCCGACGGCATGCTGGCCCCCGGCGCCGAGGACGTCGCCACGGCGTACGGCCGCAGGCTGTCCGGCCTCCTGGCGACCCTCGGCCTCAAGGGCGCACCCGGCGAGGTGGCCAAGGTGCCGACGGCCGGCACGATCGCCTCTCCCCTGCTCGTCCTCGTCGGCCTGGGCGCCGACCCCGACGCGGCCGCCGTCCGCCGGGCCGCCGGCAACGCGGCGCGCGCCGTCACGAACGCCGCATCGGTCGCGCTGGCGCTGCCCGCGGACTCCGCCGCGCTGGTGCGCGCCGTCGTCGAGGGCTACCGGCTGGGCGGCTACGCGTTCAGCTCCTACAAGAGCAAGCCCCCGGCGCCGACCACGCCGGCGGAGGTCGTCGTCCTCACCCCGGCCGCGCGCCGCGCCGAGGTGAGCAGCGCCGTGGAGCCCGCGCAGGTGCTGGTCGACGCGGTGTCTGCCGCGCGGGACTGGGTCAACACGCCGCCGGCCGACCTCACCCCGCCGGCGTTCGCCGACGCGATCGCGGCCGCCGTGAAGGCCGTCAACAAGGGTCTGGCCAAGGGCAGCACGAAGGTGAAGGTCGACGTGCTGGACGAGACCCGGCTCGCCGAGCTCGGCTGCGGCGGCCTGCTCGGCGTCGGCGCCGGCTCGTCCGCCCCGCCCCGGCTGGTGGAGCTGCGCTACGCCCCGAAGGAGGCGGTCGCCCACGTCGCCCTCGTCGGGAAGGGCATCACCTTCGACTCCGGCGGCCTGTGGATCAAGCCGGCCGCCAGCATGGCGACCATGAAGGAGGACATGGCCGGCGCCGCCGCGGTCGTGCAGGCGACGCTCGCGGCCGCCCGGCTCGGGCTTCCCGTGCGGATCTCGGCCTTCGCCGCGCTGGCGGAGAACATGATCGGCGAGGCGGCCATGCGCCCTGGCGACGTCCTCACGACGTACGACGGCACCACCGTCGAGGTGAGCAACACCGACGCCGAGGGCCGGCTGGTCCTCGCCGACGCGCTCGGCCGCGCGGTCGAGGCGCGGCCGGACACGATCGTCGACATCGCCACGCTGACCGGTCACATGGTGATGGCGCTGGGCGACCGGATCGCCGGCGTGATGGGTGACGACGACGTGGTCGCCGAGGTGCTCGCCGCCGCCGCGGCGGCCGGCGAGGACGCCTGGCCGATGCCGATCCCGGAGTTCATGGACGAGCGGATCCGCAGCTCGGGCGTCGCCGACCTCGCCCAGTACGACGGCGTCCGCTGGGGCGGTGGACTGTTCGCGGCCGCCTTCCTCCGCGCGTTCACCGGCGGCCTGCCGTGGGCCCACCTCGACATCGCGGGGCCGACCTTCAACAAGGGTGGTCCCTCGGGGCACCTGGCTGCCGGCGCGACCGGCTACGGGGTGGCGACGCTGCTGGAGTACCTCACGAGCCGGGCGAGCGCCGCTCCCGCTGCTTCTGTGCCTGCCTGACCCGGGAGTTGTAGTCCCGCATCCGCTGCGGGACGCCGACCACGGCGGCGTCGTACGACGGGACCTGGTGGCGGTTGCAGAAGTCGTGGGCCCAGCTGACCGACGGGACCCGGCGACGGGTCCACTCCCCGTCGTGGGCGACGAGGAGCAGGGTGACCTCGCTGACCGCGGTGCGCGGCTCCACGAAGCCCTCCACACCGCGGCGCTCCTGGACCCAGGTGCGCAGGTGCTCCTCGTCGGCGCGGACCGCGGCGCGCACCCGGGTGGAGCCGGTGCGCGCGGCGTCCTTCGCGGGGTTACTCATGCGTACCTTCCCGCGCCCGCGGAACCGGTCGAACAAAGACATGGATCAAGTGTGCCCGAAGCGTGGGTGGGCCGTTGCCGGTTGCGTTGCCAAGGGTGCAAGGATGAGTCCATGGCGACCGAAGTCACTCTCCCCGCGCTCGGTGAGTCCGTCACCGAAGGCACCGTCACCCGCTGGCTCAAGCAGGTCGGCGACCAGATCGCGATCGACGAGCCCCTGCTCGAGGTCAGCACCGACAAGGTGGACACGGAGATCCCGTCCCCCGTTGCCGGCACCCTGGTCGAGATCCGCGCGAACGAGGACGACACGGTCGAGGTCGGCGCCGTGCTGGCGGTCGTGGGCGAGGCCGGCGAGGCCCCCGCCGAGGCCCCTGCTGCCGAGACCCCTGCTGCCGAGGCGCCTGCTGCCGAGGCGCCCGCCGAGCCCGAGCCGGCTCCGGCCGCCGAGGCCGCACCGACCCCCGCCGCTCCCGAGACGCCGTCGGCCCCCGAGGCCCCCGCGCCCGCCGCGTCGGGCGGCGCCGAGGGCACCGCCGTGACCCTGCCCGCCCTGGGCGAGTCGGTCACGGAGGGCACCGTGACCCGGTGGCTCAAGCAGGTCGGCGACGCGGTCGCGGTCGACGAGCCGCTGCTCGAGGTCTCCACGGACAAGGTCGACACCGAGATCCCCTCGCCGGTCGCCGGCACCCTGCTGGAGATCAAGGCCGCCGAGGACGAGACCGTCGAGGTCGGCGCCGAGCTCGCCATCATCGGCTCGGGCAGCCCCGCCGCTGCGCCCGCCGAGCCGGCACCCGCCGAGTCGGCCGCCCCGGCAGAGCCCGCCGCACCCGCCGAGCCCGCCGCCCCGGCAAAGCCTGCCGGGCCTGCCGAGCCCGCTGCGCCTGCCGCACCGGCACCCGCGCCCGCCCAGGAGGCCGCTCCCACGCCCGCCGCCCAGCCCGCCCCGGCGCATTCCTCCGCCGCCGCCGACGGGCCCGGCTACGTCACTCCGCTGGTCCGCAAGCTCGCCGCCCAGCACGGCGTCGACCTCGCCACCGTGACCGGCTCGGGCGTCGGCGGCCGGATCCGCAAGCAGGACGTCCTCGACGCCGCGACCTCGAAGGCGCCGGCGGCGACCGCACCCGCGCCCGCCGCGGCCGCCCCGTCGGCCGCCCCGTCGCCGCTGCGCGGCCAGACCGTGAAGGTCAGCCGGCTGCGCAAGATCATCGCCGAGCGGATGGTGGAGTCGCTGCACGTCTCCGCCCAGCTCACCCAGGTGATCGAGGTCGACGTCACCAACATCGCCCGTCTGCGCGAGAGCGTGAAGGCGGAGTTCCAGGCGCGCGAGGGCGTCAAGCTCACCTACCTGCCGTTCTTCACCAAGGCGGCGATCGACACCCTCAAGCAGCACCCCGCGCTCAACGCCAACCTCGACCTCGAGAAGGGCGAGATCACCTACTACGACCGCGAGAACGTCGCGTTCGCGGTGGACACCGAGAAGGGCCTGCTGACCCCGGTGGTCAAGGACGCGGGCGACCTGTCCATCTCCGGCCTGGCCAAGAAGATCGCCGACGTCGCCGAGCGGACCCGGACCAACAAGATCGGTCCGGACGAGCTCTCCGGCGGCACCTTCACCATCACCAACCTCGGCAGCTTCGGCGCGCTGTGGGACACCCCGATCATCAACCAGCCGCAGGTCGCCATCCTCGGCCCCGGTGCCGTGGTCAAGCGTCCCGTGGTGATCGACGACGAGGACCTCGGCGAGACCATCGCCGTGCGCCACATGGTGTACTTCGCGCTCACCTACGACCACCGGGTGGTCGACGGCGCCGACGCGGGCCGCTTCCTGCGGGACCTGAAGAAGCGCCTCGAGGCCGGCCAGTTCGAGGTCTGAGCGCCCCAGGTCCGCGGGTCCCCAGTCCAGCCATGCACGTCGTGGTCGCCGGCTCGTCCGGCTTCCTCGGCCGCCAGCTCGTCGCCGAGCTGCGCGGCCGAGGCCACGACGTGACCCGCCTGGTCCGGAGGGAGCCGGCCGCGAACGAGTCGCGCTGGGATCCCCAGGGCGGCGTCGTGGACACCGCCCTGGTGCGCGCCGCCGACGTCGTCGTCAACCTCGCCGGGGCGCCGCTCGTCGGCAACCCCCACTCCGCGCAGTGGGCCCGCGACGTCCTCACCAGCCGGCGCGCCACCACCGCCCTGCTCGCGGCCACGGTCGCCGAGGCCCCGACGCCGCCCGCGCTGGTGAACGCCTCGGGCGTCAGCTGGTACGGCGACCACGGCCCGGCCGCACTCACCGAGGCGTCCGACACCCGCGGTCACGCCCTGCTCACGCAGGTGTGCCGCGAGTGGGAGGGCGCCGCCCACCCCGCCGTCCAGGCGGGAGCACGGGTCGTGCTGCTGCGCACCGCGCCCGTCCAGGACCGGCGCAACCCACCGCTGCAGCAGCAGCGGCTGCAGTTCCTCGCGGGCCTCGGCGGGCGGCTCGGCAGCGGGCGGCAGTACGCGCCGATGATCTCGCTGCGCGACTGGGTCGGCGCGGCGACCTTCCTCGTCGAGCACGCCACCGCGTCCGGTCCGGTGAACCTCTGCGCACCCCGCACGCCGACGAACGCCGAGTTCACGCGCGCCCTCGCCCGGCTCGTCCGGCGCCCGGCCCTGCTCCCGGTGCCGGCCGCGGCGATCCGGCTGGCCGCCGGCCCGATGGCCGACGAGGTCCTCGGCTCACTGAACCTCCGTCCGGCGGCGCTCCTCGAGCTCGGCTACCGCTTCGCCGACCCCGACGTCGACGCCGTGCTCACGACCGGGCTCCGCGGCGGCTCCGAGGCCGGTCGCTAGCGCTCCTCGCCTCACCACCGTCGCTCGCGGCGGCGAGCAGCCAGCGCCCGCCCGACCGGACGAACACCAGGCGCCGGGTGGACGGCCCGTCCCGGGGCAGCGCCACCTGCTCCCCCGACCCCGGCCGCACGCCGACGGCGCCGGCGAGGCGGTCGGTCACGACGACCACGATCCTCCGGTCGGTGCGACGGCGCAGCTCGACAGCCAGCACCTGCATGGTCATGTCCTCGACGCGCAGGCCGCGGCGCAGCCACGCCCGGAGCATCGCGGCATCCCGGGCGCCGGCGGCCGAGCCCCGCACGTAGAGCGCCCGCAGGGCTGCGACGTCCCCGTCCGCCCATGCCTGCGCACGCGCGCGGTCCCAGTCGCGCAGCACCGCCAGCGAGCCCACGGCGCGGGCCACGTCGACGCGTCCGGCGTCCGGAGCGACGACGACGCGCGGACCGGCGGACGTCGTACCGGATGGCGCCGGAGCGCGGGCGTGCAGCGCGAGTCCGGCGACCACCGCGACGACCGTGACGACGACCGCGGCGGTCCCGAGAAGGACGGCCCGAGGCCCCGAGATCCGCATGCGACGATCCTGAACCGGACGTCCGACAGGTGCATCTGCCCGTCCACAGGCCCCGGAGTACGCTCGACCCGTGACGCTGACCTTCCGCGAGGACGGACTCGGGCCCGACTTCATCGACTACGTCACCGCGTGGGACCTGCAGCGTGAGCTGCATGCGCAGGTCGTCGCCGGCGAGCGGACCGACACGGTGCTCCTCGTCGAGCACCCCCCGGTCTTCACCGCCAGCCGGCGCACCGAGGCGCACGAGCGGCCCGCCGATCCCGGCGGCGCCCCGATCATCGAGGTCGACCGCGGCGGCAAGATCACCTTCCACGGACCGGGCCAGCTCGTCGGCTACCCGATCGTCCGGCTCGCCGACCACGTCAAGGTCGTCGACTACGTCCGCCGGCTCGAGGAGGCCATCATCGGTGTGTGCGCCGAGCTGGGCGTCACGACGGCGCGGATCCCGGGCCGCACCGGGGTCTGGCTCAAGGCCGACGAGCGCGGCGGCGAGCGCAAGATCGCCGCCATCGGCATCCGGGTCCGCAACGGCGTGGCGATGCACGGGTTCGCCCTCAACTGCGATGTCGACCTGAGCTGGTACGACCGCTTCGTCCCGTGCGGCATCGCCGACGCCGGCGTCACCTCGCTGAGTGCCGAGCTCGGCCGGGACGTGCCGGTCCGCGAGGTCCTCGAGCCCGTGCGTCGCCATCTCAGCGAGCTGCTCGCGTGGAACGACTACGTCCCGACGCCCGACTACGAGCCCCGGCCCGACCCGGCGAAGACCTCGGCCCCGCCCGCCGTACCGGTGCTCAGCTATCCCCGAGTAGGCTGATGCGGTGAGTGCGACACCTGAGGGGCGCAAGCTCCTCCGCCTGGAGGTCCGCAACGCGGAGACCCCGATCGAGCGCAAGCCCTCCTGGATCAAGACCCGGGCCAAGATGGGCCCCGAGTACACCGCCCTGCACAAGCTGGTGAAGTCCGAAGGACTCCACACCGTGTGCCAGGAGGCCGGCTGTCCCAACATCTTCGAGTGCTGGGAGGACAAGGAAGCCACCTTCCTCATCGGCGGCGACCAGTGCACCCGGCGCTGCGACTTCTGCCAGATCGACACCGGCAGGCCCCAGCCGCTGGACCGCGACGAGCCGCGTCGTGTCGCCGAGTCCGTGCAGACGATGGGCCTCAAGTACGCCACCATCACCGGCGTCGCCCGCGACGACCTCCCCGACGGCGGCGCCTGGCTGTACGCCGAGACGGTGCGGGCCATCCACGAGCTCAACCCCGACACGGGCGTCGAGAACCTGATCCCCGACTTCAACGGCAACCCCGACCAGCTGGCCGAGGTCTTCGAGTCGCGACCCGAGGTGCTGGCGCACAACGTGGAGACCGTGCCGCGGATCTTCAAGCGGATCCGTCCCGCCTTCCGCTACGAGCGCTCACTGGGCGTGCTGACCGCCGCGCGCGAGTTCGGGCTGGTCACCAAGTCCAACCTCATCCTCGGCATGGGCGAGACCCGCGAGGAGGTCTCCCAGGCGCTGCGGGACCTGCACGACGCGGGCTGCGAGCTGGTCACCATCACGCAGTACCTGCGCCCGACCGTGCGCCACCACCCGGTCGAGCGGTGGGTCAAGCCCGAGGAGTTCGTCGAGCTCGCGGCCGAGGCCGAGCAGATCGGCTTCGCCGGCGTCCTGTCCGGGCCCCTCGTCCGTTCGTCGTACCGGGCGGGTCGTCTGTATCGTCAGGCGATGGCCGCGCGCGACGCGCGGGCCGAAGCGACTGCCTGATGTTCCGCCGTTCCGCCTGAGGAGACCGCAGCACCCCATGTCGAACACGCCTGTCGACCCGTCCACGATGAGCCGCCGCCGGCAGATCCTCGAGACCTACAAGATGTCCCGCGAGGTCGACCCGGCGATCCGCTGGTGGATGCTCGGCTCCTTCCTCGTCTTCGGCGGGCTCGGACTGGCGCTCTTCCGCCTGGTCCTTCCGCACAACGACTCGGTCTTCAGCTGGATCCTCGCCGGCGTCGCGAGCTTCCTCATCGGGCTGCTCGCCGTGATGATCGTCTTCGGCCGCCGCGCCCAGAAGGCCGCCTTCACCCGCCTCGACGGCCAGCTCGGCGCCGCGGCCCGCGCGCTGACGATGCTGCGCCGCGGCTGGGTGATCGAGGAGGTCGTCGGCTTCACCAAGCAGCAGGACATGGTCCACCGTGTGGTGGGTCCGCCGGGGATCGTCCTCGTCGGCGAGGGCAACCCGAGCCGGCTCAAGGCGCTGATGGCCAGCGAGCGCAAGAAGCACGAGCGGGTCGCGGGTGACTACCCCGTCCACGACATCCTGGTCGGCAAGGAGGAGGGGCAGGTTCCCCTCACCAAGCTGGTCCGCCACGTCCAGAAGCTCGGCCGCCAGGTGAAGCCGGCCGAGATCACCGAGATCCGCCAGCGCCTGCGCGCCCTCGACGCCCAGCGCCCCAAGGTCCCGCTCCCACGCGGCCCGGTGCCCACCTCGATGAAGGGCATGCGCGGCAACCTGCGCGGTCGCTGACCGTCCATCCACAGCCCGCCACCTCCTGGTGGCGCCGCTCGCCCGGGTCGGGTTAGCGTCGTCGGACGCGTCCCCGGTCCGGGCGCGGTGCTTTCTCGGGAGGACCCATGCGTCGACTGCGCGCCCTGGTGGCGCTCGTGCTGCTCATCGTGGGCGTGACCGCGTGCTCGGACGACGAGCCCGCCCCGCACGACCCGTCGTCGACCTGGAGCCCGACCGGGACGATGGAGGCGCCGTCCTCGACCGCAGCCGCGGTGCCGGTCGAGCCGAGGCTGCCCGACGCCGCGCGGGAGGCGAGTGAGGCGGGCGCGCGGGCGTTCATCGCGTACTACTGGGAGCTGGTCAACTACGCCCAGGTCACGGGAGACGTGAAGGCGCTCAGGGCGGCGTCCAGCCTCAACTGTGCAGGTTGCAACGCTGGAATCAGGGGTGTGCGCGAGCGGCGCCGCAGCGGCCAGAGAGTGGTCGGCGGCCCCCACGAGGCTGCAATCAAGATGTTGGAGAAACTGCAGACGGACTCAGGAGATTTGAACGGCTATCACGCAGTCGTCGTCGCGCGACACGACGAACAGACTGCAATCGGGGCCGACGGATCGGAAGATGTCAGGGCGGCCGGCGAGTCGACGTTCGACATGTACTTGATCTGGGTCGATCAGTCGGGCTGGCGCACAGACATCTTGGACGTGAAATGATCCGGCTCGCCTCCGCAGTCGCGACGATCGTCGTCACCACGCTTACCGCTGGACAAGCCGCCGCCGACGACAAGGGCGGGGCAGCAGACGACGGCTTCTGGGTGGAGGACATACGCAACGGGCAGACCCAAGAGCCTCTCAAGCCTCAACAAGGGCCGCAGCTGCTTCCGCCATCGACGCCCTGCGGTGATGCTGTCGAGGTCACTGAGGCAGAACTTGGGCCGGCGGTCACTTACTGCGCTGAATCCCACACCACGACTCGCACAGTCACCGTCGCGGATGTTCGTCGGGCGTTCGGTGAGCTGAAGCTGCCACCCGGGACGCTGGTGATCCAGCCACCCGACGGGTTGACCCTGGTCAACTTCGCGACCAACTTCTACACCACCGCCACGACCCCGATCGCCACCACCATCACCCTGCTCGAGCAAGCCGTCACCCTCGAAGCCACCCCGACCTCCTACACCTGGGACTTCGGCGACGGCCACACCCTGACCACCCACGAACCCGGCGCGCCGTACCCCGACCTGACCATCACCCACGACTACCAGCACACCGGCGACTACCAACCCAGCCTGGCCACCACCTACACCGGCCGCTACCGCATCGCCGACGGACCCTGGCAGACCATCCCCGACACCGTCACCATCCCCGGCCCCACCCAGGCCCTGCGCGTCATCGAGGCCCAACCCAAGCTCGTCGGCTATTGAACCGACCGGGGTGCTAGCCCGCCCAGGCCAGCTCGACGCGACCCATCACATCCACCCGCACCCCAGCACCCTCACCAGCACTACCGCCGGTGATCCGTCGCGTACCGGTCGCATCGACCAGAAAGTGGGCCCCGTAGGGATCGCGCCACACCACGATCCCGGGGAACGGATGTCGCGCGGTCCAACCGGCGTGGGTCTTGATCCGGTGATGGGTCCGGGTCAACGGACCCAGGTTCTCGATGCTCGTCTCACCGCCCTCGCTGTAGGGCTGTGCGTGGTCGAGATCCACCCGCCGGCCGGTGTTCGCCGCGAACGGGAACACGTCGCCGCCGTGGACCAGATGGACCGCTTCACGCAGCCGGGCGGGGATCTCGTAGGCATCGACCGGCACCATGCCGGGCAGGTCGACCACCGGGGTCACCTGCACCCGCGCGCCGGCGGCACCCAGCATCTGCACCACCCGACCGATGGTGACCGGCCCGTGACCCTCGACCCGCGCCACCGGTGACTCTGCATGCAGATGCAGATACGCCTTGGCGCGGACCTTCACCGGACCGACACTCAGATCCGGGTGCGCGGCGGGGTTCAACAACACCGCCGCGGCGGCGACCCGCCGGTCGTTGACCAACGCATCCGGCATCGACTCCGGCATCGACTCGGGCATCGTCTCGGTCAACCGGTCCGCGACCGCGGTGATGGCGGCATCCATCCCCGCCACCGTGACCGCGTCGGCCCTGATCACCAGGGTGGCCATGCCGTGCTTGTTCACCCGCGACATGCGGGCACACCGCTCCTTCGCAGCCGCCTCCTCCCGGGCCTTGGCCAGCTCGGGAGCCGCAGCGGCGACCTTGCCCTCCACCACCGCCTCGAACCGCGCCCACGCCAACCGGCCGTCCGCGACCTCGACCACCTCACCATCCACCCATGCCGCTTCGGCCTCGGACAGCTCGCGGGTGGCGTCCGCGACATGACGCGCATGGCTCACGCGGACCGTGCCGGCCTCCACCCCCGCCCACAGCTTCGGGAGCCGCAGCTGCAGGTCCACCGCGTCCGCGATCAACCGCCGCGCCCCATACGGACTGGTCTGCACCCGCGCCCCGAACACCGCTGCGGCGTGCTCGGTGACCAGCGGCGTCCCGCTCCCGCCCGCCCGGCGTGCCCGCTCCCGGCCACGACGATCGCTCACAGGCAGCCGGTCCGGGTGGTGCAGCACCGCCCACTGATACGCCGCCCGCAAGATCGCCCGCTCCGCCTCCAGGCGCGCCACATGCTGGGCCTCGACGAAGTCGAGAACCCCCGCTGCCGGCAGACCCTCCAGATCCACCACCGCCCGATCGGTGACCATGCCCCATCACACCCCAGGGGTCCGACACAAACCCCGGACGGGCCGGGCCCCTGGGGAAGGGGGACTCAGGCAGGCTTGCCCGGCAGCACCGAGAGCAGCTCGTAGGCCACGTGCGCCGCGGCGATCCCCGTGATCTCCGCGTGGTCGTACGCCGGCGAGACCTCCACGATGTCGGCGCCGACGACGTTGAGCCCCTCCAGTCCGCGCAGCACCTCGAGCAGCTGGGCGCTGCTCAGGCCACCGGCCTCCGGAGTGCCGGTGCCCGGGGCGAACGCCGGGTCGAGGACGTCGATGTCGAGCGAGACGTACACGGGGCGGTCGCCGAGCCGGTCGCGCATCCGGTTGATGATGTCGTCGATCGGCGAGCGCACGAAGTCCCGCGCGTGCACGGCGGAGAAGCCGAGCTCCTCGGACTCGTCGAGGTCGAGCTTGCTGTAGAGCGGTCCGCGGATGCCCATGTGCATGGCGTGGTCGAAGTCGATGAGTCCCTCCTCCGAGGCCCGGCGGAAGGGCGTCCCGTGCGTGTACGGCGCGCCGAAGTAGGTGTCCCAGGTGTCGAGGTGCGCGTCGAAGTGGAGGACGGCGATCGGCCCGTGCCGCTCGTGCTGGACGCGCAGCAGCGGCAGCGCGATGGTGTGGTCGCCGCCGATCGTCAGCAGGGTGCGGGAGGTGCCGGACAGCTCGCGAGCGCCGCTCTCGACGGCCGCGATCGCCTCGTCGAGGGAGAAGGGGTTGGCGCCGAGGTCCCCGGCGTCGGCGACCTGCGCGCGGTTGAACGGCTCGCTGTCCTGCGCCGGGTTGTAGGGCCGCAGCAGCCGCGAGGACTGCCGGATGTGGTTGGGACCGAAGCGGGCTCCGGGCCGGTAGGAGACGCCGCCGTCGAAGGGCACCCCCCAGACCAGGGTGTCGGCGTCCGGCACGTCGCTGAGCCGCGGCAGCCGGGCGAAGGTGGTGTCCCCCGCGTAGCGCGGGATCTGGGTCGCGTCGACGGGTCCGACGGTCATGCTGCGCCTCCCTGGCGGTCGATGTCCTGCACGTCCATGATCTCGCTGGCTCCACGCTTCCCCGACTCGATCGCGCCGTCAATGAAGGCGCGCCACCGGGTGGCGGTGTGGGAGCCGGTGAAGTGCACCCGGCCCTCGGGACGGGCCAGCGCCTTCTCGTACTTCGCGAACTGGCCGGCCCGGAAGGTCGCCCAGGTGCCGTAGGAGAACTCGTCGTGCACCCAGTCGTGCGCGGCGGCGTCGAGCACGACGGCCTCGGGGCAGTACTCCCGTACGGCGCGCTGCACGTCGGCGAGGTCGGAGACGTCGACGCGGTCGTGCTCCGGCGCGAAGCAGACCAGCACCGTGCCCTCGGGCGAGTCGTGCATGGCTCCGACGTAGTCGAACGAGGTGCCCCAGCCGTAGCCGCTGATGTCGTCCGGCACGTTCTTCGCCAGGGCCCACACCTTCTGCCCCTGGCCGGCATGGTTCTCCCGCGAGGCGGCCAGCTTGTCCGCGGGGAGCGCGGGCTCCCAGGTGATGTCCTTGAGCACGCCGATGGGCACCGTCACGAGGACCCGGTCGGCGGTGGCGACGCCCCCGTCGTAGGAGACGGTCACGCCGTCCTCGTGCTGCGAGACGAGGCGCACGGGCGAGGACAGCAGCAGCTCGCCGTCGATGTCGGCGCGGATGGCGTCGGCGAGCGACTTCGTGCCGTGGGTGAAGGTGTAGCCGAGCACCGACGCCTGGACCATGCCCCACAGCGAGTTGTCCATCGCGGCGCACCAGCGGATGATGTCGAGCGCCGAGCCCACCGACTCGTGCGCGTTCGCGCACCCGCAGAACCAGGAGATCAGCAGCTCCCGGGCGTTGCCGGTCAGCCCCGCGTTGTCGGCCCACTCCTCGATCGGCACGTCGAGGTCGGCCAGGTCCTGCTCCGACAGCGGCCGGGTGTAGTCCAGCCGGTCGCCCGCGGCGAGCAGCTGGCGCACCGCGTGCTCGAGCTCGCCGTACTCCGCGGGCGTGCACGGCAGCAGCGTGTCGAGGACCTTCCCACCGGCGGACCAGGTCATCCGCTCCGGCAGCACCGAGTCCTGGATCGGTACGCCGTAGCGCTCGACCTCGCCCCAGACGTGGGTCTGCTGCGGCACGATCCAGGTGCCGCCCATCTCCAGCCCGACGCCGCCGAGGAGGTCGGTCCGGTACCAGGTGGAGCCGCCGATGCGGTCGCGCGCCTCGAGGACGAGCACTCGGCGACCGGCCTTCCCCAGCTCGCGGGCCGCGGTCAGGCCGGCGAAGCCGGCGCCGATCACGATGACGTCAACGTGCGGTGGGTTCATCGGACACTCCTGGTCGAAAAACTGAGTACCCGTTCAGGGTGAGCCACGCCACGACCCACAGCACAGGGGGCGATCCTCCAATATCGACGAAGGCCGTTGGAGGAATCTCCAGCGTCAGCAGGCGAACTGGCGCCGGTAGCTCTGCGGGCTCACTCCGCGCACCCGCACGAAATGGTGGCGCAGCGTCGCCGCGTTGCCGAAGCCGACCTCGCCGGCGATCCACTCCACGGGCTGCTCCGTGCGCTCGAGCAGCTCCTCCGCCGCCGCGACCCGCTGGCGGGTCACCCAGTGGTGGGGGGTCGTCCCGGTCTCCTCGCGGAAGCGCCGGGCGAAGGTGCGCGGCGACATCAGGGCCCGCTTGGCCAGGGCCTCGACCGAGTGGTCCTCGCCCAGGTTCTCCACGATCCAGGTCAGCAGCGGCCGCAGCGTGTCGGCGTCACAGTCCGGTACGGCGCGCGCGATGTACTGCGCCTGCCCGCCGTCGCGGTACGGCGGCACGACCGCACGCCGCGCGACCACGTTGGCCACGGCGGCGCCGTACTCCTGGCGCCAGATGTGCAGGGCCGCGTCGAGCCCGGCGGCGCTGCCCGCGCCGGTGACGATCTGACCGGCGTCGACGTAGAGGACCTCGGGGATCACCTTGGCCTTCGGGAACAGCCGCTGCAGCCGCTCGGTGTGCATCCAGTGGGTGGTGCACTCCAGGCCGTCGAGCAGGCCCGCCTGCCCGAGGACGAACGAGCCGCTGCACACCGACATCAGCCGCGCGCCTCGGTCGTGCGCGGCGCGGATCGCCTCGATCACGGCGGGCGAGGCCTCGACCTCCTTGATCGCCGGGATGCCGACCAGGTCGGCCTCGGCGACCCGGTCCAGTCCGTGCGCGGCCTGCATGGTGAAGCCCATCGAGGTCCGCAGCGGGCGGTCGTCCTCGGCGCACACGGCGAAGTCGATCGCGGGCACGCCGTCCTCGGTCCGGTCGATGCCGAACGCCTCGCACAGGATGCCCAGCTCGAACGGGGCGACGCCATCGAAGGCCAGGACGGCCACATTGGTCAGCACCGGACCACTGTCGCAGGCGTGTGGCAGAAAATCAACGTAGTCCGTCTTTTCTGCCACTGGTGGCAGGATCTGCATGGGAGAAGAATTTCTGCCATGACCACGGCACTGATCTCCCTCCTCCTGACCCTGATGCTCCTCTCCGCTCTGGCGGCCCTCGTCGCCTGGGCGCGCCACGACCGGCTGTCCGCCGGCCGCGTCCTCCCCGACCACCGGGCCGCGGCGCACCGCGAGCGTCGACCCAGCGCCGCCGAGCTCGCCGAGGCGGGGACCACCCGGCGTTCAGCCCTCCCCCGCGCCGTCCGCACGGAGCGGCCCCGCGCCGCGCACCGGCCCCGCACCACCCTGACCCACGCGTCCTGAGCGAAAAGCCCGAAGGCCCCGACCATCCGGTCGGGGCCTTCGTGCTGCTGCGGGTGTCAGTTGCCGCCGGTCAGCTTCTCGCGAAGCGCCTGGAGCGCCTCGTCCGAGGCGAGCGAGCCGCCGCTGGTGTCCTCGGCCGGAGCCGAGGAGTACGAGCTGGCGTCGCCGGCCTCGATCTCGGCCTGCTTGGCGTCGGCCTGCTGCTTGACGTGGGCCTCCCAGCGAGCGTGCGCCTTGGCGTACTGCTCCTCCCACTTCGCACGCTGCTCGTCGAAGCCCTCGAGCCACTCGCCCGTCTCCGGGTCGAAGCCCTCGGGGTAGATGTAGTTGCCCTGCTCGTCGTACGTCGCCTCCATGCCGTACAGCGTGGGGTCGAACTCCTCGACGTCCGCGGCGGCGGCCGTCTCGTTCGCCTGCTTGAGCGACAGGGAGATCCGGCGACGCTCGAGGTCGATGTCGATGATCTTGACCATGACGTCGTCGTTGACCTGGACGACCTGCTCCGGGATCTCGACGTGGCGCTCGGCCAGCTCGGAGATGTGGACCAGGCCCTCGATGCCCTCCTCGACCCGCACGAACGAGCCGAAGGGGACGAGCTTGGTGACCTTGCCCGGGACGATCTGACCGATCTGGTGGGTCCGGGCGAAGTGCTGCCACGGGTCCTCCTGGGTCGCCTTCAGCGACAGGGAGACGCGCTCGCGGTCCATGTCGACGTCGAGGACCTCGACGGTGACCTCGTCGCCCACGGTGACGACCTCGGACGGGTGGTCGATGTGCTTCCAGGACAGCTCCGAGACGTGGACGAGGCCGTCGACGCCGCCGAGGTCCACGAACGCACCGAAGTTGACGATCGAGGACACGACACCCTTGCGGATCTGGCCCTTCTGAAGCTGGGTGAGGAAGCCGTGGCGCACCTCGGACTGGGTCTGCTCGAGCCAGGCGCGGCGCGACAGGACCACGTTGTTGCGGTTCTTGTCGAGCTCGATGATCTTGGCCTCGAGCGTCTGGCCGACGTACGGCTGCAGGTCGCGCACCCGGCGCATCTCCACGAGGGAGGCCGGGAGGAAGCCGCGCAGGCCGATGTCGATGATGAGACCGCCCTTGACGACCTCGATGACGGTGCCCTCGACGACGCCGTCGGCCTCCTTGATCTCCTCGATCGTGCCCCAGGCGCGCTCGTACTGGGCGCGCTTCTTGGACAGGATCAGGCGACCCTCCTTGTCCTCCTTCTGGAGGACCAGGGCCTCGACCTTGTCGCCCACCTGGACGACCTCGGACGGGTCGACGTCGTGCTTGATCGACAGCTCGCGCGAGGGGATGACGCCCTCGGTCTTGTAGCCGATGTCGAGCAGGACCTCGTCACGGTCCACCTTGACGATGGTGCCGTCGACGATGTCGCCGTCGTTGAAGTACTTGATGGTCTGGTCGATGGCGGCCAGGAAGTCCGCCTCCGAGCCGATGTCGTTGATCGCGACCTGGGGCGCGTTGTCATCGTAGGCGCTCGGCAGCGGGGTCGAGAGGGTGCTCGTCATGTAGTCGGTCAGTCCTTGGAGTGGGCAGAAGTAGTCGGAATAGTGCGTTCGCGACCTCGCCGCCACGAGGGCAGGCGGGGACGCAGACGTTCCAGAGTACGCGCCGCCGCAGTCGGGAGTCCAACCGGCGGGCACTATCCTCTGCAAGCGTGCAGGACCGCCAGGACGTCGAGGCATGGCCGCATCCGCCCGTGACCGCCCACCGGCGGGTCGCCGACGAGGATGAGTCGCGGCGCGCCAACGGCGCCGACTGGGACCGGTACGCCGACGAGTACCAGGCCACGCACGGCGACTTCCTCGGCGACGCCGGCTTCGTCTGGGGCCCGGAGGGCCTGACGGAGGAGGCGGCGAGGATCCTCGGCGAGGTCCGGGACCGCGACGTGCTCGAGGTCGGGTCCGGAGCCGGCCAGTGCTCGCGGTGGGTACGCCGCCAAGGAGGCCGTGCCGTCGGGCTCGACCTGTCCTACCGCCAGCTGCAGCACTCCCGCCGGATCGACCAGGCCAGCGGACTCGTCGTCCCCAGTGTCCTCGGCACGGCCACCGCCCTCCCCTTCCCCGACGACAGCTTCGACGTGGTGTTCTCCTCCTTCGGGGCGCTGCAGTTCGTGGCCGACATCGACCTGGCGGTCGCGGAGACCGCGCGAGTCCTGCGCCCCGGGGGGCGCTTCGCCTTCTCGATCACCCATCCCACGCGGTGGATGTTCCCCGACGACCCCGGCGAGGAGGGTCTGACGGCCACCCAGTCCTACTGGGACCGCACTCCCTATGTCGAGGTCGACGACGAGACCGGCGCGACGTCGTACGTCGAGCACCATCGCACGCTCGGGGACTGGGTGACGCTGCTCTCCGACGCCGGCTTCCGGATCACCGCGCTCCTCGAGCCGGAGTGGCCCGAGGGCCACGAGCGCCTCTGGGGCGGCTGGTCAGGGACCCGCGGCCGGCTGACGCCGGGCACGGCCATCTTCGGCGCCGACCTCCTGAGCGGTCAGGACTCGCCACTCCCCTAGGCCCTTGGGCCCAGCCGCCTCCGGGGCTTAGGTCCTGATTGCCAGCCGATCGGGCCGACAGCCCTGCCAGGCAGCCGCTCCCTCGCCAATAGTGGGACCAGGAACCGTGCTGGAGGGAGCACCCCATGTCCGTATCTCAGGCTCGCCGGCGGATCAGGTCCGTGGCGATGTTCGGAACGTCCGTCGCCACGGCGGCGACCTTCGCCCTGGGGGTGCCGCTCGCGACCCCGGCGCACGCCGACCCGCTCCCGGCCGCGTTCAGCGGCTCGGCCCACGCCGACCTGGTCAACGTGCCGGCGGACGTGCTCGACGCCGCGGCGGCGAGGGTTCCCGTCGGGCACTCCGCCACCAGCGTCGACAGCAGCGCTCCGTCGGCCAACGTGACGGCGTCGGGCGCCAACCTCGACGCCGCGCTGCTCGGCCTGCCGATCGCCGTCGACGACACGTCGGTCACTGCCCCGCCCTCGGCGAGCGCGTCGGGTCCGCTGGACCCGGTCACCGTTCCGGTCCTTGCCGACCTGGGCCTGATCACCAGCGCCGTCGAGGCGAACTACGTCAGCGCGATCGAGTGCCCGCCCGCTGTGGGCGGCGAGCGCCTGCTCGGGCGCTCGACCACCTCGGTGGCCTCGCTCGGCCTGCTCGGTGGGGTCGCCCAGGTCGACGCGGTCCAGGCGACGACGACGACCAAGCTCGTCGACGCCGACGCGGACGGGTCCTCCACCATGGTGTCCGAGACCTCCACGTCGGTCGGCGACGTCCGCCTCCTCACCGCGGTGGCCGGCGGCATCACCGTCCGCGTCTCCGACGATGTCGTCACTCGTGCCACCTCGGACGGCGCGACCGGCACCGCCGGCGTCGTGACGCCCAACCTCACCGCCGACGTCATCGTCGGCGGCATCACGGTCGCCGAGGTCACCGCGAACGGCGGTCTGGTCGACGTCCCGATCACCCTCGGACTGGCCAACGTCTCGCTCAAGATCGGCCTGGCCAACTTCACGGACTCCTCGACCGGGGCGAGCGGCGCGGGGGCGCTCGACGCGGTCCTTCGGATCCAGCTGGCGGCCGACCTGCTCGGCACGGACCTCGCCGACCTCGACCTCTCGATCGGCGCCGGCAGCGTGCAGGCGACGGCTCCGACGGGCGGCGTCGAGTGCGACGAGCTCGACCCGGCCGCCACCGTGATCGCCACACCCGCCGACGGCGCCACCGTCACCGACGCCACCCCCACCATCACCGGCACCGGCGAGCCCAACTCCACCATCACCCTCGTCATCGACGACGGCACCCCCATCACCGTCCCCGTCGACGCCACCGGCAACTGGACCCACACCCCCACCACCGACCTAACCGAAGGCAGCCACACCATCACCGCCGACGGCAACGCCAACGGCACCGGCATCGACGACACCACCACCTTCACCGTCGACGCCATCCCCGCAGCCGCCACCGCGATCACGACACCCGCCGACGGCGCCACCGTCACCGACGCCACCCCCACCATCACCGGCACCGGCGAGCCCAACTCCACCATCACCCTCGTCATCGACGACGGCACCCCCATCACCGTCCCCGTCGACGCCACCGGCAACTGGACCCACACCCCCACCACCGACCTAACCGAAGGCAGCCACACCATCACCGCCGACGGCAACGCCAACGGCACCGGCATCGACGACACCACCACCTTCACCGTCGACGCCATCCCCGCAGCCGCCACCGCGATCACGACACCCGCCGACGGCGCCACCGTCACCGACGCCACCCCCACCATCACCGGCACCGGCGAGCCCAACTCCACCATCACCCTCGTCATCGACGACGGCACCCCCATCACCGTCCCCGTCGACGCCACCGGCAACTGGACCCACACCCCCACCACCGACCTCACCGAAGGCAGCCACACCATCACCGCCGACGGCAACGCCAACGGCACCGGCATCGACGACACCACCACCTTCACCGTCGACGCCGTCACGCCGCCGAAGGACTCCGACGGCGACGGGTTGGACGACGAGGCCGAGAAGGCGGCGGGGACGGACCCGACGAAGGCGGACACCGACGGCGACGGGCTCGGCGACGGCCGTGAGCTGCGCGGACCCACCGGCTGCGTGACGGTCGGCGGGGCCCTGGGCCACACCGACCCGCTGCGGCCCGACACCGACGACGACGGCCTGGCCGACGGTGCGGAGGTCAAGGGGATGGACCTCCAGCAGGCCTACTCCACCAACCGCGGCCGGCCGAAGAGGACCAAGGCCAAGGTCATCGGCGTGGTCCGCACCAACCCCTGTGTCCAGGACACCGACGGCGACCGCCTCACCGACTACCAGGAGGTCGTCGGTATCCGGGTCGGGCAGCGGATCGTGCGCTCGAAGGCCAACGGTGGTCCGTACAAGGTCAAGGTCCGGATGACCGACCCGACCCGACCCGACACCGACCGCGACGGCCTCACCGACCACGAGGAGGTCACCGGGTCGAAGAACAAGCGCTACCAGAAGCGCAAGACCGACCCGACCCTGGCCGACACCGACTGGGGCGGCGGTCGTGACGGCCGCGAGGTGCGTGGGAAGACCGACCCGAGCCGCCACGGCTGAGTGGGCCCACCCGAACTAGGGTGGCGCCGTGGATGCGGAGGAGATCGCCAAGTCGGCCGCGCTCGAGCACCGGCACTGGTGGTACGCCGCCCGCCGCGCCCTCGTGCGACGTACGGTCCGCACGTGGCCGGCGGGCCGAGCGATCGACGTCGGCTGCGGCATGGGCGGGAACACCGCGGTCCTGCGTGAGCTGGGCTGGCAGGCCGTCGGCGTGGAGTACACCGACACGGGCGCCGGCATCGCCGCCGGCCGCGGGATCCCCGTGGTCCGGGGAGACGGCCGTCGGCTGCCGGTGGCGGACGCGTCGGTCGACCTCGTGATGTCCACCGATGCCTGGGAGCACATCGACGACGACGTGGCGGTCGCCCGGGAGACGGCGCGGGTGCTGCGCCCCGGGGGCAGGGTCCTGGTCGCCGTGCCCGCCGGCATGGCGCTGTGGAGCGGGCACGACGTCGCCCTCGGTCACGTCCGTCGCTACGAGCGGCAGCAGCTGGCCGACCTGGTGACGGGCGCGGGACTGGTGATCGACGACCTGTGGTCGTGGAACGTGCTGCTCCGGCCGGTGGTGCGCGCCCGGCGGCGGAGGAAGCACGCCGCCGAGAGCGAGATGGAGGAGGTCCACCCGGTCCTCAACGCAGGTCTGCGCGCCACGCTCGCCGTCGAGCGCGGCCTGCCGGTCCGCCGCCTTCCGGGGGTCAGCCTCGTCGTGGTGGCCCACCGCCCCGCAGAGGCCGGAGGGGGTGGCTAGAGGCGGTAGATCCTTGGCTCCAGCAGTGCTCCGTCGCCACGGCGCAGCTCGGGTCGGACGATGTCGTCGAACGCGACCGGCGTACGTCGGCGTGGCCTGCGCAGCGTGAGGACGGAGGTGAGCGCCCGCGCCACCAGTGCCTCCGCGCCGCGGGTGTGGTGTGCCTGGGCGTTCACGGTCCGCTCGACGAAGGCGGGGTCGTGCGTGCCCTCGGTGCGCACCGGCTGGGTCCCCGTCCAGCGCAGGGCGATGACGTTGTGGTGGTGCCGACTGTCGATCAGCCGCTTGACCGGCTGGGCCAGGTCCGTGCGCTGCAGGTACGCCTCGATCTCGGGATCGAAGCTGGGCGCCCGCTTGGCCTCCAGCACCAGGGTCGGCGGCTCGGTCGACCGGTCGAGGCGACACCACCACAGGTGGCTGGGGAAGTCGATGATCTTCGCCGCGGACGCCTCGGGCACCTCGATGTAGCCGGCGCGTGCCACGCGGGTCAGCTCGCCGACCACGGCGACGGGGTCGGTGACGTGCTCGAGCACATGTGAGCAGATGGCGTAGTCGAAGACCCCGTCGGCGAAGGGCATCGCGGCCGCGTCGGCGTCGAACAGCGGCCGGTCCACGCGCGTGCGTCCCGTACCGGACCGCTGTCCCGCGAACGCGTCGTCGGGATAGCGGTCCAGCAGCACGTCCGCGCGCCAGGAGGGCTTGTCACCGCTGCCGACGTCGAGGACCAGGCCGTCATCGGGGATCGGCAGCCCGATCCGGCTGTCGTAGAACGCCCGCAGCCGCTGCGTGATCTCCATGGTCCGTCCAACCTAGACGACAGGCCCTCCGATGGCTCAGACGCCGGCGAGCTCGTGGTCCCGGCGTCCGGCGCGGCGGTCACCGCCGCGCCCTGCGTGCCGACCGAGGAGCAGACCGCCGACGAGCAGGCCTGCGCCGAGCAGCACCAGCAGGGCCGGGAACATCAGCCGCATGCCGCCGAGCAGGGTGCTGTTGGACTTCGCGTCCGCCACGAGGTCGTCGACCTGGGCCTCGGTGTAGTGCACGGTGCCGGTGAAGGCGGGGACGCTGGTGCCGTCGTACCGCAGCTCCTGGACGCGGTCCTCGACCCGGTTGACGGGCGAGCCGGTCGCCGGCTCGACGTAGAAGGTCCGGGTCATCTCGTACCACATCTCGGCGTCGACGGAGGCCTCTGGCGAGCCGAAGACCGAGCCGGGCACCTCGCGGGTCTCGACCATGGTCGGCTCGACGTGCTGCACGAACTTGTAGACCGTCAGCCCGTCGATCTTCTCCTCGCCCTCGAACTTCGCGTCGACGGCCTTGCCGACGGTGCCGTCCCAGACCGGGTACGCCGTCTTCTGGGTGTCGAACGGGAACTTGTAGATCTGGCCCTTGCGCAGGGCCGGCTCGCGCTCGCCGGCCGCGACCTCGGTCCAGGAGTCGCAGGTCTTGCAGTCCACGGCCGCACCGCTGGTGCCGTCGAAGGGCGCGCGCTCACGGGACTGCTGGAAGACCGAGCCGTCGGCGCGGGTCACCGTGGTCGAGTTGACCCACACCACGACGCCGTCGGGGGTCTTGGCGCCGCTGTCGGCGATGGTGCGCGAGCTGATGTCGAGGTCCGTGGTCTCCGGCGCGAGCACCTGGGGGTCGGAGTTGAACACCTGCGCGTCCTCCGCCTCGAGCTTGGTGACGCCCTCGTAGTCGGGCGGGACGGTGGCGAGCACCGGGTAGGCGTAGAAGCGGACCAGGGCGGCCGCGACGATCAGGAAGACACCGAGTCCGACGGACACGGCGGCGAGCTTGCTGCGCATGGACGGAGAACCTCTCAGACGGCCACGCGAGCGTCGCGTGGGTGGTGACGGTCGGGCAGCGCGGAGACGCGCCCGAGGAGATGGATGGTCAGGTCGGCGGCGTGGAGGCGCATCTGCGACCAGTCGTACTTCGCCGCCCAGGCGCGGCACGCGTCCGCGCGCAACTGCCGGGCCCGCGGGTCGGCGGCCTCCGCGAGCGCGCCGGTGAGCGCGGCGGTGAGGCGCTCGACGACGTCGCTCGGCTGCTGGCTGTCAGGGACCAACCAGCCGCTCTCCCCCGGCCGGATGGAGTCGCGCAGGCCGGGGACGTCGCGGGCGACGGTCGGCACGCCGTGGGCGGCGGCGTCGATCACCGCCTGCCCCCAGCCCTCCGCGTCGGAGGCGCACACGTGGACGGAGGCACGCGCGAGGAGGGCGTCCTTGTCCGCCGTCGGCAGGAAGCCGTGGAAGGTGACCTGGTCGGCGAGGCCGAGGTCGGCGGCCAGGGCGACCAGCCGCTCCTGCTCGGGGCCGCGCCCGACGACGTCGACGCTCAGCCGGCGACCGGCCAGCTCGGCCCGCTCCTGGGCCCGACGAATCGCCGTCAGCGCGAGGTCGACCCGCTTGTGGGCCACGAGGCGGCCCAGCACGACGATCCGGTCCGGGTCCTTCGCCGCGGCGTCGACCTGCTGGGGGTCCGGCAGCTCGGCCCCGTTCTCCAGGATCCGGATGTCGCCGGTCCAGCCCAGCTGGTCGCGCATCTGGGCGACGGTGGAGGCCGACACGGCCGCCGTGACGTGGCGGCGGTAGACGCGACGCATCGCGACGCGCTCCATCCAGCGCCCGAAGGCGGCGACCGGCGCCGGGAAGTGCACGGCGAACTGGGCCTGGTGCACGTGGTGCACGACCAGCAGCGCCGGCGTGCCCCGCCGCAGGACGAGCGGGGAGAACGACGGGAGGCCGCAGGCCGGGTCGATGACCGCGTCGATGCGGCGCCGGTGCCGCAGCAGCCAGGCCAGCGCGAACAGGTAGAAGGTCAGCGGTCCACCGCCACGACGTACGGCGATGCCGTCCCGGTCCTCGCGTGCGGCCTGCCCGCCGTCCCTCCCGCGCTCGCGGGCCGTGACGAAGTGGACCTGCGCGCCGGCCTCGGCCAGCGCCCGCGCGAACTGCCAGGCGTAGATCTCGGCGCCGCCGGCGAGCGAGTGGTCCAGGTCGCGCCAGTTCACGACGACGACGCGGGCGCCGGTCAGCGGCTCGGGGGCCCTCATCCGCGGCTTCCGGCCAGCGCCACCGCGGGCACGGAGACCGGCGCGGGGCGCTCGAGCGCGCGGCAGCGCCACGCGATGCGCGCCAGCTCGGCGAAGGACGCGGCGCCGTGGCGGGACGGGACGAACGTCGATCCGGGCACGTCGGTCCAGGTCACGGGGATCTCCTGGATGTCGGCTCCGGCGGCGCGCAGGCGCACGAGGAGCTCGACGTCGAACGAGAAGCCGGCGGTCTCCAGCTGCCGGGCCGCCTGACGGGCCAGGGGGCCGCGCAGGAGCTTGAACCCGCACTGGGTGTCGGCGATGCCGGGCACCAGCCGTCCGGCCAGGCTGCGGTAGGCCGCGGCTCCCACCGACCGGGTGCGACAGTGCCGCGCCTCGGTGCGGCTCCCGGCGACGGCACGCGAGCCGATCACGACGTCGGCGCCCAGCAGCAGGCGCCGCCAGGCCTCCTCGATCGCCTCGAGTCCGGTGGCGCCGTCGGCGTCCATGAAGCACACCAGATCCGCGTCGGTGGCGAGCAGGCCGGCGCGCACGGCGGCGCCCTTGCCGCGACGGGCGCAGCGCACCACCCGCACGGGCAGCGCGGCCGAGTCGGCCGCGCGCGCGACCTCGGCGGTGCGGTCGGAGCTCGCGTTGTCGACGACGAGCACCTCCACGCGCCCGAGCACCCCGCGGTGCGCCGTCACGTGACGGCGCAGCTCCCGCAGCGTGCGCGGCAGCCGGCGCTCTTCGTTGTACGCCGGAATGACGATCTGCAGCATCGGACCCTCCCAAGCCGTCTGCTCGACCCGCCTCCCTGCGGGGGCGGGCATACGACGAGCCGTTCCGCCGGGGACGAGCCGTCAGCAACGGCGTCCGCGGGGCGCGGCGAAGGGCGACCTACTGGTCGGCGTAGCTGTAGAGCTTCTCGTTGCTGACGGTCTTGTGCTCACCCTGCGCGGCGTTGACGCCGGCGACGAGGACGGCGGTCGAGGCGAGGGCCCCGACGACGGTGGCGATGATCGTGTTCATGCGACGGTCCCCTCCCAAAGACCGGCACAGAGCATCACTCCCCATGACTCTCATGACTGTGATGCCCGTTACTCCCAGACCGGAGTATCCATGCGGCACCGGTCAAAAGCAAAAGAATCGCGGAAGTATGGCCGATCGACACCAGGGCCTGGCGCGATCGGTCGGTTTCCGCCCGGGCCTCGGCCACCGGACCGTCGGCCGCGAGGTCCACGAGAAGGAGCCCGCCGTCGTCGTACGCCACCCGGCCGGTGGGCACCTCGGGTCGGCCCATCCCGCGCTCGACCAGGACCCAGCGCACCCCGAGTGCCCGCAGGGCGCCCGCGGGCTCGGGGTCGGCCAGGGCCAGGGTGGCCGCGACCACCCGCGGGTCCTCGGGCGGGACGACCTGGTCGGCCAGCAGTACCCGGTCGTCGACGAGCACCTCGCCGGGCAGCAGCCGTGGCGCGGGGTCGAGGACCGCGCGACGGTGGTTCCAGGCCCAGCCGCGGTAGGAGCCGGCCCACGGCAGCACGACCGTGGTGTCGTCGTCGCCGACGAGCGCGGCGACGTCCTTCCACGCCTGCGGGTACGACGACCGCTCCAGCTCCCCCAGGCCGCCCCAGGCGAGGCTCGGAAGCAGCAGCAGCGGCGCCGCGACGACCAGGGCGACCGCGCTCCACAGGGCGCCCGTCCCCGGACCGATGCGCGCGCGCAGCGCGGCGACGCCGTGCGCGGCCCCGACGGCCAGCACCAGTCCGAGCGGGGCGAGGAAGCGGTGCGAGTCGCGCAACAGCGCGAGCCCGGGCACCGGCCCGGCCAGCTGCTCGAGCAGGTCGGCGCCGGCGGGCACGGCCGGGACCAGGGCGACGAGCACGGCGCCCGCGCCCAGCAGACCCCACCGCCAGCGGTCCGGCCCGCTGCGCGTCAGGCCGCCCAGCGCCCCGAGGCTCAGGAGGCACGAGAGCAGCACGATGACGGCGCTGGTGCGCTCCTCCGGGACGATCGAGGTCTTCCAGATCCCGCCGAGCGAGAGGACGCTGGCCGCCGTACCGGCAGCGGACTCCGCGCGCGCTGCGAAGCCCTCGAAGACGCCGTCGGTCGTCACGCTCGCGGTGCGCGCGGTGAGCGCCGGGACCGCCCAGGTCAGGTTCGCCGCGACGGCCAGCACAGCCGCGCGCCACCAGACCCGGGCGTCCGTCCCGAGGGCGAGCACGGCGAGGACGCCGACGGCCATCACCCCGCTCGACGGGCTGCAGACGGCCGCGAGGACCAGCGTGACGGCCGCCGGGCCCCAGTCCCGCGGGTCGGCCCGCAGCCGCAGCCCCGCACGCGCGACCCAGGGCAGGAGGAGGTAGCCCACCAGGATGGCCCACTGGCCGATGAGCAGTCGCTCGGCGACCCAGGGATTCCAGCAGAACAGCGTGATCGCGGCCGCGCGGGCGTACCACGCCTGCGTCCGCACGAGGCGGGCCACGCCGAGCCCGCCGGCCAGGAAGCCCCCGACCAGCAGCAGGCGCTGGACGACGCTGCCCGGAACGACGTGGGTGGCGAGGGAGACGAGGGCGTCCATGGGGACCGCACGCGGCAGCGCCCCGTCGAGGCCGAGCCAGGAGCTCTTCCACGGCTGGCGGTGCACGAAGACCATGTCACCGAACAGCCAGTATCCGCCGCCGGCGAGGAGGGGCCCGAGCACCAGCGCGGTGACCGCGGTGGTCACGGCGACGTCGGGGCCGGGCCGCCTCACCGCGGCTCCGGGGTGGACCGCCGTACGGCGAGCGCGGCCGCCAGCCCCAGCGCGATCGCCGCGCCAGTCACCAGGTCGACCGGCCGGGCGGGCAGCGCGGGCCCGTCGGCCAGGGCCCGCGTCAGGGCCAGCAGCGCGCCGACGAGCAGGGCCGCGACGATCGCCTGGACCACCCGAGGCCACCGTGACAGCACGACCCCGAGCGCTCCGGCGACGGCGACCACCGGCCCGCCCACGGCGCCGGCGACGAGAGCGGCGACCACCAGCGCCACCGCCAGGCGCCGCCGCGACATCGGTACGTCGAGCGGGGCGGGCTCGGCCGGCGCCTCCGGGCTCGGGGCGCCACCGGGGCGCCCGCGCAGGCGCCGCAGCGCACCGGCGAGCAGGATGCCGAGCGCGGCGAGCAGCACCGCGCCGAGCAGGCCGAGTCCCGCCACCAGGGCGACGAGGTAGCCCCGCTGCGGGGCGAAGGTCAGCTCGACCTCGCCGGCGGCGTCGGCCGGGAGCAGCCAGCCCTGGGCCCAGCCGTCGACCGTGATCCGCTCGAGCTCGCGGCCGTCGACCGTGGCCACCCAGCCGGCGTTCACGTTGTGGGGCGAGGACAGCAGCGCCGACTCCCCCGCGCCGACCTCGAGCCGCACGCGGGTGTCCGACGCCGACAGCAGCCGGACGCTGCGCGAGCGGGCCGGGCCTCGCTCCGGCTCGGCGCCGCCGTCGACGGAGTCGAGGGTGAGGTTGACCGGCTGGAACTGCTCGGTGGAGCGCAGCTCGACCCGGTGCTCTCCGGGGCTCAGCCGCAGTGGTCCGGTGCCGTCGCAGGGCTCGAGGGCGAGCTGGCCGGCTGCCACGACGTCGCCGAGGAGCCCGTCGACCCGCGTGTCGACGGTCCGGCCGTCGACGACCAGCTGCGGCCCGAGACCGCACACGGCACCCGTCGCGCCTGCGCCGTCGAGCGGCATCCGGGCCCGCCCACCGACCAGCCGGAGCTCGCCGATCCCCAGCGGGGTGCCCTCGATGCGGCCCGCCGTACGGCCGAAGGTGACGGTGAGCCGGCGCGCTCGGAGGGGCTCGAAGGCGCCGTAGCCGGTGAGGTCGACCTCCCGGAGCTGCTCACCGGAGGCGGTCTCGGCCCGGATCACCGCGTGGTCGGGGCGCACGGCGACGCCGGCGGGCGGGGTCACGACGAGGCGCCGCAGCGTGCGCTCGCGGCCCAGGTCCACCGTGAGCATCGGCTCCTCGTCGCGGGGGTCCGCCACCCACGAGGTGGCGGCGTTCCCGTCGTGGGCCATGCGGGGCGAGACCGCGGGGTCGACAGCGAGCCACGACGAGCCGGTCATCGTCGCCCCCGCGAGGGGCTGCAGCAGGGTTGCCGTGGCGGGCCGGCTGCGGCCGACGACGAGGCCGCGGACGCGGAACCGGCCCCCCGTGCCGAGGGTGAAGGTGCGGTCGATGCCGGTGGCCTCCTCGGCCGCCCGGGCGCGATAGCGCCCGCAGTCCGGGCCGAGCAGGGTCAGCACGCAGGCGCGCGCCTCGGGCGCCGCCGAGAGGATCAGGTCGGGTGGTCCGTCGGTCGACGCCTCCGGCAGCACCAGGGTGCGCCGCGGGGTGACCCCGTCGATCTGCAGCTCCGCCACGCCCACCGGCGACTGCTCGGACGCGGCCTCGAGGACCTCGACCCGCACGCGGTCGGCGCGGACGTCCAGCCGCACCGCGCCGGCGCCGGTGAAGGGGTCCGCCCGCAGCACGCGGCTCTCGCCGCCGGCGGAGACCCGCCACCGCGCCACGCGGTCCACCCCCTCGTCGCCCGGCTGGGACAGGCGCACGGTGCCCACGCTGCGCTCACGACCGAGGTCCACCTCGAGCCACTGGTCCTCGGCGTCGACATACGGGCTGGGTCGCCAGTACGTCGACGGGTCCCCGTCGAGCGCGGACCACGGAGCGTTCTCCGGGTGCACGGCGCCGAGCGAGCTGGTCCAGGCGCGCGACGACGACGCGTCGACGCCCGCGACGCCCTCGTAGCGCGCCGCCACGGGCTCGGCGCCGGCGGCGCCGGGATAGTTCGGGACCACCCGGTCGCCGTGGTACGGCTCCCCCGGCGCCATCACGTTGCTCTCGGCGTCCTGGATCCGCCCGAACGCGCGCTCCCGCAGCCGGTAGCCGTCCCCGACCACCTGGGCGGCACGCTCCCAGCCGGGCTCGCCGGCGAGCACCATCGCCTGGGCGGGTCCGACCAGCCCGCTGCCGACCGCCGCGACGGCGGCCTCGACGGAGCCGGCGACCGTCACCGTGTCGGCGACGTCGCGCACGTCGTACCCGCCGGTGCCGACCTGGGCACCGATCGCCGGCTCGACCTCGAAGACCTCGATGGCCGGCCCGAAGTCCAGCCGGCCGAAGGTCGCGACCGAGTGCAGGCCGGGCGAGCGTCCGAGCGCGACGCCGACCAGGCTGGCCGACGTGGCCTGGGAGACATCCGGGTCCAGGTCGTGGCGCACCAGGACCGTGTCGATGCCGATCCGGTTGAGCAGGTGACGCAGGTACGGCGACCCGGATCCCGTCTCCAGGTAGGTCTCCATGGCGGAGAACAGCCGGATCGTCGCGGGCGGCGTGAGCGGGACCTGGGAGCGGGTGATCCACGGGCTCCGGGCCACGGCCTCCATCGGCTCCTCCATGGTCCAGCCCCACTGCTGGATCCCGAAGCCGGAACCGGGGATGACCCAGGTGGCACCGGCTCCCTCGGTCGCCTCCGAGCGCTCCTCGAGGAAGGTCGCCGCCTCCCACCAGTACGACGGCAGCTCCTTCCACCCCGGCGTGCGGGTGTCGGCGGTCGCGATCGGCTGGACCATCGCCAGCAGGCCGCCGGCGAGGGCCACGGCGAGGCCGCCGGCCGCCAGGCGCCGGACGCGGGGGCGCCACCGGCTCCGCGCGGGCTCCGCGGCACGGCGGCGACTCAGGGCGCGGAGCAGGTCGTCCACGAGGACACCGAGGCCGACGGCGATCGGCACACGCAGCACGGGGTCGGCCTTCGGCACGTTGCGCAAGGGAGCGAGCGGACCGTCGAGAAGGTCGCGCAGGGCCTGGCTGAACGGCCCGTCGAGTGGTCCGGTGTGGGCGATCACCTGGCAGGTGAGGCCGAACCCGGCCGCGAGCAGCAGCGGCGTGCGCCAGGCGCTGCGCATGCGCAGCAGCCCGACGAGACCCGCGACCGCGACGATCCCGGTCCCCAGCACCAGCCACGGCTCGTAGCCCAGGTCGTAGCCCGCCGGCCACCAGCGGTCGCCGCCGACGGAGATGAAGCCGACCCAGTTGCTGGCCCCCCGCAGGACGGAGGCGAAGCCGGAGCTCGAGGTGGTCGCGCGGGCGTCCTCGACGAAGTCGTAGAAGGGCGGGCTGTAGGCCCCGAGCCGCAGCAGGGACAGGATCCACCAGGCGCTGACGGCACCGACGAGGGCGAGCCAGCCGACGCCGAAGCGCCAGCTGAGCCGGCGGCGCAGCACGGCCCAGACCACCACGATCGCCAGCAGTGCGGCAGGCGCCGCCGTGGCGGTGCCGTTGACGCCCCCGGAGCACGCGAAGGCCGCCGCCGAGAGGACGGCGGCGTTCCGCGGCCGCATCCTCCCCTGGGCGGCGAGCACCAGCGGGAGAGCCGCCCACGGAAGTACCGCTCCGGGAAGGATCTCGGCGCTCCGGGTGCCGATCTCGGTGACATGGCGCGGGGTCAGCCCGTAGGCCAGGCCGGCGACCGCTGCCGCGACCGGACCGACGCCGAGGGCCACCGCCAGGCGGCGGAGCCCTTCGCACGCCACCAGCAGCACCAGCACCGACCAGAGCCGCTGCGCCACCCAGCCGGGCGTGCCGAGCAGCTCGGCGAGCCAGAAGAAGGAGCCCTGCGGGAAGAGGTAGCCGTACGCCTGGTTCTGCAGCTCCCCCAGGGAGACGTCCGGGTTCCACAGGTGGAGGGTGCCCGCGAGATGGGGGCCGGGGACCTCGGTCAGCTCGAAGCGGGTGTCGCTGGTCGAGCGTCCCCACTTCTCGGCGAACACCATCACCGACAGCGCGGCGTACAGGGTCACCAGCAGGACCCGACCGCGCCGATCCTCCCGCATGCTGCCTCCCTCTCCGCGGGGGTCACTGTATGCGGAGGCACCCTCGGCTGACCGGATCGGTGGAGCGACCCCCTAACCTGCTCTGGTGACGACGACCCCTCACGCCGCGGGCTCCCGCCTCGCCCGGCTGCTGCGCAGCAGCGCCGGCATCGCGATCGCGATGGCCGTCATGAACGTCGGCACCTACGGCTTCCAGATCGTCTCCGCGCGCCTCCTGGGCCCGGGCCAGTACGGCGCCCTCGCCGGCGTGATGGCCCTGCTGATGGTGCTGTCGGTGCTGCAGCTGGGTCTCCAGGCGACCTCGGCCCGCCGGATCGCGGCGGACCCCGAGCACGTCGCCGCGGTCGAGGCGGCCGTGCTCCGGACCGGCTGGCGCGCGGCCTTCGTGCTGGGCGCGGTCGCGGTCCTCGCCGCACCGCTGGTCACCGAGCTCCTGCGACTCGACGGCCTGCTGCCCGCCCTGCTGCTCGGCCTCAGCGCGGTCCCGGCGACCGTCATGGGCGCCCAGGCCGGGGTGCTCCAGGGTGAGCGGCGCTGGCTCCCGCTCAGCCTGGTGTACCTCGCGGTCGGCGTGCCTCGGGTGGTCCTCGGGCTGGTCTTCCTGTTGGTCTCGAGCACCGAGACCAGCGCGATGCTGGCGGTGTTCCTCTCCTCGTGGGTGCCCGTCGCCGTGGCCGCGTGGGCGCTGGGCCGGCACCCGCGTCCTGCCAGCCGGGTCAGCGAGTCGGAGATCCGACGCGACGTGCTGCGGGAGACCGTCGGCAGCTCGATCGCGCTGCTCGCCTTCTTCGCGCTGTCCAACCTCGACGTCGTGGTGGCCCGCAGCGTGCTCGACTCCCACGACGCCGGTCTCTACGCCGGTGGGCTGATCGTGACGAAGGCGGTGCTCTTCCTGCCCCAGTTCGCCGTCGTCGTCCTGTTCCCGTCGATGTCGGAGGGCTCCGAGAGCCGCGCCGCGCTCGCGCGGGGACTGGCCTTCCTGACCACCCTCGGGGCCGCCGGCGTCGTGGCGACCTATCTGCTCTCCGACCTCGCTCTGGTCTTCATCGGCGGGGACGACTATGCCGAGGTGCGCGACCGCCTGTGGATGTTCGCGGTCCTGGGCGCGCTGCTCTCCCTGCTCCAGCTGCTCGTGTACGCCGGTCTGGCCGCGCGCGGCGTCGCGACCAAGTACCTCGTCGGCGTCGGAGTCGTGGCGCTCGTCGGCGCCGGCGCGCTCGCCTCGAGCGTCACCGAGCTGGCCGCCACCGTCGCGGTGGTCGACCTCGCCGTACTGCTCGTTCTCATCGTCCTGCAGGTGGTTCGCCACCGTCGGGACGACGACGCCGCGAAGGCGGTCTGACGCGCTGGCCGGTTCGCCGGCCGCTGGCCCAGCGGTGCTGTAACTAGCTGTTCGTGCTGCTACCTGACCCGCAGACGGGTCAGCTTGTGACGCGAACAGGTAGTTACAGCACCCCCGCGTGCCATCCGACTAGTGCGCGGCGGCGTGCCAGGAGCGGCCGGTGCCGACGGAGACGTCGAGCGGCACCGTCAGGTCGGCGGCGCCCGCCATCTGCTCGCGCACGAGCGTGTCGAGCGCGTCCCGCTCGCCGTCGGCGACCTCGAACACGAGCTCGTCGTGGACCTGGAGCAGCATCCGCGAGCGCAGGCCCGAGGAGCGCAGGGCCGCGTCGGTGCGCAGCATGGCCACCTTGATGAGGTCGGCGGCCGAGCCCTGGATGGGGGCGTTGAGGGCCATCCGCTCGGCGCTCTCGCGACGCATCCGGTTGTCGCTGGTGAGATCGGGCAGGTAGCGCCGCCGGCCCATGATGGTCTCGGTGAAGCCGCTGCGCCGGGCCTCGTCGACCACGCCGGTGAGGTAGTCGCGGATCCCGCCGAAGGTCTCGAAGTACTCCGTCATCAGGCCGGCGGCCTCGCCCGGCTCGATCCCCAGCTGCTGGGACAGGCCGAAGGCGGACAGGCCGTAGGCGAGGCCGTAGTTCATCGCCTTGATCTTGGCCCGCATCTCCTGGGTGACGTCGTCGGGCGCGACGTCGAAGACCCGCGAGGCGGTCTCGGCGTGGAAGTCCCGCCCGGTGCGGAACGCCTCGATGAGAGCCTCGTCCTCGGAGAGGTGCGCCATGATCCGCATCTCGATCTGGCTGTAGTCGGCGGTCATCAGGCACTCGTAGCCACTGCCGACGACGAAGCTCTCCCGGATCCGGCGGCCCTCCTCGGTGCGCACCGGGATGTTCTGCAGGTTGGGCTCGGTGCTGGAGAGCCGGCCGGTCGCCGCGATCGTCTGGTGGAAGGTGGTGTGGATCCGCCCGTCGGGCTGGACCGTCTTCAGCAGGCCCTCGATCGTCTGCCGCAGCCGGATCACCTCGCGGTGACGCAGCAGGTGCAGCAGGAAGGGGTGGGGGTTGCTGGCGGCCAGCTTCTGCAGCGCGTCGGCATCGGTGGTGTAGCCGGTCTTCGTGCGCTTGGTCTTCGGCATCCCGAGCTCGTCGAACAAGATCACCTGCAGCTGCTTGGGCGAGCCGAGGTTGATCTCCTTGCCGATCACGGCGTACGCCGCCTCGGCCTCGGCCCGGACCTCGTCGCCGAAGTGGGCCTCCAGGCCCTCGAGATGGTCGATGTCGACGGCGATGCCGGTCTGCTCCATGCCGGCGAGGACGCCGACGAGCGGCATCTCGACCTCGGTGAGCAGGCCGCGCCCGCCCGCCTTCTCGACCTGGTCGGCCAGCTCGGCGGACAGGTCGAGCGCCGCGCGCGCCTGGACCATGGACGCCTTGGCGAGGTTGGCGTCCTCGTCGAAGAGCATCCCCTGGTCGTCGTCCTCGGCGACGGTCAGCTCGCGGTGCAGATAGCGCAGGGAGAGGTCGGCGAGGTCGTAGGAGCGCTGGTCCGGGGCGACGAGGTACGCGGCCAGGGCGGTGTCCTCGACGACGCCGGCGAGCGTCCACCCCTGGGCGGCGAGGGCGTGCAACGGGCCCTTGGCGTCGTGGAGCACCTTCGGGCGGGTGGTGTCGGAGAGCCAGGCCGCCACGGCGGCGTCGTCGGCCGGGCTCATCGTCTCCACGTCGACGTACGCGGCGCGGCCGTCGGCCAGGGCGAGCCCGAGCCCGGCCACGCGGCCGGTGCCGCTGCCCCAGGTGCCGCGCACCGACAGTCCCACGGTCGCCTCGCCGATCTGGTCCAGCCAGGCGGCCACCGCGTCCGCGCCGAGAGTCGTCCCGTCCAGCTCCACGCCCGCCGCGACCGGGGTGTCCTCCCCGGGGGCCACGACGTCGAGGATGCGGGTGCGCAGCTCGCCGCGGAACTCCAGCTCGTCGAGCAGCTCCAGGGCCGCGGAGCGGTCCCACTCCCCCAGCACCAGGTCGTCGATGGAGACACCGAGGTCGAGGTCGCACACGAGCGCGTTGAGGCGGCGGTTGCGGATCACGTCGCCGAGATGGGCACGGAACGCCTCGCCCTTCTTCCCGGTGATCTTGTCGGCCTGCGCGATGACGTTGTCGAGGCCGTCGTAGGTGTTGATCCACTTGGCGGCGAAGCCGGCGCCCACGCCCGGGACGCCCGGCAGGTTGTCGGACACCTCGCCCACGATGGCGGCCAGCTCGGGATAGCGGTGCGGCGGGACGCCGTACTTCTCCTCCACGGCGGCGGGGGTCATCCGGGCCAGGTCGGAGACGCCGCGCATGGGGTAGAGGACCGTCGACCGTTCGGTGACCAGCTGGAGGGAGTCGCGGTCGCCGGTGAGGATCAGCACCTCCAGGCCGCTCGTCTCGTCGGCGAGAGCCTGCGTGACGAGGGTGGCGATGATGTCGTCGGCCTCGTAGCCGGGGACCTTGAGGAAGGGGATCGCGAAGGAGGTCAGCATCCGCTCGATCAGCGGCAGCTGGCTGCTGAACTCGCCGGGCGTCTTGTTGCGCTTGGCCTTGTAGTCGGCGTACTCCTCGGTGCGGAAGGTCTGCCGCGAGACGTCGAAGGCGACCGCCACGTGCGTCGGCTGCTCGTCGCGCAGCACGTTGACGAGCATGGAGGTGAAGCCGTACACCGCGTTGGTGTTCTGGCCCGTCGCGGTCGAGAAGTTCTCGACCGGGAGGGCGAAGAAGGCGCGGTAGGCCAGCGAGTGGCCATCGAGGAGCAACAGGCGGGGGCGCACGGAACCAGACGAGGACTCGGACACCCGGCGACTCTACCGAGGCCCTCCGACTAGCCTTCACGTCCATGACGAGCATCGACGAGATCGCCGACCTCATGCGCTCCAACATGGGCGCACTCAACGAGCGGATGGGCATCGAGCTCGTCGAGGTCACCGCCGACCGGGTCGTCGCCACGATGCCGGTGGAGGGCAACACCCAGCCCTACGGCCTGCTCCACGGCGGCGCCTCGGTGGTGCTCGCGGAGACCCTCGGCTCGGTCGCTGCGGCCATCCACGCCGGGCCCGACCGCTTCGCCGTCGGCACCGACATCAACGCCACCCACCACCGGTCCGCGACCTCCGGGGTGGTCACCGGCGTCGCGACGCCGCTGCACCGCGGCCGCACGATGGCGAGCTTCGAGATCGTCGTCAGCGACGACCAGGGACGCCGCGTGTGCACCTCGCGCATCACCTGCGCGCTGCTGGAGCGCGACCCCGCGCGGACGTAGCGCGGGGCGCTCCGGTCACTCCGGGAGGGCGAGCCGCTCGGCGCGCGCCCGGCGCAGCGAGCGGCGGGCGGCCAGGACCCGGCTGCGGCCGCCGTCCCCACCGAGGGGCTGGCGCTGCGGCGACACCCGGCTGCGCAGCAGCGCCGTCGGTGCGATCCGGTACATCACGACCGGCGCCAGGCCCAGGCGGGCCATGAAGCGGTTGGACTCGCGCGAGGAGTGCGGGACGGCGGTGACGACGTGGAGGATGCCGTTCTCCTCGGCGAAGGCGGTCGCCGCCTCCATCAGCGCGTGACCGACGCCGTGCCGCCGGGAGTGGTCGAAGACCCGGGGATGGATCGACTGCACGCAGGGCTCGAGGTTGAGCGGCGAGAGCGTGGTGATCCGCAGGTAGACCGCGCCGGCCACCTGGCCGTCGTACTCCACGACGACGAGGCGCTGCTCGGGAGAGGCGGCGGCGCCCTTGACGATGAGCTCGAGGTCGGCGACCTGCTCGGCGCGGTCGGCCCGGCGCACGGCGTCGCTCCACAGATCAGCGAGCACCGCCGCGTCGTCGCGCGTGGCCACACGCGTCGTCAACGAGTACCGACTCATCCGACCCCTTCCTCCTCCACCCCAGGAAACGGCGACCGCACGGTCCCGAACGGTCCGGCAGCAGAGACTACGCCCCTGCTGCCGGGCCTGGAAGCCGAACCAGCGCATGCGATTTTTCGGCAAGCCCTTGATCTCGGATCCGAGAAGTGTGTGCTGCGCCACCTGTCGCGGCCCTCGGAGGCAGGGGCCTAGAGTTCGGGCTATGCAGAAGTCGCGTCTCTCCGCCCTCGCCCTCACCGCCCTCGCCACGTTCGCGCTCAGCGCGTGCGGCTCGGACGACGGCGGCACGTCCGCGAGCGGCGCCGACCTGGTCAAGAAGGACACCCTCACGGTGTGCTCCGATGTGCCGTACCCGCCGTTCGAGGACTTCGACAAGACCAGCGAGACAGGCTTCAAGGGCTACGACATCGACATCGTCTCCGAGATCGCGGAGCGGCTCGATCTGGAGCTGGAGGTCAAGGACTCCTCCTTCGACGCCCTCCAGAGCGGCCAGGCGCTCAACGCCGGCCAGTGCGACCTCGCGGCGTCCGCGATGACCATCACCGAGGACCGCAAGAAGAACCTCGACTTCTCCGACGGCTACTACGACTCGAAGCAGTCGCTGCTGGTCCCCGCCGACAGCAAGATCGCCTCGATCGACGATCTCGACGGGGTCAAGGTCGGCGTCCAGCAGGGCACCACCGGCAAGACCTACACCGAGGAGAACGCCACGGGCGCCGAGGTCGTCACTTTCCCGAGTGACGCCGAGATGTTCCAGGCCATCAAGGCCGGCCAGGTCGAGGCCCTGCTGCAGGACCTGCCGGTCAACCTCGACCACACCACGGACGGCACGTTCAAGGTCGTCGAGACCTACGAGACCGACGAGCAGTACGGCTTCGCCATCAAGAAGGGCAACGAGCAGCTCGTCGAGGACGTCAACGGGGCTCTCGAGGAGATGCGCGGCGACGGCACCTACGACGAGATCTACAACTCCTACTTCTCGACCGAGAACTGATCCGCGCACCCGGTCGAGAAGGGGACAGTGGAGTGAGCCGTAGGGAGCGCGCCCTCCTGGTCCAGGGCGTCCTGTACGCCGTGCTGGTGGCGGCGGTCGTCGTCGTGGCGCTCGTGGCCGACTGGGCCGTCATCAAGGAGAACTTCTGGAACGGCGCCGGCATCAGCTGGGCCGATGGCAACTGGGGCGACCTGATCGCCATCGGCATGGTGAACACGGTGAAGTACACCGCGATCGCCTTCGCCGGCGGCCTCGCGCTGGGACTCGTACTCGCGCTGATGAGGCTCTCGCCGGTGGCGCCGTACCGGTGGATGGCCACGGCCTACATCGAGTTCTTCCGCGGCCTGCCCGCGCTGGTCGTCATGATGTTCATGGGCTTCGGCCTGCCGATCGCCTTCCAGTGGACGCCACCCGGGGGCACCGTCGGCGCGGGGCTGATCGGCCTCATCCTGGTCGCCGGGGCCTACATGGCCGAGACCCTGCGCGCCGGCATCCAGGCGGTGCCCAAGGGGCAGACCGAGGCGGCCCGGTCGCTGGGCATGCGCCCCGGCGCGACGACCGTCAAGGTCGTCCTGCCCCAGGCGTTCCGCATCGTCATCCCGCCGCTCACCAACGAGTTCGTGCTGCTGATCAAGGACACCGCACTGCTGTTCCTGCTCGGGGCCGCGGCCAGCCAGCGCGAGCTCACCTCGGTCGCTCGGGACTTCCTGACGAGCGGACCCTCCGCCGGGACGGCCACCAGCCTGATCCAGGCCGCACTGCTGTACCTGATCATCACGCTGCCGCTCACCCAGCTCGTCGCCTGGCTCGAGCGTCGCCAGAGGAAGGCGGTCCGATGACCGAGCAGCCCCAGCCCGACCCGGGCGCCCCGGCCATCCAGGTGCGCGGCCTGCACAAGCACTACGGCCGTCACGAGGTCCTCAAGGGCATCGACTTCCACGTCGACGCCGGTCAGGTCGTCTGCGTCATCGGCCCGTCGGGGTCCGGCAAGTCGACCCTGCTGCGCTGCGTCAACCGCCTCGAGGAGCCCACCTCCGGGCAGATCCTCATCGAGGGCATCGACATCTGCGACCGCAAGGTCGACCTGGACGACGTGCGCTCGCGGATCGGCATGGTGTTCCAGCAGTTCAACCTGTTCCCGCACCTGTCGGTCCTCAAGAACCTCACCCTGGCCCAGCGCAACGTGCGCCGGCGCAGCAAGGAGGAGGCGGTCGAGATCGCTCGGCAGAACCTCGCCAAGGTGGGCCTCTCGGAGAAGGAGTCGGCCTATCCCGCACACCTCTCCGGTGGCCAGCAGCAGCGCGTGGCGATCGCCCGGGCCCTGTCGATGAACCCCGACATGATGCTCTTCGACGAGCCCACCAGCGCGCTCGACCCCGAGCTGGTCGGCGACGTCCTCGCCGTGATGAAGGACCTGGCCCAGGAGGGCATGACGATGATGGTCGTCACCCACGAGATGGGCTTCGCGCGCGAGGTCGGCGACAAGCTCGTCTTCATGGACGGCGGCGTCGTCGTCGAGGAGGGCCTGCCGGTCGACGTACTGTCGAACCCGCAGCACGAGCGCACCCAGTCGTTCCTGTCCAAGGTCCTCTGACCTGGACCACGACGCCACCGCGACAGCACCGCGACAGCACCGCGTACGACGAAGGCCCCGGGCGCACGCCCGGGGCCTTCGTCGTCGTACGGCCGGTTGCTACACGTCGCCGCCGAGATAGGCGGCCTTGACGGCCGGGTCGACCGCGAGGTCGGCGCCCTTGCCGGAGCGCACGATCTCACCGGTCTCCAGGATGTGCGCGTCGTGGGAGCGCTTGAGCGCCTGGGCAGCGTTCTGCTCCACGAGGAGCACGGTGGTCCCCTGCTGGTTGATCTCCGTCACGATCGTGAAGATCTGCTGGATCAGCTTCGGCGCCAGGCCCATGGACGGCTCGTCGAGCAGCAGCAGCCGCGGCCGGGACATCAGCGCCCGGCCGATCGCCAGCATCTGCTGCTCGCCGCCCGACATGGTGCCCGACACCTGGTCGATGCGCTCCTCGAGCCGGGGGAAGAGCGACAGCACCCGCTCCATGTCCTCCCGGTAGGCCGCCGACTTGCGGTCCTTGCGGGTGAACGCGCCCATCTCGAGGTTCTCCCGGACCGTCATGCCGATGAAGCAGCGCCGTCCCTCCGGGGACTGCCCGATGCCGAGCTTGACCCGGTCGAACGGCTCGACCGAGGTGATGTCCTTGCCCTCGAACCGGATCGAGCCGGCGCGGACCTTGCGCAGCCCGGAGATGGTCTTCAGCGTCGTCGTCTTGCCGGCGCCGTTGGCGCCGATGAGGGTCGTGACGGTCCCCTCCGGGACGCTGAAGCTGATGTCACGGATGGCCTCGATGTGCCCGTAGTTGACACACAGGCCCTCGACCTCAAGAAGCATCTTCCTCGTCCACTCCCAGGTAGGCGGCGATCACCGCGGGGTTGTCACGGATCTCGGCCGGGGTTCCCTCGGCGATCTTGCGCCCGAACTCCAGTACGACGATCCGGTCGGTCACGCCCATCACGAGCTTCATGTCGTGCTCGATGAGCAGGACGGTGTAGCCCTGGTCGCGGACGCGGCGGATGAGGTTCATCAGCTCGACCTTCTCGGCCGGGTTGAAGCCGGCCGCGGGCTCGTCGAGGCAGATGAGCTTCGGGTTGGTCGCCATCGCCCGCGCGATCTCCAGGCGCCGCTGGTCGCCGTACGAGAGGTTGGCGGCCAGCTCGTCGGCCTTGCGGTGGATGCCCATGAACCGGAGCAGCTCCATCGCCCGGTCGTGGCCCTCCTTCTCCTCCCGGCGGTGCTTCGGCAGCCGGAACAGCGCGGACAGCATGCCCGTGCTGTGCTGCGCGTCGGCGCCCACGAGCACGTTCTCCAGCGCCGTCATGGTCGGGAAGAGCCGGATGTTCTGGAAGGTGCGCGCGATCCCCTGCTGGGTGATCTTGTGCTTCTTCAGCCCGACGATCGACCGGCCCTGGAAGCGGATGGCTCCGCTGGTGGGCCGGTAGACACCGGTGACCGCGTTGAAGCAGGTGGTCTTGCCGGCGCCGTTGGGCCCGATCAGGCCGAGGATCTCGCCCTCGGTGATGTGGAACGACACGTCGTCCAGCGCCGTGAGGCCGCCGAACTTCAAGGTGACGTTCTCGACCGCGAGAATCGCCTCAGACACGAGCGTTCTCCTCTCCGTCGCTGCCTTCCTCGAGCTGCTCGAGCTCCTGCTCCATGTGCTTGGCGCGCAACGTCCGTTTCGGCGGCAGCAGTCCCTCGGGCCGCACGGTGGCGAGCACCACGAGCGCGAGGCCGAACACCAACACCCGGAAGTCGTCGAACTCCCGGAAGCGCTGCGGCAGGTAGGCCACCAGCGTGGCGCCCACCAGGACGCCCCAGCGGTTGCCCTGCCCGCCCACGACGACGGCGGCGAGGTAGAGGATCGAGAAGAGCAGCAGGAACGACTGCGGGTTGATGAAGCCCTGGCGGCTGGCGTACAGACCACCGGCGAGACCGCCGATGAAGGCACCGGTCGCGAAGGCGAGCAGCTTGAACTTGAACGTCGGCACGCCCATCAGCTCGGCGGCGTCCTCGTCCTCGCGCGTGGCCTCCCAGGCCCGGCCGACCCGGCTGTTCTTGATCAGGATGTCGGCGATGAGCACGACGATGACGGCGGTGAGACCCATCCAGTAGTACGGGATCTGGTCGAGGACGCCGAAGAACAGGAACTTGGTCTGGTCCTCGGTGTCCACGAGCACGGTGCCGTCGCCCCAGAACAGGTGCGGGATCTGGAACCAGCCCTCCTCGCCCCCGAGACCCGGCGGCTTGGCGATGTTCTTGATGCCGCGGGTGTCGCCCAGCCACTCGGTGTTGACGGCGACCAGGCGGATGATCTCACCGAAGCCGAGCGTCACGATGGCCAGATAGTCACCGCGCACCCGCAGCGTCGGGGCGCCCAGCAGGATGCCCGAGACCATCGCGGCGAGGACGCCGACCGGGATGGCGAGCAGCAGCGGCCAGCTGGCGTGGAAGGACGTCAGGATCGCGACGGTGTAGGCACCGATCGCGTAGAAGCCGACGTACCCGAGGTCGAGCAGGCCGGCGTAGCCCACGACGATGTTGAGGCCGAGCGCGACCAGCGCGTAGATGCTGACCGTGAAGAGCACGCCGCCGAAGTCGACGCCGGGCGTCGAGATGAGCGGGGGCTCGAGCAGCGGCAGGGCATAGGCGAAGAGTGCGACCAGGATCCACAGCAGGATCTTGACCGGCCTCGGCAGGCTGGTGATCTTGTTCTTCATGCGCGTGCCTTTCCGAGCGACTCGCCGAGCAGGCCGGTGGGCCGGACGAGCAGGATCAGGACCAGCAGCACGAACGCGATGACGTCGCGCCACTCGGTGCCGAACAGGGCGGAGCCCCAGTTCTCCGCCACGCCGAGGACGAGTCCGCCGAGCAGGGCGCCGCGCAGGTTGCCGATGCCGCCGAGGACCGCGGCCGTGAACGCCTTGACGCCGAGCAGGAAGCCGACGTCGAAGCGGGTGGTGTCGATCTTGAGCATGTAGAGGAAGGCCGCGATGCCGGCCATCAGTCCACCGATCAGGAAGGTCACCTGGATCGTGCGCGTCGGGTTCACGCCCATCAGCGAGGCGGTCTCGGCGTCCTGGGCGGTGGCCCGGATGCCCTTGCCGAGGCGCGAGCGGCGCACGAACTGGTCGAGGAGCACCATCATGCCGACGGCCGCGACGATCACGATCATGTCGATGCTCGAGACGGAGACGCCCGCGACGTCGAAGCGGGGCTTCTCGATGACGCCCGCCATGCTGTTGTTGATGCGCGCCCCGGACACGTAGTCGCTGAGGTCGTCGTCGAGTCCGAGCCAGCCGGCGATCTTGTCGCGCAGGCCCATCAGCTCGGCGAGCACGAAGGACGCACCGATCGCGGAGATGAGGGCGATCAGTCGCGGCGCATTCCGCTTGATGAGCGGCCGGTAGGCCACCCGCTCCAGGACCAGTGCGATCACCGCCGACAGCAGCATCGCCGCGAACAGCGCGGCGATGAGGATGGCGATCAGCTTCACCCCGTCCGCCTCGGCGCCGTTGAGCGCCATGACGGTCCAGAGCATCGCGAAGGTGCCGTACATGAACACCTCGGAGTGGGCGAAGTTGATGAGCTGCAGCACGCCGTAGACCATCGTGTAGCCCAGCGCGACGAGCGCGTAGATCGCACCGAACGCGAGCCCGGTGATGGTGAGCTCGGGAAGGTTGTTGAAGAAGAATTCGAAGTTCAAGGCTGTGGGCCCCCAGTTCTGGACAGGGACGCGGCCGGGGACTCAGTCCCCGGCCGCGTCGGCTGTCATGTCGGACGGATCAGCGAGCGATCACTTGATCTCGCCCTCGGGGACGATGGCCCCGTCCTTCACGGTGTAGGCGTAGACGTGGACGTCGGCCGGCTCACCCTTGTCGTCGAACTTCAGCTGCTTGGTGATGCCCTTCTCGTCGTAGTCGTTGACGAAGGCGAGCATGTCCTCGCGGTTGTCGACGCCGTCCTCGATGCCGGCGAGGAAGATGCTCGCGGCGTCGTACGCCTCGGCGGCGTAGGTGCCGGGGGCCTCACCGAACTCGGCCTCGTAGTCCGCGGCGAACTCGGCGACGGCCGGGTCGGTGTCCGGGATGCAGGGGCAGGTGATGATGGTGCCCTCGGCGGCGGCCTTGGCGTCGAGGAACGCGGGGTCCTTCACGCCGTCGGCGACGACGAAGGTGCCGTCGAAGCCACCGTCACGCAGCTGGCCGATGAGGATGGTCGCCTCGGCGTAGTAGCCGCCGAAGAAGACCGCGTCCGGCTTCGCGTCGGTCACCTTGGTCACGGTCGCGGAGAAGTCGGTCTGCTTCTGCTGGATCGTGTCGGTGCCCTTGACCGCCGCGCCGAGGTCCTCCTCGACGATGCCGGCCAGGCCCGCGCCGTACTCGGAGGCGTCGTCGATGACGAACACCGAGGCAGCCTTCAGCGTGTCCTTGATGTAGCGCGCGGCGGCCGGACCCTGGGTCGCGTCGTTGCCGAGCGCGCGGTGGAAGGTGTCCCAGCCGTTGTCGGCCAGGGTCGGGTTGGTCGCCGAGGGGGTGATCGTCGGCAGGCCGGCCTCGGCGAAGGTGTCGCCGGCGGCGGCCGACTCGCCGGAGAACGCCGGGCCGACGACGCCGATGAGGTTCTCGTCGCCCGCGGCCTCGGTCGCCAGCGCCGGCGCCTCGTCCGGGCTGCCCTGCGAGTCGTACTTGACGAACTCGATCTCGCAGTCGGCGTCCTCGTTGTACTGGTCGACCGCGAGCTGCGCGCCCTGGATGATCGGCTTTCCGAGGCCGGCCGCGTCGCCGGTCTCGGGACCGAAGAAGGCCAGCTTCAGGTCGCAGGCCGCGTCGCCGCCGCCACCGTCCCCGCCGTCCTCCGTGGTGCCGCATGCCGTCAGGCTCAGACCGAGCGCCAGCGCTGCGACGCCGGCCGCGAATACCTTGTTACGCCTCAAGACAAGTCCCACTTCCTTGTTCGAACCCGCGGGCAGCGGTCGCCGCCCACCGGAGATGTCCTGCGGCGGGAACCTACACCGGCGGGAGGGGCCGGTGGAAGCAACTCGGTGGCCCAGGTCACAAATCATGACGAATCTGTTACCTGGACGACCCGAACGTCGGACGATTTGCGTCCGGTCAGCTCGGCGAGCCGCCCGGCACGCCGTGGGTCACGACGCCCTCGGCGACCTCGCGCATCGACATGCGCAGGTCCATCGCCGTCTTCTGGATCCAGCGGAACGCCTCGGCCTCGGAGAGGGACAGCTGCTCCTGCAGGATGCCCTTGGCCCGGTCGACGGCCTTGCGGGTCTCGAGCCGCTCGGTGAGGTCGCTGACCTCGCTCTCGAGCTGCCGGATCTCCGCGAACCGGCTCACGGCCATCTCGATCGCCGGCACGAGGTCGGACTGGGAGAACGGCTTCACGAGATACGACATCGCCCCGGCCTCGCGCGCCCGCTCGACCAGCTCGCGCTGGGAGAAGGCGGTGAGCATGACGACGGGGGCGATCCGCTGGCCGGCGATCGCCTCGGCGGCGGCGATGCCGTCGAGCACGGGCATCTTCACGTCGAGGATCACCAGGTCGGGCCGGAGCTCCTGCGCGAGCTCGATCGCCCGCTGCCCGTCGCCCGCCTGTCCGACGACGTCGTAGCCCTCCTCGGCCAGCATCTCGGCCAGGTCCATCCGGATCAGGGTCTCGTCCTCGGCGATGACCACGGTGCGGGGCCGCGACGGGGCGGGCTGCTCGGTCGGGGCGGTCTCGGTCACGGGGTCAGGCTATCGGTCCGGGCGGTGTGGGTTCGGAGCACTGTCTCGGCTACCGTTTCCCCCGACCTGGCCGGGTTGGCGGAACGGCAGACGCGATGGTCTCAAACACCATTGTCCGAAAGGGCGTGTGGGTTCGAATCCCACACCCGGCACCCGGCCTCAGCCCCGGTACTCCCGGAGGAGTTCTGTCGGACCGTCGTAGGACCCTGTGCCATGGTCCACGTCCGTCCCACCGACGTCGTCAAGAGCGCTTTGCGCGACTCTGACGCCGGCCTCTCCGACGCAGCGAATGCAGCCAAGCACGGCGTCGCGATCAAGACAATCCGTCGGTGGCGACGGCTCTACCAGCGTCGTGGCCTGCCCCGCGGGCAGACACACACGTCGGTGCCCTGCCCGCGCTGCGCGGGGACCGACCTCGACCGTCGTGCCTATGCGGAGCTCCTCGGGTGGTATCTCGGCGACGGCCACCTCTCCCGCGGTCGTGGCACCGTTTGGAACCTGCACGTCTTCAACGACGAGAAGTACACCGAGGACAACGCACACCTTCTGGATCTGATGAGGCGAGTCAAGCCCGGCGGCCGGCCGCACACCCGGCGGGCACCAGGCTGCGTCATCACGACGGTCTCGTGGCAGCACTGGCCCTGCCTGTTCCCCCAGTACGGCCCCGGACGCAAGCACGAGCGGCCGATCGTGCTCGAGGACTGGCAGCGCTCGATCGTCGAGGCCCACCCCGGCCCGTTCCTGCGCGGCCTGTTCCATTCCGACGGCTGCCGGGTCGACAACTGGGCGCGGCGCCTCGTCGCCGGGCAACCGAAGGTCTACCGCTACCCGCGCTGGCAGTTCGTCAACGCGTCGCGGGACATCCGCGAGCTGTGCTGCTGGGCCCTCGACCTGGTCGAGATCCCGTGGCGCCAGTCCAACAGCCGGGTGATCAGCGTGTCCCGCCGCGAGGCGGTAGCCCGGCTGGACGCGCTGATCGGGCCGAAGACCTGAGCGGGGTCAGCGGCTGCGGCGGTACGCCGGGGCGACCTCGTTGATCGCGTCGCCCATGCGGTGCACGCGCAGCGCGTTCGTCGAGCCGGGGATGCCCGGCGGGCTGCCGGCGACGATGACCACGCGGTCGCCCTCCTTGACCCGGCCGATCTTGAGCAGCTCCTCGTCGACCTGGCGGACCATCTCGTCGGTGTGCTCGACCGTGGAGGTCTTGAACGCCTCGACGCCCCAGCTGACGGCGAGCTGCGAGCGGGCGCGGGCCTCGGGGGTGAAGGCGAGCACGGGGATCGGGCTGCGCAGCCGGGCCAGCCGTCGCGCGGAGTCGCCCGACTGGGTGAACGCCACGACGTACTTGGCGCCGACGCGCTGGGCGACCTCCTCGGCGGCCTTGGTGATCACGCCCGACGTCGTGTGGGGGTCCCACTCGATCCGTCCGAAGCGGCTGAAGGTCTCGTCGACGAGCGCGTGCGCCTCCGTCGCGGCGATGATCCGCGCCATCGTCTCGACGGTGTGCACGGGGTGCTCCCCCACGCTGGTCTCGCCGGACAGCATCACCGCGTCGGCGCCGTCCAGGACGGCGTTGGCGACGTCGCTGGCCTCCGCGCGCGTCGGCGCGGGGTTCGCGACCATCGACTCCAGCATCTGGGTCGCGACGATCACCGGCTTGGCGTTGCGCCGCGCCGCGACGATGACCTTCTTCTGCAAGAAGGGCACCTCCTCCAGCGGGCACTCCACGCCGAGGTCGCCCCGGGCGACCATGAACGCGTCGAAGGCGTCGATCACCTCGTCGAGGTTCTCGATCGCCTGCGGCTTCTCGATCTTCGCGATGACCGGGACCATGATCCCCTCCTCGCGCATGATCGTCCGCACGTCCTCCGCGTCCGCGGCGTTGCGTACGAAGCTCAGCGCGATGAAGTCGACGCCCAGGCGCAGCGCGAAGCGCAGGTCCTCGGTGTCCTTCTCCGACAGGGCGGGCACGGACACCGCGACACCCGGGAGGTTGATGCCCTTGTTGTTGCTGACCTTGCCGGCGACGAGGACCTCGGTCACCACGTCGGTCCCGTCGACGACCTCGACCACCCGCAGGCGCACCTTGCCGTCGTCGATCAGCAGCGGGTCCCCCGGCGCGACGTCCCCGGGCAGCCCCTTGTACGTCGTGCCGCAGATCTCGGCGTTGCCCTCGACGTCGCGGGTCGTGATCGTCCAGCGCTGGCCGCGCTGCAGCTGCACGGGACCGTCAGCGAACCGCTCGAGCCGGATCTTCGGACCCTGGAGGTCGGCGAGGATGCCGACGCCGTGGCCCGACGCGTCCGAGGCGGCGCGGACCAGCCGGTAGGCCTCGGCGTGCTGCTCGTGGCTGCCGTGGCTCATGTTGAGCCGGGCGACGTCCATCCCCGCGTAGACGAGCTCGCGGATCCTCCGCTCCGAGCTGGTGGCCGGCCCCAGGGTGCACACGATCTTGGCTCTCCGCACCCCTAGAGCCTATCGGTCAGTTGGAACGTGAAAAAGCCGGCCCGCCCCGATCGACGGGGCGGGCCGGGGGTTTCGAGGCTCGCTTCGCTCGCACCTCAACCAGCGAGGGGTCAGACGACCAGCGGGCGTGCGGTCGGCGGGATCGGCGCGGGCAGCTGCGTGCTGCCGGTGAGGTAGGTGTCCACCCCTGCCGCGGCGGCGCGGCCCTCGGCGATCGCCCACACGATGAGGGACTGGCCGCGACCGGCGTCGCCGGCGACGAAGACGCCGTCGACGTTGGTCGCGTAGGAGTCGTCCCTCCTGATGTTCCCGCGCTCGTCGAGCTCCAGGCCGAGCTGCTCGACCAGGCCGCCCTGCTCGGGCCCGACGAAGCCCATCGCGAAGAGGACCAGGTCGGCCGGGATCTCGCGCTCCGTGCCCTCGTGCTCGACGAGCTTGCCGCCTTCGAAGGAGACCTCGACCAGGCGCAGGGCCCGGACGTTGCCGTCCTCGTCGCCGAGGAACTCCTTGGTCGACACGGCGTACACCCGCTCGCCACCCTCCTCGTGCGCGGAGGACACGCGGTAGGTCATCGGGTACGTCGGCCAGGGCTGCCCGTCCGGACGGTCCTCGGTCGGCTGCGGCATGATCTCCAGCTGCGTGATGGACGCCGCGCCCTGCCGGATCGAGGTGCCGAGGCAGTCGGCACCGGTGTCACCGCCGCCGATGATCACGACGTGCTTGCCGTCGGCTCGGATCTGCTCCGAGCCGTCCGTCGTCGGAGCCTCGCCGAGCGCGGCCCGGTTGGCCTGCGGCAGGAACTCCATCGCCTGGTGGATGCCGCGCAGCTCGCGCCCGGGCACCGGCAGGTCGCGCGGCACCGTCGATCCGATGGCCAGCACGACGGCGTCGAACCGGTCGCGCAGCGCGTCCCCGGTGAGCTTGCCCGTGCCGACCTCGACGCCCGAGCGGAACACCGTGCCCTCACGCCGCATCTGGTCGAGGCGGCGCTCGAGGTGCGTCTTCTCCATCTTGAACTCGGGGATGCCGTAGCGCAGCAGTCCGCCGGGCTGGTCGGCCCGCTCGTAGACGGCCACGGTGTGACCGGCCCGGGTGAGCTGCTGGGCGACGGCCAGGCCGGCGGGCCCCGAGCCGACCACGGCCACGGTCTTGCCGGTGAGCCACTCGGGGGGCTGCGGCCGGACGAAGCCCGACTCGTAGGCCCGGTCGATGATCGAGACCTCGATGTTCTTGATCGTGACCGCGGGCTGGTTGATGCCCAGCACGCAGGCCGTCTCGCAGGGCGCGGGACACAGGCGACCGGTGAACTCCGGGAAGTTGTTGGTCGCGTGCAGGCGCTCGATGGCGCCGTCCCAGTCGTCGCGCCAGACCAGGTCGTTCCACTCCGGGATGATGTTGCCCAGCGGGCAGCCGGAGTGGCAGAACGGGATGCCGCAGTCCATGCAGCGGCTGGCCTGGGTGTTGATGATCGGCAGCAGCGCGCGGCCGACACCACCCGGGTAGACCTCGTTCCAGTCCTGGACGCGCTCCTCCACCGGGCGCCGGGTCGCGACCTCGCGCCCGTGCTTCAGGAAGCCCTTCGGGTCAGCCATGGAGCACCTCCATAATCCGGTTGGCGGCGGCATCGGCATCGAGGCCCTCGGCCTCCGCCTCCGCCTGGACGGCCAGGACCTTCGCGTAGTCCCGCGGCATGACCTCGGTGAACCGCGGCAGGGCGGCCTCCCAGTCGGCCAGCAGCGCCTCGGCGAGCTCCGATCCGGTCTCCTCGAGGTGGGTGCGGACCAGCTGCTGGAGCTCGTCGGCGTACCGCTCCGAGACCGGGCCGAGGTCGACGAGCTCGGCGTTGACCCGGAACTCCTTGAGGTCCAGGACCCAGGCGATGCCGCCCGACATGCCCGCGGCGAAGTTGCGCCCGGTCTTGCCGAGGACGACCACGCGGCCGCCGGTCATGTACTCGCAGCCGTGGTCGCCCACGCCCTCGGTGACGACCTTGGCGCCGGAGTTGCGCACGCAGCAACGCTCGCCGACGCCGCCGCGGATGAAGATCTCACCCGAGGTCGCGCCGTAGGCGATGGTGTTGCCCGCGATGATGTGCTCCTCGGCGCGGAAGGTCGCGCTCCGGTCGGGTCGGATCGCGATCCGGCCGCCCGAGAGGCCCTTGCCGACGTAGTCGTTGGCGTCGCCCTCGAGCCGCAGCGTGATGCCCTTCGGCACGAAGGCGCCGAAGGACTGGCCCGCCGAGCCGACGAAGGTCAGGTCGATCGTGCCGTCGGGCAGGCCCGCGCCGCCGTACTTCTTGGTGACCTCGTGGCCGAGGATCGTGCCGACGGTCCGGTGCACGTTGCGGATGGCCAGCTGCGCGCGGACCGGCTCGCCCGTCGCAATGGCCGGTGCCGCGAGCGGCAGGATCTCCGTGACGTCGAGCGACCTGTCCAGGCCGTGGTCCTGGACGCCGGTGTTGCGCACGTCCTGGTCGGGGAAGTGCGTGTCGGCGACCTCGACCTTGTGCAGGATCGGCGCGAGGTCGAGGCCCTGCGCCTTCCAGTGCCGCTCGGCGTCGACGGTGTCGAGCGCCTGCACCTGGCCGACGGCCTCCTCGATCGACCGGAAGCCCAGCTGGGCGAGCAGCTCGCGGACCTCCTCGGCGATGAACTCGAAGAAGTTGACGACGTACTCGGCCTTGCCGCTGAAGCGCGAGCGCAGGGTCGGGTTCTGCGTCGCGACGCCCACCGGGCAGGTGTCGAGGTGGCACACCCGCATCAGGATGCAGCCCGACACCACGAGCGGCGCGGTCGCGAAGCCGAACTCCTCGGCGCCGAGCAGCGCGGCGATGACGACGTCGCGGCCCGTCTTCAGCTGGCCGTCGGTCTGTACGACGATGCGGTCGCGCAGGCCGTTGAGCAGCAGGGTCTGCTGGGTCTCGGCGAGGCCGAGCTCCCAGGGACCGCCGGCGTGCTTGAGGGAGGTCAGCGGGGAGGCACCCGTGCCGCCGTCGTGACCCGACACGAGGACCACGTCCGCGTGCGCCTTCGACACGCCCGCCGCGACCGTGCCAACGCCGACCTCGGAGACCAGCTTCACGTGGACGCGGGCCGAGGGGTTGGCGTTCTTGAGGTCGTGGATCAGCTGCGCCAGGTCCTCGATCGAGTAGATGTCGTGGTGCGGCGGCGGGCTGATCAGACCGACGCCGGGCGTGGAGTGCCGGGTCTTGGCCACCCACGGGTAGACCTTGTTGCCGGGCAGCTGGCCGCCCTCACCGGGCTTCGCGCCCTGCGCCATCTTGATCTGGATGTCGTCGGCGTTGGTGAGGTACTCCGAGGTGACGCCGAAGCGGCCGGAGGCGACCTGCTTGATCGAGCTGCGGCGCTCGGGGTCGTAGAGCCGCTCCGGGTCCTCGCCGCCCTCGCCGGTGTTGGACTTAGCGCCCAGCCGGTTCATGGCGATGGCGAGGGTCTCGTGTGCCTCACGGGAGATCGAGCCGTAGGACATGGCGCCGGTCGAGAACCGCTTGACGATCTCGGAGACCGGCTCCACCTCGTCGATCGGGATCGGCGATCGCCCGAAGGCGCCGGCGTCCTTGAACTTGAACAGCCCGCGCAGGGTCATCAGCCGCTCGGACTGGTCGTCGACGGCCTTCGTGTACTGCTTGAAGATGTCGTAGCGACCGGTGCGCGTCGAGTGCTGCAGGCGGAAGACCGTCTCCGGGTTGAACAGGTGCGGCTCGCCCTCGCGACGCCACTGGTACTCGCCGCCGATCTCGAGCTCGCGGTGCGCGGGCGCGATGCCCGCCGGCGGGTACGCCTTGGCGTGGCGCGCGGCGACCTCCTGCGCGACGACGTCGAGCTCGACGCCGCCCAGCTTGGAGGTGGTGCCGGTGAAGTACTTGTCGACGACCGACTGCGACAGACCGACGCACTCGAAGATCTGCGCACCGGTGTACGACGCCACGGTGCTCACGCCGATCTTCGACATGACCTTCACGACGCCCTTGCCGAGCGCCTTGACGAGGTTCTTCACCGCCTGCTCGGGCTCGGCCTTGACGTAGTAGCCCTCGCGGGCGAGGTCCTCGACGCTCTCCATGGCCAGATACGGGTTCACCGCGGCCGCGCCGTAGCCGACGAGGAGCGCCACGTGGTGCACCTCGCGGACGTCGCCGGCCTCGACCAGCAGGCCGACCTGGGTCCGGGTCTTCTCCCGGACCAGGTGGTGGTGGACCGCGCCGGTGAGGAGCAGCGACGGGATCGGCGCGAGGTCGGCCGTGGCGTGCCGGTCCGAGAGCACGATGATCCGGGCGCCGGACTCGATCGCGGCCGACACCTCCTGGCAGATCTCGTCGAGCCGCGCCGCCATCGCGGCGCCGCCGCCGTTGACGTCGTACAGGCCGCGGGCGACGTGGGTCTGGAAGCCCGGGTGGTCGCCGTCGCGGTTGATGTGGCGGATCTTGACCAGGTCGTCGTTGGAGATGACCGGGAAGGGCACCACGATCTGGCGACAGGACGCCGGACCGGGCTCGAGCAGGTTGGCCTCCGGGCCGATGGTCCCGTTGAGCGAGGTGACGAGCTCCTCGCGGATGGCGTCCAGGGGCGGGTTGGTGACCTGCGCGAAGAGCTGGCTGAAGTAGTCGAAGAGCAGCCGGGGCTTGTCGCTCAGTGCCGCGATGGGGGTGTCGGTGCCCATCGACCCGAGCGGCTCGCCACCGGTGTTGGCCATCGGCGTGAGGATGACCCGCAGCTCCTCCTCGGTGTAGCCGAAGATCTGCTGGCGCCGGGTGACCGAGGCGTGGGTGTGCACGATGTGCTCACGCTCGGGGATGTCGTCGAGGTGGATGATGCCGCCGTGCAGCCACTCGCCGTACGGGTTCTCCGAGGCGAGCTGCTCCTTGATCTCCTCGTCCTCGATGATCCGGTGCTCCTCGGTGTCGATGAGGAACATCCGGCCCGGCTGCAGGCGGCCCTTGCGGACGACCGTGGCGGGGTCGAGGTCGAGCACGCCGACCTCGGAGGCGAGGACGACCAGGCCGTCGTCGGTGACCCAGAAGCGCGACGGGCGCAGGCCGTTGCGGTCCAGGACCGCACCGATCTGGGTGCCGTCGGTGAACACGACACACGCGGGGCCGTCCCACGGCTCCATCAGCGCGGAGTGGAAGCGGTAGAAGTCGCGCCGCTTCTCGTCCATCTCGGTGTGGTTCTCCCACGCCTCCGGGATCATCATCAGCACCGCGTGCGGCAGGCTGCGACCACCCATGTGGAGGAGCTCGAGGACCTCGTCGAAGGACGCCGAGTCGGAGGCGCCCGGGGTGCAGATCGGGAACAGCCGCTCGAAGTCGCCCGGGATCTCGGCCGACGACAGCAGGGCCTCGCGGGCGCGCATCCAGTTGCGGTTGCCCATGACCGTGTTGATCTCACCGTTGTGGGCGATGAACCGGAAGGGGTGCGACAGCGGCCAGCTCGGGAAGGTGTTCGTCGAGAACCGGGAGTGGACGACGGCGAGCGCCGAGGCCATCCGCTCGTCGACCAGGTCAGGGAAGAAGTGGTCGAGCTGGTCGGTCGTCAGCATGCCCTTGTAGGCCAGGGTGCGCGAGGACAGCGACGGGAAGTAGACCTCCGTCTCGCGCTCGGCCCGCTTGCGCAGGCAGAAGGCGAGCCGCTCCAGGTCCATGCCGTTGAGGGGGCCACCTGCCGCCTGCACGAAGAGCTGGGCGAAGGTGGGCATGACGCTGAGCGCCATGGTGCCGAGGATCGACGGGTCGACGGGGACCTCGCGCCAGCCGAGCACGACGAGGCTCTCCTCGGCCGCGATCTCCTCGATCCGGGCGCGGGTCTTGGCGACCTGGCCCTCGTCGCCCGGCAGGAACGCCGTGCCGACGGCGTACGTGCCCGCGGCGGGCAGCGTGATGCCGGCGTCGGCGGCGACCGCGCGCAGGAAGGCGTCGGGGACCTGCATGAGGATTCCGGCGCCGTCTCCGGAGTTGGGCTCGGCCCCCGCGGCACCGCGGTGGTCGAGGTTGCGAAGGGCCGTCAGGGCCTTGGCCACGATGTCGTGGCTGGCCTCACCGGTCAGCGTCGCGACGAAGGCGACGCCACAGGCGTCGTGCTCGTGACGCGGGTCGTAGAGACCCTCCGGCGGCGGGAACGCGTGCATAGAGGGCACCTGGGTTCTCCCGTCGACTACGTCTGTGTCCGGATGTCCTCGACGGATCGGACCACAGAAGGTGGGGCGCAGGGGACAGCATTGGCCCACGCGGCGGAGCCCTCAGGTTAGCAGCATGTCAACTGCGTGTGTTCAACCGTTTTCGTCCGTGGATGCGTCGCCGGTCACATCGGCCCGCTCGGCCCGCTCGGCCGGGTCCGCGGGCTCCTCCGTGTCGGGTTGCTGCGCGTCGGGGTCCCGGCCGTCGACGTACACGCTCTCCTCGCGGCCGGGCCGGTGGCGCAGCGACCACAGGTAGTACGCGGCGGCCAGGACGAAGAGCACGATCGAGGTCCACACGTTGAAGCGCAGGCCGAGGACGTCGTCGAGCTGGACGTCGTCGATGCGGATGTACTCGATCCAGCCGCGCCCCAGGGTGTAGGCCATCACGTACGCCGCCATCACCCGGCCGTGGCCCAGCCGGAGGCGCCGGTCGAGCCACACGATGAGCGCGAACGCCGCGAGGTTCCACAGGCACTCGTAGAGGAAGGTGGGGTGGAAGGTCACGAACTCGGGAGGGATGCCCCCGTTCGCGGCCAACGCGTCCTGGTAGTCCTGCGACGCCTTGTAGGCACCGCTGAAGTGGTCGCTGTCGATCTTCAGGCCCCACGGGAGGTCCGTCGGGCGCCCGTACAGCTCCTGGTTGAACCAGTTGCCCCAGCGGCCGATCGCCTGCGCGACCAGCACCCCCGGCGCGAGCGCGTCCAGGAGCGGCAGCAGCCGGATGCCCTTGCGGCGCGCGCCGATCCAGGCGCCGACAGCGCCGAGGCCGACGCCGCCCCAGATGCCGAGCCCGCCGTGCCACACGTAGAGCGCCTCGACCGGGTTGCCGTCCGCACCGAAGTAGTTCTTCCAGTCGGTCGCGACGTGGTAGAGCCGCGCCCCGACCAGGCCGAACGGGACCGCCCAGATCGCGACGTCCTGGACCTCGCCGATCGTGCCGCCGCGCGCCTTCCACCGGCGCTCTCCGATCCAGATCGCGACGACGATCCCGAGGATGATGCACAGCGCGTAGCCCCGCAGCGGGAACGGCCCGAGATGCCACACGCCCTCCGCGGGGCTCGGGATGCTGGCGGTGATGAGCTCGGGAAGCACGGCGACTCCTGGTCGTTCGGGGTGGTCAGTCCTCGGTCAGCAGCGTGTGGATGTCCGCGGCGAACTCCGCGCTGGAGGTCTCCTGGTTCCACAGCGCGACCGCCTGGTGGTCGCTGTCGAGAGCGAGGGTGAAGGTGGAGTGGCCGCCGAGGTCGTAGCCGCCCGAGGGCAGCTTGACGCCGTCGTTGACGTAGACGTGCAGCGGGTCGCCGACCTCGATGATGCTCTCGAGGTCGCCGGTCAGGCCGATGAACTCCTTGTCGTAGCCGTCCAGGTAGGCCCGCAGCGTCCTCTGGTCGTCGCGGGCCGGGTCGGTGGTCACGAAGACGACGTCGACGCGTCGGCGGTCCGCGGCGTCGAGGCGGTTCATGGCCGCCGCGAGGTTGTTCATCACCATCGGGCAGAAGTCCGGGCACTTGGTGTAGCCGAAGAACACGATCGTGAGCGGCTTCGTGGTGTCCGCGCCGAGGGAGTACGGCGCGCCGCTGGTGTCGGTGAGCGCGATGTCGGCGGCCTGGTAGGGGTTCTTGAGCCGGCTGCCCGTGAAGCTCTCCTCCGGCTCGCTGGTGCAGGCCGAGACGACCAGGCCCAGCAGTACGACGAGGGCCGCGAGCCTACGCACGGACACCCCCCGCGAGGTCCTCGGTCAGCGCGGTCAGCGCGGCCAGGCCGGCCGCGCGGTCACCGGGGTGGTCCTGCAGGGCGCGGACGAAGGCCGAGCCGACGATGACGCCGTCGGCGCCGATGCCGTCCTTGGCGGCCACCTCGGCCGCCTGCGCGCCGTTGCTCACCCCCAGGCCGACGCCGACCGGCAGGGGGGAGCCGGAGGGCCCGAGCGCCTTGGCGCGCGCCACGAGGGGGCCGGCGAGGTCACTGGTCGTGGCCCGTGCGCCGGTGACCCCCATGACGGCCGTCGCGTAGACGAAGCCGCGACAGGCGGCGGTGGTCATCGCGACCCGCTCGTCGGTGGAGGACGGCGCGACCAGGAAGACCTTGTCCAGGTCGAGCTCGTCGGCGGCGGCGATCCACTCCGGGGCGAAGTCCGGTGTCAGGTCCGGGGTGATCAGGCCCGCTCCCCCGGCGCTGGCGAGGTCGCGAGCGAACCGCTCCACGCCGTACCGCTCGATCGGGTTCCAGTAGGTCATCACGAGGGTCGGCGTGCCGGTCGCGGCGACCGCCTCGACCACCCGCAGCACGTCGGTCGTGCGCACGCCGGCCTCGAGCGCCTGCTGGGCGGCCGCCTGGATGGTGGGGCCGTCCATGACCGGGTCGCTGTAGGGCAGGCCGATCTCGATGACGTCGCAGCCTGCCGCGACCATGGCCCGGAGCGCGGCGATGCTGCCCTCGACGTCGGGGAAGCCGGCGGGCAGGTAGCCCACCAGGGCCGCGCGGTCCTCGGCCCGCGCCTTCTCGAACGCGGTGCTCGTGCTGCTCAACTCTTCTCCCCCGCCGTGCCCAGGCCGAAGTACTCCAGGGCCGTGCCCATGTCCTTGTCCCCCCGCCCCGAGAGGTTGACGAGCAGCGTCTGTCCGGGCCGCTCCGCGGCCACCTTGAGCGCTCCCGCCACCGCGTGCGCCGACTCGATCGCCGGGATGACGCCCTCGGTGCGCGCCAGCAGCGCCATCGCGTCCATCGCCTCCGCGTCGGTCACCGGGAGATAGGTCGCCCGCCCCGCCGCCGACAGCGCCGAGTGCTGAGGCCCGACCCCGGGATAGTCCAGGCCGGCCGAGATCGAGTGCGACTCGATGGTCTGGCCGTCCTCGTCCTGGAGCACGAAGGTCCGCGCGCCGTGCAGGACGCCGATGGAGCCCGCGAAGATCGTGGCGGCATGGCGACCGGTCTCGACGCCGTCGCCCCCGGCCTCGAAGCCGTAGATGTCGACCTCCGCGTCGTCGACGAAGCCGGCGAAGAGCCCGATCGCGTTGGACCCGCCGCCCACGCAGGCCGCGATCGCGTCGGGGAGCGCGCCGGTCAGGTCGAGGCACTGCTGGCGGGCCTCGTCGCCGATCCCTCGCACGAAGCTGAGCACCAGGCTCGGGAAGGGGTGCGGTCCGGCGGCGGTGCCGAAGAGGTAGGCCGTCTCGTCCACGCTGGCGACCCAGTCGCGCAGCGCCTCGTTGATGGCGTCCTTGAGCGTGCGCGAGCCGCTGGTCACCGGGACCACCTCGGCACCGAGCAGCTGCATCCGCGCCACGTTGAGGGCCTGCCGCTCGGTGTCGACCTCGCCCATGTAGACGGTGCAGTCGAGCCCGAGGTACGCCGCGGCGGTGGCCGACGCCACGCCGTGCTGCCCGGCTCCGGTCTCCGCGATCACGCGGCTCTTGCCCATCCGCTTGGTGAGCAGCGCCTGGCCGAGCACGTTGCGGATCTTGTGCGCGCCGGTGTGGTTGAGGTCCTCCCGCTTGAGCAGGATCCGCGCGCCCGCGACCTCGGAGAGCCGGGTGGCCTCGTAGAGCATGCTCGGCACGCCGGCGTACTCGCGCAGCAGCCGGTCGAACTCGCCGGTGAAGGCCGGGTCGGCCATCGCCTCCTGCCAGGCCCCGTCGAGCTCGTCGAGCGCCGCGATCAGCGCCTCCGGCATGAAGCGGCCGCCGAACGCGCCCGCACCACCGAACCAGCCGAGCGTGTCGGCGTCGTACTTGCTCATGCAGAGATCCCCGTCATTGCTGCGACTGCCTGGCGCGGCGCGCCGTCCTTCACGAGTGCCTCGCCGACGAGGACGACGTCCGCGCCCTCGCCGACGAAGCGGGCGACGTCGTCGGGTCCGAGGATGCCGGACTCGGCGACCTTGACCCGGTCGTCCGGGATGAGCGGCGCGAGCCGCCCGAAGACGTCGAGGTCGACCTCGAGCGTCTTGAGGTTGCGGGCGTTGACGCCGACCAGCTCGGCGCCGACCTCGACGGCCCGCGCCGTCTCCTCCTCGTCGTGCACCTCGAGCAGGACCGTGAGGCCGAGCTCGCGCGCGAAGTCGTGGAGGCGGCGCAGGCGCTCGCCGGGCAACGAGACCGCCATGAGCAGAGCCAGGTCTGCCCCGGCAGCACGCGCCTCGAGGAGCTGGTACTCGGTGACGATGAAGTCCTTGCGCAGCACGGGCACGTCGACCACCGCGCGCACCGCCCGCAGGTCGTCGAGGCTGCCGCCGAAGCGACGCTGCTCGGTGAGGACGCTGATCGCGCCCGCGCCGCCGGCGGCGTACTCCTGGGCGAGGGCGGCAGGGTCGGGGATGTCGGCGAGCGCGCCCTTGCTCGGGCTCCTGCGCTTGACCTCCGCGATCACGCTCGAGCCGGGAGCCCGGAAGCCGGGCATCGGGTCGCGGGCGGGGTCGACGTCGGCGAGAGCGGCGCGCAGGTCCGCCTCGGACGTCACGGCCTGGCGGGCGGCGAGGTCCTCGAGGACTCCGGCGACGATCCCGTCGAGCACCGTGGGCTGGGAGGCCTGGGGGGCCGACATGTGACGCCTCCGTGACGATCGATTCTGGTTGGTCCGCTGGGCAGGTTTCGCGGACCCGCCGCGAGGGGCAGGGTCCGACGGCACCGAAACACCGACGCGTGGTGTCGAGTGTGGCACGCGGCCGTTAGGGTTCCACACACCGCCCGGAACTCGGTCGGGCCGCCCGACACCCGCAGACCTCCTGAGAAGGGACCCACTGTGAGCTACAACGAGCCGCCGAACTACGGCACCCCGCCCCCGCCGCCCGCCGGTGGCTACGGCGCCGGAGGATTCACCACCGGAGGGGACCACCCGAAGGGCACCACGATCCTGATCCTCGGCATCCTCAGCCTGGTGTGCTGCGGACTGTTCACCGGCATCCCGGCGATCATCATGGGCAAGAAGGCCCTCGAGGAGAGCAAGACCGCGAACTACAACAACGCCGGCGTCATCAAGGCCGGCTGGATCTGCGGCATCATCGGCACGGTCCTGTCCGCGCTCGGCATCATCCTCAACATCATCCTGCTCGCGGCCGGCGCCTCCCTCTACTGACGGCACCTCCAGCGACACCCTCGAGCGGGGTCGGGCACCAGCCCCGGCCCCGCTCGCGCGCTCTCGACGAAGGACGACCATGAGCTACCACGAGCGCCCGCCGTACGGCACGCCTCCGCCTCCGCCGGGCGGCGAGCCCGGCGGGTACACCCCGTACGGCGGTCCCGGCGGCTACGGCGGGTACGGCGGTCCGGGCGCGCCCGGCGGCTACGGCCCGCCCGGCTACGGATACCAGGCCCCCCAGCAGTCCGTCCTGGCCGTCGTCTCGCTGGTGGCGGGCATCGTGGGCCTCGTGGGGGTGTGCTGCTGCGGCATCCTCGGCGTGGTCGGACTCGGCGGCGTGATCTGCGGGATCCTCGCGAAGAAGGAGATCCGCGACGCGCACGGCATGAAGACCGGCGACGGTCTCGCGCTGGCCGGCATCATCACCGGCGCGCTCGGCATCGCGCTCGGCATCGCGAGCGTGATCCTGGTCTTCGCGGTGGGCGCGTTCGACTACAGCTACTACAGCTGACCCGTCGGCGGAGCGCTCAGGGCGCGAGCCACGACCCGGCGGGCAGGTTGCGCAGCACCGTGAAGACCGCCATCGCGGCGAGCACGACCCCGGCGGTCAACATCGTCGCCCGCGAGGACAGCGCCCAGCCTCGGCCGGTCCACGCTCCCCTCGTCCATCGCCCGAGGGCGTAGAGGACGAGGGGCAGCGCCAGCACGAGCAGCAGGTTGCTCGACGCGGCCGCCCCGAGCTCGAGATGGGTCAGGTCGTTGACGGCGCGCAGGCCGCCGCAGCCGGGGCAGCTGATGCCCGCCAGAGCGAAGGGGCAGGCACCCCAGCTGCCCGAGGTGTGCGGGTCTCGCAGCCGGAGCGCGAGAGTGGCGGCGGCGAGGCCGCCCACGACCACCGCCGGTGCCGCCATCCGTCGCCCGCGGCGGCGAGCCTCGGGACGGACCGGCTCGGCAGCCAGCGTCATGGTCGTGCGGTCCGGGTCAGTGACCGGACTCGTGCAGGCCCATCTTGGCCATGACGAGGAAGACCACTCCGCCGGCGAGGACGACGGCCGTGCCGATCCAGAACAGCGGCCAGTTGAGCGGACTCACGGACATGCCGATCGCGCCCACCACGAAGCCGACGAGCGACACGAGGACGGCGGTCCAGGCCGCGGGGGTGTTGCCGTGGTTATCGGCCATGAGTGGGGAACTCCTCGCTCTCGGTGGATCGGCTTGTGATTCTAGGGGGTCGCGGCGCTCACTCCGCAGTGGGGTCGTGGCCCTCGTCCAGCGACTTCCACAGGTCCAGGTTGGACTGCTCGGCCGGGTCCGCGCCGCTCGCTGCCGGTGTCGCCGCGGCACCACCCGCGGTGGTGCCCGCCGTCGGGGCGTCGTACCGGCTGCCCATCTCAGGCCACGACGGCACCAGGCGCACGGCCGCGCCGGCCGCGAGCATCGCGACCACGGAGCAGGCCAGGGCGACCCAGAGCCACGCGGTGCGGTCGACCTCGACGGCCGCCGCGTTGAGCCCGAGACGCGCGGCCAGGTCGGCCGCCGCGTCGCCGTCCTGGACGAACCCGCCGACGACGACCACGACGAGCATGCCGACCGACGCGACCAGGGCCAGGACCGCCGCCGCGCGGCGGACCAGCCGCCGCGTCACCAGCAGCACGCCCCAGGCCGCCAGCGCGACCAGGGCCGACGCGCCAGCGAGGGGGAACTCGACCGAGCGCTCCTGCAGGGTCGGCGCCAGGCCGCCGGCCGCGGTCAGGGTCGCCTCGGGGATGGACAGCATCTCGCGGTGCCCGGCGACTGCGGCGAAGCCGCTGGCCGCGATGCCGACCAGCGCGACCGGCCCGAAGGTACGGCGGCGCCCGCCGTCGCCGTCAGCCACCGAGCAGGCCCTCGTCGAAGCAGGTCCGGGCGCCGGTGTGGCAGGCGACGCCGACCTGGTCGACCTTCACGAGGAGGGTGTCGCCGTCGCAGTCGAGGCGCACCTCCTTGACGAGCTGCGGGTTGCCCGAGGTCTCCCCCTTCACCCAGTACTCCTGGCGCGAGCGGCTCCAGTAGGTCGCCCGGCCGGTCGTGAGGGTGCGGTGCAGCGCGCTGTCGTCCATCCAGGCGAGCATGAGCACCTCGCCGGTGTCGTGCTGCTGCACGATCGCCGGCACCAGCCCGTCGGCGGTGCGCCGGAGCCGCTCGACGATCTCGGCCGGCAGCTCGGTAGGTCGATCCGGAGAGGTCACCGGCCCATTATCCAACCTCGCACCCCGGCTCACCCGTGCTGGTCACCCCTGCTGGGCGACCCAGGAGGCGTGCAGCCGGGCGTAGGGCGAGTCCTCCTGGCGGACCAGCTCGGCGTGCGGCCCGTGCTGGGCGACGCGACCGCGGTCGACGACGACCACGACGTCCGCCGCCTCGGCGGTCGAGAGCCGGTGCGCGATGGTCACCGAGGTCCGGCCGCTCAGCAGGCGCTCGAGGGCGCGCGCGATCCGGGTCTCCAGCTCGGGGTCGACCGCACTCGTCGCCTCGTCGAGGACGAGCAGGTCGGGGTCGGCGAGCTGCGCGCGCAGCAGGGCGACGAGCTGGCGCTCCCCCGCCGACAGCGCCTCGCCGCGCTGGCCCACCCTCGTCGCGAGGCCGTCCGGCAGGGCCGCCAGCCAGTCGCCGAGGCCGATGGCGTCGGCGGCGTCGCGGATCTCCTCCTCGGTGGCGCCGAGCCGGCCGTACCGGACGTTGGCGGCGAGGGTGTCGTCGAACAGGAAGCCCTCCTGTGGGACGAGCACGACGCTGCGCCGCAGCGCGCTCTCGGCGATCTCCCGCAGGTCGATGCCGTCGAGCAGCACCCGGCCCTCGGCGGGGTCCATCAGGCGGGTGAGCAGCTTCGCGATCGTCGACTTCCCCGAGCCGGTCTCCCCCACCACCGCGACCCGCTGGCCGGCCGGGATCTCGAGGTCGATGCCGCTCAGCACCGGCGGGCCGCCGGGGTAGGCGAAGGAGACGTCCTCGAAGCGCACGTCGATCGCGCCCTTCGGCAGGCTGCGCCCGTCGGGGCCCCGGTCGACGAGGTCCGCGGGCGTGTCGAGGATCCCGATCACCCGACGCCAGCCGGCGATGGCGTTCTGGGCGTCGGTGAGGATCTGGGTGCCCATCTGCACGGGCCCCACGAAGAGGGTGACCAGGAAGGCGAAGGCGAGCACCTCGCCGGCGGTGATCCCCTCGCCCCAGGCGAAGCCCTGGCCGAGCCAGATGCCGACGATCAGCACGCCGGCGTTCGCGAACCCGGCGGAGATGCCGCCGAGGCTGAACGAGAACGCCGTGAAGCCCTGGGCCCGGGTGCTGGCGGCCTTGTGGGCGTCGATGGCGGTGTCGATGCGCTCCTGGGTCCGCGCCTCGATCGCGTAGGACTTCACGACCGCGGCGCCGACGACCGGCTCCGAGACCGCCGAGAGCAGCACGCCGACCTGGCGTCGTACGGTGCCGTAGGCGGCGGCGAGCTTGCGCTGGAAGTAGCGCAGGCTCAAGAACAGCGGCGCGAAGCAGATCCACACGACGAGGGCCAGCTGCCAGCTGTAGACGATCATCACGACGGTCGCGATCAGCATCTGGCCGACGCTGACGACGAAGATCAGGCCGCCGAAGACGAGGAACTGGCTGACCTGGTCGACGTCGCTGGTCACCCGCGAGACCAGGGCGCCGCGACGCTCGGTGCTCTGGGTCAGCAGCGGCAGGTCGTGGACGTGCCGGAAGGCCTTGACCCGCAGCGTCGCGAGGCCGCGCTCGGCGGTCGTGAACAGCCGGGCGGTCATGGCGTACGACGCCCAGCTGGTGACGACGATGGCGACGGCCGCGGCGAGGGCGAGCCAGGTGGCGAACGCGGGGTCGGGACCGCCCGGGCCGCGCAGCCCCTTGTCGATGGTCTGCTGGACGGCGATCGGCACGACCACCTGGCCGACGGAGGCCAGCACCGCGAGGGTCAGCGTCCAGCCGATCCCCTCGACCAGCTCCGGCGAGTGCCTCACGCCGCGGCGGATGGTCTCCCACGCACCGATGTCCTCGCCGGTGGAGAGCTGGGTCTGCGCGGGAGCGCGGAGGGCGGTGCTCATCGGGGTCCCGTGGGGTGGTTCATGCGGTGGCGTCCTCGTGCTCGGTCTCGTAGGCGTTGACGAGGCGGGCGTAGTCGGGGTTGCGGGCGACCAGCTCCTCGTGCGGACCGCGGTCGGCGATCCGGCCGTCGACGAGGTAGAGCACCTCGTCGGCCAGGCCGATGGTCGCCTTGCGGTAGGCGACCACCACGAGCGTCGTGTCCTCCTCGCCGAGGCCGGCGAGGATCCTGGCCTCCACCTCGGGGTCGACGGCCGAGGTGGCGTCGTCGAGGACGAGCAGGCGCGGTCGACGGACGAGAGCGCGGGCCAGGGCGAGACGCTGCCGTTGACCGCCGGAGAGCGAGGTGCCTCGCTCGCCGAGGCGGGTGTCGAGGCCGTCGGGCAGGGCTGCCACGAAGCCGTCGGCCTGGGCGGTGCGCAGCGCCGCCCAGATCTCGTCGTCGGTCACGTCCGCCCCCAGCGTCACGTTGCCGCGCACGGTGTCGTCGAACAGGAACGCGGTCTGCGGTACGACGGCCAGCACCTCGGCGAGGCCGCCGCGGCGCAGCTCGCGCAGGTCGGTGCCGTCGACGCGGATCGCGCCCTCGTCGACGTCGACCAGGCGGGCGATCAGCGTCGTGAGCGTGCTCTTTCCCGAGGCGGTCGCGCCCACGAGCGCGACCGTGCGGCCGGGCGCGACGTCGAAGGTCAGCTCGCGCAGCAGCGGTCGGCCGGGGACATAGCCGAAGGCCGCGCGGTCGACCTCCAGCCGGGCGCCGCCGGTCTGCGCGGGCGGCGGGCGGTCGCCGTACTCCATCGCGCCGGAGGCGGCCAGCACCGCGCTCACGCGGCGGTAGCCCACCACGCTGCGGGGGAAGTCTCCGAGCAGCCAGCCGATCGAGCGGATGGGGAAGGCCACGACGGTGAGCAGGTAGGACACCGTCACCACGTCGCCGGCGACGGTCGCGCCGGACACGACGCGGTGCACGCCGATCACCAGCACGACGAGGACCGCCAGGCTCGGCAGCGCCGCGAGCGTCGGGTCGAAGGCGGCGCGGATCCGGCCTACCCGGATGTTGGCCTCGCGCAGCTCCTCGGCCTTGGCCCGGAAGCGGGCGGTCTCCTCGGGCTCGCGCCCCAGGGTCTTGACGACGAGCGCGCCGTCGAAGGACTCGTGCGCGATCTCGGAGAGCTCGGCGCGCAGCTCCTGCGCCCGGGTGGCCCAGCCCTGCGCGAGCCGCTGGTAGACCACGTTCACCCCGATCACGACGGGGAAGACCAGCAGCCCGACGGCGGCGAGCACCAGGTCGGTGAGCAGCATCTGCGCCACCGCGATCACCATCATCGCGACCGTGCCGACGGCCATCGGCAGCGGCGCGATCGGGCCCCAGGCCGCCTCGACGTCGGCGTTGGCGTTGGACAGCAGCTCGCCGGTGGGATGCCGCTGGTGCCATGCCATCGGCAGGCGCAGGTACTGCCGGGTCACCGCGCGGCGGCTGCGCGCCTGCATGCGGTACTGCATCACGCCCGCGCCGAGCCGCCGGGCGACGATGCCGACGGCGCGCAGGATCGCGACGCCGATGAAGAGCCCGAGCACCGCCCACAGCAGGCCGGCGCCGATCTCCCCGTCGCGGAAGGCGGGGAGCACGACGTGGTCGGTCGACCAGCCGAGCACCCAGGCGTCGGCCACCGTCAGCGCGCCGAAGAGCACGCTGCCGATCGTCGAGACGGCGAAGATCCACGGCTCGCGCTTGATCGCCACCCAGAGCACGCCGAACCCGGCGGACGTCGTACCCGTGGTGCTGCCTGCCGTCGCCACCTGTTCCCTGCTCCCGCCGCCTGCGCGCCTCGCGGCGTGCGGGGCGCAACGAGCCGTAACTGTGGCACGCGGACGGCTATTCCGCCGCGTCCGGGGCACCGAGCGATGCGTGAGGATCGACGAGGACCCTTCGTGATGCAGGTCGGCTACCACGCGTCGCACGAGCAGTTCGCGCCGTCACGCCTGCTCACCGCCGCCGCCCGTGCCGAGCAGGCCGGCTTCGCGGCCGTGCTCTCCTCCGACCACCTGGCGCCGTGGAGCCTGCGCCAGGGCGAGTCCGGCCTGGCCTGGTCGTGGCTGGGCGCCGTCCTCGCGACGACGTCCCTCCCCGCTGGTGTGGTGACCGCACCCGGCGACCGCTACCACCCGGTGATCCTCGCCCAGGCGATCGCCACGCTCACCGAGATGTTCCCGGGTCGCCTGGTGCCCGCCCTCGGGTCCGGGCAGGCGCTCAACGAGCACGTCACCGGCCGGCCCTGGCCGCCCAAGGCGGTGCGCAACCGACGGCTCGCCGAGTGCGCCACCGTCATCCGTCGCCTCCTCGCCGGAGAGGAGGTCACCCACGACGGGCTGGTGAGCGTCCAGGCGGCGCGGGTGTGGTCCCTACCGGCGGAGCCCCCGCCGCTGTTCGCCGCCGCCCTCTCCCCCGCCACCGCGCGGGAGGTGGCGAGCTGGGCCGACGGCCTGATCACCGTGAACGCGCCCGACCGCGACCTGACCGCCGTCGTCGAGGCCTTCCGCGAGGGCGGCGGGGAGGGCAAGCCGGTGCACGTGCAGGCCCACCTGTCCTGGGCGCCCGGCACCGAGGAGGCCGAGGCCCAGGCCCTGGACCAGTGGCGCGCCAACGCGCTGCCCCCGATCCTCAACGAGGAGCTCGCCCTCCCCGAGCAGGTGGACGCCGCCTCCCAGCACATCGGCGTCGACGGCCTGCGCTCGAGCGTGTGGATCGAGACCGACCCGGAGTGGTACGTCGAGCGGCTGGCGGCGTACGCCGAGCTCGGGGTCGACCGTGTCTACCTCCATCAGGTGGGCCGCGACCAGGAGCGCTTCCTCGACACCTTCGGCGAGCGGGTGCTGCCGCGGCTGCAGCGCCGGGACCTGTGAGGCCGCTAGCGTCTGCGTCGTGGACGTCGAGACCCTGCTCGAGCACTGCCTCGCCAAGCCGGGCGCATGGCCGGACAACCCCTGGGACCACGAGTTCCCCGTCGTGAAGGTGGGCGAGGGCGAGCGCGGCAAGATCTTCGCCTTCCTCGCCCGTGACCACGTCGGCGTCAAGGCCGGCGCGACCCGCGAGGTGGCCGACGAGTGGCTGTACCGCTATCCCCACGATGCCAGCGTGATGCCGTACATCGGCCGCTCCGGCTGGAACGACCTCGCCCTCGCGGGCGCCATCCCCGACGACGAGTTGCTCGACGCCGTCGACGCGTCGTACGCCGCCGTCGTCGGCAAGCTCCCGAAGTCGCAACGACCGGCGGGATGGGACGCCTGACGCCACCGGACAGGACGTGCCGACGGCCCCGCAGGTGGTGGTCCTGCGGGGTGCGGGGCGGGGTGCCTAGACCGGGTGGGTGCCGCGGTGGTCGACGCGGAAGGCGTGGCCGTTCGGGCTGGTCCAGACATAGGTGCCCGCGGTCGGGGTGTCGTAGCACCATGCTGAGTGGGTCTTCGCGCGGTGATGGCGTCGGCAGAGGGGGACCTCGTTGCAGGGGCAGGTCGGTCCGCCGTCGCCGTGCGGCTGGGAGTGGTCGATGTCGCAGCGGGTCGCGGGGCGGGTGCAGCTGGGGAAGCGGCAGGTGTGATCCCTGAGGGCGACGGCTCGTTTGTGGCGGTCGGGGACCTCGTAGCTCGTGACGGGGATGTGGTCGGTCAGGTCGATGACCGGGCGGACGGTGATGGTGGTGTCGTGGGCCTGCAGCCATTCCCGGATCTGCTCGCTGCTGATGGGGCCGTTGCCCTGCTCCCACCGACCGACCGGGTTGTCTCCGGTGAGGGTGGTGTCGGTGATGTGGACGTTGAGCTCCACCTTCCGCCCGGGAACGGTCGCGACGACCTCGCCGGTGTCGGGGTCAGGGATGAGGAGATCGAGGGCGAGGTCGGCGCGGGCGAGCTCCGCGGCGGCCTTGGAGCGGCGTACGTCGAGCGAAGACTGGTCGCCGAGCCGGCCGAGAACCTCGGCACGCCGTGCGACAGCGAGGTTGAGGTCGTGCCCGTCGGCGGCGTCCAACAACCCCGAGATGGTGACGAGGCCGTGGTCGTCGACGTCGGCGTCGATGTCGAACCGCCGCCCGTCCGCGGCCTCGGCTCGTTCGGCCTCGGCGGTGGCCGGGTCGAACCGCAGCACGGCTTCGGTGACGAGCCGGTCCAGTTGGGCCCACCCGACACCGGTGGCGTCGAACAGCTGACGGTCCACGAACCCGGCCGCGTCGGCGTTGAGGCCGTGGGTGCGTTCGGCGATCCGCTCGGCCCGCCACGGCGCAAGACGTCCGGCGACCACCGCGTCGTAGACGTGGGGCAGTCGCCAGGCGCACTCGATCACCCGGCCGACGTACGCCCTCCCACCATCAGGGCTGCGGCCGAGCACCGCGATCAGCTCCATCAGCCCGAACTCCGACACCAGCGGAGCCCCCTCACCCGCGAGCGGAACCCCGGTGTCGAGATAACCCTCCGTGATCGTCGCCGCACCCTCCGGACCGGCAACCACATGGGCGCTGGCCCACTCCACGATCCCGACCCACTCCCGGACAACCAGGGCTTCACGGTCCTGGACACCCGCACGCAGCTCGGACAGCAGCACTGCTGTCGAACGAGCCGTGGTCCCGAGATCCATGACTGGATTCTCCCACCGACCTACGACACAACGAACGGGAGAAAACCCGCCTGGGGACAGGCGAAACCCGTCCGGCAGGGTGTGAACAACCACTGCAACATGACGTGACGAAGGTGGACCGAGACCACCGCAACCACAGGGGTCAGACGGGCACATTCCTGACGCCCAGCAGCGGCGTCCAGCCAACCAGCTCAACCGAAGCGGCGCGCAACCACGTCCATCGAAAGATCAACCTGGCACCCAGCAAACCCGAAACGGACACGACACCAACCCGCGGGCCAGAACCGACGACTCGACGGGTCGGAAGTGACGACTCAACCCTCAGCACCACCCCTGTGGATAGACGGCACCACGCTGGTCGCGAACGAGCGATCCTGTCGGCATGGACATTCTCGGTATCCGCCTCGGGGTCCTCTGCCTGACCGTCGCCGTCGTGACGAGCGGCTGTGCCGGCGCCGGCAGGGACGGGCCTGACCTCCGCACACCGCCGGCCCGCGACGTTCCGACGGGCGGCGCGGGCGACCTGGCCGACTCCGGGGCGGACGGGTTGTCCGCTCCCTAGACCACTACGCCTGGACCGGGGCCACGATCCGCACGCTCATGTGGAAGGTGGACGCCGCACCCACGATCACGACCAGGAAGCCGTCCGGGCCGTCCCGGAAGATCTCGCGCTTGCGCTCCGACCACGGGTCGGGTGGGCTGAACTCGCGCGCGGCGCGCGCCGCCGCGAGGATCGCGGTGGCCCGGTCGGCGTGCTCGGTGCGACCGATCTGGACGAGCGTCGGCGGCTTGGCCTCGCCCTTGTTGGAGTACTCGATCGCCACCCGCCACGGGCCGTCGCTGCCGGGTCCGTCGCTGCCGGTGGGCGCGGGCTCGGGCGCCGCGCCCGGCTCGTACACGTCGTAGCTCATGGCCGGACCCTCCCCGGTCAGCGGACAGGCACACCTGCGGCGGACAGCGAGGCCTTGACGTCGGCGATCCGCAGGGTGCCGAAGTGGAAGACCGTGGCGGCCAGTACGGCATCGGCGCCGGCCTCGACCGCGGGCGGGAAGTGCTCGACTGCCCCCGCGCCGCCGGAGGCGATGACCGGGATGGAGACCTCGGCGCGGACCTGACGGATCAGCTCGAGGTCGAAGCCGTCCGTCGTGCCGTCCGCGTCCATGGCGTTGAGGAGGATCTCGCCCGCGCCGAGCTCGGCGGCGCGCACGGCCCACGCGATGGCGTCGATGCCGGCCGAGGTGCGGCCGCCGTGGGTCGTGACCTCGAAGCCGGAGTCCGTGCGGACCTCCGATCCCGCCGGCACGCGGCGAGCGTCGACGGAGAGGACCAGCACCTGGTTGCCGAAGCGGTCCGCGATCTCCGCGATCAGCTCGGGCCGCCGGATGGCGGCGGTGTTGACGGCGATCTTGTCGGCGCCAGCACGCAGCAGCCGGTCGACGTCCTCGACCGAGGAGACTCCCCCGCCGACGGTGAGCGGGATGAAGACCTGCTCGGCCGTCGCGGAGACGATGTCCATGGTCGTGGCCCGACCCTCGTGCGAGGCGGAGATGTCGAGGAAGGTCAGCTCGTCGGCGCCCTCGGCGTCGTAGGTCCGGGCCAGCTCGACCGGGTCGCCCGCGTCGCGCAGCTCCTGGAAGTTCACGCCCTTGACGACCCGGCCGGCGTCGACGTCGAGGCACGGGATGACCCGCACCGCGAGGCTCATACGAGCCCACCTCTGGTGAGGGCCAGGGCGTCCTCGAGCGTGAACTGCCCGGTGTAGAGGGCGGTGCCGGCGATGGCACCCTCGACCCCGAGGGGGACCAGCTTCATCAGCGCGCGGATGTCGTCGAGCGTCGTGACCCCGCCGGAGGCGACGACGGGTCGCGAGGTCGCGGTGCAGACGTCCTCCAACAGCTGCAGGTTCGGGCCCTGGAGCATGCCGTCCTTGTTCACGTCCGTGACGACGTAGCGCGCACACCCCTCGGAGTCGAGGCGGGCAAGGGTCTCGTAGAGGTCACCGCCCTCCTTGGTCCAGCCGCGCGCGGCGAGCGTCCGGCCGCGGACGTCGAGGCCGACGGCCACCCGGTCGCCGTACGTCGCGATGGCCTTCGCGCACCACTCCGGCTGCTCCAGGGCGGCGGTGCCGATGTTGACCCGACGGCACCCGGTCGCCATGGCGGCCTCGAGCGACTCGTCATCACGGATGCCGCCGCTCATCTCCACCTGGATGTCGAGACGCCCGACGATCTCGGCCTGGAGCTCGCGGTTGTTGCCGTGCCCGAAGGCGGCGTCGAGGTCGACGAGGTGGATCCACTCCGCCCCGGCCTCCTGCCAGCGCAGCGCGGCCTCGATCGGGTCGCCGAACCGCTTCTCCGACCCGTCGACGCCCTGGACCAGCTGGACGGCCTGGCCTCCCTTGATGTCGACGGCAGGCAGCAGCTCGAGGTAGTCAGGCATGTCATCCTCCGAAGGGACGGGGGTGCTCACAGCGAGGTCACCCAGTTCCGCAGCAGTTGGGCGCCCGCGTCCCCCGACTTCTCCGGGTGGAACTGCGTGGCGCAGAGCGGTCCGTTCTCCACGGCCGCGACGAAGCGGTCACCGCCGTGCTCCGCCCAGGTCACGAGCGGCTGGTGGCTCTCGGGCGTGCGGTCGTTGGTGACCAGGGTCCAGTCCCGGACGCCGTAGGAGTGCACGAAGTAGAAGCGCTGGTCCTCCAGCCCGGCGAAGAGCCGGGTGCCCTCGGGAGCGGAGACGGTGTTCCAGCCCATGTGGGGGACGATCGGCGCCTGGAGGCGCTCGACGACGCCGGGCCACTCGCCGCAGCCGTCGGTCTCGACGCCGTGCTCGATGCCGCGCTCGAAGAGAATCTGCATGCCCACGCAGATCCCGAGGACCGGGCGGTTTCCGGCGAGACGGCGCGCGATGACGCGCTCGCCCCGGATCTCCCGCAGCCCGCGCATGCACGCCTCGTAGGCCCCGACGCCAGGGACGAGCAGGCCGTCGGCCTCCATCGCCGTGTCCAGGTCGCTGGTCAGGGTGACCGCCGCGCCGGCGCGCTCGACCGCGCGGACGGCGGAGCGCAGGTTCCCGGAGCCGTAGTCGAGGACGACGACGGAGGGGGTGGGGGCGGTCATCGGGCCGGGTGGGCGGCGGGGGTGGTTTCGAGGCTCGTCGCTAGCGCTCCTCGCACCTCAACCACCGGGTGGGCGGCGGGGGTGGTTTCGAGGCTCGTCGCTAGCGCTCCTCGCACCTCAACCACCGAGGCTTCCCTTCGTGGACGGGATGCCCGTCTCGCGCGGGTCGAGCGCCACCGCGTCGCGGAAGGCCCGGGCGAAGGCCTTGAACTGGGTCTCCACGATGTGGTGCGGCTCGCGGCCGGCCAGCACGCGCACGTGCAGCGCGAAGTGGCCGTGGAAGGCGATCGACTCGAAGACGTGCTGCGTGAGCGAGCCGAGATAGGAGACCCCCGACCCGCCCAGCTGGACGTACTGCTGGCCCTCGGGCTCACCGGTGTGGACGCAGTAGGGCCGTCCGGACACGTCGACGACGGCGTGCACGAGGGCCTCGTCCAACGGCACGGTCGCGTCGCCGAAGCGGCGGATGCCGACCTTGTCGCCGAGCGCCTGGCGCAGCGCCTGCCCCAGCGCGATCGCGGTGTCCTCGACGGTGTGGTGGGCGTCGATGTGGACGTCGCCGGCGGTCTGCACCGTCAGGTCGACCAGCGCGTGCCGGGCGAACGCGGTGAGCATGTGGTCGTAGAAGCCCACACCGGTGGAGATGTCGTGGCGGCCGGTGCCGTCGAGGCTCACCTCGACGACGACCTTGGACTCGCTGGTCTGCCGCTCGATCCGTGCAGTCCGGCTCATGCTCGTTCTCCGTTCACGTCGGTGAGTGCGGTCCGGAAGGCCGCCATCTCCTCGGGGGTGCCGACCGACACCCGCAGCCAGCCGTCCGGCCCGGTCTCCCGGATCAGGACTCCTCGCTCGAGGAGACCCTGCCAGACAGCATGGCGGTCGGCGAATCGTCCGAACAACACGAAGTTGGCGTCGGAGTCGGCGACGTCGTACCCCGCGCCGCGCAGCCAGTCCACGAGCGCGTCCCGCTCGCGGCGCAGCTCGTCGACCTTGCCGAGCAGCTCGGGCGCGTGGCCGAGCGCCGCCACCGCGACCGCCTGCGTGACGGCCGAGAGGTGGTAGGGCAGGCGGACGACCCGGATCGCGTCGCAGATCTCCGGCGCCGCGGCCAGATAGCCCAGGCGCAGGCCCGCTCCGGCGAAGGCCTTGCTCATCGTGCGGGTCACGACGAGGTTCCGGTACGACGGCAGCAGGTCGAGCGCGCTCGGCACGCCCTCGCGGCGGAACTCGCCGTACGCCTCGTCGACGACGACGATGCCGTTGACGTCGTCGTGCGCCGCGGCCTCGCACAGCGCGGCGACGGCCTCGGGCGGCAGGGCGGTCCCGGTCGGGTTGTTGGGGCTGGGCAGCAGGACCACGCTGGGGCGCTCGGCGCGGACCAGGGCCCGCGCGCCGTCGAGGTCGAGCGCGAAGTCCTCGGCACGACGGCCGGCGACCCAGCGGGTGTTGGTGTCGCGGGCGTACTCGGGGTACATCGAGTAGGTCGGTGCGAAGCTGACGGCCGTGCGGCCCGGGCCGCCGAAGGCCTGCAGCAGCTGCAGCATCACCTCGTTGGAGCCGTTGGCCGCCCAGACCTGCTCGGGCAGGACGCCGGCGGGGGTGTCCTTCGACAGGTACCAGGCGAGCGCCTGGCGCAAGGCGACGAACTCGCGGTCGGGATAGCGGTTGAGCGTCGCCGCCGCCTGCGCCGCGGCGGCGGCGATGTCGTCGATGCACGCCTGCGAGGGGCCGTAGGGGTTCTCGTTGACGTTGAGCTGGACCGGCACCTCGTCGATCGGCAGCTGGGGTGCGCCGTACGGCTCGATCCCCCGCAGCTCCTCGCGCAGGGGCGGCCAACCGGCGTCGGCCGGCGCGCTCATCGCGTCGACCGGACGGTGATGGCGGCACCGTGGCCGGGAAGGTCCTCCGCCTCCGCGAGCGTCACCACGTGGCCGGCCACCTCCGCGAGGGCCTGCGCCGAGTAGTCCACGACGTGGACCGACTTGGTGAACGCGCGCACCGAGAGCCCGGACGAGTGGCACGCGCAGCCCGCCGTGGGCAGCACGTGGTTGGACCCCGCGCAGTAGTCGCCCAGGCTGACCGGGGCGTGCGGTCCGACGAAGATCGCACCGGCGTTGCGGACCCGGGCCGCCCAGGCCGCGGCGTCCTCGGTGTGGATCTCGAGGTGCTCGGCGGCGTAGGCGTCGACGACCTCCAGACCCTGCTCCAGGTCCCGGACCAGCACGATGCCGGACTGGCGACCGCCGAGCGAGGTGGTGATCCGCTCGCTGTGCTTGGTCGCGGCGACCTGCTGCTCCAGCTCGCTCTCGACCTCGGCGGCGAGCCGCTCGGAGGTGGTGACGAGGACCGAGGCCGCGAGCGGGTCGTGCTCGGCCTGGCTGATCAGGTCCGCGGCGACATAGGCGGCGTTGCCGGTGTCGTCGGCGAGGATCGCGATCTCGGTCGGACCGGCCTCGGAGTCGATCCCGACCTGCCCCTTGAGGATCCGCTTCGCGGTGACGACCCAGATGTTGCCGGGGCCGGTGACCAGATCAACACGGGCGACCCGCCGGCAGGGATCTGTGTCGTTGAGGCCGTAGGCGAACATCGCGATCGCCTGGGCGCCGCCGACGGCGTACACCTCCTCGACGCCCAGCAGGGCGCACGCCGCCAGGATCGTCGGGTGGACCGAGCCGCCGAACTCCTTCTGGGGCGGGCTGGCCAGGGCGATCGACGCGACGCCGGCGGTCTGGGCGGGCACGACGTTCATCAGCACGCTCGAGACCAGCGGCGCGAGGCCGCCGGGGACGTAGAGGCCGACCCGTCCCACCGGCACCTTCCGGTGGGTGACCCGGGCTCCCGGGCCCAGGTCGGTGACGGCGTCCTGCTCGAGCTCGTTGGCACAGGTGGCGCGGAGTCGCCGGATCGACTCCTCCAGCCCGGCGCGGACGTCCGGGTCGAGCCGGTCCAGGGCCAGCTGCATCGCGGCGGGCGCGACCCGGATGTCGTCCACGCGGACGCCGTCGAACCGCTCGCCGAACTCGACGACCGCCTCGAGCCCGCGGGTGCGGACCTCCTCGCAGATCGCATGCACCGCCGGCACCGCGGCTTCGATGTCGAAGTCGGCACGGGGCACTGCCGCGCGGTAGTCGGTCTCGGGACCGGAGCCACGCAGGTCGATGCGGCGGATGAGGGACATACCCCCGATTCTACGGTCGCCGGCGGGGCCGCCCCGTAGGTTGGACACGTGACGGACCAGCTCCCGATGTTCCCGCTCAACGCGGTGCTCTATCCGGGGGTCAGCGTGCCGCTGCACGTCTTCGAGGACCGCTACCGCGCGCTCGTGCACCACCTCCTGCGCACCGACGACCCGGCGCAGCGCCTGTTCGGCTCGGTCGCGATCCGCGAGGGCTACGAGGTCGGCGACCACGGCAACCAGTCGCTCTACCGGGTCGGCGTCCGCCTCCAGCTGTCCGAGGTCGCGGCCCGCCCGGACGGCAGCTTCGACATCGTCGCCGTCGGCCGCGACCGGATCCAGCTCGACCGGCTGCTCACCACCGGCGACTACCCCGTCGGCGAGGTCACCGTGCTCACCGGCGGCGAGTCCGTCGTCCCCGACGACGTCGTCGAGCAGGCGCGGGCCACCTTCACCGCCTACCGGCACGTGCTGAGCTCCATCGCGGGCGACCCGCTGCAGGGCGCGCTGCCACGCGACCCGACCTACCTGTCGTGGACGCTCGCCGCCTGCACGCCACTGCCCATGGGCGAGCGCCAGCAGCTGCTGGAGACCGCGGAGACCGCCGAGCGCCTGTTGCTGGTCACCGACCTGCTCCGCGCGGAGCTCCGCGCGATCAACGTGATCACCTCGCTGCCGGCGACCGAGGTCGCCCGGACCCGCTGGTCTCCGAACTGACCGGTCGCCGTCAGCCCAGCACGCGCGCACACTCCGCCGCGACGGCCGCGAGCGGCTCGTTGCGTACGACGTCGTCGGGCCGATGGCCGTTGGTCAGACAGCTGATCAGCACCGGGGTGCCGGCGGGCGTCCACGCGAGGCCCACGTCGTTGCGCGCCGCGTAGTCGCCGGTGCCGGTCTTCTCCGCGATCCGCCAGCCCGCCGGGAGGCCCTTGCGCAGGGTCTGCCCACCCGTGCGGCTCGCCAGCATCCAGCCCGTGAGCCGGTCCCGGTCGGCGCGCGCCAGGGTCCGACCGAGGAGCAGGCGCGCGTAGCTGCGCCCGATCGCCCGCGGCGTGGTCGTGTCGCGGGTGGCGCCCGGCGCCCAGTGGTTCAGGTCCGGCTCCCACCGGGTCAGGCTCGTGACCCGGTCCCCGAGGTCGCGGGCCATCCGGGTGACCGCGTGCGGTCCGCCGACCAGGCCGAGCAGCCAGTTCCCGGCCGCGTTGTCGCTGTCGGCCACCGCGGCCTCGCACACCTCGGCGACGTCGGGCCGGTAGCCGGAGGCCTGCCACTGCACCATCCGGTCGGCGTACCCGACTCCGGTCACCAGCGACGGTGGCCAGTACGCCGGCCGCTCGAGCACGTCCGGGTCCGGGGTGAGCAGGCGGCCGTCGAGGACTGCGGCGGCGGCCAGCACCTTGAAGGTCGAGCACATCACGAAGCGCTCGTCCGCCCGGTGGGCCAGCGTCTGCCCGGTGGCGAGGTTCTTCGCGTACACGCCGACCCGACGGTCGTACCGCGCCTCGATGGCGGCGATCCGGGGGCTCATCGCAGGGCCTCGACGGCGACGGTGAAGGCTTCGGCCACGGGAGCGTCGAGCCGCTCCGCATCGGGCACCTCGGCCCGGGTCAGGCAGCTGACCAGGATCGGCACGTCCTGCGGCGTCCAGGCGATGCCCACGTCGTTCCTCGTGGCGTAGCCGCCGGCTCCGGTCTTGTCGGCGATGGTCCAGCCGGCGGGCAGGACCGACCGGAAGGGAGGGTCGGTGCGGTTGCCCCGCAGCCAGCCGAGCAGGAGCGAGCGCTCGGTCCGCCGCAGCTGTGTGCCGAGGGCGAGTGCGGCGAAGCTCGCCCCGAGCGCGCGCGGCGTGGTGGTGTCGAGCTCCTGGCCGGGCTGGTAGGTGCTGAGGTCCGGCTCCCAGCGGTCGAGGCGGCTGACCGGGTCGCCGAGGTCGCGGAACAGGCGGGTGACCGCCTCGGGTCCGCCGATGTGTTGGAGCACGAGGTTCGCGGCGCCGTTGTCGCTGTCGCGCACGGCGGCCTCGGCGACCTCCCGCCAGGTGGGCTGGTGGTCGTCGGCCAGCCAACGGCGCGTTGCGGGCGCCCAGATGTCACCGGCGACGAGCGACGGCGGGTAGCTCACCCGGCGCTCGAGCACCCGCGGGTCGGGAGTGACCAGGCGGCGGTCGAGGAGGGCGCCGACGGCGAAGGTCTTGAAGGTCGAGCACATCACGAAGCGCTCCTCCGCGCGGTGCGCGAGGGTGCGGCCGGTCTGCAGGTTCTGCGCGAAGACGCCCACCCTTCGGTCATGGCGCTGCTCGATCTCCCGGATGCCGGCCGGGTCGACGGTGGCGGCGCTGGGGGCCGCGCCGGGCGTCGAGGCGGGCGTCGGACCCGGGCGCGTCCCGCTCGGGGGACGCTCGGCGCCCGCGCAGGCGCCGGGCACGACGAGGCCGCCGGTCACGGCGAGGGCGGCGGCGCCGGCCAGCGCCGAGCGCCGGGTCAGGACGCGAGGAGGAGAGTGACGGTCGGTCATGACCGCGAGGATGGCAACCGGCGGACCGGCCGCACCAAGACGATCAGCCGCGGATCCATGCCCGATCGGTATGTTTCCCGCATGGATCTGGTCGAGGCGCTGCGCAGCTTCCGCGCCGTGGCGCACGAGCGCAGCTTCACCCGTGGTGCCGAGCGCTGCGGACAGCCGCAGCCCGTGGCCAGCCGCCGCATCGCCGCCCTGGAGCGCCGGCTCGGGGTCCGGCTGCTCGTGCGCACCTCCCGCCGGGTCGACCTCAGCCCGGAGGGAGAGCGGCTGCTGCCCCTCGCCGACGAGGTGCTGGCGGGCCTCGAGCGGATCGACCACCTCTTCGACGACGCGGGCCCGCGCCTCGTGATCGGCGTGCCCTGTGGCGTCGACCCGCGGGCGCGCGCCGCGGTCCGCCGCGGTCTCCCCCTGGTGCGGGTGGACTTCGTGGAGGGCGAGCCCGAGGAGCGGGCCGACGGACTGCGCACGGGCACCTGCCACCTCGCCCTGGTGGCGGCCGCGCCGGACGCCGGCGACCTCGTCGTGCCCCTCGGCCTGGCCCACGGGGACGGTGCGCCCGGCGAGCTGAGCCTCGAGGACCTGCGCCGCCCGGTCCGGCAGCGCGACCTGCCCGCGCGCGCCATCCACATCCGCGCCGAGGACGACGTGCCGGCGGTGCGCGACCCGCTGCGGGCCGGTGCGTTCGGCGCGGGCCTGCGTGCCGACCAGGTCCGCATCGCGACCCCGGACGCCGAGGCGTGGACCGGGCTCCACCAGTGGGACGACGTCGTGCTCGCCAGCGCCGCCGAGGCCCGGCGCGAGGGCGTCGCCTGGTCGGCGCTGCCGCGCCCCGGCCTCGTCCGCAGCTACCGCCTGACGGGCGAGCACGTCCTCGACGCCGCCGAGCGGCACGCCCTCGTCCGTCGACTCGCCGACGGGCTCGGCGGGACCTCCACCCGGCGCGATGTCGCCTGACCACGCCGCGCTCGTCGCCGAGATCCAGCGCGAGTGGGCCGCGGTGGGCCTCACCGGGTCGCTGCTCGCGCGGAACCTCGACACCGGAGCCGAGCTCGGCTTCGACGCGGACCTGGTCTGGCCGCTCGCCTCGGTCGTGAAGCTGCCGATCGCCCTGGTGGTGTACGACGCCTTCGAGCGCGGCGAGCTCGACCCCGCACGGGCCTTCGACCTCGACCCCGATGCGGCGACGAGCGGGCCCACCGGCGTCGCCCTCTTCCGCCACCCCAGCCGGGTCGCGGCGGAGGACCTGCTCCAGCTGGCACTCGCCGTCAGCGACAACGCCGCCACCGACGTCCTGCTCGACCACCTCGGAATCGACGAGGTGAACCGGCGCATCACCGCGCTCGGCTTCCCCGACATCGTGCTGCGCCACGCGATGCGCGCGATCTACGGAACCTCCGGGGCCGTCGCCGCTGTAGGGCTGGCGCTGACCGGAGGCGGCCGCACGCCGGGCGGTGGCCACGTCATCGACGAGCTCGACCCGAGCCGCGCCAACGTCGGCACGGCGCGGGTCCTCGTCGACCTCCTCGCCCGGGTGTGGTCGGACCAGGTGGCGAGCCCGCCCGCGTGCGCACGCCTGCGGTCCGCCCTGGGTCGCCAGCTCGTCCGGCACCGCTTGGCGGTGGAGCTGGTCAGCGACCAGGTGCGGGTCCACTCCAAGACCGGGACCTTCCTGGACCTGCGGCACGAGGTCGGCGTCGTCGAGATCGGCGGGGAGCAGCCGCAGCGGGTCGCGGTCGCCGTGCTCACCCGCTCCGCCATCCCGGCCGCGGTGCAGATGGAGGCGGAGCTCGCGATCGGGCACGCCGCCCGCCTGGCCGTCCAGGCGGTGCGCGCGCGCCGTACCCGAGGGGAGACCTGATGGCGAAGCGGAAGGCGTCCGCAGCGACACCCGCGACGGCCGCGCTGCGTGCGGCCGGCGTCGCGTTCACCGTGCACGAGTACGACCACGACGCACGCGCGGCCTCCTACGGCGAGGAGGCGGCCGCGGCGATGGGGGTCGACCCGGCCCGGGTGTTCAAGACGCTGTTCGCCGACGTCGACGGTGCGCTCGTCGTCGGCGTGGTGCCGGTGGCGGGCCAGCTCGACCTCAAGGCGCTGGCACGCGCCGTGGACGGCCGCCGGGCGGCGATGGCCAACCCGAGGGCGGCCGAGCGGGCCACCGGGTACGTCGTCGGCGGGATCTCCCCGCTCGGGCAGCGCAAGGCGCACCCCACCGTCGTCGACGACTCGGCGCTGGCCTACGACACCGTCTTCGTCTCGGCCGGGCGGCGCGGGCTGGAGGTCGAGCTCAGCCCTGGGGAGCTGGTGCGCCTGACCGCGGCGCGGACTGCTCCGATCCGGCGCTAGCGTCCTCTCCGGCGGGCGGCACCGGCAGCGAGACCATCAGCACGAGATAGCCGAGCAGGGCGCCCACGGGCCAGGCCAGGTAGGGCGTCCATCCCGCGACGGCGAGGCTGCCGGGGAGCCGGTCGCCGACCGCGTGCGAGGAGAGCAGGCTGGCGGGGTCGGGCGGGCTCAGCCACTCCCCCACGAGGGTCATCGCCAGGGCACCGAGTCCCGCGCCGACCACGACCGCGACCACCCCTGCGAGGGCGTGCTGCCGCGCGAACCACCCGCCGACGAGGCCGAGCAGCAGAGCGAGCGCGAAGCCCACCACGACGTAGGTCGCCGTACCGCTGAAGTCACGGGTGATGCCGGGGTCGAAGGGGTCGGGATACCACGCCTTGCCGGCCTTGGTCTCGTAGACCCGACCCTGGGTGGCGGGCCCCCACCAGACCCACCACAGCCACCCGCCGAGGGCGCCCAGGAGGCCGCCCAGGACGGCCGGCCCCGCGAGGGCCGCCCAGCGCCGGGCCGTCATCCGGCCAGGCACCCCGGGCCGAGGAGCTGCTTGAGGTCGGCGAAGAGCGCGGAGGAGGGAGTCACCCGCAGATTGTCCCCCAGGCGCATGACCTTGGTGGAGTCCCGGCTCAACAGCTGCAGGCGCACCTCGGTCAGCCCGGCGTGCGTGGTCAGCACCTCGCGCAGCTGCTGGACGACCGGGCCCGTGCACCGGGTCGAGGGCAGACTGATCACGACGGGGCCGTCGCTGCGCTTGTCGAGGTCGGGGACGGTCACCTCCTGGCCGCGCAGCTGCGCGGTGTCCCGCTCGGTGTCGAGCTGACCGCGGACGCGGATGATGGCGTCCTCGGTCAGGTAGGGCGCGGCCAGGCGGTAGCTGCTTGGGAACAGCAGGACGTCGATGGCGCCCTCGAGATCCTCGAGCGTGACGGTGGCCCAGGGGTCGCCGTTCTTGGTGATCTTGCGCTGGATCGAGGTGACCAGTCCGGCGACGGTGACCGTGGAGTTGTGCGGGCGGTCCTCGTCGGTGACCAGCTGGCCGATGGTGCAGTCGGTGCCCTGCGAGAGCACGTGCTCCAGGCCGAGCAGCGGGTGGTCGGACACGTAGAGCCCGAGCATCTCCCGCTCGTGGCCCAGCAGCGTCATCTTGTCCCACTCGTCGATCTCGGGGATCGCGACGCTGACGCCGAACCCGAGGCCCGCGCCGTCTTCGCCGTCGTCGCCGAGACCGGCGAAGAGCGAGTCCTGCCCGATCGCCTCGTTGCGCTTGATGTCGACGTACTGGTCGACCGCGGTCTCGTGGATCGCGACGAGCGCCCGCCGCAGGTGCTTCATGTCATCGAAGGCGCCGGCCTTGATCAGCGAGTCGATGACCCGCTTGTTGCACACCGTGACCGGCACCTTGGACAGGAAGTCGTTGAAGTCGGTGTAGCGACCCTCCTCGCGGCGGGCCGCGACGATGCCGTCGACGACGTTCGCGCCCACGTTGCGGATCGCGGTCAGGCCGAAGCGGATGTCGCGTCCGACGGCGGTGAAGTCGTGCGCCGACTCGTTGACGTCGGGTGGGAGCACCTGGATCTTCATCCTGCGGCACTCGTTGAGGTAGATCGCCATCTTGTCCTTGTCGTCCTTCACGGACGTCAGGAGGGCCGCCATGTACTCGGTCGGGTAGTTGGCCTTGAGATAGGCGGTCCAGTACGTGATGACGCCGTACGCCGCCGAGTGCGACTTGTTGAAGGCGTAGTCGGAGAACGGGAGCAGGATCTCCCAGAGGGTGTCGATCGCCTTCTGGGGATAGCCGCGCTCGAGCATGCCGGCCTGGAAGCCGGCGTACTGCTTGTCGAGCTCCTCCTTCTTCTTCTTGCCCATCGCGCGGCGGAGGTTGTCTGCGGCGCCCAGGGTGAAGCCGGCCAGGACCTGGGCGATCGCCATCACCTGCTCCTGGTAGACGATCAGGCCGTAGGTCTCCCCCAGGACCGGCTCGAGCGCCTCGGCGAGCGCGGGGTGGATCGGGTCGATGGGCTCCCGGCCGTTCTTGCGGCGGGCGTACTTGTTGTGGGAGTCCGCACCCATCGGCCCCGGTCGGTAGAGCGCGCTGACCGCGGTGATGTCGGCGAACTGGTCGGGCTGCATCGAGCGCAGCAGGGCGCGCATGCCGCCGCCATCGAGCTGGAAGACGCCGAGGGTGTCGCCGCGGCCCATCAGCTCGTAGGTCGCCCGGTCGTCGAAGGGCAGCTCCTCGAGGACGACGTCCTCGCCGCGGTTGGCCTTGATGTTGGCCAGCGCGTCCTCGAGGATGCGCAGGTTGGACAGGCCCAGGAAGTCCATCTTGACCAGGCCCAGCGACTCGCACATCGGGTAGTCGAACTGGGTGATCACCGCCCCGTCCTGGGGGCGGGCCATGATCGGCACGATGTCGATCAGCGGCTCGCTGGACATGATGACGCCGGCGGCATGCACGCCCCAGTTGCGGATCTGGCCCTCGAGACCCACCGCGGTCTGGTAGATCGTGCGGACGTCGGGGTCCTGCTCGTAGAGCGCGCGGAACTCGCCGCCGTCGTTGTAGCGCTTGTGCTCGGGGTTGAAGATCTCCTTCAGCGGGACGCCCTTGCCCATGACGTCGGGCGGCATGGCCTTGGTGATCTTGTCGCCGATCGCGAAGCCGTGGTCGAGCACGCGGGCGGCGTCCTTGATGGCGGCCTTGGCCTTGAGCCGGCCGAACGTGGCGATCTGCGCGACCCGGTCGGCGCCGTACTTCTCGGTGACGTACTGGATGACCTCGCCGCGGCGCGCGTCGTCGAAGTCGATGTCGAAGTCGGGCATCGAGGGGCGCTCGGGGTTGAGGAAGCGCTCGAAGAACAGGCCGTGCTCGAGCGGGCACAGGTCGGTGATCCTCAGCGCGTACGCCGCGATCGACCCCGCGCCCGAGCCGCGGCCGGGACCCACCCGGATGCCGTTGTCCTTGGACCAGTTGATGAAGTCCGCGACCACCAGGTAGTAGCCGCAGTAGCCCTTCTGGGAGATGACCGCGAGCTCCATCTCCACGCGGTCCCTGACTGCCTCGGTCAGCGCGTCGCCCGGGTAGCGCGCCTCGATCCCGCGCCAGACCTCCTTGCGGAACCAGGACTCCTCGGTCTCGCCGGCGGGCACGTCGGCGCGCGCCATGTAGCCGCCGGTGGACTCGGTGAACTCCACCGAGCAGCGCTCGGCGATCGCCAGGGTGTTGTCGCAGGCCTCCGGCATGCCGAAGCGGTCGGCCCACAGCTCGCGCATCTCGGCGGCGGACTTGATGTAGTAGCCGCCGCCGTCGAACTTGAGCCGGTTGGTGTCGGAGAGCCGCTTGCCCGAGGCGACGCAGATGAGCGCGTCGTGGGCCTCGGCGTCCTCGGGGTTGTTGTAGTGCGAGTCGTTGGTGGCGATCGGCGGGATGCCGAGCTCCTTGCCGAGGCGCAGCAGGTCGTCGCGGACGCGCTTCTCGATCGCGATGCCGTGGTCCATCAGCTCCAGGAAGACCGACTCCCGGCCGAAGATGTCCTGGAGCTCGGCGGCCTCGCGGACCGCCTCGTCCCACTGCCCGAGGCGCAGCCGGGTCTGGATCGCGCCGCTCGGGCATCCGGTGGAGACGATGATCCCCTTGCTGTGCTCGGCGAGGATCTCCTTGTCCATCCGCGGCTTGTAGAAATAGCCCTCCAGGCTCGAGCGGGAGGAGAGCCGGAACAGGTTGTGCATGCCCTCGGTCGACTCCGCCCACATCGTCATGTGGGTGTAGGCGCCGCCGCCCGCGACGTCGTTGCCGCCCTCCTCGGCGGCGTCCGCGGAGTTGCTCTGCCCCCAACGGACGCGGCGCCGCTCGCCGCGCGGCGTGCCGGGGGTGATGTAGGCCTCGATGCCGATGATCGGCTGGACGCCGTACTTCTTGGCCTTGGAGTAGAAGTCGTAGGCACCGTGGAGGTTGCCGTGGTCGGTCATCGCGATCGCCGGCATGCCGAGGTCGTTGACCCGGGTGAACAGGCCGTCGAGCAGCGACGCACCGTCGAGCATGGAGTACTCGGTGTGGACGTGCAGGTGGACGAAGTCCCCGGCGTCGGCAGCCATCGGCGGTTCGGCTCTCCTCAAGGGCTGTGCTGGCAAGCGGGAAGGCGGTCGCTCGGGGAAGAGGACCAAGCGTACGTGACGATCGCCGCGACTCTAGGGCGACCCTCCGACAGTTCGCGGGGACCACTCCATCCGCAGGTCGGGGGCTCGCTCCTCGTTCTCCGAGCCGTCGGTGTGCTCCCGCTCGAGCAGGCCGTGGGCGGCGTAGAAGGCGCGGGCAGCGGCGTTCTGCTCGAAGACCCAGAGGCTGAACCCGTCGGGATGGCGGGCCTTGACGACGTCCAGCAGGGCGCTGCCGACCCCCGTGCCCTCGTGCGTCGGGTCGACGTAGAGGTCGTCGAGCCAGGTCCGGGTGAACCGCGCGTACCCGACCACGACGCCGCCCGTCTCGGCGACCCAGCACTCGGAGTCGCGCAGGCGCGCGGCGAGGTGCGCGCGGACCTCGTCGGGCGGGTGCACGCCCGGCGGCATCGCGGCCTGCGCCCGGGCGGCGAGCTGGACGGCGGTGAGCGCGCTCACGTCGCCCGGAACCGCCGGGCGCAGCACCAGCTCGGGCACGGCGCCGGGGTCAGTGGGCGTCGCGGACGACGTCGAGGGCGTGCGCGAGGTCGTCGGGGTAGGTCGACTCGTACTCGACGTACTCACGGCTCTCCGGGTGCTCGAAGCCCAGCCTCACGGCGTGCAGCCACTGCCGCTCGAGCCCGACGCGACGGGTCAGGACCGGGTCGGCGCCGTACGTGATGTCGCCGACGCATGGGTGCTTGAGTGCGCTCATGTGGACCCGGATCTGGTGGGTGCGCCCGGTCTCGAGATGGATCTCGAGCAGGCTGGCGAAGCGATGGGCCTCGAGGGTCGCGTAGTGCGTGACGCTGTGGCGCCCGTCCTCCATCACCGCGAACTTGTAGTCGAAGCGCGGGTGCCGCCCGATCGGCGCGTCGATCGTCCCCTCGAGCGGGTCCGGGTGGCCCTGCACCAGCGCGTGGTAGGTCTTGTCGACGGTGCGCTGGCGGAAGGCGTTCTTGAGCACCGAGTACGCGTGCTCGGACTTGGCGATCACCATCACGCCCGACGTGCCGACGTCGAGGCGCTGGACGATCCCCTCCCGCTCCTTGGCCCCCGAGGTGGAGATCCGGAAGCCGGCGCCCGCGAGGTGGCCGACGACCGTCGGGCCGCGCCAGCCGGGCGAGGGGTGGACGGCGACGCCGACCGGCTTGTCGATCACCACGATGGCGTCGTCGTCGTGGATGATCTTGATCCCCTCGACCAGCTCCGGGACCACCTCGAGCGGGTCGGTCTCGGCCGGGATCGAGACGTCGAGCACGGATCCGGCCAGGACCCGCTCGCTCTTGCCGCCGACCGGGGTGCCGTCGAGGGAGACCAGCTCCTGGGCGATCAGGTCCGCGGCCCGCGTCCGCGAGACGCCGAACAGCTGCGCCATCACGACGTCGACCCGCTCGCCCTCGAGGCTGTCGGGGACCGCGAGACTGCGGTGGTCGGCGGAGGTCACGACTCCCCCTCCACGTCCGGTCGCTCGGCGGCCTGCACCCGGGTGCCGTCGAGGCTCACCCCGCGCAGGACCTGGACCAGGATGAGGCCGACGCCCACGTTGATGCAGATGTCGGCGACGTTGAAGACGGGCCAGTTCGGGAGCATGAGGAAGTCGACCACGTGGCCGCGGAACGGGCCGGGCTCGCGAACCATCCGGTCGATGAGGTTGCCGTCGATGCCGGCGAGCAGGAGGCCCAGGCCGACCGCCCACACCTTGCTGACGACCCGGCGGCTGGTCCACAGCACGACGAGGGTCGCGGCGCAGGCCAGGCAGGTGATCGCGACGGTGAACCGGGTCCCGAGGCTGAAGGCGGCGCCGGGGTTGTAGGTCAGATGCAGCTGCAGCAGCTCGCCGACGACCTCGACATCCGGCTGGCCCGCGAGCTCGCGGACCGCCAGCACCTTCGAGACCTGGTCGACGGCGACCATCACGACCACGACGGACGCAAAGAGCAGCCAGCTGCGCGGGTGGCTGAGGAGGCCCTCTCCGGTCCGGCCGGGCCCGTCGTCGCGGTGGTCTACCGGCGTTCCTCGCGCTGCTTGCATGTCATGCACAGTGTGGCACGCGGGAACGCCATCAACCGCATCTTGCCGATGGGGTTGCCGCAGGACTCGCACACGCCGTACGTACCGTCGTCGATGCGCGCCAGGGCCCGGTCGATCTGGGCCACCTTCTCCCGCTCGTGGTTGAGCACCGTGAGCTCGTGGTCGCGCTCGAAGCTCGTCGCGCCGAGGTCGGCCTGGTCCTGCCCGGCGCCGTCGCCGGAGTCGCGGAGCAGGCCGGTCAGGTCCGCCTCCTGCTCCTCCAGGATCCGGGCGCTCGCCTCGCGCTGCTCGTGGAGCTCGGCCATCAGCTCCGCGAGCTCCTCGGCCGACCACGCCTGCTCGTGGTCGAGGACGACCAGGGACGCGGGCGCCGCCTTCTTGGCGGATGCTGCCTTCTTCACCGAACCTGCCTTCTTCGCGGGGGCTGCCTTCGTGGCGGGAGTGGCCGTGGTGGCCGGTGCTGCTGTCTTCTTGGCCGGGGCCGCCTTCTTGGCCGGTGCCGCCTTCTTGGCCGGTGCCGCCTTCTTGGCCGGAGCCGCCTTCTTGGCCGGAGCCGCCTTCTTGGCCGGAGCCGCCTTCTTGGCCGGTGCCGCCTTCTTGGCCGGTGCCGCCTTCTTGGCCGGTGCCGCCTTCTTGGCCGGTGCCGCCTTCTTGGCCGGAGCCGCCTTCTTGGCCGGTGCCGCCTTCTTGGCCGGTGCCGCCTTCTTGGCCGGTGCCGCCTTCTTGGCCGGTGCCGCCTTCTTGGCCGGTGCCGCCTTCTTGGCCGGTGCCGCCTTCTTCGCCGGTGCCGCCTTCTTCGCCGGTGCCGCCTTCTTCGCCGGTGCCGCCTTCTTCGCCGGTGCCGCCTTCTTCGCCGGTGCCGCCTTCTTCGCGGGAGCCGCCTTCTTCGCCGGTGCCGCGGCGGCCGCTGCCTTCCGTGGGCGGATCATCTTCCGGGCGGCGGAAGCGGCCTGACCGGCCAACGACTTCTTCGTGCTGCGGGCCATGAAGGACTCCTCGGAGGCGGCGACCCACGCGCGAGCGAGCGGTGGGCGTGCTGCGGAGGGTAGCGGCTACGGCGGGCGGGTCCAAGCAGCCACACCGCCCGGCATGACGACGAGACCGGTCGGCCCGCGGTGCGGGCCGACCGGTCTCGGTCGGTCGGAGATCTCGGCTGAGCGGGTGGCTCAGGCCTCTTCCTCGCCGAGGATGGAGCGCAGCCGCTTCGGGGCCGGCGTCTCCTCCACGGGCGCCAGGGTGTCTCCCGGCGTCTGCAGCGCCTCGAGCTGCTGGGTGAAGTAGCTCTTGAGGCGGGAGCGGTACTCGCGCTCGAAGGAGCGCAGGGTCTCCACCTCCGCGGAGAGCTTGTCGCGCTCCTTCTCGAGGTCGCCGAACAGCTGGGCGCGACGCTCGGCGGTCTCCGCGTCGAGCATCTCGGCGCGGGTGCGGGCGTCGGACTCGAGCCGGTCGGCCTTGATCTTGGCCTCGGAGGCGAGCCGCTCGGACTTGGTCCGCGCCTCGCCGACGATCTTGTCGGCCTCGTTCTTGGCGTCCTCGACGAGCTCGTCGGCGTTGCGCGTGGCGATCTCGAGGAGTCGGGCGGCGGCGTTGGACGCCTCGGGCACGGTCTCGACCCGGATCGTCTCGACGCCACCGGCGACGGCAGGAGCCACGGGCGCGGCGGCGGGGACGGGCTCGACCGGAGCGGGCGGCTCGACGGCGGCCGGCGGCTCGGCCACGACCTCGGGCACCGGAGCCAGCTGGGTCGGCGCATCGAACGTCGCGGACGTCCCGGCCTGCGCCGCAGCGAGCTTCGCGCGGAGGTCGTCGTTCTCCTGGGTCAGGCGGGCGAGCTCGGCCTCCACCTCGTCAAGGAACTGGTCGACCTCGCCCATGTCGTAGCCCTCGCGCAGCCGAACCGGCGTAAAGCGCTTGTTGCTCACGTCCTCAGGCGTCAGGGGCATGACCTCACCAATCTATGCGGAAGAAAGACTTCGACAGGTATGTCTTCACGAACCATAGCGCTTGCCCTGATGAAGGCGGCATCCACGGTCCGAGGGTGACACTCCGGTCCGGCCAGCGTCGTGGCGACCACTGGCGTCACAGGAGTATCACAGGAGAAGAGTAGAGCGGTTCACCGAGAGCAGCACGTAGGCCAGGATCATCACCAGGATGAAGCTGATGTCGAGGGCGAAGTTGCCGATCCGGATCGGCTTGATCACCTTGCGCAGGCCGTTGATCGGCGGATCCGTGACGGTGTAGGCGAGCTCCAGGAAGACGAGCACCGGCCCCCGGGGCTCCCAGGCGCGAGCGAAGACCTGCACCCAGTCGGTGATGAAGCGGACCCACAGGAACGCGATGAAGGCGAACAGCACGCCCTCGATGATCCAGCCGACGATCGTCACGCCCGAAAACCTACCGGGTGGGGTGGGCGGGGCCGTGGGGTGGTTTCGAGGCTCGGCGCCGGGGCGCCTCGCACCTCAACCACCGGCGCGGCCTGGGCCGGGGTGCCGGAGGTTTCGAGGCTCGGCGCTGGGGCGCCTCGCACCTCAACCACCGGGGCGGGCCGGGACTGGGGGCCGGAGGTTTCGAGGCTCGGCGCCGGGGCGCCTCGCACCTCAACCACCGGCGGCGGCGAACGTCTGGCCGCCGAGCGACCCGGCACCGAGCGAGCCTCGACCGCGGGGCCGGCAGCGTGTCGGACGCGGCGAAGCCGCACCGGGGGAAGCCCGCGGTCCGAAGCGAAGCGAGGACCGTGCGGCGAGCCCGGTATCCGACACGCTCGGCCCTGAGGACTCAGCTCTGGTTGAAGAAGCCGTCCGCCGCGATCCGCTGCTTGTCCTCGGCCGCGACCGTCACGTTGGGCGGGGAGAGCAGGAAGACCTTGTTGGTGACGCGCTCGATGCTGCCGCGGGTGGCGAAGATGAGGCCGGCGGCGAAGTCGACGAGCCGCTTGGCGTCGGCGTCGTCCATCTCGGTGAGGTTCATGATCACCGGGATGCCCTCGCGGTACTCCTCACCGATCGAGCGGGCCTCGTTGTAGGTGGTGGGGTGCAGGGTCGTGATCCGGGAGAGCTCGGCGACCACCGGCTGCGGGGCGACCGCGACGGGGCGGCGGCGCTCCTCGAGGTCGGCGACGCTGCCCGCGGCCGTGCCGGACGGTACGGCGCGCACGGGGCGCTCGTGCCGGGACTCGCGCGTCTCGCGCGCGCGGGCCGGCTCGGTCACCTCGTCGTCGTACTCGTCATAGCCGGTGTCCTCCAGCAGGCCGAGGTACTCACCGATCCTGCGCATCGCACCGCTCATGACTTTGCCTCCGTGATCTGGCGCTCCCGGATCGCGGGAGCGTCTGGTGGTGTTGTGGACATTACTGGACTCCCACCCTCGAACCGAGGATGGCGGAGCCAACGCGTACGTGTGTCGCACCGACGGTGATCGCGGCCTCCAGGTCGCCGCTCATCCCTGCGGAGAGGATCGTCGCGTCGGGGTGCCGGGACAGGAAGTCGGCGCGGATCCCGGCGAGCCGGGCGAAGGCCAGGGCGGGGTCGTCGTCGAGGGGGGCGACGGCCATCAGGCCCCGCAGCCGCAGCTCGGGAGTGCGGGCGACCTCGTCCGCCAGCGCCGGCAGGCCGGTGGGGTCGGCACCGAAGCGGTGGTCGCGTCCCGGCGGGTCGAGGCTGACCTGGAGCAGGACCTCGACGACGCGACCGGCGTCGGCGGCACCCCGCGCCAGGCGCGGGACCAGCGCCGGGCGGTCCACCGACTCGACGACGTCGGCGTAGTGGGCGACGGCGGCGGCCTTGTTGGACTGGAGGCCCCCGATGAAGTGCCAGCGCAGGCCCAGGTCGGCGCACTGCGCGGCCTTGGCCTCCGCCTCCTGGTGCCGGTTCTCCCCCACGTCGGTGACGCCGAGCCCGGCGAGGAGCCGGACGTCGGAGGCCGGGAAGAACTTGGTGACGACGACGAGGGCGACGTCGTCAGGCGCCCGGCCGGCGTCGGTGGCGGCGCGGGCGATCCGGTCCCGGACCTCCGCCAGGCGGTTCCGCAGCTGCTCGGCGCGCTCGGGGCTCGCGGTCATGAGAGCCACACCAGCCCCGCGAAGCGGCCGGCCGCGTCGCCGTCGCGGCGGTAGGAGTGGAGACGCGGCTCCTCGCGGGTGCACCCGGGCACCGTCGTGACCGCCACGCCGGACGCGGCGAGCTGGGCCGTCACTCCGGCGCCGAGGTCGAGGGCGGGAGTCCCCCAGCTGGTCTCGGCGTACGTCGACGGCACGCGGGCGGCGACCTCCTCGCGCAGGGTGGCAGGAACTTCGTAGCACCGTCCGCAGATGTGAGGACCCACCCAGGCGGCGAGCTCGGTGGCGCCCAGCAGGCGCATCCGCTCCACGGTGCGGGTGACGACGTCCTCCTGGACGCCGCGGCGGCCGGCGTGCGCGACACCGATGACACCGGACGCGAGGTCGGCGAGGACGACCGGCACGCAGTCGGCGACGCGCACCATGAGGCCGAGCTCCCGCGCGGCGCTGACCTGGCCGTCGGCGGTGGGCACGCCGTCGGCGGCGCCCTCGCGATCGACCACGTCGGCCGCGTGGACCTGGTCCATCCGGGCGAACGGGACGCCGGTGGCGCTCCTCAGCGCCTCGAGGGCGGCGGGGAGTCCGGCGGCCTCGCGCAGGTCCAGCGAGGCGTCCGTGAACGCGACCTCGACCCGGCTCCCGCTGGCGCGGTCCGGGTCGAGGTCGGCGGTGTCACGGAAGAAGAACACGGCTCACTTGAGGAAGTCGGGCACGTCCAGGTCGTCGCCGTCGTCGAACTGCATCGGCGCCGGGTTCGTGCGGGCGCCGACCGGCTGGGGCTCGGACTGGGGGTCGGACTGGGGCGCCGCCTCGCGGGCGGGGGCCGCGGGCTCCTCCCGGCGCTGCTGCGCCGCCGGGGTGGCCGAGCGCGCCGGCGCCGGCGTGGCCGGCGCCTGCTGCGGACGGCGCACGGTGGACTCGTCGCGGCGCTTGGGCAGGCCGCCGTCGAAGCCGGCGGCGATGACCGTCACGCGCACCTCGTCGCCGAGAGCGTCGTCGATGATGGTGCCGAAGATGATGTTGGCGTCGGCGTGCACCGCGTCGGCCACCATGGCCGCGGCCTCGTTGATCTCGAAGATGCCGAGGTCCGAGCCGCCGGCGATGGAGAGCAGCACGCCGTGGGCGCCGTCGATGGACGCCTCGAGGAGCGGGCTGCTGATCGCCATCTCGGCGGCGGCCAGCGCGCGGTCCTCGCCCCGGGCCGAGCCGATCCCCATCAGGGCGGAGCCGGCGTTGCTCATCACGGCCTTGACGTCGGCGAAGTCGACGTTGATCAGGCCGGGGGTTGTGATGAGGTCGGTGATGCCGGAGACGCCCTGCAGCAGCACCTGGTCGGCCTGCTTGAACGCGTCCAGCATCGACACGTTGCGGTCCGAGATCTGCAGCAGCCGGTCGTTCGGGATCACGATGAGGGTGTCGACCTCCTCGCGGAGCCGCTCGATGCCCTCGTCGGCGGACTTCTTGCGGCGGGCGCCCTCGAAGGTGAACGGACGGGTCACCACACCGATGGTCAGCGCGCCGAGCGAGCGGGCGATCCGGGCCACGACGGGGGCGCCGCCGGTGCCGGTGCCGCCGCCCTCGCCGGCGGTCACGAAGACCATGTCGGCGCCCTTGAGCACCTCCTCGATCTCCTCTGCGTGGTCCTCGGCGGCCTTGCCGCCCACGTCGGGGTTCGCGCCCGCGCCGAGACCGCGCGTCAGCTCGCGGCCGATGTCGAGCTTGACGTCGGCGTCGCTCATCAGCAGCGCCTGGGCGTCGGTGTTGATGGCGATGAACTCGACGCCCTTGAGGCCGACCTCGATCATCCGGTTGACGGCGTTGACGCCGCCACCACCGATGCCGACGACCTTGATGATGGCCAGGTAGTTCTGTGCTGCTGCCACGGCGGCTCCACCTCTCCGGTGTTGTCCGAAAGTTTGAATGTGTGTCCGTTCACCGACGTTCGGCGGCCGGACCGCTTCCCCGTGGCCGACCGGCGTGTCGTCACAACCCTTACCCTCAACCTGAGGGTTATAGTTATGTCAACCTCGTCGTGGTCATGACAGTAGGGACGCGGCGGCACGCGATCGCGCAGACACGCCGCGCGGGAGGGCGACAAACCCGCTGGTTCGGAGAGCCGGCGCCTCAGCGGGTCGTCGGGGCGCCCGGGACGGAAACGTCGTACACCTTCGCGTCCACGTTGAGCAGCTCGAGGATCACCCGCGCCTTGTCCTCGGCCTGCTCCGCGCTCCCCCAGCGGACCAGCCGACCGTCGCGCAGGTGCAGGTCGATCTCGTCGACCGTGCGCACCTCGACGAAGTCGACCAGCTCGGCGACGGCGGGGTCGAGGGCCACGACGACGGCGGCGCCCTCGGCGAGCGCGTCCTCGTCCGCGCCCGGCCCGACCTTGACCCGCGGCAGCCCGGCGGGCGCCTTCGCCAGACGCCCGAAGGCGACCCCGCTGGCATCGAGGTTGGTCAGCCGGTCCCCCCGGTCGAGCACCGCCACCGGGGTGCGCTCGACGATCTCGATGCGGACGTCGTGGGGCCAGGTCCGTGACACGTCGACGGACCTGACCGTCGCCAGGGACTTCAGCCGGACCTCGACGGCGCGCAGGTCGACGCTCGCGAGCGGCCCGCCGAGGGGCACGTCCGCGGTCGCGAGCACCTGCTTCTCGGACAGCTGCGCGTTCCCGACCACCTGCACCCCCTCGGCCCGCAGCCAGCTCGAGAAGTAGACGGCGTAGACGCCGAAGCACACCGCGCCGACGAGCAGCACCGCAGCCAGCACGTAGCGCCAGGTGAGCCACCGCCGCGCGCGCTGCCGGCGCGCGAAGGCCCGCCGCATCCGGTCCTGCGGGCTGCGCGTCGTGTCGCGGGAGCCGCGCCGTCTAGGCCTCGCCATCGCCCCGCTCCGCCAGGGCGGTGAGGACCCGGGGCGCCAGCGCGGTGACGTCACCGGCGCCCAGGGTGAGCACGAGGTCGCCGGGCCGCGCCAGCGCCACCACGGCGGCGAGCGCGTCCTCCCGCTCGGGCACGAAGCGGACCTGCCCCCGCGGCAGCGGCACCGCGCCCGCCACCAGCGCGCCGGTGACCTCGGGGTCGGGGTCCTCGCGGGCGACATAGACGTCCATCACGACGACCTCGTCGGCGACTCCGAGCTCGCGGCCCATCTGCTCGCCGAGGAGACGGGTGCGCGAGACGAGGTGGGGCTGGAAGCACACGACGAGCCGCTGGTCGCCGGCGACCAGGGAGCGCGCGGCCTCGAGGTCGCCCCGGATCTCGGAGGGGTGGTGGGCGTAGGAGTCGTAGACGCGCACGCCGGCGGCCTCGCCGACCGGCTCCATGCGCCGCTTCGCGCCCTGGTGGCGCGCGAGCCCGCGGACCAGGGCCGCGGGGTCCTGCCCGAGCTCGAGGCCGACGGCCAGCGCCAGCAGCGCGTCCTGGGCGTAGTGACGGCCGGGCACCGCGAGCTCGACGGCGCCGAGGTCCTCGCCGTCACGGTCGACGCGGAAGCGCGTGCGTCCCGCCTCGATGACCAGGTCGTGCCCGCGCAGCCGCGCGCCGTCGCCGAAGCCGACCGTGCGGGAGGTCAGGTCGGGCCGCTCCGCGAGGGTCACGGGCGCGCGCCGCGCGAACTGCGCGAACGCCGCCTCGTAGGCCTCCTCGGTGCCCCAGTGGTCCAGGTGGTCGGCGTCGACGTTGGTGACCACGGCGATGCGCGGGGTGTAGACCAGGAAGGCGCCGTCCGACTCGTCCGCCTCCACGACCGCGACCCGCCCCGTGCCGAGGCGCGCGTTGGTGCCGAGGGTCTCGACCTCGGCGCCGATCGCGAAGGTGGGGTCGAGGCCTGCCTCCTGCAGCGCGACGACGGTCATCGCCGTCGTCGTGGTCTTGCCGTGGGTGCCGGCGACGGCGACCACGTCCTTGTCCAGGAGCACGGACTGGAGACCGGCCGAGCGCGGCCACAGGCGCAGGCCCCGCGCGAGAGCGGCCACGATCTCGGGGTTGTCCTCGCGGACGGCGGTGGTGGCGATCACGGTGTCGACGCCGTCGAGGTGCGCCGGGTCGTGCCCGACCTGGACCGCGATGCCCTCCTCGCGCAGCGCGCGCACGACGGCGGAGTCCGAGGCGTCGCTGCCGGCGACCGGGACGCCGGACTGGTGCATCAGCCGCGCGATCCCGGACAGGCCGGCGCCGCCGATGCCGACGAAGTGGACGCGCCCGAGCCGGTCGGCGGGGAGGATCTCGTCGGGGACCGGGATCTTCACCGGGCCGCTCCGGCGACGTCCAGGACGATCCGGGCGAGCCGCTCGTCGGCGTCGCGGGGAACGAGGTCGGACGCCGCGGCGGACATCCGGGCGAGCCGCTGGGCGTCGCGGGCGAGGGCGGGCACCGTGTCGGCGACGTAGTCAGCGCTGAACGCCGCGTCCTCGACCAGCAGCGCTCCCCCGGCCTCGACGACCGGCCGCGCGTTGAGCGCCTGCTCGCCGTTGCCGATGGGCAGCGGGACGAAGATCGCAGGGACGCCGGTCGCCGCGGCCTCGACCACGCTGGACGCACCCGCGCGACAGACCATGACGTCCGCAGCGGCCAGCGCGAGGTCCATCCGCTCCACGAAGGGCACGACGACATAGGGCGCGCCCGCCGCGGCGGGCTCGGACCAGCTGGGGTCGCTCGCGCCCCGGGGCCCGACGACGTGGAGCACCTGGACGCCGGCGGCGCCGAGCGCCCCGGCGGCACCGCTCACCGCCTGGTTCAGCCGCCGCGCGCCCTGCGAGCCGCCGGTGACGACGAGGGTGGGTCGGTCCGGGTCCAGGCCGAAGAAGGACCGGGCCTCCGCACGCAGGGCCGCACGGTCGAGGGTCGCGATCATCCGGCGGATCGGGAGGCCGACGTACTCCGCCCTGCGCAGCGGGGTGTCCGGGAAGCTCACCGCCACCCGGTCCGCGAGCCGGGCGCCCACCTTGTTGGCGATCCCGGGCAGGGCGTTCTGCTCGTGGACGACCAGCGGCAGCCTGCGGCGCCGCGCGGCGACGTACGCCGGCATGGAGACGTAGCCGCCGTAGCCGACGACGACGTCCGGCCGGACCTCGTCGACGACCTCGAGGGCCGCCTTGACCGCACGCCGCAGGCGCTGCGGGACGAGGGCGAGGTCTTTGCCGGGCCTGCGCGGCAGCGGCACCGGCGGGACCAGCCGGAGCGGGTAGCCCGCGGCGGGGACGACGGTGTTCTCCAGTCCACGCGGCGTGCCGAGACAGGTGATCTCGGCGTCCGGGTCGAGGCGGCGCAGGGCGTCGGCGGTGGCGAGCAGTGGCGAGGTGTGCCCCGCCGTCCCTCCGCCGGCCAGAAGAATCCTCACGCGGCAGAACCTACTTCAGGCACTCAGGCCCGCCGACCTGGCCCGGCGCCGCTGGGCGAGCGCGCGGGCCGCCGCCGGCTCGCGCCGGGCGAAGCCGATGACGAGGCCGAGCGCGGCCAGGGTCGGGAGCAGGCTGGAGCCGCCGTAGGACACCAGCGGCAGGGGGATGCCGATGACCGGGAGGAGGGCCAGCACCATGCCGACGTTGATCATCATCTGGCCGAGGAGCCAGACGACGATGCCGAAGGTGCAGTAGCGGACGAACGGCTGCTTGGTCTCGCGGGCGACCCGGATCGCGGCGTAGGCGAGGACGAGGAAGAGCCCGATCACGAGGAGGGTGCCGACCAGCCCGAGCTCCTCGCCGAGCACGGCGAAGATGAAGTCGGTGTGGGCCTCCGGAAGCTGGCCCCACTTCTGCTGGCTGGCCCCGATGCCCTCGCCGAAGACTCCCCCGCTGGCCATGGCGTACAGGCCGTGGGCGGGCTGCCAGCCCGTGCCGTGGTAGTCCTTGAACGGGTCGGCGAAGTTGTAGATGCGGGCCAGGCGCTCGGAGTCGGTCGCCGCGAGGCCGAGGGCGAGCACGCTGACGCCGAGCATCGCGAGCGCGAAGAGCTTGCCGGGCGCGCCGACCACCCACAGCATCGCGATCAGCAGCGCGAAGAAGATCAGCGCGGTGCCGAGGTCGCGGCCGACCACGACGAGGGTGGTCGCGAGCACCATGCCCGGCACCACCGGGACGAGCATCTGGTGCAGGCTGCCGAGCCGTCGCTCCTTGTTGGCGTAGATGTGGCTGGCCCAGATGATCAGCGAGAGCTTGGCGATCTCCGAGGGCTGGACCTGGATCGGTCCGAGCACCAGCCAGTTGGTGTTGCCGTTGACCTCGCGTCCCGCGAAGGCGGTCACCACGAGCAGGACGAGCGACACCGAGAACGCCGGATAGGCCAGCCCGCGCACCCAGCGCACCGAGACCCGGGAGGCGATGAAGGCGCAGGGCACGCCGATCACCACCCACATCAGCTGGCGGCGCACGATCGTGTACGAGTCGCCGGTCTGGCTGTAGGCGCGCACGCTGGAGGCGCTCAGCACCATGATCAGGCCGATGACCAGCAGCAGGGCGGTCGCGCCGAGCAACAGGTAGTACGTCGTCAGCGGCCGGTCCAACGCGTCCTTGAGGGCGCTGAGCCAGCCGGGCCTGCGGTCGGTGAGACGGCGATCGGCGAGACGGCGGGCGCTGAGGCGGCGCACGGGGAGACGGAGCCTCCCAGGGCCCGAGGTCTCAGGATTGGCGGTGGTGATGACGACCCCCTCGCTCCTGCTCGGCCCCTGCTACTCCCCGACGTGCTCCCTGACCGCGGCGGCGAACGCGTCTCCCCGCGCGGCGTAGTCGGTGAACTGGTCCATCGAGGCGCATCCCGGCGCCAGCAGCACGGTGTCGCCCGGCTGGGCGGCCTCGGCTGCAGCGGCGACCACGCGCCTCATCAGGTCGAGCTCTCCGACGGCACCAGTCTCGGGGAGGTCGACCTCGATCACCGGCACATCGGGCGCGTGTCGCGAAAGCGCCTCCGCGATCACGTGGCGGTCCCGGCCGATGAGGACCGCGGCCCGGAGCCGGGTCGCCGCGGTCCGCACCAGGTCGTCGAAGCTGGCGCCCTTGGCGAGTCCGCCGGCGACCCAGACGACCGGCTCGTAGGCGGCCAGCGAGGAGGCGGCCGCGTGCGGGTTGGTCGCCTTGGAGTCGTCGACCCAGGCCACCCCGTCGCGCTCGGCGACCAGCGCGATCCGGTGGCCGTCGGGACGGAAGGAGCGCAGCCCCTCGCGTACGGCGGCCTGGCTGATGCCGTGCGCCCGCGCCAGCGCCGCTGCGGCCAGGGCGTTGGCGACGAAGTGCGGCGCGCTGGAGGCCAGCTCGTCGAGGGTGCACAGCTCGGCGGCGCTCGTGGCGCGCTCCTCGATGAACGCGCGGTCGACCAGGATGTCCTCGACCACGCCGAGCATCCCGACACCGGGAGTGCCGAGCGTGAAGCCGATGGCGCGGGTGCCCTCGACGACGTCCGCCTCGCGCACCAGCCGCTCCGTCGCCGGGTCGGCCACGTTGTAGACGCAGGCGCGCTGGACTCCCTGGTAGATCCGTCCCTTGTCGCGGGCGTAGTCCTCCATCGCGGAGGGCCCGGCGTACCAGTCGAGGTGGTCCTCGGCGAGGTTGAGGACGGCGGCGCTCTCGGCGGCCATGGTCTCGGTGTAGTGCAGCTGGAAGCTCGAGAGCTCCACGGCGAGGACGTCGTAGGGCTCGGGGTCCATGACCGCCTCGGTGAGCGGCAGGCCGACGTTGCCGGCGGCGACGCTGCGCAGGCCGGCGGCGCGCAGGATGCTGTCGAGCATCTGCACGGTGGTGGTCTTGCCGTTGGTGCCGGTGACGCACAGCCAGGGCGCGGGGTGGGCGGGGTCGCGCAGCCTCCAGGCCAGCTCGACCTCGCCCCACACGGGGATGCCCGCCTCGCGGGCGGCCGCCACGATCGGCGCGTCGGGCCGGAAGCCCGGGGACACCACGAGCACGTCGATGTCCGCGGGCTCGGCGGGCAGGCCCGCCGTGGCGCCCTCCCGGATGTCGATGCGGGCGCCGAGGACCTCGAGCAGCTCGGCGCGCTCTCGGACGCTCGGGCTGGCGGCCTCCGCGACCGCGTGCACCGAGGCGCCGAGGTGGAGCAGGTTGTCGACCGCGGCCGCGCCGCTCGCGCCGAAGCCCGCGACCACGGCGCGGACCCCCTCCCAGGAGTCGGCGCGGCCCAGCGTGGAGACGTCGCGGCTCACCGCGTCGCGCTCACAGCCGGGAGACCCATTCGGCGTAGAAGATGCCGAGGCCGGTCGCGACGAACAGGCCGGTGATGATCCAGAACCGGATCACCACGGTGACCTGCTCCCAGCCGAGCATCTCGAAGTGGTGGTGGATCGGCGCCATCCGGAAGATCCGCCGGCCCTTGGTGAGCTTGAAGAAGCCGACCTGCATCATCACCGAGACCGTCTCCAGGACGAACAGGCCGCCCAGGATGACCAGCAGCAGCTCGGTCCGGGTGAGGATCGCGAACCCGGCGAGGGCGCTGCCGAGGGCCAGCGAGCCGGTGTCGCCCATGAAGATCTTGGCGGGCGAGGCGTTCCACCACAGGAAGCCGAAGCACGCACCGGTGATCGCCGCGGCGATGATCGCCAGGTCGAGCGGGTCGCGCACGTTGTAGCAGGTGGCGCTCGGGTCCTCCTGGCAGAACTGGTTGTTCTGCCAGATGTTCACCAGCGTGTAGGCACCGAAGACCATCACCGAGGCGCCGGCCGCGAGCCCGTCGAGGCCGTCGGTGAGGTTGACCGCGTTGCTGAAGCCGGCGACGAAGAGCCAGATCAGCAGGATCGCCAGGACCGTCGGCAGCACGAACCAGTCGAGCTCGCGCAGGAAGGAGACCTTCTCGCTGGCCGGCGTCCGGCCGTGCTCGTCCTCGAGCCACGGCGAGAGGGCGAGCCACCCGAAGACCAGCGCGATCACCGTCTGCCCGGCCATCTTGGCCTTGCTGCGCAGGCCGAGGCTGCGCTGCTTCGAGATCTTGATGAAGTCGTCGAGGAAGCCGACCAGGCCCATGCCGACGAACAGGAAGAGCAGCAGCATCGCCGAGGCGCTCGGCGTGGTGAGCGTGATCAGCTTCGCCGCGAAGTAGGCGATCACCGCGGCCAGGATGATGACGACGCCGCCCATGGTGGGGGTGCCGCGCTTGGTGTGGTGGCTGGTCGGGCCGTCGTCGCGGATCTCCTGGCCGTAGCCCAGCTTGGTGAACGCGTTGATCGCGACCCGGGTGCCGAGCAGCGAGATCAGCAGGGCGATGCCGCCACCGAGCAGGATCGCTCTCACGCCGTCGTCTCCTCGGAGCCATTCATCAAGATCGCCTCTGCCACCACTTCCAGGGCCGCTCCGCGCGACGCCTTGACGAGGACGACGTCCTCCGCCCCGGCATTCTGCCGCACCCAGGCCGTCGCTTCGTCACGGCCCGCCGTGACGATCACCTCACCGGCGCCGGCGCGGGCGCCGTCGGCGATGCCGGACGCCGCCTCGCCGACGACCACCACGACGTCGACGCCCAGCCGGGCCGCGTCGGCACCGACCGCCCGGTGGCCCGCCTCGTGCTCCTCGCCGAGCTCCTTCATCTCGCCGAGGACCGCGACCGTACGGCGACGGCGCGCGCCGTCGCCCCGGCCGATCGCGACCAGTGCCTCGAGGGCCGCGCGCATCGAGTCGGGGTTGGCGTTGTAGGCGTCGTTGACCACGATCAGGCCGTCGGAGCGCTCGTCGACCTCCATCCGCCAGCGCGACGCGGCCCGGGCCTCGCTCAGCGCGCGGGCGACGCCGTCGGCCGGCAGCCCGGCGGCGATCGCCATCGCGGCCGCGGCGACGGCGTTGGGGACCTGATGGATGCCGGTCTGGCGCAGCCGGACCGGGTGCCGGACGCCCTCGTGCTCGAGGTCGAAGGCGGGCCGGCCCAGCGCGTCGAGGCGCAGGTCGTGCCAGCGCAGGTGTCCCGCCTCGCCGAAGGTGACGACGCGGGCCCGGGTCCGCGGGGCCATGGCGGCGACGAGCGGGTCGTCGGCGTTCAGGACGGCGGTGCCCTCGGCCGGCAGCGCCTCGACGATCTCGCCCTTGGCCCGGGCGATCTGCTCCCGGCCACCGAACTCGCCGACGTGCGCCGTGCCGACGTTGAGCACCGCCGCGATCGACGGCGGCGCGATGTCGCACAGGTAGGAGATGTGCCCGACGCCGCGGGCGCCCATCTCCACGACGAGATGACGCGTGTCCGGGTCCGCGCGGAGGACGGTGAGCGGCACGCCGAGCTCGTTGTTGTTGTTGGCGGCCGTCGCCACCACGGCGTCCTCACCGGCCAGGCCGCGCAGGACGGCCGCGAGGTAGTCCTTCGTGCCGGTCTTGCCCTGCGAGCCGGTCATCGCGAGGACCGTCGCGTCGAGCCGGTCGACCACGTGCCGCGCGAGCCGGCCCAGCGCGGCCACCGGGTCGGCGACGACCACGGTGGGCGCAGCCGTGGGACGGCTGCCGAGGACGGCGTGGGCGCCGTCGGCGTAGGCGTGGCCGTCGACCCGCTCCCCCACGACCGCGACGAACAGCCCGCCGGCGAGGGGGGCTCGGCTGTCGACGTACGCCGGAGCGGAGAGCGTCACGTCCGTGCCGTGCAGGGTGCCGCCGACGACGTCGGCGACCACCGAGAGCGGGAGCGGGATCACGCCCCACCTCCGGCCGGGAGGTCCGCGATCAGCTCCCGCACGATCTCGCGGTCGTCGAAGGGGTGCACGACGCCGGCGACCTCCTGGCCCGTCTCGTGGCCCTTGCCGGCCACGAGGACGACGTCCCCGGGACCGGCGCCGCGGAGGGCGGTCGCGATCGCCGCACGGCGGTCACCGACCTCCAGCACCTCCGCCGGCCCGCTGCGGGCTCCGGCGAGCACCTCGGCGCGGATCGCGGCGGGGTCCTCGCTGCGCGGGTTGTCGTCGGTGACGATCACGAGGTCGGCGAGCTCCGCGGCGATGGCGCCCATCACGGGCCGCTTGCCGCGGTCGCGGTCGCCCCCAGCGCCGATCACGACGACCAGCCTGCCACGGGTGACGGGACGGAGGGTGCGCAGCACGGCGTCGACCGCGTCGGGCTTGTGGGCGTAGTCGACGACGACGGTCAGGTCCCGGCCGGTCTCGATCCGCTCCAGGCGCCCGGGCACTCCGCCGGCCCGGCCGATCCCGTCGGCGACCTCCTGCGGCGCGAAGCCCGCCTCGGCGGCCGCCGCGATCGCGGCCAGCGCGTTCGCCACGTTGAACTCCCCCGCCAGCGGGACCGTCGCCGCCACGGTGACCCCGCCGGGGCCGTGCACGGTGAACGCCGAGCCGTCGGCCCGCTGCTCGACCGCGGAGACCGACCAGTCGGCGTCGCGGCGCGCGACGGAGTAGGTGCGCACCGGGATGCCGGCCTCGCGGGCGAGCCGGCGCCCGTGCTCGTCGTCCACGCAGACCAGGCCGAGCCGGGCGCGCTCGGGGGTGAACAGGCTGGCCTTCGCGGCGAAGTAGTCCTCGACGTCGGCGTGGAAGTCGAGGTGGTCGCGTCCGAGGTTGGTGAAGACGGCGACGTCGAACACGACTCCGTCCACCCGGCCCATGACCAGGGCGTGGCTGGAGACCTCCATCGCGCACGCGGTGACGTCGAGCTCCCGCATCCGGGCGAACAGCCCGTGCAGGTCGGGCGCCTCGGGCGTGGTGAGGGCGGTCTTGACCTCCTCCCCCGCGATCCGGGTGCCGACGGTGCCGATGACGGCGCTGCGCACCCCGGCGGCGAGCAGGCCGCCGTCGAGCAGGCGGGTGACGGTGGTCTTGCCCTGGGTGCCCGTCACGCCGATGGTGCGCAGCGCCGCGGCCGGCCGGCCGTAGACGAGCGCGGCGACGGTGCCGAGGACTCGCCTCGGCTCGGCGACGACCACGGCGGGCAGGCCGGTGGCGGCCGCGAGGTCGGCGCCCTCGGCGTCGGTCAGCAGTGCGACCGCCCCCGCCGCGGCCGCCTGGGGCGCGAACGAGGCGCCGTGGGCACGCGAGCCCGGCAGGGCGGCGTACAGGTCTCCGGGCCGCACCCGTCGCGAGTCGAGGGTGACGCCGGTGACCTCCGGGGCGCCGGTCGGCCCGTCGTACGACGCGCCGACGGCGCGCGCGACCGCGTCCAGGGGCGTGGCCGGTGGACGCGCGGGCCGCGTGGTCAGGACGTCGCCGCTCACCACGCGACCGGCGTCTGGTTGGGCTTCGCGCCGGTGGGCGCGACGCCGTAGCGGCGCAGGGTGTGGCTCATCAGCTTGGCGAACGCGGGACCCGCGACGCTGCCGCCGCCGCTGCCCTCGCGCGGGTCGTGCACCACGACGTAGATGGTGAACCGGGGCTCGTCGGCCGGGGCGAAGCCCGCGAAGGACACCGTGAGGCTGCCGTCGTAGCGGCCGTCCACCACGCGCTGGGCGGTGCCGGTCTTGCCGGCGACGCGGTAGCCGGGCACCTGCGCGCCCGGCGCGACGCCGATCGGCGACGGCTGCACCACGCGCTCCATCATCAGCATCGTCTCGTGGGCGGCGTCGGCGCTGACCACGCGACGACTGGTCACCGCGTCGGTGCCGACCACGGTCCCGTCGTCGGTCCGGGCCGCCCCCTTGACCAGGCTCGGGGCGACACGCACGCCGCCGTTGGCGATGGTGTTGACGGCGGCGATCATCTGCACGGCGTTGACCGACAGCGACTGGCCGAAGGCGATGCGGTCCCCGACCTGCGAGGTCCACGCCGCGCCCTGGGGCAGGATGCCGCGGCTCTCGCCGCCCAGGCCCAGCCCGGTGCGGGCGCCGAGGCCGAACTCGCTCAGGTAGCCGCGCAGCTGGCCGGGCTTGAACTGGTCGGCGGCCAGCACGGTGCCGATGTTCGAGGACTTGGCGAGGATCCCGGCCAGCGTGAGCCGGATGGTGCCGTGGTCCCAGTAGTCGCCGATCGGGCGGTCCTGGCGGTGCAGCTTGCCCGGCACCTTGAACCGCTGCTCCTTGAACGCCAGGCCCGCGTCGACCAGCGAGCTGACGGTCAGCACCTTCTCGACCGAGCCGGGCTCGTAGACGTCGGTGAGCGCGGAGGACTTGTACAGCTCCTTGGCGTAGCTGTACGGGTCGGAGGCGTCGTAGGTCGGGTAGTCGGCCAGGGCCAGCAGCTCGCCGGTACGGGTGTCCATGACCAGCGCCATGCCGGACGTGCCGCCCGCCTTCACCACGGTCTGCTGGAGCACGCGCTGGGCGTAGTACTGCAGGTCGCGGTCGATGGTGAGGGTCAGGTCCTTGCCGTCGACCGCCGGCGTGACGGTGTTGTCCCCCAGCGGGATCTTGTTGCCGGCACCGACCTGGTAGCGAGCCTCGCCGTCCTTGCCGGACAGGTAGGTGTTGAAGGAGTCCTCGAGCCCGGCGAGGGCCTGGGCGGACCCGTCGTTGCGGGGGGTGCCGAGGAAGCCGAGCAGGTTGGCGGCGACGGTGCGGTTCGGGTAGGTGCGCAGCGGGTCGCGCTCGGTCATCAGGCCGGCGAACGGGCGGCCCTCGTCGTCCTCGAACCGCTCTTGGATGTCGGCGACGACCTTCTCCGCCTTGCTCGCCGGGACCTGGCGCGCGATGTACTGGAACCGGCTGTCCTCGACCCGCAGCCGTTCCAGCGTCTCGAAGTAGTCGACGCCGAGGCGGTCGGCGAGGATCGTCGCCAGCTCGGGAGCCACCCGGGCGGTGACCTTCGGGTCGGCCACGATCATCCGGCCGTCGACGGTCTCGGCCATCGGCTCGCCGTTGCGGTCCAGGATCTCGCCGCGGGTCGCCGGCAGCACCACCGGCACCTGGCCCTCGGCCGCGGCCATCTGGGCATAGGAGCGCGGGTCGATCCCCTGGAGCTGGACCAGACGGGCCGCGAAGACCGACAGCACGATCGCGATGATCAGGAACCCGACCTGCATCCGGCGGTGCGGGGAGCCCCGCAGGACGTCTCCGGTCCGGCGCCGCAGGCGGCTGGTGGTGGGTCGCGTCAACGCTCTCGTCCTGGTCGGTGGGGTGGGGCCTCCAAACTACGACCCGTCACTCACTGAACCGTGGCGGGCGCGCCGTCGGCGAGCTGTGCCTTCACCCTCACCGGCGGCGGGTCGAGCTCGGCCGGCCGCTGCGGGCCGGGCTGCTCGAGAGGCAGCCGGTCCGCGCCCGACGCGGGCTGCGGGTCCCCGCTGACCTTCCCGGAGCCGAGGTGGAGGACGCCGGCGCCGGTGGTCGGCATCACCATGCCCAGCTTCTCCGCGGCCGCCGCGACGCGCGCGGGGTCGTTGAGGGCCTGCAGGTCCATCTCCAGGGCCTCCTGCTGCGCCCCGAGGTCGGTGGCCTGCTTCTGCAGGGCGGTCTCGCGGAAGGACGCCTGCTGCATCGAGGTGTTGAACATCAGGAGCCCGATCACGCCTCCGAGGAGGATCACGCTGACGAAGGTCACGAACGGCACGCGGGGCGCGCGGGTGCGGCGCCGCGGCACGACGGTCAGGCGCGCCCGCTCCAGGGCCGCCTGCGCGATCCGCGGGGCGACGTACGGGAGCCGGTTGCGCAGAGGTGAGGTGGAGGACATCAGACGGCTCCCTTGCCAGTGGATGTGCTGAACGGAGGCTTGTTCGCGCGGATGCGCTCGATCGCGCGCAGCCGCACCGAGGCGGCGCGGGGGTTCTCCTCGATCTCGGACGGCGTGGCCTGCTCGGCGCCGCGCGTGACGAGCCGGTACGACGGCTGGGCCCCCTCGGGGACGAACGGGAGGTCGTCCGGGACGTCGAGCCGGGTGGCGGCGGTGAAGACCCGCTTGACGAGGCGGTCCTCCAGCGAGTGGTACGACTCGACGACGACGCGCCCGCCCACGCCGACCGCCGCGACGGCGGCGGGGATGGCGCGCTGCAGCACGCGCAGCTCGTCGTTGACCTCCATCCGCAGCGCCTGGAAGGTGCGCTTCGCCGGGTGCCCGCCGGTGCGTCGCGCGGGTGCCGGGATGACGTCGTACAGCAGCTCGACGAGACGCGCGGAGCTGGTGAACGGCTCCCGCTGCCGCTCGCGGACCACGGCGTCGGCGATGCGCCGCGCCATCTTCTCCTCGCCGTACTCCCGCAGCACCCGGGCCAGCTCGGCGGCGGTGTAGCTGTTGAGGACGTCGGCGGCGGTCGGGCCGGTGTCGCCCATCCTCATGTCGAGCGGAGCGTCGACGGCGTAGGCGAACCCGCGCTCGGGCAGGTCGAGCTGCATCGAGGACACGCCGAGGTCGAAGAGGACGGCGTCCACCCCGCCGTCGGCCGGCAGGCCCTGGTCGGCGAGCACGTCTGCGATCTCGTCGTACACCGCCTGCACGGCGGTGAACCGCTCGCCGTACGGCGCGAGGCGCTCGCGGCTCAGGGCGAGGGCCTGGGGGTCACGGTCGATGCCGATGACGCGTGCCCGGGGGCAGCGCTGCAGGACGGCCTCGCTGTGGCCCCCGAGCCCGAGGGTGCAGTCGACCAGGATGGTGTGGCCGGGCTCGCCGGGGCCGTCCGCGACGTCGCGCTCGAGGGCGGGCGCGAGGAGGGAGACGACCCGGTCCAGCAGGACGGGGACGTGGCGGGGGCCGGTCATGCCTCAGCGCCCCGCGAGGTGGGTCAGGACGAGCAGGAGCGCGCAGCCGACGGAGAGGGACGCGGAGAACGCCATCAGGGCGAGCGCGTCGCGTGCCTGCTCGCGGACGCGGCGCTCACCGGAGACCTCCGGTGGCTGCGTGCGAACGACGCTCATGCTCTCGACCCCTCGACCCTGGGACTGGACGAACCTGGCTGGATGTACCTGGCTGGATGTACCTGGTGCGGATCCGCAGGGCCAGGTCCCGGCCCGCTCCCGTTCGGTGTTCGGGTGCCGTCTGGTGCCGGGGAAGGTGCCCCAGAAGGCGGTGTGTCCCGGTGCCGGCCGCCTGTGGCCGGGGAAGGTGCTACAGGTGGCGTGACGCCGAGACGTCGGGAGCGGGAGCGGGCTGAGACCTCGTCCTGCGGATCCGCTGTTGTGTTGTCGGTGGTGCTGCGCCCCGTGCTGAGGGCCCCGTGGCGAGGGACTAGTCGTCGTCCTCGTCGAGGTCGGCGAACTCCTCGAGGGCCTCGAGCTGGAACTCGCGCCACGCGGCGGGGTTCCAGATCTCCAGGCGGTCCCGGACCCCGATCACGACGACGTCGCGCTCGAGTCCGGCGTACTCGCGCAGGTGAGCCGGGATGCCGATCCGGCCCTGCTTGTCGGGGGTGCTCTCGTCGCCGCCGGCGAAGAGCACCCGGGCGTAGCGCCGGGCGGCGCGGTTGGTCATCGGCCGGGCGGCCTGCCGCTCGGCCTCCTCGGCGAAGACGTCGGTGGGCCAGACGACGAGGCACTTGTCCTGTCCCTGTGTGACCACGAGGCCCTCCGCCAGCCGATCCCTGAACTTCGCCGGGAGGAAGAGGCGGCCCTTGTCGTCCAGCTTCGGGGTGTACGTGCCCATGAAGAGCATCGGGCACCCCCCGGCTGGTCGGCGTGGACCGCTTCCTCCACTTTCCCCCACAGTACTCCACTTTCCCCCACCGTCAACCACCGGCACCCCACTTCTTGCGACGTCCGGCTCCCCCGGGCAGCCCGAAGGCGCAGGTCAGGCCCCGCGGAGCCCGGGTGGAGCGAAGTGGAGGAGAAGTGGAGGAGAAGTGGAGCGGACACGGCGAGGACCTGAGTGCTCCCGCGCTTCCCACCAGCGCCGTAGGCTCTCTCCACCGCAGCGAGGTGGCTGCTGAGAGAGGGAGAACAGCCGTGGAGTCGCCGAGCACCGATGTCGACACCGTGGCGCGCGTCGCCGGACGGATCCAGGCCAACGTGGAGAAGGTGATCGAGGGCAAGGGAGAGGTCGTCTCCTCGGCGATCGTCGTGCTGCTCGCGGAGGGCCACCTGCTCCTGGAGGACGTGCCCGGCGTCGGCAAGACCATGCTGAGCAAGGCCCTCGCACGCAGCATCGACTCGACCGTGCGCCGCATCCAGTTCACGCCGGACCTGCTGCCGTCCGACATCACCGGCGTCTCGGTCTACAACCAGTCCACGCGCGAGTTCGAGTTCCGGCCCGGCGGCGTCTTCGCCAACATCGTGATCGGCGACGAGATCAACCGGGCCTCGCCCAAGACCCAGTCGGCGCTGCTGGAGTGCATGGCGGAGCGGCAGGTCACGGTCGACAACGCCACCTACCACCTCGAGTCGCCGTTCATGGTGATCGCGACCCAGAACCCGGTCGAGATGGAGGGCACCTATCCCCTGCCCGAGGCACAGCGCGACCGCTTCCTCGCACGTGTCTCGATCGGCTACCCCGTCCCGGCCGCCGAGATCGCCATGTTGGCCAACCACGGCGCGGTCAGCCCGCTGGACGACCTCGAGCCGGTGACCGACAGCGCGGAGATCCGCAAGATGTGCGCGATCGTCAGCCAGGTCCACGTGGCCGACGCCGTGCAGCGCTACGCCGTCGCGCTCACCTCCGCCACCCGCCACAGCCCCGAGCTGGTCCTCGGCGCGTCGCCGCGCGCCACCCTCCACCTGGTCCGCGCGGCCCGGGCGCGAGCCGCCCTGCACCGGCGGGACTACGTGCTGCCCGACGACCTGCGCGCCCTGGTGCAGCCGGTCCTCGCGCACCGCCTGCTCCCCAGCGCCGAGGCCGCGATCGGCGGGCGCACCGTGGCGACCATCCTGGAGGGCATCGCCGCACAGGTGCCGGTGCCCGAGCCGTCGACCTGACCGCACCGCCATGCGCCGACTCCTCTCCCTCCTCACGCTGCGCGGCCGCGCGTTCGTCGCCGCCGGCGCGACGGCGGTGGTGTGCGCGCTCGCCTTCGGCCAGCCGGCACTGACCCGGGTCGGCATCCTCGTGATGGCCCTGCCGCTCCTGGCGGCGCTCGTCGTGAGCCGACGCAAGCACGACCCCACGGTGACCCGGGTCGTGTGGCCGCGGCTGCTGCGCGCGGGCGAGACCGCCCGCATCGACCTGACCATCGCGAGCGACCGCAAGCAGTCCGACGGTGCGCTGCTCGTCGAGGACACCCTCCCCTACGCCCTCGGCGGACGTGCGCGGTTCGTACTGCAGGGTCTCGGCGGCGCCTGGGAGCGGACGGTCTCCTATCCCGTCCGCTCCGACATCCGCGGCCGGTACGTCGTCGGGCCGGTCGTCGCCCGCCTGGCCGACCCCTTCGGCCTCGTCGAGCGACGCCGCGCGATCGGCGGCACGGCCCAGCTCACCGTCACCCCCCGGGTGGTCGCCCTGCCCGCGATCCCCCTCAGCGGCGGATGGCAGGGCGCCGGCGAGCACCGGCCCCAGGCGTTCGCGGCCGGCTCGGCCGAGGACGCCAGCGTCCGCGAGTACCGCCGTGGCGACGACCTGCGCCGGGTCCACTGGCGCAGCTCCGCGCGGATCGGCGAGCTGATGGTGCGCCGCGAGGAGCAGCCCTGGGAGGCCCACGCCACGGTGCTGCTGGACAACCGGCGCCTCGCTCACCGCGGCCAGGGTGCCGCGTCGAGCCTCGAGACGGCGGTCGTCGCGGCGGCCTCCGTCGCCGTGCACCTCGAGCAGCACGGGTACGCCGTCCAGCTGTGCACCGCCGACGGGCTGGGAGGCACGCCCGGCGACCCCACCCTCGGCGCCGAGCGGACCCTGGAGCACCTGGCCGTGCTGGAGATGTCGCCGCGCGGCACCCTCGACGTCGGCTGGTCCGGAGACCAGGCCCGCGGCGGCGTGGTCGTCGCGGTGCTGGGCGGCTTCCTTCCCGACGACAACGCCGCGCTGCGCCGGATCCGCCACGACGCCGGTGCCGCGCTCGCCCTGGTGCTGGACGTCGAGCAGTGGTCGCCCAGCCGGGCGGGCCTGGGCACCGCCGCCGCGGCCGCGCCCGCGAGCTCCCTGGCGTGGCGCGCCACCGGCCTCGGGCCGCGCGACCACCTCGACGCGGCGTGGCGCGAGCTCGGCCGCGCGCCGGTGCGAGGAGGTGCCCGCGCATGAGTGCGCCGTCCTCCGGCTCCGGCCGCGGTCCCCTGGGCCCGGCCTTGCTCTACGCCACCGTCGCGGCCGTGACGACCTGGATCGCGCTCACCGCCTGGCGGGGCTTCGTCGAGCAGCCGGGCACCTACCTGCGCCCGCTGGCCGTCCTCGCCGGCATCCTCGCGGTGAGCGGCGGGGTGCTGCGCTGGAGCGGCACGCCGCGGTGGGCCGTCGCGCTCGTCCAGACGGTGCTGAGCATCCTCGTCGTCGTACGCCAGATCACCGGCTCCCTCGTACCGGACGGCGACGCCGCGGTGACGGTCTGGCACTCCCTGGAGACCGCGACGACCAGCGCCCGCCAGTACGCGGCCCCGATCGCCGACCATCTCCCGCCGGTGTGGCCGCTGCTCCTGGTGGCGGGCGCGACGGTGCTCCTGCTCGCCGACACCCTGGCCTGCACCCTGCGCCGGGTCCCGGCCGCCGGGCTGGTCCTGCTCGCGGTCTACGCGCTGCCCAGCGGCGTCCTCGAAGGAGGCCCGGACGCGGCCAGCTTCGTGGGCGCGGCAGCCGGCTTCCTGGCACTGCTGCACCTCGACTCGCGCGAGCACCTGCTCCGCTGGGGCCGGACGGTCGGTCCCCAGCAGGACGCCCTGTGGCGCGGCAACCCGCTGCGCGAGGCCATGCGCGCGGGCGCCGGCCGGATCGGGGTCGGGGCAACGGCACTGGCCCTCGTCGTCCCCCTGTTCCTGCCGACGTTCGGTGTCGGCGTGCTCGACCTCGGCGCCGGGAGCGGCAACGGCGACATCCGGATCCGCAAGCCCGTCACCGACATGCGCCGCGACCTCCAGCGCGACCAGGACGTGCCGCTCGTGCGCGTGCGCACCGACGACCCCGACCCGTCCTATCTGCGGATCTCGGTGCTGAACCGCTTCACGGGCGACGAGTGGAGCAGCGGCGACCGTGATGTCGCCCGGGACGACCGCGCCGACGGCACCGTCCCGCTGCCTGCCGGCCTGTCGGCCGACGTGCCGCGCACGACGCACGACTACGACGTCTCCGTCACCGACGCCCTGGACTCCACCTGGCTGCCGACGCAGTTCCCGGTCGCCGCCGTCCGAGCCGAGGGCGACTGGCGCTTCGACCCCTCGACGCTCGACTTCCTGGCCGCGGACGACGACCTCGACACCGGTGGCCTCGACTACTCGATGAAGGCCGTGGACCTGGACTTCGGGACCCGTCGCGAGTTCTTCCGCGACTCCTCCTCCAGCGACGTCGACGAGGAGGTCCTCGACTTCCCGGCGACGGTCCCGGCGCTGGTGCGCAACCTGGCCCGCGACGTCACCACCGGGGCCACCGGCGACTATGAGCGGGCACTGCTCCTCCAGCGATGGTTCCGTGAGGACGGCGGCTTCACCTACGACCTGCGCAGGGCACCCAAGGGCACAGGCAACCAGACCTTGGAGGGCTTCCTCTCCCGCGACGGTCGGGTCGGCTACTGCGAGCAGTTCGCCTCCGCGATGGCGGTGATGGCGCGCGTGCTCGGCATTCCCGCCCGGGTGGCCGTCGGCTTCCTGCGCCCCGAGCGGATCGGCGACGACACCTGGGAGTACAGCAGCCACGACCTGCACGCCTGGCCCGAGCTCTACTTCGCCGGCTCGGGCTGGGTGCGCTTCGAGCCCACCCCGGCGGGCCGGTCCGGAGCCGAGGAGGTCCCCGCCTACACCCGGGTGGCGGTGGACGGCGGCACCGGCGACCCGCGTGACGGCGCCAGCGGTACGACGTCCGCCGCCCCCGGCGCGACCTCGTCGGTCGCCCCCAGCGCCGGCGCCAACCAGCGCCCTGAGATCGAGCGCGAGGGCGGCGAGCTCGCGTCCGAGAACGACGGCGGCCCGCCGCTCGTGGTCGTCGCCGGCGCCCTGGTCGCGCTCGCGCTGCTCCTGGTCGCGGCCGCGGCCCTGCTCGGCCCGCCTGCCGTGCGCGCCCGCCGCCGGCGCGCACGGCTCGCCGGCCCGCCCGACGAGGTCTGGCGCGAGGTGCGCGACACCGCGGTCGACCTCGCCCTGCCGTGGCCCGAGGCCCGCTCGCCCCGCGAAGCCGGCGGCCGCATGCTCGACCACCTCGGGTCGCCGAGCGACGCCCCCGCGGAGCGCCCGCGCACCGGTCCCGAGGCCGCGCCGGAGGCGGCCCAGGGCCTGGAGCGTCTGGTCCTCGCCGTCGAGCGGGCGCGCTACGCCCGCCCCGGCGCCCTCGCGACCCTGGAGCGGGCCGGTGTCGGCACGGACGGCGCCCTGGTGGTCGCCGCGCTGGAGGCGGGGGTCACTCCCCGCGTCCGGCGCCGAGCGCGCTGGATCCCGCGGTCGATCTGGCGGCGCTAGGACCGCGGACGGGCCTGCGGAGCGAGCGGCCTAGAAGCCGCGGTCGCGGCGGCGGCGCCAACGCGCCTGCAGGGTGTCCATGAAGCCGGAGGACCGGCCGTGTCCGTGGCCGTGGCCGCGACGGCCGCCGTCGATGACGCCGAAGCCGGACGGATGGGCCGTGACGTCGGGCGCGGAACCACCACGCTGGCCGCGCAGGGCACCGAGGAGCAAGGTCGCCGAGCCGAGCATGATCACGAAGCCCACGACGCCGATCGGCCAGTAGCCGCTGACGGCCCCGCCCATCATCACCGCGACGCCGGCCGCGAACACCACGCCGGCCAGGACGGCACGGCGGCGCGCGGCCTGCCGGAGGGTCGTGCCTCGCAGGGTGGACGCGAACTTGGGGTCCTCCTCGCTGAGGGCGCGCTCCATCTGCTCCAGCAGTCGCAGCTCCTCTTCCGAGAGTGGCACCGAATCCTCCGACACGTGTGAGGCGGTCGCCCGCCCGATGACTTCCTTCAAGTGTAGGCAGCCATCTCCAGCGGTGGTAGGGCGTCCCCCGAAATTGTGCCCCGGGAGAGGGCGCGCGCTCACAGCAGGCTCGCCCGGCGCACGGCCGCCTGGCCGAAGCGCCCGACGGCCCGGTCGACCGCGCGGTCGGCGTCGGGCCAGCCCGGGTCCCGCTCCCCCAGGGCGAGCTGGCGCCCGTCCCCCGAGCGCAGGCGCCGCAGCCCCTCGACCCGCACGCCCACGAGGCGCACGGCCAGCGGCCGCGGTCGCCGGGCGTCGAGGAGACCGTCGAGCAGGACCACCGCGACGGCGTACACCTCTTGGGTGACGTCGGTGGGCTCGGGCAGCGTGCGGGAGCGCTGGACGGTGGTGAAGTCCGCGAAGCGGACGGTGACCGTGACGGTGCGGCCCGTGCGACCTGCCCCGCGGACCCGGGCCGTCACGCGGGCGGTGAGCCGGAGCAGCTCGCGACGCAGCGCCTCCCGGTCGCGCACGTCGACGGCGAGGGTGTGCTGGGCACCCATGCTGCCCTCGGGCTCGCCCTCGCCGAAGCCGAAGACGCCCGCACCGCCCGGGACCAGCTCGGTGCGGTCGGCACCCCACGCCAGGGCGTGCAGGTGGCCACCGAGGTGGTGGCCGAGCATCCGGCGCAGCAGGTCGACCGGCAGCGCCGCCACGTCGCCCACCGTGACCAGACCCAGCCGGCGCAGCCGCTGGCGGGTGGCCTCTCCCACGCCGTACAGGTCGCCGACGTCGAGCGGATGCACCTCCTCGACGAAGCGCTCCGGCGTGATCACCCGGACGCCGTCGGGCTTGGCCTGCCGGCTGGCGAGCTTGGCGACCGAGACCGACGCGGCGATGCCGACCGAGCAGGTGATGCCGTGCTCGGCACGGATCCGCGACCGCAGCCGCTCGGCGATCGCCTCGGGCGGCCCGAACAGGCGCTCCGCTCCGCGCACGTCGAGGAATGCCTCGTCGAGCGAGGTCACCTCGACCACCGGCGTGACCGTCCGGAAGGTCTCCATGATCGCCTTCGACACCGGCGTGAGCAGGCCGAAGTCGGGCGCCATCGTGACGGCATGAGGGCACAGCCGGGCGGCCTCGGCGCCCGGCATGCCGGAGCGGATGCCGTAGCGGCGGGCGGGATAGTTGGCGGAGAGCACGACCCCGCGGTGACCGCCGCCGACGACCACCGGGACGTCGTGGAGCTCGGGCCTGTCGCGGATCATCACCGACGCGTAGAAAGCGTCCATGTCCACGTGGAGGATCGGGCAGCGGACCGTCACGGCCCGCCTCCGAGGTCAGCCCGACGCGCGTGCCAGGACGTGCAGCTGGGTGGCCAGCGGGAGGTACTCGGGGCGCTCCGCCACGGCCCGCTCCAGGTCCACCAGGGCCGCGGCCGCGCCGGGCTCCTGGTCGACGAGGGCGGCGGGGACGAGGTCGGCGAAGACGCGGACGGCGTGCACCGCGACCGGGTCGAACCCGCGGTCGGCGAGCAGCGCGCGCACCTCGTCGGCGGTGAACCGACGGCCGGTGCGGGCGTCGAGCGGAGTGGGATCGTCGAGCAGGCTGCGCGCCTGCTGGAAGTGACCCGCCATCGCCCGGGCGATGACGGCGGCGTGGCGCTGTCCGACGACGAGGCTGAGCAGCCCGCCGGGGCGCAGCACCTCACCGATCCGCTGCAGGGCGAGTGCGGGATCGACCACCTCGAGCACCCCGTGGCACAAGACCACGTCCGCGCTGCCGGCACCCACCACGTCGACGAGGTCGGTGACGTCCCCCTGCAGGCCGGACACCTCGAGATCCGCCTCCCGGGCGCGGCGCGCGAGCGCCGCCAGCGCATCGGGGCTCGGGTCGACGACCCGGACGCGGTGACCGGACTCGGCGAGCCGCACGGCGAAGCCGCCCGTGCCTCCCCCGAGGTCCACGACGTCGCGCGGTCCACCCGCGAGCGCGGACTCGAGGGCATCCCACACGGCCGCGGTGCGGACCGATCCACGCTGCTCGCGAGAGGCCATGCGAGGAACATTAGTGCGCCCGGGGCGGAAGCTCAGCAGGCGCCTCGGTCAGCCGACCGCGCGGCCGGCGAGCTGCTCACCCAGGGGGACGTGCGGCGTCAGCCCGAGGGCCTGCTCGACCAGGGCCAGGAAGCGGTCGGCGTCGCGCACCAGGTCGTCGGCCTCGCGCTCGGTCACGGCGCGGACCGAGCCCGCCTCGGCGGCGGCACGCTTGGCGGCGCCAGCGGCGAAGAAGGTCGCCCACTCCGCGAGCTCAGGAGCGACCTCGGCCAGCAGCACCCACGCGTTGCGCTGAGCCCGCCGTCGCCCGGCCACGGGACGAGCGCGCGCCGCCAGCAGCGCCGCCGCGGCCCGCAGCGCGGCGACGTGGGCACAGGCGTAGCGGGTGGGCACGTCGCGCGCCGCCACCGCCTCGCTGAGCGACTCCGCCGACCGGATCAGGTAGTTGTGGGTGGTCGCCGGCAGGGCGTGCGGGCTGACCGTGAGAGGGGCGAACTGCTGGGCCACGGCGTCTTCTCCTCGAAATCTGTTCGAACACGTGTTCGAACGACTCGAAGGTACACCCGCCCTCCGACACAGCTCAAGGGGCGGCGCGAGAGCGGCGGAGCCGCACCGGCTCAGCCGTCGGCGGGCTCCCACCGGCTGGCCTCGCGGACGTAGCGGGCGCTCTGTGGGTGCCACAGGAAGACCAGGGTCACCGCCCCGATCACCGCGGCGGCGATGGCCATGCCGTCGACCATCGTCGGCGGGTCCGTGCGCACCGTGGCGACCGCGACCAGGATCACCCCGACGACGATGGCGGCCAGCGAGTGCCGAGCCCAGTCGTGCCCGGTCCGGAAGAGCGCGATCAGGGTCGCCGCGAGCACGGCGGTGACGCCGTACAGGACGAGGATGACGGGGACGAACTCCACCGGCTGGACCGTGCTGTCGCCGACCTGCATCGGCGACCAGACGCTCCCGAGGTCCTCGCGCTGGGCGACGACCAGCACGCACACGAGCAGCCCCGCGGCGACCAGGAACCACAGCAACCAGCAGGCGATCACCACGGCGGGCGGTCGCTCCGGCCGGGACTCCTGCTCGGTCCGCTGCCGCTGCTCGGTGTCGGGCATGCTTCCTCCAGTCGGTGGGGGGAATCTCGGGGGTGGGATGCCTGCGCTCGATAGGGTCACCCCCATGTCGGCCGAGCATCCCTCGATCACCCGGTTCCGCGACGAGCACCAGCGCCGGGGCGGAACCGGCGAGATCGTCATTCTGCCCGACTCGGTCCACACTGCCGCACTGGCCGCCGAGGCGCTCGGCTGCGAGGCCGGGGCGATCGCCAACAGTCTGCTCTTCGACGCCGACGGACGTCCGGTGCTCATCCTCACCTCGGGAGCGCACCGCGTGGACACCGCACTGGTCCGCGCCACGATCGGCGGGCCCCCGCTGCGCCGCGCCACGCCCGACTTCGTCCGCGAGCACACGGGTCAGGTGATCGGCGGCGTCTCCCCCATCGGTCATCCGGCGCCGGTGCCGACGTACGTCGACAGCTGGCTCCAGCGGCACGACACCGTGTGGGCCGCGGCCGGGCATCCCGCGGCGGTCTTCTCGACCACCTACGCCGAGCTCCTCGACCTGACCGGCGCCGCGCCGATCGACGTCGCGAAGGACTAGTCGGGTGGCTCGCATCGTCGTCGTCGGCGGCGGCCTCGGCGGCATGGCCACCGCAGCACGGCTCGCCAAGCTGGGCCACGAGGTTGCCCTCCTCGAGGCCTCGCACCGCCTCGGCGGGGCCCTCGCGCGCGTCGAGCGCGAGGGCTACGCCTGGGACGCCGGCCCCACCTCCACGCTGCTGCCGGCGGCGCTGCGCGACCTCTTCCGCAAGTCCGGGCGGCCGCTCGAGAAGGAGCTGGGCGTCGAGCTCGAGCCGTTGCCCGTCCTGCGCGAGCACCGGTTCGCCGACGGGACGTCGGTCCGGCTCCCCGGCGGCTCGCGGGCCGACCAGATGGCCGCGTTCGACGAGCTCGGCGCAGGCCTCGGCGAGAAGTGGGCGGCCCACGTCGACGTCTACGGCCCGGTCTGGGACGTGCTGCGCCGCAACTACGTCGAGGTCCCGTGGGACCCGCGCACCAAGGGCGCGGTCCCCAAGGAGCTCGGCGCGATGTTCGCCATCCGCGAGACCCTCCACAAGCGGCTGCGGCACATGTTCCGCGACGAGCGCCTGGCCCTCGTGGCGGGGCACCCGGCCGTGGCCGAGGGCCACGACCTGCGCAACGTCCCGTCCTGGGTGGGGGTCACCGCCTTCCTCGAGCAGCGCTTCGGCGGCTGGCGGGTGCCGGGCGGGATGGCGCGGGTCGCCGACCTCCTCGCCGCCCGTCTCGAGACGCGCGGCGTGCGGGTGCGCACCGGTGTCGAGGTGCGCGACCTGGTGGTGCGGGAGGGGCGCGTGGCCGCCGTACGCACCGATGCGGGCGACGCCGACGCCGACGTCGTTGTGGTGGCGGTGGACCCCCGCCGCCTGCCGGCCCTGGCAGCCCACGTCGAGCGGACGATGCCCGCGATCCCACCGGTCGTCAGCCACATCGGCCTGACGGGCGAGGTCCCGGAGCTCCCGCACGAGCTGGTCATCCACGAGGAGCCGCTGCTCACCGTGCGTCCGGGAGGCACCGCCCCGGAGGGCGGGACCGCCTGGACGGTGCACGGACGGGGCAAGATCGCCGAGGACCTGCTCGACGCCCTGGCCCGGCACAAGATCGACGTCCGGGACCAGGTCGTCACCCGCGTCGACCTGTCGCCGCGCGAGCTCGTCGAGCAGTGGCGGGGATCGCCCCTCGGGGTGCTGTGGCAGGGCCGCGGCACGGTCCGCCACCGGCTCGGCCCGGCCACCCCGCTGGCGGGCGTGTACGCCGCCGGGGCACACGCCGCCCCGGGCGCGGGCGTGCCCTTCGTGACCCAGTCCGCAGCGCTGGTCGCGCAGCTGGTCGGCCCGGCGTAGGGCCGGGCGGTCAGACCGTGATCTGGAGGGCTTCGAAGATCTCGAGCGTCGCCTTCGACCGGTTGAGCGTGTAGAAGTGCAGGCCCGGGGCGCCGCCGGCGAGGAGCTCGTCGCACAGCTCGGCGGCGAGCCGGATGCCCTCGGCACGCACCGCCACGGGGTCGCCGTCGTACGCGCTGATCCGGGCCACGATGTCCTCGGGGACGCTGGTGCCGATCAGCTCGCCCTGGCGGCGGATCGCGGCGAGGTTCAGGATCGGCATGATGCCGGGCAGGATCGGGATGTCGACACCGCGGTCGCGGACGCGCTCGACCAGGCCGAAGTAGTCCGAGGCGCGGAAGAACATCTGCGTGACGGCGAACTCCGCTCCAGCCCGCGCCTTGGCGACGAGGACGTCGGCGTCGGCGTCGAGCGACTCGGCGGACGGGTGGCCCTCGGGGAAGGCGGCGATGCCGACGCGGAAGGCGCCACGCGCGCGCACCAGCTCGACGAGCTCGACGGCGTAGTTGAGGCCGCCCTCGGTCGGCGTCCAGTCCGCCCGGGGTCCCTCCTGCGGGTCGCCCCGCAGCGCCATCACGTGGCGCACGCCCTCGGCCTCGTAGGAGTCGAGGATCCCCTCGATCTCCTCGCGGGTGTGGCCGACGCAGGTCAGGTGCGCCATCGGGACCAGGGAGGTCTCGCGGGCGATCCGCCCGGTGATCGCGACTGTCTTGTCGCGGGTGCTGCCGCCGGCGCCGTACGTCACGGACACGAAGGTCGGCTCGTAGGGCTCGAGCGCACGGATCGCGTCCCACAGCTGCGCCTCACCCGCGTCGTCCTTGGGAGGGAAGAACTCGAAGGAGAACGAACGGCCGCCCTCACGGATGATCTCGCCGAGGGAGCGCCCAGCACCGGTGGTCATGGGCCGCAGTCTAGGTGGCGCGTCGGGCCCGGGGTCGGGGATCTCGCCAAACACAGGTGTCACTAGGCTCACGTGGGTGACTCAGCAGGCGTGGGACCCCACCGCATTCCGCACCGAGGTCCAGGCCACCCTCGACGCCTTCCTGGCCGACCAGGCCACCCGGCTGGCCCCGCTCGCCGGAGACGCCGCGCGACTGCTGTCGGAGGCGCGCGTCACCGTCACCGGCGGCAAGCGCTTCCGCGCGGCCTTCTGCCACTGGGGATACGCCGCGATCGCCGGCGCGCCGGCCGGGGCCGACGCCGCCGCGGTGCACCGGGCCGCGGCGGCCCTCGAGCTGCTCCACGCCAGCGCGCTCGTCCACGACGACCTCATGGACGCCTCCGACACCCGCCGCGGCCGCTCCGCGACCCACCGCACCTTCGAGCGCGCGCACCGCGCCGACGGCTGGCGCGGGGACCCGGAGCAGTACGGCGCCGCGGCCGCGATCCTCCTCGGCGACCTGCTGCTGTCCTGGGCCGACGAGCTGCTGCGCCGCTGCGGGCTGGGCTGGGACCGGGTCGGCCCCGCCCTCGACGTGTTCGACCTGTGCCGCTCGGAGGTCATCGCCGGCCAGTTCCTCGACGTGTCGGTCCAGGCCCGCGGGCGCGCCGACGTCGCCCAGGCGATGACGGTCCTGCGCTACAAGTCCGCGAAGTACTCCATCGAGCGGCCGCTGCACGTCGGCGCGGCTCTCGCCGGCGCCGACGCGGCCACCCTCGGCCTGCTCACCGCCTTCGGGCTGCCCCTCGGCGAGGCGTTCCAGCTGCGCGACGACCTGCTCGGCGTGTTCGGCGACCCGGCGACCACCGGGAAGCCGGCCGGGGACGACCTCATCGAGGGCAAGCGCACCGTCCTCGTGGCACACGCCCTGGCCGGCGCCTCCCCCGCCGACGCCGAGCGGCTCGACGCCGCGCTCGGGACGGCGCTCTCCGAGGCGGAGGTCGCGGACCTCCGCACGATCATCGACGCCAGCGGCGCCCGCGCCGCGGTCGAGTCGATGATCGAGGACCTCGCGCGCCAGGCCGTGGACGCCCTGCACCGGGGCCAGGCCGAGGCGGACTGGGACCCCGAGGCGTGCCGGGTGCTGGAGCAGCTGGCCGCCGCGGCCACCCGTCGTACGCGCTGAGTCAGCCCGCTCTCACTCCCGCCCGCCCCGGGCGGAGGCCCGGGCGAGGGCGGCCCCGGTCCAGCGCTCGTCGGCGCTGACGTCCGCGAGGACCTCGAGCCAGGCGGGCGGCTCGGCGACCGGCGCGTCACCGTCGTCGATCTCGGCGAGCAGGGTGCCGTCCTCCAGCTCGTCGACCACCACATGCCAGCCGTCGCGACGGACGTGGTGGCGACGCTTGCGCAGCGGGGTCCCGGGGAGCCGCGACACCGGCAGCGCCCACTCCGCGTCGTCGAGGTAGAGCGAGGTGCACGCCACCTCGGCCGGGCCTTCCGAGAGCCGCACCTTGTGCCCGACCTTGCGCTGCACCGAGCCGTCCGGCTTGCGGACCTCCCGCAGCCGCAGCCTCGCCCCGTCGACGTAGCGGTCGTCGATCTCCCAGGTCTCGCTCACGCCCTCGGGCACCGACGCCACGAGGAAGCGGCGCTCGCGCTCGACCACTGCGTACTTCAGGGACACCATGCGCCCATTCTGGTACGTCGGCGTGGTGCGTCGGGCGAGTCAGGCGGCGTGGGGCGGGGCGGTCCCGGGTGGTCGGGCGGGGTGGTAGGTGATCCCGGCGTCTTGACTCTGGTCCAGCGTGACCCTCGGGGGCGGCACCCAGGCCGGTCGTCGGGTCGCGGGGTCGAGGTGGACGGCCCAGGGGGTCCGGTGGATGAGGGTGTGGTGGTGGCGGCAGAGCATGACGAGGTTGTCGAGGTCGGTGGGTCCGCCGTCGGCCCAGTGGGTGATGTGGTGGGCGTCGCAGGCCAGGGGCATGCGGGTGCAGCCGGGGAAGGCGCAGTGCCGGTCGCGGGCGATGAGCGCGGTCCACAGGGCGGGGGTGACGAGGCGTTGGGTGCGGCCGACGTCGAGGACCTGACCCTCGCCGCCGAGGACGGCGGGCAGGATGTCGGCGTCGCAGGCGAGGCGTCGTACGGCGGTGGCCGAGAGCCGCGCCCCGGTGGTCGTCACCCCGGGACCGGCGAGTCCGGCGTCGAGGACCTTCTGGCGCAGCGAGTCGTGGTCGATGAGCACCATCACGCGGGGGCGGGTGCCGTGGTCGCGGGGCAGGTCGGGAAGGGTGGTGAGCCGTTCACACGCCTCGACGAGGGCGTCCCACAGGCGGGCTCCGGCGTCGCGGGGGTCGCGGCCGTCGTGCCCGCAGCCGGGGGTCAGGCACGCGACCTGGGTGGAGTCGCCGTGCTCGTCGAACATCGCCTCACCCGGGGCGCGGTTGACCCCGCCGCATGACCCGGGCTCGGTGGTGAGGGGTGCGGCGAGGGGGTGCAGGACGGAGGTGATCCTCTCGACGTCCTCGACGCTGCCGTAGCCCTTGACCCTCACCCCGCCGAGCCCGTCGGTGGTGAAGGAGAGGTGGCGGGCGTGGTGGGCGGCCCGTTCGGTCTTGGCCTTCTCCTTCTCGGCGTTGAGGAGGGCGGCGTCGGGGTCGAGCTCGCGCACGATGTCGGTGAACGCGGTCTGCAGGTCGGAGGCGTCGTGACCGTGCGTGTGGACGAGGTCGAGTATCGCGGTGGCGACCTGGGTGCGGAACTCGGGCACCCGGGGCAGGGTGTGCACCTTGCCCGCGATCGCGCGGGCCTGGGGCAGCGTGACCCGACCCTCCTCGAGTGCGGCCTGCACGGCGGGCAGCTCGCGCAGCTGGTCGGCCGCGCGGACGAGTCCGCCGCCGCTGCCCTTGTGGCCGCCGGTGAGGTGGGTCAGGAAGTCCTTGGTCGAGGCCCAGCCCAGCTCGCGCAGCGCATCGGTGTCCTCGAGGCGGGCGATGCCCCGCAGCAGTGCGGCGTCGAGGAACGCCCGCGCCGCGGTGACCGCCTGCACCCCGGCCACGGTCGCGGGTCCGTCGAGGGCGTCCCAGTCGCTGCCGGCCAGCTCCGCGGCGCCCTCGCACACGGCGGTGGCCGTCTCGAGCGCCCCGGGAGAAGTCATGCGCTCATCCTATCGAACACATGTTCGAATAGCAAGGGTCTCGGGTGACGAGTGCGTGTGGTCCGCGGCCACACGTCGGCCCACGCGGCCGAGCTAGTCCAGTAGCGCGACGACTTCCTCCGGCCCGGGGCCGCGCAGCAGCACCTCGACCGCCGGGTCCGCGTCGCCCCGCTCCCCCACCACGTCCACGAGCACCGCGAACCAGCGCGGCTCGGCGCGGGCGACACCGCCCCAGGCGTCCCACAGCACGACGGTGCGCTCGGGCAGGTCTCGCAGGCAGTCGTGGAGCGCGTCGAGGTTGGCCCCGTAGTGGTCGGGGAAGGCAAGCGCCTCGCCGAGCGCGCGCAGCACGTCGGCGCGCGACTCGAGGCCGGCCCCGTCGACGTACCCGAAGCGCCAGCCGGCCTGCTCGACGGCGTGCCGCACCGCGTCGACGTCGAGGGCCGAGTGCCAGCGGTGGACGCCGGGGGCGTGCCGCCCGGCGAGGACGGCGGCGAGACCGCTCATCGGGAGTCCTTCCTGATCCGCTCGAAGGAGGCGTAGTGGTCCGCGGTCCAGTACAGCTCGCCGCCGTCGCCGGCGATGATGCGCCGCGCCCCGCGGTGGTCCACGCCGGGCGTCTCGACGGTGTACTCCGCGTAGTAGCCGCGCGGTCGGTCCGGCAACAGGCCCTCGAAGTTGCCGAACGTCGAGCCGTCCTTGCCCGGGTACGCGAAGGGCCCACCGGCCTCGATGAGGTCGACGACCTCGGCCGCCTCGGGCGGGAGATCGGCCAGGTCCACGTACGGGATCCCGTCCTCGTCGTGCGTCTGCCTCGAGGACGACGAGGACGGTGACGAGGACGGTGAGACCGACGACGCCGAGGGCGCGTCCACCGCCCGCCCGGCCCGGTCCTCCGGTGCTCCGCGCGACTGGAGCCACCACACCCCGAGCAGCAGGACGACGGTGACGAGGGTCGAGACGACCTGGGTCGTCCTGCGGCTCAGCCGCGGCACGGCGGGCCCGGTCTCCCGCTCAGAGCGCGAGCGCCTGCGCGCGGCGCTTGACCTCGGCGCCGCGGTTCTCGCGCAGCGCGTCGATCGGGCGGCCCGGCAGGTCGGCGTCGAGGAAGATCCACGCGATGCACTCGCGGTCGTCGAAGCCGTTGTCGTGGAGCAGGGTCAGCAGGCCCGGCAGGCCCTTGACCGGCTCCCCGTCGACGAGGAAGAGCGCCGGGATGCCCTGCCGGCGGCCCTCGCCGGGCACCGCGGCGGCGAGCTCGTGGTTGCGCACCATCGTGCGGACCTTGGCGGGCGTGACGCCGATCAGCGCCGCGGCCTCGTCCCAGTCCAGCCACTCCTCGACGAGGGCGCCGAGGTCGCGGTCGGCCAGTCGCGGTTCGTTCATAGGTCCATCCTCCCTCACCGGCACCCCGATCCGCGCGTCGGCGTGGCTGCGCGTGCGTGAGGACGCGGCCCGTACGATGGTCGCTCCGGTCACTTCCCCGGCCGGACGAGAAGAGCCTGCACAGGAGGGTCGCTGTGCACGACGACCAGCGCGCCCGCGGCGGCACCGCCGCGCACCCTGGCGACCCCTCCTTCCGACCTCCTGCCCGCATCGAGGACCACCAGTTCGGCCGCCTCCTCGACGGGCGCTACCGCATCGGCATCCGGATCGCGCGCGGTGGGATGGCCAGCGTCTACGAGGCCGTCGACACCCGGCTGGACCGCACGGTCGCGGTCAAGATCATGCACCCGGGGCTCGGAGACGCGACGACCCAGGACGACGACTCCTTCGCCCGTCGGTTCGTCAGCGAGGCCAAGGCCGCGGCGCGGCTGTCCCATCCCAACGTCGTCGCCGTCTACGACCAGGGTCGCGACGCGACCGACGGCACCGTGTACCTCGTCATGGAGTACGTCCCCGGCCACACCCTGCGCGACACGATCGGCAAGGACGCGCCGATGACGCCCGAGCGGGCGCTGGCCCTCCTCGACCCCGTCCTGTCCGCGCTCGGCGCCGCGCACCGCGCGCACCTGATCCATCGCGACGTGAAGCCGGAGAACGTCCTCATCGCGACCGACCCGCACTCGGGCACGAGCCGGGTGAAGGTCGCCGACTTCGGCCTCGCCAAGGCCGTCAGCGCCGACACCCAGCACACCGCCACGAACGGCGTGCTGATCGGCACCGTCTCCTATCTCGCTCCCGAGCTGGTGATCGAGCAGCGCGCCGACGCCCGGGCCGACGTGTACGCCGCCGGCGTGATCCTGTTCGAGCTGCTCACCGGCACCAAGCCCCACACCGGGGAGACGCCGATCGCGGTCGCGTACCGCCACGTCCACGAGGACGTGCCGCGACCCTCGAGCGTCGTCCCCGCATCCCCGACTACGTGGACGCCCTCGTGCTGCGCGCGACCACCCGCGACCCCAGCCTCCGCCCGGCGGACGCGACGGTGCTGCTGCACCATGTGCGCCGCGTCGCGCAGGCGGTCCGTGACGGCGTGCGCACCGACCCCGAGCTCGTGGCGGACCTGCTGCCCGCTCCCCGCGTCGTCGAGCAGGACCCGCCGCGCGGCGGGACGACGGACACCACGCCGGAGCCGGTCAGCTCGCTGTGGGACGGGCTCCCCGACCTGATGGGCGCCGACCGCGGGGCGGGACGCACGACCTCGCGCGCCGCCGTACCTCCGCCTGCGCACGAGCCGACCTCGCTGATCGCGGAGCCGCCGGCGCCCCGGCCGCGCCGGCAGCGACGCCGCGGCAAGGGGATCGCCGTCGCGCTCGTCCTGGCCCTGGTCGCCGCGGCGCTCGGCACCGGGGCCTGGTGGGTGGGCTGGGGCCGCTACACCACCACGCCCGGCGTGATCGGCCTGGAGCAGGCCGCCGCCGAGGCGAAGCTCACCGAGGCCGGGCTGGTGCCCGCAGTGGACGAGGTCTACTCCGAGAGCGTCGCCAAGGGCATCGTCATCACGACCGACCCCCGGCCCGGCTCCCGGATCCTGCCGGACGGCGAGGTCACCGTGAAGGTGTCGCTCGGCAAGGAGCGCTACGACGTCCCCGACGTGACCGGGAAGTCCGTCGACGAGGCGGAGGCCGCGCTCGCGGCGGTCAAGTTCGTGCCCGGCCAGCCCGTCGAGGAGTGGTCGGAGACCGTCGAGGCCGGCCGCGTCATCGGCACGCGACCGGCGTTCGGTACGCCGGAGTCGCTCGCGCTCCCGGTCGGGACGGCCGTCACGCTCGTGGTGTCGAAGGGCCGCAAGCCCCTCAAGGTGCGCAGCTTCGTCGGGAAGGACGCGGACCGAGCCACCGAGGCCCTCGAGGGCAAGGGCCTGAAGGTGAAGGTCGTCGAGGAGAAGTACAGCGACGACGTCGACGAGGGCGATGTCATCAGCCAGGCTCCGGACTCGGGCACCCTCTTCAAGGGCGACACGGTGGAGCTGGTCGTCTCCAAGGGCCCCGAGCTCGTCGCCGTCCCGTCGGTGCGCTATCTCTCCACCGACGCGGCGGTGGAGAAGCTCGAGGAGCTCGGGTTCGTCGTGAAGAAGGAGCGGGCGACGATCTATCTCACCGGCTCGGTCGCCTGGGACACCGACCCCCGTTCGGGGACGAAGGTCAAGAAGGGCAGCACGATCGTCCTCTACGTCGTCTGAGCAGGACGGTCGCCCCCGGGGTGGTCATCCGGCGCGGAGAGGCGCACCATGGAGGAGAGGGAGCCCAGCCCACGGAGAACAACATGGCCGGTCACATCATCCACGTGCACGCCACCATCCCTGCTCCGCCGGAGCAGGTCTGGGACGTCATCACCGATGTCGCCCACGCGGACGACGTCCTGCGCAGCGTCAGCGACAGCGAGCTCCTGACCGAGGGCGGGTACGACGTCGGGACGACCTGGCGCGAGCGGCGCACGCTGTTCGGCCATCACGGACCCGAGGAGCTCCACGTGGTCGAGTCGGAGCCCGTGCGTCGTACCGTCGTCGAGGCGGAGGTCGGCAACGACGTCATCCGCACCGCGTACCGGCTCACCCCCTCCGGCCCGGAGGCGACGGGCACCCGGCTCGCGATGACGACCACCGTCGAGATGAGCCACCGCTCCGCGCTGTCCCGCGCGATGTGGGCGATGTTCGGCGGGTTCAGCTACGACCGCAGCCGCAAGGTGCTCGAGCACGACCTGGAGGACATCGAGGCCGAGGCCTGCCGGCGCGCGGCCGGCTGAGGCCGAGGCCGTGATCTCGTCGTTCTGAGACGGCGCGCGGCCGTCAAGGTACGGTGAGCCCCGCCATGACCACGCCGACGCACTGCTCCAACTGCGGGCACGAGCTCGGTGTCGGCCGGTTCTGCACGAACTGCGGGCAGCCCGTACCCGGCCGGCACCCCGAGGCCGCGCCCGCCGCGAGCGCGCCCGCGGTCCCGCCGCCGACGGGCCAGCTGCCGCCGGCAGCACGCTATCCGCTGTACGCCGACAGCCCTCCCCCGCCCGACCCGCGACGCGACCCGCCCGACTCCGAGCCGTTCGCGGCGGCGAGCGCTCTCCCACCGGCCCGTGCGCGGCGCGCGGGGCGGTGGCTTCCGTGGGTGGCCGGCGTGGCGGTCCTCGCCCTCGTCGCCGGCATCGGGGCCTTCCTGCTGCTGGGCTCCGGCGACGACTCCGCCGACAGTGGCGTGGACGGGTCCTCGGCGGGCGAGCCGCGCACCGCGGACGCCGAGCCCGCGACCCCGGGGCAGTCCGACGGCCCCGACGCGGCCCGTCCCGACCGCGCCGGGACCGACGGCCCGGTCGAGGCACCGCCGCCCGGCGAGCTGGGCGACCTCGCCGCCTCGGCCCGCGCCCGGGTCCCGGCGACCGCGCCCGCCTCACGAGACCGGCAGGGCAACCCGGTGACCTACGTCGCGGAGAACATGCTCGACGGCCGCCCGCGGACCGCCTGGCGGATGCCGGGCGACGGCACGGGCCGGAGCATCGTGTTCGACCTCGGCGCCGAGGTGGTCCTCACCGAGGTCGGCCTGGTCAACGGCTACGCCAAGGTCGACGGGGCCGACGACTGGTACCGCGGCAACCGTCGGGTCCGCACCGTGCAGTGGGAGTTCGACGACGGCACCCGGATCACCCAGCAGCTGGACGACCGGCGCCGGATGCAGCTGCTTCCGGTCGGCCCCCTGGCGACGAGCCGGGTCGTGCTCCACCTCGTGGCGGTGAGCGCCCCCGGAGCCGGCCCGACCGGCCGGGACTTCACCGCGGTCAGCGACGTGCGCCTGCGCGGCGCCGCGAGCTGACCGGCCGCGGGAGACCGCCCGCCCGCGTCAGCGCTTCTGCAGCTGGAGCATCCCGGCCACCTGGAAGGCGAGCTCGAGGGACTGCACCCGGTTCAGCCGCGGGTCGACGACCGACTCGTAGCGATGGGCCAGGCCCTGCTCGTCGAGCTCCTCGCCCCCGCCGATGATCTCCGTGACGTCGTCGCCGGTGTTCTCGACGAGGATGCCGGCCGGGACCGTGCCGAGCGCGCGGTGCACGTCGAAGAAGCCCTGCACCTCGTCGAGGACGTCCTCGAAGCGGCGGGTCTTGTAGCCGTTGGAGGCCTCGAAGGTGTTGCCGTGCATGGCGTCGCAGACCCATGCCACGTCGACGCCCTCGGCGGTGACCTTCTCCACGAGCGCCGGCAGCCCGTCGCGGATCTTGCCCGCGCCGAAGCGGGTGATGAACGTGAGCCGGCCGGGCTCGTTGGCCGGGTTGAGCTTCGCCGCGAGGGCGAGAGCGTCGTCCGCGGTGGCGCTGGGCCCCAGCTTGCAGCCGATCGGGTTGCTGATGTGGCTGAAGTACTCCACGTGGGCTCCGTCGAGCTGGCGGGTGCGCTCGCCGATCCAGACCATGTGGCCCGAGACGTTGTAGGGCTTCTCGGTGCGCGAGTCGATCCGGGTCATCGCGTGCTCGTACTCGAGCAGCAGCGCCTCGTGCGAGGAATAGAAGTCGACGCGGTGGAACTCGTCGGGGTCGGCGCCGATCGCCTGCATGAAGGTCAGGGCGCGGTCGATCTCGGCCGCCATCGCCTCGTAGTGCTGGCCCACCGGGCTGTTGCGCACGAACTCGGAGTTCCAGGTGTGCACCTGGCGCAGGTCGGCGTAGCCACCGGTGGTGAACGCCCGCACGAGGTTCAGCGTCGAGGCCGAGGCGTGGTAGACGTCGAGCAGCCGCTGCGGGTCGGGGCGGCGCGACTCCAGGGTGAACTCGAAGCCGTTGACCGCGTCGCCGCGGTACGCCGGCAGGGTGACGCCGTCACGGGTCTCGGTGTCCGAGGAGCGGGGCTTGGCGTACTGGCCGGCGAGCCGGCCCACCTTCACGACCGGCACGGACGCGGCGTAGGTCAGCACGACCGCCATCTGGAGCAGCACCCGCAGCTTGTTGCGGGTGTTGTCGGCCGTGGCGTCCACGAAGGTCTCGGCGCAGTCACCGCCCTGGAGCAGGAAGGCCTCGCCCCGGCTGGCCGCCGCGATCTTCGCCTTCAGCTCGTCGCACTCGCCCGCGAACACCAACGGCGGCAGCGTGCGCAGTCGCTCGACGGCCGCGGCCAGGGCCGCGGGGTCGTCGTACGACGGCTGCTGCTTCGCTCCGATGGCGTGCAACTGCTCGAGGGACGGGAGGGTGCTCACCCCCCAAGGGTACGGCGCGGCGGGTGCGCGCGCCGAGTCGGCACCCACCCGTGGGACGAGGCCGCGCTGCGCTCAGTCGGTCGGGTCGATGTCCATGTGCTCGATGTCGTGGAAGTGCCCGCCCTCGGGCTTGTAGAAGAGCCGGGTGAGCAGCCACAGGACCAGGCCGATGGCCAGCAGCCCGGCGGCGATCTTGTACTGGATCATGTCGGCCTCGAGCCGGGCCCAGGGCCCGAGCAGGTAGGCGCAGAGCAGCGCGCCGAGGACGGGGACCACGGTGGGCGCGCGGAAGCCGCGCGACGGGTCGCGGCGCAGGACCAGGCACGAGACGTTGACGATCGTGAACACGGCGAGCAGGAGCAGCGCCGTCGTACCGGACAGGGCGCCGACGATCGTGCTCTCCGAGGCGAGCCGGACGTACGCGATCAGCGCGCAGGCCAGCACGGTGGTGAAGGCGATCGCGACATAGGGCGAGCGGCGACGCGGCAGCACCTTGCCGAGCACCGGCGGCAGGACGCCCTGGCGGGCCATGCCGTAGAGAAGGCGGCTCGCCATCAGCATGTTGATCAGCGCCGTGTTGGCGACCGCGAACACCGTCAGGAACGGGAAGACGTCGTCGATGGGCAGGTCCGGCGCACCGACCTTCACGACGTCGATGAGGATCCCGGCCTCGGCGTTGGTCGGCGTGCCGATCTCGTCGGAGGGGATGACCGCGACGACGGAGATCGCGACGAGCATGTAGATGAGCACGGCGATGCCGAGGCCGGTGAGCATCATCCGCGGGAAGATCCGCTCGGGCTCCTTGGTCTCCTCGACCATGTTGACCGAGTCCTCGAAGCCCACCATCGAGAAGAAGGCGATCGCCGTCGCGACCGTCACGGCCATGAACAGGCCCTTGTCGTCGGGGCTCTCGAAGACGGTCACCCGGCTGAGGTCGCCGTCACCCTTGCCGATCACCCAGATGCCGATGCCGATGACGATGGCGAGGGCCGTCATCTCGACGAGGGTCAGGATCACGTTGAACTTCACGCTCTCTCCCACGCCGCGCAGGTTGATGAGCGCGAGCAGGAGCATGAAGGCGAGCGCGACGGCGAGCACCGGCCCGGTGCCGGGCGCGTCGTTGCCGAAGCCGATCAGCAGGTTCGACGCCAGCAGGCCCGACGAGGTCGATGCGCTGGTGATGCCCGAGCAGACGACAGTGAAGGCGACGAGGAAGGTCACGAAGTGGACGCCGAACGCCTTGTGGGCGTAGAGCGCGGCGCCCGCGGCCTGGGGATACTTCGTGACGAGCTCCAGATAGGAGAACGCCGTCAGCGTGGCGATGGCGAACGCCACGAGGAACGGCAGCCACGCCACGCCGCCGACCTGTCCGGCGAGGCGACCGGTGACGGCGTACACGCCGGCGCCGAGGATGTCGCCGACGATGAACAGGAGCAGCAGCCCGGGTCCGAGGACCCGCTTCAGCTCCGGCTGGCCGTGGCCGCCCTGTGTCGTTGCTCCGGTGGTCTCCGTGGACATCCGCGTCCTTCCTTTCCCGAGGCGGGAGCTGGCTCCCCCGGCCCTCACCCTCGCGCAGGCGGCCCCGAATGGGAAGCATTTGCGCGGGGTGGCGGACCGTCCGCGTCGCCGCCCGGCGCGATGCCGAGCGCGTCGAGGAGACCGAGGAAGGCGCAGGCGAAGGGGTTGTCACGCGTGCCGGACGCGACGACGTCCCAGTCGACCTGCTCCCGCACCGCGCGCGCCACCGGCAGCACGGCGGTGAAGTTGCAGGCGTGCTCCTCCAGCGAGGAGAGCTTGTCGGTCATCAGCACCGTCGCCGAGAGCACGGGCATGCGCACCGACTCGACCTCGATCTCGTCGGCGTCGGCGAAGCGGGAGCGCTGGATCGGGTCGTTGCGCACCCGGAAGATCACGTCGACCATCGCCTCGTCGACGAAGACCTTGAACAGCCAGTCCTCCGGCGGCTGGACGACGTCGAGACCGCTCTCGCCGAGCACGTCCTTGATCCGCGGCGCGTCCTCCTCGGCGATCATGAAGTCGACGTCGTGGTCCGGCTCGGGACCGCCGCGCGCCCACAGTCCGTAGCTGCCCGCCAGCGCGAAGGGCACGCCGGCCTGCTTCAGCTGGACGGCGACCAGCTTGAGCGCCTCCCGCAGGTGGGCCGACCCCTCTCCCCCCGATCCGCCCACGTGCCTCACCTCGTCCGATCCGTCGTACGCCGTCCTGCGTGCCGTCATCCGCCGAGGCTCGCGGCCCCGGGGTCGACGAGGTACCCGGTCGGGTGGCTGGCATGCGGTCCGGCGGGTACCGCCGTCGGTGATGCGCATCGTGACCTTCAACATCCTCGGCGGCCGCACCCAGCACGACGACGAGGTCGACGTGTCCGTCCTGCAGGAGGCCATCGCCGAGCTCGACCCCGACGTGCTCGCCCTGCAGGAGGTCGACCACCTGCTGCAGCGATCGGGGCACGCCGACCTCACCGCGATCGCCGCCGAGGCCATGGGGGCGGTCGACCATCGCTTCGTGGCGGCCCTCGCGGGCAGCCCCGGCGCGACCTGGACGGCGGCGACGGGCGACGAGCAGCCGCACGACGCGGCGTACGGCATCGCCCTGCTGAGCCGGCTGCCGGTGATCGGCTGGCAGGTGGTGCGGCTCCCGTCGGTCTCCACTCCCGTCCCGATGCGCTTCCCGGGCAACCTGCTGCCCACGTGGGTGCACGACGAGCCGCGCGTGGCGGTGGCGGCGACCGTGGCCGCGGCCGAGGGCCCTCTCACCGTGGTCACCACGCACCTGTCGTTCATCCGGTGGTGGAACGGTCGGCAGCTGCGGCAGCTGATGCGCTCGCTGTCCGGAGCGTCCCGGCCGCTCGTGCTGACCGGGGACCTCAACATGGACCTGCAGCAGGCCGCTCGCGTCAGCGGGCTGACTCCGCTCGCCGAGCATCCGACCTTCCCCGCCGACCATCCGCGCGAGCAGCTGGACCACATCCTCGCCGACCCGCCGCTGGTGGCGCGCTCGTCGGCCCGACGGATGGCGCTCTCGGACCACCGCGCGCTGATCGTCGACCTGGAGCCGGCCCAGGTCAGCCGAAGAACACCTGCGCCTCGGCGTACTCCTGCGGGCTGACGAGCTTGAGCTGGCCGGTGCCCTCCGCCAGCGGGACGCGGACGATGGACGTCCCGCGCAGCGCCACCATCACGCCGTACTCCCCCTCGGCGACGGCGTCGATCGCCTGGAGCCCGAAGCGGGTGGCCAGCCACCGGTCGAAGGCCGTGGGCGTGCCGCCGCGCTGGACGTGACCGAGCACGACCGCCCGCGCCTCGGCGCCGGTGCGCTGCTCGATCTCCTGGGCGAGGCGGTCGCCGATCCCACCCAGGCGGACGTGGCCGAAGGCGTCCTTCTCGCCGCTGGCGAGGGTCATCCCGCTGCCGTCGGCCGGGACGGCGCCCTCGGAGACGACGATGATCGGCGCGTACTCGCTGCGGAAGCGGGCCTCGACGTGGGCGCAGACGGCTGCGATGTCGAAGGGCACCTCCGGGATGAGCACCGAGCTCGCTCCCCCGGCGATCCCGGCGTGCAGCGCGATCCAGCCGGCGTGCCGGCCCATCACCTCCACCACGAGCACCCGGTGGTGGGACTCCGCCGTCGTGTGCAGCCGGTCGATGGCCTCGGTCGCGATGTTGACCGCAGTGTCGAAGCCGAACGTGAAGTCGGTCCCGGACAGGTCGTTGTCGATCGTCTTGGGTACGCCGACCACCGCGACGTCGAGCTCGGCCAGCCGGGTCGCGACGCCGAGGGTGTCCTCCCCGCCGATCGCGACCAGCGCGTCGACGCCCGCCGCCGCGAGGTTGTCCTTGATCCGCTCCACCCCGCCCTCCACCGCGAACGGGTTGGTGCGCGACGAGCCGAGGATGGTGCCGCCCCGCGGCAGGATGCCCCGGCACTGCTCGATGCCGAGCGGCAGGGTGACGCCCTCGAGCGGTCCGCGCCAGCCGTCGCGGAAGCCGACGAACTCGAACCCGTGCTCGTTGACCCCCTTGCGCACGACGGCCCGGATCACGGCGTTCAGGCCAGGGCAGTCACCGCCCCCTGTCAGCACTCCGACGCGCATGGCGCCAACCTACGGTGCACCGGGCGGTCGTCTCTAGGGTGAGCACATGACCTTCTCGATCGTGGCCCGCTCCGCCGACGGCGAGACCTGGGGCGTCGCCGTCGCGTCCAAGTTCCTCGCGGTCGGCTCCGCCGTACCGGCGGCCGTCGCCGGGGTCGGCGCCGTCGCGACCCAGGCCGACGCCAATGTCGCCTACAAGGGCCTGGCCCTGGCCCACCTGGACGAGGGGGCGACCGCGCCCGTGGCGCTGCAGCGCCTGCTGGAGGAGGACGACGGCCGCGACCACCGCCAGGTCGGCATCGTCGACCTCGACGGGACCGCCGCCAGCCACACCGGCGTCGAGTGCATCCCCTGGGCCGGTGGGCGGACCGGGCCGGGCTACGCGGTCCAGGGCAACTGCCTGGCGGGTCCCGAGGTCGTGGAGGCGATGGAGGATGCGTGGCTCGACGCCGCGGCGGACCTGCCACTGCAGGACCGCCTCCTCGCCGCGCTGGCCGCCGGCGACGCGAGCGGCGGCGACCGGCGCGGCCGCCAGTCCGCCGCGATCCTCGTGGTCCGCGAGGGCGCCGGCTACGGCGGCCTGGACGACGTCGCGGTCGACCTGCGCGTCGACGACCACCCGGCGCCGATCGACGAGCTGGCGCGCCTGCTGGACCTCCACGAGCTCTACCTCACCGCGTCGACCGAGGACGAGCGGGTCGCCGTCGACGACGCCCTGCGCGCCGAGCTGGAGACCTTCGCCGCGGCCGCCGGGCACCGCGACTTCCGCACCTGGGTCGGCACCGAGAACTACGAGATGCGGGTCGCCGCCGACCTGTCCTGGATCGACCGCCGGGTGTTCGCGATCGTGCGCGGCGACGGCTGAGCTGCTCGGGCCCGCGGTGACGGGGCGGGCGAGGTCACCGGTGAGCGGGTGCGTCGATTGGGCACGAACCGCATGCTCTGACGGCGTGTCGCATGCGGTTTGGGACCAAACCGCAGACGTCAACGACTCCGGACCCGCTCCAGCGCGGCCTGGGCGGAGTCCCGCTCGGCGGTGGCGGTGCGCAGGTCGGCGGCGGTGCTGTCCCGGACCTCCTCCGCCTCGGCCAGCTCCTCCTCGAGCGCCTCGGCCTGCTCCTCGAGGTCGGCGAGGCGGCGCCGCAGCTCGTCGGTCTCGGCCTCCAGCTGGAGGGCGCGGGCGGAGAGCCGCTCAACCTCGCCGGCGGCCTCCTCGTGGGTCGCCCGCGCGGCGTCGTACTCCTCCTCGGCCGCGGCGAGGCGCTCCTCCGCGGCGGCCCGCGCCTTGGCCGCCCGGTCTGGGTCCGGGACGACGTGCAGGTCGGGCGGCCCCGGGCGCGGGGCCTCGCGCGCGGTGGCGCTGAAGCCGAGCGCCTCCGGGACGGCCACCGCGCTGGCGAGGTCCGCGGCGTCCATCGGCTCCACGCCGGTGGTCCGCAGGGCGCTCACCAGCAGCCCGCTGCGGACCGCGCGGCCGCACTCGGCGTCGACCATCGCGGCGGTGAGGGTCGACTCGACCTGCTCGGCGACGGCCTCGGTGATCCGCGCGCCGTCCTCCGCGGCGACGCGGCGCGCCTGGGTGGTGACGGCGGCGGTGACCTGGCGGCGCTGCTTCGTCAGCGCGCGCAGCTCACCGGCCGACATCGCGGCCTGTGCCTCGCGCAGGGCGGCCCCGACGCTCAGCAGCTGGTCGACCTGGGCGGCCTCGCGGCGCACGAGCAGGTTGACCACCCAGGCCGCGGTGCTGGGCTTGCGCAGCGCCTTGACGCGAGCCGCTGCCGGCGTCCCCTTCAGCTCCTTCGCGCGGGCGTCCCGCGCAGGGGTGAACTCGGCGAGCGGCAGGGCGTAGAGCTCGTCGGCGATCTCCAGCAGGTCAGCCTCGGTCTCAGCCACGGTCGAAGTCTTTCAGGCCCGCGCCGATCATGGCGACGGTGAGCTCGACCAGCTCCTCGCGCCCGACCTCCGGCGGCCGGGCGAGGGCGATCCGCAGGCAGGTGGAGACCAGGACGCCCATGAGCATGAACACGACCGCCTCCAGCTGCTCGGGCGCGAGGTCCGGTCGGTGACGCCGGGGCAGGAGCGACGCCAGGCGATGGAGGTCGGCCTCGATCTCGGGCAGGACGTTGGCGTTGCTGCCTGCCGGCAGCTGGTTGACCATCGCGGTGATCACTCCGCGATGGCGCTCGAACCCCTCCACCAGGGTGACCACGACGAGGCGCAGCGCTGCGTCCAGGTCGAGCTCGAGGGCGTCGACCACGCTGACCATCAGGTCGTCGCTGATCGCGTGCACGGCCTCCTCACGCAGGACCGCGAGCAGCTCGGTGCGGTCGTTGAAGTAGCGGTAGAACGTCCCGCTGCTCACGTGGGCCTCACGGACGACGGCCGTCGTGGTGAGTCGGTCGATGCCGTGCCGGTCGAGGATCCCGACGGCCGTGTCGAGGAGCAGGCGCCTGGTCTGGACCGCCCGCTCCTGCTGCGGCCTGGCCCGCTGCCGCTCCGCCACGTGCCCTCGCTCAGCCCTCGTCGAGGCCCTGCTCGATGGCGTAGCGGGTCAGCTCGACCCGGTTGTGCATCTGCAGCTTGCGCAGGGTGTTCTGCACGTGGTTCTGCACCGTGCGGTGGGAGATCACCAGCCGCTCGGCGATCTGCTTGTACGACAGCCCCTTCGCCACCATCTTGAGGATCTCCGTCTCCCGGTCGGTCAGCCGCTCCCCGGGCGGCGTGGCCGGCTCGTTCATCCGCCGGAACTCGCCCAGCACCAGCGCGGCCAGGCCGGGGGTGAAGACGCTGTCGCCCTCGGCCACCCGACGTACGGCGGTGAGGAGCTCCTCGCGGGAGGCCGACTTGACCAGGTAGCCGGTCGCGCCGGCCTTCACCGCCGCGAGGACGTCGTCCTGCTCGCCGGAGGCCGAGAGGATCAGGACCCGCGACGACGGCTCGCCGGCGAGGATCTGCGCGGTGACCTCCACCCCGCTCGGCGCGGGGATCTGGAGATCGAGGACGACCACCTGCGGTCGGGTCGCGGCGAAGCGGGCGATCGCCTCGCTCCCCGTGGCGGCTACCGCCACCACGTCGAAGCCCGCCGCCTCGAGGTCGCGCTCGACGGCGTCGCGCCACATGGGATGGTCGTCGACGACCATCACCCGGATCGGGTCCGTCATGGCAGGGACCCTAGGCCATCGGCCGGCTGTCGGCTCGCGCGGATTCACCACGGGATGTAGCCGAACCCGCACTTCCCCCGCGGAATTCCACCCGGGAAGCTCCGACTCGCCTACATCCCGTGGTGAATCCGCCGACGGCCCACCTACATCCCGTGGTGAATCCGCCCCCGCCTCACCCCAGCCGGACGAACCGACCCCGCCGGTGCAGCAGCGGATCGTCGCCCGCGTCGTCGGCTCCGATCTCGACGTGCTCGAGGGCAGCGGTGACCTCGACGGACCAGCCCACCGCGCGCTCGCCCGCGAGCCGTACGCCGGCCCAGGTCGCCGCGGTGGCGAGGCGGGGGCCGTGGGTGTCGGCGACGAAGGGGGCCTGGCGGAAGGGGCCGCCGGGCGCGGGGGCGGTGCCCGCGAAGGCCTCCGCCAGCTGGCGGTCGGCCCACGACAGCAGCTGGACGACGCCGCGGCCGGTCTCCCGGAGGACCTCGAGCAGCTCGGAGTCGGGGTCGAGCAGCGCGAGGACGGCGGGCTCGGGGCCGAGGGCGACCATCAGCGAGCTCACGGTGAGGCCGGCGCGCTCGTCCGCGCCGCCAGCGGTCCACAGCGTGACCGCGCCGCCCACCCGACCGCGGAAGCGCCGGGCGGGGTCGGGGTCCGCGTCCGCGAAGGGGTGGGTGCTGTGGATGGTCATGGTCCGTCCTGGGGAGGGTGCCGGGGTACGACGAAGGTCCACTCGGTGCCGTAGGAGCCGGTGTCGAGCGTGGCGGTGCCGCCGAGGTCGCGCACACGGCCGCGGATCGACTCCGCGACACCCAGTCTGCCCTCCTGCTCCGCCGCCTCCAGCCGCCCGGCCGCGATCCCGGGTCCGTCGTCGCGCACGCTGACCTCGACCCGGTCGCCGAGGTCCTCGACGAGCACCCACGCCGGGGCGTCGACGCCGACATGGCGCTCGACGTTGTCGAGGCAGGCACGCACGACAGCGGCCAGCTCGGTCACGGTGTGGGCAGGCAGCTCGATCGGCCCGGCCGGGAGGGCGACCTCGGTGCCCGGGCGGGCGGCGAGGGAGCCCAGGGCGGCCGCCAGGTCGGCGCGCCCGGCGGCGGCGTCCGGGGAGGTGGCGGTGAGCGCGTCCTGGGACCGGATCAGCGTCCGGAGCGCCTGCTCCTGCACGCCCGCCGCCCGGCCCAGCTCGCCGCCCTGGCGCTGCACGAGCGCGAGGACCTGCAGCACCCCGTCGTGGACGGCGCGCGCCAGCCGCGCGCGCTCGGCCGCCGCGGCGGCCTCCCGCTGGGCCAGGTCCCGCTCGGCCGCCATCGCCTTCAGCGACTCGCACACGAACCCGACCATGGAGCCGCCGAGCAGCATCAGGAAGACGTTGCCCCCGTCCTTCTGGGCGATCTCGGAGCGGGTGAGCAGGTCGACCGCGCCCAGGACGACGGCGGCCAGGGTGCCGCCCCGCCATCCGTAGCGGACCGCCCACGCCAGCAGGGCCCCCACGATCCAGTAGCCGGGGATGGTCGCCTGGAACCACGGCCCCTTCGCCACGGGCGTCGCCAGCAGCAGGGCAACCGCGAGCGCGAGGTCCGCGGCGAGCACCGCGAGCACCCGCCGTTCGGGGGCGGCATACACGACGAGCGCGCCGGCGGTGCCCGCGACCATCACGCCGACGCAGGTCCAGCCGAGCGCCGGGTGGTCGAAGTTGTCGCGGTAGACGTTGATCGCCACCGCGTAGGCCAAGACGACGACGCGGAGCACGGCGAGCGCGCCGAACATGCGGTCCTCGACCGCGATGGCGGCCCGGGTGGCGCTCGCCCCGTCGGTCACGACGACCCGGTCACGGACGTCCCGGTCAGGACGCGAGCTTGCCGTGCTCGCCGCCGTCGTGCTTGTCGCGTCGCGACTCCGCCTTGGCGCGGGTGGCGTACATGTCGACGTACTCCTGCTGCGAGAGCCGCATGATCTCGTACATGATCTCGTCGGTGATCGAGCGCAGGATGAAGCGGTCGTTCTCCATCCCGGCGTACCGGGAGAAGTCGAGCGGCTTGCCGAAGCGCACCGTGGGCCGGGTGATCCGGCCGAACTTCTTGCCCGGAGGGGCGACGACGTCGGTGCCGACGACCGCGACGGGGATCACCGGGACGCCCGTCTCCAGGGCGAGGCGCGCGATGCCGGTCTTGCCCCGGTAGAGACGTCCGTCGTGGGAGCGGGTGCCCTCGGGGTAGATGCCGAAGAGCTCTCCCTCGGCGAGCACCCGCTTGGCCGACACGAGGGCGCCGGACGCGGCGTCACCGCTCGTCCGGTCGATCGGGATGTTGCCGGTGCCGCTGAAGAAGTTCTTCTGGAGCCAGCCCTTGACGCCGGGCGAGGTGAAGTACTCGGCCTTGGCGACGAAGCGCACCATCCGCGGGATGACCAGCGGCATGAACAGCCAGTCGGCGTAGGAGAGGTGGTTGCTCGCGAGGATCGCGGGCCCCGTGGCCGGCACGTTCTCGACGCCCTCCGCGCGGGGACGGAAGACGACCTTCAGCAGGGGCCCGAGGGCGACGAACTTCAGGAACCAGTAGAACAACCGACCGAACCTTCCCGGAATCAAGCCCAGCATCCGCCCGGACGGACGCCACTGGAACGGATCCTAGCGGTGGTGCGGCACAATCTCGCCATGCCGCCGAGCACCTCCGACCTGACCGCGCCGCTGACGATCGCGGCCCGCCCCGAGCTGACGGGTGGGCGCCGCGTCGGCGTCCTGCTCAGCCACGGCTTCACCGGCTCGCCTGCGTCGATGCGCCCGTGGGGCGAGCACCTCGGCGCCCTCGGGTACGGCGTCTCCGTCCCGCTCCTGCCCGGCCACGGCACGACCTGGCGCGAGCTGAACCGGGTGCAGTGGACGGACTGGTACGCCGAGCTGACCCGGGCCTTCGACGCGCTGCGGGCCGAGCACGAGGCGGTCGTCATCGGCGGGCTGTCGATGGGCGGGGCGCTGGTGCTGCGTCTCGCGGCCGACCGTCCCGACGAGGTCGCCGGCGTCATGGTGGTCAACCCCGCGGTCGCGACCAAGAGGCGCGACGTCAAGCTGCTGCCGGTGCTCAAGCACCTGGTGCCGTCGTTCCCCGCGATCGCCGGGGACATCAAGAAGGCGGGCGTGCTCGAGCACGGCTACGACCGCACCCCGCTCAAGGCGATCCACTCGCTCATGCGGGCGTGGCCGGGGCTGGTCGGCGACCTGCACCAGGTCACCGCTCCCCTGCTGTACTTCCGCTCCGACACCGACCACGTCGTCGACGAGGCCTCCGAGCCGCTCGTCCTCGCAGGGGTGTCCTCGACGGACGTGAAGCGGGTCGCGCTGCCGGAGAGCTATCACGTCGCGACCCTCGACAACGACGCACCCACGATCTTCGACGAGTCCGCGGCCTTCATCGCGCGGGTGACCTCCGGATAGGGCCGGGGCGTAGCCTGAGGTGGTGCAGCGGGACGACCCGGACTACGACGACGCGGCGTGGCAAGCGATCGTCGACAACTACGGCGAGCGCGCCGAGCTCGACCTCCCCGCGGACCCCGAGGCCGCCGCGGTCGGCCAGCGGGCCGACGAGCCCGTCGACGAGCCAGTCGACGAGCCGGTCGACGAGCCGGTCGAGGAGCCGGTCGAGGAGGATCGCTTCGTCCCGGACCAGCCTCCGCCCGTGCCGGTGCCGCCGGCGGACCGGCTGCTCGCCTGGCTCGGCGTCTTCGGCTCCCCCACCGTGCTGCTCGCGTCCGTCATCCTCGGCATCGGCCTGCCGGGCTGGCTGACGGGACTGCTCGTCGCCGGCTTCGTCGGCGGCTTCTGCTATCTCGTGATCCGCAGTCCCGGCTCACCCCGCGATCCCTGGGACGACGGCGCGCGAGTCTGAGTGGCCGCCGCCCCGGCCCGTCAGCCCCGGCCGTCGCGTGCGAGCAGCGCGGCGCCGATCGCACCGGCCTCCGGGCCCAGACGCGCGGGGACGAGAGCGGGCACGGCGCGGTAGGCCGTGCCCTGCAGCGACCCGACGAGCGCCGTGCGGGCCGGCGCGAGCAGCAGGTCGCCCACCGCGGAGACGCCGCCGCCGACCACGACCAGCTCCGGGTCGAACGCGGACACCAGACCCGCGACGCCGACGCCCAGCCAGGTGCCGATCGAGGCGAAGGCGTGCCGGGCGACCTCGTCGCCGGCCCGGGCCAGCGCGGTCACCTCGGGCCCGTCCAGGTGCCGGCCGAGGGCGACGCGGGCGACCCGCTCCAGGGCCCGGCCGCTGCAGTACTGCTCCCAGCAGCCGCGCAGTCCGCACTCGCACGCCAGGCCGTCGGGAACGACCTGCATGTGGCCGAACTCGCCCGCCAGACCGTGGGCGCCGCGGACCACTCGGCCCCCGAGCACGACTGCCCCGCCGATGCCGGTGCCGATGGTGACGAGCAGCGCCGACCGCGCCTCCCGTGCCGCGCCGAGGGTCAGCTCGGCGAGCGCCGCGCAGTTGGCGTCGTTGTCGAGGACCACCGCGAGTCCGGTACGACGCGCGAGGCTGCTCCGCACGGGCGCGTCGCGCCACGGGAGATGGGCGCCGAAGAGAAAGCGCTCGCCCGCGCCGTCGACCAGGCCCGCGGCCGAGAGCCCGAGGGCGTGCGGGGGGGCGACGTCGTACACGTCGCGGGCGGCGAGGGCGACGGCCTCCTCGAGGGCGTCCGCGTCCGCCGCGCGTCCGGGCATGGGCCGGGTCGCGGTCGCCTCGACCGCGCCGTCGGCGTCGATGCGGACGGCGAGCACCTTGGTTCCGCCGACGTCGACGCCGACGTAGGTCGCGCGGCCCATCTCAGCCGCCCATCTCAGCCGCGGCCCATCTCAGCCGCGGGCCAGGTCCGCGGCACCGACCACGCCGGCGCGGTTGCCCATGGCGGCCAGCCGGATCTCGGCCTCGGGGCGGAAGCCGCGCCCGGTCAGCTCGCGCTCGAAGGCCTCGCGGATCGGGTCGAGCAGCAGCTGCCGGGCCTCGCTCACGCCGCCGCCGATCACGACCACTCCGGGGTCGAGCACGGCCGCCAACGAGGCGATGCCCTGACCGAGCGCGTCGCCGAGACGGCCCAGCGCGGCGACGGCGAAGGGGTCACCCTCCTGCGCGGCGGCGGTGACCAGCGGCCCGTCGATCGCCGCCACGTCTCCCCCGGCGCGCTCGAGCAGACCGGCGGCCGCGGCGGGGTCGGCCAGGGCGGCCTCGCGGGCGTCGCGGACGAGCGCCGACCCGCTGCCGTACTGCTCGAGGCATCCGTGGTTGCCGCAGCCGCACAGCCGTCCGCCGGGCACGAGGCGCAGATGGCCGATCTCGCCGGCGACGCCGTGGGCGCCACGCAGCAGCCGGCCGTCGGCGATCACCCCGCCACCGACGCCGGTGCCGACGGTGACCATGAGCTGGTCGTCGTGGTCGCGCCCCGCGCCGTAGCGGAACTCGCCCCACGCGGCGACGTTCCCGTCGTTCTCGACCACGACCGGCAGACCGACCAGTCGGCTGAGGTCCGCGCCGAGCGGCTCGTTGCGCCAGGCGATGTTGGGAGCGAAGAGCACCGTGGAGCGGTCCGAGGCGATGTAGCCCGCCGCACCGACGCCGACCGCCACGACCGGGTGGCGCGCGACGAGGTCGGCGACCAGGCCCGCCACCGCGGACTCGATGGCCGAGGGATCGGTCGCCGGCGAGACGACCCGGGCCTCGGCGACCACGGTCCCGGCCTCGTCGACGACGGCGCCGGCGATCTTGGTGCCGCCGATGTCGATCCCGCAGGTCAGCGTCCCCGTCACGACGTCGGCTCCTGCGGCTCGCGGGGGTCCTCGGTGCCGTTGGTGCCGTCGGTGCCGTCGAGGTCGTCGAGGTCGTCGAGGTCGATCCGCTGGACCTCCGGACCGCGCTGCGGGCTCCCGTCGGAGGGTTGCTGCGGCAGCGTCTCCATCAGGCCGGCGGCCGCCTGCAGCAGCGAGGACGCGGCGACCATCAGATGGCTCTTGACCTCCGGCGAGGTCTGGCGCACCGCGTGGACCACCCGGCAGATCGGGCAGTAGCGGCACTCGGCGGCATCGGTGGCGATGTGCTCGCCGACCTCGTGCGCCATGGCCGCGGCGTCGCCGATCAGCGAGCCGGCGAGATGGCCGACGCCACCGGCCGCGTCGCCGGTGTGCTGGCGGGCCAGGTCGGCGAAGGCGCCGAGCAGCTTCATCGCCTCCTCGCCGACGCCACCGATGTCCTCGGGCCGCTCCCGGCCCTCCTCGTCGCTCATCGCGCCTCCCTCCCGGCTGCGGCGGGGGCGGGCTCGGCGAAACGGACCCGCAGCTCCCCCTCCACCACGCTGGCTCCGGCCACCCGGAGCCGGGCGAGCCCCGACGGCAGGGTGAGCAGGCGCCGGTACGAGCCGACCGTCATCACGAGCTCGTCCCCGTTGCGGGCCAGGTCGACCTGCGCCCGCGTGACGAACGGCAGCGCCAGATGCGCGACGGCGCCCCCGTCCACATCGCGGACCACGCGGAAGGGCCCGTCACCGTCGGGTACGGCGAGCGGGTCGGCGTCGCCGTACAGGACTCCGGCGAGGGCTGCCAGGGCGTCCACCCCGACCGGCTCCGCCGGCTGGTACTCGGCGGTCCACACCGGCAGGCCGGCGAAGGACTGCGCCACCTCGCGCAGCACGTCGGCCTGCGCGCTCACCCAGCCGGCGCGCCACGGGTCCTCGTCGCCGGCGGGGAAGACCCGGTTGGCGACGACCCCGTCGACGCGGTAGCCGAACAGGCACAGGCTGGTGTAGGCGCGGCGGGCCTCGGCGAGGACGACCTGCTCGGGCGTGAGGACCAGGCGCACGGTCGACGCGGGCCCGGACAGGAGGGCGTGCACGTCGTCCAGCTCCGCGTGGAGCCGGGTGATCGCGTCGAACACGGCGTCGCCGGGCATCGGGACCCCGGCGGCCCGGTTGAGCACGGGACGCAGGGCCTTGACCAGGCGCCGCTGGATGGGCAGCAGCCGCTCGAGGTACCAGCCCAGCGCCTCGGGCAGCGCGAGCAGCCGCAGCGTCTCGGCGGTCGGCGCACAGTCGACGACGATGACGTCCCAGCGGCCCGACCGGGCGTGCTGGCGCAGCTCGAGCAGGGCCAGCACCTCCTCGGCCCCCGGGATCACCGTCATCTCCTCCGCGGCCACCGGGTCCATGCCGACCGCGTCGAGGACGGAGAGCAGGTAGCGCTGGATGTCGGCCCACGACTGCTCGAAGCGCAGCTGGGCATCGACCTGCTGCAGGAACAGCCCCGGCGCGACCTCGGTCGGCTCGGCACTCGGGTGGGCCGCGCCGCGCGCCCGGGCACCGGCGTCGCCCCCCGCGGCAGCGGCGCCGTAGGCGTCGGCCAACGAGTGGGCAGCGTCGGTCGAGATCACCAGGGTGCGCAGGCCACGGGCCGCCGCGAGCGCGGCCGTGCCGGCGGCGACGGTGGACTTGCCGACACCGCCCTTGCCGGTGAACAGAACGATCCGCACGCGAGCAGACCTCAGGCGCCGGACTCGACGCGCTTCTTCAGGCCCTTGAGCGCGGTGTCGATGAGGATCTTCTCGCCCTTGCGCTTGAGCATGCCGATCAGCGGGATCGAGACGTCGAGCGCGAGCCGGTAGGTGACCTCGGTCCCGGCGCCGGTCTCGCGCAGCACGTAGGCGCCCTCCAGCGCCTTGAGCATCTTGCCCTCGACCAGGGTCCAGGTGACCTGCCGGTCGCCGTCCCAGACGTAGGCGAGGGTGTACTCGTCCTTGATGGGCGACACGTCGAGGGCGAAGAACACCTCACGCGCCCGGCCGGCCTGCGCCGGGTCGGCGTCGTCGTAGGTCGAGCGCACCTCGGCCACGGTGACGCCCTTGGCCCATTCCGGGTAGGCGGCGAAGTCGGCGATCACGGCCATCACATCCGCTGCGGGCGCGTCGACGACGATCGACGAGGACGTCTGTTCGGCCATGCCCGGAAGGCTACCGGACCGACTCGGCGGTAACCTGCGCAGGTGCGCGAGTACTCCACCCCGCAGACCATCAAGGTCCCGACCTCGGGCAATCTCACGGACGACGTGGTCCGCAACGCGACCGAGGCTCCCGACGCCGTCCAGTTCAGCCGGCCCACCGCCGACGGCCGATGGGAGGACATCACCTGCGGGAGCTTCCTGGCCGAGGTGAGCGCCGTGGCGAAGGGCCTGATGGCGGCCGGGCTGCAGGCAGGCGACCGGGTCGCGATCATCTCGCGCACCCGCTACGAGTGGACGCTGCTGGACTACGCGATCTGGTTCGCTGGCGCCGCGACCGTGCCGATCTACGAGTCGTCCTCGGAGGAGCAGATCAGCTGGATCCTCTCCGACTCCGGCGCGCGGGCGGTCGTGTGCGAGGACGGCGTCCACCGCGGGCGCGTCGAGACCGTCCGCGCCGAGCTCGGCGCGCTCGAGCACCTCTGGACCGTCGAGGACGGCGCCATCGCGACCCTGACCGAGCTGGGCGCGGAGGTGTCCGACGCAGACCTCGAGCAGCGTCGTACGACGTCCGGGCCGGCGGACCTCGCCACCCTGATCTACACCTCGGGCACGACCGGGCGGCCCAAGGGCTGCATGCTCACCCACGACAACTTCCAGACCGAGCTGTGCGTCGCCGTCGCCGAGCTGGAGCGGCTCTTCGACGCCGAGGGCGCCTCGACTCTGCTCTTCCTTCCGCTGGCCCACGTGTTCGCCCGGATCATCCAGGTGGGCTGCGTGAAGTCCCGCACCCGACTCGGCCACAGCTCCGACATCAAGAACCTCCTCCCCCAGCTGGCCACCTTCCAGCCCACGTTCATCCTGGCGGTGCCGCGGGTCTTCGAGAAGGTCTTCAACACCGCCTCGCAGAAGGCGACGGCCGACGGCAAGGGAAAGATCTTCGACCGCGCCGCCGAGACCGCGATCGCTTACTCGCGCGCCCTCGACGGGGGACGGGTCCCGGTCCGGGTGCGCGTCCAGCATGCCCTCTTCTCCCGGCTCGTGTACGGCCGGCTGCGCGCCGCGCTCGGCGGCCGCTGCGAGTTCGCGGTGTCCGGCGGCGCGCCGCTCGGCGACCGGCTCGGCCACTTCTACCGCGGGATCGGAGTGACCGTGCTGGAGGGCTACGGGCTCACCGAGACCACCGCGGCGCTGACCGTGAACCTGCCGGACGCCCAGAAGGTCGGCACCGTGGGGCGGCCGATCCCCGGCACCGCCGTCCGGATCGCGGACGACGGCGAGCTCCTCTTCCGCGGCGGCCAGGTGTTCACCGGCTACTGGGACAACCCCACCGCCACGGCCGAGGCCATCGACGCCGAGGGCTGGTTCCACACCGGTGACGTGGGCGAGGTGGACGACGAGGGCTTCGTGCGGATCACCGGCCGCAAGAAGGAGATCCTGGTGACGGCCGGCGGCAAGAACGTCGCCCCGGCGGTCCTGGAGGACCGCGTGCGCGCCTCGGCGCTGGTCAGCCAGTGCCTGGTCGTCGGCGACGGCCAGCCGTTCATCGCGGCCCTGGTCACGATCGACGAGGAGGCGTTCCCCGCGTGGGCCGAGCTGCACGGCAAGACCGGCAAGGTGGCCGACCTCGTCGACGACGAGGACCTGCGGGCCGAGATCCAGGCAGCCGTCGACGAGGCCAACAAGGCGGTGTCGAAGGCGGAGTCGATCCGGAAGTTCGCCATCCTCCCGACCGACTGGACCGAGGAGGCCGGCCAGGTGACGCCGAGCCTCAAGCTCAAGCGCAACGTCGTGCTGCGCGAGTGCCGCGACGAGATCGCGGCACTGTACGCCTGAGCGACGCCCGAGGTCCCGCGCCGTCGGGACCATAGTCCTGACGGGCCATCCCGCGCCCTGCGATCGGCCATCATTCGGCTCCATTTGGGCCTTTCCCTCACGCCTCGAGGCCCGCCTTCGCTAGCCTCGCGAATGCGCTGCGACCGGGAGAGCAACGCACTCACCCATGGGGAGCGGGAGGGCTCTGAAAGTGGATCGTCGTAGGTTGTTGCTCGTCGTCGCAGCGGTGATCGCCGCGCTGGGCGTCGCACTCGTCTTCATGTTCGCGCGGGGCGCCGAGTCGCGCGCCGCCGCGAAGTACCAGACCACCAAGGTCGTCACCGTCGCCGCGGGGAAGACCGTCCTGCCGGGCGAGAGCATCAAGTCCGCGCTCGACACCGGCAAGCTCGCGGAGACCGACGTACCGCAGGGCCAGGTCCTCGAGAACGCCCTGCGTCAGGGCGACCTCGGCAACCTCGACGGCAAGGTGTCCCTGACCACCCTTTACGCCGGTGAGCAGCTGCTGTCCACGAAGTTCGGCGGCGTCGGCGACACCGTCGACGTGGCCTCGCTGCCCCTGCCGACCGGCATGATCGCGAAGCCGGAGTCCTTCGACCTGCCGGTGGGCTCCTTCATCGAGCCCGGTTCCCAGCTCGCGGTCTTCCTCACCGTCAACCCCAGCACGCCGACCTGCCTGCTGATCGACCGGGTGACCGTGCTGTCGAAGGGCGCCCAGACCGAGACCACCGTCGAGGAGGGTGCTGTCGAGGGCAGTGCCCCGGCCCTCCACCTGGCGGTCACCCAGCAGCAGTTCGAGTGGCTCCAGGACGGCCGGGAGCGCGGCAAGCTCTCCGTGGCCCTGCTGAACTCGGAGAGTGAGGTCCAGGTCGACAAGACCGGGCCCTGCGCCACCATCCGCGACAGCGAGTGAGGACGTCATGCCGGTACTCGTAGAACAGGACCCGACCCTCGTCGGGACCCTCGGTCACGCCCTGCCCACCGGGTCCCAGGTCGTCGCCACCACCGAGCGGGCCCTCGCCTGGCTCGACCAGCACCCGGACGAGTACGCGGTCGTCCTCGGCCCCTCCGTCGAGCTCCTCGCGGCGCTCGGGACCGCCGAGGACCTGCGGATCAAGCGGCCGACCGTGAGCGTGGTCCTGGTGCGCGAGCAGTTCGACACCGACGTGCTCACCCGTGCCATGCACGCCGGCGTCCGCGACGTCGTCGCGGCCGGCGACGAGAAGGCGGTCACCGGCGCCGTGGAGCGCGCCCACCAGCTGTTCCAGGCCCTCCGCGGCCCGGGGGGCGCGCGTCAGCTGGGACGGGTCGTCACCGTCTTCTCCCCCAAGGGCGGCGTCGGCAAGACGACCTCCTCGGTCAACCTCGCCCTGGCGCTGACCGACCGCGGCGCCCGCAAGGTGTGCCTCGTCGACCTCGACCTGGCCTTCGGCGACGTGGCGATCACCATGCAGCTCTTCCCGACCCACTCCATCGAGCAGGCCGTCGGCTCGGAGGACTCCATCGACCTCGCGATGCTCGAGGGGCTCCTCACCCGGCACCAGGACTCGCTGACCATCCTCGCCGCTCCCTCCCACCCGGACGTGCGCGAGCGGGTCACCCCACTGCTGATCTCGCGGATCCTGCGCGCGCTGCGCGACGGCTTCGACTACATCGTGGTCGACACCTCGCCGTCGTTCGACGACGCCACCCTGACCGCCCTGGACGAGACCGACGAGTGCGTGATCGTCGCGACCCTCGACGTACCGACCCTGAAGAACGTCAAGGTCGCCCTCGAGACCATGGACATGCTCAGCATCGCCCGCGGTCACCGCCACCTGCTGCTGAACCGGGCCGACGAGCAGGTCGGCATCAGCGTGGAGAAGGTCGAGAGCATCCTCGGCATGCCCGTCAGCGCGCAGGTCGCCACCGCCGTCGACATCGCGGCGGCCACGAACGCGGGCACCCCGATCGTCTCGGAGAAGCCCGGACACCCGGCGAGCCTGGCGTTCACCCATCTCGCCGCCTCGGTCACGGGCGAGCCGATCCCCGCCCCCGACGGCACCAACGCCACGGCCGCGGAGCAGCCGCGCGCACGCGGCCTGTTCCGGCGTGGGAGGAGCTGAGCCATGTCGAACCTGTCCGAGCGCCTGGCCGCCGCCCGCCGCGAGACCGCCGCCCAGGGCAAGCACGCGGCGGACCCCGGAGGCGTCGAGCCGCTGTCGCAGGCCTCCACCACCGAGCAGCCGGAGGCGACGGCGACGACCGTGACGGCCATGACGACCGTGACGACGCAGTCCGCGGCCGCCGACCCGAAGGTCCCCGGGCCGCTGTCCTCGCGCGCAGCGGCCGCGGCCGTGGAGAGCAAGGCCGCCGGCCGACGGATCGCGGGCAGCGAGAGCGACCGCCTCGAGGACCTCAAGGGCAGCGTGCACTCCGAGCTGATCAAGCAGCTCGGGCCTCACCTCTACGACGCCGAGATGGACCAGTCCGAGCTCGACCAGACCGTCCGGAGCGTGCTCTCCGACGTCCTGGGCGCCCAGGACCGCCCGCTCAGCGCCTCCGACCGGGCGCGGGTCACCCAGGAGATCACCGACGACATCCTCGGCTACGGCCCGATCGACCCGCACCTGCGCGACCCCGAGGTCTCCGAGGTCATGGTCAACGGCCACGACGACGTCTGGCTGGAGAAGAACGGCCGGCTGGTCAAGGCCGACGCGCACTTCGCCGACGAGGCGCACCTGCGCCGCACCATCGACAAGATCGTGTCCCGGATCGGCCGACGGGTCGACGAGTCCTCGCCGATGGTGGACGCGCGGCTGCCCGACGGGAGCCGGGTCAACGCGATCGTCCCCCCGCTCGCGATCGACGGGTCGGCGCTCACCATCCGGAAGTTCTCGACCGACCCGCTCACGGTCCAGGACCTGATCAACTTCGGCTCGCTGACCCCGCAGACCGCCGACTTCCTGGACGCGTGCGTCCGCGGACGCCTCAACATCATCGTCTCGGGCGGCACCGGGGCGGGGAAGACGACGACGCTCAACGTGCTGTCGTCGTTCATCCCGACCGACGAGCGGATCGTGACCATCGAGGACGCTGCCGAGCTGCAGCTCAAGCAGGACCACGTCGTCCGGCTCGAGTCGCGGCCCTCGAACATCGAGGGCAAGGGCGCGGTGACGATCCGCGACCTGGTCCGCAACAGCCTGCGCATGCGGCCCGACCGCATCGTCGTCGGCGAGGTCCGCGACGCCTCCGCGCTCGACATGCTGCAGGCGATGAACACCGGCCACGACGGCTCCATCTGCACCCTGCACTCCAACGGCCCGCGCGACACCCTGTCCCGCATGGAGACGATGGTGCTGATGGCGGGCATGGACCTGCCGATCCGCGCGATCCGCGAGCAGGTCGCGTCCGCGGTGGACCTCATCGTGCACCAGACCCGCTTCAAGGACGGCTCGCGCCGGATCACGCACATCACCGAGGTCGAGCGGATGGAGGGCGACATCATCACCCTCCAGGACATCTTCGTCTTCGACAACTCGGCCGGCTTCGACGAGAACGGCCGGATCCTCGGGCGGCTCCGCTCGACCGGACTGCGCCCCAAGTTCCTGGAGAAGCTCGCCTACGCCAACGTCGCCGTCGACCCGACGATCTTCCGGACGGAGCACGTCTGATGGGTGCGCTCGGTGCGGCCCGGCGCGGTACGGCGGCCCTGCTGGTCTGCGTGCTCTCCCTGCTGCTCGCCGTCCTGCTCGGCGGGCCGGCGCACGCGGAGGACGGCGGCATCGCCCACGTCGAGTCGACCGGCGACGGGATCCGGATCCTGGTCGACGTCCCTGCAGGAGCGCGCGTCGAGCTGACGGGCGTGCGGGCCACCCTCGACGGGGAGCCCCTGGACGCCACCGCGGCGAGCACCAGCTCTGGCTCGGCCGTCAAGCGCACCACGGTCCTGGTGATCGACACCAGCAACTCGATGCGGCGCGAGGGCCGGTTCGAGGCGGCCCAGCGCGCAGCCACGACCTATCTCGCCGCCGTGCCGGACGACGTCGAGGTCGGGATCGTCACCTTCGACAGCGCCGTGGAGGTCGCACTCGAGCCGACGACCGACCGGGACGCCGCGCGCGAGGTCGTCGCGGGGCTCTCGCTGCAGCGCAACACCCTGCTCTACGACGGCCTCATCGCCGCCACCGAGCTCGCCGGCACCAGCGGCCAGCGCTCGCTGCTGCTGCTCTCCGACGGGGCGGACGCCGGCAGCTCGGCCACCCTCGAGGACGCCACCGCCGCGATCGAGAAGGCGGGCACGCGGGTCCACATCGTCGGCCTGGACCTGCCGGAGGACCAGCTCGCTCCCCTGCGCACGATCGCGGCGACGGGCGAGGGCGACGTCATCACCTCGACCGGCGCCGCGCTCGCCGCCGCCTTCGCCGAGCAGGCCGAGGCGCTGGCCGAGCAGGTCCTGGTCACCGCACCGTTGCCCGACGGCTTCTCCGCGGACGTCGCGAACGTCCAGGTGTCGCTTCCCACGACCGGCGGCGAGCCGGTCGTCGCCCGGTCACTGGCGACCCTCGAGGCGGCGAGCACCCCCGGCGCCGCGGCCCCGCTCCCGACGATCGCGGACGACGGCGGCTGGACCGCGCCGTCGTGGCTGCTCTGGGCCGGCATCGGCGTGTTCGCCGTCGGCCTCGTCGCCGTTGCCCTGCTGCTGGTCCCCGCTCGGCCCGCGCCGATGACCATCGCGGACCGGGTCACGGCGTACAGCACCCGGGTGACCGGCCTGGACGAGCGCGACCAGCACAAGCCGGAGCCGCCGGCTGACCCGGTGCTCGACCAGGCGAAGGCGGCCGCCGCCGAGCTCCTCGAGCGCAACAGCGCGCTCAACGAGCGGATGACCCGCCGGCTGGCCGCCGCGGGCAGCGAGTTCAAGCCCTCCGAGTGGCTGCTGCTCCACATCGGGGTCGTGCTCGCCGGCGCGGTGCTCGGCCTCCTGCTCGGGCGCGGCTCGATCCTGCTCGGCCTGCTCTTCATGGTGGTCGGCTTCGTCCTGCCGCCGGTGTACCTGCGCGTCCGGGCCGGGCGCCGCCGGCGCGCCTTCGACGCCGCGCTGCCCGACGTCCTGCAGCTGCTGGCCGGAGCACTCAGCGCCGGGCTGTCGCTCGCCCAAGCCGTCGACACGGTCGTTCGTGAGGGTCCCGAGCCGATCGCCTCCGAGTTCAAGCGGGTCCTCGTCGAGGCGCGCATCGGCGTCGCCGTCGAGGACGCCTTCGAGGGCGTCGCCGAGCGCTTCCAGAGCAAGGACTTCGGCTGGGCCGTGATGGCCATCCGCATCCAGCGCCAGGTAGGCGGAAACCTCGCCGAGCTGCTCACCACGGTCGCCGCGACCATGCGCGAACGGCAGTTTCTGCGTCGGCACGTCCGCGCACTGTCCGCCGAGGGACGGATGTCCGCGGTGATCCTGTGCGCGCTGCCGCCCGCGTTCGGGCTCTACCTGTTCCTCACCAACCGCGCCTTCCTGCACCCGCTCGTGGCCGATCTGCGGGGCTTGATCCTTCTCGGCTTCGGCGTGGCGTGGATGACGATCGGAACCTTCTGGATGTCGCGCATGGTGAAGGTGGACCTGTGATGGTGCTGTTGCTCGCCCTCGTCCTCTTCGCCGGCGCCATCGCGGCCGTCGGCGCGGCCTTCGCCAAGGAGGAGCCCCAGGGACTGGCCCGCGCACTCGCCGCGCTGGAGCGCTCCGGACACGCCGGCCAGGCGCTGGTCGAGGAGGCTGACCCGCCCTTCGCGGACCGCATCCTGGCCCCGCTCCAGGCCCGTGCACTCGCGGTGGGACGCCGGCTGACGGGCGCCGACAAGGCCGACGGCATCCGACGCCGCCTCGACCTGGCCGGCAACCCGCACGGCTGGACCATCGACCGGGTCCTGTCGATGAAGGTGCTCTGCGCGGTCGCACTGCCCGTCGTGGTGCTCGCGTACGGCCTTCTCCTCGGCGGCTCCGCCACGACCCTCCTCGCGGTCGGTCTCGGCGCCGCGGCGCTGGGCTTCTTCGCGCCGGACCTCTACCTGCACAACAAGGCCTCCCACCGGGCCGACCAGATCCGCCGCTCCCTCGCGGACGCGGTCGACCTGCTGACGATCAGCGTGGAGGCCGGCCTCGGCTTCGACGCCGCCGTGCAGCAGGTCGCGCGCAACACCTCGGGACCGATGGCGGAGGAGTTCTCACGCGTTCTGCGCGAGATGCAGCTCGGCATGAGCCGCTCCGAGGCCCTCAAGGCGATGGGCACGCGCAGCAACGTCGAGGACCTCAGCACCTTCGTCGGCTCGATGGTGCAGGCCGACGCCTTCGGCATCCCGATCGCCCAGGTGCTGCGCGTGCAGTCCGGGGAGATCCGGGTCAAGCGCCGGCAGTACGCCGAGGAGAAGGCCCAACAGGTCCCGGTGAAGATCATGATCCCGCTGATCCTGTTCATCCTGCCGTGCCTCTTCGTGGTGGTGATGGGCCCGGCCGTGCTCAACGCGATCGACTCGTTCAGCGCACGGTGAGCGCGACGGATCACCACTAGGCTGGGAGGATGCCGAGCAGCCAGACCTATGCGGTGGTGGGTGCCGCGCGCCTCTTCGCGCTCCTGGCCATCGGAGGCCCGATCGCGTGGTTCCACCAGGAGCAGGGCCTGCTCGCCCTCGCCGCGGTGGCGGGCGTCTGGATCTACCAGGGCGTGACGGCGACCCGCCGCGACCTGGAGCTCTCGCTCAGCCCGATGACCGAGGCCGCCGCGATCGGCGTGATCTGCGCCCTCGGCATGACCGACTCGCCCGTCATCCTGGCCGCCCTCGTCGTGCCCCCGCTCTACGCCACCGCGGTCGCCGGCGTGCGCACCATGGTGCGCACGGTCATGGTCGAGCTGATCTCCGTGGTCGCGCTCGGGCTGATGTGGTGGGAGACGGTCACCGCCGACCAGGCCGTGGCGATCTTCACCTGGAGCATGGCCGGCCTGGGGCTCAGCCTCATCGCGGCCGTCACCTTCACCTCCGACCGGGTGCCCGACCCGGTGGCGCCGTACCGCGACGCCCAGGAGCACCTCAAGCAGCTGATCGACCTGGCGGGGAGCCTCAGCTCCGGTCTCGACGTGGGGGCCCTCGGCGGCGAGCTGCTCAGCCAGGTCAGCGATGGCATCCCCAACCGCGCCCTCGTGCTCTACGTCCCCCGCGGCGAGGCGTTGGCACCGGTCGCCTCGACCGTGGAGCTCGACCCGGCCGACGCGGTGGCCACGGAGACGCTCGCGGGCGACGTCCGGATGCAGGACCCGGGCAACGCGCGGCCGGTGCAGATCGGCGAGGGCTTCGCCTTCCGGGTCAGCGACCAGGCCGTCGTCGCGGGACTGCGCCCGCCGGGCTCGGACACCAGCAGGCCCCTCCCCCTCGCCGTCGTGGCGGGCGAGCTCGCGGACATGGCGGTGAAGCTCGATGCGGCGCTGCTGTTCGCCCAGTTCCGGGACGCCGCCACGGCCGACGAGCGCAACCGGCTGGCGCGGGAGATGCACGACGGCGTGGCCCAGGACATCGCCTCGCTGGGCTACATCATCGACGCCCTCGCCGCGCGCCCGGCCGACGAGCAGCAGGCCAAGGCGCTCGCGATGCTGCGCGAACGGGTATCGAAAGTCGTCGCGGAGGTACGGCAGTCCGTGATGAACCTGCGCACCAGCATCGGCGAGAACGAGAGCCTCGGCGCCGCGATCAGCAACGTCGCCCGCCACCTCTCGGAGTCGTCGGGCATCCCCATCCGGGTCCGGCTCGACGAGCAGCCGACCCGGCTGCGCCCCGAGGTCGAGGCGGAGCTCTTCCGGATCGCCCAGGAGGCGATCAACAACGCGGTGAAGCACGCACGTGCGACCTCCATCGACGTGCGCTGCCAGGTCTACGCGCCCGAGGCGGTCATCACGGTCAGCGACGACGGGGTCGGCCTCCAGACCGCCCGCTCGGACTCGCACGGGCTGAAGATCATGCGCGAACGTGCCAGACTGATCGGCGCGGAGCTCGTGGTTCGCGACAACGCGAGCCGCGGGCTCACCGTCTCGGTGGCCCTCAAGATCCCCCGGAGCGCGGTCGCGAAGGGCGACGTCTCCCCGACCCTCACGGAGCAGCGATGAACCACCCCGCGGGCGACCCGACGACCGTCCTCCTCATCGACGACCACGAGCTGATCCGCGACGGTCTCGGCGCGGTCATCGACCTGGAGCCCGACCTGAGCGTCGTGGGCACGGCGGGCTCGGTCCAGGAGGGCATCCAGCGCTACCGCGAGCTGCGGCCCGACGTCGTGGTCACCGACCTCCAGATGCAGGACGGCACCGGCCTCGACGTCGTGCGCACCCTGCGCAAGGAGAGCGACCAGGTCGGCCTGGTCGTGCTCACCATGCACTCCGGCGACGAGCAGATCTTCGCCGCCATGCAGGCGGGCGCATCCGGCTTCGTCGGCAAGGACGCACCGTCCACGGAGGTGATCAAGGCGGCACGCCACGCCGCGGTCTCCCCCAAGGCGTTCGTGTGCGCCGGCCTGGTGGGGGCGATGATGCGTCGCCAGTCCGCGGAGTCGACCGCGCTGACCGAGCGCGAGCACGACGTGCTGCTCCTGCTCGCCGAGGGCCTCAACGCGGCCGCGATCGGGCAGAAGCTCTATCTGTCCGAGTCGACGACCAAGTCCCACATCGCCCGGATCTACCAGAAGCTCGGGGCCGTCAACCGCGCTCAGGCCCTGGTCACGGCGATGCGCGTCGGGCTGCTCTCGACCGTGCAGCCCTCGGCCCGCTGAGCACCCGGGCAGCACGCCCGTCGCCGCTAGTCAGAAGTGACTAGCGGCGAGCAGACGAACTCCCGATTCGCCCGAGACCGCGCTCCGGCAGAGTTCTGGTCATCGGGGAAAGCACTCCCCGGGGACACGAAGACCAGTGCACAGGGAGACCCCATGATCCAGTACCTCAGCATCCTGCTCAACGCCCGCCTCGGCAAGGACGACGAGCGCGGCGCGACCGCCGTCGAGTACGGCCTGCTCGTCGCCCTCATCGCAGCGGCGATCGTCGCCGTGATCGGCTTCCTTGGTGACGACATCCTCGGCGCCTTCGACAAGGTGGAGAACTCCATCGGCGGCAGCCAGGGCTGACCTAGGACCGTGACGGCCGCGCCACCTGACGGGGGCGCGGCCGTTTCGTTCTCCCGAACCATTGACTCAGGAGGCATCGTGAGCACGACAGCCGACATCACGCCCCGGGGGGCATCAGCGGTTGAGTACGGCCTGATCGTCGCCATGATCGCCGGGGTCATCGTGTTCGCGGTGCTCTGGTTCGGTCGCGACGTCATGTGGCTGTTCGAGAACACCAACGCCAGCATCGACACGGCGGTCAGTCCGTAGGTCGGGCGACGAACCGGTTCGCCAGGCCGATCCGCTCCAGGACCGTCGGGTGCGAGCCGAACCACCACTGCGACCACGCCGGGGGTGTGGGGTCGGCATGGGAGCGCAGGGCCAGACGGCGCTGGAGGTCGACGAACGCCTGGGGGGCGTTGGTCACCTCCAGCGCGGTCCGGTCGGCCCGGGTCTCCAGGGCTCGACTCACCATGTTCTCCACCGGCGCCGCCAGCACCGTCGCGATCGCGACCAGCGCCAGGACCCGCGGCACCGCCGCGACGAGGTCCGCAGCCTCCTCGTGACCCCGGGCCGGTAGGCCCTCCTGCCGGCGCGGACCGGGCAGGAGCAGGCCGAGCAGGCCCACCCCGGCGAGCGCGCCGGCCGCCCCCAGCAGGGTCCCGGTCAGCACGTCGTCGTACTTCGCGTGGGCGAGCTCGTGCGCCACGACCGAGAGCGTCTCCTCGCGGGGCGTATCGGCCACGAGCGTGTCGTAGAGCACCACCCGCCTGCTGTGCCCCAGGCCCGAGACATAGGCGTTGAGCGTGGTCGTCCGGCGCGACGCATCGGCGACGAGGACGTCGTCGACCGGCACCCCCTCCGCGTCGGCCAGCGCGAGCACGTCGTCGCGCAGCGCGCCGTCGGGCAACGACGCGAAGCGGTTGAACGCCGGCTCCACCACGAGCGGGTAGGCGAAGGAGCCGAGGACGACCAGCGCCGCGGCCACCATCCCCGCCACGGCCGGCCACAGCCGCGGCAGCCGGCGCACGCAGGCCGCCAGGGCCACGACGGCGATCGAGGTCGCCACGACGGTGATGAGCAGACCCTTGACCTGGTCCGCGGACCACGCCCCCCAGCTGCTGGTGACCAGCCCCTCGTCGAGACCGTGCAGCCGCAGGGCGATCCCGAACGGCAGCGTCGCGACCGCGCCAGCCAGAGTCAGGACCAGCACCGCGACGACGATCCGGACCCACCACCACCCGCGCAGGCCCGCCGCCAGCCGGCGGCCCGTCTCCCCGAAGCCCAGCCAGACCGCGACCGCCAGGGACACCGCGAGCCGCGACCAGCTCCAGACCCGGGCCCAGGTGGCGTAGTGCTCACCACGCTCGATCTGCTCGGGAGTGAAGACCGACGACGCGGCGACCGGGTCGGGCAGACCGCCCGGCACCGGATGCCACGGCACCCGCGCGAGGGCGACCAGGACGAACGCCGCGGTCCCGACGAGGACGGTGCCGAGCGCCACCCGGCGCACGGCGGAGCGAGTGTCGAGCGGCGGCACGGGCTCAGCCTGCCACGCCGGGCAATGCCTCCAGGCGGTCGCGCCACGCCTCGGTGAGCTCGGCCTCCGTCCAGCCGGCGTGCTCGCGCAGCGCCACGGCCAGGTCCGTGCCCGCCAGCACGTCGTCGTACAGCGCGACCAGCGCCGGCTCCCCCGCGTGGGCGGCGAGCGTCACGCAGACCAGCCAGGCCGCCTCGTACACGGCGCCCAGATGGCTGGCGGCGGGGTCGAAGTCTCCGGGCGCGGGCAGGGCCGCCGGTAGCCCGTCCCGGCGCACCTGCGCGGCGATCTGTCCGGCGGTCCTCGTCAGCGGCAGGTCCACCTCGCGCAGCGCGACGTAGTCGGCGAAGCCCTCGACCAGCCACAGCGGCGCGCGGCGCGCGGCCACCGCGTCGGTGAGGGCGTGCACGGCCTCGTGGGTCATCACCACCTGGGCCGCGACGGGGTCGAGGTCGTCGTACACGGCTCGGTTGAGGAACACGTGCACCGGGCTCCCGGCGGCCTCGGTGCCGTCCACGGGCGCGGTCACGGCGGCGATCGTGGCGTACCGGCCGGGGTCGGTGTCGAGGGCTCGCCGCAGTCCCTCCGCGTCCGCCGGGGCCTCCACGACCAGGCCGTCGCGCCCCGGGAGCACCGCCCGGGCCTCCGCGTCGGCCCGACGCGCGGCCGTGAGATAGCGCCGCGCATCGGCCCCGTCGCCGGCGACGGCGACGAGCACGCCGGACGCGCGGTGGACCGTGAGCGGGCCGGCCAGCCAGAGCGGGAGCCGGGCGCCGGCCCCGCCGATGGCGCCGATGGCGGTGCCCCGGTCGGCGAAGGACACCGGGAGCTCGATGCGGGCGGACGCCTCGTCGAGGCCCTCCACCCGCCAGGTCACCGCGACCTGGCCGTCCCAGCCGTCCGCGCCCCGGGTGCGGCCGGTCTCGGTCACATAGCGGAAGGTGACGTCGGAGAGTCCCATCGCGCCGGCGTTGGCGACGACGGCGCCCAGCAGCTCACCCGCCGCGGCGTCGACACCGAGCCGCCGTGCCGCCTCGGCGTCGCCCTCGCGGACCGCGCTCTGCAGCGTGGCCAGGGTGTCCGCCGCGGCCGCCGGGTCGGCGGCGTCGGTCGTGGTCGCCGGCGGCGGCGCGACGTAGTCGTCCTTCGTGCAGCCGCCCGCCACGAGGGCGGCGACGGCCAGGATCGCCGGAAGGACGCGACGCCGGGGCCTCACCCAGGCCGGACCGCTCCGGTGTAGGGCATCTCGTCGAGGTCGGAGACCTTGACGCCGGCGCCCGGGTTGGCGGCGTGCACGATGAGACCGTTGCCGAGGTAGATCCCGACGTGGCTGATCGGGCTGTAGTAGAAGACCAGGTCGCCGGGCTGGAGGTCGCTCTTGGCGACGTGGGCGCCGCTGCCGTACTGGGCGCGCGAGGAGTGCGGCAGGCTCACGTCGGCCTGCGCGTACGCCATCATCGTCAGGCCCGAGCAGTCGAAGGCGTTGGGTCCGGTGGCTCCCCAGACGTAGGAGTCGCCGACCTGGGCGAGCGCGTAGGCGATCGCGGCGGCGGCGCGGCCCTTCGCCGGGATGGACGAGGCGTCGATCGGGCGGCCGGCGTCGCGGGAGAGGAGCTCGGCGCGCTCCTCGGCCTCGAGCTCGGAGAGCAGCTCCTTGGCCTCGGCGAGCTTCGCGTCGGCGGTCTTCTTCTCCTCCGCGAGGGTGGCCTTCAGACTCCTGATGTCGTCGCGCCGCTTCTCCGTCTGGTCCTTGCGGATGGAGTAGGCCTCGACCTCGTCGCCGTACTCGGCGAGAAGGGAGTCCTGCAGACCCTCCACCGTGGACATGGTGGAGAGCTCGTCGAGGAAGCCCTGGGAGTCGGAGGACAGCAGCTCGCCGGTCGCGCCGAGGCTGCCGGACTGGTACTGCTGGATGAGCGAGTCGCGTACGTCGGAGCGGACGCCGTCGAGCGCGTCGCCCTGACGCGACTGGTCGGCCTCGAGCGAGGTGAGGTCCTCGTTGAGCTCGGCGAGCTCGAGCTCGGCGTCGTTGTAGCGCTCGGCCGCCTGCTCCGACTCGTGGAAGAGCCGGTCGACGCGAGCCCGGACGGTGTCGATGTCGGGCTCCGCCTGGGCGGGGCTGGTGGCGCCGCTGATCGACAGCGTGATCGCTCCGGTGACGGCGAGTGCCGCGAGTGCGGCGGTGGTGCGTGTCCGGCCGTTCAGCACGAGCTGGCGGTCCCCTCTGGTGTGTCGTACGCCTACCGGGTGAGCTGACGGGTTCGGGCACGACTCGCCCTACCCGCACCCCTCGCTCGGACCGCGGCCCGGTCGGACCCCTGCCCTCGCGCCTCGTGCGGGACTCACCCCAGAGTTGGTTGGTTCCCCGGCTCCGGATCCCGAGCGGCTCCGGACTCAGCGCGGTGCCCGCGCGGGTCGGTCGACCCACTTCCTCGGACACCTGAGCGTGCAGCCTAGTCGCGGCCCCGGGTCGCGCCAAACCCGCCCGGGGCGTGTCGGACCGCGCGGAGCGCGTCGGTGGTCACTCTGGTCACTTGGGCCACACAGGTCACATGGGTCACCCGGGTGCTGTAACTACCTGTTCATGTCACTGGCGTACCGGTCTACGGGTCAGGCAGCGACACGAACAGGTAGTTACAGCACACCCGCAGCCCGTCAGGCCGACTCGACCTGCGGCCCGTCGACGGGCTGGACCAGCCGGAGCGGCGGCACCAGCCCCCCGTCGGCGAGCGCCTCGAGCGCGGCCATCTCGTCGTCGCCGATCACCAGCTCCGGCGGCGGGCCGAGCAGCACCGTCACCACGCAGTCGTGGCAGGCCAGGCCCCGCACCACGCAGGTGTCACAGTCGATCCTCGTCGTCATGCCGGCAAGGCTGTCCCCTACCTCCGACACAACCGCGCCACGGCCGCCACCGACTTCGCGGTTCGCTCCGCTCCGGCGCCGGTGGCTGACACAATCCCCGGGTGCCGTCCGAGCCCCCCGCGCGCCCCGCACCCCCCGCGCGCCCCGCACCCCCCGCGCACTCCGAGCCCGCCGCCGGCCGCGTCCGCGACCACGGGACGGCCCGGATCGGGCTGGCCCTCTTCCTCGTCACCGCGACGGTCTACCTCGCGACCGCCGGCTACCACCGGATCCACATCGACGTGCTCTCCGCCAATGTCGGCGCCTGGCGGATCGCCGCGACCGGCAGCGCCGCCATCGACGGGCTCGACACCTCCGGGATCAACCCGAGCCGGGTCGAGCTGTTCTCGACCGAGCACGACGGGCACACCGTGATCGCCCGCTCGCCGGGCGTGGTCGCGGCCGGCGTGCCGTCGTACGCGCTGCGCCAGCTGGTCACCGACGCCGGGACCGGGGTGGAGGACTTCACCAACGTGCCGCCCAGCGTGACCGCCGCCCTCCTCACCGCGCTCAGCGTGCTCCTCATGTGGGGCGCGCTCCTGCAGCTGACCTCGCGCCGCGCCGCCACGGCCGCGGCGCTGGTCCTCGCGCTCGCCACGCCCGTGTGGTCCGTCGCGGCCGACGGGATGTGGACCCACACCCTGACCGTGCTCGGGATCAGCGGGATGGCCTTCGGGGCGGCCCGCGACCGGTGGCTGCTCGTCGGCCTGTTCGGTGGGATCGCGGTGTGGGGCCGCCCGCACACCGCGTTGCTGGCGGCGGCGCTCGCGCTGGCGTGCGCGGTGGCCCAGCGACGACCCGGGATCGCGGTGCGCGTGGGGGCCGTGGGGGCCGCCCTCACCGTCGGCGCGAGCCTGTGGACCCACTGGCTCTACGGCCGGTGGACGCCGTCCGGCGGGTACGCCGCCGCGCCGTACCTCGCCCAGGGCACGGACTCCTCGCAGTACGAGTTCAACCGCACCCTGGGTGGCCTGCTGCAGAACGAGGCGGCCATGTGGGTCGCGCTCGACCGGGGGATCCTGGTCTGGACCCCGGTGGTCCTGGTCCTGGCTCCACTGCTCGTGCGCAGCTGGCACCAGCAGCCCGTCTGGGCCCGCGCCCTGCTCGTCTCCGGCGTCGCCTACACCCTGTTCCAGGGGGCCGTGGCCCCCTTCCACGGCGGCGACGGGATCTACGGCTACCGGCACGGGCTGGAGCTCCTGGCCAGCGCCACCCCCTCGCTGGTCGTGGCCGCCGGGCACGCCGGGCGCCGCACGCGCGTCGTCCTCACCGCCGTGGTCGGCGTCCAGCTCGCGGCGTTCACCCTCGGCGGCATCCTGAACCGACCGACGCTCACCTTCGGGCACCAGTGGAACGACAACGCCTTCGCCTCGGCGGTGCGCGACGTGCCGGCGCTCGGCGCCTGGCTCGTCATCGCGGTCGCACTGGTGTTCCTGCTCACTCGGATGTTCCTGCGCGAGCCGGACGACGACGCTGCCGCGAGCCTGCGCGCCTGACCCGGGCGCGGCTCCCGGGTTGCGTCGGAGGTGCCGCCTACCGTCGTACCCATGACGGCAGCCCCCCTCACCGGTACGCCGCGGTGGGATGCGCAGCGTGCCTTCGACGAGCTCGGCCGCCCCCTGCACGACGTCACCTTCTGCGTGGTCGACCTGGAGACCACCGGCGGGTCCCCCGCCGACGGCGACCGGATCACCGAGATCGGCGCGGTCAAGGTCCGCGGCGGCGAGGTGCTCGGCGAGTTCCAGACGCTGGTCAACCCGCACTCCGCGATCCCTGCCTTCATCGCCGTCCTGACCGGGATCACCAACGGCATGGTCGCCGACGCGCCGCCCATCGCCTCGGCCCTGCCCGCCTTCCTGGAGTTCGCGGCGGGCACGGTGCTGGTGGCCCACAACGCCCGCTTCGACGTCGGCTTCCTGCGGCACAACGCGCGCGAGCTCGACATCGTGTGGCCCGAGTTCGAGGTGCTCGACACGGTGAAGCTCGCCCGCCACGTGGTCACCCGCGACGAGGCGCCCAACCACAAGCTGTCCTCGCTGGCGCGGGTGTTCCGGTCCGGCACGACGCCCAACCACCGCGCCCTCGCCGACGCCCGCGCGACCGTCGACGTCCTGCACGGGCTGATGGAGCGCCTCGGCGGACTCGGCGTGCACACCCTCGAGGAGCTGCAGGGCTACTCCTCCAAGGTCGCGGGCGCGGCGCGACGCAAGCGCCACCTCGCCGAGCACCTCCCCCACGCGCCCGGCGTCTACCTCTTCCGCGACGACAGCTCCCGCGTCCTGTACGTCGGCACGTCGCGCGACCTGCGCCGGCGCGTCCGCAGCTACTTCACCGCCTCGGAGAAGCGCACCCGGATCGGGGAGATGGTGCAGATCGCCTCCTCGGTCAGCGCCGTCGAGTGCGCGACCCCGCTCGAGGCCTCGGTGCGCGAGCTGCGGCTGATCGCCGAGCACAAGCCTCCCTACAACCGCCGCTCGCGCCATCCGGAGAAGGTCACCTGGCTCAAGCTGACCCGGGAGCCGTGGCCGCGGCTGTCGCTGGTCAAGCGCGTGCTCGACGACGACGCCGACTATCTCGGCCCGTTCTCCTCGCGGGCTGCCGCCGAGAGCTCCCTGGCCGCGCTCCACGAGGTCTTCCCCATCCGGCAGTGCAACGACCGCTTCGGGCGGCGTCCCCGGCGCAGCGCCTGCGTGCTCGCCGAGATGGACCGCTGCCTGTCCCCCTGCGACGGCAGTGTCGACCCGCAGACCTACGCCGCCGTCGTCCGCCAGCTCCGCGACACCCTGCTCAGCCGGCCCGACGACGTCGTCGACCTGGTCCAGGCCCGGATGTCCGCGCTGGCCGAGCAGGAGCGATTCGAGGAGGCCGCCCACCACCGCGACCGGCTCGCCGACTTCGTGCGCGCCGCCGCGCGCACCCAGCGCCTGACCGCGCTGACCCGCTGCCCGGAGGTCGTCGCGGCGCGCCGCGAGGACGACGGCCGCTGGGCGGTCCACGTCGTGCGCCACGGGCGGCTCGCGGCTGCCGGCGTCATCCCGGCCGGCGCCGACGCCGTCGCGTACGTCGAGGGCCTGCGCGCGAGCGCCGAGACGGTGCTGCCCACGATCGGTCCCACGCCCGCGGCGACGGCGGAGGAGTCCGAGCGGATCCTGCGCTGGCTCGAGTCACCCGGTGTGCGCCTGGTCGAGGTGGTCGGCGAGTGGGCCTGCCCCGTGCGCGGCGCGGGACGCCATGCCACGACCCTGCTCGCCTCGGCCGTCCCTGTCGCCCGAGCCTCTAGGGTTGGCCCATGATCACCGCCATCGTCTTCGTCCAGGCCGAGACCGCGCGGATCCCCGAGGTCGCCGAGGCGATCGCGGCGCTGGACGGGGTGAGCGAGGTGTACTCCGTGACCGGGCAGATCGACCTGATCGCGCTGGTCCGGGTCAGCTCACACGACGACATCGCGGCGGTGGTGGCCGACCGGCTCAACAAGGTCGAGGGCGTGGTCGACACCGAGACCCACATCGCCTACCGGGCCTACTCCCGCCACGACCTCGAGGCGGCGTTCTCGCTCGGGCTCGACTGAGCGCGATGACCGAGCGCGAGCCGGACGGTGCCCGGTTCCCGTTGCTCGCCCGCGCGACCCCCCTGGTCCTGGGCGCCGTGCTGGCGGTCGTGCTGGTGGCGCTCGCGCGACGCCCCTTCCGCGCCTTCGACACCTACTTCCACCTGCGTCTCGGCGAGGAGCTGCGGCACGGCTGGTCGGTCGCCCACCCGGGGCAGCTGAGCACCGCCTCGACCAACGACTGGGCGCCGACCCAGTGGCTGCCCCAGGTCGCGCTGTCCTGGGTCGAGGAGGCGGCGGGCACCCCCGGCCTGGTCGTCGTCTTCGCGCTCCTCGTCACCGGCCTGGCCACGGCGCTCTACCTCCTGCTGCGACACCGCGCCGGCCCACTCCCCGCTGCCGTGCTCACCGCGGTCGCCGTGGTCGGCTGGCTGCCCAGCCTGTCCCTGCGCCCCCAGGTGCTCAGCTATCTCTTCCTCGTCGCGGTCGTCGCGGCCTGGGACAGGACCCGCCGCACCGGCCGCGCGCCCTGGCCGCTGGTCGTGCTGGCCTGGGTGTGGGCGACCAGCCACGGCATGTGGGTGCTCGGCGTGGCGGCCAGCGCCGTCCTGGCCGTCGCGGTCGTCGCCGAGCGGCGCCCCCCGCGCCGCGCGGCGCTCGCCCTGCTCGCCGTCCCCGCGGGGATGCTCGTCGCCGCGCTGGCGACCCCGGTCGGACCCCGGCTGCTCTCCGCGATCCTGCTGGTCAACTCGCGCGCCGAGTACTTCCGCGAGTGGCGCTCCCCCGAGCTGATGACGCTCGGCGCGCTGCCGGTGACCGGCCTCCTGGTGACAGCGGTCCTCCTGCTCGTGCGCCGCGACGGGGTCCGCCCCTACGAGGTCGCGCTCCTCGGGCTCGGGGGCGTGTTCGCGCTCTACTCCCAGCGCACGCTGCCGCTCGCGCTGGTGGTGCTCGCCTGCGTCGTCGCCGGCGTCTGGGGACGGGCGGCCCGGCCGGTCTCACGCGCCGAGGGTGGCTGCCTGGCCGCGCTGGCGCTGGGGGTCGCTGCCGTGGCCCCCTTCCTTCCCGTCGCCGACGACCCCGCCGACGACCTGCGACCCTTCGCGGCGGAGCTCGACGCGCTCGCTCCGGGCAGCGTCGTGGTCACCGACTGGGGCTCCGGCGGCGTCCTGCTGTGGACCGAGCCGCGTCTCGACATCCCGCTGCACGGCTACGGCGACGTCTACACCGACGCCGAGCTCGAGCGGTACGACGACCTGGCTCGTCTGGCCCCGGGCTGGGACGACACCCTGGCCGACCTCGCGCCGGACCGGGCCCTGCTCCCCGAGGACAGTGCCCTGGCCTACGCGCTCACCGGGCGCGGCTGGTCGGTGCGCCGGCAGGCCGGCGACCTCGTCCTGCTCGCTCCTCCGGCCTAGCGGCCGGCGGCCGCGACCCAGCGGTCGAGGGTGGCCCGCGCCGCGCCCGAGTCGATCGCCTCGGCAGCGCGGGCGATGCCGGCGGCCAGCGCCTCGGCGTAGGGCGCCCCGGGGGCGTCGTACACGGCGAGGGCCGCGCCCGCGTTGAGCAGGACGGCGTCGCGCACCGGGCCCGGCGTGCCGTCCAGCAGGGCGCGGACCACGCCGGCGTTGTGCTGGGCGTCGCCGCCGCGCAGGTCCTCGGCCGTGGCGGGGGCGATGCCGAACTTCGCCGGGTCGACGCTCACCTGCTCGACCTCACCGCCGTGCACGACCCACAGCCGCGAGGTCGTGGTCGTGGTGAGCTCGTCGAGCCCGTCGTCACCGCGGAAGACCCAGGCGTCGACGCCACGGCGCGCGAAGACCCCCGCCATGACCGGCGCCAGGCGCAGGTCGGCGCAGCCGATCGCCTGCGCTCCCGGGCGGGTGGGGTTCGCCAGCGGACCGAGGGCGTTGAACGCCGTGCCGATGCCGAGCTCCTTGCGCGGAACCGCCGCATGCCTCATGGCCGGGTGGAAGGCGGCGGCGAAGCAGAACGTGATCCCAGCCTCGTCGGCCACCTCCGCCACCCGGGCGACGGGCAGGTCGAGCCGGACGCCCAGGGCCTCGAGCACGTCGGCGGTGCCGGCCTGCGAGGAGGCCGAGCGGTTGCCGTGCTTGACCACGCGCGCGCCGGCGCCCGCAGCGACGATCGCGGACATCGTGGAGATGTTGACCGAGAAGGAGCGGTCGCCGCCCGTGCCCACCACGTCCAACAGCCGGCCGGGAACGGAGATGGGGGTCATCACGGCGTACATCGCCTCGACCAGGCCGGTGAGCTCGTCGATCGACTCGCCCTTGGCGCGCAGGGCCACCACGAACCCCGCGATCTGGGCGGGGGTCGCCTCGCCGGCGAGAATCTCGCCCATCGCCCACGCGGACTGGGCAGGCGTCAGGTCCTCCCCGGCCACGAGGGTGCCGAGGACGTCGGGCCACGTCATCGCGGAGCCGTCCCGCTAGGCCGGGACGCGGGTGCGGAGCAGCGAGACCACGGCCTCCGCGAGCTGGATCGGGTCGAGCGGGTGGGGGACGGCGGCGTCCGCGCGCGACCAGGTCGCGAGCCAGGCGTCCTGGGGACGCCCGGTGAGGACGACGAGCGGCGGGCAGTCGAGGATCTCGTCCTTGAGCTGCTTGGCGATGCCCATGCCCCCGGCAGGGACCGCCTCGCCGTCGAGGATCGCCAGCGCGATCCCGCCGGCGTCCATGTTCTGGATGACCACCGGCTCGGTCGCGACCTCGACGTACTCCAGCTCCGGCAGGTCCGGGTGGGGCCGGCGCCCCAGGGCCAGGATGACCTGCTCGCGGGTGTGCACGTCGTCGCTGTAGACGAGCACCTTCAGAGTCGCAGGAGTTCTCACCCGCGCGATGCTACTCGGGCCTGGCCCCGTCCGCGGGCGTGGCCCGCCGTTCCTCCTCGAGGCGCTCCTGCCGGTCGATCCGGTCCAGCCGCCGGTCCTCGCGCTGGGCCTCCTTCATCGAGGAGCGCACCCACTGGGCGAAGAGGACCACGAAGAACACGATGCCCACCAGGTCGCCGGCCCCCCACAGGATCCCTCCCGCCAGCTCCTGGTCCTCGTACGGGTCGGGCAGCCAGGCACCGAGGGGTCCGTCGTGCAGCGAGGGGTACCAGTCGCCGCCCAGGAGCGTCGACTGGCCCATGATCGTCACGCCGAGGAAGGCGTGGAACGGCAGCGTCATCACCGTGAGCAGCACCCGGAAGGGGTGGGCGACCCGTCCCGGCAGGGGGTCGACGCCCACGATCGGCCAGAAGAACAGTGCGCCCACGGCGACGAGGTGCACGTGCATCATCTCGTGGACGTACGTCGAGCGCAGCGAGGCCTCGTACCAGCCGCTGAAGTACAGCGCCCACGGCGAGATGACGTAGAGGGCGAAGGTCAGCGGCGGGAAGCCGAGCACCGTGGCCAGGCGGGAGTGCAGGACGGCGAGCAGCCAGCCACGCGGGCGGCGCGGCAGGGTCCGCAGCGCGAGGGTGACGGGCGCACCCAGGGCCAGCGAGAGCGGGACGACCATCGAGAGCACCATGTGCTGGACCATGTGCGCGCTGAGGAGCACCGTGTCGTACGCCGCCAGGCCGGACGAGGTGGCCAGGTAGAAGGCGAGCATGCCGACGCCCCATGCGATCGAGCGACCCACCGGCCACGCGTCGCCGCGGCGGCGCAGCGCGAGCACTCCGACGACGTACAGTCCGCTCGCCCACACCGTGACGACCAAGGGCAGCGGCGCGATGCCCCACTGCGACAGGAGGGCACCGGCGTCCAGGGGCGGCAGCTCCTCGACCCCACCGGTCGCGGACGACAACACCAGCACCACGCGCTCCTCACGGACCCTGCTCAGCGGCCCGTTCGGGGCCCGTTCGAGCGTAGGTCGTGCCTGGTGACCGCTCAGAACGGGGGGTCGGGATGCCGACCGGAAGGGATACCGCCATAATGGCGCCCGTGGCGATCTCAGCTTCGGCAACACTTCCGGCCTCGCGCCTGCACGGCCAGCACGACCGACCCAGCATGGTCGCCGTCGGCACGATCATCTGGCTGTCCAGCGAGCTCATGTTCTTCGCGGCCCTGTTCGCCGCGTACTTCACGATCCGCTCGGTCTCGCCCGAGATGTGGGCGGAGAACACCGAGCTGCTGAACGTGCCGTTCGCCTCGATCAACACCACCATCCTGGTGCTGTCGTCGTTCACCTGCCAGCTGGGCGTGTTCGCCGCCGAGCGCGGCCAGGTCTCGCGGGCGGGCTCGCTGCTGCAGATCGGCAAGTGGGGCCTGCGCGAGTGGTTCATCCTCACCTACGTGATGGGGGCCATCTTCATCGGCGGCCAGGCGCTGGAGTACGCCGAGCTGATCCACCACGGCGTGACGATCCCCCACGACGCCTACGGCACGATGTTCTACCTGACCACCGGCTTCCACGGCATCCACGTGACCGGCGGCCTCATCGCCTTCCTCTTCGTTCTCGGCCGGACCTATGTCGCCCGGCGCTTCACGCACGAGCAGGCGGTCAGCGCGATCGTCGTCTCGTACTACTGGCACTTCGTCGACGTGGTGTGGATCGGTCTGTTCGCGACGATCTACCTGATCAAGTGACGCGCGGCCGATGACGAAGAGCTGTTGGATCCTCCGGACTGACAAGGACTGAATGTGCGCCTTCTGAACCGTTCCGCCGGTCGACTCTCGCGGCATCGCCGCGGTCCGATCGCCGGACTCCTGGTGCTGGTCTGCGGTCTCCTGCTGACGGGAGGCCTGTACGCCGCGCTCGCGCCGGCGCAGGCCGACACCGAGCAGGACGAGGCCGCGCTGATCAAGGAGGGCCGTGAGCTCTTCCTGGTCGGCTGCGCCTTCTGCCACGGCCAGAACGGCGAGGGCGTCCTCACCCAGGGCGGCTCGCAGTACGGTCCGGCCCTGACCGACGTGGGCGCCGCCGCCGTCGACTTCCAGGTCGGCACCGGCCGCATGCCGATGGCCCAGCCCGGCTCGCAGGCCCCCCGCAAGGAGGTCGTCTACACCGACGAGGAGATCGCCGCGCTGTCGGCGTACGTCGCCTCCCTCGGCACGGGCCCGGCCATCCCGGACAAGGAGCTCTACTCCACCGAGGGCATGAGCGAGAAGGAGATCGAGGAGCTCGTCGTGCGCGGCGGCCAGATCTTCCTCGCGAACTGCACGGCGTGCCACAACTTCGAGGGCTCCGGCGGAGCCATGCCCCGCGGCGGCTACGCGCCCAAGATCCGCGGCGTCGACTCCAAGCACATCTACGAGGCGATGCTGACCGGACCGCAGTCCATGGACACCTTCTCCGACGGCAACATCCCGCCGGAGGACAAGAAGGCCGTCATCGCCTATCTCAACGAGCTGGACGAGGCCCCGAGCTACAGCGGCTTCACGCTGGGCGGCCTCGGTCCGGTCAGTGAGGGCATCATCGCCTGGGTGGGCGGCATCGGCGTCCTGGTCGGCTTCGCCGTCTGGATCGCCGCGCACACCACCCGCTCGAGCAAGAAGAAGGACGAGGCGGCAGCGTGACCGACGCACACAACAACGACTCGCACGGCGGAGTGCTCGAGGCCGCCGGGCCGATCCCGGACCCGGGCCTGCCCGAGCACCAGTGGCGCCCGACGGACGTCGACCCCGCCAAGGAGAAGCGTGCCGAGCGCCAGGTGGCGGCGCTGTTCGCCCTGTCGGCGCTGTCGACCATCGCCTTCGTGGTGGCCTACTTCACGCTCGACATCAAGGACAACTGGCACGTCATCGCCGGCTTCGGCGCCTCGACGATGGCGCTCGGGCTGTTCCTCGGCCTCGCCCTGCTGTTCATCGGCGTCGGCATCATCCACTGGGCCCGCAAGCTGATGGCCGACCACGAGATGGTCGAGCTGCGCCACCCCGCGCGCTCGGCCGACGAGGACCGCGAGGTCGCCGTCCAGGCGCTCAACGACGGGATCGCCGAGTCCGGCATCGGCCGCCGGCCGCTGATCCGCAACTCGCTGCTCGGCGCCGTCGGGCTGCTCGGCGTGCCCGCCGTCGTGCTGCTGCGCGACCTCGGTCCGCTGCCGGGCGACAAGCTGTACCACACGATCTGGGGCAAGGGCTCGAAGGACAAGCCGATGCGGATCGTCCGCGACGGCATCTGGACCCCGATCCTGGCCTCCGACCTGGAGATCGGCGACCTGGTCAACTGCCAGCCCGACGCCCTGCACAACCCGGAGCGCTACGACATCGACCCGACCGAGGTCGAGGGCGTGAACCTCCAGATCCACAAGTCCAAGGCCTCGCTGATCCTGCTGCGGATGAACCCGGGCGACATCATCCCGGGCAAGGACGCGAAGGGCGAGAGCCGGGAGAACTGGACGGTCGACGGCATCGTCGCCTACTCCAAGATCTGCACCCACGTCGGCTGCCCGATCTCGCTGAACGAGCGGACGACCCACCACCTGCTCTGCCCCTGCCACCAGTCGACCTTCGACCTCGCCGACTCCGGCAAGGTGGTCTTCGGCCCGGCCGGCCGGCCGCTGCCGCAGCTGCCGATCGCCGTCGACGACGAGGGCTACCTGGTCGCGCAGAGCGACTTCGACGAGCCGGTCGGCCCGAGCTTCTGGGAGCGTGACTACTATGAGCGTTGATCTGAACCCCGACCTCAGCAAGGTCGCCAAGACCAACGGCACGACCCCGGCCACCACCAAGGGCGGCAAGACCGCCGGTGCCATCGCCAACTGGGCCGACGAGCGCCTCGGCCTCGGCACGGCGATGAAGAAGAACATCCGCAAGGTCTTCCCGGACCACTGGTCGTTCATGCTGGGCGAGATCGCCCTGTGGAGCTTCGTCGTCGTCCTGCTGACCGGTGTCTTCCTGACGCTGTGGTTCGACCCGAGCATGACCGAGGTCCAGTACGACGGCTCGTACGACCCGCTGCGCGGCAACCACATGTCGTCCGCGTTCGCCTCGACGATGCACATCTCGTTCGACGTCCGCGGCGGTCTGCTCATGCGGCAGATGCACCACTGGGGCGCGATGATCTTCATCGCCTCGATGATGATCCACATGATGCGCGTCTACTTCACGGGCGCCTTCCGCAAGCCGCGCGAGCTGAACTGGATCATCGGCTGCCTGCTCCTGCTGCTGGGCACGATCGAGGGCTTCACCGGCTACTCGCTGCCCGACGACCTGCTCTCGGGCACCGGCGTGCGCGCCGCGGACGGCTTCATGAAGGCATCGCCCGTCATCGGCTCGTACATGTCCTTCTTCCTGTTCGGCGGCGAGTTCCCGGGTGAGTCGATCATCCCGCGGTTCTACGCCATGCACATCCTGCTGATCCCGGGCCTGCTGCTCGCCCTGGTCGCCGCGCACATGCTGCTGCTCGTCTACCACAAGCACACGCAGTGGCCCGGCCCCGGCCGGACCGAGCAGAACGTCGTCGGCTACCCGATGCTGCCGGTGTACGCCGCGAAGGCGGGCGGCTTCTTCTTCATCGTGTTCGGCACGATCGCGGTGATGGGCGGCCTGTTCTCGATCAACGCGGTCTGGAAGTACGGCCCCTACGACCCGTCCAAGGTGACCGCGGGCTCGCAGCCCGACTGGTACATGGGCTGGCCCGACGGCCTGCTGCGCATCATCCCGGCGTGGGAGACGCACATCTGGGGCATCACGCTGTCCTGGAACGTCATGATCCCGATCCTGGTGATGCCGCCGCTGATGCTGATGGTCCTGATGGCGCTGCCGTTCATCGAGTCCTGGGTCACCGGGGACAAGCGGGAGCACCACCTGCTCCAGCGTCCCCGCGACGCGCCGACGCGGACCGCGATCATGGTCGCGCTGATGACCTTCTACGGCCTCTCCTGGGCCGCGGGCGGCAACGACATCATCGCGATCAAGTTCCACCTGAGCATCAACCAGATCACGTACTTCCTACGTGCCGCGGTGTTCATCGGTCCGGTGATCGCCTTCATCGTCACGCGCCGCTGGTGCATCTCGCTCCAGCGTCACGACGAGGGCAAGCTGCTGCACGGCTACGAGACCGGTGTCCTCGTCCGCTCCCCCGAGGGCGGGTACGCCGAGAAGCACCTGCCGCTCCCCGAGGGCAAGGCGTACACGCTCACGGCGCGCGACGACGACCCCCGTCCGGAGACGGTCGAGGAGATCGAGGCGTCGGGCGCGACCGGTCGCAGCCTGCGCCTGCGCAAGCTGCGCGCGAAGCTCGCGACCGTGTTCTTCGCGGACAACGTCCGCAGGCCCACGGCCGAGGAGCTGCACGAGGCCCAGCACCACGCGGAGCACGAGCTCCACGAGCTCGAGTCGCAGATCGCCGCCGGCCCCAACCGGCACGGTCCGTCCGAGCACTGATCCGCAGCCCGACGCGTCCCTAGTCCCAACGGACTAGGGACGCGTCGGCATTTCCGCCGGATCGACGGATCCCCGCTCACCTCCACCCCGCATAGCGTGCTCACGACCCGGGAGGAGCCCGGTGACGACGCGGGTGAGGAGGGCGAGGGCGATGACCGCGCTGCTGACCTCTCCCCTGGCCCCCGCACGCACCTCCACCCGCGCCCGCAGCGGCCGCCGACTGGCCGGGCTCACGGCGAGCGTGGTCGTGCTCGACACGCTGACCCTCGCCCTGGCGGCTCTCGCTGCCGTCGCGACCAGGTTCGGCTTCGCGACCTGGCCCCCGGGCGACATCGACCACGTGAGCGGTGTCCCCCTGCTCGACTTCGGCTGGGTCGTCCCCGCGTGGCTTGCCGCGCTCGCACTGGCCGACGCCTGGTCGCCCCGCTCGCTCGGCCGCGGCGGCCACGAGATCCGCGCCCTGGTGCGCGGCTCGCTCGGCGGCGCCGGCGCGGTCGCGATGGTCGCCTATCTCGTCGACTACGACATGTCCCGCGGCTACTTCGCCCTCACCTGGGCCCTCGGCACGACCGGCCTCCTGCTCGAGCGGTACGCCGTCCGCCGAGTCGTCGCCCGCCTGCGCCGCAACGGCCGGCTGGTCAACCGGGTCGTCGCGGTGGGCGACCCGGCCGCCGTCCGCGAGCTCGACGCGGCCCTGGCCCGGCAGCCCGGACTCGGCTACCGGATCGTCGGCGCGTGCGTCGAGGAGGGTGCGCCCACCCTGCCCGTCCCCGTCCTCGGTCGCCCCGGGTCCGCCGCGCGTGCCTGCGTGGAGCTCGAGGCGGACACGCTCCTGATCGCCCACGGCGCGCACGCCGTGGACCTGCGCCAGGTCGGCTGGGAGCTCGAGGACACGGGCGTCGACCTGGTCGTCGTACCGCACCTGATCGACGTCGCCGCACCGCGGATCCGGCTCAGTCCGGTCGCGGGCCTGCCCTTCGTGCACGTGGAGCCGCCGCAGGTGGCGCGCGCGCTGCGCTGGGGCAAGGCCACCTTCGACCGGGTGGGCGCCGCCCTCCTGCTCGTCGCGCTGGCGCCGGTGTTCCTCGCCGTCGCGCTCGCCGTCAGGCTCGACGACGGTGGTCCGGTCCTCTACCGCCACCGCCGGGTCGGCCTGGACGGCCGTGAGTTCAGCCTGTGGAAGTTCCGCAGCATGGTCGAGGACGCAGCCGCGCGCCACGCGGCCCTGGTCGACGAGGCGGGCGGAGGAGCCCTGCTCTTCAAGCTGCCCGACGACCCCCGGGTGACCCGGGTCGGGCGGGTGCTGCGCCGCTGGTCGCTCGACGAGCTGCCCCAGCTGCTCAACGTGCTGTCGGGGCAGATGAGCCTGGTCGGCCCGCGCCCCCAGGTCGCCGCCGAGGTGGCCTGCTACAGCCCCGCGATGCACCGGCGGCTGCGCGTGCGCCCGGGGATGACCGGTCTCTGGCAGGTCTCCGGGCGCTCCGAGCTGACGGCGGAGGAGGCCGAGCGGCTGGACCTGTCCTATGTCGAGAACTGGTCGATGACGTCCGACCTCGCGATCCTCGCTCGTACGACGCGGGCCGTGCTCCGCGGTGGCGGCGCCTTCTGAGCTGGCCCCCGCGGTATCTTGCGAGCACCGGACAGGCGAGCACCGGACAGGCGAGGAGCAGGCTGATGGGCACCCAGGCACCCGTCCGCGTCCTCCACGTCATCGAGAGCTACGGCAGCGGGTCGCTCACCGCGGCGGTGCAGTACGTGCGGAGCAGCCCGGAGCTCGAGCATCACCTGCTGCGGCGGGTCCGCGAGGACTACGTGCCCTTCGGCGAGGAGGCCCTGTTCGCGAGCATCGCGGAGCTGCCCGCGTCGCGGGTCCGTAGCGTCGGCACGGTCCGCGCTCGGGTGCGCGCGCTCGCTCCGGACGTCGTCCACGCCCACTCCAGCTTCGCCGGGCTCTTCACCCGCCTGGCGGTGCGCGCCGGACGGAGCGCCCGCGTCGTCTACACGCCGCACTGCTTCGTGTTCGAGCGCACCGACCTCCCCTCCCCGGTGCGCCGGCTGTACCGGCTGGTGGAGTGGCTGCTGGCGGCGAACACCAGCGTCGTCGCGGGCTGCTCCCCCGGCGAGGCCCACACGGCCCGGCGCTGGCGAACCTGCCGCGCCGCCCTCCATCTCCCGCACGTCGTCGAGCCTGCCCCGCCGGCCACGACGGGTCCGCCCGCCGAGGGACCACCGGTGGTGGTCTCGCTCGGCCGGGTCTCCCCGCAGAAGGACCCGGGGTTCCTCGTCGCGACCGTGGACGAGCTGCGCCAGCGGACGGCTCAGGACGTGCGGGCGCTGTGGATCGGAGGCGGCGAGGCCGCTGCGGTCGCCCGGCTCGAGGAGGCCGGCGTCCGGGTCACCGGCTGGGTCTCCCGCGACCGGGTGCCCGAGCTGCTCTCCTCGGCCCACCTGTACCTGCACACGGCCGCGTGGGAGGGCTTCCCGATGTCGGTCGTCGAGGCTCACCAGGCCGGGCTGCCGATCGTCGTCCGCGACATCGCCCCGTTCCGGCATCTGCCCACCACGGTGCGGGCGCGCGAGCCGCGCGAGCTCGCCGCACTGGCACGACGGACGCTGGAGGGGGACGGCGCCGCGACCAACCGGTCGCTGTGGGAGCGGGCGCTGGCCGGGCACACCGTGGCCGCCCAGCGTGCTCGGCTGCTGGAGGCCTACGACCTTGGCTGACCCTCGCGGCCCGCTCTCGGTCGTCCTGCTCCACTGGGGCCGCACCGGCGCCGGCCCCCGCCTCACCTACGACCTCACCCGGGCCCTGCTCGCGCGGGGCGACGTCCGGGTGGCCGTCTCCGACGTCTCCGGGACCGAGCGCGACGCCGACATCGCCCGCCTGGGCGCGCCGCGGCTCGCGGTCACGACGTACACGAGCGTCTGGGGAGCCCTCCTCGGCCTGCCCCGCCTCGCGGCGAACATCATGCGCTTCCGCCGCTTGCTGCGCACCGTCGCGGCCGATGTGGTGGTGACGCCGATGTACAGCCTGTGGCAGTCGGTGGCGATCCGCCTCCTGCTGCCCCGGCGGGTCCGCCTGCTCGCCACCGTCCACGATGCCGTCCCCCACCCCGGCGACGACCATCTCGCGAAGCGCTGGGCGCGCGGGGCGGAGCTCGGCAGGGCGGACGGGGTGATGGTGCTGTCCGAGTCCGTCGCCGACGCCCTGCGGCAGCGCGGCCACGACCGCGCGCCCGTGTTCGTCACCGTGCACGCGGCCTTCGGCGGGGGCGGCACCGCCGCGCCCCGCCCTGCTCCACGGCACGAGCCCGCGGTGCTCGGCTTCTTCGGGAGGATCCTTCCCTACAAGGGCCTCGACCTGCTGCTGGACGCGACCGCGGTGCTGCGCGGACGCGGGCTCGACGTGGTCACCGCGGTCCACGGGGACGGCACCGTCCCTCCCGGCCGCGCCGGCGCGGAGCACGTGACCTGGCATCTCGGCTGGGTGAGCGAGGAGCGGACCAACGAGGTGGTGGCCGGCTTCGACGTGCTGGTGCTCCCCTACCGCGAGGCCTCGCAGTCGGGGGTCCTGTCGATCGCGCTGGCGGAGGGCGTACCGGTCGTGGCCACCCCCGTCGGGGGCCTGGCCGAGCAGGTCCGGGCGACCGGCTGCGGCGTCGTCGCCGACGCGGTCACCGCCGAGGCGGTCGCGGACGCGACGGCCGCCCTGTTGGCGGACCCGGACCAGTACGCCGCGTGCTCGCGCCGTGCCCTCGCCGCGGCCGCCTCCGACCACGGCTGGGACCGGGTGGCCGCCGACTACCTGCGGGCCGCCGCCCAGGTGGCCGGGCGATGACCGGGCGGGACGAGGGCGCCGCGACGGCGCTGCCGGCCGTGGCCTGCGTCGTCGTCCACCACCGCAGTCCGGACACGCTCGTGCGCACCGTCGCCTCCCTCGTCGAGGCGGGGGTGGAGCCCCGCAACGTCGTGGTCGTCGACAACAGCGAGGACGACTCGCTGGACGCGGTCGCCGGCGCGCTCGCCACCGTGGCGGTGCTCACCACGCCGAACGACGGCTACGGCGCGGCCGTCAACGCCGGCGTTGCCTGGCTGGCGCGGGAGCGCCCCGAGCCCGCGGCCGTGCTGGTGGCGACGCACGAGGTCCTCGTGCAGCCGGACACGCTCGCCGAGCTCGTCCGGGGGCTCGACGACCCCGCGGTCGCGGCGGTCGGGCCGCTGCTCTGGGACTCCGAGGACCAGACCCGTCCGCTGTGGTCCGCCGGCGGCCTCCTCGCCGGGCGCGGGCTGGTCGCGCGCCACCATCGGCGGCCGGTCCGCCCCGGCAGCGACTTCGCCCCCGTCGACTGGCTCGACGGGTCCCTGGTGCTCTACCGCCGCGCGCTCCTCGAGGCCTTCCCCTTCGACCCGGCCTACTTCCTCTACCTCGAGGAGGTCGATCTCCACCTGCGCCTGCGGCGGGCCGGATGGCGGGTCAGCGTCGCCCAGCGGGCGCGCGCCGTGCAGACGACGCACGGCATGCCGGCGTACTGGGCGATGCGCAACCGGGTCTACTTCTCCCGGACCCACTCCCTCGGCGTCGCGGGCAGGCTGGGCACCCTGCGGGTGCTGCTGCAGCTGGTGCGGCGGGCCGTGCGCGCCCGAGACCCGCGCCTCCTGCGCGGGACGCTGCGCGGGCTCGCCGCCGGTGCCCGGCTCAGGTCCCGCTGAGCCGCTCGGAGCGGAGCAGGGGGCGGGCGACCGCGAGCTGGTAGGCGCAGACGAGCGCCTCGGTCAGCGCCAGCCCCGCCGCGCCGCCGACGGCGCCGTACCGGTCGGCCAGGACGAGAATGGCCGGCACGCCGAAGGCGGCGCCCACGAGCGTGCTGCGCAGCACGGCGTCCACCCGGCCGCTGGCGACCAGCACGTGCCGGCCGAGGGAGGAGTTCAGGGAGAGGAAGAGCACCGCCCCGCCGAACCACGCCGAGACGGCGCCGGGCGCCGCCAGCGCCTCGCCGAACAGCACGGAGGTCAGCGGGCCACCCAGCAGCAGGAAGCCCGCGAGCCCCGCGGTGCCGATGGCGGCGTGCAGGGCGAGGGCGGTCCGAAAGCGCCGGGCGCGGTCCGCGGCACCGGTCGCGACCCACCCCTGCAGCGCCTGACAGGCGCCCGCGACGACCACGATGCCCCACTGGTACAGCTTCCAGCCCGAGGCGTAGCCCGCCAGGGCGGCCACGGACACCTGGACCGACACCAGCGCGACGTTGACGGTCGAGTAGGCGCCGCCGACGACCTCCGTCGCCGTGGGCGCCCACCGGGAGCGCCAGGACACCCGCACCGACGGGTCGGCCGTGCCGGGCCGGCGTACGACGACCGCGAGGGCCAGCGCCGCGGCGACGTAGGCGGCGGTGGTCGCGGCCGGGAAGACCAGCGGGCTCGCTCCGGCGGCGATCGCCGCCGCCGCGACCAGGTGGGCGGCCGCCACCGGGAGCGCCTCGAAGCGGAGCACGTCGCGTGCCGTGCCGACGCCGACCAGGAACCATCGCGGGCTCAGCGCGACCAGGCTGGACGACGCGCTGACCGCCAGGCTCAGCGGACGGGCGGAGTCGGCCACGAGCAGGAAGGTCACCAGCATCCCCACCGGGACGACGACCAGCGCGACCGCCACCCGCAGGCGCAGGCTCGCCTCGTAGAGCGAGCGTCGCGCGGCGGTGGACGCGCCGGCCACGGCGGCCGGACCGGTCAGCGCCCAGCCGCCGGCGGCGACGAGGCTGGCCAGGCCGCCGACCGACTGGCCGACGGCGAGGCCGGCCCAGGTCGGCCGGTCGACCGCGTGGGCCAGCACGGGCAGGGAGACCAGGGTGGCGGCGGCCGGCAGCACCGTCGCCAGGGTGAACCCCAGGACCCGGGCGGCCGGCGAGCCGCTCACGGCGCCGTCCGGGCCGGCCCGAAGCCCTCCCGGACCTCGGCGAGGAACACCCGGCGCTCCTGCGCCAGCCGTGCACGGAAGCCGGCCTGGCGGCGCCGGTGCTCCGGCAGGTCGGCGAGCACGTCGGTGAGGACGCGCACCGTCCTCCCGGCGAGGTCGTCGCCCAGCGCGATGCGGTGCTCCGCGGGCAGCGGGAAGTCGTCCGGGTTGGCTCCCGCCCCGCGGGCGGCGATCAGGACGACCGCGCCGCGGACCGCGGCCTCGCGCGGGATCCGGTCCTTGCCGGGCAGGTGTCCGAGCTCGAGGTAGACGTCACTGCGCGCCAGCGCGTCCTCCACCTCGGCCGGCGACATCGCGACGATCGGCAGCCATTCCACGGGGGTCGTCACGGCGGCCGCGACCCGTGCGACCACCTCACCGCCCTTGGCCGGGTTGAACGCGACCACCGGCGTCGTGGTGCCGCGGGCGGCCTCGGCGGGCGGATCGGAGCCGGTGATGGAGCTCGTCACGTAGTCGGAGAGCAGCGCGACCGGCACCGCCAGCTCGCGGGCGACGAAGTCCCGCGCGTAGACCGACTGGGCGAGGTGGACCGCGGCGCGCAGCCGCCGCCGGCGTACCGGCCCGGCGAGTCCTCGACCGAGCCGCCGCGGCAGGGCGCGGACGGCGGCGGCCACCGTCCGCTCCGCCTCGGCGCCGGTGTGGCGACGCCGCTCGTCCAGGAACACCGGGGAGTTGTCGACGCTCAGCCACCAGCAGAACCAGGTCGCCGCCCCCGTGACGGAGGCGCGGGGCACCCAGATCTCCGGCGTCACGACCGCGTCGCGGGGCCCGCGTGCCGCGTGCGCCCGCTCGGGGGCGTCGTAGCGCTCGTACTCCGCCACCCGCGGGGAGCGCGCCGTCCCGGGGAGAGGGACGAGGGCGGCGTCGTGGCCGAGCGAGCGGAGCGCGTCGACCAGCTGGTGGAGCGCCTCGGGGCCGCCGGTCCGCACGCCGCGGGGGTAGAAGACGGACACCCGCTCGAAGCCCTCGACGCCGCCCTCCACGACGCGGAGTCTAGGGCCGATCAGCTCAGCGCGGAGCCGGTCACGTACTCCTGCCACGGGACGTTCCAGTCACCCCAGCCGTTGCCCGGCTCCATCGGCCGGTCGGTGCCGACGTACTCCACGACGTCACCGCGGCGGCTCATGGCGTAGAGCCAGCCGGCGTTGTCGGTGCTCAGGCCGGTGCACCCGTGCGAGACGTTGGCGCGGCCCTGGGAGCCCACGGACCACGGCGCGGCGTGGATGAACTCACCGGAGCTGGTCAGCCGCATCGCCCACTTCACGTCGTCGATGTCGTAGGCCTCGGCCGAGCCGCGGGCGATCCCGACGGTCTCGGAGTTCATCCGCTTCTGGGCGTACTTCTCCATGATCACCTTGACCCCGGAGCGGGTCGTGAACCCGGCCTTGCCGGTCGTGATCGGCAGGGTGCGCAGCAGCGTGCCGTTCTCGAAGACCTTCATCTGGTGGGTGCGCGCGTTGACCTTGTAGACGTGGGCGGCGCCGACCTCGAAGTCGACGGTGCGGTCCTCCTGGCCGTAGATCCCCCCACCCGCGGCGACGCCGTTGACCGCGACGTCCACGCTCACCTTGGTCCCGGCCTGCCAGTACTGCTGCGGACGCCAGTGCGCCTCGGTGCTGCTGACCCAGTGCCACGAGCCCGGCTGCGCAGGGGTCGAGGTGACGCGCATGTGCCGCTCGAAGGATGCCTGGTCCTGGACGGGAAGGTCGAAGGTGACGATCACCGGCATGCCGACCCCCACGGTCTCGCCCTGCAGGGGCGCGACGGACGGGTAGGTCTGCTGGTCGAGGCCGAGGTCCTGGGTGGTGAAGGTGGTGGTGCTCTCCACGCTCTGGCCGGCGGAGTTCTGCGCGACCGCCCGGACCCGATAGCGGGCGCCGGGCTCGAGCCCGGCGGACGACACCCACCGGGTCCCCCCGTCGCGCAGATCGCCTGCGACGCGGCCGGCCTTCGAGCGGACCACCACGGAGCTGAGCGTGCCCTTGTCGGCCCGGACCTTGACGACCTTGTCGACCGGCACGCCGGTCGCGTGGTCGGCCACGTTGGTCGTCACGACCGCCGCGGACACCGCCGCCGCGGTCGTCTCGTCCGCCGGGTCCGCTCCCCCGGAGCCCGGCACGAGGCCGGACCCGTCGCAGCCCGCCGCGAGCAGCGCGAGCGCAGCCAGCGCGACCAGGCCGGCGCGGGGGCCGCGGGCGCGAGGACCGCGGGCGCGCGAACGAGAGTGTGACAGCGGGGAAGGCACCGCACGAGGGTACCTGCCGGAGCCGCCGAATCCCGGCTACGGACGCGTCGGCACCGTCACATCAGGCCCGTGCGGGTGCGCGACAGGTACCGGCAGGCGCGCCGGCGGCGGATTCACCACGGGATGTAGGCGAACCCGCACTTCCCCAGCGGAGTTCCGCTACAGAAGCGTTGATCGACCTACATCCCGTGGTGAATCCGCCGCCGCGCTCGCGCCCAACGATCAGTGCGCGTACTCGCCCCGGTAGTACTCGAAGATCCAGCCGGACAGCGCGAGCGCGCCGAGCACGACGCCGATGATGAACAGCCACCAGGCCAGCACGGCCAGGGCGAACACCATCACACTGAGCGTGAGCGCGCACCACAGCGGCCACCACGAGTACGGCGGGAAGAAGCCCAGCTCGCCTGCGCCGTCGGCGATCTCGCCGTCCTTGAGGTCCTCGGGCCGGGCGTCCATCCGGTTCGCGTGGAACCCGAGGTAGAGCGTGACCATCGCGCACAGCAGGGTGGTCATCACCAGCGCCGAGGTGCCGGTCCAGTCGGCGCCGGAGTCACCGGCGTCGGTGATGAACCAGTAGGCGGGGCTGACCAGGACCAGGAAGACCGTGGTCACGCCGAAGATCCATGCTTCGATCTTCATCAGGCGTCGACCTCCTTGGCGCCGGCGCCCGCGGCGACCGGCTCGTCGTACATCTCGATGGCGGCGATCTCCGGGTGGTGGAGGTCGAACGCGGGCGACTCCGAGCGGATCCGCGGGATGGAGTGGAAGTTGTGGCGCGGCGGCGGGCAGCTCGTGGCCCACTCCAGCGACCGGCCCCAGCCCCAGGGGTCGTCCGAGTTGACGAGCGGGCCCTTGCGGGAGACGTACACGTTGTAGAAGAACGGCAGCATCGAGGAGGCGAGCACGAACGCGCCGATCGTCGAGACCTGGTTGAGGGCGGTGAAGCCGTCCTTCGGCAGGTAGTCGGCGTAGCGGCGGGCCATGCCCTCCACGCCCAGCCAGTGCTGGACGAGGAAGGTCGTGTGGAAGCCGATGAACAGCAGCCAGAAGTGGATCTTGCCCAGGCGCTCGTCGAGCATCCGCCCGGTGAGCTTGGGCCACCAGAAGTAGAAGCCCGCGAACATCGCGAACACGACCGTGCCGAACACCGTGTAGTGGAAGTGCGCCACCACGAAGTAGGAGTCGGAGACGTGGAAGTCCAGGGGCGGGCTGGCCAGGATGATGCCGGTCAGACCACCGAAGAGGAACGTCGTGAGGAAGCCGATCGACCACAGCATGGGGGTGTCCATGCGCACCGATCCGCCCCACATCGTGCCGATCCAGTTGAAGAACTTCACGCCGGTCGGGACCGCGATGAGGAAGGTCATGCCGGAGAAGAACGGCAGGTTCACCGCTCCGGTGACGAACATGTGGTGCGCCCACACCGCCACCGAGAGGATCGCGATGCCGAGGGTCGCGCCGACCAGGCCGATGTAGCCGAAGATCGGCTTGCGGCTGAAGACGGGCAGGATCTCGGAGATGATGCCGAAGAACGGCAGCGCGATGATGTAGACCTCGGGGTGCCCGAAGAACCAGAACAGGTGCTGCCACAGGATCGCGCCACCGTGCGAGGTGTCGAACACGTGCGCCCCGAGCTGGCGGTCGGCCTCCAGCGAGAGCAGCGCGCCGGCGAGGATCGGGAAGGCGATCAGCACGAGGATCGCGGTGATCAGCACGGTCCACACGAAGATCGGCATCCGGAACATGGTCATGCCGGGCGCGCGCATGCAGATGATCGTGGTGATGAAGTTGACCGCGCCGAGGATGGTGCCGAGACCGGCCATCCACAGACCCATGATCCACAGGTCGCCGCCGACGCCGGGGCTGTTGACCGAGTCGGACAGCGGGGTGTACGCGAACCAGCCGAAGGAGGCCGCGCCCTGCGGGGTGAGGAAGCCGGCGCCGACGATCAGGCCGCCGAAGAGGTAGAGCCAGTAGCTGAACATGTTCAGCCGCGGGAACGCCACGTCGGGCGCGCCGATCTGCAGCGGCATGATCGCGTTGCCGAACCCGAAGAACAGCGGCGTCGCGAACAGCAGCAGCATGATCGTGCCGTGCATCGTGAAGAGCTGGTTGTAGAGCTCCTCGTTGACCACCTGGCTGCCCGGGTAGGCCAGCTCGGAGCGGATCAGCAGCGCCATGATGCCGCCGGCGATGAACCAGGCCATGGCCGTGCCGAAGTACAGGTTGCCGATCAGCTTGTGGTCGGTCGTCGTCATGATGCGGACGAGCTGCTGGCCCAACGGCTTGCGCTGGCTCAGGTCCGCGGAACGCGCGAGAGTGGTCACTCGTGCTCTCCCTCGTCGTCGTTGAAGGGCTCGGTGGAGTAGTTGCCGCCGACGACCGGCTCCTCCGAGACGTGGTCCGGGTTCTTCGCGAGCTCGTCGAGATAGGCGTCGTACTCGGACTGGGTGACGACCTTGACGTTGAAGAGCATCCGCGAGTGGTACGCGCCGCAGAGCTCGTAGCACTTGCCGGCGTACTCGCCGGTCTCGGTCGGGGTCACCTGGTAGGAGTTGTCGTTGCCCGGGACGACATCCATGCGCATCGCGAAGGCCGGGATGCCGAAGTTGTGGATGACGTCGGGGCTGTAGAGCTGGAACTCGACCGTCTTGTCGACCGGGATCACCAGGGTCGGGATGTCGTCACCGGTGCCGGAGACGAAGACGTTCGTGCCCTCCTCCACCGCGTCGGGGTAGTTGAACGTCCACGACCACTTCTGGCCGACGACCTTCACCACGACATCGGGGTTGACGTGCTCGAGGGCGATGTTCTGCACCCGGACGGTCTGCGCGAAGAACGCGATGACCATGATGACCGGGAAGATCGTGTAGAAGATCTCGATCGGCAGGTTGTAGCGCGTCTGCACGGGGACCTCGTCGTCGCTGCGACGACGGAACCACAGCGGGACGCCGATGATCAGCGCCCAGGTGATGACGCCCACGACGAGCGCGGCGATCCAGGAGCCCTGCCACAGGTGCAGGATGGACTCGCCCTGCTCGGACTTGATCTCCGGCATGCCGAACCGCTCCCACTGGGAGTCGGTCGAGCAGCCGGACAGCGCGAGCGCGAGTACGACGAATCCGGCGAGCGGGGTCGCGCGACGGAGCCGTCGCTGCGCGCCACGCGTGCGCTCGGGGTGCCACCAGCCCACGAACGAGCCTTCCTCTCGAGGGTCAGAACCACTGCGAACACTAGCGGAGTGCGACCTCGCCCGGAGCGCGGGGTGGGTCTTCCGGGACGCATGGGGCGCCGCACGCACGGGGACAGGCGCCGGGCACGGTGGGACGGGAGCGTACAAGGCGGCCTCAACTAGGGTCGGGGCGTGAGCAGTACCCCCGAGGTCTACCTCGACACGGCCTCCTCCGCGCCGCTCCACCCCGCCGCGCGGGACACCCTGCTGGCCGCCCTGGACCGCGGGTACGGCGACCCGCGGCGCCTGCACGCCGCCGGTCGCGACGCGCGCCTGCTGCTCGACAACGCCCGGGCGGTGGTGGCCGAGTGTCTCGGCGCCCGTCCGGACGAGGTGGCCTTCACCTCCTCGGGGACCGACGCGGTCCACCGCGGCCTGCTCGGCCTCACGGCGGCCACGGGCCGCGACGGCATCGTGTACGGCGCCGTGGAGCACTCCTCGGTCCTCCATGCCGCCGCCTGGCGGCCCTCCCCGGCCCATGCGAGCGTGCCCGTGGACCACGCCGGTCGGGTCGACCTCGCCGCCCTGGCCGCGGCGGCGGCGCGTCCGGGGGTCGGCGCCGTGGCCCTGCAGGCGGCCAACCAGGAGGTCGGCACGCTCCAGCCGGTCGACGAGGTGGAGCGGCCGGACGGCGTACCGCTGCTCGTCGACGCCGCGGCCGCGGTCGGACACGTCCCACTCCCCCGCGCCTGGGACGCGCTCACCGCCTCCGCGCACAAGTGGGGCGGGCCCGCGGGCGTCGGGGTCCTGGCGGTGCGCCGGGGCACGCGCTGGTCCAACCCCTTCCCCGGCGATGACGGCCTCGACCAGCTCGGGGGCTTCCCGGACGTCCCGGCCGCGCTGGCGGCCGCCGCGGCGCTGCAGGCCGTGCTGGCCGAGCGCGAGGAGGTCGCCGCCCGCCAGCACCGGCTGGTCGACCGGATCCGGGCGGCGGCGTCGGCCCTTCCCGACACGGAGGTGGTGGGCGACCCGCTCGCCCGGCTCCCCCATCTGGTGACCTTCTCCTGCCTCTACGTCGGCGGCGACGAGATCGTCTCCGCCCTCGCGCGGCGCGGCTTCGGCGTCGCCAGCGGCTCGGCGTGCACGGCCTCCACGCTCGAGCCCAGCCACGTGCTGGCGGCGATGGGCGCGCTCACCCATGGCAACGTCCGGGTCTCCCTCGGCCGGGACACGACCGCGGAGCAGGTCGAGGCCTTCTGCGCCGCCCTGGCCGAGGAGGTCGCCCGGATCCGCGCGGAGGCCGGCCTGTGAGCGCGCCGGTGCTCGAGATCGACTGCCGCGACCTGCCCTGCCCGCGGCCGGTCATCGAGCTGGCCAAGGCGCTGGGGTCGGTCGAGGTCGGCGAGCTGCTCGCCGTGGTCGCCCGCGACCCGGCGGCGCGGCACGACGTGCCGGCCTGGTGCCGGATGCGCGGGCAGGAGTACGTCGGCGAGGAGCGCGCCGCGGACGGCGCGCCCCGCTACGTCGTACGCCGCGTGAGCTGAGCCCGGGGACTCAGACGCCGAGGTGCTTGGCGATCTCGTCGGCGGCCTCGTCGCCGTACGAGTCGCGCACGCGGCCCACGAACTGCTCGTGGGTGAAGTCGTACTCCTGGGTGCCGACGGTCTCGACGACGTATGCGGCGAGGACGCACCCGACCTGGGCGGCGCGCTCGAGCGAGGTGCCCCAGGAGAGCGCGGCGAGGAAGCCGCCGCGGAAGGCGTCGCCGACCCCGGTCGGCTCGACGGCGGCGACGTCCTTGGCGGCCGGGACCTCGAACGAGGTGCCGTCGCTGGACGTCACCCGGACGCCGTCCTTGCCGAGCGTGGTGACCTGCAGGCCGACGCGCGCGAGGACCTCCTCGGCGCTCCAGCCGGTCTTCTTCTCGATGACATGGGACTCGTACTCGTTGGAGAACAGGATCGCCGCGCCGTCGATCAGGTCGCGGATCAGGTCGCCCTCGGCGAAGGCGAGCTGCTGCGAGCAGTCCGCGATGAACGGGTAGCCGCGCTGGCGGCACTCCTCGGTGTGGCGCTTCATCGCGTCGGGGTCGTCGGCGCCGATCAGGACGTACGTCGGGGCGCCGACCCGCTCGACGATGGGGAGCAGCTCGATCTGGCTGGCCTCGCTCATCGCGCCCGGGTAGAAGGAGGCGAACTGGGCCATCGTGGTGTCGGTGGTGCACACGAAGCGGGCGGTGTGCTTGCTCTCGGAGATGTGGACGGAGTCGCAGTCGACGCCGTTGCGCTCGAGCCAGGAGCGGTAGTCGGCGAAGTCCTCGCCGGCGGCACCCACCAGGACCGGCCGCAGGCCCAGCCGCGCCAGGCCGAAGCACATGTTGGGGGCGACGCCGCCGCGCCGGATCTCGAGGTCGTTGACCAGGAACGACACCGAGAGCTTGTCGAGCTGGTCGACGACCAGCGAGTCGGCGAACTTGCCGCCGAAGGTCATCAGGTGGTCGGTCGCGATCGAGCCGGCGATGAGGAGGGAGCCCGTGGGTGCAGTCACGAGACGGAAGGTTAACCCAGCCGTCACCGCGGCGACGGCGATCCCACTGGGTCTACCCGGAAGTAACGCTTAGCGTCGAAGGCATGCCGCCGTACGAAGAGATCGCCAGCCCTGCCGACCTGCACGCCGACTGCGAGGCCGTCAACCGCCGTCTCCAGGACGCGGCCGTGAAGGCGACCCGCCCCGCGCCCAGCCTCCACTTCGACGAGCAGCCCCGCGAGGTCCCGAAGCGCGACATCGAGATCTCCGCGGCCGCCCAGCGGCTGGCCAACGCCCTCCACCTGCACCTCGACTGAGGTTGAGTCGTCACTTCTGACCCGTCGAAACGTCACAACGGCCCCGGTACCCCGGGGCCGTTGTGACGTTTCGACGGGTCAGAAGTGACGACTCAACCGCCTCAGTTGAACGAGTCGCCGCAGGCGCAGGAGCCGGTGGCGTTCGGGTTGTCGATGGTGAAGCCCTGCTTCTCGATCGTGTCGACGAAGTCGATGACGGCGCCGTTGAGGTACGGGACGCTCATCCGGTCGACCACCACGGCCACGCCGTCGAAGTCGGTGACGACGTCGCCGTCGAGGGTGCGCTCGTCGAAGAAGAGCTGGTAGCGCAGGCCCGAGCAGCCGCCGGGCTGCACCGAGATCCGCAGCGAGAGGTCGTCACGACCCTCCTGCTCCAGCAGGCTCTTCACCTTCGTGGCCGCCACCGGGCTCAGGTTGATCTGGTCCTCACGGCGCTCGAAGTCGACCGGGGCAGCGACGGTCGTCGTCGCGCCGGGCGCGTCGTGGCTGTGGCCGCCTCCGCAGCAGCTGTCGCTCATGCTCACTCCAGGTGTGTCAGGCTGAGAAGCCGAATGGGGTTCGACTCCCTCAATGGTCGCACAGCCGTGGTTATTCCTCGAACCACGTCCGCTGGCTCACGACCAGACGAGCACCGGCTTCACCACGGCACCGGCCCGTGCGTCGGCGACCGCGTCGGCGATCTTCTCGAACGGGTACGTCGTCACGAGCTGGTCGACGTCGAAGCGCCCCGCCTCGCGCAGCGCGACCAGCTCCGGGATGGTGACCAGCGGGTCGGCCTCGCCCTCGATCGAGGAGCGCACGATCTTGCCGGACTGGAGCAGGTCGATCGCGTCGATGGTGTACTCCGGCGCGCCCAGGCCGAGGGCGACCAGCATGCCGCGCGGTCGCAGCGAGCGCTGCGCCTGGAGCACGACGGAGGCGATCGCCGTCGTGTCGACCGCGTACGACGCCCCACCGCGGGTCAGCTCGCGGACCCGCTCCTCGACGGGCGCGGCGCCCTCCTCGGCCGGGTCGAGCGCGGCGGCACCATAGCCTCGCGCGATCTCCCGCCGCGCGGCGACGGGGTCGACGGCGACGACAGTCTCCACGCCCGCGCCCCGGGCGGCGGCGACCGCCGCGAGGCCGACCGCGCCGGCACCGAACACCACGATGCTGTCGCCGGGCGCGGGATCGAGCACGTTGAGGACCGTCCCGGCACCGGTCTGGAACCCGCACGCGAAGGGGGCCAGCCGGGTCAGGTCGAGGGCCTTGTCGACGACGACGCAGTTGTCGGCGTACGCGAGGGCGTGGCGGGCGAGGCTGGACTGGCCGAAGAAGCTGCCGAAGACGGTCTGGCTCTCCCCGTCCTCCCGTCGGCGCCGCATCGTGGTGGAGCCGTCGGCGCGCATGCCCATGTAGTTGAGGAGCAGGGACTGCTCGCAGTAGCCGACGTCGCCGGCGCGGCAGGGCCCGCACGCCCGACAGGACCGGAAGCTCATCACGACGTGGTCGCCGACCTCGATGCCGGTCACGCCCGACCCGACCTGCTCCACGACGCCGGTGCCCTCGTGGCCCACGACGGTGGGCAGCATCTCCGGCGGCAGCAGGGTCGGGACGGTCAGGTCGGTGTGGCACAGGCCGGTCGCGACGATGCGGACCAGCACCTCGTCGTCGCGGGGCTCGTCGAGCTCGACGTCGGCCGCGACGAAGTCCCCGCCCGGCTCCTCGACCAGGAAGGCGGTGGTCCTCATGCCTCACGCTCCAGCCAGAAGTAGTAGAGGTCCTCGATGCCGAACGTTCCCGCCAGCTTGCCGTTCATGATCCCCATGACCGTGTCGCCGTCGACCCGCTTGAAGTGGTCGAGGACCGGCATCTTGTCGTAGACCATCGTCGCCGTGACCTCGCCACGGAAGCCGACCGGCCACAGCGACGCCTCGCCACCGCCTCCGGCCGCCAGGTTGGAGTAGAGCTCTCCGTCGTCGCCGCGGCACACGAGGGGCACCGCCTCGAGGGGGCTGTCGAAGCGCTTGCCGTGCCAGCGCACCTTCTCCAGGACCGTGCTGGCGACGTGACCGGTGGCGAAGTCGCCGCCCCGCCACGCTCCGAGCATCTCCTCGACCTCGACGGTCGCCAGGTCGGCCCAGAGAGCGTCGAGGTCGGCGGGGTCCGCGTGCGCGGCCGCCCGGAGTTCGTCGAAGCGGTCTCTGATGTCCGTCACGGGAGCAATCTAGAACACGTTCCACCCATCCGGCGAGCGATCAGGCGGACCAGGTCCGCGCCACCCGCGCCGCCAGCTCGCCCAGCGCGCCCGCGGGGTCGGCGAACGCCCGCTCCTCCCCCACCGCGTCCACGAGGGAGTACGCCGCGTCCATGCCGAGGGCGCGCATCTCGCGCGAGCCGACCAGCACCTGGCCGGCGAGCGCGACACACGGACGCAGTGCCTCCGCGGCGACGGCGGCCACACCCGCGGGGACCTTGCCGGCGCGGCTGCTGAAGTCGAACGCGCCCTCGCCGGTGATGACCAGGTCCGCCGCCCGCGCCTGGCGAGCCAGCCCGACGGCGTCCGCGACCAGCTCGATGCCCGAGACCCGGGTGCCGCCCAGCAGCATGAGGGCGAACCCGAGGCCGCCCGCCGCGCCCGCGCCCGGCTCGAGCGCGAGCCGCCGGTCGGTGGCGGCGGCGAAGCGCTCCAGGAAGCCGTCGAGCAGGACCTGCATCTCCTCGTCGAGGCCCTTCTGCGCTCCGAAGGTCCTGGTCGCGCCGAAGAGGCCGGTCAGCGGGCTGTCGACGTCGGTCGCCGCCACGATCTCGATGCCGTCGACCAGGCCTCGCGCGATGCTCAGGTCCACCCGGCTCACCCCGTCGAGGAAGATCCCGCCGACGTCCAGCGCCACGTCCGCGTCCGCGCCGAGCGCGGCGAGCAGGCCGGCCCCGCCGTCGTTGGTCCCCGAGCCGCCCAGACCGACCACGACCCGGGTGGCCCCCGCGTCGACCGCCTCGAGCAGCAGGCGGCCCACGCCGACCGTCGTACCGAACTCGCCGAGGGTGCCACCGGTCAGGTGGACGCCGCACACCTGGGCGCTCTCGACGTACGCCGTGTGGCCGACCTTGAGGATGGTGGCCGGGACGTCGTGCCCCTGGGGCGCCTCGCCGACGACCGCCAGGAGCTCCCCGCCGAGGCTCGCGTGCAGGACGTCGACGAAGCCCGGCCCACCGTCGGACATCGGCGCCAGCACGACCTCGTCGTCCGGGGCGTGCCGGCGCCAGCCGGCGGCGATCGCCTCGGCGGCCTGGACCGCCGTGAGCGTGCCCGCGAACTTGTCGGGGGCGACCAGAATGCGCATGCGCCCCATCATGGTGGAGACCTAGGGTCTGCTGCGTGCCCGACCTGCGGATCCGACCGTTGACCGAAGCCGACGTCGCCACCGCGGAGGAGATCAGCGACCTGGCCTTCTTCGCGCTCGACACCGAGCACCGGGTGCCGGCCGGCCCCGCACCGCGGCGCCGCTCCGCCGAGCATCGGGCCGCCTGGCAGGCCCGCACCCGCGGCTTCCTCGCCACCGACCCGGACGGCTCGTGGGTCGCCGAGCGGGACGGCGAGGTGCTCGGCTTCGCGACCAGCTTCCGCCGGGAGCGGGTGTGGTGCCTGGCGACGTTCGCCGTCCGGCCCGGGCTGCAGGGGGCCGGGATCGGCGCGGCGGTCCTCGACGCCGCCGTCGCGTACGGTGCCGACGCGCCGCGAGGGATGCTCGCCGCGTCCGTGGATCCGCGCGCGCTGCGGCGCTACCACCTGGCGGGCTTCGTGCTCCATCCGCAGCTCACGCTGCGCGGTCCGGTCGACCGGTCGGCGCTGCCGGCGGTGACCGGCCTGCGCGAAGGGACCCTGGAGGATCGGGAGTGGATGGACGACCTCGACCGGGTGCGCCGCGGCGGACCGCACGGCGCCGACCACGACCGGCTGATGACCTCGGGCCGCCTCGTGGTCACCGCGGACCGGACGGGCTACGCCTACGCGAACGGCGCGAGCCTCGCGCTGCTCGCGGCCCGCGACGACGACACCGCCCGCGTCCTGCTGTGGGAGTGCCTGGCGGGCGCCGAGGGGACCTTCGAGGTGCCGCACGTGACGTCGGCGAACTACTGGGCGGTCGAGGTCGCGATGGCCGCCCGGATGGAGGTCGCGGCGCGGGGCTTCCTCGGTCTGCGCGGCATGGCCCCGCCGACGTCGTACGTGCACCACGGCGCGCTGCTCTGAGCTCCCGTCCGCCGAGGCGCACCGATCCCGGGCGGCGGGGCACCCCAAACTAGGATGTGGCCATGACCACCGTGGACCTTCCGCTGCTGCCGCTGGGCCGTGGCACGGACCGGCTCTCCGAGCGGGGCGTCGAGTGCCCCGGCGACCTGCCGGCGCCCTCCGACCCGACCCTCGTGGCGCGCGCCCGCGCCGCCAAGGAGAAGCTCGGCGACCGGCTGTTCGTGCTGGGGCACCACTACCAGCGCGACGAGGTCATCCAGTTCGCCGACGTGACCGGCGACTCCTTCAAGCTCGCCCGCGACGCCGCAGCGCGCCCGGACGCGGAGTACATCGTCTTCTGCGGTGTGCACTTCATGGCCGAGTCCGCCGACATCCTCACCGGGCCGGAGCAGAAGGTGATCCTGCCCGACCTGGCCGCCGGCTGCTCCATGGCCGACATGGCCCGGATCGCCCAGGTCGAGAAGGCGTGGGAGGCCCTGGCCGCGGCGGGCGTCCAGGACGCCGTCGTACCGGTCACCTACATGAACTCCAGCGCGGCGATCAAGGCGTTCTGCGGTCGCAACGGCGGCGTCGTGTGCACCTCGTCCAACGCCGAGGTCGCCCTCGACTGGGCGTTCCAGCAGAAGGGGAAGGACACCAAGGTCCTCTTCCTGCCCGACCAGCACCTGGGCCGCAACACGGCCGTGCTCCAGCTCGGCCTCTCCCTCGACGAGTGCGTGGTGTGGAACCCCCACAAGCCCGACGGCGGGCTGACCGCCGAGGAGCTCGCGAACGCCCGGATGATCCTGTGGAAGGGGCACTGCTCGGTCCACGGGCGCTTCTCCGCCGACGTCATCGACGAGCTGCGCGCGAAGGTCCCCGACCTCAACGTGCTCGTGCACCCCGAGTGCCAGCACGAGGTCGTCCTCAAGGCCGACCTCGTCGGCTCGACGGAGTTCATCATCAAGACCATCGAGGCCGCGCCCGCCGGGTCGAGCTGGGCGATCGGCACGGAGCTCAACCTCGTCCAGCGCCTCGCGAACGCGCACCCGGACAAGAACATCATGTTCCTGGACCGCAACGTCTGCTACTGCTCGACGATGAACCGGATCGACCTGCCGCACCTCGTGTGGGCCCTGGAGAACCTCGTCGAGGGCGTCGTCGTCAACCAGATCGAGGTCGACCCGCAGACCGAGACGGACGCACTGGCCGCCCTCCAGCGCATGCTCGACCTCCCCGGCAAGTCCCACCGGGACTGAGAACCCAGGTCACGAAAGGCCCCAGCGTGTTCAAGCGCACCAAGTCCCCCACCGCCGAGCAGGCCGCCCCGGCCGACGCGACGGCCAAGGCCGGCGGCAAGGGCCGCCCGACGCCGACCCGCAAGGAGGCGGAGGCCGCCGCGAAGGCCCGCGCCAAGGCCCCGCGCGACCGCAAGGAGGCCGCGCGCCGCCAGCGCGAGTTCCGGGCCGAGGAGAGCCGCAAGATCCGCCAGGGCATGAAGAGCGGCGACGAGCGCTACTTCCTCCCGCGCGACAAGGGCCCGGTACGCCGGTTCATCCGCGACTACGTCGACGCACGCTTCTCGATCGTCGAGATGGTCATCCCGCTGATGATCGTCGGCCTGCTCCTCGGCTACACCGGCAACTCCGCGCTCGTGCAGGCCAGCAGCATGGTCCTGCTCGCCACGGTGCTGTTCGTGGTCACCGACATGCTCGTGCTGCGCCTCCGCCTGCGCCGGGAGCTGGCTCGCCGCTTCCCGGACGAGTCGCTCAAGGGCACGACCTACTACGCGCTCACCCGCTCGATGCAGATGAAGTTCATGCGCATGCCCAAGGCGCGGGTGAAGATCGGCCAGCCGCTGCCGGAGGACTACGACCGGTAGGTTGCCCGGCGTGAAGGTCATCGCCGCACTGCACGGCCCCGGTGCCGCCCTGCTCGAGCCGGGGTTCCGTGCCGACGTCGCCGCCGCGGGCGCGACCCGGCTCCAGGTCAACGTGGACGACGCGGACGTCGCGCCGGCGATGAGGTTCGGGCCGGGGACGCCGATCACCGCCGTGGTGTCGGCGTGGACCGAGCAGGACCCCGCGAGGCTCCTCGACGTCGTACGACGCCAGGACGCCGGGGCCCACGCCTGGGCCGTCGAGGAGCGCGAGCCGCTTCCCCCGCCGCCGGTCCCGGACGGCGAGCGCGCCGACGCCCTCGCCAACGTGGCGTTCCTCCGGCGGCCGGACACGATGGCGCCCGCGGCGTGGCTCACCGACTGGCTGGACCGGCACACCCAGGTCGCGATCGACACCCAGGGCACCTTCGGCTACGTCCAGAACCCCGTGGTCGCGACGCTGACGCGTGGCGGCCGGGACGTGGCGGGCATCGTCGAGGAGCTCTTCCCTCTGGCCGCGATGGCCGACCAGCACGCCTTCTACGGCAGTGGCGGGGACGAGGAGGAGCTCCAGCGCCGGTTCGCGACGCTCATGGACAGCTGCGCGCGCTTCGGCGCCGCCGACGGCCTCGACCTCGTCCCCACCAGCCGCTACCTCTTCGGCCTCTAGCCGAGGACCTCCGAGCGGCGCGGTGAGCGGGTCAGCGCCGGGTCGGTCGTGACGACGCCGTCCAGCGCCCGGTCGATCGCGGCCAGGGTGTCGGCGTCGAGGCGGACCCCGGCGGCCTTCACGTTCTCGGTGACCTGCTCGGGACGGCTCGCCCCGATGATCGCTGCCGACACGTTGTCGTTCTGCAGCACCCACGCCACCGCCAGCTGGGCGAGCGAGAGCCCGGCGGCGTCGGCGATCGGCTGCAGCAGCTGGACCCGCTCGAGCACGTCGTCGCGCAGCCAGCGGCTGATGTCGTTGGCGCCGCCCTTCTCGTCGGTCGCCCGTGAGCCCGGCGGCGGCGCCTGGCCCGGCCGGTACTTGCCCGTCAGCACTCCCTGCGCGATCGGCGACCACACGATCTGGCCGATGCCGAGCTCCTTCGAGGTCGGCACCACCTCGGCTTCGATGACCCGCCAGAGCATCGAGTACTGCGGCTGGTTGGACACCAGTGGCACGCGCAGCTCCCGGGCGAGCTCGGCGGCCGCGCGGATCTCCTCGGCCCGCCACTCGGAGACCCCGATGTAGAGCGCCTTGCCCGCGCGGACCACGTCGGCGAAGGCGACCATCGTCTCCTCCAGCGGCGTCTCGTGGTCGTAGCGGTGGGCCTGGTAGAGGTCGACGTAGTCGGTCCCGAGGCGGCGCAGGGAGCCGTCGATGGACTCCATGATGTGCTTGCGGGAGAGCCCGTGGTCGTTGTGCCGGCCGGGGCCGGTGGGCCAGAAGACCTTGGTGAAGATCTCCAGCCCCTCCCGCCGCTCCCCCGCCAGCGCCTTGCCGAGGACGGTCTCGGCGGCGGTGTTGGCGTAGACGTCGGCGGTGTCGAAGGTCGTGACGCCCTCGTCCAGCGCACGACGCACGCAGGCCAGCGCCCCGTCCTCCTCGACCTGGGAGCCGTGCGTGATCCAGTTGCCGTAGGCGATGGCCGAGATGCGGAGCCCACTCGCCCCGAGGTTGCGAATCTCCATGCTGCCGACCCTAGTGGCCGGGGCCATGCCGGGACCCCGTCGGCGCCCTGTCAGGATGGCGGCATGGTCGTTGCTGACGTGTCCGTCCGGGTCGCCTGGCCCGCCGACGCCGCGGGCATCGCCGCCGTCCAGCTGCAGGCCTGGGCCCAGCGGTACGGCGCCGGCACGGGCCCCGACGCGGACACCCTCGCCACCGCCTGGCGCCAGTCCCTCGCACGACCGCCGGAGGCACGCCACCGCGCGCTCGTGGCGCTGGCCGGGGCCGACGTGGTGGGCTTCGCCCTGACCGGTCCCAACGCGGACCCCGACGCCGACCCGAGCGCCGACGGCGAGATGTCCGAGTTCACCGTCGGCCCGGACCGGACGAGGGCGGGCCACGGATCGCGCCTGCTCCAGGCCTGCGTGGACACCCTGCGCGCCGACGGGTTCACCCGGGCGGTGTGCTGGGTCGAGTCCACCGACGACGTGCTCCGCGCCTTCCTGGCCAGTGCCGGCTGGGCACCGGACGGCGCCAGCCGGGAGCTGGCCGACGAGTCCGGCACCAGCGTCAAGCAGGTCCGGCTGCACACCGCGCTCGCCTGACGAGACGCCGCGAGGTGTCGCCCGCCCTGCGGCGGGGTCAGGGGAGGTCGAGGAAGTGCTCGAGGCCGACCGTGAGGCCGGGGCGGGAGGCGATGCGGCGCACCCCGGTGAGGACGCCGGGGGTGAAGGAGACCCGGTCGAGGGAGTCGTGGCGGATGGTCAGCGTCTCCCCCAGCCCGCCGAGGACGACCTCCTGGTGGGCGACCAGGCCGCGGATCCGCAGGCCGTGCACGCGGATGCCGTCGACGTCGGCCCCCCGGGCCCCGTCGAGGCCGGTGCTCGTGGCGTCGGGGATCGGCGGGCTGCCCGCCTCGCGGCGCGCCGCCGCGATGAGCTCCGCCGTACGACGGGCCGTGCCGCTCGGTGCGTCCGCCTTCGTCGGGTGGTGCAGCTCGACGACCTCGACCGACTCGAAGAACGGAGCCGCGATGGCGGAGAAGCGCATCATCAAGATGGCGCCGATGGAGAAGTTGGGGGCGATGAGCACGCCGGTGCGGGGGCTGTCGGCCAGCCACTCCCGCAGGGTCTCGAGGCGCGCCTCGTCGAAGCCCGTCGTCCCGACGACGGCGTGGATGCCGTTCTCGACGCAGTAGCGCAGGTTGTCCATCACCACGTCGGGGTGGGTGAAGTCGACGACCACCTGGGTGCCGCTCTCGACGAGCGAGGCGACCGGGTCGCCCTGGTCGACGCCCACGGTGAGGTCCAGGTCCTCGGCGCCCTCGACGGCCCGGACCACCTCGGCACCGACCTTGCCCCGGGCCCCGAGGACGCCCACCCGCAGCCGCTCGCCGGCAGCCTGATCCGCGACACGTGAACTCACGGCACCAAGGTAGTGCGTCGGCCCGGCACGCGTTCTGGCAGGCTGACCCCCATGGTGAACAAGATCCCGGCCCGGATCCGGTGGGCGGTGGACTTCATGGACGTCCAGCCCAACGACCACGTGCTGGAGATCGGCTGCGGGAACGGCGCGGCCGCCGACCTCATCTGCCGCCGGCTCGAGGGCAAGGGGAAGATGTTCGCCATCGACCGGTCCGAGGCCGGCGTGGACCGCACGAAGGCACGCTGCGCGGAGCACATCGCGGCGGGCAAGCTCACCGTCCGCCAGATCGACCTCGCCACTCTGCGCGTCCCGGTGAAGCGGCTCACCAAGGTCTTCGCCTTCGACGTCAACCTGTTCTGGGTCCGCGACGCCCACGAGGAGATCGCGCTCCTCCACGAGCGGCTGATGCCGGGGGGCTCGGTCAACCTCTTCTTCGACACCACCCGCCCCGAGCAGGTGCCGGACATCCTGGCCAAGGCGTCCGAGCAGCTGCGCGAGGGCGGCTTCCGGGTCTACATCGTGGACTCGAAGATGCCGCCGGTCATCGGCATCATCGGCCGCCGCTGACCCGTCGCGCGGCGAGTCTTGTTAGCCTGCCGGGGCAGCATGCCCGCTCCAGGCTGGCTTGTCTCTCGGAAGCTCTCGAACCTGACGTGACGTCGCGGCCTCCCCCTCCGCGCCATCACGTCGGGCCCGCGCCTTCCGGGGAAGCCCCCCGGGGCGGACATGCGTCCTGTCCCGCGAGCCCTGGAGAGACATGACCCGGACGAACGGCAACACCCCGGCCAAGCATCCGCACCATCGCGCCGCCGAACTCGTCGACGCGCTCAGCACCCCCGCCGGCGACGTGGTCCCGCATCCCGCCCTCGACCAGGCCGTCGAGGTGGACCAGCCCACGCAGAAGGGCCTGGACCCCGTCGTGTTCGGGGTCGCCGCCGTGGTGAGCATCGCCTTCGTGGTCTGGGGCCTGGCGAGCACCTCCTCGCTCGGCACCGCCTCGGGCAAGGCCCTGGACTGGGTCATGACGAACACCGGCTGGCTCTTCGTCCTGACGTCGAGCGGCTTCGTGGTGTTCGTGATCTGGCTGGCGATGAGCAAGTACGGCACGATCCCGCTGGGCCGCGACGACGAGGACCCCGAGTTCCGTACGTCGTCGTGGATCGCGATGATGTTCAGCGCGGGCATGGGCATCGGCCTGATGTTCTACGGAGTCAGCGAGCCGCTCTCGCACTTCGTCACCCCGCCGCCCGGCACCGGGGAGGACGCCGACGCCGCCGCGCAGAACGCGATGGCGACCACGATGTTCCACTGGACCCTCCACCCGTGGGCGATCTACGCCGTCGTCGGCCTCGCGATCGCGTACGGCGTCTACCGCAAGGGCCGCGTCCAGCTGATCTCGGCGGCGTTCGCCCCCCTCATCGGCGACCGTGCCTCCGGCGGCGCCGGCAAGGTGATCGACATGTTCGCGATCTTCGCGACCCTCTTCGGCTCGGCCACCTCCCTCGGTCTCGGCGCCCTGCAGATCAGCAGCGGGCTCGAGATCGTGGGCGACATCGGCCCGCTCGGCAACGGGGCGCTCGTCGTGATCATCACAGTGCTCACCGTCGCGTTCGTGCTGTCGGCGGTCTCCGGCGTCGCCAAGGGCATCCAGTGGCTGTCGAACATCAACATGGTCCTGGCGGTCGCGCTCGCCCTGTTCGTGTTCGTGCTGGGGCCCACCATCTTCATCCTCAACCTGGTGCCGACCTCGCTCGGCAGCTACGTCCAGGACCTCGCCATGATGGCCGCCCGCACGGGCGCCGAGGGCGCGGAGACCGAGGCCTGGCTCAGCGGCTGGACCATCTTCTACTGGGCGTGGTGGCTGTCGTGGACGCCGTTCGTGGGGATGTTCATCGCCCGGATCTCGCGCGGGCGCACCATCCGCCAGTTCGTGACCGGCGTACTGCTGGTCCCCAGCGTCGTCAGCGTCATCTGGTTCTGCGTCCTCGGCGGGACCGCCATCGACCTGCAGCGCGACGGCACCGACATCGCGAACGCCGGCGGACTGGAGGACCAGCTGTTCGGCACCCTGGACGCCCTGCCCCTCGCGACCCTCGCCAGCATCGTGGTGATGGTCCTGGTCGGCATCTTCTTCGTGTCCGGCGCGGACGCCGCCTCGATCGTGATGGGCAGCCTGTCCGAGCGGGGCACGACGGAGCCGCGCCGGGCCGTGGTGGTGTTCTGGGGCGTGGCGACCGGAGCCGTCGCTGCCGTGATGCTGCTGGCGGGCGGCGAGGACGCCCTCACGGGACTGCAGACGATCACCATCGTGGCCGCGCTGCCCTTCGTGGTGATCATGATCGGCCTGGCCGCCGCTCTGGTGCGCGACCTGCGCCACGACCCGCTGGTCGTCCGGCGTCGGTACGGCGAGGAGGCGGTCGAGCAGGCCGTCATCGCCGGAGTCACCGAGCACGGCGACGACTTCGTGCTCTCCATCGAGCCGGTGGACCCGGAGCCCGATGCCGACGGCCCTGCCGACGACCCTGCCGACCCGGAGAGCGCCGGAACGCCGGCCCGCTAGGGAGGCGGGCTCAGGCCGGCCCGACCAGCGCGAGCAGCTCGGGCCGGCCGAACACCTCCGCGGCGATCGCGCGGACGTCCCCGATCGTGACCGCCTCGATCCGGGCGATCACCTCGTCGATGCCGAGCACCTCGCCGTGGACGAGCTCGTTCTTGCCGAGCCGCACCATCCGCGAGCCGGAGTCCTCCAGGCCGAGGATCATGCCGCCGACGAGCTGGCCCTTGCCGCGGGCCAGCTCGTCCTCGGTGATCCCGTCTGCGGCGATCAGCCGGAGCTGCTCGCGAACGACGGCGAGGACCTCGTCGGTGCGGTCGGGCAGGCAGCCCACGGCGACGCCCACCAGGCCGGAGTCGGCGTAGTGGCTGGCGAAGGAGTACACCGAGTAGGCCAGGCCGCGCTGCTCGCGGACCTCCTGGAAGAGCCGGCTCGAGGTGCCGCCGCCCAGCGCGGTGTTCAGGACGCCGAGGGCGTAGCGCCGGTCGTCGTCGCGGGTGAGGCCCTCCCGGCCGATGACGAGGTTGACCTGCTCGAAGGGGCGGGCCACCCGCCCCTCTGCCGCGCTCACCTTGGGCCGGCGCCGAGCGGCCGTCGCCCGCGGGGGCGCCGGGGCCGCCAGCTCGTCGAGCCAGCCCTGCCGTCCGAACGCCTTCTTCACCGCGCGGACGACGGCCCCGTGGTCGAGCGCGCCCGCGACCGAGATCACGGTGTTGGCGGGCACGTAGTGGCGGCGGTAGAAGCGCTTGATCTGCGCCGGCGTCATCGCCTCGATCGAGGCGGTGGTGCCGGCGATCGGCCTGCCGAGCGGCGAGCCGTCGCCCCAGGCGAGCTCGGCGAGCAGGTTCTGGACGACGTCGTCAGGGTCGTCGTCGTGCATCGCGATCTCGTCGAGGATGACATCGCGCTCCGCGTCGACGTCGTGGGTGGCGATGAGGGAACCGGTGATCATGTCGCCGAGCACGTCGATCGCCAGGGGCAGGTCGGCGGCGAGGACCCGGGCGTGGAAGCAGGTGTACTCCTTGGCCGTGAAGGCGTTGAACTCCCCGCCGACGGCGTCGAGCTCGATGGAGATGTCGAGCGCCGAGCGCTCGCTGGTGCCCTTGAACAGCAGGTGCTCCAGGAAGTGCGAGGCGCCGTGCGTGGCGGCCCGCTCGTCGCGCGAGCCGACCCCGACCCACACGCCGACGGACGCCGAGCGGGCTCCGGCCATCTGCTCGGTGACGATGCGCAGCCCGGACGGAAGACGGGTGCGGCGGACGTGGGAGACGACGAGACCGTCGGCCTCGGTGACCGTGTGCACGGTCCTGGTGATCGCGCCGGACGACGCTCGAGCCTGCATGCGCCCGACGGTACCCAAGCGGGTCGTGCGGTGCGCCATCGAGGCGGACGACGAGGGGGCGGCCGCCCACAGGCGACCGCCCCCTCGTCGGGTGTCAGCGCATCACTCGGAGTCGGTCGACTCCGGGCTCTCGCCGTCCTCGCCGTCCTGGGCGCCCTCGGCGTCCTCGACGACCGGGATCAGCGACAGCTTGCCGCGGTCGTCGATCTCGGCGATCTCGACCTGGAGCTTCTGCCCGACCGAGACCACGTCCTCGACGTTGTCGACGCGCTTGCCGCCGGCGAGGCCGCGCAGCTTGCTGATGTGCAGCAGCCCGTCCTTGCCCGGCAGCAGGGCGACGAAGGCGCCGAAGTTGGTGGTCTTGACGACCGTGCCGAGGTAGCGCTCGCCGACCTCGGGCATGGTCGGGTTCGCGATCGCGTTGATCGCGGCCCGCGCCGCCTCGGCCGCCTCGCCGTTGGTCGCGCCGATGTAGACCGTGCCGTCGTCCTCGATGGAGATCGAGGCGCCGGTGTCGTCCTGCAGCTGGTTGATGACCTTGCCCTTGGGCCCGATGACCTCGCCGATCTTGTCGACGGGCACCTTGACCGTGATGATCCGCGGCGCGTGGATCGACATCTCCTCGGGAGCGTCGATCGCCTCGCCCATGACCTCGAGGATCGTCAGGCGCGCGTCGCGGGCCTGGGTGAGGGCGGCCGCGAGGACCTCGGCGGGGATGCCGTCGAGCTTGGTGTCGAGCTGGAGCGCGGTCACGAACTCCTTCGTGCCGGCGACCTTGAAGTCCATGTCGCCGAAGGCGTCCTCGGCACCGAGGATGTCGGTGAGCGCGACGTACTCGGTCTTGCCGTCGATCTCACCGGACACCAGGCCCATGGCGATGCCGGCGACCGGCGCCTTCAGCGGCACACCGGCCTGAAGCAGGGAGAGGGTCGAGGCGCAGACCGAGCCCATCGAGGTCGAGCCGTTGGAGCCCATGGCCTCGGAGAGCTGCCGGATGGCGTACGGGAACTCCTCGCGGCTCGGCAGCACCGGCAGCAGGGCGCGGCGTGCGAGCGCACCGTGACCGACCTCGCGGCGCTTCGGCGAGCCGACGCGACCGGTCTCGCCGGTGGAGAACGGCGGGAAGATGTACTTGTGCATGTAGCGCCGGTGGGTCTCGGGCGACAGCGTGTCGATCTGCTGCTCCATCTTGAGCATGTCGAGGGTGGTGACGCCCAGGATCTGCGTCTCGCCACGCTCGAAGAGCGCCGAGCCGTGGACCCGCGGGACCACGTCGACCTCGGCGTGCAGCGGACGGATGTCGGCCAGGCCACGACCGTCGATGCGAACCTTGTCGCGCAGGATGCTCTCGCGCACGACCTGCTTGTTGACCGAGCGGAAGGCCGCGCCGATCTCCTTCTCGCGGCCCTCGAACTGGCCGGCGAGCTTCTCGAGGAGCTCGTCCTTGAGCTGGTCGGTGCGGTCGTTGCGCTCGGTCTTGTCCGCGATCTTCATCGCGGCGACGAGGTCGGCCTTGACGGCGGCCTCGACGGCCTCGAAGACGTCGTCCTCGTAGTCGAGGAAGACCGGGAACTCCTGGACCGGCTTGGCGGCCACATTGGCGAGCTCGACCTGCGCCTCGACGAGCTGCTTGATGAAGGGCTTGGCGGCCTCGAGACCGCCGGAGACGACCTCCTCGGTCGGCGCCTGGGCGCCGCCGCGGACCAGCTCGATGGTCTGCTCGGTGGCCTCGGCCTCGACCATCATGATCGCGACGTCGCCGGTCTCGGTGACCCGGCCGGCGACGACCATGTCGAACACGGCCTTCTCCAGCTGGCTGTGCGTGGGGAAGGCGACCCACTGGCCCTCGATGAGGGCGACCCGGGTGGCGCCGACCGGGCCGCTGAACGGCAGGCCGGAGAGCTGGGTCGACAGCGACGCGGCGTTGATCGCCAGCACGTCGTACGGGGTGTCGGGGTTGAGGGCCATCACGGTGATGACGACCTGGACCTCGTTGCGCAGGCCCTTCTTGAAGGTCGGGCGCAGCGGGCGGTCGATGAGACGGCAGGTGAGGATGGCGTCCTCGCCCGGGCGACCCTCGCTGCGGAAGAACGAGCCGGGGATCCGGCCCGCGGCGTACATCCGCTCCTCGACGTCGATCGTCAGGGGGAAGAAGTCGAAGTGGTCCTTGGGGTGCTTGCCGGCGGTGGTCGCCGAGAGCAGCATGGTGTCGTCGTCGAGATAGGCGGTCACCGATCCGGCGGCCTGGCGGGCGAGGAGGCCCGTCTCGAACTTGACGGTGCGGGTGCCGAACTTGCCGTTGTCGAGAACGGTCTCGACCTCGGAGATGACGGGTTCAGTCAATTTCTTCTCTTGTTCTACGGTGCGGGACGCGCTGCCCCGCTGAATGGACTCGATGACGCCTGCCACCCTAGCGATCGGTGGCCGAAATGCAGAACGGGCGACCCGTGCGGGTCGCCCGTTCGCATGCGGCGGAAGTCAGCGGCGCAGGCCGAGGCGCTCGACGATGGAGCGGTAGCGCTCGATCTCGGTCTTCTTCAGGTAGTTGAGAAGACGGCGGCGCTGGCCGACGAGCAGGAGCAGGCCACGACGGCTGTGGTGGTCGTGCTTGTGCTGCTTGAGGTGCTCGGTCAGGTGGCTGATGCGGTGGCTGAGCAGCGCGATCTGCACCTCGGGCGAACCGGTGTCACCCTCGGTCGTGGCGTACTCGGCGATGATCTTCTTCTTGGTCTCAGCGTCGGTACCGACTGCCATGGTGACTCCTTGTTCGCTCGTTGCGCGGCGCCCCAGCCTGAAATCCTGGAGCTCTCTTGGTCCGCGGCCGTTCTGACGGCAACCGCACAAGGCTAACAGCGGGCTCCGTGCGGGGCCGAATCGCTGCGGCGGCCGGACCGCTCGGGTCATGGCGCCGCCCGGTCGGGCGTGTGACGATGCCCCGGTGGAGACCACGGAGCGGACGCGGACCGGTGTGTGCAACCTGTGCGAGGCGGCCTGCGGTCTCCTGCTGACCATCGACGGCGACCGGGTGAGCGGCGTCCGCGGCAACCCGGACGACCCGCTGTCCCGCGGTCACCTCTGCCCCAAGGGCGTCGCCATCGGCGACATCCACGCCGACCCCGACCGGCTGCGGCGTCCGGTACGACGGGTGGGCGAGCGCTGGGAGGAGATCGGCTGGGACGAGGCGCTCGACCTGGTCGCCGACGGGCTCGCGGCGGCGGTGAACGACCACGGCGAGGACGCGCTGGCGATCTATCTCGGCAACCCGAACGTGCACAGCCTCGGCGCGATGACCCACGGCGTCGCGCTGGCGCAGTCGTTCCGCACCCGCAACAAGTTCAGCGCGACCTCCGTCGACCAGCTCCCCCATCAGCTGGTGGGCTACCTGCTCTACGGCCACCAGCTGCTCCTCCCCGTGCCGGACATCGACCGCACGTCGTACTTCCTCGTCGTCGGCGCGAACCCGATGGCCTCCAACGGCTCGCTGATGACCGTCCCCGACTTCCCCGGCCGCCTGCGCTCGCTGCGCGCTCGCGGCGGGCGGATGGTGGTGCTCGACCCGCGGCGCACCGAGACCGCGAAGGTCGCCGACGAGCATCACTTCGTCCGCCCCGGAAGCGACGCGTGGGTGCTCCTGGCCGTGCTGCACGTGCTCTTCTCCGAGGGCCTCACCGCGCCGCCGTCGTACGTCGACCGGCTGGACGAGGTGGCCGAGCTCGTCGCTCCCTTCACCGCCGAGCTGGCCGAGCAGGCCAGCGGCATGCCCGCGGCTCAGATCCGGACGATCGCGCGCGAGCTCGCCGCGGCGGACGGCGCAGCGGCCTACGGTCGGATCGGCGTCTCCACCCAGCAGTTCGGCACGGTCTGCCAGTGGGCGGTGCAGATGATCAACCTCGTCACCGGCAACCTCGACCGGGAAGGCGGGACACTGCTGACCACCCCCGCAATCGACGCGGTGGGACGCGGGCTGATCGGGCCAGGGCACTACGACCGCTACCGCTCGCGGGTGCGGCAGGCGCCGGAGTTCGGCGGCGAGCTGCCCGTCGCGGTGCTCCGCGAGGAGATCGAGACACCCGGCGAGGGACAGGTGCGGGCGCTGCTCACCATCGCCGGCAACCCGGTGCTGTCCACGCCCGACGGCGCGGCGCTCGACCGCGCCCTGTCGGGTCTGGACTTCTACGCGGCGGTCGACCTCTACATCAACGAGACCACCCGCCATGCGGACGTGATCCTGCCCCCGACCTCGCTGCTCGAGCGCGACCACTACGACCTCGTGTTCCACCTGCTGGCCGTGCGCAACACGGCGCGCTTCACCCCGGCCGTCTTCCCGCGCGGCCGGGACCAGCGGCACGACTGGGAGATCTTCCGAGAGCTCTACCTGCGGGTGACCCGCCGGCGCCGGCACAAGCCGGGCGTGCGGCGGCGGATCGCGGCGCAGGCGCGGATGCGGCTGAGCCCGACCTTCCTGATCGGGATGCTGCTGCGCTCGGGCCGCTCGCAGACGACCCTGACCGAGCTGCGCCGCCGTCCGGAGGGCGTCGACCTGGGACCGCTGCGCGCCGGACAGCTCCCGGGCCGGCTGCGCACCCGCGACGGCCGGATCGACGCCCTTCCCCGGCTGGTGGCGGAGGACATCGCCCGGCTGAGCGCGCCGACGCCGCCGCGCGACGGCGAGCTCCTGCTGATCGGGCGCCGCCACCAGCGCGACTGCAACTCCTGGATGCACAACACCGACCGGCTGACCCGCGGCCGGGCCCGCCACCACCTGCTCATGCACCCCAGCGACCTCGCGGCCCGGGGGCTCGCGGACGGCGCCGTGGTGACGGTCCGCTCGCGCGTCGGCGAGGTCGAGATCGAGGTGGCGGCGACGGAGGACGTGATGCCCGGCGTGGTGTCGCTGCCCCACGGCTACGGTCACGGACGCGCCGGGACGCGGCTCGGCGTCGCGGCCGGCGTGCCGGGCGTCTCCATCAACGACCTCACCGACCCCGAGCGGCTCGACGTGTCGGGCAACGCCGCACTGTCCGGCGTACCGGTGACCGTGTCCTCGCCGGACCGTTCCTAGCCTGGGTCCGTGGACCTGACGATCCCGCCCGGACCCGGCCTGCCGTCGGGCCTGGTCATCCCGGGCACCGAGCTGGTCGAGCGCTTCTCCCGCTCCCCCGGGCCGGGCGGGCAGTCGGTCAACACCACCGACAGCCGCGTCGAGCTGGCCTGGGACCCCGCGACGTCCGCCACGGCCGCCGACGCCCTCACCGAGGTCCAGCGCGCCCGCCTGCTCGCCCGGGCGGCGGGCCCGATCACGGTCGTGGCCCACGAGCACCGCTCCCAGCACCGCAACCGCACGGCCGCCCGCGAGCGGCTGGCGGCGCGGGTGCGCGAGCTGCTCGCACCTCCCCCGCCGCCACGACGGGCCACGAGGCCCACGCGCGGCTCGACGGAGCGCCGCCTCGACGCGAAGCGCCGTCGCGGGCAGACCAAGCAGCTGCGCGGCCGCGTCGACGACTGACGCCGAGGTGTGACTTGCGGGGCCGCGAGGTGTGACTTGCGGGGGCGCGAGGCGTCAGACGACCGCGACGGGGTGGCGGACGACGGCGTCGAACAGATAGCCGTTGGGGTTGTACGCCGCGACGTCCGGCTGCCGGCGGCCCCGGACGTCGGTGGCCCGCGCCAGCAGCTCGTGGGGGCCCGGCTCCGGCCGCTCCCAGGTGTGGCTCCAGCGGGTCCAGCCGTGCCCCGCCAGACCGGCGTACGGCCGCGGGTGCAGCCGGGCGGGCGCCCAGCTGGCACCGCCGTCGACACTGACGTCCACCCGGGCGATCGGCGCGGCGCCCGACCACGAGCGACCGGTGAGCTCGATCCGCTCGCTGCCGGGGATCTGAGCCTCCCAGGCCAGCTCCCACGCGGAGCGCACCGGGTTGAGGTCGAGCGGACCGTCGACGTTGTACCAGCGGGTGCTCCACGGCGACGACTGTGGCGCGGTCGACACCTCCAGGGAGCCGAGCCACTTGATGCTCGCGACGCCGATCCAGCCGGGCAGCACCAGGCGGAGCGGGTACCCGTGGTCGGGAAGGAGCGGCGCGCCGTTCGCACCCCAGGCGAGGAAGGCGTCGTCGAGCGCCTTCGCCAGCGGGAACGGGCGGCGGACCCGGCCCAGGTTCACGCCCTTGTCGACGTACTCGTCGTCCACGCCGGTCGCCAGCACGGAGCTCGCACCGGTGCGCAGGCCCACGGACGCGAGCACGTCGCGCAGCCAGACCCCCTCCCACACCACCGTGCCGACTGCCCCGAGCCGCCAGGGCGTGCCGGAGACCTGCTGACCCTGCTGGGTGGCGAACAGGCTGCGGCCGTTGCCGGTGCACTCGTGGACCGTGACGACCCGGGCCCGGCGGTAGCGCCGGCGCAGGTCGCGCAGCCCGAGCACCACGCCGTCGGGCCGGTCCAGCCCGTCGCCGAAGATCCGCAGCCGGTGCTCGGCCGCGTCGAGGACGGGCGTGCGGGTGTGGTTGCGGACGAACAGGCGCGACTGCGAGGTCAGGTAGCGATGGGGGTCGACCGCGTCCCAGGCCATCTCGGCATTCGTGCCGTAGTCGACGAACCAGGCGGCGGGCAGGGGCTTGAGGATCGCGGGCGCACCCGCTCGGGCAGGTGCGGCGAGCGGGGCGAGGGCGGTGCTGCCGAGGCCGGCGAGCCCGGCGGCCGACAGGCCGAGGACGGTACGGCGACCCAGTGCGTTCGGCGTCATGTCGCCGAGGCTAACACGAGTTATCCAGTATATTTACTGATGTCAGCCGAGCGTCGTCATGAGCAGGTCCCGATAGCGCTCCCGGTCGGCCCGCACGGCCACGGCGAGGCGCCCCCGCGCCTCGTCGACCTCCGCGGCGAACCGGGTGGCGCCGTACGTCGTGGGGTCGGTGCGCTCCACGCGCACCGACGCCCGCACCGTGGTGAGCAGGTCGGGCACCACGAGCGCGGCCACGGCGAGCGGGTCGTGGAGCGGCGCTCCCCCGACGGCCGCCATCGCCTCGTCACGGCGGTACCACTCGATGCGGGTCTCGACGAAGGACGCCGCGGCCATGGCCGCGGGGGTGCCGAGCGCCCGCAGCCGGCGGGCGTCCGCGGCCGTGAGCGGGGCGGAGAGGGTCGCGTCCATGGTCACCAGCAGCAGGTCGCGGAAGGGCGCGGCGAGGACGTCGGCGGCGGCCTCCGGGTCGCACCAGACGTTCCGCTCGGCGTACGGCGTGACGCCGGCGGCGCGGTGCGTCCCGCCGAGGACGACCAGCCGGGCCACCGACCGCAGGATCGAGCGGTCGGCGGCCAGCGCCGCCGCGAGGTTCGTCAGCGGGCCGGTCGCGACGAGCGCCACCGGCTCGGTGGCCGCGCGCAGGGTCGAGACCAGCCACTCGACCGCCTCGCTCCCGGGAAGGAGCGAGGCCGCCGGGAGGTCCAGGCCGGGAGGAAGGTCGGCTCGCCCGCTCGGCAGCGGCTCGAGCCGCGGGCGGTGGGGCGCGTTGCGGCCCGGATGGACGCCGACGTCGCGTCGACCGACGAGGTCCAGCACGCGCAGGGTGTTGTCGGTGGTGTCCCGGACGTCGTGGTTGCCCCACACCGTGGTGACACCGAGGAGGTCCAGGCCCGGGTGCAGCGCGGCCAGGAGGATCGCGACCGCGTCGTCGGTGCCGGTGTCGCAGTCGAGGATGACGGGCAGCCGACCACTCACGCTGCTCCCCCGTCCGCGGTGCCCCCGTCCGCGGTGCCCCCGTCCGCCCCGTCGCGCAGGAAGCGGTAGGCCACGCGGGCGCTGACGGCGCGCTCGAGCTCGCGGATCACGACGGAGAAGAACTGGCGGCGGTAGAGCTCGTCGGTCACGGCGTACACCGTGAAGTACAGGCCGCTGAAGGCGGCGAGGAAGGTCGCCACGCGGATCAGCTCCAGGCTCAGCCGCGTGCCGAGGAGCTCGCCGGGCGGACCTTCGAGGGGGTGCAGCGGGCCGCCCGTCCAGCTCCCGACGACGGCGGGCTCCATCGCCACGACGCCGAAGACCAGGAAGAAGCCGAAGACCGCGAGCGCGAGCAGCAGCACCTGGACCGCCTGGGCCACGAGCAGGACCAGGACCAGGTTGGCCCGCTGCAGCCCTCCGACCTCGGCGTCGACGGCGCCGACGCGGTCCACCCGGGTCGCGAGCCGGCGGGCGGCCGGCTCCAGCGGGGTCCCGGCACAGGCCTCGATCAGCTGGGCGGCCTCGACCTCGTCGTCCACGTCGTCCAGCTCCTCCGGCAGCCTCGTCAGCAGGAAGCCGACGGCGATCGCGGCGAACAGGAGCACCGTCACCCACAGCACGCCGCCGTCGAGGCTCGCGGCGACCTGCCACACCTCCGCATTGATGAACAGGAAGGTGATGAAGAGCAGCAGCAGCGGAAGCGCGCGGGTCACCAGCGGCAGCATCAGCCCGAGCGAGCGGAAGGTGCGGCGCACGGCCCAGCCGACGATCAGCCACGCGCGCAGGGTCGCGACGGCGTACGCCGACAGCACCGCCCCCACCACGGTCAGGGCCGCGCCCACCGCTGCCGCCGCGCCCACCCAGGGTGCGGTCAGGACGCCGGTGAGGACGGCGAGGAGGACCGCCACGGCGAGGACGGGCAGCAGCCGCGGCCGGCGCAGGCCGCGAGCGACGTCCGCGCGGTAGTCGTCGACGAAGTAGGGCAGCCCGTGGTCGACGAACCAGCGCTCGGCCGCGGCGAGGTCGTCCTGCCGGGCAGCCACCTCACGCCACCTCAGTCGGCCAGGACCGTCCGCGCCCGGTCGACGTCGTCGGCCATGGCGCTGAGCAGGTCGTCGATCGAGTCGAACCGGACCATCCCGCGCAGCCGCTCGACGAAGGCGACCTCGACCTCGCGACCGTAGAGGTCCAGGTCGGTGCGGTCCAGCACATAGGACTCCACGCGACGCTCGCGCTCGCCGGCGAAGGTCGGGTTGGTGCCGACGCTGATCGCCGCCGGGTAGGTCGTGCCGGCGTCCGGGCCTGCGAGCACGGTCAGCCGGCCCGCGTAGACGCCGTCGGCCGGGGCGGCGGCGCCGGGGCGGACCGGCACGTTCGCGGTCGGGAAGCCCAGCTCCCGGCCGCGCTTGTCGCCCTCGACGACCGTGCCGGTGACCGTGAAGACCCGGCCGAGCGCCTCGGCGGCGCCGGTCACGTCGCCCGCGGCCAGGCAGGTCCGGACATAGGTCGACGACCACACCTGCGGGCCGCCGTCGAGACTGACCTCCTCCAGCACGAAGTCGTGCTCGGCTCCGGCCGCCCGCAGCAGGTTGCAGTCGCCGGCGGCACGGTTGCCGAAGCGGAAGTTGGCGCCCACGACGACCGCCCGCACGTGCAGGGTCTCGACCAGGATCCGGTCGATGAACTCCTCGGGCGTCCATGCGGCGATCTCACGGGAGAACGGGATGACCAGGACGTCGTCGACGCCGGCCCGCCCCAGCAGGCGCAGGCGCTCCTCGATGGTCGTCAGCGTGGGGGGCGCGTGCTCGGGGCGCAGCACCGCGATCGGGTGGGGGTCGAAGGTCACCGCCACCACGTGGTCGACGCCGACCTCCGCGGCGACCTCCCGCGCGCGGCGTACGACGTGCTGGTGGCCCAGGTGCATGCCGTCGAAGTTCCCGATCGTCGCCACCGTGCGGCCGAGATCGGCAGGCACGTCGGAGAGGTCACGCCACACTCGCACGGCCGCAACTCTCCCACACCCGGGCTCAGCCGACGAACACGGCCGCGGGCCGGGCCACCCCGCCCTCGGGCCGGTAGAGGGCCAGGAACTCCCCTCCGGGTGCGAAGACCCCGGTCAGGGTGTCGATGTCCAGCGGAAGCGGCCGGCCGTAGCGGACCGCCTGGGCCTGCTGCGCGTCGAGGTCGAGCGCCGGGAAGGTCGCCCGCGCGGCGTCCGCAAGGGGGGTGATCGTGACGTGGTCGAGGTCGGTGACCGCTGCCTCCAGGGTGAACGGGCCGACGGAGTGCCGGCGCAGCGCGGTCAGGTGGCCGCCCACCCCCAGGGCGACGCCGAGATCGCGGGCGAGGGCGCGGATGTAGGTGCCGCTGGAGCAGCGCACGCGGACGTCGACGTCGATCCGCTCACCCTCCCGGCGCAGCTCGCCCACCGCGATCTCGTGGATCGTGACCGGCCGCGCCTTGAGCTCGACCTCCTCGCCGGCCCGTGCGCGGGCGTAGGCCCGCTTGCCGTCGACCTTGATCGCCGAGACCGTCGAGGGGACCTGATCGATCTCGCCCTCGAAGGCGGCGAGCGCGCTGCGCACGGCCTCCTCGGAGAGCTCCGCGATCGCGGCGGCCGAGGCCGTCGCCGTGGTCTCTCCCTCGGCGTCGTCCGTCGTCGTCGTCTCGCCGAGGCGTACGGTCGCCGTGTAGGTCTTCTCGGTGAGCATCAGGTGTCCGAGCAGCCGGGTCGCCCGCTCGACGCCGAGGACCAGCACGCCGGTCGCCATCGGGTCGAGGGTGCCGGCGTGGCCGACCTTGCGGGTGCCGACGGCGCGCCGTACCCGGGACACCACGGCGTGCGAGGTCATGCCGGCGGGCTTGTCGACGACGACGAGCCCGGACGGCACCGGGGACGTCACTCGGCGTCCTCGGCCTCTTCGTCGGTGTCCTCTTCGTCGGTGTCCTCTTCGTCGGTGTCCTCGTCGAGCGGAGCCTCGCGCGGCTTCTTGTAGGGGTCGGCCTCGCCGGCCGGCTGCGCGCCGGCACGAGCGGCGGCGACCGCGGCGTCGGCCTCGCGGGCCTTGGCCAGCACCTCGTCGAGATGGCGCGCGCTCTCCGGGACCCCGTCGAACTCGAACGCCAGCGAGGGCACGTGGCGCATGCCGAGCTGCTTGCCGACCTCGGAGCGCAGCAGGCCCTTGGCCGACTCGAGTGCCGCGGCACTCGCCTGCTGGTCGGCGTCCTCGCCGAGCACGGTGTAGTAGACCGTGGCGTTCTGGGCGTCGCCGGTGAGCCGGACCTCGGTCACGGTCACGAAGCCCAGGCGCGGGTCCTTGATCCGACGCTCGAGCATCTCGGCGACGATCACCTGGATGCGGTCGGCGATCTTGCGTACACGCGGGCTGGCCATGGTCAGTTTCCTATCAGTTCGGTGGCGGTGGCGGATTCACCACGGGATGTAGACGAACCCTCGCTTCCCCGGTGGAGTTCCACTGGGGAAGCGAGGGCCGAACTACATCCCGTGATGAATCCGCCGATGCCGTGACGAGTCCGCGGCACGCCGGACCCCCGTCAGGAGCGCGGGATCTCCCGCATCTCGAAGGCCTCGACGATGTCGCCCTCCTTGATGTCCTGGAAGTTCCTGAGCACCAGACCGCACTCGAAGCCCTCCCGCACCTCGGCCGCGTCGTCCTTCTCCCGCTTGAGCGAGGCGAGGTCGAGGTTGTCGGCCACCACGGCGCCGTCGCGCAGCACGCGCACCTTGGCGTTGCGGCGGATGACACCGTCGATGACCATGCAGCCGGCGATGTTGCCGATCTTGGAGGAGCGGAAGATCGCGCGGATCTCGGCCTGACCGAGCGCGTGCTCCTCGTACTCCGGCTTGAGCATGCCCTTGAGAGCCGCCTCGATCTCCTCGATCGCCTGGTAGATGACCGAGTAGTAGCGGATCTCGACGCCCTCCTTCTCCGCCATCTGGCCCGCCTTGCCCTGGGGCCGGACGTTGAAGCCGATGATGATGGCGTCCGAGGCGGCGGCGAGGTCGACGTTGGTCTCGGTGATCGCACCGACACCACGGTCGATGACCCGCAGGCTGACCTCCTCGCCGACGTCGATCTGGGCGAGGGCGTCCTCGAGGGCCTCGACCGAGCCGGACACGTCGCCCTTGAGGATGAGGTTGAGCTCCTGGCTCTCGCCCTTCTCCATGGAGGCCATGAAGTCCTCGAGGGTACGACGCACGCGGCGCTTGGCCTGCATGGCCGCCCGCTCGCGCGCCTCGCGCTTCTCGGCGATCTGGCGGGCCATCCGGTCGTCCTCGACCACGATGAAGTTCTGGCCGGCGCCCGGGACGGACGAGAGGCCGAGGACCATCGCGGGACGGGCCGGGTCGGCCTCGGCCAGCTCGTTGCCGTGCTCGTCGAGCATGGCGCGAACCCGGCCGTGGGCGGGGCCGGCGACGATCGAGTCGCCGACGCGCAGCGTGCCGCGCTGGACCAGGATCGTGGCCACCGGGCCGCGGCCGCGGTCGAGGTGCGCCTCGACCACGAGACCCTGGGCGTCCTGCACCGGGTTGGCGCGCAGGTCCAGGGACGCGTCGGCCGTCAGCACGATCGCCTCGAGCAGCTTGTCGAGGTTGAGCCCGGCCTTGGCCGAGACGTCGACGAACATCGCGTCGCCGCCGTACTCCTCGGGCACCAGGCCGTACTCGGAGAGCTGGCCCCGGACCTTGGTCGGGTCCGCGGTCTCCTTGTCGATCTTGTTGACCGCGACCACGATCGGCACGTTGGCCGCCTTGGCGTGGTTGAGCGCCTCGACCGTCTGCGGCATGACACCGTCGTCGGCCGCGACCACCAGGACGGCGATGTCGGTCGCCTGCGCACCACGGGCACGCATGGCGGTGAACGCCTCGTGACCCGGGGTGTCGATGAAGGTGATCCGGCGGTCGTCGCCGTCGACCTCGGTGTGGACCTGGTAGGCGCCGATGTGCTGGGTGATGCCACCGGCCTCGCCCGCGACGACGTTGGCGTTGCGCAGCGCGTCGAGGAGCTTGGTCTTTCCGTGGTCGACGTGACCCATGACCGTGACGACGGGCGGTCGGACGACCAGGTCGTCCTCGCTGCCCTCGTCGGCGCCGAACTCGATGTCGAACGACTCGAGCAGCTCGCGGTCCTCGTCCTCCGGCGAGACGACCTCCACGACGTAGTTGAGCTCGTCGCCGAGCAGCTCCAACGTCTCGTCGCCCACCGACTGGGTGGCCGTGACCATCTCGCCGAGGTGGAAGAGCATCTGGACGAGGGAGGCTGCGTCGACGCCGATCTTCTCGGCGAAGTCGGTCAGCGAGGAGCCACGGGCCAGGCGCACGGTCTCGCCGTTGCCCTTGCGGACCCGCATGCCGCCGATCGTCGGAGCCTCCATGGCCTCGAACTCCTGGCGACGCGCCCGCTTCGACTTGCGCCCACGGCGCGCCGGACCACCCGGGCGACCGAAGGCACCCTGGGTCTGACCACGCTGTCCGGGACGGCCACCGCCACCGGGACGACCGCCGCCACCGGGACCGAAGCCTCCGGGACCGCGACCACCGGGAGCGCCCGCGCCGGCACCGGCGCCGGGACGGCCGGGGGCACCGGCACGGCCGGGACCGCCCGGACCACGACCACCGGGACCGGGGCGCCCGGGACCGCCCGGCCCACGACCGCCGGGACCGCCCTGGCCGAACGAGCCGGCCGACTTCGGCATCATCGCCGGGTTGGGACGCGGCATGCCGGGACGGCCGCCACCAGCACCGGCCGGCGGACGCGGGCCGGCCGGGCCGGCCTCGCCCTCGCGCGGCGGCGGAGCGGGACGACGACCCATGCCCTGGCTGGGCGCGAACGGGTTGTTGCCGGGACGCGGCGTGCCACCCGGCTTGCCGACGGGACGCGGCGCCGGGGCGGGTGCCTTCGGAGTCGGCGGCTTCGGCGCGGCCGGCTTGGCCGGCGCCTCCGGCGCGGCGGCGGGCCTCTCCTCGACCGGAGCCTCCGGCGCGGCGGGCGCCTTGGGCGCCGGGCGCGGGCCCGGACGGGGGCCGCCCGGCTTGGCAGCGGGCGCCTCCGCGGCCGGGGCCGCGGGGGCCTCGGCAGCAGGCGGGGCAGCGGGAGCCTCGGGGGCGGGCGCGGCGGCGGCCTTCTTCGCGGGCGCCTTGGGCGCCGGCTTGGCGGCCTCGCCTGCCGACTCGCCGGCGGGCTTCATCTTGGCGAGGAGCTCGGCTCCGTAGGTGTCCTCGAACTTCTTGACAGCCGGAAGCTCGATGCTCGAGGACGCAGTCTTGGCGAACTCGCCAATCGCGCTCAGCTTCTCCAGCGCTTCCTTGCTGGGGATGCCGTACTTCTTCGCGAGTTCGGAAACTCGGGTCTTGGCCACGGTTCTCCTTCTGGCCCAAGACCCAAGGGGATCTTCAGACCGTTGGTGGGTGGTGCAGAACGAACTGGCTCATCGCGAGATACTCATCGAGTGCTCATGAGCTGTTGCTCCAGTCTCTGTTGACGGGGTCGGTCGGATCCGTGCGAGCCGTCGTCGCCACGGAGGCGGTGGCCTCCACGTACTCCCCCACCGGCACGCTGGAGAAGCCACCCGCACCCGGAGCGATCCGGAGCGCGCGGGAGAAGGCCTTCCGCCGTACCGCGAGGTCGTAGCAACCGGTCGTGGGGTGCAGGTGCGCTCCACGTCCCGGCGCGGTGCCGTCAGGATCGGGTACGGCGGCCGGGAGGCCGTCGGGGCCCGAGCCGGCGGTCACCCGCAACAACTCGCTTGCGGCGGCCCGCTCCCGGCATCCGATGCAGGTCCGGACGGGTCCCGGAACCGGGACGACGTCAGGTCGCGCAGGGGAATTCAGTCGGCGTGCCACCGAGCGGCAACTCTACCGCCTCGGTGGTCGACTTCACGAACCGGGATGCGCTTCCTCGTCGGAGTGGATGTCGATGCGCCATCCGGTCAGACGTGCGGCGAGGCGGGCGTTCTGGCCCTCCTTGCCGATCGCCAGCGACAGCTGGAAGTCCGGGACGACCACCCGCGCCGAGCGCGCGGCGGCGTCGACCACGGTGACCGACTGCACCTGGGCGGGCGACAGGGCGTTGGCGACGAGCCGGGCCGGGTCGTCGGACCAGTCGACGATGTCGATCTTCTCGCCGCTGAGCTCGGCCATCACGTTGCGCACGCGCTGGCCCATCGGGCCGATGCACGCGCCCTTGGCGTTGACGCCGGGAACGGTGGACTTCACCGCGATCTTGGTGCGATGACCCGCCTCGCGCGCGATGGCGGCGATCTCCACGGTGCCGTCGGCGATCTCGGGCACCTCGAGCGCGAAGAGCTTCTTCACCAGGCTCGGGTGCGAGCGCGACAGCGTGACCTGCGGGCCCCGCATGCCCTTGCGGACCGAGACGACGAGGCACTTGATGCGCGTGCCGTGCCGGTAGTCCTCCCCCGGGACCCGCTCGCTCGCGGGCAGCTGCGCCTCGATCCGGCCGAGGTCGACCAGGACGTCGTCGGGGTTGCGTCCCTGCTGGATGACGCCGGAGAGGATGTCGCCCTCCTTGCCGGAGAACTCGCCGAACTTGATCTCGTCCTCGGCGTCGCGCAGGCGCTGCAGCATGATCTGCTTGGCGGTCGTCGCCGCGATCCGGCCGAAGCCGGCGGGGGTGTCGTCGTACTCGCCCACCTTGTTGCCCTCGGCGTCCAGCTCCGCGGCCAGCACCGAGACGTGCCCGGTCTTGCGGTCGAGCTCGACCCGCGCCTGCGCGACCGAGCCCTCGGTCTTGTGGTACGCCGTGAGCAGCGCCTGCTCGATCGCCTCGACGAGGACGTCGAACTTGATCTCCTTCTCGCGCTCCAGCGTCCGCAGGATGCTGAGGTCGATGTCCATCAGTCGATGTCCTTGTCCGTGTCCGTGTCGATGTCTTCGTCGATGTCCGTGTCGATGTCTTTGTCGATGTCTTTGTCGATGTCTTTGTCGATGTCTTGGTGCTTGCGGTTGAACTCGATCTGCACCAGCGCCTTGCGCACCTCGGCGTAGGCCACACGACGCTCCACGCCGCCGACGTCCAGGCTCACGCCCTCGTCGTCGGAGTCGCCGATCCGGCCGGTGACGGTCTCGTCGTCGGCGAGGGCCACCTTCACCAGGCGCCCGGCGTTGCGGCGCCAGTGGCGGGGCAGGGTCAGCGGGCGGTCGACGCCCCGGGAGGTGACCTCCAGGGTGTAGGGCAGCTCGCCGAGCGCCTTCGCGGCGCCGTCGGGCCCGTCGTCCTCGAGGACCCGGTCGATGACCTTGGTCGCCGCCGCGACGTCGTCCAGCGTGAGGCCGCCGTCGGTGTCGATGGCGATCCGCAGCACGCGGCGCTTGCCGGCGGGGGTGAGCTCGACGGCCTCGAGGTCGAGGCCCAGCTCGGCGAGCGGAGCGACGAGGACGTGCTCGATCCGCTCTGCTGTCGCTCCCTGAGCGGAATGAGTACCCACGTGAGTCCTCCCCGTGTCCTGTTGTGGCAGTGCGGGACCACCCTACCTGGCGGCACGGGTCGTCCGGTTCCCTAGGATCACCGGGTGCCCGCCAGCCCGTCCCCCGTCTCGCGACGCCTCGTCCTCGCCGGCGGTCTCGGCAGCGCAGGCGTCGTCCTCACCGGCTGCGACGTCCTCGACGACGTGCTCGGCGAGGGCGGCGACACCCGCCCGTCGGGAGCGGTCTCGCCGACCGCCCCGGCGGCCGACGCCGACAGCGCGCTGGTCGAGGAGGTCCTCGCGGCGATCGCGACCACGTCCGCGCTGGCCGCCGCCACGGGCGGAGCGTTCCCCGCGCTGGCGAAGACGGCGTCCCGGCTGGGCCGGCTCCACGACGCGCACGCCGCCGAGCTCGGCGGCGCGGTGTCCGCGCCCGCGCCCAGCGTCGCCACCGACCGCGCGAGTGCGCGGGCGGCGCTGCTCGCCGCCGAGGCCGACCTCCGTGCTCGCCTCGTCGCGGCCGCGCGGCAGGCCCGCAGCGGGGCCCTCGCCCAGGTGCTGGCCGCGATGGCCGCGGGCCTGGCCCAGCAGGAGGCGGTGCTGGCATGACCATCACCCCGACCAACCCGACCAACCCGACCAGCCCGACCAGCCCGACCAGCCCGGGCGACGAGGCCGACCCGGCCGTCGCCGCGCTGCAGACCACCTTGGCCGCCGAGCACGCCGCGGTCTTCGTGTACGGCGCCCTCGGTGGCCAGACCTCGCAGTCGGGCAGCCCGGCGCTCTACGCGGCCGTGACCTCGGCGTACGCCGTCCACCGGGCCCGCCGCGACCAGCTGACCGCCCGCGTGCGCACCGTCGGGGCGGTCCCGGTCGCCGCGGAGCCCGGCTACGCGCTCCCCGACGACCTGGGCACGCCGGCCGGCGTCGCGGCGCGGGCGCGGGCGCTCGAGGAGTCCGCCGCGGCGACCTACGCCTATCTCGTCGCCAGCACGACCGCCGACGACCGGGCGTGGGCGATCGAGGCCCTCATCGACGCCGCGGTGCGCGGTCTGGGCTTCGGTGCCCGGCCGGACCGGCTGCCGGGGATCTGACCCGGGCGCCGGCCCGAGCAAAAAAGCCAGCGGTTCGCGACTCCGACATCCGGGGAACTCCCGAGACGTCCCCCGAAGCCGGGGTCGCGAACCACTGTTGACCGGGGACAACGGTCATGACGACGGGGAGAGGTGGGGCTCACCGGTCGCCGTGTGCACAATCATGCAACACAACGTGCACGGGCGCCCGCCAACGCGATCCTCATAAATGTGCACTGCACAAAACTGCAGAACCGACACCTCGGCAGGCGCCGGTCAGCGCCAGGGCGCGAGCAGCCCCGGGATGTCGGCGAGCCTCGTGGCGACCGCGTCCGGCACGCCCTCGGTGTGGCCGACCTGGTCGGCGGGGATCGCGCTGTGCGGCACGTGGATGGCTCGCATGCCGGCGTTCTGGGCGCCCCAGACGTCGTCGAAGAGCCGGTCGCCGACGTACACGCACGCCGCCGGGTCGCTCACGCCGACCGCGTCCATCGCCGCGCGGAAGGCCTCCGGCGCCGGCTTCGTCCAGGGCACCTCACTGGTGTAGACGTCGCCGTCGATCAGGTCCAGGACCCCGTCGCGCTCGAAGAACCCGCGGTGCCAGGCCCGGGGCCAGATCGTGTTCGAGAGCACGCCGACCCGGATCCCCTCGGCGCGCAGCCAGCCGAACAGCGGCGCCACGTCGGGGTCGGTGAGGGTGTGCGGCTCCCAGAACGCGTAGTACGCGTCGAGCAGCTCGGGGTCGTGGGCGAGCCCGGCGGCGTCGAAGAGGTCGGCGATCGTCGCGCTCTGCTGGTGGTCGCGGCTGCGGCCCCAGATCACGCTGCCGGCCTCGTGGAGGCGGGTCGCGTGGGCGTGGTGGTCGTCGGCCGTGTCCGGGGTGGTCAGGACGGCCTGGGCGAGGGCGAGGGACTCCGCGTGGAAGTCGATGTCGTGCCAGGCGGTCAAGGTGCCGCCCCAGTCGAAGATCACCGCGTCGACCGCCATCGCAGCAGACCCTGGCCCGCTCAGCCGGCGACGAGGGCGACGATCGCGGCCGCCGCGCCGTCGATGGCGAGCTCCTGGCGCTCGCCGGTACGCCGGTCCTTGACCTCGATCACGCCGTCGGCCACGCCCCGACCCACCGTGACGATGGTGGGGACGCCGATCAGCTCGGCGTCCTTGAACTTCACGCCGGGGCTGATCTTGCCCGCGCGGTCGTCGTAGATGACGTGGAGGCCCGCCGCGGTCAGTCCCGCGACGAGCTCCTCGGCGGCGGCGAACACGGCTTCGTCCTTGCCCGCGGCAACCACGTGCACATCGGCCGGCGCGACCTCGCGCGGCCAGCACAGGCCGATCTCGTCGAGGGTGTTCTCGGCGATCGCGGCGACCGCACGGGTGACGCCGATGCCGTAGGAGCCCATCGTGACGGTGACCAGCTTGCCGTTCTCGTCGAGCACGCGGAGGTCCAGCGCCTCGGCGTACTTGCGCCCGAGCTGGAACACGTGGCCCATCTCGATGCCGCGGGCGGACTCGAGGCTGCCCGCCTCGCAGTTGGGGCACGGGTCGCCGTCGCGGACCTCGGCGGCCTCGATCGTGCCGTCCGCGGTGAAGTCGCGCCCGGCGACGAGGTCGATGACGTGGGAGCCGGCGACGTCGGCGCCGGTGACCCAGGCGGTGCCCTCCACGACGCGGGGGTCGAGCAGGTAGCGGATGCCGCTCTTGCTTTCCTCACCCAGGACGCCGGGACCGATGTAGCCCTTGACCAGCGCGGGGTGCCGGGCGAACTCCGCCTCGTCCATCGGCTCGACCTCGATCGGCTCGAGCTGGCCCTCGAGCCGCTTCTGGTCGACCTCGCGGTCGCCGGGCAGCCCGATGGCGAGCGGCTCACGGGTGCCGTCGGGGTGCTTGAGCACGACGAGCACGTTCTTCAGGGTGTCACCGGCCGTCCACGGGCGGTCCTCGCGTGGGAACGCGGCGTTGAGGTGGTCGACCAGCGTGTCGATGGTGGGCGTGTCCGGGGTGGGCTCGGCGTGCGCGGCGGGCGTCCCGCCCCAGCCGTTGGCCGCCGTCGCCGTGACCGCCGGCGGGCGGACCTGGACGGCCTCGACGTTGGCGGCGTAGTCGCAGCTCGTGCAGCGCACGTAGGTGTCCTCGCCGACGTCGGCCTTCGCGAGGAACTCCTCCGACTTCGAGCCGCCCATGGCGCCGGCGGTCGCCTTGACGATGGCGTAGTCGAAGCCGAGCCGGTCGAAGATCCGGACGTAGGCGTCGCGGTGGCTCCGGTAGGAGCGCTCGAGTCCGGCGTCGTCGACGTCGAAGGAGTAGGAGTCCTTCATCGTGAACTCGCGGCCGCGGAGGAGGCCGGCCCGGGGTCGCGCCTCGTCGCGGTACTTGGTCTGGATCTGGTACAGGCTCAGCGGCAGGTCCTTGTAGGAGCTGTACATGTCCTTGACGAGGAGGGTGAACATCTCCTCGTGGGTGGGCCCGAGCAGGTAGTCGCCGTCCTTGCGGTCCTTGAGCCGGAAGATGCCGTCGCCGTACTCCGTCCAGCGGTTGGTCGCCTCGTAGGGCTCCCGGGGAAGCAGCGCCGGGAAGGACACCTCCTGGGCACCGATGGCGTCCATCTCCTCGCGGATGATCGCCTCGATCCTGCGCAGGACGGCGAGCCCGAGCGGGAGCCAGCTGTAGATGCCCGGGGCGGCGCGGCGGATGTAGCCGGCCCGCACGAGGAGCCGGTGGCTCGGGACCTCCGCGTCCGCGGGGTCCTCACGCAGGGTCCGGACGAACAGGGTCGACATCCTCATGAGCACGGCCGAAGCCTACGGCGCGGCCCGGCGGGGTCGCGAACCAGTAAGCCCCCGGCGCCGGGGACCGCTCAGCCCAGGTCGAGCGCGTTGCGCCGTCCGAGCCGGTAGAGGAGCCGGTCGGCCTGCTTGAGGACCGCGAACTCCGGCGGGTCGTAGAGCCGGTACGTCGCCGCCGGGGCGGCCGAGGACCCGGACTCGGCGAGGATCGCGTTGGTGGCATGCCGCGCCGCCTCGTTCGCGCCCTCCATGGTGGCCAGGTCGATGTCGGTCTGCACGAAGTCGCCGCTCATCACCAGGTTGGGGATCCGGGTCCGGGCAGTGGGTCGGCTGGACCAGGAGTCGACGGTGTTCACCAGCAGCGGCGTCTCGTTGCGGTTGCGCCCGGCGGCCGCGTCCCACTGGACGCCGGGGTCGAGGAACCAGGAGTGGACGATGCCCTCCGGCAGCAGGTCCCCGGCCGTGTGGTGGTCGCGGATCTGCGCGAGCACCTCGGCGGCGACCTCCTCCGCGGTGCACTCCTTCGCGGGCCGGCCGTAGAGGATGCCCGGGGCGTCCCAGTTGGAGATGTCGACCGAGAGGATGTCCACGACCTCCCCGTCGCCGTAGTCCCGGCTGATCACGCGGTCCGTCCAGAACTGGCCCTGGGTGAGGGCGGTGAGCGCCCACGGCGAGTCGATGAAGGTGACATGCCCGTGGGTGATCTCGACCGGCGCGCGGAGGAAGAACTGGATGCCGACCATCCAGTCCGTCTGGAGCGCGGCCAGGCGGCCCAGGCTCGGGTCGAGGGCGAGCACGTCGGGCGTGAGGGTCGGGACGACCCGCTCCACCGGCATCGCGCTGACGAACCAGTCGGCCTCGACGCGGCTCGTCGTACCGGCGGCGCCGGCGAGGACGGCGGCGGACACGCGACCGCCGGTGGTCTCGTAGCGCACCAGGCGCTGGCCGGCGACGAGGCGGACGCCGCGGCCGCGCAGGTAGGTCAGCCACGGGTCGATCCACGCCTCGTTGGTGGGCAGGTCGAGGACCCGGTCCAGGGCACCGTCGTTGCCGCGGCCCATGATGTTGTAGACGAACGCCTCGCCCATGTTGCCGATGGTGCGGGTGCTGGCGACGGTCTCCTTGGCGGCCACCAGGTTGCGGGTCAGGCCGGCGGCGAGGATCTTCTGGTACGGCTTCGACCGGCTCTCGGCGCCGACGAAGTCCCACCAGCTGACCTTCTCCCACTGGCCGAGACGGCGCTCGTCGCAGCTGGTGAGGAAGACCAGCAGCCGCTCGACGAAGTAGGTGAGCTCGTGCGGCGGGACGGAGTGCCCGCCGAGGGTGTCGCGCAGGAAGCGGCGCAGCCCGTCGACCGTCAGCAGCTGGACCGGGTCGGGGCCGACGCCGAACACGAAGGCGTCGGCGTGCTCGCCCGAGCGGAGGAACTTGCCGCCGCTGGCGGCGACCAGGTTGTCGCCCACCGTGCCGTCGCCGAACGGGATGCGGCGCATGGTGTCCGGCACGTGGTGGTAGAAGCCGGGGAAGAAGCGGAAGCCGTGCTCGCCCGGGAGGTCCGCGCGCCCGCCGGCGCCCGTGCCCGCGACCGGGATGCTCCGGGCCTTGCCGCCCCACGCGGACGGCTCGAAGACCGTCACCTCGAAGCCGCGCTCGACCAGCTCGTGGGCGGCCGTGAGGCCGGCCATGCCGCCGCCGAGGACGGCGACGCGTCGGCCGGGCGTGGCGGCGAAGGCCGGCGCGAGCCCGGCGCCGGCGAGGACCGCGCCGGCGCCGACGGCGCCCGCGGACGTGAGCAAGGTACGACGGTCCAGCTGCGCCATCGGCGATCACCCCATGATCTCCAACCGACACCTGTGTCGGTAGTTGTTGCGACCGAGTATCGTGACCCGTACCACATCTGGTCAAGAGACCCTGTCGCGCGACCGACACCGACGTCGGTTGTCGCCGGCAGGCGCGGCAAGGAGATCCCGTGAGCACGACCCAGGCCGCCCGCCGGCGGCTCACCGCACCGGCGCGCCGGGAGCGGATCGAGGCCGCCGCCGTCGAGGCCTTCGCCGCCCGGGGCTATGACGCCACCTCGGTCGGCGAGGTCGCGGGCGCAGCCGGGGTCAGCCGGACCGTGCTCTACGACCACTTCCGCTCCAAGCGCGAGCTCTACCTGCACGTCCTGGACACGCAGAACGCCGCGATGCTCGCGGAGGTCGGCGCGGGCATCACCGGAGCGGGCGCGGGTCGGGACCGCCTGCGCGCGACCGTCGTCGCCTATCTCGTCTTCGCGCGCGAGCGGCCCGCGGCGCGCCGGATCCTGGTGGACCCGATCCCCACGGGCGACCCCGAGCTCGACCGCGCGCTGCGCACCTTCCGGTCCGCCCGCACCCAGGCGGTGGCGACCATGCTGGCGCCCGACCTCGCCCGCGCCGGCCTCGCTCCCGGCTCGACCTCCGCGGCCGTCGTCGTCGAGCTGCTCATCACCGGCGTCGACGGCGTGGCCCGGTGGTGGCAGGAGCACCCGGACGTCGGCCTCGAGGAGGTCTCCGACATCGCCGCCCGGCTGCTGTGGAGCGGGCTTCCCCACCTCGGCGGGCGTTGACGTCAGAACATCACCGTGGCGAAGCGCGCGGTCTCGGTGAACCCGACCCGCTCGTAGGCGCCCCGGGCGGCGTGGTTCCAGTCGTTGACGTAGAGCGAGACCGTGGGCGCGATCCGGGCGCGCACCAGGCGCACCACCGCAGCCATGCCTGCCGTCGCGAGTCCCTCACCGCGCCGGTGCGGCGGCACCCAGACGCCCTGGATCTGGGCGGCGTCGCCGGTCGCGCAGGCAACCTCCGCCTTGAAGACGAGCTCGTCGCCGTCGTACCGGACGAACGACCAGGACCTGCTGACCAGCTGGGCCACCCGGGCTCGGTAGAGGTCGGCGCCGCCGCCGAGCTCGGGCGAGACGCCGACCTCCTCGGTGTACATCGCGACGCACGCCGGGTAGAGAGTCGGGACGTCGTCGGGCGTTCCGTGGCGCACCCCGTGGTCAGGGGCGACCAGCGGGTCGGTGTCGATCACGAGATGGCGCTGGTCCCAGCGGACGTCGCGCGGCTGCCCCCAGACCGGCGCCACCTGGCCCCAGAACCCGCGCACCGCGTCCTGGGGTCCCACGATCGTCGAGGCGGTACGACGGCGGGCCAGGGCCCGCTGGGCGAACACCTCGGCGTCCTCGGGGGTGGCCTCCACGGGGACGAGGTTGGCCGCGACGTGGCAGGCGGCGACCAGGTGTCCCCCGTCGAACCGGCCCCACATCTCGCCACCGAGCCAGCGCGGCTCCAGGTTCGTGGTGCGGGCGCGGTGGATCGCGAAGACGTTGACGACCGGGTCGCGGCCCGCGAGGGCGACGAACGCGGGGAGGTCGGCCTGGGCGAGGACGCGCACGCCGTGCCGGGTGGTCAGCACGAGACCACCCTAGGGCGTGCGGGGCGGTCCCGGCGTCAGGAGACCGAGACGGTGGGCTCGGCGCCTTCGACGGGCTCCATCGACTCGGCGATCTTCATCGCCTCCTCGATCAGCGTCTCGACGATCTCCGCCTCGGGGACGGTCTTGATCACCTCGCCCTTGACGAAGATCTGGCCCTTGCCGTTGCCGGACGCGACGCCGAGGTCGGCCTCCCGGGCCTCGCCCGGGCCGTTGACGACGCAGCCCATGACGGCGACGCGCAGCGGGACCTCGAGGCCGTCCAGACCGGCGGTGACCCGCTCGGCCAGGGTGTAGACGTCGACCTGGGCGCGGCCGCAGGAGGGGCACGAGACGATCTCGAGCTTGCGCGGGCGCAGGTTGAGGGACTGGAGGATCTGGATGCCGACCTTGACCTCCTCGACCGGCGGCGCCGAGAGCGACACGCGGATCGTGTCGCCGATGCCGCGCGAGAGCAGCGCCCCGAAGGCGGTGGCCGACTTGATCGTGCCCTGGAAGGCCGGACCCGCCTCGGTGACACCGAGGTGCAGGGGCCAGTCCCCCTGCGCGGCGAGCAGCTCGTAGGCGCGCACCATGACGACCGGGTCGTTGTGCTTGACCGAGATCTTGAAGTCGCGGAAGCCGTGCTCCTCGAACAGGCTCGCCTCCCAGACCGCGGACTCGACGAGCGCCTCGGGCGTCGCCTTGCCGTACTTCTCGAGCAGCCGCTTGTCCAGGGAGCCGGCGTTGACGCCGATCCGGATCGATGTGCCGTGGTCCTGGGCCGCCTTGGCGATCTCCTTGACCTGGTCGTCGAACTTCTTGATGTTGCCGGGGTTGACCCGGACGGCGGCGCAGCCCGCCTCGATCGCGGCGAACACGTACTTCGGCTGGAAGTGGATGTCGGCGATCACCGGGATCTGGCTGTGCTTGGCGATCTCCGGCAGCGCGTCGGCGTCGTCCTGGCTGGGGCACGCGACGCGGACGATGTCACAGCCTGCCGCGGTCAGCTCGGCGATCTGCTGCAGCGTGGTGTTGACGTCGGACGTCAGGGTGGTCGTCATCGACTGCACCGAGATCGGGTGGTCGCTGCCGACCCCGACCTTGCCCACGTTGATCTGGCGGGTCCGGCGACGGGGAGCGAGCACCGGCGGGGGCGCTTCGGGCATGCCCAGGTTGATGGCCGGGCTGATGGACGTCATGACGCCAAGACTACTTTCGCGAGGGGCCGGATCAGGATTCGAGGTGGACGGGGACGACGAGGTCTCCCACGATCAGCACGATGCCCATGACCAGGATCACCATCCCGACGACATAGGCGACCGGGAGCAGCTTCGCCACGTCGACGTAGCCGGGGTCGGGGCGACGGCGCAGGCGGGCCCAGCCGCGGCGGACCGCCTCCCACAGGGCGCCCGCGATGTGGCCGCCGTCCAGGGGCAGCAGGGGCACGAAGTTGAACATGCCGATGAAGAAGTTGAAGCCCGCGATCAGCATGAACAGGGAGACGACCTTGGCCTGCGTGGGGATCTCGTCGTGGGAGGCGGTCTCCCCCGCGAGCCGGCCGCCGCCGACGATGCTGACCGGACCGAGCGGGTCGCGCTCCTCGACGCCGACGATCGCCTTCGCGACGCCCCAGACCTTGACCGGCAGCGTCGCCAGCGACCGCACGACCTCGACGGTCATCGTGCCCATCTGGTCGAGGGTGTAGAGGACCCCGCCGGTCGTACGCCGCGACTCCGGGACGACGCCGAGGAAGCCGACCTCCGTCGCCTTCTCGTCGTCGGCCTCCAGGAAGCGCGGCGTGACGGTCGTGTTGGTGCGAAGGGTGCGCCGCTCGCCGTCGCGCTCGACCACGATCTCGGCCTCGCCGCTGCCGTTGGCCCGCACCAGCGACTGCACCTGGCCCCACGAGGTCACCTCGGTGCCGTTGAAGGACACGATCCGGTCGCCGGGCTTCATCCCGGCGGTGTAGGCCGGCGCGGGCGAGGAGGCGAGCTCCTCGTCGGTGCAGGCGCGACCGTCCTCCTCCGCCGGGATCACGCAGGCCTGCACCTGGGCGACCGTGGTCTCGACCGTGCGGTCGCCCGGGTTGCCGTAGGTCGCGAAGACGCCCGCGAAGATGAGGAACGCGATGAGGATGTTCACCGTCGGACCGCCGCCCATGACGATGACCTTCTTCCACCACGCGAACCGGTAGAACAGGCGCTCGGAGTCCTCGGGCCGGATGGTCTCCCACTCGGCCGCGCGGGCGTCGGAGATGAGCTGGGTGAACATGCCGGTGTTGGACTTGCGCACCCGCACCACCTGGTTCCCGGCGGCGTCCACCTCGACCTCGTCGGCCAGCTCGACGGCGCCCGGCGGGAGCATTCCGACGATCTTCACGTAGCCGCCCAGCGGGATCGCCTTGACGCCGTACTCGGTCTCGCCGACCTGCTTGCTCCACACCGTCGGCCCGAAGCCGATGAAGTACTGCGTGACCTTCCCGCCGAACCGCTTCGCCGGGATCATGTGGCCGAGCTCGTGGAGCCCGATCGACGCCAGGATCGCCGCCGCGAAGACGACGACGCCGAGCAGGTAGAGCAGGGCGGTCATGCTGCGTTGTCCATGTCGGGTCGGCTGCTGTTCTCGGTCAGGGGGCGGTGGCCCCGGCGATGGCGGTGGTGGCCGCCTCCCGCGCCCACGCGTCCGCGTCGAGCACGTCGTCGAGGGAGAGCTGCCCCTTCGAGGGTACGTCGTGGGCGGCTAGCACGCTCGCGACCACGTCGACGATCCCGGTGAACGCCAGCCGGCCGCCGCGGAAGGCCTCGACAGCGACCTCGTTGGCGGCGTTGTAGACGGCCGGGGCGGTGCTGCCCCGCTCCCCCGCCGCGCGTGCGAGCGCCACGGCCGGGAACGCCTCGTCGTCGAGCGGGTGGAACTGCCAGGTCTCGGGACGGGTCCAGTCGACGGCGGGGGCGGCGTCGGGGACCCGCTCCGGCCAGGCGAGGCCCAGGGCGATGGGGATCAGCATGGTCGGGGGGCTGGCCTGCACCAGGGTGGAGCCGTCGACGAACTCGACCATGGAGTGCACCACGCTCGTGGGGTGCACGACGACCTCGATCCGGTCGTACGGGATGCCGAAGAGCAGGTGCGCCTCGATGACCTCGAGGCCCTTGTTGACCAGGGTCGCGGAGTTGATGGTGATGACCGGTCCCATGTCCCAGGTCGGATGGGCCATCGCCTCCGCCGGCGTGACGTCGGCGAGCTCGGCCCGGGTGCGCCCGCGGAAGGGTCCCCCGCTGGCGGTCAGCACCAGGCGGCGCACCTCGGCGGGGGTGCCGCCGCGCAGACACTGCGCCAGGGCGCTGTGCTCGGAGTCGACGGGCACGATCTGTCCCGGCCGCGCCTTGTCGAGCACGAGCGGACCGCCCATGACGAGGGACTCCTTGTTGGCCAGGGCGAGCGTCGTCCCGGCCTCGAGGGCGGCCAGGGTCGGCCGCAGGCCGACAGCCCCGGTGATGCCGTTGAGGACCACGTCGCAGGGCTGCTGGGCGGCCTCGACGCTGGCCTCCTCCCCCAGCCCGTGGAACGCCGGCCCGAACTCCGCGACCTGCGCGGCGAACAGGTCGGGGCTGCCCCCGCCCGCGGTCAGCCCGACCACCCGGAAGCGGTCGGGGTTCGCGCGCACCAGGTCGAGCGCCTGGGTGCCGATCGAGCCGGTCGAGCCGAGGATGACGACGTCCTTCACGCGGTCATCCTCGCAGGGCCCCGCCGGGCGCACCCCCATGGACACCGCAGCGGGCGAGGCCGGCGAGATTCCTCACATGCCCCCGATCGACCGAAATGCCGGACGCGCCCGGCCGCAGCCTCCATGCTGTCCCGCGTGCTCCATCCGCCCCGCCCCCTCCTCGCCCTCGCCGCCGCCCTGCTGGCGCTCGTGACCGTCGCGACCGCCTCCCCGGCCGGCGCCCTCCCGTCCGAGCGCACCGCCGGCTGCCGAGGCCTCGTGGCCCTCACCTTCGACGACGGGCCGGCGCGTGCCACCACCCGGCGCCTGGTCCGGGTGCTGCGGCGGGCGGACGTCCCCGCGACCTTCTTCATGGTCGGCGAGCGGGTCGCCGCCGACCCTGCGACGGCCCGCGCCGTCGAGCGGGCCGGGTTCCTGACCGCCAACCACAGCTGGTCCCACCAGGACATGCGCACCCAGACCTACCGCGCGGTCCGTCGCTCGCTGCGCGCCACCGACCGGGCCATGAGGCGGGCCGGACTCCACCCCACGAACCTGATGCGACCGCCGTACGGCGCCCTGGCCCGGCCCGCGCGCCGCGCCATCCGTGACACGGGCTACCTGCCGGTCATGTGGAACGCGGACTCCCTGGACTGGCGGTCCGGCGACGCCCGCCAGATCGCCCGCCGCATCCTGCGCGAGCTGCGCCCCGGCGAGAACATCGTGCTCCAGCACGACGGCGTGAACCGCTCGCCGATCTCCGTCGCCGCCGTCGGGGAGGTCGTGCGCGTGGCCCGGCGCCGCGGCTACTGCTTCACGGCCCTCGACGAGCGCGGGCGGCCGGGCTACCCGACCCCCACGCTCACGGCGGTGGCGCAGGACGGCGCGGAGGGCGGAGCCGCCGTCGTCACGCTGACGCTCGACAAGCCCGCGGGACGCGACACGGCCGTCACGGTCGACGCCGTCTCCGGTACGGCGGGCGTGGGCGCGGACCTGCCGGCGATGCACGCCCGAGTGGTCGTTCCCGCCGGGCGGCTGCGCACGAAGGTGCGGATCCCGGTCAGCGCCGACGCGCTGACCGAGGCGCCGGAGCACTTCACCCTCCGGCTGCGCTCGCCCGAGGGCGTGCTGCTGGGACAGGAGAGCGTGCAGGTCGGCGTCGTCGACGCCGCCGGGACGGCGCGGGCCGACCTGCCCGGTCCGCCCTTCCTGCCGGTGACCGCGCGACGGACGTAGCCCGGCGCTCGGTCGAGCCACGGGGGCGCAGGCCGCAGGTCGGGGGGCGCGGGTCGCTCAGTCGAGCAGCTCGGCAGCCGCCGTGTGCGGGTCGCGCTCGCCCGCGACCACGGCCCGCGCGAGCTGCTCGAGGCGGTCGCCGTCGCCGACGCTGCCCCATCGCCGGCGTAGCGCCGTGAGCGCCAGCGTCTCGATCTCGTCGCGGGCGCGGCGCACCCGGCGGCGCTCCAGCTCGCCGCTCTCCCGCAGCCACGCGGCGTGCTCCTCGAGGGCGTCGGCCACGTCGCCGACGCCGTCACCGGTCGAGGCCGTCGTCTTGAGCACGGGCGGGCGCCAGGCGCCCTCGCCCCGCTCGGCGAGGCCGAGCATCGAGCGCAGGTCGCGGCGTACCTTGTCGGCGCCGTCGCGGTCGGACTTGTTGACGACGTAGAGGTCGCCGATCTCGAGGATGCCGGCCTTCGCGGCCTGGATCCCGTCGCCCATGCCCGGCGCGAGGAGCACGATCGTGGTGTCGGCCTGGCCCGCGATCTCCACCTCGCTCTGGCCGACCCCGACCGTCTCCACGAGGACGACGTCGAAGCCGGCGGCGTCGAGGACGCGGAGCGCCTGCGGCGTGGTCCAGGCCAGTCCGCCCAGATGTCCGCGGGCCGCCATCGAGCGGATGAACACCCCCGGGTCGAGCACGTGGTCGCCCATCCGGATCCGGTCGCCGAGCAGGGCCCCGCCGGAGAAGGGCGAGGACGGGTCGACCGCCAGGACCGCGACCCGCCTGCCGCGGCGCCGCAGCTCGCCGATCAGGGCGCTGGTCGACGTCGACTTGCCGACGCCCGGCGAGCCGGTGAGGCCGACCACCTGCGCCCGCCCGGCGTACGGCGCCAGGGCGCGCATGAGCTCGGGCAGCAGAGGTGACTCGTCCTCCACGAGCGACACCAGTCGGCCGACCGACCGGGGATCCCCCTCGCGGGCCTTGTCCACCAAGCCAGGAACGGCCGCCGCGGTGATCCCGCGACGGCCGCCCTGGGTGACTCCTCGTGTCAACGCGGACCGGACAGTGGTCAGGCGGACGGCACGCGCAGCACGAGCGCGTCACCCTGGCCGCCGCCGCCGCAGAGCGCGGCCGCGCCGAGGCCGCCGCCGCGGCGCTTGAGCTCGAGCGCCAGGTGCAGCGTGATCCGCGCACCCGACGCACCCAGCGGGTGGCCGATGGCGATGGCGCCACCGTTGACGTTGACCTTCTCCTCGTCGATGCCCAGCTCGCGCGCGGACTCGATGCCGACCGCGGCGAAGGCCTCGTTGAACTCGACGAGGTCGAGGTCGGCCGGGGTCAGGCCGGCCTTGTCCAGCGCCTTCTTGGTGGCGTTGGCCGGCTGGAGCTGGAGGGTCGAGTCGGGGCCGGCGACCTGTCCGTGGCTGACGATCTCGGCGAGGATCGGCAGGCCGAGCTCCTCGGCCTTCCTCTTGCTCGTCACCACGACGGCGGCGGCGCCGTCGGAGATCTGCGAGGAGGAGGCGGCCGTGATCGTGCCGTCCTTCGCGAACGCCGGGCGCAGGCCGGCGAGACCCTCGGCCGTGGTGTCGCCGCGGACGCCCTCGTCGGAGGAGACGACGACCGGGTCGCCCTTGCGCTGGGGGATGGAGACCGGGACGATCTCGTCGTCGAAGACGCCGTTCTTCTGCGCGGCGGCGGCCAGCTGGTGCGAGCGGGCGGCGAAGGCGTCCTGCTCCTCGCGGCTCAGCGGGCTGGTACGGCAGGCGTTGGTCGCCTCGGTCAGGTTGCCCATCCCCTGCTGGGTGGCCTGGTCGAAGAGCGCGTCGTAGGCGAGCGAGTCGACGAGCGTGGTGTCGCCGTACTTGAAGCCCTCGCGGCTCTTGGGCAGCAGGTGCGGAGCCTGGGTCATCGACTCGGTGCCGCCGGCGACGACGATGTCGGCCTCGCCGGCGCGGATCATCTGGTCGGCCTGGGCGATGGCGTTGATGCCCGACAGACACACCTTGTTGATGGTGATCGAGGGGACGCTGGCCGGGAGACCGGCGGCGAGACCGGCGGTCCGGGCCGGGTTCTGGCCGGCACCCGCCTGGAGGACCTGGCCCACGATCAGGTAGTCGACCTGGTCGCCGGAGACGCCGGCCTTCTCCAGCGCGCCCTTGATGGCGACACCGGCGAGGTCCGCGGCCGACAGGCTCTTGAGGGCGCCGAGGTGGCGGCCGATCGGCGTACGCGCGCCGGCGACGATGACGCTGGGGTTGTCGGACATGTTTCCTCCGTGCAGACAAGGTGGTCGGAACTTTTTCGACTCTACTCGCGGGTATCGCGAGCGGGCGAGGGGTCCATCGTGCGGTCCGTGAGTGACTCGTCACACCCTCCGAAGGGGTGGTCGGCGGCACAATGACGGCCATGAGCATCACTGAGGGCGTTCCCACCCACCTGTTCACCGCCATCGACCACGTCGGCATCGCGGTGCCCGACCTGGACGAGGCGATCGCGTTCTACCGCGACAGCTTCGGCATGCACGTCGCGCACGAGGAGACCAACGAGGAGCAGGGCGTGCGCGAGGCGATGGTCGCCGTCGGCGACACCGACTCCAAGATCCAGCTCCTGGCCCCGATCGACGAGAGCTCCACCATCGCGAAGTTCATCGACCGCAACGGTCCGGGCCTCCAGCAGCTCGCCTACCGTGTCGCCGACCTCGACCAGGTCTCCGCGATCCTGCGCGAGCGCGGGCTGCGGCTCCTCTACCCGGAGGCGAAGCGGGGCACGGCGAACAGCCGGATCAACTTCGTGCACCCCAAGGACGCCGGCGGCGTCCTCGTCGAGCTGGTCGAGCCGGCCGCCGACGCGCACTGAGCGACGACGTCTGAGCTGAGCGCGCGCGAGGTGTGAGCTCTGGGGCTACGAGACGCACACCTCGCGGCCCCATGTCTCACACCTCGCGGCCCCCTTTCTCACACCTCGCGGGGGGTGAAGGGCGCGACGGGGATGTCGGCGTCGTGCAGGGCGGTGCGGACCGCGGCGGCGAGGGCCGGGGCTCCCGGCGAGTCGCCGTGGACGCACAGCGACCGGACCTCCCCCGAGCGGGCCAGGGAGAGCGCCTGGGCGGCCACCGCCTCGGGGTCGGTGAGCACCGCGCCCGGCGCGGACCGCGGCACCAGACCACCGTCGGGCAGGTAGGCCCGGTCGGCGAAGCCCTCACCGACCGCCTCCAGTCCGGCCTCCGCGACCAGGTCGAGGAACGCGGAGCCCGCGAGGCCGAGCACGGGGAGCCGCCCGAAGGCGCGGACCGCCTCGACGACGGCCGCGGCCTGCGTCGGGTGGCTCGACACGGCGTGGTAGAGCGCGCCGTGCGGCTTGACGTAGGCGACCCGCCCGCCGGCCGCCCGGGCGATCGCGTCCAGCGCCCCGAGCTGGTAGAGCACGTCGGCGGCCAGCTCCTCCGGCGGTACGTCCACGAAGCGGCGCCCGAAGCCCGCGAGATCGCGGTAGCCCACCTGCGCGCCGACCACCACGCGGAGGGCCATCGCGCGCTCGCAGGTGCGGCGCAGGGTGAGCGGGTCACCCGCGTGGAAGCCGCACGCCACGTTGGCGCTGGTCAGGTGCGGCAGCAGCGCCTCGTCGTCCCCGAGCCGCCAGCGCCCGAAGGACTCCCCCACGTCCGCGTTGACGTCGACGGTCCCGCCGTCCGCCGCCGTCCCCGCGGTGGACGCGGAACCCGGATGCAACGTCATGGCCCTATGGTGGCCCATCGAAGCGCCGCCGAGCCCAGGACGGTGCAGCCGCCCGGAGCCGGGCTCGACAGGACCCTCGATATGACGAGTGTCACGAACCGGCCACGCAGGGGTTACCGACGGGTATCTTCGCGGCGGCCGTAATGCCACCCAGATGCACCCAGCCGACTGGCACGCACCGATTCCCAGGGAGACGACGACCGTGCAGCACATCCTCGACGCCATCCAGGCGGAGGCCTCCGCGGAGGACTTCGCCCACCTCGAGCTTCCCGACTCCTACCGGGCCGTGACGGTCCACAAGGACGAGGTCGACATGTTCGAGGGCATCCCCTCCAAGGACAAGGACCCGCGCAAGTCCCTCCACGTCGACGAGGTGGCGCTGCCCGAGCTCGGCCCCGGCGAGGCGTTCGTCGCGGTCATGGCCTCGGCCATCAACTACAACACCGTGTGGACCTCGATCTTCGAGCCCGTGTCCACCTTCGGCTTCCTCGAGCGCTACGGCAAGGAGTCCGAGCTCGGCGCCCGGCACAACCTGCCGTACCACATCGTCGGCTCCGACCTGTCCGGCGTGGTGCTCAAGGTCGGCGCGGGCGTCACGAAGTGGAAGCCCGGCGACCGCGTCGTCGCGCACTGCCTCTCGGTCGAGCTCGAGGCCCCCGACGGCCACGACGACACGATGATGGACCCCTCGCAGCGCATCTGGGGCTTCGAGACCAACTTCGGCGGCCTCGCCGACGTCGCCATGGTCAAGGCCAACCAGCTCATGCCCAAGCCCGAGCACCTCACCTGGGAGGAGGCCGCCTCCCCCGGCCTGGTCAACTGCACGGCGTACCGGCAGCTGGTCTCGGCCAACGGCGGCAACATGAAGCAGGGCGACAATGTGCTCATCTGGGGCGCCTCCGGCGGTCTCGGCGGCTTCGCCACCCAGTACGCCCTCAACGGCGGCGCGAACCCGATCTGCGTGGTCTCCAACGAGGAGAAGGCCCAGATCGTGCGCAACATGGGCGCCGACAAGGTCATCAACCGCTCCGAGATGGACTTCAAGTTCTGGAACGACGAGGGCACCCAGCAGAACCCCAAGGAGTGGCTGCGCCTCGGCAAGGCGATCCGCGAGCTCACCGGCGGCGAGGACATCGACATCGTCTTCGAGCACCCCGGTCGCGAGACCTTCGGCGCCAGCGTGTTCGTGACCCGCAAGGGCGGCACCATCACCACCTGCGCGTCGACCTCGGGCTACATGCACGAGTACGACAACCGCTACCTGTGGATGAACCTCAAGCGGATCATCTCCAGCCACTTCGCCAACTACCGCGAGTCGTGGGAGGCCAACCGCCTCATCGCGCAGGGCAAGATCCACCCCACCCTGTCGCGGACCTACCGCCTCGAGGAGACCGGCCAGGCCGCCCTCGACGTGCACCACAACAAGCACCAGGGCAAGGTCGGCGTCCTGTGCCTGTCGCCCGAGGAGGGCCTCGGCGTGAAGAACACCGAGCTCCGCGAGCAGCACCTCGACAAGATCAACCTGTTCCGCGGCATCTGAGCCAGCGGTACGACGGACGGGCCGGTGCACCGCACCGGCCCGTCCTGCATTTCGGCCCCGCCGCGGCACAGCTGTCCGGTCCCGGCGAGGCGGGGTGGGAAAGCCTGGGGCGATCAGGGATCATGGGCGGGTCCGCGCGAGCGGGCATCCCCCCATGACCGCAAGCCGAGAGCCAGGGAGGCTCCTTTCCCATGAGCGACGAGGGTCTGTCCATCTTCGACGACGAGCCCACCCCCACCGAGGAGTCCAGGACCGTGACCGCCAAGGCCGCCGACGAAGAGCCCACCCAGGTCATCCCGGCGGTGAAGACGGCCGAGACCCCGGCCGCCCCCCGCCCGCAGGCCGCGGCCCGTCCCGCGCGGCCCGCCGCGCCTCCCGCCGCGACGCCCGGCCGTCCGGTCGGCTTCAACGCACCCGGCGGCCTGCCCGTGGTCCGCAAGGGCGGCTACGACCGGGACGCCGTCGACGCGCAGATCCGCCAGCTCGCCAGCGAGAAGGCGACCCTGGGCGCGAGCCTGGCCGAGTCCGAGCAGCGCGTCATCGACCTCGAGCAGGAGGTCGCCAAGCTGCGCTCGGAGCTCGCCGAGAACGAGAACCCGTCGTACGCCGGCCTCGGCGGCCGGGCGAGCGCCATGCTGCGCCTGGCCGAGGAGGAGGCCGCGGAGATCCGGGCGACCGCCGAGGCGGACGCCGCGGAGATCCGCGACCAGGCCACCCGGGACGCCAAGGCCATCCGGGCCGAGGCCGCCCGTGAGGCCGACGACATGCGCGCGGTCCAGCTGCGCGAGCTCGAGGAGAACCGCACCCGTCTGCTCACCGACGCCGAGCAGGAGCGCGCCCTGGCGCGCGCCGAGGCCGAGGACATGCTCGCGGCCGCCCGGCGCGAGACCGACCAGCTCCGGCTCGCCGCGCAGCAGGAGGTCACCGAGCAGCGCAGCCAGGCCCAGCGCGAGGTCGAGCAGGCCCGCGCCGCGGTCGACCGCGAGGTCCAGGAGGCCCGGCGCGCGCTCGCCATGGAGAAGGAGCGCCTGGCCCGCGAGGCGACCGACCACCACAACACCGCGGTCGCCGAGACCCGCCGCCTGGTCGAGGAGGCCGAGCAGCGCGCCGCCGCGGCCGAGGCGCGCGCCGCGGAGGCCAGCAAGCAGGCGACCGCCAACCGCGCGGCCGCCCAGGCCGAGGCGGAGGGGCTGCTGGCCCGGGCCCGCCGCGAGGCCGAGCAGGTCATCGTCTCCGCGCGCACCCAGGCCGAGGCGATCACCGCCAGCGGCGACGCCGAGCTCCAGCGGGAGATCGCGGCCCGGCGGGCCGAGCTCGACCGCCTGACCAAGCGGCGCGCCGCGATCACCGCCCAGCTGTCCTCGCTCGCCGACCTCGTCGCCGGCTTCGGCGAGGACGAGAGTTGAGCGTGCCCGCGGCCGGCGACGGGGTCGAGGAGCACGGGGGGATCGATCCGGCGTCGCCCGTCGCCGACGAGGCGGCGCCCGCGCCGTACGGCACGCTCGGCAAGCCCTTCGACCGGCGTTCCCCGTTCTACTACGGGTTCGTCGGGGCCCTGGGCGCACTGACGGCGTACTGGCTCTTCCAGGCGGTCCTCGGCATCGGCTCGGTGCTGATGCTGGTGGTCGTCTCCTTCTTCCTCGCCGCCGGGCTCAACCCCGCGGTCGAGTTCCTCGGCCGGCGCGGCCTGCGGCGGCCGTACGCCGTCTCGATCGTCCTGGCGGTCGCCTTCGCGGCGGTGGGGCTCTTCCTGGTCGCGATCGTCCCGGTCATCACCGACCAGATCGCGGCGATCACGAAGAACGCCCCGGGATGGCTCGACGAGCTCCAGCGCAGCGAGCGGATCCAGGAGCTCAACCGCGAGTACGACATCATCGACAAGGCCAAGGCCTACATCGAGGACGGCGACTTCCTCTCAGGCCTGTTCGGCGGTGTCCTCGGCGTCGGCCTGAAGGTCATCTCGGCGCTGTTCAACCTGTTCATCATCGTGGTCCTCACCCTGTACTTCCTCGCCTCGCTCAAGACCACGACCGGCGCGCTCTACAAGCTCGCCCCGGCCTCGCGCCGCGAGCGGGTCGCCAAGCTCGGCGACAAGGTGATCGCCAACATCGGCGGCTACGTCTCCGGGGCCTTCGTGGTCGCGCTCTGCGCGGGCCTGTCCTCGCTGGTCTTCCTCTCCCTGACCGAGATCAGCGAGTACGCCGTCGCGCTGGCGTTCGTCGTGGCCGTGCTCGACGTGATCCCGATGATCGGCGCCACGCTCGGCGCGGTGATCGTCTCCGCGATCGCCTTCGCCACGGACGTCAAGACCGGCATCGCCTGCGTCGTGTTCTACGTCGTCTACCAGCAGGTCGAGAACTACGTGGTCTACCCGCGGGTGATGAGCAAGTCGGTCGACCTGCCGGGTGCGGTCATCGTGATCGCGGCGCTGGTCGGCGCCGGGCTGCTCGGTGTGGTCGGCGCGCTGCTGGCGATCCCCGTCGCCGCGGCGATCCTGCTCATCCTGCGCGAGGTCGTGGTCAAGCAGCAGGACCTGCGCTGACGCGACGCCGTTCGGTGGGTGGGTGGCGGCTACCGCGCGGCTGTAACTACCTGTCCATGCTGGTACCGCACCCGTCTACGGGTCAGGCAGTGACACGAACAGGTAGTTACAGCTGGACCCGCGACCTCACGGCGCGCCTCAGACGAGGACCGGCTCGTCCGGATGCGCGACGCTGCGCTCCCCCAGCTTGACGCCGACCACGCCGAGGAGGATCAGCGCGCCGCCGAGGAACTGCACCGCGGCCGGGAGCTGGTCGAGCAGCAGCCAGGCCCACACGACGGCCGCCACGACCTCGCTGAGGGCGACGAAGGACGCCAGCCGCGAGCCGAGGCGGCGGCTGGCGGCGATGCCGGTCGTGTAGGCGAGCGCGGCGGTGACCAGCCCGAGGAGGAGCAGCACCGCCCAGGGCGCGAGCTCGATCCCGGCGTACGCGACGTCGTCCGACGACCCCGCCATCGGCATCAGACCGAGCAGACCGAGCAGGCCGAGCAGGGCACCACCGACCACGAGCCCGCCGGCCGCGAGGGCGAGCGGCGGGAGGCCGCTGCGCTCGTCGGCGGAGATCACGAAGTACGCCGCGGCGCCGACCATCGCGGCCAGTGCCCACGCGGCGCCCCGGACGTCGACGTCGGCCCCCGAGAACAGGTCGAGCACCAGCACCAGGCCCACAGTTGCGACCGCGGCACCCGCCACGGTGAGCCGGCCCGGACGCTGGCCGTGGACCAGCCACATCCACACCACGACGGCGGCGGGGGCGGTGTACTCGATGAGCAGCGCCGGGCCGACCTCCATGGTGCGCACGGCCGAGAAGTAGCAGTACTGCGCGCCGGCGACCGCCAGGCCTCCGTACAGCAGGACCGTCGGGGCCGCGCGGCGCAGGAGCCCCCAGCGGCCGCGCAGCGCGACGAGGCCGAAGGGCAGGACGACCACGGCACCGATCGCGATGCGCAGCAGGACGATGCTCCCGGCGGTCCAGCCGCTGTCGAGCAGCGGCCGCGCCAGCGCGCCGGAGAGCGCGAACGTGACGGCGGAGGTGAGGGCGAAGGCCAACCCGGTCCGCGTCGCGGGGGGCGTGCTCACGCGAGCGCTGTCACGGGTCAAAGTCGTCATGACTCATGACAGTAGGCCGGGGTGCGGTAATCTGTCAAAGTGGTTTTCGCTCATGACACGACGCTGTCCCTCCAGGCGGCGGTCGCGCTGGTCAACGGGAGCCTGGAGCCCGGCACGATCCGCACGCCCGACGACCTCGACTCCTACTTCGCCGACTACGGCTACACCGGTCGGCACGACGGCGACCAGGCCGAGGTGGACGAGGTGCTGGCGGTCGTGCCCGCCCTGCGCGAGCTGCTCACCGCGGACCGCGACGACGCCGCGGGGATCGTCAACGCCATGCTCCGCGACGCCTCCGCCCTGCCCCAGCTGCGTCGTCACGACGGCCACGACTGGCACCTGCACGCCGTCGCCAACGACGCCCCCTTCGCGCAGCGGATCGTGGTCGAGACCGCGATGGCGATGATCGACGTGATCCGCGCCGACGAGATGTCGCGGCTCGCGATCTGTGCCGACGACGGCTGCGAGGGGATCGTGCTCGACCTCTCCCGCAACCGGTCCAAGCGCTTCTGCTCGGTCACCTGCGGCAACCGCAACGCCGTGGCGGCCTATCGCGCCCGCCAGACCGAGGGCTGAGCGGCTGCCGGGACCTCAGTCGCCGACGAAGCGGCGCAGCACCTCGAGGAAGAGCTCCGGGCGCTCGGAGTGCAGCCAGTGCCCGGTGTCCTTGAGGGTCACCTTGCGGTTGCGGGGGAAGTACCGGTCCATCGCGGCGTCGTACGCCGGCTGGACGTAGCTCGACCGGCCTCCGGCCAGCCACAGCACCGGCCCGTCGTACGGCGCCGCCGCGGCCAGCTGCGCCTCGGGCCAGCCGCTGATGACGTCCAGGTCGCGGCCCAGGACGTCGAGGTTCGTCTGCCAGCTCCAGCCATGGGGAGCGGAGGGGTCGCGACGGAGGTTCTGCAGCAGGAACGAGCGCACCGTCGGGTCCGGGACCGCCGGCTCCAGCAGGCGCTCGGCGTCCGAGCGCTGCCCGACCTGGGACAGGTCCATGCCTCGCATGGCCGCGATGTAGCCCGGGAACTCGCTGCCTCCGGCATACGAGACCGGCGAGATGTCCGCGACGCACAGCCGCTCGACCCGCTCGGGATGGAGCAGTGCCAGCACCATCGCGACCTTGCCGCCCAGCGAGTGGCCGACCAGCGTCACCGGCTCCTCACCCAGCGCGTCGGCGACCAGGGTGGCGGTCTCGACGAAGTCGAAGCGCTCGAGCCAGGCGGAGCGGCCGTGGTGCGGCAGGTCGAGCAGCAGCACGCGGTGCCGCTCGGCCAGCTGCTTGGCGATGCCGGTCCAGTTCTTCCCCTGGCCGAAGAGCCCGTGCAGGAAGACCACACGGCTCCCGGTGGAACCGAGAGCCGTGTGGTGAAGGGTCACGCGGTGAAGGCTACTTGGCGTAGTCGTGGAAGCCGCGGCCGGTCTTGCGGCCGAGCTCGCCCGCCGCCACCTTGTCCTCCAACGTCGTGGCCGGAGCGAAGCCCGGCTCGCCGAACTCCCGGTGCAGCTCCTTCTGGATCGCCAGCGAGACGTCGTTGCCGACCACGTCGAGCAGCTCGAAGGGGCCCATCGGGAAGCCGGCCGTCTCCTTGATCGCGGCGTCGATCGTCGCCAGGTCCTCGCCGGCCTCGGCGAGCTTGATCGCGTCGTTGAGGTAGGGGAAGAGGAGCAGGTTGACGATGAAGCCGGAGCGGTCGCCGGCCGAGACGCCGATCTTGCCGACATTGGCCGTCAGCGCGCGGACGGTCTCGTCGACGTCCGCGGCGGTGGCCGAGGTCGTGATGACCTCGACCAGCTTCATGACCGGCGCGGGGTTGAAGAAGTGCATGCCGATGACGTCCTGGGGCCGGCTCGTGGCCTCGCCCAGCTTGGTGATGGGGAGCGACGAGGTGGTCGTCGCGAGGATCGCGCCGGGCTTCGCGATCCGGTCGAGGTCGCGGAAGAGCTGCAGCTTGAGCTCGAGGTCCTCGGCGATCGCCTCGACGACGATGTCGACGTCGCCCAGCGCCTCGCGCTCGACGGCGCCGGTCAGGCGGCCGAGCAGCGCGTCCTTGTCCGCCTCGGTGCCCTTGCCCTTGGCGATGGCGCGGTCGAGGTTCTTGGTGATGTAGCCCAGGACGCCGTCCAGCTTGTCCTGTCCGCGGCCGACGAAGACCACGTCGTACCCCGCCTGCGCGAAGACCTGGACGATGCCCGAGGCCATGGTGCCGGTGCCGACGACGCCGACCTTGGCGATGTCGCGCTTGAACGCCGGGGCGGCGGCCTCTCCCGCGGCGGCTGCCTCGTCGGCGAAGGTGCGGCTCTCGGCGACCAGCTTGTCGAGCAGGCCGGCCGGCTCGTGCAGGTGGTCGCCGGTCTCCGCGAAGCGGGCGGCCAGCAGGTCACGGACCTGCTCGGCGCCGATCTCGTCCACGACGGTCAGGGGGCCCTTCGGGTAGCCGCAGCCGAAGCGCATCGCCGCGTCGATGTCGGTCACCGAGGCGTAGCCCGACTCGTAGGTGCGCACCGCGTGGTTCAGGTACGGGAGCACCAGCGTGTTGAAGATCTGCTCGCTCGAAGTCATGGCCCGCAGTGTGGCATTCGAGGAGCGACCTGACTACCCGTCAGTAACCCATCTGGACACCGGGAGACCGACATCACACCCGACGGCGGAGAGTCTCCAGCGACGACGGCGTCGGGCGGGAAGTCTGCCGGCCCGATCCGGGGTCGCCGGACCGCCAGGTATGTTGCTGGCTCGTGAGACTCGTCGTAGCGCGTTGCCAGGTGGACTACGCAGGCCGGTTGACCGCCCATCTCCCGATGGCGACGCGAGTGCTCATGCTCAAGGCGGACGGCTCGGTGCTCGTGCACTCCGACGGCGGCTCGTACAAGCCGCTCAACTGGATGTCCCCGCCCTGCACCGTGCGCGAGAGCGTGACCGAGGACGGCCGGACGGAATGGACGGTGACCGCCAAGGCGCCGAAGGGCCAGACCCCGGACACCCTGCGGATCCTCATCGACGAGCTGATCCACGACTCCTCCCATCACCTCGGCGTCGACCCCGGCCTGCAGAAGGACGGCGTCGAGAGGCACCTCCAGGAGCTGCTCGCCGAGCATCCGGCCACCCTGGCGGCCGGGCTCACCCTGGTCCGCCGCGAGTTCCCGACGGCGATCGGTCCGGTCGACCTGATGTGCCGCGACGGCGAGGGTCTGTCGGTCGCGGTCGAGATCAAGCGCCGCGGGGAGATCGACGGCGTCGAGCAGCTCACCCGCTATCTCGAGCTGCTCAACCGCGACCCGCTGCTCACCGGCAAGGGCGCCGTCCGCGGCATCTTCGCCGCCCAGGAGATCAAGCCCCAGGCCCGGGTGCTCGCCGAGGACCGCGGGATCACCTGCGCGGTCGTCGACTACGACGCGCTGCGCGGCCTGGACAACGCCGAAGACCGGCTGTTCTGAGCCCCGACGCCGTGACGCCGCTCTTCCACATCGCCCTCCGCTCGGACTGGGAGAAGGCCCGGCGCACGGGTGCGTACACGACCTCGACCCTCGGTCGCACCCTCGCCGAGGTGGGCTTCATCCACGCCAGCCGCGCGGACCAGTGGACCGAGGTGCGCGCCCAGTTCTACGCCGACGTCACCGAGCCGCTCGTGCTGCTGCGGATCGACCCGGCGCTCCTCGACGTACCCGTCGTCGAGGAGCCGGCGGCTCCCGGCGCGACGGAGACCTTCCCGCACATCTACGGGCGCCTGCCCGTCACTGCGGTCGTCCAGGTGATCCCGCTCGACGGCGCCGCCGCCTCGCCCGTTCCGGCGGCCCGGCCGGGACCCGCCAGCCCGCCGGGGGCGCCGGCAGCGCCGGGCGCGCCGCAGGAGAGCTTCACCCGCATCTACTTCCGCGAGGTCTTCTTCAACCTCGCCCTCGTGTGCGCCACGCTCGCCGCGTGCGCCGCCGGCCTGGTGATCGGCAGGAGCGCGGGCGAGACCGGCACCGTGGTCGGCGCGCTCGTGGGGCTCGCACTCGGCGTCGCACTGGGCGTCGCGCTCTACCGGCGCCGACACCACCGCCCCGCAGGGGCGTAGCGCCGCCGACCGCTCAGGCGCCGGCCGCGGGCGGCGCGGTCGGGTCGGTCGCGCCCGCGCCCTGCTCCCGGGCGACCCAGTCCTCGATGGCGTTGATGTCGTCCTTGCTGCGCGTCACGACGGTGAGCAGGTCGTTCATCGTGGCGACCTCCTCCACCTGCTCCTTGATGAACCACTGCATGAACTGCTCGGAGGCGAAGTCGTTCTCCTCGCGCGCGATGCGCAGCAGGTCGTTGATCTGCTCGGTGACCCGCTTCTCCTGCTCCAGGGCCAGCGCCACCGGGGCGATCACGTCCTCGAACGACGAGACCGGCGCCTCCACGCCCGGGATCTCGACCGGGGCGTCGGTGTCGAGGAGGTACTGCACCATCATCATCGCGTGGTGGCGCTCCTCGAGCGCCTGCCCGTAGAAGAACCCGGCCAGCTGCGGCATCGTCAGCCCGTCGTAGTGGACGGCGCACGCGAGGTACTGGTTGTGCGCGGCGAACTCGTTGCCGATCTGGACGTTGAGCTGGTCGGTGAAGCGCGGGGCTGCCATGGCGATCAGCGTAGTGGGCCGCCCGGCGCGGGCTCAGGCGGCCTTCTGCAGCGCCTTCTTGCTGACCTTCTTGCCGTCGGCGCGCACGAGCACCCGCTTCTTGACGGTGTACCCCTCGGGCAGGGTGCCCTCCTTGAGCATGCGGATGGGGCAGCGGCCGCAGCGCGACTTGGACACGCAGCACTTCGTCTTGGGGAGCTTGCGCTGCTTCCCCTTCGACTTCTTGCCCTTGTCCTTGCCCACGACTCGAGGATAGGGGAGAAAGGCTTGCCTAACGAGCGTGACCCCGGTCACGCAGGACCGGGACGGCTAGGGTGCGGGCGTGATCGAGATCTGGCTCAACCCCGCCTGCTCCAAGTGCCGCACCGCCGTGGGCGAGCTGCAGGCCGCGGGCGTCGCGTACACGGTCCGCCGCTATCTCGACGACCCGCCGACGACGGCCGAGCTGGAGGACGTGCTGGCCAGGCTGGCCCTCGAGCCGTGGGACATCGCGCGGACGGCGGACGCCGGCAGGCTGGGCGTCACGCTGCCCGCGAAGGCGGCCGACCAGAGGGATGCCTGGGTGCGCCTCCTGGCGGAGAACCCGCGGCTCATCCAGCGCCCGATCATCACCGCGACGGACGGTACGACGGTCGTCGGCCGCGACCCCGCATCCGTGGCACGGGTGATCGCGGCCGACTGAGCGTCGTACGACGGGTCAGTCCAGGGGTCAGTCCAGGGGTCAGTCCAGCCCGTTGGCCGCGCGGATGACCTGGACGATGCCGCCCATGATCTCGGTCAGCCCGAAGTCCTTCGGGGTGTAGACCGCCGCCACCCCGAGGTCGACGAGCGCCCTGCCGTCGGACTCGGGGATGATGCCGCCGACGATGACCGGGACGTCGCCCATGCCGGCGGCCCGGAGACCGTCGAGCACCGCAGGCACCAGCTCCATGTGCGAGCCCGAGAGGATCGACAGCCCGACGCAGTGGACGTCCTCGGCCACGGCGGCCGCGACGATCTGCTCCGGGGTGAGGCGGATGCCCTGGTAGATGACCTCGAAGCCCGCGTCGCGCGCGCGCACGGCGACCTGCTCCGCGCCGTTCGAGTGGCCGTCGAGACCCGGCTTGCCGACGAGCAGCCGCAGCCGCCCGCCGAGCTCCTCGCCGGTCCGCTTCACGGCCTCGCGGACAGCGGTCAGCTCGGCGCCGGCCTCGGCCACACCGACGGCGCCGGCGACACCGGTCGGGGCGCGGAACTCTCCGAACACCTCGCGCAGCACGCCGGCCCACTCCCCCGTCGTCGCGCCCGCGCGGGCGGCGGCGAGGGTGGCGGCCATCAGGTTGGCGCCGGACTTGGCGTCCTCGGCCAGGCGGGCCAGCGCAGCGTCGACCTCCGCCTGGTCGCGCTGCGCCTTCCACGCCTCCACCGACGCGAGGGCGGCCTTCTCGGCCTCCGGGTCGGCGACCATGATCGCCTTGTCCAGGTCGGCGGTCAGCGGGCTCGGCTCGGTGGTGTCGAACCTGTTGACCCCGACGATGATCTCCTCGCCGGCCTCGATGGCGGCCCGCCGGCGGGCGTGGGAGGAGACCAGCTCCTGCTTCATGTACCCGGAGTCGACGGCGGCGATCGCGCCGCCCATGGCCTGGACCCGGTCGATCTCGGCCCTCGCGCCGGCGACCAGCTCCTGCACCTTGGCCTCGATGACCGGGGAGCCGTCGAAGATGTCGTCGTACTCGAGGAGATCGGACTCGAACGCCAGCACCTGCTGCAGGCGCAGGGACCACTGCTGGTCCCAGGGCCGCGGCAGGCCGAGGGCCTCGTTCCACGCCGGGAGCTGCACGGCGCGGGCCCGCGCCTTCTTCGACAGCGTGACGGCCAGCATCTCCAGGACGATGCGCTGGACGTTGTTCTCCGGCTGGGCCTCGGTGAGGCCGAGGCTGTTGACCTGCACGCCGTAGCGGAAGCGACGCATCTTCTCGTCCTGGACGCCGTAGCGCTCGCGGGTGATCTCGTCCCACAGGTCGACGAAGGCGCGCATCTTGCACATCTCCTCGACGAAGCGCACGCCCGCGTTGACGAAGAAGGAGATCCGGCCGACGACCTTCTCGAAGTCCTCGTCGCTGACCTGCCCGGAGGCCTTCACCTGGTCGAGCACCGCGATCGCCGTACACAGGGCGTAGGCGATCTCCTGCACCGGCGTCGCGCCGGCCTCCTGCAGGTGGTAGCTGCAGATGTTGATCGGGTTCCACTTCGGGATCTCGTGGACCGTGTAGGCGATCATGTCGCCGATCAGCCGCAGCGAGTGCTCGGGCGGGAACACGTAGGTCCCGCGCGAGAGGTACTCCTTGATGATGTCGTTCTGGGTCGTGCCCGCGAGCTGGTGGGCGACCTCGGACGGCGAGAGATCGGGGTTCTGCTCCTCCGCGACCACCTGGTAGAGCGCGAGCAGCCACATGGCCGTCGCGTTGATCGTCATCGAGGTGTTCATCTCGGTGAGGGGGATCTGGTCGAAGAGCTTGCGCATCTCCCCCAGGTGCGGCACGGGTACGCCGACCTTGCCGACCTCGCCGCGCGAGAGCGGGCTGTCCGGGTCGTAGCCGGTCTGGGTCGGCAGGTCGAAGGCGACCGAAAGGCCGGTCTGCCCCTTCGCGAGGTTGGTGCGGTACAGCGCGTTGGACGCCTCGGCGGTCGAGTGACCGGCGTAGGTCCGCATCACCCAGGGGCGGTCCTTCGGGTGCCTGGTCGATTCGGCCTTCCCGGCGGTGCCGGCTGCATCGGGCGAGGTGCTCATAGGCCGAAGCGTAGGCCGATCGCTACCCCTTGGTAACCGTCGTCCATGTGGGGTTCTCCACAACGCGGCGGCCGCGCGGCCGGCGCTCAGGCCGGGATCGGCTCCCGCTCCAGCTCGATCAGCCGGATCAGGTGGGTCAGGTGCAGCATCCGCCGGACCGCGGGCTGCGCGCCGCGCAGCACGAGGCGCACCCCGTAGCGCTGGGCCTGACGGCTCGCCGCCGCGATCACCTTCAGCGCGGTGGCGTCGACCGACGTCACCGCGCTGATGTCGAGGATCACGGGGCTCACCAGGTCGGTGCCGCAGCGACGCAGGTGCTCGTGCACAGCGGCGCGCAGCTCACCGGTCGAGCGCACGTCGAGGTCGCCGGCCAGGACGAGCACCGGCTCGCCGAGCACGTGCTCGATCCGGGCGTGCTCGCCGACCGAGCCCGCGGACCGCCGTGCACCCATGCTTCCCTCCCGAGATCGACCCCGACATTCGCCTGTTACCCACCATGACGCTCCGGCAGTCCGATCGGTTGCATTCCGGGCCCGACTTTCTCGCCCGGTCGTCGGGACTACGCTGGCGAGTCATGGTCAACCTCACCCGCATCTACACCCGCACCGGCGACGCCGGCGAGACCCGGCTGGGCGACATGAGCGTCACGACCAAGACCGACCTGCGCCTGCAGGCCTACGCCGACGTGGACGAGGCCAACGCCCACCTCGGGGTGGCGGTCGCGACGGGCGGGCTCGAGGAGGACGTCGTCCGGGTGCTGCTGCGCGTGCAGAACGACCTCTTCGACGTCGGGGCCGACCTCTGCACGCCGGTGGTCGCCGAGCCGGAGTTCCCGCCCCTGCGCATCGAGCAGGAGTACGTCGACCGGCTGGAGGCCTGGTGCGACGCCTACAACGAGCCGCTGCCGAAGCTGCGCTCGTTCATCCTCAACGGCGGGACGCCGGGCGCCGCCCACCTCCACGTCGCGCGCACCGTCGTACGACGGGCGGAGCGGGCGGCCTGGGCTGCCTACGAGGTGCACGGCGAGGTGATGAACAAGCTGGCGATCACCTACCTCAACCGGCTCTCGGACCTGGTGTTCATCCTCGCGCGCCATGCGAACCGCGAGCAGGGCGACGTGCTGTGGGTGCCCGGAGGCGAGCGGGAGCAGTGAGCCCGCGCCGCCGCCCGGTCCCGCTCGCCGTCCCGGCAGCCGTGCTGGCGACGGTGCTGGCGGCCTGCGGCGGCGAGCCCGGAACCGGGCCGTCGGCGCCCACGACGAGCGCCGGCACTCCTTCCGCCGGCTCGCCCGGCCCGACCGGCTCCCCCACCCCGGTGGCACCGGAGCTCGTCGCGCCCGCCCTCGCGGCCGATGCGGAGGAGCTCGCTCGGCGCCTGGTCGCCGCGGAGGACCTGGTCAGGGACCCGGGCGCGGCGGAGCACACCCGACGGCAGGCGGCGTTCGAGACGCAGGTGCTGTACCGCCAGCTCGCGCGGGAGCGGTCCTGGCAGGACCGTGCACTGGCGGAGGCCGGCGCGTACCGCACCATCGCCGCCGACCACATCGAGGCGCGCACCAGCCTGCGCGGCGTCCTCACCCGGCTCTCCGCCGAGCTCCCGGCCTGGCGCATCGTCGCGCCGGCGCCGCTCGACGAGCTCCGCGCGCACTACGAGGAGGGCGAGCGGAGGTTCGGCGTGCCCTGGGAGGTGCTGGCCGCGGTCAACCTCGTCGAGACGGGCTTCGGCAAGATCCGCGGCTACTCCTCGGCCGGCGCGCGCGGCCCGATGCAGTTCATCCCCTCGACCTGGGCGCGCTACGGCAGGGGTGACATCGACGACCCCCGCGACGCGATCCTCGCCGCGGCGCGCTATCTCGCCGCCAGCGGAGGCGGCACCCCGGGGCGCCTCGACGAGGCACTCTTCGCCTACAACCACCACGACGGCTACGTGCGTGGCATCCGGGCCTACGCCCGGATCCTGGAGCGCGACCCCGGGGCTCTCGCGGGCCTGTACCACTGGCAGGTCCTGTACCTCTCCCAGCGCGGAGACCTCTGGCTCCCCCACGGCTACCGCCGCCGCACGCCGCTCCCCGTCGCGGACTATCTCGCCCGCCATCCCGAGCGCCTGCTGGGCACCTCGACGGACTGAAACCCGGTTGCCCGCGTCGGACGCCGCCACGACGATGGGCCCGGTGGACGTCACCTTCACCAAGCTCGCCGGCCGCTACGAGATCGCGGTGCGCCGCACGGTCGGCGCGGCCCTCGCGCCGCGCAACGGGCCAGGGCACAGCGACGCGGTCCCCCACGACGTCGCGCACCTGCTGGTCGAGATCGAGGACGGCATCCGCGGCGGCGTGTACGGCCGGCTCGCCGCCGCCGACGGCGACGACGGCCTGTTCTGGCCGCTCGACCCCGCGGCGCGCCGAGCGTCCCTGAAGAACCGCCGGACCCCGACCCCGGAGGAGTCGGCCGACATGGCCCGCTCCGAGCGGCTCGCCTCGCTCACCGTCGCGCTGTGGGAGGTCGACCGCGGGCGGCGGCGACCCGACCCCGCCTGGCCCGGCCGGGCCGAGGACAGCGGAGTCGAGCCCGCACTGCTCGCGCGGCTCTACGACCGGTACGACGACTTCGCGGCGCGCTGGGCCGCCCTGCCCGCCGGCGGCTCGCTCACCCTGGCCTGGCCCTTCCCCGAGGGCAGCGGGAGGCGGCGGCGCGCCGGGCGGTGAGGCCGGCTCCGGGCCCTGTGGATCGATGCCGGGTCCGTCGGCCCGGCGTGCCACGATGAGCGGACCGTGAACGTCCTGGCCGAGCTCACCGACGACTTCCTGGCGCGCCACTTCGACGCCCAGACGCTCGAGCGCGCCCGGGGGATCGTCGCGGACGGGGGCGTGCGGCGTCCGGAGATCGGCCTGCTGTCCGCGGCCTCGGTGACCGCGACCGCCGACGTCCTCGGCACCCGCGAGACGCCGTACCAGGTCCAGCTGCACGCCGAGGCGCCCCACGACGGCTATGCGGGCTGGCTGTTCACGGTCTGCACCTGCCCCGTGCGCTCGGTGTGCAAGCACGGCGCCGCGCTCGCCCTGACCCTGCGCCGCACCTTCACCCAGCCGGCCGGCGAGGCGGCCTGGCGCCGCTCGCTCGAGCGCCTGGTGGGCGAGCTGGAGCGCCAGCGGCCGCAGCTGCGCGAGGAGGTGCCGCTCGCCTTGGAGATCTCGCTGGACGAGGGGCGCGGCTACCGGTCCCCCGGGCCGACGCTGCGGGTCCGGCCGCTGCGCCGGGGCAAGAGCAAGCCGTGGATCAAGTCCGGCGCCGAGTGGAGCGACATCGCCGCCGGCCGCCCCGGCTTCGTGCCCCGCCAGGCCGACGCGCTGGCGGCCCTGCACACGCAGTGGGCCGGCCACCGCGGCTTCTACTCCGCCGGCGTCGCGCCCTCCCTCGACGAGTTCGGCGACCAGGTGGTCCGGGCGCTGCGCAACGCCCGCGACGCCGGCGTCCAGCTGCTCCCCGCCCGCCCGCTGACCTCGGTGGAGATCTCCGACGAGCCCGCCGAGGTGGTCGCCGAGATCGGCGACGTCGAGGGCGGTACGACGATGCGCGCGGCGGTCACCCTCGGCGAGCGGACCTGGCGCGGCGAGACGGTCGTGCTGGTCGGCTCGCCAGCCTCCGTGGTCGGCCTGCTCGACGACACGGGGGGTCTCGTGGTCGCCGCGACGACCGCGCCCGTCCCGCCCGCGCTGCGCCATCTGGTCGACGGGCCGCCGATCCTGGTGCCGCCCGCCGACCTCGCCGACTTCCGCGAGACGCTGCCCGGCCTGATGCGCCTGGTCCCGGTCCGTGCCGACGGCTCCGCGCTCGAGCTTCCCGAGCCTCTGGCCCCCACGCTCGTGCTGACGGTCTCGTGGCACAGCTCGACCAAGGCGGGGCTGGCGTGGCGCTGGCAGTACGGCGCCGACGCCGACCGAAGCTGCGTGCTGACGAGCCGCGACTCGCTCGGCGGTGTCCGCGACCAGGCCGCGGAGCAGGCCCTGCTCGCCACCGTGCCGCAGGCGCTCCTCCACCTGTCCACCGTGACCGACGGCGACGCCCTCGCGCTGGCCATCCACGACCTGCCACATCTGCGGGAGATCCCCGGGGTCCGGGTGGTCGAGGAGCAGCGCCCCGACTTCCGCGAGGCGGACGTCGGCCCTGAGATCCGGTTCGACCTCGCCGAGCCCGACCCCGCGGCCACCGACTGGCTCGACCTCGCCGTCACGGTCACCGTCGCCGGCGAGCAGATCCCCCTGCCCGACGTGCTCGCGGCGCTGACCCTCGACCTGGAGTTCCTCGTCCTCCCGAGCGGCCTCTACGTCACCACCGACCGCCCGGAGTTCGACCGGTTGCGCGAGGTCGTCACCGCCGCCGGTGAGCTGCGCGAGCGCGACGGCGACCGGATCGGCATCGGCCACCACGACCTGGGGCTGTGGGCGCAGCTCGCCGAGACCGGCCTCGTCGACGCCCAGGTCGCCGCGTGGGTGGAGCGGGCCCAGGCGCTGCGCGATCTCACCGACATCCCCCGCCCCGAGCCCCGTGGCCTCGCCACCGACCTCCGCAGCTACCAGCGCGAGGGGTTCTGGTGGCTCGCGTTCCTGTGGCAGCACGGCCTCGGCGGCATCCTCGCCGACGACATGGGGCTCGGCAAGACGCTCCAGGTCCTCGCCCTGGTGGCCCACGCCCGCGCCGAGCGGCCGCTGGACGCGCCCTTCCTGGTCGTGGCCCCGACCAGCGTCGTGACCGCGTGGGCCACCGAGGCCGGGCGGCACGCGCCGGGCCTGCGCGTCGGGGTGGCGGCGCGTCGTACCGACGACGTCGCGGCGCTCGCGCGCGACCACGACATCGTCGTCACCACCTACACCCTGCTGCGCCTGGGCCACGAGGAGTACGCCGGCGTCGCGTGGTCGGGCATCGTGCTGGACGAGGCGCAGCAGGCCAAGAACCACCAGAGCAAGACCTACCAGGCCGTGCGCAGCCTCGAGGCGCCCTTCAAGCTGGCGGTCACCGGCACGCCCTTCGAGAACCGGCTGATGGAGCTGTGGTCGCTGCTCTCGGTCACGGTGCCCGGCCTCTACCCCTGGCCGCGCACCTTCCACGACCGCGTGGTGCGCCCGGTCGAGCGCGACGGCGACCAGGCCGTGCTCGACCGCTTCCGCGCCCGGATCAAGCCCTTCCTGCTGCGGCGCACCAAGGAGCTGGTCGCCGACGACCTGCCGCCCAAGCAGGAGCAGGTCCTGCAGGTCGACCTGGCACCCGCCCACCGCAAGATCTACGACACCCACCTGGCGCGGGAGCGTCAGCGGATCCTGGGCCTGGTCGAGGACTTCGACCGCAACCGCGTCGCCATCTTCAGCGCGCTGACCAGGCTGCGGCAGCTCGCGCTCGACCCCGCCCTCGTCGACGACGAGCACGAGCGCGTCGGCTCGGCCAAGCTCGACGTCCTCGTCGAGCACCTCCGCGAGATCACGGCCGAGGGCCACCGGGCCCTGGTCTTCAGCCAGTTCACGTCCTTCCTCACGCGGGTGCGCTCACGCCTCGACGACGCCGAGATCCCCACCACCTACCTCGACGGCTCCACCCGCGACCGCGCCGCGGTCATCGACCGCTTCCGCTCCGGAGCGGCGCCGGTCTTCCTGATCTCGCTGAAGGCGGGCGGCACCGGGCTCACCCTGACCGAGGCCGACTACGTCTTCGTGCTGGACCCGTGGTGGAACCCCGCCGCGGAGGCGCAGGCCGTGGACCGCGCGCACCGGATCGGCCAGTCGCGCCACGTCCACGTCTACCGCCTGGTCGCCACCGACACGATCGAGGAGAAGGTGATGGAGCTCAAGGCGCGCAAGGCCGAGCTCTTCGCCCAGGTCATCGACGGCGACGGGGCGATGAGCACCTCCATCGGCGCCGAGGACATCCGCGGGCTGTTCGAGGACTGATCAGCGCGCCTCGGCGCCCGGGTTGCGGATCAGCAGCCAGGACAGCGCGCCGCCTGCGACGAGCAGGGCCGCACACCACGCCATCGCCGCGCGGTAGCCGTCGGCGAACACCTCGGGCCGCTGGTAGTCGGCGCCGGCCAGGCCCACCATGAGGGGCAGGGCCGCGACCGCCAGCAGGGAGCCGGCCCGCGCGACCGCGTTGTTCACCCCCGAGGCGACCCCCGCGTGGTGGTCGGGTACGGCGGCGAGGACCGCCGCGGTCAGCGGCGCCACGAGAGCGGCCAGCCCCAGCCCGAAGACCGTGAGGGGCACGGCGACGTCCGTCCAGTACGCCGGGTCGGCGTCGACCCGGCGCAGGAGCAGCACCCCGAGCGCGCAGAGCACGGGGCCCACCGTCATCGGCAGCCGCGGACCGATGCGGCCGGCCAGCGCCCCGGCGCGGCCGGCGAGCAGCAACATCACCGCGGTGATCGGCAGCGTGGCGAGCCCGGCCTGGAGGGCGTCGTACCCGGCGACGGTCTGGAGCTGCAGGACGAGGAAGAACAGCACTCCCCCGAGTGCGGCGTAGGTCAACAGGGTCATCGCGTTCGCCGCGCTGAACTGGCGTGAGGCGAACAGGGAGGGCGGCAGCATCGGGTGGGCGCGCCGGTGCTCGTTCGCCCAGAAGGCCGCCCCGCAGACCAGGCCGACCGCGAGCGCCGGCACCGCCAGGCCCGGCGCGGTCCGCCACTCGATCAGGGCGTAGGTGAGCCCACCGAGGGCGAGCGCGCCGAGCACCGCCCCGGCGGCGTCGAAGCCCGGGACGGACTGCGGGTCCCGCGTCTCGGGCACCCGGCGGGCGACCAGGAGCGTCACGACCGCGACCGGCAGGTTGATGAGGAACACCCACCGCCAGCTCACCGCCTGCACCAGCCAGCCCCCGAGGAAGGGCCCGATGGCCGCCGCCACGCCGCCCAGCCCGGACCAGGTGCCGATCGCGCGGCCGCGGTCGGCGGGCGCGAAGGTGCCCTGGATCATGGCCAGGCTGCCGGGCACGAGCAGCGCCGCCGTCACGCCCTGCGCGACCCGGGCGAGGATCAGCGACGGCGCCGTCGGCGCGACGCCGCACGCCACCGACGTGAGCGCGAAGCCGAGCACCCCGAGCATGAAGATCCGGCGCCGGCCGAACCGGTCGCCCAGCGGCCCGCCGAGCAGGGTGAGCGACGCGAGGCTCAGCAGATAGCCGTTCGCGACCCACTGGAGCTGTCCCAGGCTGGCATCGAGGTCCTCGCCGATGCGGCGCAGGGCGACGTTGACGACGGTGCTGTCCAGCAGTGCGAGGGACGAGCCGAGCACGGCCGCGGCGAGCACGGCCCGTCCGGCACGCGAGCCGCTTCGCACCTCGGCGCAGGTCGGGTCCACGGTGGTCCCCTAGCTGTTGCGCCCACGCGCGGCGACGGCCCACCGGTCGACGACCCGGCCGTCGCGGACCACCACCACCTCGTCGACGAGGTTCATGGTGAGGCAGACGTGGTTGGGGACGACGTGAAGACGGGCGCCCAGCGCCGGCAGCTCGGCGTCCTCGGGCCATGCGAGCGTCGCGTGGTGCTCCGAGAGCGCCGTGACCCGTGCGCCGGGGCATTCCCGGACGCGACCGAAGCCCGTCGTCCACGCCGGCCGGTCGCTGCCGAGCACCTTGCTGCCGGAGTCGAGCACGACGCGGCGGGGGATGTCCGCGTTCCCCGGGTGGCGGCTCACCACGCTCGCCGCGACGGTCAGCGCGAGATCCTCCCATCCGCAGCGGTCCAGCTCGAGCTGTTGGGCGTCGCCGAAGACGTACACGCCCGGGCGGACCTCGGTGAGCGCCGAGTCGGTCTCCGTCAGGAGAGCCGTGGGGGTCGACCCACCGCTGACCCAGCCCGCCTCGAAGCCGGCCGCGCGCAGCCGAGACACGGCCACGTCCAGCGCACGGGCCTCCTGGGCCGCCGCGGCGAGCGGCATCCCCGGGGCATAGCCGTGACCGGGGAAGGTGAACACCCCGGCGACCCGCAGCCCCGCGTCCGCGGCCGCCCGGGCGACATCGACCACGCTCGCTGCGGCGACACCGCTGCGATGGTGGCCGCTGTCGACCTCGACGAGGACCTCGAGCATCCCGGCGTCGCGGCCCAGGCTGCCGCCCATGGCCCGCGCACCCTCGGCAGAGTCGACGCCGACCGCGAGCCGGGCGGAGCCCGCGAGCCTGCGCAGGCGGTCCGCCTGACGGGCTCCCACCCACAGGGGGTACGCGATCAGCACGTCCGTCGCGCCGTGCTCGACGAACACCTCGGCCTCGCCGATCGTGGCCACCGTCAGACCGCAGGCACCGGCAGCCAGCTGCAGCCGGGCGATCTGCGGGACCTTGTGCGTCTTCACGTGCGGGCGCAGGCGCAGCCCGCTCGCCCCGACCGTCTCCGCCATCCGCGCGATGTTCCGGTCGAGGACGTCCCGGTCGATCACGACCGCCGGCGTGTCGACGTCCCTCAGCTCGCTCCCCAGCACCCCGACCTCCGTGAGTCGACCCTCCGCGCCGACGCCGGGCGCATCCCCGGCAAGCCTACGCAGGGCAGCCGGAGCCCACCCTCGCCCACGCGGGCGTCAGCGGACCGAGTTCCAGTCGGCGCCGGGCGGCTTGGCCTCCAGCCACGCCTGGAAGCCGGTGAGGGAGGAGACGCTCATCGCCAGCTCCACGACGCCCTCCGGAGACTGGCATCGGATCACCAGGTGGTCAGGGTACAGCGAGGCCTGCTCGGTCCCGGCCGGCTGGCGGCGGCCGTCGTACGACAGCTCCGCCCGGCTCCAGGACCGCTTCGGGCGGGGCGAGAGCGTGAAGATGCGGAACCACTCCAGGGTCTCCCCCGAGTAGCGCCCCAGGCCGAGCACCCAACCCCGGCCCGCGGTCGAGCTCTCCAGGCGGCAGCTGAGCTCGAAGGTCCCACCGTGCCGGGAGAGCAGACGGCGCCGGACGATGAGTCCGGCGCCGTACAGCACACACAGGAGCAGGAGCGCGCCACAGATGTCGAGCAGCCACTCCCACCATGCCATCTGCGTATCAGTGACCTTCTACGAGACCATCTCCGCGGCGCGGATCCGCGCCTCGGCGTGCCGGACCCGCTGCTCGGCCTCGTTGCTCGAGTCGAGCAGGCGCCGGGCCTCCTCGAGGTCGATGCGCGCCTGGGACACCTCGATGTCCTCGGCACGCTCGACCCGCTCGGCGAGGATCGAGACCCGGTCGTTGGCGACCGACAGGAAGCCCCCGTCGACCGCCGCGACCACGAGCTGGTTGGTGCCCGCGACCTGGATCTCGACCACCGACGCCGACAGCAGCGACAGCGTGGGCGCGTGACCGCGCAGCACGCCGATGTCACCCTCGAGCGTGCGCGCGATGATCATCGCCGCCTCGCCGGACCACACGGTCCGGTCGGCAGCGACGAGCTCCACGTGCAGGTGCTCGACCGTCGTGTCCGCCATGATCAGAGGCTCTTCTGGATCTCGGCCCAGTTGCGCTCGACGTCGTCGAGACCGCCGCACATGAAGAACGCCTGCTCGGCGACGTGGTCGTACTCACCGTCGGCGATCTTGTTGAACGCCTCGATGGTGTCGGCCACGGGAACCGTCGAGCCCTCGATGCCGGTGAACTGCTTGGCGACGTAGGTGTTCTGCGACAGGAACCGCTGGATGCGACGGGCCCGGGAGACGATGATCTTGTCCTCCTCGGAGAGCTCGTCGACACCGAGGATCGCGATGATGTCCTGCAGCTCCTTGTTGCGCTGCAGGATCTGCTTGACGCGGATCGCGCAGTCGTAGTGCGCCTGACCGATGTACTGCGGGTCGAGGATCCGCGAGGTCGAGGTCAGCGGGTCCACCGCCGGGTAGATGCCCAGCGACGCGATCTCGCGGGAGAGCTCCGTCGTGGCGTCGAGGTGCGCGAAGGTCGTCGCCGGTGCCGGGTCGGTGTAGTCGTCGGCGGGGACGTAGATCGCCTGCATCGAGGTGATCGAGCGACCACGCGTCGAGGTGATCCGCTCCTGCAGCACGCCCATCTCGTCGGCCAGGTTGGGCTGGTAGCCCACCGCCGACGGCATGCGGCCGAGCAGCGTGGAGACCTCCGAGCCGGCCTGGGTGAACCGGAAGATGTTGTCGATGAACAGCAGCACGTCCTGGTTCTGGACGTCGCGGAAGTACTCCGCCATCGTCAGCGCGGAGAGCGCGACGCGCAGGCGCGTGCCCGGCGGCTCGTCCATCTGGCCGAAGACGAGGGCGACCTTGTCGAAGACGCCCGCGTCCTTCATCTCCTCGATCAGGTCGTTGCCCTCACGGGTGCGCTCGCCGACTCCGGCGAACACCGACACACCACCGTGGTTCTTGGCGACGCGGGCGATCATCTCCTGGATGAGCACGGTCTTGCCGACGCCGGCGCCACCGAACAGGCCGATCTTTCCACCGGTGACGTACGGCGTGAGCAGGTCGATGACCTTGATGCCGGTCTCGAACATCTGGGTCTTCGACTCCAGCTGGTCGAAGGCCGGCGCCTTGCGGTGGATGCCCCAACGCTCGGTGACCTCCACCTGCTCGCCCTCGGCGAGGTTGAGGAAGTCACCGGTGGCGTTGAAGACCTTGCCGAGGGTGACATCGCCGACGGGGACCGTGATCGGCTCGCCGGTGTTGGTCACGGTCTGGCCGCGGACCAGGCCGTCGGTGGGCTTCAGCGAGATGGCGCGGACCATGCCGTCGCCGATGTGCTGGGCCACCTCGAGCGGCAGGACCGAGGTCTCGCCGTCGAGGGTGATCTCGGCCTCGAGCTTGTTGTAGATCTCCGGCATGGCGTCGGTCGGGAACTCGATGTCCACGACCGGGCCGATGACCCGAGCGATCCGACCCACCGAGGCCGCACCGCTGGCGGTGGTCTCTTCAACCGTTGCAGTCATGTCTTACTCCGTTTGGTGTTTTCTCTGGTGGGGTCAGTCGTTCGCAGCCTGGGCGTCGGCGAGCGCGTTCACGCCGCCGACGATCTCGCTGATCTCCTGGGTGATGCCCGCCTGGCGCGCCTGGTTGGCGATCCGGGTGAGCTTCTTGATGAGCTCCTCGGCATTGTCCGTCGCGGCCTTCATCGCCTTCTGGCGCGCGGCGAGCTCGGAGGCGGCCGCCTGCAGCAGGCTGTAGAAGATCCGGCTCTGGACGTACTGCGGCAGCAGCCCGTCGAGGACCTGCTCGGCCGACGGCTCGAACTCGTACAGCGGCAGCAGCTCGTCGCCGTCCGGCGCCTCCTCGCCCTCCACGACCTCGAGCGGCAGCAGGCGGATCGCCGTCGGCTCCTGGGTCAGCATCGAGCGGAAGCGGGTGTAGACCACGTGGACCTCGTCCACGTCACCCTCCTCGCCCTGCTCCTTCAAGAACGCCTCGATCAGGGCGGAGCCGATCTCGGCCGCCTTGTCGTAGGTCGGCTGGTCGGAGAAGCCGGTCCATGCCTGCACGAACGGGCGACCGCGGAACTTGAAGTACGCCTCCGCCTTGCGCCCGGCGAGGTAGAAGTCGAGCTCCTTGCCCTCGGCCCGCAGCCGCTCGGCGAGCCGCTCGGTCTCCTTGATGACGCTCGAGGAGTAGGCGCCGGCGAGCCCGCGGTCGCTGGTGATGACCAGCACCGCGGCGCGCTTGGGGTTCTCCTCCTCCCGGGTCAGCGGGTGGTCGACGTTCGAGAACGTCGCCACCGCCGACACGGCGCGGGTCAGCTCCCGGGCGTACGGCGCTGCCGCCTGTGCCCGCTGCTGCGCCTTGATGATCCGGGACGCAGCGATGAGCTCCATGGCGCGCGTGATCTTCTTCATCGACTCCGTCGACTTGATCCGCGCGCGGTACTCACGCAGCGATACGGCCATGCGTCAGCCCCGCTTCTGCTTGACGATCTGCTCCTGCTCGAGCTCGTCGTCCGCCAGCGCCTCGGCCTCGGGCTCGTGCCCGACCTTGATGCTGCCACCCTCGGAGGTCTCGAACTGGTTCAGGAAGGAGTCGTACGCCGCGGCCAGGCCGTCCTCGTCCTCGAACTTCTGCGTCTCGCGGATCGCGGCCAGCAGGCCCTCGTGCGAGCGGCGCAGGTAGTCGAGGAACTCGCTCTCGAAGCGGAGGACGTCACCGGTGTCGACGGCGTCGAGACGGCCCGACGTGCCCAGCCACAGGGAGACGGTCATCTCCTCGAGCGGGTACGGCGAGTAGGCCGGCTGCTTGAGCAGCGCCATCAGGCGCTGGCCGCGAGCCAACTGCTGCTTCGACGCGGCGTCGAGGTCGGAGGCGAACATCGCGAAGGCCTCCATCGCGCGGTACTGCGCGAGGTCGACCTTGAGCGAGCCGGTGACGGCCTTCATCGCCTTCGTCATCGCGGCGCCGCCGACGCGGGAGACCGAGATGCCGACGTCGATGGCCGGGCGCTGGTTGGCCGCGAACAGGTCCGACTGCAGGAAGATCTGGCCGTCGGTGATCGAGATGACGTTGGTCGGGATGAACGCCGAGACGTCGTTGGCCTTGGTCTCGATGATCGGCAGGCCGGTCATCGATCCGGCGCCGAGCTCGTCGGAGAGCTTGGCGCAGCGCTCGAGCAGGCGGGAGTGCAGGTAGAAGACGTCACCGGGGTACGCCTCGCGGCCCGGCGGGCGGCGCAGCAGGAGCGACACGGCGCGGTAGGCCTCGGCCTGCTTGGTCAGGTCGTCGAAGACGATGAGGACGTGCTTGCCCTGGTACATCCAGTGCTGGCCGATGGCCGAGCCGGTGTAGGGGGCGAGGTACTTGAAGCCCGCGCTGTCCGACGCCGGCGCGGCCACGATCGTGGTGTACTCCAGCGCGCCGGCCTCCTCGAGGGCGCCCCGCACGGAGGCGATCGTCGAGCCCTTCTGACCGATGGCGACGTAGATGCAGCGAACCTGCTTGGCCGGGTCGCCCGACTCCCAGTTCTGCTTCTGGTTGATGATCGTGTCGATGGCGACCGTCGTCTTGCCGGTCGCGCGGTCGCCGATGATCAGCTGGCGCTGGCCGCGGCCGATCGGGGTCATCGAGTCGATGGCCTTGATGCCGGTGGCGAGCGGCTCGTGGACCGACTTGCGGGCCATCACGCCGGGAGCCTGGAGCTCGAGGGCGCGGCGGCCCTCGGTGGCGATCTCGCCCAGGCCGTCGATCGGCTTGCCGAGCGGGTCGACCACGCGGCCGAGGTAGCCCTCGCCGACCGGGACCGAGAGGATCTCGCCGGTGCGGCGGACCGTCTGGCCCTCCTCGATCTTGTCGAAGTCACCGAGGACGACCACACCGATCTCGCGGTCCTCCAGGTTCAGCGCGAGGCCGAGCGTGCCGTCCTCGAACTCGAGGAGCTCGTTGGCCATGGCCGACGGGAGACCCGACACCCGGGCGATGCCGTCGCCGGCGGAGGCGACGGTGCCGACCTCTTCCTTGCTGGAGGCCGCGGGCTTGAAGTCCGCGACGTACTTGGCGAGGGCGTCGCGGATCTCGTCCGGACGGATGGACAGCTCCGTCATCTCTGTGCCTTCTCTCTTCTCTGCTGCGTGGGTGTCTGGTGGGGAGCCGGTCAGCCGGCGATCTTGCGGCGGGCGTCGTCCAGGCGGCTCAGGACGGTGCCGTCGATGACGTCATCGCCGATCTCGACCCGGACCCCGCCGAGCACGTCGGCGTCGACGACGATGTTGAGGTGCACCGGGCGGCCGTACTGGCGCGTCAGTGCGGAGGCGAGGCGCTGCTGGTCCGCCTCGGCGAGCGGGCGGGCGACGTGGACGGTGGCCACGCGCTCCCCCTGCACCTGTGCCGCCGTGCGCTCATAGTCCTCGAGCGCGGCGACGACGGTCCGGTAGGACCCGGACAGCGCCTGCTTGACCAGCTGGAGGGTGGTCGGCAGCACCTTGCCCGCGAGCAGGGTGTCGACGAGGGCGCTCTTGTCGGCGTCCGAGCGCACCGGGTCGGAGAGGACGTTGCGCAGGTCGCTGTTGGCCGTGACCAGCTGGCGCACCCCGAACAGCTCGTCGACCAGGGTGCCGGCCTGGAGGCCGACCGAGCGCACGGCGGCGACGACGCCGAGCTGCTCGAGGGCGTCGGCGAGGTCGCGCGGACGGGTCCAGCGCCGGCCGGCCGCATCGCGCAGCAGGCCCAGCGTGGTCGCGTCGACCTTGCCGGCGAAGAGGTCGCCGACGAGGCCGGCCCGCGCCTCGGCCGGGACCGACTGGTCCGTCACGACGCGGCGCAGGGCCGCCTCGGACCGGACCGTGCGGGCCGCGCCGAACAGCTCGTCGGCCACCACCGAGGCGGACGCCTCGGCCACCCCACCGACCTGGTCGGTGAGGGCAGCCATGGCGTCGGCGGAGGCGCCGCGGAAGGACACCATCAGGCGTCCTTGCCTGCATCGGAGGCGTCGGCCGTCTCCAGCTCCGCGAGGAAGCGCTCGATGACCCGCGACTGACGGGCGTCGTCCTCGAGCGACTCGCCCACGATGCGCCCGGCGAGGCCGGTCGCGAGCGTGCCGACCTCGGCACGGAGCGAGGTGACCGCCTGCTGGCGCTCGGCCTCGATCTGCGCCTTGCCGTGCTCGAGGATGCGGGCGGACTCGGCCTGGGCCTGCTCCCGCATCTCGGCCACGATGGCCGCACCCTGCTCGCGCGCCTCCTCACGGATGCGCGCGGCCTCGTGACGGGCGTCGGCGAGCTGCTTCTCGAGCTCGGCGAGCTTGGCGTCCGCCTCAGCCTGCTTCGACTCAGCCGCAGCGATGCCGCCCTCGATCGCCTGGGAGCGCTCGGCGAACGTCTTCTCGAAGTTCGGGACGACGAACTTCTTGATGGCGAAGAAGAGGATGCCGAACACCACGAGGGCGATCGCCACCTCCTCCCACAGCGGGACGAGCGGGTTGTGCTCCTCCCCCTCCGCGGCGGCGAGGATCACCAGTGATTTCATGGACCTGACCTATCTGGGTCGAGCGTGGTGGTTGAGCTCTGGGCGTCCGACGACGAACGTCAGTTGCCGCTGGTGCTCGCGCCGGTGAGCACGAAGGCCAGGGCGATACCGATGATGGCGAGCGCCTCGGCGAGCGCGAAGCCGAGGATCGCGATCGACTGGAGGCGGCTCTGCGCCTCGGGCTGGCGGGCGACGCCGTTGATGTACGCGGCGAAGATGAGACCGATGCCGATACCCGGGCCGATGGCGGCCAGGCCGTAACCGATCATGTTGAGAGAGCCACCCATGGCTACTTTCCTTTCGGGTTGTTTTCTCGTGTGAGAACTGTGGTTGGTCGAACGGTGGTGCTGGTCTGGTGCGGGATCAGTGCTCGTCGGCGAGCGCGCCCTGGATGTACATCGCGTTCAGCAGGACGAACACGTAGGCCTGCAGGAACTGCACCAGGATCTCGAGGAAGCTCACCAGGATCGCGAGCACCCAGGCCAGCGGCCCCGCGACGTACCCGACGCCACCGACGTGCTCGATGAGGTAGAGACCGCCGGTCGCGAACAGGACCAGCAGGATGTGCCCGGCGAACATGTTGCAGAACAGACGCAGGGCGAGCGTGACCGGGCGGACCAGGATGTTGGAGAAGAACTCCAGCGGCACCAGCAGGGGGTACATCGCCGGGCTCACGCCGGAGGGGACGCTCTGCAGCTTGAGATAGCCGAGGACGCCGTGCTTCCGCATGCCGACGCCGTTGTAGATCAGCCACGACAGACCGGCCAGCGCGTAGGCCATGCCCGCGCGGCTGAACGTCGGGAACTGGAAGAACGGGATGCTCGCGAAGAGGTTGTTGACCAGGATGAAGAAGAAGAGCGTGACCAGGTAGGGCACGAACTTCTGGAAGTCGTGGCTGCCGATGATGTCGCGGGCCACGCTGTTGCGGACGAAGCCGTAGGCGCCCTCGCCGGCGAACTGCAGCTTGCCGGGGACGAGGGAGCGCTGCTTCGCGGCGACGTACAGGAAGGTGAACACCAGCGCGGCGGCGATGACCAGCTGCAGCATCGGCTTGGTGACGCCGAGGCTGCCGATCTCGAAGACGGGCGGCAGGTCGAAGATGCTCGGCCCGGGAGCGTGGAACCCCTCCCCACCCTCGGCGGCGATGGTGGCGCTGGCTGCGATGGTCACCAGGTCTCCTCTGCGTTCACTGCTCGGTCGAACTGTCGGGCGTCGGGCTGTCGGGCGGTTCTGGTGGCTCCGGGCGGAACCGTGCGGCGGTCATGTAGATCCCCAAGGTGGCACCGACGAGGATGCCGACCGCGACCAGGAAGCGGGTGTCGAGCCACCGGTCCGCGAGCCATCCGAGCAGCCCGTAGAACGCGACCCCGGCGGTGATGTAGCCGAACGCATGCCACGGATCGCCCTTGGGCTTCTCCTCGGGCTGACTCATTGCGCCCCGGACAATAGCAGCAGCTCCAGGTCATCGCGCACCGCCCTCGGACGGGGTGGACGGGCGGGGCTCGAAGGCCGGGATCCGGGCCGTCGTCGCCAGGCGGACCTGCACCGCCATCCAGACCACGGCACCCAGGATGATCGCCCCGCCGAGCCAGTTCCGGTCGAGCTCGTCGTCGAGCAGTCCGGAGCGGTTGATGCCGACGAAGACGAGCGCCATCACCACCACCTGGAAGGTGTAGGTGACCATCGCGAAGAGCAGCGAGGCGGCCGGCATCAGCCGGGAGACGGCGTCGACGGCGAAGGCGCCGAAGGCGAACACCCCGACGGCGATCGCTCCCCCAACGGCGGCCCCCGCGGCGGCGGCGGACCCGCCGGCAAGGGCGGCGAGACCGACGAGCAGCACCGCGGCCGCGGCGGCCACCAGGGCCGCGCGCACCACCACTCGGTGGGTCCGGGTCTCGGTCGTCATCATCGGCGGCCGTCCTGCTCGGGTGCGTCCTGGGCGGGGGTCTCGGAGACTGCTCTCCGGGAGTTCGTGAAAGTTATCACAAAGTCCCGGACGGCTCCGAATCGGGGGTCGTCTCGGGCTCCAGGGCGCCGATCTCCCCCGGGTCGTTGACGTGCGGCAGCGCGAAGGTGAGCGCGACGGTGACGAGCAGGCTGACGCCGAGCGCCCCCCACACGACGGGGCCGGTGAACACGCTGGCCAGGACCACGCCGAAGGCGATCAGGCCCGCCCACAGCCACATGATGATCACCGCCCGCCGGTGCGAGTGGCCGATCTCCAACAGGCGGTGGTGCAGATGCTGCTTGTCGGGTGCGAACGGCGAGCGCCCGGCCCGCGTCCGGCGTACGACGGCGAGGACGAGGTCCGCGAGCGGCACGATCAGGATCAGGATCGGCAGCGCGAAGGGCAGCAGCACCGGCAGGAGGCTGGCCCGTGCCCCGTCGGCGCCCTCGACCAGGTCGCCCGGCGGGAACTGGGTGGTGATCGTGATCGCGGTCGCCGACAGGACCAGCCCGATGAGCATGGACCCGCTGTCGCCCATGAAGAGCCGCGCGGGGTGGAAGTTGTGGATCAGGAAGCCGACGCAGGCCCCCGTGAGCGCCGCGGCGAGCAGCGCGCCGGTCGTCGCCAGCGTGAGGTCGTTGAGATAGGCCAGCGCGTAGCAGAAGAGGAAGAAGGCCGCCGCACTGATGCCGATGACCCCGGCGGCGAGGCCGTCGAGGCCGTCGATGAAGTTGACCGCGTTGACGGTGGCCAGGACGACGAAGGCCGTCAGCAGGGCGCCCTGGCCGGGGTCGAGCGCGAACACCTCGCCCGTCGACTGGTAGAAGTACTTGAACTGGATGCCGGAGTAGACGAGCACGCCCACGGCGAGCACCTGGCCGCCGAACTTGGTGAGCGCGTCCAGGTCGAGGATGTCGTCGACCACGCCCACCGCGCAGACCAGGGTGCCAGCCACGAGCACCGACAGCGCGTCGCCCGAGAAGGGGTTGCGGGTGCTCAGGAAGGGCAGCTGCTGGGCGACGAGATAGGCCGCCCACAGCCCGCCGAGCATGGCGAGTCCGCCGAGATACGGGATCGGCTCGGCGTGGACGTCGCGGTCGCGGACCTTCGCCACGGCGCCCGTACGGATCGCGATCTCCCGGGCGACGACCGTCAGCAGGTGGGTGACGATCGCGGCGACGAGGAAGACGACGAGGTACTCACGCATCGGCGGAGCCGGCCTCCTGTTCCCGGTCGGGCTCCCGGTCGAACTGGTCGGACTGGTCGTCGGGACCGACCTCGACCGTCACACCGAGCTCGGCCAGGGCGGCGTCCAGGTCCGCGACGGGGATCGCGCCGAGGCGCAGCAGCCGCGGACGGTCGGTGGTGGCGTCGACGATCGTCGACGCCACGCCACCCGGGGAGGCGCCGGCGTCGACGACGACGGCCACCGACTCCCCCAGCATCGCGATGGCGTCGTCCGCGTCGAGGGCGGCCGGCTGGCCGGAGAGGTTGGCCGAGCTGACCGCGAGCGGGCCGGTGCGGTCGAGCAGCTCGCGCGCCACGGCGTGGTCGGGCATCCGGATCGCCACGGTCCCCCGGGTCTCCCCCAGGTCCCACTGCAGGGACGGCTGCTGGTGGCACACGAGGGTGAGCGCGCCGGGCCAGAACCGCTCGACGAGCGGGGCGACGTACGACGGCACCCGCGTCGCGAGCGCCTCGAGCGTGCCCTTCGTGCCCACCAGCACGGGCGGCGGCATCTCGCGGCCCCGGCCCTTCGCGGCCAGCAGGCGGGCGACGGCGTCGGGGTCGAAGGCGTCCGCACCGACGCCGTAGACGGTGTCGGTCGGGAGCACGACCAGGCGGCCCAGGCGGACAGCTCGGCTGGCCGCGTCCAGCGCCGCCTCGCGCTCCTCGTCGGTCTCGGTCGGGAACCGCTCGGCACTCACGCGTCCCATCCTCCCACCGACGCCGGCGACTCCGGGTCCGGGTGCGCGCGGCGTGCCGTCACGAAGCGGGGGCGGCCGGCGAGGTCGCGGTGGTCGCGCACCTCCGCCCAGCGCCCGACGGCGCTGAACACCGCCGGCGCCGACTCCCCCTGCGCGTCGGCGTGCTCCACGCCCACCACGCCCCCGGGCTTGAGCAGGACCAGGCCGCGACGGGCGATCACGCGGATCGCGTCGAGCCCGTCGTCGCCGGAGAACAGGGCGAGGTGCGGGTCGTGGTCGCGTGCCTCGACCGCCACCGACTCCCACGCCTCGAGCGGCACGTAGGGCGGGTTGCTGACCAGGACGTCGACCTCGCCCACCAGGTCCTCGAACGCGGTAGCGAGGTCGCCCAGCCGCAGCTCGACGCCCGTCCCGGCGAGGTTGCGCTCCGCCCAGGCGTGGGCGGGCGGGTCGAGCTCGACGGCGTGCACCCGCGCGGCCGGCACCTCGTGGGCGATGCTCTTCGCGATCACGCCCGACCCGGTGCACAGGTCGACCACGACCGGGGTGCGGCCCGTCGCCGCGACCGCCGCCGCCTGGTCGACGGCCCACCCGGCGAGGAGCTCGGTCTCCGGGCGCGGGACGAACACCCCGGGACCCACCGCGACCTCGACATGACGGAACCAGGCGGCGCCGAGCAGATGCTGCAGCGGCTCCCGGGCCGCGCGCCGGGCCACCAGGCCGTCGTAGCGCCGCACCTGCTCGGGCCCGATGTCGCCGAGGAGGAGGAGCTGTCCTCGCGTGGTGCCGAGGACGTGGGCGAGCAGCTCGCCGGCGTCGTACTCCGGACTGGCCACGCCGACGGCGCGGAGCCGGTCGGCGGCCGCGCGCAGCAGCGGGCGGGGCTCGGTCATCGCCGCCTCAGTCCTCGAGCGCGGCGAGGCGGGCGGCCATGTCGGCGTCCACGCAGGAGTCGAGAACCGGCTGGAGGTCACCGTCCAGCACGTGGTCGAGGTTGTAGGCCTTGTAGCCGGTGCGGTGGTCGGAGATCCGGTTCTCCGGGAAGTTGTAGGTGCGGATCCGCTCCGAGCGGTCCACCGTGCGGACCTGGCTGCGTCGCGCGTCGCTGGCCTCGGCCTCGGCGGCCTCCTGGGCGGCCTGGAGCAGACGAGCGCGCAGGATGCGCATCGCCTGCTCCTTGTTCTGCAGCTGCGACTTCTCGTTCTGGCAGCTGACCACGATGCCGGTCGGCAGGTGGGTGATCCGGACCGCGGAGTCGGTCGTGTTGACGCTCTGCCCGCCCGGTCCGGAGGAGCGGAAGACGTCGATGCGCAGGTCGTTCTCGTTGATCTCCACGTCGACCTGCTCCGCCTCGGGCATCACGAGGACACCCGCGGCGCTGGTGTGGATGCGCCCCTGGGACTCGGTGACCGGCACCCGCTGCACCCGGTGCACGCCGCCCTCGAACTTCAGCAACGCGTACGGCGCCTGGCCCGGCTCGGTCGCGCCCGTCGCCTTGACCGCGACCGTCACCGACTTGTAGCCGCCCAGGTCGGACTCGGTGGCGTCGAGGATCTCGGTCTTCCAGCCGCGGCGCTCCGCGTAGCGGCTGTACATCCGGAGCAGGTCGCCGGCGAAGAGCGCGCTCTCCTCCCCGCCCTCGCCCGACTTCACCTCGAGCAGGACGTCCTTGTCGTCGGCCGGGTCCCGCGGGACCAGCAGCCGGCGCAGGCGCTCGGCGGTCTCCTCGCGCGCCGCGAGCAGGCTGTCCACCTCCTCCGCGAACGCCGGGTCGTCGGCCGCCAGCTCCCGGGCGGCCTCCGCGTCGTCGCCGTACCGTCGCCACTCCCGCCAGGCCGCGATGACCGCGTTGAGCTCGGCGTACCGGCGGTTGAGCGTGCGCGCCAGCCGGGCGTCGGCATGGGTCTCCGGCAGCGCCAGCCGGGACTCGAGCTCGGCGTGCTCGGCGAGCATGCCCTCGACGGCTTCGAACACGGGGGCTCCTGGTGGGCTCGGTGCGGGAGTCACCGCTTCAGCGGCGACTCCGGCGCTTCCTGACCTCTGCGACGGTCAAGAAGCACGGAAAGCGGTCAAGAAGGGTGGAGAAATGACGAGCGCCGGTCCACCCCGACGGGGCGGACCGGCGCTCGGAGGCAGCTACTTCTTGGCAGCCTTGGCGTAGCGGGCCTCGAAGCGGGCGACGCGGCCGCCGGTGTCGAGGATCTTCTGCTTGCCGGTGTAGAACGGGTGGCACTGCGAGCACACGTCGGCGTGGATCGTGCCGGACGTCGCGGTGCTGCGGGTGGTGAAGCTGGCGCCGCAGGTGCAGGTCACCTGGGTCGCGACGTACTCGGGGTGGATGTCCTTCTTCATGGTGTCCTCTCACGGGGGTCCGGGTCGCCACGCGGGTTGCGGGACGTGAACCGGAGCCAACAGACGATTCTACGGGGGCAGGGGCACCCGCCCAAATGCCCGGTGCGGCCTCTCAGTCGCGCTGGACCTTGAGCAGAAGCTCGTAGTTGGTGCGGGTATTCCGCAACCGCTGCAGGAGCGCCGCGTGGGCCTGGGCACGGTCGCCCTCCGCGAGCTCGCGCCGCAGCTTCCAGACGATCTCCAGCTCCTCCTTGCCCAGCAGCAGCTCCTCGCGGCGGGTCGCCGAGGCGACGACGTCGATCGCCGGGAAGAGCTGCTTCTCCGCGAAGTCGCTGCGCAGCCGCAGCTCGAGGTTCTCGGTGCCGCGCAGCTCCTCGAAGATCACCTCGTCGACCCGCGAGCCGGAGTCGACCACCGCGGTCGCGAGGATCGTCAGCGAGCCGCCGTTCTCGATGTTGCGCGCCGCGCCGAAGAACCGCTTCGGCGGGAAGAGCGCCGAAGAGTCGACGCCTCCGGAGAGGATCCGGCCGCTGGCCGGGGCCGCCAGGTTGTACGCCCGGCCCAGGCGGGTCAGCCCGTCGAGGAGGATGACGACGTCGTGGCCCAGCTCGACCAGGCGCTTCGCGCGCTCGACGGCCAGCTCGGCCACCGTCGTGTGGTCGACGGCCGGGCGGTCGAAGGTGCTGGCGATGACCTCGCCCTTGATCGAGCGCTCGAAGTCGGTGACCTCCTCCGGGCGCTCGTCGACGAGGACGACCATGAGGTGGCACTCCGGGTTGTTGGCCGTGATGGCGTTGGCCACCGACTGCAGCAGCGTGGTCTTGCCGGCGCGCGCCGGCGACACGATGAGCCCGCGCTGGCCCTTGCCCACCGGGGCGGCCATGTCGATCAGCCGGCCGGTCAGGTCGTCCGGCCCGGTCTCCAGGCGGAGCCGCTCGGTCGGCGACACGGGGGTCAGCTGGGTGAACTCGACTCGGTTCCTCGCCTGCTCGGGGTCGACCCCGTTGACCGACTCGATGCGGACCATCGGGTTGAACTTCTCCCGCCGCTCGCCGTCACGCGGCTGGCGGACCTGGCCGGTGATCGCGTCGCCGCGGCGCAGACCGTACTTGCGCACCATCGACAAGGACAGGTAGACGTCGTCCGGCCCGGCGAGATAGCCCCCGGTCCGCACGAACGCGTAGTTGTCGAGGACGTCGAGGATGCCCGCGGCGGGCACGAGCACGTCGTCCTCGCGGACCTCGGTGTCGGGCTCGCGACTGGTCCGGCCGGACCGGTCGCGGTCCCGACCGCGGCGCCGCCGGTTGCGGCGGCTGCCGCCCTCGCCCTCGCCGTCGTCGTCCGCGTCGTCCTGGTCGCGGGCCGCGTCGGGCTTCGGCTGGTCCTGCTGCCGGTCCTGCTGCCGGTCCTGCTGCCGGTCCTGGCGGCCCTGCTTGCCCTGGCCGTCCTGCTTGCCCTGGCCGTCCTGCTTGCCCTGGCCGTCCTGCTTGCCCTGGCCGTCCTGCTTGCCCTGGCCGTCCTGCTTGCCCTGGCCGTCCTGCTTGCCCTGGCCGTCCTGCTTGCCCTGGCCGTCCTGCTTGCCCTGGCCGTCCTGCTTGCCCTGGCCGTCCTGCTTGCCCTGGCCGTCCTGCTTGCCCTGGCCGTCCTGCTTCTGGCCGTCCTGCTTCTGGCCGTCCTGCTTCTGGCCGTCCTGCTTCTGGCCGTCCTGCTTCTGGCCGTCCTGCTTCTGGCGCTGGCCGCCGCCCTTGGCGCGGTCCCGCTTGGGCTGCGAGGACCCGTCCGCCGTACGCGCCCGCTGCTCGGTCGCCGGCCCGGCGCCCTGCTCGGAGCCCCGGTCCGACGGCTGCTCCGGCTGCTGCTGCGCCTGCTCCGGCTTCCGGTCCTGCGTCGACTCCGCCTGAGGCGCGTCGGCCGGCGCGGGGCGGGCCGGCCCGGCCTGCGCGGCCTTGATCGCGTCGATGAGCGCGGCCTTCTTCATCGAGCCGGCGCCGGCGATGCCCATGCCGTTGGCCATCGCCTTCAGGTCGGCGAGCAGCATGGCGTTGAGTCCACCGGTGCGCTTCTTCGGGGCTGCCGAGGCGGGCGCGGTGGATTCGGGAGTTTCGGTCACGTGAGTCCTTCCCACGGATCACGCGGGTTCCGGATCCGAACGACGCGGAACGCGCACTGGTCTGGTTCTGCGAAGGTCCGTCCGGCCGAGAGGTCGACGCGGACCTGGAAAGAGGGGCGGGCGATGATGCCCACCGGGCGCCGAGAGCTGCGGCGCTGCGTCAATGTACCACCGGGGTGGCGGGGCTCACGGCCGCTCCCGCCGATCGGGGCGTCGGCCTGCGCCTCAGGTCCCGTCCGGCGCAGCGCCGGTCCCGTCGACGGCGAGCGCGTGCGCGCCCCACCCGTCGGGGCAGCGCGCGAGCAGGCTCGCCGTCGTCGCGGAGCCGGGACCGTCGGTGAACGCCAGGACGGTCGGCCCCGCGCCGGAGATCACCGCCGGTACGCCGTCGCCGCGCAGCGCCTCCACGAGCGCCAGGCTCGCGGGCATGGCGGGGCGCCGGTACTCCTGGTGCAGGCGGTCCTCGGTCGCCCGCAGGAGCTCCTCGGGGCGCCCCGACAGGGCGGCGACCAGGAGCGCCGCGCGCCCGGCGTTGGCTGCCGCGTCGGCGTGGGGTACGGCGGCCGGCAGCAGCCCCCGCGCCGCCTCGGTCGCGACCGGAGTGGTCGGCACGTAGACGACCGCTCCCACCCGCGGGTCGACCCCGCAGGGCACGGCCCAGAACGAGCCATCGGCGTCCTGGCCGGAGATCACGAAGCCGCCGAGGAGTGCGGGCGCCACATTGTCGGGATGTCCCTCCAGCCGCGCCGCGAGGTCGAGCAGGGCGTCGTCGTCCAGCAGCAGCCGTCCACCCGCCACGAGCTCGCGGGCCAGCCACACGCCGGCGACGATCGCCGCCGACGAGGACCCGAGCCCGCGCGCGTGCGGGATGACGTTGGTGCACGAGAGCCGTAGGCCGTCGGGCTGCTTGCCGAGGCGGTCGAAGGTCGCCCGCATGGCCCGGACGACCAGGTGGCGCTCGTCGAGCGGCACCTCACCCTCGCCGTACCCGCTCACCTCGACGGTCAGGCCCCCGGCGGTCACCTCCGCCTCGAGACGGTCGTGCAGGTCGAGCGCGAGGCCCAGGGTGTCGAAGCCGGGGCCGAGGTTGGCCGACGTCGCCGGCACGCGGACCCGCACCGGGCCCTCCACGAAGGTCATCGAGCCCGAGCTCACAGACCGGCGGCGTGGGCGGCGGCGTCGACGTCGGCGTCCACGACGACGTCGGGCAGCGCCAGCCCGTCGAGGGCCGTGGCGATGTCCTTGAGACCGTGACCGGTGACGGTGACGGCGACGGTCGTGCCGGCGTAGGACTCCCCTGCCGCCAGCTCCGCGAGGAGGCCGGCGACGCCGGCGGCCGAGGCGGGCTCGACGAAGACGCCGTCGTTGGCGGCGAGGCTCTTCTGCGCGGCGAGGATCTGGGCGTCGGAGACGGCCGCGAAGCGCCCGCCGGACTCGTCGCGCGCGGCCTCGGCGAGCTTCCACGACGCGGGGTTGCCGATCCGGATGGCGGTGGCGCGGGTCTCCGGGTCGGGGAACGGCTCGCCGGTGACCAGCGGCGCCGCGCCCTCGGCCTGGAAGCCGCGCATGACCGGCGTGCGGGAGGCGCGGCCGAGGCCGGCGTACTGCGTGTAGCCCAGCCAGTACGCCGAGATGTTGCCGGCGTTGCCGACCGGCAGCAGGTGGTAGTCCGGGGCGTCGCCGAGGAAGTCGACGATCTCGAAGGCGGCGGTCTTCTGGCCCTCGAGCCGGGCGGGGTTGACCGAGTTGACCAGCGCCACGGGATACTTCCAGGCCATCTCGCGCGCCATGCGCAGACAGTCGTCGAAGTTGCCGCGGACCTGGATCACCTGCGAGCCGTGGAGCACGGCCTGGGCCATCTTGCCCGCGGCGATCTTGCCCTCGGGCACGAGCACGATCGGCGTGACGCCGGCCTTAGCGGCGTAGGCCGCCATCGACGCGGAGGTGTTGCCGGTCGACGCGCACACCACGGCGCGGGCGCCCTCGTGGACAGCGACGGAGAGCGCCGTGGTCATGCCCCGGTCCTTGAAGGACCCGGTCGGGTTGTTGCCCTCGACCTTGAGCCACACCTCGGCGCCGGTCAGGCCGGAGAGCCACCCGGAGTGCACCAGCGGGGTGCCCCCCTCGCGGAGGGTGACCGCGGGGGTGTCCTGCGGGATGTCGAGGAGCTCGCGGTACTCCTCGATGACGCCGCGCCACTGGCTGCTCGTCGCGGCGGCCCGCCTGCTCACACTGGTCATTCCTCAGCTCCCTCGACGCGCATCACCGAGGTGACCTCGCGGACGATCTCCATGTCGCGCAGCTGCTCGACGGTCGCGGACAGGGCCGCGTCGGTCGCCTCGTGCGAGACGACCACGAGCTGGGCGTCATTGCCCCTGCCCTCCTGGCGGACGGTCTGGATGGACACCCCGTGCTCGGCGAAGGCGTGCGCGACCGCCGCCAGCACACCGGCGCGGTCGTCCACGTCGATCGCGACGTGGTAGCGGGTGCGGGTCTCGCCCATGGGCAGCACCGCCCGGTCGGCGTACGCCGACTCGCCCACGCCGCGCATGCCCTGACGGTGGTTGCGGGCGACCGTCACCAGGTCGCCGAGCACGGCGCTGGCCGTCGGGGAGCCGCCGGCGCCGGGGCCGTAGAACATCAGCTGCCCGGCCGCGGCCGACTCCACGAACACCGCGTTGTAGGCCTCGCGCACGCTCGCCAGCGGGTGGGAGCGCGGGATCATCGCCGGGTGGACGCGGACGCTGACGGCCTCCTCGCCCTGGTCGTCGGCGCGCAGCTCGGCGATCGCGAGCAGCTTGACGACACAGCCCATGTCGCGCGCGGAGCGGACGTCGCCCGCGCTCACCTCGGTGATGCCCTCACGGTGGACGTCGGCGGCGGTCACCCGCGAGTGGAACGCCAGACTCGCCAGGATCGCGGCCTTCGCCGCGGCGTCGAAGCCCTCCACGTCGGCGGTGGGGTCCGCCTCGGCGTACCCGAGCGCCTGGGCCTCCTCGAGCGCGTCGCCGAAGCCGGCGCCCGAGGTGTCCATCTTGTCGAGGATGAAGTTGGTGGTGCCGTTGACGATCCCGAGGACCCGCGTGACCTTGTCGCCGGCGAGCGACTCGCGCAGCGGCCGCAGGATGGGGATGGCGCCGGCCACGGCGGCCTCGTAGTAGAGGTCGCGCCCCGCCTTCTCGGCCGCCTCGAACAGGGTCGCGCCGTCCTCGGCGAGCAGCGCCTTGTTGGCGGTGACGACCGAGGCGCCGTGCTCGAGCGCGGAGAGGATGAGCGAGCGGGCCGGCTCGATCCCGCCGATCACCTCGACGACGACGTCGACGTCCTCGCGCGCCACCAGCGCCGCGGCGTCCGTGGTGAGCAGCCCGTCGGGGACCTCGACCTCCCGCGGGCCGTCGAGCCGCCGCACGGCGACGCCCACGAGCTCGACCGGCGCCCCGACCCGGGCCGCAAGGTCGTCGGCCTGCTCACCGAGGAGACGCACCACCTGCGATCCCACGGAACCACAGCCGAGCACGGCAACCTTGAGAGGACTGTTCACCCGCTGATCGTATCGGCGGCGACGGACCCTCCCGTCACGGCCGGCAGATCGCGGACACCTTGCGGCCGCGGGCCGAACTCACGGCAGCGTGACGACCACCTTGCCGGTGACCCGGCCGGACTCCACGCGCTCCTGCGCGGCGACGACCTCCTCGAGCGGGAAGGCACGGTCGACCAGGACCGTCAGCCGGCCGGCGTCCGCCAGTGCGGCGACCTCGGCCAGGGCGGCGCCGTCCGCGGACACCATGATCCGGTCGAGACCGGTGGCTCCCGCTGCGCGGAGCGCCTCGACCGCGCCGTCCGGGAAGCCGGTGATCGTGATGACCGCGGTCCCCTCCCGGATGGCACCGAGCGGCGGGACGCCGTCGTCGACGGTCGACAGGACGACGTCCACCGGCTCGATCGCCGCGAGCGCGGCGTCGTCGCGGTAGTCGACCGTCTCGTCGGCGCCGAGGTCGGCCAGCGTGGGGTGCTTCGCGGCGCTCGCGGTCGCGATCACGTGCGCACCGCGGGCCTTGGCGACCTGGACCGCGAGGTGTCCCACGCCGCCGGCGCCTCCGAGCACCAGCACTCGTTTGCCCGCCGCGTCACCGACGAGTCCCGCCGCCTCGAACGCGTGCCAGGCGGTCAGCACCGCGAGCGGCGCGCCGCCCTGCTGCTCGACCTTCCAGGAGGTGGGGGCCTTCGCGAGGTCCGCCGCCGGGACCGCGACGAGCTCGGCGAGGGTGTGCGCCGCCCGGGGGAAGCGGGCCAGGCCGAAGACGGCGTCGCCGACCTCCAGTGACGCCACGGCCGCGCCGGTGGCGACGACCTCGCCGGCGAGGTCCCAGCCGGGCAGCGTCGAGTACTCGATCGGGCCGAAGTCGGACCCCGCGGCGCGGATCTTGACGTCGACCGGATTGAGCCCGACCGCCCCGACCCGCACCAGCACCTCGTCCTCCGCCGGGACCGGGTCAGCGATGTCGACCAGCTCGGTGACCTCGGCGGCGGCGCCGACCCCGGTGTAGCGCACTGCGCGCATGACGTGCTCCTTCGTGTGTCGTCTCGTGTCGTGTGTCGTGTGTCGTGTGTCGTGTGTCGTGTGTCGTGTCGTGCTGCGTCCGCCCAGCGGACCGGCTCCAGCCTCGCGGCGCGGCGAACGCCTCACCAGTGGCCGGATGGACGACATATGTCATGATCTGGCCATGTCCTCGGCCGCCCCCCACCGCATCGGCGTCGTCGCCCTGCCCGGTGTGTACGCCTACGAGCTGGGCATCGCCTCGCGCTTCTTCGGAGCCGCACTGGTCGGCGACCGGGCGGCCTACGAGGTCCTCACCTGCAGCCTGGACGGGCGTCCCGTCGCGACCTCGGCGGACTTCTCGGTCGCGGTGACCGCCGACCGCTCGGTCCTCGACGAGGTCGACACGATCGTCGTCCCGCCGTGGGGAGCCGCGCTCGAGGGCACCGACCCGATCGGGCTCGCCGACCATGCCGCGCAGCGCGTGGTGTCGTACTGCACGGGTGCCTTCACGGTCGCCGCCGCCGGGCTGCTGGACGGCCGGGCGGCGACGACCCACTGGCGCAAGGCGGAGCACTTCCGCAGGGCGTTCCCGGAGGTCGACTTCCGCCCCGACGCGCTCTTCGTCGACGAGGGCGACGTCCTCACCGCGGCGGGCGCGTCCGCCGCGATCGACCTCACCCTGCACATCATCGCCAAGGACCTCGGCGCCGCCGCGGCGGCGGACGTGTCGCGGGCGACGCTCGCCCCGCCGCACCGCGGCGGCGGGCAGTCGCAGTTCGTGCCCCGCCCGGTCGTGGCCGACGGCCCCGGCACCACCGCCGACGTCCGGGCCTGGCTGTTGGGTCGTCTCGACCGGCCCGTCAGCCTGGACGAGGTCGCCGACTCCTTCGGCCTCAGCGTGCGGACGCTGACGAGGCGCTTCCGCGCGGAGACCGGACTCACCGTGGGCGCCTGGCTCGCCCAGGCCCGTGTGGAGCGCGCCAAGGAGCTGCTGGAGACGACCGACGCGGGCGTGGACCGGGTCGCCGACCTCGCCGGCTTCGGTACGGCGGCCGCGCTCCGCAAGCACTTCCGCGACCGGGTCGGGCTGTCCCCGCAGCAGTACCGCGCCCGCTTCGCGCTGCGCACTCCCGCGTCAGCCTGAGCTCGCTCCCGCACGCCCGGCGAGCCGGGCCGCAGGAAGGAGCGCGAGCCCTGCCAGGACGGCGGCGGCCACCACCAGTCCGGTCGCGGCCGGGACCGGGGCCGATGCCGCGAAGCCGGCGAACACGACGCCGCCCAGGGCCAGCCCGACGCTGTTCGACAGGTAGTCGTCGAGCTGCAGCGCGGACGAGGTGGCGCCCTCCTCCCCCGGCGTCGCCGTCGCGAGCGCCAGCACCGACAGGGTCGAGAACGCCATCCCGATGCCGAGACCCGCGACGCCCCAGCCCAGGACCGGTACGACGAGCGGGACGCCCGGGAGCGCGACCAGGGCGAAGCAGCCGATCCCGCCGCCGAGCAGCACCGCGCCCAGGCGCACCCGGGTCGGCTGGTCGGCGAGCGCGCGCCAGCGCGCCGCGAGGACCGCGCCGGCCGACCACGCGACGGCCCCCGCGGTCAGCACCCAGCCGGCCTCGGCGAGTGACAGGCCGCGGCGCAGGGTCAGCAGGAGCGGCACGTAGACCTCGGCGGCGGCGAAGGCGGTGCCGATCGCGGCGCGCGCGCCGAGCACGGCGGGCAGCCCCGGGGCCATCCGCCACGTGCCCGGGGGCAGCAGGCGCCGGGCACCGATCCCGATCGCGACCAGGCCGAGGACCACGAGCGCCGGCCACGCCGGGTGGGCACGCTGGCCCGCCAGGCTGACCGCCAGCACGCCACCGGCGGCGAGCAGCGCGAACGGGAGCCGGCCCGCTCGCGGCCGGTCGACCCCGGGCCGCGACGGCGCGCCGGCGACCAGGACCCAGGCGGCCACCGCCAGCACCGGCACGCCGAGGAAGACCCAGCGCCAGCCGGCGACCGCCGCGACCTGTGCGGCGAGCGCGGGGCCGACCAGGGCCGGCAGCACCCACGCGGTGGTGAGGACCGCGAACACCCGCGACCGCAGCTGCTCCGGATAGGCCTGCGCGATCACGACGTAGAGCGCGACGCCGAGCACGCCGCCGCCGTACCCGTGGACCAGACGGCCGAGCAGGAACACCGGCATCGTGGGGGCGAGACCGGCCACGCCCACGCCGGCACAGAAGAGGACGAGCCCGCGCCGCAGCGCCGGCCCGGGTCCCTGTCGGTCGACCTGCACGCCCGCGGCCGCCAGCGCCACGACGGACGCCGCCAGTGGAGCGGCGAAGGCCACGGCGTACCACCGCAGCCCGTCGAGGTCCTGGGCGACGTCGGGCATCACGGTGGCGACGGCGAGCGCCTCGAAGGCGAAGAGGAAGGCGAGGGAGAAGACGCCGACCGTGGTCCGGCCGTGACGGCCCCGCCACGGCGAGACCACCGCGGCGTCGGCGACGGTCGTCACCCGTCCGACCGCCCGACGAGGAGGACCACCTTGCCGGTCGTCGCGCTCTCCTCGAGGGCACGGTGGGCGGCGGCCGCGTCGGCAAGGGCGAAGGTCGCACCGACGTGCGGGACGCGGGTGCCGTCGGCGGCGGCGTCGAGCGCGGCCCGCTCGAACTCCGCGAGGCGGCTCATGATCGGCGGCCCGAGCACGTCGACCACCGGCCGCTCGGGGTCGTCGTAGGCGTTCTGCGCGCCCGACGCCCAGCCGTAGCGGACGAGCCGACCGCCCGGCGCGAGCCGCTCGTAGAGCGCCTGGCCGACCTCGCCGCCGACACCGTCCAGGACGACGGTGAGCGGACCGTGCACGCCCGCGCCCTCGACCCAGCCCGGACGGCGGCGGTCCAGGGACGGGTCGGCGCCGTGCTTGGCGGCGACGGCGACCTTGTCGGGCCCGCCCGCGACGCCGATCGCGGCGGCGCCGACCGCGCGCACCCCCTGCAGGAGCAGGACGCCGAGCCCACCGGCAGCGGAGGTCACGGCCACCACGTCGTCGGGAGCGATGGCGGCGAGGTCGAGGATCGCGGCGGCGGTGCGGCCGGTGCCGATGGCGGCGACGGCGGTGGCCGCGTCGAGGTGGTCCGGCAGTGCGTAGGCGCGGCTCGCGTCGACCACGGCCTGCTCGGCGTACCCGCCGCCGGCGAAGCCAAGATGGGCCACGACGCGTCGGCCCAGCCAGCCCGGGTTCACCGCGGGGCCGACCCGGTCGACGACGCCGGCCACCTCGCGGCCCGGGATCACCGGCAGCTCGGGAGGCTCGCCCGCGCCGAAGGACTCACCGGCGCGGATCGAGGTGTCGAGCAGGTGGACGCCCGCGACCTCCACGGCGATCCGCAGCTGGCCGGGCCCGGGATCCAGGTCGGGGAGCTGCTCGAGGTGGAGGACGTCGGCGGGCCCGAAGGCGTGGTGGCGGATCGCGTGCATGACGACATTCGACAACCTGAACTAAGGTTGAGGTCAATGAACGACATCAACCGCGCGCTGCGCAGCCACGACCTGACGCCTGGCGACGTCGCCCACCGCTCCGGGGTGGCGGTCTCCGCACTCCACTACTACGAGCGCGAGGGGCTGATCAGCAGCATTCGCACCGCCGGCAACCAGCGGCGCTACCACCGCGACGTGCTGCGCCGCGTCGCGTTCATCCGGGTCTCCCAGGGCGTCGGGGTCTCCCTGGCCGAGATCCGGGCCGCGCTCGCCACCCTGCCCGAGGGCCGCACGCCCACCAAGGCCGACTGGGCCCGGCTGTCGCGGAGCTGGCGCAGCACCCTCGACGACCGGATCGCCCGTCTGGAGCGGCTGCGCGACACTCTCGACGACTGCATCGGCTGCGGCTGCCTGTCGCTGCGGTCGTGCTCGCTCGCCAACCCCGGCGACGTGCTGGAGCAGTACGGCGACGGGCCGATCCGGCTCGTCGGGCGGTCTCGCTCGCCGCTCGGCTAGCCCAGATCGGTCGCCAGCAGGTCGTCGACCGTCTCGCGCCGTACGACGACCCGCGCCTGTCCGTCCTTGACCGCGACCACCGGGGGCCGCAGGGCGTGGTTGTAGTTGGACGCCATCGACCGGCCGTACGCACCCGTCCCGGGGACGGCGACGAGGTCGCCCGGTGCGATGTCGCCCGGCAGGAACTCGTCCTTGACCACGATGTCGCCGGACTCGCAGTGCTTGCCGACGACCCGCGCCAGCACAGGGGGCGCCGCCGAGGCGCGGGAGGCGAGCGTGCAGGAGTAGTCGGCGTCGTACAGCGCGGTCCGGATGTTGTCGCTCATCCCTCCGTCCACGGACACGTAGGTGCGCCGGGCCCCGCCGTCGAGCTCGACCTCCTTGACGGTGCCGACGGTGTAGACCGTGCACATGGCCGGCCCCACGATGGCCCGGCCCGGCTCGATCGAGAGACGCGGCTCCTCGATGCCGAGCGCACGACACTCGTGCACGACGATCTCGCGCATGCCCGCGGCCAGCTCGGCGGCGGGCTTGGGGTCGTCCTGGCTGGTGTAGGCGATGCCGAAGCCGCCCCCGAGGTCCATCTCGGGCAGGACGACGCCCAGCTCCGAGGCGATGCGTGCGTGCAGCGCCAGCACCCGCCTCGCGGCCACCTCGAAGCCGGCCGTGTCGAAGATCTGGCTGCCGATGTGCGAATGCAGGCCGAGCAGCTCGACGCCGTCCGCGGCGATCACCCGGCGGGCGGCCTCGAACGCGGCGCCGGACGCGATCGAGAACCCGAACTTCTGGTCCTCGTGGGCCGTCGCGATGAACTCGTGGGTGTGGGCCTCGACCCCGGCCGTGACGCGCACCATCACGCGCGCCGGCGTACCGGTCTCGGCGACGATCGCCGCCACCCGCTCGATCTCGTGGAACGAGTCGACGATGATCCGACCGACGCCGAGGACGATCGCCCGCCTCAGCTCCATCGGCGTCTTGTTGTTGCCGTGGTAGCCGATCCGCTCGGGCTCGACTCCCCCGCGCAGCGCCACGGTGAGCTCGCCGTCGGAGCACACGTCGAGGAAGAGACCCTCCTCGCCGATCCAGCGGGCGACCGCCGTGCACAGGAACGCCTTGCCGGCGTAGTAGACGTCGTAGCCGGCGAAGCCGTCGCGGAACGCGCGCGCTCGCGCCCGGAAGTCCTCCTCGTCCAGGACGTACGCCGGGGTGTTGACGTCGGCGACCAGGTCCGGGACCGCGAGGCCGCCGACGTACAGCACGCCGTCGTCGTCCTTGCGCGCCGACCCGGGCCACAGGGCCGGCACCAGCGCGTTGACGTCGGCCGGCTCGCGCAGCCAGACAGGCGACGTACCGGCGTAGTCGCCGGGCGGGACGCGTCCCATCACATCCGCTCCGGCGCGGAGACGCCGAGCAGGTCGAGCCCGTTGGCGAGCACCGTCTGCGTCGCCACCACGAGCACCATGCGCGCCAGGTTGGCGGGACGGACCGGCTCGTCACCCTGCGGGAGCATCCGGCACTCCTTGGTGTCGTACCACTTGTTGAAGACCGATGCGGTGGCCTCGAGATAGCGGGCGACCCGGTGCGGCTCGCGCAGCTCGGCCGCGCTGGCGACGACGCGCGGGTACTCCGCCAGGGCGCGCAGCAGCTCGCCGTCGCGCTCGTGGTCGAGCAGGGCGGGGTCGAAGGCACCGCTCTCCGGCAGCGCCATGCCGAGGTCGGCGGCGTTGGCGAGCATCCGGCAGGTGCGCGCGTGGGCGTACTGCACGTAGTAGACCGGGTTGTCGTTGGACGCCTTGGTGATCTCGGCGACGTCGAGGGTCAGCGGGGAGTCGGCCGGGTAGCGCGCGAGCGAGTAGCGCAGCGCGTCGACGCCGATCGCCTCGGCGAGCTCGTCGAGGGTCACGATGGTGCCCGCGCGCTTGGACAGCTTGAGCTCCTCGCCGTCCTGCAGGATCTTCACCAGCTGCCCGATCATCACGTCGAGGGTCTGGTCCGGGTCGTCGCCGACGCAGGCCGCCATCGCGCGGAGCCGGCCGACGTACCCGTGGTGGTCGGCGCCGAGCAGGTAGATGCAGTGCTCGAAGCCCCGCGCCCGCTTGTCCAGGTAGTAGGCGGTGTCGGAGGCGAAGTAGGTCAGCTCGCCGTCGCTCTTGATGAGCACCCGGTCCTTGTCGTCGCCGAAGTCGGTGGTGCGCATCCACAGGGCGCCGTCGTCCTCGAAGACGTGGCCGAGGTCCTTGAGCCGCTGCAGGGTCTCCGGCACCGAGCCCGACTCGTGGAGGGACAGCTCGGAGAACCACACGTCGAAGTGGGTGTTGAAGGCGGCGAGCTGCGCCTGCTGCTCGGCCAGCTGGAGCTCGTAGCCCTTGGCCCGGACGGCGGCACGCCGCTCCTCGCCCTCGAGCTCGAAGATGCCGGGACTGGCCGCCTCGACGGCCTTCGCGAGGTCCTCGATGTAGGCGCCGGCGTACCCGCCCTCGGGCTTGGGCTCGCCGAGCGCGGCGGCGATGATCGAGTCCGCGAAGTGGTTCATCTGCACGCCGCGGTCGTTGATGTAGAACTCCCGGGTCACGTCCGCACCCGCGGCGGCCAGGACCCGGCCGATCGCGTCGCCGAGCACGGCCCAGCGGGTGTGGCCCAGGTGCAGCGGGCCCGTCGGGTTGGCCGAGATGAACTCGACGTTGATCCGCTGGCCCCGCAGCGTCTCGGTCCGCCCGTACGACCGACCGGCGGCGAGGATCTCGGCGGCCACCTGGCCCTGTGCCCCGGCCTCGACGGTGATGTTGAGGAAGCCCGGGCCGGCGAGCTCGACGCCGGCGACGCCGTCGGCCTCCCGCAGGCGCGCCGCGAGCAGCTCGCCGAGCGCCCGCGGGTTGGTCCCGGCTCGCTTGGCCAGCTGCAGCGCGACATTGGTCGCGTAGTCGCCGTGGCCCTTCTGCCGCGGTCGCTCCACCGTCACCTCGCTGGGGACGCCGTCGGGCAGGGTGAGGTCACCCTGGTCGACGAGCGTCGAGAGGGCGTCGACGATCGTGGCGGAGAGCTGGGCAGGAGTCACCCCCAGAGCGTATCGAGGGACACCGGTTTCCTTTGCAGCGATATCGACCGGTAAGGTTCCACACCGCGCCTCCTGGGGCGCTTGCCTCCGTAGCTCAGGGGATAGAGCACTGGTTTCCGGTACCAGGTGTCGCAGGTTCGAATCCTGCCGGAGGCGCTGACGAACCGCAGGCCGCTGGCCTGCGGTTCTCGTCGTTCCAGGGCCCGTACGCTCTCCCCCTGTGTCGACCGAGCCCTCCCGCGTCACCATCCACACCGACGGCGCCTGCCTGGGCAACCCGGGCCCCGGCGGCTGGGGGGCGGTGCTGCGCTACGGCGTCCACGAGCTCGAGCTGTACGGCGGCGAGCCGGCCACCACGAACAACCGGATGGAGCTGATGGCCGCCATCGTGGCCCTCGAGACGCTCACCCGCCCCTCGGTGGTCGACGTGCACACCGACAGCAGCTACGTGCGCAACGGGATCATGTCCTGGGTCGCGAAGTGGAAGGCGAACGGCTGGCGCACCGCCGCCAAGGCCCCCGTCAAGAACGACGACCTGTGGCGACGGCTCGACCACGCCGCCGCCGTCCACGACGTCACCTGGCACTGGGTCAAGGGCCACGCCGGCGACCCCGGCAACGAGCGCGCGGACGCCCTCGCCGGCAAGGGCGCCCGCGAAGCCCGCGAGGTGTGAGTGGTGGGGGCGCGAGGTGTGAGTGGTGGGGCGCATCGAGATGCACGCGGCCCCGCTTCTCACACCTCGCGGCCCCGTTTCTCACACCTCGCGGCCCCGCTTCTCACACCTCGCGGTCAGCACCTCTCGATGGTGGCGTCGTCGCGCGCCGCGTTGCCGTAGCGCTTCGCGTCGGCGGTGTTGGGGAGGACGACGCTCGCGCCGCCGACGTTGCCGATGCTGCCCTGCAGGACACAGGTGGTGACCTTCGCCGGGTCGACCTGGGCGATGGCCTGGGCGATCCGGAAGAGGTCCTTGGGCGAGACGTCGTGCGTGCGCAGGTGCTTGAGGACCGAGAGGACCTGCTTCTCGATCCAGCCGGGCTGGTCGGCCTTGCGGGCGATCTTCTGCTGGATCCCGCGCAGCACCAGCTGCTGGTTGGCCGAGCGGTCGAAGTCGCCGCGGGGCAGCGCCTTGCGGACGCGGGCGAACTCCACGGCCTTCATGCCGTTGATGCGCACCTTGCCGGCGGGCCAGCCCTGGGGATGGAGGGACTGGTCCGCGAAGGCGCGGGGGTTGTCGACCGTGATGCCGCCGATGCCGCTGATCAGGTTCGCCAGCGAGCTGAACGGTGCCAGCATGACGTAGTCGGGCTGCACGCCGATCAGGTTGCCGACCGTCTCGCCGAGCAGCCGCGGGCCGCCGTAGTAGAGCGCCGCGTTCACGCGGTTGGACCCGACGCCCGGGATCGGCACCCAGCTGTCCCGGGGGATGCCGACGGCCGTGGCGGCACCGGTCCGGGTGTCGATGCCGACCAGCTGGAGGGCGTCGCCGCGGGTCCGCTCGGGGTCCTCCCCCGGCCGCGCGTCGGAGCCGACCGCGAGGATCCAGACCACGTCGGGGTCGACGTCGACGCCGGCCGCGCGGTCGATCTTGACGAGCGTGAAGTGGGTCGGCGCGGGAGCGCTGTCGGGCACCAGCAGCGCCGTCAGGCCCAGCACCACGCCGAGCACCAGGGTTCGCACGAGGACACGCATCTCAGGCACCTTCCTCGCCGCGGCTCACGTCGAAGCCGAAGACCCGCCAGCCGTCCTTGCCCGGCGTCAGCAGCAACCGGCCGCTCACCTGGTCGGTCCGCTCGACGCCCCCGGCCAGCTCGACGGTCACGGCGACGTGGGCGGTCGCGCCCGCCGGCCTGCCCTGTACGCCGAGGACGTCGACGGTGACCGAGCGCTGCGTGACCTCGGACCGCTCGACCTGCCCGGCCACCTCGGCGTTGCTCATCACGGCGGGCTGGCCGAGGGCGAGCTCGCGGGCGTCCTCGGTGAACGCCGCGAACGCCTCGTCGAAGCCGCTGCGCGGGTAGTCGCCGGCGTACCCGCCGTCGATCCAGCCGTCGACCACCTCGGTGACCTCGGCGAGCACCTGCTGGGCCTGCGCGTCGTCGAGCCCGCCGCGCACCTTGCCCAGCTCCGCGGTCGTCTCGACCGCCTGCTCGCCGGAGCCGCCGCCGCTCCCCCCGCCGGGCCCTTCCCCGTCGCCCGAGCAGCCGCCGAGAGCGAGCCCCGCGACCACCGCGAGGGTCGCCGCGGCCACGCTCGTCCGGCCCCGTCCTGGTCCTGTCCGCACGCCTGTCGCCCCCGATCTCCGTACCGGCGCCACGCCGCCTCGGTGTCTGTTGCGCAACACCCTGCCGCAAAGGGTGCCCACAGGTCGGTATTTGCTTCGGCGGGGGACTAGCCTTGACGCTCGACAGCCATCCGCTATCGGCGGCGGGTGCGCCCAGCTCATCGGAAGAGGCGAAGCACGTCGTGACGCAGTCGTCAGACCAGTCCACCGGATCTCCCGTTCCTGCGGACTTCGGGGCCAACGAGTGGCTCGTGGAGGAGATGAAGGAACGGTTCGAGGCCGACCCGAACAGCGTCGACCCAGCCTGGGCGACGTACTTCAAGAAGGGCAACGGTACGACGGCCTCCGCCGCCCGCGCGGCGGCGCCCGCCGCCCCGGCCGCCACCCGCGCGGCCGCGCCCGCCGCCCCGGCCGCCACCACGCCCGCCGCGGCGTCCGCGCCGACCCCGAAGGCCACCCCCGCTCCGCAGGTGAGCCCCGCCTCCTCCACCACCCCCACGCCGCCGAAGGCCGACTCCCCCGCCCCGACGCCGAAGGACGCCCCGCGCCCCGCGCCGGTGACGGCGCGCGACGAGCCCACCCTGACCGTGCTGCGCGGCATCCCGGCCGCGACCGCGAAGAACATGGACATCTCGCTGTCGGTGCCGACCGCGACGTCGGTGCGCAACATCCCGGTCAAGCTGCTGTGGGACAACCGCATCGTCATCAACAGCCACCTCAAGCGCGCCCGCGGCGGCAAGGTGTCCTTCACCCACATCATCGGCTACGCGATCGTCAAGGCGATCAAGGCACAGCCCGCGATGAACAACACCTACGACGAGATCGACGGCAAGCCGACCATGGTCACGCCGGCCCACATCAACCTGGGCCTGGCGATCGACCAGCAGAAGAAGGACGGCACCCGCCAGCTCGTCGCGCCGAGCATCAAGGCCTGCGAGTCGATGGACTTCGCGCAGTTCTGGACGGCGTACGAGGAGATCGTGCGCAAGGCCAAGGACAACAAGCTGACCATGGAGGACTACTCCGGTACGACGGTCAGCCTCACCAACGTCGGCGGACTCGGCACCAACAACTCGGTGCCGCGCCTGATGCAGGGCCAGGCCGCGATCATCGGCGTCGGCTCCATGGACTACCCGCCGGAGTTCCAGGGCGCGTCCGAGGAGACGATCGCGCGCAACGCGATCTCGCGGATCATGACGATGACCTCGACCTACGACCACCGGGTCATCCAGGGCGCCCAGTCCGGCGAGTTCCTCGGACAGGTGCACCGCTACCTGCTGGGCGAGGACGGCTTCTACGACGAGATCTTCCGGGCGCTGCGGATCCCCTACGAGCCGATCCGCTGGAACGCCGACATCGCGACCTCGCACGACGACGAGATCGACAAGCAGGCCCGGATCCTCGAGCTGATCCACGCCTACCGCGTGCGTGGCCACCTGATGGCCGACACCGACCCGCTGGAGTACAAGCAGCGCAGCCACCCGGACCTGCGCATCGAGTCCCACGGCCTCACCCTGTGGGACCTCGACCGCGAGTTCCCGACCGGCTCCTTCGGCGGGCGCGACCGGCGCTTCATGAAGCTGCGCCACATCCTCGGCATCCTGCGCGACTCGTACTGCCGCACCATCGGCATCGAGTACATGCACATCATGGACCCCGAGCAGCGCCAGTGGATCCAGGAGCGGGTCGAGCAGCCGCACAGCAAGACGCCCCGCGAGGAGCAGCTGCGCATCCTGCTCAAGCTCAACCAGGCCGAGGCCTTCGAGACCTTCCTGCAGACCAAGTTCGTCGGGCAGAAGCGGTTCTCGCTCGAGGGCGGCGAGACGACCGTGCCGGTCATCGACGAGATCGCCGAGGCCGCAGCGCAGGCGGGCCTCGACGAGGTGTGCATCGGCATGGCCCACCGCGGCCGCCTCAACGTGCTGGCCAACATCGTCGGCAAGTCCTACAACCAGATCTTCCGCGAGTTCGAGGGCAACATCGACCCGCGCACGGTCCAGGGCTCGGGCGACGTGAAGTACCACCTCGGCGCGGAGGGCGCCTTCGTCGCCGGCACCGGCGAGACCATCAAGGTCTCCGTCGCGGCCAACCCGTCCCACCTCGAGACGGTCGACCCCGTGCTGGAGGGCATCGCCCGCGCGAAGCAGGACGTGCTCGACCGCGGCACCGAGTTCCCCGTCCTGCCGCTGCTCATCCACGGTGACGCCGCGTTCGCTGGCCAGGGCGTCGTGGCGGAGACGCTCAACCTCTCGCAGCTGCGCGGCTACCGCACCGGCGGCACGATCCACGTGGTCATCAACAACCAGGTCGGCTTCACCACCTCGCCCGGCTCGTCGCGCTCGACGCTCTACTGCACCGACGTGGCCCGGATGGTCCAGGCGCCCATCTTCCACGTCAACGGCGACGACCCGGAGGCGTGCATCCGCGTCGCGCGGCTCGCGTTCGAGTACCGCCAGGCGTTCAACAGCGACGTCGTGATCGACCTGGTCTGCTACCGCCGCCGCGGTCACAACGAAGGCGACGACCCGTCGTACACCCAGCCCCTCATGTACGACCTCATCGAGCAGAAGCGCTCGGTCCGCAAGCTCTACACCGAGTCCCTCATCGGCCGGGGCGACATCACGATCGAGGAGGCCGAGCAGGTCCTGCGCGACTACCAGCAGCAGCTGGAGCGGGTCTTCACCGAGGTCCGTGAGGCCAGCGCCGCGCCGTCGGAGTGGACCACCGTGCCGGACTACCCGGACAAGCCCGCGGGCGAGACCCAGACCGCGGTCACGCCCGAGGTCCTCAAGCGGATCGCCGACGCCTACGTCAGCCCGCCCGACGGCTTCACGGTCCACCCGAAGGTGATGCCGCAGCTGCAGCGCCGTGCCGCGGCGATCGCCGACGGCCCGATCGACTGGGGCACCGGCGAGATCCTCGCCTTCGGCTCGCTGCTCATGGAGGGCCGCCCGGTCCGCCTCGCGGGCCAGGACTCGCGGCGCGGCACCTTCGTGCAGCGCTTCGCGACGATCATCGACCGGGTCAACGCCGACGAGTGGACCCCGCTGGCGAACCTCACCGAGGACCAGGCGAAGTTCTTCGTCTACGACAGCCTGCTCTCCGAGTACGCCGCCCTCGGGTTCGAGTACGGCTACTCGGTGGCCCGCCCGGACGCGCTGGTCCTGTGGGAGGCGCAGTTCGGCGACTTCGTCAACGGAGCGCAGTCGGTCATCGACGAGTACATCTCGGCCGGCAAGACCAAGTGGGGCCAGGACTCCGGCGTCGTGCTGCTGCTGCCGCACGGCTACGAGGGCCAGGGCGCCGACCACTCCTCGGCGCGCATCGAGCGCTTCCTGACCCTGTGCGCCGACGAGGCCATGGTGGTGGCGCAGCCGTCGACGCCCGCGTCGTACTTCCACCTGCTGCGCCGGCACTCCCTCGGCGGTGAGCACAAGCCGCTCATCGTGTTCACGCCGAAGTCGATGCTCAAGCGCAAGGAGGCGGCCTCCGTGCCGGCCGACTTCACCTCGGGCGAGTTCCGTCCGGTCATCGGCGACGCCACGGCGGACCCCGCCAAGGTGAGGACGGTGCTGATGGTGTCGGGCCGGCTCACGTGGGACCTGATGGTCGAGCGGCAGAAGTCCGAGCGCGACGACGTGGCGATCATCCGGGTCGAGCAGCTCTACCCCTGGCCGACCGAGCAGCTGAAGGCCGAGCTCGACAGGTACCCCGACGCCACCGTCAAGTGGGTCCAGGACGAGCCCTTCAACCAGGGCCCGTGGCCGTCGTTCTACCTGAACGTCGTCCCGCAGCTCGGCCGGGCGATCCAGCCCGTCACCCGCGCGGCGTCCTCGACGACGGCGGTCGGCACGGCCAAGCGTCACCAGGAGGAGGCCAAGGTCCTCATCGGGGAAGCGTTCGGCGACTGATGTACTTCACCGACCGAGGGATCGAGGAGCTCGAGCAGCGCCGAGGCGACGAGGAGGTCACGTTGGCCTGGCTCGGCGAGCGACTGCAGGAGTTCGTCGACATCCACCCCGAGTTCGAGGTCGCCGTCGAGCGCTTCGCGACCTGGTTGGCCCGTCTCGACGACCCCGAGGACTGACGCCGACCCGGCGCGAGCTGGCGCCGGAACGACGCCGACCCGGCAGAACTTCTCTGCCGGGTCGGCGCCATTTCTCGGCCAGTTCCGGCCGGGTCGGCGACTCAGGCGGGGACGGGATCGGCGGGCGCCTCGGGCACCGACTCCGACAGCCCGACCCGGCGGTGCAGCGCGCGCAGCGGGCCGGGCGCCCACCAGGAGCGCTCCCCCAGCAGCCGGATGCTCGCCGGCAGCAGGATCCCGCGGACCAGGGTGGCGTCGATGAGGATGGCCAGCCCCGTCCCCAGCCCGAAGAACTGGATGAAGCTCACCGAGCTCACCAGGAAGGCGAAGAAGCTGATCGCGATCAGCGCGGCCGCCGTACTGACGATCCGCCCCGTGTGGGCCAGGCCGTGCACCATCGCCTCGTCATTGCCCATCCCGCGGTCCCGCATCTCCTTGATCCGGCCCATCACGAAGACCTCGTAGTCCATCGACAGCCCGAAGGCGACGCAGAACAGCAGCACCATCATCGCGCTGTCCATCGGCTGCGGCGTGAACCCGAGCAGCTCGGACAGGTGGCCCTCCTGGAAGACCCAGACCATGGCGCCGAGGGTCGCTCCGAGGCCCACCGCGTTGAGCACCAGGGCGCGCAACGGCTGCACGACGCTGCCGGTGAAGAGGAACAGGATCACCATCGTCGTCAGGACCAGCCAGCCGGCGACGAGCGGCAGCCGCGCGCCGATGCCGGACATCTGGTCGAGCAGCTCCGCACTCGCCCCGCCGACCAGCGCCTCGGCGCCCTCGGGCGCCGGGACCGCCCGGACGTCCTCGACCAGCGCGCGGGCGCGCGCGGACATCGGGTCGAGGTCGGTCACGACCGAGACCAGGGAGGCGTCCTCGCCCGCCCGCGTCTCCACCCGGACCACGCCCGGCAGCTCGGCGAGCTCCGCCGCCCAGGTCGCGAGAGCGGGCTCGTCGACCGCCGACGTCGTGACCGCCTGGATCGGATGGGTGCCGTCACCTGCGAACGCCGTCCGCAGCACGTCGCCCGCCTGCCGGCTCGACGCGCTGGCCGGGAGCACGCGGTCGTCCGGCGTACCCAGCTCGATGCCGGCCAGCGGCACGGCCATCACCAGCAGGCCGGCGAGTACGGGCAGGGCGCTCAGCAGCGGTCGGCGGGCCACGAAGCGGGCCAGCCGGGCCCACGCCGGGGCCTCCTCGCCGCGGATCCCCCGCACCCCCGGGACTCGCCAGGCGTCGACCCGGTCGCCGAGCAGGCTGAGCCCGGCCGGGAGGACCACGACCGCGGCGAAGGCCGTGATGAGCATGACCCCGATGCCGGCATAGGCGAACGAGCGCAGGAAGTACATCGGGAACACCAGCAGGGCCGCGAGGGCGACCGCGACGGTGGTCGCGCTGAAGGCGATGGTCCGGCCGGCCGTCTCGACCGCCCGTCGTACGGCGTCCTGGTGGCTGCGCCCCGTGGCCCGCTCCTCGCGCACCCGGGCGACCATCAGCAGGCCGTAGTCCACCGCGAGCCCCAGGCCGAGGCCGGTCGTCAGGTTGACGGCGTAGATCGAGACGTCGGTCGCCGAGCCGAGGATCGAGAGCTCCGCGAAGGTGCCCAGGATCGCGGCCAGGCCGACCCCCAGAGTGACCAGGGCGCCGACCACATTGCCGAACGCGAGCACCAGCAGGACGAGGATGAGCGGAATCGCGATGCTCTCGGCGAGACCGAGGTCGCTGCCGATCTGGGCGCCGATCTCCTCCCCCACCACCTCACCGCCGCCCACGTGGACGGTGAGGGCATGGCCAGGGCCGGCGCTCCCGGCGTACTCGTCGAGGACCGCGGCGGGGTCGGCCTCCTCGCCGGGCGCGACGGACGCGGTCACCAGGGCGTAGCGGCCGTCGGTCGAGCGCAGCGGAGCCGCGCGGCCGTCGAAGTAGGAGGTCACCTCGGCCAGGTCGTGGTCCTCGCGCAGCCGATCGCTCAGCGCCGCCCCCGCCGCCGCCGATGCGGCCGAGTCCACGTCGCCGTCAGCGGCCTCGACGACGAGGACGTAGTCCGCCCCGCCCACGAAGCGCTCCTCGAGCAGCGCCGCGGCACGGCTGCTCTCCGAGTCCGGGTCGTCGAACCCTGCCGCCTGCAGCTTGCCGAAGGCACCCACCCCGACGACCGCCGCGAGCACGACCCCCGTCAGACCGAGGACGAGCACCGCCCGGGCCCGCCTCGTCACCAGTCCACCGATCCAGCTGAACATCGCGCTCCTCCAATGTGTGCGCACGTAAACTTTGCAGGCGTTAACTTGGCACGGATGTGCACGGGTGTCAACATGTTCGTCGTGAGCACCTCCTCCCGCACCGGCAAGCGCGGCTACCACCACGGCGACCTGCGCAACGCGCTGGCGCGCGCCGCCGCACAGCTGGCCGCGACCGGCGGCCCCGACGCCGTCACCATCCGCGGCGCCGCGCGCGAGGTCGGGGTGACGCCGACGGCGGCGTACCGACACTTCGAGAACCAGGCCGACCTGCTCGAGGCGGCGCGCGCGCTGGCGATGGACGGCATGGTGGCGGCGATGGCAGGCTTCCTCGACCAGGTGCCCCCGGTGGGCGACCCCGTCGAGCGCGCGCTGGCCCGGCTCGGCTCCACCGGCCGGGGCTACATCCGGTTCGCCCTCGAGGAGCCCGGCGTCTTCCGGACCTGCTTCACCGGCGGGCTGCGCGACGCCGACCAGCCCGGGATGGGCGAGCCGGCGCCCTATCTCCTGCTCGGCGAGATGCTCGACGAGCTGGTGGCGGTGGGCTACCTGGCCGCGGAGGACCGTCCCGGGGCGGAGGCGGGGCCATGGGCCGCGGTGCACGGCCTGGCGATGCTCCTCATCGACGGCCCTCTGGCCGGCCTCGGCGAGACCGAGCGCGAGCACGCCATCGACCGCACGATCGACCTCGTCAGCCGCGGGCTGGCGACCGGCCCGCGGGGCCGTCGTACCGGCTAGTGTCGCCCGCGTGAGCGAGGAGCTGATCGACTACGCGACCTGGGGCGAGCGCTTCTTCGCGACCGCCGTCACCGCGGAGCGGGTGCTGGCCGGCGTCAACGTGCTCGCCGGCCGCCCCATCGACGTCGGACCGATCGGCGTCGGGCCGGGCCGGATCGCGAAGGTCACCGCGAGGGGAACCATCGGCACCGCCACGGGCGAGCGCGTCGGCGCGGAGCCGGTCGGCTTCCACGTCGCCCTCCCCGTCACGCTGAGGTTCACCATCGACCTCGGCATGGACAAGCAGCACTTCGACGCCGACATCACCGTGCCGCTCGTCATCATCGCCCGGGCGCGCCGCGACCTCGCGGTCGTGCTCGACGTCACCGCGCCGGAGGCGGGGCAGGTCGCCGTACGGCTGAAGGCGCAGGGGCTGCGCGCCTCGCTGACCAGCAGGGCGGCGAACGTGGAGGGCGAGCTGCGCCGGTTCGTCGCGAAGTACGTCGCCAAGGAGCTCTCGAAGCCCTACGTCCGCGAGGCCACGGTCATCGACGTCGCCGCCGCGATCGAGCGGGCCGCGGCGGGCCTGGGTCCGCGCGAGGCGAGCCCGATGGCCGACGAGCTGACCGACGACCTGCCGACGGCCATGGAGGCCGAGCTCCAGCACACCGCCCAGCTCTTCTTGGAGGACGAATGACCGCCTATCCGCCGGCTCCCTGGCACATGCACGGATCGCTGTGGCTCTCGGTGTTCCGTCTCGGCCGGGCCGTCGACGCGCACCACCCCGCGGGCACGTACGGCGTCGCACTGGTCTCCTACGAGGAGCCGAGCCCGCTCACCTATCACGAGCTGCTGCTCGCGCGAACCGTCAAGGACAGCACCGGCAAGGGGGCGGTGACCATCACCGACATCTGGGTGAACTCCGCCGACTCGCAGGCCGGTGGGCGCACGCTGTGGGCGATCCCCAAGGAGCTGTGCGACTTCGACATGGAGAGCGGCTTCCGCGGCCCGCTCACGTCGACGGACTGGAGCGCCACCGTCGAGCGCCGTCCCATCGTCGAGGCCCATTTCACCGACGTCTCCCGCGCCGCCGTACGGATGCCCTTCACCGGACGGGTCGAGCAGCCCGGCATCCCCGAGCACCCGGAGACCGCGAACGTCGTGATGAAGGGCACCGCGAAAGCCCTCCCCTGTCGCGGTCGCTGGGCCTTCGCAGCCGACGGCCCGCTCGGCTTCATGCGCGAGGCCCGCCAGCTCGGCTCCTTCCGCATGGCCTCCTTCCGCCTCACCTTCGACTGACCCCAGGGCCGTTGAGTCGTCACTTCTGACCCCTCGAGTCGTCGCTTCCTGACCGTCGAGTCGTCACTTCCGTCCGGCCGGAGGAGGGACGGTCAGGTCGACGGGTCGGCAGTGACGACTCGAGGGGTCACTAGTCACGACTCGAGAGGTCACTAGTGACGACTCGAGGGGTCAGAAGTGACGACTCAACGGGGGCTTACTCGGCGTCCAGGTCCCGCTCGACGAGGGCGGCGATGACGGCGACGTCGGCCTGGTCCTCGCCGGACACCTCCACCTGCTCGCCGTTGGCGGCGCCGAGGGTCATGATCAGCAGCGCCGAGCTGGCGTCGACCGCCTCGTCGCCGGGGAGGCCGATGAGCACCTCCGAGTCGAGGTCGGCGGCGGCGTCGGCGATGATCTGGGCGGGTCGGGCGTGCAGGCCGACGGCGGAGCCGACGACGACGGTGACGGTGTGCATGGGTGCTTCCTCTCAGGCGGTGACGGACGGGGTGGTGACGGAGCGGGCGGGGGCCGGCCGCCCGACGGACTTGAGCGCGACCACGGCCGCGGTGGCGACGACCGTGCCGGCGGCCAGGGCGATGAAGAAGCCGACCACGCCGTCGACCGCGAACAGCACGAAGATGCCGCCGTGGGGAGCGCGCAGGCCGACGTCGAGCGCCTCGGCGAGGCCGCCGGTGACGGCGCTGCCGAGCACGATCGACGGGATCACCCGCAGCGGGTCGGCCGCCGCGAACGGGATGGCGCCCTCGGAGATGAACGACGCACCGAGCAGCCACGCCGCCTTGCCGTTCTCGCGCTCGGCCGGGCTGAACAGCGCCGGTCGTACGACGGTCGCCAGCGCCATCGCGAGCGGCGGCACCATCCCGGCGAGCATCACGGCCGCCATGATCTTCAGCTCCGGGGCGTCGCTGGCGAGGCTGGCGCCGCCGATGCCGACGACGGCGAAGCTGTAGGCGACCTTGTTGAGCGGGCCACCCATGTCGAAGGCCATCATCATCCCGAGGATGACGCCGAGGATGACGGCGTTGGACCCGTCCAGGCTGTTGAGCCCGTCGTTGAGCCGCTCCATGAGCCAGGTGATCGGCCGCCCGAGCAGCAGCAGCATCGCCAGGCCCGCGATCACACTGGTCACCAGGGGGATCACGAGCACCGGCATCAGGCCACGGGCCCAGGTCGGCACCGCCCAGCGCGAGACCCACAGCGCCACGACGCCCGCGAGCACGCCGCCGACGATCGCCCCGATGAAGCCGGTCTGCGGCGCGCCGACCGGCGCGTCGCCGGCACTGGCGAACCCGGCGAGGTTGGTCGCGAGCGCGCCCATGATGAAGCCCGGTGCCAGCCCCGGCCGGTCGGCGATCGCATAGGCGATGTAGCCAGCGAGGGCCGGCACGAACAGCGCGAACGCCGCCTTGCCGATGACGAACAGCAGCACGCCGAGGTAGAGCAGGACCCCCGAGTCGAAGGGCACGTGCTCGAGCCCGTACGCCGCCGGCGAGGGCGGGTCGAGCAGGCTGTGCTGGACGAGGACGTCGCCCGCGACGTTGGCGCTGTCGTAGCCGCCGAGCAAGAACCCGAGCGCGATGAGGAGGCCGCCGGCCGCGACGAACGGGATCATGTAGGACACGCCCGTCATCAGCACCCGGCGTGCCCGGCCGCCCCACGACTCCCCTGGCGCACCGGCTCCGCCGGAGGACTCCCCGGCGCTCGCCGTACCCTCGACCCGGGCGGCGGCGGGATCCGCGGCCGCGCGCAGTGCCTCCGCGATGACGGCGTCGCCGTCGTCGATCGGGCGCTTCACGCCGCTGGCCACGACCGGCTTGCCCGCGAAGCGCTGCTTGTCGCGCACGCCGACGTCGGTCGCGAAGACCACCGCGTCCGCCGCGGCGATCGTGGCCGGGGGCAGGGGCGTCGAGCCGGCCGAGCCCTGGGTCTCGACCGCGATCTCGACTCCGGCGCGCCGCGCGGCCGCCTCGAGGGCCTCGGCCGCCATGTAGGTGTGGGCGATCCCGGTCGGGCAGGACGTCACGGCGACCAGCCGCCTTACGGCGCCGGGGGACGACGTCGCGGACTCCGCGGGCGACTCCGTCGCCGCCGACCTGGCCGGCGTGGCGACGACTCCCTCGACCAGCGCGACCACCTCCTCGGACGACGACGCCGAGCGCAGCGCGCCGGTGAACTCGGGCTTCACCAGGGCGCGGGCCAGCTTCGCGAGGATCTGCAGGTGGGCGTTGCCCCCGCCGTCGGGGGCCGCGATGAGGAACACCAGGTCGGCCGGACCGTCCTTCGCGCCGAAGTCCACCGCCGTCGCGAGTCGGGCGAAGGCGAGGGTCGGCTCGGTGACGGCGCCGGACCGGCAGTGCGGGATGGCGATCCCGTCCTTCATCCCGGTCGGAGCCTTGGCCTCCCGGGCGCGCAGGTCGGCACGGAGCCGCTCGACGTCCGTCGCCCTCCCGGCGTCGGCGACCCGGGCGGCGAGGGCGTCGATGACGTCGTCCTTGTCGCCGCCGAGGTCCGCGTCGAGGGCCACGAGACCCGCGGTCATCAGCTCTGCCATGTCGGTGCTCCTTCGGGAGTGGGGGTGCTCGAGGGGTGGTCGAGCCGCAGGACCCGGACCTCGTGGGGCCGGACGTCGTCGGGGGTGGGCACGGTCGTCCCGGGGAGTCCGGCAGCCGCGCTGCCATGGGCGACGGCCGAGGCCAGCCGCTCGGGCGCGGTCGCGCCGCGCAGGTCGGCGGCGAGATAGCCGAACAGGCTGCTGTCCCCCGCGCCGACGGTGCTCACGACCCGCACCGGGCCCGGGAGGGCGTGCCAGGCGCCCTCGCCGTCGACGAGGACGGCGCCGGCCGCGCCGAGGGTCGCCAGCACGGCGCCGGCTCCGCGGTCCACGAGCACGCGGGCGGCCGCCGCGACGCGCTCCGGGTCGTCCTCGAGCGCGGCCACCGGCAGGCCGACCACGGAGGCGAGCTCCTCGGCATTGGGCTTGAGGAGCGCCGGTCCGGTGTCGGGCGTCAGTGCGGCGACCACCGCGGCGAGGGCGCCGTCGCTGGTGTCCACCGCGACGCGGCGTCCGCGCCGCCGCAGCTGTGCGGCCAGGTCGGCGTACCAGCCGTCGGGCGCGCCGGGCGGCAGCGACCCGGCGAGCACGAACCAGTCCCCCGCCAGGTCGAGCACCCGGGCCGCGAGCCCGGCGAGGTCGGTCGCTGCGACCTCCGCGCCGGCGGCGTTGAGCTTGGTGGTGGTGCCGTCGGGCTCGGTGAGGGTGAGGTTCACCCGCATCGCGCCGGCGGGAGGTACGGCGGCGTAGGGCACCCCCCGCGCCTCGAGCTCGCGCAGGAACGCCCCCTCCTCGGCGGGGAGGACGGCGCAGGTGGGCACGCGCGCGGCGACGCACGCCCGCGAGATGTTGATGCCCTTCCCGCCGGGCTCGTCGACGGCGTCGGCGACCCGGAGCACGCCGCCGCGCACGAGCGGCCCGGCGAGGGCCACCGTGCGGTCGATGCTCGGGTTCGGGGTGACCGTGACGATCACGCGGTCACCACCTCGACCCCCGCCTTCTCCAGGGCGCCCCGCGCTCCCGGCTCGATGCCCGCATCCGTGACGAGGGCGGCGACCTCGTCCAGCTCGGCGAAGCGGACCGCGGTCTCGACGCCGACCTTCGAGGAGTCGACGAGGGCGACCACCCTCTCGGCGGCCGCGACGAAGGCGCGCTTCGTGGCGGCCTCCTCGCTGTCGGGAGTGGACAGCCCGTGGTCGGCCGACACCCCGTTCGCGCCCAGGTAGGCGACGTCGACGCGCAGCGCGCCGACCGCAGCCACGGTGACGGCGCCGACCGCCGCTTGCGTCTCGGGCCGCACCCGGCCGGGCAGGAGGTGGAGCTCGACGGCCGGGTTGCCCGCCAGCCGCGCGGCGACCGACACCGCGTGCGTGTAGACCACCAGGCGGTGGTGGGCCGGCAGCGCGTCGGCGAAGCGCGCGGTCGTCGAGCCCGCGTCGAGGAGGATCGACGCACCCGCGGGCGGCAGCTGCGCGAGCGCCGCGCGGGCGATGCCCGCCTTCGCCTCGGTGTTCGCGGTGTCCCGCTCGCCGAGCGCGAGCTCGAGCGTGGTCAGCGCGGTGCCGGGGACGGCGCCCCCGTGGACCCGGCGCACCAGGCCCAGCCCTTCGAGCGCGGTGAGGTCGCGGCGTACGGTCTCCGTCGTGACGTCGAAGCGCTCGGCGATCTGCGCGACCGACAGCCGCCCTTCCGTCGCCACCTGACGCGCGATCGCCTGCTGGCGCTCCTCGGCATACACCCTGTGACCTCCCTCACGATCTTTGTTTGTGTTGTTCTATGCCCGTTTCTGTTGCTTGTCAAGGGGTCGGCGGTCTAGCGTGTGAGCATGGTCACCACGATCCATGGCACTCCCGTCGTCCCCGGACTGGCCTGCGCGCCGGCCCAGGTCGCCGTCAGCGACGTCTCGGAGGAGGCCCTGCGCCGGTACGGCGACGGCGGTCACGCCGACGACGCGGAAGCCCTCGGCGCCTACGACGCCGCGGTCGAGGCCGTCGCCGAGGGCTTCCGCACGAAGGCGGCGGCAGCCGACGGCGCGACCGCGGGCGTCCTCACCGCCAGTGCGGGCCTGGCGGCCGACCGCGGACTGCGCGCCGCCGTCCGCAAGAACCTGCGCGCCGGCCAGCCGCTGCTGACCGCGGTGGACCACGCGGTCGAGCAGTTCGCCACCGTGTTCGCGGGGATGGGCGGGCTGATGGCCGAGCGCGTCACCGACCTGCGCGACATCCGCACCCGCATCGTCGCACGCCTGGTCGGCGAGCCCGAGCCCGGCGTGACGCTGCCCGCGACGCCGGTCGTGCTCGTGGCGGCCGACCTCGCTCCGGCCGACACCGCCGGCCTCGACCCGCGCGTCGTCGTCGCACTCGTGACCGAGCGCGGCGGACCGACCAGCCACACCGCGATCATCGCGCGCCAGCTCGCGATCCCCTGCGTGGTCGGTGCCCCGGGCGTCGTCGACGCCGCCGCCGGCCACACGCTGCTCGTCGACGGGGCGGCCGGGACGGTCGAGCTCGACCCCGACCCGGCCTCCGCTGCGTCCCGGGTCCGCGCCGACGCCGAGGAGCGCGCCGCACTCGCCGCCTGGTCCGGACCGGGCCGCACGGCCGACGGTCATCCCGTCTCGCTGCTGGCCAATGTCGCGGACCCCGCCTCCGCCGTCGCCGCGGCGGCCGGGCCGGTCCAGGGGGTCGGGCTCTTCCGCACCGAGCTCGGCTTCCTCGACCGCGCCACCGAGCCGAGTCCCGAGGAGCAGGCACAGGTGTACGCCGACGTGCTGGCGCCGTTCTCCGCGAGCGCCCGCCCGGTCGTCGTGCGCACCCTCGACGCCGGCTCCGACAAGCCGATCGCCTTCGCCACGCACCCCGACGAGGAGAACCCGGCGCTCGGGGTACGCGGCCTGCGGCTGTCGTTCACCGACCACGGGCTGCTCGAGCGCCAGCTCGACGCGGTGGCCGCGGCCGCGGAGCGCACCGGCGTGCCCACCCGGGTGATGGCGCCCATGGTGGCCACCGTCGACGAGGCCAGGGACTTCGCGGCCGCCGTCCGCTCACGCGGCCTGCAGGCGGGGGTGATGGTCGAGGTGCCCAGCGCGGCACTGCTGGCGGACCGGATGCTCGCCGAGGTCGACTTCCTCTCGATCGGCACCAACGACCTGACGCAGTACACGATGGCGGCCGACCGGATGTGCAGCGACCTGGCCCACCTCACCGACCCGTGGCAGCCCGCGGTGCTGCAGCTGGTCGCGCTCACCGCCGCGGCGGGCCAGCGCGCGGCCAAGCCGGTCGGCGTCTGCGGCGAGGCGGCCGCCGACCCGCTGCTGGCGTGCGTGCTCGTCGGCCTCGGCGTCACCTCGCTGTCGATGGCGGTCGCGGCCGTCCGGGCGGTCGGCGCCCGGCTCGGCGGCGTGACCCTGGAGCAGTGCCAGGAGATGGCACGAGCGGCACTCGCCGCGCCGACTCCCGCCGCCGCGCGCGAGGCCGCTCGGGCCGTCGCCTAGGCTCGCCGAGGAGCCTGGTCTCCGACGGTCAGCCGTCCTCGCCGTCCTCGAGCTCGGCCGGCACCTCACCGGACCGCCCGATCTCGGCGTGCTCGGCGAGGGCCCGGCGGGACGCGTCCTTGATCTCGAAGACCTCGGTCGCGAAGCCGCCCACGGCCGCGGCGACGTCCCCGACCGCGCGGGTCAGGATCGTCGCGACCTCGCCGACGGCCTGGGCCGCCGCCTCGGCGCTCGCCTGGAGCGCGTCCTTGGTGATCTCGGCCCTGCTGAGGTGGTCGCGTCCGTCGCCCATGGCGTCAGTGTCCCCCGCGAGCGGTCAGGCTGCCAACGAGTCCTGGGTCACGCCGTCCGGGCCGGGAACGGGAGCGACCTTCGCCGTACCGCCGGGCAGGGAGAAGCGCACGATCTTCTTGAAGACGCTGAACAGCTGCTGGTGCAGGCGGCCGGTGTTGTACGGCAGGCCGTAGCGCTCGCAGATCTCCTGGACCTCGGCGGCGATCTCCGGGTAGCGCCGGGCGGGAAGGTCCGGGAAGAGGTGGTGCTCGATCTGGTGGGACAGGTTGCCGCTCATCAGGTGCATGAGCTTGCTGCCCTTGATGTTGGCCGAGCCGACCATCTGGCGCAGGTACCAGTGTCCGCGGGTCTCGTTCGCGGTCTCCTCCTCCGAGAAGGACGCGACCCCGGCCGGGAAGTGACCGCAGAAGATGATGTTGAAGGCCCACACGTTGCGCACCAGGTTGGCGACCGCGTTGCCCGCGAAGGTCAGCGGGAAGAGCGGGCCGGTCAGCGCCGGGAACAGGAGATAGTCCTTGACCGCCTGGCGCCGGATCTTGCGGAGCAGACCGGGATAGAGCGGCTTGTTGTCGGCCAGCGAGCGCTTGCCGGAGACGATGTTCTCCACCTCGAGGTCGTGCAGGGCCACGCCCCACTCGAAGAACACCATGAGCAGGAACGCGTAGACCGGGTTGCCGAGGTAGTAGGGGTGCCACTTCTGGTCGGGGTCCATGCGCAGGATCCCGTAGCCCACGTCGCGGTCCTTGCCGACGATGTTCGTGAACGTGTGGTGGATGTAGTTGTGGGAGTACTTCCACTGCTCACCGGGGCACACGGTGTCCCAGTCGAACATGCGGGAGTTGAACGCCGGGTCGCCGAGGAAGTCGTACTGCCCGTGCATGACGTTGTGGCCGATCTCCATGTTGTCGAGGATCTTCGACACGGAGAGGCAGGCGACGGCCGGCAGCCAGCCGACGACCGGCAGGTAGAAGAGCGCGCGGCCGGCGATCTCCATGCCGCGCTGGGTCTTGACGACCTTGCGGAGGTACTCCGCGTCGGCCTCGCCGAGGTCGGCGATCACGCGCTGGCGCAGGGCGTCGAGCTCGGCGCCGAGCCGGTCGATCTGCTCGGCCGTGAGGCCGTGGTACTTCTCGTCGGCCACGGGGGCCGCGGTGGTGTCGGTGCTCATGACGGTCTCCTCGGAGATCGGTGCAGGGGTTGCTGCGGAATGTTCAGAGGTCGATGTGGCAGTCGCCGCTCGCGGCGGTGACGCAGATGCGGATCTCCTCGTCCGGCAGGGACGACTCCTCGCCGGTGAGGACGTTGCGGACGGTCCCCGCGGTCTTGGTACGGGTGCACGAGAAGCAGATGCCCATCCGGCAGCCGTACTCGGGCCGCAGACCGAGCTCCTCGGCCTGCTCGAGCAGGCTCGCGCCGGTCGCGGTGGCGGTGACTCCCGAGCGCGTGAAGGACACCTCGCCCTCGACGGCGTCCGCCCCGGCCGCAGCGCGCGCCACGGCGGGCTTGAAGAACTCCATCCGCAGACGCGGGGACAGCTCGCCGGCGGCGTCGGTGTAGGCCGCGGTGACCAGCTCCACCAGGCCGGCGGGGCCGCACAGCCACGTGTCGGTCTCGCGGAAGTCCGGGACCAGGCGGCGCAGCTCGAACTCGCTGAACAGCTGGTCGCCGTAGCGCAGGTGCACGTCGACGCCGTTGTCGGCGGCCGCGATCTGCGCCAGCTCCGTTGCGAAGATCTGGTCCTGGGGACTGCGGGCGAAGTGCAGGAAGGTGACCTTGCGCCCCGCGTGGCCGTCGTACCCGTCACGCAGCAGGGTCCGCACCATCGACATGGCGGGGGTGATCCCGGAGCCGCCGGTGATGAACACCAGCCGGCTGATCGTCGGGGTGGCCGGGCTCTCGACCAGCGTGAACTCGCCCTGGGCCTGGCTCAGGTGCAGCAGCTGGCCGGGCCGCGCCTCGCGGACGAGGTACGACGACACCTGGCCCTCGTCGTGGGCGCGGATGGTGAGGGTGAACTGCTCCCCCGGCCCGGAGGCGGCCGAGGAGATCGAGAACGCCCGGGTGTGCCGCCGGCCGGAGCCGGGCAGGTCGACGCCGACGAGCACGTGCTGGCCGGCGCGGTGACCGCGCCAGGTGGCGGTGGGCTGCAGGGTCAAGGTCGCGACCGGGGCGGAGCCGGCGGCGCCGGACGTCTCCCGGTGCACGGCGACGACCTGCGCACGGACCTCGTGCGCAGCCCACATCGGGTTGAACCGCTCGAGATAGCGGTCGACGCCGTGCGGCGTGGCGAGGGCCGCGGCCAGCCGCGAGCGCAGGAGCCGCCCGGCCAGCCGCCCCGGGACGCCGGGGGCCGGCGGAGAGATGAGCGCGGACATCGCGCCTCCTTCGTTGGCGGAAGTTTCGGTGTACGTCTGTACTCTCAAACTCTGACCGCTGGACGTGGCGATGGTCAACGACCCCACCGCGTGACAGTGCACACATGTACACTCACGTAGGATCCGGGTATGACCGAGACCCGCGTCGAGCGCAAGGAGCGGACCCGCCGCGCCATCCTCGACGCCGCGCTGGACCTGTCCGAGGGCTCCGCGCTGGTCGCCCTCTCGCTGCGCCAGGTCGCCAAGGAGGTCGGCATCGTCCCGACCGCCTTCTACCGGCACTTCCCCTCGATCGAGGATCTCGGCCTGGCGCTCGTCGAGGAGGCGCTCGACACCCTCCGCGTGCTGCTGCGCGAGCTGCGCCGGGCGGCGGGAGAGGACGCCGCGACCATCATCGACGGCTCGGTGGCGGTGCTGGTCGAGCAGGTGCGCAAGGACCACGCGCACTACGGCTTCATCGCCCGCGAGCGGTTCGCCGGGCCGGCGGCGGTGCGCGACGCGATCGCCCGCGGCATCGAGCTGGCCGAGCGCGAGCTGGCGATCGACCTCGCCCACCTGCCCGGCACGGACGCCTGGAGCGCCGCGGACCTGCAGGTGCTCTCCGAGCTGATCGTCGCGGCGATGGTGACCACCGCCGAGCGGCTGCTCGGCACGGCCCCCGGCTCGGCCGCGGAGGAGCGGGTGGCCGCCGCCGCCCGCACGCAGCTGCGGATGATGCTGGTCGGCGCGCGGAACTGGCGCTCGCGGACGCCCTGACCGTCCCCGGCGTCCGGCGTCGCGCTCGTCACGTTCGGTGGACGCCCGTGGCGGTGGGCCGACACCATGTCGCGGTGCCGACCGCAGCCGACCTCCTCAGCACCGCCGCCCGCAACGCCTGGGCGATCTCCCCCCTCGGCGACGGCGTCGAGCAGTACGACGGCCTACCGGCCACCGTGCTCTCCGACGCCCCGCACCGGCGGCTCCTGCGCTACGACCGGACGCGGTCGGCCCGCGCCCGACGGCCGGTCCTGCTCGTGCCTCCGTTGGCGGTGTCGGCGCGCTGCTTCGACCTGCGCCCGGGCCAGAGCCTGGCCGCCCACCTGCTGGCGCAAGGCCGCGCGACGTACCTGGTCGACTACGGGCGGATCACCTTCGCGGACCGCGCGATGGGCTTCGAGGCGTGGATCGACGACATCCTTCCCACCGCCCTCCGCGCCGTGCTCGCCGACCACGCGGCCGGCGGCGACGAGGCGGACGGCGTGGACCTCGTCGGCTGGTCGCTCGGCGGCACCCTGAGCCTGCTCACCGCCGCCGCCCACCCCGACCTCCCGATCGGGTCCCTGACCGCGTTCGGCACGCCGGTCGACTACACCAAGATCCCCGCCATCCAGCCGCTGGTCATGGCGGACCGAATGCTCGGCACCCGCGCCGTCACGGCCCCGACCGCGGCCCTCGGCGGCGTCCCCCGGCACCTGGTGCGCGCCAGCTACCGCGCGATGGCGCCGAAGCGCGAGCTGACCAAGGCGGTGCACCTGGCGAAGAACATCCTCGACACCGAGGCGCTCGCCCGGACCACCGCCGTCGACGCGTTCATCGGCGAGATGCCCGGCTACCCCGGCCGCGCCTACCACCAGATCCACACCCGCCTCATGGTGCGCAACGAGCTCGCGACCGGCACGGTCCACCTGAGCCGCCGGCGGGCGGTCCGGCTCGCCGACGTCCGCACCCCCGTGCTCTTCATCGGCAGCGCGACCGACAACATCGCCGACGGCCCCGCCGTCCGCGCCGGCGCCGACGTCGTACCGGGTGCCCGGTACGCCGCGGCCGACGGGCTGAGCCACCTCGGCCTGGTCGCCGGGCCGCGCGCCCGCGAGCTCAGCTGGCCCCTGCTCGACGCCTTCCTGGACGGGATCCCGGCCCCCGCCGGGGCTGCTCATTGACCGGCTCCGGCGCTTCTTGACCGCTGCAGGGGGCAAGAGGCGCGGGAATCGCCGCTCCAGCGGTGACTCCCGCGCCTCTCGCGCAGCGTGTCAGTGCCCTGCGGCAGCACCCTCCGGAGCCTCGACCTTCGACGGCAGCAGCAGCGCCATCGCGATCACGACGAGGCCGATGGCGGCGCCGGTGAAGAAGGCCCACTGCAGGCCGCCCATGAAGGCGTCGGCCGGAGCACTGCCGGACTCGGCCAGGCTCTCGGTGCGGTTGGTCATGATCACCACGAGGAGCGCGGTACCGATCGCGCCCGCGACCTGCTGCAGGGTGCCGAGCAGCGAGCTGCCGTGCGAGTACAGCTGCGGCGACAGGTCGCCGAGGCCGATCGTGAACACCGGCGTGAACACGGTGGCCAGGCTGGCCATCAGCGCCACGTGCAGGGCGAGGATGACGGCGTACGGGGTGTCGACGCCGATCCTGCTCATCCCGAACAGCAGCGCCACCATGGCCACCGAGCCCGGGATGACGAGCGGCCGGGAGCCGATCCGGTCGTAGATCTTGCCGACCTGGGGGCCGAGCAGGCCCATCGCCAGACCGCCGGGCATGACCAGCAGGCCGGTCTGCAGCTCGCTGAGACCGCGCAGGTTCTGCAGGTAGAGCGGCAGCAGCAGCATCGACCCGAGGAAGGCCATGAAGCCAGCCGACATCAGGACCAGCGACACCGCGAAGTTGCGGTGCTTGAGGGTGCGCAGGTCCATCAGCGGGCGCTCGCCGCGCTGCAGGACCAGCTGGTAGACCGCGAAGGCCGCGATCAGCACGACACCGCCACCGATGAGCAGCGCGGGCTCGGGCCACTCGGCGTTGCCGACCTTGCTCAGGCCGTAGACGAAGGTGCTGAAGCCGCCCGCGGCGAGGAGGACGCTGAGCCAGCTGATCGGGCTGCGGGTGGTCTCGCCGACGTTCTCCAGCTGGCGGAACCCGAAGAAGCCGACCAGCACGGCGATGGGGAGCACGACGACGAAGATCAGCCGCCACGAGCCGAAGTGGAGCAGCACACCGGACACCGCCGGCCCCAGCGCCGGGGCGCAGGACATGGCGAGCGTGACCTGACCCATCACGCGTCCCCGGTCCTCGACCGCCACCACGGTCATCAGCGTGGTCATGAGCAGGGGCATCATCACCGCGGTGCCACCGGCCTGGACGACCCGGCCGACCAGGAGCACGCCGAAGGTCGGGGCGAGGGCGGCGACCAGGGTGCCGGCGCTGAAGGTCAGCATCGCGGTGGCGTACGCCGTCCGCGTGGTGACCCGCTGCAGGAACCAGCCCGTCACGGGGATGACCGCGGCCATGGTGAGCATGAAGACCGTCAGCGACCACTGGGCCGTCGTCTCGCTGATGTGGAAGTCCGCCATCAGCCGCGGCACGGCGTTGACCAGGGTGGTCTCGTTGAGGATGACGACGAAGGTCGCCGCGACCAGCAGCTTGATGACGAGCGGAGTCCGTCCCGGGGTCGCCGGGACGCTCGTGAGCTCCTGCTCGAGGTCGGCGATGTCGCCGGCCTCGGCGGATCCGGAGGGCGCAGTCATGACAGGTCCTATCGGTTGTGTGGCATGGTCCAGCGGTGGCCGACCAGGTGACGCCGGGGCGGTGCGGGCGGGCCGTCGCTTCATCTGAACGACGAACCTGCACCCACCGATTCGACACGGCGAGCCGAGGAAATTCATCGGCCTGCCGCGCCGGGCGCTGACAGGAGTCAATCGTCCCCCACCGGCAGGCATTCCCGCCAATGGTTAAAAAGGCCTCGCCAAGTCCCAGGAGCCACAAGTTTCACCGGCTGGCCGGTGAAACTGTCCAGGTTGGACGACAAAACTCACGCTTGGACGATGAAACTTCTTCGTCCAAGCGTGAGTTTCACCGGCTGGCCGGTGAAACTGTCGCGCGCTCAGCGCGTGAACACGATCTTCCCGAACACATCCCCCTGCGCCATGGCGGCGAAGCCGTCCCGCGCGTCGGTCATCGGGAGCACCCGGTCGATCACGGGGCGCAGGCCGGTGCTGTCGAGCAGGGTGACCAGGCTGGCGAGCTCGCCGCGGGTGCCCATGGTGGAGCCGATGACGCTGAGCTGGAGGAAGAAGATGCGGGTCAGCTCGGCGTCGTCCAGGTTCGGGCCCGAGGTGGTGCCCGAGATGACGATGCGGCCGCCGGGGCGCAGGGCGCGGATGGAGTGCGACCAGGTCGCGCGACCGACGGTCTCCATGACGGCGTCGACCTTGACCGGCAGCCGAGCACCGGACTCGAAGACCTCGTGGGCGCCGAGCTCGAGGGCCCGGGCGCGCTTCTCCTCGTCGCGGCTGGTCGCCAGGACCCGCAGTCCCCCGGCGCGAGCGAGCGCGATGAGCGCGGTGGCGACGCCGCCACCGGCGCCCTGGACGAGGACGGTGTCCCCCGCCTTGAGGTCGCCCTGCGTGAAGAGCATCCGGTACGCCGTGAGCCAGGCCGTCGGAAGGCAGGCCGCCTCCTCGAAGGACATGGACGCGGGCTTGGGCACGACGTTGCGCGTCGGTACGACGACCTTGTCCGCGAAGGTCCCCTGGTGCCGCTCCGAGAGCAGCGAGCGGCGCGGGTCGAGTGTCTCGTCGCCCGTCCAGCCCGGGTCGGAGACGACGGCGTGGACGACGACCTCGTTGCCGTCCTCGTCGTAGCCTGCCGCGTCGCAGCCCAGGATCATGGGCAGCGCCTCCGACTTGAGGCCGACGCCCCGCAGGGACCAGAGGTCGTGGTGGTTGAGCGAGGCCGCCTTGACGGTGACCGTCGTCCACCCGTCGGGGGCGACCGGGTCGGGACGCTCGCCGACCACGAGGCCGGTCAGCGGGTCGTCGGCGGAGCTGGCGAAGGAGTCGGCATAGACGGCGAACACGAGTCCCGACCCTACCGAGCCCGACGGGAGCCCAGGCCCCCCGTTCGGAGGGTGACCTCAGATCCGGGCGACGCCGTCGCGGCGCGCGGCCTCGGCGACCGCCGCGGCGACGGCCGGGCCGACCCGCGGGTCGAACGGCGACGGGATGACCAGGTCCTCGGAAAGGTCGTCGCCGACCAGTGCGGCCAGCGCGTCCGCCGCGGCGACCTTCATGCTCTCCGTGATCGCGCTGGCGTGGACGTCGAAGGCGCCGCGGAAGATGCCCGGGAAGGCGAGCACGTTGTTGATCTGGTTGGGGAAGTCCGAGCGGCCGGTGGCCACGACCCGCGCGTGACGGTGCGCCACCTCGGGGTGCACCTCCGGGTTGGGGTTGGCCATCGCGAAGATGATGGCGTCGTCGGCCATGGTGGCGACGACCTCCTCGGGCACGGTGCCGCCGGATACGCCGATGTAGACGTCGGCCCCGTCGAAGGCCTCGGCCAGGGTGCCGCGCCGGCCGCACTGGTCGGCGGTCAGCTCGGCGAGCGCCTTCTTCGACGGCGTCAGGTCGGTGCGGTCGGAGCTCACGACGCCCTTGCGATCGGTGACCGCGATGTCCTTGATGCCGGCGGCCAGGAGGATCTTGGCGATCGCGACGCCGGCGGCGCCCGCGCCGGAGATGACCACCCGGGTCGACTCGGGCGTGCGACCGGTCAGCTCGAGGGCGTTCACGAGGGCGGCCAGCGTGACCACCGCCGTGCCGTGCTGGTCGTCGTGGAAGACGGGGATGTCCAGGGCCTCCTTGAGGCGGTCCTCGATCTCGAAGCAGCGCGGCGCCGAGATGTCCTCGAGGTTGATGCCGCCGAAGCTCGGCGCGAGGCGCACGACCGTCTCGATGATCTCCTCGACATCGGTGGTGGCCAGGCAGATCGGGACGCCGTCGACGCCGCCGAACTGCTTGAACAGCACGGCCTTGCCCTCCATCACGGGCATCGCGGCCGCCGGACCGATGTCGCCGAGGCCGAGCACCGCGGTGCCGTCGGTCACGATGGCCACCGTGTTGGGCACCCAGGTGTAGTGCCGGGTCAGCGCGGGGTCGGCCGCGATCGCCTCGCACACCTCGGCCACGCCGGGCGTGTAGGCCAGCGAGAGCTGGTCGCGGGTGCTGACGTCGGCCGTGGGTACGGTCGCCATCTTCCCGCCGAGGTGCAGATCGAAGACCGGCTCACCCGCGCGCGGGTGGGGGGAGGGAACGACGTCAGCCACGGTCGTTCATCCTTTCACACCGACGGGGTGCGCCGCGGAGGTGTCCGCATGGGACGGGTCACAGCAGCCGGGGCCACGGCCACAGCCGGGCTCGTACGACGCCCGCGACGTCGTCGTCCGGCACGACTCCGCGGTGGCGGGAGTCGACGCCGGCGGCGGCGTTGTCGCTGAGCAGCCACCACCCGCCGGCACGCCGCTCCGCGGCGCGCTTCACGGCCAGCGTGCCGTCGGCGAAGCGGGCCACGACGACCTTCCCGGCGCGCACGGGCGCGCCGTACACCACCAGCAGGCGCTGTCCGGGGCGGAGCGCGGGGGTCATCGACGCGCCGCGGACGACCGCCATGCCGACCCGGCGCCGACCTCCCGTTGTCCCCCGACCCATGGCGAGTAGTGTCGCAGGCAGCATTTCCCTGCCCGTCTGAACTTCTGAGAGGACCGACATGTTCTCCCGTCTCACCGCGACCCTCCGCGCCGCCGTCCTGGCTCCCACCGTGGACGTCTCCGCCCACTGCGACCTGCCCTGCGGCGTCTACGACCCCGCCCAGGCCCGCATCGAGGCCGAGTCGATCAAGGCCGTGATCGCCAAGGCGCTCGACAGCGACGACCCCGACTTCCGCACCCGCGCCATCCTCATCAAGGAGCAGCGCTCCGAGCTGGTCAAGCACCACCTGTGGGTGCTGTGGACCGACTACTTCAAGCCCCCGCACTTCGAGGCCTACCCGCAGCTGCACACCCTGGTCAACGAGGCCACCAAGCTCGCCGGCGCCACCGGGACCAAGGGCACCCTCGACCCGGCCAAGGCCGACGAGCTGCTCGCCAAGATCGACGAGATCGCCGAGATCTTCTGGGCCACCAAGAAGGCCTGATCACAACGGACTAGTCCGCACGGGCCACAAGGCCCAGGCCACACGGGCCGCACGTCCATTTCGGGCGTGCGGCCTGTGTTTTCGGCCCCACGGAAGTCCTTCCTCCCCTAGCGTGACGGCAGGTCAGGCACGTCGTTGTCTGCACTGAAATCGCCAACCGACCAGGGAGCACGGGTCGGGGGGACCCACACCATCCGGAGGGAGAAGCCGCGATGCATCGCGCCCTTTTCAAGATCATGATCGGCCTGGCGGTTGCGCTCGGCCTGACGCTCACGTCGGCGCCCGTCGCCCAGGCCGCGCCCCAGGCGCAGGTCCAGCAGGCGGCCGCCGCGGCCGACTGCACCGGCCAGGCCAACGCCTACGTGAACGCGACCAACAACTACAACGCGGCCAACGCATACGTCGCCAAGGCGGACGCCAAGGTCAAGAAGCTCAAGAAGAAGCTGAAGAAGGCCAAGAAGAACCACGCGCCTGCCAAGAAGATCAAGAAGCTCAAGAAGAAGCTGAAGAAGGCCAAGAAGGCGCGCAAGGCGGGCATCGCCTACCGCGACCAGGCCGCGGCCCAGCGCAACGCCACGGCTGCCGCGCTCGTGGCCTGCCGCACCTCCGGCGGCACCCAGGCCCCCGTCACCGGCTCCAGCCCCATCCAGGCGCTGTGCGACGCCGTCCCGCAGCTCCAGGCGCTGTGTGACGCGCTCGGCAACCTCCCGGGCGTCGGCGGCACCGGTACGCCGTTCGACACCCTGTGCGCTCAGTTCCCGGAGGCCCAGCCGCTGTGCGACGCCCTCAACGCGGGCCTGAACGACCCGGCCGGTCTCATCCAGATCATCAAGACCACGCTCACGAACCTCGGCCTCGGTGACCTCGTCGTCGCCCTGGACCCGGTGTTCGACGGCCTGGACCAGATCCTGGGCCTGCTGATCGGCAACCTGCCGACCGACGGTGGCCTGCCGAGCATCCCGGGCCTGCCGAGCCTGCCCGGCCTGCCCGGCCTGCCGAGCGGCGGCGACAACCCGCTGTGCGCCATCCTCCCGCTCCCGGGCGTGTGCTGATCGCGACCAGCTGAACCTGCAGGGCCCCGGGACGTTCGTCCCGGGGCCCTGTCATAGAACCCGTACCACATGCCCTAGGCTCTCCTCCGAGCCGGGCATCCGTGATCCGCCCGGCGCCATCATCCGGCCGTCGTGGGGGGCACGAGGACGGCCGGCTCACCCTGAGGGAGATTCCGGCATGCACCGTGCCCTGTTCAAGCTGATCCTCGGCGTCGCCGTCGCACTCGGCCTCACGCTGACCGCCGCCCCCGTGGCGTCCGCCGCACCGTCGGCGGCCCCCGCGCAGGCGGCGCCCAGCTGCACGCTCCAGGAGAACGTCGCCAAGAGCGCGCAGAAGGCCCACGCGGACGCGCAGGCCAAGGTCGTCAAGCTCAAGCAGAAGATCAAGAAGCTCAAGAAGAAGATCAAGAAGGCCAAGAAGGCCCACGCCGTCAAGCTCGAGAAGAAGCTCAAGAAGAAGCTGAAGGCGAAGCGCAAGAAGATCCGCCAGGCGCGCCTCTTCCGCGCCCAGGCCGCGACCATCGCCACCTCGACGGCGTCGGCCTACGCCGCCTGCCAGCGCGGCGAGATCGCGCCGATCGGCACCCCGGACAAGGACAACCTGCTCGACTACGTCGGCGACCTGCTCGACAGCATCGGTCTCGGCGACCTGGTCCGGACCCTCGGGCTCGAGGCGGTCATCGACCTGCTCGACCAGACCGGCCTGCTCGACCTGCTGGGTCTCGGCGACCTGCGCGACTGACGACGTCCCTGACCCGTCCTCGACCAACGGCCGTGCCCTCGCCGGGCACGGCCGTTGGCGTAGGGTCGTCCCACCTGGTTTCCACGCCTACCCGGAGGATTGCGGCATGTCCGAGACGAGCAGCCCTGCTGTCGGTGGTACGACGGCCCCCGGCCGGTCGGACGAGGTCCAGCTGCGCCTGCCCGCCGACGGCGCCTACGCCTCGGTCCTGCGCACGCTGACCGCCGGACTGGCCGCCCGCCTCGACTTCACGATGGACGACATCGAGGACCTTCGGATCGCGGTCTCCGAGGCGGCCGCGATGGTGCTCGACGAGGCCGACCCCGGCGCCGTGCTGGAGTGCGGCTTCGCACTGGGCGACAGCGCCCTGGCGCTGACCATCGCCGCCGCCGCCCAGGCACCGAGCGCCCCCGACTACGAGAGCTTCGGGTGGCAGGTCCTCGCGACCCTCGCCGACGAGGCCGCGATCGACGCCGTCCCGGGCCACTACTCCGTCCGACTGCTCGTTCGGTCCTCGCTGGCGTCATGACCACCGACCTGTCTCGGGACGGCGTCCAGGACGGGGGGCCGCCGACGAACATCGAGCTGACCCGCCGCCGCAGCGCCCAGCTCTTCGACACCTTCCGCGACGACCTGTCGTCGCAGGCCGAGCGCGACGTCGCCCGCGAGTCGCTGGTCCACCTGCACATGCCCCTCGTGGAGCACTGCGCGCGCCGGTTCCGCAACCGGGGCGAGCCCTACGAGGACCTGGTCCAGGTCGGCACGATCGGCCTGATCAAGTCCGTCGACCGCTTCGACACCGACCGCGGGGTCGAGTTTTCGACCTACGCGACGCCGACCATCATCGGCGAGATCAAGCGCTACTTCCGGGACAAGGGCTGGGCGATCCGGGTACCCCGCCGGCTGCAGGAGCTGCGCATGCAGATCAGCGCCAGCACCGCCGAGCTGACCCAGTCGCTGGGACGCTCCCCCACCCCCCGCGAGCTCGCGGAGTCGATCGGCTGCTCGGTCGAGGAGATCGTCGAGGGCCTGGAGTCGAGCAACGCCTACTCCACCCTCTCGCTCGACGCCTCCGACGACGACTCCGACGGGGGCGCCGGCCAGAGCATGCTCGACGCGATGGGCATCGACGACGAGGCCCTCGAGCACGTCGAGATCCGCGAGTCGGTCAAGCCGTTGCTGGAGAACCTGCCGCCGCGCGAGAAGAAGATCCTGCTGCTCCGCTTCTTCAAGAACATGACCCAGTCGCAGATCGCCGAGGAGATCGGCGTCTCGCAGATGCACGTCTCCCGCCTGCTCACCCGGACCCTCGCCCAGCTGCGGGAGTCGCTGGAGGCGGAGGCGTAGGAGGCGCTGCGGCCCCGTCTCAGTCCTCGCCGCGCGCGGCGCCGGGCCGGTCGTCGAGGGCGGCGAGGGTGTCGCGATGGACCAGCGCCGCGACGACCACCAGGCCCACGACCGCGAGGCCGAGGGCGGCGAGGACGTGCTCGCGCAGGTTCCAGGCCAGCCCCAGCACGATCAGCTGGGTGATGAGGACCGGGCCGCGCGCCCAGCCGTGCCGACGCCACAGCGCGAACGCCGCACCGATGAGGACGACGCCGTACGCCGCGAAGAAGAGCGACGTGGACAGCCCGAGGCCCACGCGGTCCGAGGAGACGCTGGCCAGCTCCAGCACGGCCACCACGAGCAGCACGAGCCCTTGCACGGCGGCCAGCGAGGCGGCCACCGTCAGCGGCGGCGGGGGGCTCGCGGCGGCGTCGGCGGGGTGGTCGGTCGGCCCTTCGGTCACGGCCGCAGCCTAGGCCGTCGTCGCTCGGGCCGAGCGCCGGCGGGGGTCCAGCATGCGGTTGTGACCCAACAGACCACCCGAATCGCTTGATTCGCGGGGCAATCCTTGGAAACCTTGCGGGAGCGATCGTGAAGCCGTTCACTTTTGCGGCTTCATGCGTGCCCGGTCGAAGGGCACCCCCGGTAGTGAAAGAAGAGGGCATCCCCACCCATGGATTGGCGACACCGTTCCGCATGCCTCGACGAGGATCCGGAGCTGTTCTTCCCGATCGGCAACACCGGCCCCGCCATCCTCCAGATCGAGGAGGCCAAGGCCGTGTGCCGACGCTGCGACGTGCGCGAGCAGTGCCTTGCGTGGGCGCTCGAGGCGGGGCAGGACCACGGTGTCTGGGGAGGCCTGAGCGAGGACGAGCGCCGCGCACTCAAGCGCCGCAACGCCCGGGCCCGCGTCCGCACCCCCGTCTGATCGGAAGGGCGCGAGCGCGTCACTCCACCGGGATGCTGATCCCCGCCCGGGTGCCGCCGTCGGGCGCACGGCCCAGGGTCAGGTGGCCCCCGAGCTCGGACTCGACGAGCGTCCGCACGATGGACAGGCCCAGGCTCGTCGCCGTGTCGAGGTCGAAGTCCGCCGGCAGCCCCCGGCCGTCGTCCTCGACGGCGACGTCGAGCACGGCGCCGTGCCGCTCGGCGCGGATCACGATCTGACCCGAGCCGCCGGCGTCGTAGCCGTGCTCCGCGGCGTTCTGCATCAGCTCCATGACGACCATCGCCAACGGGGTGGCGACCTCGGAGTCCAGGACGCCGAAGCTCCCCTCCCGGCGGACGCCGACCTGCGCGGTCGTCGAGCCGACGTCGGTCACCAGGCGCGCCAGCCGGTCGGCGATGTCGTCGAACGGCACGACCTCCTCGACCGCGTGGCTCAGCGTCTCGTGCACGATCGCGATCGAGCCGACCCGGCGTACCGCCTCCTCCAGCGCGGAGGCGGCCTCCGGGGAGCCGATCCGGCGGGCCTGGAGGCGCAGGAGGGCGGCCACCGTCTGCAGGTTGTTCTTCACCCGGTGGTGGATCTCGCGGATGGTGGCGTCCTTGGTGACCAGCTCGCGGTCCCGGCGGCGCAGGTCGGTGACATCGCGCAGCAGGATGATCGCCCCGATGTGCTCCCCCTTGGGCCGCAGCGGGATCGCGCGCACGATGAGCGCCGCACCGTCGCCGGGCCCGCCGGAGGCGCCCAGCTCGGTGTCGCGGTGCGCACGGCCGCCGAGGACGGCGCTGAGAGTCTCCTCATCGGGCCGCTTCTTGGGCGGCACGAGCTCGCGGGTCAGGTCGGGCAGGCGGTGGCCGGTCAGGTCGCCGGTGAGGCCCAGCTTGCGATAGGTCGAGAGCGCGTTCGGGCTCGCGTAGATGACCCGGCCCTCGGCGTCCACGCGCAGGAACCCGTCGCCGACCCGCGGGGAGTCGGCATGGTCGCTGCGCTGTCCGGTGGCCGGGAACAGGCCGGCGGCGATCATCTGGGACAGGTCCGTGGCGGCCTGGAGGTAGTTGATCTCGAGCAGGCTGGGCGTACGGACGCCGAGCAGGTTCGTGTTGCGGCTGATCACCGCGATCACCCGTCCCTCCCGCCGCACCGGGATCGCCTCGACCCGCACGGGCACGTCGTCGCGCCACTCGGGGTCGCCCTCCCGGGCGATCCGGCCGAGCTCGTAGGCCGCATCGACCAGCATCCGGCGCCCGGCCGCGACGAAGCTGCCGACGATGTCGTCGACGTACGCCGTCGGGCCGGTCGTGGGGCGCATCTGGTCACCCGCCCAGAACCCCGCCCCGCCCCGGTCGGGCAGCCACAGGACCAGGTCGGCGAAGGAGAGGTCGGCGATGACCTGCCAGTCGGCCTGGATCAGCTGGAGCCAGGCGATGTCCGCGTCGTCGAGGTCGGTGTGACGCCGGGCGATCGCGGACAGGGAGGGCACAGGCACAACCTAGCGCCGCCGTACCACCGCGGACTCCCGACGCAGGGCCTCTTCAGGTCGTTTGGCAGGATGGACCCCTGGGGGATCAAGGCTCGGCTGCTCCGGAGGGTGTGGGTTGATGGTGTCGGTGGACTGGGCGCGCCTCCAGCAGGCCCTCCGCGACGGTGAACGGCGACCCCCGGCCGATCACTCGCTCGGCGACCTGACCGCGCAGCTCACCCAGATGCTGGGCGACCCGGATCCCCAGGTCCGCGACGGGATGGCGTACTCCTTCCTCGCGACCTGGATCGAGCACGGCGTGTACGACGACCTGCTGGCCGGGCTGGGGGACGGCATGTGCGCCGGCCTCAACACCGGCATCGGCGAGCGCGACACGGACACGGTCTTCCGCCGCAGCTTCTCGGTGCTCCTGCTCGCCGAGTGCATCCAGCGCGACACCCGGATCCGGCGGCTCCCGCCGAGCAAGGTGCTGCACTGGGGGGACCGGATCGCCGCGTGGTACGTCCGCGAGCGCGACCTCCGGGGCTTCGTGCCCGGCAAGGGCTGGGCGCACGCCGCGGCCCACGGCGCCGACGCCATCGCCGCGCTGGCCGCCTCGCGCCACTTCGGCATGACGGAGCTGACGGTCCTCCTCGACGTCGTCGCCGACCGCGTGCTCAACTCGGACAACCCACCGCTGGTCCACGGCGAGCCGGACCGGATCGCGCACGCGGTGATGGAGGTGCTCCGTCGCGACCGCGTGCCCCTGAACGTCCTGGAGCCGTGGGTGGTGCGCCTCGAGCAGGGCGCCCGGGCCAAGCCCCGCGGCGGGCGCGATCCCTACCGCGCCACCGGCAACGCCCAGGCGGTGCTGCGCGCGCTCTACCTGCAGCTCACGATCTCCCCCCGTCACCCCGCCGTACGGCCCGACCTGCTGCTCGCGCTGGTCGCCTCGCTGCGGCGGGTGCACCCGTACTTCCTCGACGACGTCGGCTGACCCGGCGGCTTCGACCTCGTGGGCGCGGCGCGGCGCGGCGCGGCGCGGCGCGGCGCGGATTCACCACGGGATGTAGGCCGATCCGAGCTTCCCCTGCGGAGTTCCGCTACAGAAGCGACGACTCACCTACATCCCGTGGTGAATCCGCCGCCCGCGCACCAGCCCCCGCGCCCACCTGCCCCACCGGCTCCGACTGGCTAGGGTGCGGGAGTGACCACCACCGCGGACGGCATCCCCGAGCCCAGCCAGCTGACCGGCCACGCCGGCGAGATCGCGACGAGCGTGGCGCGCGCCCACGGCGTCGAGACGATGTTCACCCTGTCGGGGGCCCACGTGTTCCCGATGTACGACGGCGCGGTGCGCTCGCAGCAGGACGGCGGGACGCCCGTGCGCCTCGTCGACGTCCGCCACGAGCAGACGGCGGCCTTCGCCGCGGAGGCGACCGGCAAGCTCACCCGGGTGCCGGGGCTGGCCGTGCTCACGGCCGGTCCCGGCGTGACCAACGGGGTCAGCGCGCTCGCGCAGGCGCGCTTCGCCGGCTCTCCGATGGTGGTCGTGGGAGGCCGGGCCCCCAACAACCGCTGGGGCACCGGCGCGCTGCAGGAGATCGACCACCTGCCGATCGTCGCGCCGGTGACCAAGCACGCGGCGACGCTGATGACCGCCGACGACGTGGCGGCCGGGTTCGACCGGGCGTTCACCGAGGCGCGGTCCTCGCACCGCGGCCCGACGTACGTCGACGTCCCGATGGACGAGTTCTTCAACGCCGGCACCGGTCCGGCACCCTCGGTCGGCTCCTTCCGCGGTGCGGAGCCCGACAGCGACGCGATCGCACGGATCGCCGCCCTTCTCGCCGCCGCCGAGCGCCCGGTGCTCGTGCTCGGCACCGACGTGTGGGCCGACCACGCCGAGGAGGCCGCGCTGCGGCTGGTCGAGGAGATGCGGCTGCCGGCGATCACCAACGGCATGGGCCGCGGCGTCGTCCCCGGTGGCCACCCGCTGCTCGTCACCAAGGCGCGCGGGATCGCCCTCAACGGAGCCGACCTCGTCGTCGTGGTCGGCACGCCCCTCGACTTCCGGCTCGGCTACGGCGTGTTCGGCGGCAAGGAGGGTGCCGAGCCGGCGGCGGTGGTCCACATCGCCGACTCCCCCGGCCAGCTCTCCGGGCACGCGAGCCTGGCCGCGTCGGTGAGCGGCGACCTCACCAGCGTCCTGGACGGGCTGCTCGAGGCGCTCGCGCGGTCCGCCCAGCCGGACCGCGCCGCCTGGCTCTCCCGCCTGCAGGACACGGTCGCCGCCGCGAGCGCGAAGGACGCCGAGCTGCTGGCCGCGGAGGCCGACCCGGTGCACCCCGCGCGGATCTACGGCGAGCTGGTCCCTCGCCTGGCCGACGACGCGGTGGTGATCGGCGACGGCGGCGACTTCGTGTCCTTCGCCGGGAAGTTCGTCGAGCCCCGGCGCCCGGGCTGCTGGCTGGATCCCGGGCCCTACGGCTGCCTGGGGGCCGGCCTCGGCGCGGCGGTCGCGGCGCGGATCGCTCGGCCCTCCTCGCAGGTCGTGCTGCTGCTCGGTGACGGCGCCGCGGGGTTCTCGCTCATGGACGTCGACACCCTCGTCCGCCACGGCCTGCCGGTCGTGATGGTGATGGGCAACAACTCCGCGTGGGGGCTGGAGAAGGGCCCGATGCAGATGCTCTACGGCTACGACGTCGCCGCGGACCTGGCGCCCCGCACGGCGTACGACCAGGTCGTGTCCGCCCTCGGCGGAGCGGGCGAGACGATCACCGACCCCCGCGGGATCGGGCCGGCCCTCGACCGGGCGTTCGCCGCGGACGCGCCGTACCTCGTCAACGTGATCACCGACGTGGACGCCGCGTACCCCCGCAGCACCTTCGGCATCTGATGTCGCCGACCATCCGAGGAGCCTGACGCCATGAGGTTCACCGTGACCGAGGCCGACACCGCCCTCGCCGTGGGCTCCGGGAGCCTGCCCGTCCTGGGCACGCCGCGGCTGCTCGCGTGGTGCGAGGCGGCCACCTGTGCGGCGGTCGAGGACGAGCTCGCCGAGGGGCAGACCAGCGTCGGCACCCGGGTCGAGCTGGAGCACCTGGCCGCCACCGCGGTCGGTGGCACGGTCGAGGTCACCGCCCGGCAGGTGTACGCCGACGGCCGCCTGCGCCGCTACGCCGTCGCCGCGCGCGAGGTCGGGCCCGACGACCGCCCCGGCAGGCTCGTGGGGTCCGGCGAGGTGACCCGCGTGGTCGTCGACGCCGCCCGGTTCATGGCCCGGATTTCGGGCTGACCCGGTCGGCTGAGAGAATGGGCCGATTCACGACTTCAGGAGGAACCATGGGCAAGACCGGCCGCAAGCGCCGCGCGCGCCGCAAGAAGGGCGCGAACCACGGCAAGCGCCCCAACAGCTGAGCGCAGGCACCGACGAACCCCCGAGACCCCCGTGGTCCGGGGGTTCGGTCTTTCCGGGCGCGGCCGCGCCGGAGACGGCCCTCAGCCCTCGGTGATCTGCACCTGGATCTGCTGGATCTGGATGCGGACCCGCTCGCGCAGCTCGACAGGAGCGGTCTCACCGCACGAGCGCGCGACGACGGCCTTCACCGTCCGCTGGAGGTCGTAGCGCTCCAGACACGGGCTGCAGGAGTCGATGTGGGCCCGGACGACGGCGCAGTCGCCGGCCTCGAGCTCGTTGTCGATCAGCCGGACGATGCGCTCGAGGAAGTCGGCACACTCGGCGTTGCTGGGGTCGTCGGAGACGTGGACGTGGTCGTGCCCGGCGCCGTCGCGGTGCTCGGCCATCACTTGTCTCCCTCGAGCGGGGCGTCGCCGCCGGTGCGGACGTAGTCGGAGAGCATGTCGCGCAGCTGGCGCCGACCGCGGTGGAGGCGGGACATGACCGTCCCGATCGGGGTGTCCATGATCTCGGCGATCTCCTTGTAGGCGAAGCCCTCGACGTCGGCGAGGTAGACCGCGAGCCGGAACTCCTCGGGGAGCCGCTGCAGTGCCTCCTTCACCTGGCTGTCGGGAAGGTGCTCAAGAGCCTCCATCTCGGCCGACTTCAGCCCGCCGGCGGTGTGCGACTCCGCGCGTGCCAGCTGCCAGTCCTCGACGTCCCCCGTGTCGCCGGCGAGGGCCTGCTGCGGCTGGCGCTGCTTCTTGCGGTAGGAGTTGATGAAGGTGTTGGTCAGGATCCGGTACAGCCAGGCCTTGAGGTTGGTGCCCGGCCGGAACTGGTGGAATGCGGAGTACGCCTTGGCGAAGGTCTCCTGGACCAGGTCCTCGGCGTCGGCCGGGTTGCGGGTCATCCGCATCGCCGCGCCGTACAGCTGGTCGAGGAACGGCAGCGCGTCACGCTCGAAGCGCGCGGCCCGCTCCTCGGGGGTCTCCGAAGCGACGTCGACGGGGTCGACGGCGAGCAGGTCCTCCTCGGGGGAGGTCTCGGCGTCGAGGGACGAAAGATCGGAAGTCTCGGTCATCGCGTCCCAGCCTACGATGCCCGCTCGGGTCGGGCGCTCCAGCGTCGCGATCATGGAGGCAGAACACCCTCCGCGCGACCGGCATTCCCGGGCTCAGCCCGCGCCGGCGACCTCGCGCACGATCCACTCCAGGGTCGACTCGACGACGATGCCCAGCGCCTCGTCCTGGCTCAGCTCGCCACGCTTGGGGACGGCGAGGCCGTGGTCGGCTCCCGGGACGACCGCGAGGTCGGTCCGCCCGGGAAGGGGGTCGGGGAACTCCTCGGGGCGGCCGAACGGGTCCCGCTCCCCCTGCACGACCAGGGTCGGCACGCCGGCACCGGCGAGCTCGGCGAGCCGCGAGCGCTCGGGCCGGCCGGGCGGGTGCAGCGGGAAGGAGAGCGCGAGGCAGCCGGCCGCACCGAGCGCGCTCGCGGTGCGGCACGCGGAACGGGCGCCGGCCGAGCGGCCTCCGACGACCAGCGGGCTGCGCACGCGCAGCGCCGCGGCGGCCGCCCGCAGGCCCCCGTCGAGGCTCGCCGGCGGGCCGGCGACCTTGCGCCCGGCGCGACGCCACGGCTGCTCGAACCGGGCGACGCTGATCCCCTGCGCGGGCAGCTCCGCGGCGAGCGCCTCGAGGTCGCGGGCCTCGATGCCGCCTCCGGCGCCGTGGCTGAGCAGCAGGGTCGCCAGCGGCGACCGTGCCCGGCGGACCACGAGCCGCCCCTCGCCGTACTCGGTCGCGACCAGGCGCTCGGCGCCCGCTGCGCTCACAGCAGCGTCCCCTGGGGGTCGCCGTCGTCGTCGCCGTCGAGCGGGATCGGCTCGACCAGCTCGGGACCGTTGTTGGCGACATTGCCCACCGCCGTCGAGACGGGGTACGCCGCGAGGCCGGTCTGCTGCGCGGGCCGGAGCAGGCCGAGAAGGCCCGGCAGGTCGTCGGCGGGCGTGCGCGGGTCGAGCCACTCCGCGCGTCGCTCGGGCTCGACGAGCAGGGGCATCCGGTCGTGGATGCGCCCGAGGTCGTCGGTGGCCTCCGTGGTGAGGATCGTGCAGGTCCAGCGGAACCGGTCCGCGGCGTCCTCCGGCTTCGCGGGGTCGCGCCAGATCTCGTACAGCCCGGCCATGGCGAGGCTGGACCCGTCACCGGACGTGATGAAGAAGGGCTGCTTGACCGGCTTGCCCTTCGCCGTGCGGCGCTGCGTCTCGTACCACTCGAAGTAGCCGTCCGCCGGCACGATGCAGCGACGGGCCGCGAACGCGCGGCGGAAGGCGGGCTTCTCGGCGACCGTCTCCATCCGGGCGTTGATCATCCGGCTCCCGATGCTGGCGTCCTTGGCCCACGAGGGCACCAGGCCCCAGCGCAGAGCGCGGAGCTGGCGGACCGGCTCCTCGGCGCGACGGCCGTCCTCGTCGCGTGGCGCGCGCTCCATCACGGCGTACACCTCGTCGGTCGGCGCGACGTTCCACGACGGCGGGATGGCCCGCTCGAGGCGCGGGTCGAGCACCTCGAACTCCTCGGCAAGGTCCTCCGGGCTCCGGCTGGAGGCATAGCGCCCGCACATGCGGTCAATGTAGCGGCCAGGCGCGCGGGCGGCGGACCTGTAGCTATCTGTTCGTGTCGCTACCTGACCCGTAGACCGGTACGCCAGTGACACGAACAGATAGTTACAGCCCCCGCCCGCGTCTGCCCGCACCCCGCCCGGGTACCACCCGACCATGGCACTGAGCAGACTGATCGCCCGACCGCTGCTGGCGTCGTACTTCCTCGCCAACGGCGCCCAGGACCTCAAGGACGCCCCGGCACTCGCGCAGCAGGCGGCACCCGTCACCGAGGCCGTCGCGCCCGTGCTCGACAACGCCACCCCCGAGAGCGTCTCGGTCCCCCGCGACCCCGTCCTGTGGGTGCGCGCGAGCGGCGCCCTCCAGGTGGCGGCCGGGCTGGCCCTGGCCACCGGCCGGCTCCCGCGGCTGTCCGCGGCGGTGCTCGGCGCGACCCTGGTGCCGTCGACCGCGGCGCGGTACCGGTTCTGGGAGACCACCGACAAGGACCAGCGGCGCGAGCAGCTCACCCACTTCGTGAAGAACGCCGCCCTGGCGGGCGGTCTGCTGATCGCGTCCCTGGACACCGCCGGCAAGCCGGGGGTGGCCTGGCGTGCCAAGCACGCGACCCACGACGCCCGTCGCGAGGCCGCCCTGGTGGGGGCGAAGGTGAAGGCGCGGGTTCACTAGACTCACGCGGGAGATGACGACTCCTGCCGCGCATGCCGACCTCTGGCCCGCCCCGACCACGACCGGGCCGCTCGACGCGACGGTGACCCTGCCGGGCAGCAAGTCGCTCACCAACCGCGCGCTGGTGCTGGCCGCGCTGGCCGACGGGCCGTCCGTCGTACGCCGCGCGCTGCGCTCGCGCGACACGCTGCTGATGGCGCGGGCCCTGACCGCGCTCGGTGCGACCGTGGACACCGCGACGGAGGACTGGACGGTGTCGCCGCTCGGCGGCGCGCTCCCCTCCGGCCGGGCCGAGGTGGACTGCGGACTGGCCGGCACGGTCATGCGGTTCGTGCCGCCGGCCGCGGGGCTGGTGCGCGGCGCGGTCGCCTTCGACGGCGACCCGCACATGCGCAAGAGGCCGGTCGGCGAGATCCTCACCGCGCTGCGCACCCTTGGCGTCGCCGTCGACGACACCGATGGCGCCCTGCCCTTCACCGTCCACGGCACCGGCGCGGTCGCGGGGGGCACCGTGGTGATCGACGCCTCCGCGTCGTCGCAGTTCGTCTCGGCCCTCCTCCTCGCGGGCGCGCGCTTCGAGACCGGGATCGAGGTGCGCCACGAGGGTGAGCCGATCCCGTCGCTGCCCCACATCGAGATGACGATCGCGATGCTGCGCGACCGCGGCGTCGCGGTCGACGACGGCGAGCCCGACCGCTGGGCCGTGGCGCCCGGACAGGTCGAGGCCCGCGACGAGACGATCGAGCCGGACCTGTCCAATGCTGCGCCCTTCCTGGCCCTCGCCGCGGTCTCCGGCGGCTCGGTGGTCGTGCGGGACTGGCCGACCTCGACCACCCAGGCGGGCGACGCACTGCGCGACCTGCTCGCCCGGATGGGCTGCACGGTCGAGCGCGTCCCCACGGGGCTGCGGGTCACCGGACCGGCCGACGGCTGGCGCGGTCTGCAGGGCCTCGAGGTCGACCTGCACGACGTCGGCGAGCTCGCCCCCGCCGTCGCCGCGCTGTGCGCCCTGGCCGGCTCCCCGTCTCGGCTGACCGGGATCGCCCACATCCGCGGCCACGAGACCGACCGGCTCGCCGCCCTCGCGGCGGAGCTCGGTGGGCTGGGAGCCGACGTGGTCGAGCACCCCGACGGCCTCTCCCTGCGCCCCGCGGCCCTGAGCGGAGGGGTGTTCCACACCTACGCCGACCATCGGATGGCGCACGCCGGCGTCATCATCGGCGCCGCGGTGCCCGGCGTCCTCGTCGAGGACGTCGCCACCACGGGCAAGACCTTCCCCGACTTCGCGGGCTTCTGGTCCGGGCTGTTCTGAGGCGCCACCGATGCCCCGGTACGACGAGCACGACGTCGAGCACTACGACCGTCCGCGCCGCCGTACCCGTCCCCGCACCAAGGAGCGCCCCGCCCACGACGACGCCGTCGACGGCGTCGTCGTCACGGTCGACCGAGGCCGCTTCACGCTGCTGGTCGGCGCGGGGTCCGAGAGCCGGGTGGTGATGGCGATGAAGGCGCGCCCCCTGGGGCGCAAGGGCGTCGTCGTCGGCGACCGGGTCCGGGTCGTCGGCGACGTCTCCGGCGCGGACGGCTCCCTCGCGCGGATCGTCGAGGTCACCCCGCGCGCCACCGTGCTGCGGCGCACCGCGGACGACGACGACCCGGTCGAGCGGGTCGTCGTTGCCAACGCCACCCAGCTGGTCGTCGTCACCGCCCTGACCGACCCCGAGCCGCGCCCCCGGCTGATCGACCGTGCCCTCGTCGCCGCGTACGACGCCGGACTGGCGCCCCTGCTCTGCCTGACCAAGTCCGACCTCGCTGATCCCGAGGTGCTGCTGTCGACGTACCGCTCACTCGGGGTGCCGTGGGTGGTCACCCGGCGCGGCCCCGACCGCTCGATCCTCGGCCTCGAGGAGGTCCGCGAGCGCCTCGCCGGCCAGGTGAGCGTGCTCGTCGGGCACAGCGGCGTCGGCAAGTCGACCCTGGTCAACGCGCTCGTGCCGGATGCGCGCCGGGAGACGGGGCACGTCAACGCGGTGACCGGGCGCGGACGGCACACCTCGACGTCCGCGGTGCTGCTGGCGCTCCCCGGCTGGGGCGACGGTGGCTGGATCGTGGACACCCCCGGGATCCGGTCCTTCGGGCTGGCGCACGTGCAGCCCGAGCACCTCATCGAGGCCTTCCCCGACCTCGACGAGATGACCGAGGACTGCCCTCGAGGATGCACCCACGGGGAGGACGAGCCGGAGTGCGGTCTGGACGAGGCGGTCGCCTCCGGAGCGGCGGACCCGGAGCGGGTCGCGTCCTTCCGGCGCCTGCTGGCGGCCCGGTCGGTGACCGACTACTGACGCACCCTAGGCGCCCCACACCGCGTCGGCGCCCGAGTGCCCGGTGACCACGACGATCACGATCACCGCGACGGCCGCGACCGCCACGAGTGCACCGAGCAGCCACCGCACCGCGGCCTTGGCCGGGTTCAGCACCGCGGAGACCAGCACGACGACGCCGAAGGCGATCGTCCACCACAGCAGGTAGCCGCCGAGGTCCTCGTGCGTCTGCAGCTTCTCCGCGAACTCACCGGAGGCGGTGGCGAAGCGGTCGGAGTCCCGGAAGTCGCCGCCGGACAGGTAGGCGGCCACCACGGCGCCCACGGCGACCAACGCGCCGACCAGTGCCGGCCACCGCAGCCGCTCGCGCCACGACGGCACGAGGGAGGCGAGGGCGAGCAGGGCGGCCAGCGGCGTCAGCACCACCGCGGCGTGGACCACGAGCGGATGCAGCGGGATGCCGTCGATCTCCATGGTTGAATCGTGCACTACCGCGTCAACCTCGGCCAGACCCCGGTGACGGCGACCACTAGGCTCCCCCTGTGGCAGCCCCCGACTACACCGACGACCTGCGCCTGGCCCATCTGCTGGCCGACGACGCCGACTCGCTGACCCAGGCGCGGTTCAAGGCGCTCGACCTGCACGTCATGAGCAAGCCGGACCTCACGCCGGTGACCGACGCCGACCAGGCCGTCGAGGAGTCGATCCGCCGTACCCTCTCGCGGGCGCGGAGCCGCGACGCCGTCACCGGCGAGGAGCAGGGCACCTCCGGGCACTCGCAACGGCGCTGGATCGTCGACCCGATCGACGGCACCAAGAACTTCGTCCGCGGCGTGCCGGTCTGGGCGACGCTGATCTCCCTCGTCGTCGACGACGAGGTCGTGCTCGGCGTCGTGTCCGCGCCCGCGCTGCAGCGGCGGTGGTGGGCCTCGGCCGGCCAGGGGGCCTGGACCGGGCGGTCGCTGATGAAGGCGACCCCGTGCCGGGTCTCCGACGTACGCCGCCTGGAGGACGCGTCCTTCTCCTACGCCTCGCTCGGCGGATGGGAGGACCGCGGGCTCGGCGAGGACGTGCTCGCCCTCATGCGCCGGGTCTGGCGGACCCGCGCGTACGGTGACTTCTGGTCCTATGTCCTGCTGGCCGAGGGCGCCGTCGACCTGGCGGCCGAGCCCGAGCTCGAGGTCTACGACATGGCGGCGCTCGACGTCATCGTGCGCGAGGCCGGTGGCCGGTTCACCTCGCTCGAGGGCCGCGACGGTCCGTGGGGCGGGAACGCGCTGGCCAGCAACGGGCATCTCCACGAGGCGGCGCTGTCCTATCTGGGCGGCGTCCCGGACAGCGACGACGACCCGGACTGGCCCCGCACCGGCCCCGGCAGCGTGTCGGACCTGCGCTCGCGCCGGCACCGCTCCGCGGACGAGCGCCGTGACGACGAGGACGGCGCAGAGTAACCTGCGTCACATGCGCATCGCTGACGTGCTCCAGTCGAAGTCGCTCCGCGACGTGGTCACCATCAGTCCCGAGGCGGGGGTGCGCGAGCTGCTCGCCACCCTGGCCGAGCACAACATCGGCGCCGTCGTGGTCAGCACGGACGGCAGCTCGCTCGACGGGATCGTGTCGGAGCGGGACGTCGTACGCCGCCTGCACAGCGACGGGACGGTCATCAACAACGTCGTCTCGGCGATCATGACCTCCGAGGTGAGCACCTGCTCCCCCGCCGACGACCTCGACCAGGTGCTGCAGGTGATGACGGAGCGCCGCTTCCGCCACATCCCCGCCGTCGAGGGCGACCAGGTCGTGGGGATCGTGAGCATCGGCGACCTCGTCAAGCACAAGATCGACCAGCTGCAGTTCGAGCGCGACCAGCTCGACTCGTACGTGCACCAGTCCTGACGCCACCCGGCAGCAACGGGCGCCCGGGCGACGCCGACCCGGCAGAGGCTGGCGTTCGTGGTGCCATTTTCTGCCGGGTCGGGGTGCAACTCAGGCACGTTCGCGCCGGGTGGGTCAGCGGCGGAGCAGGCGCCTGGCCCGGGCGACCAGGTTGTGCATCCCGCGGCGCACCCACGCGATGGGGCCGCGCCCGACCAGCGCACGTCCCAGCCGAGCGAACGCGCCGCGGACCCGGTCCACGCCAGCACGCCACGGCACCGACGCCAGGGAGAACCGGGCGAGCACCCGGCGCCACCACGGCGTCGCCTTGCGGATCCGGCGCAACGCGGTGTCGACGTCGGCCCAGTAGGCACGGGCCTCCTCGAGACTGGGCTCCACGGCGCCGTACACATGACGGTCCGCAGTGTGGGCCAGCGTGACGACAGGCACCGCGTCGTAGCGCTCCGCCGCGGCGTAGGCGCTCTCGCGGCGGGTGGCGCCGGGCGCCGGCCGTACGCCGAGGTCCCGCATCCGGTCCGCGAGCTCCCGCCAGGCGCCGGTCATCCGCACGGTCGCGTCGTCCGCCCGGCGGCGCCGGCGGCGGCGCAGGAACTTGTAGAGCAGCACACCCCACAGTGGCGAGAGGAGGAGCGCGACCTTCGCGACGTCGAGAGCGACGCCGAGGATCGTGCCGAGCACCGCGAGGATGTCGAGCTCCTTGCGGTGGCCGTCGCCCTGCTGGAGGTTGTCGGTGGCCTCCTTGGGCTCGCCGGGCACGCGCGGCGGCTGCAGGACCTGCGGCTGCGGGTCCTCGTTGGGGTCGTCGTTGGGACGCCGCAGCTTCTGGTCCTCGGGCGGGGTCGGGTCCAGGGGCACCCAGCCGGCGCCCTCGAGCTTGACCTCGGTCCAGGCCGAGACGTTCTCCCCGCGGACCTCGCCGCCACCGGGCGGCACCTTGAAGCCGATCACGACCCGGATGGGCAGGCCCATCCGCTGGCCCACGAGCGCCATCGCCGCGGCGTACTGCTCGGCGTTGCCGACGGGCGTCGCGGTCTTGGTGAGGACCGCGAGGCGTGCCGCGCCGTGTCCCGCGGGGACGTCGTCGTCGATGCCGTCGGAGTAGAAGCCGTGCTCACGGAAGGCATCGCGCAGGAACTGCGCCAGCAGGCCGTCGGTGCCTCCGCTGAAGCCGTCCTCGGTCTGCCAGCGCTGGACCCGGTCCACCAGCTCCTCGGGGACGATGGCCGGCGGCGGCAGGGACACCGAGTTGTCGGCGTTGAGCAGCGCGATCTCCTCGTCGACCAGGCTGGGCGGAGGGGTCGCCTCGATCTCGAAGGTGGTCCCCCGCTCGACGCCCCCGATCTGCGCGACCGTGCCGGTCTGCCGGTTGATGACGAGCTCGCCGACGGCCTCGCCGTCGGTGCGGCCGTCCTTGATGGGCGTCATCGCCAAGGTGTCGCCGACGCTGGGCACCCAGACGCCGGTGTAGTCGTTGACGGTGATCCGGCCGTGCACGCTCGCCTTGGCGTTGGCGTCCGGGTCGCTGCGCAGCCGCCGGAAGGTCCCCGAGTCGTGCGCCGACCCCGGTCCGCCGGAGACGTTCCAGACGACCCCGTCGTAGCTGTCCATGACCGCGAGCCGCACGAGGGTGCCGCTCTCCAGGCCGTCGACCGTGAACAGGGAGGTGCCGGTGCGCAGCGGCTCCTTCTTGTAGGCGCGGAACTTCGCGAGCGGGCTCGGGTAGTCGCGTGGGTCGAACGGCGGGTCCACGTGGTCGCGCAGCACGACCCGGTTGGCGTCGGGGTCCGCGGTCGCCGCCAGACCCGTCGCCGCGGCGCCGGCCACGCCGATCACGGCCAGCGTCGACAGGACCCGACGCCCCCAGCGGGCCCGGACGTCACGCATCGACCGCCAGCGCAGCCACACCACGCCGACGACCGCGACCGCCAGGCCGCGGGTGAGCGCGGCCGGAGCCGCGACGTCGCCGAAGGCCGAGGCGAGGACCAGGACCAGGCCGAGCACGAGGCCGGCGAGGCCGGGCCACCGCGACCGCCACAGCAGGACGGCGGCGACGAGGCCGCCGACCAGCCCCGTGACGAGCGGCACCAGCAGGACGATGCCGTTCTCGCCCAGCGGCACCGGCAGGGTGAGCGACTCGCGCCAGGCGCGCACCAGGCCGACCACCAGGTCGCGCAACGAGTCGGCCGTGGGCACGAAGCCGTTGGCGGTGCGGTTGGGCACGGCGACCGCGGAGCCGACCGCGAGATAGCCCGCCACCGCGGCCAGCGCCGTCAGCCACGGTCCCCACCGCCAGCGGGCGCCGAGCCAGCCGACGGCGACGCCGAGGACGAGCCCGGTGACGACGGCCACGAGCCACCGGTCCCCGGTGTAGGCCTGGCCGAGCGGCCAGGCGCACAGCGCGCCGAGCACCACGATGAGCGCCGCGTCGACCAGGGCCAGCCACCACGGCGGGAGCGAGCCACGGCCGCGGCGGCGCTCGGGGACGATCAGGACCGGGGCGCTCCGGCTGGCCGAGCGGACCGGGGGCGCGCTCGGCGGAGGCGGCGGGGGCGGGTGCTGCGACGTCATGCGGACACCCGCCGTACGGCGACGCCGAGCTCCTCGAGCCGGCCGACCGTCGCGACGCCGAGGTCGCCGAGCCAGCGCACCGAAGGGTCGTTCCCGACCAGGCAGCGCACCGCGATCACCCGCGTGTCGACGGGCAGGAACTGCCGCGCCCGGCGCAGCTCGGTGATGCTCACCCCCGAGCCGATGCACAGCACCATGACGCTCGCGGCGAGCTCGTCGACGCTGAGATAGCGGGCGACGTCGACGAGGTGCCGCGCCTGCCAGTCGTAGGTCAGCCCCGACAGGCCGTCGAGGAAGCGCTGCGCGCTGGCCGAGGGCAGCGAGGCGTGCGACGCGACCGCGCTGAGCTGCTGGCCGTCGGCGAGGGCCTGGGTGCCCAGCGAGCCCGCGATGGAGATGGCCAGCTCGAACTCGTCGTCGCTGGCGTAGTCCTCGAGCCGCGAGCTGACCATCGTCAGCAGGTGGGAGCGGCGGGTCTCCTCGAACTGACGGACCATGAGGGTGCCGGTCTTCGCGCTCGACTTCCAGTGGATGTGACGGCGGTCGTCACCGGCGACGTAGCCGCGCAGGGCGTGGAAGGAGACGTCGTTGTCGGAGACCTTCGGCACCGTGCGGCCCTCGAGGTCGCGGACCAGGCCGGCGGCCGAGCCTTCGACGCGCAGGGTCTTGGGGTGGACGTAGAGGGTGTCCATCTCGCTGAGATGGCGCTCGCGGCGCAGCAGTCCGAGCGGGTCCGCCCGGACGGCGGTCACGGGCCCGACGTCGAGGACCGCGCGGTGCGCCGTCGGCACCGCGAAGAGCTCCTCGTGCTCGGCACCCGGAGCCAGGCTGGGGAGCTCGAAGGCCGTGCGGCCCGCGCCGACGGGGAACTCCACGACCAGGCTGCGCGATCGGCGTCCGCTCGGGTTGGCGACGGTGAGATAGCCGTTGGCCCGCTCCCCCACGATGACGCGGTCGCGGGCCAGGTCGAGGCGCGCCAGCAGCGGCAGGCGCCCGACCACGAAGACCACCGCGATGAGGAGCAGCAGCGCCAGGAAGATCCCGCCGACGATCAGCTCGCGCCAGTGCAGCATCGGCCCGGCGACCAGGAGCGCGACCGCCATCACCGCCACGACCCAGCCCGCCGGCGTGACGGTGCCCGTGACCGGCGCGACGGCCCGGCGGACCCGCTGCGTCCGCTCGGCGATGCCGTCGCGCAGCCGCCCGCCCAGCGCCTGTCGGCGGCGGGAGAGGTCGGAGAGCGAGCGGCGCACGCCGGCCGCCCAGGAGCGGGGACCCTTCATCGGCTCATCGACCGGCCGGCTCCAGCGGCACCGAGACCCGCTCCAGGACCCGGCGGACGACCTCCTCGGTCGTGGTACCGCGGAAGTCCTCCTCGGGGTCGAGCACCATCCGGTGCGCCAGGACCGGCACGGCCAGGGTCTTCACGTCGTCGGGGACCACGTAGTTGCGCCCGTAGGACAGCGCCTGGGCACGGGCAGCCCGGACCAGGGCCAGGCCGGCGCGGACGCTCGTGCCGAGGACCACCTCGGGCGCCTCACGGGTGCCCTCGGTGATGCTCGAGACGTAGGAGTAGATGGCCTCCTCGACGTGGACCTGCTGGGCGAGGCGGATCAGGTGCAGCACGTTGTCGCCGCTGATGATGGGCCGCAGCACGGTGGCCGCCTTGCCCTTCGGGGCGTTCGCGAGGATCTGGACCGTGTTCGCGTGGTCGGGATAGCCGAGCGAGGTCTTGATCAGGAACCGGTCCAGCTGTGCCTCGGGCAGCCGGTAGGTGCCGGCCTGCTCGATCGGGTTCTGGGTCGCGATGACCATGAACGGCTGGCCCACCTGGTGGGTGACGCCGTCGACGGTGACCTGGTTCTCCTCCATCACCTCCAGCAGCGCCGACTGGGTCTTCGGCGACGCCCGGTTGATCTCGTCGGCGAGCACCACGTTGGAGAAGATCGGGCCCTGGTGGAACTCGAACTGCTGGCTGCGCTGGTCGAAGATGGTCACGCCGGTCACGTCGCTCGGGAGCAGGTCCGGCGTGAACTGGATCCGGTGGTGGTCGCCCTGGATGGTCTGCGCGATCGCCCGCGCCAGCGAGGTCTTGCCCGTCCCCGGATAGTCCTCGAGCAGCAGGTGGCCCTCGGCGAGCAGGGTGACGAACGCGAGACGCACGACGTCGGTCTTGCCGACGATCGCCTGCTCGACGTTGGCGACGAGCTGGGCGAAGGTCTGCGAGAACCACTCGGTCTCTTCGGAGGTGAGCGACATGGTGTCCTTTCGGGCGGGACCTGGCAGGCCCGGCGGGCCCGGGCGGGGTCGAGGCTAGTGGGCGGGCTAGTTGGCGGGGAGGTACTTGATGGCGGTCATGTCGCGGATCGTGACCTTCGCCGACCCGTTCCCGCTGAACCGGCACCCGTCTCCGACGTAGTAGGAGAAGGTGCCCAGCCCGTTGGCCGAGACGCTCCGGTCGTAGGCGCCGCACTCGCCCGACGCGGCGCCCTCGACGAGGCCGCTGATGGTCGTCTGCGTCTGGCTCGACTGGGGCGACTTGAAGAAGCCCTTGCCGTCGACCGCGAGGAGGCAGCCACCCCGGTTCGCGTTGCAGAACTCCCAGCTGAGCGTGAGCTCCTTCGGCTTCGACCGAGCCGTCAGCGGCACGACGTCGCTGTACTGCCGGTCGCCGCTCGCCGTGGAGACGGTGCGGGCGCGGATGGTCCGCTCCGTGCCTCCCTCGCCGACGTCGATCCGGTACGGCTGGCTGAGCGAGACCTCCTCGAAGGCGCCGCCGTCGACGCTGATCTCCACGCCCGTGACGGGCTTGCCGTTGGCGTCGCCCTGCTCGATCGAGAAGTCGACCGAGTACCAGCTGTTGCTCGTCGTGTAGCGAAGGGACGGCGTACCCGGCTTGCCCCAGGTGTCGATGCCGCCCAGCGAGTCGGACTCGCCCTCCACCGCGCGGTCGCCGTTGAAGGTGACCGCCCACACCTTGATCGAGTGGGTCGCGTTGGTGGGGAACTGGATGGCCGTGCCGTTGCCCGGCGCCGAGCCGACCACGGTGGTGGAGCCGGTCTCCGACTGCACGACGTAGTGCCGGATGGACAGGCCGCCGTCGTCGGCGGGCGGGTCCCAGGCGATCGTGGCCGTGCGGTCCGACGGCGACTCGCCGATCTCGCGCAGGTTGCGGACCGGGCCGGCCTTGGTCCACGGGCGTCCGGAGACGCTGGGACTCTTGTCGCTGGTGCCGGCGTCGTTGGTCGCGGCCACGGTGAACGTGACGGTCTTGCCCTTCTCGATCCCGTCGTTGACGTCGAAGGTCTTCGACGAGGTCGAGGCGTCGACGACGTACGTCGACCGGCTGCACCCGCTGCAGGTGATCGTGTAGCTGGAGACCGCGCTGCCGTTGCTCTGCGACTCCGACCACTTCGGCCACTCGACGCGGACCCACGGCTCCGCGGTGAACGGGCTGTCCTCGCTGGCGGTCAGCTGCGGCGCCGACCCCGAGCGCATGGGGATCCCGAACGGTGCGACCGCCTTCGACGGACCGGAGAACTGTCGGCGCGGCTCCACCTCGTTGATCGCGCGGATCTCGAAGGCGTACGGCGTGCCGTTGGTCAGGCCGCCGATGGTCATCGACCGCTCGTTGCCGCCGGCCTGCCAGGTGCGGCTGCTGCCCGCCTCCTTGATCTCGTACGCCGTGATCGGCGAGCCCTCGTTGGCGGGCGGGCTCCAGCGCAGGGTGAGCTGGCGGTCCATCCGCCCACCGGTCGGCTTGGGCTCGTTGACGATCGTGGGCGGGGACATGACGTCCGGCGCCTTGTTGGGGACGACCTCCTCCGAGGCCGGGCTCGCCTCACCCCAGCCCTCGCTGTTGTGGGCGCGCACGGTGAAGGTGTAGGCCTTGCCAGGAGTCAGGCCGACCAGGCGGCAGGTCGGCGAGCTGCAGCTCTGCTCGTAGCCGGGGCCGGTGACCTTGTACTCGTCGATGGGAGCTCCGTTGGAGTCCGGCTCCCGCCACGACAGGACGGCCGACGACGCCTCCACCGACGACAGGACCGGCCGCTGCGGCGCGCCGGGAACATCGATCACCTCGACGTTGATCCGTGCCGGCACCTCGCGGGCCTTGTCGCCGGAGGCGTCCGCGACGGTCACCTTGATCGTCGAGGTGCCCGTGGCCGTCGGCGTGAAGGACACCTCCGAGCCGTCGGCCTTGAGGTCCGCGAGCCGGCCATCGCCCTCGAGGACCGGCTTGCTGACCTTGATCGGCTCACCCGGATAGGGGTTGACGGCGTACTCCGCGACGTCGACGACCATCGACTTGCCCTCGTCGCCGGTGACGTTGATCGGCGGGATGTCGAGCAGCGGCCGGTCGCTGTCGACGATCCGGGCGGTGACGACCGCCTCGTCCGTGCCGCCGTGGCCGTCGTCGGCGATCACGACGACACGGAGCGTCTCGCCGTCCTTCGCGCCACCGCCCGCCTTGACCGAGAGGACGCTGTCGGACTCGATACGGGCCTCGAGGCCGCTGTCGGCCGACTCCACGGTCCACTTCATCGTCGACAGGTCGTCCTCGTTGGCGTCGCGCGTCAGACCGGCGAGGTCGACCTCCGCGGCGTCGCCGTCGGCGGTCACGTCCACGGCGGCGTCGCGCATCGTCGGCGCCACGTTCTCCGACGGCTCGACGTCGATCGGGATCGTGAGCAGGGACGACAGGGCGCCGTCCTCGGCGGAGGTGCGGCCGTCGGTGACCGAGACGGTGACCGAGGCCGGGCCGACGTGCCCACGCGCGGGCATGAAGGACAGGGAGGTCGGCTCGCCCTCGACGGCCTCGACGGCGCCGTTGACGGCCGTCGGCGTCGCGTCGGCCGCGATGCTGGGCTCCCGGCCGGCGCGGGTCACGACGATGTCCTTGAGGTCGAAGACCACCGGCTTGTCCACGACGGCCTTGACGGGGACCTTGCTCTTGTCGGTGGTCAGCTGCGGCGGGACGTTCTCGGTGCCCGTCACGTAGATGACGCCGAACGTGCCCGTCGACTCCTCGTCGGCGTCGTCGAGGCTGTACAGCACGATCTGGTCCTCGGCCTTCAGCTCGACCCGCACTGTGGCCTTGCCGACGACCTCGCAGGTGCCCTTGCTGCCGGCGTCGCAGCCACTGACCTCGAGGTCCGCCTTGGCGCCGTCGAAGTCGAGGTCGTTGTCGAGGACCGGCACCTCGACCATCGCCCCCGGCTCGCGGCCGATGATCTCGCCCAGCTCGGCGACGTCGTCGCGGGCGATGGGGGCGTAGAACGGCGCGTTGCGGCTGGCCGTCACCTTGAGCACGGCCTGGTCCGTCGCACCGCCGGCGTCCTGGATGGTGTACCCGACGTTGGTCGCCGCCACGCCGAGCTCCGGCGCCTCGCCGACCTCCAGCTCGACGAACCCGTTCTCGTGCTTGGGCTCGGGCGAGGCCGTGCTGTTGAGCTCCTCGACCCGCAGGGGGTCGTCGTCCGGGTCGACGTCGTTGGTGAGGACGTTGTAGGAGATCGTCCGGTTGGGCTGGACGAGCACGTTGTCGTCGAGCGCGACCGGGGCCTGGTTCTCGGTCTCCTCGGGTACGACGCCCACGCGGACCTCGGCGACGCCCGTGGCGCCGTACTTGTCCTGCACCATGATCTGGAAGAAGTCGGTGCCCGTCTTGTTCTCGAACGCCTCGTACCGGATCCAGTCCACGCCGGTGTCGAGCACGCGGCCGAACGACGGCGCGGTCAGGATGCTGCGGAACGACACCGCGTCGCCGTCGGGGTCCGCGCCGACGAGGTCGACGGAGATGACCTTCGGCCGCCCGGCGATGACCCGGTCGATGATGGGCTGCGGCAGCGGCGGGTGGTTGTTCTTCGCGGAGTCGGCGACGACGTAGATGCTGACCTCGGCGGACGCTTTGAGCCCGTCCACATCGCGCACACCGTAGATGACGGAGTAGTTGCCGGGCTCCTCGGGAGCGCGCAGGCGCAGCGTGTCGCCGGCGACCCACACGTCGAGGTCCTGGTCGTTGATCAGCTCGGACTGGAACAGCCGCGGCTTGCCGCCGTCGGGGTCGGAGTCGTTGCCGAGGACCGGGACGGTGGTCACCGATCCGGCGCGGACCGTCACCTGGTCCTTGTTGGCGATCGGGTGCCGGTTCTCCTGCGTGGCGCGGCGCTGGGCGATCACGAGCTGGCCGACGGTCGAGCTCCGGCCGTCGGAGACGACATAGTCGACCGTCGCCTGCTGGCCGACGATGTCGGTCGCCGAGCTGACGACGGCGAGCCGCTTGTCGACGATGGACACCTTGACGCCGGGGATCGACGGCCGCCCGACCCGCTTGACGACCAGCACGTCGCCATCCGGGTCGAGGTCGTTGAGCAGCAGGTCGACCTGCGCCGTGCCGCCCGCGGTGATCACGGCCTTGTCCCGTACGGCGACCGGTGGCCGGTTGTCCTTCGGCGGCGACTCGATGTCGAGGCGGATGAAGGACTTCTCCGTCGCCGAGGAGTTGTAGGCGGTGTACTCGAGGTAGTAGCTGCGCGCCTTCGAGGAGTAGAAGGTGAAGGTGCCGGACTCCAGGTCCTTGGAGATCTCGGTGCCCTGGTCGTCGCCGACCACCTTCACGCTCTTCAGGGTGAGGTCGCCGCCCTCGGGGTTGCGGTCGTTGGTGAGCGGCTGGACCACGACCCGGCTGTCGGCGACGCCGGAGGCCAGGTCGGGGACCAGCTCGGGCGGAGCGGTGGCGCCGAGGATCTGCACCTTGAGCTTGCCGTTGAGGACGTCGTCGAAGCCGTCCTCGATCGTGTAGTCGATCTCGGTGACCTTCGCGCCCGCGCCCGTGTCGGAGAAGGTGATCGTCCCGTCGGGACGGAACTCGACCTCGCCGCCGCGTGCGGTCGCCTCGGTCAGGGTGAGGTCGTCGCCGTCCATGTCGAAGAAGTCGGCCAGCAGGTAGTAGCTGGACGTCGCCCCGCTCGCCACGGTGAGCACCGGCTCGCGGTCCTCCATCATCTGCGGCTTGGCGTTCGCCCCGTTGTCCCGGATCGTCAGGTGGACCTCGGCCCAGACCTCCTCGTTGACCCGTCCGTCGGTCACGTAGTAGCGGAACACCGAGGTGCCGACGGCGTCGGCGGGAACGGCGACCTGCAGCTGGGTGCCGCCGCCGACGATGCGGACCTCGAGCTCGGGACCACTCACGTGCTGGGTCTTCGAGATGCTGATGATGTCGCCGTCGGGGTCGTGGTCGTTGAGCGCGACCACGGGGAGCACCGTCGACCGGCCCGGACGCGCACCGAGGTCGTCGTTCTGCGGCTCGGGCGGGCGGTTCTCCTGGTCGGGGATCTCCTCGGTCGTCTCCTTGAGCTTCGACTTGTTCTGGTTCTGCGGGTCGACCGCCGGCCAGTTGTCGATCTTCGCCTTGCCCGGCTCCTGGACCAGCCAGGAGTCTCCGGTGATGGCGTCGTTGAGCACGATCACGTCGCGGTTCACCCGGAACTGCAGGAAGGCCCCGGGCTGCATCGCCGGCAGCGGCGAGGTGTCGTCGTCGCTGTCGTCCTCGCAGTCGCGCAGGTAGTTGTTGGGCGACTGCGGGTCCGACCAGGCGGCGTACACGCAGCCGGTCCCGGTCATGTGGACGGGCGCCGCCGGGCGCCCGGCGACGGTCCCGCGGCTGATCCGCTTCAGGTCGCCGCCGCTGACCGGGGTCACCTCGAGGCCCTCGCGGGTGGCCAGGTAGAGCTCGTCGGCGTCGTCGGAGGGCTGCTGGAGCTCGACCTCGGACGGGTCGGGGGTGTCGACGGCGACGGGGTCGGCTCCCGGCCGGGTCAGCTCGAGGGTCGACCGGTTGAACAGCACCGGGGTGTCGCCCACCACGGTGAGAGCGACCATCGCCGGGTCCGTGCCGACGTGGTCGCCGAGCTCGATCTCGTCGCCGGCCACGGCGCTGCCGGACTCGTCGATGGTGAACGGCGTGACGACGCCCTTGCGGTCCAGGACGTAGGCGCGTCCGTCGGTGCCGACGGTGGCGCTCAGGGCGTTCTTGAGGTCGGGAGGCGTGGACTTGGCGGAGAAGCCGCGGAAGCCGTCGGCCGAGCGCACCCAGGCCTTCCCTGTGACCGCGTCGACGACCGCGAAGGTCTCGCCGCCGTTGGCGACGACGGCGCCGGTGGGCAGCGTCGTCGGGTCGAGGACCACGGCGGTCGCCACGTCGACGGGCTTGACCGCGCGCTCGGAGGAGGCGTCGTCGACGTACAGGTCGGTCTCGCGCTGGAAGATGTCGAAGTCGGTGCTCGTGGCGTCGACCCCGAGGTCGAGCTCCTTGATCTGCGGGTTGAGCCGGGCCACCAGACCCATGTCGCGGTTGGTGACCCACACCCCGCCGTCGTTGAGCTCCACCTCGGTGAACGGCTTGCCGTCGTGCTGGTAGGCCAGCACCACCAGGGTGCCCAGGAGCAGGGTCAGCGCCGTCGCGGACGCCACCCGGCGCCCGCGGCGCCACTTGTCGAACCACTTGCCGGAGCTGGTCATCGGCCCACCACACAGTGCTGGTCGGAAGGAGCGGAGGACTGGGCGCCCTCCCGCAGGACGGATACCTGGATGCAGACCGTCGCGCCGCGCGCCACGGTCACGGTCTTGCTGGTCGCCTCGGTGTACTCGGGCTCGGTCTGGTCGACTCCCCCACCCGTGAGCCGCACCTTGAACTCATCGCCCTGGCGCGGGTCGTCGTACGTCCACGAGAAGGTCCAGCGCGCGCCCTTGCGGTCCGAGGTGACCACCGGCGCCGGCGGCGCGTCGATCACCTCGACCGGGTCGGCCGGACCCTCGCCACGGACGGGGCCCTTGTCGGGACCCTCGTCGCCGGGCTTCCCCGCCAGGAGGGCGTAGCCGACCGCCCCGACGAGCGCGAGCACGACCGCCCCGATGCCCAGCCGGGCGGCCCAGCCGAGGGTGCGCTCCCCCGACCGCTGCGGGGGCGGACGGCGCAGCGAGCCGCCGCCGGTGGCGCCGTCGCCGGGCCGGCGAGTGTGCTCCTCGACCGCCGGCTGGACCGGTCCGGGCCGGTCGTGCACGGCGGCCGGGATGATCACCGAGACCGGACGCACCAGGGTGCGCGCGTCGTTGGGATGCTCCTCGCCGAGGGCGGACGGCGAGGCGTCCATCACCTCGAGCCGGGTCGGGGACTGGCGCAGCTCGATCTGCACGTCCTGCAGCTGGCGACCGAGCACCATCGCCGAGACGGGGCGCTTGTCCACCTCGACGGACATCGCCCGGCGCAGCACGTCGACGAGCGAGGGCGGGACGTCCGGCCGGCGCAGCGGCGTCATCTGGCCGCGCTCGATCCGGGTCATCAGGCTGGCGTTGTCGTTGGGCGCGTCGCGGCGCTCGAACGGCGGGTGCCCGATGAGCAGCGAGTAGAGCGTCGCCGCCAGGGAGTAGACGTCGCTGCGCACGTCGTGGCTCTCCGCGGACAGCGTCTCGGGGGGCGCCCACGGGATCGACAGCCCCTGCGCACCGGCCCCGGTCTCGCCGACGACGGACGCGATGCCGAAGTCGGTGAGGAGCGGGACGCCGAAGGTGCTGGTCAGGATGTTGTGCGGCTTGATGTCGCGGTGGAGGATCCCGGCCCGGTGCGCCGTCTCCACCGCGCTGGCGATCTTCACGCCGATGTCGAGCACCTCGCCGACCCCCAGCGGCTGGGTGCGATAGCGCTGGGCGACGTGGGGCGGCGGGCAGAACTCCATCACCAGGAACGCGCGGCCGTCCGAGCTCACCCCGGCCTGGTAGATCGGCACGATCGAGGGGTGGTTGGACAGCTGCGCCATCACGTTCGCCTCGGCGCGGAAGAGCTCGATGGACGCCGCGTCGCTGCCGCTGCGGAGGACCTTGATCGCCACCTGGCGGGTCGGCAGCTCCTGCTGGTAGCGGAAGACGTCGGCGAAGCCACCCTCGCCGACCAGGTCGACGAAGGTGAAGCCGGGGATCTGGGGTGCGTGCACTAGCCGACCTCGTCCGGGGCCGGGACGACGCTGGCCGTCAGGCCCTTCGAGAGCGTGAGGACGTCGCCGACCGCGATCTCGGTCGCCACGCCGGGCTCCAGGGGCTGCGGGAGCCGCCCCTGCCGCGCCAGCAGGGTGCCGTTCGTGGACAGGTCGGTCACCGAGACCCGCGCACCCTCGGCCGTCACCTCGAGGTGGGTGCTGGAGACGTAGGGATCGTCGAGGGTGACCAGGGCGGGCAGGTTCTGGCTCCCGCCGACCTGCTGGATGCGCGGGCTGCGTCCGATCAGCACCCGCCGCCGGACCGGGACGACACGGCCCGTCGACAGCGCCAGCGCGACCACGGCCCGGGGGGCGGACGCCTGCGGCGAGGGGACGGCGGGCTGGGCGGCGTTCGCGGCCCGCAGCGCCTGCAGCTGGGCCGGCGTGATGGTCCGGCCGTCGTGCTCGGCCGAGCCGGCTCCGGCCGGACCCGGCTGCCAGGCCGGCGGCGGTGCGGACGGCGGTGCTGATGGAGGTGCTGATGGAGGAGCGGATGGAGGAGCGGATGGAGGAGCGGACGGCGGTGCTGTCGGAGGCGCCGGCGGGGCGAACGGCGCGGCCGAGGGCGGCGCGCCGAGCGGGGCGCCCGCGGGAGTGCCGGTGGGTGAGCTCGCGGGCCGGCCGGCCGGTGGGCCCACCGGCGGCGTCGTGGCACCGATCGAGGACGCCGGGGCCGGGGGTGCCGGCGGGCTCGCCGGCGCGGCAGGACGGGGGGCGCGTACCACGGTGTACTCGGTGGCCGGGGGATGCTCAGCGGCCCCGGGAGCGGCCCCGGGAGCGGCCCCGAGAGCGGCCACGGGAGCGGCCGCCGGCGCGGGCTGCGGAGTGGGCCGCTCCGTCGTACCCGCCAGCGTCGGGCGCCAGGTGATCCCGGCGCTGCGGACCACACCGGCGACGAGAGGCAGCTCCGGCCCCGCGCTGGGCGGGCCGAGCGGGGCGATGTCGACGACGACGCCGGGCGCGACCGGCGCCGTGGCCTCGGTCCACATCGTGGCGTCCCGGCCGTCGACCTCGACGTCGGCCACGCGGACGGCGAGTGCGCCGCGGACCAGGATCCGGGCCTCGGCGCCGTCCAGGCGCACGACGGCGAACTCGGGCAGCGCCCGCAGGTCGCCGCGCGACAGCACCTCGACGACGGTGGGTGCCTCCAGGTCGCGCTCGCGCAGGGCGGCGACCTCGGCGAGCCGGTCGGGCGCGCACACCACGACCCCCTGGTCGGTCAGGAGCGTGGCCAGCTCGCCGGGCCGGTAGGTGGCGACGGGGTCGGTGCTCATCGGAGCCTCCCCGGGCCCGGCGCGGTGTTCTCGCTCGCCGGCGCGGTCGGGCCGTCCGCCACGACGTCGACCAGGACGACCGTGACATTGTCGTGTCCGCCGGCGGCGACCGCTGCGTCGACGAGCGTCTGGACGGTGTGGTCGGGGGCCATGCCCGCGGACAGGATGTGCAGGATCGCTGTGTCCGAGAGCTCCGAGGTCAGCCCGTCGGAGCACAGCAGCAGCCGCGAGCCCGGCTCGGCGGGGACCAGCGCGAAGTCGGCCTCGGACCGGGTCAGCGCCCCGATCGCACGGGTGATCACGTGCCGCTCCGGGTGACCCATCGCCTCGTCGCGGGTCAGATGGCCCGCGTCGATGAGCTCCTGCACGACGGAGTGGTCCTTGGAGATCTGCTCGAGCCGGCCGTCGGTGTAGCAGTAGGCCCGCGAGTCACCGATGTTGGCGAGCAGCCAGTAGCCCCGACCGTCCTCGAGGACGTACGCCGCGCTGACCAGGGTCGACCCCGGAGCGGAGCTGAACTCGGCGGCGAGGGAGGCGACGCGGGTCTGGGCGGTCGCGATCGCGGCCTCGACGTCGGCGGGCTGCACCTCGCGCAGCGTGGCCAGCGAGGCGAAGGACTCGACGACCAGCCGGCTCGCGACGTCCCCCCGGGCGTAGCCGCCCATGCCGTCCGCGACGAGGAACACCGGGGGTGCGACGAGCGAGGAGTCCTCGTTCACGGTGCGCACGCGTCCCGGATGGGTGCCGGCCGCATGGACCAGCCGCGTCGGCCGACCTGGCGACGACCAGGTCGCCGCACCCGTCGCATCGACCCGCACCGCTCGAACCCCCGAGACCCGTCCCATGTCCCCCCGCCCACCGGTGGGGACCCGCCGGGGGGCAGCCTAACCCGCAGGAGCGCGTCGTAACCCATCGACCGGGAGACAGTCCGCAAGACACTAGGGTGAGGGGATGAGCCAGAAGCCCGAGATCGACTTCGTCGACCCCACGCCCCCGACCGACCTCGTCATCACCGACCTGACCGTCGGGGACGGCGCGGAGGCCGCCGCCGGCAGCACCGTCTCGGTCCACTACGTGGGCGTCGCCCTGTCCAGCGGCGAGGAGTTCGACGCGTCGTACAACCGCGGCACGCCGCTGCAGTTCCGTCTCGGCATCGGCCAGGTGATCCAGGGCTGGGACACCGGCGTGCAGGGCATGAAGGTCGGCGGCCGGCGCCAGCTCGTCATCCCGCCCCACCTCGGCTACGGCGACCGCGGCGCCGGTGGCGTGATCAAGCCAGGCGAGACGCTGATCTTCGTCGTGGACCTGCTCGACGTGAAGTGAGCTGACGCGCGCATCGAGGGAAAGGGCGGGCCCGGAGGGTCCGTCCGCCGCCGGGCCCGGAGGGTCCGTCCGCCGCCGGGCCCGGAGGGTCCGTCCGCCGCCTCGATCGGCGACACGCTCGGCAGTATTACCAGGGCAGGTTGTCCGGGACGTCCTCGTCGGACACCCGGGCGGCCTGCCCCTGCAGCTCCACCACGTCGCCGACGACCAGCTGGCGGCCGCGGCGGGTCTCGACCTCGCCGTTGACCCGGACCAGCCCGTCGGCGATCACCGGCTTGGCCTCGGCACCCGACTCCACGAGGTTGGCGAGCTTGAGGAACTGGCCGAGCCGGATCGACTCGTCGCGGATCGGGACGTCCATCGGCTCGGGCACCCGGCCAGCCTAGGTCCTGGCGCGGCCCGGCTCAGTGCAGGGCCGACGAGAGGGCGTGGATCAGCACGCCGACGAGGCCGCCGACGATCGTGCCGTTGATCCGGATGAACTGCAGGTCCCGGCCGACATGCAGCTCGATGCGCCGCGCCGCCTCCTTGCCGTCCCACCGCTCGATCGTGTGGGTGATCACCGCGGTCAGCTCGGCGCCGTAGCGGTCGACGGCGAAGACGGCCGCGTCGGCCGCGAGCCCGTCGAGCCGCGCGCGCAGCGCGGCGTCGGAGCGCAGCCGGGCGGAGGCGCCCTCGACCTCCACGAGCAGGCGGCGGCGTACGGCGCCCTGCGGGTCGCTGAGCGAGCCGAGCAGGGCCTTGCGCAGGGCCTGCCACAGCGAGACGGCGCTCGCGATCACCGCCGGATGGTCCAGGACGCGGTCCTTGAGCCGCTCGGCGCGCTCCTGGGTGGCGGGGTTGTCCAGCAGGTCCTCGGCGAGCTGGCCGAGCATCGAGTCGAGGGCCCGGCGCGCGCGGTGGTCGGGGCGCGCCCGGATCTCCTCGACCCAGCGCACCATCTCCAGGTGGAGGCGGTTGATGACGTAGGTGTTGACCGAGTCCGGCGCCCACCAGGGCGCCCGCTCGCCGAGGACCTCGTGCACCGTGTCGGGGTTGGCGAGGAGCCAGGCGTGCATCTCCTCGAGCATGAGGTCGACCAGGCCGTGGTGCAGGTCGTCACGGATCGCCTCGGAGAGCAGGCCGCCGAGGAGAGGCGCGATCGGCTCCTCCCGGAAGCGCGGCACCAGCGCCTCCGTCACCAGCGCCTCGATGTGCTCGTCGCGGACCTTGCCGAGGGCGAGCGCGGCGATCTCGGAGCCTTCGGTGACCAGTCGCTCGGCGTTGGCCGGGACGGCGAGCCAGTCCGCCACCCGCTGCGCGATCTGCACGCCGAGCACGCGCTCGCGGATGATGTCCTCCTGCAGGAAGTTCTCCCCCACGAACTGCTCCAGGCCCTTGCCCAGGTCGTCCTTGCGCTTGGGCACCAGGGCCGTGTGCGGGACGGGCAGCCCGAGGGGGTGCTTGAACAGGGCCGTCACGGCGAACCAGTCCGCGATCGCGCCGACCATCGACGCCTCCGCACCGGCGTTGACGTAGCCCCAGGCGCCCTCGGTGCCGAGGGTCGCCACGTAGACCGCGGCGGCGAGCAGGAGCAGCGACACGGCGACCGTGCGCATCCGCCGCAGGGCGCTGCGGCGGGCGGCATCGGCCGAGGGGTCGGAGGGGATCAGCGGGCCGGACACGGGGCCCATCCTTGCCTACGCCGCACGCGACGGACGGGGGCACGCCCTTGCGTCGGCTCCGGGGCCCGACCGCGGGCCGCGTGGCCCCCGGGGCGATCACCCCGGGGGCCGCGGCGAGGATTCGCGGAACCCCCCAGTCACCGCAACCTCGTACGCGATCAACGAGCAGGCGCGGGAGAGGTTCCGGATTTACCCGTGATCTGTTGTCACGCCTATTGAACGCCTGTCAGTGAGCCGGGCGCGGCTCACCCGCAGAGCGGACCCGCGGCACCAGCGCGGCGGCGGCCAGCTTGGCCGGGGCACGGAGCAGGTCCACGCGCGTCGCCCGGTCGCCCACCACGGTGAGCAGCACCAGCGACGTCAGCACGCCGTCCTCGCGCAGGCCGATCGCGGGGGCGCCGTTGGCGTGGACGAGCTCGATGTCGACCTGCACCCCGGCCGCGGCGACGTACTTCCCGACCAGGCCGGCCAGGAAGCGGGCGACCCGGTCGGCGCCGTGGACCGGCCGCCGCGCGGCACTGACGACGCCGCCTCCGTCGGAGGTCAGGACGACGTCGGGGTCGAGGGTCGCCAGGAGTGCGGCGAGGTCGCCGCCGGCCGCCGCCGCGAGGAAGCGGTGGAGCACCGCCTCGTGCGCGGCGCGGTCGACCTCGAACCGGCCGGGCTGGGCGGACAGGTGGGCACGGGCCCGGGAGGCGAGCTGCCGCACCGCCGCGGGCGTGCGTCCCACGACGGCCGCGACCTCGGCGAAGGGCAGGCCGAACACGTCGTGGAGCACCCAGGCGGTGCGCTCGGCCGGGGAGAGCGACTCGAGGACGACGGCCAGCGCGTAGCTCACCGTCTCGTCCAGGGTCACTCGGTCCACGGGGTCGTCGAGGCCGTCGGACGGTCGGCCGACGAACGGCTCGGGCAGCCACGGGCCGACGTACTCCTCGCGCCGGACCCGGGCCGAGCGCAGCACGTCGGTCGCGGCGCGGGCCACGGCGACGGTGAGCCACGCCGAGAGGTCGCGGACCGCCTCGCGGCCGTCGGCCTCGACCAGCCGGGGCCAGCAGTCGGCGACGACGTCCTCGGCCTCCGCGCGGCTCCCCAGGATGGCGTAGGCGACCCGGGTCATGCGTGGGCGCAGCGCGTCGTACGCGACCGCCAGCTCCTCCGCCCGGGCAGCGGGCTCGACCGGTGGCTCAGCCACCGGCGAGCCAGGCGTCGAAGGTCTGGGTCCCGAGCGTGGCGCCCTCACCGGGGAGCAGACCTCCGGCACGCACCTGGCGGCCGACCCGTCCCACCATCGGCAGCGGTACGACGAGTCGGCGCGGTCCCCTCGTGCGGACGACGTCGCGCACCATCCGGCCCGTGTCCTCGGGCCGGGGACCGCCGAGATCGGGCAGCAGCCCGGCCGGCTCGCCGAGCACGGCCGCGACCAGCGCCGCAGCGACCTCGGCGGCCGCGACGGGCTGGCTGCGCATCCGCGGAGCCAGCGCGAGCGGGCGCGGACTGCGCTGGACGAGCTGCGCGGCGAACTCGTGGAACTGCGTGGCCCGCAGCACCGACCACGGCACCGGCCCGGCGGCGACCAGCTCCTCCTGGCGGCGCTTGCCCCGGTAGTAGGGCAGGTCGACGCGGTCGCAGCCGACGATCGAGAGCGCCACATGGTGCCGCACCCCGGCCTCCGCACCGGCGCGGAGCAGCTGGCCGGTCGCCGCCTCGAAGAAGGCGACGGACCGCGCCCCGCTCAGGGTCTCGACGTTGCTCGCGTCCACGACCGCGTCGACGCCGGCCAGCGCCTCGGCGAGCCCCGTGCCGTCGGTGAGGTCGATCCCCCGCGAGCGGGCGATGACGACCGGCGTCGCGCCGGAGCGTCGTACCTCCTCCACGACCAGCGCGCCGACCAGTCCCGTGCCGCCTGCGACGGCGATCCTCGTGTCCATGCCAGGAGGACGAGACGGCCCGGTCGCGTGTGACATCAGTCCCCGCGGGCCTCGAGCGCCGCCGTGAGCAGCGCGACCAGCGCCTCGGTCTGGAGGTCGACGGCGACACCCTCGACCTCGTCGCCGGCGCCGTCCAGCGCCCGCGCCGCGAGCCCGGCCTTCTTGTCGATCAGCTCGGCGATGCGGGTGTCGAGGGTCTGGGTCGCGATGACCCGCCAGGCGGTGACCGGCTCGGCCTGGCCGATGCGGTGCACCCGGTCGATCGCCTGGGTCTGCTCGGCATCGGTCCAGGAGAGCTCGGCGAGCACCAGGTTGGACGCGACCTGCAGGTTGAGGCCGACGCCGGCGGCGGTGAGCGAGCAGACCGCGACCTGGACCTCGGGGTCGTTGACGAAGGCGTCGATCTCCTTCTGCCGCGTGGTCGAGCTCTGGTCGCCGCGCACCGAGCTGTAGCGGATGCCGCGCTCGGCGAAGGTGCGCTCCGCGGTGTCCATGACGTCGATGTGCTTGGCGAAGAACACGACCTTGCCGACGTTGCGGGCCAGCTGGGCGGTGTAGTCCGCGGCCAGCCCGGCCTTGGCCTGGCCGATCCGCCGCATCATCGTGAAGACGTTCTCGCCGGTCTTGGCGGAGTTGTCCTCGCGCTCCCAGCCGGCGACCTGGCGGACCAGGCGGTGGTCGATGCCCTCGACCTCGGCTCCGGTACGCCGGGTGGCGATCGCGGCGTCGTACCGCTCCACCATCCGGCGGGCCAGCTCCTGCTCGGCCTTGCGGATCGAGCGGCCGGCCTCGCCCTCGAGCTCGACCGGGATGTCGGCGATCCGGCGGGCGGGGATGTCGGAGGCGACGTCGATCTTGCGCCGGCGCACGATGCCCTGCTCGATGACGGCGCGGCGGGCGGCCGGGTAGAAGGCCGGGTCGGCCGGGGTCAGCCCGGTCTCCTCCAGCGCCTCCATCAGCGCACCCTGCGGGACGACCTCGTCGATCCAGCCGAGGAACTGCCAGATCGCGCGGAAGTCCTCGATGTCGTTGATCAGCGGGGTGCCGGTGAGGGCCATCATCAGCGGCCGCGCGATCCGCGAGCGGATCCGCGAGGCGATCTCGAGGACGTTCTGCGATCGCTGCGAGGTCTTGTTCTTGATGTAGTGGGCCTCGTCGACGATCATCCCGCGGAAGCCGTGGGTGCCGAGCCAGCCGACGTGGCGGTCGAGGATCTCGTAGTTGACGACGAACACGTCGGCGAAGCCGTCGGCGTCGTCGCCGTCGCCGTGCAGCACGGTGGCCCGCCGGTTGGGGGTCCACAGCTGGACCTCGCGCGCCCAGTTGGTCTTCACGACGTTGGGCACGACCGCGAGCAGCGGGAACGCGCCGGCGGCCTCGGCGGCGAGCAGCGCCTGGGCGGTCTTGCCGAGGCCGGGCTCGTCGGCGAGTAGGTAGGTGCGGTGCCCGGACGCGGCCGAGGCGACGAGCTGCGCCTGGTGGGCCATCAGCTCGCGCCCCACCGGGGCGTGCCGGCCGGTGAGCGAGGTGAGCTGGTCGGCGTCGGGCAGCGGCATGCAGGCGGGCGCGTCGGGCGCGGCCCGCTCGAACGAGCGGAAGAGCGGCTCGAGCAGCTCCCAGCCGGCGAGCCGGCGCGGAGGCACGCGGACCCGGGCATGAGCGAAGTCGGGAGCGAGGAAGGGGTGGGCCAGCTGGTAGGCCTGGACCGACAGCGGGACGACCCGCTTCTCGGCGAGCGCGGCCAGCTCGGGGTCGACCGCGACCGGGACGGGCTCGGGCTCCGGCTCCTCGACGCCGGCCTTGCGCAGTAGCTCGCGGCGCATCGCCTTCGCCGACTCCGAGACCTCGGCGTTCTCGTCGAGCAGCGTGAAGAGCGTGCTGTCCCTCGCGGCGGTCTGCGCGAGGATCGTCGCGATGCCGTCGAGCCGCTTGAGCTCCTCGCCCCGCCGGCTGTCGGACAGGTCGGGGTCGGACTTGACCCGGGCCCGCTCCTCGCGCGCCAGCAGCGCGACGACCTGGAACTTCGCGCGGACCTCCGGCATGGCCGAGCGGCGGGCCACCGCCGCCTCGACCTCGCGCACGGCGCGGGCCAGCTGGGGGATGATGCCCTCTTCGTTGCGGCGCGTCCGCGCCGACTGCGAGCCGCGGCGCTGCTGCGTCGCTCCCCGCTGGCCTCCTCGAGCCACAGGTGTCCTTCCATGCGGTCACCGACCATCGGGACCTGCAGGTTGCGTCGGCGGCTCGCGCTGCTGCGGGAGAGCGCCGATCGGGCGTACGTCACCGGGTTCCCGTCGGGAGGACGGCGTCCGGTGGTGGGGCCAGCGTACCCCACCCCCTCCTCCCCCGCCGCGCGACGCCCGCCGCGCGCGCTCAGACCAGGGCCAGCGGAGTCCGCCCGCTGTACGCCGCCAGCCGGGTCAGCGCGTCGGCGTCGGCCGGCGCCGCGACCTCCTCGGCGAAGGCCCGTCCCCGCGCGCCCGGGACGACGCGGGCGGCGAGCCCGCCGACGTACCCGACGAGCTCGTCGCTGGCGGTGATCGGCGCTCCGGTCGCCTGGGCGTAGTCCCAGGCGTGGAGCAGCAGCTCGACGGCCACGATGCCGGCGAGGACCGGCGCAGGCGCCTCTCCGAACGGGCTGCGCGCCAGGCCGTCCAGCCCGCGCCGCCGCCACGCCTCGATGACGTCGGCGGCGAGCAGGGCGACGGTGTCCTCCAGGTCGATCCCGTCGCGCCTCGTCAGGTCGGCACCGGCCATGGCGCCGAAGGAGACCAGGGAGTCGAGGAGGTGCTCGGTGAGCTCCTCGACGGTGAACTCGCTGCACGGCGTCGGACGCCTCCCGTCCTCGGGCCGGACCTGACGCAGCACCTGCTGGAGCACCGCCAGGGCGGCCTCCGCGGCGACGATCTCGTCGAGCGGGTCGGGCGCCGCCGCCCAGGCGTCGGGGCCGGCGTCACCCTCGACCGCCGCGGTCTCCAGCCGCCCGAGGAAGTGGTCCCACCCCTCCTCGTGGCCGGCCTCCTGCTCGGCGTCGAGGCCGTCGTGGACGAGGGTGACGCTCGAGCCGTCGCCGTCGGGCTCGACCGTGATCGTCACGGTGCCGAGCGCGCCCTCGTCGGCGGGCAGGTGGCCCCATCCCCAGCCGAGCACCACCCGGCGGCCGGGCTCGACCTCGTGGACGGTCCCGGCCGCGACATTGCCCGGCGTCACCGTCCAGCGCCAGTCGCCGCCGGCGCGCAGGTCGATCCGCGCGGTGACGCCCAGCCAGCGGCGCAGCCGCTCGGGACGGGTGACGAGGTCGAACGCCTCGTCGGGCGGGATGGGCAGGGTGACGGTCTTGCGGTAGGTCATGGCTTCTCCTCGGTGCGTCGGTCGCGGCCGGCGGGTCGCGCGGCGGCGAGGTCGTGGGCGTCGGCGACGAGCTGGTCGAGCTCGGCGGTCCAGAAGCGGTCGATCTCGGCCTGCAGCCGACGCAGGCCGTCGGGCACGACCCGGTAGATCCGCTGGCGGCCGGCCTTCTCGGCCTCGACCAGGCCCGCGTCGACGAGCACGAGCAGGTGCTGGCTGATCGCGGACCGGGTGACCGGGAACCGCCCGGCCAGCTCGCTGACGCTCGCCGGACCGGCCGCGAGCAGCTGGAGCAGGCGGCGCCGGGTGGGCTCCGCTGCGGCGCTGAACGGGTCGGTCACCCCACATACGTTAGTCACTGCTAACGCGTTAGTCAAAACTGACGCATTGCGCCGACCCGAGGGCGACGCACAGGTGGCTCTCAGGCGGGTCGCAGCCGAGGCCCAGGCCCGGGTCGCAGGCTCGGACCGGCCCGCACCCGGCGGGCGACCTGAGAGGAGCAATCGATGAGCACGTACCGCATGCGCGCCGCGGCCCTGCTGGCCGCGGGCGCCGTCGCCGGCGGCCTGAGCGCGACCGCCCTGAGCGCGACCGCCGACAGCCCCGAGGACACCATCAGCGATACCGCGACCGACGCCGGCGCCACCGGGGGCCTCGCCCGGGCCGGACATCCCGGCGGCCCGGAGGGGCCGGGCGGGCGCATCGGGATCGACACCGCCGCGCTGGCGGAGGCCCTGGGCGTCAGCGAGGAGAAGGTGAGCGAGGCGCTCGACGAGATCCGTGAGCAGCTGCGGCCCGACGCCGCGGCGCGTCCGTCCGGGGACGAGCGGCCCGCCCCGCCGACCGACGAGGAGCGCGCCGAGCGGGAGGCAGCCTTCGCGAGCGCCCTGGCCGCCGAGCTCGGCCTGGACGAGCAGGCCGTGGCCGACGCTCTCGACGAGCTCCGGGCGGCGCACGAGGCCGAGCGCCGGGAGGAGCTGGCGGAGCGCCTCGACGAGGCGGTGGCCGAGGGCGAGCTCACGGACGCCGACCGTGCGTCCGTGCTCAAGGCGTACGACGCCGGCGTGCTCAGTCCGCGATAGGGACGGGCTGGCCGAGCGCGTCGGCTCCGAGGTGGACCAGCGTCGTCTCCGGCGTGAACGGGTGGAACTTCGCCGCCCTGATGTCGCGGTAGCACCGCTCCACCACGGATCCGCGGAAGAACGCCGGCCCGCCGGCGACCTCCATCGCGAGGTCGCAGACCTCGACGCCCGCCCGGGCGACCTCCGCCTTGGCGTTCATCACCGCGAGGAGGGTGGCCCGCGCGGGCGCGGGGTCGTCGCCGACGAGGCTCAGGGCGCCGTCGAGCGCCCAGGCGGCGACCTGGAGCCGGGAGCGCATCAGTCCGACCTGACGCTGGACGACGACGTCCTCGGCCCGGCGCGCAGCCGCGGCCACCGCAGCGTCGTACGCCGCCTCGGCGACGCCGAGATAGGCGCCGCAGATGATCGGGAAGGCGATGCTCGAGATGACCTGCAGCGGCGGGTCGACGACCCCGTAGGGCCGGTTGGCCAGCACCTTCTCGTCGGGGACGAACACGTCGACCAGGTCGATGTCGTTGCTGGCCGTGCCGCGCATGCCCAGCGTGTCCCAGTTGTCGGCGACGGTGACGCCGCCAGCGGCGACGGGAACGGCCATGTTCAGCACGCGCCGACCCTGCTCGGGGTCGTCGAAGCACGCCATCGTCGACATGACGGCGCCGTGCCGGGACTGGCTGGCGAAGCGCTTGCGGCCGGTGACGCGGTAGCCGCCCTCGACCTTCACCGCCTCGCCCTGCGGATGGGTGTAGTCGCCGCCACCCGTCGAGACCAGCAGGATCTGCTCCTCGGCGACCCGGCGCAGCGTCGCCTCGGCTCCGGGCAGTCCACGGCGGTAGCGCCACGCGGTGAACGCCACCACGTGCTGGTGCATGGCGCTCGCCAGCGCCGTGGCCCCGCAGTGGTGACCGAGCTCGCGCTGGAGGTCGACCAGCTCGCGGACGGTGGCGCCGTCGCCGCCGAGCTCGACCGGGACGGCGGCCCGGAGCAGGCCGGCGGCCCGCAGCTCGTCGTAGGCCTCGGAGACGAAGGTGCCCTCGGCGTCGTGGCGGGCGGCGTGGGCGGCGATGCGCGGGCCCAGCTGGGCGGCCCGTGCGGCAGGGGTGAGGTGGGTGGCCGGCTCACCGGTCGGCTGGAGTGTGGTGGTCATGGGTCCAATGTCCGCCGCAGGGGGTCCGGCCTCCAGTCCACAAAAATGACCTGACCGGTCCAGGTTCGGGACTACCCCGCCCGGCCCCGCGGGAGGACCATGGGCAGATGCCCGACTACGGCAACTACTGCCCCGTCTCGATGGCGTCCGAGGTGGTCGCGGACCGCTGGACGCCCCTGATCATCCGCGAGCTGGTGCTCGGGAACACCCGCTTCAACGACATCGCCCGCGCGATGCCCGGAATCTCGCGCTCGCTGCTGGTGCAGCGCCTGCGCCATCTCGAGCGCCGCGGCGTGCTGGAGACCTGGCCGGCGCCGACCGGACGCGGGAGCGAGTACCACCTCACCCCGGCCGGACGCGACCTCGAGCGGGTGATCGACAGCCTCGGGCGCTGGGCGATCGAGTGGCTCTTCGAGGAGCTGCGTCCGCACGACGTCGCGCCGACCACCCTGATGTGGTGGATGCACCGGCGCGTCGACCTCGACCGCCTGCCGCCGGGCCGGACCGTGGTCGAGTTCCGGCACACGGCGCCGGACCCGACCACGATCTGGCTGGTGATGGAGCGCACCGAGGTCTCGGTGTGCCTCCAGCATCCCGGCTTCGACGTGGACGTGGAGGTCGCGGCGAGCACGCCCGCCCTGGCGGACGTCTTCCAGGGCTACTGCTCCTGGCACGAGGCGGTCGACGCGGGACGGGTGCAGGTCGCCGGGCTCCCGCGCCTGGTCGGGGCCTTCCCGCAGTGGTTCCTGTGGAGCCCGTGGGCCGGCGTGACCCGCGAACGGGCGGACCGCGCCCTCGCGCACTAGAACCTGTTCTAGAGTCGCCCGGGTGAGCACCTACGCAGTCACCGGCTCGGCCTCGGGCATGGGCGCGGCGGTCGCCGCCCGCCTGCGCGCCGACGGGCACACCGTCATCGGCGTCGACCTCCGGGAGGCGGACGTCGTCGCGGACCTCTCGACCGCCGGCGGGCGACGCGCGGCCGCGGCGGCGGTCCTCGACCTGTCCGGCGGCCGGCTCGACGGGGCCGTCCTGGCGGCGGGCCTCGGTCCCGCCCCGGACGGGACCGACCCCGGCTGATCGCCGAGGTCAACTATCTCGGCGTCGTCGAGCTGCTCGAGGCGTGGCGCCCGGCCCTGGCGGCGACCGGGAGCGCCAAGGTCGTGGTGTTCTCCAGCAACTCCACCACGACGATGCCGGTCGTGCCGCGGCGGGCCGTGCGCGCCCTGCTCGACGGTGACGTGCCCACAGCACTGGCGGCACTGCGCCGCTTCCGCGCCATGGCCCCGTCGTTCGCCTACGGGGCGAGCAAGATCGCCGTCACCCGCTGGGTACGACGACAGGCGGTCACCCCTGCCTGGGCCGGCGCCGGCATCCGCCTCAACGCCCTGGCGCCCGGCGCGATCCGCACGCCCCTGCTCGAGCAGCAGCTGGCGACACCGGCCGAGGCGAAGCGGGTCAAGGCCTTCCCCGTGCCGGTCGGCGGCTTCGGCGACCCGGGCCAGCTGGCGGCCTGGGTGGTCTTCATGCTGTCCGATGCCGCCGACTTCCTGTGCGGGAGCGTCGTCTTCGTCGACGGTGGCTCGGACGCCTGGTTCCGCGCCGACGACTGGCCGCGGACCGTGCCGGCCCTGCGACTGCGGCAGTACCTGTCGCGGATGCGGGAGTTCCGCGCGTCCTGAGCGGCTACGGGGCGCAGGGCCGGGCGGCGTACTGCTCGCGCAGTGCCGCCACCATCCGCGTGGCGGCGGGGGCGACCGGCGGCCCTGCCGTCAGGGTCGCGTAGAGACCGCGGGTGGGCGCCTCCGCGACGGGGACGGCGACCACGTCGCGACGCAGCGCGGGGACGAGCAGCCCGGGGACCAGCGCCACGGCATGACCGGCCGCCACCAGCGCCACCTTGCCGACGAGGTCCGCGGCCGCGAGCTCGATGCGTGGGACGAAGCCGGCACGAGCCGCGGCCCCGCGCAGCAGCGCGGCGGAGCCGTCGTTGTCCTCGACCCAGGTCTCGCCGGCGAACGCGGCCAGGCCCGGCGGGCCCTCCCCCGTATCGGCCGGGCGCGGGGGCCGCACGGCCGCAGGGTGCCCGGCCGGGACGACGACGCACATCGGGTCGGACCCGATCGCGTGACGGACCAGCCGGTCGTCGTCCGCGAGCCCCGGCGGCGCGTCGGTCACCACCGCGAGGTCGAGCGCACCGGTCGCGACCAGCTCCTCCAGCTCCGACGACAGCCCGGTGGCCAGCGACCACGGCGTCGTGCCGAGCGCTCGCAGCGCCGCCGGGACCAGCCCGGCCGCCGCCGACGGGGTCGCCCCGACGGCCAGCACGCGCCCGCCGCCGGACGCCTCGCGGGCGGCGCGCAGCGCGCGGTCGGTCGCGGCCACCGCCGCGCGGGCGTGCTGCGCGAAGGCCTCTCCCGCGGCCGTCGGTACGACGCCTCGGGCCCCGCGCTCGAGGAGCGGCTGCCCCACCTCCCGCTCGAGCGCCGCGACCTGGCGCGAGATCGCCGACTGCGTGTAGCCCAGCTCGGCCGCGGCGGCGGTCAGCGAGCCGAGGCGGCGCACCGCGAGGAAGGTCCGCCACGGGGTCAGAGCCATGACTCCATGCTATGCCGGTCACGCATGGGGGTGATGCGACATCTGCGCTGGTGGCATCGGCGCGCGCGCCCGACGATGGACCCATGACCCAGATCGCCCTCCTCGGGCTGGGCCGGATGGCTGCCGCCCTGGCATCCCGGCTCAGCGAACGCGGCCACGCCGTGACCACCTGGACCCGCTCGGGCCGGACCCTCGACGGCCTCCCCGCCGCGCCGAGCCCGGCGGCGGCCGTGCGGGGCGCCGAGGTCGTCCTGCTCTGCCTGTACGACGGCGCTGCCTGCGAGGCCGTCCTCGCGGTGGTCGGGGACACCCTGGGGCCCGCCATGGCGGTGGTCAACACCGCCACGGTCGGCCCGCACGAGGCGACGCAGCTCGCGGCCAGGGTCGCGAAGTCGGGCGCGCGGTACGTGCACGCACCCGTGCTCGGCTCGACCGGCGCGGCAGCGGCCGGCACGCTGCGCGTGCTGACGGGCACGGACGACGTGGAGGAGGCCACCGACCCGGGCGATCCGGCGAGCGCGGCGGTGGACGTCCTCGCCGACCTGGGCGACGTGCTCGCCTGCGGCGACGTCGCCGCGGCGGCCGCCGCCAAGCTGGTGGCCAACGGCGTCCTCGCCGGAGCCCTCCTCACCGCCCGGGACGGCCTCGCCCGTGCCGACCGCCTCGGACTGGACGCCTCCGTGGCCCTCGACCTCCTGGAGCGGACCTCGCTCGGCGGGCTCGTCGCCGCCAAGCGGGACCGCCTGCTGACCGGCGGGCTCGCCGACGCCGACTTCACCGCCGCGGCCCTCGCCAAGGACGTCGGCCTCCTGGCCGCGGCGCTGAGCCCCGGCGACGACATCGCCGGCCTCGTCCGGCCGTTGCCGCACGGGCTCAGCCTCGCCCCCGGCATCGACGGCCCGCCCGCGGCGATCGCGCCGCTGCGGGACTACGTCGCCGGACATGCGACCGGCGACCCGTCGTACCACCGGCGTGCGTTCCTGCCGAGCGCCCACGTCGAGGGCCTGCGCGACGGCGCGTTCACGTCCTGGTCCCTCGACGAGTACTGCGCGCTCTTCACCGGCAGCCCCGCGCCGGACGAGGCGCGGCGGCGCCGGCGGGTCGACGAGCTGGTCGTCCGCGGGTCGACCGGCTCGGCGGTGATGACGCTGTGGCACGGAGCGGACGTCTTCACCGACACCTTCGTGCTGCTGCGGGTCGACGGGGCCTGGCGGATCGCGAACAAGGCCTACCACCGCGCGGCCTCCTGACCGGCTCCTGCGCCTCTTGACCGTTGCACCGGCCGGGAAGCGCGGGAATCACCGCTCCAGCGGCGATTCCGACGCCCCGCCTGCACCTCGTTGCGCAACTAGTTGCATAGCCCTCTGGATTGCTGCATCCTGAGCGCATGGCCCTCGAGCACGCGATCCTCGTCTCCCTGAGCGAGCGCGCGGCGTCGGGCGCGGACCTGGTGCGCCGCTTCGACGCGTCGATCGGCTTCTTCTGGTCCGCCACCCACCAGCAGATCTACCGGGTGCTGGGGCGGATGGAGGGCGACGGCTGGGTCAGCGCCGCGCCGGTCCCCCAGGCGGACCGACCCACCAGGAAGGTCTACGCGGTCACCGACGCCGGCCGGGCTGAGCTCGCGCGCTGGATCGCCGAGCCCACAGCGCCGGACGCCATGCGCAGCAGCGTCAGCGTGAAGATGCGCGGGGCGTCGTACGGCGACCGTGCGGCCCTGCTCGACGACCTGCGCCGCCAGCTCGACGAGCACACCAAGCGGCTCTCGCTCTACGAGTACCTCGCCGCCCGCGACTTCCCGGACCCCGAGGCACTCGACGGTGCCGACCTCGACATCTACCTCGTGCTGCGCGGCGGCCTCCTGATGGAGGAGTTCTGGATCCGCTGGCTCACCGAGTACATCGACGCCCACACCCGCAGGACCGGCAAGGAGACCCCCCGATGACGCACTACCCGCTGCTCACCTCGCCCGCCGTCGTCGGCGGCCTGGCCCTCCAGTCCCGCGCGGTGATGGGATCGATGCACACGGGCCTGGAGGACCGACCCTGGCACGTCGACGAGCTGGCGGCGTACTTCGCGGAGCGCGCGGCCGGCGGCGTCGGCCTCATCGTCACCGGCGGCTACTCCCCCAACATCCGCGGCTGGCTGCTGCCGTTCGGCTCGCAGATGACGACCCGTCTCAACGCGCACCGCCACCAGCGGGTGACCGACGCGGTGCACGAGAACGGCGGGCGGATCGTCCTGCAGCTGCTGCACGCCGGACGGTACGGCTACACGCCGTTCAGCGTCTCCGCCAGCGCGACGAAGTCGCCGATCACCCCGTTCAAGGCCTCCGCCCTCTCCGGGCGGGCCGTCGAGCGCACCATCGACGACTTCGTCGCCTCGGCGAAGCTGGCGCGCAAGGCCGGCTACGACGGCGTCGAGATCATGGGCTCCGAGGGCTATCTCATCAACCAGTTCCTCGCGGCCCGCACCAACCGGCGTACCGACAGGTGGGGCGGCTCGGCGGAGAACCGGATGCGCTTCCCGGTCGAGATCGTGCGTCGGATCCGCCAGGAGCTGCCGGACTTCTTCGTGATGTACCGGATGTCGCTGCTCGACCTCGTCCCCGACGGCCAGACCTGGGACGAGACGGTCGCCCTGGCGCACAAGATCGAGGCGGCCGGCGCCAGCGTCATCAACACCGGCATCGGCTGGCACGAGGCGCGCGTCCCCACGATCGTCACCAGCGTCCCGCGCGGCGCCTGGGTGGACAGCACCCTGCGCCTCAAGGAGGTCGTGTCGATCCCGGTCTGCGCGAGCAACCGGATCAACACGCCCGAGGTCGCCGAGTCCGTCCTCGCACAGGGCGTCGACCTGGTGTCGATGGCACGCCCCTTCCTCGCCGACTCCGAGCTCGTCAACAAGGCCCGTGACGGGCGCGCCGACGAGATCAACACCTGCATCGGCTGCAACCAGGCCTGCCTCGACCACACCTTCCAGGCCAAGCGGGCCTCCTGCCTGGTCAACCCCCGCGCCTGCCACGAGACCACGCTCGTCCTGGGTCCGACCCGCGCGGCCAAGCGGGTCGCGGTCGTCGGCGGCGGACCCGCCGGACTGGCCACCGCGGTCAGCGCTGCCGAGCGCGGTCACGACGTGACCCTGTTCGAGGCGAGTGAGGAGATCGGCGGCCAGTTCCGCCTCGCCATGCAGATCCCGGGCAAGGAGGAGTTCGCCGAGACCCTGCGCTACTTCCGACGCCGGATGGAGGTCCTGGGCGTCAACGTGAAGCTGGGCACCCGCGCGACCCCCGCCCTGCTCGACGGGTACGACGAGGTCGTGGTCGCCACCGGCGTCGAGCCGCGCACGCCGGCCATCCCGGGCATCGACCACCCGAAGGTCGTCTCGTATCCCGACGCCATCACCGGCCGGGTCGAGGTGGGCAGGCGGGTCGCCGTCCTCGGGGCGGGCGGGATCGGCTTCGACGTGACCGAGCTGCTCGCCCATCGCGAGGAGAGCCTCGCGGAGTGGAAGGCCCACTGGGGCGTGGCCGACCCGGCCGTCGTACGCGGCGGAGTGACGGACAAGGCGCCGCGCGACCCGAGGCGGGAGGTCTGGCTGCTGCAGCGCAAGGAGTCCGCGCAGGGCAAGGGCCTGGGGAAGACATCGGGGTGGGTGCACCGAGCCGTGGTCAAGGACCTCGGCGTGCACCAGCTCACCGGGGTCGCCTACGACCGGATCGACGACGCGGGCCTGCACGTCACCGTCGACGGACACGCGCAGGTGCTCGACGTCGACCACGTCGTCGTCTGCGCCGGGCAGGAGTCCGTTCGCGGCCTGTACGACGACCTGCTCGCCGCGGGCTTCCCGGGCACGGTGCACCTCATCGGCGGCGCGGACGTCGCGGCCGAGCTGGACGCCAAGCGCGCGATCAAGCAGGGCACCGAGCTGGCGGCGGCGCTGTGAGTGCCGGGGCCTCGGGAGGCGCCGGGGGCGGCTTCCGGGCCGCGGTCGAGGCACGCGACCTCGCGGCGATGCGCGCCTGCCTGGCCGACGACGTCGTCTTCCGCAGTCCCGTCGCCCACCGCCCCTACGAGGGCAAGGCGATCACGGGGGCGATCCTCGCCCACGTCATCGAGGTCTTCGAGGACTTCCGCTACGTGCGGGAGCTGGAGGACCGCGACGGCCACGCCCTGGTCTTCGAGGCGCGCGTCGACGGCCTCCAGCTCACCGGCTGTGACTTCCTCGTGCTCGACGAGGAAGGCCTGGTCACCGACTTCACGGTGATGGTGCGGCCGCTGCGCGCGGCCGAGGCACTGGCCGCGGCGATGGGCCGCCGGTTCGACCAGATCGTCGCGATGGCGTCCGAGGACGCGACATAACGCGAACTGGGACGAGGAAACTCACGCTTGGACGATGAAGCTTCCTCGTCCAAGCGTGAGTTTCACCGGCCGGCCGGTGAAACTCGCGCCGGGCCTCAGAGCGCCGGGTTGTCCATGTCTCCCGGCTTCACATCCCCACGCCAGGCACCGGTCTCGGTCCCGCGCGCCTCGATGAACTTCTTGAAGCGCTCGAGGTCACCCTCGGTGCGGCGGTCGATGATGTTGAGGGCGTCGCCTGCCTTCTCGACGATCCCCTCGGGCTCGAACTCCATCCGCAGCGTGATCCGGGTCGACTGGCCCAGCTCGTCGGGGGCGAAGGAGACGGTGCCGTCGTTCTTGGTGCCGTCCAGGGCGCGCCAGGTGATCCGCTCGTCCGGCGTCTGGTCGACGATCTCGGCGTCCCACTCGCGGTGCACTCCCGCGATGTCGGCACGCCAGTGCAGGTGGGTGTCGTCGAGCTGGCGGACCTCCTCGACGCCCTCCATGAAGGACGGGAAGGTCTCGAACTGCGTCCACTGGTCGTACGCCGTCCGCACGGGGACGTCGACGGTCACGGACTTCTCGATCGTGCTCATGGGTTCGTGCTCCTCTCGTCGGTTGTCCCGGGCGGTACCCGGGCCCTCGGAGCGGAACCGGGCCGATCCGTCCCTCGTGACTCCTGCCACGGTGCCTGGACCCCGCTGGCGCGAAGGTCCGCCGCGTTGTCCCCCGAGCACCGTAGGGTTCGACGCATGGGGATCGAGTTCCGCGATGTCGGCAAGACCTACCCCGACGGCACCGTCGCCGTGACGGGCTTCTCCTGCACCGTCCCCTCGCACCGCACGCTGGCACTCGTGGGCACCTCCGGGTCGGGCAAGACCACGCTGATGCGGATGGTCAACCGGATGGTCGAGCCGACCACCGGGACCGTTCTCATCGACGACCGCGACGTCCTCGGGCTCGACCGGGTGGAGCTGCGCCGCTCCATCGGCTACGTCCCGCAGGCCGGCGGTCTGCTCCCCCATCGCCGGGTGGTCGACAACGTCGCGACCGTGCCCGTGCTGACCGGTACGCCGAAGCGGGCAGCACGCGCGGCCGCGCTCGACCTCCTCGAGCTCGTCGGCCTCGATCCGGCGCTCGGCCGCCGGTACCCCACCCAGCTCTCGGGCGGCCAGCAGCAGCGGGTGGCGGTCGCGCGCGCCCTGGCCGCCGAGCCCAACGTGCTCCTCATGGACGAGCCCTTCGGCGCGGTCGACCCGATCGTGCGCCGCGGGCTGCAGGACCAGCTGCTCCAGCTCCAGGCCGAGCTGGGCAAGACCATCGTGCTGGTCACCCACGACATCGACGAGGCCTTCCGGCTGGGCGACGAGGTCGTCGTCCTCCGCACCGGCGGGATCGTGGCCCAGACGGGCACGCCCAAGGAGATCATGGCCGATCCCGCCGACGACTTCGTGCGCGACTTCATCGGCTCCGACCGCGCCGAGCGCTCCCTGCGGACCGTCGACGTCGACGGGCGCCACCTGGTGGTGGACGGCGACGGCCGTCCCGTCGGGGTGCTGGAGTGAGGACGCCGTGACCTGGCTCCGGGCCAACCAGGAGTACGTCCTGGAGATGCTGGTCCAGCACCTGCGCCTGGCCGTGCCCGCGATCGTCGTCAGCGTGCTGGTCGCCGTGGTGCTGGGCCGCGTCGCGTGGCGCTGGCCACGGGCCGGCACCGTCGTCCTCGGCACGGCGAGCCTGCTCTACTCGGTGCCCGCGCTGCCGCTCCTCATCGTCATCCCGGTCCTGCTCGGCATCCCGCTGCGCTCGGGCCTGACCCTCGTCGTCGCGCTCGCCGTCTACGGCACGGCGCTGCTCGCCGGCACCGCCGCCGACGCCTTCCGCTCGGTGGACCACCGGGTCCGGGAGGCGGCCGAGGCGATGGGCTACTCCCCCGTCGGGCTGTTCTGGAGGGTCGACCTCCCCCTCGCCGTCCCGGTCCTGCTCTCCGGGATCCGGGTGATCACGGTGAGCACGGTCAGCCTGGTGACGATCGGCGCGCTCGTCGGCATCCCGAGCCTGGGCAACCTGCTCACCGACGGCTTCCAGCGCGACATCCGTCCCGAGATCGTGACCGGTGTCCTCGCCACCATGCTGCTCGCGATCGCACTCGACGGCCTGCTCGTCCTGCTCGGCCGCGTGCTCACGCCGTGGCGCGGGACCGTCCCGACGGGGGTGACGGCATGACGCTCTTCGGCGACGCGCTGGCCTGGATCGCCGACGGCGCCCACTGGGGCGGTCCCACGGGGATCGACCACCGGATCGTGCAGCACCTGCTGGTCACCTTCGCGGCCGTGGCGATGGCGGCCGTGCTGGCGCTGCCGCTCGGGGTCCTCATCGGCCACACCGGCCGCGGGCGCCTCGTCGTGGTCGCCCTCGCCGGCGCGGTGCGCGCCGTGCCCACCCTCGGTCTTCTGACCTTGCTGGGGCTCGCGCTCGGGATCGGCATCGAGGCCCCGCTGCTCGCCCTCGTCGCGCTCGCCTTCCCCTCGCTCCTGGCCGGCGCCTACGCGGGCGTCGAGTCGGCCGACCGGGCCGCCGTCGACGCGGCCCGCGCCGTCGGGATGAGCGAGTGGCAGCTCGTCACCCGCGTGGAGATCCCCCTGGGAGCCGACGTGATCCTCGGCGGCATCCGCGCCGCCACGTTGCAGGTCGTCGCGACGGCCACCCTGGCGGCGTACATCTCCGACACCGGGCTGGGTCGCTATCTCTTCTCCGGCCTCAAGTCCCGTCAGTACGAGGAGATGCTGGCGGGCGCCCTGCTCGTCGCCGGCCTCGCCCTCCTGCTCGACCTCGCCCTGGCTGCGCTGCAACGGGCCAGCCGTCCCACCACTGGAAAGGTTCCGTCATGACCCGCACCCCTCTCCTGTCGGCCCGCAGGCCGGCCCGTCGGTCGACCCAGATCGGCCTGGCGCTGGTCGCCGTCGCCTCGCTCGCCCTCGGTGCCTGCGGCGACGGCGAGTCCGACCCGCTCAGCTCCGGCGGGGAGGGTGGCGACACGATCGTCATCGGCTCCCAGGACTACTACTCCAACGAGATCATCGCCGAGGCCTACGCGCAGGCCCTCGAGGCGGCGGACATCGAGGTCGAGCGCGACTTCAAGATCGGGCAGCGCGAGGCCTATCTCCCCGAGATCGAGGGCGGCTCGATCGACCTCTTCCCGGAGTACACCGGCCCGCTGCTGCAGGTCTGGGAGCCCGACACCGAGGCACGGCTCGCCGACGACGTCTACAGCGAGCTCGAGCAGGCGGCCGAGGACAAGGGCCTGCGCGTGCTCGACCAGTCCCCCGCCACCGACCAGGACTCCTATGTCGTGACCCGGGCGTTCGCCGAGAAGTACGGCCTGGAGACGATCGAGGACCTGACGAAGGTCACCGAGAAGATGACCTTCGGCGCCAACTCCGAGGCGGAGAGCCGCCCCAACGGCCCGAAGGGCCTCAAGGACACCTACGGCGTGGACGTCGCGTTCACGCCGATCGAGGACGGCGGTGGGCCGCTCACCGTCAAGGCCCTCAAGGACGGCGACATCCAGCTGGCGATCATCTACACCGCCGACCCGTCGATCAAGAAGAACGACCTGGTGGCACTGCAGGACACCAAGGGACTCTTCCTCGCCTCCCACGTGGTGCCGGTCGCCAGCGACGACCTGAGCGACGAGGCAGCTGGGATCATCAACAGGGTCAGCGCGGCGATGTCGCCGGAGGACCTCGTCGACCTCGACGCCCGCAGCGTGGACGAGCAGCTCCCCGCCGCCACGATAGCCAAGGACTGGCTCGAGAAGGAAGGCCTCGTGTGACGATCGCCGTCACCGGCGCGACGGGAGGGCTCGGGGGGCGCGTCGCCCGGGCCCTCGCGTCGCGCGGCATCGAGCAGCGCCTGCTGGTCCGCGACCCGTCCCGGGCACCGGAGCTCCCCCACGCCACCGTCGCCGCGATGTCGTACGCCGACGACGCGCTCGCCGCCGCCTCGCTGACCGGGGTGGACACGCTGCTCATGGTGTCCGCGGCCGAGTCGGCCGACCGTCTCGAGCAGCATCGCGCCTTCGTCGACGCCGCGGCGGCGGCCGGCGTACGGCACGTCGTCTACACCTCGTTCTACGGCGCCGGGCCGGACTGCACCTTCACCCTCGGACGTGACCACTGGGCGACCGAGGAGCACCTCCGCGCCGCAGGCCCGGACTTCACCTTCCTGCGCGACAGCTTCTACCTCGACTTCCTGCCCGCGCTCGTGGGCGAGGACGACGTGATCCGCGGCCCGGCGGGCGAAGGGCGCGTGGCCGCGGTCGCGCGCGACGACATCGCGGCGAGCGCCGTCTCCGTGCTGCTCGCGCCGGACGGCCACCGCGGCGCGACCTACGACCTCACCGGCCCCGAGGCGCTCACCTTCGCCGCGATCGCCGAGCTCCTCGCCCGGCACACCGGCCGGCCGGTCACCTTCCACGACGAGACGGTCGAGGAGGCCTACGCCTCGCGACGGCGGTGGAAGGCGCCGGACTGGCAGTACGACGCCTGGGTGTCCACCTACACCGCGATCGCGCGCGGCGAGCTGGCCGGGGTGACCGACCACGTCGAGCGGCTGACCGGACGCTCCCCCATCGGGCTGGCGGCGTACCTGTCGCGGGCGGGAGGATCGCCGACATGACGACCCTCGCCCTGGCGTTCGCGACCCTCGCCGCCCTGCTGCACGTCTACATCTGGTTCATGGAGTCGCTGACCTGGACCAGCCCCCGCACTCGGGCCACCTTCGGCACCAGCCTCGCGGAGGCGGAGGCGACCAAGGAGCTGGCCTTCAACCAGGGCTTCTACAACCTCTTCCTCGCCCTCATCACCCTCGGCGGCGTCGCCGCCCTGGCCGCCGACGAGGACACCGTCGGCGCCACCCTCGTCTTCTGCGGTGCCGGCTCGATGGTCGCCGCGGGGCTCGTCCTGCTGGTCTCGTCGCCCGACAAGGCCCGCGCCGCGATCACCCAGCTGAGCCTTCCGGCGCTGGCCGTGCTGCTGCTCGCCGTCGCCCGCTGACCCGGCTGGGTCACCCGGGCGAGGGGTACCAGCAGGGCCATGGACAAGACCGAGAACACCGGGCCGCTGCGTGCCCTCGTCCTCTGCTGCACGCTCAAGCCCTCTCCCTCGCGGTCGAGCTCGGAGCTGCTCGGCCTCCGCGTGCTCGAGGCGCTGCGCGGGCACGACGTCGAGGGCGAGATGGTGCGCATCGTCGACCAGCACGTGGCGTTCGGCGTCAGCACCGACGAGGGCGACGGGGACAGCTGGCCCGAGATCCGCGCGAAGATGCTGGCCGCCGACATCCTGGTGCTCGCCACCCCCATCTGGATGGGCCAGCCCTCCGCCGTCTGCAAGCTGGTCCTCGAGCGCCTGGACGCCGAGCTGAGCGAGACCGACGACGAGGGTCGCATGCTCACCTCCGGCAAGGTGGCCGGCGTCGCGGTGGTCGGCAACGAGGACGGCGCCCACCACGTCTCGGCGGAGGTCTACCAGGCCCTCAACGACGTGGGCTTCACGATCCCCGCGAATGCCGTGACCTACTGGGTCGGCGAGGCCATGCAGGCCGTCGACTACCAGGACCTCGACCCCGAGCCCGAGAAGAGCGCCGGGACCACGGCGACACTCGCGGGCAATCTCGCCCATCTCGCCGCGCTGCTGCGCGCCGCGCCCTATCCGGCGTCCTGAGCCGCCGACGCTCGGTCACGCTCCAGCACGAAGAAGTACGGCGGCGCGCCGCGCAGGTCCATGCAGCCGAGCAGGGTGTCGTCGTCGACGCGCCGGAAGAGGTCGATGATCGGCAGGTGGTCGTAGCTCATGCCGGCGGTGACGACGCCGCGGTACTCCACGTTGCGCAGTCGGGCCCGCGGCCTGCGGGTGCGCAGCACGGGCAGGGCCGCGCCCATCAGCTGCCGCCCCCGGGCGACCACGCCGGAGGGAATCCTGTCGACCATGCCGAACGGGATGCGCCGCGGGTCGACGGAGACGATCGCGCCGGACGGCGCCCGGAAGAGCAGCGGGTGGACCTCGTCGACCGAGTCGAACTGCTTGCCGTACCAACCGGAGGCCTCCAGCAGCCCGTCCATCGGGTGTCCCGTGGCGAGCTCGCGACCGTGCCACCGGCCGGTGACCGCCTCGGCCCGCACGGCGGGGAGGCTGTCGAAGAGCGCCAGTGCGTCGGCGAGGGCGCAGGCCGGCTCGAGCGTGGCGAGCCGTTCGGCGGGAATGACAGTCATGCTGTCATTGTCGCCTAGGTGGTCGCCGCACGCCGCTTGACCTCCGCCCACGGGAAGCGCTGGCGCAGCGTGGCACCGCTGGGCACGCCGTCCTGGTCCTTGGCCCAGGCGGCGTAGTCGGCGAACGTCCCGGCGCTGCCTGGCTCGGCGAGATAGCGGGCCACGATGGCGACCACGTCCTCGTCGCTCCAGCGGCGGCTGGTCGAGCGCGTCTTGTTCGTCGCGACGCCGGCATGCGCGCACGCCGCGTTCCAAGAGCCGAAGCGCCGGATCAGCAGCGCCGGAGACGCGGCCGCGCGCGGGCGCTGCCAGGCGTCGTAGCCCGCCGCGGTCAGCGGCTCGCCGAGCTCGGCGGCCGCGGCGGCGAGGTCCGCGGCGATCTGCTCGTCGGAGTACTCGGGATCGCGCATGCAGCCACCGTAGCGATATCCACCGGTCTGCCAGCATGGTCCGATGAGGCCGAGCATCCTGTGGCTGCGCCGCGACCTGCGGCTCGGCGACCACCCGGCCCTGCTCGCCGCCGCGGGCGACGGTCCGGTGCTGCCGCTCTTCGTCCTGGACGACGCCCTCCTCTCCCCCTCCGGCGCGCCCCGGCGCGCCTTCCTGCTCCGCACCCTCCGCGCGCTCGACCGGGACCTGCGCCGCCACGGCCCGGGCCTCGTGGTCCGCAGCGGCCGGCCCGAGGACGTCGTGCCCGCGCTGGCGGCGGAGGTGGACGCGGCGAGCGTGCAGGTGAGCGCCGACTTCGGTCCGTACGGCGCCGCGCGCGACCACCGCGTCGAGGCGGCCCTCGGGGCGGTCCCGCTCGTGCGCACGGGCTCGCCGTACGCCGTCGCGCCGGGGCGCCTCCTGACCGGGAGCGGCGGCCCCTACCAGGTCTTCACCCCGTTCCACCGGGCGTGGGCGCAGCATGGCTGGCGACCTCCGGCCGAGTCAGACCCCGCCGCCGTGACCTGGGTGGAGGCCCCCGGAGAGGACCTGCCCGCCGAGCCCGACCTCGACGGAGTCGAGCTGCCCGAGGCGGGCGAGGCAGCGGCGCTCGCCCAGTGGCGGGAGTGGCGGGGTACGCCGTACGAGGACGTCCGCGACCGTCCGGACCTCGACGCCACCTCCCGGCTCTCCCCACACCTGCGCTGGGGGACGATCCACCCCCGCACTGTGCTGGCCGACCTGGACGTCCCGCCGGGAGACCCGGACGCCTCCCATCGCGCCACCTTCCGCAAGGAGCTGGCCTGGCGCGAGTTCTACGCGCACGTGCTGCACCACTGGCCCGGCTCGGCGCGGAGCTACTTCCGACCCGAGCTGCGCGCGCTGCCCTATGTGAGGGGCAGGGAGCGGCGACGGCGGCTGGAGGCATGGGCGGCGGGGCGCACGGGCTACCCGATCGTCGACGCCGGGATGCGCCAGCTGCTCGCCGAGGGCTGGATGCACAACCGGGTCCGCATGATCGTCGCGTCCTTCCTGGTCAAGGACCTGCACGTGGAGTGGCAGCACGGCGCCCGCCACTTCATGACCCACCTCGTCGACGGCGACCTCGCCAGCAACCAGCACAACTGGCAGTGGGTCGCCGGCTGCGGCACCGACGCGGCGCCGTACTTCCGGGTCTTCAACCCGACCACGCAGGGCAGGAAGTTCGACCCCGACGGTGCCTATGTGCGGCGCTGGGTGCCCGAGCTCGCCGACCCGTCCCTGGGCGCGTACCCGGAGCCGATCGTCGACCATGCCGAGCAGCGCGCCGCGACGCTCGAGGCATACCAGCTGCTGCGGCGTCATGGATCCTGACCCATCCGCCGACGGGGCCGGCTCCGAAGGACGAGTGATGCCCGAGATGACCTCACCCCCGGCCGGCACCGCGCCCGCCCTCACCGACGCCTGGCTGCCCCGCAGCCCGCGGGCGATCGCCCTCGTGCTCCACGGCGGCGCCCAGCACGGCACGCAGCCCGTCGACGGGCGCAGCCTGTCCTGGCGACGGGGGCGGGCGCTGGCGCGGCAGGTGGCCCGCCCGCTGCGCACCGACGGCATCGGCGTCCTCGTGCTGCGCTACCGCACGCGCGGCTGGAACGCGGGACACGGCCCCGTGCCGGCCCCCGTCGCCGACGCCCGCTGGGCCCTGGACGAGATCGCCCGGGCCCACGGCCTGCCGGTCGCGATCCTGGGCCACTCGATGGGCGCCCGCACCGGCGTCGCCGTCGCGGACCACCCGTCGGTCCGCGGTGTGGTCGCCCTCGCACCGTGGCTTCCGCCGGACGACCCGGTCCGTCCCCTGACCGGCAAGGTGCTTCGTGCCGCCCACGGTCGCCGCGACCGGATCACGTCCGCCCGCGCGACCCGCGCCTTCGTCGCCCGCGCCGCGCGGGTGGCCGACGCGGAGTTCACGGACATGGGCGCCGTCGGGCACTACCTCCTGCGACGGGTCCCCGCCTGGAACGCGTACGCCGTCGCGGGTGTCCGGGAGATCCTCGCCCCCTCCCGGTGACGGTGCGCCGACGACTCCGGGGTCGAGTCGTCACTTCCGACCCGTCGAGTCGTCACTTCCGACCCGTCGAGTCGCCATGTGTCGGCCGGGGCCGGCGACGGCGATTCCCTAGGGTTCCCCTATGAACTGGCTCGTGCCGACGTCGACGCTCGGCTGGATCATCTTCGGCCTGGACATGGTGCTGCGCCTCGCCGCGCTCGGCATCATCCCCGGCAACCGCAAGCCGTCGACCGGCATGGCCTGGCTGCTCCTGATCCTGATCGAGCCGATCATCGGCTTCTCCATCTTCCTGCTGTTCGGCCGGATCCGGCTCGGCACCCGTAGGATCCGGCGCCAGCGAACGGCGATCGCGGCGATCCGCGAGCGCAGCGAGCAGCTCGAGCTGTCCTTCGACACGACCCGGCTGCCCAAGCAGGTGGCCGGGGTCGCCGCCCTCAACCAGAGGCTGGGGGCGCTGCCGATCACCGGCGGCAACGAGGTCGAGCTGTGGTCGGACTACCGCGCGCTGATGAGCGAGATGGCCCGGGAGATCGACCGGGCCCGCAGCCATGTGCACGTGCAGTTCTACATCGCTGCCTGGGACGACGTCACCGACCCGGTGTTCCAGGCGCTGACCAGGGCGACCGCGCGCGGCGTCGACGTACGCTTCCTCTTCGACCACATCGGGTCCCGCCGGATCCCGGGCTACCGCAGGATGGTGCGACGGCTCCGCCGCACGGACATCGCCTGGCACCCGATGCTGCCGATCAAGCCGCTGCGGGGCCGCTTCCGCCGCCCGGACCTGCGCAACCACCGCAAGATCCTGGTGATCGACGGCAGCGTCGGGTTCACCGGCTCCCTCAACCTGACCGAACCCTGCTACAACAAGCGGGCCAACCAGCGGCGCGGGCGCGAGTGGGTCGAGCTGATGGTGCGACTCGAGGGACCGGTGGTCGGCGCGCTGAACGCCGTCTTCGCCTCCGACTGGTACGTCGAGACCGGCGAGGTGGTCGACCTCGTCGCCGTCCACGGCGAGCCGGACCGCCGTCCGGAGGAGATCTTCGACGTCCCCTGCCAGGTCGTGCCGAGCGGGCCCGGCCTGGTCGCGGAGAACAACCTGCGGATGTTCACGACCCTGCTCTACGCGGCGACCGAGCGGATCTCGCTGACCTCGCCGTACTTCGTCCCCGACGAGTCCCTCCTGTACGCCGTCACCACGGCCGCCGAGCGCGGCGTCCAGGTCGAGCTGTTCGTCAGCGAGGTGTCGGACCAGTTCCTCGTCGGCCACGCGCAGGCGTCGTACTACAAGGCGCTGTTGGAGGCGGGGGTGCGGATCTACCGCTATCCCGCGCCGTACATCCTGCACTCGAAGCACTTCACCATCGACGACCAGGTGGCCGTGGTGGGATCGAGCAACATGGACATGCGCTCCTTCGCCCTCAACTACGAGGTCTCGCTGATGATGCCCGACCCGGCGGTGGTGGCCCGGATGCGCCGGATCGAGGACGGCTACCGGGCGCTGTCGACGGAGCTCACCCTGCCCGAGTGGACCGAGCGCTCCCCCGGCGCGAAGTACGTCGACAACGTGGCGCGACTGACCGCTGCGCTGCAGTAGGCGGAAGCCGGGACCGTCCGGCCCGCGTCGCGTAGCCCCTTCGGGCGGTCCGGGCATGTCGATGGTCCCGACCTCGGCCGAACCCGTTGCCGTGGGCCGCGCCGGCCCCGATCCTCGAAGGACCGACCGTCTCGGTCACCGCCGGGGAGGAACCCATGAACGCAGTAGCCGCCGAGCAGGAGCCACGGGCGCGGAGCGCCGCTCCACGTCTCTCGCCCGCGCTGGAGGAGGTCATCCTCGAGATCGCCGCCTCGGAGCGGGCACTGGACGAGCTCCTGGTCCGCGCAGCGCGGCTGCACGAGAGCAACATCCGCCACGACCCGCGCTCCTGCCTGGTCTGCTTCGGACAGCGCTGACGAGGACCTGACGTATCACGGGCCCGGTTTCGGGCACCTTGTGACCATGTACATCGGACTCGGCATCGTCCTGCTCGTCCTCGGGCTGATCCTGGCGCTCGACGTCATCACCGTGGACCTCGAATTCATCAACGACGGCGCGCTGGGCGCGATCCTGATCGCGGCCGGCGTGCTCGCCATCGTCCTCTCGCTGATGATCGCGCCGCCGTGGCGCCGCGAGCGGACCGTCCACCACTACGACGACCGGGTGTGAGGCTGTCATCCGTCCTTCCTTCGTCCGCCGGCCTATGTCCGCCGGTGGAAGCGCACGTCCCCGCTGGCGAGCAGCTCGTGCCGGAACGCGTGGTCGTGGATCCGGTGATGGTGGTGCGAGCAGAGGCTGATCGCGTTCGCGAGGTCGGTGGGTCCGCCCGCCGACCAGGGCGCGAGGTGATGGGCCTCCGTCCAGCTCGCCGGGATGGCGCATCCCTCGGCTCGGCACCGCCGGTCCCGTAGTCGCAGCGCTCGGCGCTGCGCCTTCGAGAACAGCCGCATCCGACGGCCGAGGTCGAGCACCTCCCCCTTCCCACCCAGCACCGCGGGGATGATGTGCGCCTGGCAGGCCAGCCGCCGTGCCTCCCCGGCCGAGATCGCGCCCTCGCCGTCGCCTGCGATCACGCCCGCGGTGGCCAGGTCGGACAGGATCTCGGCAAGACCCAGCGTCACGATCACCGTCGTGGCGTCACCGCCGTGTTCGGGGAGCCGGTCGGGGTCAAGCAGCTCGAGGAGGGCTTCGAACGCGTGCGCGTAGGCGCGGTGCTGCGGCACCCGCTCGCTCCCGGGGGAGTCGTGGCCCCGATGCCGTGGCGACGTGAAGGCCTGGAGGTAGTGCTCGAGTCGCTCGGCCACCGGGGTCGGCAGCGTCCCCCAGATCCGCGTCCGACCGTCGCCGAGATCGCGCAAGCGCAGGGACGCCTTCTCGCGCGCCCGCCGCTCCTCGTCGGCCAGCCGACGCCCTTCCTCCGCCTCGGCGACCTCGGGCGCGACGACCTCCAGGATCCGGCGCCCCAGCCTCCTCAGCTCTCGCGGGGGATGTGCGGCGGCGTACTCCACCAGCGTCCGCTCCGCCTCGACGGCCAGCTCCGGTCCGAGCTCGGGGGCAGGTCCTCGACGGCATCGACGATGACCCGCGCCTGTGCCACGGCGACGACCCCGTCCCGCATCCCGGCCGCGACCCACGGCCGCCGCTCCAGTGCCCTGGCCAGGTGGAGGTCCGCTCGCGTGGCCCGCGGATCCGCCTGCGTGGCATGAGCCAGCCACGCCGCGACGTCCCGCGCGCCGTGCTCGGCCGCGACGTCGTCGCAGGCCGCCAGCACGCGCGCCTTCAGCTCCGCGACCTGGGCCTCGGCCCGCGCGAGCTCGACCAGTGCCCGCTCCTTCTCGGAGGTCGAGAGGAACACCGGCTGGGAGTCGGCGACCCCCGCCACCACCTCGCGCACGCGCGTAGCGCACGCCACCACCGGATGGGGCGGCACGAGGACGGCGGTCGACATCGGTGCTCCAGCAGACGGGCGGGACGGGCGGGGTCTCGCCCTCCAGGAGGAGCCCGACGGCTCAGCGGTCGTGACGACCCTGTCCTGCAGCGCTGCGCCTCAGGTCCCCGGGACCACTCGAAGCATCCCGCCGTACGGCCTGCAGCCATCCTACACGACGTCGAACAGATGTTCGATATCTCGTGCACACCCCTGTCGGCCCATACTGCTGCGGTGACCGACCTCGCCGCGCTCCTGCGCCAGTGGAGCGAGACCCAGCTCGCCGCGCTCGGCACGCACGAGCGCCTGAACGAGGAGGCCGCGCGCTCGGGGAGCCTGCTTCGTGCACCGGCCACGACGGCCGACGTCGTCGCCGCCGAGCAGCGGCTCGGCACGCGCTTCCCGCCGTCGTTCCGCGCCTTCCTGCTGCTCTCGGACGGCGCGTACGGCGACACGATGGGGCCGGTGACCGACAACCCGCCGGGCGAGTCGATGGGCTTCCTGCCGGCGGCCGAGCTCCGGTGGTACCGGGACGTCGAGCCGGAGCTCGTTGCGATGTGGGTGCGCACCCAAGACGAGATCGACGAGGCGAACGGCGGTCCCGACCTCACCCCTGTTCACGAGTACGGCGAGGTGCGGGATCACCGGCCGGTCCGCGACGCGCTGCTCATCGCGCGCGGCTTCGACGCCAACTGCTCACTCCTCGTGCCCGTCGGGGGGCCGGGACCCGGCGAGGAGTGGGAGGTCTGGGACCACTACAAGGAGGGCGCCAGCCGCTGGTCGTCCTTCCGCGCCTTCCTGGTCGACGCCGTCGAGGAACAGGTCGGCGTCGAAGCCGACGAGGGCACGACGCGTCACCTGCTGGCCGCAACGCAGGCGGGAGACGTGCGGGCATCGATCGTCCTGGGCCGGGTCCGCTCCCCCGAGGCCGCGCCTGCATTGATGGCGGCCGCGCGCGACGGAATCGCGACGACGAGCGTCCTCCAGGCGCTCGCCCGCATCGGCGGCCCCGAGGTGGTCGCCTTCCTCGTCGGTCTCGACCTTCCGGACTGGGAGGAGCGTCAGCGACAGCACGCCCTGGCGACCATCGGCACCCCCGCCGCCCTGGACCATCTCGCGGCCGTCGGCGGGTGCTACGAGCTGGCACGGGTGGGTGACCCGCGGGGCACGGAGATCGCCGCGGCACAGCTGCGCTCCACCGACGACGTCTCCACGGCCCTGGTGGCGGCGAGCGTGCTGCGGGCGCAGCCCGACCCCCGCTGGGTGCCCGACCTGCTCGTCGCCCTCGACCGAGCGACCAACGACCAGCTACGGCTGAGCGTCCTCGGCGCGCTGCAGGCGTGCGGTGCGCACACCGACCCCGGCGCTCAGAGTCCCAGCGACTCCAGGTAGAGGTCCCCGAGGTGCCCGGCGCCCAGGATCGCGGTCCAGGCGCCGAGCACCATGAAGGGCCCGAAGGGCAGTGCGGTCTTCCGTCCTGCCCTTCCCCCTGCCATCAGCAAGACGCCGGCCACCGCGCCGAGGAGGAAGCCGAGGAAGGCGCCCACCAGGAAGGTTCCCCACGTCAGGTAGGCGGTCATCGCACCCACCAACCCGGCGAGCTTCACGTCGCCGAAGCCCATCCCGCCGGGTGCGACGTACCAGACCACGAAGAAGAAGAGGGTCAGCGCCGCCGCGCCCTCCAGGGCGCGCAGCAGCGCACCGCCGTCCCCACCGAGCGCCAGCAGGACCGCGAGGACGGGGTACGACGGCAGCACGATCACGTCGGGGAGCCGGTGCACGTCGAGGTCGATGAGGGCCAGTGCGATGCTCACCGCGGCGAACACCAGGTACGCCGGCAGCAGCCGCGGTCCGCCGCCGTCGCTCCCCAAGCGCAGCGCCACCAGGACGAACGCGAGCCCGGTCCCCGCCTCCACCAGCGGGTAGCGCGCGCTGACCGACGCGTCGCAGTCGAAGCACCTGCCGCGCAGCACCAGCCAGCCGAGCACGGGCACGTTGTGGCGGTGGCGGATCGGATGCTTACATGCCGGGCAGGCCGACGGCGGGTGCACCACCGACTCCCCCGCCGGCACCCGGTGGGCCACGACATTGAGGAAGGACCCGATGGCCAGCCCCAGCAGGCCGGCGAAGACCGGGACGGCGACCTCGAGGAATCCCTGCTCGCTCAGCGCTGGTGGCTCCAGTTCAAGACCGTGACCTCGCGGTGGGGAGGGCCCGGCGTCCCGCCCTCGTCGAACAGCTCGACTCGTGACTCGAGCGCGAGCTCTCCAGCGCCGGGCGTGCATCCCGATGACACGCCCGCGCACAGGTACACCTTCAGCCGGACGATCGTGCGCTCGAAGCCGAAGCCCGGCGAGTTGTCAGGCAGCTCGATCACTGCCCCCGGATAGCTGAAGGATCCCGTCTCGAAGACCTTCAGAGATCGGGCGACGACCCCGAACCGGAAGACCGACTCGTCGATGTTGTTGAGCGCGAGGTCGATCAGAGCGAGGGGCGTGTACGTCGTCCCCTGGACGTAGTAGGTCGTCGAGTTGCCGGAGACCTTGATCACGGGGTCTCCTCCCGGGGACGCGACCGAGCCCGACTGGGCCCGCAGGTCCGGGACGTAGTAGGTGAGCTCGAGCCGGATCGAGTCCACCGATGCGGTCTGCGCAGCGCTGCTGAGGGCTGCCCGGTAGGCGAGCGTGGCACCGGTGAAGCCCTTGTCGTGGACGGCTCGCTTCAGGGCCGTCCAGTTCGCGCTGTTGGCACTCGCCAGGACGATCTGGTCCTCCGTCATGGTCGTGCGCACCGGCAGCGGGTAGCTGGTGGCCAGGGCCGTGGTGCCCGACGCGTCCTTGGAGGTGAAGGCCACCGTCGAGGCCGTGCTGTTCGCCGCGCCCTCCTTGTGCCGGATCCGCAGCGTGGCGGCGGTCAGGACTGCCCCCTTCGGGATGGCGGTCGCCGGTGCGAAGCCGTCGACGGTCATCGTCGAGGTCTCGCTCCCCGGGCCGACCTTGGTCCACACCGCCTCGCCTCCACCGGCGTCCTGGAGGGCCGCCGGAGTGGCGCCGGCGAAGCTACCCGGCACGGGCACGGACGTCGCCGTCCGAGCGTTGGCCCCGTCGACCACGGTCGGGGACGGCGTCGATCCGGTCCGCTGGCCGTAGATCGCGATCGGCGGACGGCTCGCGTGGTAGCTGCCGCAGATCTCGACCGCGGTGGACTGGCCGTTGGCCTCGATGAGCAGTCGGCTCGTCCCTCCGAAGATGAACTGGACGCCCTGGGCGTTGACGTCGTCGATCGGGTTGACGCAGCGGCCCGGCACGGTGGTGTCGCTCGTCAGCGTCCCCGCCACCACCGTCTTGCGACCACCGATCGTCCACACGTTTCCGGTGTTCGGGGCGATGTCGCTGTCGTGCAACGCGTCACCGCTCGCGTTGTGGAAGTCGAAGTAGTACGCCCCCGGCTTGAAGTGGATGAAGCACTGCTGGTTGGTGTTGGTCAGCGCATTGAGCTTCGTGACGTCGTCGTAGTAGCCCGGCTCGAGCTGGACCGAGCCGTTGTTCGGGCAGGTCGCCGGCGGCGTCTGGAGAGACGGAATGCCGCTGCCCGCCAGGACGAGGTCGCTCTGATAGGCGGGGTCCGCGGCGGTGCCCGCGTTGCAGTCGACCACGGGCGCGACCATCGCCGCCGCCGGCGTGCAGCCGCTGTGAGCCCGGATGCTCTCGGTCGACTCGAGGTTGCCGTTGTTGTCCCGCACGATGTCGGAGTTGACCCAGATGCCGCCCTTGACCCGGAAGGCCGCGCCCGAGCCGTTGGTCTTGAAGTTGAACCCAGTCTCGCCTCCGGTGCCGAGTGTCAAGATCGCATTGCCTGGCTTGTTGGAGCTGTTGATGGGAACGGCGGAGCCCTGCTCCCCGGTCGCGTCCTCGGGCTCGCAGACGACCGCGGCGGAAATCACGCTGGCGGTGTCGCCACCTTGCGTCGGAATCAGGTTGTCGAGGGTCAGTGTGTCCTTCGGCGTCGTCGCCCCGCCGCTGCCGTCGAACCCGAAGCAGCCGGTGCCGACCCTGTTGGTGTAGTACCACGGATCTGGCTCGCCCGAGCCCACGTTGTGGCCCGTGCGCAGCGCGTTGATCGCGGTCTGCGCTGCCCCGTCGGCGGCGTACGACGAGCGCGCCACGTCCCGCAGGGCGACCGTGGCCCGAAGGCTCCCGTCGCCGCGGGTCAGGACGACCCCGGTCACGACCGCGACGACGGCGACGACGAAGATCGCGATGATCAAGATGGCGCCTTCGTCGTCGCGTCGGCGAAGGGAGGGACGGTGGCTCATGACTGTCTCCGTTCGCCGGCGAGCGTGGCCGTATGGGCGACCGTGCCGTTGCCCTCGGGATCGAGGACCGACATGCTCAGCCGGACGACACGCGGCACCTGAGCACCCGACCCGCTGCAGGCGATATCGCACGTCACCGTGGGGATCTGGTTGAGGCTGTGCGCGACCTCGACCGTGGAGACCACTGTCGAGCCGTGGCAGCGGCGCCGGACCAGGTCGTACCGACCACCGTCGGGTTGCGCGACATAGCTGACCGTCACCGGGCTCGGCACCGCCGTGGAGTCCAACGAGGTGTAGGCGCTCCATGCCAGGGTCACGACGGTCGTCCCGGCGGGAAGGGTGCAGGCCGGCGTGACCCCCACCGACTGCTGGAGGGGGAAGGTCTTGGTCCCGGCGTCATAGGACCGCACACCGATGCTCGCGACGTCGCGCTGCCAGTAGGCCGCCGCGAACTGGACGTCCAGCGACTCGGTGAACCGCGCCTGGGTGTCGACGGTGGTCTTGAAGTAGCTGATCACGATCCCGCACAGGGCGGTGACGATGACGCCCATGATGGCGACCGTCATCAGCATCTCCACCAGGGTGAAGCCACGGTCGTCACGCAGCGGGCGCCTGTCGGTCATGGGCACGCCGTACCCGTCCCGCACGCTCGTCGGACGACGATCGTCAGTCGCTCGGTGGCCCGCCCGTCGGCACTGCCGACCGTCAGCCTGAGCCGCTGGACGCCCCGGTCGCGGCCCGGGCAGGCGCCGGTCGCGATGACCGCACCGTTGCCGTCGAGCGGCTCGGCTGCGGCCTGTGCCGCCGTGTAGCCGGTCGGCGGCGAGTATCCGACGACGGCCGGTGCGTAGGCACCGGCGCCGGCGCAGCGCACGTAGTGGGCGTCGTCGTCGAGATATCTCTCGATGGCCTCCGCGTAGCTGCGGACCGACGACCCGCCGGTCGACTGCTTCCGGTGGATATCGGATGTCTGCACGCTGAGCTGGAGCCCGGCCAGGATCGCGACGCCCGCGATGCTGAGGACCGCCAGCGCCACCAGCGTCTCGACCAGCGTCACTCCGGCGTCGGGGCCGGAGGCCAGTCGGCGGCGCAGGCGCGGGACCATCAGATCTCGACCTGCTGGAAGATGCCGTACATCGCGGACACCAGCGCGACCGCGACGAAGCCCACGATGCCGCCCATCACGATGATGACGGCCGGCTCGAAGAGGGCGGTCAGCTTGCTGATCTTGTAGTCGAGCTCGTCCTCGTAGTACTCCGCCGTCACCTCGAGCTGGGTGTCCATGGAGCCGGTCTCCTCACCGACCCGGAGCATCGCCGTGGCGGTTCCAGGGAACAGGCCGGTGCGCGCGAGCGGACCTGCGATGCCCTGGCCTTCGAGCATCTGCTCGGTGACGCCGTTGAGTCGCCGTACGAAGACGCGGTTGCGCAGCGAGTCGGTGGCGACGCGGATCGCCTCGGGGAGGTTGACCCCCGCCGAGACCATCGAGGCCATCACGCGGCAGAAGCGCTCGACCAGGGCGTACTGGATGGTCTCCCCCAGCACCGGCACCTTGAGCAGGAAGGCGTGCCACGCGTGCTTGCCGCGCTCGAAGCGCTGGGAGAGCGCGAAGAGCAGCGTCCATGCGCCGACGGCCGCGGCGACCGCCCACCACCACTGGCCCAGCCAGCGCGTCGAACCGAGCAGCATCCGCGTCGGTAACGGGAGCTCGGCGTCGAGCTCGAGGAAGAAGTCCTCGAACTTCGGGAGCACGTAGAGCGCGAGAACGAGGACGGTGACCACCGACATCACGGCCACGGCGATGGGATAGATGAGGGCAGACTTGATCTTGCGCCGCGCCTCGAGGTCGCGCTCGATATAGCGGGCCAGCCGCGCCAGGACCGTGTCGAGCTCGCCGGTCAGCTCCGCAGATCGGATGATGCCGCGGTAGTACTCCGGGAAGACCTTGGGATAGCGCTCCAGGGTGTCGGAGAACCGCTCCCCCGTCCGCAGGCCGTCCTCGATGTCGTGCATCATCCTGCGGACCGACGAGTTCTCGCTCTCCGCGCCGATCGAGTGCACGGCGTCCAGGATCGGGAGACCGGCGCGGAGGAAGGCGGCGATCTGGCGGGAGAGGTGCATGACCTCGTCCTTCTTAATCCGCGGGCCCGTGATCTCGTACTGGAGGATGCTCTTCTTCTCGGTGACCCGCAGGTCGCGCAGGTCGCGCTGGTAGAGAGCGACCTCGGCATCGCTGCGGCTGGGCGCCCTGTGCGTGCCCTTGACGCGCTTCCCTTCCAGGTCGACTCCGGCGAAGGCGTACTTGGGCATCTCAGACTCCCGCGACGTAGATCGAGCGCATGACCTCGGCCGCCGTGGTCGTGCCGTCCGAGACCAGCCGGACGGCCTGCTCCTGGAGGGTGCGCATGCCCTGGCTGCGCGCCAGCTTGCGCATCTGGTCGTGCGGCGCGCGGTCGACGATCAGCTCGCGCACCTCGTCGGTGACGACCAGCATCTCGTAGACGCCGATCCGCTCCAGGTAGCCGGTGTGGGCGCAGAGGTGGCATCCGGTGCCGTGCCGCCAGCCGGCGATCGGCTCCTGGCCACCGAACTGCTGCACGAAGGCGAGCTCGTCAGGCGAGGGCTGGTAGCCCTCCAGGCAGGACGTGCAGCTGCGCCGGACGAGGCGCTGGGCGACGACGGCGGTGACGGAGGAGGCGATGAGGAAGGCCTCGATCCCCATGTCGAGCAGCCGGTAGAGGGCAGAGACCGCCTCGGTGGCGTGCAGCGACGACAGCACGAAGTGGCCGGTGAGGGCGGACTGGACCGCGATCCGCGCGGTGTCGACGTCGCGGATCTCGCCCACGAGGATGACGTCGGGGTCCTGGCGCAGGATCGACTTGAGCCCTCCGGCGAAGGAGATGCCTGCGGCCTCGTTGATCTGGATCTGGTTGATCGAGTCGAAGGTGTACTCGACCGGGTCCTCGATCGTCATCAGGTTCTTCTCGGGGCTGTTCAGCTCGCCGAGGGACGCGTACAACGTGGTGGTCTTGCCGCCGCCGGTCGGCCCGGCGCAGATCACCATGCCGAAGGGTGAGCGGATCAGCTGGGAGTAGCGGAGCGCGGTGTCGGCCGGCATGCCGAGCTGCTCGAGGTTGAAGAGTGACCGGCTCTTGTCCAGGAGCCTCATCACGACCTTTTCGCCGCCCACGACGGCGGTGGTCGACACACGGATGTCGATCTCGCGCCCGTCGGCCTCCATCGTGATCTGCCCGTCCTGCGGTCGACGGCGCTCCACGATGTTCATCCCGGCCAGGATCTTCACCCGGCTGACGATCGCCGGGCCGATCGATGCGGGCAGGTCGAGCACCTCGGTCAGCGCGCCGTCGATGCGGTAGCGCACCCGGACCCGCTCCCCCGTCGGCTCGACGTGGATGTCGGAGGCCCGGTCCCGCAACGCCTGCGTGATCACGGAGTGGACGACCCTGACGACCGGCGCCTCCTCGTTGACGGTGACGTCGGAGAGGCCCTCTGCCTCCCGGCGCAGGACGTCGCGGGCCTCGAACGCCTGGATCTGGCCCCCGACCTCCTGGGTCGCGCGGTACGACGTGGCGATCCCGCGGTCGAGGTCGCGTCGGGTGGCGACGACCGGCCGCACGGGCAGCTCGAGCACGGCGGCGATCGCCCGCACCCGCTCGGGAGCGGGGTCGAGGACGGCGACGAGCACGCCGGTGTCGTCGACGGCGATCGGCAGCGCGTCGAGGGTGACCGCCTGGTCTCGGGTCAGGAGGCTGAGCGCCTCCGCCGAGGGCACCAGGGCTCGGAAGTCGGCCAGGGCGACACCGTGGTGCTCCGCCAGCGTGCGAGCCAGGGTGTCGTCCGTGATCGCTCCGCTCGCGACCAGCCGCTGACGCAGCGGGCCGTCCTGCTCCCGGACCGCGTCCAGCTGGTAGGGCTGGACCCGCCCCGCGGAGACCAGGATCCGGCCGAGTCGCTCGTCGTCCTCGTCCGTGCGCGGGACGGCGACCGGCGCCTCGACCTTGCTGTGCCTACCCTTCAGCCTCATCTGGTGCGCCGCCTAGCCGCCGACACCCGCGGCGAACCGCGGGCGCGCGTCGATGTCCTTCGGATAGAGGCTGCGCGCGACGGCCTCCTCCTCGGCGACGACCCCGTGCTGGATGAGGTGGGAGAGCGACTTCTCCAGAGTGACCATGCCGTCCTGGGCGCCGGTGACGAGGGAGTTGCGCAGCTGGTGGGTCTTGCCCTCCTTGATCAGGTTGCGGACCGCGGGCGTCGCGGTCAGCACCTCGTACGCCGCGACCATGCCGCCCCCGATGCGCGGGATGAGCCGCTGGTAGACCACGCACGAGAGAGCCGCCGCGAGCTGGACCCGGATCTGGGACTGCTGCTCGGCCGGGAAGACGTCGATCATGCGGCCGAGCGACTGCGCGGTGTCGTTGGTGTGGAGGGTGGCGAAGACGAGGTGTCCGGTCTCGGCGACGGTGAGGGCGAACTGGATCGACTCCAGGTCGCGCATCTCGCCGACCAGCAGCACGTCCGGGTCCTCGCGGAGCACCGAGCGCAGCGCGTCGTGGAAGCTCCCCGTGTCGGTGCCGACCTCGCGCTGGTTCACGGCGGCCATCTTGTGGTCGTGGACGTACTCGATCGGGTCCTCGACGGTGATGATGTGGCACCCGCGATGCGTGTTGATCAGGTCGATCAGCGAGGCGAGCGTCGTCGACTTGCCCGAGCCGGTGGGGCCGGTCATCAGGATCAGCCCCTGGTGACGCATCGCGAGCTCGCGCAGGACCGGCGGCAGGCCGAGCTCGTCGGGCGTCGGCACCGTCCGGGGGATCATCCGCAGCGCCACGGCCGTCACTCCCCGCTGGGTGAACGCGTTGCCTCGGATCCGCGCGTGCTCGCGCCAGGAGAAGGAGAAGTCGTACTCGTGGCTGATCTGCCACACCTCACCCTGCTCGGGTGTCAGCACCTCGGCGAGCAGCGCCTCGGTGTCCTCGCGGGTGAGCGCGGAGTGACCGGGGACCGGGGCGAGCGTGCCGTCGATGCGGAGCATCGGCGGGAGGCCGACCGTGAGCATGAGGTCTGTCCCCCGGGCCTCCCAGAGGGCGGAGAGCAGCTGGTCGACGCGGTCGCCGATGCGGTGCGGATGCTGGAACAATCGAATCTCCCCGGAGTCTTTTCAGTCCCGCGGGGCGGACCGTGCGGGTAGCACGGTCCGCCCGCATCGAGCCAGATCAGCAGGCCGCGGCGGCGTCCTGGTCCGCAGCGTTCAATGCCTCCGGCGGGGTGCCGCCGATCTTCGTGACGTACTCGGTCGGCACCTCCTTGAGGAATTCGGGGACCAGGGCAGCGACATTCGCCGGGTTGGAACCGTGCTCCGCGTAGTAGGCCTCGATCGCGGTGTTCACGATGCGGTACTCGGTCTTGCAAGCCGCCGACTTGCTGTTGTCAGAGATGCCTCGCACGGAGAACACCACGATGGCGGCGAGCACGGCCAAGATGATGATGACCACGAGGAGCTCGATGAGCGTGAAGCCGCGGTCCTCGCGGCGTGCCGCCGCAAGGCGGTCGAAGAGTCTGCGCATGCCAAAGCCTCCGGAAGGAGAGAGGGGTTGATGAGAAGGAGCAGCCCCCGAGCGCCTGTGACAAGGAAACGCCTGTCCCGACGCGGCGTCACGACAATCCAGATTTCTTTACCGACCGTCGGAAGACCCCGAACTTTCGGGCTTCTCGGCGTCCACCGGCATCGAGGAGGCCGGACGACGCAGCGCGCGGTCGACCACGAACGGCAGGTGCCGGATCGCGAGAGCGGCGAGCCGGCTGTCGCGACCGGGCACGACGAGGAAGCCGCGGCGCCGGCGCAGCGCGCGCATCATTGCGTCGGCGACGGCCTCGGGAGTGAGCGTCGCGACGCTCTCCTCGGCCGCAAGCACCTCCGGGGGCTTGAAGCGGCTCTCCTCCTCGAAGCCGGGGGTCAGCGTGTTCGGCGGGCAGAGCGTGAGCACGCGCACGCCGTACGGTCGAGCCTCGCGGCGCAGTGCCTCGGAGAAGCCGACGACGCCGAACTTCGTCGCGCTGTAGACGGTGTAGCCGAACACGCCGGCGAGACCGGCCATCGACGAGGTCGTCACGATGGTGCCGCCGCCCGCGGCGCGCAGGTGCGGAAGCACCGCCCGGCAGACGTGGACGGTGCCGAGGAGGTTGGTCGCCACCATGCCGCTGACGTCCTCGGCCGGGATCTCCTCGAGCCAGCCGGGCCGCGCGTAGCCCGCGGTCGTCACCACCAGATCCGGTACGCCGACCGCGGCGACGACCGCGTCGACGACGGCGCGCGTCGCGTCGGCGTCCGTCACGTCGACGACCTCGGCACGCGCTCGCTCCCCGAGCCGGGCCCGGGCCGCGTCGAGCTTGCGCGCCGACCGCGACAGGACGACGACCTCGCGGCCCTGCGCGACCAGGCGCTCGGCGACGGCGAGCCCGATCCCCTCCGACCCGCCGAACACGAACGCGACACCGACCATCGGCACAGGCTGCCAGATCAGTGCCCCACGTGCTCCTCGAACACCAGGACCGTCTGCGTCGCCACGACCTCGGGCAGCGACTGGATGCGCTCCAGCACCAGCTCACGCAGGTGCTCGGCGTCCCGTGCCCGGACCAGGATGACCGCGTCGAAGTCGCCACTCACCAGCGCGACGTGCGCAGCCTCCTCCAGCGCCCAGACCTTCTTGCGGAAGGACTTCCAGGAGTTCTGCTTGGTGCGCACGTGGATGTACGCCGACAGCCCGAGCCCGACGGCGGCGGGATCGACGTCGATGGTGAACGCACGGATCACCCCGGTGTCGACCAGCCGCTTCACCCGCGCGTAGGCGCTGGCCCGGCTGATCCCGAGCCGCTCGGCCACCTCGCGGATCGAGGTCCGCGAGTCGGCGCGCAAGATGTCCAGAATTCCCTGGTCGACGGCATTCATACCGGACAGATTGCCACCAGATCGGCCCTCTCCGCAGCCAACCGTCTGAGGACGCTCGCAATCGTCTGGACCGGGTCACACAATGCCGACATGTTCGAGGAAGCCCAGTACTTCGCCCCGGTCACCGCCGACGAGGACGGATCGCTCAAGGTCCACCTCGGCGCCGACCACCCCGGCTTCGCGGACCCGGAGTATCGCGCCCGCCGCGACGCCCTCGCCACGCTCGCCAGCAACTGGCGCCCGGGTGAGCCCTGCCCGACCGCGGAGTACACCGACGAGGAGCACGAGGTCTGGCGCGTCGTCAGCGAGGCGCTGGTGACCAAGCACCGTGCGTACGGCTGCCGCGAGTTCCTCGACGGCAAGGAGTCGCTCGGCCTGCCGATCGACCACATCCCCCAGCTGGCCGAGGTCAGCGAGTGGCTCGCCCCGTTGACGGGCTTCGGCTACCGCCCGGCCGCCGGCCTGGTCCCGCTGCGGGAGTTCTACGGCTCGCTGGCCGACAAGGCGTTCTGGTCCACGCAGTACGTCCGCCACCACTCGGTGCCGCTCTACACCCCGGAGCCGGACGTCCTGCACGAGGTCGTCGGGCACGGCAACACCCTCGCCAACCCGCGCTTCACCGCCCTCTACGAGCTCGCCGGCCAGGCGTCCCGTCGGGTCCAGACCACCGAGGCCCTGGAGTTCGTCAGCAAGGTCTTCTGGTTCACCCTCGAGTTCGGCGTCCTCTGGGAGGCCGGCGAGCTCAAGGCGTACGGCGCAGGCATCCTCTCCTCCCCCGGCGAGATCGAGGCGTTCCGCGGAATGACGATCCGCCCGCTCGACATCGCGACCATGGGCACCCAGGTCTACGACATCACCGACTACCAGGACGTCCTCTACGTCGCCGAGTCGTTCGCCCAGATCGAGGACGTGGTCGGCTCCTTCTGGGCCGAGTGCACGGACGACTCGATCGCCGAGATCCTGGCGCGCACCCCCGCCCACGCCTGAGCGCCGGGGCCCGCCCCGGCGAGGAGACCTAGCGGCGCGCGGCCCACGCGACGAGCTCGCGCGCGGGCCCCTCGGGCGGGTGCGGCCCGCCCTTCCAGACCGCGTGCAGCCGGCGGGTCAGGTCGAGCCCCGTGACCTGGATCCGCACCAGCCGCCCGGTCGCCAGGTCGTCGCGGACCGCGTGTGCGCCGACCGCCGCGGGGCCGGCTCCCGCGGCGACCGCGGCGCGCACGGACGCCGTACTCGACAGCTCCAGGGCCGGCGCGGCCCGCGGCAGGTCCGCGAGCGCACGCTCCAGGACGGTCCGCGTCCCCGAGCCCTCCTCGCGTACGACGAGGGGCGTGGCCGCGAGCGTCTCCGCGCTCACGCGGCGGCGGGACCGCTGGGCCCACGGGTGGCTCGGGCCGACGACCACGACGAGCTCGTCGGTGCCCACCAGCCGGCGGCGCAGCCCGCGTGGAGCCTCGGGCCCCTCGACGAAGCCGAGCGCGACGTCACCGGACTCGACGAGCTCGGCGACCCGGGCGGTGTTGGTCGCCGTCATGGTGACATCGGTCGGCTGCTGCCCGCGCTGCACCTGCTGGGCGCGCAGTCCGACCAGCCAGCCGGGCAGCAGGTGCTCGGCGATGGTCAGGCTCGCCGCGATGTCGAGATGCCCGCGCCGGTCCGCGCGCAGCGCGGCGATGCCGGCGTCCAGCTCCTGCGCCGCGTCGAGCACGCGGTCGGCCCACTGGACCACCAGCTCCCCCGTCGGGGTCAGCTCCGAGCCGCGCTTGCTCCGGGCGACGAGGGGCTCCCCCACCAGCGCCTCCATGGTCCGCACCCGCGAGGATGCGGCCTGCTGGCTGATGCCCAGCTCGGTCGCCGCGGCGCCGAGGCTGCCCGTCCGCGACACGACGACGAGCAGCTCCAGCGCGCGCAGGTCGGGCACATGAGGTCCGAGCATGTCACAAGGCTACCTTGTGAGCACCCAACCACAACCTCGTTCTGTGACCGGGTCGGGCCGACGAGACTGACCAGCATGACTCTTCGGGTAGCGATCGTGGGCGGCGGCCCCGCCGGCATCTATGCCGCCGACATCCTCACCAAGTCCGACGCCGACGTCTCCGTCGACATCCTGGAGCGCCTCCCCGCGCCCTTCGGGCTGGTCCGGTACGGCGTCGCCCCGGACCACCCGCGGATCAAGGAGATCATCAAGGCGCTGCAGCGGGTGATCGCCAAGCCGGAGGTGCGCTTCCTCGGCAACGTCGAGTACGGCGTGGACGTGAAGCTCGAGGACCTGCGGGAGTTCTACGACGCGGTCGTCGTCTCCACCGGAGCCATGGCCGACCGCGATCTCGGCATCCCCGGCGAGGAGCACTCGCTCGGCGCCGCCGACTTCGTCTCCTGGTACGACGCCCACCCGGACGTCCCGCAGGAGTGGCCCCTGGACGCGACGAGCGTCGCGGTGCTCGGCGTGGGCAACGTGGCGCTCGACGTCGCGAGGGTCCTGGCGAAGACCGGTGACGAGATGCTGGTGACCGACATCCCGGCCCACGTCCATGCCGCCCTCCGGGCGAAGACGATCACCGACGTGCACGTCTTCGCGCGCCGCGGCCCGGCGTACGCGAAGTTCTCCCCGCTCGAGCTGCGCGAGCTCAACCACTCGCCGAACGTCGAGGTGATCGTCCACCCCGAGGGCTTCGACGTCGACGCGCACGGGATGGCCCACATCGCGGAGCACAAGTCGCAGAAGATGGTGCTCAACACGCTGACCAGCTGGGTCGGCGCGGACCCGGTCGGCAAGCCGCACCGGATCCACCTTCACTTCGCCGAGGCGCCGGTCGAGATCCTCGCCGACGACGCGGGCCGGGTGACCACGCTCCGCACCGAGCGCACGCACTCGCCGAACGCCGACGGCCGCGTCGAGGGCACCGGTGAGATCACCGACTGGGAGGTGCAGCAGGTCTACCGCGCGATCGGCTACCGCAGCACCGCGCTCCCCGGCCTGCCCTTCGACGACCGCGCCGCCGTGATCCCGAACGACGGCGGCCGGGTGCTCGACCTGGACGGCGACCCGATCCCCGGCACCTACGTGACCGGCTGGATCAAGCGCGGCCCGGTCGGCCTGATCGGGCACACCAAGAGCGATGCCGCAGAGACCGTCGGCCACCTGCTCGCCGAGACACGGCCGACCGCGACCGCCCGCCGCCCCGAGGACGTCGACGCCTATCTCGCCGAGCGCGACATCGAGGTCGTCACCCACACCTCGTGGGAGCGCCTGGACGTCCACGAGGTCGCCCTCGGCGAGGCCGAGGGCCGGGCCCGGGTGAAGGTCGCGACGCGCGAGGAGATGCTGGCCGCGGGCCGTCCCACCGGTGGTTGAGAGGCCGGGCCGCCCGCGACCGAGCCTCGACGGCTCCTCTACGTTGGACGGGTGAGCCGACCGACCATCCTCCGCGTCCCGCCACTCAGCCCGCAGCTGCACGACGCCGTCGCCGAGCGGTACGACGCCGTGGACCCGGCCGACCTGGACACCCGCGCCGGCGACGTGGTCGGGATCGTGTGCACCAACACCGGCCCGGTGGACGCCGACCTGATCGCCGCGCTGCCGCGGCTGGGGGTCATCGCCAACCACGGCGTCGGCTACGACAACATCGACGTCCCGGCGGCGCTCGCGCGGGGCATCGCTGTCAGCAACACCCCCGAGGTCCTCGACGACGCGGTCGCCGAGACGGCGCTGGCGCTGCTGCTCGCCGTACGCCGGCAGGTCGTCGTAGCGGACCGCTTCGTCCGCGACGGCCGCTGGCTCGACGGCGCCTTCCCGCTGACCGACCAGGTCGCCGGCAGCCGGGTCGGCATCCTCGGCCTGGGCCGGATCGGGCGCGCGGTCGCCACCCGGCTGGAGGCCTTCGGCTGCACGGTCAGCTACCACAACCGCCGCGAGGTGCCCGCGGTGCCGTACGCCTATGCCGCGTCCGCCGCCGAGCTGGCCGCCGGCGTCGACAGCCTGGTGGTCGTGGTCCCCGGCGGCGCCGGCACCGAGGCGCTCGTCGACCGCGAGGTGCTCGACGCCCTCGGCCCGGAGGGCGTCCTGGTCAACATCGCCCGCGGCTCGGTGGTCGACCAGCCCGCCCTCGTCGCCGCGCTCCGGGAGGGTCGTCTCGGCGGCGCCGGGCTGGACGTGTACGCCGACGAGCCGCGGGTGCCCCAGGAGCTGACCGCCCTGGACAACGTGGTGCTGCTCCCCCACGTCGGCTCGGGCACCCACCCGACCCGGGCCGCGATGCGCGCGCTGACGCTCGACAACCTCGCGTCCTGGCTGGCGGACGGCACCCTGCGCACGCCGATCCCCGAGATGGCCGACCGCCCGGGTCAGTAGCTGAACGACGTCGCGGCGTCGTCCCCGATCCACTGCCACATCGGGATGGTGCCCCCGAGCTCGGCGCCCTCGACCAGGTCCTCCGGGTCCAGTGCCTTGGCGTTGAAGCACAACGGACAGACCAGGTAGGTGCCGCCGGCGGCGAGATAGCGCTCGAGCAGCTCCGGCAGGGTCGGGCAGCCTTCGCAGGCCCGGCCGACCGCCGTACCGGGCACCGCCAGGCGCACCGCCTCCTTGGTCAGGAACATCAGGGTCGGGCGACCCTGCTCGGCCGCACCGAGCGCGACCAGGAAGGCGACGGTGACCCGCTCCGGGTCCTCCATCCCGGTCGCCAGACTGATGACCGCCTTGTTCGACATGTCCTTCTCCTTCGCGTGGGATCCACCTCGGGGCGGTGGCTCCACCCCCGCCGCCGAAGGTAGGAGTCCGGACCCCGTGGCGCGTCCGCGCCGGCACGCAGTCCTGCGGCGCCCCGCCCACCGCACGCGTACGCGTGCGGGCAGCTCAGGCCAGCACCCGCGCCACCGCGGCCGCGCGGGCCGTCCGCCCGGAGAGGCCGAGCTTGAGATAGGCGTTCTGGAAGTGCCGCTCCACGGTGCGCACGCTGAGCGTGAGCCGATCGGCGATCGCGGTGTTGTCGAGCCCCTCGGCGGCGAGGAGCAGGATCTCCCGCTCGCGGGCCGACAGGTGACTCGCCGGTACGACGACGCGGTCGGCGTCCAGGAAGGCGGTCACCTCGTCCCGGAAGACCTGCCAGGCAGGCTCGTCGGCCAGCAGCACGTGGTTGCGCGACTGCAGCAGGACGAGCCGGGCGTCGGGCACAGCGGCCGCGAGCCGCGGCCCCCAGCCCGGAGCGACCCGGTCGCCCTCGGCGTGGAGCACGAGGGTCGGCGCCGCGATCCGGGGCAACAGCGCGCGCACGTCCACCTCATGACGGGCGACCCTGCTGCACACGGCGTTGTCGGTGTTGGTCGACGTGCGCTGCAGCTCGTCCATCCAGGCCATCTGCTCCTCGGTGGCGTCCGGGATGAAGGCGTTCGTGAAGACACGACGGAAGAGTGGGTCCGGCCGCGCCCAGCCCGCCCGGATCATCGCGCGGAACGCCTCCTCGGCCGCCTCGTCCTCCTGTTCGAGGCCACCGCCGGCCATCCCGCCGTAGAGCACCAACCGGCTCACCCGCTCGGGATGCGCGTGTGCGTACGCGATCGCGACCGGCGCGCCGCCGGACATCCCGAGCACGGCGAAGCGGCCGAGCCCGGCCGCCTCGACCAGGGTCTCGAGGTCCGCCACCCGTCGCCCGAGGGAGAAGTCCGAGACGTCCCATTCCGACAGGCCGAAGCCGCGCTCGTCGTACCGCACCACGGTCGCGACCTCGCCGAGGTCGTCGAGGAAGTGCCGCCACACCGGGCTGTGCCAGTCGTGCTGCAGGTGACTGAGCCAGCACGACACGATGAGCAGCGGCGGACCGGACCCGTGGCGCGCCCACGCGAGCCGCACCCCGTCGTCGGCGCGACAGAAGCGCACCTCCTGCTTGTCGGCGCCGGCCATCTCGGCAGCGTACGCCGCCCGGCGCGCCCGCGGGCTTCATCCGCCGGCCCCAACCGGGTGCCGGATTCTTGGCCGGGACGACAGCACGGAGGCGTGCCCGACTCCCGATGCTGGACGTCATGCACCAGCAGGCACCCGGCCATGCCCTCCCGGCTCTCGCGGAGATGGTCGCCGACATCGAGGCCCTCGTGACCTGCGAGTCGCCGAGCGAGGACCTCGACGCCGTCGCCCGCAGCGGCGAGACCGTCGCGGCTCTCGGCACCCGCCTGCTGGGTGTCGCCCCGGAGCGGATCGTGCTCGACGGCTGGACCCACCTGCGCTGGCGTTTCGGCGCGCACCCCCGCGTGCTGCTGCTCGGGCACCACGACACCGTGTGGCCGCTCGGCTCCCTCGAGACGCACCCGTTCGCGATCGACGGCGGCGTGCTGCGCGGGCCCGGCTGCTTCGACATGAAGACCGGCCTGGTGATGGCGATGCACGCCCTCGCCGTCCTCGACCTGCGCGACGGCGTCACGCTCCTCGTCACCGGCGACGAGGAGATCGGCTCGCCGTCCTCCCGCCGTCTCATCGAGCACGAGGCGCGCGGCTGCGCGGCGGCCCTCGTGCTCGAGGCCGCCGCTCCCGGCGGCGCGCTCAAGACCGAGCGCAAGGGGGTGTCCCGCTACGACGTCCTGGTCACCGGCCGCGCCGCCCATGCCGGGCTGGAGCCCGAGCGCGGGGTGAACGCGACCGTGGAGGTCGCGCACCAGGTGCATGCGGTCGCGGCGATCGCCGACCCCGAGCGGGGTACGACCGTCACGCCGACCCGGCTCGACGCCGGCACCACCATCAACACGGTCCCGGCCGCGGCCGGCTTCGGCGTGGACGTACGCGTGCGCGACCAGGACGAGCAGGACCGCGTGCACCGCGCGATGCACGGCCTGCGGCCGGTCCTCGCCGGCGCGGAGGTCGAGGTCGTCGGCGGGCCCAACCGCCCGCCGCTCACGCCGGCCGCGACCCGTGGACTCTACGAGCGCGCCGCCCGGATCGCGGCCCGCCTGGGCATCGACCCACCCACGTCCGCGTCGGTCGGCGGCGCCTCGGACGGCAACTACACCGCCGGGGTCGGCACCCCCACGCTCGACGGCCTCGGCGCGGTCGGCGGCGGAGCCCACGCCGACGACGAGCACGTCGTCCTCGCGGAGCTGCTCGACCGGACCCGGCTGCTGACCGCGCTCGTGGCGGACCTGCTGGCCGAGCCCACCCGTCCCGCGGGCTCCGTGGGGACCGAGGGCCGCCCGTGACGAGCGAGGCATGGGACGCGGCGGAGAAGGCCGCCGCAGGTGCCGGGATCGCGATCCGCACTCTCGACGACATCGCCGCGCTGGAGGACGTCCGCCGCCTCTTCGAGCGGATCTGGCGCACCGGCGCGACCAACCCGCCCGTGACCGCCGACCTGCTGCGCGCGATGGCCAAGGCGGGCAGCTACGTCGGCGGCGCCTACGAGGGCGACGAGCTCGTCGGGGCCTGCTTCGGGTTCTTCGCCGCCCCCGTCCGCGACGCCCTGCACAGCCACATCGCCGGTGTGGCCCGCCGGGTCGCCGGGCGCCATGTCGGCCTCGCCCTCAAGCTGCACCAGCGGGCGTGGACCCTCGCCGAGGGCGCCGGGGCGGTCACCTGGACCTTCGATCCGCTCATCCGCCGCAACGCCTGGTTCAACCTGGGCAAGCTCGCGGCGGACGTCGTCGAGTACCTCCCGGACTTCTACGGACCGATGGACGACGACATCAACCGGGCCGACCCCACTGACCGGGTGCTCGTGCACTGGCCACTGCGCGCGCCGGCGACCCTCGCGGCCTGCGCCGGGACGCCCCGAGCGCGCGACGCCGCGCGACTGCGCGCGGACGGGGCGGTCGTCGCGCTGGAGGCCTCCGCCGCGGGCGGCCCGATCGTGCGACCCGCCTACGGGCGCACGGTCCTGGTCGGCGTACCGGCGGACATCGAGGCTCTGCGCGAGCAGGACCCCCGCTGCGCCGCGGAGTGGCGCACAGCGCTGCGCGAGGTGCTCGGCGGGCTCCTCGCCGGCGGCGCGCGGGTGCGGGGGTTCGACCGAGCCGGATGGTACGTCGTCGAGAGGCAGGACGAGCAGTGAAGCTGACCGGAGTCGAGACCAGGACCGTCGAGGTGCCGCTGGTGGCGCCCTTCCGGACCTCCTTCGGGACCGAGACGGTCCGCAGGGCCCTGCTGGTCCGCGCCGTCACCGACGACGCCGAGGGCTGGGGCGAGTGTGGCGCGGGGACCGGGCCCTTCTACTCCTCGGAGTACACCGAGGGGGCGGCCGACGTGCTCGAGCGCTTCCTCGTCCCCATGGTGGCCGCGGTCGACGACCTCGACGCCCACCGGGTCGCGCCGGCGCTCGAGAGCGTCCGCGGCCACAGGATGGCGAAGGCCGCCCTGGAGACCGCCGTCCTCGACGCCGACCTGCGTGCGCGAGGAGTCTCCTTCGCGCACGCCCTCGGTGCCGTCCGGAGCGCCGTCCCGTGCGGAGTCTCGGTCGGCATCACCGACTCGATCCCCGCCCTGCTCGACGTCGTCGAGGGCTATCTCGCCGAGGGCTACCTGCGGATCAAGCTCAAGATCGAGCCGGGATGGGACGTCGCCCCGGTGCGCGCCGTCCGCGAGCGCTTCGGCGACATCCTCCTGCAGGTCGACGCCAACACCGCCTACCGCCGCGGCGACGCGCGCCACCTCGCCCAGCTGGACGCCTTCGACCTGCTCCTCCTCGAGCAGCCCCTGCCGGAGGACGACCTGCTCGGGCACGCCGCGCTGGCCCGGCAGCTGGCCACCCCGCTGTGCCTGGACGAGTCGATCGTCTCCGCGCGCGCCGCGGCCGACGCCATCGCGCTCGGCGCCTGTGCCATCGTCAACATCAAGCCGGGCCGGGTGGGCGGCTATCTCGAGGCCCGGCGGATCCACGACGTCTGCGCCGCGCACGGCGTACCGGTGTGGTGCGGCGGCATGCTGGAGACCGGCCTCGGCCGGGCCGCCAACCTCGCGCTTGCCGCCCTCCCGGGCTTCACCCTGCCCGGTGACACGTCGGCGTCCGAGCGCTACTACCGCACCGACCTCACCGCGCCGTTCGTGCTCGACGAGGGGCATCTGGCGGTGCCCACCGGTCCCGGCCTCGGCGTGAGCCCCCTGCCCGACGTCCTCGACGAGGTCACGATCGCCCGGTCCTGGCTTCCCCTCGGGTGACCCGCTCACTGGCCTGGGACTGATGGCGACCGACGAAGTTCTGTGATGATTTCGTCGTGCAGGACGAACGGGGACCCCGCCTCCCCCGGCTAGCGTCGGGTGGGTGACCGTGGCCGACCTGCCCCGCGCCGGGCTCGCTCGCGTCGTCGAGGAGCTCGGCAGCACCCTGCTCGACGTCGTCTGCGGCGACGTGCAGCGGCCCGAGGAGATCGGCGGCGTGGTGATCCACGACCCCCTCGACGAGCCCGAGCTCCCCGAGCACGCGCTCGTCCTGGGCGTCGGGCTGCACGAGCCGGGTGAGATCGCCGAGGCGCTCACCCGGATCGGCGGCCAGGGCGCGCTGGGGCTCGTCGTACGCGCGCCAGTGGAGGTGACCGACGAGCTCGCCACCGCGGCACGGCGCGCCGGGGTCACGCTGCTGACCCTCGCCCGCGGCGCGGCGTGGACGCATCTGGCCGGCATGATCCGCAGCCTCACCCACGAGGGGGCCCAGCTCGACCCCGAGCCGCTGGGCCGCACGGGCGCGGGCCTGCGGCAGGTCGTCGGCTACCAGTCCGGGCTCGACGACCTCTTCGCCGTCGCGAACGCGATCGCCGCGCTGCTCGACGCGCCGGTCACCATCGAGGACCGCAGCTCGCGGCTGCTGGCGTTCTCGAGCCGGCAGGAGGAGGCGGACACCTGGCGGGTGCAGACCATCCTGCGCCGACAGGTCCCCGAGGAGTACACCCGGCTCCTCGAGGAGCGCGGGGTCTTCCAGGAGATCTACCGCAGCACCCGCCCGGTGTGGGTGCCTCCGCTGTCCGCCGACGAGCCCGCCGGCAGCGGTCGCGCGGCGATCGCGGTCCGGGCCGGCGACGAGATCCTCGGGACGATCTGGGCCGTCGTCAACGAGCCGATCGACGAGGCCCGCGGCCAGGCGCTGTACGACGCCTCGAAGCTGGTCGCGATGCACCTGGTGTGGGCGCGCGCCGACGCCGACGTGGAGCGGCGGCTGCGCGCCGACCTGCTCAGCACGGCGCTGGAGAGCGGCCCGCGCACGGTGGAGACGCTGCGCCGGCTCGGGCTGAAGGACGAGCCCGCCGTCGTCCTGGCGCTCACGGTGGTGGGGGCGGGCGCCGAGCACCCCCTCCCCGCCCAGCTGGCCGTGGAGCGCAAGCGGGTCGCGGACGCCTTCGCGCTGCACCTCACGGCGGTCCATCCCCGCAGCGCCGCCGGTCTCGTCGGCGACGTGGCCTACGGGATCCTGCCCGTCGCCCGCGGGCGGAAGGACGGCGAGGAGCGGGCCGCGGAGATCGCGGCCGACTTCCTGGCCCGCGTCGACTCCCGGCTCCGGCCCCTCGTGGGCGTCGGCCCCCTCGCGCCGGGCAGCGCCTCGCTGAAGCGCTCGCGCACCGGGGCCGACCGCGCCCTGCGGGTGCTGCGCTCCCGCCCGGCCGGCGTACCGTCAGCGGCGCGCCAGGTCGCCCGGCTCGACGACGTCCATCTCGAGGCGCTGCTGCTCGAGCTGGCCGACCGCGTCCCGCGAGGCGACATCCCGAGCGGACCGGTCGCCCGCATCGTCGCCTACGACCAGGAGCACCAGAGCAGCCTGGTCGACACCCTGCGCGCCTGGCTCGACGCCTTCGGCGACGTCGCGCTCGCCTCGGCGGCGATGTACGTCCACGCCAACACCTTCCGCTACCGCCTGCGCCGCGCCGCCGAGGTCGGCCGGCTCGACCTCGCCGACCCCAACGCCCGCCTCGCGGCCATGCTCCAGCTGCGCCTCATGGACCTCACCGCCCCCGACGAAGTGTGACGTGCGGGGGCGCGAGGTGTGACTTGTGGGGGCGCGACGTGTGACTTGTGGGGGCGCGAGGTGTGACTTGTGGGGGCGTCAGGTGCCCTCGTACACCCCTTTCTCACGCCTCGTACGCTCACTTCTCACACCTCGCGCCCCCACACCTCACACTTCGTCGATCCCGAGCTGTTGGAGGAGGAAGCCGAGCCACTCGACGTCCTGGGCGAGGATCACGTCGGGGTCGGTGGCGGCGCCGTGGCCGGCGTCCTCGAACACGTGCAGGAGGATCGGAGCCTCGCCCTGCTGGGCGGCCTGGAGCCGGGCGACGAACTTGCGGGCGTGCCAGGGTCGGCACCGCGGGTCGTTCGCGCCGGCCTGCACGTAGACGGCGGGGAACACGCCCGGACGCACCAGCTCGTACGGCGAGCGCCCGATCATCCGGCGTACGTCGACAGGATCCTCCGGGTCGCCCCACGCCTTGCGGATCACGAAGTCGAGATAGGGGTCGCGCATGCCGGCGACGAGGTCGAGCAGCGGAGCCCGTGGGAGGACAGCCCGCCACAGGTCGGGGCGCGTGGTGAGCGCGACGCCGCACATCAGGCCGCCGTCGGAGCCGCCGGTGAGCGCGAGCCGGTCGGACGTCGCGCGGCCGCTCGCCCGCAGGTGCTCGGCGACGGCGACGAGGTCGTCGTCGCGGACGTGCTTGTTCTCGCGGTGCCCGGCCAGGTACCAGTCCCGTCCGAGCTCGCCCCCGCCGCGCAGGTAGGCCTGCACGACCGTGCCGCCGGCGGCGACGAACGCTGCCAGGTCAGGCTGGTACGACGGCAGCGTCGGCACGTTCGCGGCGCCGTACGCCGTGACCAGGGTCGGCGCTGGTCGGGCAGCGGCACCACGGGGGCGGACGACGTGGAAGGGCACGCGCACGCCGTCGGGCGCGGGCGCCGCTCCCTCCTCGACCTCCGCGTCGAGGGTGACCGCGGGCGGCACGAGAAGCTCCGTCCGCGCCCTGCCGGGCCGGTGCCGGTGCACGCTCCACGAGGTGGTGAGGGTGGAGAACGCGAACAGGAAGTCGGGTGCCGGCGGGCCGACTGCGAGACCGGTGAGCGCGAAGAAGGGTGCGGCCAGGGCGCCTCGACCGGGCAGCGGCAGCTCGCCGACGACCCGGCCGGAGCCCTCGAGGATCCGCACCCGGGCGAAGGTCCGGTCGAGCTCGCTGAGGTAGAGATGCGCACCCACGGGCGTCACCCCGCGGAGCACGGTATCCCCTTCGGGCACCAGCACCTCCCAGCCCGTGGGGTCGGCGGGGTCGGCGGCGTCCAGCGGGATCGCCACGAGCCGGCCTCGGGCCGCGCCGACGTCGGTCACCGCGACGTACCGGTCGCCGACGACGTGTCCCGCGATCGTCCCGTCGCAGGCCGTGACGAACGGTCGCCAACCCTGCTCGGGCCGCGTGAGGTCGCGTACGGCGACCGGTACCGGACTGCCCACGCGATGGGCAGCGAGCAGCCAGCGTCCGTCCGGCGACGGCTGGACGAGCGTGTACTCCCGCGACCCCGCCGGCACCGGCACCGGCTCGACGACGGTCGCCCCGGTCGCCAGGTCGTGCCGGAAGGTCGCCTGCACGAAGTCCTCCGGCGCCCCGGTCAGCGCAAGGAACCAGAAGGCACTGCTGTCGACCGCCCACGCGACGCCGCCCGCCCACGCGCTGTGCAGCACCTCGGCCGGCGCCGGCAGCCGCTCACCCGACGCCACGTCGACGAGGCGGATGGTGTTGTGCTCGCTGCCGTCGGTGCAGACTCCGACCGCGAGCACGCGCCCGTCGGGCGAGGGGACGAACCACGAGAGCACGGCCCCGTCCTCCAGTACGACGACCGGCCGGCCCTCGGCGTAGGGCTCGTCGGCCACCACCACCGCGCTACCGGACGGGCGGAACCACCGCCCGGCGGCGTGCCGGGGCAGGGCCGGGCGCGCGCCGGCGTCGTGCCGTTCGACGAGGGCGCGCAGCGCGTCCCGGTCGTGGCCACCGAGGATCGAGCCGGTCGCGATCTCCGCCTGGCGCCGCTGCCAGGCGTGGACCTCGTCGTCCTCCGCCTCCAGCCATCGATAGGGGTCGGGCACCCGGACCCCGGCGGGGGTGGCGACCGCGTCGACCACGCGCGCGGGCGGGTACGGCGCGGCGAGCTCGCGGCGCAGCCGCTCGAACGCGCCGGGGACGCGGTGCACCTCACCGAGCTCGACCACCAGGTCGAACCCGTCGTCCAGCGTCGGTCCGGCCACGTCCTCCTCCAGCGCCACACTCCAGTCGAACGCGCGCGCCGAGCGGTCGGTGATCCGGACCACCGGCCCCGAGGCGAAGGTGGTTCCGATGACCACCAGCTCGCCGCCGAGCCCCCTTGCGAGCAGGCCGCCGAGCGTGGGGGCGCCGTCGTACGGCATGCGCTGGACGTGCCCGTTGTGGGCGCTCACCAGCACCCGCTCCTCGCGCTCCAGGACCCAGCGCACGGTGTCCGCCATGAAGGCCTCGCGGTCCGGCCCGTCGGCCCCGTCGGCGAACGCGCGGACGCAGGCGGCCAGCCGCGCCGTGACGGGGTCCGGGTCGGCGAGCGCCCGCTCGGCGAGGGCACGCAGGTCGCTGCGCAGCCGTTCCCGCTCACCGTCGACGAGTCCGGCGTACCGCAGTGCCGCCTCCACGCGGCCACCGAGATCGCTGCGGGCCAGCAGCTCTGCGTCACCCGGCTGCGCAGGCAGGCGGTCGAGCAGGGCGCGGACGGCAGGGCCCGGCGAGGTGGTCCCTCCGGCGAGGTCCATGCCGTAGACGCGGACCCCGCCGTGCGAGCGCATCCAGGCGAGCTGACGGTGCACCTCGACGGCGTTGCCGAAGCCGTAGGAGACCGCGTCCCGAGCGACGTCCTCGACGGAGCCCGGCCCCCCACGCACCCACGCGTCGAGCTCGAGGCCCTCGGGGAAGCCCGACTCCACCACGAGGGCGGTGAAGCCGCGCTGCTCCACGAGCTGCCGGAACAGCCGGTCCCGGAGCTCGTGGAGCTCGGCGATGTTGTGGCCGGCCTCGCCGAGCGCGACGACACGGGCGTCACCGATGGCGGCGAGCACCGCGGCGAGGTCGACCATGCGTGTCTCCTACTTCGTGAGGTACCAGAGCTCGGGGCTGTACAGGAAGCTCAGCAGGGAGTGGAAGGACTCCGGCGGCCCGGAGAGCGTGTCCTTCCAGACCACCAGCGTGTGCGGCGTCGGGAAGAAGAGCACCGGCAGGTCCTCGGAGACGGCGGTGGTCTCCTTCGCCAGCACGCTCGGGTCCGCGCCGAAGGTCGACTCGTCGATGAGGGCGTCGACCTCCTCGTTGGAGTAGGACCCGAGGTTGAAGGTGCCGGTCGTGTTGAAGACCGTGTTGCTGCTCGGGTAGCCCGCGGCGAGGTAGATCGCTCCGTAGTCCTGCATCCCCCACTCGTTCTTCTTCGCGGGCGCGAAGCTGTTGCCGTAGTTGGAGTACATGTAGTTCAGCGACTTGGTGACGACCTCGACCTCGATGCCCAGCTTCTTCGCCTCCGAGGCGAAGGCGACGTCGCGCGCGCCGACGTACGACGGGGTGTTGGCCGAGGCGAGCGTGAAGCTGATCTTCGCGCCCTGCGGGATCCCCTCGCCGCACTGGTCCTCTCCGGTGCCCGGCCTCTCGCAGGTGGTGGTGCCGTTCGGCACGACCTTCCAGCCGTGCTGGGTGAGCAGCTCCTCCGCCTTCGCGGGGTCGAAGGGGTAGGTCGCCTCGGCGCCGAACTCCGGCGGGTACGGCGTGTCGGCTCCGGCCACGCTGTAGTTCTCCGAGGCCGTGCCGTTGTAGACGCCGCGGCTCTCGATGTAGCCCTTCTGGTCGATCAGGTGCTGGAGCGCCTGCCGGACGTACGGCTGCGCGGCGATCTTGCCGAAGCTCTCGACGGTGTTCTCGAAGTTGAACGTGAGCGGGTCGATGCGGGCCGGCGCGGGGGCGCCGTACACGTGGTAGCCGTCGCTCTTCAGCGTGTCGATCTCGGAGGCGAAGCTCGCGTCCAGGGTGCCGACGGTCAGGGTGCCGGCCTTGTACTGGTTGAGCACGGCCGAGGCGGAGGTGAACGCCTTGAAGTCGACCTGGTCGAGCCGCTGCTCCCCCGGACCGCTGAACTCCTCGTTCGCCACCAGCGAGAACGAGCCGGTGGTGGGGTCGAAGCTCTTCAGCCGGAAGGGTCCGTTGACGACCTGCCACAGCGGGTTGGTCGTGAAGCCCGCCTGGTCCTCGGCCTGCTGGGTGAGATACGTGTAGATCGCCTTGGCGTTCTTCGGGTCGCGGAAGTCCAGCCGCGGACCACCCGTCTCCGCGATGCTCCACTCCTCCGACGGCATCACGTAGAGCAGGGCGAGCATCGACAGCAGGTAGGACTCGTTGTACGCCGTCTCCAGGCTGAGTGTCACCGTGCCCTCGTCGGTGGCCTCGGCGCTCACCCCGTCGGGGAACTGGCCGGGCGTGTAGAAGCTCCAGTTGCCCGGGCTCTTCGCGATCGCCGCCTTGAGCAGCTCCAGCGAGAACACCACGTCGTCGGCGGTGACCTTGCGCCCGTTCGACCACTGGTAGTCCTTGAGGCGGATGGTGACCGTCGTGCGGTCCTCGCTCGTCTCCGGCAGCTCCGCCAGGCTCTGCTCGGCGTTCACCACGGCGTCGCCGGTGCCGCTGGGACGGTAGAGCGCGCGCCACATCAGGCCGCGCGCGATGACCGTGCCGCTGACGGACGCCGGCGGGTAGGGGTAGATGTAGTTGGGCGTCAGACCCGGCGTGAGCGCGACGGTGATGGTGCCGCCGTCCTGGGGCGTGCCGGTCTCGGCGGGGATGTCCTTGTACTTCTTCGCGACGTCCTTCGTCGATGCTCCCTCGCTGGAGCATCCCGAGACGAGGAGGGCGACCACCGCGACCAGGGCCACGCCGAGGCGGCCGCGTCGCTGTCCACGCAGGTGGGTCATGTCAGTTCTCCGCAGTGTGGGTCGGGTGTGGGCTGTTCGGTCGAAGATGCACCAGCCGCGAGGAGCCCGGTTCGTCCGCGCCGACGATTCCTCGGCGAGGGCTCGGTGGACCTGGACAGGGACGGGCCTGGTGGTCTTCTGGGTCAGTCGGCCTTGCGTCCGACGGCGTCCCGGAGCGCGTCGGCGAGCAGGTTGAGGGCGAGCACGGTGAGCACGATGAAGCCGCCGACCGGGTAGATGAGCCACCAGTAGTCGGCAGAGATGTAGGTGACCCCGCTGGCGAGCTGGCTCCCCCAGTCGGTGGTCGGATAGCTCAGCCCGAAGCCGAGGAAGCCCAGCGCGGCCACCACCAGGACCGCGTCGGCCACCTGGAAGGTGATGTTGACGATGATCACGCCCATCGCGTTCGGGATCAGGTGGGTGAGGATGATCCGCCGCCGGGACGCGCCCATCACCTTCGCGGCGAGGACGTACTCCCGCACCCGCAGGGTGAGCACCTCGCCGCGCACCAGGCGGGCCGAGATCAGCCACGAGAAGGCGCCGATGACGAGCGCCAGCGTCCAGGCGTTGGCGTCGAAGCGCGCGGACAGGATGAGTACGAAGAACAGGAAGGGCACGGACAGCAAGACGTCGACCAGGCGCATCATGAAGCCGTCGACCACCCCGCCCGCGAGGCCGGCCACGGCGCCGTACACGGTGCCGAGGGTGGTGGCGAAGAGCGCGGCGAGGAGGCCGATCTGCAGCGACACCTGGCCCCCCTCCATCAGCCGGCCGAGGACGTCGAAGCCGTTGGTGTCGGTGCCGAGCGGGTGCCCCGGACCGGGTGGGAGCGCGGCGTCGAGCAGGTTGACGTCGGTCTGGTTGGTGCGCCACAGCAGCGGTCCGACGAAGCAGAACGCCACGATGGCCAGCAGCAGGCCGGCGCCGGCCAGGCCGAGCGGGTGATGGCGCAGCTGACGCAGCGCGGTGCGCAGGGAGGTCGGCGGGGCCGGCGCGAGGGCCGCCTGCTCGGCGGCGTCGGTGGCCGCGGCGGTGGCGGCGTCTGCGGCCCCCGGACGGGGGTTCACGGTGCTCATGCGGCCAGCTCGATCCTGCGGTCGGCCAGGGCCACCGCGATGTCGGCGATGAGATTGCCCACCACGGTCAGCACGCCGCCGATCAGCGTGTAGGCGAGGAGGATGGGATAGTCCTCGCGGTGCAGGCTGTTGAGGAAGAGCAGCCCGAGCCCGGAGTAGTTGAACAGGGACTCGACGATCAGGTTGCCCGCCAGGAGCAGCGGGATCATCGTGCCGACCAGCGTGACCACCGGCAGGCAGGCGTTGCGCAGCAGGTGCCGGGTGAGCACCAGCCGCTCGGGCAGGCCCTTGGCGCGCGCGACCCGGATGTAGTCCTGGCCGAGCTGGTCGAGGGCGGCGGAGCGCTGGTACTGGCTGAAGATCGCGATGCTCGTGACGGCGATCGTGATGACCGGCAGAGCCATCGAGCGGGGGTCGGTGAACACCACCCACGGTGAGTGCGACTGCGAGGCCTCGGCGGGCAGCAGGTCGAGCTGCTGGCTGAACACGGCGATCAGGACGAGGCCGAGCAGGAAGGCCGGTGTCGCATAGAGGACGTACGCGACACCGGTCGCCAGCCGGTCGACGAGGCTGTTGCGCCGCACGGCCTGGAGGATCCCGAGCGGGACGGCGACGAGGAGCGCGACCACCAGGCCCGCCAGCGAGAGCATGGCGCTGCGTCCGGCGTTCTGCTGCAGCAGGGTGGAGACGTCCTGGTTCAGCTTGTACGAGCGACCGAGGTCTCCCTGCAGCAGCTGGCCGAGATAGCTGAGGTACTGCACCACGACCGGCCGGTCGTACCCGTGCTGGTGGTTGAAGTCGGCCACCGCCGCGGGCGAGGCGCGCTGGCCCAGGACCACGCGGCCGGGACTGTCGGAGACCAGGTGGAGCAGGAAGAAGACCACCGCGGAGATGCCGAGGAGGACCACGACGGAGACCGCGAGCCTCCGCGCGACGTACCAGGCCATGTCAGGAGCCTCCGTCCTTCTGGGCGACCGCCGGGGTGCTGGGCTGGAGTGGGAAGTGGCAGGCGACCTGGTGGCGGGCGCCGTCGGGCGCGAGCACGTCCGCGAGAGCGGGCTCGACCTGCGCGCACAGCTCGGTCGCCAGGGGACAGCGGGTCCGGAAGCGGCAGCCGCTGGGAGGGTCGAGCGGGCTGGGCAGCTCTCCGCGCACCCGGTCCACCGTCGGGACGGGGAGCTCGGGGGCGCTCGGCACCGCCTCCGGAACGGCGGCCAGCAGACCCGCGGTGTAGGGGTGCGCCGACGCGGCGTACACCCGCTCGGTGGGGCCGGTCTCGACGATCTTGCCCAGATACATGACGCCCACCCGGTCCGCGAGATAGCGCACGACCGCGAGGTCGTGGGAGACGACGACGCTGCTCAGGCCGCGATCGCGCTGGATCCGCCGCATCAGGTTGAGCACCTGCGAGCGGATGGAGACGTCGAGGGCGCTGACCGGCTCGTCGGCGACGAGTACCGTCGGGTCCAGGGCCAGCGCACGAGCGAGGGCGACGCGCTGGCGCTGACCGCCGGACAGCTCGTGGGGGAAGCGCTCGAGGACCGCTGCGGGCAGGCCCACGTCGTGGAGGAGCTCGCGGGCGCGGGCGGTCCGCTCCGCGCGGGTGCCGATGCCCTGGATGGCCAGCGGCTCCCGCAGCGCCGCGCCGATCCGCATCCGCGGGTCGAGGGCGGCGCTGGAGTCCTGGAACATCATCTGCAGGCGGGCGCGGTGCGCGCCGAGCTCGCGGGGACGCATCGTCGTGACCGAGCGTCCCTCGAAGACGACCTCGCCCGAGGTCGGCTGGTCCAGCGCGACGAGCATCCGCCCGAGCGACGACTTGCCGCAGCCCGACTCCCCTACCAGGCCGTAGGTCTCGCCCGCGGCGACCTCGAGGCTGACTCCCGACACGGCCCGCACGGTGCGCCGCGGACCCAGCCAACCGCGGTGTCCGGCCGGGTACTCCCGGTGCAGGTCCACCGCGCGGAGCCGCGCGGTCTCGGTCCCGGTCGGCGTGGTCACGGCGGGCGCGCTCTCCGCGATGCGGACCGGGACCCGCTCGAGGGGGCCGGCGGCCGGGTGCCAGCAGGCGAAGGCGTGGTCGCCCTCGGTCACGACGGGCGGCCGCTGCGTCCGGCACTGCGCGGACGCGGCCGCGCAGCGCGCGGCGAACCCGCAGCCGACCTGCTCCGCACTGAGATCCGGCGGGGCGCCGCCGATGCTGAACAGCTCCTCGCCGCGGTCGTGGGTCAGCGAGGGGATCGAGGCCAGGAGGGCCTGGGTGTAGCGGTGGCGGGTCCGGTCGAACAGGGCGGCGGTCGGTCCGGTCTCGGCCAGCCCGCCGGCGTACATGACACCGACGCGGTCGGCGTGCCGCGCGATCACCCCCATGTCGTGGGTCACCAGGATCATCGCCATGCCGAGCCGGGCACGGAGGTCGTCGAGCAGGTCGAGGATCTCCGCCTGGATGGTCACGTCGAGGGCGGTCGTCGGCTCGTCGGCGATGACCACCCGAGGCTCGCACACCAGCGCCATCGCGATCATCACCCGCTGCCGCATGCCGCCGGAGAGCTGGTGCGGATGGTCGTCCATCCGCTCGGCGGGGCGCGGGATCCCCACGAGCGCCAGCATCTCCTCCGCGCGGCGGCGGGCCGCGCGGCGCGACAGGCCCAGGTGGAGGCGGGCGGGCTCGGCGACCTGGTCCCCGATGCGGCGGGTCGGGTTGAGCGCGGTCAGCGAGTCCTGGAACACCATGGCGATGTCGTTGCCGCGGATCGCGCGGTACTGCGGGCCCGGGAGGCCGACCAGCTCGGTGCCGCTGAGGTCGATCGAGCCGGACGTCACCCGCCCGCCTGCCGGGAGCATCCCCATGATGGCCAGACCGGTCATCGACTTGCCCGAGCCGGTCTCCCCGACGATGCCCAGGGTCTCGCCGCGGTGGAGGTCCAGGCTCACCCCGGAGACGGGCCGGACGACCCGGTCGCCGCGCCGGATCTCCACCCCCAGGTCGCGGACGGTGAGCACCCGCTCCGACGCGGCCGGCTTGCTGTTCGCGGCGCGCACGCCAGGGCGGTCCCCCACGTCCCCTCCCGGGCTGCTCCCCGGGCTCGTCCCCGTGCTCACTGCTGCGCTGTGCTGGGCCACGGCACGATGGTGCGACGCGCGTCACCCGCGATGTTGGTGCGAGCCACCGGAGCTGGGGGTCGCGGTTCGTCCGGCCGCACGAACGGCGCCCAGGGGCTCATCCAGCCCGACCGAGCTCGGCGCGGTAGAGGCGTCGTACGTTCTCGCCGAGCACGGCGACCACGTCCGCCTCCGGCCAGCCCCGGCTCAGCAGGGCCTCGGTGACGAGGGGCAGGCCTGCGGGACCCTCGAGGCCCGGCAGGTAGGCGTCGGCCCGCACGCCCTCGACGAAGGCCACCTCGCAGCAGGGCGGCGTCGTGTCGGCGAGCACCTCCTTGATGAAGTCCGGGCCCAGCCCCACCTGCGCGATGCCGGCGACCGAGACGACATGCTCGAGGTGGTCGACCAGGCGGTCCACCGTGAAGTCCACGGCGTGGAGATAGGGCGCGAAGAAGTTCACGCACACCACGCCTCCACGCTCGGCGATCCCCCGGATCTGCTCGTCGTCGAGGTTGCGGTGGTGGTCGAAGAGCGCGCGGGCCGCGGAGTGCGTGGCGATCACCGGCCGCGACGACGCCTCGAGGACGTGCTCCACGCCGGCGCGGCCGAGATGGCTGACGTCGAAGAGCATGCCGAGCCGCTCCATCTCCGCCAGCGCGGCAACGCCCGCCCTCGTGAGCCGGCCTCCCGTCGCGTCCTCGCCGCTGCCGTCGGCGAGCGCGGTCCGTCCGAAGTGGGCCAGCGAGGCCACCCGCACGCCGAGGCGGAACAGGGTCTCCAGCAGCTCGACGTCCTCCCCCACTCCCGGCGCGCTCTCGAGCGCCAGGACCAGCGCGATCCGCCCGGACGCCAGTACCTCGTCGATCTCGTGCCCGTCCCGGCACAGGGCGACCTCGTCGTCGTTCCCCTCGGCCAGCCGGTGCGCGGCCTCGACCATCCGCAGGGTGCGGCGCAGCGCGCCCTCCGGGCGGTACCCGTCCTCCACGAACACGGGCAGGGTCTGCAGGTCGACCCCGCCGGCACGCAGCTGCGGCAGCCACTGCTCACGGAAGAACGCGGCCCAGCGGTCGGCCGGGCGCGCCACGACGGCGCAGAGGAGGTCGTTGTGCGTGTCGGCGACGACCGCCGACCGATGCAGCTCGTTCACGACACCCTCCGGTCGGCGCGTCCGGTGTGCAGGTACGCCGCCCGGCCGGTCCCGTCGTCGCCGAGAAAGGCCACCGGCTGGTGGGTCCCGCCCTCGGGATCCACCGGCCACAGCGTGTCCCCGCGCCAGGCGACCAGCTCGGTGCGGTACGGCGGCTCGTCGATCTCGGCGAGCACCCCGCGCGGCGTGCGACGCAGCCAGAGCCGGCCGTGCGCGTCGCCGCTCACGACGGTCTCGGCGACGTCCGAGACGTAGGTGCCGGCGTACCGGAGGGGCTCGGGGGTCCGACGCGTCGCCGGCGGGTCCGGCACGCCCGGCAGCTCGACGTCGGCGAGCGTGCGCAGGACGTGGCCCGCGATCGCGCGGTGCAGCCGCTTGCCGTCGCCGCCGTTGGTGAGGACCGCGACGGCCAGGTCGTGCTCGGGGAGCAGGCGCAGGAAGGCCGACTGGCCGATGGTGTTGCCGTCGTGGCCGACGACCGGCGTGGGCGCGAGCCGGAACAGCTCCCAGCCCAGCCCCCACGCCTCGCCCTGGCCGATGTCGGGCAGGGCGACCTGGGGCGCGCGCATGGCCGCGAGCGCCGGCGCGGTGAGATGGTGGCGGGCGAAGGCCACCAGGTCGCGCGCCCGCATCGCGAGCATCGACCCGGCGGGCGCGTTGGACCGGGCGAGGGCCCAGGTCGTGGTGGGATGCAGCCCGGCGCGGTGCGCGGTCTCCACGTGCCCGACCGCCACCCGGTGCAGCACCGCCTCGTAGGGGTCCGTCGCTGCGTGGCTCAGGCCGAGCGGGGCGAGCAGGTGGGCGCGCAGGCAGGCGTCGTACGGCGCTCCGCGGACGACCTCGACCAGCCGGCCGAGCACGCAGAACGCGGCGTTGTTGTAGGACCACATCGCGCCGGGCGGGAAGAGCTGCGGCACGTCGGCCAGCAGGTCGACGTACCGCTCCAGGCAGTCGTCGCCCTTGCCGGTGTCGGTGAAGACGTCACCTTCGAAGCCGGCGGTGTGGGTGAGGAGCTGGCGCACGGTCACGGTCGCGGCCGCGCCCTCGTCGCCCAGCCGCAGGTCGGGCAGCCAGGTGCGCGCCGGGCGGTCGAGCTCGACCAGGCCCTCCTCGACCAGCTGGTGCACCAGAGTCGCCGTGAGCACCTTGGTGATCGAGCCGATCTGGAAGATGGCGTCGGTCGTCGCCGCGACGCCGGTCGCGGTGCTCAGGGTCCCTGCGGCGGCGTCGACGAGCTCGTCCCCGTGCACGACCGCGACCGCCGCCGCCGGCACGCCGGTCTCCTCCAGCAGCTCCGGCAGCCGCTCCCGCAGCCACTCCCCGATCCCACGCATGGCCGCAGCCTAGGCGCGCACGTCCCTCGCCCCTTCGTCGAACGGCACCACCTCACCGCCACTCCTTCGTGCGCCCCGACCGTGGAGTCGTCACTTCCGACCCGTCGAGTCGTCGGTAGCGGCCGCTCGAGTCGTCGCTCGTGACCCGTCGAGTCGTCACCTCTCAGGTGAGCGCCTCCGGCGACTGCCGAACAACGCCGGGTCGACGGGTCGGAAGTGACGACTCGACGGGTCGGAAGTGACGACTCAACCCGAACGGGTCAGGACATGTGGGGGTAGCGGTGGTCGGTGGGCGGGACCAGGGTCTCCTTGATCGAGCGGGGGGAGGTCCAGCGGAGGAGGTTGAGGGCGGAGCCGGCCTTGTCGTTGGTCCCGGAGGCGCGGCCGCCGCCGAAGGGCTGCTGGCCGACCACGGCACCGGTCGGCTTGTCGTTGACGTAGAAGTTGCCGGCGGCGAAGCGCAGGTGGTTGCTCGCCCAGTCGATCGCGGCGCGGTCGGTGGCGAGCACCGAGCCCGTGAGCGCGTACGGCGCCGCGGACTCGGCCTGCCGGACGACCTCCTCGAACGCACCGGGCCGGCTGTCGTCGTACACGTGGACGACGAGGATGGGGCCGAAGTACTCGGTGGAGAACATCTCGTCGGCCGGGTCCTGGGCCACCACGACGGTGGGCCGCACGAAGTAGCCGACGCTGTCGTCGACCTCGCCGCCGGCAACGATCTCCAGCCCGCTGGTGGCCCGGGCCCGCTCGATCGCGGCCTTGTGCTTGGCGAAGGCGCGGGCGTCGATGACGGCGCCGGTGAAGTTCGCGAAGTCGGTCGGGTCGCCCACCGGCAGGGCGTCGGTCTGCGCGGCGAGGTCGGCCCCCATGCGCGCCCACAGCGAAGCGGGCACGTAGGCGCGCGAGGCGGCCGAGCACTTCTGGCCGGAGTACTCGAACGCCCCGCGGATCAGCGCCGTGCGCAACACGTCCGGGTCCGCCGAGGGGTGCGCGATGACGAAGTCCTTGCCGCCCGTCTCGCCGACCAGCCGCGGATAGGTCCGGTACGACGACAGGTGGGCGCCGACGCTCGCCCACAGCCGCTGGAAGGTCGCCGTCGACCCGGTGAAGTGGATGCCGGCGAGGTCCGGGTGGGCGAGCGCGACCTCGGAGACGGCCAGGCCGTCGCCGGGCAGCATGTTGATGACGCCCGGCGGCATGCCCGCCTCCTCGAGGAGCTCCATGGTCAGCGAGGCCGCGAGCTGCTGGGTCGGCGACGGCTTCCAGATCACCGTGTTGCCCATGAGTGCCGGGGCGGTCGGCAGGTTGCCGGCGATGGCGGTGAAGTTGAACGGGGTGATCGCGTATACGAAGCCCTCGAGCGGGCGGTGGTCGGTGCGGTTCCAGATGCCCGGCGCGTTCGCGATCGGCTGCTCGGAGAGGATCTGGCGGGCGAAGTGGACGTTGAACCGCCAGAAGTCGATGAGCTCGCAGGCGGCGTCGATCTCTGCCTGGAAGGCGGTCTTCGACTGGCCGAGCACGGTGGCGGCGTTGAGCCGCTGGCGCCACGGGCCGGCGAGGAGCTCCGCCGCGCGCAGGATGACCGCGGCCCGCTCGTCGAAGGGCAGCGCCTGCCAGCCGGGGGCCGCCTCCCGGGCCGCCGCGATCGCGGACTTGGCGTCGTCGGCCGTGCTGTTGCGCAGGACGCCGAGCACCTTCTGGTGCGCGTGCGGCTGGACGACGGCGATCTCCTCGCCGCCGCCGACGACCCGTTCGCCGCCGATGTGGGCGTCGAGCTGGCGCGTCGTACCGCTCAGGGCGTCGAGCTGCGCGGCCAGCTCCCCACGCTCCGCACTGCCCGGGGCGTAGGTCAGGTTCGGCTCGTTGACCGGGGCCGGCGGGGTGGTGATGGCGTCCATGTCGGGTCCTCTCGGGGGCGGGATCGGCGGGTCAGCGGGGTGAGCGGGTCAGCGGTGCGCGAGCGCGCGCAGGAAGAAGGCGACATTGGCCGGGCGCTCGGCGAGGCGCCTCATGAAGTATCCGTACCAGTCGGTGCCGAACGGCACGTAGACGCGCATGCGGTGGCCGTCGTCGACCATCCGCTGCTCCAGGTCGGTGCGCACGCCGTAGAGCATCTGCGCCTCCCAGCGGTCGGGGCCGCGCCCAGCCACCGCCGCCTGCGCGACCGCCCGGTCGAGCATCGCCGGGTCGTGGGTGGCGATCATCGGGTAGCAGTCGGAGGCCATGAGCGCGTCGATCGCCCGCTCGTAGGCGTGGTCGACCTCGGCCTTGCGCTGCAGCGCCACCGACGCGGGCTCGCGGTAGGCGCCCTTGACCAGGCGGATCCGCGCGCCGGTGCCGTCGAGATCGGCGATGTCCCCGGGCGTACGACGCAGGTTGGTCTGCAGCACGTTCCCCACGAAGGGGTACGTCGCCCGCAGCGCGGCGCCGATCGCGAGGGTGGAGTCGACCGTGGTGTGGTCCTCCATGTCGAGGGTCACCGTGCAGCCGAGGGCAGCGGCTGCGTCGGCGATCTCCGCGGCGTGGTCGGTCGCGACCGGCGTACCGCCGTCCAGCGCCTGGCCCATCGCGGACAGCTTGAGGGAGACGTCCGCGTCGGCGGCGCAACCGGCCTCGGCGAGGGCGCTGAGCAGTGCGAGATAGGCGTCGCGCATCGCGCGCGCGCCGGCGAGGTCGAGGACGTCCTCGCCGAGCACGTCGATGGTCACCGAGCGCCCGGCGGCGACGAGGCGGCGAGTCGCCGCGACGGCGTCGGCGGTGGTCTCGCCGGGGACGAACCGGTCCACCACCTTGCGGGTGAGCGGGAACGACTCGACGGCGCGTCGGGTGCGGGCGCTGCGTGAGGCGCGGTTGAGGGTGGCGCTCAGGGCCTGGTCGAGCATGCCTCCACGGTAGGAGCGTCCCGGGTCACACGAAAGCGACACCTGCCACGCCTTGACGGGCGAGCGGTGTGACACTTGTCCAATGAGTTCGCTGGACGACCTGGTCGAGGACATGGCCCGGCTGACCGACGCCCCCTGCACGCTCGAGGACCCCGCCTTCCGCCTGATCGGCTTCTCCGACCACCGCGGCGACGACGTCGTGGACTCGATCCGGCAGCGCTCGATCCTGCAGCGCCGCTCGACCGACGAGGTGCGCGCGTGGTTCCGCGGCCAGGGCATCGAGGACTCCCAGGGGCCCTTGCGCACCCCGGCGGACCCCGACCTCGGGATCGTGGCCCGGCTGTGCGTCCCGGCCCGTCACCTCGACCGGGTGCACGGGTACTTCTGGCTGATCGACCCCGACGGCACGATCCCCGAGTCGACCTGGCCCGAGGCGGTCCGGATCGCGGAGTCGGCGGCGCGCCTGCTCAACGTCGCCGAGCGGCGCCAGTCCCATCGCGACGCGCTCTTCCGCGAGCTCGTCGAGGGTGGCCGCCTCGCCGCGCGCGAGTCGGCCGCCGACCTCGCGCAGGCGGGCGGGCTCGACCTGCAGGAGCCGGTGACCTGCGTGCTCCTCGAGCGCCCCGAGCTGCTCGACCAGGTCGCCAGCCGGCCCTCGCGCCCCGGGGTGGTGTGGGTGCGGTCGAGCCCGGGGGCGGCGTGCGCCGTCGTCCGGGCCGAGCTCGTCGAGCCCACCGCGGGGCTCACCGACCTGCTGGGCGCGCTGGGCCTCGGCCGCCGGGTCGACAGCCTGGACCGGGTGACGCGTGCGGGGACCGGCCCGACCATCGCCGGGATCGACGCCCTCGCCGCCGCACACCGGGGCGCTCGGGTCAGCCTGCGCGTCGCGCGCACCGCCGCCCCCGGCACCGTCGTGCGCTGGGAGGCGCTCGGTCCGCTCGCCCTGCTCGGCGTCACCCGCGACGACGACCTCGAGGCCGCCGTGATCGACCCGCCCGTGCGCGCCCTCCTCGCGGGGGCCGGACCCGACGTGCTCGAGACCGTCCGGGTCTGGCTCGACGAGGCCGGCAGCGCCTCCCGTACGGCGGCCCGGCTCGCCGTGCACCGGCAGACCGTCTACCACCGGCTGGGCCAGGTGGAGCAGGCGACCGGGTACGACCTCGCTCGCGGCGCCGACCGGCTCCGGCTGCACCTCGCGCTCGAGCTGGCGCCCTATCTCAGCGCAGGATGAGGCTCTGCTCCAGCCCCGCGAAGGCGTGGCACAGGGCCGGGTCGACGACCTGCGCGCCGGACTCGACGTCGAACCAGCGGTCGACGTGCGCCCAGTGGTGCGGGTGGACCATGTAGTCCACCACCAGGCCGTCGAGGTCGGCGTACTCCTGCTCCCAGACGAAGGTCCACGGCGCGCCCGGGCCGGCGTCCCACGCGAGGGGGACCGCGCGGCTGAGCCGCCAGTTGCGGATGGCCGGGATGTGCGCGGGCATCGCGAGGGTGTCGCGGGCGAAGGCGTCCGCCACGTCCGCGGACACCCCGGGCAGCAGCCGGAAGAGCGCGGTGCGCTTGACGCCGTCCTTCAGCCCGGGGTCGCGGCCGCCGGCGCCGACGGTCTCCAGCCCGAGAGCGGATCGGGCGGCGCAGTGCTCGTCCAGCGCGGGCAGCAGGACGTCGGTCCACAGCGGCGAGGTGCGGGCGGCCTCGGCGGTGGCGCGGTCCGGGTAGACGAGGTCCCAGGTGAAGTGGCCGGCACCGTAGTCGGCGACGTAGTTCGCGCTGAGGACGGCCGCGTCGATCCCGGGCAGCTCGACCGCCCGGGCCAGCACGGCCGCCAGCGCACCGAGCTGCGCCTCCCCCGCCCCAGCAGGCAGGTGGAGCTGGGCCGTCTCGCGCCACGCGGTGGGCTCGGCCGCGAGGCCACTGGTGTCCTCGGGGGCGGGTGGCAGGGCGTCCGGCGCGAGCGGGTACTGCCGCGACCGGGCGACCACGAGGGCGTCCACGGCTGCCCAGAACGCGCCGACAGCGGGGTCGTGCGACTGGGCGCGGGCCGACCAGAAGGCGCCGACGTCGGGCAGCGTCCAGCGCACGGCGAGCGTGACCGGCTGGTCGGCGAGGCGCAGAGGTGGCGCCACCCGCTCCTCCACGAGGGTGAGGCCACGCGCCGCCGCGCCGGCCGCATAGTCGGCGAGCAGCGCGCGCAGCCGTGGCAGGTCCGCGGCGAAGAGCTCGAAGCGGTCCTGGACGACGATCGGGTCGCCCACCGGGGCGGCGCTCACAGGTCCGCCACCTTCAGCACGATCTTGCCGCGGGTGTGCCCGGTCTGGATCGCCTCGTGTGCGGCCGCCGCATCACGCAGGTCGAGCACGCGGATCTCCGGCAGCAGCACCTCGCCGCTCGCGACCATCGCGGCGATGGCGCCGAGCGCCGGGGCACAGTCGACGTCCGTCATCATCGAGTACACCCGCTCCACGCCGCGCTCGGCGGCGGCCGCCATCTCGGCCGGGATGTCCCCGTCGTCGACGAGCGTCGGGATGCTCACGAAGGTGCCGCCGCCGCGGACCAGGTCCAGACCGTGTGCGAGCGAGCTCGCGCCGGCGGTGTTGACGAGCAGGTCGAGCCCCTCGGGCGCCCACTCCTTGACCGCCGCGGTGACGTCCTCGGCGACGTAGTCGACGACCCGCTCGACGCCGAGCCCTCGCAGGTAGGCGACATTGGCGGTGCTGCACGTCGCCGCCACCTCGGCGCCGGCGGCCCGAGCGAACTGCACGGCGAACCCACCGAGGCCGCCGGACCCTCCGTGCACCAGCACCCGCTGGCCGCGTCGGACCCCGCCGTTGTGCTGCAGGGCCTGCCACGCGGTGAGCGCGGCGACCGGGAGCGCCGCCGCCTCCGCGAAGCCCAGCCCGTCCGGCATCGGCGCGACCCGGTCGACCGCCGCGACCACCTGCTCGGCGTAGCTGCCGTGCGCCCCCTGGCCGTGGTTGGTGGGCGTGAGGACCCGGTCGCCGACGGCGAAGGCGGTGACGCCCTCGCCGAGCGCGTCGACCACGCCGGCGGCGTCGAAGCCCAGCACGTACGGGAAGACATAGGGCCGGAAGGCGGCCAGCATGCCCTGCCGGTTCTTCCAGTCGGCGGGGTTGACGCCGGCGTACGCGACCCGGATCCGCACCTCCCCCTGACCGGGCTCGGGCGTCGCGATCTCGCCGTACTGCAGGACCTCGGGCCCACCTGTCTCGTTCATGATCACTGCGTGCATGGGCGCGAGCGTGGCCGCGGTCACATCGCGGCCCGGCGGTTCTCCCGCTCAGCGGGACGTCCGAACAGGACCCCCAATTCGGTGGAGCCCAGCCCGCGGGTCGACGTACATTCGACGGGTCGGACCTCGCGCAGAGGTCTTCTGCCTTTCACGCCCTCGTGGCCGAACGGAAATCCGGACCCTGGACGATCCATCCGACAGGCGCCGGACGACCACGCGACCGAAGGAGGTGACGGCAGCCGTGACCACCGTGACCCTGCTCAACGCCTCCTACGAGCCGCTGGGCACCGTGACCTTCCAGCACGCGGTGCGCATGCTGTTCCGCGAGGTCGCCACCGTCGAGGAGGCCCACGAGGACCGGATGATCGGCCCGCACCCGTGGCCGCGGGTGATCCGGCTGGTCCGGTACGTCGCCGCGAAGTGGATGTACCGCCCGGCGGCGTACTCGCGGGCCAACGTGCTCAAGCGCGACCGCCACCGCTGCGCCTACTGCGGGTCCCACGCGACGACCGTCGACCATCTGCTCCCCCAGAGCCGGGGCGGCGGGTGGACCTGGCACAACACCGTCGCCGCCTGCGGCCCGTGCAACGGGCGCAAGGCCAACCGCACCCCGGCCGAGGCGGGCATGCGCCTGCGGCTGGACCCGTTCGTGCCGACTCGCGCACAGCTGGCCGTGGCCTGACCCCGCCGCCCGACCGTCGCCTCGGTGTCTGGCATCCCAGACACCGAGGCGCCGCCGGGTGTTCCGCCGCGCCTCGGGACGCGGTGCACTGGACGGCGATGAGTACGACGATCACCCGCGCGGCCGACCTTCCCCGGGTCCCCTGGCGCAACGGACAGGGACGGACCACGGAGATCGCACGCGACGGCGCCGGAGCCGAGTTCACCTGGCGGGTGAGCCTCGCGGAGGTCGCGCGCAGCGGCGACTTCTCCCCGTTCCCGGGCGTCGACCGGATCATCGCGCTGGTGGAGGGAGACGCGATGACCCTGCACCTGCCCGACCGCACGCACGTCCTGCGGCCGGACGAGCCCTTCGCCTTCGACGGCGGTCTGCCCGTGCGCTGCGAGGTGGACCGGCCGACCCGGGACCTCAACGTGATGACCCGGCGCGGGGCGGCCGCCGCCAGCCTGCGCGTGCTGCGCCTGGCCGCGGGCGAGCGGCCCGTCGTCGTACCGGCGGCGGACGTGGTCGTGCTCGTGGTCCTCGACGGCACCGCCGAACTGGAGGCCCCCGACCGACCCGCAGGGCTGCGGGCGGGTGACGCGGCCGTCACCGACGCCGCGGTGCGGGTGAGCGGAGCCGGACGGGTGGCGGTCGCCACGATCTCGGGACTACCCACGAGTAGGTAGTGACGAACCCTCTCCACAACCGGTAGAACACGTTTCAACTCTTCCGGTTGTGATGGAGGTCACATGTCTCACCGCCCCCGCTCCGCGTCCTCGCGCCTCACCCGCCGCGGCTTCCTCGCTGGCACCGGCGTCGCGGTCGGCGCCGCGTCCCTCGGCGCGCCTGCACTGACCGCTCCCGCCGCCGGCGCCGCCATCGGCAACGGAGCCCAGGTCCCCGCGCTCGTCATCGGCACCGGGTACGGCGGCGCGGTGGCCGCGCTCCGCCTCGCCCAGGCCGGCGTCCCGGTCGAGATGGTCGAGATGGGGATGACCTGGGACACCCCCGGCCCGGACGGCAGGATCTTCCCCAAGGTGACCTCACCGGACCAGCGCGCGTACTGGCTGCGCACCCGGACCAAGGCGCCGGTGAGCAACTTCTTCGGCTTCCCGATCGACAGCGACATCCCGCGCTACACCGGGATCCTCGACGCCGAGGAGTTCGCGGGCATCACCGTCTACCAGGGCCGCGGCGTCGGAGGTGGCTCGCTGGTCAACGGCGGCATGGCCGTCACGCCGAAGCAGTCCCGGTTCGCCTCGATCCTGCCCTCGGTGGACCCGGTCGAGATGTACGCCACCTACTACCCGCGTGCGAACGCCGGTCTGGGCGTCAGCTCGATCGACCCGGCGTGGTTCGAGACCGCGGCGTGCTACCAGTACGCGCGGGTGGGCCGGAAGCATGCGCAGCGCTCCGGCTTCGCGTGGACCTTCGTCCCCGACGTCTACGACTGGAGCTACATGAAGGCCGAGCAGGCGGGCACCGTCCCCCGCTCGGCGCTCGACGGCCAGGTCATGTACGGCAACGACCACGGCAAGAAGTCCCTCGTGCAGACCTATCTCGCCCAGGCCCTCGCCACCGGACGGGTGAACGTCTCGGCCTTGCACAAGGTCACCTCGGTCGCTCCCGCGGCAAGCGGTGGCTACACGGTGACGATCGAGCAGATCGACACCAGCGGCGCCACGGTCGCCACGAAGACCGTGACGGCGGCGAAGGTCTTCTTCGCGGCGGGCAGCGTCGGCACCAGCAAGCTGCTCGTGCGGCTCAAGGCGACGGGCGCGCTGCCGAACCTCAACGGCGAGGTCGGCAAGGGCTGGGGCGACAACGGCAACGTGATGTGCGGCCGCGCCAACCACATGTGGGACCCGACCGGCACGCTGCAGTCCACGATCCCGTGCTCGGGCATCGACAACTGGGACGCGGGCGGCGCCTTCGCGGAGGTCGCTCCCCTGCCGACCGGCATCGAGACCTACGCCTCCCTCTACCTGTCGATCACCAACACCACGCGGCGCGCGGAGTTCACCTGGAACGCCGCCGCCCAGCGGGTCGACCTGTCGTGGCAGACCTCCTGGAAGCAGGACTCGATCACGATGGCCAAGACCATCTTCGACAAGATCAACAGCAAGGAGGGGACGATCTACCGCACCGACCTTTTCGGCGGCTACAAGATCTGGCAGGACGGCCTCACCTACCACCCCCTGGGCGGCGCCGTGCTGAACAAGGCCACCGACAACTACGGGCGCCTCCACGGGTACGCCGGCCTCTACGTCATCGACGGCGCGCTGATCCCCGGCAACACCACGGTGAACCCCTTCGTCACGATCACCGCCCTGGCCGAGCGCAACATCGACGACATCCTCGCCCACGACGTCTGAGGGGACCGGCGGGCAGCTGTAACTACCTGTTCGTGTCACCACCTGAGCCGTCTACGGGTCAGGTGGTGACGCGAACAGGTAGTTACAGCTCCGTCCGCGCGCCGCGCCCGGCTGACGCCAGGGCATGGACCCGGCGCCGCTGGGCACCGCGCGGACATGGGTGACCAGGCGGACAGGGGTGACCAGCTCGCGCGGTACCGGCGGATGCGGGACTTCTCACGGACGCCGGAGCCGGCGGGCGCCGTCGCGCCCGCGAAGGATGCCCCGCGCTTCGTGGTCCAGCGGCACCGCGCGAGCCGCCTGCACTACGACCTGAGGTTCGAGATCGACGGCGTCCTGGTCAGCTGGGCGGTGCCCAAGGGGCCCACGCTGGACCCCGAGTCCCGCCGGCTCGCCATGCACGTCGAGGACCACCCGATCGAGTATCTCCACTTCGAGGGCGTCATCCCCTCCGGCCAGTACGGCGGCGGCGACGTCATCGTGTGGGACACCGGGACGTGGGAGCCGGTGAAGACCGACGACCCGGGCGCGGCCGTCCGCGCCGGCGAGCTGCACGCCGAGGTGCACGGCCACAAGCTGCGCGGCCGGCTGGTCCTGGTCCGCACGGGCGGGGACGGCGACCGCGAGTCGTGGATGCTGCTGCACAAGCACGACGAGCACGCGGTCGACGGCTGGGACCCCGAGGACCACCCGCTCTCCGTCCTCAGCGGGCGCACCAACGAGGACGTCGCCGCGGACCCCGACCGTCAGTGGCGCTCGGGGGCGGACGCCGCCGAGGCGGAGGAGGTCCTGCTGCCCGACCCGCTGCCCGACGAGGCGCTCGACAAGCTCGGCGCCTTCGGCAAGCAGGGAACCTGGGAGGTCTTCGGCCGCTCGCTCAAGGTCACCAACCTCGACAAGGTGCTCTTCCCCGGCGACCCGCCGGTGACCAAGCGCGAGCTCCTCGCCTACACGGCGCGGATCGCCCCGGTGGCGCTGCCGTACCTCAGGGGGCGAGCGCTCAACCTGCACCGCTACCCGGACGGCGCCGACGCCAAGGGCTTCTGGCACAAGCAACGGCCCGACCACGCACCCGAATGGCTCGGCGCCTGGGACAACCCCGACGCCGACCCCGGCGAGACCACGACCTATGTGGTCGCCGACGAGCCGGCGGCGCTCGTGTGGGCCGCCAACTTCGGAGCCCTCGAGTGGCATCCCTGGACCTCGCTGACCTCGGCACCGAACGAGCCGACCTATGCGCTGGTCGACCTCGATCCAGGCGAGAGCACCACGTGGGAGGAGCTCCTCACGCTGGCACGGCTGCACCGTACGGCCCTCGACCACCTCGGCGTCACCGCCCGGCCCAAGGTGACCGGCCGGCGAGGGATCCAGATCTGGATCCCCGTGGTCGCGGGCTACACCTTCGACGACACCCGGGCGTGGGTGGAACAGCTCTCGCGCACCGTCGGCAAGGTCGTGCCGGAGCTGGTGAGCTGGAAGTGGGAGGTCAAGGCCCGCGGCGGGCGCGCCCGGCTCGACTACACCCAGAACGCGATCAACAAGACGCTGGTCGCGCCGTACTCGCCGCGCCCGGCCGCCGACGCGCCCGTCTCGGTGCCCCTCGGGTGGAGCGAGCTCGACGATCCGGACCTGCGCCCCGACCGCTGGACCATCCGCACCGTGCTCGACCGGCTCGCCCGGCGGGGCGACCCCTTCCAGGCACTGCTCGGCTCCGCGCAGGAGCTGCCGGAGATCACCTGAGCGGGCTCCCGGGTGGCCGGGGTGAGCGGGGGTACCACCAGGTCCCCCTCGAAAGGAGATGCGCCATGGTCCTCATCGTCCTCATCGCCGTCCTGGTCATGGTCGGCGCCACCCTGTGGTGGATGCGCGAGCTGCGCCACAAGCGGGTGATCGAGTCGCCCGACGACACCGTCCGGGAGGCTCAGCACCGCGAGGGCTGACCCGCCGAGCCGACCGGCCCGCCGGCGCTGTCGACGGCCCGCCCTAGGGTGTGGCCACCATGCGCAAGACGGACTTCAAGCGAGAGCTCCGCGAGCTGTACGCGCCGACCTACCGCGACTGGCGACCGGTCGACGTCCCGGCGCTCCGGTTCCTGATGGTGGACGGTGCCGGCGACCCCAACCGGGCGCCGCGCTACCGCGAGGCCGTCGAGGTGCTCTTCGGCCTGTCCTACCGGTTGAAGTTCCTCAGCAAGGCCGAGCTCGGCCGCGACCACGTCGTGATGCCGTTGGAGGGCCTGTGGTGGGCTGACGACCCCGGCGTCTTCGTGCGGCGCGAGAAGGACGCGTTCCGCTGGACGATGCTCATGATGCAGCCCGACTGGGTGAGCGAGGCGATGCTCGCGGAGGCACGCTCGGCCCTGCGCGCGAAGGCCGACCTCCCCGCGCTGGGCGACGTGCGCCTGGAGGAGTACGACGAGGGCAGGGCCGTCCAGCTGCTCCACGTCGGTCCGTACGACGACGAGGGCCCGGTGCTCGCCCGGCTCCACGAGGAGTACCTGCCCGCCCACGGCCTGACCTTCAACGGGCACCACCACGAGATCTACCTCGGCGACCCGCGCCGCTCGGCGCCCGAGCGCCTGCGGACCATCCTGCGCCAGCCGGTGAGACCCGTCCGCGGAGAGACGTAGCGCTCAGCGCGCCGCGTAGTGGGCCCGCACCCGCGCGCCCGTCAGGGCCGAGGGATACACGGCGACCTGGTCGACCTCGCCGGGGAAGCCGGCACTCGTGGTGAGCCCCAGCGAGGTGCGCACCTTGCCGTGGCCCACGCGCCACCAGCCGCTGTAGGAGGTGGTCCGGGTCGTCGTCCCCGTCGCGACCGCGACACCGTCGACGTACATCGTGCTCTGCTGCTGGTTGCCGGCCGGCACCGCGGTGAGCACCAGGTGGTGCCACTGCCCGTCGTTGTACGTCGCCGGCGAGGTGATGGTCCGGATCTGGACGGCGTTCCAGTCGCCGTACACCAGACGCCCGTCGGTGCGCAGCGTGACCTGCCGGTCGTAGAGCGCGGAGGTATCGCCCTGCGCGGACTCGAAGCCGACCAGCTTGCCCCCGGCGCGCGATGTGGTGCGGAACCACAGCTCGAGGGTGAAGGTCGTGGGATCCCACTGTGCCGGGCCGCCGGACACCACGCGCCCGGTCGTGCCCAGGCTCATGGCGTAGCCGAAGTTGCGCGGCAGCGCGCCCGGCGCCCGGTAGCCGGCGATGCCGGACAAGGTGCCGCGGCGGTCGCGTCCGGAGGCGTCCGCGGCGGTGCTGCCCGACGCCTCGTCGAGGAGGTAGTAGAACGACGGGTCGTCGGCGAGCACCTCGGCGCTGTAGGGCTGCTGCGTGGACCCGGAGATCGCCCAGGAGTTGCCGGGGTTGCGGGTGGTCGCGGTGAACCCCGCGTACGCGCTGTTGGCGTAGGCGACCGCCAGGGCCAGGGCCCCGGCGAGCACGAGGCCCCCGACGACGACCGGGGCTCTCGTCGGCCGGCGCTCGCCCCGGCGGTCCCCCCGGCGGTCCCCCCGGCGCCGTCCCGCCCCCGGAGCGGCGAGGAGGACGACGAGGATCGCCGTCAGGGTGAGCGCGGTCCAGGCGACCAGCGCGGTCACGTCCCCCGTGCGCCACCAGTACGACGGCAAGCCGATGAGCGGGACGAGGACCCGAGCGCGGGCGCGGAAGGCCTCGCGCGGAACGGCCTCGACGTCTGCGGACGCGTTGGCGTCGCCCTTGGTCACCCAGTCGCCGGTGGCACTGCGCTCGACCACGCGGTGCACCAGCAGGCGACGCGCCTCCGGCCGGGCCGGGTCCTCGAAGACGAACACCCGGCCCGGCTGGACCTGCTCGGTGCGGTCCATCCCGCGCGCCACGACCACGTCGCCGACCTCGATCTCCGGTCTCATCGAGCCGCTGTCGACGACGTACGACTGCCAGTCGGCGACGGCCGGCGCCACCGCGATGACGGCGAGCGTGAGGAGGAAGGCGAGATAGGCGCGGGCGAGCACCTGGGCCGTCAGCGCCGGCCACGTGGTCATCCGCTGCTCCTGTCGGGACGCCTCCGTCAGGAGGACTGCAGCTCCCACTGCATGTCGACACCGGTCTTGTCGCCCTGCAGCTGGTCGATCTCGTTCTGCGTCATGCCGGCGGTGGTGAAGGTCCAGGTGAGGCGGTAGGTGCGGCTCGTCGTGCCGGCCGGCACCTGCCAGCCTCCGACGCCCTGCGCGAAGCTGTCCACGCTCATCATCTGCGCCAGGGTCATCGACGGGACGACCGTGTCCTCCAGCTGGAAGCCGTCGCAGCTGCCGAAGCCGCCGCCCGTGCCGGCCTCCATGCTCACGGTGATGCGGTTCTCGAGCCCGTGCACGGACCGCACCGGGTTGACGGCGTAGCCCTTCACGACGCCGGGAACGGTGGTGTTCGCGGTGACCTTCAGGCACTTGGTGCCCGTCTGGCCGGGGACGAGGTTCTCGACCTGGAAGCGCGCGGCGCCCGCGTCGTCGTCGGTCAACGCGACCGCGCCCGTCGACCAGTTGTTGCCCGAGTTGCGGGTCTGGCCGCTGAAGGCGGCGTTCGAGGACTGCCACACCATGCCCGCGGCGACGAGGATGGCCAGCGGCGTCGCCGCCGCGGTCGCGATCTTGGCGGTCCGGGGGTTGATCGACTTCATGGTCTCTGCTTCCTGCCGAGGCCACCCCCTGTGGGTGGCACGCTCGTCCCATCGGCAGGCTCCGGCAGCGGCGAAGTGCCCACCGGACCGTCCCGGCATGGCCACTTCGGGCCAGGTCCGGCGTCGATCGGCCCGTCGCTCAGGTGGCGGTGAGGGCGCCGTAGGTGTCCGGCCGGCGGGTGCGCAGGAACGGGAAGAGCGCCAGCCAGTCGTCGCGCTGGCCCAGAGCGAGGTCGGCGACGAGAACGGCCTCCTCGTCGCGCGGAGCCTCCACGAGCACCCGGCCGTACGGGTCGGAGATGAAGGAAGAGCCGTAGAAGCGGATCTCGCCCTCGTCGCCCGTGCGGTTGGGCACCACCATGAACGTGCCGTTGGCGATGCCGTTGCCGACGATCACCTGTCGCCACAGCGGCGCGGTGTCGAAGCCGGGATGGTCGGGCTCGGAGCCGATCGCCGTCGGGTAGGCGAGGACCTCCGCGCCGGCCAGGCTGTAGATCCGCGCCACCTCGGGGAACCACTCGTCCCAACAGGTCGGCAGGCCCAGGCCGACGCCGTCGAGGAAGTCCGGCCGGTGGACGGGGTACGCCGACGCCGCCGGTCCGCCCCGGAAGTAGGTGTCCTCGTGGTAGCCGGCCGTCACCGGGATGTGCAGCTTGCGGGTGCGCCCGGCCAGCTCGCCGTCGGGGCCCACCAGGATCGCGGTGTTGAAGCCGAGCCCGTCCTCGGCGGGGGCGCGCTCGTAGAGCGAGGCATGCACCGCCACCCCGTGCCGCCGTGCGGCCGCGGCGGCGAAGCGGTAGGTCGGACCGTTCGACAGCTCCTCGGCGGCCTCGCCCGGCATGCCCTCGGCCGGTACGAAGGCCGGGTAGCGCGAGAGGGTGAGCTCGGGCAGGAAGACCACCCGAGCACCCCGCCGCGCCGCCTCGGCGATGGCCCGGTCGAGGTGGTCCGCGAGTGCCCCGGCGTCGGCTCGCCAGGCGTGCTGGACGAGGCCGACGCGCAGCGGCGGACGGTCGTCGGGCCCGGTCGCCGCCAGGGACGGGGGCGGGGTGAGCGCGGTGCGGACGAGCATCGAGATCTCTCCGATCAGGTGTAGAGGTGCGGCCGCCGGTCGGCGAGCCGGTCGTTGTGGCGGGAGACGGACTTGTCGCGCGCCTCGGCGAGCGCGCAGGGCGCGAGCAGCGTCTGTGCGCGTCCGTCGAGAGCGCTCAGCGCGAGCGGGTAGCCGTCGGGTCCGGCGACGACCGACCCGCCGATCCACGACGTCCCGCGCTCCTCGCCGACGCGGTCGGCGACCGCGACGAACACTCGGTTGGTGGCGGCGGCGACCTGCGCGGTGGCGACCTCCACGGGTCGCTCCCCCGCGGGGCGCCCGGGGTCGGGCCAGTTCACCGGCGCGCAGACCAGCTCGGCGCCGTCGAGCGCCACCCGGCGTACCCACTCCGGGAACTCGAGGTCGTAGCAGACCAGCAGCCCGATCCGGCCGTGGGCGGTGTCGACGACGGGAGGCGCGGCGTCGCCGGCGGTGAAGATCTCCGGCTCGCGCCCCCACAGGTGGACCTTGTGGTAGACCGCCCGCACCCCCGTGGCGTCGACCAGGACGGCGCTGTTGCGCAGCACGCCGGCCTCGTCGAGCAGGGCCAGGCCGGCCGCCACCACCAGGTCGTGCCGGGCGGCCGTGGCGACCAGTGCGGCGACGCTCGGGCCGTCGATGCCCTCGGCGAGCGTGCGCGCCTGCTCCGCGTCAGTGAAGCAGTAGCCGGTGGTCACCAGCTCCGGGAGTACGACGACGCGCGCGCCCGCCGCGGCCGCCGCAGTGACCGCCTCCAGCGCCCGCCGCCGGTTGCCGGGCACGTCGCCGAGGACGGGGGCGAGCTGGACGACGGCGACGGTGGTGGTGGTCGTCGCGCTCATGCCGGCTGCGCCGTCGCCGGGTCGGCGTCGGCCTCGCTCTCGGCGAGATCGAGCTCCGGGGGACGGCGGGTGAAGCCGCGGGTCAGCACGACCAGGTAGAGCAGGCCGAGCCCGAACCAGCTCAGACCCACCTTGAAGGTCGTGGCGGACAGGCTGGTCCACAGCCACGCGGTCAGCGCGAAGCCGATGAGCGGCACCACTCCGTAGCGCACCAGGTCCGCTCTCCCGCGGCGCCGCTCGTCGTGGAGGTAGTGCTTGACCACGGCGAGGTTGACCATCGAGAACGCGACCAGGGCGCCGAAGCTGATCATCGCCGCGGCGAGCCCCAGGTCGATGACCAGCGCGGTGAGGGAGACCGCGCCGACGACGAGCACCGCGAGGACCGGGGTGTTGAACCGCGCGTGCAGCCGTCCGAACACCGCCCGCGGCAGCACCCCGTCGCGGCCCATCGCGAACAGGATCCGCGCGACGCTTGCCTGCGAGGCCATCGCGGAGGCGAAGCAGCCGGCGACGTAGGCGGCCGTGAAGAAGGAGACGAGGAAGCCGCCGCCGGCCACGCGCATCACGTCGGTCGCGGCGGAGTCCACGTCGGTGAAGAGCGACGGGTCGGGGAACACGAGGTGGCCCACCCAGGCGAGGGCGATGAAGAGGAGGCCGCCGTAGAGGGTGACCAGGCCGATCGCCCGCGGGATCGTCCGCCGGGCGTCCCGCGCCTCCTCGGACAGCGTGGAGATCGCGTCGAAGCCGAGGAACGACAGGCACAGCACGGCGGCACCCGCCGCGAGCGAGGAGAACTCCGCGCCCTCGCCGAAGAACGGGGTCCCGAGCGACGGTGCACCCTCGCCGGCCAGGTGGGCGAGCGACGTCGCGACGAAGACCACGATGAAGACGGCCTGCGCTCCCACGAGCACGAGGTTCATCCGGGTCACCAGCTTGATGCCGAGGACGTTCAGCCCGGTCACCACGGCGATGGAGGCCAGGATCCAGACCCACGCCGGGACTGCGGGCCACTGTGCCTCGAGGAAGATCCCGATCACCAGGTAGTTGATCATCGGGAGGAAGACGTAGTCGAGCAGCAGGCTCCAGCCGGCGAGGAAGCCGGCATGGGCGCCGAACGCCTTCTGGGTGTAGGTGTACGCCGAGCCGGCGTACGGGTGTGCGACGACCATCCGGCCGTAGCTGTAGGCGGTGAACAGCATCGCCGCGAGGGTGAGGACGTAGGCGCCGGGCAGATGGCCGTCGGTCATGTCGGTGACGACCCCGTAGGTCGTGAACACCGTCAGCGGGACCATGTAGGCCAGGCCGAACAGGATCAGCTCGGGCGTGCCCAGCACGCGCTGGAAGCGGCCGGTGGGGTGGGACATGGTGGCTCCTGGGTGCGGGATCAGGCGGTGTGGACGACCCGGCCTGCTGCCACGGTGGCGGTGACCCGGGCGTCGGTGGGCAGGACGTCGAGGGCGCGGGTGGCGCCGGGGACGGGCAGGACATCGGTGTCGAGCACGGCGAGGTCGGCCCGGGAGCCGACCCGCAGGACGCCGGCGTCGTCGTCGTGGTTGACATAGGCCGAGCCGGCGGTGAAGGCGCGGAACGCAGTGGTGACGTCGAGCGCCTGGTGCGGCAGGAAGGGCGTCCCGCCGCGGTCCGAGGGGTCGGTGCGGGTGACGGCGACCTCGATCTGGGCAAGGGGGTCCGCGGTCGACACCGCCCAGTCGCTGCCCATCGCCAGGCGCGCGCCGTGCCGCACCAGGTCGGCGAAGGGGAACTGCAGGCGCGCGCGCTCGGCGCCCAGGAAGGGCAGCGTCAGCTCGTCCATCTGGGCGTCACTCTGGGCCCAGTAGGCCTGGCAGTTCGCGACGACGCCCAGCTCCGCGAAGCGGGGCAGGTCCTCGGGCTGGACCAGCTGGAGGTGCGCGATGTGATGGCGCAGGTCGTTGGGCCCGTGGGCCGCCCGTGCGGCCGCGACGGCGTCGAGGCAGTCGCGGGCGGCGCGGTCCCCGATGGCGTGCATGTGCACCTGGAAGCCGTGGCCGTCGAGAGCGGTGACCGCCTCGGCGAGCAGTGCGCGCTCGACGTACGTCAGACCGCGGTTGTCGGTGTGGCCGCCGCAGCCGTCGCAGTAGGGCTCGAGCAGGGCGCCGGTGTAGTTCTCCATCACCCCGTCGGCCATGATCTTCACGGTCGTGGGCCAGAAGCTCCCGACCGCCCCGCCGCCGCGGCGCGCGACCAGCTCGTCGACCTGCTCGAGGCCGCGGTGCCGGTCCCACCACAGCGCGCCCACGACGCGGGCGGTGAGCTCGCCGTTCTTGGCCAGGGCCTCGTACGCCGCCTGCGTGTCGGGCGTGACCCAGGCGTCCTGCCAGCCCGTGATCCCGAGGGCGTGGAGGTGGCGCTGCGCGACCCGGATCGCCTGCTCCCAGTCCGACTGCGCCGGACGGGGCACGAAGCGGTCGTTGAAGGTGTAGGCCGCTCCCTCGTGCAGCGTGCCGGTCGGCTCGCCGGTCGCCGGGTCGCGCTCGATGCGCCCGTCGACCGGGTCGGCGGTGGCGCGGTCGATGCCGGCGAGCTCGAGGGCGCGGGAGTTCACCCACGCGCCGTGCACGTCGCGGTTGAGCAGGAAGACGGGGCGGTCGGGCACGACCGCGTCGAGGTCCTCCTTGCGCGGCGTCCCGCCCGGGAAGTGCTCCATCGCCCAGCCGCCGCCGACGATCCACGGCGCCTCGGGATGGGCTGCGGCGTAGGCGGCGATGTGCGCGAGATAGGCGTCCTTGCCGTCCAGGTCGTTGAGCCAGACCCGCAGCAGGTTGTGTCCGGCGAAGGGCGCGTGGACGTGCGCGTCCTGGAACCCGGGCAGCACGAGGGCCCCGTCGAGCACCGCGGTACGCGGCCCGGTGACGGCGGCAACGTCCGCGGCCCCGAGCGCGACGACCCGGTCGCCGCGCACGGCGATCGCGTCGGCGCTCGGCCTGCTCCCGTCCCACGTGACGACGCGGGTGTCACGGACGACCAGGTCGGCATAGCTCACGGGCATGACTCCTTCTCGTGTGGCGCGGGCCACAGGAAAGCACGTGCCGAAACGTTTCGGCAAGACCCTCCGGCGAAATTCCTCCGACTCGGTAGGTTGTCCGCATGCCGTCCCGCCGCGTGACCATCCGCGATGTCGCCCGGGCGGCCGGCGTGTCGACCACGACGGTCTCCGAGGCACTCTCCGGGCAGGGGCGGATCGCCGTGGAGACCCGCGAGCGGGTGCGCCGGGTCGCCGAGGAGATCGGGTACGTCGCCAGCGCCGCCGCGCGCAGCCTGCGACTGGGCCGCTCGGGCGCCCTCGGTCTCTACGTGCCGGACCGCACCGTGGGCTTCGAGTACTACGTGCAGCTCTCCCGCGGCGCCGCCGAGGCCGCGCTCACCCACGGCATGGCGCTGACCCTGGTGCCCGCCTGGGACAACGTCGAGCAGCTGCGCGCCCTGCACATCGACGGCCTCATCGTCGCCGACCCGGCCGTCGGAGACCCGGTCCTCGAAGTGCTGCGCTCGCTGCCGGTGCCGATGGTGACCGTCGAGGTCGACCTCAGCCCGGGCGCCCAGCCGGCCGGCGTCGTCGCCTCCGACCACGTCAGCGCGACGGGCGAGCTGCTCGACCACGTCGTCGCCACCGGGGCGGGGTCCATCGCCGTCCTCGCGCCGGGCGAGGAGACCTCCTTCGGCCGGCAGATCCGCGCGGTCTGCCGCCGCTACGCCGGCATCCGCGTCGTCGACATCCCCCTCGCCTACCGGCCTGAGGACGCGACGGGGGCGGTCGACGCGGCGCTCGCCGCGGGCGCCGACGCCCTGGTGCTCGTCCCCGACGGCTCGGCGATCGTAGCCCTCCACCACCTCCAGGGGCGCGGCATCCGGGTCCCCGACGACCTCCTGCTGGCGTCGTACGTCGACGGGCCGTCGCTGCAGATCGCCCGGCCGCGGATCACCGCCGTCGACATCGATCCGCGGGGAACCGGGGAGGCGGCCGTCCGAGCGCTCGTCGACATCGTCGTCCACAGCCGCCGCGACGTCGTCGAGACGCGGGTGCCGTCGCGGCTGCACGTGCGCGAGTCGACCCGCGCCTGAACGACCGTCCCCGGCGACCCCGGCCGGAACATCGGGAGCCCACCTCCCTGACCAGGGCCTCGCCGGCGTCACACCTGCCCGCCGACTCCTTCCCCGCTACCCGGGCGAACGCGTCGTAGACGCTCCGGCGGAGGTCGAGGAGGCGTAGTCTGGGATCAGCCGTCCTCGCCGCACCCGGCGCCGAACGACCGGCGGCTGGAGGACAGATGTCAGCATCGCCGGAGCGCATGCACCGACCGCAGCGCGACGACCGGGCACAGCTCGCCGCCTGCCGCGCCGAGGTCGCGCTCGCCCGCTCGCTGCTGCAGGAGGCGCGCACCAGCGGCACCCGGCAGGAGATCGCGCCGCTGCGCGAGCGGCTCGTGGCGGCCCTGGAGGAGTTCGCCTCGCTGGTGGAGCGGTCCGGGGCTCCCCTCCCCCAGCACCTGCATGCCGAGCTGCAGATGTACCGGCGGCTCGGGTCGCACTGAGGACCGCCCGAGCGGGCGTCACCGCCGTCGGAGGCCGCTCCCGACGCGCCGAGCCGAGGCGTCGCGACCCAGCCGCCGCGCCACCTCGCCGAGCCGTTCCGGCGGGACGCCCGGACTGTAGAGGTAGCCCTGCCCCTCGTCGCAGGCCCGGCGCCGGAGATAGGCCTCCTGCGCGGCGGTCTCGATCCCCTCGGCGACGACGCCCATGCCGAGGGCGTGGGCCATCACGATGATCGCGTCCACGATGGCGGAGTCGTCGCCCTCGGCGGTGATGTCGGCCACGAAGGAGCGGTCGATCTTGATCCGGTCGATCGGGAAGCGGGTGAGATAGGCGAGGCTCGAGTAGCCACGGCCGAAGTCGTCGATCGCGATCCGGACGCCCAGCGCGCGGAGCGCGGTCAGGATGTCGGTCGCGTCGCCGTTGTCGTCGATCAGCAGGCCCTCGGTGATCTCGATCTCGAGCTGGTCCGGCTCGAGACCCTCGCGGGCGAGGGTGTCCGCGACGGCGCCGGTCCAGGTCCGGCTGCGCAGCTGGCGCGGCGAGACGTTCACCGCCAGGCGCAGCGGCCGGCCGAGCTCCCGCTGGAGGCGGGCGACGTCCGCGCAGGCGGTGGCGAGCACCCACTCTCCCAGCTCGGTGATCATCCCCCCGTCCTCGGCCACCGGGATGAACCGCTCGGGCGACACCGGGCCCAGGTCGCGGCTGTTCCAGCGCGCCAGCGCCTCGACGCCGACCAGCCTCCCGGACGGCAGCTCGACCTGGGGCTGGTAGACGACGGAGAGCTCCCCCCGGTCGAGCGCCCGCCGGAGCGCGCTCGCCAGGGCGAGCTTGTCCCGGGTCGCGTCGAGCATCTCCGGAGCGAACCACTGCGCGTGGTCGCGCCCGGCGGCCTTCGCATGGTTCAAGGCCGTGTCCGCGTGCCGCAGCAGGGTGATCGGCGCCGACCCGTCGCGCGGGTACGTCGCACCGCCGAGGCTCGCGGTCATCGCCAGCTGGTAGCCGAGGACGTCGAGCGGCGCGAGCACGCCGCGGAGCAGCGCCTCGAGACGCTCGGTGACCTCCTCCTCGGCCCGGAGGCCGGCGAACATCACCGCGAACTCGTCGCCGCCGAGCCGGGCCACCAGGTCTCCGTCGCGGCGGTGGGCTGCCAGCCGCTCCGCCACCCGCACCAGCAGCTCGTCGCCGGCGTGGTGGCCGAGCGAGTCGTTGACCCGCTGGAAGTGGTCGAGGTCCAGGAGGACCAGTGCGACCTGTGCACCGGTGGGCTCCGCCGCCGCGATCGCCTCCGCCAGCGCGGACAGCAGCAGCGCCCGGTTCGGCAGGTCGGTGAGCGCATCGTGCGTGACCATGTGCTCCATGCGGTGCCGTGCCTCGATCCGGCTCCCGATGTCGTAGGCCACGACGAGGAAGCCGGTCCGGGCCTCCCCCGCCACCTCCATGGCGACGACCGACTCGCTGACGGGCACGCGGCTTCCGTCGTCCCGCACGTAGGCCCATTCGCGCTCGCTTCCCTCGAGCGCGTCGAGGTCCGGTGACCCGTCGCAGCGCAGCGCACGCGGCTCGGCGTCGATCTCGCAGACGGACGCCCCGACCAGGACGGCACTCGGCCGGCCGAGCAGCTCCTCGGCGGCGGGGTTGACCGTCGTGATCCGGCCGGCCTCGTCGGTCGCGATGATGCTGAGAGGGATGCTGTCCAGGATCGACCGACGCAACCGGTCCTCGCGCACCGCGGCGATGGCCGCCTGCCCCCGCAGCCGCTCGGTGATGTCGATGACCGACGCCAGCACGAACTGCTCGTCACCGATCCGGATCGGGTTGAGGCCGATCTCGATGGGCAGGTCCGTGCCGTCCTTGCGGACGCCGCGGAGCTCACGGCCGAGGCCCATGCCCCGCCTGCTGGGGTCGGCCAGGTACGCCGTGCGGAACAGCTCGTGCGCGGCGCGCGACGCGGCGGGCACCAGCTCCTCGACCGCCATCGACAGCAGCTCGTCACGGCTGTAGCCGAACGCCCGGACCGCCTCGGAGTTCGCCAGGACGATGCGACCCGAGTGGTCGACCATCACCATCGCGTTGGGGGCCGCCTCGATGACGAGTCGGAAGCGCTCCTCGTCGTACGCGGCACGTGCCTGCGGTTCCATCGTCCCTCGCTCCCTGGGCAGTCGGCCGCACGACACTCACGGGACCGCACGGGGAGTCTAGGGACGCGTCCCGGCGATGAGCAGGACAACGTCCGCAAAGGACACGATCGGCCCGACCTCGTGGCCCGTCGGGACTATTTCAGGGTCGTCACGGTCCGCCGGGACGCCGGGGACGCCTAGTCTCCGGGGGACGAAAGGGACACGACATGTGGAGTCTGCAGCGCACCGCGGGGGTGTTGGTCCTCGGCACCGCGGCACTGGGCGCCGGGCTGATCTGGTGGTCGGTCGCGGACCAGGGCAGCCGGTTCGCCGAGCGTCCATCCCACACGCTCGTGCTCGGCACCTGGGACGTGCTCTACGACCGGGCGGTGCCCTCGGTGGGCACGCTGGCGGCGGCCTGCGGCCTCGCGCTGCTCTTCGCCGCCGGCGTGGCGGCGCTGGAGAGGCGGTTCTCCAACACGGCACGACGCAGCGTGGACCCCGCCCACCGTCCGCTCGCCCCGCGGATCGTCATGCGCGAGACCCGCGGCGTCTTCCACGGCCCCGTCACCCTCACGGTCCTGATCCCGGCGCACGACGAGGAGGCGTGCATCGGCGCGACCATCGCGTCGCTGCTGGGACAGTCACGTACACCGGACCGCGTCGTCGTCGTGGCGGACAACTGCACGGACGGCACCGCAGCCGTCGCACGGGCCGCCGGCGTCGAGGTCTTCGAGACCCGGGGCAACGCCGACAAGAAGGCCGGAGCGCTCAACCAGGCACTCGCCGGCCTGCTCCCGGAGCAGGGCGAGAACGACCTCGTCATGGTGATGGACGCCGACACCGTCCTGGACGACGGATTCCTCGAGAGCGCGGCGCGACGGATGACCGACGACCGCGCCCTGATGGCCATCGGCGGGCTGTTCTACGGCGAGGAGGGCCACGGCCTGATCGGTCTGCTCCAGCGCAACGAGTACACGCGCTACGCCCGCGACCTGCGCCGCCGCCGCGGGCGGGTCTTCGTGCTGACCGGCACCGCCACGGTCTTCCGGCCTCGCGCGCTGCGTCGCGTCGCAGCGGAGCGCGGCACGAACCTCCCGGGAGTGCCCGGCGACGTCTACGACACCACGGTGCTGACCGAGGACAACGAGATCACCCTCGCCCTCAAGAGCCTGGGCGCGCTGGTCATCGCCCCCTCGGACTGCACCGTGGTCACCGAGGTGATGCCGACCTGGCGCGCCCTGTGGGCGCAGCGGCTCCGCTGGCAGCGCGGTGCGCTCGAGAACCTCGGCGCCTACGGCGTCCGGACGCAGACCTTCCGGTACTGGGCCCAGCAGCTCGGCATCGGGTACGGCGCGATCGCGCTGGCGTCCTATCTGCTCCTGATGCTGCTCATGCTGGTCTCGTTCGACTCCTGGGTCTGGTTCCCCTTCTGGCTCGGGACCGGCGTGCTGTTCGCGCTCGAGCGCGTGGTCGGCGTGTGGCGGGGCGGCTGGCGGGCGCGGGTCCTCGCCGCGCTCGTCGTACCGGAGCTGCTCTATGCGCTCTTCCTCAACACCGTCTACGTCAAGGGCGTCATCGACGTCGCCCGCGGCCGGCAGGGCGCGTGGGAGCACGTCGCCCGCGGCCGGCAGGTCGTAGCGGAGGCCTCGTGAACGGCTTCGTGGCTCCGCTGGGGATCCTGCTCCCCGAGTCCGTGCTGCGCGCGGAGTGGTTCGGCGTGCTCGCCGCCTTCGTCGCGCTCAACACGGTCATGTACCTGGCGCTCGCGGTGGCCAAGATGCTGCCGAAGGTCTACTTTCGCGACCTGCTGCCCCGTCGCTACGAGCGCGCCGAGACGCGCAGCATCCATCCCGACGGCCCCCGCTAGGCCCTCGTCTCCCGTGCGGTCCGGAGTGGGCCGCGCGGCGTACGAGCGTGCCCTCGGCACGCCGGGGGGCCGTTCGGCTCCACTTCGCCACCCGACCGGACTATTCGGACCGCAAGCGCCCACGCCGGAGCCGCCGCGGCCCTAGCGTGGATGACATGGACACAGCCAGTCTGCGCGTGGCATTCGCCGTCGTCGCTCTCTGTGTCCTCGTCCTCTTCTACGGCGCGACCTACCGCACCACCCGGGCGCCGTACTCGGGCTGGTGGTGCGTGTCGATGGCGCTCTACATCGTCGGCGCCTCGGCGTTCCTCGCCAACGGCACGGCGTTGCAGGCGGTCGGAACCCCCACCGGCAACACGCTCGCGGTCGCCGGCGCGGCCAGCGTCCTCGGCGCGGCCCGCAGTCTCCGCGGGCGGCGGACCTCTCTGCGCTTCCTCCTGGCGTTGCCTGCGCTCGTCCTCGTCGTCACGGTCTTCGACCACCCCGGACGGGACATCTGGGCGGGTGGCACCATCTTCCTCATCGGCATGGCACTGTCCTTCGGGCTGGCTTCCTGGGAGCTGCGCCAGGTCCTGCGCGAGGGTGCCGAGGCCGAGGACGGATGGGAGCAGCACCGCTTCTCCCTGGGTGCGGTGCTGGTGGTCGCGAGCGCGGTCGCCGTGTTCTACAGCCTGCGTGCCCTCGTCTTCGTGGCCGTCGGCCCGGAGCATCCCGCCTTCCGGTTCGGGTTCGGCTCCCAGGTCACCACCTTGCTGTCGATGGCGATGCTGGTGGTCGTCACGTTCAGCATGTCGTCGCTCAGCCACCTGCAGCAGACCAGTGAGCTCAGGGTGCAGGCGGCGCACGACGGCCTCACCCGGCTGCTCAACCGCAACGCGTTCCTGCGGCAGGCCGAGCTCGTCTTCGACGACGACAGCGCGCTCGCGAGCGGTGTGGTCATGGTGGCGGACCTCGACGGGTTCAAGGCCCTCAATGACGGCTTCGGCCACGCCGCCGGGGACCGTGCGCTCACCGCCTTCGCCGACGTGTGCCGCAGCGTCGTCGGCCAGGACGGCCTGGTCGGCAGGCTCGGCGGCGACGAGTTCGCGGTGCTGCTGCCGCGCGGCGAGCACGCGGAGCAGATCGCCGACACCATCAGCCGGCGATTCCAGGAGTGCAATGCCGAGCTCGCCAACCCGACGGTCAGCTTCGGCATCGCCCCGATCGACCGCGATGTCGGCGTCAAGGACACGATCATCCGTGCCGATGTCGCGCTCTACCAGGCCAAGGCCGCCGGTCGCGACCGGGTCGAGAGGTACGACAGCACGGTGCCCTGAGGCGCTCCCCGGATCGGCGCGTCCACGCACGCGGCCCGTTCGCCACGCAAGCCGTCACAGGCGCGGATCGACCGGCTCCGACTCGAGCGCGAGGACCGCGAAGACAGCCTGGTGCACCTTCCACAGCGGCGCGCGGTCCACGAACGCGCTGAGGGCCTCGAGACCGAGACCGTGCTCCCGCAGCGCAAGCTGCCGCTTCTTGCCGAGGTGGCGCTGGCGGAGCACGTCGAGCGAGTCGGTGTAGTCGGGGCCGTAGACGATCCGAAGGTACTCGCGGCCGCGCACCTTGATGCCGGGCTGGATGCGCCCGGTGGTCAGGTGCGCGGGCTTGACGACCATGCCCTCTCCGCCGGCCGCGGTCAGCTCGAGCCACCAGTCGATGGCCGCCTGACGCTCCTCGTCCGATGAGAGGTCCACGAAACGGTGCCGGGTCGGCGTGATGAGGTCTCCCTCGAGCGTGGCCAGCTCGGCGAGATGCCACGCGTGGGACTCGGTCAGCGCGAGGGCACGGCCTTCGACGGCGAGGATCTGGAACGGCGCCAGGGTCACTCCCTCGAGGCCGTCGGTGGGATGGACGTAGGCGGCGTACGCGTCGCGGAAGGCCTCGGCGTTGTCGAGGCGCCGCTCGACCCGACTGGTCAGCTCCGCGACGTCGAGGCCGCGGGCCGACGCCTGCTCGAGGAGCGCCCGCGCCCCGGGCAGGACACGGCGCGCGGCCGCTCCCACGGAGGCGTACTGCTCCTCGATCAGGCCCATGGCCTTGGCCGACCAGGGCAGCAGCTCGCAGTCGAGGGCGAGCCAGTCGGTGTCGAGCGACTCGAACAGCGGCGCGGCGCACAGGCGCAGGCGGTCGACCAGCTCGGTGGTGTCGGCGAAGAACGGGCGCCCCGTCCGGGTGTAGACGACGCCGGTGGTGCCGTCGCCGACGCCGAAGCGGCGCTCCGCTGCGTCGGCGTCCCTGGCGATGACCGCGATGGCGCGCGAGCCCATGTGCTTCTCTTCGCAGACGACGCGGCCGACGCCCCAGCCGGCGTACTCGTCGAAGGCCTGGGCGGGGTGCTCGAGATAGCCGTCGAGCGTGGAGGTGGCCACCGGCGACATGGTCGGCGGGAGGTAGATCAGCCACCGCGGGTCGACGGCGAACCGGCTCATCACCTCGAGCGCGGCAGCGGCGTTCTCCTCGGGGATCTTGACCTTCCCGGCGTGGGTGGTCTCCAGCCATCGGGTGCCGGCGACGTCGCCGATCTTGAGCACCGATGCCTCACGGTCGCCAGCAGTCGGCGCGAGGGGCCGGACCGGTTGGTACCACTCCTTCTCGGCAGGTACCGAGACGATGTCTCGCTCCGGGTAGCGCAGCGCCGTGAGCTCGCCGCCGAAGACGACGCCGGTGTCGAGGCAGATGGTGTTGTTGATCCACGCAGGCGTAGGGACCGGGGTGTGGCCATAGACGACCATGGCCTCTCCGCGATACTCCTGTGCCCACGGGTAGCGCACCGGGAGGCCGTACTCGTCGGTCTCGCCGGTGGTGTCGCCGTAGAGGGCGAACGATCGGACGCGGCCGGAGGACCGGCCGTGGTAGGCCTCCTTGAGTCCGGCGTGGGCGACGACGAGCTTGCCGTCGTCGAGGACGTAGTGGCTGATGAGGCCGTCCATGAACGCCAGCGCCTGGGAGCGGAAGTCCTCGGACTCCTCCTCGAGCTGGGCGAGTGACTCGGCGAGCCCGTGGGCCACCGTGACCTTGGAGCCGCGCAGGGCACGCACGAGCTTGGCCTCGTGGTTGCCGGACACGCAGAGCGCGGTGCCGGACGCGACCATGCCCATGACCAGGCGCAGTACGCCGGGAGTGTCCGGGCCGCGGTCGACGAGGTCGCCGACGAAGACCGCTTGGCGGCCCGCCGGGTGGGAGGCACCGACGGCCGCGGTGCCGTCGTACTCGATGTCCCAGCCGAGCCGGACGAGCAGGCTGCGGAGCTCGGATGCGCAGCCGTGGACGTCGCCGATGATGTCGAAGGGGCCCCGGATCTCCCGGCGGTCGTTCCAGGGCCGCTCGCGGAGGATCTCGACGGCCTCGACCTGGTCGGTGCCGCGCAGGACGTGGACGCGCCGGAAGCCCTCCTTGTGGAGGCGTCGGAGGGAGCGCTCGAGGTCACGGTGCTGCCGGGAGATGACGTGGTCGCCGAAGTCGCGGTCGGGCCGTTGCTTGTTGCGTGCGATCGCGACGGACTCGGGGACGTCGATGACGATGGCGTCGACGAGGACGTCATGGCTCTTGGCCAGCTTGACGAGCGAGGCACGTGCGGCCTGCTGGACGTTGGTGGCGTCGACGACGGTGAGCAGCCCGCGTCGCAGCCGCGTGCCGACGATGTAGTGGAGCACGTCGAAGGCGTCCGGGGTCGCGGACTGGTCGTTCTCGTCGTCGGCGACGAGACCCCGGCAGAAGTCGCTGGAGACGACCTCGGTCGGCTTGAAGTGGGTGCGGGCGAAGGTGGACTTGCCGCTTCCCGAGACTCCGACCAGGACGACCAGGCCCATGGCGGGCACGGTGACCTGCTGCTTGTCCGTTGCTGCCTCAGTCATCGGTCCCCTCCTTCCGGGTGAAGATGGCCATCTGGGTCGGTGTGCCGTGGGCGTCGTCGCGGTCGCCGATGCCGCGTCGCTCGACGGCGTAGCCGTGGGCGGCAGCGACGCGCTCGGACCATTCGGCGAACTGGTCGCGGGTCCACTCGAACCGGTGGTCGGGGTGCCGCATGCCGACTAGGCCTTCGTAGAGCACGTTGTACTCGCTGTTGGGCGTCGTCACGATGACGGCACCGGGTGCCGCGGCGCCGAAGACGACCCTCTCCAATGCCTCGAGGCGAGGCGGATCGACGTGCTCGATGACCTCCATGAGCACCGCGGCGTCGTAGCCGGCGTAGCGCTCGTCCTCGTAGGTCAGCGCACCGTGGAACAGCTGGACGCGCTCGGCCTGTCGCTCGCTCATCCGGTCGAGATGGAGGCGTCGGGCGGCGTCCTGCAGCGAGCGCGTCGAGACGTCGGAGCCGGCGACGCGCGTGAACGCCGAGGTCCTGACGAGCCGGTCGAGGAACTGACCGGGGCCGCAGCCGAGGTCGATCACGGACCGCGCGCCGAGCTCGAGCAGCACCTGGTGCACGGCCTCGTGGCGCTGGGTGTTGAGCGGGACCCTCGTCTCGGCGGGCTGGAGGACCTCCTCGTCCTCCGCGGACTCGACGGCCTCCTCCACCTCGTCGCCGACCTCCGCGAGACGGGCGAGAGCGACGCAGGTGAGTCCGCCGCGGCGACCGAGGTAGCGACGGGTGACCAGGTGGGCGTCCGGGTGGGTGGCGAGCCACCCCTCCCCCGAGCGCATCAGCTTGTCCACCTCGTCGGGTCCCTGCCAGTAGTGCTTGGACTCGTCCAGCGCGGGCAGGAGGACGTGGAGCTGGTTGAGCGCGTCGGCGAGGCGGAGGACGCCGGTCAGGCGAAGCCGGACGTAGCGGGAGTCGCCCCAGTCGGCGAAGGCGTCGTCGAGCGGGATCGGGTCGGCCTCGACCGTCCAGCCGAGCGGCTCGAACAGGCGGTGCGCGATCGCGGGACCGCCGCGACAGGGCAGGACGGGAACCACGATCTCCAACGGGATGGCGGAGTCGGCGAGCTCCTGTCGGGAGCCGCAGCGGCCGCTGCGGGCGGTGCTGAAGACGTCGGCCATCGCGACTCCGAGGAGCGACGAGGCGGCGTACGAGCGGTCGTTGACGTACTGGGCGAGGCTGAAGTCGGGCGCGTTCCTGCCCCGTGACCGCGCCAGCCGGACGGGGTCGACGTCGAGCATGAGTGCGGCGGTGCACCGCTCGTCGCTGGCTTCGGGGTAGAAGACCGTCGCAGTGCCGAAGGACTGCTTGAACTCCTGCACGCGCTCAGGATGCTTGTGCAGGAGGTAGCCGAGATCGGTCGCCGGCCGGTGGGTGGTCGTGACGGTCAGGAGCACAGCGTCATCCTGTCTGAGGTCGGGGGTCGAGTGGTCGGATTCGGCGGCGCCGGTGCGGCGACTGCCCGCGAGGACAGCCGCCGCACCTCAGACCCCGGTCAGAACGGCCAGCGCTGCTCGCGTCCCGCCTCGAGGAGCGGGATCGCGGCGAAGCCCTGGTCGGTGAGCCCGCCGAAGGTGTGCCGGTTGCCGGCACCCGACGGGCCGTGGCCGTACTGGTAACCGGCGAGGTTGAACGTGTACACCGGCACCCGCTCAGGCACCGCCTTCGTCGGCTCCTGGCCCCACCGGCCCGCCCACGCCTGCTCGTCGGTGACGATCACGACGCGGTCGTGCCCACGGTAGTGGCGACGTACGGCGTCCGCGGTGTTGGTTCCACCGAGATTGCCGAACCGGCCCGCCAGCGCCAGCACGGACTCTCCGCGCCGGATCCGGACGACCCGGTTGTCGGTCCCGAACTCGACGAGGTCCGCGTGGGCGGCACGCATCGCGAGGGAGGCGCCGAACACCGCCGCGGCATCGGCCCGCGTGAGGACCGAACGCCGCGAGAGCCGGGTGAACATGGACCCGGACCGGTCGACCAGCACCAGCGTCCGACCCGGCAGCGACGGCACCGCGCGGAGGCTGGTCTGCAGCGCCCGCTCCAACGCCCAGCTCCAACGGAGCGAAGGCGCGGTGCGGTAGGCCGCGAGGAACCGCAGCGGCAGCTGCCGCGAGCGAGCGACCTCCGCCGGATCGGACAGGCGCTCCGCGACCTGCGACGCGACCTCGTCGGAGACTCCCGCCTCGTCGAAGTTGCGCAGGTTGCGCAGCAGCGCCATGTAGCCCATCGTCGGGATCAGCGCCTCCCACGCGGCGGCGTCCAGCGGACCCTGCAGCCAGCCGGCGACCTGCTCCCAGGTCATCGCGGCCGGCGCCAGCACCCGATCGCCCTGCGCGAGGACGGCGCGCCGCTGCTCCACGGGAACCGACAGCAGCTGCTGCCGAGCCCGCAGCACCCCGAGCTCGTCGGGGATCACCTCGGGCCGGTCGTGGCGACGGTCGATCGCGTGCCGGAACAGAGCGCTCTGCCGGGCATCGCGCGGCGAGGGGTGCGTCAGCTCCAGCACGTCGGCGAAACGGAAGCCGCGCGCCTGGCCGTCGTACTTGACCAGGGAGCGCTCCGAGTACAGCCGAACGGCACCGTCGGCGACACCCCGCTTGACGGGCTTCGGGAAGGTGCGGCCGTAGCGTCCAGCCCAGTAGGCCAGGAACTCGCCGGGCTCATCTCCACGGTCCAGAGCAGCATCCACGATGGCTCGGTTGCCGCCCGCGATCCCCGCCGCGAGCCGAGCGCGAACAGCCTCAGCCGCGACGACCATCGCTACCGAGCGCAGGTGGACGCCCGTGCGCAGCCAGCGCACGAGCCGCAGGACCCAGTCACCGTCGTCGACGGCGACCGCGGCCACCAGGTCGCGCAGGCGGGCGTCCCGCTCGGCCGCCGCCTCGTAGAAGGTGTCCTCGGCGACGAAGGAGGTGACCGCGAGCAGGAACAGCTCGCTCTTGGCGTCGCGCGCGTATCCCGGCGCGCCCTCGAAGGTCACGCCGGTCGGGCGCTCGGCGGTCACGACGGCGCTGGGGCCAGTGCGGAGGACGCCCCGCAGGTTGAACTTGCTCATCTTTGTGTCCCTCCTTCCGAGGGGTCTGTGGGTTGATGTGATTGGAATGGGGTGTCCGAGGACAGAGGCGACGGCGGCAGCGTCCTCGCTGTGAGCGAGGTTTCGATGTGGAGGCGAAGTAGCCGCTGTCTTCGCACCGGACACCTGGCGCAACGCGGAGTGCCGAGGACAGAGGTCGACGAAGGTGCTCTTGGAATGCTCTGCCTGGCTGAGCTACATCCGGCTACCCGGATGGCGGGATTCGAACCCGCGCCCGTCCCATCAGTTGGAGTGAAGTAACCCTCGTCTTCGCACCGGCACTACGGCGTTGCGACGTCTTCAGTTGTGCTCGCCCCGGGGGTCTCGGAACGACGAGAGCCGCCGGCTGCGACAGCAGCGGGCGGCTCTCCTGCGGTGCGGTGACGCACTACAGGAGAGACCCAGGGGGCTCGTTCTCGAAGCGACCCTGGCGTCGACACGGCAGGCTCGCGGCGAGCCTGCCGGCCCACCGGGTGATCTGCGCCGTGCGCGTCATCGGATCTCCTCGACTTCGTCCGCGGCGGGTGCCGCGGGGAGACAGTCTGGATGCCGCTCGGGCGTGGCGCCAAGCGATTTATCGCTGCGCTGGATGCTTCGACAGTCGCTGGGCTGACCGATGTAGGTCACCTCGATGACGACAAGGAAGGGTCAGGAGCGGTGGCGTCGCCAAGAGAACTCGACAACTGAGTGCGGCGATCCCCCTGCTACTGGTTTCAAGCTGCTCCGGACTGCGAGCGGACAGCTGCTAGGAGCGTCGCCATCAGAGGTCCAGGACGATGCGATCGGACTTGGCGCGAGAGACGCAGACCATGATGGTCTTGCCAGCCTCGCGCTCGGCCCCGGACAGGATCGAGTCCCGGTGGTCGGGCTCGCCGTCGAGCACCGCGACCTCGCACGATCCACAGGTGCCCTCCTGGCACGAGTACACGACGGGGACCCCTGCTGCTTCGGCGACGTCGACGATCGACTCCTCGGGTGACACCGTCACGCTGACGCCGCTCCGGACGAACTCGACCTCGAAGGTCGAGTCCGTGCCGTCCTCCTCGACCGGGCGGGCAGCGAAGCGTTCAACGTGCAGGGAACCGGGGGACCAGTGGGCGGACGCTGCCTGGACTGCGGCGAGCAGCGGCTCGGGTCCGCAGCAGTAGATCAGGGCATCGGGGTCGGGTTCCGCCAGGAGACAGGGGATGTCGAGATGGCCGTACTGGTCCTGAGGCCTGAGGAGGACGCGCCGGCCGCCGATGGCGAGGAGCTGTTCGGTGAAGGCCATCGATGCGGCTGTGCGGCCGCCGTACATGAGACTCCAGTCCGCTCCCGCTCGATGCGCTGCCTGGATCATGGGCACGATGGGCGTGATGCCGATGCCACCGGCTATGAAGAGGTAACGGCCGGCGTCGACCAGGCCGAAGTTGTTGCGGGGACCGCCGATGCGGACCTCGTCCCCCACGGCCAGGACGTCGTGGACGAACGACGATCCGCCGCGCCCCTGCGGCTCGCGCAGTACCGCGACCTGGTAGGTGGTGAGGTCGGCGGGTGAGGAGCACAGGGAGTACTGCCTGACGCGAGACGGGTCTCCCAGGTGGAGGTCGATGTGCGCGCCAGGATGCCAGGGTGGCAGCTCGGCCGCCTCTGATCCGGCAAGGGTCAGAAGCACCACCCCGTCGGCCACCATCTCCTTGGCGACGACGTTGGCCCGTAGGGTCGCGGTGGGGGGCATGATCAGCTCCTCGTTCGATGCGTCTCGCCGACGTGGCGGTAGAAGTCCAGAAGCTCGGGACGGTCGACGGCGTGTGCCTGAGCGGCCCCGGGGATGCCGCGCAGGATCGTCTTCACCGGGACCTCCAGCTTCTTGCCGGTGTGGGTGTGCGGGATGCCTGGGGCTCGGATCACCTCGTCGGGGACGTGGCGCGGAGAGACCTTGTGCCGCACTGCCGCCTTGATGGCGGCCACGAGCGCGTCGTCGAGAACGACTCCCTCGGCGAGGGTGACGAACAGGGGCATCCAGTAACCGCCGTCGGGTTCCTCCAGGCCGACGACGAGCGCCTCTGTGACCTCGGGAAGCTCCTCGACCGCGTGGCAGATGTCGGCGCTGCCCATGCGGATCCCGGCCCGGTTGAGCGTCGCGTCGGAGCGGCCGTGCACCACCACCGAGCCGGTCGCGGTGACGGTCACCCAGTCCCCGTGCCGCCAGACACCGGGGAACGTGTCGAAGTACGCGGCGCGATAGCGGCTGCCGTCGGGGTCGTTCCAGAAGCGGATCGGCATCGACGGCATCGGGGAGCTGACGACGAGCTCGCCGACCTCGTCGACCAGGGGCTTGCGAGTCGGGGACCAGGCGTGAAGGTCCACGCCGAGGCAGCGCACTGCGATCTCGCCCGCGCGGACCGGCTCCGTGGGCACGGACCCGGCGAAGCCGCTGACCACGTCGGTGCCGCCCGACGTCGAGCCGACCAACACGTCCGGACCGAGCTCCGAGGCCGCCCACTCGTGGATGGGCGCCGTCAGCACCGAGCCGGTGCAGCCCACGGAGCGCAGGGCGGAGAGCGTGAAATCGACGGCGGGGCGTATGCCGGCGTCCCGTGTTGCGGCGAGGAACCCCGGACTCACCCCGAAGTAGGTCAGTCCGCCATGGCTGGCGAGGCCCCACAGGTTCGCCGGGGTGGGGGCACCGTCGAAGCAGTGCACCGTAGCGCCCCGCAGCAGCCCGGCGGTGCGGAGGTTCCACATCATCCAGTTCAGCGTCGTGTACCAGAAGAAGTGGTCGCCGGGGCCGATGTCGAGGTGCAGGCTGAGGGTCTTGAGGTGCTCGACGACGACGCCGGCATGGCCGTGCACGATGCCCTTGGGCGGGCCCGTCGTTCCCGAGGTGAACAGCACCCACAGCGGATGTCCTGCCGGGACCGGCAGCGCCGAGAGCGGCCGGCCTCTGGGCGCGGTGGCAGCGTCCCAGGCGAGGACCGGGTCCGCGTCGTGGACCTCGCCGACGAGCACAGTGGCACGCAGGCTCGGTAGCTCCGCGCGCAGCCGCGAGACGTCCTGGGCCCGGTCGATCCAGCGGCCGCGATGGTGGTGCCCGGCCGCGGCCACGAGCACGACTGGCTCGAGCTGGCCGAAGCGGCTGCGGGCGGCGTCGGCCGCGAGGTCGGTGCCGCAGCCGGCCCAGACCGCGCCGATGCTCGCCGTGGCAAGGAACGCGATGATGGCCTCCGGGATGTCGGGAAGGTAGCCCACGACCCGATCTCCGGCGACGACGCCCAGATCGGTCAGGGTGGCCGCGAGGGCGGCGACCCGGGCCTCGAGCTCGTGCCAGGTCACCGACCGCCTGGCACCGGTCTCGTCGTGACCGACGATCGCGACACCGTCGCGGGGTGATCGGAAGACCTGGGACACATAGTTGAGGCGCCCGCCGGGGAACCAGCCGGTAGCCGGCATCGGTGCGCCGTCGGTCACGGCCGAGGGCGCTGTATCCCATGCGACGTCGCAGAACTCGGCGACGGCGTTCCAGAAGGAGGTCAGGTCCCGGACCGACCAGCGCCAGAGCTCGTCGTACGACGAGCCGGGTGGCGGGCCGCCGTACCGGGCAGCGAGCTCGGCGAACGCGGTGATGGCCGCCCGGTTCACCGCTTCGGCGGTGGGTGTCCAGACGGTCGCCGGCGTCACGCGTGCGCTCCTCGAGTCCAGGGGCGATCCCGGCGGGGCAGTCCGACCCGGGCGGTCGGCACCGGGATCGGCTCGACTCCGGGCACGATGCGGTTCGAGACCGACCCGATGCCCTCCACCACGAGGGTGACCATGTCACCGGGTTGGAGCGGCGGCGGCTCCTCGACACCGAGACGGGCCCAGTACTCGAGCAGGCAGCCAGCCCCGGAGGTGCCCGAGGCGAGCACCTCACCTGTCCGCAGCTCCACGCCACGCGAGGCGTAGGCGACCAGCTCCTCGAACGACCACGACATGTTGGCGGAGCTGTCTCCGCCCGCGGGCAGGGGGACGCCGTTGAGCTCGGCGTGCATCTCCAGCGCGAGCCGATCACCCTGGCGGTAGGGCTCCAGCTCGTCGGCGGTGACGATCCAGGGGCCCAGCGTGTTGGCGAAGTCCTTGCCCTTCACGGGCCCCATCCCGAACCCGATCACCGGCCCCATCAGGTCACGGGCCGACCAGTCGTTGAAGATCGTGTAGCCGGCGATGTGCTCGGCCGCCTGGTCGGGGCTGAGGTCCTTGCCGGGCTTCCCGATCACCGCGGCCAGCTCCAGCTCGAAGTCCAGCTTCCTGCAGCCGGGCGGCACCTCGATCGGCGCGTCGGGCCCGACCACGGCGTTCGCGTTGGAGAAGTAGAACAGCGGTTGGCCGAACCACGCCGGATGCGGCTCCTGTGCGCCGAGCAGGCCGAGGCTGCCTTCGAGGTGCTCCTCGAACACTAGGAAGTCGCGCAGAGCGCTGGGCTGGACCGGCGCGAGCAGAGGTGCGCCCGACAGCGGCACCGGGTCACCTTCCCGGGAGTTGTCGACGATCTCCGCGCGCTCCTCGGGTGAGGCTGCCAGGAGGCGCTCGACCGTCGTGTCCGCCGTCAGCGGCTGCAGGCCCTCGTCCTCGACGACGCCCACCCGTGGGTCGCCGTCGACCTGGAGTCGAGCGATCCTCATGCCGGCGTCCCGTCCGCGGGGCCCGCCGTACGGGCGCACAGATGCACCGAGGCCATCAGATCGAACTGCTCCAGTCGCCCGGCGCGCGGCATGGCCGGGTCGAGCTGCTCGTAGACGTTGGTGACGTTGGCGGCGATGCGCTCGTGCTCGGACATCTCGGGGAACCCGCTCAGGTCGATCGACGCGATTGCCTCGGCCAGGTCGAGTCCGGCCTCGAATCGCCTGGTCGCCTCCTGCTCGACGTACACGAGGTAGTCACGAACGCGTGCGACACCCTCCTTGCCGGTGACGGGCCCGTGACCCGGGACAACGGTCGTGACGTCGAGGTCGAGGAGCAGGTCGCATGCGGCGATGCAGCGTGACAGCGGACCGTCCCACACAAGGGGCGCACCGCCGATGAAGAGGATGTCGCCGGTGTAGACGACCTTCGCGTCGGGGACGTGTACGACGACGTCACCGGCCGTGTGCGCCGGGCCCACCTGGACCAGCCGCACGTGCCGGCCGCCGACGTCGAGGTCCAGCTCGCCACTGAACGTGCGGGTCGGCGCGGTGGCTGTGACCCCGGTCGGGTCGAAGGACCCCGCCACCGAGCGAACGAAGTCGCCGACCCGGTCCTCGCGCGCCCACAGGCTCGCCAGCTCGGCTGCCACCGCCGCGGTCATCGACGCAGCGGCACTCTCGGAGGCGATGATCTCCACCCCGGGACCCGCAACCAGCTCGTTGCCGAACCAGTGGTCGCCGTCGGCGTGGGTGTTCACCACGGTGCGGATCGGGTGGTCCTCGACCAGCGTCGCGATCCCCTCCAGCATCTGCCTGGTCTGCGTGAGGTCGATGAGGGTGTCCACCAGGAGTGACTCGCCCGACCCGCGGACCAAACCTGAGTTGCTCTCGCCCCAGCCGCCCTCGCCGACCAGCCACGCGAAGCAGTCCCGGCCGAGGTCGTGCGGCCCGTACGACGCGGCCATCAGGCCCCTCCCCCCGCTCGAACCACGCGGACCGGCAGCGAGGCGAACTTGCGCACTGTCTGGCTCGGGTCCCGCTGGGGCGTGCCCGCCCGCTCGAATCGCTCGACGAGAGGGATCAGCGCCGTGAGCACCGACGCCGCCTCCATCCGAGCGAGCGGCTGGCCCAGGCATAGGTGCAGCCCGGTGCCGAACGCCAGATGCGTGCGGGCGTTCGCCCGCGTGATGTCGAGCCGGTCGGGATCGGCGAACTGGCGGGGGTCACGGTTGGCGGAGCCGAACAGCACGCCCACCGACGCGCCCGCCGGAACCGTGACTCCCCCGATCTCGGCCTCGGCCCGGGTGTGCCGGTAGAAGACCCGGAACGGTGCCTCATACCGGAGCAGCTCGTCGACTGCGTTGGGGACCAGGTCCGGACGCCTCCGCAGGAGCTCCCACTGGTCCGGGTGCTCGATGAAGGCGTCGATCGCGTTTCCCAGCAGGGCGCCGGTCGAGTCGATACCGGCGAGCCAGATCGAGGCCAGCGTCATCAGCCGCTCGGAGCCTTCGGGGTCGAGCCGGCCGTCGACCCCACCGTTCGCCATGATCAGGTGGCCCAGGCAGTGTGCGGGCATCTGCCCGATGCCCTCGGCCACCAACCAGCCCAAGGCGTCGCTGAGCAGCTCGAAGTGGCGCGTCGTACCCGCCGGCTCCTCTGCCCGTACGACCGCGTCGCTCCAGGCCACGAGCGTCTCCGGGCTCGGCGGAGTCAGGCCCGTCAGCAGCTGCATCGCCCGGTCGGGCATCGGGGTCGCGACGGCCTCGACCGCGTCGAACTCGCCCAGGGCGACGGCCTCCCCCGCGATCTTCGCTGCGGCCGCCTCGATCTCGGGCCGCAGCGTCTCGATCGGGTCCTTCATGAAGGCGGGCTGCAGGGACCGGCGGATGCGTGTGTGGTCGGGCGGGTCGCTCTCGAGCAGCGGGAAGCGCTCGGTCCGGAGCGTCGCACCGGCGTAGGTCACTCCGTCTCCTGAGACGAAGGCGCCGTGGTTGCGCAGGACGCTGGATGCCTCGGCGTGCCCTGACACGAGCCAGATGTCGCGACCCGGGACGTAGACGACCGGACCATGTTCGCGAAGCCGAGCGTAGAACGGGTAGGGGTCGGCCAGGGCCTCGGGCTGATAGGGGTCGAACTCGCTCGGGGCGACCGGAGCTGCTGTCGGTAGGTTGCTCACAGAGGTGCCTCTCCTCGGCTGATTTGCACTCGGGTGCAGATGGGCTGGAGAAACTCTGCACCGCAGTGCAAATTGTGTCAAGCGTCACGACGCACGATGAGGAGTGTGTATGTCGGCAGTCGGGCCAGGACCGGCGTCGCGGCCGGGACAGCGGCGTGCTGAGATCACCCGGGATCTGCTCTACGAGGCAGCAGCGGAGCTCTTCGTCGAGCGCGGCTACGAGAACACCACGATGGCCGACATCGCCGAGCGGGCACGGACCTCTCGCCGTACGGCGTTCAACCACTTCCCCAACAAGAGCGACATCCCCATGCGGTGGGTCCGGCGCATGGCCGATGTTGCGATCGACGCCAGCGGCCCACCCGAGCATGAGGACACCACCGCGTGGGTGCGGTCCTACTTCCACCTCATCGGCGAGATGGTCCAGGCCGAGCCCGAGCTGTCCGGGCAGATGCTGTTGGGCTGGACGGTTGCCGCCGGTCCCATCCGCTACGAGTCACAGCTGCTGGCTGACCTCACCCCGACACTGCGGAACGGTCAGGCTCGCGGGCACATAGACCCAGCCGTCGACGCCGCCACCATCGCCCGCACTCTCAGTGACGTCCTGATGGGCGCCGCCTTCCGGTGGGTCCGCGAGCGTAGCGCCCAGCACTCGATGCGGGAGCTCGTCGACGCCGGCATCGATCTCGTTCTCCGGGCTTGCAAACCCTCCGAGCCGACTCGGTGATTGCTGGCGATCCGTCCGCTGGCCGAGATGGAGGCTGGCCCCCAGGACCGCCACGTCTTCTCGGCGAATCCGCTTGCCGCCTACGGCCGTACTGCGCGGCACGGCGATCGACCGGTTCGTCATTCCGTCCAGCGCTCCCTTGACCTGAGGACCATCCCGACTTTGCTTCCCGCCGAGCACGAAGGATGGGCTGGTCGCCGCGCTCCCGTCCACCACCGGCCGGTGGAGAACGTCGGGTCGAGCCAGGCGCACAGCACTACTCGACCAACGACGAGGGAATGCGTTGAGTTCGGGATGGGTCGACCGCGACCTCCAAAAGCAGATCGAGGCCAGACGATGTCTGGCCTCGATCTTTTGGTAGCGGGGGCAGGATTTGAACCTGCGACCTCTGGGTTATGAGCCCAGCGAGCTACCGAGCTGCTCCACCCCGCGTCGGTGAACCCAACGTTAGGGCATCGCCCCAAACAGAGCCAAATCGGGGGCGTCAGGCGGCGGACGGCGGAGGCGGCTCCAGCCGCGAGACGGGCGCCCGCCAGCCCCGGCGTACGGCGACCAGGCGCCAGCCGATCGTGACCAGGGCGGCGGGGGCGAGGATCACGCCGTGGGCGACGCCGAGCTCGGCGCCGGTCGCGGCGATCGCGGCGCCGGCGAGCGCGGGGATCGCGTAGAGCTCGCCCGTCCGGAAGATCACGGGGACGCGGCCGGCCAGCAGGTCGCGGATGATGCCACCGCCCACGCCGGTGACGACGCCGAGGGCGGCGGAGGGCGCCGGGCCGAGGCCGTACTCCTGGGCCTTGAGGGCGCCGGCGACACAGAACAGGCCGAGGCCGAAGGCGTCGAACACGTTGATCTCGCGCTCGAGGCGGCCGACGGCGGGATGGAGCCAGAAGGTGACCAGGCCCGCGACGGCGGGCACCACGAGATAGCGCCAGTCCGCGACCGCCGGTGGCGGCACCGCGCCGATCACGACGTCGCGGATCACACCGCCGCCGAGTCCCGTCGCCATCGCCAGGACGACGACCCCGACGATGTCGAGCTGGTTGCGCACGGCCACCAGCCCCCCGGAGATCGCGAAGACGAAGATCCCGACGAGGTCGAGGGTCAGCAGCATGCGGCGATGATGCCGCATGCTGCCGGCCCACGGAGAACCGCTACTGGGCGTCCCTCTGGTCCGCGAGCTTCACGGCCTTCTCGACGGCTGCCTGCGCCTTCTCCAGCTGCGCCGCCCACTCGGCGGTCTCGTTCGCGGCCTGAGCCTTCGCGGCCGCGTCGAACGCGTCCTGCGCGTCGCGGAGCGCCTGCGCGATCTGCTCGTCGAGCGACCCGGTCGGCGGGTCCGGTGTCTCCTCCCCCGGCTCCTCCGGGTCCGGCGTCTCCGGGTCGGTGCCCGGCAGGGGCGCGCCGGTCTCGAGGTCCACACCCAGCGCCGCGGCCAGCGCGAGCGGCAGGTCGCGGTCGATGCCGACCTTGTCGCCGTACTTCACGATCACGTACTGCAGGATCGGGAACGCCGAGGTGGCGCTGCGCGCGGCGTACACCGGCTGGATGTAGATCAGACCGCCGTCGACCGGCAGGGTCAGCAGGTTGCCGAACCGCGGCGGGGTCGCGCCCGACACGCGGTACTGCTGCAGCTTCTGCGAGACGTCGTCGTTGCCCTGCATCTCGTTGGCGACCTGACCGGGGCCCGGCGTGTCCTGGTCGGCCATCTCGAGCAGCCGCAGACGCCCGAAGTCGTCGGAGGTGGCGTCCGAGTTCACCTGCAGGTACGACGTCAGCGTGTTCTGGTCACCCCACGGCTTGAACACCGAGGTGAGCGACCAGTCGTTGGTGCCGTCCACGCCCGTCGAGAACAGCCGATACGGCGGCTGGAAGACCTCGCGCGACGCGTTCGGGTCCTCGGGCACCTCCCACCGCTCGTCGTCGGAGAAGAAGATCCCCGGGTCGGTGACGTGGTACTTCGCCAGCTGGTAGCGCTGCACCTTGAACAGGTCCTCGGGATAGCGGATGTGCTCCATCAGCGCCTCGTCGATGGACGACTTGGGCTCGACCGCGCCGGGGAAGACCTTCATCCAGGTCTTGAGGATCGGGTCGCTCTCGTCCCACTGGTAGAGGGTGACCGTGCCGTCGTAGGCGTCGACCGTCGCCTTGACCGCCGAGCGCATGTAGTTGATCTCGTCGGTGGGGATGGTCTGCAGCCCGGTCTCCTGCTGGAGCGAGTCGTCGATCATCGCGTCGAAGGACTCGCGCTGCGCGTTCGGGTAGCGGTCGGTGGTCGTGTAGCCGTCGAGGATCCACTTGATCCGCCCGTCGACCACGGCCGGGTAGGGGTCGCCGTCAACGGTGAGCCACGGCGCGACCCGCTCGACGCGCTCGGTCGGAGTGCGGTTGTAGAGGACCTTGGAGTTCTCGTTGACCCGCCCGGAGAGCAGGAAGTTCGGCTCGCCGAACTTGATGGCGTACATCAGCTGGTTGAAGGTGCTGCCGACCGGCACACCGCCCTTGCCGTCGTACGTCGTGCGGGTGTCGGCGTCCTCGTCCTCGGTGTCGCTCTCGTCGAGACCCAGCTCGACGTCGTTGCCGCCGGGCGCCTTCCCGACGACCGAGTACGACGGGCTCTGCTCGCCGTAGTAGACGCGGGTCTCGAACTTCTCCGCGTTGGTGAGGTCGGATCCGCCTTCGTCGCCCTCGCTGCGGATGCCCTCGGCCCAGACCATCCGGCCGTTGGCCTCGTCGTTGACGTCGATCTGGTTGGCGTAGGCGGCGATCAGGCCGTCGCCGTGCGTATACACGGTGTGCAGGTTGAGCCAGTTCTGCGAGGACGCGCGGATGCCGCTCTGGTCGAGCTCGCGCACGCCCAGGACCAGGGGCACCTCCTGGCCGTTGAGCTCGTAGCGGTCGACGTCGAGCACGGCCGGGACGGAGTAGTAGCCCTTGCTGCGCTGACGCTGCTGGAAGGTCTCGCGGACCTGCAGCGGGTCGACCACCGGCGTGGTGCCGAGCTGGGCGAGCACCTGGTCGCCCTGCTCCTTGGCGCCGGCGCCCTCCTCGGCCTCGGTGGAGGCGATGCCCTGGTAGTTCGGCACCACCTCGATGTCGCTGAGGCCGTAGGCATCGCGCGTCGCGTCGATGTTGGCCTTGATATAGGACTTCTCCTTGTCGGCCGCGGACGGGTTCACCTGGACGTTCTGGACGATCGCCGGCCAGATCATGCCGAGCAGCACGGCCGACAGGGCCAGCAGCGCGAGGCCGACGGACGGCAGCTGCCAGGTCTTGCGCCACACGTTGAGGAAGAACAGCACGGCGCAGATCAGCGCGACGCCGACCAGGATGTTGCGCGCCGGCAGCATCGCGTTCTCCGCGGTGTAGTTCATGCCCGTGAAGAGCCGGTGGTCGTCGGTGACCAGGTCGTAGCGGTCCAGGAAGTAGTCGACCGACTTGGTCAGGACGAAGGCGCCGAGCAGCACCGAGAGCTGCACCTGCGCGGCCGCGGAGAGCCGGTCATGAGCGACCTGGAGCCGGATGCCGCCGTACAGGTAGTGCACGACCGCCGTGGCGATGATCGAGACGACCGCGACCGCCATCACGAAGTCGATGACGAAGTTCCACCAGGGAAGGTCGAAGACGTAGAAGCCGATGTCCTTCTTGAAGTACGCGTCCTTGCTGCCCCAGGTCTCGCCGTTGCGCCACAGCAGGAAGGTGCGCCACTGGCCGATGGCCGAGGTGCCCGCGAAGATGCCGACGACCACGCCGACGCCGGCCAGCAGCCAGCCGCGGATCGGGGTGACCGCGTCGCGATAGCGGTCGACGCCGTCGGGCCCGGCCATGAGGAACATCGGGCGGAAGCGGAAGGCGAGGTACATGTTGAGCGCGACGACGCCGCCCATCAGCGCGCCGAAGGCGAGGAAGAGCCCGACCCGGGTCCACAGCATCGTGCTGAAGACCTCGCCGAAGCCGACCTCCTTGTACCAGAGGCGGTCGGTGTAGATCCCCGCGAAGGCGCTGAGCAGGAAGAACCCGACGATCAGCACCACACCGGTGATGACCAGGGCTCGGGTACGGCGACCCGGTCGCTCGGGCGCCGGACGCTCGGGCTCCTCGTCGAACAGCTCACTCATCGTTCTCGTCCTCCAGCAGGGTGGCCCGGAGCAGCTCGATGAGCCCGGGCACCAGGTCGTTGCCGCCCATGACGGCACTGTCCTCGTCGTGGCTGCGCATCCGCAGCGCGCAGTAGCTCGCGCCGTGCCGGGTCACCCCGGCGACGATGCGGACCTCCTCGGCGTCGGGGTGCTCGCGCGCGAACTCCGCAGCCGCCTCCGGGTCCTCCGGCACCTGGCCGTCCGCCGCGGGCGGCAGCACGAGGCGCTCGACGACCGCCGCGCAGCCGGTGACGACGTCGGGCCACTGGATGCCGGGGAGCACCTCCTCGAGCTGCTGGCCCTCTGGCAGGTCGTCCTGCTCGACCGGCGTCAGCGAGCCCTGCTCTGCGGGGGCGTCGAGGCCGAGCTGAGCCGCCAGCGCGGGCTCCTGCGCGACCAGGTGGCCGGTGTCGACGAGCGCGTAGAGGCGCGCCGGCTGGTCCCAGCCCGCGCGCGCGTGGTGGCCCTCGATCTCGAGCACCGCGGCGGCCAGCGCCGGGTCGACGTCCAACTCGTAGTCCATCGGTTGTCCGCTCGCTCCTTCAGGATCCGTCAACAGCTCGGCAGGTCCGCGTCGTGGTCGCCGACCCACGTCTCCAGCGCGAGACGCGCGTCGTGCATGGTCGTCGCCTTCACCAGCCGCAGGTCGGGGTCGAGGCCCTTCACGTCGGGGCAGTTGGCGGCGGGCACGAAGAACAGGTCGGCGCCCTCGGCCTCGGCGCCGGCGATCTTCTGCTCGATGCCGCCGATCGGGCCGACCTTCCCGTCGGGCGCCAGCTCGCCGGTGCCGGCGACGTTCGCGCCGCCGGTCAGCGAGCCCGGGGTGAGGGTGTCGTAGATGGCGAGGGAGAACATCAGGCCCGCGCTGGGGCCGCCGACGGCGGGGTCGACGCGCAGGGTGATGTCGAACGGGAACTCGTAGCCGAGCCCCAGCGTGACGCCGACCCGCGGCTTGCCCTCGATCTGCTCGGGCTTGAGCCGCACCGTCAGCTCCCGGTCGTCGCGCAGGATGCGGAGCTCGACCAGGGACCCGTCGTCGTGCTTGCGCACGGCCTCGACGACCTGCTCGGCCTTCGTGACCGGCTCCCCGTCGACCTCCTTGAACACGTCGCGCACGAGCAGCTTGTCCTTGGCCGGCCCCTCGTCGTCGACCTGGGCGACCTGGACGGCCTTGGGCACGTCGTACCCGAGCTCGGTGAGCGCGACCGCCTTGGCGACGTCCTGCGAGGTCGTCATCTGGATCGCGCCCTCCGCCTCCTCGTCGGCCCGCGTCGTCTCGGGCGGATGCACGACGTCGTAGGGCAGGACCGCCTTGTCGGGGTCCACCCAGCGCGACAGTGCCTCGCCCAGCGAGAGCCTCTGGCCGAAGGAGGAGGCGACGACGGTCGTGAACCGGATCTGCCCGTCGTCGTAGTAGGCCTCGTGCCCGTCGACCTGGATCACCTCGGCCTCGTCGGAGTCCTTGCCGAGGATGTCGTACGTCGGGCCCGGGCTGTAGGAGGCATAGGGCAGCGGTACGACGAGCGCGATGCCGCCCAAGATCAGCACCAACGGAGCCGCGATGCACGCGGCGATCAGGCGCTGGCTCATGGCGCCTACCTTGTCAGACGTGTCCAATCAGGACGCGCGGCGGTCACCCGTCGCGCCGTCGGTCTGGCGGTCGGGCTGCGGGTCCGACGCATCCGACGTCTGCTCCCCGGCCCCCGCGACCACCGACGGACGGGTCTGCGACGCGCGCAGCGCGACGCCGGTGTGTCGCTCCGGTCGTCGCTTCGGTGCGGCGTACCCGGGACGCGAGGCCTGCTCGCGGGTCAGCGCCTCTCCGAGCCGTCGTGCCGCGGTCTCGCGGTCGACCTCGCCCCGGCCCTCACGGCCCCACCACGCGACCCACGCCATGGAGGCGAGGGTGAGCGCGGCGGCCGGCAGCAGCCAGAGCAGGATCTCCACCCCACGAGAGTAGGTCGGGTGCGGTCGCCCGACCGTCAGGACACGCGGCCCCCGGTGGTCGAGGTGCGAGGAGCGCCGGCGACGAGCCTCGAACCGCCCCGCTCACCTACGGACTCCCCACCCACTCGTCCGAGCCGTCGGTGAACCGCTGGTGCTTCCAGATCGGCACCTCCGCCTTGAGGGTGTCGATCAGCGCCCGGCTGGCCTCGAAGGAGGAGCCGCGGTGGCCCGCGGTCGTCGCGACGACGACGGCGAGCTCGCCGATGTCGAGGTCGCCGACCCGGTGCACGGCGGCGACTCCGGAGACGTCGTACGCGTCCGCGATCCGCTCGCACACCTCGCGCAGCCGGTCGAGCGCCGAGGGGTGCGCGGAGTACGACAGACCGGTGACGCCCTGGCCGCGGTCGTGGTCGCGGACCCGCCCGACGAAGAGCACCAGTCCCCCCGACGCCGGGTCGTCGAGGCTATCCAGCACCTCGCTCACCGAGAGCGGCTGGTCCGAGATCGCGACGAGGCGCACGGCGGGGTGGGTCATGGCCCCACTCTAGGGACCGGGACCGGGGTCCGCTCAGGGCTCTCCCCTACACCGACGGTTGGTGATCGGGCGTAGTTTTGACCCATGAGCGATAGTCCGGGCACCCCGGGTGACGACCAGCCGAACCCCTTCAAGGGCACGCCGTTCGAGCAGATCTTCGGCGCCCTCGGCGGCGCGCTCCCCGGCGGCGCCTTCCCGGGTGGCGCGGGTGGCGGCATGGCGTTCTTCCAGCAGCTGCAGTCGCTGATGCAGCCCCACGACGGCCCGCTGAACTGGACCGCCGCCACCGACATGGCCCGCCAGGCGATCGCCCAGGAGCAGGACCCCTCGCCGTCACGGCGCGACCAGGACCGGGTGGCCGACGCGGTCCGGCTGGCCGACCACTGGCTCGACACGGCGACCGGCTTCCCCTCCGGCGTCGGTACGACGGCGGCGTGGAGTCGCGCCGAATGGCTGGTCGAGACCCAGCCGGTGTGGAAGGTGCTCGTCGAGCCGGTCGCGGCCCGGTCGGTGACCGGCCTGTCCAGCGGCCTGCCCGAGGAGATGAAGGCCGCCGCCGGCCCCCTGGTCGGCATCATCGGCCAGGCCGTCGGCGGGATGATGGCGATGCAGATCGGCCAGGGCCTCGGCGCGCTGGCCGGCGACGTGCTCACCGCGTCCGACATCGGCCTGCCCCTCGGCTCCCCGGGCAAGGCGGCGCTGGTGATGAGCAACGTCCGGGCGTTCGCCGACGGACTCGACGTGTCCGAGGACGACGTGGTGCTCTACCTCGCGCTGCGCGAGGCGGCCCACCAGCGCCTGTTCGCCCACGTCCCGTGGCTGCGCGAGCACCTGATCGGCGCGGTGACCGACTATGCGCGCGGCCTGGAGATCAACGCCCAGCAGATCCAGGAGCGGGTCCAGGAGCAGCTGCGCAGCATCGACCCGACGAACCTCGAGGCGATGCAGGGCCTGCTCGAGGGCGGCCTGTTCGACCCGCCGCAGACCGAGGCGCAGACGGCGGCGCTCTCGCGCCTGGAGATCGCGCTCGCCCTCGTCGAGGGTTGGGTCGACGAGGTCGTCGGGCAGGCCACGGCGGAGCGGATGCCGGCGGCCGCCAAGCTGCGCGAGGCGGTCCGCCGCCGCCGCGCCGCGGGCGGTCCCGCCGAGCAGACCTTCGCCGCTCTCGTGGGCCTGGAGCTGCGCCCCCGGCGCCTGCGGGACGCCTCCACCCTGTGGGGTGGGCTGCGCACGCGCTCGGGCCAGGAGGCCCGCGACGGCGTGTGGATGCACCCCGACCTGCTCCCGACCGCCGCCGACCTCGACGACCCGCTGTCCTTCCGCGACGAGGCCGTCGCCCCGGAGGCGCTGAGCGAGGACGAGTTCGACGCCGAGCTGCGCAAGCTGCTCGAGGGCGGCCCGGAGTCCCCCGGCGCCCCCGACTCGCCCGGCTCGCCCGGCTCGCCCGACGACGAGTGACGCTCCACGCCGACGCGCTCGCCACGCTGACGGCGTGGAGCGCGCCCGACGCCACCCAGGAGGCGCTGCGCGAGCGCTATGTGCGGCACCTGAGCGCGACGCCCGACGGCATGTGGCGATCGTCGTACCCCGACCACCTGACCGCCGGCACCCTGGTCCTGGACGCCTCCGGCGACCGGGTGCTGCTGAACCTGCACCGCAAGGCCGGCCGCTGGTTCCACTTCGGCGGGCACGCCGAGGAGGGGGACGCCACGCTGGCGGGGGTCGCGCTGCGCGAGGCGCGCGAGGAGAGCGGACTCGCCGAGCTCGACGCGCATCCCGAGCCGCTGCAGCTCGACGTGCACGTGGTGCCCTTCTGCGACCCGCGGGGTGGGGTGAGCCATCTCGACGTGCGCTACGCCGCCCGGGCCCGCCCCGGGGCGCGGGAGACGGTCAGCGACGAGTCGCTCGCGTTGCGCTGGTGGCCGCTGGACGGGCTCCCCGAGCTGGAGCCGGCGATGCACGTCCTCATCGCGCGCGCCCGCGAGGTCCTCTGCTGAGGAGGGGCGCGCTGTCGGCTCAGTCGACGTCCTCGCCCGGGACGACCCGCTCGGCCGGCGGCCGGTCGATCCGCGCGGCGTCGGACCACCCGGCCAGGTAGCCCTTGGCCTTCTCCGCGGCCGGGTAGTGGGCGACCCACCCCCAGAACCTCTCGTCGTGGTGCGGCTCGATGAGGTGGGCCAGCTCGTGGACGATCACGTAGTCGATCACCCACTCGGGCATCCGCTGGAGTCGCTCGGACAGCCGGATCGAGCGGTCCTTCGGGGTGCACGATCCCCAGCGCGCGCGCTGGTTGCCGACCCAGCGCACCGACTCAGGGACGGCCAGGCCGCCCAGGTACTCGTCGCTCAGCTGCCGCGCGCGTCGCGCCAGGTCCTCGTCGCTCCACCGCCGCGGCGAGCCGGCGCGGCGCTCCTTGCGCTCCACCCGGGCCACCATCTTCGACACCCAGGCCCGCTCCTCGGTCACCGACAGGTTGTCGGGCACGAGCACCACGATGGTCTCCCCTTCGCGATAGGCCGTGACGGTACGGCGGCGGCGCTCGGACCGTCGTACCTCCACGCGCGGGGTGGGCATGTCCCGACCCTACGGCGTCGCCCACTCCAAGAGGCGCTCCACCGGCCACGTGTTGACGATCCGATCGGCGTCGATGCCGGCGGCCTCGGCACGCTCACAGCCGAGCAGCGGGTAGTCCAGCTGGCCGGGAGCGTGCGCGTCGCTGTCGATCGAGAACAGGCAGCCGATGTCGCGCGCCAGCTCCAGCAGGCGGGTCGGCGGGTCCCGGCGCTCGGGGCGGGAGTTGATCTCGACCGCCACGCCCTCCTCCGCGCACGCCTCGAAGACCGCCCGCGCGTCGAAGCGGGACTCCTTGCGCACCCCACGGCTGCCCGTGACCAGCCGTCCGGTGCAGTGGCCGAGCACGTTGGTGAACGGGTTGCGGACCGCCGCGACCATGCGGCGGGTCAGCGGCTCGGGGTCCATCGCGAGCTTGGAGTGCACGCTGGCGACCCGGACGTCGAGCTGCGCGAGCATCTCGTCGGTCTGGTCCAGCGAGCCGTCGTCGAGGATGTCGACCTCGATGCCCTTCAGCAGGCGGAAGGGCGCGGAGCCGGCGGCCTCCCGCACGTCGCCCATCGCCGCACCCAGGTGGGCGTTGACCGCCTCGACCACCCCCAGCTGGCGCGTCAGGCGCTCGGCCGAGAGCCCGCGCGCGACCTTCAGCCGGGGCGAGTGGTCGGTGAGCACGAGATACTCGTGACCGAGCTCCATCGCCGTCATCGCCATCTCCTCGATCGGCGAGCCCCCGTCGGACCAGTCCGAGTGGGAGTGGAGGTCGCCGCGGAGCCGGGCGCGCAGCGCGGTGCCGGCGCCGTCGGCGGTCTGGGGCCCGCCGTACGTCGCCTCGGCCTCGGCGAGCTTGTCCGGCACCCGGCCCTGCACCGCCTGCGCGATCACCCGGGCGGTGCTCGCGCCCACCCCGGGCAGCTCGGTGAGCGTGCCGGCCGACGCGCGGGCGGCCACCTCCTCCGGCGCCAGGGACAGGATCGCCGACGCGGCCCCCCGGTAGGCCTTGACCTTGTAGCTGTCCGCGCGACCGCGCTCCAGCAGGAACGCGATCCGGCGCAGCGCCGCCACCGGCGTGCCGCCGTAGGCCTCCTCGCTCACGCACCCTCCTCGGGAAATCTGTTGTCCACAGGCAGTGGAGGAACCTGTGGGCGCCATCCTCGCTGGTCACCCTCGGGTAGGCCGCCCCCAGCCTCCCCCGGACCGGCGCTCCTTCCACAGGCTCGTCCCCATTCTTGCGGGTCCATCCACGGCTCCCGCGGTTGGTCCACAGCTCTATCCACAGCTGTGTCCACAGCTAGCGCGCCACCCGGATTGACCGCGCCGGCCCGGGTGCCTAGCGTCGTCCCCGACGAGGCCCCTGGGGCCGCAGCACCTCGCTCGCAAGGGGAAGGCAAGCGAGGCGCCGCGGCACCGGGGGTCTCCTCACGTCCCGCCGGTCCCCGCGCCTCCAGGCCCGGTCAGCGGCCGGTGAAGACCGGGGCGCGCCGCTCCTGCGCGGCGCGGATGCCTTCGAGCAGGTCAGCGGTCGCCAGGGTGACCGGCTGGGCGAGCCCCTCCCACTCCAGCGCCGTCTCGAGGTCGGCATGGCCCCGCTGCAGCGCCCGCTTGGTCAGCCGCGTGGCGATCGGCGCCGCCGCCGCGACCTGCGCCGCGCTCTCCAGCGCCTGCCCACGCAGCTCCTCCGGCTCGGCGACGCGCGAGACGAGGCCGAGACCGAGCGCCTCCTCGGCGTCGACCAGCCGTCCGGTCAGGAACAGGTCGCGCGCCGCCGCGGCGCCCACGACGTCGGGGAGCAGGTAGGTGCCGGCCATGCCGGGGTGGATCCCCAGCCGCGTGAACGGGACGCCCATCCGCGCCCCGCGGGCGGCGTAGCGGATGTCGCAGGCCAGCGCCAGGCACAGGCCCGCTCCGATCGCGGCGCCGTTGATCGCCGCGATCGTCGGCACCTCGAGGCGCCGGATGGACAGCCACGCGCGGTAGAAGGGCAGCATCCGCGCCCGCAGGTCGTCCACGGTGGCGTCGGGCTCCGAGGCCAGCCAGGAGAGGTTCCCCCCGGAGCAGAAGGCCGGGCCCTCACCGGTCACCACGACGGCCCGGACCGTGGGATCCGCGGCCAGGTGGTCGACCGCGCGGACCCACGAGGAGGTCATCTCCTCGCTCATCGCGTTGCGCAGGTCGGGCTGGTCCAAGACGAGCAGCGCGACCCCCTCACTGGGCCGCTCGAGGCGCAGGTGGGTGAGGGACGGCGGCTGCGCGGGGTTCACACCGGTTTCAGACATGCGGGGCACGCTACTGCGACTGCGCGGCGGCGTGCCGTAGGGTCGTGGGGGTTCGGAGTGATCCTCCGGACCCCGACGGGCTTCCCCCCATGTCCCCCCGTCGCGACGACCGAACGAACAAGATGAGCAAGGAGGCCGTCATGGCGGAGACCTGGAGCGGCGAGTTCTACTGCGTGAAGTGCAAGGAGAAGCGCGAGGCCGAGGGCGAGGTCAAGGTCAACGACAAGGGCACCCGGATGGCCAAGGCCGTCTGCCCCGTCTGCGGCACGAACCTCAACCGCATCCTCGGCAAGGCCTGAGCATCCCACTCAGAGGCTGACTGCCGACCTGACGCGGGCGGCTCCACTGCGGTGGAGCCGCCCGCGGCGCGTTCTCAGCCCCGCACGGCCCCCGCAGCTGCCTGTGGAGGACGGCGGCCGGCCGGGGCGCGGCCATGGCACCCTGCCGGCATGGCCTCCGCTCTCCGGCCCCTGCTGCGTCCCGGCACGGTGGTGCTGCTGCGCTCCCCCGGCGTGCTGCAGGTGGGTCTGAGCGGGCCCACCCTGTGCCTGCCGGACCTGCCGGAGGTGCGCCGCCTCCTCACCGGGCTCCGCGAGCCGCACGGCCCCCACGCCGTGGCCGAGGCCGCGCAGCTGCCGGCCGCGGCCGCCCAGGCGCTGGAGCGCCTCCTCGGGGCCGGTCTCGCGCTGCCCGCCCCCGCCGCGGCCGCGACGCCCCCCGAGCTCGCGCCCTTGCTGCCCCCACTGCTGGCGCAGACCGGCCCCGACGCCGTACGACGGGCCGCGGCGCGCCGCTCGGCGGCGGTGGTCCTCGACGTGCCCGACCGGCTCCGGCGCGTCCTGGGGCCCCTGCTCGACGCGGCGGGCCTGCGCGCGGTGGAGCCGGGTGACGAGGGACGGGTGCGTCTCGTCGTCGCCGACGGCGTCCTCGCCCGCGAGCGGCTGGACCCGCTGGTGCGCTCCTCCGTCCCGCACCTGGTCGTGGCTGGCGACGCGGCGCGGCTGCGCGTCGGCCCGTTCGTGGACCCGGGCCGCACCGCGTGCCTGCGCTGCGTGGACGCTCACGAGTCCCTGCACGACGAGCGGCTCCCGCTCCTGGTGGCCCAGGCGGCCGAGCAGTGCTCCCAGCGACCACCGCCACGCGACCCGCTGCTCGACCGGCTGGCGCTCACCTGGGTCGTCCGCGACCTGGCCCGCTGGCTCGAGGGCGACGAGCCCAGCACCTGGTCGGCGACGGTGGACCTCGACCCGACGGCCGCGCCGTCTCTCACCCGGTGGGGACGCCACCCCTACTGCGGGTGCGCCTGGGACGGATTCCTCGACGTGCCCTGACCACGCGAACGACTCGGCCCGCGCGTCACCACCACTCGGTGGCGAGCTTGGCCTCGAGGGAGCGCAGGTGCGTCCGGGAGCACTCGTCGCAGAAGCGCAGCAGCCGACCACGCTCCACGGACGAGGTCCAGGTCAGCGGCGGCTCGTCGCTCCCCGCAGGGCGGCCGCAGAAGTCGCAGGTGACGCTCACGCCCCCAGCCTAGGCCGGCACGGCCGGCATGCCGCGGAAAAAGCCGGAAGGGCCGGACCGACGATCCGTCGGTCCGGCCCTTCCTCGTCACCCGCGATCAGGTGCTCTCCGAGGAGGCCTCGGAGAATTCCGGTCTCGCTGGTCCGCGGTGCGGACCTAGCCGTCACAGAGCGCGAGCGAGGGCGAGACGAGCCTGCTGCGCTGCACGCTCGGCCTTGCGGCTCAAGCGGCGGGCGCGGGCCATCCTGCTGGCCGCGCGCAGCTGCTGCGCCTCTCCCAGGCGCATGGCCATCTGGGCACGGGCCAGGTCTTCGTTGATCAAGTGGGACATCTCAAGCTCCAAAAGGGTGAAAGGTGGAAGGTTCGAAGGGAGGGTGGCTGCTGGACTACGCCGCGGCGTCCTTGCGCGGGCGGCCGCGGGGCCGCTTGCGTGGGATCACCACGCCGGCCAGGAACAGCTCGCCGCCCCAGACGCCCCACGGCTCACGCCGCTCCAGGGCACCGGCCAGGCACATCTCCTGGACGGGGCAGTCCAGGCACAGCGCCTTCGCGGCCTCGACGTCCGACGGGGACTCTGCGAACCACAGCTCCGCGTCGTTCAGCCGGCACGGCAGCAGCTCGTCCAGCGTCGGCTCGAGAACACTGGTCGTCATCTGCTTTTCACCTCCTCAACTCTGACCTGATCGCGTTGTCATTTCCGTGGGGTCCGGGACTTCGCGATTTCTCGGTCGGAGAAGCACGAAGGCCGCGGATCCCGGTCTGTTCGGGTTCCGCGGCCTGGAGGCTGCCGAGCTGATGGTGGATCAGATCGGTGGGCTCCAGGCGGGTGAACCCGGGACGAGGGCGAAGACGCCACGGTGTCCCTTGCCGGTGAAGGCGCGCTCCCGCTTGGCGGCATCGGTGGCCACGGCGGCGCACGGCGCGACGAGGGTCGTCGCCGGACGCGTGGCAATGCCCTGGACCTCGAGGGTCGCGAGGGCAGAGGTGGCCGCGCCGAGGGATGCGGACAGCGTGAGCTGCCAAGCGGACGCGTTCGCCGGGATCGCCGGGTTCATCGTCATGTTCTCCATGGGTGCCACCTCCTTCGGTGCGTAACGGGCGCCAGCCGTGCCAGGGCTGTGATGCGCAGTGGAACTTGCCTGACGACCGTAATGGCCCGTCAGCAGGGCGCGCAAATCATTTATCGAGGTTTTTTCGAGGTTTTTTCAAAGCCCGCTCGCGCGGGGTCCCTCAACCGCCCTCGGCGACCAGGGCGAGGACGGCCTCGCCGTACCTCTCGATCTTGTGGGGGCCCACGCCGTTGACCTTCGCCAGGGCGGCCATCGTGGCCGGCTTCTGCTCGGCGATGAGCTCGAGGGTGGCGTCGGTGAACACGACGTACGCCGGCAGCGGCTTGCCCTCGTCACCCGCCTCCCGAGCGGTCTCGAGGCGCCAGGCCTTGAGCCGGTCGAAGAGCGCCTCGTCGTAGCGGACGGGGTGATGGGCGCACCGACCGCGCTTCTTCTCCGCCGCGCTCGACAGCGGCTGCAGGCACTCGCGGCAGCGGGCGACCTTGGTGCGCCCGCGGTTCTGCTGCGGCTGCTGGCTCGCGGGGAGCATCGGCACGATGAAGCGCGAGGGCTGCCTGCGCGGCGCCTGGCCGGGGTTGCGCGCGGCGGCCCAGGACACCATCAGCTCGCGCCGGGCGCGGGTCACGCCGACGTACAGCAGACGGCGCTCCTCCTCGACCGCGTCGGGCCGGGCCCCACCCTGCTCGGCGTACACGATGGGGACCGTGCCGTCCTGGACGCCGCAGCAGAACACCGCGTCCCATTCCAGCCCCTTGGCGGCGTGGAAGGTCGCCAGGGTGACGCCGTCGGCACTCGGCGCGTGCTGCTCGGCCGCGCGGCGGTCGAGCTCCTCGACGAAGGCCGTCACCGACGCCTCGACGCCGCGCTCGGTGGCGAACTCCTCGGCCTGGTCGGCCAGCGCCTGGAAGGACTCCCAGCGGTCGCGGACCTGACCGCGCGAGGTCGGCGGCTCCGCGGTCCACCCCATGCCACCGAGCACGCCCTTGACCGCCTCCAGCCACGGCACCCCGTCGCCCTCACCCGACCGCGCGGCGCCGCGCAGCCGGGTCACGGCCTCGCGCACCTCGCGTCGCTCGAAGAAGCGCGCGGCGCCGCGCACGATGTAGGGGATGCCACGGTCGGCCAGGGCGTCCTCGAAGGTCTCTGACTGGGCGTTGATCCGGAACAGCACCGCCATCTCGCCGTAGGGGGTCCCGGCCCGGTGCAGGCGCAGGATCCGGTCGGCCACGCTGCGCGCCTCGGCGACCTCGTCGGGCTCGCCGGAGAAGCGCACCGGCGAGCCGGAGCCCTGCTGGGAGCGCAGCTCCACCCCGGCGCTCGCGGTGCCGGCGAGGAGGCTGTTGGCGGTCTCGACCACCTGCGGGGTCGAGCGGTAGTTGCGCACCAGCTCGATCGACGTCGTGCCGGGGTAGCGCTGCGGGAAGTCGCGCAGGTAGGTCGCGTCGGCGCCGGCGAAGCTGTAGATGGTCTGCGCGGGATCGCCGACGACGCACAGCTCGTCGCGTCCGCCGAGCCACAGGTCGAGCAGCGCCGACTGCAGCGGCGAGACGTCCTGGAACTCGTCGACGACGAACCACTTGTACTGGCGGCGGACCTGCGCAGCGACCCGCTCGTCGGAGGCGAGCACGCCGGCCGTCAGCAGCAGCACGTCCTCCATGTCCATCCGGCCCTGGTCGCGCTTGACCTGCTCGTAGGCCGCGATGACCCGCCCGATCGTCTCCGGCGTCTGGTCCGCGACGGAGCGCCCCTTGGCCGGTGCGATCCGCGGATAGTCGTCGGCGCTGACGTTGCTGACCTTGGTCCACTCGATCTCGGAGGCGAGGTCGCGCAGGAGCGCCTGCTCGGTGCGCAGCCCGAGGTTGCGGCACGCGAGCGCCAGCATCGGGATCTTCGACTCCGTCAGCATCGGCAGCTCGGTGCCGTGGACGTGGGGCCAGAAGTAGCGCAGCTGGCGCAGGGCGGCGCTGTGGAAGGTCCGTGCCTGCACGCCCGGAGCTCCCAGCGCACGCAGCCGCTGACGCATCTCCCCGGCGGCGCGGGTGGTGAAGGTCACCGCGAGCACCTCGGTGGGCGCGTAGACGCCCGTCATGACCCCGTGCGCGATCCGGTGCGTGATCGCCCGCGTCTTGCCCGTTCCCGCACCCGCCAGCACCCGCACCGGGCCGCGCAACGTCTCCGCGACCTGCCGCTGCTCGGGGTCGAGCGCGGAGAGGAGCCGTTCGATGGACTCGGACATGGCGGGGGAACATCTCCTTCTGCAGCATGGTTGGGTGGACGCACAGACCCTAGACGGCGGAGGCGACACAACGATGAGCTCGTTCACCATGTACACGACCCCCTGGTGCGGCTACTGCAAGCGGCTCAAGAGCCAGCTCGACCGTGAGGGCATCGCGTACGAGCTGGTCGACATCGAGCAGCAGCCCGAGGCGGCCGCCATCGTCGAGTCCGCCAACGACGGCAACCAGACCGTGCCGACCCTGGTGTACTCAGACGGCACGGCCCAGACCAACCCGAGCGTGGCCCAGGTCAAGGCCAAGCTCGACGAGCTGCAGCAGCTCGGCGCCTGACCCTCACCAGCTGCCGGGCAGCGGCCCGCCGTACCAGTCCTCCACGAGGGAGCGGCTGATCGAGACCCCGCCGGGCAGCACCAGGCTGCCGTCGGCGGCCTGCCGACGCATCTCCTCGCGGGTGAACCAGCGCGCGTCCTCGACGTCGTCGTCCTCGAGCCGGATCTCCTCCGACAGCGCACGGCCGTGGAAGCCCAGCATCAGGCTGGACGGCAGCGGCCAGGGCTGGTTCCCGAAGTAGCGCACCTCCCCCACCGCGACCCCGGTCTCCTCGAGCACCTCGCGGCGCACCGCGTCCTCCAGCGACTCCCCCGGCTCGCAGAACCCGGCCAGGGTGGAGAAGCGGCCCTCCGGCCAGCTGTGGTTGCGACCGAGGAGGCACCGCTCGTCGGGAGCTCCCGGCTCGCCCGCCGCGACCAGCATGATGACCGCCGGGTCGGAGCGCGGGAACTGCGGCTTGCCGCAGTCCGCACAGACCAGCTCGTGCCCGGCAGCGCGCGGCAGGAGCGCGCCTCCGCAGCGCGGACAGAACCGGTGCGACCAGTGCCACTCGGCCAGTCCGATGGCATGGAACACCAGGGGGGCCTCGCCAGGACGGTCGCCGGCCAGGAAGGGCAGCAGCCCGCGCAGCGGGAGCCACCGGTCCGGCTCGGCACGGGCGACCTCGCCCGGGACGATCACGGCCCACCAGGTGACCTCGTCGCGGATGCCCAGCAGGAGGCGGAGGCCGTCGGGAGCCTCACTGGTCGAGAGCCATTCCAGCCCCTCGGCGCCGGGGCGCACCCGGGTGCCGGAGATCACCAGGACCCGGCCCGCCGGGTCGGCCCACTCCCGCTCCAGCCAGGCGTCGTCGGTCCGGTGCAGGCCGCGGCGGTCGTGGGGGTCGGCGACCAGCGAGAGGTGCGGGAACGTCACGGACCGAGCCTAGGGCGTGGCTCAGCCGAGCAGCTTCTCCACCTCGCCCCGACCCGGGAGCTGGTCGTGCACGACCAGCTCCCCGGTGCGCACGTAGAAGAAGCCCGCCCGTACCCGCTCCGGCGCGATCCCCTCGAGCTCGGCCCAGGCCAGTCGGTACAGCGCGAGCTGCAGCGGGTCGGCGTCCTGACGCGCGTTGGTCTTCCAGTCGACGACGAGGAAGGAGCCGTCCGGCTCGGCGTACACCGCGTCGATCCGGCCGCGCACGACCTGGCGCCTGCCCTCGGCACCCTCCAGGACCAGGGCGAAGGGCGCCTCCACGGCGTGCGGCACCCGCGAGCCGAACGGGCCCTTCTCGAAGTGGGCGATCAGCTCCTTGAGGTCGGCCTCGTCGTCGATGCCCGCATCGGCGCGGCCGGACAGCTCGTCGGGGTCGAAGAGGCCCTGCTGGCCGAAGCGCGCCTCGACCCACGCGTGGAAGCGCGTGCCGAACCGGGCGGCCGGCGCCGGCGGGCGCGGCATCGGTCGAGCCAGCTCGCGGGCGAACCCCTCCGGGTCGTCGCGCAGGCGCCCCAGAGCGGTCGCCGACAGCGAGGACGGCAGGGGGACGACGACCTCGCTGCCGGCTCCCGCCGCCAGCCGCGCCTCAGCGAGCAGCTGGTCGATCTCGGCGTCCCATTCGGCGACCCGGGCCGCCGTGACGATGTCGAGGTCCGGGTCGGGCTCGTCTGGGTCGGCCTGGGCGACGCGCGCCGCGGCTGCCAGACGCAGCCGTGCCTCCTCGCCAAGACCGTCCACCGGCCAGGGTCGGGCAGGGTCCTCGGCGTCGTACGGGTTGGCCGCACCCTTGTCGGGTCGGGCCAGCCACGGCTCCGGCGCGCATCCCCAGGAGGTCAGCATCTCGCGGACTGACTGCTGGTAGGCAGAGGGGCCGAAGGGCGTCTTGCGCGGGCCCCACTGGTACGACGTGACCGCGAGGCGGTGCGCGGCGCGGGTGAAGGCGACATAGCCGAGGCGCAGCTCCTCGTCGGCCTCGTGCGCCTTCGAGCGCTGCCGGTAGTCGTCGAGAGCGGCCTTGTCGAAGCCCTCGAGCTGCGGAAGGTCCCCTGCGTCGCCGCGCAGGGGCGAGGGCAGCACCGCCGGGGAGGACACCCACAGGGTGCGCCCCTGCGACGAGGGGAAGCGCGACTCGCACACGCCGACACAGAAGACGGTGTCCCACTCGAGTCCCTTCGAGCGGTGGACGGTGAGCAGCTTGACCGAGTCGGCCTCGGTCGGGGTGGCCACGTCGAGCCCGTTGCCCTGGTCGTCCTCGGCGGTGAGATAGGCCAGCAGCGCCGGCAGGGTGACGTCGCCGTCGACCGCCTGGAAGTCGGCCACCGCCTTGACGAAGAGGTCGAGGTTGTCGCGCCGCGCTGCCGCGGCGGGGCTGACGGCCGAGGCCAGCTCGACGTCCGCGCCGGTGACGTCGATGATCCGCCGCACCAGGTCGAGCAGCGGCTCCCCGACCGCGGAGCGCAGCAGTCGCAGCTCGTCGCGCAGGAGCGAGAAGCGGGCGAGCGCCTCCGCGGAGTAGGGCGCCTCACCGGGGTCGGCGAGAGCGTCGTCGAGCGCCGGGAGCTCCGCCGGGTCGATGCCGTCCGCGATCGCGACGAGCTGCTCGGTGACGGAGACCTGCTCCCCGGAGCGTCCGCGGCGGCCGGCGAGCTCGGCGGCGCGCTGGCCGAGCAGGCGCAGGTCGCGCGGGCCGATGGCCCACCGCGGTCCGGCGAGCAGGGTCAACAGCGCCGCGTTGTCGGTCACGTCGTGCAGCAGACGCAGGACGGCCACGATCTCCGCGATCTCGGGCAGGCGGAGCAGACCGGAGAGGCCCACGATCTCCACCGGGATGCCGGCCGAGCTCAGCGCGTCGAAGACCAGCTCGGCATGGGCGTTGTCGCGCGTGAGCACGCCGATCCGCGCCCAGTCGCCGGGGTCGCCGCCGTGGGCGTCGCGGACCGCCTGGGCCAGCCAGGCGAGCTCGTCGCGCTGTGTCTCGAAGGTGTGAGCCTCCACCTCCCCGTCGACGGCTCCCTCCGGCGCACGCAGCCTCGCGACGCCGGCGCCGCGCGCCTCCAGCGCCGCGTACAGGGGCTCGGCGAGGTGGCTGGCGACGTCCAGGATCCGCCGGTCGGAGCGCCGGTTGACGGTCAGCGCGTGGGTGTGCGGGGTGCCGTCGAGTGCGGGGAAGGTCTCGGCGAAGTTGAGGATGTTGGCGACCGAGGCACCCCGCCAGCCGTAGATCGCCTGGTTGGGGTCTCCGACCGCGGTCACCGCGTGTCCCCGGCCGGACGAGGCGTCGGGACCGGAGAAGAGCCGGGACAGCATGATGGCCTGGGCCACCGAGGTGTCCTGGTACTCGTCGAGCAGGACGACCTTGAACCGGCCGCGCTCGATGGCCCCCACCTCGAGGCGCTCGGCCGCGAGTCGGGCACCGAGCTCGATCTGGTCGGAGAAGTCCATCAGCCCGAGGTCGGCCTTGAGCCGCCGGTACGACGCCACGAGCTCGAGCAGCTCGGCCCGCCGGTCGATCGCCGAGATCGCCCTGTCGATCGCGTCCAGATAGGTCTTGCGGGCCTTGCCGGACAGCTCCTCGGCACGCGCCCGCTCGAAGCCGCGGCGCGCGTTCGCGTCGTGCGCGCGCACCTGGTCGGGACCGACGAGGTGCTCGCTCATCGCCGAGTCGAGGGCGAGCAGGTTCTGGATCGCCGTCTCGGGGTGGTCGGTGAGATGCTCGATGTCGCCGGTGAACCGGTCGACCACCCGGGCGCCGAGCTGGTAGCGCGCGGCGTCGGTGATCACGCGGGTGTCGGGCTCGTGCCCGATCCGCAGGCCGTGGTCGGTCAGCAGCGCGGAGGCGTAGGCGTTGTACGTCGCGACGGTCGGCTCGAGCACCTCCTCGGCCTCGTCGTCGGCGGGACCGCCGGCCAGGTCGAGCGCACCCGCGTCACGCAGGGCGGTGCGGATCCGCTGCCGCAGCTCGGCGGCGGCCTTGGTCGTGAAGGTCAGGCCGAGCACCTCCTCCGGCCGGACCTGGCCGGTCAGCACGAGGTAGACGACACGTGCCGCCATCAGCGTGGTCTTGCCCGATCCGGCGCCGGCGATCACCACCGCCGGCCGCAGGGGGGCGCTGATCGCCGCCCACTGCTCCTCGCTCGGCGGGAAGGGGGCGTTCATCGCCCGCTGCAGGTCGGCGGGCGTGTCGATCGGCCGGGCGGCCACCGAGGTCGCTGTGCTCATCGGGCCACCACCGACCCCGCGCTCTTCGCCGGGCACAGGGACAGGAACGTGCAGGTCCGGCACTGCTGGCCGGCGACGGCCGGGAAGTGCTCCTCGCGGATCAGCGTGGCGGCGTGGGACAGGCGCAGCCGCAGGTCGTCACGCTCCGGACCGTCCTCGGCGTGCACCGGCTGCCGCTGGACGGTCGCCTCCGGCCCCCCGTCGACCAGGCCGAGCTGCACCAGCTCCGCGCCGCCGGCCCGGCGGCGCTCGGCGGGCCCGTCGGCGGGCTCCTCGGGCGACGGGTCGAGGGCGCCGTGGTCCACGGCGTACTGGTAGAGCGCGAGCTGGACGTGGGTGCGCACGGAGGTCTCGCTGGGCTTGGCGCGACCGGTCTTGAGGTCCACCACGATCACCCGGCCGTCGGCGCCGAGCTCGATCCGGTCGGCGTACCCGGTGACCTGTACCTGGTCGCCGTCCACCTCGACCACCGTGGAGAAGCGCTCCTCCCGGCCGACCAGGATCCGTGGGTTGGCCTCGTGCCAGTCGACGAAGCGCTCGAGGGCCGCCCGGACGCGGTCGTGCTCGCGCTGCTTGGACCACGGCGTGCGGAAGTCCAGGCGGTCCCACACCTCGTCGACGTAGGCCATCAGCGCGTCCGGGTCGGGTGGCGCGTCGCCCGCCGCGACCCGCTCGGCGAGGGCGTGCACCAGCTCGCCGAGGTTGGCCGACTGGTGCGCGCGGGCGATCCCGCCGGCCTCCCGGGTCAGGAACCACTGGGTCGGGCAGACCGCCAGCGCGTCGAGCATGCTCGCCGAGACCGGGACCGGACGGCTCTCGTCGCGGATCGGCTCGGGCGACCGGGTGAGGGCGCGGGTGCCCCACCAGGTCGCCGGGTCGGCCGCCGGCACGGCGGGGCGCCGGCCCACCCGCTCGCGGGAGAGGCGGGCCAGGCGCCGGGCGGCCGCGTCGCGCAGGGCCGGGTCCGCCTCCGGGTCGGCGAGGGTACGGCGCAGCTCGGCGACGAGGCCGTCGAGCGAGAGCGGGCGGGGCGGACGGCCCACGACGTGCTCCACGGTCGAGCCGAGCTCCTCGAGGAAGCGGGAGGGCTGCTCCCCCTCGTCCTCCGCTGAGCGCACGGCCGTCACGACCAGCCGCTCGCGGGCGCGCGTGCAGGCGACGTAGAAGAGCCGGCGCTCCTCCATCAGGAGCTCACGGACCGTCACCGGTGGCACCACCGAGCCGACCAGGCCGCCGGCCGTCGAGGGTCCGATCCGGTCCGCCTGGAGGAGCGTCGAGCGCCGCCGCAGGTCGGGCCAGCCCTCGGCCTGGACGTGGGCGACCACCACCAGGCGCCATTCCAGGCCCTTGCTGCGATGGGCCGTCAACAGCCGGACCGCGGCACCCCGCGCGCCGCTCTCGGCCAGCGTGTCGGCCGGGATCTCCTGCTGGACGAGCTCCTCGAGGAAGGAGGCGACGGCGAGATGCTCGCGCCGCTCGCCGGCGCGGACGGCGACGTCGAAGAGCGCGCAGATCGAGTCGAGGTCGCGATGGGCGCGACGCGCGGCGGCGCCACCGGCCTCGACCGAGCGGCGCAGCCGCTGCGGCCAGGAGGTGCCGGACCACAGCGTCCACAGCAGCTCCTCGGCACTCGCCCCGGCGTCGAGCTCCGCGCGGGCACGGGCGAGGAGCGCCCCGAGGGCCTTGGCCCGCTCGGCCTCCGGGGCGTCGACGGCGGCGAGGTACGACGGGTCGAGGACCGCCAGCCGGACCAGCTCCCGCGAGCTGCGCGGGGTCCCGCCCGTCTCCTGGCACAGGTCCTTCTCCCGGTTGCGCAGCAGCCGCGCCAGGCGACGCACGTCGCCGGCGTCGAGACCGCCGAGCGGTCCGGTCAACAGCGCCTCGGCGCGCGCCGCGTCGACGTGCTCCACGTGCTCGGGGTCGTCGTTGTCGAGGTTGACCACCGCCCGCAGGGCGTCGAGCAGCGGCAGCACCGCCGGGTCCCGGACCAGCGGCACCTCGTCGCGCGCGACCTCGACCGGAACCCCGGCCGCACCGAGCGCGCGGCGCAGGGGCGCGATGCTGGCCCGGCCGGACCGGACGAGCACGGCCATCTCGTCCCACGGCACGCCGTCCTCGAGATGCGCACGGCGGAGCAGGTCGGCGAGATGCTCGGCCTCGGCGCGCTCGGTGTCGAAGGTGCGGACCTGCACCCGGCCCGGCCCGTACGCCGACCCGTCGGCCTGCGGCGCGAGGAAGCGCTCACGGGCCTCCGCGGGAATCGTGCCGCGCAGCCCGATCCGGCCGGCGACCCGTTGCGCAGGGGCGAGGATGCCGGGACCGAAGCGGCGTACGGTGCGCAGCGCCACCACGTCGGCGGGCGAGCCGTCGGCGCGGGCGAACTCGGTGGGGAACTCCAGGATGCCGCGCACCTCCGCGCCCCGGAATCCGTAAATGGACTGGTGCGGGTCGCCGACCGCGACGAGGTCGCCCCCGTCCCCCGCGATCGCCTGCAGGAGGGCGACCTGACCGGGGTCGGTGTCCTGGTACTCGTCGACGAAGACGTAGCGGAACTGCTCGCGCAGCTCGGCGCGATGGTCCTCCGCCTCGATCCGGGCCCGGCGGATCAGGTCGGCGTAGTCGGTGGCGCCGAGCGAGTCGAGCGAGTCGAGGTACTGCTCGAGGAAGAGGCCCGCGGCCACGAACTCCTCGATGCCCTCCGTCTCACCCAGGCGCCGCAGCGCCTCGCCGTCGAGGCCCTTCTCGCGGGCCCGCCCGAGCACGGCGTGCACCTCGCGAGCGAAGCCGCGGGTCGTCATCGCCTGCCGGAACCGCTCCGGCCAGCGCACCGACTCCGGGTGGTCGGTGAGGAGCTCGCGAAGGATGACGTCCTGCTCCGGGGCGGAGAGCAGACGCAGGGGCGCCTCGTAGAGCTCCGCCGGGGCGTAGCGCCGGACCAGCGCGTAGGCGAAGGAGTGGAAGGTGGAGCTCAGCTGGGTGCCGGTGGTGCGGCCGAGCCGGGCGGTCACCCGGTCACGCAGCTGGTCGGCGGCCTTGCGCGAGAAGGTCAGCGCGAGCACCTGGTCGGGGCGCGCCCCGCGCTGCTCGACCCGGTCGACGATGGCCTCGACCAGGGTCGTGGTCTTCCCGGTGCCGGGACCCGCCAGGACCAGGAGCGGACCCCCTGGGTGGTCGACGACCTGCCGTTGGTGCTCGTCGAGCACCGGCACCGCCGCGACCGGGGGCGCCGGCGCGAAGCGGTAGCGGGTCGGGGCGGTCGGGCTGTCCACGGGCGCCACTCAACCATCCCCGCCCGACAGAACCTGCTCCTGGCTCCGCGTGCTCGCCGGTCAGACGAGCTCGAAGTCGGCGAAGTCGAAGCCCGGGGAGACCAGACAGCTGACCAAGGCGTCGTCGTCGGAGACGACGGTCCGCTGCCAGACCCCCGCCGGCACCAGCCCCTGCCCGGACCCCGGGCCGACGACCAGCGCGGTGCATCCGTCCTCGTCCGGGGCGGGGCCGGCGCCGCCGAGCTCGACCGTCACGCTGCCCTCGTGGGCGAGCCAGATCTCGTCCGACGTCACGCGGTGCCACGCCGACGACTCCCCGGCGGGCAGCAGGAAGTAGATCAGCGTCGCCGTCGGCCGCACCCGGCCGTCCGGGAGGCTCACGCTGACCGGTGACGCCCAGGTCTGCCGGTACCAGCCGCCCTCGGGATGCGGCTGCAGGTCGAGCTGGACGGCGAGGGGTGGGCGGGCATCCATGGCGCCAGTCTGCCGGGACGCGGGTCGAGCGCGGACCGCGGCGCACGCTCCTCCACAGGCTTTCCCCCATCCTGGGGATGGCGTGGGGATGAGCGCGGGCGTGCTGTGGAGAACCTGCGGCAGCTCTGTGGAGGACACGCCGAAGCTCAGTGGATGACCGGAAAACCCCGAAAAACTTGGCGGAAACCCCTTGCGAGCATTCGATGGACGGGCGTAGAACTTCACCCACGCACTCCTCCGGGAGAGCGGGATCAGCCGGAAGGCGTCGATCCAGCCGGCCGGGCCGCGACCTTCGGGTCGAGGCCGAGGCGGCCCCTCACGGGGACGCTGGCCGCGCGAGCCGGGTGACGAGGCTCGCGGGATCGCAGCAGCCGGGTGGTCGACCGGGAGCGTCACCAGTACCGGTCACCTGAAGGGCCCTTGTGACTCATACTCACGAGGGCCCTTCTCCTTTGTGGGCCCCGTCGGGGCGGGCAGGGGCGCGGGCGCGGGCAGGCGCGGATTCACCACGGGATGTAGGTGAACGCGCACACCCCGTGCGGAACTCCGCTACAGAAGTTCCGATCCGCCTACATCCCGTGGTGAATCCGCCCTCCGGGCACCCGGACCGAGCCATCCCACCGCACCCGTCTGAGTACCGGTGCTCATCCCACGTGAGTCAGCGCCCGCTGCCGGAGGGCGGCCCGCGCTGACGCAATGGACCCATGCGCTACGCCGACCCTCTCCTGTGCCCCGACTGCCGCTCCGCGCTGCCTGCCGGCATCCCCGTCTGCCCGAGCTGCGACCTGCTCGTCCGCCACCCCCTCGCGGTGGAGCTGTTCGGCACGCTGCAGCGCGCCGACCTGGTCCTCGGGCGGCTGCGCACGGCGAGCGCCGCGTTCCACGACCGGCCTGCCGCGGTCGCCGCGCAGTCGGGCCTGGGCGGCCCGCTCGTCCCGCCGTCCACGCCCATGCCCCCGAAGCGCGTCGCGCCCGGGCTGTCGTCGTACCCGGCTCCCCCGAGCGGCCCGGCCGGTCCCACCAACCCGACCGTTGCGGCCGGCGGCGTCTCGTTCGCGTCGGTCCCGAAGATCCTGCTGGGACTCGGTGCGCTGTGCCTGCTGGTCGCCGCGGTCACCTTCCTCGCGGTGTCATGGTCGGCCCTGGGCGTCGGCGGACGTACGGCGGTCCTCGCGGCGCTCACGATGGCGTCCGGCGCCGCCGCCCTGCTGCTCCACCGGGCCGGGCTCCGCATCGCCGCCGAGTCCCTCGTCGTCGTGGCGCTCGGCCTGCTGGGGCTCGACGTCCTCGGAGCCGGGGCGGCCGGCTGGCTGGGCGACGGAGCCGACGCCGCGGTCGTCTGCACCGCCGGGGTGGTCGTGGCCGTCGCTGGAGCCCTCCTCGGGCTCGTCCGCCTCGGTGGCCGTCCCCGCCTGGCCGCCCCGCAGGTGGTCGCGGGCCTCGGCCTGCTGGTCGGGTACGCCGGCGGGGTCGGGGCCACCGACCACGTGCTGGTCGTCGGCCAGGTCTTCACGCTCGCGGCTCTGCTGACCACGGCAGTGGCCGCCCGCTCGGGCGCGTCCGTGCTGCTCTGGAGCGCGGCGGGCACGGGCGCCCTGACCTGGCTCGCCACGGCCGGCTCGGCCTTCGTCGCGTCCGCGGTGACGCCCGACCTGCGCCAGCTCTGGGTCGAGGGCAGTGGCTGGTCGCTCGTCGCCAGCGCCGCCGCCCTGGTGGCGCCGGGCGTCGTGGCACGTCGCCGTCGTCTCCTGCTGGCCGGGACCAGCGGTGCCGCTCTCCTGGTGACCGTCGTCCTCACGCTGCCGTGCATCGGCACCGACCCGCGCACGGTCGGCCTGGTCGCCCTCGGTACGACGGCCGCCTGGGCGCTCGCACTCGGCCTGCTGCCCCACCCGGTCCGGCTGGTCGCGGTCGCCCCCGCGGGCGCGGGCAGCCTGGTGCTGGTCGCGCTCGCGCTGCAGGCAGTCGCCGACGTACTCGCCCGATGGAGCGGCATCGCCGCCGTCTTCGACCGGCCGGCCGGCGTCCGGCTCACCGGCCCCGATCCGGTCACCGAGCCGTTGCTGCTCGTCCCGTCCCTCCTCGCCGTGCTCGGCTGCCTCGCCCTGGCCGACCGCGAGAGGACCCGCCGCACGCTGCCCGTCTGGGGCCGGGTCGCGGGTCTCGTCACCAGCGTCGGGACCGCCGCCACCTTGGCGTCGTACGACGTGCCGCTCGTCGTGCCGCTCACCGTGCTCGTCCTCGTGGCTGCCACCGCGGCGGCGCTCGCGCTCCTCGTCGCGAACGAGGCGGCGGCGTGGGCGGGCATCGCGGCGACCACCACGGCGGCGGTCGCGCTGGGTGCCCTGCCGAGCGACGGGCTCGTCGCGGCCGCCCTCCTGCCCTTGTCGGCCGCCCTCGTCGCCGTCGCGGTGCGCGGACGGGACGCCACGACGCGGGTGCTCGCGGGAGCTGCCGCGCCCGCGGCGCTGGGCCTGGCGACCGCGGCGGTCGTGAGTCTCGTCGCCGACGACGCGACCTGGACGGCGCTGCTCGTCCTGTTGGCCGTGGGGGTCGTCGCCCTGGCCGTGCCCCGGCTCCCGGTCGAGGCCACGGCGGTCGTGGTGGCCGTTCTTGCGCTTCCGGTCTCGCTGGCGTCGGTCGACGACGTCGGCGGCCACGTCGCCTTGTGGCTCACCGTCGCCGGGTTCCTGGTCTCGGGCACCGCGCTGCTGCACGAGACCCGGCGTCCGTGGGCGTGGGTCGGCAGTGCGCTGCTCCTCCTCGCCAGCTGGGTCCGGCTCGCGGACCTCGGCGTCACCGCACCGGAGCCGTACACGCTGCCGCTCGCCGGAGCGCTGACCGCCTTCGGGCTGTGGCGGCTCGGGCGCTCGCCGGCCGCCGGGACCCTGACGACACTCGCGCCCGGCCTCCTGCTGGCGACCGTGCCGTCCCTCATGTGGGTGCTCGAGGACCCGGTGTCGCTGCGCGCGCTCGCCCTCGGCGGCGCCTGTCTGGCGCTCACGGTGGCCGGCGCGTCACTGCGCTGGAGCGCACCGCTGGTGGTCGGCGCCGGGATCGGCGCCGCGGTGGTCCTGCGCGAGCTGGGCCCGTACGCCGGCGAGTTCCCGAAGTGGGTCTGGATCGGGCTGGCCGGCGCTCTCCTGACCGTCGTCGGGATCACCTGGGAGCGGCGCCTGCTCGACGTGCGGCGCGCGGTCGGCCTGCTCGGCCGGCTCCGGTGACGGACCGGTCCCGACGACCTGCTAGACAGGAGACATGGCTACCACTGCACTCGGGGGGAACCCCGTCAACACCGTCGGCGAGCTGCCCGCCGTCGGCGCCCCTGCCCCGTCGGTCTCCCTGGTCGGCGCGGACTTCTCCGCCGTCACCCTCCCCGAGGGCCAGCGCACGGTCCTCAACATCTTCCCCAGCATCGACACGGGCGTGTGCGCCGCGAGCGTGCGCAAGTTCAACGAGCTCGCCGCCGGCCTCGACAACACCGCCGTCATCAACGTCTCGCAGGACCTGCCGCCGGCGCTGAACCGCTTCTGCGGAGCAGAGGGCATCGAGAACGTCCAGGTCGGCTCCGCCTTCCGCTCCACCTTCGGTGACGACTACGGCGTGCGGATGACCGACGGCAAGCTCGAGGGCCTCTTCGCCCGCTCGATCGTCGTCCTCGACACCGACGGCACCGTGCTGCACTCCCAGCTCGTCCCCGAGATCGCCACGGAGCCCGACTACGACGCCGCCATCGCGGCGCTCGGCTGAGCCTGCCCCTCGCTGCGGGGGAGCCTTACTCCCCGGTCGCCGGGTCCCAGAAGGCCCGGCGCATGTCGAGGGTGCCGCTGCCGCTGCGCAGCGGTGTCCCCTCCGCCAGATACTCCGCGCGGGCCCGGTCGTCGTGGCTCGGTGGGAGCGTGCCGTCAGCACGCACGACCCGCCACCACGGCACCGGGCCCCCGTACCGCGCCATGACGGACCCCACCTGACGCGGTCCGCCTCCCGCCACGGCGGCGACGGCGCCGTAGGTCGTCACGCGCCCCGGTGGCACCTGCTCGACCAGCTCGAGCACCCGCTCGACGTATCCCTCGTCCACAGCGCGATCATGCCGTGCCCGCCGGGCAGGCCGAGAGCCCCGTCCGATGGGACGAGGCTCCCGTTGCTCCCTCGGTGCGCCGGCGCAGGATGGCCGACGCATCTCCGATTGGTGCGACACGGCCACCTGGCCGCGTACCCGGACCAACGACGGATCGCCCCTCCGGTTACGCTCCCGCGCCTCGCCGACCCCGCTCCCGGACAAAGTTCGACCGTCCCTCTTGCGCGCAGGCGGGCGCGTCGTGTGGGCTACGTCACGCACCGGATTTGCGCTCGGGGGGCCGGTGCACACTCGGGCCTCCCTGTGCGACTGCCGGTCGCTCCACCCACCCACTCGGAGGCAACCGTGAAGAAACTGGCATCCGGCATCGTCGCCGGCGCCGCAGCCCTCGCACTCGGAGGCACTCTGGCCCAGCCCGCGCAGGCGATCCCTGCAACGGACGGGCCGGCGCCGCAGGCTCACGCCCACGGCAAGAAGCACGACCGACCTGGTCCGAAGACCAAGGAGCAGCGCCAGAAGATGCGCAAGGCGCGGACCCTGCTGGCCAACGGCAGCGCGCAGCTGCAGCGGCAGGCCGGCGGCGGCGCCGTCGTGGAGCTCGCCGACGGGGAGTACGTCGAGTTCCCGGTCGACCGGACCGACAAGGTGCTCACCATGCTCGGCGAGTTCGGCACCCAGACCTCGGGCAGGTACGGCCGGACTCCCGGTCCCCGCCACAACGAGATCCCCCAGCCGGACCCGGCGGTCGACAACTCGACCTACTGGGTGCCGGACTTCAACAAGGCGCACTACGACGAGATGTTCAACGGCGACGGCGAGTCCTTCCGCGACTACTACCGCGAGGTCTCCGGCGGCCGCTACGACGTCAGCGTCACGACCGAGGACTGGGTGACGGTCCCCGGCAACGCCTCCAGCTACGGCGACAACGCGATCGAGGACAACGGCGGCTCGTGGGCGTTCATCGCCGACACCGCCGACGCCTGGTACGCCGCGCAGGTGGCGGCCGGCAAGACCCCGGCGGAGATCGACGCCTATCTCGCGCAGTTCGACGTGTGGGACCGCTACGACTTCGACGGCGACGGCGACTTCAACGAGGCCGACGGCTACATCGACCACTTCCAGGCGGTCCACGCCGGTGGCGGCGAGGAGGGCGGCGGTGGCGAGGACGCCATCTGGTCCCACCGCTGGTACGTCAACGGCAACCTGTACGGCCAGACCGGCCCGACGGTCGGCGGCACGCAGAACCTGTACGGCGGCACGCAGGTCGGCGAGTCGAGGTACTTCATCGGCGACTACACCGTCGAGCCGGAGAACGGTGGCCTCGGCGTCTTCGCCCACGAGTACGGACACGACCTCGAGCTGCCCGACTTCTACGACACCGCGGGCGGCGAGAACGGCACCGGCTTCTGGACGCTCATGTCGTCCGGCTCCTGGCTGGGCCACGCTCAGGGCAACATCGGCACCACCCCCGGCCTGATGGGGCCCGAGGAGAAGCTCTTCCTCGGCTGGCTCGACTACACCGAGGTGAACGCCGGACAGAGCGGCAGCTTCACCCTCAGCCCGTCGCAGGAGACGGCGGTCGGCCAGGACCAGGCGGTCAAGGTCAACCTGCCCGACAAGACGACCACGGCGACCTACACGACCCCGGCGACGGGGGCGCACGCGTGGTACTCCGGTCGCGGCGACAACCTCGTCAGCACGCTGACCCGGCCGGTCGCAGCATCCTCGCGGGTCACGGTCAGCGCCGACGTATGGCATCAGATCGAGGCCGACTACGACTTCCTGTACGCCGAGTACTCCACCGACGGCGGCAAGTCCTGGACCCAGCTGGGTGCCCTCGACGGCAGCTCCGACTGGTCGGGCCACCGCTGGGCCTACCGCCCGAAGGGCGCGGCCTCCCTGTTCCGGTTCCGCTACGCCACCGACGGCGGCGTCAACGAGGCCGGCGCGTTCATCGACGACATCGTGATCAACGACGGGACGACGACCTTCACCGACGGCGCCGAGAGCGGCGACAACGGCTGGACCGTGTCCGGCTTCACCGCCTCGACCGGCACGGAGAGCAAGACCACCGGCCGCTACTACCTGCTCGAGAACCGGCAGTACGTCGGCTACGACAGCACGCTGCAGGTGGGTCCGTACCAGTTCTCCGAGGCGGTCACCCGCCCGGACTGGGTCGAGCAGTTCCCGTACCAGAACGGGATGCTCGTGTGGCTGGTCGACCTGGCGCACGCCGACAACAACACCAGCGTGCACCAGGGTGAGGGCTACGCGCTGCCCGTCGACGTCCGGCCGGACTCGTTCACCTACCCCGACGGCACCAGCCCGTCGAACCGTCGTGAGCCCTTCGACGCCACCTTCGGGCTGGCGTCCACGACGACCGACGCGGTCTGCCTGCACAAGCAGGTGGCGACGAAGACCGGCTACACCACCCAGGAGGCCTGCGCGCCGTCCGTGGCGAACGTGCCGACCTTCGACGACAGCGACCCGAACCGGTACTGGACGGCCGCGAACCCGGAGAACTCCGTCAAGGTCGCCGGCGCGGGGGTGACCGCGACGGTCACCGCCGAGAACACCGACGGCAGCATCACCGTCCAGGTCCGCAACCCGTAGCGGACCAGGGCTGATCGGGGACGAGCGAAGGGCCCCGCGATCCGGTCGGATCGCGGGGCCCTTCCGCGCGACGCGCCCGCGCCGATCAGGGCAGCGCTGGCGCCACGCTGATCAGTACGACGGCTGGCTGGGGTCGATCTGGTTCACCCAGGCCACGACCCCGCCGCCCACGTGGACCGCGTCGTCGTACCCGGCACCCTTGATGATCGCCAGGCACTCGGCCGAGCGGACGCCGCTCTTGCAGTGCAGGACGACCTGCGTGCCGGAGTCGACCGGCGGGAGCTGGCCGAGGGCGTTGCCGTTGAGGAACTCGCCCTTGGGGATGAGGACCGCGCCGGGGATGTGGTTGATCTCGGCCTCGGCGGGCTCGCGGACGTCGACGAGGACGAAGTCGCGGCTGCCCTCCTCCTTCTCCTTGATCATCGAGGCGAGCTGGGTCACCGAGATGGTGGCGTCGACCGCCGCGTCCGCTGCCTCCTCGGAGATCGCGCCGCAGAAGGTCTCGTAGTCGATGAGCCCGGTGACGGTCGGGTTCTCGCCGCACAGCGCGCAGTTCGGGTCCTTGCGGACCTTCAGCTTGCGCCACTCCAGCTCGAGGGCGTCGTAGATGACGAGCTTGCCGATGGCGGGCTCGCCGGCGCCGATGAGCAGCTTGATCGCCTCGTTGACCTGGATCGAGCCGATGCTCGCGCACAGCACGCCGAGGACGCCGCCCTCGGCGCAGGACGGGACCATGCCCGGCGGCGGCGGCTCCGGGTAGAGGCAGCGGTAGCACGGGGCGTCGTCGGCCATCGTGGGCGCGAAGACGGACGCCTGGCCGTCGAAGCGGTAGATCGAGCCCCAGACGTAGGGGATCCCGAGGAAGTACGCCGCGTCGTTGACCATGTACCGCGTGGCGAAGTTGTCGGTGCCGTCGACGATGAGGTCGTAGCCCTTGAAGATCTCGAGGACGTTGTCGTTGTCGAGCCGGGTCTCGTGGAGGACCACGTTGACCAGCGGGTTGATCTCGAGGATCGACTCCTTGGCCGAGAGGCCCTTCGACTTGCCGAGGTCGGACATGCCGTGGATGACCTGGCGCTGCAGGTTCGACTCGTCCACCTCGTCGAACTCGGCGATGCCGAGCGTCCCGACCCCCGCCGCGGCCAGGTAGAGCAGCGCCGGGCTGCCGAGGCCGCCGGCGCCGATCACGAGGACCTTGGCGTTCTTGAGGCGCTTCTGCCCGTCCATCGCGACATCGGGGATGATCAGGTGGCGGCTGTAGCGGCGGACCTCGTCGATGGTCAGCTCGGCGGCCGGCTCGACCAGCGCGGGAAAGCTCACGGCGTACTCCTCGGGTACTGCAGATGGGATGGGGGCGGTCCAGGGCCAACACGGCGGTGGCCCCGGGTGTTCCCTCGACCCTGCCATGGTCCCTGTCGGATGCTGGGCACGGGCGCCACGTCCCGACATCCGGACCCGGGCTACCAGCGAGTAGTCTCAGGTGCGTGGTGACCGAGCAGTTCGACCTGGACGAGCCCCGACCCCGCGGCGTACGACTCCCGCGGCGCGAGCGACGCGCACAGCTGCTGTCCGCTGCCCTGGAGGTCTTCGTCGCCCAGGGCTACCACGCCGCCGCCATGGACGACATCGCCGAGCGGGCCGGGGTGTCGAAGCCGGTGCTCTACCAGCACTTCCCGGGCAAGCTGGAGCTCTACCTCGCCATCCTCGACGCCGCGTGCGACTCGATCATCGCCAACTGCCGCCGCGCGCTGGAGTCCACCCAGGACAACAAGCAGCGCGTGGCTGCTGCGATCGACGCGTTCTACGCCTATGTCGGCCACGACACCGGCGCCTTCCGGCTGGTCTTCGAGTCCGACCTCACCAACGAGCCGGCCGTGCGCGGCCACGTCGACCGGGTCACCACGGAGTGCGCCGCGATGATCGCCGCCGTGATCGAGGACGACACGGGCCTGCCCGCGGCGGCGTCCCAGCTGCTCGCCGTCTCCCTCGTGGGAATGGCCCAGGTCAGCGCCCGGTTCTGGCTCACCGAGAACGACGGCGCCATGGCGGCGCTGAGCCGCGACGAGGCCACCGCCCTGGTGGCGGGCCTCGCGTGGCGCGGCATCCGCGGCTATCCCAAGACCGACGAGCACTGAGGCCGACACCGTGGCCAGCACGCCGGCGGCGGATCCAACCGGCGCGTCGCTAGGCTGGCGTCCCCACGAACGAGGAGAGTGACATGACCGTCGAGGTCAAGATCGGTGTGCAGAACACCGCCCGCGAGCTGGTCATCGAGACCGGGGAGACCAACGAGGCGGTCGCGAAGCTCGTGCAGGACGCCATCGCCGCCGGCGAGGGCGTGATCAGCCTGACCGACACCAAGGGCAAGGTGACGGTCGTCCCGACCGCCAAGCTCGCCTACGTCGAGATCGGCCGCAGCACCTCCGGCCAGGTGGGCTTCCGCTCCTGAGCGGAGCGAAGGAGCGGAAGCGCTCGCCGGTTGAGGCGCGACTGAGCCTGCGAAGTCGCCGCGAAACCCGCTCCTGAGCGGAGCGAAGGAGCGGAAGCGCTCGCCGGTTGAGGCGCGACTGAGCCTGCGAAGTCGCCGCGAAACCCGCTCCTGAGCGGAACTCCCCCGTGCCGCCGGACGTTGACGGAGCACGACCCCGGGAGGTGAGCGCCGTGCTGCAGTTCCGCTTCGCGGCGCGCAGCGAGACCGGCCACGTGCGCGCGAACAACGAGGACGCGGGCTTCGCCGGTCCGTACCTGCTGTGCGTCGCCGACGGCGTCGGTGGCGCGGAGGCGGGCGAGGTGGCCGCCGCCACCACGGCGTACGTCGTGAGTGCCCGCTCCCTCGCCCATCCCGGCCACGAGCCGGCGCGCCTGCTCGGCGCCGCCGTCCGCCAGGCCCACACCGAGCTCGCCGCGGGGATCGCTGCCGACCCTCGCCGCACGGGCATGGCCACGACGCTGACCGCCGTCCTCACCGATGGCCGGCGCACCGCCCTGGCGCAGGTCGGCGACTCGCGGGCCTACCTGCTGCGCGACGGCGAGCTCAGCCAGCTCACGCACGACCAGACCCTGGTCCAGTCCATGGTCGACAGCGGCCAGCTCACTCCGGAGCAGGCGGCCGCCTCGCCCCTGCGCAGCATGGTGCTGCAGGCCGTGGACGGCGAGCACGTCCCCGAACCGGACCTGCTCCTGCTCGACCTGCGTCCCCGCGACCGGCTCCTGCTGTGCAGCGACGGGGTCAGCGACGTCCTCTCCCCCGACGCGATCGGCTCCTGCCTCCGTCTCGGGAGCAGGACCGCCGCGGTCGACCGGCTGCTGGGCTCCGCGCTCGACGGCGGCAGCCGGGACAACGTCACCGCGATCGTCGCTGACGTCGTCGACGCTCCGGCCATCGTCGCCGCCGGCCTGGTCCTGGGGGCGGCGTGGGACCTGGGGAACGTGGTCGACCCGGCCGCGGTCCGGCCGCTGCGCTCTGCGTGACGGGCCTCCCGCGGCCTACACTGGGAGGATGAGCCAGCGGTCGTACGAGTACGCGCGCCTGTGGGTGCCGCTGTACGACGCGGCCGCGCTCGCCGTGACCCGACCGGTGTACCTCATCGAGGCGGCCGACGGCTTCGAGGGCGTCGCCGCCGAGAAGAACACCACGCTGATGGGCCTGTTCAACGAGCTCGGGCGCGCGGGCTGGCGGATCGACACCACCGCACTGCGCGTCGACCACCCCTCGCCCGAGTTCCAGCTGCTCATCGACGCCACGCTCGACGAGGCCGACCACGCCGTCTCCCCGGCCGAGGTGGCCCACGCCGTCGGCTCGGGCGGTGACCCCGCGGGGGCGGTCACGGAGTTCGACGTCTACGGCATGCGCCGGCGCAGCGACGTCTGAGCCACGGCCGACCCCGCACGCGCGAGGTCAGCCGAACAGGTCGCCGTACACCTCGACGCGCTCCAGCACCTGCGCCGGCGTGAGCTGGTCGAGGCCGAGCGGGTCCTCGGCGCCCTCGGCCACCTCGTCCCAGCCGACCGGCGTGGCCACCTGGGGGCGCGGCGTCCCCCGCAGCGAGTAGGGCGACACGGTCGTCTTGGAGCCCGCGTTCTGCGACCAGTCGAGGAAGACCTTCCCCCGGCGGCGCGCCTTGGTCATGGTGGCCGTCACCAGCTGGGGGTGGGCGGCCTGGAGCTCCTCGGCGATCTCCCTCGCGAGCTCGCTGGTCTCCGCCGACGGCATCGGCGTCGCGAGCGGCGCATACAGATGCAGCCCCTTGCTGCCGCTGGTGACCGGGACCGCCTCGAGGTCGCGCTCCGCCAGTGCCTCCCGGACGTGCAGCGCGACCTGGCAGCACTCGTGGAGTCCCGCGGGCTCGCCGGGGTCGAGGTCGATGACGAGGCGGTCGGCGCCCACCGGCTCGTCGTCCTCGTCGACCGTCCACTGGTGCACGTGCAGCTCCAGGGCGGCGAGGTTCACCGCCCACACCAAGGTGGGCAGGTCGTCGATGATCGGGAAGACGAGGGTGTCGCCGTGCCGGCTGGGGCCGCGGCTGCCGGTCGTCGGGACCTCGGCGGTCCGCACCCAGCTCGGTGTGCCGGCGGGGGCGTTCTTCTCGAAGAAGCTCATGTCGCCGACACCGTGCGGCCACCGGATCCGGGTCACCGGACGCCCGGCCAGGAGCGGCAGCAAGACCGGCGCGATCCGCACGTAGTAGTCGAGCACCTCCCCCTTGGTCGTGCCGCTGCTGGGGTAGAGCACCTTCTCGAGGTTGGTGAGGCGCAACGTGCGGCCCTCGACGTCGACGTGGACCTCGGTCTGCGGAGCCTGGGGACGGTCGGCCTTCGCCATCAGCGCTCCTCGAGGTCGTCGGGCACGAGGTCGCTCCGCACGCCCTGGTAGGACGGCTGCCGCAGACGCTGATAGCCGATCCCGTGGGTCTCCACGTCGACGACGACCACCGGATCCACCCAGACCGTCCCCGTGGCGTCCACGCGCGGCACGTCGTCGACGAAGGGCGGACGGGGCCGGACCAGGGGCGCGAGCAGGTCCGCCAGCATCCGTGACTGCTTCGCCCCGATGCCGCTGCCGACGCGCCCACGGTAGGCCAGCCCCTCGGCCGTGGGCTCCCCCACGAGGAGCGCCGCCAGCCGGTCGCTCGTGCCGACCTGCGGTCGCCAGCCGCCGACCACATAGGACCCGCGATAGCGATGCGGGAACTTCAGCCAGTGGGGAGTGCGCTCACCGGGCCGGTAGGTCGACGCGCGGCGCTTGCTGACGATGCCCTCCAGGCCCTGGGCGCGGGTCGCCTCGAACAGCATCGCGCCGTCGTCGTACTCCCCGGGCACCTGCCAGCCGGCCCGACCGAGGTCGAGGTCCGCGAGCCGGCGCCGGCGCTCGTGGAGCGGCAGCGCGCACAGGTCCTCGCCGTCGAGGCGCAGCAGGTCGAAGACCATGAACATCGCCGGGATCCGCGTGGCCAGACGGGAGACCGTCGCCGCGTTGCGGACGTGCATCCGCTCGGCGAGGACCCGGAAGTCCGGCACGCCCCGCTCGTTGAGCGCGATGATCTCGCCGTCGACCACGAGCTCCCGGAGCCCTGCCGGGGGCGTGACCAGCTCGGGCCACGCGGGCGTGATCCGGTTGTCGTTGCGGCTGGTGAGGGTCACCGTCCCGTCGGCCACCGCGGCCAGCGCGCGCACGCCGTCCCACTTCACCTCGTGACACCACTCCTCGCCCTGCGGCACGTGGGTCCCCGGCGTCGCGAGCATGGGGCGCAGATCCGGCACGCGCCCATCATGCCGGTTTTCGACACCCGGTTCGCTCGCCCGCGACCACCCACGCGGGTAAGTTCGTCTCATGCGAGCGATCTGGAAGGGTGCCGTCTCCTTCGGCCTCGTGAGTGTGCCGGTCAAGCTCTACAGCGCGACCGAGAGCCACGACGTGTCGTTCCGGCAGGTCCACGCCAAGGACGGCGGCCGGATCAAGTACCAGCGCGTCTGCTCCATCGACGGCGAGGAGGTGCCGTACTCCGACATCGCGAAGGGCTACGAGACCGAGGACGGCGAGATGGTCATCCTCACCGAGGACGACCTGGCCAACCTGCCCACGACCTCGTCGCGCGAGATCGCCGTGGAGAAGTTCGTCCCCAGCGACCAGATCGACCCGCTGCTCTTCGAGAAGTCCTACTACCTCGAGCCGGAGGGCAGCGGCGCGAAGCCGTACGCGCTCCTTCGCCAGGCCCTGCTCGACGCCGACCGCATGGCCGTCGTGACCGTCGCCCTGCGCCAGCGGGTGACCACCGCCGTCCTGCGCGTGCGCGACGACGTCATCGTCCTGCAGACCATGATGTGGCCCGACGAGATCCGCAAGCCCGACTTCTCCATCGAGACCGGCGAGGTCAAGGACGCCGAGGTCAAGATGGCCCACATGCTGGTCGACACGCTGGCCGGCGACTTCGACCCCTCCGAGTTCGAGGACGACTACGCCGAGGCGGTCCAGGCCGTCGTGAAGGCCAAGATCGAGGGGGGCGAGGTCAAGCGCACCGAGACCTCGGCCAAGTCCGGCGGCGAGGTCGTCGACCTGCTCGCGGCGCTGCAGCGCTCGGTCGACGCCGCCAAGTCCTCGCGTGGCGAGTCCGAGGCGAAGCCGACGGCCAAGAAGACGGCGAAGAAGACCGCGAAGAAGGCAACGACCAAGAAGAGCGCCGCGAAGAAGACAGCCGCCAAGAAGACCACCGCCAAGAAGACCGCGAAGAAGACGGCGGCCAAGAAGGCCAGCTGATCTCTGGGCGGTCTGACCCGTTGAGTCGTCGGTTGTGACCCGTCGAGTCGTCGGTTCTGACCTGTCGAGTGGTCGGTTCTGACCTGTCGAGTGGTCGGTTCTGACCTGTCGAGTGGTCGGTTCTGACCTGTCGAGTGGTCGGTTCTGGCCTGCGGGGGTGGTGTCGTGTCCGTTTCGGGTTTGCTGGGTGCCAGGTTGATTTTTCGATTGGCGTGGTGGCGCGCCGCTGTGGTTGAGCTGGTTGGCTGGACGCCGCATTTGGGCGTCAGGTCTCTGCCCGTCTGACCCCTGTGGTTGCGGTCGTGTCGGTCCACTTTCGTCACGTCATGTTGCAGTGGTTGTTCACACCCTGCCGGACGGGTTTCGCCTGTCCCCAGGCGGGTTTTCTCCCGTTCGTTGTGTCGTAGGTCGGTGGGAGAATCCAGTCATGGATCTCGGGACCACGGCTCGTTCGACAGCAGTGCTGCTGTCCGAGCTGCGTGCGGGTGTCCAGGACCGTGAAGCCCTGGTTGTCCGGGAGTGGGTCGGGATCGTGGAGTGGGCCAGCCGCCACGTCGTGACCGGTCCGGAGGGTGCGGCGACGATCACGGAGGGCTACCTCGACACCGGGGTTCCGATCGCCGGCGAGGGTGCACCGTTGGTGTCGGAGTTCGCGCTCATGGAGCTGATCGCGGTGCTCGGCCGCTCACCCGATGGAGGGCGGGCGTACGTCGGGCGGGTGATCGAGTGCGCCTGGCGCCTACCGCACGTGTACGACGCGGTGGTCGCCGGGCGTCTGGCGCCGTGGCGCGCGGAGCGGATCGCCGAACGCACCCACGGCCTCAACTCCGAAGCCGCTGCCTTTGTGGACCGGCAGCTGTTCGACGCCACCGGTGTCGGCTGGGCCCAGCTCGACCGGCTCATCACCGAAGCCGTGCTGCGGTTCGACCCCGCCACCGCCGAAGCCGAACGAGCCAAGGCCGCCGACGGTCGACGGTTCGACATCGACCCCCACGTCGACGACCACGGCCTCGTGACGGTGTCCGGACTGTTGGACGCTGCGGACGGGCACGACCTCAACCTCGCGGTCGCACGCCGTGCCGAGGTCCTCGGCCGGCTCGGCGACCAGTCCTCGCTCGACGTACGCCGCTCCAAGGCCGCCGCGGAGCTCGCTCGTGCCGACCTCGCCCTCGATCTCCTCATCCCTGACCCCGACACCGGCGAGGTCGTCGCGACCGTGCCCGGGCGGAAGGTCGAGCTCAACGTCCACATCACCGACACCACCCTCACCGGAGACAACCCGGTCGGTCGGTGGGAACAGGGCGGCTGCCCGATCTCCTCCGAGCAGATCCGGGAATGGCTGCAGGCCCACGACACCACCATCACCGTCCGCCCCGTCATCGACCTGGCCGAGTACATCCCGGTCACGAGCTACGAGGTCCCCGACCGCCACAAGCGAGCCGTCGCCCTCAGGGATCACACCTGCCGCTTCCCGCACTGCACCCGCCCCGCCACCCGCTGCGACATCGACCACTCCCAGCCGCACGGCGACGGCGGACCGACCTGCCCCTGCAACGAGGTCCCCCTCTGCCGACGCCATCACCGCGCGAAGACCCACTCGGCCTGGCGCTACGACACCCTCACCCCGGGCACCTACTTGTGGACCAGCCCGAACGGCCACGCCTTCCGCGTCGACCACCGCGGCACCCACCCCCTCCACACCGCGCCCCCGCCCGACGAGTAGCCACCCCGCCCCACACCCCGCGCGAACCCCCCGCGCGGGGACATCAGCACGTCCACCTCGGGTGGTTGAGGTGCTAGGAGCGCCAGCGACGCGCATCGAAATCACCACCTCCGCCGACCCCGCCTGCACGGCACCTGCGTGTCCGGCACCGGCGTGTCCGGCGCCGGCAGCGGTCAGTCGACCTCGGCCTTGGCGTCCTCGATCAGGTCCTTCACCGCGTCGATGGACCGGATCCGGCCGCTGGTCACGGTCGAGCCCTCGGCCGCGAACAGCGAGGTCGGGATGCCGATCAGCTCGCCGTCCTCGTTGATCGCCATGCCTCCGGAGTTGCCGGGCGCGATGCGGGCGTCGGTGTCGAGCTCCGAGCGCGGGCCGAGATCGGGGTCGTTGAGGACCGTCGAGATCACGCCCGTGGTGACGGTGATCGACTCGCCGTCACCGGCCACGGCGGGGAAGCCGAGGACCGTCACGCTGTCACCGGCGCGCAGGTCGGCGGAGCTCCCGATCGGGACGGTGGGCAGGTCCAGCTCCTCGTCCAGCTCGTCACCGTCCTCGTCGGCGTAGATCTGGATCACGGCGACGTCGAGCTCGCCGTCGGCCTCGACGACCCGCGCACGGTACGCCGCCGGCGCGTTGGTGTCGGTGCCGCCGTCGGTGAGCGAGATCAGCAGGTAGTCCGGGTTGGCGATCTGCACCTCGTCCCCGTACTTCTCCTCCAGACCCGGCGACTCGGGAGCGGCGACGTGGGCGTTGGTGAGGATCAGGCCGTCGGAGCGGATGATCGATCCCGAACCGTGGTAGGTGCCGGTGTTGGAGGGATCGTCCAGGAGGTGGCTCTCCGCCGTGATCTTGACGGTCGCGGCCTTCGCCGCCTCGAGCACGTCGGGGTCCTTGCCGGACGGCTTCCGCGGGTCGTCGCGTCCGACCACGAAGGCGAGCCCGATGACACCGGCGACCAGCAGCAGCGCGGCCGCGATGCCACCGAGGATCGCGAGCCGCCGGCCGAGTCGGCGGCGGGCGATCCGGCGCTCCTCCTCGGCCGCCGACAAGATGGGCACGAGGGTCAGCTCCGGCCCGGCCACCGGGTGTCCCAGACGGAGGGCGACCCGCTCGCCGAAGGGCCGGGTGCCGACCCGGCGACCGTCGAGGAAGGTGCCCTCGTTGGACAGGTTGGTGTAGGTCCAGCCGCCGGGGACCGGGTCGACCCGACCGTGGACCCGCGAGCAGGTCGGATCGCCGATCACGACGGTGCAGTCGCTGCGGCGTCCCACGGTGATCGGCGTGGGGTGGCGGAACCGGTGCTCGCGGCCCTCGGCGACCAGCAGCAGATCCGGTCCGGTGCGCTGGGGGCCCGCGCCGTGCGCTCCCGACGACGCCCGCGGCATGGCGAGGACCTGGGTGGCGTCGTTGCCCGTGAGCGCGGGGGGCAGACCCGCCGCCGGCGCGGGGCGAGCGCCCGGCTGCGGGACGGAGGGGAACGCCGGTGGGCCGGTCGGCGGCGCCCACGACGAGGGCGGAGCGAGCGGCGTCCCCAGCGGCGGGGTCGCCGGGGGCGGGGTGGCCGCCGGGGGCGTCGCGGCCGCCAGGTCGTACTCCGCGGCCGGCACCACCGCCAGGGTCGCCCCGGTGGCGGGCGGTCCGCACCGGACCAGGACCCGTCGCTCGATCGGATACTCGGTGACGCGCTCGTCCTCGACATAGGTGCCGAACTGGCTGCCGTTGTCGACCAGCACCCAGCCGGCCGCCGTGGCCCGGAGCTCGGCATGCTGGCGGGACACGGAGCCGGCGGTGAGCACCACGTCGGCCTCGATCGCGCGGCCGATCCGGTAGACGCTGCGGCCCTCGAGGCGCAGCACCCTGCCCTCGACCTCGACCACGAGTGCGGACATCCGGCTCACCCCCGTCCCGTCGGGATCGGCGCCTGGACCTGCACGGTCGCGTCGCGGATCTGGACCCGGGCACCGGCCACCAGCTCCACGGTCCGGCCGGGCTCGAGCAGGAAGCTCTGGCCGCCGGGGTAGGCGACCGGCCAGGAGAAGTCCGAGGCGTTGTGCAGGCCCCACCGGTCCGCGGCCTCGGGATGGCGGCGGACCTGGCCGAGCACCTGCGGGTGGTCGACCCCGGAGGCGAGGTGGTCGGAGCGGATCACCGACTGAGGGCCGACGGCCACCGTGCGACGCCCCACCTGGAGCAGGTACGGCGGACGCACCTCGGTGCCGTCCTTCCAACAGGTCACGCCCTCGTCCTCCGTGCTCCAGAAGTTGGTGGTGCCGCAGGTCGGGCAGGCGAGCATCCCGTCGCGCAGGCGGTCGAGCGCCTTGATCCACTGGCCCTCGGTGATCCGGCCGCCCGGGTGGTCGAGCCCGTCGACGAACGCCTGGACGAACAGGTCCCGCAGGAACCGCGGGTAGATCCCCCAGTACTGCTGGACGATCGGCGCGGGCCGGTTGTCGGTGCGGGTGGGGTGCATGCAGAACAGCGGGTCGGTGCCGAAATGGGTCAGCAGCCAGTCCGCGTCACGCATCCCCGTGTCGGTGCGCGCCCCCTCGAGCGGGTGGCCCAGGAAGAGCGCGTAGAACAGCAGCACCGCGAGCGAGTGGCGGTCGGTGTCGGTGTTGGGCAGGGTGCGATAGGTCGTGTCCCGCACGACCTCGGGAGCCATGAAGTACGGCGTGCCCAGCACCCGGCCGGTGCCGTTGTCGATGCCCACGTTGTCGTTGTCGCAGATCAGCACGTCGCCGTTGCCCGGGTCGAAGAAGACGTTGCCGAAGGAGATGTCGCGGTAGCACAGGCCGCGGGCGTGCAGCCGGAGGAAGCTATAGCTGAGCTGGCGGCACAGCTCGATGATCGAGGCGAAGGAGACGTCGAGCGGCTTGCCGTCGCGGTCGGCGTTGAGCAGCAGATAGCTCAGCTCGAGGAAGCGCGGGTGGCGCAGCTGCATGACATAGCCGAAGCTCGGCTCGGTGACCACCCGCGCCATGCTGAGCGGCCACAGGAAGCGCTGGTGCGGCGAGCCGATCTCCACGAGCTGCTGCATCTCGTCGTACTGCTGGGCAGTCGCGCTCTCCGACTTGTACCACTTCAGCGCCAACGGCTCCCCCGCCTCACGGCGCACCTCGAAGACGTAGCCCTGCCCGCCCTGGCCGAGCAGCGAGGTCACCCAGGCGCGCCCCAGCGGTCCGAGGTCGACCTCGACGCCCTCTGCCAGCACCATGGGTGTGACCGACCTCCGTGATCGCGTTCGTGGAACCGTGACAGGCTATAACCTGAGCAGTTCGGGGAAGGTTGAAACCCGACCCCGCGGCCCGCGTGGGCACCAAGGCAGGAGGAGACGGATGAGCGACCGGCTCGGCGGGGCCCTCGCGCGCAAGCCGCTGCACTTCGTCTTCGTGCTCGACGTGTCCGGCTCGATGCTGCGCGGCGGGCGGATCCAGGCCCTCAACAACGCCATGACCGAGGTCCTGCCGCACCTGAAGGACGAGGCGCGCGCGAACCCGCACGCCGAGCTGCTCGTGCGGGTGCTCGCGTTCGCCAATGAGCCGCAGTGGATCATCGAGGAGCCGACTCCCGTCGACCGGATCCACTGGACCCGGCTGGAGGCCGTGCCCCGCGGCTTCACCGAGCTCGGCAGCGCGCTGCAGACGCTCGCCGGGGCGCTCGACCATCTCGACGAGGCCCAGAGCGCCTTCCCGCCCGCGATCATCCTGGTGTCCGACGGCCGTCCCACCCAGAGCAGCGGGACCACCTTCGCCGAGGGCCTGCAGTCCCTGCTCAACAACCGCTGGGGCGCCACGGCGGTCCGCCTGGCCCTGGGCGTGGGCCGCGACGCCGACATGCACTCCCTGCGCCGGTTCATCGGCGACGAGGAGGTGCCCCTGCTGAGGGCCGACAACCCCGAGCAGCTCGTCGAGTACATCGTGTGGGCGTCGAAGGCCGCCAGCAAGGTGGCCTCGCGGCCCGTGGTCGGCCCCGGCTCCGGCATGACCGCGGTCCCGCCGAGCCCGATCGGCGACCCGGTCTGGAGCACGCTGGGATGACAGACCGGCCCACGGCCGGCCCGGGCTGGACCACGCTGTCCGGTACGACGATCGGCTCGGTCCACGTGCGCGACCAGCTGCCCCTCCAGGACGCGGTGCTGACCTGGACCGACCCGACGGGCGGGCACGCCGTGCTGGCGGTCGCCGACGGGCACGGCCACGAGCAGCACTTCCGCAGCGACACCGGTGCCGCGCTCGCGGTCGTGAGCGCGGTGGAGGAGCTGCGCCGGATCCTCCCCGACCTGCAGGCGGCGGACGAGAACGCCCGCGACCTCGTCGTACGGGCGGGCGCGGGCCTGGTCGGCACCTGGACCGCGAAGGTCGAGCACCACCTCGCGGCGAACCCCTTCTCCCCCGCCGAGGAGGAGCTCGGCGCCTCCGCCGACCCGCTCCGCGCCTACGGGTCGACGATCCTGGCCGCGGCGGCGGCGGGCGAGGTGATGGTCTTCCTCCAGATCGGCGACGGGGACTCGGTGCTGGTCTCGGCCGACGGCGTCGCGTCGCGGCCGCTTCCGGAGGACCCCGACCTGGACGGGGTGCACACCAGCTCCCTGTGCCAGCCGCGGCCGCTCGACGCGCTCCGGGTCGGCGTCGTGGACGGGGCGGCCGAGCGCGCCGCCCTGGCCTTCCTGTGCTCCGACGGCTTCGGACGCTCCCGGGTCGACGCGCAGGGGTGGTGGCGTCAGACCGGCGAGCAGCTCCTGGAGTTCACCCGCGAGCGCGGGCTGGACTGGGTGCGCGAGCAGCTGCCGTCGTGGCTGGCCGAGCCGGCGCTGGTCGGCGGGGACGACACCACGATGGCCGTCCTGGTGCGCAACGGCATCGCCGGCGCGCGTCGTCCCGACCTCGTCGACACGGTGCCGTCGCCCGGGGCCTGAGCCGGGTCGGGGTCACTCGTCGGAGGGCCACCAGCGCTCGAGCTTGTCGAGGTCGCCTTCGAAGCTCCAGGCGACGCCGTAGCAGTGGCAGTCCTCGGCGTCCCAGTCCCAGTAGAGGGTCGCGGTCTCGCCGTCGGCCTCGCGGTAGGCGAAGTAGCCGCCCTCGGCCTCGCCCTCGCCGAAGCGCCAGGTCCCGCTCCCGCCCTGCGTGGCGGCCGCCGCGAACCGGCCCTTGTAGTAGCGCCGGTCGGCCTTCATCTGCTTGCGCGTGGTGTAGCGCCCGACCGTGACCGCGACCCCGTCGACGCCGGACTCGCAGCTGCTCTCCTCCGTCTCGCCGGCGAAGAAGGTGCGCTGCCGGGTGCAGGCCGCGGCGCTCATGTTGATGTCGATGAACTCCCGCAGCTTCAGGTGGGCCGGAGCCGTCGGCTCCGTGACCCGCGGCGAGGTCGTGGTGAAGCTCGCCACCACGGCGTCGATGGTCGCGGTGCCCTCGCCCTCGAGGGTCGCCGACTGGAGGGCGGCCAGGCTGTCCCAGTAGACGACCGCCGGGTCGGAGGTGCCGCCGCGCTCGGGGTCGTACTGGTAGAGCGAGGTCGTGTCGTTGTCGGCCGTCAGGGTGCCCGCGCGATAGTCGAGCCGGGTGGTCCGGGCGGCGCGCAGCGCGTCCTCGTCGGCGTAGGTGACCAACCGCAGCGTGCCGGTGCTGACGGTGCACCGCACCACCTCCGTCTCGCCGCCGGCGGGGTCGAGCGCCTCGCAGTCGGAGGCGCCGTGGGAGATCGAGCTCGCAAGGGCGTCGTAGCGCTCGTCGAGCGCGTCCGGGGCGACGTCGACGGCCAGCGTCGGGGCTCCTTCGGACTCCCCGGACCGGGGCCCGCGCTCGCCGCCCCCCGCCAGGACCACCGCTCCGGCGACGGCCCCCGCGAGCAGGACCAGCCCCGCGACGGCCGCAGCGACCCAGACGCCCGGTCCTCGGCCGCGCGGACGCGCCGGGACGGAGAACGGTGCCGGGTGGGCGGCGGGCGCGGGCCAGGCGCTGGGCGGCGAGTACGCCGCCACCGGCGCAGGCGGCGGGGGCACGGGCGGGGGCACGGGCGGGGGCACGGGCGGGGGCAAGGGAGCGCCGGCCGGCCGGGCGGAGCGGTATCGCGTCACGACGGTCGCGGTCACCGCGCCCACGGCGTACCCCAGCACGGCCGCGGCCCAGCTCGCCGCGGCGTGGTCGGCACTGCCGCGGTCGCGAGCGAGGCGCGCGCCGACCTCCTCGACGGCGCGCGCCGGGTCCGCGCCGCCGGCGACCATGTGGTCGAGCGGACCCAGGACCCCGAAGCGGACGGCGTCGACGAGCAGGTTGATGTCCCCGACCGTCGCCTGCTCCTCGGTGAGGACGTCGTCGAGGATGCCGCGGAACCCGTCGGCGTCCTCGAGGATCCCGGCGCCGTGCTCGCTGACGAGCTCGCGCAGGACGTCGTGCAGCTCCACGCCCGTCACCCTAGGCCGTCGCCGCGCCCCGTGCCCGCCGTCAGGTCGTCTCCCAGCGGAACAGCCGGGCGGCGAGCAGGGTCACCACCACGGCGAAGCCGGCCAGGATCCCCAGCGGAAGAAGTGCTGCGGACGGCCCCTCCCCGCGCACCATGACGTCGAGCATGCCGGAGTTGAAGTGCTTGAGCGGCAGCAGGTCCGAGAGCCGCTGCAGCCACGCGGGGGCGCCGTCGAGCGGGAAGAAGGAGCCGCTGAGGAAGGCCATCGGGAGGACCAGGAAGTTGGCGAGGTTGACCGCTCCCTCCGTGGTCTTGGCCAGCGCGCCGGCGAGCAGCCCGATGGCCATGAAGCACAAGGTGCCGACCGCGACCAGCGGGACCGACATCCACCACGAGCCGGTCAGGGTCAGCCCGAACGCGGCGGCACCCAGGCCGAGGAAGATGGCCAGCTGCCCGAACGCGATGAGCAGGGTGACCGCGACCCGGGCTGCGACGATCGTGCCCGTGCCGACGGGGGCGAGCTGGAGACGGCGCAGCAGCTTCGACTGCCGCCAGCCCTGCAGGGTCGCCGCGGAGCCGAAGGCCGCACTCATCGCGACGGCCCAGCCGAGCAGACCGGGGGTGACGAACTGGATCACCGACAGCGACTCGTCCTCGACCCGCTCCGCCGTGAAGGAGTACGCCGGGGGCTGGCCGGTCGCGGCGACGTTGGCGCCGTCCACGAAGGCGCGCAGCGTGCCTTGGGTGACGGCGGCCTTCACCTGGTCGGTCTGCGTGTAGTGGGCGACCAGGCGGTCTCCCCGCTGCTCGATCGCCACGTCGGCGTCACCCTTGCGAACCTCTTCGAGGGCCGCGTCGAGGTCGTCCTCCTCGGCGACCTCGAAGGTGTCGGCGAAGGCCTCCGCGGCCTCGTCGGGCAGGTCGTCGACCAGCGGCACCGCGCCGACCTGGATCAGGTCGACCTTCGACTGGTCCTGGTTGCCGAGGATGCCGCCGAAGAGGACGAGGAACATCAGCGGGAAGACGACGGCGAAGAACACCGCGGCACGGTCGCGCACGAACCCGCGCATGATGGCCACGGACAGGGCCCAGAACGCCGACTGCTGGGAGCCGCGCCCGGCCCGGCTCATGCGCGGTACTCCCGTCCGGTCAGGGAGAGGAAGACGTCCTCCAGGGTGCCGGTCTGCACGGTGACCCCGTCGAGATGGGACCCGGCGGCGAGCGCACCGATCACCCCGGCGGGCTCCCGCGTCACGAGCACGACGCCGTCGGCGTCCTCGCGGGTCTCGGTGACCCCGGCGATCGCGGCGGCCTGGTCGAGAGTGAGCGCGCCCGGGGCGACGCGGATCCGCGCCGGTGCGTCCAGTCCGCGAACGAGCGCGGCCGGCGTGTCGAACTGCAGAATCCGGCCGTGGTCCATCACGGCGACCCGGTCGCAGAGGACCTCCGCCTCGTCCATGTAGTGGGTCGTCAGCACGACCGTGCGCCCGCTGTCGTTGATCGACGAGAGCAGGTCCCACAGGTTGCGCCGCGCCTGCGGGTCGAGGGCGGCGGTCGGCTCGTCGAGGAACACCAGCTCGGGATCGTGCACCAGCGCGCACGCGATGGACAGCCGCTGGGCCTGACCACCGGACAGGTCCTCGACCCGGCTCGCGGCCTTGTCCGAGAGGCCCACCCGCTCCAGCCACGCGTCGGCGGTGGCCTGCCCCACGCCGTACAGGCTGGCGAAGGTGCGGATCTGCTCGCGCGCGGTCAGCCGCTCGAAGAAGGACGAGGCCTGCAGCTGCACGCCGATGCGTGGTTGGAGCCGTGGGTTGCGCGGCCACACGGGCTCGCCCAGCACCTGGACACCGCCGGCATCGGGTCGCCGCAGCCCCTCGATCATCTCCAGCAGCGTGGTCTTGCCCGCGCCGTTGGGACCGAGGACGCCGACGAACTCGCCCTCGGCGACCTCGAGGTCGACCTGGTCGACGGCGACCAGGTCCCCATAGCTCTTGGTCAGTCCGCTGACCCGGATGGCAGTAGTCATCGCGGGCGACCCTAGTCGATCTTGGTGAACCCTCGACGCCGAGGCGGCTCAGGCCAGCAGGCCGCGCACCATCCGCAGGCCCACGGACACCTTCGCGATGTCGGCAGGCTCGTCGGCGCAGACCGCGCGCAGGGCACCCACGGCCTTCTCGACGACGCCACCGGACGCCGCGTCCCAGGCCGCGACCCGGTCGGCCGCCGAGTCCGCCGCCGTCGCCGCGAGCACCTGCGCGGTCAGCTGGGCGTGCACCGCGTGCAGGTCGTCACGCAGCGCGGCCCGGGCCATGGTCTGCCACTGGTCGGCCCGGGGCAGGTCGACGATCCGCTGCTGGAGCACCGACAGGCCCAGCCGCTCCCCCAGCGCGAAGTGGACCCGAGCCACCTCGGACGGAGGCAGCTCGTGGCTGTCGGCGATCTCGACGACGTTGAGCAGGGTGTAGGCCACGTCGAAGGAGGCGACCCGGGACGCGAGGTCCTCCGGCACCCCCTGGTCGACCAGCAGCGTGCGCCGAGCCTCGTACGCCGCCAGCTCGGCGCCGGTCAGGAGCTGGGGCAGCTCGAGCATCGCCTCCTGGACCGGCGCGGCGAAGAGCTCCACGTTGCCCTGGCTGTCGAGCGGCGGGCGGCGGTTGGTCACCAGCCAACGCGACGCCCGCTCGACGAGCGTGCGCATCTCCACCCGCATCCGGGTCTGCACCGCGGCGTCGAGGACGTTGTCGTACTGCTCCAGCTCCCGGCGCAGCTCGAGCGATCCGAAGATCTCCCGGGCCACGAAGTTGGCGCGCGTGAGCTCGGCGGCGCTGGCGCCGGTCTCCGCCGCGAGCCGCGGCCAGTAGGTCATGCCGGCACCGTTGACGAGGTCGTTGACGACCTGGGTCACGATGATCTCCCGGCGCAGCGGGTGCTGCCCGATCTGGTCCATGAAGCCGGCCTGGACCGGAGCCGGGAAGTACGACTGGAGGTCGAGCTCGAGATAGCCGTCCTCCGGCAGGTCGGAGGACAGCAGCTCCTCAGCCAGCACGATCTTCGTGTAGGCCATGAGCACCGCCAGCTCGGGCTGGGTGAGCGTCGCGCCGGCCTCGATCCGGCGCGCCACCTCGCGGCTCGACGGCAGCGCCTCGAGCTCGCGGTCCAGCAGTCCCCGGGACTCGAGGTCGCGCATCCACTGCTCGTGCACGTGCAGCAGGGACACCGCGTTCTTCGCCGCATTGGCCAGGGCGAGGTTCTGCTCGTAGTTGTCGCGCAGCACCTGCTCCGCCACCTCGTCGGTCATCGAGGCGAGCAGCTCGTTGCGCTGCTTGCCCGTCAGGTCGCCGGCAGCCACCACGCGGTCGAGCAGGATCTTGAGGTTCACCTCGTGGTCGGAGGTGTCCACGCCCGCGGAGTTGTCGATGAAGTCGGTGTTGATCCGGCCGCCGGCGAGTGCGTACTCGATGCGTCCGCGCTGGGTGAAGCCGAGGTTGCCGCCCTCGCCGACGCAGCGCACGCGCAGCTCGCCGCCGTCGACGCGGATCGCGTCGTTCGACTTGTCCCCCGCCTCGGCATGGGTCTCGGTCGACGCCTTCACGTAGGTTCCGATCCCGCCGTTCCAGAGCAGGTCGACGGGCGCGAGGAGGATCGCCCGCATCAGCTCGGCCGGCGTCAGCTGGCGCACGTCGTCTGCCAGCCCGAGCGCGGAGCGCACCTGCGGGCTGATCGGGATCGACTTGGCGCTGCGGGAGTACACGCCGCCGCCGGGCGAGATCAGCGTCGTGTCGTAGTCCTGCCAGCTCGAGCGCGGCAGGGCGAACAGCCGCTGGCGCTCGGCGTACGACGCCGCGGCGTCGGGCTCCGGGTCGAGGAAGATGTCGCGGTGGTCGAAGGCCGCCACGAGCCGGATGTGCTGCGAGCAGAGCATCCCGTTTCCGAACACGTCGCCCGACATGTCCCCGATGCCGACGACGGTGATGTCCTCGCTCTGGCAGTCGATCCCCATCTCCCGGAAGTGGCGGCGCACCGACACCCAGGCGCCCTTGGCGGTGATGCCCATCGCCTTGTGGTCGTAGCCGACGGAGCCGCCGCTGGCGAAGGCGTCACCGAGCCAGAAGTCGTAGTCGGCCGCGACGCCGTTGGCGATGTCGGAGAACGTGGCCGTGCCCTTGTCCGCAGCGACCACCAGGTAGGAGTCGTCGGCGTCATGGCGGACCACGTCCGGCGGCGGCACCGTCTCGCCCCCGACGAGGTTGTCGGTGACGTCGAGCAGGCCGCGGATGAAGGTCGTGTAGCAGGCGATGCCCTCGGCCAGCCAGGCCTCGCGGTCCGAGCTGTCGGGCAGCTGCTTGGCGTAGAAGCCGCCCTTGGCGCCGACCGGGACGATCACCGTGTTCTTGACCATCTGGGCCTTGACCAGACCCAGGATCTCGGTGCGGAAGTCGTCGCGTCGGTCCGACCAGCGCAGGCCGCCGCGGGCGACCGCGCCGAAGCGCAGGTGCACGCCCTCGACCCGCGGCGAGTACACGAAGATCTCGAACCGCGGCCGGGGCTCGGGCAGGTCCGGGATCGCCGAGGGCTCCAGCTTGAGGGAGAGGTACGGCTTGGGGGCGCCCCGCTCGACCTGGAAGTAGTTGGTCCGCAGCGTCGCGCGGATGTGGGTCAGGTAGGAGCGCAGGATCCGGTCGTGGTCGAGGCTGACCACGTCGTCCAGGGCGGCACGGATCCGCTCGACGAGCGCCTCCTCCCGCTCCGCGCGGCTCTCGTCGGCACCGGGGTCGAAGCGCACCTCGAAGAGCGCCACCAGCAGCTGCGCGAGGTCGACGTTGTCGACCAGCGCCTGCTCGATGGAGTCCACCGCGAACGGGCTGTTGCCCTGCTTCATGTACTTCGCGTAGGCGCGCAGCAGCATCGCCTGGCGCCAGGTCAGCTGGGCGCGCAGCACCAGCCGGTTGAAGCCGTCGACCTCGGTGTAGCCGTCCCACATCGCCCGCATGGCCGCGGAGAACAGCTCGCGGGCGTGGTCGGGGAGCGCCTCGCCGTAGCGCAGGCCGAAGTCGTAGATGTGGGTGACGCGGTCCAGTCCGGTCAGCTCGTAGGGCCGCTCGTCGACCACCTCGACACCCATGGAGGAGAGCATCGGCAGGATCGCGCTGAGCGACAGCGGCTCGCCGACCCGGAACATCTTGAGCCGGGCCTCGCCGTCGGCGGCGTCCACCTCGGCGTACAGCGACTGGTCGCGGCCCTCCTCCCCCTGGATGCCCTCGATCCGACCTAGGTCGACCGCGGCGGTGCGCGGGGTGAAGTCCTCCTTGTAGGCCTCGGGGAAGGCGTCGAGGTAGCGGCGGCCCAGCAATGCGCCGACCTCCTCGCCGTACTCGGCGATGACGGCCTGCAGGAAGTCCTCCTGCCACGATCGAGAGGCCTCGACCAGGCGCCGCTCCAGGTCGGCGGTGTCGATGTCGTCGGGGATCAGCTCGCCCTTGGGCAGGTGGACGACGAAGTGCACGCGGGCGGTCGTGGACTCGTTGATGCTCACGTTGAACTCGACCGACTCCGGGCCGATCCGGCCCTTGCCGATCTGCTCGGTGAGGATCTGCACGAAGCGGTGCCGGACGTTGGTGTTGTAGCGGTCGCGCGGAAGGTAGACGAGGACCGAGAGATAGCGCGCGTAGGTGTCGCGGCGGATGAACAGGCGCACGGCCCGTCGCTCCCGGGCCTGCATGGCGGCTTCGACGATCGGGGCCAGCTCGTCGACCGGCGTGTGGAACAGCTCGTCGCGCGGATAGGTCTCGAGCGTGTCGAGCAGCGCCGCACCGTCGTGGCTGCGGGCGTCGTAGCCGCCGCGCTCCAGCACCTCGTCGACCTTCTCGCGCAGCAGGGGGATCCGCAGCAGCGACTCGGTATAGGCGGCGCTCGACAGCAGGCCGAGGAAGCGTCGCTCCCCCACGACCTCACCGTCGGGCCCGAAGGTCTTGACGCCGACGTAGTCGAGATAGGCCGGACGGTGCACGGTCGACCGGGAGTTGGCCTTCGCCAGCACCAGGAGCCGCTTCTCCCGCGCCTTGGCGCGCACGGCGTCCGGCAGCCGGCTGAACGCGACCGAGGTGTCGCCCTCCGCCGGACTCTCGCGCAGGATGCCCAGGCCGGTGCCGGGAACGGGGCGCAGCACGTCGTCCTCCCCCTCACCGTCCACCGCCATCCGGTCCAGGACGTACTCGCGGTAGCCGAGGAAGGTGAAGTGCTCGTCGGCGAGCCAGCCGAGCAGCTCGGCGCCCTGCCGGACCTCCTCGGCGTCGAGAGGAGGCGGGTCGGACGCCAGGGAGGCGACCACCTCGGAGACCCGGTCCTGCATGGCCGGCCAGTCCTCGACGGCCGCACGGACGTCGCCGAGCACGCGACGGCAGTCGGCCGCGACCCGCTCCGGAGAGTCGTCGCCCTCGCCGCTGAGGCGGCCGATCTCGATGTGCATCCACGACTCGCGGACCGCACCCTCGGCGGGCGCCGCGGAGCCCGATGCGACGGGCTCCGCTGACAGCAGGCGGCCCGCCGCGTCACGGCGTACGTCGAACGTCGGGTGGACGACCGTGCGCACGTCGTGCAGCCCTCGCGAGAGCTCCATCGTCAGCGAGTCGACCAGGAAGGGCATGTCGTCGACGACGACCTCCACGACGGAGTGGCTGCCGGCGGACCAGCCGTTCTCGGCGACCGTCGGAGTGTGGACGCGCACCTTCGCCTGTCCTGGGGCCCGCTCGAGCGCCAGGTGGTGGTGCGACGCGAAGGCGCCGTACACGTCGAGGTCGCTGCGCGCCGCGAGCTCCTCGGTGGCCACGTGCCGGTAGTAGGCCGGGAGGAGGGCCGGCAGCGCGTCGCGCGGTGGGGCCCCGGATCCCTTGGCCGGCCCGGCCGCCGCGGCGGCCTGCTCGAAGATGCGGTCACGGTCAGCCCCCTGTGCCGAGGGCGGCAGCGTCGTCGTTGACACACCTCGACACTAGGACCTCGCCGTGACCCCTCACAACCGGCGGATGCGACATGATGTCTCGTATGCGATACAGCCGAGAGCTCGCCTACGACGCCCCTCCGGCGGAGGTGTTCGCGATGCTCGCGGACCCCGACTTCCGGCGGAAGGTCGGCGCCGCCCAGGACGTCGTGTCCATCGACGTGACCGTCACGCCCGACGGCGCCGGCTTCACCCTGGTCAGCGACCAGGTGCAGGACACCGCCGGGCTGCCCGCGATCGCGAAGAAGATCGCCGGCGACACCACGCGGGCCGTGGTCCGCGAGGAGTGGGCGGACCCCTCGTCGGGGACGGTCGAGATCACCGCGCCCGGCAAGCCCACCCGGGCCACGGGGACCGTGCGGCTCACCGGTGACGGAGCCGGGACCACCTACGCCCTGGACCTCGACGTCACCGTCAAGGTCCCCCTGGTCGCCGGCAAGCTGGAGAGGCTGATGGCCGACAACATCGACGCCGGACTCACCGTGGAGCACGCGGTGGGCACGGCATGGCTGAAGGGAGAGCGCTGAGATGGCGACACGACTGGTGCACGAGATGACCTACGAGGCCCCGGCGATCGAGGTCGCGGCCATGCTGTCCGACCCGGTCTTCCGGGAGACCGTGTGCCGCAACCAGCGCGCGACGTCGTACGCCGTCGAGATCGAGGGCAACGTCGACGCCAAGGCCGTGCGGATCGAGATGGAGCAGCCGACCGACCGGGTCCCGTCCTTCGCGAAGAAGCTCGTCGGCGACACCACCACGATCGTGCAGACCGAGACCTGGTCGAGCCCGCTCAAGGCGACCGTCACCGTCGGGATCCCCGGCAAGCCGGGCGAGATCAAGGGCACCGCGACCCTCGTCGAGGCCGGCGGCGTGACGACCGAGACCGTGGACCTGGAGATCAAGGTCAAGATCCCCCTCGTGGCCGGCAAGATCGAGGAGCTACTGGCCAAGCTGCTCGGCAGCGCTCTGCGCGCCGAGGAGCGCACCGGCAAGGAGTGGCTCAGCAGCCGCTAGCCCCGTCGGTGGGCTGGGTTAGGCCGTCACTCGCGGTCGTCGGCGCCGTCGAGCTCGTCGTCGCCCTCGGCGCGGCGACGGACGGCGATCACGATCCCCAGCACCACGAACGGGCCGAACGCGAGCACGATCGTCGCGATCTGCTCGACGGGGTGCAGGGCACCGAGATGAAGCGGGATCACGACACCATCGTCGCACTCAGGTCGGCTCGTCCTCCGTCGACCCCCGCGCGCTGGACCGGGTCGGCGCCTTGCCCGTACGCCGCCCGCGGGGTGCCCGCTGCCGGCTCGCCGAGGACAGGTCCACGAGCTCGTCGAGCGCGTCGCGCAGGCAGGAGCCGAGCAGCTCCGCGTCCGGGATCCAGTCGCGGTCGGCGGTGATGCCGTAGTAGACCCCGCCGTCGTACGACGTGACGCCGATCGCCAGCGGGTGGCCGGGCGTGAGCGGGGGGACGGGATAGCTCGCCAGCATGCGCGCCCCCGCGGCGTACAGCGGTGTCTGGGGGCCGGGGACGTTCGTGACGGAGAGCTGGTATCCGCGGCGCAGCTCCACTGACGCCACCCGGGACCCGATCGCGTGGAAGGTCGTCGGGGCGAAGCCGGCGATCCCGGCGAGCCGGTTGGCGGCGACGCTTCGACCGGTGTCCTTGTGCGCCTGGAAGGAGTAGGAGACCTGGTGCAGGCGCACGACCGGGCTCGGCTCTCCCACCGGCAGGTCGACGAAGTGCGCGGCGATCTGGCTGCCGAGCGAGGTGGCCTCGAGCTCCTCGTCGATGACCGACACCGGGACGACGGCACGGACCTGCCGCAGCCCGCCGAGGGACTCCGCGCGGGTCATCAGCCACGCGCGGAGCGCGCCGGTGACGGTCGCGAGGATCACGTCGTTCACCGTGCCGCCGTGGGCCTCGCGCACCCGCCGGTAGTCGGCCAGCCGGGTCTCGACGGTGACCACGCGGCGCTGCTGGGACAGCGGCCCGCTGATGACGCCCTTCGCCTTCGGGCGACGGCCGGTCGCCGCGGCGAGGAAGGAGCGGACCCGCTCGCTGCGCCGGTCCGCCGTGCGAGCGAGGGCGCGAGAGCCGGTGCGCACGGTGTCGAGCAGCTCCCCAGGGTCGGTCAGGTTGTCCTGCACGGCGGCGGCGAGCAGGTTCGCCGGGTTCGGCGCGCGTCGCGGCCGCCAGTCGTCGGGCTCGAGCTCGCGCGGGTCGGGCTGGAGGTCGAGCAGCAGCTGGCCCAGGTCGACGGTGTGCACGCCGTCGACGAGCGCCTGGTGGGTCTTGGAGAGCAACGCGACCCGGCCGCCCTCGAGGCCTTCCACGAAGTACATCTCCCACAGCGGCCGGCTGCGGTCGAGCGGGCGGGACACGATGCGCGAGACCAGCTCGAGCAGCTGCGCGGAGGTGCCGGGGCGCGGCAGCGCCGAGCGTCGTACGTGGAAGCCGAGGTCGAAGCCCTCGTCGTCGACCCACACCGGGTTCGCCAGGTGGCCCGGCACGGCCTGCAGCCGCTGGCGGTAGCGCGGCACGAACGCGATGCGGTCGCGGATCAGCTCCACGAGCCGGGCGTGGTCGAACGCGTCGGCGCCCTCGCCGGGGTCGAAGATCTCGATGGTCGCGTTGTGCTGCGGCGTCTGCGGCGTCTCCTGCTCGAGGAACGTCAGGTCGCGCGGTCGTACCCGATCAACCACGTCGCTTCTCCAGCCTCTCGACCGATCCCCGGACGATCGACGGCCGGCCCCATCCGGCCGTCTTGGGATCACGTGAGATTCTGGCAGACAACATCGACCATCCGCGGATCCGTCCGCGGGTGTTCTGCGACAGGAGGAACCATGCAGCGGCTGCGCATCGTCGGCGCGGCGCTCGCCGGGATCACGCTCCTCGGCGCCGCCACCGCGTGCGGCTCCGACGAGAAGGCGGGCTCCGAGGAGAAGGTCGTCGTCGACGTCACGGTCGAGGACGGGGCGATCACCCCGAAGGGCGACCGGGTCGAGGTCTCCACGGGCCAGCCGATCGACCTCGTGGTGACCTCGGATGTCGCCGGCTCGCTGCACATGCACTCCGACCCCGAGCAGGAGTTCGCCTACGAGGTGGGGACGACCACGATCCCGATCTCCATCGACCGGCCCGGCGTGATCGAGGTCGAGTCGCACGACCCGCCGCAGATCATCGTGCAGCTCGAAGTCCGATGACCCCCGGATCCGGGACCGTCGAAGCCCACGGCATCGGCGGTCAAGCCGACCTGCCGATCTCGCTCGAGCTGGCGGTGTCCGGAGCGGTCGCCGCACTGGTCGTCTCCTTCACCGTCCTCGTCGTGGCCTGGCGGCGTCCGCGGTACGACGGCGGCGCCTTCCCCGGCCGGCCCGCGCCGGCCCTGCTCGACGCGGTCACCGGGTCCACGGCCTTCCGGGTGGGGCTGCGCACCCTCGGCATGGTCCTCGCACTGTTCGCGGCGTTCACGGCGGTGTTCGGCGAGGACTCACTGACCAACCCCTTCTTCGGCATCGTCTACGTCTGGTGGTGGGTGGCGCTCGTCTTCGCCTCGGCGCTCCTCGGGCCCGTGTGGCGCGCGATCAGCCCGGTGCGGACGATCAACGCCGCCATCGCCCGGCTGTCGGGCAGCGACCCGGAGGAGGGCCTGCTGAGCTATCCCGACCGGCTCGGCTACTGGCCGGCCGCGTTGGGCCTGTATGCCTTCGTCTGGCTGGAGCTGGCCTCCAGCTCGCCCACCGAGCTCGGCTCGGTGCGGCTGTGGTGCGCCGTGTACGTCGGAGCGATGCTCATCGGCGGCGCCGTGTTCGGCAACCGCTTCTACGAGAACGCCGACCCGTTCGAGGTGTACTCCTCGCTCATCGCGAAGCTGTCCCCCTGGGCGCGCGTCGAGGGCCGGCTCGTCGTCCGCAGCCCCCTGGCGAACCTGTCCACGGTCGCCTCGAAGCCCGGCCTGGTCGCCGTCGTGGCGGTGCTCTTCGGCAGCACTGCGTTCGACTCCTTCGCCGAGTCGGAGTTCTGGGTCAAGACCTTCCAGAACGCCTCGGTCAGCAAGGTGCTGCTCGACAACGTCGCCCTGCTCGCGTTCTGCGTCGCCGCCGGTGCCCTCTTCGCCGTCGGCAGCGCGCTGACGCCGTCGCCGGCCGGGGTCGCGCGCGGCGAGCTGCCACGCCGGTACGCCCACTCCATCGTGCCGATCATCCTCGGCTACATCGTCGCCCACTACCTGACGCTGTTCATCGACGTGGGCACCCAGACGCTCGCCCGGGCCAGCGACCCGCTCGGCCGGGGCTGGGATATGCTCGGCACGGCCGCGGTGGAGCCGTCGTACTGGTTCTCCTACCACCCGGAGGTCCTGGCGACGATCAAGGTGCTGGCCGTGGTGGCCGGGCACGTGGTCGCGGCGGTCGCCGCGCACGACCGGGCCCTGTCCCTGTTGCCGAAGCGCGACCAGATCACCGGCCAGCTGCCGCTGCTGGCGGTGATGGTGGGCTTCACCGCCGGCGGTCTCTTCCTGCTCTTCAGCGCCTGAGGGCCGGCGCCTCGGCCATCGCGTCGAGGACCCGCCCGAGGGCACGGGTCAGCGCTCCGTCGCCGGTCTCGACGAGGAGGCGGCCGGCGACCACGGCCCGGTCCACCGCGGCCTGGTCCTCGGGCAGGAAGTGCACCTCCCGAGGAGGCCCGAACCCGGCGAGCATGGCCCGCACGTCGGCCTCGCGCCACCCGAGCGTCGGGCGCATCCGGTTGACGACCACCCGCACCCGCGCGTCCGGGACCAGCTCGTGGAGGTCCACGATGGCCCGTGCCAGGCGGGCCAGGCCGACCGGGTCGGCCGAGCCGACCAGCACCAGCTCGTCGGCGAGCTGGACCGCCTCCCGGGTGAGGCCGTTGCGCTCGGCTCGGCCGGCGAGCTCGCCGAGGTCCGGCTCGAGGCTGAAGCCGGTGTCGAGGACCACCTGCCCGTCCTGACGGGCGCGGTCGACGATGGCGGTGAGCAGGCCGGGCCGCAGCTCCACCCAGCGGTCCGGGCGGGGCAGGCCGGTGAGCACCCGCAGGTGGTCGGAGACGCGGCGCTGCACGGACGCGAAGCGCTGGTCGAGCGTGCCCGCACCCGCCAGCCGCGCGGCGGAGAGCAGCCCGGAGACCTCGTCGAGGATCCCCAGCTGTTGGGCCACCGCGCCGCCGTGGGGGTCGGCGTCCACGAGCAGGGTCGTCAACCCCCGGCGCGCCAGCTCCCCGGCCAGGCCGCACGCCAGGGTCGTGCGGCCCGGCGCCCCGCCGGCGCCCCACACGGCCACCACCCGACCGGGTGGCTGCTGCCCGACCGGACCGCGCTCGGCAGTCGGTGCGCTCGCCTCTCCGGTCGGCGCGGACGGCGTCGCCACCGCGGACCCGGCCGGGTGGGCGGGCAGCGCGACGACGAGCTCCCCCAGCTCGGCTGCCCGATCGTCGGCGACGACGGTGACGACGCCGATCCGCGCGGCGCGCGGCTGCGCCAGCTCCGGATCCGCGGCCATCCCGACGACGCGGACGCCGTGCTGCTGCAGGTCGTCGACGACATTCTGGTCGAGGCCGGGGAGGTCGGCGGGGAGCACGGCGACCTCGGCCTGTCCGGTGCGCGCAGCGGCGAGGAGGTCCGCGACGTCCACGCAGCGCTTCAGGAGCACCGTGCCGGGATGGTCGTTGAGCGCGCTCAGCGCCCGGGGCTCCCAGGCGGCCCCGGAGGACACCAGCAGGACGACCGTCACGCCGGACACGTGGGCCTCACGACCGTTGCAGGATCCGGATCACCGGGTCCTGCAGCTGTCCGAGCAGCTGCTCGAAGGCGACCGCGTCGTCGTCGGCGACGGCCACGACCAGCTGGCGGGAGCCGCTGACGGCGAAGGCGTCGTCGTACGGAGGCGCGGCCACGACCGTGACGCCGCTGAGTGCCGGCCCTGCCGGGCGGTCCCGCCCACCCTCCGCTCCCTCGTCCGTGCCCGCGGAGGCCGGGGCCGCCGGCGGGCCCGCGCCGTCGGTGAGCCAGACGTCGACGACCGACCCGGCGGAGACATCGGGCGGGACCCGGTGCGGAGCCACCTCCAACGGCACCCGCAGCACGGCCTGCTCCTCGGCGGCCCCCACGGCCGAGCGCGCCAGCAGCTCGCCGTCGCCGACCCCGCGGACCAGGACGAGGTCGTCGGGCACGGGCCGGTCGGCCGCGAAGTAGCGGCTCAGCGTCGCGTCGTCGGCGAACCGCACCCGTCGCACCACCAGGTCGCCGGCGGCGACCGGCGTGCCGGCGCCGCGCTCACCGGCCACCGCCCACACCGTCACCGTGTCGTCGGCGGCGGCCAGCAGCCGCGCACCGGCGACGACCGAGCCGGTCACCAGCAGCACGCCGAACCACAGTCTGGGGTCACGCCACGCCGGCCGGGCCGCCCGTCGAGCGGCCGGTGGGACAGACGTGCCCGTCGAGCTCCCGAGATCTCTGGACACGGGCACATCATGCAGCGCCCGGGGGCGGTCGTCACCTGCTCGTCCACAGCGCCGATGTCCCACCGGCTGCGCCGCGCCCCCGCGGATGCGACGATGGGCCCATGGAAAGCCCGAGGTTCCTGACGCTCGCCGACGTCGCCGAGGTGCTCAACACCTCGAGTGCCCAGGTCTACGCGCTCGTACGACGTGGTGAGCTGCCCGCGATCAAGATCGGCGGGCGCGGGCAGTGGCGGGTCGAGGGCAGCCGCCTCGAGGAGTACATCAAGCAGCAGTACCGCCAGACCGAGCAGTACGTGGCGGAGCACCCGTTCGTGGAGAGCGACGCCGACTGAGCCCGCCCGGCTCCTCGGTCGCGCTCAGCCCTCCTTGCCGTCGAGGGTCACCTGGACCTTCTTCTCCTCCGACTCGCGGGTGAGCGTGAACTCGATCGTCTCGCCCGGCTGATGGGTCCGGATCGCGACGATGAGCGCGTTGCCGTCGGCCACGCGGCTGCCGTTGACGTGCGTGATCACGTCGCCCTTGCGCAGGCCCGCCTCCTCGGCGGGGCTGCCGGCGTTGATCTTGCTGATCTCGGCACCCGCGCCCGAGGGGACGCCGCCCGTCTTCACCTCGGCCCCGATGAGCGGGTACTGCGCCTTGCCGGTCTTCAGGATCTGGTCGGCGGTGACTCGGACCTGCTCGACCGGGATGGCGAACCCGACGCCGATGTTCCCGGCCTCGGAGTCGATCGACCCGCCGCCGGCGGTGGCGATGGCGGAGTTGACGCCGACGACCTCGCCCTTCTGGTTGACCAGCGGCCCACCGGAGTTGCCGGGGTTGATGGCGGCGTCGGTCTGGATCGCGTCGATCCAGGACTGCGAGTCGACGTCGCCGGTCGTGACCGGGCGGTGCAGGTAGCTGACGATGCCGGAGGTGACCGTGTCGGGCAGGCTCAACGGCGACCCGATCGCGACCACGGGCTCGCCCACCTGGAGCTGGGTGGAGTGCCCGAGCTTGGCGGGGGTGAGCTTCTCGTGGTCCTTGACGTAGAGGACGGCGAGGTCGTAGATCGGGCTGCGGCCGACGACCTCGGCGTCGTACCGGTTGCGGTCGTGGTCGACCACGACGATGGGCCCGTTGTTCGTGGCGGCGTCCGCGACCACGTGGTTGTTGGTCACGATGTGGCCGTTGCCGTCCAGGACCCAGCCGGAGCCGCTCGCTCCCGTCGCCTCCCCCTGGTACTCGGCGATGATCTGCACGGTGCTCGGCAGCACCGCCTGCGCGACCTCCGCGACCGAGCCGGGCGCGGCCAGCGGTGGGGCGTCCTCCAGGTCGACGCCGGCGAGGCCGTCGCCGGAGTAGCCGGGGCCGGACGGGGAGTCGTCGGAGATCCGGTCGTAGGCGAGCGCGCCGAGGAGGCCGCCGCCCAGGCCGACCACGAGCGCGACCGCGGCCACGACGGGGATCAGCCACCCGGGCACCCGGGAGCCACCGGAGGGTGCGCGGCCCGCCGGAGCGGGTGCCGGGGGCGGCAGCGGCGGGGAGAGCTCCGGCAGCGGCGCGGTCGGCTCGTGAGCCCGGTCCGCGGCGGGCAGCGAGGAGGCTCCCGGCGCCGGGGGCGCCCACTGCGCGTGCGGGGCCACGACCTGCTCACCGGCGTCGTGCGCGGCCCGGCGATCGGGCGCCTCGATGGGATCCGGGCGCTCGGTGGGCTCCTGAGGCACGCTGGGGTCGTGGTCGGGCACGTCGTTCACAGGTCCATCATGGCCGACCGGCCCACACGGGCCGGGCCGGGCCCGGAGGCGCTCAGGGCAGCATCCGCAGCGGGACCGGCACGGCACCGCCGAGGCCGCCGAGACTGCCCGGGCCGGGGCTGCTGCTCCCGGCCGGCGCGCGGACCGGCGTGTCCGCCGAGCCGGAGCCCGGTGTCCGCGACGGCGACGGGACGACGGAGTCGATCTGCGTCGCCGGGGGCCGGCGCTCGGCGGGGGCCGTGCCGCCCGGCGCGAAGCCGAGCGCGAGCACACCGAGCATGGCGGCGCCCACCGCGCTGCCGCCGATCATCACGGCCCCGGTGGCGCGCCGGTGCGTCCCCGGCGGCTCGTGGGCGGCGAGGAGGGCGTCGCCCGGTGGCATGCTGAGCAGGGATCCCTTGAGGCCGGAGGGTGCGCTGCCCTGGCCGTCGCACAGGCCGGCCAGCCGGGTCTTCACCCAGCCTTCGCGCTCGACGAGGTCCCGGCAGGCGTGGCAGCTGTAGACGTGTGCCCACGCCTCCTCGGTCTCCCGGGCGGAGAGCTGACCGTCGAGGAGGGCGCTGACCCGGTTGCCGAGGTGGCCGATCACGTGGTGGCTCCCCCGACGGAGAGCGGCGCCGGCCCGGCGTACCGGGTCCGTCCCGCGGCGGGCGCCCGGTGCGACAGGGCGGCGCGCAGCAGGGCGCGGCCGCGGTGGATCCGCGACCGGACGGTGCCGAGCTTGGCCCCGAGGATCTCCGCGATCTCCTCGTAGCTGAGGCCCTCGATGTCGCAGAGCACGACGGCCGCGCGGAAGTCCGGAGGCAGGGCGGCGAGCGCGGCGGCCACGTCGTCCTCGAAGGTCTGGTCGGCGTACGCCAGGTCGGGCGCGGGCGACGCGCTGGCGAGCCGGGCGGCACGCTCGTCGGAGAGGGCGTCGAAGCGGATCCGCTGCTTGCGGCGGGCCTGGTCCAGGAACAGGTTGGTGGTGATCCGGTGCAGCCAGCCCTCGAAGGTGCCGGGCGTGTAGGTGTGCAGCGAGCGGAACACGCGCACGAAGACCTCCTGCGTGAGGTCCTCGGCGTCGTGGCGGTTGCCGGTCAGCCGCAGCGCAAGCCGGTAGACCCGGTCGGAGTGCTCCTCGACGATGCGCCCCCAGTCGAGCTCGGACGTGCCCGGCTCGGAGCTGCCCGGCCCGGAGGGCAGGGCGTGGGGATCGGCGGGCTCCCTCATCGTGGCCTTCTTCCGCTGGATCAGCGCCAAGGTGTCCTGGCTCCTCTCACGGTAGGGGTCGGTCCTGAGCGTTCCCTGTGAACTCTCCCATCATTCGCCCCAACGACCGACGACGAGCCGGTGTTCCCGGCGACGGTCCACGGTCGCGGGGCCCGCACGCTCTAGGGTGAACCCGTGGCACCGACACCGATCAACGCGACCAGCTGGACCTTCGCCGACACCTATGTCACCGAGGACGAGGTCCTCGTGGCGGCGCGGAACCGCTCGGAGGAGGTCGGCGTGACGCCGATCGGCGCCGGCACGGGCGCGACCCTGCGCTTCCTCGCGGCCGCGCTCGAGGCGCGAGCCGTCGTCGAGATCGGCACCGGCACCGGCGTGTCCGGCGTCTGGCTGCTGCGGGGCATGCGCCCCGACGGCGTCCTGACGACTGTCGACGTGGAGGCCGAGCACCAGCGCCTGGCGAAGGAGTCCTTCAAGGAGGCGGGCGTCCCTCCGCAGCGGGTGCGCACCATCGCCGGCTCGGCGCTCGACGTCCTCCCCCGGCTGACCGACGGCCACTACGACATCGTGTTCGCCGACGGCGACAAGCGCGAGTACGGCGCCTACCTCGCCGAGGCGCTGCGCCTGCTGCGCCCCGGCGGCGTGGTCGCCTTCGACAACGCCCTGTGGCACGACCGCGTGGCCGACCCCTCCCAGCGCGACGACGAGACGGTCGCCATCCGCGAGCTCGTCCAGCAGGTCGCGGCGACGGACGGCCTCGTCCCCGCCCTGCTCCCCGTCGGGGACGGGCTGCTGGTCGCGAAGAAGGAGTGGGTCCCCGAGGCGGACTGAGCGCGCGGCGCCGTCCCGCGCCGGGCGTCGGCGCCTCAGGCCCCGATGTCCCGTAGCGGGTCGACGGAGCCGAGCCACGACAGCAGCAGACGGGAGCCGAAGCCCGAGGGGCCGGCGGTCCACTCGTGCCACTCCTTCTCGACGTCTCCGACGGAGGCGATGTCGAGGTGTGCCCACGGTACGTCGCCCACGAACGGCTGGAGGAAGAGCGCGGCGGTGATCGCACCCGCGCCCCCCGGGTCGTTGGCCGCGTCGGCGACCTTCGAGGCGAGCTTGTCCTCGTAGCCGCGGTACAGCGGGAAGCGCCAGACCGGCTCCCCGGCTCGCTCGCCGGCCCGGTCGAGGGCGGCGGCGAGGGCGTCGTCGCTGGCGAAGAGGCCGCCGACCTGCTGACCGAGCGCCACCTTGACGGCGCCGGTGAGGGTGGCGATGTCGACGACCACGGCGGGGTCGAGCTCCGCGACGGCGTAGGCGAGGGCGTCGGCGAGCACGAGGCGACCCTCTGCGTCGGTGTTGCCGACCTCGGTGGTGCGGCCGCCGTGGTGGCGGATCACGTCGCCGGGGCGTAGCGCGCTCCCGGAGATCGCGTTCTCCGCGGCCGCGACGAGGCCGACGACCCGGACCGGGCAGTCGACGTCGGCGAGGGCGGCCATCGCTGCCAGGACCACGGCGCCACCGGTCATGTCGCGCTTCATCGAGCCCATCGAGGCGGCCGGCTTGATGGAGAGCCCCCCGGAGTCGAAGGTGATCCCCTTGCCGACGAGGACGACGACCGGAAGCCTCTTCGCCGCCCGCGCGGAGACACCTTGGGGCACGTAGTCGAGGCGGATCAGGCGCGGCGGGGTCGCCGAGGCCGCACCGACGGCGAGGATGCCGCCGAAGCCGTCGCGGGCGAGCTCGTGCTCGTCCCAGATGCGGACCTCGAGCCCGCTGTCCGCGGCGATCTCCTCGGCCTGCTCGGCGAGCCAAGCGGGGTTCTTCAGGTTCGAGGGAACCGTCGCCAGCAGCCGCGAACGCCAGCCGGCACCACCGAGGGCGACGGCACGCTCGAGCGCCGCGCGGTCGGTCGTGGACCCCGCGAGCACGACACGACGCACCGGGTGGTGCTCGGGACCGGTCGAGCGCCAGTGGAAGACGAACGAGCCGAGCATCGTGCCGGCCACGAACGCCTCGAGGGCGACCGGGTCGTCGGGCGAGGTGTCCTCGGCCACGGCGGGGATCGAGGTCGCCACCGCACCGCGGTCGCGGGCCGCCTTCGCCATCGCCGCGCCGGCACGGCGCAGGTCGACGGGACGCGCGGCACCCACTCCGACGAGCAGCACGAGGCGAAGCGCGGGGTTCGTCGCGCTGCCCTCCGGCACCGGTACGACGGCCACCTCGGCGGTCGCACCGGTCAGGCCGTGGACCTCGGCGATGCCGACGAGGTCGAGGCCGAGCTCCTCGGACAGCTCAGCGGCTCCCGGCCCCAGGAGCAGCGTGCCCTCGTCGCCCGGCAGCACCGGGAGCGCGACGACGTCGACGCCCTTGATGGCGCCGGGGAACAGCTCGCTGGCAGCGAATTCGGGAGGCGAGACCTGACCCGGAAGGACCGGGCGCCCGGGATCAGCCAAGGACGTTCTGGAGCGCGTCGCCGAGCGCGGCAGCCTCCTCGGCGTTCAGCTCGACCACGAGTCGGCCACCACCCTCGAGCGGGACGCGCATCACGATGCCGCGCCCCTCCTTGGTGACCTCGAGCGGACCGTCACCGGTCCGAGGCTTCATCGCCGCCATGCGGCACCCCTCTTCCACTACCTCTGCGATCCGCCGGACGCCCTGTGCACCCGACTGTGCGCCAGATCATTATCCCTCATGCCCCACGGCGGGCGCAGGCACCTCGGCGGCGACGGCGTCAGCGCACCCGCGCCTCGGCCGCGAGCGCCGCCTCGGCGAAGAGGATCACGCTGTCGCTCTCGTCGCCCTCGTAGCGCCGCATCGCCCTCCCGATGGGATCCTCGAGCCGGCCCGAGGGCATCGCGACGACGGGCACTCCGTCATCGTCCGCGTGCTGCGCCCAGCGGGCGCCGGGCACCGCGCGGACCAGCACCTCGCCGAGGTAGGTCCCGGCCGCCCACACATCGCCGTCCTCCGCCGCCGGACCGCGCCCGGACCGTCGCGACCACTGGTCGAGCGAGGACTCGACCTGGTCGACGCTCTCGAACGAGAAGTCGAGGATGTCGCTGCCCGCGGGGTGGCGGGCGGCCCAGCTCTCGGCCATCACCCGCGCCAGGGCGGAGGGTGCCGCCGCGCTCGTGGGCGCGCCGGCCGGGTCCTCGTCCTCCCGCTCCCGCGCCAGCCGCGAGAGCAGGGCGTCGACCTCCGTCATCCGGTAGCCGCGCAACGCCAGGGAGAAGCGCACCCGGCGCAGGTCCTCGGCTGCGAGCGGACGGTCCGCGGGGACGAGGGCGTCGGGACGGTCGTCGTACGCCGGCGCCATCGGCTCGCCGCGGCCGGCGGCCAGCAGGGCGACGCCGCCCATCGCCAGCACGATGAGGACGGCGAACACCCACATCATCGGATGGGACACGGGCGAGCCTCAGCCGTGCTGGTCGCGGGCGGCCACCATGAGGGCCACCGCCTCGTCGACGTCGTCGGTCAGGGTGAGCATGTCGATGTCGGTCTGCTTGATCCGCGCGTCCTCCAGCATCGAGCCCTGCATCCAGTCGATCAGTCCCTGCCAGTGCTCCACGCCCATGAGGACGATCGGGAACTGGGTGATCTTGAGCGTCTGGGCGAGGGTCATCGCCTCGAACAGCTCGTCGAGGGTGCCGAGCCCGCCGGGAAGGACGACATAGCCCTGGCTGTACTTGACGAACATCATCTTGCGGACGAAGAAGTACCGGAAGTTGAGGCCGAAGGTGACGTAGTCGTTGAGCTTGGCCTCCCAGGGCAGCTCGATGCCGAGGCCGATGCTCTCCCCGCCGGCCTCGGTGGCGCCCTTGTTGGCTGCCTCCATGGCGCCGGGGCCGCCGCCGGTGATCACGGCGAAGCCCGCCTTCGACAGTGCGGCGCCCACGCGCACGCCCATGTCGTACGCCGGGTGGGTGGCCGGGATCCGTGCGGAGCCGAACACCGAGATCGCCGGGCCGATCTCGGCGAGGTCGTTGAAGCCCTCGACGAACTCGGCCTGGATCTTCATCACCCGCCAGGGGTCGGTGTGCACCCAGCCGCTGTCGCCGCGGCTGTCGAGCAGCCGCTGGTCGGTGGTGGATCCCTCGGGCCGGCCCGCGCTGGGCCGGGGTCCGGGTCCGCTGCGCCTCGTCATCGCTGGTCCTCCGTGTTCGCTCGGGTGCCGCCCAGCAGCCACGAACGCAGCTGCTGCTCGCATCGCTCGACCTGCGCGACCTCGACGTGCTCGTCCTGCTTGTGGGCGAGCATCGGGTCGCCGGGTCCGTAGTTGACCGCCGGGACGCCGAGGGCCGTGAAGCGAGCCACGTCGGTCCAGCCGAACTTCGGGGCGACCTCGCCCCCGACGGCCTCGATGAAGGCCGCGGCGGCCGGGCGGTCGAGCCCCGGCAGCGCCCCCGGCGCGGTGTCGGTGAGGGTGACCTCGAAGCCCGCGAAGTGCTCGCGCACGAAGGCGAGCGCCTCCTCCTCGGACCGGTCGGGAGCGAAGCGGTGGTTGACGGTCACGACGCACTCGTCGGGGATCACGTTGCCGGCGACGCCCCCGCGGATACCCACGGCGTTGAGCCCCTCGTGGTACTCCAGCCCGTCGATCACGGGCCGGCGCGCCTCGTACGCGTTGAGCCGCGCGAGGATCTCGGCCGCCCCGTGGATCGCGTTGACCCCGCGCCAGCTGCGTGCCGAGTGTGCCCGCTCGCCGGTCGTGCGGACCTCGACGCGCAGGGTGCCCTGGCAGCCGGCCTCGACACCGGCGTTGGACGGCTCCATCAGGATCGCGAAGTCGGCGGCGAGCAGCTCGGGGTCGGACTCCCCCAGCAGCCGCAGGCCGTTGTAGGTGGACTCGATCTCCTCCGCCTCGTAGAGCACGAAGGTGACGTCGTGCACCGGCTCCGGCACGGTTGCGGCGAGCTTGAGGATGACGGCGTCGCCGCCCTTCATGTCGCACGTGCCCAAGCCGTGCAGGACGCCGTTCGCCTCGTCGTACCGGCTGGGGAGGTTGCCGTTGACCGGAACGGTGTCCAGGTGGCCCGCGATCACCACGCGGCTCGGTCGGCCGAGCTCGGTGCGGGCGACGACGGTGTGCCCGCGACGGGTCACGGTGAGATGTGGCAGCGCCCGCAGTGCGGTCTCGACGGCGTCGGCGATCGCCTGCTCGTTGCGGCTGACCGACTCGATGTCGACCAGCTGCCGGGTCAGCGACACCACGTCGGTCGTCAGGTCGATCGAGGTCGTTGCGGCGGACACGGGTGACAGTCAACCAGCGTGCCGGGCATCTCGCGCGCGCCGGGTGCCCCGTGTCGCGACCCGCCCCGACCCGGCGCCCTCAGGCGAGCCGGACCGCGATCGCGGCCTTCTCACCCTCCCCGACGGCGACCTCGGCGGCGCCGGCCGGCGCCTCCTCCGTCACCGTGTACGACGTGGCCAGGGTCTCCCCCGCGATGAGGGCCTCGTGGTTCCGTGCGGCGGCCAGGACGGCCGCCGGGCCCGCGACGGTGAGCTCGATCCGGTCGGTGACCTGGAAGTCGGCGTCCCGGCGTGCCTGCTGCACGGCGCGCACCAGGTCGCGCGCCAGGCCCTCCTCCGCGAGCTCCGGGGTCACGACGGTGTCGAGGACGACGAACCCGCCGCCCGGCAGCATGCCGGTGGCGGTGCCCTCGGCGGCGTCGCCCGCGATCGTCTCGAGGGTGAACTCCCCCTCGACGAGGGTGAGCCCGCCGGAGACGACCGTGCCGTCGGCCGCGACCGACCAGTCGCCGGACTTGGAGCCCTTGATGGCGAGCTGCACGTCCTTCCCGAGGCGAGGGCCCGCGGCGCGCGCGTTGACGGTGAGCTTCTGCTCCACGCCGTAGCCCGCCGCCTCCTCGGAGTCGGCGGCGACGAGGCGCACCGACTTGACGTTGAGCTCGTCCGCGATGATCTCGGCGAAGGGCTCGAGGGCCGCGGGGTCCTCCACCACGACGGTGAGCCGGGCCAGCGGCAGGCGGTTGCGGAGCCGGGCCGCCTTGCGCAGCGCCGAGGTGCTCGAGCAGACCTCACGCACCTCGTCCATGGCGGCCACCAGGCGGTCGTCCGCCGGCAGAGCGGAGGCGTCCGGCCAGTCGGCCAGGTGCACGGAGCGGCCGCCGGTCAGCCCGCGCCAGATCTCCTCCGTCGTCAGCGGGAGCAGCGGCGCGACGGCGCGGCACACGACGTCGAGGACGGCCGCGAGGGTCTCGAAGGCCTCCGCCTTGCCCTCCCAGAAGCGCTCCCGGGAACGACGGACGTACCAGTTGGTGAGGACGTCCAGGAAGGACCGCGTGGTCTCGCACGCGTCGGCGATCGCGTAGTCGTCGAGCTCGGCCGTGAGCCTCTCGACGTACTGGCGGGTCTTGGCCAGCAGGTAGCGGTCGAGCGGGTCGGTGCTGTCGGTCGAGCCCTGGGCGTCGTACTGCTCGGCGTTGGCGTAGAGCGCGAAGAAGTACCAGGTGTTCCAGAGCGGGATCATCACCTGGCGCACCGCGTCGCGGATGCCCTGCTCGGTGACGACCAGGTTGCCACCGCGCAGGATCGGCGAGGCCATGAGGAACCAGCGCATCGCGTCGGCGCCGTCGCGGTCGAAGACCTCGGACACGTCCGGGTAGTTGCGCAGCGACTTCGACATCTTGTTGCCGTCGGAGCCGAGCACGATCCCGTGGCTGATGCACGACGAGAACGCCGGCTTGTCGAAGAGCGCGGTGGCGAGGATGTGCAGCGTGTAGAACCAGCCGCGGGTCTGGCCGATGTACTCGACGATGAAGTCGGCCGGGAAGTGCTCCTCGAACCACTGCTTGTTCTCGAAGGGGTAGTGCACCTGGCCGAAGGACATCGAGCCCGAGTCGAACCACACGTCGAGGACGTCGGTGACGCGGCGCATCGTCGACCGCCCCGTGGGGTCGTCCGGGTTGGGCCGGGTCAGCTCGTCGACCCACGGGCGGTGCAGGTCGGGCTGGCCCTGGGCGTTGAGCGGGAGCCGGCCGAAGTCGCGCTCGATCTCCTCGAAGGAGCCGTAGACGTCGATCCGCGGGTACGCCGGGTCGTCGGACTTCCACACCGGCACCGGGCTGCCCCAGAAGCGGTTGCGCGTGATCGACCAGTCCCGGGCGTTGTCGACCCACTTGCCGAACTGGCCGTCCTTGATGTGCTCGGGGACCCAGCGGATCTCCTGGTTGAGCTCGGCCATGCGCTGCTTGAAGGCGGTCACCTCGACGAACCAGCTGCTGACGCCCTTGTAGATCAAGGGCTCGCGACAGCGCCAGCAGTGCGGGTAGGAGTGGTCGTAGGTCTCACGGCGCAGCAGGACCGTTCCGGGGGTGACCGCGCCGGTGCCGGCCTTGAGGTCGTCGATGATGTGCAGATTGGCGTCGAAGACCAGCATGCCGGCGTACTCGTCGACCGGCGCGGTGAACCGTCCGTCCTTGCCGACCGGCATGACCGGCTCGATGCCCTCCCGGTCGGTGACCTCCTTGTCGACCTCACCGAAGGCGCCCGCGCTGTGCACCAGCCCCGAGCCGTCGGTCGTGGTCACCGCCTCGTCCGCGGCGACGACCCGGAAGGCGTTCTCGTGTCCCGCGAAGTAGGAGAACGGCGGGGTGTAGGTCAGCCCCAGCAGGTCCGCGCCCGTGCCCCGCCAGGTGATCGCCGGGTCGTCCGACAGCTCCCGCGCGTACGCCGCCAGGCGCGCCTCGGCGATCACGAGCCGCTCGCCGTCGTGCTCGACCACCACGTAGTCGATCTCGGAGCCGACCATGACCGCGAGGTTGCTCGGCAGGGTCCAGGGCGTCGTGGTCCAGACCAGCAGCTTCGCGCCCTGCAGCTCGCCCGGCGTCGTCACCTCGAAGCCGACGGTGACCGCCGGGTCCTGGCGCATCTGGTAGACGTCGTCGTCCATCCGCAGCTCGTGGTTGGACAGCGGCGTCTCGTCGTTCCAGCAGTAGGGCAGGACGCGGAAGCCCTCGTAGACCAGGCCCTTGTCGAAGAGGCTCTTGAAGGCCCACAGCACCGACTCCATGAACTCGGGGTTCATGGTCTTGTAGTCGTTGTCGAAGTCGACCCAGCGCGCCTGGCGGGTGACATAGTCGCGCCACTCGCCGGAGTACTTGAGCACCGACGCACGACAGGCGTCGTTGAACTTGTCGATGCCCATCTCGACGATCTCGTCGGTCGTCTTGATCCCGTTGAGCCGCATGGCCTCGAGCTCGGCCGGCAGGCCGTGGGTGTCCCAGCCGAAGCGGCGCTCGACGCGCTTGCCGCGCATCGTCTGGTAGCGCGGGACGATGTCCTTGACGTAGCCGGTCAGCAGGTGGCCGTAGTGCGGCAGCCCGTTGGCGAACGGCGGACCGTCGTAGAAGACGAACTCGTTCTCGCCGTTGGCCCCGGGGTCGCGCTGCTCGACCGAGGCGCGGAAGGTGTCGTCCTCCGCCCAGTAGGCGAGGACGCCCTCCTCGATGCGCGGGAAGCGCGGCGAGCTCGGGACGGCGCGGTGCTCGGCGGCCGGTCCGGCGGTCGGGTCGGTGGTGACCTTCGGGTAGGTCATCGGGCTTCGGTCTCCTGGGTCTCGGTCTGCTGCTGCCGTCGCTACCCAGGGACGATCCCTCGGGACCGCGGTACCACCCTGCTTGCCCCTCGCGGGACCACTTCGTTCACGGCTGTGACGGGCCTGCCCGCCGGGTTCTACTTGCCCCTGCTGGATGCTGGCGGCTTTCTTCCCGGAGCTCGCCGCTGATGACGGCTCGAACGCTGTGCCCCAAGCGTACGGTCACCGGGCGGCGTACGGGAAACCGGATTGCGCACGGCCCTACGGTGGGGCCATGACCGGCGAGCTGGCGAACTACCGCGACTACCTGGACCAGTACCGCGCGACCCTGGAGCGCAAGTGCGCCGGGCTGGCCCCCGAGCAGCTCGCGACGCGCTCGGTGCCGCCCAGTGCGATGAGCCTGCTGGGCATGGTCCGGCACCTCGCCCGCGTCGAGCACTTCTGGTTCCAGCGCGCGTTGGTGGAGGTCGAGGGCGAGCGGATCTACGACGACGGCGACGCCGGCTTCGCCCAGGTCGAGCCGACCGAGGCCGCGGTGGCCGAGGCGTGGACCGCCTGGCGCGAGCAGGTGGCCCTGGCGAACGCCTGGCTGGACCGGCTGACCGACGAGGGGCTCGCCCAGGTCGTCACCTTCCGCGGCGGGACGGAGACCGCGAGCGTGCGCGACATCCTGGTCCACATGATCGAGGAGTACGCCCGCCACTGCGGGCATGTCGACCTCCTGCGCGAGTGCCTCGACGGCGCGACCGGCGAGTGAGGACCGCCACGTCGCCGTCGTCTCGCCGCTCCGGCACGATGGACGGGTGAGCCACCTCCTCGACGACGCGGTCGCCTCCGAGGCACTGGGCGACGGTCTGCATCGCGTCCAGGTCACGGCCGACTGGAACACCGCCAACCGGACCCCGAACGGCGGCTACGTGCTGGCACTGCTCCAGCACGCCGTGCTCCAGGAGTCGGTGCACCCGGACGCGCTGAGCATCTCGATCACCTACTTCCGCCCCGCGCAGCCCGGCGCGGCCGACATCCGGGTCCGGGAGGTCCGCAAGGGACGCCGGGTGTCGACGTACGACGCCGTGCTCACCCAGGAGGGCAAGGAGGTCGCCCACGCCGTCGTCAGCACCCACGACTGGGACGCGACGGGCTCCGTCGAGCACACCCCGCACGCCGCGCCGGACGTGCCGCGCCCCGAGGACTGCGTCGACGCGAGCGAGCTCATCCCGACGGGCATGGTCCCGATCCTCGACCGCTACAGCTACCGCGCCCCCGTCGTGGCGGGCTGGCTGCAGGGGAAGCCGAGCGGCGTGACCGAGTCGGTGTGCTGGATCCGCGCGGTCGACGAGCGCCCGGTCGACGCCCTCCTCGCGGGCGCGATGGTCGACGCCTTCCCGCCGGTCACCGCCGAGATCGGGCACCTCGCCTCGGCGACCATCCAGCTCACCGTCCACTACCGGCGCCGCCCCGACACCGTCTGGGCGCTGGGCCATGTCACCACCCGCCACGTGATCGCCGGCTACCACGACGAGGACGTCGAGCTGTGGGACGAGCAGGGCCGGCTGGTCGCCCAGAGCCGCCAGCTGGCGATCCTCGCCGAGGGCTAGACCGCTCCCCCACTAGGATCTCCTCACGTGACTGCCGCATGGGGCTTCGGCCTGACGACCTACGCCGCCGACCAGACCGTTCTCGACACCTGGTTCCCGAGCCCGGCGCTGGGCGAGAGGCCCGAGGGTGCGCAGGCTCCCGCCGAGCTGGTCGCCCTCGAGGGTCCCGACGAGGCACGTGGGGTCACCCGCAAGGTCAACCTGGTGGAGATCGCCGACCTCGCTGCCGCACCGGCGGACACCGTCGAGGTGTGGCTGCGCCTCCACCTGCTCTCGCACCGGCTCGTCGCCCCGCACGGTCAGAGCCTGGAGGGGATCTTCGGGCTGCTCACCAACGTCGTGTGGACCTCCGCGGGACCGTGCGCGGTCGAAGGCTTCGAGCTGACCCGGGCGCGGCTGCAGGCGGCCGGCCACCACGTCAGCGTCTACGGCGTGGACAAGTTCCCCCGCCTGGTCGACTACGTCGTCCCCGCCGGCGTCCGCATCGCCGACGCCGACCGCGTCCGCCTCGGCGCGCACCTGGCGGCCGGGACGACGGTGATGCACGAGGGCTTCGTCAACTTCAACGCCGGCACGCTGGGCACCTCGATGGTGGAGGGCCGCATCTCGGCCGGCGTCGTCGTCGGCGACGGCTCCGACATCGGCGGCGGAGCCTCGATCATGGGCACCCTCTCGGGCGGCGGCAAGCAGGTCATCTCGGTGGGCCGACGCTGCCTGCTCGGCGCCAACGCGGGCATCGGCATCTCGCTCGGCGACGACTGCGTGGTCGAGGCCGGCTGCTATGTCACGGCCGGCACCAAGGTCACCGTCCTCGAGCCCGGGAAGGACCCCCGCGTCGTCAAGGCGGCGGACCTGTCCGGTGCCAGCAACGTGCTCTTCCGGCGCAACTCGGTGTCCGGTGCGGTCGAGGCGGTCCCGTGGCAGGGCGAGGGCATCGCCCTCAACGCGGACCTGCACGCCAACTGACCCGCGTCCGTCCCGCGCTGGTCCCGCTTCCCGCCGGCACTACCACGCCCCACGCACACTGGGAGCCGTGGTGAAGCAGCGAGCCTGGGCGATCGCGGTCGGTCTCGCCGTCCTCGCGACGGTCGCGGCCGTCGGGATCGGCGTGCTGCGCGCGACCGACGAGCTGGTGGGTGGACCGGACGGCGACTGCACCGTCACGGTGGCCGACCACACCGTCGAGATCACGGGCGAGCAGGCAGAGAACGCGTCGCTGATCGCCGCGATCGGCGTACGCCGCGGGCTGCCCGCACGGGCGACGTCCATCGCCCTGGCCACGGCCTACCAGGAGTCGAAGCTGCGCAACATCGACTACGGCGACCGCGACTCCCTCGGGCTCTTCCAGCAGCGGCCGTCCCAGGGCTGGGGCACGCCGGAGCAGGTCCTCGACCCGGTCTACGCGACCAACGCGTTCTACGACGCGCTCGTGAAGGTGCCGGGCTACGAGGACATGGAGATCACCGTGGCCGCGCAGGAGGTGCAGCGCTCGGCCTTCCCGGACGCGTACGCCGACCACGAGGCGGACGGTCGGGCGCTCGCCTCGGCCCTGTCCGGGTTCTCCCCCGCCACCTTCAGCTGCGACCTCGACGGCGGGGCACCGTCGGCCGACACCGAGCTGGTCGCCAGCGGCCTCACGCCCCGCGCCGACACCCTGCGCACCGAGCTCCTGACCCGCTTCGGCCGCCTGCAGCTGGGCGGCTTCGCCCCGGACGGCGTCTCGACCGGTCACATGGAGGGATCGGCGCACTACGACGGGCGCGCGATCGACGTCTTCGTGCGCCCGGTCACCAAGGCCAACCGGACCAGGGATGGGCGATCGCGCACTGGTCGGTCGCGAACGCCGCCCGGCTGGGCGTGCGCACGGTGATCTTCGACGACCGGATCTGGACCGCCGGCCGCGAGGGCTGGCGCGACTACGACCCGCCCGACCGCGCCGGAGACCGGCGGATCCTCGAGCACCGCGACCACGTGCACGTCGACGTCTTCAGGTGACGACCTCCCACCGCAACGGGACCACCGGGTCCGGGACGTAGCTGCAGTGCGCGCCCGTGCGCACGGCGCGGTCGAGGTGCCCGCCGAGCTCGGGGTGCACCTCGGCGACCCGCGCGAGGGCGTAGCGCAACGAGCGGGTCACGCTGGTCCGGGCCCGCTCGGCGGTCCCGCCGGAGGTCCGCAGCCGACCGCCGAGGCCGACCGCGCCGGACAGCTCGGCGAGGAGGTAGTCGCGGTCGCGCTGGGCGAGCAGGCGGCGTGCCTCGTCGTTGTGGCGCTCGGCCTCCGCGAGGTCCTCCTCGACCTCGGCCAGGCGCCGCCGGTACGACGCGCGGGCCTCCTCGTCCAGGACCGGGAGGCCCGCCTCCACGAGACCGGCGCCCGCGAGCTCGACCGCGGGCACCGCCCGGCCGGGGCTGGCGAGCAGGTCCGCGAGCAGCCGGACCCCCTTGAGGTCGGGCAGCCACGCCTCGGCGCCGGCGTACGCGATCCGCCAGCGGTCACCGTCCCGAGCCAGGGTCGCCGTGTGGCCGGGCGCCCGCTCCTCTCCCAGCAGCGCGGCCACCTCCGCGGCGCGACCCGCCGCACCGAAGCCGGCGAACCCGGCGGCCGCGGCCTCCCACTCGAGACGAGCCAGGGCGTCGTCTCCGGCGGTGCGGTGGGCCTGCCCGAGGACCACCCGCGCGCAGGCCGCGTCGTACGGCGCCTCCAGCGCGGCCCATCCCTCGACGGCCGCATGGGCAGCCGCGACCGCACGGCCGGAGTCGCCCGCGACGAGGGCCGCCCGCGCCCGGGCGAGCGCGGCCTCGGCCCGCAGGGCATCGCTCGGGTAGCGCTCGTGGATCCGCGCGAGCTCGTCGGCCGCGGCGCCGGCGACGGGGGCGTCTCCGGTGGCGGCGGCGATCTCCGCCTGCGCGGCGAGCAGGGGCACCCGCCGCAGGTCGCCGAAGGGCGGGCGCTCCTTCCAGGGCAGGTCCATCGGGTGCTCGAGCTCGTCGCGGACCATCGCGGCCGCACCCGCCGCGTCACCGCGCGCCAGCCGGAGCAGGGCGAGTCCGGGCTGGGGCGTCCAGGCGTGCTCGTGCGCCTCCCGGAAGGCGGCCTCGGCGCCGTCCAGGTCGCCACGCCGCAGCCGGATGCTGCCGAGCTCCACCAGCGGCCAGCCGAACTCGCGGCGCATCCACGGCCGCAGCTCCGCGCACGCCGCCAGCGCCTCCTCCTCGGCGGCCTGTGCGGGCCCGGAGATGCGCAGCAGCTCGGCACGGTGCACGCGACAGCGGCCGTGCGTCGCGCCGAACGCCGGCCCGTGCCGCCAGCGCTCCATGACGTCGGTCCACTCGCGGGCCCGGTCGTGACGACCGAGCCAGAGGGCCGCGCAGATCAGCTCGCAGTAGACGTTGCCGGTCGTCAGCGGGTCGTACGACCCGGCCGCGAGGTCCACGGCGAGCTCGTCGAGGAGACCGATGCCCTCGTCGACCTCGCCCCGGTGGATCGCGAGCCGGGCCAGGGCGACCCGGCCGAGGCCGCGGGCCGGGTCGACGCCGAAGCGCTCACCGAGCTCTACCGCCTCCTGCGCGGGCGCCCGGGCTCCGTCGGGGTCGCCGGAGAGGAATCGCTCGTAGCTCGCGGTGATCGCCAGCAGCGCGTGCACCGGCCCCGGCGCGGCGGGTCCGAGGAGGCGCCGGGCGCGAGCCACCCAGCCCCGCACGGGAGCGAGCAGTCCCGTCTCGCAGAGGAGGTTGAGCGCCACCAGGGCCGCCGCTCGGGCCGCGCGCTCGGGCTCGTCGGCCTGCCGGTGGACGTCGTACAGCCGCTCCCAGGCGGCGACGGCGGCCTCGAAGTCGCCCGCGGCGTAGAGCTCGCCCGCCTGCCGCTCGAGGTCCTCGGGGCTCACTGTCGCATTGTGACACCGGTTGTCACGCCTTCACAGGTATCAGGCAACCACTCCGGAAGGACACCGCCATGCACGTCCACACCCTCGACCTGCCGGTCAAGATGAACGCCCTCGGCGCCACCGCCCGCCACCTCGGCGACTTCGGCACCGCCCACGGCCCGCTCGCCGCCGAGCATCTGAGCCTGGCCGCCGGCGTCGACGTCGCTCCCCTGCTCGCGGGGCTCGACGACGACCTGTGCTTCGCCGCGCACTGGGGCTATCTCGTGCGGGGACGCGTCGTGGTGACCTACGGCGACGGCAGCACCGAGACCTGCACCGGGGGCGAGGTCGTGCACTGGCCCGCCGGGCACACCGTGCGCGTCGAGGAGGACACCGAGCTGGTGATGTTCAGTCCCGCGGCCGAGCACCTCGCGGTCATGAACCACATGCTCGAGGTGCTGGCGACCATCCCGGCGTAGGCGGGGCGTGTCCTAGGACGTCAGCCGTGCGGCAGCCGCGGCGATGCGCTCGTCGGTCGCCGTGAGCGCGATCCGGACGTGGTGGGAGCCGGCGGGGCCGTAGAAGGCGCCCGGCGCGACGAGGATGCCCTGCTCGGCCAGGTCCCCGACGAGCTGCCAGCAGTCCGGGCCGTCCGGGCCCTTGGTGGTCCACAGGTAGAGGGACGCCTCGGAGTGGTCGATGGTGTAGCCGGCGGCCTCGAGCGCCGTGCGCAGCGTCGTACGACGCGCGCGGTAGCGCTCGTGCTGTTCCTTGACGTGCGCCTCGTCGCCGAGGACGGCGGCCATCGCGCGCTGCTGGGGCGCCGGCATGATCAGGCCCATGTTCTTGCGGACGGCGAGGAGCTCGGCGACGACCGCGCGGTCACCCGCGACGAACCCGCACCGGTAGCCGGCGAGGTTGGACCGCTTGGACAGCGAGTGCACGACCAGGATGCCGTCGGCCGAGCCGCCCGAGATGTCGGGGTGCAGCACCGACCACGCCTCGCCCTCCCAGACGCAGTCGAGATAGCACTCGTCGGACACGAGCAGGACGCCCCGCTCCCGGCACCAGTCGACGACCTTGCGCAGGTGCTCCTTCGGGAGCACGCGACCGGAGGGGTTCGAGGGCGAGTTGAGCCACAGCAAGCGCGGCGTCTCCGGCCCGAAGGCGGTCAGCGAGTCGGTGGCGACGGCCGTGGCCCCCGCCAGCGCCGCGCCCACCTCGTAGGTCGGGTAGGCGAGGGTCGGGTAGCCCACGAGGTCGCCCGGTCCGAGGCCCAGGAAGGACGGCAGCGAGGCGATGAACTCCTTCGACCCGATCAGCGGGAGCACCTGGTCGAGGCCGAGCCCGGTCACCCCGTGGGTGCCGGCGAGCCAGTCGACCACGGCCTGGCGCAGCTCGGTGGTGCCGACCGTGAGCGGGTAGCCGGGTGCGTCCGCGGCGGCGGCGAGCGCCGCGCGCGCGACCTCCGGCGTCGGGTCGACCGGCGTGCCGATCGACAGGTCGACGATCCCGTCGGGGTGTGCCCGCGCCCGCTCGGCGTACGGGGGCAGCTTGTCCCACGGGAAGTCGGGCAGCCGGCCCGAGACGGCACCGAGGGTCACCATGGAACGGCTCAGTCGGCCCTTCAGTGGTCCTGGTTCTGCGGCTCGAGCGCGGCGACGAAGGCGGCGTCCTTGTCGATCTCGCCCATCTTGGCGGCACCGCCCGGCGAGCCGAGGTCGTCGAAGAACTTCACGTTCGCGTCGTAGTAGTCCTTCCACTCCTCCGGGACGTCGTCCTCGTAGAAGATCGCCTCGACGGGGCAGACCGGCTCGCAGGCGCCACAGTCCACGCACTCGTCGGGGTGGATGTAGAGCATCCGCTTGCCCTCGTAGATGCAGTCGACGGGACACTCGTCGACGCAGGCACGGTCCTTGACGTCGACGCACGGCTGCGAGATGACGTAGGTCATCGAATCCTCCTGGACCAGGAACGGGGCTAGCGGGGCGACACGACGGCGACCCCGATACGAAGGGGTTTCGTGTCGGGGCCCAGCCTAGTATCCCCACCGTGGCCGATGTGCGCCGACCCTCGAATGATGGACACCAGCCGGGACGGCATCTCCTCGGCCCTCACGTGGTGGGCCAGCGCGTCGTCGTACGCCGCCTGCTGCGCGGCGAGACCGGACCCACCGGGGGCCCGGCGTTCACCGACCTGCTCGGCACCTGCCTGTCGTGGGCGGACGGGGCGTGCGTGGTCCAGCCGGAGGCGGGCGAGCCGGTGCGGATCGCCGTCGCCGACATCGTCTCGGGCAAGCCGGTGCCGCCGCGACCGGCCACCCGGCTCCGAGTGAGCGCCCGCGATGCCGAGGCTCGCACGGGGCGGCTCTGGCCCTCCGTCGACCGGCAGTCGCTGGGCGAGTGGGAGCTGCGTGCGGACCGGGCACCGGTCGGCCCCCTGCGCAAGCGGGCCAACTCGTGTCTCGCCATGGGCGATCCCGGCCGTCCCGTCGCGGAGGCCCTGGCCGCGGTCGCGGCCTTCTACGCCGCCCGCGGGCGGGACCCGCTCGCCCAGGTCGAGGCCGACAGCGACGTCGAGAGCGCGATCGCCGGCGCCGGCTGGCGTCGCCTGGAGTACGGCGAGTCCGCCTTCTGGCTGGGCTCGGTGGCGCGGCTGCGACGCGCCCTCCCCTCGTCGTCGGCCGCACCCGCGGTCGAGCTCGCCGTGGACGGGTCCCGGGCGGTGGCGTCGGTCGATGCCGGGTGTGACCCGGTGGCCGAGGCCCAGGCCGCCGTCGACGGCGACTGGGTGGGCCTGCACGGCGTCACGGTGGACCCGGCGCACCGCAGGCGCGGCCTGGCCACCGCGGTCGTCGGCGAGCTGCTCGCGTGGGCCGCCGAGCAGGGCGCGATGACCGCGTGGCTGCACGTGGAGACCGACAACCCTGGTGGGCAGGCCTTCTGGCAGGCGCGGGGCTTCGCGCCCCACCACACGTGCCGCTACTACGCCCCCGGGACGCTCGCGTAGCCTCCCGGCATGGAGGAGAACCCCGCGTCGGAGTCCCGGCACACCACCAGCGGTCCCCCGCCCTTCGAGCGGTTCGTGGACGCCATCAACCTGCGGATCAGCCGCGCGCCGTTCTTCGGCGTGATCATCGTGGCGCTGGCGCTGTGGGCGCTCAGCAAGCCGCTGTGGAGCAGCACCACGAAGTGGGAGCTCGCCCTGCACACCGGCTCGGCCATCCTCTCGCTCCTGCTGCTCGTCCTCCTCGAGAACGCGGGGCGCCGCGGTCAGGAGGCCGCGCAGGAGAAGCTCAACGTGATCGCCGAGGCGCTCTCGGACCTCATGGCCCACCAGGCTGCGGACTCCGAGGACCTGCGCGCGTCCGTCCGGCGCCTGCGCGAGGCCGTCGGCCTCGAGCAGCGTCACTGAGACCGGACGTCCTCCGTCGCGCCGAGCTCGGCCAGCGGCCGGCCGGTGAGCCGGAAGGTCCGCCATTCGTCCAGCGGGCGGGCGCCGATCGCCTCGTAGAAGTCGATCGAGGGCGTGTTCCAGTCGAGGACCACCCACTCGACGCGGGCGTAGCCGCGGTCGACGGCGATCCGGGCCAGCGCCTGGAGCAGCGACCGACCCAGGCCGGTGCCCCGCGCCGCCGGCTCGACGAAGAGATCCTCGAGATAGAGGCCGGGAACTCCCTTCCAGGTCGAGTAGGTCGTGAACCACAGCGCCATCCCGACCACGCGCCCGCCCGACTCGGCCACCAGCACGCTCGCCACGGCGTCCTCGCCGAAGACCCAGCGGTGCAGGTCGTCCTCGGTGGTCTCGACCGCGTCGGGCTCGCGCTCGTAGTCGGCGAGGGCGCGGATCAGCCGGAGGACGTCGGGGACGTCCTCCGGCCGTGCGTACCGGACGCCGTCGGGCAGCGCGGGTCCGGCCTCAGCCACGCGCGAGGAAGTTGAGCAGGTCGTGGCGGGTGAGCACCCCGACCGGCTTGCCGTCCGCGTGGACGAGCACCGCGTCGGCCGACTCGAGCAGCGGCACCGCGGCGGTGGCGTCCTCGGTCGAGCCGATCGTGGGCAGCGCCGGTGACATGTGCTGCTCGACCGAGTCGGTCAGCCGGGCCTTGCCGGTGAACAGCGCGTCGAGGAGCGCCCGCTCGGACACCGAGCCGGCGACCTCGGCGGCCACGATCGGCGGCTCCGCGCGCACGACGGGCATCTGGGAGACGCCGTACTCCTGCAGGATCTGGACCGCCTCGGCAATGGTCTCGTTGGGGTGGGTGTGCACGAGGGCGGGCAGGCCGCCGGACTTGCCGTGCAGCACCTCGCCGATCGTCTGCGCCGGGCGGGGCTGGCCGGTGCTGAAGCCGTACTGGGCGAGCCAGTCGTCGTTGAACACCTTGCTCAGGTAGCCGCGGCCGGAGTCGGGCAGCAGCACGACGATCACGGCGTCGTTCTGGCCCGCCGCGGCGAGCTCCTGAGCCAGCTGGCGCGCAGCGAAGGCGGCCATGCCCGAGGAGCCGCCGACCAGCAGCGCCTCCTCGCGCGCCAGCCGGCGGGTGAACGCGAACGAGTCGGCGTCGGAGACCTCGATGATCCGGTCGGCGACGCCGCGGTCGTAGGTCTCGGGCCAGAAGTCCTCGCCGACGCCCTCGACGAGGTACGGGCGGCCGGTCCCGCCGGAGTACACCGATCCGGCGGGGTCCGCGCCGACGACCTGGACGTCGGCGTTCTGCTCCTTCAGATAGCGGCCGATGCCCGAGATGGTGCCGCCGGTGCCGACGCCCGCGACGAAGTGGGTGATCCGACCCTCGGTCTGGCGCCACAGCTCCGGGCCCGTCTCCTCGTAGTGGGAGCGGGGGTTGTGCGGGTTGGAGTACTGGTCGGGCTTCCATGCGCCCGGCTCGCTGGCCAGGCGGTCGGACACGTTGTAGTAGGAGTCGGGGTGCTCGGGCGCGACGGCGGTCGGGCAGACGACCACCTCGGCGCCGTACGCCTTGAGCACGTTGCGCTTGTCCTCGCTCACCTTGTCCGGGCACACGAAGACGCAGTGGTAGCCCTTCTGCTGGGCCACCATCGCCAGCCCGACGCCGGTGTTCCCGGAGGTCGGCTCGACGATGGTGCCGCCGGGCTGCAGCGCGCCGGACTCCTCGGCGGCCTCGATCATCCGGGTGGCGATGCGGTCCTTCACCGAACCGCCGGGGTTGAGGTACTCGACCTTCGCCAGCACCAGCGGTCCGCCGGTGTCGGGCAGGTCGAGGGAACGGTTGAGCCGGACCAGCGGGGTGTTGCCGATCAGCTCCAGCAGGGACTCGACGTACTCCATGTCCGCAGAATATCCACGGGGGGTGAGGTGCGAGCGCAGCGAGCCTCGAAGCCCTCCGTAGAGTTGCCGCGTGAGCAAGGCGTCCGCAGCCCGCAAGCTCGCCGCCGCCGCGCTGTACGGCGGGGGCGGGCTGTCCGCCCTCGGCGCCGGTCTCTACGGCGTGCTGACGGCCGAGGCGAAGCTGGCCCGCAAGACCATCGGCCCGGCGCGGGAGGAGCCGCCGCCGGACGCGACCGGCTGGTACGGCCGTGGCCGACCGGGTCCGGCGATCCGGATCGCCCTGCTGGGCGACTCGAGCGCGGCCGGCTACGGCGTCGAGCGGGTCGAGGAGACGCCCGGCGCGCTGGTCGCCTCGGCCGTCGCCGAGCACGCCGACCGACGGGTGTACCTGCGGGCCTTCTGCGTGGTCGGCGCCAAGTCCTCCGATCTGGCCGCCCAGGTCGACCTGGCGCTGCCGATCGAGCCGGACGTCGCCGTGATCCTGATCGGCGGCAACGACGTGACCCACGCCGTGCGGCCCTCGCACTCGGTCCGCTCGCTGTCGGAGGGCGTGCGCCGGCTGATCGCTTCCGGGGCGACCGTCGTCGTCGGCACCTGCCCCGACCTCGGCACGATCCAGCCGATCGCTCCCCCGCTGCGCCAGGTCGCCCGCGCGTGGTCCCGCCGGCTCGCCGCTGCGCAGACGATCGCGGTCGTCGAGGAGGGCGGTCGCACGGTCTCGCTCGGCGACATCCTCGGTCCGGAGTTCGCCGCGGCCCCCGCACTGCTGTTCGGGCCCGACCGGTTCCACCCCTCCGCGCAGGGCTACAAGGCGCTGGCCGGGGTCCTCGTGCCCTCGGTGCTGGCCGCGCTCGCGCACACCCCGGACGACGGCGCGCTCGAGGCCTACCGCGGCGAGGGCGTGCTCCCGGTGACCCGGGCCGCCGTCCAGGCCGTCAACGAGCCCGGCACCGAGCTGGGCGGGACCGAGGTCGGCGGTCGCCGGGCCGGCGTCCGGGGGCTCTGGGTCGAGCTGCGCCATCGCCGCTCGCGCCGGCACGTCCCCGGGGAGGCTCCCGAGGAGCACGAGAGCCACGACGGCGGGGGCACCGAGGCGCTGGCCGCCGCCGAGACCGAGTGACGCCGTCTCGGACATGCGGTCCGGACATGCGGTCCGAACAGGCGGCCGGACAGGCGGAAGGGCCGCCCGGGAGTCCCGGGCGGCCCTTCCGCGGTGAGCTCAGTCCTGCTGGAGGATCGCGAGGATCCGCAGCAGGTTGGTGTAGATCCAGACCAGGCTGACGGTCATCGCGAACGACGCGCGCCAGGACTCCCGCTCCGGGATCCCGTTGCGCACGCCCTGCTCGACGAAGTCGAAGTCCATGACGAGCATGAACACACCGAGCACGAGGCCGGCGACCGCGAACAGCAGGCCCAGCGGGCCGAAGCCGAACAGGCCGAGGTCGGCGCTGAACAGGCCCAGGATGATCTCGAGGAAGCCGAGCGCGACCATGCCGAACATCGCCGCGACCACGAAGGTGCGGAACTTGTTCCCGACCTTGATGTCGAAGACCTTGTACGCCGCCAGGGTTCCGGCGAAGGCGGCCATCGTGCCGAGCACCGCCTGCAGGACGATGGTGTCGCCGATGAAGGCGTCGAAGGTCTTGCTGATCGCACCGAGCGCGACGCCCTCGGCAGCGGCGAACGCGAGCACGAGAGCGGGGCTGATCTCCCGCTTGAAGGAGTTCACCAGGGAGAGGACGAACGCCAGGATGCCGCCGATGGCGGAGGCGGCGTAGAGCGGAGCCAGATCCTCGGCGACGTCGGCACCCTCGATGGCCGGGGTGAGGAACCAGGTCGCGGCCGCGGCGACGAACACCACGGCGAGGGTGATGGCGGTGGACTGGACGACCGAGTCGATCGTCATCCGGCCCTGGCGCGTGGTGGGCGCCTCGGGCGCGGGATAGCCGGGCTGGGTGTAGCCGCCGTACTGCGGCTCACCGAAGCCCTGGTAGGCAGCGGCTCCGGACCGGTTGAACTCCTCGGAGCGCCGGAACACCGGGTTGTTGCTCTGCATGGTCTCCTCCGCAGGCTTGCGAGTCTGCCGAACGGCCACGGCGGCCGCCCTTCACCTACAGTCTAGGTGTCTCGATGCTGGTGCAACGTCCAGGCGTCGCCGAAGGTTCCCGGCCCGGACGGGTACGCGCTCACCGCGCGGCGACCCGAACCGTCACCTCCTGGCCCGGGACGTCGGGCCGCACCTCGATCCGGCCCGCGGTGCCCGGCGTCCAGTCCCCGCCGGTGACGGCGACGTCGTAGCCGTGGGGGTAGTGGAGGGGGCTGACGAAGATCTCGGTCGGGGCGTCGCTGGCACGGGACCGGTAGCGAAAGGAGAAGGCTCCGGTCGTCGCGTCGAAGTCCATCTCCAGCGGGGTCCCCGCCGTCGCCTGGGCGTAGGTGCGCACCAGGACCCGCAGCTTGTCCGCCTTCACCGAGGCGAAGTCCGTGTCGTCCTCGAACATCCCCTGGGCGTCGTCGGCCGTGGTCGGGTCCTGCCACTGCTTGTAGGCCCAGTGCGTCCAGCCCATGAGGCTCTCGTCGGCGACCGCGGCGTCGATCTCGACCGCGCGCAGGTTGTCGGTCGCGCCCCACTCGCTCATCATCGGTGCCGCCTGCATCCGTTCGGCCTGGGCGAGCGCCGTCGCCGTCCGCTCCCTGCTGAACCGCCAGCAGTTCTCGACGTCGCCGACGGGCAGACCCTGCGACTCCAAGAAGACGTCCTGGCAGTAGTTGTGCCAGGAGTAGCCGAGCTGGGACTCGCCGGCCATCGGCTGGAGGTAGGTGGGGACCGGGCGGCCCGCGGCGAGCTGCTGGGGCTCCCACCACACGACGTTGTCGGGGTCGACCTGGCGGATCGCCCGGGTCACCTTCTCGTAGGCCGGCTGCAGCTCCCGCTCGTAGGCGCCCGCGCACCCGCCGGTGAAGCAGGAGAGCCACTCCAGGCCCATCCACGGCTCGTTGATGAGGTCGTAGCCCATGAGGTGCGGCTGGTCCTTCCACCAGCCGGCGGCGATCCGCCAGGCGGCGGCCCAGTGGTCGATGCCGCCGTGCCGGTTGGCCCAGAACTGGTCGAACACCGCCGACGTCTCCGGCGTCCAGTAGCCCATCGGGAAGGGCAGGTTGACCGGCGGGAGCAGGCCCAGCACCGCCGGCCGGTGCACCGCCCAGTCGGGAACGCCCTCGCCGCCGTACGTCTCGTGCCACTGGTCCTGGTGCATGTCGAGCTGCATCCAGATGCCGCGCTCGGACAGCAGGTCCATCACCCGCTGCCAGCGGGTGCGGTAGGTCGGGTCGCCGACGCCCGGCGCGTCCGGCGTGATGCCGGCCCACAGCGTGCCGAGGCGGACCCCGTTGAACCCGTGCTGGGCCAGCCACTGCGCGTCCTCCTCGGTGAAGCCCTCGGCGGAGTCCGGCGGGACGTAGGGGTCGAGCTTCCACACGAGGTTGAACCCGTGCACGATCACGACCCGTCCGTGCTCGTCCACGAGCCACCGGCCCTCGCGGCGCAGCTGCGGCGGGTCGTCCTCCGCCGCCTGGGCGGGCGCGGGCGCACCGACGGTGACGGCAGCCAGGGTCAGGACGAGGGTGACCAGGAGGACGCCACGGCGCAGCAGACGAGAACACGTTCTAGGGAGCACGTGCGGCAACGTACCGGAGCGACGTGACCTACGTCACCCGCTCGGGTGGGTCAGCGGCGTCGCAGGCGGACCACCGTGTCGCGCACGAGCAGGGGCCCGTCCGGCATGGCCTGCTCCCGCACCGGGGTGTCGGCGACCTCGACCTCCCACCCCCCGTCCGCACGCTCGGCGTCCAGCGTCTCGAGGACCCGCCCGGGCTCGAACATCAGTCCTGGACCGTGGTCGTGGCGGGCACCGGTCGCGACGTCGTCGGGGTGGTGGGCGGTGACGAGCAGCCGCCCGCCGGGCGCGACCGCGTCGGCGATGCCCCGGTAGATGGCGGAGAAGTCCGCCTGCGGGACGTGGAGGAAGCTGACCGTCACCAGGTCGAAGCTCCGGCGACCGACCGGGCGCGGATCGGCGAGAGCGTCGTAGAAGCCCAGCCGGATCCGGTCGGCCACGCCCTCCTGCTCGGCGTGCGTGGCGACCTTGGCGAGCGCGACCTGGGACACGTCCACCGCGGTCACCCGCCAGCCCTGTGTGGCCAGCCACACGGCGTCGGCGCCCTCGCCGCAGGCGACGTCGAGAGCCGTGCCCGGCGTCAGGTCGGCGACCTGCTCGACCAGCCGCTGGTTGGGCCGGCCGCTCCAGACGCGGTCGGCGCCGCCGTACCTCTCGTCCCAGAAGCCGGCGGTGAGGGCCTCGCGCAGGTCGGTCAGCGTGTGCTCGTGCTGGTGCTCGTGACGGTGCATGGGACCACTGTCTCGCTTCAGGTGCACATGAAGTCAAGGCAGGCCGCTGCCCTCAGCAGCCGCTCGCTGCCGAGAGCGGATCCGCCTGGTCCGCGGCCGCCGAGCCCCGGACAGTGGCGCCATGAGCGACGACAACCGACCCCGCATGTTCGACGACCGGGTACGACGCGAGCTGCTGCAGCAGCGGGTGCTGGTCCTCGACGGTGCCCTCGACGACGACAACGGCATGCTGCTGACCTCCCAGCTCGTCGGGCTGGCCGCCGAGGACCCGCACGCCGACATCGCGCTGTGGATCCACTCCCCGGGTGGCTCGGTCCCGGCGATGCTGGCGATCCGCGACGTGATGCGGCTGGTGCCGTGCGACGTCGCGACCCTGGCGCTCGGCATCGCCTGCAGCGCCGGGCAGTTCCTGCTCTCCTCGGGCACCCGTGGCAAGCGGCGGGCGCTCCCCCACGCCCGGATCCTCATGCACCAGGGCTCGGCGGGCATCGGCGGGACCGCCGTCGACGTGGAGCTGCAGGCCCAGGACCTGCGCCACACCCGCGACACCGTGCTCGCCCTCATCGCCGAGGACACCGGTCAGCCGCTGGAGCGGGTCTTCGAGGACTCGCTGCACGACCGGTGGTACTCCGCCTCGCAGGCGCTCGAGTACGGCTTCGTCGACGAGATCGTGGCGTCGTACGACGTCCTGGCACCGCCGCGCCGGGTGCCGCTCGGTCTCGGCACCTTCGCGTCGGCGGGAGCATCGCGATGAGCTCCTACCTGGTCCCCAACGTCATCGCCCAGCACCCGCGCGGCGAGCGGATCATGGACGTGTACTCCCACCTGCTCACCGAGCGGGTGGTCTACCTCGGAACGGCGATCGACGCGGGGGTGGCGAACTCTCTGGTCGCGCAGCTGCTGCATCTCGAGGCCGACAACCCCGACCGGGACATCCAGCTGTACATCAACTGCGAGGGCGGCGACCCCAGCGCCATGCTGGCGGTGCACGACACGATGCAGTTCATCCGGCCTCAGGTCGCCACGACCTGTGTCGGCCAGGCCATCGCGGTCGGCGCGGTGCTGCTGGCGGCGGGCGCTTCGGGCAAGCGGGCCGCGCTGCCGCACGCGCGGGTGGTGCTGCACCAGCCGGCCGCGCAGGGACGCGGCGCCATCCCCGACCTGATCCTCCAGGCCGACGAGGTGGTGCGGGTGCGCGCCGACATCGAGCAGATCCTGTCGCGCCACACCGGTCAGGACACCGCCACCCTGCGCGCGGACACCGACCACGACCGGGTGTTCACCGCCGAGGCGGCACGGGAGTACGGCCTGATCGACCACGTGATCGCGGCCCGCGCCCCCGCGACGGTGGCTCAGGCGGCGAGGGCGTAGGCGGAGGCGGCCGGCTGGGCCTGCGGCGCCGGCACGGACAGCGGCCGGGGGCGTGCGGGCGCGCCAGCGGCGTAGAGCTCGCCGGCCACCGCCGCCGTCAGGTCCAGCAGGGTGGTGTCGAGCGCGCCGAGGACCGCGGCAATCATCTCGCTGCTCGGCTCCTTCACGCCGCGCTCGATCTCCGAGAGGTACTGCGGCGAGATGCCGGCTCGCCCGGCGGTCTCGGTCAGCGTCTCGTCGCGCTCACGGCGCAGGTCGCGCAGCCGTCGTCCCACCAGCTCCCGCCACAGCGGCTCCGCCGCAGTCTGCTCCTCGGCCATGCCTCATCGTAGGCAGCCGTCCGGTCGCCGACGGAGGCTCACGGGAGATGTTCTGCTCTCAGCAGAACGGTGCCCCCGCTGGGACTCGAACCCAGACTGCGCCGCTTTTAAGGCGGCTTCCTCTGCCGGTTGGGATACGGGGGCCAGGACTCCGAGGGCTGCTCAGAGGTAGGTCTGGCGAGGATAGACCGCGTGCGCGCCCGCCACCCGGTCGAGGAAGAGCAGACCGTCGGTGTGGTCGATCTCGTGCTGCAGGGCACGTGCCTCGAACGCGTCGGTGCTGAGCTCCACCAGCTCGCCCGTGCCGGGCAGCCAGCCGCGGACCGTGAGCCGGGAGGCGCGCTTCACGTCGCCGGTGAGGTCGGGAACGCTCATGCATCCCTCCCGGGCCCGCTCGTTGCGGCTGGCGGCGACGATCTCGGCGTTGCAGAGCACGAAGGTGCCGTGGCCGGTGCGGGCCTTGGGGTGCGCGGTGACGTCGACGCAGAACACGCGCGCTCCCACGCCGACCTGGTTGGCCGCCAGACCCACGCACCCCGGGCTGACCCGCATCGTCGCGACGAGGTCGGCGGCGAGCTGGACGACGTCGGGCGCAGCCGGATCCACGTCCGCGCCGCGCGCCGCGAGCACCCCCTGCGGCGCCCGTACGACGGAGCGCACCGCGCCCTCGACGCCGAGCTCCACCTCGGTCCAGGCAGCGACGCGCTCGCTCCCCGCGGCGCTCACAGGTCGTCGGCCTCGGCCGGGCGCAGCGTGGCGGTGACCCCGACCCGACCGGCGGCCGCGCGGATCTGCTCCGCGACCGTGGCCGGGTCCGCCGCGACGGGCAGCTCGAGCTCGGCGACGAGCAGGTAGAGGTCGCCCGCGAGCCGGGTGGTGAGGTCGGTGATGTTGCCGCCGGCCGCGGCGACCTCGCCGACGACGGCGGAGACGATGCCGGAGCGGTCGCCGCCGTGGACGGTCAGCACCCATGCGCTGCCGCCGGACGCGGACTCCGGCTCCGCAGTGACGGCGCGGACCGCGACGTCGAGGCTCCCGTCCGCGGTCAGGGGCGCCAGGGCCCGCTCGATCGTGGAGGCGTCGACGACGCCTCGGCACAGCAGCATCATCGCGAAGTGCCCGCGCAGCAGCGTCATCGTGGAGTCCTCGATGTTGAGCCCGAGCTCCGCGAGGCCGGCGGTCGCCGCCGCGATGATGCCGGGGCGGTCGCGGCCGAGGACGGTGACGGCGTGCAGGTCGGTGCTCACCCCGGCATCATCCCAGCCCGTCGGCCTCCGCGATCGTGCGGGCACGCGCCAGGACGGCGTCGGTCATCGGCTCGGTGAGGCGTCCGGTGAAGGTGTTGTGGGGGCTGGGGTGGAAGCAGCCGAGCAGCACGACGTCGTGGCCCGCGAGCCGTCGCGTGGTGCGGCCCAGGGTCGCCTCGGCGCCGTGCGCGAAGCGAGGGCGCGGCCGCGGCACCGTCCAGCCGGCCCGCCCCAGCGCGTCGAGGGACGCCTGCCACCCGATCGCGCCCAGCGCCACCACCACCCGCAGGCGTGGCGCGAGGATCGCCAGTTCCCGGTCGAGCCAGGGCGCGCACGCCGCGCGCTCCTCGGGCGTCGGCTTGTTGGCGGGCGGCGCGCAGCGGACCGGCGCCGCCATCCGCACGTCGGTCAGCTCGAGGCCGTCGCCGATCGCGACGCTCTCCGCCTGGCTGGCGAGCCCGACGCGGTGCAGGGAGGCGAAGAGCCAGTCCCCGGACCGGTCGCCGGTGAACATCCGGCCGGTCCGGTTGGACCCGTGGGCGGCGGGTGCCAGGCCGGTGACGAGGATCCGCGCGTCCGCCGGCCCGAAGCCGGGCACCGGGCGCGCCCAGTAGTCCTGGTCGGCGTACGCCGCGCGCTTCTCCCGCCCCGCCTGCTCGCGCCAGGCGACCAGCCGCGGGCACTTCCGGCACCGGCTGACCCGGGCGTCCAGCCGCACCATCGCCTCCGTCGGGCTCTCGCTCATCGCACCAGCGACCACGCGATCCCGTCGAGGATGTCGGTCTCGGCGACCGTGACGGTGCCGACCGACAGCCGCTCCAGGACGCCGGCGACGACGAGGCCGCCCGCGTCGATGACGTCGGCCCGACCGGGGTGCATCCAACCGAGCGCGCGCCGCTCCGCGACGCTCATCGCGAGCAGGCGGTCGACCTGGGCGCAGAGGTCCGCGACGGCGAGCACGCGACCGTGGATCAGCGTGCGGTCATAGGCGCCGAGGCCGAGGGCGCCGGCGGCGAGGGTGGTGTGGGTGCCCGCGACGACCACGACCGTGCGCGCCGCGGCCGGGTCGACCGGTGACGCGTCCAGCGCGGCGTCGACGTCGGCGGCCACCGCGGCGATCTCGTCGCGGGTGATGGGGTCATGGCGCACGTGCCGCTCGTGGAGGCGCACCGAGCCGATGTCCATGGAGTGCGCCGCGGTCGGACCGGTGCGCGGATGACCGAGGATGAGCTCGGTCGAGCCGCCTCCGACGTCGACGACCAGCGCGGGGTCCTCGACGTCCGCGACGCCCTCCAGCCCCCGCAGCGCGCCGGCGAACGCGAGCCGAGCCTCCTCCTCGCCCGAGAGCACCTCCGGGTCCGTCCCCAGCCGGGCCCGCACACCGGCCGTGAAGTCCGCGGCATTGGCCGCGTCCCGGGTCGCCGACGTGGCGCAGAAGCGGATCCGGTCGGCGGTGACGCCGGCGCCGGCGATGATCGCGGCGTACTCCTCGATCGCCGCCCAGGCCCGGGACAGCGCCTCCGGCGCGAGCCGTCCGGTCGCGTCGACCCCCTGGCCGAGGCGGATCATCCGGCTCTCGCGGCGGACGCTCCCTGGGTCCTCGGGATCGCCGACCAGGAGCTTGATCGTGTTGGTGCCGCAGTCGACGGCAGCCACCGCGCTCGTGCTCACCGGTGCCCCGCGCGCACTACTCGGGCCGCTCGGGCGGCTCGGGGGCGACGCACGGGCCCTTGTCCCACCAGTCGCCGAGGATCTCCAGGACCTCGTCCCCGAGCGGGTTCACGCCCGGGCCGGCGGCCAGCGCGTGGCCGGCCAGGACGTGCAGGCACTTGACCCGGTCGGGCATGCCGCCCGCCGAGATGCCGTCGATCTCGGGGACCTCGAAGCCGCCCTCCGCCCCGACGGAGGCGCGATCGGCCAGGTAGGCCTCGTGCGCACTGCGGTAGGCGGCCGCGAGCTCGGCATCGGTGCCGAGCCGGTCCTGCATCTGGCGCATCAGCCCGGATGCCTCGAGGGTGCCGATGCGCGAGCAGACCCGCGGGCAGGTGAGGTAGTACGTCGTGGGGAACGGCGTGCCGTTGGGCAGCCGCGGCTCGGTGGTGACGACGTCGGGGTTGCCGCAGGGGCAGCGGTGCCCGATCGCGTGGACCCCGCGCGGCGGCCGGCCGAGCTGAGCCGCGATGACCGCCTCGTCCGTGCTGGTCATGGGCTCGCTCACTGGGGCAGGTCCTCCTTGGGTGCCTTGATCTCGTCCTGGGGGTCGCGCACCTTGGTGGGCGGGTTGCCGGCGACCTTCATCGAGTCCCACACCCCGCCGTACCAGGTCTGCCGGTCCGGGTCGTCGACCTGTGCCGGGTCGCCCAGCTCGGCGGAGGCGTCGAGCGGGTTGCCGTGCTCGTCGACGACGACGAACGGGGTGTCGCCGGGGGCGACGTACCCGAGGCGGGCGCGCGCCTGCTGCGAGACGTAGGCCGGGTCGTCCCATCGCGCCTTCTCGTCGCGCAGGTCCTCGATCGTGGCCTCGCGCTCGGCGATCTGGGCCTCGAGCCGCTCGATGTTGCCGCGCTGTTGGAGATAGGCCCGCAGGGACGAGGCGTAGGAGACGGCCAGCACGGCGAGGACGAGCACCAGGATCGCGGCACGGCTCGTGAGCCGAGCCTTGTGCTGGTGCTCGGCGCGCGCACGCACGAGCGCCGCCTCGCGCTCGCGGGCGGCCCGCTTGCGCTCGGCCTTGAGCCGCTCCGCGTACCGCGGTCCCGACCGCCCCGAGCGGGGGCGGCCGGGCTTGCGCGACGGACGGCGGTCGCCCGGTGTCACGGCCATGGCGCGGCTCCTGGTGGGATGGGTCAGCCCTGGTAGCGCGGGAAGGCGCCGGCTCCGGCGTAGCGCGCGGCGTCGCCGAGCTCGTCCTCGATGCGCAGCAGCTGGTTGTACTTCGCGACCCGCTCGGACCGCGCCGGGGCGCCGGTCTTGATCTGGCCGCAGTTGGTCGCGACCGCGAGGTCGGCGATCGTGGTGTCCTCGGTCTCGCCCGAGCGGTGGCTCATCATGTTGCGGTAGCCGTTGCGGTGAGCCAGCTCGACGGCGTCGAGGGTCTCGGTGAGCGAGCCGATCTGGTTGACCTTGACCAGCATCGCGTTCGCCTGGCCGCCGGCGATGCCGCGCTGCAGGCGCTCGACGTTGGTGACGAAGAGGTCGTCGCCGACGAGCTGGGTCGTGTCGCCGAGCTGGTCGGTGATCGCCTTCCAGCCGTCCCAGTCGTCCTCGTTGAGCGGGTCCTCGATGCTGACGATGGGGTACGACGCGACGAGCTCGGCGTAGTAGGCGATCATCTCCTCCGCCGACTTCTTCGCGCCCTCGAAGGTGTAGGACCCGTCCTCGAAGAACTCCGAGGCGGCGACGTCGAGGGCGAGCACCACGTCCGTGCCGAGCTCGTAGCCGGCCTTGACGATCGCCTCGGCGATCAGGTCGAGCGCGGCCCGGTTGGACTCGAGGTCGGGCGCGAAGCCGCCCTCGTCGCCGACGCCGGTGGCCAGGCCCTTCGCCTTGAGGACCGACTTGAGCGCCTGGTAGACCTCCGCGCCGACCCGCAGCGCGTCGCGGAAGGTCGGGGCCCCGATCGGCGCGACCATGAACTCCTGGATGTCGACATTGGTGTCGGCGTGGGCGCCGCCGTTGAGGATGTTCATCATCGGCACGGGCAGCAGGTGGGCGTTGGGCCCGCCGACGTAGCGGTAGAGGGGGAGGTCGGCGGAGTCGGCCGCCGCCCGCGCCACGGCGAGCGAGACGCCGAGGATCGCGTTGGCGCCGACCTGGGCCTTGTTGGGGGTGCCGTCGGCGGCGAGCAGGGTCTGGTCGACCAGCCGCTGGTCGGCGGCGTCGAGGCCCTCGACGGCGGGGCCGAGCACCTGGATCACGGCGTCGACGGCCTTCTGGACGCCCTTGCCGGCGTACCGGTCACCGCCGTCGCGCAGCTCGACGGCCTCGAAGGCGCCCGTGGACGCGCCGCTGGGCACCGCCGCCCGGGCGAAGGACCCGTCGTCGAGAAGGACCTCGACCTCGACGGTGGGGTTGCCGCGGGAGTCGAGGATCTCGCGGGCTCCGACGGCTTCGATCGCTGCCACGTGTACTGCTCCTGGAGTCGGGGACGGGCTGTCGTCGCGGTCAGCCTAGACCGCGGGACGCCCGGGACCGGGCAGCACCCACCGGGCGTGGGATTCCGGTCCGACTCTCCGGGCACGGCGCCGCAGCGCGGGTCAGGCCTCCAGGCCGAGCTCGGCCATCCGCCCCAGGTGTCGCTCCGTGAGCCGGGTGAACATCCGGCCCAGCGCCGCGAGGTCGAGGCCGGGGCGGTCGACCCCACCCGCGAGGAGTGCCGTGAGCGCGTCCCGGTCGGCGGCGACCCGCTGCGCCTGGGTCAGCGCCTCCCCCATCAGTCGGCGGCCCCACAGGGCGAGCCGTCCGCCGAGGCGCGGGTCCTCGGCGATCGCCGCACGCACCCGGTCGACGACGAACGCCGCGTGGGTGCCCTCCTCCATCGTGGAGATGACCAGGTCGCGGGTCTCGGGGTCGAGATAGGCCGCGATCTCGCGGTAGAAGTCGTTGGCCAGGCCGTCGCCGACGTACGCCTTGACCAGGCCCTCGTACCAGTCCGCGGGCGCGGTGTGCTGGTGGAAGGCGTCGAGGGGCTCGCGGAACGGCGTCATCGCCGCGAACGGGTCCGCGCCGAACGCCCGGATCCGCTCGTGCAGGGCGTGCACCTTGGCGAGCTCGCCGCTGGCCATCGTCGCGAGGTCGACCTTGTCGGCCAGGCTCGGCGCCAGCTTCGCGTCCTCGGCGAGCCGCTCGAAGGCGGAGATCTCGCCGTACGCGATCGCTGCGAGGAGGTCGACCACGGCCTCCCGGTACGCCGGGTCGCCGTCGGCGGTCAGGGGGCTCGCGTCGGCGGATTCAGCCATGGCCCGAGCGTACAAGGGCGGCGCGCCGCCGCCGATGGCCCCCGCCGTGCGGCCGGCCGGTAGACTCGACGGCAGCGAGAGCCTGCCCGCACCCCTCGGGGTCCGCCACGGCCCGCTCGGGCACCCGCCCACGTATGTGCGCGGCTGAGTGTGAACAGCCGCATTTGATCTGGCGCCTGCCGACCGGCTGACGACACTCACGAAAGCGAACAGAGCACTGACTTCCAACGACACCACCCCTGCGTCCACCCCTGCCCCGGAGACCGCGGCCGCCGAGGCCGCCGAGACCGCGGCGCCGACCTTCCGCGACCTCGGCGTGATGCCGCAGATCTGCGACGCCCTCGAGCGCGCCGGCATCGTGCACCCCTTCGCGATCCAGGAGATGACCCTCTCCGTCGCGCTGATGGGCACCGACCTGATCGGCCAGGCGCGCACCGGCACCGGCAAGACCCTGGCCTTCGGCATCCCGGTCATCCAGCGCAGCGTGGCGCCCAGCGACCCCGACTACGCCGAGATCCCCCAGGGCAAGCCGCAGGCGCTGATCGTGGCCCCGACCCGCGAGCTCGCGCTCCAGGTCTCCAGCGACCTCCACCTGGCCTCGGAGGACCGCGGGCTGCGCGTCCTCACCGTCTACGGAGGCGTCGGCTACGAGGGTCAGATCGAGGCGCTCGAGAGCGGCGTCGACATCGTCGTCGGGACGCCGGGCCGCCTGATCGACCTCGCCAACCGGCGGGTCCTCGACCTCTCCCACGTGCACGCGCTGGTCCTCGACGAGGCCGACGAGATGCTCGACCTCGGCTTCCTCCCCGACGTGGAGAAGCTGCTGCGGCTCACCCCCGAGACCCGGCAGACGATGCTCTTCTCGGCGACGATGCCGGCCGCGATCGTCTCGCTCGCCCGGATCCACATGCGCCACCCGATGAACATCCGCGCCGAGTCGTCGTACGAGAACGCGACGGTGCCGGCGACGGCCCAGTTCATCTACCTGGCCCACGACCTCGACAAGCCCGAGATCATCGGCCGCATCCTGCAGGCGGAGGACGCGGGGAAGATCGTGATCTTCACCCGCACGAAGCGGCAGGCCCAGCGGGTCGCCGACGACCTCGTCGAGCGCGGCTTCAAGGCCAGCCCGCTGCACGGGGACATGGCGCAGGTGGCGCGCGAGAAGGCGCTCACCCGCTTCCGCGAGGACAAGATCCAGGCGCTCGTCGCGACCGACGTCGCCGCGCGCGGCATCGACGTCGCCGGCGTCAGCCACGTCATCAACTACACCTGCCCCGAGGACGACAAGACCTACGTCCACCGGATCGGCCGCACCGGCCGCGCCGGCGCCTCGGGCATCGCGATCACGCTGGTCGACGCGACCGACGTGCACCGCTGGAAGATGATCAACAAGGCGCTGGACCTGCCCTTCGACGAGCCGGTCGAGACGTACTCCACCTCCGAGCACCTCTACCACGACCAGGGCATCGCGCCCGGCACGAAGGGCCGGGTCGTGCCGCCGGCACCGCAGGCGCCCCGTGGTGAGCGGTCGGGCGAGCGGTCGGGCGAGCGGTCGGGCGAGCGGTCGGGCGAGCGCGGCCGCTCCGGCGACCGCCGGACGAGCGAGCGCAGCCGGACCCGGACGCGCACCCGCACCCGCGGAGGCCGTCCCGTCGAGGAGGGCGGCGAGAGGCCGGCCGCCGAGGGCCGCGCGGCCGGCGAGGGCGCGGCCGCCGAGGGCGGCGAGCGGCCGGCGAGTCGCAACCGGCGTCGTCGCCGGCGCAGCGGTGGCGGCGCCAGCGGCGGGACGGGCGGCACCGGGAGCGGGACGGAGACCCAGACCGCCTGAGGTCTCGGCCCCGGCCCGCAGGGCCCGAGGGCGACACAGCACGACACGACGCGAAGAGCCCGGGCGATGCCCGGGCTCCTCGCGTCTGTGGTGCGGAGAGTCAGCTCGCGAGCGGCTCCACCCACACGTTGCCGACGAGCACCGGGTGGTCGCTGATGCCGTTGTAGATCTTGGCGTAGTCGCTGAACTCGGTGCCGGTCCAGGTGGCGAGCATCCAGTCCGGGCCGGCCTTCGGCGGCACCGGGCAGGGATTGCGCTTCGTGCCGCCGAGGGAGACCAGGTCGGTGGCCCGCGCGACGCGCTTGCAGAACTCCACGCGCTCGTTCATGTCGCCCATGACGAGAACCGGGTTGCCCTTCGCGCCGAGCCGCTTGATGAGCTTGATCTCGCGCACGGTCGAGATGTCGCGCTCGGCCTCGAGCCCACCGGGGGCGTTGTGGATCGCGACGACGTAGATCACGCGCTTGGTCGCGCGGTGCTTGAGCTTGACCCACGGGATCGCCCGCTGGTGGCCCATGGACGGCCGGTAGATCGCGCCCTTGTCGCGCACGTCGTACTCGTCGCTCCGCCACGCGATCTGGATCGCCGAGCTGTAGTTGCCGAGGCTGCGGCGGGGGTGGAACGCGAAGCGCGACAGGCGCTTGCGCAGCACCTTGAGCTGCGAGCGGTGCACCTCCTGGAAGGCGACGACGTTGCGCTTGCGGTCCTGGACCTCGCTCGCGGCGCGGTGCGCGCGGCCCTCGCCGCCGGGCGCCATCGAGGCGGTGAGGATGTTGAACGACATCGCGCGGACCTCGTAGCCGCCGCCCACCTCGGCGGGCGCGGCCTCGGGGCCCGCGGTGCGCGCGGTGGCCGTGGCGGAGGCACTGTCGGAGGGCGCGAGCGAGGCGCCGAGGGCGAGCGCCATCAGCGCGGCGCAGATCGTGGCAAGGTGCTTTCCATACGGGGCGAGCATCCGGGCACCCTAGGCAGACGCCCCCGCCGCGGGGCAAATCCGGCACGGAGAGGCCTTGCTACCCGTGAGGCCGGTGAGGCCGGTGCGGCCGAAGGGACCGACGGGGCGAGCGACCCGCCCCGGGGGGAACGACGGCTCAGGCGGTGACGACGACCTTGGTGCCGATCGGCGCGAACTCCCACAGAGCGATCGCGTTGCTCCGCTCCTGGCGGATACAGCCGTGGGACAGCGGGGTCCCCAGCTGGGCGACGGTCTGGACCGGCCGGCCCTCGTCCACCGGGATGGTGTGGAAGCCGATCGCGGCGCCCTGGGTGCCCTGGGTGAACCGGACGAAGTACTCCATGGTGCCGGAGTCGTCGATGCCGATGGCGTTCCGGCTGCGCGAGTACACGGCGTACGTGCCGGGCTCGAGGTTGTCGTAGATGCTGCCGGAGACGAGATAGGTGCGCTCGACCGAGCCGTCGGCGTCGACCAGCCAGACCCGCTGCCGTCCCTCGCTGAACACGACCCGGCGCCCCGCGCCGGAGGCCGAGGGCAGCTCGGTGGAGTCGGAGACCGCCGCGATCCGCGTGCTGACGTCGGCGAGCTCGCCGTTGACCGGGCCGTCGAGCGCCGGCAGCTCGTCCGGCTTCGGCGTGTCCTGGGCCGCGGGGGGCGAGGCGGTCGGCGGCGACGGCGTGTGCGCGGCCGCACCCTCGCCGGTGCCCGCGGCGCTGGCCGCGGCCCGTCCGTCCGCCCCGCCCGGGAGCAGACCGAGGCCGCCGGCAACGCCGACCGCGGTGACGGTCAGCGCCGCGGCGAGCGCGGTGATCCGGCCGTAGCGCGGGCGCGGCGCGGCACGGCGTCGCCCGGCGGGCGGACGGGCGACCCGCCGCCCCCCGCGGTGGCGGCCGGAGTCCGAGCGCGCTGCGTGCTTCGACACCGTGCGATCAGCGCTCCGCGCGGGCCAGGAGGGTGCCGGCGACGTCGCGATAGGCCTGGGCTCCCTTGCTGGAGCGGCTGGTCGCGAGGATCGAGCGGCCGGCGGCCGGCGCCTCGGCGAACTTGATGGTCTTCGGGATCGGCGGCTCGACGACCTCGAGGTCGTAGGTCTCCGCGATCGTCTCCAGTACGGCGCGCGCGTGGTTGGTGCGGCCGTCGTACAGCGTGGGCAGCACACCCCACACCGCGAGCTCGCGGTTGGTGAAGCGGCGCACGTCGTGGACGGTGTCCAGGAGCTGGCCCACGCCACGGTGGGAGAGGGTCTCGCACTGCAGCGGGATCAGGACGCCGCTGGCCGCGGTGAGCGCGGCGACGGTGAGGACGCCCAGCGACGGCGGGCAGTCGAGCAGCACCCAGTCGTAGGTGCGGCCGCTCGCCTGGAGGTCCTCCATCACGCCGCGCAGCACGTGCTCCCGGCCGGTGCGGGTGAGCAGGTCGGCCTCCGCGCGCGCCAGCTCGATCGTCGCCGGCAGCAGGTCGACGCCGTCGTCGGTCTCGATGATCGCCTCGTCGACCGCCGTACCCTTGGTGAGCACGTGGTGGACGGACAGCTCCAGGTCCTCGGGGTCGATGCCGAGCGAGAACGTCAGGCAGGCCTGCGGGTCGAGGTCGACCAGTAGCACCGACTGGCCGCGCTCGGCCAGCGCCGCGCCGATGGACGCGACACTGGTCGTCTTCGCGACGCCGCCCTTCTGGTTGGCGACGGCGAGGATCGTGGGAGCCGCCTGCACGCTGTTCATCGGGGACCATCATGCCGGATGACCTCCTAGTCTTGCGGCATGCCCACCGCCCTCGTGACCGGCGCGACCGCCGGCATCGGTCTGGAGTTCGCCCGCCAGCTCGCCGCCCGCGGCGACGGACTGGTCCTCGTGGCCCGCGACGAGGCGCGGCTGGCGGCGGTCGCCGAGGAGCTGCGCACGTCGTACGGCGTGGGAGTGGAGGTGCTGCCCGCGGATCTCACGGCGCCCGATGCCCTGGCCCGGGTCGAGGCCCGGCTGGCCGACCGCTCGGCGCCGGTCGACCTGCTGGTCAACAACGCCGGGTTCGGGCTCAAGGAGCGCTTCCTCGACAACCCGATCGACGTCGAGCAGGCCCAGCAGGACGTGCTGGTGCGCGCCGTACTCCGGTTGACCCATGCTGCCCTCGGCGGCATGGTCGAGCGGGGTCGCGGCGGCGTGGTCAACGTGTCGAGCGTGGCCGCCTTCCTCCCCCGAGGCACCTACAGCGCGGCGAAGGCGTGGGTGAACTCGTTCAGCGCGTGGGCCCACCAGGAGTACGCCGCGCAGGGCGTGAGCGTGATGGCGCTGTGCCCCGGCTTCGTGCGCACGGAGTTCCACGAGCGTCTCGGCGTCGACCGCGACTCCTCCGCACCCCGGCTCCTCTGGCTCGAGCCCGACCGCCTGGTCCGCGACGCCCTCGCCGACTTCGACCGCGGCCGTGCCCTGTCGATCCCGTCGAAGCGCTACAAGGCGATCGTCGCCGCCACCCGCCTCGTCCCCCGCCCCGCCCTCCAGCGCCTCCAGTCCCTCGGCCGCAAGTGATGTTGAGTCGTCACTTCTGACCCGTCGAGTCGTCACATCCCACCGGCCGAGTCGTCACATCTGACCGGTCGAGCTCGACGCCACGCGGAGAGATCGGCAAGTCAACGGGTCAGAAGCGACGACTCGGCGGGTCAGAAGTGACGACTCAACATCACGGCGCGGGTCAGCCCTCGCCGGCGACGAAGGCGCGTACGGCGTCCGCTACGAGCTGGACGGCGATGGCGGAGAGCAGCAGGCCCGCGATGCGGGTGACGAGGAGGACGCCGCCGTCGCGGATGAGGCGCAGGATCGGCAGCGAGTAGCGCATGGCGGCCCACAGGGCGAGGTGGACGCCGACCACGCCCAGCGCGACGGCGATGCCGTCCTCCCAGGTGTCGATGTCCTGGACGAAGAGCATGGTGGCCACGATCGCGCCGGGGCCCGCCAGGAGCGGGGTGCCGAGCGGGACGAGCGCGATGTTGGCGTCCGCCGAGGCGGTCATCTCCTCGCTCTTCCCGGTGAGCAGCTCGAGCGCGACGAGCAGGAGCAGCAGGCCACCCGCGCACTGCAGCGCGGGCAGCGAGATGTGCAGGTAGTTGAGGATCTGCTGGCCGAAGAAGGCGAACAGCGTGATCACGAGGAAGGACACCGCGACGGCCTGCCACGCGGCGCGGCGCGCGGTGGCCGGGCTCCGGCCCGCGGTCAGCGACAGGAAGATCGGGACGGTGCCGACCGGGTCCATGATCACGAAGAGCGTCACGAAGACCTCGACGAGGAGGACGTACTCGATCATCAGCGCGCCTTTCCGGCCAGACCGGTCGTGGAGCCCAGGGCCGCGGCCCGCTCCAGGATGCGGTCCAGCTGCCGTGGGTCGGTGGTCTCGCAGCCCAGGTCGTGGCCGGTCTTGCCGGTGCCGTGGTGGTCGCTCGCCCCCGTGACGACCAGGTCGAGCCGGTCGGCGATCGCGCGCAGGCGGCCGCGGGAGGGTGCATCGTGGTCGAGATGGTCGACCTCGATGCCGGCCAGGCCGGCGTCGGCGAGCTCGGCGAAGGCCGCCTCGTCCAGCGTCGAGGCCGATCCGCGGCCCCACGGATGCGCGATGACCGCGACCCCGCGGGCCGCGGTGACCAGCCCGATCATCGCCACGAGGTCCGCGGCGTAGCGGTCGATGAACGCCGGCCCGCCGTCGTACAGATAGCGCGCGAAGGCCTCGTCGCGGTCCGCGACGACGCCGAGGCGCACCAGCAGGTCGGCGATGTGCGGTCGCCCCGTCACCCGGTTGTCGGGGCTCACCTCCGCGAGCGCCTCCGCGGTCGCCGGGATGCCGATCTCCCGCAGCCGGGCCAGCATCGCCGGCACCCGGCCCTCGCGGCCGGCGACGATCCGCCCCAGCTCGGCCTGGAGCGCCGGGTCGCCGGCCTCGGGCAGGTACGCCAGCAGGTGGACGCCCGCGCCGCGGAAGCGGGTGCTGATCTCGATCCCCCGGACCAGCCCGACCCCGGTCTCCTCCGCCGCGGCGACCGCCTCGTCCCACCCCGCGGTGGTGTCGTGGTCGGTGAGCGCGACGACCTCCAGACCCGCCGCGGCCGCCGACCGGACCAGGTCCGCCGGGGACGCCGTCCCGTCACTGACGGCGGAGTGGGTGTGCAGGTCGATCGTCACCCGCCGAGAGTAGTGGCGGACGCCTCACCACGAGGGCGCCGGGCCACCGAACGGAAGCGCGACCAGCTGCGGGCCCGTCGCGGAGATGTCGCGCAGGATCCAGTCGTCGCGCAGCAGCAGGATCGCCGAGGCGGGGCGCAGGACGAGCCACAGCCATCGACCGCCGGCCTCCCCGGCGAGCACCGAGCGGTCCCACTCCCCCGGCGTCGTGCTGACCGAGACCGGCCACAGACCGACCGGGTACTGGTCGACCCGCACCCGGACCGGGGCCGGTCCGTCGCCGACCTCGTGGCCGGGGTCGATGCGGTCGGGCTGGTCGGGCGTCGCGAGCCCGGCGACCCGGGCGCCGAACCCGGTGCCGGGCTCCTCGCTGACCACCATCACGTCCACGGGCCCGTCGAGCTGGCTGGTGCCGGCGACGCAGGCCATCGTTGCGCGCGTCGACGGGTCGTCGGGGTCGCCGGAGACGACGGCCGCGAAGTCGCTGACCGACCAGCCCGGCCCCAGCGGCCAGGGCAGGTACGTCGGGAAGGAGCCGACTCGCAGCAGGTGCGCCGCGAACGCGTCGTACGACGCCGCCACCGGCCGCCACAGCGGTACGACGACGCCGTGGTCCGGGCACGACCAGCGCCCGTCGCCGACCTCGGCCACCGGCGCCGGGCAGCGCGGGCACTCCACGCGCACCCCGTCGCTGCCGCCGCGGGGCCCGGGCTCATCGGTCGGCATGTCCGACACCGTCCTGCGCGCGGGCGCGTTCGTCAAGCCGTTCGTCGAGCATCGGGCACGCGTCAGCTGTTCCAGCGCAGCAGGACCGGCGTCTCCCGCTCGTAGCCGAGCTCGGAGAGGGTGGCGGTGTCGAGCCGGAAGAGCCGCCCCTCCCGCACCGGCAGGCCGAGCCAGCGCGCGGCGAGCGCTCGGAGTACGTGGCCGTGGGCGAAGACGAGGACCGGCCCCGCGGCGGCCCGGATCCGCTGGACGACGCGATCGCAGCGCGCGGCGACCGCGTCGGCGGGCTCCCCGCCCGGTGTCGGGTGCGTCCAGATCGTCCAGCCCGGCACCTCCTCGCGGATCTGCGCGGTGGTGCGGCCCTCGTAGTCGCCGTACCCCCACTCGACGAGGTCGTCGCAGACCTCGGCGTCGGGGAAGCCGGCGAGCTCCGCCGTCCGCCGCGCCCGGAGCAGCGGGCTCGTCAGCACCTCGGCGAAGGTCGTGCCGCCCAGCCGTACGGCGAGCTCCCGGGCGACGTCTTCGCCGTCGGGCAGCAACGGGAGGTCGGTGCGGGAGGTGTGCTGACCCGAGACGCTCCACTCGGTCGCGCCGTGCCGGGCCAGGAACGCGGAGTCGGCCATGGCGAACATCCTGCCAGCGTGGTGCCGCCGGTGGCAGGATCCCCGGCATGGCCCTGACCCGGTACCGGCTCGCCATCGCGCTCGGGTTCGCCACCCAGGGCTTCGTGTTCATCGGCCTGACCACCCGGCTCCCGGACCTCAAGGAGCGGTGGGACCTCTCGGAGCTGGGCATCTCCGCGGTCCTGCTGGCGATCGTGCTGCTGGCCGGAGCCGGGTCCGTGCTCGCCGAGCGGCTCGCGGCGCGCGTGGCGAGCGCGCGGGTGCTGCGGGCGGGACTGGTGCTGGCGGCGGCGGGCTCGGCGCTGATGCTCGCCGCACCCGCGTGGGCGGCGTACCTCGTCGGCGTCGGGCTGTACGGCGTGGGGCTGGGGGTCGTGGACGCGACCACCAACATGCAGGCGGTCGCTCTCGAGCGGCGCTACGGCCGCACCATCCTGCCGAGCTTCCACGGGGCCTGGACGCTCGGCGGCCTTCTCGGCGCGGCGACCACCCTGGCCACCGAGGATGCCGCCCTCGGCTGGACCGCGCTCACCGCGCTCGTGCCGCTCCTCGCCGCCGCGGCGGCCTTCCTGCCTCGCGAGCCGCGCGAGACGGACCCGGCCACGGCGACGGCCGCGGGGCCGGCGATCCCCTGGCGGCCGATCCTCATGGTCGGCCTCGGGATGGTCGTGTTCTACATGGTCGACACCGCGGCGCAGACCTGGGGAGCGGTCTACCTCGACGACGTCGTGGACGCGCCCTCACGCTTCGTCGCGCTGGCCGCCCTCCCCTACCTGCTGGCGAGCCTGGTCGTCCGAGTCGCGGGCGACGCCCTCGTGGAGCGGTACGGCGCCACGCCGGTCCTGCGCGTCGGCGCCGTCGTCGCGTGCGCCGGCCTGGTCGTGGTGACCGCCGCACCGACCTGGCTGGTGGCGGTGCTGGGCTTCACCCTCACCGGCGCGGGGATCTCGGTCGTCGCACCCCTGAGCTTCTCGGCAGCGGCGCGGATCGCCGGAGGCTCGGTCGAGCGGGTGGATGCGGTGATCGCCAGGTTCAACCAGTTCAACTACGTGGGCGGACTGCTCGGCGCCGTGCTCACCGGGGTCGTCGGCCAGGACGAGCTGCGCTACGGCTTCGTCGTGCCCATGGTCCTGGTGCTCGCCCTGCTCCCCCTGGCCCGGTGGTTCGGCGCCGGCACCCCGGCCGCCGCACGGGAGAGGGAGATCGACCTCAGCGCCGAGCCGTCGGCCGGCACACCCGGCACGTAGCCAGGTGGGCGTTGTCCTCGCCCACGGGGGCGAGGTCGTCGCGGTGGGCGATCAGCGCGCAGTCGCGACGGTGCATGGTCGTGCCGCCGCCGGCCACGACCGGGATCGCGCCGACGTCGTGGCCCTGCTCGTCGGTACGCGCCGCGGTGGCGGTGACCTCGGCGAGCACCAGCAGCGTGTCGGCAAGGCGCTTGGACGACTCGCGCCCGTCGGCTGCGATCCGCGCGAGCCAGGCACCGAAGTAGAGGAAACCGCCGACGAAGGTCAGCCCGAGGCCGAGCATGCCGCCGGACACGACGTACGACATCTGGTCCCACTGGTACGGCGTGTTGGCGGCGCCGTACCAGCCCAGCACGATCACGACGATCCCGAGCGGAAGCAGGATCGCGCCGGCCCAGAACAGGACGACCTGGAGCAGCGCGTAGTGGTTGTCCTTGAGCGGTGCGATGCCGGAGCGGCTCGAGCCGCCGGCGTCCCCGGCGCGCGGGAGACCCTGCGGGCGGGTGGCGCGGGGGTTGGCTGCTGTGGTCATGAGCTCATGCCTTTCGGAGGTCGGGCAGGCCGCTGTCGAGGCCGTGGGGACAGGATCCGCCGAGCCCGAGCGCCGCGGCCCCGATCCGGCGGAACCACGAGCCGGCGACCGCGGCGAGGGCGAAGGCGGCGACGAGCAGCATCCCCGGGATCGAGAACAGCTCGGGCAGGCCGGCGCCGGTCGGTGCCGCGTCGGCCAGCTCGCCGGTCGGCGCCGAACCGGCCGGGGTGACGGCGCCGATCGGCGCGGGGGCGGCGGCCGGTGGGACGCCGACCCCGCCCTCGGCGGGCGGCGGAGCCGCCTGCTCCGCGGCGGCAGGCGGCGCGGCCTCCGCGGTGGGCGGCGGCGCGGAGAGCTCGATCGGCGGCACCGTGTCGACCTTGGCCTCGGCGACGCCGAGCGTGATCACGACCCGTGGCGCGAGGTTGGAGAGGCCGGACACGACACCCTTGAGCGGGCCGGCCTGGGCCGGGACCAGCTCGGCGAGGATGTTGGTGGGCAGCGCCTTGAGCAGCGGGGAGAGGAGCAGCGTGTCGATGGTGATGCGCAGGCCCTCCGAGACGCTCGTCCCGGCGTCGCCCTCGACCGTGCGGACCTGCTGGGGCACCTCGATGGAGATGCCGAGTGCCTTGAGCGCGTCGAGGGGCAGCTTGTCGAGACCAGGAAGAGGCGTCGTCGTCCCTCCGGGAGTGACGGCGCCGTCGGGGCCGATCCCGAACTGCTGGCCGGCGATCGTCATGCCGCCCCACAGCGTCTTGCCGGTCGCCGTACCGGCGGTGCCGTCGGAGGTGGTGCGGGCGACCGTCTCGACGCCGCCGAGCGTGACCAGGCCGCCGAGGAGGCGGATCTCGCCCAGCGTCGACCGGGACACACCCACGACCTTGTCGCCGGTGGCGTCCATCTTGCTGGTGGACACGTAGCCGTCGATGTCGACGAGCGCGGCCAGCTCGGGCGGCAGGCCGGGCGCGGCGGCGCGTGCGGTCGGCGCGGCGGGAGCGCCGGGCAGTCCGCCGAGGCCGCCGGTGAGCAGCCCCGTGACCCCGTTGAGGAGGTCCATGAGCCCGTTCTTGGTGCCCGGCTCGGGCGCGGCGGCGCCGTCGGGTCCGACCACGGTGCCGTCCGGTGAGAAGCCGGTCTCGGCGGTCGCCGTCTTGTCGCCGGAGGTCGTCCGCATGATGGCGCCCGGGACCGACTCGTCCTTCTGGGTCGGCGTGTCCCCGGGGAACTGGGAGTTGACCTGCATCGGGTAGCCGTTGTCCGTCAGCGGGTTGGGCGGCAGACCCAGCTGCTCGGCGAAGGTCTTGAGCCCCTCGCCGACCGGGTCGCCGGGCCAGAACAGGCTCGCTCGGCCGCGGGACTCGCCGGAGTCCGCCTTCACCTTGCTGTAGCCGAGGTCGAACTCGACCTGCGCCTGGCCGGCGTCGACGGGGATCGGGATGCTGGGCTCGAACATCTGCACCCGGATCGGGGCCGACCACGCCTGCACCGTGAAGCCGCCGTAGCCGGCCGTGGCGGTGCCTGCGCCGTCGTCCGCGCGGGCGGGCGTGGTTCCCGGCCCCGCGGCCAGCAGGGCGAAGGACCCGACCATGCCGCCCGCGACGCCCCGCGCGAGAGCCCGTCGCATCCGGCTCGAGTGGTGGTTCATGCTGCGCCTCCCAGGATGACGTCGGCCATGGTCTCGAGGATCTCCCCCGGCTCGCCGGTGGCCACGATGCGCCCGCCGCTCATCACGGCGGCGTAGTCCGCGACCCGCAGTGCGGTACGGGCGAACTGCTCGATGCACAGGATGGAGACGCCCGACTCGGCGATCCGCGCCACGGTCTCGTAGAGCTCGTCGACGATCAGCGGCGCGAGGCCCATCGAGAGCTCGTCGAGCAGCAGCAGGGCCGGGTCGGACGCGAGCGCCCGCGACATGGCGAGCATCTGCTGCTCCCCGCCGGACATGGTGCCGGCCAGCTGGTGGCGGCGCTCGTGCAGCCGCGGGAAGTAGGCGTACGCCGTGTCGAGGATCGCGCCGGCGGGGACGCCGGCGTAGGACATGAGCACCAGGTTCTCCTCGACCGTCAGGTTCGGGAACACCGAGCGCCCTTCGGGGACCGTGCACAGCCCGACCCGGGCGAGGGCGTCGGAGGTGGCGCCCTGGACGTGGACGCCGGCGAGGTGGATGTCCCCCGACGTCGGCTCCTTCTGGCCGCTGACGACCTTGACCAGGGTCGACTTCCCGGCGCCGTTGGGCCCGAGCAGGGCCATCACCGCGCCGCGCGGCACCGCGAGGTCGACGCCCCGCAGGACCTCGATCCGTCCGTACGCCGCGTGCAGGTCGATCACCTCGAGGATCGGGACGCTCATGACGGCACCTCCTCGACGACCGGCAGCACGCTGGTGTCGTCGTTCTCGCTCGCTGCCTCGGTCTCGCTGTAGCCGAGATAGGCGCGTTGGACGGCGGGATCGGCGCGGACGTCCCCCGGCGTGCCGGACGCGATGATCGCGCCGAAGTCGAGGACGTGGATCTCGTGGCACACGCTCATCACCAGGTCCATGTCGTGCTCCACCATGAGGATCGAGCAACCCTCGGCCGCGAGCTCGACCAGCAGCTCGCCGAAGGCGTCGGTCTCGGTCTCGTCGAGGCCGGACGACGGCTCGTCGAGCAGGAGCAGCTGCGGATCGCTTGCGAGGCAGCGGGCCAGCTCCAGGAGCCGAGCGGTGCCGGTCGGGATCGAGTCGGCCCGCTCGTCGGCGTACTCCGCGATGCCGACCCGGTCCAGCAGCATGTCCACGCTCGCTGCCCCTCGCCTGCCACCGAACCATGCCAGTGGACCGCCGTGGATCTCCTGGGCGACGCGGACGTTGTCCCGCACCGACAGGGAGCCGAAGGCCTCCAGCCGCTGGAAGGTGCGGCCGATGCCGTTGCGGGCCCGCCGGTGCACCGGCCACCCGGTCACGTCACGGTCCCGGTAGCGCACCCGTCCCTTGGTGGGCCGCTGCAGGCCGGTGATCACATTGAAGCAGGTGGTCTTGCCGGCCCCGTTCGGGCCGATCAGGCCGGTGATCACCCCCCGGTCCGCCGTGAAGCTCGCCCGGTTCACCGCGGTCACCCCACCGAAGCGGACGACGACGTCGTCGACCTCGAGCAGCGCCATGTCACACACCCCTTCCCGCGACCGTCGCGTCGGTGCCGTCGCGGACGACCGACACCTCCGACAGAGGCAGGTCGACCGCCCCGTCGGTCCCGTCCGCCGTCCCGCCCCGCGGCAGGAGGCGCTGCAAGCGGTCCTCGAGACCGGGCGCGACGCGGGAGCGCAGCCATCGCCCGAGCCGGAAGAGGTGGTTGGCGATCCCGTTGGGGTCGCGGCCGAGCAGCACCGCGCCGAAGCCGATGACCGCGAACAGCAGCCCGGCCATGCTCGGTGAGGCCGCCTGGAGCTCGGGCAGCAGCATCAGTGCGATGCCGCCCAGCAGCGCGCCCGTCACCGACGTCGCCCCGAAGACCACGGCGAGCAGCAGGACGAGCAGCGACTGGAAGTACAGGAAGTCCGCGGCGCCGACGGTGCCACGCAGTCCGGCGAAGAGACCGCCGGCGAGACCGGCGATCCCGGCCGAGAGCGCGAACAGGCCGACCCGGAACCACCGCATGTCCAGGCCGAGCGTTCCGCAGGCCGAGGGGCTGTCGCGCATCGCGATGAGCAGCCGCCCCAGCGCACCGCGCCGCAGCACGAGGATCCCCAGCGAGAGCAGCACGAAGGCCAGCACCATGAACCAGACGTACGACGTGTCCGAGCCGATCCGCAGGCCGAGGATCGAGAGCCGGTCCGCGGCCAGGGTGCCGTTGAACTTGAAGGCGAACTCGGCGTTGAAGACCACCTTGTCCATCAGCACGGCGAAGGCCATCGTCGACAGGGCCAGGTAGAGGCCCGTCAGCCGGAGGACGGGCAGCGCCACCAGCGCGCCCACGCCGGCCGCGATCAGCGCCGAGAGCAGCAGCCCGAGCAGGTTGGGCTCGTCGAGCTTGGCGTAGGCGAGCGCGCCGACCCCGGCGAAGGTGAACTGCGCGAGCGAGACGTGGCCGCCGTACCCGGTCAGCAGGACGAGCGACAGCATCACCATCGCGTACGTCGCCGCCACGCCGATGAGCAGCACCTGGTTGGGCGCCACGACGTTGACGAGCAGCAGCGTCGCGACCAGGAGCCCGGCGCCCGAGCCGACGGACACCCGCATCGACGGCACCGCCGCGGTGACGATGCCCTTGACCTGGCCGATCCGCAGCTGCGCCTGCGGCATCAGCACGACGATCGCGAACAGGAAGAGGGCGGGGATCACCGGCCGGAAGGACGCCAGGAAGCCCTCGGTCGGCAGGTAGCCCACCGCCCACGACTCGAGGACGCCCAGGATCATCGCGCCCGCGAAGGTCATCGGCAGGCTCTTCAGCCGCCCGAGCATCGCGGCGGCGTAGGCGTTGATGACGAGGAGGGTGAGCGCGTAGTAGTCGAGCAGCACCACCGGCGTGAGCAGGATCCCGCCCAGTGCCGCGAGCGAGATGCCGATCGCCCAGGACAGCGCGGCGACCCGGTCGGGCTTGCCGCCGAACAGCTTGAGCAGCTCGGGGTTGTCGACCGACGCGCGCATCGCCGTGCCGATGCGGGTGCGGCTGAGCAGCAGGTACAGCCCCACCGCCACCGCGATGGCACAGACCAGGGTCACCAGCTGGTGGGCGGTGACGTAGGTGTCGCCGATCTTCCACCCGGTGCCGGACCAGAAGGGCAGCAGCACCCGCGGCTCCGGCGGCCAGATCTGCTGGGCCAGGCCGATCAGGCCGACGAGCAGGCCGACCGTGACGACCAGCGCCACCGACACCGGCCCCTCACCGAGGCCGCGGGTGACGAAGCGCTGGATGAACCAGCCGATCGCCGGCGCCACGACGCCGAGCACGAGGACCAGCGAGAGCACGGTCGGCATCCCCTGGCGCTGCGTGAAGTCCCAGAACACGAAGGCCAGCAGCATGCCGAAGGCTCCGTGGGCGATGTTGAAGACCCGCGTGGTGGTGTAGGTCAGCACCAGGCCGCTGGCCATGATGGCGTAGGCCGCCCCCGTGAACAGGCCCAGCAGGGTGAACGCGAACAGCGATCCCATGGACGATCAGCCCCCGATCCCGGAGTCGACGACGTTGCCGCACAGGTAGGTGCCGGAGGACACCTGCTGCCACTTGCCGCCGCTGAACTGGATCATCTTCAGGCACGGCGGGGTCGCGCCGGTGGCGAGGTTCATCGCGGTGTGGGCTCCGTTCCCGGTCCAGGCGGTGGTGGACCGGACGGCCTCGACGAGTGAGGCACGCGTCAGCTTGCCGCCGAGCGCGGTCGCCTTCTCGACGAAGAGCCGGGCCGCAGACCACGCGAAGAGGCCGTAGTAGTTGGGGATGGCACCCGGCTTCACCTGTTGCAGCCAGGACAGGTAGAGCTGGACCTCGGCGTTGGCGGTGTTCTCGAAGAGGTCGTTCGGAGAGAACACATAGGTCCCCTCCGCGACGGCACCGGCCTGAGCGACGTACCGCTTGTCGTAGATCGTCGGGTCCTGCATGTAGAAGTCCGGCTTGAAGCCCTGCTGCTGCATGGCCTGCTGCAGCTTGACCGTGTTCTGGTAGGGGCCGTAGTAGATGACCGCCCGGATGCCCTTGTCCTTCATCTGCTGCACGTACGGCGCGAAGTTGAACTCGGCGACGTCGATGCCCTGGACGTACTTGGCCGACCAGCCGGCCGCCTTCTCGTAGCCGGCGGCGAGGCTCTTGGCGTTGACCGGCGCCGCACCGGCGTTGATGTAGAGGAAGGCGGCGTTCTTGACGGCGTCGGGGTACTTGGCCGCCAGCCACTTCGCTGCCGGGTCCGAGATCAGGTTGGTGCGGATCGAGTAGGTACCGATGCAGGTCTTGCAGGCCTGGCGCTCGGGGTTCACGATCGTCGAGCGGAGGTCGGGCAGCCCGCACGCGTTGGCCGTCGCGGCGCCGCCGGAGTCGAAGGCCGACATCGAGCCCACCGCGGCGAAGGCCTCGGCGCACGCCTTGACGTAGGCCTGCTGGTCGGCGCCTGCGTCGGCGCGGCTGTCGAGGTTGGTCACGGCGAGCTTGCGTCCGCAGATCGTGTTCTGGGAGTTGAAGTACTCCACGTACGCACGGGTCGCCTGCTGGGCGGACTCGAAGATGCCGGGCACCGGGCCGGAGATGTCGGCGACGTTCGCCAGCGTGATCGTGCGGTCGGTGATGCCGGTCTGGTTCTTGAAGCCCTCGCACGACCCGGCCTTCGCGCCGCCGGTCGGCGAGCCCTTGCCCTTCTTGCCACCGCCGGCCCCGGTGCCTCCGTCCGGCACGGGCGCGCCGGACGCCGGGCCGCCTGCCGTGCCGGCCGCGGGTGCCTCGCCCGCGGCCGGCACGTCGCCCGCGGCGGGCATGGCGCCCGCCGGGAGACCGCTGTCGCCGGCGAGGCCGGCGTCCGCGCCCGTCGTACCGCCCTGTCCGCCGGCCGTCGCCACGGTCGCCGGGTCGAGCCGGGAGCCGCAGGCGGTGAGCGCCAGGAGGACCAGGGCGGCAGCGGCGGTACGCCGCCCGCGGGTGCGCACGGTCATCGGGGTCAGCCACCCACTCCCGAGTTGACCACGCTGCCGCACAGCCAGCTGCCGGGTGAGACCTGCTGCCAGCGCCCGCCCTTGTACTGGATGATCTTCTGGCACGGCGGGGTCTCCCCCGTGCCGACGCGCATCGCGGTGTGGGCGCCGTTCCCGGTCCAGTCGTTGACCTTGCGCAGCGCGGCGACCAGCGAGTCACGGGTGAGCTTCCCGCCCAGGGCGGTCGCCTGCTCGACGAACAGCCGCATCGCCGACCAGGCGAACAGGCCGTAGAAGTTGGGCACCGCGCCGGGCTTCACCTGGTTGAGCCACGAGAGGTAGAGCTGCATCTCCGGGTTGTTCTTGTTCTCGAACAGGTCGGTCGTGGAGTAGACGAAGGTCCCCTCGGCGAGGGCGCCGGCCTGCTGGACGTAGCGCTGGTCGTAGACCGTCGGGTCCTGCATGAACACCTCGGGCTTGAAGCCCTGCTGCTGCATGGCCTGCTGCAGCTTGACCGTGTTCTGGTAGGGCCCGGTGTAGACGACCATCTTGATGCCCTTGTCCTTCATCTGCTGGACATAGGGCGCGAAGTTGAACTCCGCGACGTCGATGCCCTGCAGGTAGTTGATGGACCAGCCCATCTTCCCCCACGCCGCGGCCTGGCTCTTGGCGTTGACGACGGCGGCGCCGGCGTTGATGTAGAGCACGCCCACGTTCTTCGTCGCCTCCGGGTACTGCGTGGCCAGCCACTTCGGACCGGAGTCCGCGATCAGGTTGGGGCGTACGGAGTACACGCCGAAGCACGTCGAACAGGCGGAGCGCTCGGGCGTCGTCGTGGTCGTGCGGATGTCGGGAAGTCCGCACCCCTGGGCGGCCGCGGCGCCGCCGGAGTCGAAGGCACCCATCGAGCCGACCGCCGCGAAGGCCTGGCCGCAGGCCTTGGTGTAGGCCTGCTGGTCGGCGCCGGCGTCGGCGCGGCTGTCGAGGTTGACCAGGGCGAGCTTGCGACCGCAGAGGGTGTTCTGCGAGTTGAAGTACTCCACGTAGGCGCGGGCCGCCTGCTGCGAGGCCTCGAAGATCCCCGGCACCGGCCCGGAGATGTCGGCGACGTTGGCCAGGGTGATCGTGCTGTCCGTGATGCCGGTCTGGTTCTTGAATCCCTCACACGACGCGGCCTTCGTGCCGCCGGTCGGGGAGCCCTTGCCCTTGCCGGCCGCCTTGCCGCCGCCGGCCGACCCCGCTGTCGCGTCCGGGGCGGCGACGCCGCCGTCACTGCCTGCGACCGCCGCGTCTCCCCCGGCCGGGACGTCGCCGGCAGCAGGGACCTCTCCTGCCGGCAGCCCGCTGTCGCCCCCCGTGCCGGCGACCGGGGCCGTGCCGTCCCCACCGTTGGCGCGGGCGACGGTTCCCGGATCGAGCTGGGACCCGCACGCCGACAGGGCGAGCACGACGAGGGCGACGCCGACAAGGCGTCGCACGCGAGTCTTTCGGGGCATGCGGACCTCTCATCGATTGCACAGCAGGTCACCGGTCCCTGGGGACCGCTGCTGGACCAACGACGGGCCTGTGACTCAGGTCACGCCAGAAATGGAACTTGTTCCAGTTTTACTTCCGTGGGGAACCGGCGCGCCCCTCTGCGCCGTCCGAGGCATCATGAGCACCATGCGCCTGTCTCGCCCCACCCTGGCCGCCCCCGTGATCGCCGTCGTCGCCGCCGCCCTGCTCGGCGGCGCGAGCGCGTGCACCAAGGAGTCGGAGCGCGCGGCCGACCGCACCGGCGCCTCGACGAGCCCGAGCGCGACGGTGACCACGACCGCTCCCGGCGCGAGCGGCACACCGACGGGCGCGTCCTACCCGGCGTTCACGCCGCAGGACTACCGCTACCAGCTCGAGGTGCTCTGCTACTGCCCCCAGGTCGGCACGGTGCAGGTGGTCGTGCGGGACGGCGAGGTCGCCGACGCGACCTCGCTCGACGGCCCGACCGCCGGCCAGCCCGCACCGGACTTCGCCCGCCTCACCATCGACGACATCATCACGATGGCCAACGACCCGGCGGTCGCGAAGGCGAAGGTCGAGTGGCCCGACGGGCAGGACCACCCGAGCTCGGTCATGCTGGACCGGATCGCCCAGGCGGTCGACGACGAGGTGACCTACACGATCACGAGCGTGCAGGTCACCCCCGCCGAATGACGATCAGCGCGGAATGAGCGCCCAGTAGTCCAGGTCCAGCAGGACGCCCGGCGCGTACTTGCCGTCCTCGCCGCGCAGGGTCATCGACGCGTCGCGCCCCTTCGTCGCGACCAGCCGCAGGCGCAGCGCGCCCACGCCGGGAGCGTCGGTCTCCGCCTTGTCCAGGACCTCGGACCACGCGTAGACGGTGTCGCCCGCGAACGCCGGCGCCGTGTGCGCGCCCGCGTTGATCGCGGCGATCAGCTGGGCGTTCGCGAGCCCGTTGAACGACAGCGCGCGAGCCATCGAGATCACGTGGCCGCCGTACACGAGGCGGTTGCCGTCGGGACGCGCCTCGACGTTGAAGTGCACCTTCGCGGTGTTCTGCCATAGTCGCGTCGCCTGCTGGTGCTCGGACTCGGTGAGCGTGACGCCGTCGACGTGGTCGATCCGCTCCCCCACCGCATAGTCGTCGAAGCGGTGCGGCTCACCCGCCGCCTCCACGTCGTACGACGAGAAGTCGAGGCCCGCGGGGACCACGAGGTCGGCGGCCGCCACCGCTGGGGCGAGCTCGGGGACGACCGGATCGGGGGCCGGGGCCTCGGGATCGCGCTTGTGCACCATCACCCAGCGGGCCCAGTCGAGGGCCACCTCGCCGCGCTGGTTGGTCGCGGTCGAGCGCACGTAGACCACGCCGCTCTTCCCGTTGGAGTTCTGCTTGAGCCCGATCACCTCGGAGGTGGTGCTGAGCGTGTCGCCCGGGACCACGGGCCGGTGGAAGCGGCACTCTGCGTAGCCGAGGTTCGCCACCGCGTTCAGCGAGACGTCCGGGACGGTCTTGCCGAAGGCGATGTGGAACGCGACCAGCTCCTCCACCGGATGCGGGTCGAGGCCGACGGAGGCGGCGAACGCCGCCGAGGACGGCACCGCGAAGCGGGTCGGGTAGAGCGAGCCGTAGACCGCCCGGTCGCCCTCGGTCACCGTGCGCGGCGTGGCGTGCCGGATGACCTGGCCGACCCGGAAGTCCTCGAAGAAGTTGCCCGGGTTCGTCTTGCCCGAGGGCGCGCCGGCGCTCACTTGAGCTTGTACTCCTTGAGGAGCGAGCGGCCGATGATCATCTTCTGGATGTCGGAGGTGCCCTCGCCGATCAGCATGAACTTGACCTCGCGCATGAGGCGCTCGATCTCGTACTCCTTGGAGTAGCCGTAGCCGCCGTGGATGCGGAAGGAGTCCTCGACGACCTCGTTGGCGTACTCCGAGGCGACCATCTTGGCCATGCCGGCCTCGACGTCCATCCGCTGGCCGGTGTCCTTGAGCCGCGCCGCGCGCACCATCATGTTGTGCGCGACCTCGACCTTGGTCGCCATCTCCGCGATCCGGAAGAGCACCGCCTGGTGGTCGGCGATGACCTTGCCGAAGGTCTTGCGCTGCTGGGCGTAGGCCACGCCGAGCTCGAAGCCCCGCCAGGCCAGGCCGCAGGCGCGCGCGGCGACGTTGACCCGGCCGACCTCGACGCCGTCCATCATCTGGAAGAAGCCCTTGCCGGGCTCGCCGCCGAGGATCTGGTCGGCGGAGATCTGGTGTCCCTCGAGGATGAGCTCGGTCGTCTCGACGCCCTTGTAGCCCATCTTGTCGATCTTGCCGGGCACGGTGACGCCCTGGGCGGTCTCCCCGAAGCCGGCCTCCTTCTCGACGAGGAAGGTGGTCATGTTCTTGTAGACCGACTCCGCACCCTCGTCGGTCTTGACGAGCAGCGCGACCAGGGTCGAGGTGGCGCCGTTGGTCAGCCACATCTTCTGGCCGGTGATGGAGTAGGACCCGTCGTCCTGCTTGGTCGCCTTGGTGGACACCGCCGAGACGTCGGAGCCCAGTCCGGGCTCGGACATCGAGAACGCGCCCCGGACCTCGCCGGTCGCCATCCGCGGCAGGTACTTCTGCTTCTGCTCGTCGGTGCCGTGCTGCATGAGCAGGTAGGCGACGATGAAGTGGGTGTTGATGACGCCCGAGACGCTCATCCAGCCGCGTGCGATCTCCTCGACCACCAGGGCGTAGGTCAGCAGGGACTCGCCCAGGCCGCCGAACTCCTCAGGGATCGTCAGGCCGAAGACGCCGAGCTCCTTGAGCCCGTCGATGATCTCCTGCGGGTAGGTGTCGGAGTGCTCGAGCTCCTGGGCCACCGGGATGATCTGCTCGTCCACGAAGACCCGCACGGCCTTCAGGATCTCGGACTGGTCCTCGGTGAGGCCTTCGGTCTGACAAAGCCGGGTCATCAGTTCCCTTTCAGTGGTCGTGCCGGACCGCACTGTACCCGCGAGTAGGCAGCGGAGGTCCCCTCGAACGAGGGCCGAGACCCGGACGTGAGACATGTCACCGCGGCGCCGGAGGGTGCTGGGGAACCGGGCTCGACGCGGGGCCCTAGCCTTGCGCCCATGAGCGAGTACGACGCCCGCGCCCCGTTCGGCCAGCCCGCGCCGACCAGTCCCGTGAGCCCCGCGAGCCCGTCGCGCGACGCCGACCTCGCGACCGCGCTGCGCGAGCTCAGCGGCTCGGTCGCCGCCTTCAGCGCGGCGGTTGAGGAGCTCGACCGGGTCGTCACGCGCGCGGACGGCCTGCTCGACCGGGCCGAGAAGCTGCTCGCGCCGCTCGCCGCGACCCAGCAGGTCGGCGACCAGATCAAGGTCGCCGGGCAGCTCGCGGGCCAGGTGGCGTCGGCGGCCGTGAAGCGGGGCGTCGCCGCCGCGAGGACCGTCACCGGGCCCTGAGGTCCGGGCCGGTCCCCGCGCCGGGTCAGATGGTGCGCCCGACCGCCGCGAAGAAGCGGATGAACATCTCGTCGTAGCCGAACTGGTCGGACCGGATCTGGGCGGTCGAGCCGGGGCGCTTCTGGTCCTTCGGGACCCATGACCGGTTGAAGTCGATGCGCACCGCCCGGGTGCCGCCGGAGGTGCTGGCCAGCACGAGCGCGCGCGGCATGCCGTAGGCGCTCCACTTGGTCTTCCGCTTGGCCCAGGACTTGTGCTTCTTCTTGGTGCCCAGCAGCTTCGCCAGCTTGCGGTCGAGGTCGGTCGCCTTGCGGTGCCCGGTGATGATCTGGACCTCGACGCCACGCGCGCGGGCGTTGACGATCGCCTTGTAGACCGACTTCCCTGCGAGCTTCTTGGTGGCCAGGTGCAGCGCCGAGCCCGGCGGCGCCTGGTCGATCGCGCTCTTGACCAGGCGCGCGGTCGCCTTCCGGTCGTCCTTGTTCGAGACCCAGCCCGGGGCGAAGGCGCCCGCTCGCGGACCCACGTTGCCGAGGTCGACGGTCAGCAGGTGGTGGTCGGAGTGCAGCCCGGTCGTGGTCAGGTTCGTGACCGGCAGCAGGGGGTCGCCCTGGTAGAGATAGGCGTGGTCGATGACCGCGCCGCTGTCGTGCGTCGCAGGCGCGACGCCGAAGAGGTCGAACACGTTGACCAGGCCGAGGGCCGCGATCTCGTTGCGCGGGTAGGCCGCCGTCCGGAAGTTCACGTTGACGTCGCCCGCCATGAGGACCGGTCCGTGGGCCGAGAGGCTCTGGGCCAGGGCGGCCATCCGCTGGTACGACGGGACGGTCAGGCCGCTGGTGTACTTCGACGGCGGCGCGAAGTGCACCGCGACGACCGAGACGGTCCGGCCCTCGGCGTTGCGCACGGTGACCCAGTTGGCGTAGCGCACGCCCCAGTGGACCTTCTGCTTCTTCGTCTTCCCCCAGACGTTGGTGATGTTGTACGTGCCGGAGGCGACCTTGGTCCAGCGCGTGGTGTCCCAGACCACCGCGGTGGCGCCGGTGTAGGTGCCGGGGGTGCGCTGGATCGCGTAGCCCGCGGGCGCCAGCAGCGCATCGGGTCGGCTGGAGACCTCGTTGTAGGTGATGAAGTCGGGCAGCTGCGCGAAGACCTGGCCCAGGTCCGACGCGGTGCGGTCCAAGGACATGCCGGACTTGATGTTGGCCTGCACGAGGCGGATGCCGCCGGCGCTGCCGGGGTCCGCCGCGGTGTTCTCGAGGTCGCCGCGGGCGCCGCCGTTGCTCGCGAGCGCCAGGACCAGGAGGGTCGCCAGCAGCGCCAGCGCGGTGACCGTCGCGGGGAGGGCACGGAGCCATCGAAGTGAGCTGTGCGTGCGCATGGGACCTCCGGATTCACGGCGTCGAGGCGCCGAGCGAACAATTTCCTCAGGAATCACATCAGTAACAACTTCACCATGGCAATACAGCGCGAATAACTACAGTCATGTAATTCGATGAATGACATCGTTGTGATTTATCCGGAAATGCAGGTAAAGCGCGTTTCCATGAATTCCGCCGAGCCTCGGGCGACCCTTCGGCCGGCCGCTCGGGGGCTTGAGGCGTTCAGCGGCGGCGCAGCGCGCCGAGCAGGCCGCGACGGCGCGGTGGGGCAGGCGCGGCCGCGCCGACGCGCAGGTCGCGGACGTCGGCGAGCATCGTGGCGACCAGCTCGCTGGCCACGGCGGCCACCTCGGCGTCGGTCACCGTGTCGGGAGTACGACGTGGCGCGAGCTCGGCCGGGATCTCGAGCCGGTCCAGGTCCCCCACGACGTCGACCGGGTGGGTGCGCAGGTAGGCCAGCGCCGCCGCGTTCCGCTCGCGGCACTCCTCGATCCGGTCCGGCTGCGGCCAGAACCGGTCACCGCGTCGCGGGACCAGCCGCTCGTCGGCGAGGAAGGTGCGGATGAACATGCCGCGGTCGCGGGCCGAGCCGAGCGCCTTGTGGGCGACCAGATGCTCGTTGACGCGCCGCAGCACCTCCGCCTCGACGACGCCCATCGACTCGTTGGGGAACGAGCTGCTCAGGTCGTAGGCGTCGGCGCTGAGGCCGAGGAGGCCCGCGAAGCGGTGCCAGATCTCGTCGCGCGGCGCGGAGGTGTCGAGCGGCAGGACGTGGATGCGCTCGTGCGGGACCGCCTCCGACCACCGCTGCAGGACCAGGTGCAGGTCGAGGGTGCGCCAGTTCCACACCTCGCGAGGGTCGTCGGACACCTCGCGCGAGTAGTCCGCCATCGGCGTGGTCCCGCGGTTCTTCAGGCTCTCCTGCCAGCTCGCCGTGAAGAGCCCGAGGAGGTCGCGCGCGGTGATGACGACGTGGACCTCCGCCGGCGCGAGCTGCTCGGCCATCCGGGTCGCCTGCTCGGCGCTCGCGGCGGCGAAGAACTCGTGGGTGACCAGCGCGTCGCCGTCGTACGCCGCGATCTCGGCACGCAGCCTCTCCCACGCGGTGCGGTGCTCCTCCGACGCCTTGGGCAGCCGGGGGTCCTCACGCACGATGCGGCTGCTCCACAGGTGGTCGAAGCGGCCCAGGCCCGGGAGCAGCATCCCGTCCGCGCGCAGCTGGTCGCGGGAGGACCACACGATCGTCTGCAGATAGGTGGTGGCGGTCTTGGGCAGCCCGATGTGGACGAAGACGCGTCGTGCCATCGCGGGCTCAGAGACTCTTGTCGAACGCCTCGATCGCCTCGGCGATCCGGGCCTCGTCCCGCTGGGCGACGGGGATGAGCAGCTCCTGGACGACGTCGACCAGCTCGGCCATCCGCACGTAGTGCCGCTGCAGCTCGACGACCTCGCGCTCGAGCGCCTCGATCCGCAGACGCTGGGCACGCACGGTCGCGAACAGGTTCCAGCGACTCTCGGTCCTTGGGCTCATCTCATCCCTCACTGCACTCACCACCGGGCGACCACGGCGGCCCGGCCGGCGTGACCCGGGGCACCGGGCTCGACGTCCGCCGACACGACCGAGCCACCGAACCGCTCGATCGACTCGAGGACCCCGTCGAGTGGAACAGGATACAAACCATCGCCGGCGCTCCCCTCCCCCGTCGCGAACTCCGCGTACAGCCGGCCGCCGCCGCGCAGCGTCATCGACGCGAACCGGACCAGGCCCTCGCGTCCGCGCTCGGTCGTGGCGTCGAGGAGGTGGCGGGCGAGGAGGGCCCGCGGACCGTCCAGGCGCGCGACCCGCGCGCCCTCGCCGAGCACCGAGCGCAGCTGGGTGAGGCTGATCATCCGGACGTCGAGGGGGGCGCCCTCGCGCGCCGCCCGGCGCTCGGCCTTGCGCAGCGTCTGCGGGACGTAGTCGTACGCCGTGGTCCGGAAGCCCTCGCGCGCCAGGTGCAGCGCGTCGCTGCCCCGGCCGGCACCGACGTCGAGGACGTGGGTGCCCGGCGCGATGTCCGCGGCGAGCCGCAGGGCGAGGGACGAGGGAGGGGCGTCCACGGGCGCCTTGCGGTGCGCGCGGTTCACCTGCCAGTCACGGCGGTAGGGCGAGAGCCCGCGGAACCAGTTGTCGAGGCGCTCCTTGACGTCCGCTGCCGTCTCGAACTTGAAGGCCGGGTCGGGAACCCGCCAGTGCGGGCCGTACATCGCCTCGAGGAGCCGCTCCGGCTCGGCGGGCGCCGGGAACTCGTGGCCCGCCAGGGTGACCGTCGACAGCGGGAGGATCCACTCCTCCCGGAAGTCCACGCCGACCTCGCCCATCAGGTACAGCCGCCCGTCGCCGGCGAAGAAGCCGCCGAACAGGTCCAGACCACGGACCGAGCCGTCGCTCTCCTCGACGTCGATCCGGAAGGCGCCGCCGCTGTAGCGGAAGGTCGCCATGCCGCGCTGGGCCAGGGCCCGCTGCAGACGGAAGGACTCGCGGACGACGTCGACCGGCGAGCCGTGTCGCGAGACGTAGCCGAGATCGGCGTCGGAGTCGTGGCCGAGGAAGTCCTGCTCGCGGACCGCGCCGAGCAGGGTGCCGTACGCCGGGAACGCGGCGATCCCCTCCTCCTCGAGGATGGCGATCACGCGGTGCATCGCCTCGAGCAGCGGCTCGAGCTGGTCGCCGCTGCGCACGGAGAACTCCGGGTGGAAGCGCCCCGACTTGTCGAGGGCGATGGGCAGCCCCTGCTTGTTCACGAACGCGATCCGCTCGGTGCCCGTGCCGAAGGAGGTCTCGGCGTCGAGCAGGACCGCTCCCGCGACGTGGTCGCGCACGGTGACCCGCGCCCGGCCGTCGAGGAAGCGGAGCATCCGCTCGGGCCAGGCGACGGTGCGCTCGCCGGGGAGCCCGGACGGCGACGCGGTCGTGTCGCGCACCGACCAGAAGGACCAGATCCGGCGCTCGTCGAAGAGCACGTCGAGCGCGCGGTCCTCCTCCACGCCGGAGAGCACCAGCCCGTCGGTGCCGGCGACGGTGACGCCCTGGTCGGTCATGCCCACGGGTCCACCCTGTCAGACCAGCGCACGGAGCTCGTCGGGGATCCGGACGTACGGCGGGCGGACGAGCGCGAGGTGCTGACCCGCCCCGGTTGCCCGCCACAGGTCGCCCTCGTTCTGGACGATGGACTGGATCCGCTTCGGGCCCGGCCGGAACCTCCCGAGCTCGCCGGCCGCCTCGGCCTCGGCGACCTGGGCCGAGGCGGTCCGCAGCGCCTCGACGATCTCGTCGGTCGGCCGGCTCCAGCTCGACTTCACCGCACGACCCTCGCCGACCGCCGCCTGGTGCCGATGCTCCGCGAGCAGCTCCAGCTGACCGAGGTCGGCGAACTTCAGGTGGAACATGAACAGCTCGGGGTCCGGAGCGAACGGGTGCCGGATGCCGTGGGAGGCGTGGGCCCAGTCCGCGTCCACCCACTTCAGGGCGGGCTTGCACATGAGGGGGGTGAACCGGGCGAAGGCACGCTGCCCGAGCAGCGTCGGCGCGTCGAAGTCGAGTGCAGGCTCGGCGTCCACCCGGTGGATCACGTTGTAGCCGAGGACGCCGCACACCGCGCTGCCCGCACGCGCCGCGGCGAAGTGCCGCAGCGAGGCGTGCCGCGCCGGGTCCGCCACGACGAACTCGTCGGCGTCGGCCAGCAGGACCGCGTCGTAGGCGAAGAGGAGGGACTTCGCCAGCCCGCTGAGGATGCCCATCCGGGACGGCTCGAAGGAGTACTTGTCCAGATAGGGCAGGCGCAGGACCGTGCAGGGCAGGTCGTCGGTCGAGCCGTCCACGCTGTGGTCGTCCACGACGAAGACGTCCTCGACGCCCAGCTCGCGCTGGTAGTGCGCGACCCAGCGGCGCAGCACCGGTCCGCTGTCACGGCTCATCGTGATGGCGGCCACCCGCGGCAGCCCGTCCCCCGAGCGCCGCGCCGCGGGGGCGCCGGGCTCGGTCGCCGGCGGACCGGGGACGGTCGCGTCGTCGCGGCGGCCACGCCACCTCATGAGGTCTCCTCCGCCACCAGGCCCGCCGCCCTGCCCCAGCGGCCCAGCGCGATCTCGATCGCGTCGATGGCGGCCCCCAGCACGTCCTCGGCGGGGACGTCGGCGGGCTGGAGACCCGGGACCGGCTGCGGGCGGAGCTCCTCGAGGTCGCCGACCACGCGGTGCTTGCCCTTGCGCAGCAGGCTCACCTGCTCCTCGCCGCGTGCGCGGACCCACGCGTCGTCGTACCCCAGGCGCTGGCCGCCGCCGGCGCGCAGCGACAGGCCGCGCTTGGCCAGCTGGTGCTTGACGAGGCGGTCGTAGTACGGCGGCAGCTCCCCGCGGCCGTCGGGGCGGAGCCGCCGGTTGAGCTGCAGCAGCACGAGCGCGCTGGGCAGGTCGATGCTGGGGTTGCTGCGCACGTCGAGGTCGATCCCGTCGGGGCTGATGGCGAGCACCTCGGCGAAGCGCCGCCACAGCAGGTCCCCCGGCGCGCCGGGGGGCGGCACGGTGACCAGCGTGAGGGCGCGCCGCTCGAGGGGCTTCGCCCAGCGTGCGGCGATCGCCGGGACGTCCTGGTGCCGCCAGAAGCGCGCCGCGGCGTCACTCGGGGCGCTGCGGGCGGCGAGCGCGGCGACGTACTCGGGCCAGGCCGTGGTGCCGCCGTTCTGCACCGACTCCAGCCACATGGCCGGGACATTGCGGGCCAGGTCGCGACAGGTGATGACGGCCTCGACGCGGCTCTCGGGGAAGGTCCGGCGGATCCGCTGGATCTGCTTCTCGTCGCGAGGCGCGAGGTACTCCATGGAGACGACGGCCGTGCCGGGCCAGGACCGGATCTCGTCGACCATCTGCTGCCACATGCCGCTCGGCGGCATCGGCGGCTGACCCGGCCCGCCGTGGCCGATCAGCTCCTTGACCGCGCGCACCTGGCGACGCCAGCGGCGCCCGGGGAAGAGCACCCCGCGCTCGGCCAGCAGCGCCTTGTTCTCGCCGAGCACGTTCTGGAGGAAGCTGGTCCCCGACTTCATCGTGCCGATGTGCAGCACCACCCGCTGCGCCATGGTCCTCCTGCCTCGGTCCTCATCGACCCGAAGCCCGGGCCGCCGCCTCTCGGCAGCGACCCGGGCCTCGGGTGGTGTCCTTCGTCAGTACAGCTCGGCCTCGAGCTCGTGGAAGGGGTAGTCCTTCGGGCTGAGGTACTCCGCGCCCGGCTTGACCCGGACCGTCGGGTCGGGGTCCGCCGAGTTGACGTAGTTGGCCAGGGTGCGCGGAGCGATCCGGTAGATCATCTCGATCCAGCTGATGTACTTGTCGGTCAGCGCCGCGTCGTCCTGGAAGATCACGTTCTGCTCGTCGGAGGACCAGCCGAGCTTCGTCCAGTTCTCGCTGCTGGAGAGGACCATGTTGCCGTCGGGGCGGCCGTCGACGTTGCCCTTGACGGTCATGCCCTTGAGGTGGACGTAGCGGTCCTTGAACTTGTTGGCCGTCGCGCCGGTGATGTAGACCATCTGCTTCGCCGGCACACCGCGCAGGATGCCGCGGATCTTGCCCGACATCATCATGAAGACGACCTGGATGTCGCAGCCCTCGTTGTGGAGCTGGCGGACCTTGTTGGCGATGACGGCGCCGCGCTCGTCGCCCCAGACGGCGTTGGCGATCCGGAGCTTCGTGCGGCCCGTGCCGGTGTTGGTCGCTCCCTGGCACTGGACCTTGTTGAGCACCTTGAGCGCGGGGTCGACCTCGCCGCGGTGCGGCGCGAAGATCGAGGTGATGTTGCCGACCGTGAACCGCAGCGCCGGGTAGCTCTTGTCCCGCCGGGCCTGGGCCCACATCTGCATCCAGCCGTCGTAGACCGCCTGGTTCTCGGTGATGGTGGTCCAGTCGTTGAACTGGTTGACGGCAGCGGAGCCGGTGAAGTTGCCGGAGCCCTGCATGACGATGAAGTTCGTGGCGCCCGACTTGCTCACGAGCATGAGCTTGGAGTGCATCGCGCCGCCCTTGCCGCGGCAGGTCGCGGCGCAGGTGCGGATCCAGCTGCGCAGCTCCTTGGGCCGGTCGGCGTTGCCCTTCTTCAGGGCGTTGCGCAGGACCGGGTACGAGCGACCGGGTCCCTGCGCCATCGCGAGCCCACGGGCCATGATGATCTGCACCGACGCGCCGCGCTTGTGGGCGGCGATGAACTTGCGCGCGAGATAGGGCGAGTCGAAGTTCCACGTCATCAGCCGGATCGTCTGGCCGGCCTCGACGTTCTTGAGCGTCTTGACGATCTTGCGGTGGATCGCGCCGCGCTTGCGCTTCTTGAACGGGTGGTTGAACGTGACGCCCGGCGTCACGACGTACGCGGGGTCGGGTCCCTTGCGGGCCGCCGGCGTCGACGTGCTCTCGGCCTCGGCCGCGACCGGCGCTGCGTCGGCGCGGGTCACGCCCGCCTGGCCGGCGACCAGCAGGCCCACCGCGAGAAGCAGCGCGGCCAGCGCCGCGACGGTCCGCGTCCGTCCTGCTGCCGACCGGGTCCCCCACACATCCACCACGTCCTGCTCCCTACCCGCTTCACCCGAGACATCGATCCGGGCTCCGAACGGGCGCGCTCCTCGCGGAGGCGCAGGCGGCTCTCGACCCTTTGACGCGGGGCACTATACCCGCCCCAGCACGGCCAAACCCGCTTCCGGGCGCGGTGTCGACGGCCGCGGCGTGGGCCTCGTCACGCGGCCGAGGCGGCCGGACTCACTCCGGCGTGCCCTCGGCCCCCTCGCCACTCGAACCCCCGGAGCCGCCCGGCTTCTGGGACGTGCGGGACTTCTTGGTCTTGGCCGCTGGCTCGCCGTTGCACTTCTCGGTCTTGATCCCGCCGAGCTCGAAGCCCGCGCGGACCGGCAGGTGGTCGGACCCGCCCTCGGGCATCACCACCGAGCTCAGCGCGGTGAGGTCCGGGCCGCCGTACAGCAGGTAGTCGATGCGCCCCCGCGGGCGGTTCGCCGGGTGCGTCGCGCCGCCGCCGGAGCCGGCGACCACGAAGCTGTCGCTGAGCCCCGAGGTCAGGATCCGGCCGGGGCCGGAGCTGGGCCAGGTGTTCATGTCGCCTCCCAGGATCTTGGGCCGGGGGTCGGCGGCGAGCATGCGCGAGATCGTGCTGGCCTGCGCGGTGCGGATGTTCGGCGAGGTGTTGTCGAGGTGGGTGCTGTAGACGCTGACCTCGACGCCCGCGATGTCGATCACGACGTGCAGCAGGCCCCGCGGCTGCGCCCGGCCGATATTGGGCAGCCGGGTGTTGGTCGAGGACAGGATCGGGAACTTCGACACCACGGCCGTGCCGTAGAGGCCGTCCCCGAAGGTCACGTTGTGACCGAACGCCGAGTGCCAGCCGCCGAGCCTCTCGGCGAACCACGCCGCCTGGTCGACGCTGCCGGTGCTGCGGCGGCGGTTGTCGACCTCCTGCAGCAGGAGGACCTCGGCCTTGGAGCGCTGCATGACGCCGAGCAGCCGCTCGAGGCTGCCGGCCCGCGCGGACTTGATGTTGTAGGAGAGCGCCGTGAACTGGGTCGTGCCGATCAGCGCCTCGCAGACCAGCTGGGCGGACTGGCGCTCGGCCTCCATCGCGAGCGGCGGGACCACGACGCCGGCGGTCTCGGTCGGCGTGGGCGGGAGGGCGTCGGGCGTGGCCGAGCTCGCACCGGCCGACGCCGTACGGCGTCCTTCGTGCGCCACCGGAGCGTCCGGGGCGTCCGGCGGCAGGATGAGCGAGACCCCGAGACCGACGAGCACGACGACCACGGCCACGACCGTGACCACCACGTCGAGGGAGGAGACGGCAGGGCCCTGCCGCTTGCCGGCGCGCGCGCCGGGACGCTCCTGCTCCTCCACGTCGGGAATCGTAATCGACGTCACCGCCGGGGCGGACCTCTTCGCGCGCTGGGGCAGACTGGTCGGCGATGCCCACCCAGCGCCCCTGTTGCGTCCCCGCCGCTCCCGGCCCGGTCGCCGTCCCCGCCCCGGCCCCCGCGCCGGCGACGTCGCCGGCCGCTCCCGCGCCCGCTCCCGGCATCGCCGCTGGCGGCCTCGACCTCGGTGAGCTGGCCCCCATCCCCTCCGGCCGGGCCCTGCTCGGGGACCACTTCGGCGACGGCTACGCCGGCGACGGCGAGGGCCCGGTGCACGAGGTCGAGCTGTCGGCCTTCCTCCTGGGCACGACCAGCGTGACCAACCGCGCGTTCGCGGTCTTCGTCGAGGCCACCGGGCACCGCACGACGGCCGAGCGCGAGGGGTTCTCCGCCGTCTTCCACACCGATGTCGCCGCCACCGTCGGCGACGTGCTCGGCCGCTCCCCCGCCACGCCCTGGTGGGTCGGCGTGCGCGGGGCGGACTGGCGGCACCCGGAGGGCCCGCGCTCGGACATCGCCGACCGCGCCGACCACCCCGTGGTCCACGTCTCCCACGACGACGCCCTCGCCTTCGCGCGCTGGGCCGGCCGACGGCTGCCGACGGAGGCCGAGTGGGAGTACGCCGCCCGGGGCGGTCTGACCGGCTGCCGGTACCCGTGGGGCGACGAGCTGATGGCCGAGGGGACGTGGCGCTGCAACATCTTCCAGGGCTCCTTCCCGGGGACGAACACCGCCGAGGACGGCTGGACCACGACCGCGCCGGCCGCGGCGTACGACGCCAACGGCTACGGCCTGCACCAGATGGTCGGCAACGTCTGGGAGTGGTGCTCCGACTGGTTCGACCCCGCGGCGTACGGCGCGCGGCCGCGCCGCGATCCGCGTGGCCCCGCCTCTGGTACGGTCCGCGTCATGCGCGGGGGCTCGTTCCTGTGCCACGACTCGTACTGCAACCGGTACCGGGTGGCCGCCCGATCGGCAGCGCCGCCGGACTCCACCGCGTCGAACCTCGGCTTCCGCTGCGCCGCCGACGTCGCCCGCCGTGCGACCGCGGACAGAACCAGCACGAGCACCACCCCGAAGGAGACCGACTCGTGACTCGCCCCGGACGCCTCCGGATCGCCACCGCCGCCGTCCTGAGCGCGAGCGTGCTGTCCGCCTGCTCCGGTGGGGGCGGAGGATCGGCGGAGCGCCCGCCCGCCGTGAAGTACCAGCCGCCGGGCGAGCAGGCGGACGTCGCGGCGCCGACGAAGGCCGACACGGTGCTCGGCCCCGAGGCGACCCCCGCGCCCGTGGCCTCGCCGGACAAGCCCAACCTGCTGATGATCACGATGGACGACGCGGCCCTCAAGGACATGGAGTACATGCCGCACCTCCAGGAGCTCGTCGCCGACCAGGGCGTCACCATCGCCAACGGGCTCGCGCCCACACCGATCTGCGTGCCCGCACGGGCCTCGCTGCTCACCGGGCAGTACGCCAACAACCACGGCGCGGTGACCGTGGCCGGCGAGGGCGGCAGCTACACCGCCTTCGACGACGAGGACACCCTGCCGGGCAGCCTGCAGAAGGCCGGCTACGACACGATGATGGTCGGCAAGTACCTCAACGGCTACACCCGCCAGGAGGTCGACCACGAGCCGCCGGGCTGGACCGTGTGGCGCCCCACGGTGGACTTCGCGACCTACGACTTCGAGCACCCGCAGCTGCTCGTGGACGGCGAGATCGAGGAGTACGACGAGTACTCCACCACCCTGCTCAGCGACCAGTCGAACGCGCTGATCGCGGACCACGCCGAGGGCGCCAACGCCGAGCGGCCCTGGTACCTGTGGGTCAACTACGTCGCGCCCCACCACGGCAGCCCCGTGGAGGACGACGATCCGGAGGGCATCTCGACGACCGTGCCGGACAAGCGCGACCGCAACAGCTTCGAGGACCTCGACCTCGACACCACCCCGGAGATGTTCGAGGAGGACCCCAGCGACAAGGCGCTCGTGCGCTCCGCGCGGCAGAAGAGCTCGAAGGAGCGCCGCGCGGCGCTGCGCGAGGTCCGCCAGCAGCGGGTCGAGTCGCTGCAGGCCGTCGACCGCGCGATCGCCCGCACCGTCCGGACCCTCGAGGACACCGGGCAGCTCGACGACACCTACGTCGTCGTGACCTCCGACAACGGCTACGCCGTCGGGGAGCACCACCTCAACGGCAAGCTGTGGCACTACCGCGACACCATCGGGATCCCGATGTACATCCGCGGTCCCGGCCTGCCCGCGGGCACCACCACCGAGGCCCCGGTCACCAACGCCGACTGGGCGCCCACCTTCGCCGCCCTCGCCGGCACCACCCTCGACCGCGACGCCGACGGCGTGGACGTCATGCCGTGGCTCGACAGCGACGCCACGCGACGCGTCGTACCCATCGCCGGATGGCCGGTCAAGGGAGGCCTCGACCCGCTCTACACCGGGGTCATCGTCGGTCCGTGGACCTATGTCCGCGGCCGGAAGGGGCGCGGGGAGATGTACTACACGAAGAACGACCCCTACCAGCTCTACAACCTCTACCGCGACCCCCGCTACAAGCAGGCGCGGCAGGAGCTGCGGGCCCTGTGGCTCGAGAGCCGGGACTGCGCGGGCGCGTCGTGCCCGCGGACGTTCATGCGCTAGCCCGGTCCGCACGGGCGCGGCTCGCGCGGGTGCGGCTCGCGCGGGCGCGGCTCGCGCCGGGATCGGCGCCGCGGCCCGGTAGCGTTGCGTCCCGTGAGCACCACCTCCTCCCGCGTGTTCGCGGCCAGGCTCGTCGGGCTCCCGATCTTCGACCCTCAGGGCGACCAGGTCGGGAAGGTCCGCGACCTCGTCGTGACCCTGCGCACGGAGGGCACCCAGCCGCGCGTGCTCGGGATGGTCGCCGAGGTGTTCGGCCGGCGCCGGATCTTCGTGCCGATGACCCGGGTGACCAACATCGACAGCGCTCACGTCTACACGACCGGGCTGCTCAACATGCGCCGCTTCGAGCAGCGCTCCACCGAGACCCTCGTGATCGGGCAGATGCTCGACCGCACCGTCACCATCAAGGACAGCGGCATCACCGGCACGGTCTACGACGTCGCGATGGAGCCCGCGCGCACCCGCGACTGGGTCCTGAGCCGGGTGGCCGTGCGCGAGCCGTCCAAGGGCTTCCGGCGCCGTGGGCAGACGCACGTGGTCGAATGGCGCGACGTCACGGGGCTCACCCGCGCCGACGACCGCCAGGGCGCCACCCACCTGGTCGCCGCGCTCAACGAGATGCGGCCCGCCGACGCGGCGAGCATCCTGCACGACCTCCCGCCGGAGCGTCGTACGGCGGTGGCGCTGGCGCTCGACGACGAGCGGCTCGCCGACGTCCTCGAGGAGCTGCCCGAGGACGACCAGGTCGAGATCCTCAAGGGACTCGACTCCGAGCGCGCGGCCGACGTCCTCGAGGAGATGTCGCCCGACGACGCCGCAGACCTGGTGCGCGACCTGCCGCCCGAGACCGCCGAGATCCTGCTCGAGCTGATGGAGCCCGAGGAGGCCGAGGACGTCCGGCGCCTGATGAGCTACGTCGAGAACACCGCCGGCGCGATGATGACGTCCGAGCCGGTCATCCTCGGCCCCGACGCGACGATCGCCGACGCGCTCGCGCACGTGCGCAACCCGGAACTGACGCCCGCCCTCGCCGCCCTGGTCTACGTGTGCCGTCCGCCGCTGGAGACCCCGACGGGCAAGCTGCTCGGCGTCGCGCACATCCAGCGCCTGCTCCGCGAGCCGCCCTCCACGCTGGTGGCGGGGGCGCTCGACGACTCGATGGAGTGGCTGCGCCCGGAGGCGAGCATCGACGAGGTGGCCGCCCACCTGGCGACGTACAACCTCGTCGCGGCGCCCGTGGTCGACGAGGACCGGCGCCTGATCGGCGCCGTCACCGTCGACGACCTGCTCGACCACATGCTCCCGGCCAACTGGCGCGAGCGGGCGCGGGAGCGCGGGAAGGGCGCGTCGTGAGCGAGGCGCGCCGGGAGCGGCTCGACACCCCGCGCGAGGAGCGACGCAAGCTGGTCCGCCGGCCGGCGTACAACTCCGACACCTTCGGGGTGTTCGCCGAGCAGTTCGCTCGGTTCATGGGGACGGCGACCTTCCTCATCTACATGACGCTGTTCGTCGTGGCGTGGATGGCCTGGAACACCCTGGCTCCCCCGGACCTGCGCTTCGACCGCTTCCCGTTCATCTTCCTCACGCTCATGCTGAGCCTGCAGGCGTCGTACGCCGCCCCGCTGATCCTCCTCGCGCAGAACCGGCAGGAGGCGCGGGACCGGGTGATCGCCGAGCAGGACCGGCAGGCCGACGCCCGCGCGCACGCCGACATGGAGTTCCTCGCCCGCGAGGTCGCCTCGCTGCGGATGGCGGTCGGCGAGGTCGCGACCCGCGACTTCCTGCGGTCCGAGCTGCGCTCGCTGCTCTCCGACCTCGACGAGCGGGCGACCCAGGTCGAGGAGCGTGCGCAGTCTCACGACGACGGCGCCGACGAGCCGTCACCCGGCGGTCCCTAGACTCAGGGGTTGTGAGCAGTTCGCAGCAGTCCCCGTCCGTCGAGCAGGTCATGGCCGCCCTCGGCAAGGTCAACGACCCCGAGATCAAGCGCCCGATCACCGAGCTCGGCATGGTGGACGCGGTGGACATCGCGCCGGGCGACGGCGGGTCCGTCGTCACCGTCAAGGCACTGCTCACCGTGGCGGGCTGCCCGCTCAAGGACACCATCACCCGTGACGTCACGGCCGCCGTCACCGCCCTCCCGGGCGTGACCGGGGTCGATGTCCAGCTCGGCGTGATGAGCGCCGAGCAGCGCTCCGGCCTGCACGAGACGCTCCGTGGCGGCCAGGCACAGCGGGAGATCCCGTTCGCCCAGCCCGGCTCCCTCACGAAGGTGTTCGCGATCGCCTCCGGCAAGGGCGGCGTCGGCAAGTCGTCGGTGACGGTCAACCTGGCGCTCGCGCTGGCGAAGGCCGGTCGCAAGGTCGGCCTCGTCGACGCCGACATCTACGGCCACTCGATCCCCGCCATGCTCGGCGTCGCCGACGCCCGGCCGACCCAGGTCGACGACCTGATCATGCCCGTCCCCACGCCGTCCGGCGTCTCGGTCATCTCGATCGGCATGCTCAAGCCGCGGCGCGACCAGGTCGTCGCCTGGCGCGGACCGATGCTCGACCGGGCGCTCGTGCAGATGCTCGCCGACGTGTACTGGGGCGACCTCGACGTCCTGCTGCTCGACCTGCCCCCGGGCACGGGTGACATCGCCATCTCGCTCGGGCAGCACCTGCCCGGCGCCGAGGTCGTCGTCGTGACCACCCCGCAGGAGGCTGCGGCCGAGGTCGCCGAGCGCGCCGGGACGATGGCGTCGATGATGCACCAGCGCGTCGTGGGCGTCATCGAGAACATGAGCTATCTCGCCTGCCCGCACTGCGCCGCCGAGGGCAAGGAGCACCGCCTGGAGGTCTTCGGCGCCGGCGGCGGCGACCGGGTCGCCGCGACCCTGTCCGAGCGGTTCGGGTACGACGTCCCCGTGCTCGGCCAGATCCCGCTCGACATCGCCCTGCGCGAGGGAGGCGACGCCGGCAAGCCGATCGTCGACGCCGACCCCACCGCTCCCGCCGCGGAGGCCCTCGCGGCGATCGCCGACCGGCTCGGCGGCCGCGGGCGCGGCCTGGCCGGCATGCAGCTCGGCCTCACTCCGACCAGTAAGTTCTGACCGGCACGCCGCACGGCGCGCGGGCCACGACAGGACACGACGGAGAAGGGGCGGCGGGCCAGTGTTCGGGATCGGATTCGGCGAGCTGGTGGTCATCGCCTTCCTCGCCGTGCTCGTCTTCGGTCCCGACAAGCTGCCCGAGCTCGCCCGGCAGGCCGGACGGCTCGCCCGCGAGCTGCGCAAGTTCGCCACCAACGCCCGCGACGAGCTGCGCGCCGAGCTGGGCCCCGCCTACGCCGACCTAGAGCTCACCGACCTCGACCCCCGCGCCATCGTCCGCAAGCACATCGCCGAGGCGATGGCCGAGCTCGACGATCTCGAGGACTCGATCCGCGACACCGGCCGCGACGAGCCCGCCCCGGTGCGGATGCTCGAGCCCGGCGAGCGGCCGCCGTACGACTTCGATGCGACCTGAGAAGCGGAACGACTCGTCAGTACTTGTGCGGTTTGGGACCAATCCACGCCGTTCTGGGGCCGTCGGATGCGGTCTGTGACCAATCGGCGGCCCTCCGGTCGGCTTCGGCGGCCAGCTCCGCTGATTCTCAGGCGCGTGACTGCGCCGCCGCCAGCGCGCTGAACGCGATCAGAAGGATCCGCCGCTCCTCACCGACGGCGAGCTCGCAGAAGTCCGCCCCGACCCTTCCCAGCAGGCCGTCGTAGCGGGTGCCGTCACGCAGGTGCAGCAGGCACGGCTCGCCGGCCTCGGCGATGCGGCGCAGAGCTGAGGGCAGGCCGAGCCGGGTCAGGGGTGACCAGGCGATCTGTGGCACCGAGCGCGGTGAAGCGTTCTCGACCGTGGCGACCGCGTCGAACGCGACGACCCAGTCGTGCTCGCCGGCGCCGAGCAGCAGCCAGCCGTCGGCGACCCGCTCGATCGTTCCGGACAGCATGCCGACGCCGAGCACGCCGAGGACGACGCGCTGGCCGACCGTCGCCATCAGCCGACCGGCCAGCAGCACCTGCCGGTACTCGGCACGGCTGCGGTCGGCGACCTCGGGGCCACGCTCGGCGGCGTACAGGGCGCTTGCCTGCTCCTCGAGGTCGTCGAAGAGCGCGAACAGCTCCTCCTCCCAGCCCATGGTCCCAGCCTCGCACGCCCCTCCCCCACAATCTCGGCCCGATCGTTGACAACTGCCGTCAACGGATTCATCCTGGTCCAAATGCACGCAAACGCAAAGGTTCTCTCGGGATGGAACTCGTCGTTTCACGCGGGGCGCGCACGCGCGCAGGCCTGCTTTGGATGACCGCGACGGCACTACTTGCTGTCGCCGGCACCGTCACCGCACCCCTCGCCCGCCCGTTGCTGACGGCTCCCGGACCGACCTTCGCGGACGCCCTGGTCCAGTGCTGCGCCGGCGCCGCACTGACGGCCGCCGCGGTGCTCTGGGTGACGGCGACCGACGTGACCTGGGGCGTCCTGCGCGCGCCCGCCCGGCCCCGTGCGACGGGCCCGTTGCGGCGCCTGCTCCTTGCCGCGTGCGGCGTCACCGTGCTCGCCACCACCACTCCCGGGTACGCCGCTCCCGCGGGCCCCGACGTGCCAGCCGTGCCCGCCGTGGCCACCGAGTCCCTCGCGGACACCGCCGTGCTGCACGGCCTGCCTCTCCCCGACCGCCCCGCCGACCGCCCCGCCGACCGCCCCGCCGACCGCCCCGCCGACCGCCCCGCCGACCGTTCCGCCCACCGTGCCCCTGACCCTCCCGGCCACCACTCGGGCACGGTCGTCGTCCGGCCGGGAGACACCTTGTGGTCGATCGCAGCCCGCGCCCTGGGCCCGGGGGCGTCGGACGCCAACCTGGCGGCGTACTGCCGCCGGATGCACGCCCGCAACGCCTCGGAGATCGGCCCCGACCCCGACCTCATCCACCCCGGGCAGTCGCTGCGGCTGCCGCCCGCATGATCCACGACCGGCAGGAGGAGCCATGGCCGCCGTACCTCCCGAGCTCGCCGGGGCCCGGGTGACCGTGCCCGTCAGTCCCACCCAGGGCACCCTCGCCCTGGCCCTGCTCCCCCGGCGCTCACCGCCCGCGGTCCGCCCCCGGCGCCCGCCGCGGTCGCGGCCCGGCGCCGTCGTGGTCCCGGTCGACCAACGCCTGCGCCACGCCATCGAGGAGTGGACCCACCGCTTCGTGCAGGCCGCCGTGGAGATCGTCGGCGGCGACCGACCGGTCTCCCAGCTGGTCCGGTGGACCACGCCTGATGTGTACGCCGACCTCCACCGGCGCGCCCTCCTCGTGGCCCGCGCCGGTGGTCACCAGCCCGGACTGGCGCGGGTGCAGTCGGTGCGACCCCGGGTGCTGAGCGTGCACGCCTGCTTCATCAGCGACGTGGTGGTCGAGTGCGGCGTGCATGTGCGCCACGGGAACCGCTCACGGGCGGTCGCGGCGCGCTTCGAGCGGCGCGACCAGCGCTGGATCTGCACCGCACTGGACTTCGCCTGACCTCTAGGCCTGGTCAGATGTGACCTGACTCACTACGTTGCGGCCATGATCCGTACCCTCGCGGCCGTCCTGGCCGTCGTCGGCGCCGCGCTGGCCGCGCCACTCACCGCCTCTCCCGCACGCGCCGACGGCCCGGGGGTCGGTACCCCCTGGATCGTCTCGGTCGGCGACTCCTACATCTCCGGGGAGGCCGGTCGCTGGGCCGGCTCCTCCAACAGCAGCAGCGCCCGCGCCGACGCGCTCGGGCCGACGGCGTACCACGACAACGCCACGGGGACCGGCGAGACGATTGCGCGCTGCCATCGCTCCCGCAGCGCGGAGATCCACATCGGCGGCGGCGTTCGCAGCCTCAACCTGGCCTGCTCGGGCGCCACGACCGGCACCTCCACCGGGGAGTACTTCAAGCCCGGCCTCGACTTCTACAGCGGTCCCGAGGGCGTCGGACAGGCGCGAGCGCTGCAGGCCTTCGCCACCGCCAACAACGTGCGGATGGTCGCCGTGTCCATCGGCGGCAACGACTTCGACTTCGCGGGCATCGTGCAGCAGTGCGTGCAGGACTTCTTGCTCTCGCCCTCGTGGTGGAAGGACTACTGCAAGGACGACAGCAGCGTCACCAGTAACTTCACCAGCAGCAACGTGACGGCCGTTCGCGGCCGGATCGCCACCGCCCTGGCGAACGTGCGCACCGCCATGCGCAATGCCGGGTACGGCGACAGTCAGTGGACCATGCTGGTGCAGACCTATCCCTCGCCCATCCCGAGCGGCGCCGGGTTCCGCTACGGCCAGAGCGGCTACACGCGGCAGAGCACCGGCGGCTGCGGCTTCTGGAACGCCGACGCCGACTGGGCCAACAACACGGCGCTGCCGACCATCAACAACACGGTGACCGGAGCCATCAGCCAGGCCGGCATCACCAATGCCCGGGTCCTCAACCTGTCGGGTGCGCTCAACGGCCGGCGGCTGTGCGAGACGGGGGTCGGGCTCTACGAGGAGGTCGGCATCGCGAGCTGGACCAGCACCGGCGCCGTCGACCGCACCGAGTGGGTCAACCAGATCCGGACCGTGAGCACGGCAGGCGACTCGCCGTACTACATCCAGGAGTCGCTGCACCCCAACTACTGGGGCCAGCTCGCCGTCCGCTCCTGCGTCCGCCAGGCCTACAACGGCGGTACGCCGCGCGGCGGCGCCTGCGTCCGCAGCGGCACCGGGCTCCTCAACGGCGAGCCCCGCATGGCCCTCCAGTGACCGTTGAGTCGTCACTTCTGACCCGTCGAGTCGTCACTAGATGCCCGTCGAGTCGTCACTAATTGACCGTTGAGCCGTCAGTCGGGGCATTCCGACTGACGGCTCAACGGGTCAGAACCGACGACTCGACGGGTCAGAAGTGACGACTCAACACCCCTGAGGGAGTCAGCCGCTGACGCGGGTGGTGTAGCCGGAGGCTCCGCCGGGGGCGCCGTGGCAGCGCTTGTACTTCTTGCCGGAGCCGCAGGGGCACAGGGCGTTGCGGCCGACGTCGGCGAACTCGTCACCGGCGTTGGAGACCGTGCCGGAGCCGCGGACCTCCTCGTGACCGGTCTCGTCCGGGGCGGTGTAGGTGAGGTTCTGCGGCTGCTTCGGGGCGTCGAGACCCTTGGCGGTCACCTTCGGCGCGTGGCCGGCGGCCTTGAGCTCGGAGGAGATCGACGACAGGTCGACCCCGCCACCGGCACCCACGCCGACGCCGGTGGGCGGCTCGGCGAACGCACCCTCGTGCATCGGGCCGGCGTGCCGTGAGCCGTCGGCGTGGTAGTGGACCTCCTCGTCCCCCTCCTCGACCTGGACCTCCAGGTTGAACAGGAAGCCGACGGTCTCCTCCTTGATGCCGTCCATCATGGCGGCGAACATGTCGAAGCCCTCGCGCTGGTACTCGACCAGGGGGTCGCGCTGCGAGTACGCCCGCAGGTAGATGCCCTCGCGCAGGTAGTCCATCTCGTAGAGGTGCTCGCGCCACTTGCGGTCGAGCACCGAGAGGAGCACGCGGCGCTCGAGCTCGCGGGCGACCTCCTCGCCGACCTCCTCCTCGCGACGGTCGTACGCCGCGTGGGCGTCCGCCTTCAGCCGCTCGATCAGGTCCGCCTTCTCCAGAGCGGCCTGGCTGCCGGCCTCCTCGACCAGGTCCTTCCAGGAGATCGACACCGGCCAGAACTGCTTGAGGTCGGTCCACAGCTGCTCGAGGTCCCACTCCTCGGAGAACTCGTCGAGCGAGCCGTTGACGAAGCCGGTCACGACGTCGTCGATGAACGTCCGGATCTGCTCCTCGAGGTCGACGCCCTCGAGCACCTCGCGCCGCTCGCCGTAGATCACCTTGCGCTGGCGGTCCATGACGTCGTCGTACTTGAGGACGTTCTTGCGAGACTCGAAGTTCTGCGCCTCGACCTGGCCCTGGGCGCTGGCGATGGCGTTGGTGACCCGCTTGTTCTCGATCGGGACGTCGTCGGGGATCTTCAGCATCAGCAGGACGCGGTCGACCCAGTCGGACTTGAACAGCCGCATGAGCTCGTCCTGCAGCGACAGGTAGAAGCGGCTCTCGCCGGGGTCGCCCTGGCGGCCGGAGCGACCGCGCAGCTGGTTGTCGATGCGACGCGACTCGTGGCGCTCGGTGCCGATGACGTAGAGGCCGCCCAGCGCCTTGACCTCGTCGTGCTCGGCCTCGACCTGCTTCTTGATCGTCTCGACCATCGCGGGCCACGCGGCGTCGTACTGCTCGGCGGTCTCGCCGGAGGGCTCGAGGCCCTGCTTGCGCAGCTCGGCGTCGGCGAGGAACTCGACCGAGCCGCCGAGCATGATGTCGGTGCCGCGGCCGGCCATGTTGGTCGCGACGGTGACCGCGCCCTTGTGACCGGCGAGGGCGACGATCTTCGCCTCCTCGGCGTGGACCTTGGCGTTGAGGACCGAGTGCGGGATGCCGCGCTTGGTGAGCTGCTGGTGGAGGTACTCCGACTTCTCGACGGACACCGTGCCGACGAGGACCGGCTGGCCCTTCTGGTGCCGCTCGACGATGTCCTCGACGACGGCGTTGTACTTCGCCTCCTCGGTGCGGTACACGAGGTCGGGCTGGTCGATGCGCAGCATCGGCTTGTTCGTCGGGATCGGGACGACGCCGAGCTTGTAGATCTTGTCGAACTCGGACGCCTCGGTCAGCGCCGTGCCGGTCATGCCGGAGAGCTTGTCGTAGAGGCGGAAGTAGTTCTGCAGGGTGACGGTGGCGAGGGTCTGGTACTCCTCGCGGACCTTCACGCCCTCCTTGGCCTCGATGGCCTGGTGGAGGCCGTCGTTGTAGCGGCGTCCCGCGAGCATGCGGCCGGTGTGCTCGTCGACGATGAGCACCTCGCCCTCCATGACGACGTACTCCTTGTCGTTGCGGAACAGCTCCTTGGCCTTGATGGAGTTGTGCAGGAAGGAGATGAGCGGAGTGTTGGCCGACTCGTAGAGGTTCTCGATGCCGAGGTGGTCCTCGACCTTGGTGATGCCCTCCTCGAGGACCGAGATCGTGCGCTTCTTCTCGTCGACCTCGTAGTCGACGTCCTTGGTGAGCTTCTGCGCGATCTTGGCGAACTCGCCGTACCACTTCACCTCGTCCTGGGTCGGACCGCTGATGATGAGCGGGGTGCGCGCCTCGTCGATGAGGATCGAGTCGACCTCGTCCACGATGGCGAAGTTGTGGCCCCGCTGCACGCACTCGTCCAGCGACGACGCCATGTTGTCGCGCAGGTAGTCGAAGCCCAGCTCGTTGTTGGTGCCGTAGGTGATGTCGCACGCGTAGGCCTTGCGGCGCTCGTCGGGCCGCATGCTCGGCAGGATCACGCCGACGGACAGGCCGAGGAAGTGGTGGACGCGGCCCATCATCTCGGACTGGAACTTCGCCAGGTAGTCGTTGACCGTGACGACGTGGACGCCCTTGCCCTCGAGGGCGTTGAGGTACGCCGGCAGCGTCGAGACGAGGGTCTTGCCCTCACCGGTCTTCATCTCGGCGATGTTGCCGAGGTGCAGCGCCGCGCCGCCCATGATCTGCACGTCGAAGTGGCGCTGGCCGAGCACGCGGCGCGCGGCCTCGCGGACCGTCGCGAACGCCTCGGGCATGATGTCGTCGAGGTCCTCGCCGTCGGCGAGGCGCTTGCGGAACTCGTCCGTCATGCCCCGCAGCTCGGCGTCGGACATCGCCTTGAAGTCGTCCTCGATGGCGTTGACGGCCTTCGCGATGCCCTCGAGCTGGCGGAGGATCTTGCCCTCTCCGATGCGGAGGAGCTTGTCGATGATCACTGGCACGCGGCCACTCTACCCAGCGGTCACCAGGGGTCAGAGTTCACGCTGCCGGTCGTACGCCGAGAACGCCTCGGCCCGCTCGCGCTCGATCTTGCGGCCCAGGCCGTAGGCGGTACCCCAGAGCAGGGCGAAGATCCCGGCGACCACGAACATGAGGGGCGCGAGGAGCCCCAGGGCCACGGCACCGACCTGCAGCGCGTGCCCCAGGACGTACGCCGACTCGCGGCGCAGCATGCCCGCGACCAGCACGCACGCCAGCGCCAGGCCGAGCCCGACCGGCAGCGCGACCCCGGCCCGGATCCCGGAGACCCCGATCATCACCGGCGTCGACAGCCCGACCGCGATCGCCTCGAGGGAGAGCACGGCGGCGCACATCGCGCGGCGCGGCGACCGCTCGCGCTCGGGGTCGACCGGCGTCGGCGCGGCGCTCACTTCCGCCCTCCGAGCAGCACCCGGGCCTCGCCGACGGTCACCACGGAACCGGTGACCAGGACGGCGCCGGAGCTGAGCGCGTCGCTGCCCTCGGCCTCCGCCAGCGCGGCCGCGGCGTCGATGGCGTCGGCCAGCAGCGGTACGACGGTGACCCGGTCCTCGCCGAACACCTCGCGGGCGACCTCGGCGAGCCGGTCGGCCGGCAGCGCCCGGTCGGTGGAGTTCTGGGTGACCACGACGTGGGCGAGGCTCGGCTCGAACGCCGCCAGCAGGCCCTCGGCGTCCTTGTCGCCCATCACGCCGATCACGCCGACGAGCGGGTCGAACTGGAAGGAGTCCTCCAGCGCCGCCGCGGTCGCCTCCGCGCCGTGCGGGTTGTGGGCGGCGTCCAGGACGATCGTGGGGCTGCGCCGGACGACCTCGAGCCGACCGGGTGAGGTGATCTCCGCGAACGCGCCGCGCACGACGTCGTCGCCGAGCGGCTCCTCGCCGCCCACGAAGGCCTCCACCGCGGCGAGCGCGGCCGCGGCGTTCTGCGCCTGGTGCGCGCCGTAGAGCGGGAGGAAGACGTCGTCGTACCGTCCGCGCAGGCCCTGGAGGGTGACGACCTGCCCGCCGACGGCGGCCGCCCGGGCGACCACGCCGAACTCGAGGCCCTCGCGGGCCACGGTGGCGCCGACCTCGGCGGCGCGCTCGAGGAGGACGACCGCGACGTCGGCGCTCTGCTGGGCGAGCACCGCCACGGCGCCCGGCTTGATGATGCCAGCCTTCTCGCGCGCGATCTCGACCGCGGTGCCGCCGAGGTAATGGGCGTGGTCGACGGCGATCGGGGTGACGACGGCGACGTCGGCGTCGATCACGTTGGTGGCGTCCCACGAGCCGCCCATCCCGACCTCGACGACGGCCACGTCGACCGGGGCGTCGGCGAAGGCGGCGTACGCCATCCCGACGACGGTCTCGAAGAAGCTGAGGGGGTGCGCCTCGGCCTGGTCGACGAGGTGGGTGTACGGCGCGACGTCGTTGAACGCCCGGACGAAGGCGTCGTCGTCCAGGGGCTCGCCGTCGATGCTGATCCGCTCGGCCATGCGCTCGACGTGCGGGCTGGTGAACCGCCCCGTGCGCAGGTCGAGGGCGCGCAGCAGCGCGTCGACCATCCGCGAGGTGGAGGTCTTGCCGTTGGTCCCGGTGAGGTGGATCGACCGGTAGGCGCGCTGCGGGTCGCCCAGCAGCTCGGTGAACGCACGGATCCGGTCGAGCGAGGGCTCCAGCCGGGTCTCCGGCCACCGGGACAGCAGGGCGTCCTCGGCCTCGGCGACGGTCTGGGCGGGACGCGCAACGGGCTCAGTCATGGCTCGCGAGAGTCTAGTCGTGCACCGTCGACCCACCCCCTAGGGTGTGCGGGCGGAGGGAGGCACGCTCATGCGAGCTCTGGCGGCGGCCATGGTCGCGGTCCTCGGGCTGTCCGGCTGCGCCGGCGGCGAGCACGACGCTCCCGCGGCCGCGCCCGCGACCTCGGAGGCACCGTTGATCCCGGAGCCGAGCGCGCTGCCCACGACGCTGCCCAGCGACGTCCTCGCCGGCGAGATGCAGGACCTTGCGAAGCTGGCCGAGCGGCTGGCCCAGCAGCTGCCCGCGCAGCGCCGGCCCGAGGCGGTGCGGGTCGCCGGATCCAGCACCCGCTGGCAGCCGGGCGTGGCGTACCGCGGGGTGTTCGCGGACCCGGACGTCGTGCGGCACCGCGGCCGCTGGTACGCCTACGCCACGAACACCTCCCACCTGCGCCTGCCCGTCCTCACCTCGCGTGACCTCGTGACCTGGACGCCGCTCACCGACGCCGCCGGGCGCCGGGTCGACCCGATCGAGGTGGCGGGCTGGGTGCGCAGCCGCGACGGCGGGCGCGACCTGTGGGCGCCCGGGGTCGACAAGGTGGGCGACGGCTGGACCGCGGCGTACGCCGCGCCGGCCGGCACCCACGGCGGCCAGCGGCACAACTGCATCGGCCTGACCCGCGGCCCGTCCCCGGCCGGGCCCTTCCGGCCGGTCGGCGAGCCGCTCTGCTACGGCGAGGCGCAGCTGGGCGTGATCGACCCCGATGTGTTCGTCGACGACCAGGGCGTGCCGTGGCTGCTGTGGAAGTTCTCCGGCGTCGTCAACCGGCGCCCGGCCGGGCTCTTCATCCGGCAGCTGAACGCCGACGGCACCGCCTTCGCCGAGGGCTCGCAGACCCGGGAGCTGCTCACGCTCGACCGGCCGTGGGAGGGCGACACGATCGAGAACCCGAGCATGGTCCAGTTCCGGGGGGTGACCTACCTGTTCTACTCCGGCAACTCCTGGGAGCGGGCGGACTACGCCACCGGCTACGCCATCTGCGCGGGCCCGCAAGGGCCGTGCGTCCGGCAGAACCGCGGCGAGCCGCTCCTCGCGACGGAGTCGACCGGACGGCTCGGCCCCGGTGGCGCGAGCGCGTTCGTCGACCGGAAGTCGCTCCGCCTCGTCTACCACGCGTGGGACCAGGTCGGCCGGACGCGGCGGCTGCACGTGGCGAGCCTGTGGCAGCGCGACGACGGCACGCTCGAGGTCGTCGACCCAGGCTGATCCGCCCCCTCCGACCCGCCGCGTCAGGCGCGCCGGGCCGTGAGGAGGAACTGCAGGCGGACCTCGTGGTCGGGGGCCACGCCGAAGCGGCGGTCGAGCTCGAGGATCGTGGTGAGCGGCGTGAGGGTCACGTCCGCGAAGCCGGCTCCCGCGACCAGATCGCGGGTCGCGTCGATCGACGACGCGGCGGCGAGCGGGAGCTGAGCGCGCACCTCGGCGTCGTAGAGGGCGACGAAGTCGGGCGCGGTGTCGCGGTCGAGGCCGGTCGGGAACCAGGTGGAGTCGACCAGGGCGAGCACTCCCCCGGGCCGCAGCAGGCGTCGCCAGGCGGCCAGCGCGCGCTCCGGCTCCCGCAGCGTCCACATCAGGTAGCGACTGGTGATCGCGTCGAAGGAGTCGTCGGGGTACGCCGGCTCGACGGCGTCGCCCTGCAGGAAGCGCGGAGCGCGGTCCCCCCGGGCGGCGTGTGCCCGAGCGCGGGCGAGCATCCCCTCCGAGAGGTCCGTGGCGGTGACGTCGTGGCCGAGCTCCGCGAGCAGCAGCGCGACGTAGCCACTGCCCGTGCCGAGGTCGAGGACCTGGGCGGGTGGGGGCGGCAGGGCCCCGCCGAAGACCTCCGCCCAGGCGGCCCGGTCGTGCGCGCGCCGCTCGGGCCGCTGCTGGTAGTCGTCGTACTCGGGTGCCCGGCCGGTCCAGTACGCGTTGATCCGGTCCTGGGGGCGGGCGGTGGCGGGGGTCGTCATGCCGGGAGCCTTTCCTGGTCGGTGGAGAGCGGGTGGAAGAGCAGCTGGGGGTGACCGCCGACGTCGGTCCGGGTGACTCCGATGCCGTACACGCGCTCGAGCAGCGCCGGCTCGAGCACCGCGCCCGGCGCGCCCGCGGCGGCGACCCGGCCCCGGTCCAGCAGCACCAGGTCGTCGCAGTAGCGCGCGGCCAGGTTGAGGTCGTGGAGGACGACGACCGCGCTCGTGGCGACCTCGCGGACCAGGCCGAGCACCTCGTGCTGGTAGCGGATGTCGAGATGGTTGGTGGGCTCGTCGAGCAGCAGGAAGTCCGCCTCCTGCGCCAGGGCTCGTGCCACGAGCACGCGCTGTCGCTCGCCGCCGGACAGGTCGGCGTAGAGGCGGCCCGCGAGCGGGAGGGCGCCCACGCGGAGCAGGGCGGCGTCGACTGCCCGGCGGTCGACGGCGCCGGTGCGCTGGAAGGTGCCCAGACGCGGAAGCCGCCCGAGGGCGACCATCTCACGCACGGTCAGCATCGCGTCGGCGTCGGACTCCTGGACCACGACGGCGATGCGGCGCGCCACCTCGCGGGGCCGCATGGTCACGAGCGGCCGGCCGTCGAGGGTGACCCGGCCGCGGGCAGGCCGCAGCGAGCCGTAGAGGGTCCGCAGCGCCGTGGTCTTGCCGCTGCCGTTCGGGCCGAGCAGGCCGAGCACCCGGCCCGGACGCGCCTCCAGGCCGACGCCGTGCAGCACCGGGCGGTCGTCGTACCCGACGTGCAGGTCCTCCGCGACGATCACGAGCCGAACCTCCCGCGCACCTGCTCGAGACCGTCGACCGCGAGCGGGGTGGGCGGCTCGACGTAGTTGAACAGCAGCGGCATCAGCTCTCCGTCGCGGACCGCGGCGATGCTGGCCGCTCCGGGCAGGGTCGTGACCGCCTCCACGACGGCCTCGGGGTCGCCGGCGCTGTGGAGCAGGATGAGGACGTCGGGGTCGCGACCGACCAGCTCCTCCGGCGTCACCTCGAAGACGCGCTCGTCGGTGTCGGCGAAGACGTTGTCGAGGCCGGCGGCTTCGAGGATCGGGTGGGCCATGCTCCGGGTCCCGTACGCGTAGGTGACGCCGCCGCCGACCGTCGGGTAGAGGACCGCCGCGGTGCGGCGGTCGGCGGCGGGCGCCGCCGTCAGCGCCGCGACCCGCTGCTCCAGCTCCGCGCTCGCCGCCGCGGCCGCCTCGGTGCGGTCGAAGATCCGCCCGTAGGTCTCCAGCTGTGCGACGACGTCGTCGAAGCCCGGCTCGGCCAGGCCCTCCGCGCACATGGCCGGCTCCTCGACGAGTGGGATGCCCGCGGCCGCGAGCGTCTCGCGGGAGAGGTTGTCGACCTCGCCGAGCACCAGGTCGGGCTCCTGCTCGATCACGACCTCCTTCGAGACCAGGAGATGGCCCGACGTGTCGGTCTTCCCGGTGAGGGCGGGCACCTCCTCCAGCGCCGCCCAGGTGGCGTCGTCGTAGTAGGCGCGCGGGTACTCACCGGCCCGGGCGGTCACCCGGTCGAGAACGCCGAGTGCGGCCAGCGAGGGCACTGCGGCGCTCTTGAGCAGCACGACCCGCTCGGGCGCGGCAGCGAAGGTGACGTCGGCTCCGCAGTTCTCGACCGTGAGCGGGTAGGGGCCCGAGCCGCCCTCGGCACTGTGCTCGGACACCGAGGTCAGCCCGCACGCGGACAGGACGAGCGCGGTCCCGGTGGCGGCGAGGGCGGTCAGGGGGCGGCGGCGCATGGGCTCTCCTCAGTGGTCAGGCGGCGGTCGCCTGGAGGCGGCGGACCAGGATCAGCAGGAAGGGGGCCCCGAGCACCGCGGTGATGATCCCGATCGGGACCTCCTGCGGGGCGAGGAGCACGCGGGCGACGATGTCGGCCCAGATCAGCAGGATCGCCCCCATCAGCGCCGCGACGGGGACGGCGCGGGCGTGGGCGGCGCCGACCGCACGCCGGGCGAGGTGCGGCACGACGAGCCCGACGAAGCCGACGGCGCCCGCCGCCGAGACGACGACGGCGACACACAGCGAGACCACGACGAGGAGCGCGGTGCGCAGCCGCTCGGGAGGTACGCCGAGGGCGAGCGCCGTCTCGTCGCCGACGGCGAGCGCGTCCAGCTGACGGCCGAGCACGGTGAGCACCACGACCGCGAGGAGCACGACCCCGGCGGCGAGCGCGAGCGGCTGGCCCCAGGCGGCGAGAGCGAGCGAGCCCAGGAGCCAGAACATGACCGACCGGGCGCCCTCGGCGGAGTCGGACGCGAAGATGAGGAAGCTGGTGACGGCCTGGAGGGCATAGCCGACGGCGACCCCGGCCAGGAGGAGGCGGGTCGAGGTGACCCGCCCGGCGGAGCGCGCGACGGCGTACACGAGGGCGGACGCGGCGACGGCGCCGACGAAGGCGCTCGCGGAGAGCACGTGCTCCCCCAGGCCCAGGGTGACCCCGAACAGGATGGCCGCCGCGGCGCCGGTCGAGGCTCCCGAGCTGACCCCGAGCAGGTAGGGATCGGCGAGCAGGTTGCGCACCATCGCCTGCAGCGCCATGCCCGAGACGGCGAGTCCGGCACCGACGACGACGGCCAGGAGGACGCGCGGCAGCCGGACGTCCCACACGATCGAGTCGCGCGGAGCGCTCCAGTCCTGCTCGGCGGGAGCAAGGAAGAGGTGGTGGCCCACGACCTGCACCACGCTGCCGAAGGGGACGGCGACCGCCCCGAGCGCGGTCCCGGCGACGAGCGAGGCGAGGAGCACGGCGGTCAGGCCGGCGATCCAGCGAGCCGCCATGGCACACCTCCTTGTTGCAAGTTGATTGCAACAAGGAACCTATCGCAACAGCCGGCCGAGCGGCCGGAGGGGTCAGCCGCGGGAGCGGGCGTACTCCCCCGGCGTCACCCCGAGCAGCCGCCGGAAGTGCCGGTGCAGGTGGGACTGGTCGTGGAAGCCGACCCGGACGGCGACCTCCGCCGGCGGGTCGCCGGCCAGGAGCGCCCGCCGGGCGGAGTCGAGGCGCAGGCCGACGAGGTAGCGGTGCGGCGGCACACCGACCTCGCGCCGGAAAGCCCGCACCAGGTGGCTCGGGTCCGCGCCCAGCTCGGCGGCGGCCTCGGCCAGGGAGATGCCCTCGACGACCCGCCCGTCGATCAGCTCGCGCAGCCGGCGGGCCAGGGTCGGCGCCGCGGCCGGGAGGACCTCCGGGTCGAGCCGTGCCGCGTGTCGCTGGAGCCGCTCGACCACGAGGGCCAGGCCCACCTCGGCCGCCAGCTCGTCGCCCGGGCGGGCCATGGCCCGGTGCAGCCGGTCGACGGCCGCGCGCAGCGGTCCGTCCGCCGGGTCCGGGCGGTCGACCCAGCTGCCGACGCGCTCGGGGTCGAGCCGGTCGGCGTCGAGGTAGAGGACCCGCTTGCGGAAGCCGCCCGCCTCCACGCTGCGGCCGTCATGGGCGACATGCGGCGGCAGGACGGTGACCCGGGCGGGTGCCGTGGCGCGCTCGTGGCGGCCGAGGTCGTAGCGCACGGTGCCGTGGTCGACGAGCAGCACCGTCCAGGTGTCGTGGGCGTGCGGCGGGTAGGCGTGGCTCGGGAAGTGCGCGTGCAGCACCTCCGCCACGCCGGGAACCTCCGGTCGCCAGGTGCGGATCCGCGGTCCGCTCGCCATGTCAGGAACGTACAAGACCGAGCCCGGGCGCTCTCGCCAGGCTGAGCGCCATGCACGACACCGACGACCCCCTGCTGCCCCCGTTCGACACCCGGATCGCGGTCGCGGTCCGCGACGACCTCGAGGCCTGGCAACGGCTCAACGTCACGGCGTTCCTGGCCAGCGGGATCGCGGCGGCCCACCCGCACCTGGTCGGCCGGCCCTACGCCGACGCCGACGGAACGGCGTACCTGCCGCTGCTGGGCATGCCGGTCCTGGTGTTCGAGGCCAGCGCGCCGACCCTGGTCGCCGCCCGCGAGCGCGCCGTACGCCGCGGCCTCCCGATCGCGGTCTACACCGCCGACATGTTCCGCACCGGGCACGACGCGGCGAACCGAGCGGCCGTCGCCGCGGTCGCCGGGCCGGAGCTCGACCTCGTCGGATGTGCCGTGCACGGTCCGCGCAACGCCGTGGACAAGGTGCTCAAGGGCGCGAGCCTGCACCCCTGACCAGCAGCATCCGCATCCACCCGGCCACCTGCCACATCAGCGGCTCGGCCGCGTCGAAGACGCCGGCGTGGCGCCAGAAGCCGTGGATCTGGCCCAGATAGCGCGTGCCGACGACCTCGACCCCTGCCTCGGCGAGACGACGGACCAGCTCCTCCCCCTCGTCGCGCAGCGGGTCGTGCTCGGCCGTCGCGACGAAGGTCGGCGGCAGGGTGTCGAGCGACGGCGAGCGCAGGGGCGCGAGGTCCGGATGCTCCAGGTCGGCCGGACCGGCGGCGTACTGCTGCCAGTACCAGGCGGCCTCCTCCGGGTCGAAGCCGTCGGCCGCAGTCCGGTAGGAGTCGAACGACGCCGTCGGGTCGAGGAAGGGATAGACGAGCGCGACCCCCGTGAACCGACCGGGGAGGCGCAATGCCGTGACGAGCGCGAGGTTGCCCCCGGCGCTGTCGCCGTGCGCGAACGCCGGCAGGCCGGCCAGCCCCGGCTGCCCGTCGAGCCACCGGACGGCGGCGGCCAGGTCGTCGGGCGCCGCCGGGAAGCGGTGCTCGGGCGGGCGCCGGTAGTCGACGCTGAGCACCGCGCTGCCGCTGATGGAGGCGAAGCGCCGGGCGGCCGCGTCGTGGACCTCGACGTCGTTGAACACGAACCCGCCGCCGTGTGCGTGGACGACCACGGCGTCGTACCCGTCGGGCAGGTACAGACGCGCGGGTACGCCGCCCGCGTCGACGTCGCGGACCTCGGCGATGTCCGGGCGGTCCTGCTCGAGCGCCGCCAGCCGGTCGCGCTCGCGCGCCGCGGCGATGTCGAAGGCGGGATCGGTGACGGGCATCTCCCCGGCAGCGTTCTCGACGGCCTTGCGGGCCTGGGGGTGGAGGGCCATGACCCGCACCCTAGTGACCCGCGACCGCCCGGGCTCAGTGGATGTCGAGGCGGACCGTGTCCGCGACGGCCTCGTAGCCCAGCGCCTGGTAGAGCGCGTTGGAGGCCGGGTTGGCCTGGTCGGTGAACAGGATGACCCGGTCGCCGCGCCTCTGCAGGCGCCGTGACAGCTCGGCGACGGCGGCGCCGCCCCATCCCCGGCCGCGTTCCTCCTCGGGGGTGAAGACAGGACCGATCCGGGTGACGCCGAAGGCCGGTGGGTTGGCGCCGATGAGATGGACCGGCCGGTGCTCGGCGTCGACCCAGAACCACAGGACGTCCTCCGCCAGCTTGCGGTGCACGTCGTCGAGACCGAACGCCTCGGCCTCGCCGTCATGCCCGGACGTGCGGCCGGCCTGCGCGTCCGCGTCGACGAAGAACTGGCGGACCCAGGCAAGCGCCTGCTCCGCCTCGTCCGCTCGGATCGGCCGCAGCCCGCCCGGCGCCGGCGCGGGGGCCACCAAGGTGCCGAGCTCGAACAGGCGGTGTCGCAGCCCGGGTACGACGGACCGGCCGGTCGCCGCCGCCAGCGCGGAGGCGAAGGCCTCGGTGGCCGGTTGCAGCCCCGCCGCCCCGCCGACCTCCTCGCCGCGGTCCACGAGCGCCCGGGCGAGTGCCGCCGCCGCCGCGTCCGGCATCGCCAGCAGGTAGACGGGATACGGCGGGAAGGGCGCGGTCCGCATCGCGATCCCGGCGATCGCGCCGTCAGCTCCCGTCACGACCGCGAACCAGCAGTAGGGCAGGTCCTCACGACCGTGGTCGCGGACCCGGTGGGCGATCGTGCTGACGACCGTCGACGTCACCGGGTCCCGGGCGAGCCGCTCGCCGGCCCGCTCCAGGAACCGCCGTGCGTCCTCGGTGAACCAGACGTCGTACCGGTCACTGTCCATGGCCGCATGGTGGCGGGCGGACGCGCCGGGCTCAAGCGGGTTTCGCGCGCTCCAGCCTGTAGTGCAGCCGCATCGCCGTCGCGCGGCCCAGGCGCAGCACGTGGTCGGTGCGGAGCACGCCGCGATCGTCGAGATGGACGTGGAAGGTCTCGTGGACCGGCGCGCGCGAGGCGTAGGTGCGGCCGCCGTCCTCGACGACGACATAGGCGCCGTCGGCGCCGAACGGGCCGGGCGGCGACACGAGCCGCAGCGACCCGTCCGGCAGGACGTGCGGCCGCAGGAAGACCTGGACGTTGCCCGACTCGAGCGGGAAGGCGACATGGACCGACGGCCGGTCGACGCCGGGCAGGGACCGCGCGGAGTAGCAGCCGCTGAACACGAACTCGCCCGTCGCCACGAGGGTGCGCAGCCACCCGGCGGCGACCTGGGTGCCCGACCGGTCACGGATGACCGAGACCCGCGAGTCCATGCCGCGCGCGACGTCCAGCGGGCGCATGGGCAGCGCCAGCTGCTCGACCCGCTTGCCGAAGAGGCGGGAGACCAGCTCGCCGCCCGGCCAGGCCCACGGCGCCCAGGAGCTCCACACTTCGACGTGCCAGGCGGAGGTGTGCTCGTAGAAGTCGCGCACCTCGGGCCGCAGGTCGTCGGCGCGGAAGCCGGGTCCGTCGAGCACCGCCATCGAGGCCAGCAGCCCGGCGTCGGACGCCGCGTCGTCGACGTACCCGCCGTGGAGGGCGGCCTCCGCCGCCAGCCAGCCGTCGCGGACGACGGCCCCGATGCTGGTCGGCGCGCGCAGCCAGCCGTGCTCGCCGGTGAGGTCGACCGGACGTCCGGCGGCCCGCCAGAACTTGCGGGTGCCGAGGTCGAGCAGGGAGGTCACCATGGTCCGCGCTCAGCCGTCGAGCCGGGCCAGCTCCTCCTCGACCACACTCGGGTCGAGCTTCACGAACACCGGCGTCGGCTTCGCCACCGCGCGCCCGACCTCGACCGGGTGGCGCTGCCAGGTCGGGAAGCCGGCGTAGTCACCGGTGATGATCGGGTACGAGCGCGACGGGTCGTCGAGGTCGGCGACCTCCTCGACCGTCGGCATCGGCGCCACGGCGCCCGCGCCGCCGAGCGCCTTGTCGACCTCGTTCGCCGAGAACGGCAGGAACGGGCTGAGCACCAGGTTGAGGTCGGCGACGCACTGGGCCATGACGTGGAGGACGGTGCCGAGGCGCTCGGGGTCGTCCTTGATCTTCCACGGCTCGGAGTCCGTGACGTACTTGTTCACCTCCGCCACCGCACGCATCGCCTCGCCGATCGCCTGCTTCTGCCGGTGCCGGCCGATCAGCTCGCCGACGGTGTCGAAGGCGGACTCGGTGACCGCCAGGACCGCCTCGTCCTCGGGCGCGAGCGGGCCGGCGGCCGGGATCTCGCCGAAGTTCTTGGCGATCAGGTTCGCGGTCCGGTTGACGAGATTGCCCCAGCCGGCGACCAGCTCGTCGTTGGTACGGCGCACGAACTCGGCCCACGTGAAGTCGGAGTCCTGGCTCTCCGGACCGGCGGCGGCGACGAAGTAGCGGAAGGCGTCGGGCTGGTAGCGGGCCAGCAGGTCGCGGACGTAGATCACGACCTTCTTCGACGAGGAGAACTTCCTGCCCTCCATGGTGAGGAACTCGCTCGAGACGACCTCGGTCGGCAGGTTGAGGACGCCGTACTCGCGGGGCTCGCCGCCCTTCGCGCCCCGTCCCGAGTAGGCCAGCAGCTCGGCCGGCCAGATCTGGGAGTGGAAGGTGATGTTGTCCTTGCCCATGAAGTAGTAGGACAGGGCGTCGGCGTCGTTCCACCACGCGCGCCAGGCGTCGGGATCGCCGGTGCGGCGCGCCCACTCGATCGACGCCGAGAGGTAGCCGATGACCGCGTCGAACCAGACGTAGAGCTTCTTGGTCGGGTTGTCCCGCCACCCGTCGAGCGGGACCGCGATGCCCCAGTCGATGTCGCGGGTCATCGCGCGCGGCCGGATCTCCTCGAGGATGTTCTTGGAGAAGCGGATGACGTTGGGCCGCCACAGGCCGGTGGCCTCCCGCTCGTCGAGCCACGCCTGGAGCGCCTCGGCGAGCGCGGGCAGGTCGAGGAAGAAGTGCTGGGTCTCGATGAACTCCGGCGTCTCGCCGTTGATCTTCGAGCGCGGGTCGATCAGGTCGTGCGGGTCGAGCTGGTTGCCGCAGTTGTCGCACTGGTCGCCACGGGCGCCGTCGTAGCCGCAGATCGGGCAGGTGCCCTCGATGTAGCGGTCGGGCAGGGTCCGGCCGGTGGAGGGTGAGATGGCGCCGTACGTCGTCTGCTCGACGAAGTAGCCGTTCTCGTAGACACCCAGGAAGAGCTCCTGCACGACCGCGTGGTGGTTGCGCGTGGTGGTGCGGGTGTACAGGTCGTAGCTCACGCCGAGGCCGACCAGGTCCTCGACGATGAGCCGGTGGTTCTTGTCCGCGAGCTCCTGCGGCGTCATCCCCGCCTCGTCGGCGGCGATGAGGATCGGCGTGCCGTGCTCGTCGGAGCCGGAGACCATGAGGACCTCGTTGCCGGCCATCCGCTGGTACCGGCTGAAGACGTCGGACGGCACGCCGAACCCGGCCACGTGGCCGATGTGTCGGGGGCCGTTCGCGTAGGGCCAGGCGACAGCGGAGAGGACGTGGGTCATGGGCTGAATCCTAGGGTCGCCGCCGCGCCGGTCCGTCAGTGGTTCACCTCAGCGGCGGGACCTGTCGATGCGCCGGGCGGTCCGCAGTCGGATCTGCGGCAGCGCCTCGTAGAGGTACTGCCCGGGGCAGGCGGTGTCGTTGGTGTCACGGTGCCCGTCGATCACCGGAAGGACCACGGCGGTGCCCGCGGGGTAGCGGTCGCTGCCACGCGAGGTGACCACCGTCGTGGCGAGCGGGTCGCGGTGGTACTTCCGCAGCTTCCACGCCGCGACCTTGGCCACGCCGGCCAGCACCCGGGCCGTCGGAGCGGTCTGGTCGTAGGAGCCGAGGACCGCGATGCCGACGGAGGTGTGGTTGAAGCCGAGCGTGTGGGCCCCACGGATCTCGCGGTCGGGGTCGCGCCGTCCGGCCCAGATCCGGCCGAAGCGGTCGACGAAGAAGTTGTAGCCCACGTCGGACCAGCCGAGGGACCTGGTGTGGTAGCGGTAGATCGCCCGCAGGATCCGGGGGACGTCGCGCCGGCGGTAGTCGTTGCCGGTCGCGGTGTGGTGGACGTGGACCTGCTCGACGGTCCGGACCCGCTTCGGGCGGCCCGTCGCCCAGCGCTCCTTGGCGCCCCAGGCGCGGCGGCCGCGGATCTTCGGCCGCAGGGATCGGCGGGGGCGTCCGGCGACCTCGCGGTCGGCGGGGTCAGCGGAGTCAGCGGGGTCAGCGAGGTCAGCGGGGTCAGCGGCGGCCGGACGGTCGTCGTACGGCGCGACGCCGGGGTCGATGAGGCTCAGGACCGGGTCCTGCACGGCGCCGGTCACCTCCACCTGCACCCCGGTGCCGTGACCGACCCACAGTGCCTCGGTCCCCCGGCGCGTCCGCCGCCCCTCCGCGGTGTCGGCATCGGGCAGGTCGTGGAGCCCCGCGACCGGACGCCAGTCGCTCCAGTCGCCGCGGTCGTCGCGCACCCGCACCCGCACCTGCCCGGCGCCGGCGGCCCAGGTCACGCCGAGCAGCGCGAAGTCGTCGGTGCGGTGCGCCGCGGTGCGCAGGACCGTGCCGCGCCCGGCGACCCGCGGGTCCGGGGCCAGCGCGACGTCGGCCGCAGCCCCGGTCCCGCCCCGCTCACGGCGCAGCCGGATCCGCCGGTCGGGCCGGCCGGCGGCCGGCTGCTGGATGAGCGACGGCGGCCGCGCAGCCGCCGGGCCGGCGCCCAGCGCGACGAGGGACACCGCGACGGCGGCGGCGCCGAGGGTCCCGAGGTCGCGCCGGCGCAGGGACGGGTCCGAGAGGCTCATGACCATCGAGCATGCGCCATCGGCCGAGGCGGTGGAAGCCGATCGGCCGCGTGTCGCCGATCGGGCGACGACGTCAGGAGAAGTCCAGCTCTCCGGTGCGCGTCCGCTTCAACTCGAAGAAGTACGGGAAGGAGGCCACGGCCACGCAGCCGTCCCACAGCCGCCCGGCCTCCTCGCCCCGCGGGATCTTGGTGAGCACCGGGCCGAAGAAGGCGGCGCCGTCGATGTGGATGGTCGGCGTGCCGACGTCCTCGCCGACCGCGTCCATGCCCTCGTGGTGGGACCGGGCGACCGCCTCGTCGTACGACGGGTCGGTGGCGGCCTCGACGAGGCTCGGCTCGAGGCCGACCTCGGCGAGGACCTCGGCGATCAGGCCGAGCCCGCCGTCGGGCTGCTCGTGGAGGGCACGGCCCTCGTGGTGGATCCGCTGACCGAAGGCGTCGTACAGCGGGCGGAGGACCTCGTCGCCGTGCTGGTCCCGGGCCGCGAGCAGCACCCGGACCGGGCCCCAGGCGGGGGCGAGCATGGTGCGGTACTCCTCCGGGATGTCGCGGTCCTTGTTCAGGTACGCCAGGCTCATGACGTGCCAGGCGACCTCGATGTCGCGGACCTGCTCGACCTCGAGGATCCAGCGCGAGGTGATCCAGGCGAATGGGCAGAGCGGGTCGAACCAGAAGTCGGCGCGGTGGCGGGACGGCGCAGCGGTGGAGTTCTCAGCCATGATCCGCCAACCCTACGCAGCCCCGCCGCATTCCGCCGCGCCTCCTCAGCGCACGTCGACCGTGCCGGTCACCTTCGGCGAGCGGGGCACGACGGTGGAGCCGAGATAGCGCACCCGGACCGCCTTCGTCCCCCGCGCCATCGGCACCTTGACCTTGGCGACGCCGTCGCTGAGCCGGACCTCGCGCCTCCACGACCCGATCCGGACCAGCACCTTGCCCTTGACCGGCAGCTTCCCCACTGCGGTCACGCGCACGGTGACGATCGCCCGTCCCCTCTTCGACCTCGTCGCCAGTGCCACCACCGGCGGGCTGGTCACCCGCGGGCTCACGGCGAGGGTCTGGGTGTGGGACAGGTACTGCGGCTTGGCGCCGACGACCTGCACCGAGACCGATGAGCCGACGTCCTGCTCCGCGAGCTGGTACGACGGCGCGGTGGCGCCCGGGACCGGCGCGCCGTTGCGCAGCCATTGGTACGAGACGGTCGCGTCCGGCTGGTCGTAGGCGCCCGGCGTCGCGGTCAGGACCTGGCCGAGCGCCGGCGTGCCGCTGACCGTGGCCGGTGTCGTGGGGTTGACCACGCCCGCGACGACCGTGCCGAGGTCGTAGAACGGCGACACGGACGTGGTGTAGCCGTCCTGCTTCGCCACCACGCGGAGGCTGAGCTTCCTGCCGAGCAGGTCGGGCGTCAGCGCCAGCTGGGGCGCGGTGATGTCACCGATCCGCACGCCGTCGGCGAACCAGCGCCACCGCGTCTCGGCGGGGGTGGGCGTCCACGAGCCGGCGGTCGCCGTGACCGTCGTGTTGACGACGAGCGGTGCGGCGACCACGGGCGGCGCCGTCTGCGTGAAGACCGGCTCGGTCGGCGGCTGGGGCGTCGGCGGCGGCGGTGCCGGACGGTCGACGAAGTGGATGAACCCGCTCGGCCAGCGACCGCTCGCCCGCGTGATCGAGCGCCAGTGGAAGGTGCCGCCCCACGAGTCCTCCGAGACGATGATCTCGTCGGCGGAGACCACGCGCTCGACGTACGCGACGTGACCGGCCGAGCCGGCGCCGTTGGCGTACTTGCCCCACCAGGCGATGGCGCCGACGTTCGGCGTCTGGTCGGTGATGGAGCTCATGAACTTGCCCCACTCGCTGGCGTTGCCCTCCCCGCTCCACGGCCGCACGTTCGGCATGCCCGCCTTGATCATCCGGTAGGCCGCGTAGTTCGTGCAGTTGTGCCCGGCGTACATCCGCCAGTACATCGTGCCGCTCGCGGCGCCGTACCCGGCGTCGGAGTAGCCGGCCTGCACGCAGGCCGCGTAGCCGCTGCAGAGGTAGGTGGTGCCGGCCGAGGGGACCACGGGGTCCCCGGCCAGGGGTGTCGAGGGACCGGCGAGGACGAGATACGACGCCAGCAGCGCGCTGGCGGTGGTCGTAGTCCCCCAGCGCGCGGCCCGGCCTGGTGTGCGCATGCCGAACACCATCGGGCACATCGACCCCAAAACGCAACAAAAACCCCGAAAACCTCACGAGTCACTGGCGTGTCGCGTTGACTTTTGAGAATCACATCGTTGTAGTTCGCCCCTTTCGATCCGATTGTCGGACAACTCGGGGCGGGTGCAAGGATGGCGGGCATGCCCGGCACCAACCTCACCCGCGACGAGGCGGCTACCCGCGCCGCCCTCGTCGACGTGACGTCCTATGCGATCGACCTCGACCTCTCCCGCGCGACCGAGGAGGGCGTGGAGACCTTCGGGTCGACCACCACGCTGACCTTCCGCTGTCGCCAGCCCGGATCGGCCACCTTCGCCGACCTGGTCGACGCGACCGTCCACGAGATCACCCTCAACGGCACCCCGCTCGACCCCGCCACGGCGTACGCCGACAGCCGGATCGCACTGCCCGACCTGCAGGCCGAGAACGTGCTCGTCGTCCGGGCCGACTGCCGGTACTCGCACACCGGCGAGGGCCTCCATCACTTCGTCGACCCGGCCGACGGGCGGGTCTACCTCTACTCGCAGTTCGAGGTCCCCGACGCCCGCCGGGTGTTCACCACCTTCGAGCAGCCGGACCTCAAGGCGCCGTTCACGTTCACGGTCACCGCACCGGCGCACTGGAAGGTCGTCTCCAACGCCGCCACCCCGGACCCGGCACCGACGGGCTCGACCAACGCCCGCGGCGAGGACGTCGCGACGTGGAGCTTCCCGGCCACGAAGCCGATGTCGACCTACATCACGGCGATCGTCGCCGGCGACTACTACGAGGTGCAGGACGTCTACGAGGGCGCTCACGGGACGATCCCGCTCGGTCACTACTGCCGCCAGTCGCTCAAGGACTACCTCGAGCGCGACCGCGAGGAGATCGTCACCCTGACCCAGCAGGGATTCGCGTTCTTCGAGGAGGCCTTCGGCTACCCCTACCCCTTCGGCAAGTACGACCAGCTCTACGTGCCGGAGTACAACATGGGCGCGATGGAGAACGCCGGCGCAGTGACCCTGCGCGACGAGTACCTCCCCCGCTCGCGCCAGCCGCGCTCGTTCTACGAGTTCCGCGCCTCGGTGATCCTCCATGAGATGGCCCACATGTGGTTCGGCGACCTCGTGACCATGAAGTGGTGGGACGACCTCTGGCTCAACGAGTCCTTCGCCGAGTGGGCCTGCTACCACGCCGAGGCCCTCGCCACGTCGTACGACGACGCGTGGACCGGCTTCACGAACGCCCGCAAGCAGACCGGCTACCGCGCCGACTCGCTGCCCTCGACGCACCCGATCGCGGCCGACAACGTCGACCTGCACGCCGTCGAGGTCAACTTCGACATGATCACCTATGCCAAGGGCGCGGCGGTGCTCAAGCAGCTGGTCGCGTGGGTCGGTCTCGACCCCTTCCTGGCCGGGCTGAAGCAGTACTTCCACGACCACGCCTTCGGCAACACCGAGTTCGCCGACCTGCTCACGGCGCTGGAGAAGGCGTCGGGCCGCGAGCTGACCGGCTGGGCGCAGGAGTGGCTGCAGACGGCCGGGACCAACACCCTCACGCCGACCTTCGAGCTGGCCGCCGACGGCACCTACGCCTCGTTCGCGGTCGACCAGACCGCGCCGGCCGAGCACCCGACGCTGCGCCGCCACCGGGTCGGCATCGGCAGCTACGACACCGACCCCTCCACCGGGCGCCTGGTCCGCACCGACTACGTCGAGGTCGACGTCGAGGGCCCGCGCACCGAGCTGCCCGAGCTGGTCGGCAAGCCCCAGCCGGAGCTGCTGCTGCTCAACGACCAGGACCTCGCCTTCGCCAAGATCCGCCTCGACGAGCGCTCCCGGGCCACGGCGGTCGGCCGCCTCGCGGACCTCGACGACTCGCTCGCCCGTGCCCTGGTGTGGAGCGCGGCCTGGGACATGACCCGCGACGCCGAGCTCGCCGCCACCGACTTCGTCGAGCTCGTCCTCGGCAACATCGGCCAGGAGACCGACGCGTGGGGCGTCAGCCGGATCCCGGTGTACGCCGCCCAGGCGGTCGCGGTCTACAGCGACCCGGCTCGTCGTACCGAGCTGGCCGCACGCTGGGAGCAGGGCCTTCGCGGCCTCCTGGCTGCCGCCGAGCCCGGCACCGACCACCAGCTGACCTTCGCCCGGGCCTACGCGGCGGCGGCGACCAGCGAGACCGCCGTCGCCGAGCTGGAGGCGCTGCTCGACGGCTCCCTGGTCTTCGACGGGCTCGCCGTCGACCAGGACCTGCGCTGGTCGCTGCTGACCGCGCTGGCCCGTGTCGGCCGGGCCGACGACGCCCGGATCGACGAGGAGCTCGCGAGCGACAACACGATCTCGGGCCAGGAGAAGTCCGCCGCCGCGCGCGCCGCGCAGCCGACCGCGCAGGCCAAGGAGCGGGCCTGGACCCAGGCTCTGCTCGACCCGTCGGTGCCCAACGAGACCCAGCGCAGCGTCGTCCTGGCGTTCTGGCAGCCGGGGCAGGACGACGTCCTCGCGCCGTACGTCGAGCGCTATCTCGCCGAGGTCGCGGGCACCTGGGAGCGGCTGGGCAGTCACAAGGCGTCGGTCGCGCTGGAGCACATCTTCCCGCGCCTCATCGCCACCCCCCGCGACCCTCGCGGCGGTCGACGCCTGGCTCGCCGAGCACGCCGACTCGGTCAACCCCGGGGCGGTGCGCTACGTGCGCGAGGGCCGCGCGGACGTCGCTCGGGCCCTGGCCGCCCAGGCCCGCGACGCCGGAGCCTGACCCCGACCCGGCAGCAACTGGCTCGAAAGACGCGCTGACCCGGCAGAGAGCTCTGCCGGGTCAGTGTGCTGTCGGGGCCAGTCGGCGCCGGGTCAGTCCTTGGCGAGCTCGCCGAGCAGCTCGATGCCCCGGGTCAGCCCACCAGCGAGGTCGCCGGCGGCGAACCGCTCGGTCATCGCGGTGACGGCCTGCTGCGACTCGTCGTCGGTGAGCCGCTGCCGGGTGTGTCCGCCCGTGACGATCTCGACCACGCGTCGGTCGGGGTCGACCATGATCAGGATGCTGCGCGAGGGCAGCACCAGGGTGTTGTGCAGGCTCGTCGCGAAGTCGCGCGGGTTCCCGCTGGCCGAGCCGACGAACACCGAGATCTCGGCGCGGCAGGCCTGCTCGGCCGCGCGGATCGTGACGTCGAGGGCGGCGCGCTCGGTGGCGCTCAGTGCCGTGCTGCTCATGGTCGCCGACTACCAGCTGCCGCCGGCGCCGCCGGCCTTGGAGTCCTCCGAGTCGGGCGCGGCCAGCTCACCGGCGGCCTTGCGCGGCCCGCCCAGCCACTGGTTCTCCGGCTCGAGGGCGTCGAGGCTGAGGTCCTCGCCGCGGGCCAGGGCCGGGGCGACGAACAGCAGGGTGATCACGACGAAGACCAGGAGCGGCACGCCGCCGAGGTAGAGCCAGGCGTTGAGGACGTCGATGTCCGGCTTGGGCTCCCAGCTGGCCGCACCGTTGCCCGGGCGCGGCTCCGGAGTGTCCGCCGACGCGGAGCCTGCTCCGGCGACGACGAGCAGGGCGCTCACCCCGACGAGGGAGCACACGGCGATCAGGCGGCGTACGGCAGTGCTGGTCACGTGCCGCATGCTATCGGCTCCCGCTGCCGTCCGGACGAGCGGTGTCCGCGCCGGCGCTCAGGCGCCTTTGCGACACTGGTCCGATGCGTGTCCTCCCTCTGTCGCTCGCCCTGTCCGGCGCTGCCCCGACCAGTCCGTGCGCCGATGGCGAGACGGTCTGCGACCTGACCTGGGACGTCACCGGGAACCGCCGGCTGGCCGAGTGGTCCGACGTCCTCATCGGCACGCCGCTGGCGATCCTCGGGCTGCTCCTGCTCGGCCTGGTGCTGCGCTGGCTGCTGCACCGCCTCGTCGACCGGCTCGCCCAGCGCGCCGAGCGCGGGGTGCTGCCCGAGCGCGCCGAGAGCCCGGTGGCCGCCCGTCGCAAGCAGCGCGCCGCGACCATGGCCGGCCTGCTCAAGAGCATCATCACCTTCATCGTGGTCGCGATCATCGGCACGATGGTGCTCAGCGAGGTCGGCGTCGACATCGCGCCGATCATCGCCAGTGCCGGCATCCTCGGCATCGCGCTCGGCTTCGGCGCGCAGTCGCTCGTCAAGGACTTCCTCGCCGGCATCTTCATCTTCATCGAGGACCAGTACGGCGTCGGCGACGTCATCGACCTCGGCGAGGCGAACGGCACGGTGGAGGTCGTCACCTTGCGGATGACGCGGCTGCGCGACATCAACGGCACCGTCTGGTACGTCCCGAACGGCGAGATCCTGCGGGTCGGCAACAAGAGCCAGAACTGGTCGCGGGCCGTGGTCGACGTGGGCGTCGGGTACGGCGAGGACCTCTCCCGCGTCCAGCGGGTGCTGCGCGAGGTCGCCCACGACCTGTGGGAGGACGACGAGTTCAACGGGGTGATCATCGAGGAGCCGGAGGTCACCGGAGTCGAGATGCTCGCTGCGGACTCGGTGACGGTGCGCGTCATGGTGAAGACCGCTCCCCTCGAGCAGTGGGCCGTCGCACGGGCGCTGCGCCAGCGGATCAAGGCCCGCTTCGACCACGAGGGCATCGAGATCCCGTTCGCCCAGCGCGTGGTGTGGCACCGCGAGGACCGCCGCCACCTCTCCGAGGACCAGGCAGACCGTCGGGAGCCGACCGCGGCCGCGCAGGGGGCCGCCGGGGCCGGTTCGGACCGCGAGGGATGATGGAGCGGTGAGCGAGGAGACGAGCTTCTACGACGAGATCGGCGGGTTCGAGACCTTCCGCCGCATCGTGGCGAAGTTCTACGAGGGCGTGGCCGCCGACGAGGTGCTGCGCCCGATGTACCCCGAGGAGGACCTCGGACCCGCCGAGGAGCGCTTCCTGCTCTTCCTCGTGCAGTACTGGGGCGGTCCGACGACGTACTCCGCGGCCCGCGGGCACCCGCGGCTGCGGATGCGGCACGCACCCTTCGAGGTGAACCTCGACGCGCGCGACCGCTGGCTGCGGCACTTCCGCGCCGCCCTCGACAGCGTCGAGCTGACGCCGGAGCAGGACACCCGGTTCTGGGAGTACGTCACCCACGCCGCGACGTTCATGGTGAACACCCCGGGCTGACCGCACGACCCGCTCCGCGCGGCCCGCCGCGCACCAATCTCGCCGAGGATGTAACGCCGCGCCCCCGCGGCGACATGTTCCGGGTGAGAGCAGTCCCTCCGGGTGGGGCTGAGATCGCCGCCCGACCTCCCACCAGCAGAGCAGGCCATGACCCACGAGCGCCCCACCGAGCGGCTCCGCGTCGACGTACCGACGCTCGAGCCGGATCCGGCGTTCCTCGGCATGCTCGCCCATCTGAGTGCGGGCTCGCAGGCGGCGACTCCCCGATCGACTCGGTCGGCCGGATTCCGCATGGTCGTGGCGACGGGCTCCGTCGCCGTCATCGCGACCGCCACCTGGGCAGCGGGCGTTCCTACCGGCGGAGGTGTCCCACACTCCCCCGCCGAGAGCCCCTCCCGGATCGGACCGTCCGGTACGCCGAGTCCCGGTGACGTCGGAACCCCACACTCCGACGTCGCCACGCCCGGCAGCCCCTTGTCCCCGGGGCTGCCGGGCTCCTCCACCTCCGCCGAGCACGCCACCGACCCCGAGCGCGGCGGTGGCGACAAGGGCGAGCGCAAGGGCCCGCGACCACCGGCCGGCAAGAGCGACAAGGCGCCCAAGGGCGGCAAGAGCGGCGGCCCCGGCAAGGGCGCGGACAACGGGAAGAAGTCCTCCGCCACCAAGGGCCCCCGTCAGCCGCCGGCCGTCGGCTCGGGCGGCGGGCCGCCCTCGGCCGACCCCTCTCCCGGCCGGCCCCAGGACCCGCAGCCCGAGGGCCTCGACGACGTCGGCGACGTCGGCTCCGACGTGCTGTCCGAGGTCCTGAAGGACGGCGGAAAGGGCAAGCCGGACGACGCGGACCGGCGCCGCGCCACGACGCACTGACATCGGACAAATGGCCCGCTACGGGCTCGAAGGCGCGACAATGGGACGCGCGGTCCGGGGCCAGTTCCGGACCACCAGAGCAATAGGGGTGGAACACGTCCGGTGCGAGCCGACGACGAGCTCGTCACTGCCGCGAAGCGCGGTGACGCCGCGGCGTGGCGCGAGCTCTATCGCGCCCACGCGGGCCGACTGCTGCTGTGGCTGGAGGCCCGGGCCACCCCCGGCGGAGAGGCGGCCGACGACATCGCCGCGGCCGCCTGGCTGGTCGCTGCCGAGCGGATCGCCGACTTCACGGGCAGCTCCTCCGACTTCGGCGGCTGGCTGTTCGGGATCGCCCGCAAGCACGCCGCGAACGCGTCCCGACGCACGGTGACCCGGATCAAGGGACTCGAGACGCTCGCGGCCGACGCCGAGCGCACGACGCCCGGGCCGGAGGCAGGCCATCTCGCCGACGAGTGGGTACGCCAGGCGCTGGCCGCCCTGCCGCCCCGGGAGCGGGACGTCATCGCCTGCACCGAGGTGCTCGACCTCGACGTGAGCGCGACGGCCGCGGCGCTCGGGATCACCGCGGTCGCCGTCCGGGTGGCCCGGCACCGCGGCCTCAAGCGGCTGCGAACTCGTCTCGAGACACGCCCCGCGCCGCACTAGAACAAGTTCTAAGGTGGCTCCATGACGCTGCAGGTGTCCGACGACCACCGGGTCCGCACGCTGACCCTCGACCGCCCCGAGGCGCTCAACGCCTTCAACGAGGAGCTGTACGACGCCACGGCCGAGGCGCTCCTGTCCGCCGCCGACGACCCCCGGGTCGCGGTGGTCCTCCTGACCGGGGCGGGCCGCGCGTTCAGCGCCGGCACCGACCTGCTCGAGATGCACCAGCTCGCGACGAACCCCGACTTCCCGCGCGGCAAGCACGGCTTCGTCGGCCTCGTCGACGCCCTGGTGGACTTCCCGAAGCCGCTGGTCGTGGCCGTGAACGGGCTCGGGCTCGGGATCGGGGCGACGATCCTCGGCTTCGCCGACCTCGGGTTCATGGCCTCCGACGCACGGCTCAAGTGCCCCTTCACCGCGCTCGGCGTCGCACCCGAGGCGGCGTCGTCGTACCTCTTCCCCGCGCTCGTCGGCCGCCAGCACGCCGCCTGGGCGCTGCTGTCCTCGGAGTGGATCGGCGCGGCCGAGGCGCGGGAGATGGGACTGGTCCGAGAGGTGTGCGCTCCCGAGGAGCTGATGGCGACGGCGCGGCGCCACGCCGAGGTGCTCGCCGCCAAGCCGATCTCCTCGCTCGTCGCGGTCAAGCAGGCGCTGACCGCCCCGCACCGCGACGCCATCCGGGCCGCCCGCGACCGGGAGAACGCCGCGTTCGCCGAGCTCATGGGTGGTCCCGCGAACCTCGAGGCGCTGGCTGCGTTCGCCGAGGGCCGCGAGCCCGACTTCACGCGGGTGCCGTGACCATGCCGCCGAGCGCCTGGACGAGCGCCTCGCGGAATCCCGGCACCGGCGTCGCGGCGCGCTGCGTCTCGACGTCGAAGAACACCAGCACCACCTTGGAGCGTGCGAGCACCGCCCCGGTCGCCGAGCCACCCGCGCCGTCGGTGATCTCGGACTCGACCACCATCGACCGGCGCCCGACGTGGGAGACGACCGACCAGCTGTCATAGGGCTCGGGGCGCAGCACGATCGGCGCGACGTACTCGACGTCGGCCTGGGCGATCACGCTGGAGATCCGCGGGAACTCCTCGAGGCCCTTGCGCAGCCGGCCCAAAGACGCGATCCGGGCCTCCTGGAAGTATTCGAAGTAGGTCACGTTGTTGACGTGGCGGTAGATGTCGAGGTCGGAGAAGCGGACCTGCACCGGGTAGTGGGCGGCGTGCTCGCGCGGGACGTCGACCAGCACCGGTCGCGAGCGGTCCGCGCCCGGCTCGGCGTACGGCGCGAGCGCCTGGCGCTCCTGCTCGTCCAGACGGCGGGGCGTCCCGGTCGCGAGGACGAACGGCGCGAGGACGGTGCGCGCACGGACGTAGACCGTCCGCTCCCCGTCGGGGCCCTCCGCGAAGATCTCGTGGTCGAGGGTGAAGCTCGCCGTGCGGATCTCGCTCACCCACGACTCGATCGACACCGACTGGAACCGGAAGCGCAGCGGCGCGCGGAAGGTGACCTCGTGGCGGCGCACGACGTACGCGTCGTTGTGGTGATGCTCGACCCCCGCGGCCGCCCGGCAGGCGTGCAGGAGCGCCCCGCGGGCCTCCTGGAGGTAGTCGACGTACCTCACGTTGTTGACGTGGTTCAGCTGGTCGATGTCACCCCAGCGCAGGGGGCATTCGTAGCGGTGCCGCACGACGGCCATGCTCCCACCTGACCGGGCGCGGCTGGACGGGGCGCCACCTGGAGGGACGGCGCTGTGGCGTCCGCCACGACCGCAGCGCGTTGCAGGCCGCGCCCACTACGCTGGCCGGGTTCCGCCTCCCACCCGTACCGAGGAGTCTCCATGCCCGAGGCCGTGATCGTCTCCGCCGCCCGCACCCCCATCGGGCGCGCCAACAAGGGCTCGCTCAAGGACTTCCGTCCCGACGACCTGACCGCGTTCATCGCCCAGGCCGCCCTGGACAAGATCCCCGCGCTCGACCCCAACGACGTCGACGACTTCCTGCTGGGCTGCGGCCTGCCGGGCGGCGAGGCGGGCAACAACATGGCCCGCGTGGTCACCACGCTGATGGGCTACGAGATCCCCGGCGCCACCGTCACCCGCTACTGCTCCTCCTCCGTGCAGACCTCGCGGATGGCCTTCCACGCCATCAAGGCCGGCGAGGGCGACGTCTTCATCTCCGCCGGCGTCGAGACGGTGTCGCGCTTCCAGTTCGGGACCTCCGACCACCTGCCCAACACGCGGAACCCGCTCTTCGCCGACGCGGAGAAGCGCACCGAGGAGTACGCCCAGGGCGGCAAGGTGTGGCACGACCCGCGCGAGGACGGCCTGCTCCCTGACATCTACATCGCGATGGGCCAGACGGCCGAGAACGTCGCCTCGATGCGCGGCCTGAAGCGCGAGGACCTCGACCACTTCGCGGTCCGCTCGCAGAACCTCGCCGAGAAGGCGATCGCCGACGGCTTCTGGGAGCGCGAGATCACGCCCGTCACGCTGGCGGACGGCACGGTCGTCTCCGCCGACGACGGCCCGCGCGCCGGCGTCACCTACGACGCGATCTCGCAGCTCCAGCCGGTATTCCGCCCCGATGGGGTGGTCACGGCCGGCAACTGCTGCCCGCTCAACGACGGCGCGGCCGCCGTGGTGATCATGTCCGACACCAAGGCCGCCGAGCTGGGGCTCACGCCGCTGGCCCGGATCGTGTCGACCGGGGTCTCCGGCCTGTCGCCGGAGATCATGGGCCTCGGCCCGGTCGAGGCCACCCGCAACGCCCTCAAGCACGCCGGGATGACGATCGACGACATCGACCTCGCCGAGATCAACGAGGCGTTCGCCGCGCAGGTCCTCCCGTCGGCGGAGGACCTCGGCATCCCGATCGAGAAGCTCAACGTCAACGGCGGCGCGATCGCGGTCGGCCACCCCTTCGGCATGACCGGCGCGCGGCTGCAGAACACCCTGCTCAACTCGCTGCAGTGGCACGACAAGTCGACCGGCCTGATCACCATGTGCGTCGGTGGCGGCCAGGGCATGGCGATGATCCTGGAGCGCCTCAGCTGATCCCGACCCGGCAGGAAGTAGCCCGGGAACAGCGCCGACCCGGCAGAAGATGACGCTCCTGCGGTCATCTTCTGCCGGGTCGGCGTCGTCGGGGGTCCAGTTCCGCGGACAGGAGCCATCGGACGACCCTAGACTGCCGCGATCCTCTGCTCCCTCCAACTGGAATCAGGTTTGCGATGAGACTTCCCAAGCTTCTCGCCGTCGGGCTCGCTGCTGCCCTCACTATCGGCGTCAACAACGGCCCGGCCCAGGCGACACCCGCCGACGGCGCGATCAGCGTCAAGATCGAGCTGGGCGGCCTCGACCCGGAGAACGACCGGCCCCGCGTGTTCCAGCGCACCAACATCGTGCCCGGGCCGGGCGCCGAGGTCGACAAGGACGATGAGGTGCAGAACCCGGAGCTCTACTGCGGCGATCTGTCGGTCGACGTCGACCCTGCGACCCGACGTGTCACCGTCGGCAACTCCGATGAGGTCTGCGACTTCGCCTTGGTCCGGGTGACCATCGAGTCGGACTACATCCGCAATCTCCAGGCCTCCTCCGACTCCCTCTTCGGTGCAGACACGTCGAACTTCACGCGGACCATCACGCCGACTGCCACCGGAGTCGTCGTGACCTGGATCGACCCGAGCGACAACTGGTACAAGACCACTGGCAGCGCCGTGTTCACCTGGGAGCCCATCAGCTTCGGTGCGGCCACGCCGAAGATCGGGGGGAAGAAGGTCGTCGGCAAGAAGCTCAAGGTCAAGGGCATCTCCGCCGCCTCACTGACACCGCAGGCTGCAACGCTGACCTACCAGTGGTACCGAGGCAAGAAGATGATCAAGAAGGCCACCAAGGCCACCTACAAGGTCAAGCGTGCCGACGTCGGCAAGAAGGTCCGGGTCAAGGTGACTGCCTCGGCCTATGGCATCGCGCCCACGACGTACACGTCCAAGAAGGTCAAGATCAAGGCGGGCAGGTAGACACCGCAACGAGAGGTGCGTGAGCACTGCGCACTCGCTCGTCCCTGCCCGTCGGTGCGGACCGGCGGGCGGAAACAATCCGGGAACGATGCCTCCCGGCAGAAGATGACGCTCGTGCGGTCATCTTCTGCCGGGTCGGCGTCGTCCGGGAGCTGGTTTGTGCCGGGTCGGTGTCGGCACCGGGTCGTAGCGTTGCGGCCATGGCCATCGAGGTGCGACCGGCGACCGTCTTCGAGGACGTCAAGGCACTCGTCGGCCCGAAGCGGGCCGACGCGAGCGTGTGCTGGTGCCTGAGCTACCGGATCCCCTCGAGCGTCAACAACGCGCTGCGCGGCAGGAGCGCGGGGAGTTCGTCGCCCGCCTGCTCGAGGAGGGCCCGCTCGGCGTGCTGGCCTACGAGGACGACGTGCCCGTCGGCTGGGCGGCGGTCGCCCCGCGCTCGGCGACGACCTTCGCCCGCAACCGGAAGATCCCCCACGTCGACGACCTGCCGGTCTGGTCGGTGTGGTGCATCCGGGTGCGCCCCGGCCATCGGGGCAAGGGCATCTCCCACGCGCTGATCCGCGGGGCCATCGACTTCGCTCGCGAGCAGGGCGCGCCCGCGCTCGAGGCCTACCCGCTCGACAACCGAGGTGCGAAGGTCGACCTCACCATGGCCTACGCCGGCCTCCGCGCGAACTTCGAGGCCGCCGGCTTCCGCCACGTCGCCGACACGACGTCCGTGCTGAGCGGGCACCCGCGGGTCCTGATGAGGTTCGCCTTAGACTGACGCGGTGACCGACGAGAGTGCTGCGACCGTGGCGCACGGCCACGAGCCGCGGTGGCTCGACCAGGACCAGCAGCGCGCCTGGCGCTCGTTCCTGCTCGGCACCACGCTCCTGCTGGACCGTCTCGACGAGGACCTGCGCCGCGAGCACGGCCTCTCCGCGGTCGAGTACGAGATCCTGGTCCGCCTCTCCGAGGCCGAGGGCACCCTCCGGATGGCCCAGCTCGCCGCCGCGCTGGCGCACAGCCGCAGCCGGGTGACCCACACCGTCAAGCGGATGGAGAGCGCCGGGCTCGTCGTCCGCGAGGAGTCGGCCGAGGACGGCCGCGGCGTCGACTGCCGCCTCACCGAGGCCGGCTGGCAGACCCTGCGGACCGCCGCGCCGGACCACGTGGAGACGGTGCGCCAGTCGCTGATCGACCTGGTGGACCGCGACGACCTGATGGCCCTGGGGCGGGTCATGGACGCCGTGTGCGACCAGCTCATCTGCGCCCACCCCGAACGCGAGATGCGCGCTCCCTGACGCCTCGCCCGCATGCCCGCGCGCCCGCGCAGCCGGCCCTCGCGGGGTGCGAGGGCGACGCAGCGCAGGGAGCGAGGAACGAGCGACCGGAGCGAAGGAGCCAAGTCTCTCCGCGAGCCGGCGCTCTGGCCGCCCGGCGGCCCCGCGTCTCGCCCACCTCGACCGCGAGCGCGGCAGCGCGGCGCGACGAAGGAGCGACGCGCTCGCGCCGTCGGACTCAGTCGCGGGTGAGGCGGCGGTGGGTGACCCGGTGCGGACGAGCCGCCTCCACGCCGAGGCGCTCGATCTTGTTCTCCTCGTACGACGCGAAGTTGCCCTCGAACCAGAACCAGGCGCCCTCGTTCTCCTCGGTGCCCTCCCAGGCGAGGATGTGGGTGGCGACGCGGTCGAGGAACCAGCGGTCGTGGGAGGTCACGACGGCGCAGCCGGGGAAGTCGAGCAGGGCGTCCTCGAGGGAGGACAGGGTCTCGACGTCGAGGTCGTTGGTGGGCTCGTCGAGGAGCAGCATGTTGCCGCCCTGCTTGAGGGTGAGGGCCAGGTTGAGCCGGTTGCGCTCACCACCCGACAGCACGCCGGCCTTCTTCTGCTGGTCGGGTCCCTTGAAGCCGAACGACGCGACATAGGCGCGGCTGTTCATCTCGAAGTTCGCGACCTTGATGAAGTCGAGCCCGTCGGAGACGACCTCCCAGACGTTCTTGTTGGGGTCGATCCCGCCGCGACTCTGGTCGACGTACGAGATCTTGACCGTCTGTCCGACGTTGAGCTTGCCGGAGTCCGGCTCCTCGCTGCCGGTGATCATCCGGAACAGCGTGGTCTTGCCGACGCCGTTGGGGCCGACCACGCCGACGATGCCCGCACGCGGCAGCGTGAAGGAGATGTCGTTCCACAGCACCCGGCCCTCGAAGCCCTTGGTGAGGTGCTCGGCCTCGAGCACCACGTCGCCCAGCCGCGGGCCCGGCGGGATGTTGATGTCGGCGGCGTCGATCTTGCGGGCCTTGTCGGCCTCGGCGGCCATCTCCTCGTAGCGCGCGAGACGGGACTTGGACTTGGTCTGGCGGGCCTTGGCGTTGGAGCGGACCCACTCCAGCTCCTTCTCCAGCATCTTGGCGCGCTTGGCGTCCTTCGCGCCCTCGACCTTGAGCCGCTCCTTCTTGGTCTCCAGGTAGGTGGAGTAGTTGCCCTCGTAGCCGTGGATCGACCCGCGGTCGACCTCGGCGATCCACTGCGCGACATTGTCCAGGAAGTAGCGGTCGTGGGTGACGGCCAGGACGGCGCCCGGATAGGACTTCAGGTGGCCCTCGAGCCACTGGACCGACTCGGCGTCGAGGTGGTTGGTGGGCTCGTCGAGCAGCAGCAGGTCCGGCTGCTGGAGCAGCAGCTTGCACAGCGCGACGCGGCGGCGCTCACCACCGGACAGGTTGTCGACGAGAGCGTCGGAGGGCGGGCAGCGCAGGGCGTCCATCGCCTGCTCCAGACGGCTGTCGAGGTCCCAGGCGTTCATGTTGTCGAGCTCGGTCTGCAGCTCTCCGGTCTCGGCCATGAGGGCGTCCTGGTCGGCGTCGGGGTCGCCCATCTCCATGTAGGCGTCCTCGAGACGCTTCATCTTCGCCTTGGTCTCGGCGACCGCCTCCTCGACGTTCTCGAGCACGGTCTTGCCCTCGGTGAGCGGGGGCTCCTGCTGCAGCATCCCGACGGTGGCGTCGGGGTCGCGCACGATGTCGCCGTTGTTGGGCTGGTCGAGCCCGGCCATCAGCTTCAGGAGCGAGGACTTGCCCATGCCGTTCGGGCCGACCACGCCGATCTTCGCACCGTGCAGGAACGACAGCGTGACGTTGTCGAGGACCACCTTGTCGCCGTGGGCCTTGCGAACGTTGCGCAGAGAGAGGACGTACTCAGCCATGCCCCAAGGCTACGCAGCGGCAGCCTCCCGGTCGTGGTCGGGGTCGCCGCCCGTGCCACCCGAGGCGGCCTTGACGAAGGTGGCGACGCCGCGGGTCAGGTCGTGGCCGATCGTCACCGCCTCGATCTCGAGGGCGACGACCTCGACGCCGCTCTTGTTGACATAGGTCCGGTGCTCGAGCCGCCCGTGCACCAGCACCGGGTCGCCCTGGCGCAGGGACGGCCCGCCGTGGGTGGCCAGCCGCCGCCAGGCGCTCACGCCGTACCACTGGGTCTGGCCGTCGACCCAGGCGCCGGAGGCGCGGTGGAAGTGGCGGGGCGTGCACCCCAGCCGGAAGTTGAGGACCGGCACCCCGCCGACCTCCCTCAGTGTGGGCGTGGTGCCGATCCAGCCCTGCACGGTGACCATCGTCTGGTGGGACATCTGTGGCTTCCCTTCGTCGCGCCGGCCGCGGGTGCGACCGGTCGCCGACGAGTCCACGCCACGGGGCCGACACGGCGCACCGGGAGGGCGGGCGCCTGTGGACCGCCGGTCCTCGACCCGGCGGTGTGGATGACCGGCGGCTCCCCGCGAGAGCGCTGTGCCCGACGGGGTCCGATGGGCCCGATGCGACCAGGCGCCACGACGGGCTCCGCGGGACGAGCTAGGCGCGAGCGGCCTCGATGCCGCGCCGGAAGGCGGCGTACGACGTGAGCTCCGTGGTGATCGGCGCGACGACGTCGGAGTCGAGCACCTGGTGGATGACCCCCCGCAGGCGCTCGTCGGCCGCCTCGGCCCGCTTGCGGGCCAGACCGCGCACGAGCATGCCGCCGACCACAGCCAGCACGAGCCCGAGCACCACGCCACCGATGCCCAGGGCGGCGGGGAGCGGGAGGCCCAGGACCTCGGTGAGGTCACCGGTCGTCCCCTGGACCGCGGCGAGCGCCCACCAGGCGAGGCCGCCGACCGCGGCGAGCAGGAGCAGCCAGTGCAGCAGGCGCACCAGGCTCACCCAGGCGGGCAGCCGACCGCCGAGGTCAACGCCCTGCAGGCCCCGCTCGAGCCGGTCGCCGGTCGCGGCGAGGCGCGTGGTCGCGACCTCGCGGACCCGCGGCGCCCAGGCGGGGCCGACCCCGTCGGACACCTCGTCGGCGAGGGCACGGACGGTCGTGTCGACGGCGGCGCGGTCCAGGGGCGCGACCGCGGGCTCGGCCGAGACGTCTCCGCCACCCCGCAGCAGGGTGAACGGTGGCCAGCCGACGGCGCGTCGGGCGCGCTCGCCCACGGTCCGCTCGATGCCGTCGACGACCGCCGAGACCCCGGCGGCGTCGGCGAGCCGGTCCTCGACCTCCTCGACCCGGCGGCTGGGCAGCTCGCGGGCGGGCGTGGTGCCGCCGGCCTGCTCGAGCCGTCCGGCGGCCGCCGCGATGTCGGCCTCCACCCGCAGGCTCGTGCTGCGCTTGTCGTTGACGCGGCGCAGGATCTCGGCGCGGAGCTCGGCCATGCCGATGCCCTCGCGCGCGGAGATCGGAAGCACCTGGACGTCGGGCAGGCCGTCCTCGGCGAGCAGCCGCCGCACGTCGTCGACCATGGCCTGCCGGCGCTCGACGGGCACGGTGTCGATGTGGTTGAGCGCGACGATCATGACGCCCTGGTGGGTGGTCATCGGCTTGAAGTAGCGGTCGTGGACCGCGGCGTCGGCGTACTTCTGCGGGTCGAGGATCCACACCATCAGGTCGGCGACCGCCACCAGCCGGTCGACCTCGAGATGGTGCGCGACCTCGGTGGAGTCGTGGTCGGGCAGGTCGAGGAGCACGACGCCGTCGAACTCCGACTCCGAGCGGGTGTCGAGCATGGAGTCGCGCATCGTCTGGTGGCGAGGCGGGATCCCGAGCCACTCGAGCAGCTCGCTGGCTCCCTCGCTGCCCCACACCACGGCCGTGGCCCATGACGTCGTGGGCCGCCGGATGCCGACCGAGGACAGCTCGAGACCGGTGAGCGCGTTGTAGGTCGAGGACTTGCCCGACCCGGTCGCGCCCGCGATCGCCACGACGGTGTGGCGGGCGGAGAGCCGCAGCCTGCCGGTGGACTTGTCGACCGCGGCGGAGACCTCGTCGAGCAGGGCGTCGGCGACGTGGCCGCGCGCCGCGGCGACCGCGGCGGACAGGCCCTCCACGCGGGCCCCGATGGGCGTGCCCCGCGTCGCGAGGTCCGCCGGGATCGCGGCGTCGCGCCCTTCAGCCAACGGTGCAGTCACAGGTGTCCACCCGTCCCCTTCTTCGCAGCGGCGAACCGCAGGTCGTCCACGCGTCGTGCCGCCTGGCGGAGCTGGTCCGGGGCATCCGGCTTGAGCTCCCACCGGGCGGCGGGCGCGAGATAGCGGGCGCGCTCGGCGCCCATCAGCGTCGTGAGCCGGCGCGCCAGCGTGCCCCGGGCCTGGTCGACCACGCGAGTCGCGCCGGCCGTGCCGATCGTGCTCTCCAGCAGGGTGCGGCCGAGCCGCACCGACTCGGCCGCGGCACCGCCGGCGCCCGGACCCGCCAGCGCCACCACGCCGAGCGTCACCGCGAGCCCTCGCGCGCCCAGCGCGAGGAAGCGAGCGCTGTGGCGCGCGTCCCCGGCCTCCTGCTTGACCAGCTCCTGGAGCTCCTCGTGCCAGGCGCGGATCTCCTTCTCCGCCTGGGAGCGCAGCCCGCGACCGGCTCGGGCGAGGTCGTCCGTCGTGGAGGTGAGGAGGGCGTCCCCGTAGGTCCGCTCCCGCCACGCGGCGGCGGCCGTCGCGGCCGCGCGCTCGGCGTGGTCGGCGACGAGCGCCTCGAGGGCCATCTCGATCGCGACGCCCACGCGCTCGGCCTGCTGGGGCTTGCCCTTGATCGCGTTGACCAGGCGCTCGCGGACGAAGCCGACCTTCGCCTCGAGCGTGCGGGTCAGCTCCCCACTGCCGACGAACTCCTGCCAGCGCGCGAGCAGGTCGCCGCGCAGGAGCGTGCCGTCGGCACCCGCGGCGAGCAGCGCGGCCTGCGCGTCGTCGTACACGCGGTCGGCGATGGCCAGGAGCTCGGCGACCGCCTCGACCTGCTGGGCGACGGCATCCGCGATCGGGAACGCCTTGCGGGTCACGGTGCGCACCGCGCCGGCGACGGTCTGGTTGACGACATCGCGCCGCGCCGCGGCGTCGGCGGCGAGGGCGGCGAGCCAGCCGTTGATCTCGGTGGCGTACGACGCGGGCAGCAGCCCCTCCTCGCTCACCGTCCCCTGCGGTACGGCGAACAGCGGGCTGTCCTTCAGCCCACGCGCGGCCATCATGCGGGCCAGGTGGACCGAGACCGTCGCGACGTCCTCGGCCGGCGTGCGGCTCAGCACGAGGGCGACGGCCGTGTTGCGGTCGACCGCGTTCTTCAGGTGCTCCCACGGGACCTGGTCGGAGTAGCGCGCCGCGGAGGTCACGAAGAGCCAGAGGTCGGCGGCGGCGAGGAGCTGGGCCGCGAGCTCGCGGTTGCGCTCGTCGACGGAGTCGACGTCCGGCGCGTCGAGGATCGCCAGGCCGCGGGGCACGGCCGTGCTCGGCACGAGCTGGATCGCGAACTGGTCGGTGGTCGCCTGGTGGACCCGGGCGAGCTCGGGGAGCAGCCGGTCGGCGCCGAACCAGCGCCCGTCGTCGGGGTGGTGCACCAGGACGGGCGAGCGCGTGGTCGGGCGCAGCAGACCGGGGACCGTGACCCGGCTGCCGACGAGAGTGTTGACGAGGGTCGACTTGCCGGCACCGGTCGAGCCACCCACCACCACGAGGAGCGGCGCGTCGATCTCGGTCAGCCGCGGGATGATGTAGTCCTCGAGCTGCTCGATGATGTGCTCGCGGCCGACTCGCAGGGCGTCGACCCCGGGCAGGTCGAGCGGGAGCGGCGCGTTGAGGAGGGATCCGTGCAGCCGGACCACCTCGGTGAGCATCCTGCTCCCGAGGAGGTTGTCGCTGAGATCGGCGCCGAGGGTCATCGCTGGGGTACCACCTGTCCGGGAAATGCGATCCGCGGCCGAGCCACCTGGATCCGAGCGAGGAAGTCCTGTCCGCGGCCCTGCCAGTCGGCGGGCGCGGTGCCGCGCAGCAGCCGGTGGTGCAGGTAGCCGAGCTCGATCGCGGCCTGCTGATAGTCGCGCATGGCGCGCTCCGCCTCGGGACCGCCCTGGCGGCGTGCGTGCCGGCGGGCCTCACGTCGCGCCCGCAGGTCGACGACCCAGCCGATGTCGGTGGCGGGCAGCAGCCCTCGCTGCGCGGCATCGGTGAGCGCCATCCGCAGCACGTGCGCCTCGGTCTCGCGGGCCCACCACGCCAGCGCGATCATGGCGATGAACGCCGGCGCCATGATGACGACGTACACGACGGCGAAGCTGCCGAACCCGAACACGGTCGAGCCGTTCCAGATCGCGTGCGCGAGCACGGCCAGGGCGTAGCCGCCCAGGGGCGCGAGCCAGCGGACCGGCGCGCTGCGCGCGCTCACCGCCAGGCCGATGCCCAGTCCGGTGAACGCCGTGAAGAGCGGGTGGGCGAACGGGCTGAAGACACAGCGCACCACGAACGTCCCGGTGACCGCCTCGATGCCGCCGGGACCCAGCCCGTCGGTGCCGTTCCACGCAGCGACGAGGTAGAGGATGTTCTCGGTGAAGGCGAACCCGAGGCCGACCATGCCGGCGTACACGAGGCCGTCGAGGATCCCGTCGACCTCGGCCCGGCGCCACCACAGCAGCAGGACCAGGAAGAGGCCCTTGCTCGCCTCCTCGATCACCGGCGCGACCACGGCCAGGGAGAAGGTGTCGGTGAAGCCGACCAGCAGCCCGCCGAGGCCCTGGACGACGACCGCCGCCATGGTCGCGACGAACGCCCCCCACGCGAGCCCCGCGACCAGCAGCGCCCGCGGCTCCGGCTCGTAGCGGTCCAGCCAGAGGTAGGCCGCCAGCACGGGCCCGACCGGAAGGGCAGCCAGCGCGGTCGCGAGCAGCGTGATGCGCGGGGCGCCGGACAGCGCGAGGACCAGCAGCGTGAGCAGCGCGCCGAGCACCACCGCCACGGTCACGACGACCGTGAAGGCGAGGCTGTTGCGGCGGACTGCGGGCATGGGGGAACCCTATCCGGCGTATGCTCCGCGCCTCGGATCGCCGTGGCGGAGGGCGGCCGTGCCGGCAGCGTCTACATTGGGGATGTGAGTGCGGACACCTCCCCGAGCCAGCCGAAGACCGAGCAGCACGACCCCGCCGTCCCCGAGGCCTACGCGGCGTTCATGCGGACCGGCTGGGACGAGCGCGAGGAGGACGTCCCGCGCCACCCGGTCGCCGACCTCGCCGCCACCCGCCGCGCGCGCCTCGCCGAGGCGTTCCCGGGCGAGCGCCTGGTCCTGCCGGGGGGCGGCTACAAGGTCCGCGCCTACGACACGGACTACCGCTTCCGCGCCGACACCGCCCACGCCTACTACTCCGGCAACCACACCTCCGACGCGGTACTGGTCGTGGAGCCCGACGGCTCCTCGGTCCTCTACGCGCGCCCGCGCTCGGGCCGCGACACCGACGAGTTCTTCCGCGACCGGCAGTACGGCGCGCTGTGGGCGGGCAAGCGCCCCTCGGCCGGTGAGCTGGAGGCCGCGCTCGGGATCACCGTCAAGCACGTCGACCAGCTCGCGGACGACCTCGCGAAGGGCGCGAAGACGCGGGTGCACCGCGGCGTCTCGCCCGCGGTCGACGCCCTGGTCGCGGGCGACGACGGCCGCGACGCCGAGCTGGCCCGGGTGGCCTCGGAGATGCGCCTGGTCAAGGACGCCTGGGAGATCGGCGAGCTGCAGGCCGCGGTCGACGCGACCACGCTGGGCTTCGAGGACTGCGTGCGCGAGTGGGACCGGGTGGTCGAGCACGGCGAGCGCTGGTTGGAGGGCACCTTCTTCCGTCGCGCGCGCACGATGGGCAACGACCTCGGCTACGACTCGATCGTCGCGGGCGGGCCGCACGCGACGACGCTGCACTGGATCGAGAACTCCGGCCCTATCGTCCCGGGCCAGCTGGTCCTGTGCGACATGGGCGTCGAGGGCGCGAACCTCTACACCGCGGACATCACCCGGACGCTGCCGGTGACCGGCACCTTCTCGCCGCTGCAGCGCGACCTCTACACGCTCGTGCTGCGGGCCCAGGACGCCGCCATCGCGGCGCTGCGCCCCGGCGCGAGGTTCCTCGCCGGCCACGACGCGGCGATGGACGTCCTCGCCCACGGTCTCGACGACCTCGGCCTGCTGCCGGTGCCGGTCGACGAGGCCCTGTCCCCCGACTCCAAGGTGTACGCCCGCTGGACGCTCCACGGGGTGAGCCACATGCTCGGCATGGACGTGCACGACTGCGGTCACGCCGCGCCGGAGGCCTATCGCGACGCCGAGCTGGTCGAGGGGATGGTGCTCACCGTCGAGCCGGGCCTGTACTTCCAGGCCGACGACCTGCTCGTGCCCGAGGAGCTGCGCGGCATCGGCATCCGGATCGAGGACGACGTCGTGGTCACCGCCGACGGCGTGGCGAACCTGTCCTCCGCGCTCCCCCGCAGCCCGGAGGCGATCGAGGAGTGGATGGCCACCCTGCGCGGGTGATGTGACCCCCGTCACGCTAGGTTGCTCCTGGACAGCGCGCACAGGGCCGACAGGAGAGCAGCGATGGCGGACAAGACGATCGTGACCGGGGTCGACGGCAGCGAGACCGCGACGGCGGCGGCCGAGAGGGCGGCCGTGCTGGCGCGCGCGCTCGGCGCCCGGCTCCACGTGGTGTCGGCCTTCGCCAAGTTCGAGTCGGAGACGGTCCAGATCGGCAGCGACACCCTCATCCTCAGCTCGGAGAAGGACGCCGAGGACGTGGCCGCCAAGGTCACGGCCACCTTGCGCGCGGCCCATCCCGACGTCGAGATCACGAGTGGCTCCGCCGAGGGGAAGCCGGGCGAGGCGCTGGTCGCGACGGCCGAGGAGCTCGGTGCGGAGCTGATCGTGGTGGGCAACAAGCGGGTCCAGGGCATCGCCGGACGCGTGCTCGGCAGCATCGCCCGCGACGTCGCGGCGCACGCGTCGTGCGACGTGTACGTCGCCCACACCCACGACCGCCGCTGACCCGCGCTGTCGGGACAGCCCGCGCGGCGCGAGACTGGTGCCGTGCCCCTCCCGACCGGCCGTGCGTCGTACCCGACGAGGCGCGCGCTGCTGGCCGCGACCGCCGGCGCGGTGGGCCTGGCGAGCGCCGGCTGCTCCGACGGCCGCTTCTGGACGGACGCCACCGGGCGCATCCGGTTGGGAACGGGCAACCCGGGCGCGGTCTTCGACGAGTACGGCGGCGCGCTGGCCCGGGCCGCCCGGCGCGTGATGCCCGCGGTGCGGGTGAGCGTGCGCAACACACGGGGATCGGTCGACAACGTGCGACGGATCGACGGCGGCACGGTGGAGGTGGGCTTCTGTCTCGGTGACACCGCCGACCTGGCCCTGCGCGGGCGGTCGCCGTTCGCGGCGACCCAGGACCTGGTGGCACTCGCCCGGCTCTACGACAGCTTCCTGCAGGTCGTGGTGCGCGACGACTCCCCCGTCACCGAGGCTGCGCAGCTGCGCGGTCGCCGGGTCGCCGTCGGCGAGCAGGGCTCCGGCACCGTGCTCACGGTGACCCGCACCCTGCGCGCCGCCGGGGTCCGGCTGCAGGAGGTGCGGATGGAGCATCCGTCCCTCGCCACCGGCCTCTCGCGCCTCGCCGAGGGGACCATCGACGCGCTGTGCTTCGTCAGCGGCTTCCCGATCCGCTCGCTCGTGGACCTGGCCGCGACCACCCCCCTGCGGGTGCTCGACCTCGGCGGACTGGTGCCGGCGCTCGTCGAGCGCTACGGGCCGCAGTACGTCGCGGGCCCGCTGCCCGCGAGGCCGTACCGGCTGGCGGAGAGCGTGCAGACGGTCAGCGTGAAGACGCACCTCGTGGCCGCCCCGTCGCTGCCGGACGACCTGGCCGCGGGCCTGACCGCGGTGGTCTTCGACGAGCAACAGCGCATCGCGCGCCTGGTGCCCGAGGTGCGCCAGCCGACGGCGGCGGCGGCGATCTTCACCGAGCCCCTTGCGCTCCACCCTGGCTCCCTGCGCTACTTCCGGCAGCGGGACCGCGCGGGATCCTGACCTCGACGAGCAGGCCGGGCTCGCCGGGGCGCAGGAGCAGCGACCCGCCGGCATCGCGCAGCCGCTCCCGCAGGATCGCCAGGCCCAACCCGGTGCCGTCCACGCCGCCGTGCCGGGGCAGACGGTGGAAGCGCCGGCCGAGCCCCGCGACCTCTGCCGCGGTGAGCGCCGGGCCGCCGTCGCACACGCGCAGCAGCCAGTCCGGGCCGGCACCGGCCAGGGTCAGCGCGACGGTCGACCCGGTGGCGTACTTGAGCGCGTTGTCGAGCAGCGCGTCGAGGACGACCGGCATCAGGTCGGGCTCCACGACTGCCGGCGCCCGTGCCGGAAGCGGACCGACGTCCAACAGCTCGCCGAAGAGCGGCTCCCACAGCTCGATCCGCTCGCGCACCTGCGCGACGAGGTCGACCATGTCGCGGGTCCGGTCGCGGGAGCCCGCGCGGCTCACCTCCACCAGGCCCTCCAGTGCCGAGGCGATGCGGTCGGTCTCCCCGAGGACGGGGCCGAGGTCCTCCTCGTCCCGCTCCTCGGCCAGCGACTCCAGCCGGAGGCGGAGCGCCGTCAGCGGGTTGGCCAGCTGGTGCGACACGTCGGCGACGAGGTCGCGCTGCTGCCGCTGCGACTGCTCCACGCTCTCCGCCATCGCGTTGAACGTCTGCGCCAGCTGGCGCAGCTCGGGTGGCCCGACGCCCTCGACGCGCACGCTGGTGTCCCCGGCACCCAGCCGCCGGGCGCTGCGCTCGAGGTCGCTGACCGGCCGCAGGATCCAGCCGACGAGCGGGAGCGCGACCAGCAGCGCGACGAGGCTGAGCGCAGCGACGCCGATCGCCACGACCGCTGCGAGGCGCCACAGGACGGCGTCGCGGACGGCGGACGTGTCCTGCACGATCACCACCGCACCGAGCACCTGGGCGTCGCGGCCGACCGGCGTGGCCACCACCATCGGCGCGGTCCGCCACGGCCACGCGGACGGCGGCGGGGCCGTGGAGCTGCCGTCGAGCGCCCGGCCGACGGCGGCCGCCAGCGGAGGGTCGAGCGGGTCGAGGTCTCCGCCGGACCCGGCGACGACCGAGCCGTCGGCGTCCACGACCAGCACGGCCGCGCCGTACACCTCACGGAAGCGCCGCAGGTCCGGGGTGAGCGCCGCGGCGTCCTCCCACGAGCTGCCGGCCAGGGCAGCGAGGCGCGTCGCCGCCGCGAGCCTCCGCTCGTGCAGGTCGGAGGTGCGCGCCCGCGCGTCGGCCGCCAGCGTCGGGACCAGCAGCGCCGTGAGCAGCACGCCGAGGACGCCGACGGCGAGGACGAGCAGGCGCCGCCTCACGGTGCCCCGCGCTCGACCGCGACGACGCGATAGCCCACGCCCCGCACGGTCTCGATCGCCAGGCTGGCCCCCAGCTTGCCGCGCAGGCTGGCGACGTGGACGTCGAGCGTGCGCGAGGCGCCGACCCAGGTGGTGTCCCAGACCTCCTCCATCAGCGCTGCCCGGGTCACCGGCGACCCGGCACCCCGCAGCAGCGCGCGGAGGAGGTCGAACTCCTTGGCGGTCAGGGCCACGGTGCCCTCGGTGGTGCGCACCTCGCGAGACTCGGCGAGCAGCTCGACGCCGAAGTCGGGCGCCGGTGCCGCGTCGGGCTGTGCCGAGGCCCTCCGCATCACCGCCTCGACCCGGGCCAGCAGCACGGCCAGGCTGTAGGGCTTCGTGACGTAGTCGTCGACCCCGGCCCGCAGGGCAGCCACCACCGAGGACTCGGTACGACGCGCCGTCAGCGCCACGATCGGGACGGCGGACGTCCGGCGGATCTCCTGGCACAGCCACAGGCCGTCGCGGTCGGGCAGGCCCATGTCGAGCAGGACCAGGTCGACGTCGTGGTGGCGCTCGCGCGCCTCCTCCGCGGTGCCGGCGTGGCGCACGCCGTACCCGTTGCGGCGCAGGCGCTGGGTCAGCGCCTCCGCCACACCCTGGTCGTCCTCGACCAGCAGGATCCGCAGCACGCCGTCATGGTAGGTCCGCGCGGCGTCAGGAGCCGCGGACCACTCCCTGCTCCCGGTCCAGGAAGGTCTCGCTGCGGTTGCGGAGCACGAAGGCGTAGACGAAGAGCGAGACGGCGATCGCCCCGGTCACGTACCAGGCGAAGGCACCGACCGCGTCGCGGGTCTTGGCGGCCTCGTAGATGAGGGGCGCCGTTCCTCCCACGGCCGAGTTGGCGAGGGCGTAGCCGAGGCCCACGCCGAGGGCGCGGACGTGGGCGGGGAACAGCTCGGCCTTCACCACGGCGTTGATGGAGGTGTAGCCCGTCAGCAGGACATAGCTGAGCAGGAGGAGGCCGAAGCTCGCGGCCGGAGTGGTCACGGTCGGCAGCTCGGTGATGAACAGGTAGGTGTAGAGGACGCCGCCGATGCCGAACGCGACGAGCAGCGGCTTGCGGCCGACCCTGTCGCTCAGCGCACCGCCGACCGGCTGCATCAGCATGAGGGCCACGAGCGCGGCGAGGTTGATCCAGGTGGCCGTCATCCCCTCGTCGGCGTAGACCGCCTTGACCGTGCTCGGCCCGTTGACGCTGTAGGTGTAGAACGCGATCGTCCCGCCGAGGGTCACCAGGAAGCACAGGGCGAGCTGCCGGGGATAGTTGCGCAGCAGCTCGGCCATCGACCCGGACCGCCGCGCCTGCTCGTCGGCCCCGGCCTCCAGCCGCAGCGACTCGTCCATCGAGGAGCGCAGCCAGAGCACCACCACCGCCGCGACGGCGCCGAACGCGAACGCGACGCGCCAGCCGAACGCCGAGATCTGCTCGTCGGTGAGCACTGCCTGCTGCAGCAGCAGCATCAGCTGCGCGAGCACATGGCCGCCCACGAGCGTGACGTACTGGAAGGAGGAGAAGAAGCCGCGTCGCTCCGGGGTCGCCGCCTCCGACATGTACGTCGCCGAGGTGCCGTACTCGCCGCCGGTCGCGAAGCCCTGCACCAGGCGACACAGCACCAGCAGCACCACGGCTCCGCTGCCGATCGACGCCGCCGTCGGCGCCACCGCGATCACCAGCGACGCGGCCGCCATCAGGCTGACGCTGAACACCAGGGCCGGGCGACGCCCGTGCCGGTCGGCGAAGCGGCCGAAGAACCACGAGCCGACCGGCCGCATGAGGAAGGTGACCGCGAAGATCGCCATCGTGTACACCCCGGCGTTCGGCTCGTCGCCGCCGAAGAAGTGCTCCTCGAAGTAGCTCGCGAAGACGGTGTAGACGTACACGTCGTACCACTCGACGAGGTTGCCGAGGGAGCCTCGGACGGTGTTGAGGACGGCCCGCCGGGTGGAGGGCGGCCGCTGGGTCGTTGCGACGGTCGTTGCCATGGCCGCGACGCTAGGAGTGAGGACCGTCACAGGCGCCGATCGGCCGCCGGACTTTACAAACACTTTGCGTTGCGGCGCCGACTTCCGAGTAACCCCCGGGCGGGTCGAGACTGGGCCCGTGCCCGCGAAGACTGCCACCGCCTCGTCGTACTCCATCACCATGCGCCTGCACACGACCGTCGACCACGGTGTCGTGGGCGAGGTCGCCACCGCGATCGCCGGAGCGGGGGGCATGGTGACGGCGATCGACGTCGCCGACTCGAGCGCGCACCGCCTCACCGTCGACGTCACCTGCTCGGCGGCGGACGCCGAGCACGCCGCCGAGCTGCAGGCCGCGGTCGCCGCGGTCGAGGGCGTGGAGGTGCACAAGGTCTCCGACCGGACCTTCCTCATCCACCTCGGGGGCAAGATCGAGGTCGCCTCGAAGGTGCCCCTCAAGACGCGCGACGACATGTCGCTGGCCTACACCCCCGGCGTGGGACGGGTCTCGATGGCGATCGCGGAGAACCCCGAGGACGTCCGCCGGCTCACCATCAAAGGCAACGCGGTCGCGGTCGTCACCGACGGCTCCGCGGTGCTGGGTCTGGGCAACATCGGCCCGGGCGCCGCTCTGCCCGTGATGGAGGGCAAGGCGGCCCTCTTCAAGCGCTTCGGCGAGATCGACGCCTGGCCGATCTGCCTCGACACCCAGGACACCGACGAGATCGTCCGTGCCGTCGAGCTGATCGCCCCCGGCTTCGGCGGCATCAACCTGGAGGACATCGCGGCGCCGCGCTGCTTCGAGATCGAGGCCCGGCTGCGCGAGCGGCTCGACATCCCGGTCTTCCACGACGACCAGCACGGTACGGCGATCGTCGTGCTCGCCGCGCTGACCAACGCCCTGCGCGTGGTGCGCAAGGAGATCGGCGAGGCGCGGATCGTCGTCTCCGGCGGCGGCGCCGCCGGCACCGCCATCGTCAAGCTGCTGCTCGCGGCGGGCGTGCGCGACGTCGTGGTCGTCGACCGCTCGGGCGCGCTCGTGGCCGGCGACGAGGGTCTGTCCGCCGCCCACGAGGAGCTCGCCGGACTGACCAACGCGGAGCGCCGCACCGGTGGTCTGCAGCAGGTGCTCGAGGGTGCGGACGTGTTCATCGGGGTCAGCGCGCCCGGCATCCTCAAGCCGGAGTGGATCCAGACCATGGCCACCGACCCGGTCGTCTTCGCACTGGCCAACCCCGACCCGGAGGTGGACCCGGCCGCGGCCGCGCGCTTCGCGGCCGTCGTGGCCTCGGGCCGCTCGGACTTCCCGAACCAGATCAACAACGTGCTCGCCTTCCCCGGCGTGTTCCGGGGCCTGCTCGACGCCCGCGCCTCGGAGGTGACGATGGAGATGATGCTGCGCGCGGCCGCCGCGATCGCGCACGTCGTGCGCGACGACGAGCTGAACGCGAGCTTCATCATGCCGTCGGTGTTCCACCCCGAGGTGCACCACGCGGTGGCGGCTGCGATCGCGGGACACTGACCCGGCGCCACGCGCCACGCGGTCCCCGGCCCGCTCAGCGCTCCTGGACGACGGCGGGCCGGTCCAGTCCGTGCGCCGGCGCGTCGTCGTTCTCGAGCTCCGCGGCCACGGACACCACGAGGCCGCCGAGCAGGAAGCCGATCACGCCGGCCGCGAGGGTGTTGACGTTCATGCCGGGTGCTCCGATCCGTGCTGGTGAGGTGTGGGGGCGTCGTGCTCACCGTGGTCCGCGTGACCGCCGTGAGCGCCGTGGTGCAGCGCGTGGCCCTTGCCGCGGTCGATGAGATAGCGGTTGACCGGGAAGGCGGCCAGGAACGCCGCCGACAGGGCGATCATCATCCCGAGCCAGAACACCGGGTTGACCAGTCCGGCGTCCATCGCCCCGGGGATCAGCGCCATCACCGCGTTGTCGACGACCTCCATCACGATGATGGACAAGGTGTCGGCGGCGAGCACCAGCCGCAGGGCCCGGCCCAGGGGCATGCCCGTGCCCAGAAGCGGGAGCGTGGACAGGGCGTAGCCGAACACGAAGGCGAGGGAGACGGCGAGGACCATCGTCGGCACGGTGGCCAGCCCGATCGCCGTACCGATCATCAGGCCGGCGATCTCGCCGATCGCGCAGCCGGTCAGGCAGTGCAGGGTGGCGCTGGCGGCGATCGCGTTGCGGGGGTTCATGGACCGTGCTCCTCTCGGTTGCTGCCGGACCCAACCTAATACCCCCTAGGGGTATTCCGCAATCGCGGTGCGAGCGTGCGCCTTCCCGGGCGATATCCTCACCCCAAGCCTCCGTAGCTCAACTGGATAGAGCGGCCGGCTTCTACCCGGCATGCTGCGGGTTCGAGTCCTGCCGGGGGCGCACACCCGAGAGCTGGGTGGGCGAGGGCGACCCACGGGTCGCTCTCCCCCACCCAGCTCCCTGTCAGAGGAGAGAAACCCGTGGGCCCGACCGTCCTCGACCTGCACGACGTCGTCTTCCGCCGCGGCGGCAACGAGCTGATCCAGGGGGTGGACCTGACGGTCCGGGCCGGCGAGCACTGGGCGCTGCTCGGACCCAACGGCGCCGGGAAGAGCACGCTGCTGAGCTTCTGCGGCGCCCAGGTGCACCCGACCGCCGGCACCGTCGAGGTGCTCGGACGCCGGCTCGGACGAGTCGACGTGCAGGAGCTTCGCCGCGACATCGGGCACGTCAACCCGCGCCACCCGCTCCAGGGTGCTCTCAGCGTGCGCCAGGTCGTGCTGACCGGCATCACGGGCACCGTGGAGCTGCCGATGCGCTGGACGCCCACCCCCGAGCAGACCGCGCGGGCCGACGAGCTGATCGCCGAGGTGGGCCTGGACAGCCACCGTGAGTCACGCTGGCCGACCCTCTCTCAGGGCCAGCGCGGACGCGCGCTCATCGCCCGCGCGCTCGCGGCCCAGCCCCGGCTGCTGCTGCTCGACGAGCCGACCACCGGACTCGACGTCGCCGCTCGCGAGCAGCTGCTGACGGTCCTCGACCGGCTCGCCCACACGGCCCCCGAGGTCGCCTCGGTCCTGGTGACCCACCATCTCGAGGAGCTGCCGACCACCACCAGCCACGCCCTGCTCCTGGCCGAGGGCCGGGTCGTCGCGGCCGGCCCGGTCGCCGACACCCTCACGACGGCCTCGGTCAGCGCCGCCTTCGACCACCCGATCGAGGTCGACCACGACGGCGGCCGGTGGCGGGCCCGCGCCCTGCCGCCGGCCCGGCTCCACAGCGCCTAGGACGAGCCCCTCCCGCGTTGAACCAGGAGGCCCGGGTACCGCCCGGGCATGGCGAACTCCGTGATCACCACCGCAGCCGACCTCGCCGGGCGCGCCCTGGCGTCCCTGACGACCGGCGTGGCCGCCCTGCGCCCACCCGGCGAGAAGCCGCTCCACCCGGAGGGCGAGATGTACGCCGGCCGGCTGGTGCGCCCCGGCTCGTCCACGCCGATCGGCGTCCCCTGGATCGACGACAACGGCGAGGACGAGGTCACCGTCCGGATCTCCCGCGCCATCGGGCTGCCGCACCCGCTGCCCGACGTGCAGGGTCTCGCTCTGCGCGTGCGCACGGGCCGGACGACGTACGGCGACGTGCTGCTCGCCAGCACCGGCTGGGACGCGCTCAGCCGCCACCTGCTCATGCCCGCCTGGAACGCGCACTGGCCGCTCACCACCCTGCTGCCCTACCGCAGCCCGGTCGGGCCCCTGGTCATCGGGGCGCGACCGGTCGACGTCCGCGGCTACCAGCTGTGCTGGGCGACGGTCGGGCGCGAGTGGCACCCGCTGGGCGATCTCACCTTGGAGATGCCGCTCCCGGAGGACACCGAGGTGTCCTTCGACCCCATCCTCAACCCGCTCGCGGCGGGTCTCCAGCAGTACACCTGGGTCGAGCGGCTGCGTGAGCAGTCCTACGCGACCGCCCGCCGGCTGCGGCGCGCCTCCCGGGTCTGAGCCGGGTCACGCCGTACAAAGGAAGCCGCAGCCCCGCGGGAGGTATGAGCCCCGTGGGGCTGAGTGGTCGGCTGAGTGGTCGGCGGTGTGGTCCCTATCCCGCGGCGGCGTCGGCGTACGCGGCGATCTCCCCCCGCACCCGCGCCCGGACCTCCGGCGGCGCGAAGGAGACGTCGACCGCGGCCAGGGCGAGATCGACCAGGCCGGACCCGTCGAGGCCGAGCAGATCGGCCGCGATCTCGTACTCGCGGTTGAGCGTGGTGCCGAACATCGGCGGGTCGTCGGAGTTGATCGTCACCACGACCCCGGCGTCCACGAAGAGCGGGAGCGGGTGCTCGGCGAGCGACGCCACCGCCCGCGTGGCGATGTTGGACGACGGGCAGACCTCGAGCGGGATGCGGTGCTCGGCCAGGTGCGCCAGCAGGGCGGGGTCGCCCGCGGCTGACGTCCCGTGGCCGATCCGCTCGGCGCCCAGGTCGCGCAGCGCCGTCCAGATCGTCTCCGGCCCGGTGGTCTCCCCCGCGTGCGGCACCGAGTGCAGGCCCGCCGCCCGAGCGGCGGCGAAGTGCGGGGCGAACTGCCCGCGCGGCACGCCGACCTCGGGCCCGCCCAGCCCGAAGGCCACGAGACCCTCGGGGGCATGGTCGAGCGCGAAGCCGAGGGTGGCGTCGGCCGCGGGCAGTCCGGACTCCCCGGGGATGTCGTAGATGAAGCGGAGGACGACTCCGAGGTCCCGCTCGGCCGCGACCCGGGCGTCCTCGATCGCCTCGGTGTAGGCCTCGATCGCCATGCCCCGGTCGGGGTCGTGCGGCAGCACCGACGTGTACGGCGTGCAGGTGAGCTCGGCGTACCGCACCGACTGCCCCTCGTGGAGCTCGCGGGCGATCTCGTAGGTCAAGAAGCGCACGTCCTCGGGCGTGCGGACCAGGTCGACGACGGCGAGGTAGACCTCGATGAAGTGGGCGAAGTCGCGGAACGCGAAGAACTCGCGCAGGAGGTCCGGGTCCGAGGGGACCGTGCCGGGGTGGCGCTCGGCCAGCCCGGACACGATCCGCGGCGAGGCGGAGCCGACGTGGTGGACGTGGAGCTCGGCCTTCGGCAGGCCCGCGACGAACGCGGTCAGCGAGTCACTCAGCACGGGCCGATCCTGCCAGCCCGCGGGGTGCCGGTCACCTCAGCTCTGCGGCCAGGTTGTCGGCGAGATCCTGGACCGTACGTCCGTCCTGGAACACCTCGCCGTCGAGCAGGATCGTGGGCGTGCCGGTGATCCCCGCGTCGGTGGCCTCCTTGGTCGCCTGGCTGACCCAGTCCCGGTGCGAGACGGTCTCGATCCCCTCGCGGACGTCGGCCTCGCTCGCGCCGGCCTCGACGGCGAGGTCGACCATCTTGTCGTCGCTCATGGCGTCCGGGTCCTCCTCGGAGGGCTGGTTCTCGTAGAGCAGGTCGTGGAACTTCTTGGCGACCTCGGGGCCGGACTTCTCCAGCACGAGGGCGAAGGCGCTGGCGGCGCGGATGGGGTACTCCCCGAAGGACTGGCTGAGCAGGTCGAAGGGGCGGTACTCGACGAACACCTTGCCGTCGGCGGCAAGCTCCTCGAGGTCCTCGCGGGAGGCCGCCTCCAGCTGGCCACAGTAGGGGCACAGGAAGTCCTCGTAGATCACCACCGAGTGCGGGGCGTCCTCGTCGCCGATCGTCACGCCGTACTTGCTGGAGCCCGCGGACGCCGCCTTGACCTCCTCCTTGTTGAGGAGGCTGATGCCGATCGACCCGCCGACGATGAGCGCCATCACCGCGACGACTCCGGCGATGGTGAGGATGCGACGGCGGTTCTCCCGTCGCTTCTGGGCGGCACGCATCTCGGCGGCCTTCTGCGCCCGCGCAGCGGCCTTCGAGTTCGAGGACATCAGTTCACGGCTCCTTCGGTGACGGCGACCCGCTCGTCGGGCGCCCGGTCGAACAGTAGGGAATCCAGGGACAGTCGGGTGCGGCGCAGGCAGGCGACGAGCAGGGACGCGGCCAGGAGCGCGACATCGCGTGCGATCTCCCAGGGGTACGCCGACGCGGCGCCGGCCTTCGCTCCCCCGCCGCCGAAGCAGCCGCAGTCGATCTCGATGCCCCGCGCCCACACGGAGGCGATCCCGACCACGAAGGCCGCGAACAGCAGCGCCGAGACGACCGCGGCGCCGCGCGTGAGGACGCCCAGCACCAGCGCCAGGCCCACGACCAGCTCGACCGCGGGCAGGGCGAGGCCCACCACCTCGGCCACCGACGACGGCAGCAGCTGGTAGGCGCGCACGGCCGCGATGCTCGCGTCGGGCTCGGTGATCTTCAGCGCTCCGGCCACGATCCAGACGCCGCCGGTCACCAGCCGGGCCACCAGGCCGGCCCAGGCCAGCACCGGCGACCCGGTCGAGGCTCCGGTCGCTGTCATGCCGGCGAGGCTAACCGGCCCCGCTGAGCGGCTGCTGAGAACCGGCACGCCGCTGTCGTACGGCGTAGGGTGCAGCCTCGTGAACGAACGACTGGTCTGGATCGACTGCGAGATGACCGGGCTCGACCTCCGGGCCGACGCCCTCATCGAGATCGCTGCTCTGGTGACCGACTTCGACCTCAACGTGCTCGGCGAGGGCGTCGACATCGTCATCAAGCCGCCCGCGGAGGCCGTGGACCAGATGATCGACTTCGTGCGGTCGATGCACGAGACGTCGGGCCTGCTGGCCGAGCTCGAGAACGGCGTGACGCTGCAGGAGGCGGAGGAGCAGGTCATGGCCTATCTCCGCGAGCACTGCCCGCCGGACAGTCGCCCCCCGCTGGCGGGCAACTCCGTGGCCACCGACCGCGGCTTCGTCGCACGGGACATGGCCGCCCTGGACGCCTTCCTGCACTACCGGATCGTCGACGTCTCCTCGATCAAGGAGTTGTCTCGCCGCTGGTTCCCCCGCGCGTACTTCAACGCACCGACCAAGCGTGGCAACCACCGCGCGCTGGCCGACATCCAGGAGAGCATCGAGGAGCTGCGCTACTACCGCGACACCGTCTTCGTGCCGCTGCCCGGGCCGGACTCGGACGCCGCCAAGGAGGCCGCCGCGCGCCACGGGGGCTCCATCACCGGCCTCGGCAGCCCGCAGACGGATACCGATTCCTGATTCCGGGCCCGTAGCCTCTACACTCGTCCCGGCTCGCAAGAGCCCATGGTGGGTATAGCTCAGCTGGTAGAGCGCCGCGTTGTGGTCGCGGATGTCGCGGGTTCGAGTCCCGTTACTCACCCCAGCCGCCCGGCCGGACTCCTCGGAGTCCGGCCGGCGCTGCTTGTGCTCCCCGCGGCTCGACGCACCGCACATTGTCTGACTAAGGTCAGAGAATGCTGACCGAGGTGCTCCGCCGCTTCAACCGGACCTACACCCAGCGCATCGGGGTGCTGGACGAGTCGTTCCTGGGGACCGGCCGCCCGCTGGCCGTGTCTCGCCTCCTCTTCGAGGTGGGCGCCGACGGCGCAAACGGTGCGGGCGGCGCGGGGGTGCGCGAGCTGCGCGACCGGCTCGAGCTCGACTCGGGACATCTGTCCCGCATGCTGCGCCGGCTCGAGGCCGACGGACTGATCGCGACCGTCCCCGACCCGGCCGACGGGAGGCGACGGCTGGTCCGGCTCACCGCTGCCGGCCGCGCGGCGTACGACGACCTCGAGCGACGCTCGGAGGAGCGGGCGGCGGCGCTGGCACGCCCGCTGACGGCGCGCCAGCAGGAGCGTCTCGCCGAGGCCCTGCGGACGGCGGACCTGCTCGTGCGCGCCGCGACCGTCCGCCTGGAGCAGGTCGCCGCGGACGCACCGGTCGCCCAGGAGGCGACCCGCCGCTACTTCGCCGAGCTCGACGCCCGCTTCCCCGGCGGCTTCGACCCGGGCGGACCCGACGCGCCCGAGCCGGGCTCGACCTACGTGGTCGCGACGTCGGCGGGAGCGCCCGTGGCGTACGGCGGGATCCGACCGGTCCTGGACGCGGAGACTGCGGAGATCAAGCGGATGTGGGTGCACGGCGAGTGGCGGGGCGCCGGTCTCGGCGCGCGGATGCTGCGGCACCTCGAGGAGCTCGCCACCGAGCAGGGCTACCGCCGCGTCGTACTCGACACGAACGGCAGCCTGCTCGAGGCGATCGCGATGTACGAGCGGGCCGGCTACACGCCGATCCCGCGCTACAACGACAACCCGTACGCCGAGGCCTTCTTCGCCAAGGACCTCTGAGCCTCGCCGAGCCCGCTCTCACGCCCCCGTCGGGAGGCCGAACCGGCCCTTCTGGAAGTCCTCGTAGGCGGCCATCACCTCGGCCTTGGTGTTCATCACGAACGGCCCGGCCCAGGCGATCGGCTCGCGGATCGGCTGGCCGCCGACCACGATCACGTCGAGCTTCGGGGAGCGGCTCTCCTGCCGACCGTCCGCCGTGACGGTGAGGTAGTCGCCGCCGCCGAGGACCGCGGTCTGGCCCGCGCGCAGCGTGCTCGGGTCCGCGGCGCCGACCGTACCGGAGCCGTTGAGGACGTAGACGAGCGCGTTGTGCTCGACCTGCCACGGCAGGTCGAGGCGGGCGCCCGGCTCGATGGTCGCGTGCACCAGCGTCATCGGGCTGTAGGTCGACCCCGGCCCCGCGTGACCGTCGACGCTGCCGGCGATCACGCGGACCAGGGCGCCGGCGTCGTCGCTCGTCAGCAGAGCGACCTCGCCGGAGCGGATGTCCTGGTAGCGCGGGTCCCGCATCTTGTCGGCCTTCGGCAGGTTCACCCACAGCTGGATGCCGTGGAAGAGGCCGCCCTGCTGGACCAGCCACTCCGGCGGCGTCTCGATGTGGAGCAGTCCGCTGCCCGCCGTCATCCACTGGGTGTCGCCGTTGGTGATCGAGCCGCCGCCACCGTGGCTGTCATGGTGGTCGAAGACGCCGTCGATGATGTAGGTGACGGTCTCGAAGCCGCGGTGCGGGTGCCAGGGCGTGCCCTTCGGCTCTCCGGGGGCGTACTCCACCTCGCCCATCTGGTCCATCATGATGAACGGGTCCAGGTGGCGCATGTCGATGCCGGCGAAGGCACGGCGCACCGGGAAGCCCTCTCCCTCGTAGCCCTGCGGCGCCGTGGTCACCTGCCACACGGGTCGGGGCTGGTCGCCGAGCCCCGGCGCGCGCAGGCGCGGCAGGGTGGTCAGGTCGTCGACGGTGATGGCGGGCATCGCATCCACCTCCAGGTGGCTGGTCGGATTGGTTGCCGTGTCAACCATACTTCGGCGTGGGACATTCCCGCCAGGCCCGGCAGTCCCTAGGGTCAGGGCATGACTCGCTACGACGCGGTCGTCGTCGGCGCCGGCCACAACGGCCTGACGGCCGCGGCCTATCTCGCCCGCGCCGGCCTCTCCGTCCTCGTGCTCGAGCGGCTCGGGCACGTCGGCGGGGCGGCGGTCTCGACCCGGGCGTTCCCCCCGTTCCCCACCCGGCTCTCGCGGTACTCCTACCTGGTCTCGCTGCTGCCCGACCGCGTCGTTGCGGACCTCGGGCTCGACCTGCGCCTGGTCAGCCGGCCCACCGCGTCGTACTCCCCCACGACCCGGGCGGGCCGCGCGACCGGCCTGCTGGTGGAGCGCAGCGAGGGCGAGGCCACCCGCGCCTCCTTCCGCGAGCTGACCGGAGGCGATGACGAGTACGACGCCTGGCGCGCGTTCTACAGCGGCGTCGGCGAGCTGGCCCGGGCGGTCGCGCCCACGCTGACCGAGCCGCTCGCCACGGACCGGGCAGTGCGCGAGCAGGTCGACCCGGAGATCTGGCGCGACGTCGTCGAGCAGCCGCTCGGCGTGGCGATCCGGCGCCGCTTCCGCGACGACCTGGTGCGCGGCGTGGTCGCCACCGACGCGCTGATCGGGACCTTCGCCTCGCTGCACGACCCGTCGTTGGCCCAGAACCGCTGCTTCCTCTACCACCTCGTGGGCAACGGGACCGGCGAGTGGCGGGTGCCCGTGGGCGGCATGGGCGCGGTGACCGAGGCCCTGGCGCGCGCGGCGCGCGAGGCGGGCGCCGAGATCGTGACCGGAGCCGGGGTGAGCGCGATCCGCCCCCAGGGCGACGCGCCGGGCGACCTCGTGGAGGTGCGCTGGCACGACGGCGGCCGCGAGCACACGGTCACGGCGTCGTCCGTGCTCGCGAACGTCGCGCCATGGGTCCTGCGGATCCTGCTCGGCGGCGAGGAGGACCTCGCCACCAAGCCCGAGGGCGCGCAGCTCAAGGTCAACTTCCTGCTCTCCCGCCTGCCGCGCCTGCGCTCCGGGATCGACCCCGAGGTCGCGTTCGCGGGGACGCTCCACCTGGCCGAGGCCGCCTCCGACCTCGAGGTGGCCTGGGCCGCCGCCAGCCGCGGCGAGCTGCCCGACCCGCTCCCCGGCGAGGTGTACTGCCACTCCCTGACCGATCCGTCGATCCTGGGCGACATGCCGCCGGGCACCCACACGCTGACCTACTTCGGCCTGCACACCCCGGCCCGGCTCTTCGAGGCCGACCCGGACCGCATGCGCGAGGAGGCGGTCCGCCGAGCCATCGCCTCCCTCGACGCGGTCCTCGCCGAGCCGCTGGACGAGGTCGTGCTGCGCACGCCCGAGGGCGCACCCTGCATCGAGGCCAAGATCCCGCAGGACATCGAGGCCGACCTCGCCATGCCGGGCGGACACATCTTCCACGGCGACCTGGAGTGGCCCTGGGCCCCGGCCCGCGCCCGGCTCGAGACGCCCGCCGAGCGCTGGGGCGTGCAGACCGGCCACCCGGGCGTCCTGCTGTGCGGGGCGGGGGCGCGCCGGGGCGGCGCGGTCTCCGGGCTCGGCGGGCACAACGCCGCCCAGGCGGTGCTCGAGGCCCGCTGAGCACAGGGCGGTGAGCGCGACCCATCCGCAGGGACGTCGCCGCGGACGGCGTTCGAACGTGTGTTCGGGTAAAATGTGCCCATGATCTCGGACCTCTCGGATGCCTCGCCGCAGCAGCTGCTGCGCGCCTCCGAGGAGGCGGTGCGGGAGGGCCGGCTGCTCGACGTACGGCGGCTCGAGCTGCTGTTGGCGTGGGCCGATCTGCACTCCGGTGACCCGCAGGACGAGCCCGGCGCGGTTCCGGTGCGCCACGGCGGGCCGCGGCTGGTCAGCCTGGGCGGGGAGGGCACCCCGCGGGTGGCGGACCTGTCGTTGGTGGAGATCGCGGTCGCGCCACGAGAGCGTGGCCGCGACCCGCAGCGCCCTGGCCGACGCCTTCGACCTGCGCCACCGGCTGCCGACGGTGTGGGCCGGGGTGAGGGACGCACGCTGCGAGCCGTGGGTGGTGCGCAAGGTCGCCCGGATGTCGCGGCGGCTCGATGTCGAGCAGGTCCGGATCGTCGACGCCGCGGTCGCCGCGGCGCTCGACGAGGCCCCCTCGCGGATCCTCGCGATCGCCGAGGCCAAGGTCGTCGAGGCCGACCAGGCCGCCCACGCGGAGCGGATCGCGGCCAACCGCGAGCGCAGGGGCGTGTGGTACCCCGCACCGCGGCCCGGCTCCCAGGTCGACGACGACCCGCAGACCAACACCGCCGGCATCGCCACCGTGTTCGCCCGCATCGACGAGGCCGACGACCAGCCGCCGCCGTCGATGGACCACTGGCGTGCCGAGGCCTTCGCCATGCTCGCCGACCCCGCCGCCGTCCTCACCTTCCTCGGCTCGCTCGACGACACCGACGCCCACAAGACAGACGCCGACAAGATGGACGCCGACGACCCGAGCGAGCACGACAGCCCGCGCCGTCCCGACGGCGCGAGCGCTGAGCTCGTCGTCCACCTCTCCCTCGGCGAGGCCGGAGCCTTCGGTCCCGTCGCTCGGGTCGAGGGCCTGGGACCGCGACTGCTGTCCCAGGTCCGCGAGCTCCTCGCCCGCCACACCGCCGTCACGCTCATCCCGGTCGTCGACCTCCACGCCGGCCGCTGCGTCAACGGCTACGAGCACCCCACCGACGTCCGGCACCGGGTCGAGCTCCGCACCCTCGGCGACGTCTTCCCCCACGCGGCGACGCTGTTCCACCGCCGCGGTCGCGCCCCCGACCACGACCACACCGTGCCCTACGACCGGCACGGCCCACCCGGCCAGACCGGGGACCACAACGACACCCCCCTCACCCGGCACCACCACCGCGCCAAGACCCACCTCGGCTACACCGTCCTGCAGCTCGGCCCCGACCGATGGGTCTGGGGAACACCCCACGGCCTCTACCGCCTCGTCACCACAACCGGCACCACCACCCTCACCCAGGCCGAGTACCACCTCCTCACCGAGCACGCCGTCGAGCTGGCCGGCCAGTACGCCGCCTGATCACCAGCCGTGCGACCGGCAGGGCGTCCCGATTTCGTGCGCCCCGTCGTACGCTGGTAATGTTCCATCTCGCGTTCGACGCAGGCGCCATTAGCTCAATTGGCAGAGCAGCTGACTCTTAATCAGCGGGTTCGGGGTTCGAGTCCCTGATGGCGTACAGACTGAAGCCTCACCGCCTCCGGTGAGGCTTCACCTGTTTCTAGCCACTGCAGGTCGACCCCGCATCCAGCCGCCCACATCCACAGGGTGCTCTTCTTGGGCCGCGTGCGGTCACCCAGCCACCGGCTGACCGTCTCGCGAGAAACGCCGAACGCTTCGGCCATCTCGCCAACGCCCATGCCGGCCAGATCCATCGACTTGCGCAGACGATCACCGAGCGTCCACTCAGGGATCCGTGCGCCGTCTTCGTCGTCTCGACGCGGCAGCCGGTCGAGGAGAGAGATTGCTGTCATGAGGCACATCATGCCGGGAGACAAAACAATTGTCACGTACATCCGGCGTGGCGTGGCGCGTCAGACTGTCCTCATAGGGCATTTTTCGACGCATGGCCGACCACTACTTGAAGTCCGTTGAACTCCTCGACGAGGCGGAAGCCCTCCGCGTCGAGCTCGATGCCCTGTACGACGAGCCCCGCAAGTGGGACGTCCAGGAGCAGATCGGCGCCAAGCGCGCCCACCTGCGCGACGTGCTCAAGCGCGCCGAGATCCACAGCAACCTCGCCGTAGCCCAGGCGACGTTCGAGCGGACGGTCGGACTGTGAACCGCCCGTCGTTCTACTGGTGGGACGACGCGGTCCTCGTGGCGCAGCAGATCGCTGCGCAGTCCGGTGTCCGGCAGCGGGTGAGCAAGACCGCCAACGCGTCGAACCCGTGGCGGGTCACCCCGGCGATCCTCCGGGCGGTGTCGTGATGGCAGAGAAGTTGCTGATCGTCCCCTCTCTCGCCGTCGCTCGGTCGATCCCGGGCGTGCACGTCGATCGCCGATATGGCGTCCTCGCGCAGTACCGCACCGATGACGGGTACCTCGTCCTGTCGAACCGGCAGATCCGCGACGGCGCGGTGCGCGGCCTGGTGGTCTCCCGCGTGGTGCTGCACATGGACGCGCCCCCTCTCACGGACGCCGACCGCGACGAACTGATGCCTGCCCTCATCACCGGAGGCGGTGCCTGATCGTGCCTCGCCCCCGACGTCCGCTCACGCCGCACGACGATCGCCACGGCACTCCTGCCGGTCACCGGGCACACCTGCGCGAGGGCTCCAAGCCCTGCCGGGCGTGCCTCGATGCGCGCAACGTCTACCGGCGTGAGTGGCGTCAGACCCGACGTCTCCTCGGAGAGGAAGCGTCATGATGCTCGCGGCGAACCTAAAGGTGAACCGCCGGCCGAAGCGCGTGCGCCGCGCGCTGCGCCGCCACCTGCGGCCGCGCCCGAAGGTCGTGGCGCTCCAGGAGGCAGGCGGCTACCTCGACTGCATCCGCGATCTCGCCGACCAGCTCGGCTATCGCGTGATCGCCGCGCCTGCCTCTGCTGGCAAGGGCATGAACTCCAGCGTCCTCCTGATCCACGCCGACGTCACCGTGTACGCATCCGGTGTCGCCCTGGCCCGCACTCCGTGGATCGGCCCGCGTCTCCGGATCCGCTGGGCCGGTCGCGCGTTCTCGTGGGCGGTCGTCGACCTCGACGGCAAGCGCACGCTGGTGGCCAGCGTCCACATGCCCACCGAGGGACGTGGGCTCAACCGCGTCGCGTGGGCCGCATGCAAGGCCAGGCTCCGCCTCCTCGTGCGCAAGCACGGGTCGCAGGCGTTCGCGCTCCTCGGCGACTGGAACAACCGCGACGACGACACCGGCAGGAAGAGCATCCGCCACATGGCGAAGCGGCTCGGAGCCGAGATCGTCCGAGGCGGCTCCCATATCGACTACGCGGTCGCACGAGGCATCGCCCTCGTCGGCCGTCGCGGTCCTGCCCGAGGCAGCGACCACCCATCGACGACCTACTCCCGCAAGGAGGCACGACCCGGCCGCTGACACAGCGGCACCACAACGCACCAACGTCGTCTGTTCCGAGGTCCCGACGCTAACCAGACCTGACGGTGATCGAACCCTTAGACCACGCAGGACCGTTCCGTGGTCGGCCGAGGCTGATGCCTGATCAGCGAATGCCCCGGTTTCTAGCCCGAGCCGCCCGCGAAACGCGAGGTGGCTACTAGTCGTGGACTCGGGACGGTGGAGCGGAACAACCGGGGTTCGGCGCTTGGGGGGGTTCCAATGCCGCGCCCCCGGCTTAGGGGGCTCCGATGCCGCCGCAACCCGCTAGCAGACAGCAAGCACCGATTGGAGGAAGTGACCAAATGCAGACCGCGACCCCGACCGACATCGAGCACCTGACCGCGCTCGTCTACTCGATCCGCACGGACTGGGAGCAGTGGCTCATCAAGCAGGTGCTCAGTGCCCACCGCGACCGCGTCGCCTTGGCCGACCTCGCCGAGGCTGCTGTCCGCTGCGCCCGTGACTCGCAGCTCCACACCCCGAAGGCCATCACCTTCCGAGGCCCGCACTGGCGCGGCCTCGACACCGCGCCGCCCGAAATCACGGGCGGGCCGCGCTGCACCGTGTGCGGCAAGATCGAGGGCAAGTGTCTGACCGAGCGCCCCGGTCCCGACGACCACGAGTTCACGGAGCCCCGGCCATGAGCCTGCCGAAGTGGGGCGGCTACCGCGCCCAGCGATGGAAGGCCGAGGTGCTGGCGAGGTACGGCACGGTGTGCGTGCTGCGCTACCCCGGCATCTGCACCGAGGTCGCGACGACCGGCGACCACATCGTGCCGCGCTCGGTCGACCTCTCGCGTCAGTACGACGTGAGCAACGGTCGCCCTGCGTGCCTGCCGTGCAACCAGCACCGGGGCGACGGTCGTCACGACCCGCCCGTCTCGCTCGACGCCCGCGCGTTTTTTGAGAGCGCCGAACCACTGCCGAAGGAGTCCGAGCAGTCTCCCCCCCAGGCGTCCAGAAAAACGGCGGACGGCGTCGGGCTGGTCCGGTTCGAGTGGGATGGAGCGCGGTCATGACGGAGCCCTCTGAGTTCGCCCAGGCCGAGGCCGCCCTCCCCGGTCTGGAGCCGTCGCGACCGCACGACTCGGCGATGGTCAAGGCCGCGCGCCGCACGATCACGTCGCTCGAGGCCGCTGGCTACCTCGACGAGCGTCACGCCGTGCTGTGCCAGCAGATGATCGAACTCGCCGAGGTCGTCGACATCGGTCGCCGCTCCGGCAAGGCGTCGGCCGTCGCGATGGCGGCCGCGCAGATCATCGCGACGTACCAACTGATGGTCCCCGAGGCGAGCGGAGGTGAGGGAGGCGATGCTTGGGACGAGCTCGTGGCCGACATGCGACGGAGCGCCACCGCTCCACGCGACTCCTCGTAACCTCGCGCTCCGATCGGAGGGCGCGCAGGTCGAGGCGGTCGCGCGCGCCCTCGGCACGCCGCTGCTCCCGTGGCAGCGTCGCGTTGCAGACGTCGCGGGCGAGCGTCGACCGGACGGCTCCTACGAGCACCAGGTCATCGTGGTGTCCGTGCCGCGCCAGTCGGGCAAGACGGCGCTCCTCCGCGCGATCGGCACGCACCGCGCGATGCTCGGCCGCTCGGTGTTCTACACCGCGCAGACGGGCAAGGACGCGCGCGCCCGGTGGTCCGACCTCGTCAAGGCGCTGCGCCTCTCTCCGGCGTTCGCGGGCAAGATGAAGTCGGAGGAGATCAAGGTCGCACTGCGCGGCGGGTCCGAACACGTCGAGTTCCCGACTGGCGGTGTCTTCCAGGCGTTCGCCCCGACCGTCGAGTCCCTGCACGGCTACACCCCGCCGTCCGTGCTCGTCGACGAGGCGTTCGCCCAGTCGCAAGCGAACGGCGAACTTCTCATCGGCGCGATCGAGCCTGCCCAGCGCACGATCGTCGACCGGCAGCTCTGGCTTGTGTCGACCATGGGAACGGCGGAGTCCACCTGGTTCCATGACTGGATCGAGCGTGCCCGGCTCGGCGTCGACCGCGTCGCGCTGTTCTTGTGGGGTGCGAGCGAGGACCAGGATCCGTTCGACGTCGACGACATTGCCGCCTTTCACCCGGCGGTCGGGTTCGAGTTCCGCGAGGTCGGTCACGACACCGGGCTCGTCACGACCGCCGAGTCGATCCTCGCGGCGGCCGACAAGATGTCCCGCTCGGAGTACATCCGCGCCTACGGCAACCGGAAGACCTCGACCGCCGAAACCCTGATCCCCGCCGAGGACTGGGCGGCGCTCTCCGTCCAGGCCCGGACCGGCGACGACACCGCGACCCTCGCCCCGCCGGCCGATCGCCGCGACGTCACGCTCGTGTACGACGTCGACGAGCACGCCGCAGCCGCCGCGATCGTCGCGGTGTGGGAGGACGAGGCGACCGGGCTCCCGGCCGCCAAGGTCGTCCAGTCCGGCCCCGGCGTCTCCTGGCTCGCCGACGCCGTCGCCGACCTCGACGTCGCATGGCGCCCCGGACGCGTCGTCGCGGTCGGTAACGGCCCGGTCCTCGACGTCACCGCCCAGGTACGCGGCGAGGGTGTCGATGTCGACGAGTTGAACGAACGCGACTTCGCCGCCGCCACCACCGGACTCCTCGTCGCGGTCACCAACCAGCAGCTCGTGCACGACGGCGACCCGGTCCTCGCGTCCGCGATCGGCGGACTCGTCACCCGCTCGTCCGTCGTCGACGGCGTCGCGTTCTCCCGCCGCCACTCGGTGGGATCCACGGCCGCCGCGATCGCCCTCGCCGCCGGGCTCCACCGCCACCGCCACGCCCCCGCCGGTGCACCGCTGATCCGGTTCTGACACGCCGGATAAATGTCTCCCGGACACGTCCGCGTGTCGGTCGAACGCGTGTTCGACGATTCCGGACGTGGGCCTCCTCGACTTCCTGATCCCGTCTCGTCAGTACGAGCTTGCGGTCCAGGCGTCCCTCGACCCGAGCACCCTGCCGTTCGTCTCCCCGTGGGCGTCCTCCGACCTCCAGCGCATCGTGTTCGAGGACATCTTCGGATCCGACGTCCCGAACAACACGCGCGCCGCCGCGATGCGGATCCCCGCCCTCGCGCGCGGCCGCAACGTCATGGTGTCGTCCATCGCCCGGAACCCGCTCGTCGCGAAGCGCAAGGCCGATCCCCTCGACCCTCAGCCGTCATGGATCTGGGCCACCCGAGGCGGCATGTCGCCGCAGTTGCGCATGGTCTGGACCGTCGACGACCTGATGTTCTACGGCCGCTCGTGCTGGTGGCGCGACAACGGCGCTGACGGCTGGCCCCTCGCCGCCGACCGCGTCGACATCGCCGACTGGTCCATCAACGACGACATGCGCATCGAGATCAACGGCGAGGCCGTCGACCCGCGCCAGGTCATCGTGTTCTTCGGGATGCACGAGGGCGTCCTCGGCTACGGCTACGAAGCCATCGGCGACATCCGCGCCCTGTACACCGCCGTCCGCAAGCGGCTCCGCAACCCCATCCCAGGCATCGACCTCCACCAGACCGGCGGGCGCGACCTCACCGACGACGAGATCGACGTCCTGATCGCCCGATGGGCCGCCGCCCGCGACGGCGTCAACGGCGCGGTCGGGTTCACCAACAAGGACATCGAGGCCAAGACCCTCAGCGGCGGTGACGACGGGCAACTCATGATCGAGTCCCGCAACGCCGCAGCGGTCGACGTCGCCCGCATGATCGGCGTCTCTGCCTCTGTCATCGACGCGACCAGCCCCAAGGCGTCGCTGAACTACGAGACCACCGAGAACCGCAACGCCGAACTCGTTGACCGCGACCTCGCGCTCTACATGGACCCGATCGCGTGGCGGCTCTCGCAGGACGACGTGACCCCCCACGGGACCCACATCGCGTTCGACACCGCCGCGTTCACCGGCCCCACCCTGCTGCCCACCGGCCCGGCCCTGGAGGACTGATGCGGATCACCATCACCGCAGGCATCGCGGCCGACGCCCAGCGCCGGACGCTGGTCGGCACCGTGTACCGCTACGGCGAGGTCGGGCAGACCTCGGCCGGTCCGCTCGGCGTCGGCCCGTCCATGCCGCCTCCGCCGATCGGGCTGCCCGTCACGCTGGAGCACGATCGCGGCATCATCCGCGCCCACGTCGCGATGGTCGACAACAACGGCGAGCGGCTGCGCGTCGCCGTCCGCGTCGTCGACGGCCCCCTCGGGGACGCCGCCCTCGCCGAGGCGAGCAACCGCCAGCGGGCCGCGTTCTCCTTCGACATCGAGGACGCCGAGATCGTCGACGGCCTCATCGTCTCCGGTCGCTGGGAAGCGATCGGTCAGGTCGCTGACCCGGCCTTCAACAGCGCGCGCATCGACCGGATCGCCGCAGCCTCCACCACTCAGGAAGGAACATCCATGCTGACTGACGAGCAGCGCGCTCGGCTCGAGGAGCTGATCGCCAAGGACTCGCTGACCCCCGAGGAGGCCGAGGAGCTGAACGGCATCCTCGCGATCCTCCAGACCGCCGTTTCGGTCCAGCAGCCCGCCCCCGAGGCTGCGCCGGCCGCCGCTGCCGCGACCGCCTCCACGCCCACGCAGGCGGTCGCCGCAGCGGCCCCGGCGTCCGTCCCGCCCGTCCCCAGCGGGCTCCCGCGTCCGGCCACCCGGACCAGCACCCGCCAGGGCAACGCGCTGGAGGAGTTCTGCAACACCATCCACGCCGCCATGCAGCCCGGCGGTGGCGGCGCCCAGGCGATCACCGCGGCGTTCACCGACGTCACCTGGAGCGCCAACTCCTCGACCGAGGCCCCGGCCTGGTCGGGCGAGCTCTGGAGCGGCCTGCAGTACGAGCCGGAGTTCACGCCCCTGCTCAACTCCGACACCCTCACGTCGTGGGAGGGCTCCGGTTGGCGCTGGGTCCAGAAGCCGCAGATGGCCGACTACGCGGGCGACAAGGCCGCCGTCCCCTCCGGGCCGGTCTCGACGGAGCCCGGCACCTACGAGGCCGCGCGCATGGCGTGCGGTCACGACATCGACCGGAAGTTCTACGACTTCCCCGGCGGTGCCGCGTTCCTCAAGTCCTACGCCGAGGCCGCGCGCGAGGACTGGGCCGTGAAGCTCGACGCCAAGGTCGAGGCGTACATCATCGCCCAGGCCGTCGCCTCCGGCGTCGACCCCGGCGCGGGCGGGTTCCTGACCCGTCTGGCCCGGCTCCTGCGTAACGTCCAGCGCCGCCGCCTCGGCCGGTCGCCGTTCCTGATCCTGAACGACAACGACTACGACCGTCTGTTCGACATCACCAACGACGACCTCCCGGCGTTCATGGACCTCGTCGGCCTCGACCCCAAGCGGATCGTCGCCTCCGACACCGTGCCCGCCGACCTCGCGATCGCCGGAGCCAAGCAGGCCGCCACCGTGCGCACCCTGCCCGGCTCCCCGATCCGCGTGGACGCGCAGCACCTCGCCAACGGCGGCGTCGACTCCGCGTTCTTCGGCTACTGGGCCATCGAGGAGCACCACACCAGCGGCATCCTCTCGATGGACCTCGGCTACGCCGCCTGACAGACCCCGCGCCCGGCCCGGTGGCCATGACGGGCCGGGCGCGGATCAACCGTCAAACACCCGTTGACACCAGAAAGGCAAGCAGCATGACCGAGTCCACCGACCAGACGCCGCCGCCCGACCCGGCTCCGGCGCCCGCCACGACCAGTAGCGAGGCCAAGCGGTACGCCGCCTACGACAAGACCTTCAAGCGGTTCGTCGGCGGCGGCACCCACGACAACCGCAAGGCCGCCGCCCGGCCGCCCGCGACCGCAAGGTCAAGAACTTCGAGGTCCGGGAGGTCTGACATGCCGCTGCCGACCGGAGAGCCCACCAGCCGCGAGGAGATCAAGGCATGGGCCAAGATCACCGACAGCAAGGACGACACGGTCCTCGACGACGTCGCCGCCGCCGTCAACGACCTCGTCCGTGGGCTCCCGGTCGCGCAGCGATCCAACGCCGACCCCGCCCCCGAGGAGTGGCCCGCCCAGGTCAAGTTCGGCGCCACCCTGCTCGGTGCTCGACTGTTCCGCCGCCGCAACACCCCCGGCGGTGTCGAGGCGTCCGGAGCGTTCGGCATCGCCTACGTGCGCCGCAACGACCCCGACGTCGCGCAGATGCTCGAACTCGGCGAGTACTCCCGCCCGGCGGTCGGCTGATGTTCGACCTCGCGCCCGTCAACGCCCTCGTCGAGCAGCTCCAGAACGCCGACATTCGCGCCGACCTCGACCCCGCCACCCTGAACCTCCCCGGCGTGTGGGTCCAGGTCGTCGGGTTCAAGGTCGACACCCTGACCAAGTTCAAGGCGGACCTGCGACTCCAGTTGCTCGTCCACGACACCGACGCCGTCCGCGCCCAGGCCGACCTCCTCGACCTCGCCCGCAAGGTCAACGCCGCCGGGATCCCCGTGCGCACCGCCATCGCCCGGACCGTCGTCCTCCCGGACGGCACCCCGCTGCCCGCCCTCCAGGTCCCCACCGCTGTTCGCGGTGACCTCACCCCGTAAGGAGCAACACCCATGACGATCGAGACGTACCAGCTCGGTCCCGGCACCCTCACCCTCGGGGCCCTCGGCTCCGCGCTCTCCGTGTCCAGCCAGGTCCGGTCCTGCGCCGTCGAGACCAGCGAGAACGTGACCACCCGCCCCGCGATCCCCGTCCTGTCCGGCGAGAAGATCGCCGAGACCTCGTCCGAGACGTTCTCGCACGTGCTGACCGGGACCTTCCTCCAGGACCTCGCGGCGGGTGGGGTCGTGGACTGGTCGTGGCAGCATCGCGGCACCGAGCAGCCGTTCACGTTCGTGCCGGCCACCGCCGAGGGCCGCGAGGTCTCCGGGATCCTCAAGCCCGTTCCGCTCAAGGTCGGCGGCGACGTCGAGAACGAGGGCGAGGGCGACCCGCCCTCGGCGGACTTCTCGTGGCGCATCATCGGCGCCCCGACGTTCGGAGCCGTCGCGCCGTGACCCTCAAGGCGAGCGCCGAGGGCGCGGACCGGCTGGCCACCACCATCGGCCAGGCCGCCGCCGCGCTCCTCGACCTCGCCCCGGTCAACGAGGAGGCCGCATCCGACGTCCTCGGGTTCGTCGACCCACCCGTCCGGACCGGCCTCCTCGCCTCGACCGTCCGCGAGGAACACGACGCGCTCGGGTTCACCCTCACAGCGGGCAGCCAGGCGGCCCGCTACGCGCCGTTCGTCCACGCACAGGACCCATTCCTCACCGAAGCCCTCGAACAGCGGCAGGAGGCCGTTGTCGAGCACTACGTCGACCACGTCCGCGACGCGGTCGACCTGATCCAAGGAGACTGAACATGGCAATCAAGATCGAGAAGCACACCGTGGCCTTCCTCAAGGACGGCCAGGTCGTCGAGCACGACATCGAGGTCTACGGCGTCGACCGGCTCCGCGCCGAGTTGGAGGGCCGCCGCCAGGGCATCCAGGGCCAGCGCGCCAACACCAACGTGCGCGGCGGCAAGGGCACCACCAACGTCGAGCTGACCGACATGGGCGACATGCTCAACCGCAAGGCCCTCGACCTGTGGGCCGCGTGCGTCCGCCTCGGCCTCTACGAAGCCGACTCCCGCAAGTGGCGCACCGAGGACTTCGTCGGCTCCGAGGAGCACAAGGACGAGGCCACCGAGACGGACCCTACCCAGCAGGGTCCGAGCACTGGCGCCGCCTGACCCTCGCCTACGCCTTCGGCGACCCCTCGTTCTGGCTCGACCGAGCCGACGACGCACACGTCGCCACCGCCGAGCAGATCCTCCAGACCATCCGCGAGCAGAGAGAACGGGCACGACGTGAACGACGTTGAGATCGCCATCAGGGCCACGGCCGATGTCGCGGCGGCAGCGGCGGGCCTCGACGACGTCGGCACCGCCGCACGCGGCATGGCCGAGGACGTCGACCGCGCCAGCCGCGACGCCGCCAAGTCCCTCGACGGCGTCGGCGACGCCGTCGACGGCACCGCCTCCAACGCGAGCGTCCTCGCCGGAGCGTTCGGCGACGTCGCGGGCGGCCTCGGCCTCATCGGCCTCGGCGGGTTCTCCGACGAACTGGAGTCCGTCGCACCGGCACTGATGCTGGTGGCCGGTGCGGCGGACATCGCCTCGGTAGCGATGAACACGCTCAGCCTGTCCCGGATCAAGGAAGTCGCGGCCAACGCTGCGCAGCGGGCCGCGTCGATCGCCACCACAGTCGCCACGACCGCGCAGACCGTCGCGACCAACGCGCTCAACCTCGCCATGCGGGCCAACCCCATCGGCCTCATCGTGACCGCGATCGCCGCCCTGGTGGCCGGGCTCATCCTCGCCTACCAGAAGTCCGAGACGTTCCGCGAGATCGTCAACGCGGTCGGCCAGGTCGGGCGCGAGGCCATCGGCTGGATCGTCGACAAGGTCGGCGACCTCGTCACCTGGGTCGGTGAGACCGCCCCGGCCGCGTGGGAAACCCTCAAGAACGCCGTCGTGACCGCGTTCAACATCATCACGACGCCGCAGCGGATCTTCCTCGGCCTGATCCGTGAGGTCGTCGACTGGGTCAAGGAGCGGATCCCCGCCGCGTGGGACGTTCTCAAGACCACCGCCGTGACCGCTTTCAACGTCATCACGACGCCGATCCGTACCGTCGTCGGGATCTTCGGCGACATCGTCGACTTCGCCAAGCAGAAGATCCCGAAGGCGCTCGACTCCTTCAAGGAGACCGCCGTCGACGTGTTCAACGCGGTGACCGCCCCCATCCAGGCCGTGATCGACCTCATCAAGGACATCGTCGGCTGGATCGGCAAGATCGACCTCGGCGTCATCGGAGACATCGGCGAGAAGCTCGGCGGCATCCTCGGCCGGACCATCGGCGGCGACGCTCCCGCCGTTGCCGGCCGAACTGTCCAGGCCGCCACTCCCGGCCCGACCGAGCACATCGAGATCAACATCTACGGCGCCACCGACCCCGACGCGACCGCCCGCGCGGTCCGCTCCGCCCTCGACGGCCGCACCCGCCGGATCGGGGCGTGGACGTGAGCGCCCCCTACCGCGTCACCGTCACCATCGGCCCCACGTCGAGGGGTCAGACCTGGTCGTGGACGGTGAACCGCGGCGACCCCGTCACCGCGTTCCCGGTCCTCCTCGACGGCATGTCCTTCGAGTGGGCGTTCCCCGACTCCCCGCTCTGGCCCGTCCAGCCCGACCCCGTCGCGGTCAAGTTCAGCATCCTCGCCGAGGACGCCGCCGACCTCAACGGCATCGATCGCGACGTCCCCGTCCTGATCCGCGTGTGGGCAGGGTTCACGATGGAAGGCGAGGAATTCGACGCCATCACCTTCCCCGGCCGTATCAGCGACGTGACGGGCTCGCCCCTGCCGTTCGGTCACCCCGTGACCGGCGACGACGTCGACGGTTGGCGCCTCGACGTCATCGCGGTCGACCGGGTCGCCGACCTCGGCCAGTACTCGTTCGCCTACCAGTGGGGAACGCCGCCCGTCCCGCATCCGGTGGTAGCGCCGAGCACGCCACTGCACGAGATCATCCGAGAATTCGCCGCCGCAGGGCTACCGGCCCCGGACTTCGGTCACACCGCCACCTACGTCGGCGAGTTCTACCCGCCCTTCCGCGACGGCGGCGGGTTCCCCGTCGTCGACAACAACGCGATGATCCAGGGCACCAACCTCCTCGCCTCCACGGTCGAGCTGCTGACCCAGTACGCGGACGGCGGCTACGTCCCCCAGGGCCAGCAAGGCACCAAGACCGCGTTCACCAGGTACCCCGCCGAGGGCTGGCGGCACGGCATCGTCCAGGCGAACACCACCGACGACGGCGGTATCAACCCTGCCGTCCCTTACCGCATCGAGTGGGTCTCACGCCGCTACGGCCTCCAGCCCGGCATTGGCCCCTCGGGGCCCGGCCAGTTCGGCAACACCGGCAGCGGCTACGGGATCATCCTCGCCCCGCCCCCGGACTCCGTCGTGATCGGGGGCGTGACGATCCCGATCGGCGACGCCAGCGTCGTCATCAGCGCCGACTACGTCGACCACGGCGCTCAGTGGACCCGCAACAAGTTCGATGACCCCAACGTCGTCACGGTCCTCGCCACCCTCAACCCCTACCCTGGCAACCCCGGCCTCGACTGGAAGATGGTCACCGAGACCAACCAGCAGCCCGGCGAGGGCGTCACGTCCGCCCAGGTGTCCCCCAAGTACGGGATCATCGGCAGCGACTACGCGCGGTGGGTGGCCGAGATGTACCTCGGGGACGACGCCGAGCCCTCCACCCTGTGGGCCGCGTCCGGGTTCCGGTGGTACGCCTCCCAGGACCCGTCGTGGCCCATCGGCCGGAGCCTGTTCCCTGGCGCCGCGACATGGGGCGGCTACTCCTCGCCCATCGTCGTCGACGGCATCCCTGCTACCCAGCGTCCCAACGGGCGCCGCTGGTACGTCGGCGTGCCCAAGGCGGTCACGTGGACGTTCGGCGAAGGCGAGTTCGTCATCGACCTCGACCTCTTCCCCCGCATCCCTCGACCCGTCCTCGACGTCGGGATCCCCCTCACGTGGGCCGAACTGGACGCGGACTTCCCCACCGTCACATGGGCGCAGCTCGACGACTCCGACTGGCTCGAGTACCGCCTCGCTCGCTCAACCGTCTACTCCTGAAAGGCACGCCATGTCCGGCACCACCTCCCGAGGGTTCCGCTACCCCGACGACACCGACCCCGTCAACGACGGTGCGCTTGCCGTGCGCAACCTCGCCAACGACGTCAACACCAAGGTCGGAGCCCATGCCTCCGGGTCCGTGAACGTCAGCGTCCCGGCCGGGGACTCCTCCGGCTCCGGCAGCGTGATCGTCGCTTTCCCGGTCGGCCGGTTCACCGCAGCCCCCCGGGTAGTCGTCTCCTCGACCACCTTCGGCTACGTCGCATGGGTCGACCAGATCACCGCCACCCAGTGCCGGGTGCTGCTGACCCACATCAACGCCACGCCCGGCGCGATCACCGCCGCCGTCCAGTGGATCGCGGTGCAGCAGTGAAGCGCCTGACCTCTCAGAACGGCTGGCCCGTCCTCCTCTACGGGTCCGACCTCCTGCACACGTGGACGATTCCGGCCAAGTCCGGCGCGTTCACGATCCGGTTGCGCAACGGCTCGGCTGGGTTCCTCCTGGCGCACTTCCTCCTCTGGTTCGCCGACACCATCGAGAAGGTGCTCGGGCCGCAGCTCGACGACTGGGGCCACGCCGTGCGGCCCGTCCGTGGACAGGTCACCGGCTACAGCAACCACGCCTCGGCCACCGCCTTCGACGTCAACAGCCTCCGGCACCCTCTCGGGAAGCGCGGCACCTACGCCCGCTGGCAGTACCTCCGCATGCGCGCGCGGCTCGCCCTGTACCGCGGCTGCATCCGCCTCGGCATCGACTACCGCAACCGGCCCGACGAGATGCACGGCGAGATCAACAAGCCACTCCCGGCGTGCGAGCGCGTCGCCCGCCGCCTCATCAAGACCAAGCGCGGCAGGCAGATCCTCGCCGCGAACCCCGGCCAGCGCGCCGTCATCCTCTCCTGAAAGGAACCCCCGTGAAGACCTCCAACGTGGCGATCATCGCCACCGCCACCCTCGGCGGGATCACCATGCTCGCCGTGGTCCTCCTCGTCGCCCTGGCGCCCGAGGACGCCGACCTCGGCCTCCTGATCGGCCTGCTGCTCACCGGCGGCGGCAACCTCCTCGCGACCATCCTCAACGTCGGCCGGACCGAGCAGGTCCGCGCCACCGTCGACGAGCTCGCCAACGGCAAGATGGACTCCAAGATCCGCGCAGGCGTCGCTGACGTCCTCCCCGACCACATGGTCGACCCCAAGGTCCGGCCGCAGGTCGAGCGCGATCGCGAGGTGCGTGACAGGCAGCACGACAGCCACTGACAACAACCAGACGGCCCGGACCCTCCCCCCAGGAGGCTCCGGGCCGTTCTGCTTGCTCAGGCCGCCGTCCCCGGCCGAGCGCCTTCCATCGCCGCCCTGATGGCCGACGCGGGCACCTCGGTGTAGATGGCCGTCGTCTCCGGCTTCGCGTGGCCCAGGAACTCCTGCACGGCCCGGATGTCCTTGCCGACTGCGTACGCCTTCGTCCCGGCCCTGTGGCGCAGCGTGTGGGTCGTGTGGCTCTCCAGGTAGCGCTTCACGATCCGGCCCAGGTGCGCCGGGGTCAGGTGCCCGCCGTTCGGCGACGGGAACAGGTAGCCCGCTGGCAGCCGGAGGATGTGGTGCGCCAGGTCGGCGGGCAGCGGCACCAGCCGTTCGTGTCCGCCCTTCCCGATCACTCGCAGCGACCAGCCGACCAGGTCCCGTTCCATCCAGTCAGTGTGTGACCGCGCGATCTCGCCGCGCCGCAGCCCGCACGTGCCGCCGAGCATGATCGCCCGCCACGCCCGAGCGTCTGCCACCCGGAGGCCGAAGTCGAATACCTCGTCAGGCGTGGGCCGGGGCTTCGCACGCGGGATCCGGATGGCTGGCAGGTCGGCGGCTGGCGAGTGGTCGAGTCGCCCCGTGCTCACCGCCCACCGCCAGAACGCCCGCCACGACGCCCGGTAGGACCGCTTCGTGTTCGGCTTCCAGTCGTGGCCGCCGAGCCAGTCGATCAGGTCGTCGGTGGTCACGTCGACGGGTCTGGCGAACACGTCGGCGAGCCGGGACACGTGGTAGACCCGCAACCCGATCGTCTCCCTCGACATGCCACCCGCGACCATCCACGCGGTCCATCGTTCGATCAGTTCATCCCAAGACATTCGTTCCCTCACGAGACGGACGTACCACCGTCCCGAGACGGACTACGGAGCCGGGCCGAAGGTCCCTCACGACGCCGACCGAGCGATCTTCCGGCCGTACCGCTGCTGCGCGGCCTGCCGGGTGATCCCGAGTTCCCGGCCGATCTCGAACCACGACCAGCCGTAGCGCTCGCGCATCGCCTGCACCGCCCGGACCTCGACCTCCTCCAACTCGACCCGCACTGCGACCAGGGCGGCCAGGTCGACCGGCTCGCCGTCGCCGACCCTCTTGCCGGCCGCGCGCACGATGCGTCGCGCGAACTGCATGAACTCGTCGTTCTCGACCTCGACCTTGCGACGCTTCCCCCGCTGCTTGCTCACGCCGCCCGCTCCCGGCACTCACCGCACAGGTCGCGGCCGTCGATCGTGTGGATCCAGCCCTCGGGCTGGCGGTCGTCGTCGGCAGCGGTCTCCTCCGTGCACCCGTCTCCGTCGCAGATCCACTCCCACACCAGCACCTCGCGCCACGTCATCGCGCACACCGCCAGTCGTGCTCCGCGCACAGGATCCGGCGAACGAGCTTGTGCGCCACCCGGTGCGGGATCCGGTCACGGCGGATCACGAACTGACCGCCCTCCCAGGTCGTGTAGGTGACGAACGACGGTCCGCGCCGGTCGCCCATGTGCCGCCCGTCCCACACACAGTGAGCGTGCTCGCCACGCTCGGACGGGCAGGTCGTCCACTCGACGACAGGCCGCGCGTCAGCGGGCGCATCGAGCACCCCGGACACCACGGACGCCGCGACGATCAGCAACGCCGCCAGAGCCATCCGCACCGCCCTCATGACGCCACCGCCTTGCACGTGTGGTCGGCCTTCAAGCCGGGCGTTAGGTGGCAAGCGCACTTGCACTCGATCGGCAGCACCAACCGCTCAGCGACGTCGACGTACCGCTGCGCGGACCCGACTCCGCCGATGACGGTCGGTTGGGGGAGGCGAACGCGCATCCACTCGACAGATTCGCCGAAGGAGTTCTCCGTCCACGTCTTGACGAACTGACCACAGAGCCGGGCGCCGAACAGGTCCATCTGAACGCAGGTTCCAGGGTTCATGACGCCACCGCCCACAGGTGACGCGGGCGCCGATTCACCGTCAACGGAGCGTTGACCGCTCCGCCAGGCAGTGCCCTTAAACAGCGGGTTCGGGGTTCGAGTCCCTGATGGCGTACCGGACGCAGAGGCCCACTCCCCCGGGGGTGGGCCTCTCGCCGTTCTCCGGTCAGGACACCGCCGGCTCGTCGTCGGCAACGACGTCCAGGGCGTCGACGAGGAAGGCCGGGTGCACGACGCCGAACACCTCCCGCAGCGCGGTCACGATGGCGTCGGCGGTCTCCGCCGTCCGTCCGGCGGTGACCTGGCGCCAGTGGTTCGGGCAGCTCGCATCCGGCGCCTCCCACCCGGCCCGGGCCAGCACGTCCGCCTGAGCCGGGTCGAGCCAGTACCGCGGGTGCAGGTAGTGGTCGCTCGAGACCTCGGCGCGCAGTCCCTCCGCGTCCGCCATGACCTGGACGTACGGCGCGCAGGGCGCCTCGTCCCGCTCCGGGGCCTCGACCTCGATCAGGAAGGGCCACACAGCCTCTCCCCGGGTCGCCTCGTCGAGCCGGCGGTGGAGGTCGTGCCGCAGCACGGTCCACGCCCGCTCGGTCGCCTTGTGCAGGTCCACCCTCGTCCGCATCCGCGAAGCCCCTCCTCGTTCCGCACAGGAGCGTACGGCCGATCGCGGGCGGGCATGACCGGTTCGGGCAGATCGGTGCGGGTACCGCTGGACGGACCGAGGAGGAGCAATGTCGGAGGATTCCCCCAGGATCGCCGAGGCGCTGACCGAGGCCGCGAAGGCGATCAGCCACCACCGCACGCTCGACGAGACGCTCGACGCGATCGTCCGAGCGGCGCAGCACACCGTGCCCGGATTCGACCACGTCGGCATCTCCGTCGCCCACGGGAACGGCCAGATCGAGACCCGGGCCGGGACCGGGCAGCTGGTGTGGGAGCTCGACGACCTCCAGTACAAGCTGGGAGAGGGCCCCTGCTACGAGTCCATCGCCGACGAGGCCGTCCTGCTGCTCGAGGACGCCCGGACGGAGACTCGCTGGCCGCGCTATCTGCCCCCGGCGCGCGCGAAGGGCCTGTGCTCGCAGATGGGCCTGCGGCTCTACACCGAGGAGGGCACGCTGGGCGGCCTCAACTTCTACTCGGTGAGCAGCACCGGGATCGACCCGGACGCCGTCCAGCTCGCGGAGCTGTTCGCGGCGCACGCGGCCATCGCCTTGGGCCACGCCAGGTACGCCCATCAGCTCAACGAGTCGGTGGCGTCGCGGCAGGCGATCGGCACCGCCATCGGGATCATCATGGAGCGCTACCAGATCACCGAGGACCGCGCGTTCCAGTTCCTCGTGCGCGCCAGCAGCACCAGCAACGTCAAGCTGCGCGTGATCGCCCAGGAGGTCGTGGACACGACCAATGAACGGATGACGGCGACCGGTCAGTAGTCCCGGACGAGGCGGAGCGCCCGTCAGGACGAGGCGGAGCCGTCCAGGAGCTCGGCCGCCACCCATCGGGTCTCGACGTGGCCGTCCCGCTCGAAGGTGACGAGGGCCTTGGCCTGCTGCCCGTCCCACTTCAGGAGCAGCGCGGGGACGAGCGCGCCATCGAGCGCGACGTGGACAGTCTCGGACAACGGGGCTCCTGCCATCGGCCGGGGCCGAGTGGCCCCTGGTCAGCCCGCGTCCTGAGCTGTGCGCCCATCCTACGGCCCGCCCCCCAACGCGCCCACCTGCGGCCCGGCGCGCGGACGCACACCCCCCGTCGAGAGTGCGCGCCCGGACGCCTGGGTGGACGTGGCCTACCGCTGGTGGCGGCCCTCGCCGCCGTCCCAGCCGAGCGCGTCACCGGTGACCGGCGACGAGTACTGCTGGGTGGAGGTGGCGGTGCTGTACGACGCCTCGGTGGGTGCCGCCGGCGTCGCCGCCTGGTCGCGCAGCTCGGCCTCCGCCCGCGCCTTGCCGGTCTGCACGTCCCGCTTGACCTGCGCGGACTGCTCGCGGCCCTTGGCGTAGGCGTCCTCCAGCATCCGCTGGGCCACCGAGCGGCCACCGAGGCCGAAGGCGAGGGCCAGGCCGAGGGCGAGGGCGCCCATCGTGGCGGCGAAGGCGATCCGGACGATCTCCGGCGCGATCTGCAGCTGCTCCAGGATCATGAACATCGCGACCACCATCACGACGGCGGGCAGCACGGTCGCCGCGATCTTGCCGGTCGGGGTGTCGCCCATGATCCGCGAGATGCCCGTGGCGACTGCGCCGGAGACCAGGGCGGCCACGACGAAGATGGCGATGGCCACGACGATGTTCGGCAGGAAGGCGAGCACCTGGTTCATGAAGGTGGTCAGCGCCGGGATCTGCAGGGCGCTCACGGCGGCCACCGTGAAGAACAGGAAGACGAACCAGAAGACGACCCGGGAGACGGCGCTGGAGACCCGAGCGCCGGGGAGTACCCGTTCGACGTAGGTGTGCGCCCTCGACTGTTGCAGCTGGTGGTCCACCCCGGTCATCTCGAGTGCCTTGCGCACCGCGACCTGCACCACCTTCGCCACCAAGAAGCCGATGGCAAGCAGCACCAGGCAGCCCACGAGATTGGGCAGGAACCCGAAGAACCTGTCCGCTGCGTTCTGGAGACTGTTTCCGATGTCCATGACGTCTTCCCCCTTGAGATGTGATGGTCACGTCATGGTGGGGCGGTACCACCGCACGAGATCGGCACACGGGTAGCGGTCCGAGCATGGGGTACCGCCGGGCCATGACCAGTCAGAGCGCAACGGCAGACGTGCAGGTCTCCGCCTCCCCCGCTCAGGTGTGGCAGGCGCTGACCGAGCCCGACCAGATCCGCGCCTACTTCTTCGGCGCCGACGTGGAGACGACCTGGGACCCCGGGTCGCCGATCACGTGGCGCGGCGAGTACGACGGCCGCTCGTTCGAGGACAAGGGCGAGGTGCTCGAGGTGGAGCCCGAGCAGCGGCTCGTGGTCACCCACTACAGCCCGCTCACCGGCCTGCCCGACCGGCCCGAGAGCTACCACCGCGTCGCCTGGCGGCTGCAGGACAACGGCGACCACACCGACGTGGTGGTCGAGCAGTCCCTCGCCGAGGGCGAGGAGGAGGCGGCCGCCCGGGAGAACTGGGAGAACGTGCTGCGCCAGCTCAAGGAGCACGTCGAGCGCGGCTGAGCTCCGCGCACGGGCCGGGCGCTACGACGTGTGGTGGAGCAGCAGCTCCTCCGCGAGGACCACCCCGGCGCTGTCGAGGGACGGCGGGTCGAGGACGGTCGCCGTCGGCCCGGCGGTCAACAGCAGCCGACCGACGCGGTCCTCCACCGGCGGCAGCAGGTCGAGGTCGACGACCACGTCCTGCTCGTCGTCGTGCACGAAGCTCACCTGCTCGGCGTAGAAGTCCGCGACCCAGCGGGACTCCTGCGGAAGCAGCACGCGGACCCGGGTGGTGGCGCGCTGGACGGCCAGCAGGTGGTCGACGTCGCCGGGAAGCGTGAACTCCCTGTCGAGCACCTCCACCGACCGGATGTTGGACAGCAGGTAGGTGCGGATCCGGCCCGCGGCGTCGACCGGCCCGGCGTCGACCTCCCAGCCCCGTCGGGTCTGCACCAGGCGCCAGGGCTCGATCTCGCGCTCGGTGACACCCGGCTCCCAGGCCCGGGAGTACACGATCCGCACCAGCCGCCGCTCGCCATGGGCCCGGCGCAGCGCCGGCAGGTGCTCGCTCCGGCCGGCCCCCGGCGCCGCGGCCGCTCCCGGGGCGTCGGGGGCCGCGTCGCCGAACATCGTGCGAGCGAGCACGTCGAGCGCCTCGGCGAGCTCGCCATTGTCGGGCTCGATCTCGAGGAGGGCCTGCGCGGCGGCGTACACGCGGGCCAGCTCACCGGCGTCGACGTACTCGACGCCCAGGTCGATCGGGCTCTCCGCGACCAGGCGGACGACCTCGGCAGTGCCGGGGTCCTCGGTGTCGCCGTCCGGTCCGAGGAACTCCAGGACCTCCGGCCGGGAGAGCAGCCACTCTCCACCGATGTCGGCGGTGTAGAACGCGAGCAGGTCCTCGCGCAGCTCGGCCACGGAGGTGCCGAACTCGCTCGCCAAGTCCTCCAGCGCGAGCCCGTCCGGGCTCGCCGCGAGCCGCGCGAAGACCTCGGGCAGCCGGGCCGTGCGCAGGACATATCGCGGGGTGGTGGTCACGAGGCCTCCGCTCCTCGTGCCGCCGCCAGGAACGCGACCAGCTCGGCCCGCACCTCCGGCGGGCCCTCGACCCGCACCCGGTCGTCGAGCTCGACGAGGCGGGCGTGCAGGGCCGCGCGATGGGTCACCCGGTAGCGCAACAGAACGTCGTCGCCCGAGGTCTCGGTCGCGAGCGGCTCACCGAGCCAGCGGCGGACGTCGGGCGCGAAGTCCGCGGGCGCGCGCAGGGTCACCTCGACGGGCGGGTCGATCTCCCAGGAGATCGGGTGCAGCGCGGCGTGGCGCACCTGCGGCAGCCGTCGTGCGGTGCGGGCGTCGTCGGCCTCGGCGTCGACCATCCGGGAGACGACGAAGGTCTTGACGACCGGGCCGTCGGCGACGTCGAGGTCGGCCTCCTCGACCCCACGCAGGTACCACACCCCGCTCTGGCTGCGAACCGACTCGGGATGGACGACCCGCGGGGTGCCCTTGTAGCCGAAGCGCAGCACGCGCTGGTCGCGCACCGCGTCGACGACCAGGCTCAGCGCTTCAGGGGCGCTCGCGCGGATGGCCGCGGGCACGGAGGGCGCCGGGGCCGGGTCGGTGTCGTCGGACAGCCCGAGCCGGTGCGCGAGATCGCCCTGGTCGGCCAGCAGCACCGCTCGGCGCAGGGCCGCCTGCTGGCCCAGGGAGAGCCGCACCCGCAGCCGGTTGTCGACCGTGGTCATCCGGTAGACGGCGGGTTGCCCGGGCGGCGCGATGTTCTCGATCCGCCAGCCCTGGCGCTCGAGGTGCCGGATCTCCCGTTTGAGCTGGTCGTGGCCCGAGGTCTCGGGAAAGCCGGCCACACGGTCCAGCTTGGCCGCGGGGACCCCGCCCTCGGGATACGCCTGGAGCATCGCGGCGATCCGCACGAGCCGCTCCATGGGTCCGCGCTGGTCCCGTCCCGGGGCGTTGGCCACCGTGTCCTCCCTGTCGTCCGCATCGTGCGCCGCGAGTCCCGCACCGGGCGGCGGTGCACCCGGCTCAGTCGGCGAAGCTGCCGTGCCTGCCCGCTCCGTCGGCGAAGCGCGTCGCTCCGGAGAGCGTATCCGCGCTGAGCGAGCGCAGGCCGTGACCCCACTCCAGCGCCAGGGCGTCGTCGAGGCCGAGGCCGTGCTGCCCGTACGACGACAGGCGGTCCTCGCGCAGGCAGGTCTGCGGGAACGCGGCGAGCTGCTGGCCCAGGGCCACGGCCTCCTCCAGCGCTGCCCCGGGCGCGGAGATCCGGTTGGCCAGGCCCATCCGCAGTGCCTCCTCGGCGCCGACCTCGCGCCCGGTGAGGATCAGGTCGAGGGCGTGCGAGTGCCCGATCAGGCGGGGCAGCCGGATGGTGCCGCCGTCGATGAGCGGGACGCCCCAGCGCCGGCAGAACACGCCGAACGCGGCATCGGGGTCGACGACGCGCAGGTCGCACCACACCGCGAGCTCGAGGCCACCCGCGACGGCGTAGCCCTCGACGGCGGCGATCACCGGCTTCGACAGCAGCATGCGCGTCGGCCCCATGCCCGCCGGTCCGGCATCGGGACCGTCGCCCGGGGCACCCACGTGCACCTCGCCCCTGCTCACCGCCTTCAGGTCGGCCCCGGCGCAGAACACCCCGCCGGCGCCGTACAGCACGGCGACCGACGCCTCGGCGTCCGCGTCGAACTCCGTGAAGGCCTCGGTGAGCAGCCGTGCGTGCTCGGCGTCGACGGCGTTGCGCACCTCGGGCCTCGCGATCGTCACGATCGTGACCGGTCCGCGCTTCTCCGCCTCGACAGCCATGGGCCGAAGGCTAGAGCCTCCCGGCCCGCTCGGCAGGCACCCCTTGACAGGAGGACGCCTGCCTGAGACTCTCCCCATCTCCGTATGGCCATCTCAGGATTGTCCGCTGCGGCTGGCAACGAGATCTCGGGGCCGTTGCCTTCACCGGAAGGACAGTTCGATGCGTTTCAGAGTGACCTTCGCCAGCATGGGCATCCTTGGCGCGAGCGTCCTGCTCGCCACCCCCGCACTCGCCGTCGACTGGGGATCGGCGTCCAATCCGGTCTTCGGCTACGAGAACGGCAAGAAGTTCGGCAAGATGTACGGGAAGTTCTACAACGACAACTCGGTCTCCGCGATGAGCACGACCTGGCAGTACGACCTCCGGCCCGGAGGCAACAAGGTGCGCGTGGAGACCGACTTCTACTGGTATCGGATCTGCCAGAGCTACCAGAGCTCGCCGTCGTGGTGCCCCGACGTCTCGAAGCAGACTGAGGAGACCAACACCGCCAGCTGGGTGAAGGACTCCCGGGCGCGCAACCTCAGGTTCGACTCCTCCGCCAGCCGCGGCGGCATCGACATCTGCGAGATCCAGGCCTGGAGCAACGATCCTTGCAGTCCTCAGGCGCTCCCGCAGTTCTCCTACTAGCGCACGCCGGCCGACGATGCCGCCCCACGCTGTCCAGGCCGACGGGCTGATCCACCGTTACCGGCAGACACTCGCCCTGAGCGACGTCGCCCTCACCTTGGATCCAGGGATCGTCGGCCTGGTCGGGGTGAACGGTGCCGGCAAGTCGACGCTGATCCGGATCCTGAGCACCGCCCTCGTGCCGGTGTCGGGCCGGTTGTCCGTCTTCGGCCTGGATGCGATGACTCTCGGTCGCCAGACTCGCCGTCGCATCGGGTACATGCCGCAGGACCTCACCATTCCGAAGTCCCTCAGGGTGGACGAGTTCCTCGCCTACGTCGCCTGGGCGCGGGGATTCGGTCGCAAGGGGCGCACGGATCTCGTCGACGAGGCGCTCGAAGCGGCAGATCTCACGAAGCGGGCAAGGAGCCGCGTGGGCGAGCTGTCCGGCGGAATGTTCCGGCGCCTGCTGCTGGGCCAGGCACTTCTGGGCTCTCCCGACCTGCTCCTGCTCGACGAGCCGACCGGCGGACTCGACCCGGAACAGCGCGTTCGGGTGCGTGAGCTCGTCGCTGCCGGCCCGGCGAGCCGCACGACGCTGGTGAGCAGCCACCAGATGGAGGACCTGGCTCCGATCGCCGACCGGATCGTGATGCTCGACGCGGGTCGGATCATCTTCGACGACTCCGCCCAGAGGTGGCGCGAGAGGGGCGAGAGCCTGATCTCGCCCATCTCCGGGATCAGCCCGTACGAGGCGGCGTTCCTCCAGCTTCGCGCAGGACCGGCCTCGTGAACCGGTCCACCGGCGCGGTGTTCGCGCTGCCGCTGATCGGCATCGGCCTTTTCGCGATCCTGAGCTTCGATGCGCCGTGGCGCGGCGAGTGGAACTGGACGTTCGACGCCATCACCGGTTCGAGCGTCCTGACGGGCCCCCTGACGGCGTCCGCGGCCGCGCACATCGCCATCGGCCAGCGTCGGCTGGATCCGCTGGTCGCGCCGATGGCGCGTGGCTGGATGGTGCCGTTCCGGACCGGGCTGCGTGCCTGGCTGTGGGGCCTCGCGGCCTACACCCTCACCGCCGGCGGCGCGGCACTGGCCACGGCCCTCACCCCCCACGGCGGGCCCGCATCCGGGTGGGTCCTCGCCGTCGGGCCCGTGCTCCTCGCCTGCTGCGCGATGGCGGGGACAGCGCTGGGTTGGCTGTGGCCGCACCGGCTCGCGCCGATCCTCGCGGCGCCGGCTGTGTTCCTGCTCGGAACCTTCGGACCCCGGCCGCTCCCCGACCTGCTTCGCCACGGTCCGGTGACGGGGTCGCTCGCGGGGCTGGAGTACGTGCCGTGGGTCTGGTGGGCGCAGCTCGGCGGCCTGCTCGGGCTCACTGGCCTGGCGGCCGCTGTCGTCCTCCGGTGGCAGGTGCCGGCGGTCCGCACCCGCGGGCTCGGCCTCACCCTGATCTCGACCGGTCTCCTGGTGATCACGAGCGTCCCGCTGGTGTCGGAGGACTCGTCTCGCTTCGCCCCGTCCGACGAGCGGCCGACCGCGTGCGCGGGCGCGAGGCCGCGGACCTGCCTGGCCCCGTCCAACACCCGCTACCTCGCCCCGACCGCGTCGGCCATCGACAAGGCAGCGCAGGTGCTCGAGGGCATCGGGGTCGACCTCCCGGCGACCTACGAGCAGTTGCTGCCGGGCTACCGGCCGCCGGTCGAGAGCGGCATGCTCACCGCCATCGACGACGTCGACGCGAGCCTGCGCCGCGGCGCCTCGCTCATCGCGACCCCGGCCGCCTGCACGGCGTGGACCGACCGGGAGGTCCCGCCGCCGGAGGTCGCCTACGAGGCACAGGGCCTGATCAGTGCCTGGATCGTGGCTTCCCAGGGTCTCTCCGGCGATCCGTGGAGCGAGGAGGCGAGGCGGTGGTTGGCCGACCCGGCGGCACCCGACCGGATCGCCTGGATGCGCGCTGCGTTCGGCGACCTCCGCGCGTGCCGGTTCTCGCGCCTCGCTCTGCCGTGGGACTGAGCGTGCCTGACCGGCGGGTCGTCCGCGCCTGGCTGGTCGGCCACCACGGATTCGCCTACCTGTTGTCGACCGTCGCCCTGACCCTCGGCCTGTGCCTGTTCGCGACCGAGAGCGTCCCGGGCGTCACCGGTGGTCCGACCGATTCCGCTGTGGGCGCTCGGCCCTCCCGCCTACGCGGGACTGGCGAGCATCGCGACCATCGACTCCATCCCGGTGGTCAGACCGGACCGGATCGTCCGGATCGCCCGAGCCTGCTGGCTCGGTGGCGTGCTCGCGGTCTCCGTGACCGGGACCGCTGCCGTCGCGGCTGCGACGGGCCTCGCGTCGCTGCCTCTCGGTACCGGTCTGCTGGTGGCCCTGACCTTCGCCGCGGCACCCGTCCTCGGTGCGACCTCGGTCGTCGTCGCCGCCGTTCCCGCGGTGGCGATCGTGACCCTGACCCGCTCGCTCGACGGACGACAGGCAAGCATCTGGGAGCCCTCGACGGCCCCCGCCGCCTGGTTCGCCCTGGCCCTGCTCTGCCTGGCCGGCTGCGCCAGCTACGTGCGCCGTGGCGGAGCACCATGACCCCACCGGGTCAGCTCCCGTCGAGCACGATCTCCTGCACGAGGTCCTGCGCGACCTGCTCCGGCGTCCACGCGAAGCGCACCCACCGCTCCTGGGAGAAGAGCGCGGTCTGGTCCGCCGACCAGGGCGAGGACGGATCCTCGTCCTGGCCGTAGGTGAGGATCGTGCGGGCGTCCACACTGCCGTCGGCGAGATAGGAGACCGCCTGGATGTGCGACGAGCCGTAGCTGACCGGCTTGTAGGCACCCGTGTTCGCGGCCGGGTGCCGCGACGCCAGGGCGTTCGCGTTGCCCGCCAGGTCACCCTCCCCACCGCCCAGCGGGTACGCCGGCGCCCCGCGGTCTCCGGCCACCTGGAGCGAGCCCCAGGGCGCGTCGAACGCCACACCGGAGGCACGGACCGCGTCGATGGCGGCCTGCATCGCCTTGACGACCCGCGGTCCCGTGCGCAGGCCGCGCGGCGTGTGGAGCGGGTCGGCGGCGTTGAACGGGACGGTCCACAGGTTGGCCCCGCTCGGAGCCCGCTGGACGAAGGCCTCGAAGAGGTGGGTGCCGACCGAGTCGGCGTCCGAGTGACCGTCCCAGGCGGCCAGGACCGCGCATGCCTCCGTCTCGCCCGTCTGCGCGCAGACCTGGTCGAGCCTGCCGTCCTCGCGCATCACCTCGGCGGCCCGCACCCGGTTCTCGTGCTGGTGCCCGCGCAGGGACTCCGGCGTCTCCTTGCCGCCACCGGCGAGACGGTCCACGACGTACTGCTGCACCATCCGGGTGCGCATGGTCCGCGCGCACCTCTCGCAGCCGATGATCGAGGCGTAGCCCTCGAGGCGCACCCGGTCGTTCGGCGTCCAGTAGGAGTCGTTGGCGTTCATCACCCAGTCGCGCCGGACCACGTCGGGGAGCCTGCCCGGGCCGAGGATCCCGGGCCGCTGGGCGTCGGCGTCGGTCCCCCACCGGCACGGGCCGTCGGCGAGGAGCCCGTTGAGTCCCGGCAGCCCGGCTACGGTCTTGAGCAGCAGGCCGACGGGCGTCATGCACCGGGTGGCCATCGCGTCGGTGACGTGCGGGACGACGCTGTGGTCGGCGTACAGGGTGTCGCCGCCGCTGTCCGCTGCCGTGGTGTTGACCCACGGCATGCCGCCGCCCTCGTCCTGTCGGCGGAGCAGGTCGCGCGCGCTGGTGGCCTCGCCCATGGCGAGGAAGGTGTCGATGGTGCGCAGGTGCTCGGCGTTGGCGTCGCGGATGGCCCAGAAGCTCAGCGGCGACCACCCCATGAACTGCGCGGGGCTGTCGATCACATAGCCCTGCGGCGTGCGCCAGAGATCCTCACGCACCGTGCGCACCGAGCCGTCGGGCTGCTTGACGGCCACGTCCACGACACGGCGCTCGGCCTTGCGGAGCAGGCCGTTGGCGCTGAGATAGACCGGCCCGGGTCCCACCGTGAGGTACTCGTACGGCGTGAACCGGTAGGCGGTGGAGACCGTGTGGCTCCACGCGACGTCCTTGTTCCAGCCGATGTTGACCACGGGAGAGCCGATCAGGGACGCGCCGGCGACGTCGTACCGCCCGGGGATCGTGAGGTGCTGCTGGGTGAACTTGTAGCGCCCGCCCCACGGGAAGTGCGGGTTGCCGAGCAGCAGGCCGCGGCCGGTGGAGCTGGCATCACCGCCGATCGCGGTCGCATTGGAGCCGAACTCGCCGTCCTGGCCCAGCGAGCGGAGCAGCTCCTCACGCTGGTCGCCGTCGAGCTGGGCGGCGTACGCCGCGACCTCCGCGTTCGTGGTGGGCAGCGGCAGCTTCAGCCCGAGGTCGGGCAGCCCGGGGTCCTGCAAGGTGGGCGGATCGGCCTCGACGATCTCCTTGACGAAGTTGCCCGACGAGGCGATCAGGTTCGCCATGTAGACGCCGTACCAGAGGTCCAGCTCGGTGGCGTCGGGCCGGATCCAGCTGGCGTCCCGGCAGGCCGGATCGGTGATCTCGTTGTCGCGCAGCCACCGGTTGATCCCGGCCGTGTATCCCCTCACCATCGCGCGCGCCCGCTCGCTCGGACCCGCCGCCGAGGCGAGCAGCCCCTCCACGACCCTGCGGTTGCGCAGGTCCGTCACGAAGGCGTCCACCTGGAGATTGGTGGCGTCGAGCGAGACGCCGTCGCGGTAGCGCGCCGTACCACCGAGATGGCGGGAGCGCTCACCGCGCGCGGTGAGCACCGTGTCGGCGAGGTTGCAGATCGACGAGCGCGCGGTCGCGTATCCGCTGCCGTAGCCGAGCGAGCCCCAGTCCTCGGCCGTGACGTGCGGGATGCCGTGCTCGGTGATCCGGACCGTGGCGTGGTACGCCGGGTCGGCGGCCGCGGCGGCTGCACCGGACCCGGGGGCCGCGCCGGACCCGGGGGCCGCGAGGGCGGGCACGACCAGGGTGGGAACCACCAGGGCGGCGGCGAGCAGGTTCAGCAGACGTGGGGGGCGCACACGGGTGCAACGTGTTCTGTGTGATCTGCGTTACGCCGCGGCCTCCGGGGACAGTTTCACCGGCCGGCCGGTGAAACTCACGCTTGGACGAAGAAGTTTCATCGTCCAAGCGTGAGTTTTGTCGTCCAACCTCGGACAGATTCACCGGCCGGCCGGTGAAACTGTCTCGACCTCACAGATACAGCCCCGCCGCCTCATCGCCGAGCCGCTCGGCGGCCACGGCGTGGATGTCCCGCTCGCGCATGACGACGTACACCTCGCCGGAGACCTCGACCTCGGCCTTGTCCTCGGGGTCGAACAGCACCTTGTCGCCCGTCACGACGCTGCGGCAGTGGGGGCCGACGGCGACGACCCGGGACCAGGCGAGCCGGCGGGCGCCCATCGCGGCGGTCGCCGGGATCACGATCCCCCCGGACGAGCGCCGCTCGCCGGCCTCGGTGTCGGCCTCGCACAGGATGCGGTCGTGCAGCATCTTGATCGGGGTCTTGTCGGACACGGGCGCGCTCACCCCCGGCGTCAGTGGGTGATCTTGCGCAGCACGACGAACAGCGCGACCACGCCGACGACGCCACCCACCGTCTTGAGGATGTTGTCGGTGCGCGGCTCCCCCGTCGCGGCGTCGACGTAGTACGCCTTCACCTGCGCCACCTCGCGGCCGATGATCGTCTTGGGGTGCGAGCGGTACAGCAGCTGGTCGATGGTGCCCGCGAGACGCTCGCGGGCCTCCTCGATCTCGCGCTCGATGTCAGAGGGAGTGTCACTCACCCGGGCAGGCTATCAACCGGCACCGTGCGCGGGTCGAACCCCCAGGGGAGTTCCAACCGGTGGGCACGCATCAGCTCGTCGTCGGTGAGGACCTCGTACGTCGACCCGTCGGCGACCACGCGACCGGAGCTGAGCACGACCGCGCGGGGGCACAGCTCGAGAGCGTAGGGCAGGTCGTGCGTGACCATGAGCACGGTGACGTCGAGGCCACGCAGGATGTCGGCGAGCTCGCGCCGCGACGCCGGGTCGAGGTTGGAGCTCGGCTCGTCGAGCACCAGGATCTCGGGCTCCATCGCGAGCACCGTCGCGACGGCGACCCGGCGGCGCTGGCCGAAGGAGAGGTGGTGGGGCGGGCGGTCGGCGAAGTCGGCCATGCCGACCCGGTCGAGCGCGTCCATGACCCGCTGCTGCAGCGCGGCTCCCTTGAGGCCCAGGTTCGCCGGGCCGAAGGCGACATCGGCCCGGACCGAGCCCATGAAGAGCTGGTCGTCGGGGTCCTGGAAGACGATGCCGACGCGACGGCGGATCTCGAGGAGGTTCTTCTTGGTGACGGGCAGCCCGCTGACCGCGACGCTGCCGGCGCCGTCGCCGGTCTCCGCCGACAGGATGCCGTTGAGGTGCAGCACCAGCGTGGTCTTGCCGGCACCGTTCGGGCCGAGGAGCGCCACCCGCTCCCCCGCGTGGACGTGGAGGTCGACACCGAAGAGAGCCTGGTGGCCGTCGGGGTAGGCGAAGGCGAGCTCGCGGACGTCGAGGACCGGGGTCACGCGCGCACCTCCGCGCCGGCGTCGGGCAGGCGCCCGTCGTACCCGCGGGAGAGCATCGCGAGGTGCACCCGCTCGCCCCTCTCGTAGGACCGCACGAACAGCGCCCCGAGCGTGCGCGCCAGCGCCGGCCAGTGGCGCGGCGAGCGGGGGTCCACGCCTCGCGAGCGCATCGCGGTGACCATCCGCCCGAGGTCCCCGGTGACGACGTCGAGGTAGCGGATCATGAAGCCCATGATCTGCACCAGCAGGTCGGGCAGGTGCAGCCGCTGGAGACCGCGGAGGACGTCGGCCGGCTCCGTGGTCGCGGCCAGCGTGAGCGAGGCGAGGACGCCGAGCGTGCCCTTCGCGGCCAGGCCCCAGGCAGCCATCAGCCCCGACTCCGACAGCGACAGCTCCCACCCGGCGAGCGCCACGGCGACCCGCGGCCCCTCGGCGACGAAGGGCATCAGGGCGGCGAAGAGCAGGAAGGGCACCTCGACGACCATCCGCGGGAGCAGGTAGGTCAGCGGGACCCGCGCGAGCACGACCACGCCGAGCAGGAGCGCGAGATAGCCGCCGAAGACGGGATACCACTCGCGCGGCGTGGCCACGACCGTGAGCACGAAGGCCAGCAGGAGCAGGATCTTCAGGTGCGCCGGGGCGCGGTGGACGACCGAGTGCCCGTGGAAGTGCAGCCGGTGGCCGTGCCCCGCCCCCATGCCGTGGCCGTCAGTCCTGCCGCGGCGCTGCGGGGTCGCGGCGGCGCAGCACCCAGAACAGTCCGCCGCCGATGAGCAGGGTCAGTCCGACGCCCGCCACACCTGCGATCCCGCCGCTGAGCCGGGCGTCGTCGACGCCCTTCGTCCCGTAGTCGGCGAAGGGGCTGCCGGTGTCGACCGGCTCCTCGGCGGTGTCGAGGAAGCCGGTCTTGTCGGCGACGTACTCGAGCCCGTCGGGATGGCTGCTGGCGTAGTAGCTGCCGACGCCCGCCAGGAGCAGGGCGACCAGCAGTCCGGCCAGCAGGAAGCGGCGGTTCCTCATGCCACGGCCTCCGCGGTCCGCAGGGAGGTACGCCGCGCGATCCCGCGGGCGCCGTGCACCAGGTCGGGGCGCGACGCGACGACCGCGCTGACCACCAGGGCGGTGACGATCGCCTCGCCCACGCCGATGACGGTGTGCCAGCCCAGCATGGCGGTCAGCACCTTGGCGACGGCGACGTCGGCGGTGCCCCCAATCGCGAAGAGCAGCGTGAACACGGCCGCCGCAGCGGGCACGGACACCAGGGCGCCGATGCCGGCGGCCACCGGCACCGACCCGAGCGTGCGCGGCAGGGCCGCCAGGGCGAGGCGGAAGACGGCGTACCCCACGAAGCAGCCGACGAGCCCCATCAGCGTGATGTTGGTGCCCAGCGCGGTGAGCCCGCCGTCGGCCATGAACAGGGCCTGCACCAGCAGGACGACGCTGATGCACAGTGCGCCCGTCCACGGCCCGACGAGCACGGCCGCGAGCGCCCCGCCGAGCAGGTGGCCGCTGGTGCCGGCACCGACGGGGAAGTTGATCATCTGGCCCGCGAAGACGAAGGCTGCGACGAGACCGGCCATGGGTGCCGTCCGGTCGTCGAGCTCGGCGCGCGCCTTGCGCAGCGCGATGCCCACGCCGGCAGCGGCGACGACGCCCGTCGCGACCGAGGTCGGGGCGTCGAGGAAGCCGTCGGGCACGTGCATGGTTGCTCCTGTACTCGGTCCGGTGTTCGGCAGCGCCGACCGGGGGTAGTTAGATGGTCACGAGCACGACCCACCTTATTGCATCGCAGTTGCAACAGCACCTGCCCGTCAGGAGAGTAGCCACCTCGATGAGCGACCAGGCCCGGCTGTCCCCCGGGGACCGCGCCCCGGACTTCTCCCTCGCCTCCGACCAGGGCGGCGAGGTCGACCTCTACGACCTGCTCGGCGAGGGCCGGAAGGTGATCGTGTACTTCTACCCGGCCGCCATGACTCCGGGCTGCACGAAGCAGGCCTGCGACTTCACCGACTCCCTCGACGCCCTCCAGGCTGCCGGCTACACCGTGGTCGGGATCTCGAAGGACACCACCACCAAGCTGGCCAAGTTCCGCGAGCGCGACGGCCTCACCATCACGCTGCTCGCCGACCCAGAGCTGGCCGTGCACCGCGCGTACGGCGCCTACGGCGAGAAGAAGCTGTACGGCAAGGTCGTCGAGGGAGTCATCCGCTCGACCTTCGTGATCGACGTCGACGGCACGGTCGAGCTCGCGCAGTACAACGTCAAGGCCACCGGTCACGTCGCGAAGCTCCGCAAGGACCTCGGCCTCCCGGTCCCGCCGGCCTGAACCCACCCGTACCTGAAGGACGCCACCCGATGAAGCTGCACCAGTCGCTCGCCGAGCTCGCCCGCGACCACGGCCACGGCCTGTTCCGCGACGCGACGGCCTTCCGCGGCTCGCTCGACGACTACCTCGACGAGGGGCAGGCGTCCGCCGGCACGATCAACCTGCTGACCGACGCCGTGCGTCTGGGCGCCCTCGACGGGCTGGTCACGATGCTCGACAGCGGCGCCCAGCCCGCCGACGCCGTGGAGTCGGCCGGACAGCGCCTGGCCCGCGACCGCGGCAGCGCCGACGTGCGCGGCTGCCAGTGGGCCGTCGCGGTCCTCGGCTTCGCCCTCGGCAAGGTTCCCGAGTCGCTCGTGACGGGCCTCGACCCGGACACCGGCACGGCCGCGCCCCCGAGCCACGGGCCGGGCGGCACCGCCCCGACCCAGCGGCCGGTGACCTCTCCGGCGGCGACCCCGGGGCCCCCGCCGATGGCCTCGCCGGTCGCGCCGCCGCAGCAGCCGGTGCTCTCGCCGCCGCACCAGCCCGCGCCCCCGTCATACGCCGCTCCGGCCGCCGGACCCGGCGGCCCGGGCGGCCAGGGCAGCCACGGCGGCTGGTCCCAGCCGGCGGCGCCGGCGAAGTCGCACACCGGGTTCATCGTCGCCACCATCGCGGTCGCCCTCGTGGTCCTGGTCGCCGGCATCATCGGCATCATCGCCATCGCGGGCAGCGACGACGACAAGTCGGCCGACGAGGGCTCGTCGCAGTCGACCGAGTCGGGCGACGCCTCCGAGGACCCGACCGACTCCGACGCCGCGGCGGACCTCGGCGGTCCCACGGTGGCGGGCACCGGCTACGAGGCGCACCTCCCCGAGGGCTGGGCCGACGACACCGAGGCGTTCACGGCGCAGAACCCCGGCGCGACCACGCTCGACCGGGTGTTCATCTGGGGCGCCACGTTCAACTCCGCGCGCGGCAACGTGATCGTGGAGATCCAGTCGGCCTACGGCAGCAGCGACCCGAACGACCTCGCGGACGACTGGAAGACCGCGCTGACCTCGGACGACGACACCGCCTTCTCGACCGACATCGACGAGCGGACGATCGACGGCGAGACCGCGCTCGGCGTCGACATCACCCGCACCAACGAGAACGGCATCGAGGTCGCGCAGCGCTCCTACCTGGCGATCAGCGGCGACACCGCCTACTCGATCACGGTCTCCCTGAAGGAGGGCGACGACGACGTGCTCGACCGGTTCGACGACATCCTCGGCGCCTGGCAGTGGACGGAGTGACCCGCCCCGACCAGTAGGCTCCGAGCCCGAGCGCCCGTAGCCCAACTGGCAGGAGGCATGCGGTTTAGGTCCGTACCAGTGTGAGTTCGAATCTCACCGGGCGCACTCAGCTGGACAGCAGGCCCGCGACCAGCGGCGCGATCTCGCGCAACGCCTTGCCGCGGTGCGAGATGGCGTCCTTGTCCTCGCGGGACAGCTCGGCCGTGGTGAGACCGGGGCGCTCGTCGGCGACGAAGAGGACGTCGTAGCCGAAGCCTCCGCTCCCCCGGGTCTCGCGCAGGACGCGGCCGTCCATCCGGCCCTCGACGACGAGCTCGCGCCCGTCGGGGTGGACGACCGCGACCGCGCACACGAAGTGCGCCGTACGACGCTCGTCCGGGACGTCCGTCAGCTGGGCGAGCAGGAGCTCGTTGTTGCGCGCGTCGCTCTTCGGCGGCCCCGACCAGCGGGCGGAGAGCACGCCGGGCATGCCGTTGAGGGCGTCGACGCACAGGCCGGAGTCGTCCGCGAGGGTCGGCAGACCGGTGGCGGCGACGCCGGCGCGGGCCTTCAGCAGCGCGTTGCCCTCGAAGGTGGGCTGGTCCTCGACCGGCTCGTCGAACGGCGCGACGTCGTCGAGGCCGACCACCTCGACCGAGGTCATCTGCTCGGCGAGGATGCGGCGCATCTCCTCGAGCTTCTTGGCGTTGCGCGAGGCGACGAGCAGCCTCACGACCCGAGCGCCTCACGCTGCAGCCTGGTCAGGTCGGCGCAGCCCTTCTCCGCGAGGGCGAGCAGCGCGTCGAGCTCGGCACGGTCGAAGGCCGCCCCCTCGGCGGTGCCCTGCACCTCGACGAACTTGCCGTCGCCGGTCATCACGACGTTCATGTCGGTCTCGGCCCGCACGTCCTCCACGTAGGGCAGGTCGAGCCGCGGGACGCCGTCGATGATCCCCACGCTGACGGCCGCGACCGAGCCGGTGAGGGCGGCCGGCACGCCGAGGGTCGCGCAGGCGTCGGCCAGGGCGACGTACGCCCCGGTGATCGCGGCGGTGCGGGTCCCGCCGTCGGCCTGCAGCACGTCGCAGTCGATCTGGATGGTGTTCTCCCCCAGCGCCTTGACGTCGATCACCGCGCGCAGGGAGCGCCCGATGAGGCGGCTGATCTCGTGGGTGCGGCCGCCGATCCGGCCCTTGACCGACTCGCGGTCCGAGCGGGTGTTCGTCGCTGCCGGGAGCATCGCGTACTCGGCGGTGACCCAGCCCAGGCCGGACCCCTTGCGCCAGCGCGGCACGCCGTCGGAGGCGGACGCCGCGCACAGCACGCGGGTCCGGCCGAACTCCACCAGCACCGAGCCCGCCGGGTGGTCGAGCCAGTTGCGGGTGATCCTGATCGGGCGCAGCTCGTCGTCGGCGCGGCCGTCCTCACGGTTGCTCATGGGGCTCAACCTACCGAGGCGCCGGCGCCCGGGCGCCGGTGGCCTTCACCGCCCGCCGGACCGCCCATGGCCCCAGGTCGCGAGCACGGCGGCCGAACCAGGGCCCGCCCTCGGTGACCATCCAGGCCACGTCCCGGCGCCAGCTGGGCGGGCTCCCGCCGCCGGGCTCCAGGCTCGGCAGCGGGAAGTCGAGGCCCGTGCTCCGCAGCCGCTCGGCCCAGGCCCGGGCCAGCGCGCGGTGGCCGTGCTCGGAGGGGTGGAAGCGGTCGACCGACCAGCAGGCGCGGTCGCGCACCTGCGGCATCAGCCCGAGGTCGAGCCGCAGTCCGCCGTAGGTCGCGTAGAGGTCGTCATAGACCTCGTTGACCACCTCGATCCGTGCGGCCATCGGGCGCACGAGCACCCGCGGCAGGCCCAGCAGCGCGGAGTGGTCGTGCCACCGGACGGTCATCAGGGTCGCGCCACCCGCGGCCAATGCGCCCGCCACGTGGTGGAGGTCGGCGCTCAGGCGCTCCGGGTCCCAGGTCGAGCGGAGCGTGTCGTTCACGCCGACGAGCAAGGAGGCGAGGTCCGGACGGTGGGACAGCGCCTCGCCGAGCTGCCGCTCCCGCACGACCGCCGCTGTCGCCCCGGAGATGGCCACGTTGCAGAACGAGACGTCGTACGACGCCTGCAGGGACTCCGCCAAGAGCCGCGCCCACCCCCGCCACCCTCCACCCGGGACCGGATCGCCGAGGCCGACGGTCGTGCTGTCACCCAAGGCCGCGAAGCGCAGGTATCCGTTGCCCACGACGACCACCGTGGCGGAGCCCGCTACGCGCGGGCCCCGCCACGGTGACGTGTCCGGCAACCTTCGGTGAAGGCCCGGGGCCGGGCGCTACTTGAACTCGATGCGCAGCAGGCGCAGGGTGCCCAGCACCAGCGGGACGACCAGCCACAGGAACCCGGAGGTCGCGAGCTGGGCCCACTCCTCGCCGGAGGGCTGGTAGTCCCCGCTGAACAGCGGCATCTGCGCGGTGTTGAACTCGATCCAGGGGGCGATCTTCTCGAAGCCCGAGCTCAGCGCGCTGAGGATCCCGGCGGCGATCGGGAGGATCAGGCTGTAGGCGAAGTAGGCGACGATGCCGGCGGGCGTGTTCATCAGCAGCATCGCGATGGCGAAGCCGACGAAGACGCCGATCGTGTTGGGGAGCACGAAGCCGTTGAAGATCTGGCTGCCCGTCAGTCCCCATTCGGCGGAGTCGCCCGAGAGAGCTCCCACGGCCGTGAACACCACGGCCAGGAGGGTGGCGAGCACCATGACCACCGCGGCCAGGACGATGCCCGCGAGGAGCTTCGCCGCCACGACCCGGGAGCGCTTCGGCTCGAGGGTGAAGGTGACCAGGCCGTTGCGCTGGGACTGCTCGCTGGTGACCAGCATGATGATGAGGATCGGCAGGAAGTAGCCCAGCGCACCGCCGGCGACGGACAGCATGTCCTTGAGGTCCTTCTCGCCGGCGGGCGCCACGAGGCTGAAGATCAGCAGGACGACGAGGACGAGGCCGACGATCGCGGTCGCGAACCAGAACCCCGCGCGGGTGTCGATCGCCTTGCGGATCTCGACACCGACGAGGCGGCTCAGCGGTGTGCGCGGCGTCCCGGAGACGTCGAGGGTGGGGACGGCGGCGGTGCTCATGCGGGGATACCTCCGGGAGTCGGGGCGCCGAAGCCGGCGACGGCCTCGCGGGCGTCGGCCGAGGTCAGCTCGAGGAACAGGTCCTCCAGGCCGGCGCCGCCGGACCGGAGGTCGGTGAGGACCACACCGGCGGACAGGGCGGTACGACCGACCTGCTCCGGCGAGGCGTGCACCTTGAGGCCGGCACCGGCGGGCTCGATCGCATGCCCCGCATGGGTCAGCGCGGCGCCGAGCGCGGTGTTGTCGAGCGAGGTCACCAGCGTGACCGGCGTGCCGTTCGCGCCCGCCAGCAGCGACGCGCGGTCGCCTTGGGCGACGATCCGCCCGCGGCCGATGAGGATCATCTCGTCGGCGATCTGCTCGACCTCGTGCAGCAGGTGGCTGGACAGCAACACCGTGCCGCCCCGGTCGGCGTAGCCCTTGAGCAGCCCGCGCATCCAGCGGATGCCGGCCGGGTCGAGCCCGTTGGCGGGCTCGTCGAGGATGAGGACGGACGGGTCGCCGAGCAGCGCGTGGGCGATGCCGAGGCGCTGCTTCATGCCGAGCGAGTAGTTGCGCAGCCGGCGCCCCGCCTCGTCGTCGTTGAGGCCCACGAGCGCGAGCATCTCGTCGACGCGCGCCTTGGGCAGGCCCATGGTCTGGGCCGCGATGGTGAGGATCTCGCGGCCCGTGCGGCCGACGTGCTGCGCCGACGCGTCGAGCAGCGTCCCGACATGGCGCCCCGGGTTCGGGATGTCGTGGTAGCGCATCCCGCCGATGGTCACCTGGCCGTGGGTCGGCAGGGTGAGCCCGACCATCACGCGCATGGTGGTCGTCTTCCCCGCGCCGTTGGGACCGAGGAAGCCGGTGACCCGTCCGGGCTGGCAGACGAAGCTGACGTCGTCCACGGCGGTGTACGCGCCGTAGGTCTTGGTGAGGCGATCAACGGTGATCATGGCTCCAGCCTGCCCGACGGAGCGCCGGCACACATCGGACCCCCGTCGCGAGCCACCCCGACCAAAGTAGGTGTCGCTCCGGTCCCCGGGCGCTGACGGCCGCCCGTCGGGAGGCCCTAGCCTCGGGTCATGGACAAGGCCGCGCCCGAGGACTACCAGCCGCGCCTGCGCTGGTACAGCCAGACCTGGCGCTACCTGCTCGCCATCGGGATCGGGGTCGTGGTCTGGATCCCCGTGGTCGAGGCCCAGGCCGAGGAGCGCCCGGTGCTCTTCTGGGTCGACCTGCTGCTCGGGGTCGCGGTGCTCGTCCTGGTCGCCTGGCGGCGCCGCTGGCCGATGACCGTCGCCGTCCTGGCGGTGCTCGCCACCCCGTTCAGCTCCCTGGCCGGCGGCGCGATCACGCTCGCCACCGTCTCCTTGGCGACGCGTCGGCGCTGGTGGCAGGTCATCGTCATCGGGCTGCTCAACCTCGCGATGACCTGGCTCTACTACCAGGTACAGCCGGTCGCGGACACCGACCCGGCCTGGCTGGTCACCCTCTTCACGGTGGTCGTCATCGCCGGCTCGCTCGCGTGGGGCATGTTCATCGGCTCCCGCCGCGAGCTGATCTGGACGCTGCGCCAGCGGGCCGAGACGGCCGAGGCGGAGCGCGACCTGCGCGCCTCCCAGGCCCGCTCCACCGAGCGCGCGCGGATCGCGCGGGAGATGCACGACGTGCTCGCCCACCGGATCTCGCAGATCTCCATGCACGCCGGCGCGCTCACCTTCCGCGAGGACCTGAGCGCCGACGAGATGCGCAGCAGCGTGGCCGTCATCCAGGACAAGGCCCACGAGGCGCTGACCGACCTGCGCGAGGTGCTGGGGGTGCTGCGCGACGTCGACGGCGTGACCGACGCCGAGGCCGGTCCGCTCGTCGGCCCGCAGCCGACGTACTGCGACCTCGGAGCGCTCGTCGCCGAGGCCCGCGCGGCCGGCGCCAGCATCGAGTACGACGACGCGCTGGCCGGCGGCGAGGACCTCCCCGACGTGGTCGGCCGCACGGTCTACCGGATCGTGCAGGAGGGCATCACCAACGCCGGCAAGCACGCCCCCGCCGCGGTCCTGCGGATCCGGGTCAGCGGCTCCCCGGCCGACGGCGTGGAGGTCGTCCTGCGCAACGCCCTCGGCTTCGGCCCCACGCACACGCCGGGGGCCGGCCTCGGCCTGGTCGGGCTGGCCGAGCGGGCCGAGCTGCGCGGCGGCATCCTGAGCCACGGCATCGAGCGCTCGCCCACGGCCGGCGGGCCGGACCAGTTCGTGCTCCGCGCCTGGCTGCCGTGGGCGGCCGAGCAGGAGGGATCGCGGTGACCGCGCCGATCCGCGTCGTCATCGTCGACGACGACCCCCTGGTGCGCTCGGCGCTGACCCTCATGCTCGGCGGACAGGCCGACATCTCCGTCGTGGGCGAGGCGTCGGACGGGCGCGCCGGGATCGCCCTCGTGCGCGAGCTGCGGCCCGACGTCGTCCTCATGGACATCCGGATGCCCGTGCTCGACGGCCTCGCGGCCACCCAGGCCCTGCACGCCGATCCCCGACCGCCCCGCGTGATCGTGCTGACCACCTTCGATGCCGACGAGTACGTCGTCGGCGCCCTCGCCGCCGGCGCCGACGGCTTCCTGCTCAAGGACACCGCTCCGCCGGAGATCGTCGCGGCCCTGCGCAAGGTCGCGGCGGGCGATCCCATGCTCTCCCCCTCGGTCACCCGGACCCTGATCGAGCGGGTCCGCACCGGCGCCGGCGACAGCCGCACCGCGGAGGCACAGGGCCGCCTCGACCGCCTGACCGAGCGGGAGCTCGAGGTCGCGCGCGCTGTCGGCCGTGGGCTCTCCAACGCGGAGATCGCGGCCGAGCTGCACCTGTCCGTCCCGACGGTCAAGGGTCACGTCTCCCGCCTGTTCGAGAAGCTGGAGGCCACCAACCGGGTCCAGATCGCGTTGACCATCCGCGACGCCGGTCACCCCGTGGAGTGAGGCTCAGCAGGACGGCCACTGCGCCGGCGGTCCGTGCGGAGTGATCGGGAAGTCGAAGTAGGTGCGCGGGTACGGCTCCTCGCGCAGCATGTAGTGCCACCACTCCCGGTCGTACGCGGCGAAGCCGCTGGCCTCCATGATCGAGCGCAGGCAGCGACGGCTCTCGGTCGCCTCCGGCGACAGCCCGTCGGCTCCGTGGTGCGACAGCGGGTCCATCAGGTCGTGCCTGCCTCCCGTCGGCACCAGGTCTCCCGTCCGCAGGTCGAAGAGGGTCAGGTCCACGGCACTCCCCCGGCTGTGCCCGGACCGGGCCGCGACATAGCCACGGTCGAACATCTCGGACCGGTCGAGCCGGGGATAGTGCCGTCCCTTCGTGCGCCCGTCCTCCGGCTGCCGGGACCAGCGCAGGAAGTCGTCGACGGCCCGCTGGGGGCGGTAGCCGTCCCAGACCAGCAGCCCGAGGCCGTGCCGGGCCGCCCTGCCCTGCGCCCGCGCCAACGCGAGGCACAGCGCGCGGGTGCCCACGATCCGGTTCGCCTGGTAGCCCGCCACCGGCCGACCGGTGAAGTTGTCCCAGGTGGCGTACTTGGCGTCCCAGCGGATCTCCGGCACCACCTCGTCGACGAAGGCGAAGTCCTCCCTCACCGGTCACGGCCCTCCAGGGCGGCCGCGATGGCCCGGTCCAGCACGTCCGCCGGCGAGAGGCCAGCGGCCGCCATCATCCGCGGATATCGGCTGTAGGTGGTCATGCCGGGGAAGGTGTTGACCTCGTTGAGGACGATCTCGCCCTCGTCGGTCAAGAACAGGTCGACCCGCGCCAGCCCGCGGCAGCCCAGGGCCCGGTACACCCTCCTGGCCGCCTCCTGCACGCGTCGCCGGGTGGCGGCGGGCACGGCGGCGGGGACCACGACCGTGGCGTTGTCGGAGCCTCGCTCCGGGTCGTCCTCCTGGTGGATGCGGAAGAAGCCGTGGCTCAGGCCGACCTGGTCGACCTCCCCGGCGAGCAGGTCGTCGCCGTCGCCGAGGAGCGCGCAGCCGAGCTCGCTGCCCGCGACCGCCTGCTCGACCAGCACCTTGGCGTCGTACCGGCGGGCCGTCGCGACCGCCGCACTCAGCTCCCCGGGGCCGTCGACTCTGCTCACGCCGAAGGACGAGCCGGACCGGGCCGGCTTCACGAACACGGGATAGGCGAGCCCGGCGGGGTCGAGGTCCTCGCCCGCGGCGAGCACGCGGTACGCCGGCGTGGCGATCCCGGCGGCCGCGGCGACGACGTACGCCAGCGACTTGTCCATGCACAGCGCCGAGGCGGCGACGTCGCAGCCGACATAGGGGATGCCGGCGAGCTCGAGCAGGCCCTGGACCGCGCCGTCCTCCCCGAGCCTGCCGTGCAGGACCGGGACCACCGCGTCGAGGCGGATCGTGGCGACGTGGCCGGGCTCCCGCACCAGCAGGCCGTGGACCTCGCGGTCCGGGGCGAGCACGACCGCACGGGAGGGCGCGTCCTCCCAGCCCGGGTCGAGGTCGCGGCACAGCCGCCAGGCGCCGTCGGCGGTGATGCCGACGAGGACCGGCTCGTAGCGCTCGCGGTCGAGATGGCGCACCACCTCCCGCGCGGACTTCACGGAGACGGGGTGCTCCTCGGACATGCCACCGAAGAGGATGCCGATCCTCAGCCGATCCATGACGCCTCCTGTTCCTCGAAGGCCAGGCAGCCCACGAGCGAGCTTTCGACCGTGTCGCGAAGCGCACGGTCCGTGTCGTACGCGAGATGGGGGGTGATGACGACGTTCGGCAGGCGATGCAGCCGAACCCACGTGTCCGGCAGCGGCCGCTCGCGGCAGTCGGTGTGGAAGACGCCGTCCTCGCCCTCGAGCACGTCGAGAGCCGCGCCGCCCAGCCGGCCGCTCTCGAGCGCGTCGAGGAGGGCGCTCGTGTCGATGAGGGCGCCGCGACCGGTGTTGACCACGCACGCGCCCGGCTTGGTCCGGGCGAGCCGGCCCCGGTCCAGGAGGTGACGGGTGGTGGCGTCCAGCGGGGTGTGCAGGGTGAGCACGTCGCTGCGCCGGAGGAGCTCGTCGAGCGCGGTCGGCTCCGCGGTGCCCGTCGCGCGGTGGTCGTAGGCGAGGACCCGGCACCCGAAGCCCTGCAGCCGGCCGGCGACGGCCGAGCCGATGCGGCCGGTGCCGATCACGCCGACGGTCAGGTCGCGCAGCTCCCGACCGCGCTCGACGGGCGGGCGGTAGTCGAGCGCCTCGGCGCGACGCAGCATGGACCGCGCCCGACGTACGACCATCAGGACGAGCATCACCGTGAAGTCCGCGACCCCGTCGGGCGCGTAGACGACGTTCTCGACCACGATCCCGAGCCGGGCGGCGTACTCCACGTCGACGTGGTCGTACCCGATGCTGCGGGTCGACACATACCGGACGCCGGCACGCCGCAGGGCGCGGAGCGTCGGCCGGTTGAGCGCGGTGCGGTGGCTGACGCTGACGGCGCGGCAGCCGGAGGCGAGCACCGCGGTGTCCACGGACGGCGCGGTGGCGGTGATCGTGGCGCGGACGTCGTAGCGTGCGGCCAGCTCCCGGAGGACCGCGGCCTCGTCGGGCGTGCAGTCGAAGGCTGTGATCGCGGCGCGCGTCATGAGCCGCCGCTCCCCTGGCGGTGCGCGGCATCGGGGTAGCGGGCAGGACAGCCGTCCGTCACCGCGTCGGGACGCAGCTCGAAGTGCCAGGGCTCGTTGTCGTAGATCCGGCACAGGCCGTAGCCGGCCCCGTGCTCGGCGAGCCAGCGCGCTCCCGGGCCGCCGACGTCGACGGCCGCACCCTCGACGTGCGGCGACTCCTCCGGCGTGGACACCCAGCGCGCGGCCTCCGCCTCCGAGCCGTGCTCCCGCACGGCCTCGCTCAGCAGCCGCGCCTGGTACTTCGCGGAGCGCCAGCCGCTGTTGACCTCGATCGCGACGCCGTCGCCGGACGCGTCGGTGCTCGCCCGGCGCAGTGCCTCGAGGAGCGCAGGCGCCAGCCGGGTGATGCCGGGATGGTCGTCGAAGGCGGTCGCGCCGTCGGGGAGCTCGCCGGCGGCCCCGCCGGACGCACGCCCGCCGTCCAGGACCTCGAAGGGAGAGCTCGACGAGACGGTCGACCAGCCCTGGAGCGCGACCATGCCGGTCAGCACCGCCCCGAGCACGGCGAGGACGGCGGTGGCGGGCAGGCGGGCACGGCGTACGTCGGTGTCGGCACCTGAGCTGGAGAACATGCCTCCAGCCAAGGACGCGCGGCGTTGCCAGGGCGTATCCGGTTTTCGATACGCCGGCGATATGCGGGCGCCCTAGCATCGAGGTTGCTATGCGAGTACTGATCGTCGAGGACGAGCCCTACCTGGCCGAGGCCGTCCGCGACGGACTGCGCCTCGAGGCCATCGCGGCCGACATCGCCGGTGACGGCGACACCGCCCTGGAGCTGCTCAGCGTCAACAGCTACGACATCGCCGTCCTGGACCGCGACATCCCCGGCCCGTCCGGCGACGAGGTGGCCCGACGGATCGTCGCCTCCGGAAGCTCGATGCCGATCATCATGCTGACGGCCGCCGACCGGCTCGACGACAAGGAGTCGGGCTTCGAGCTGGGCGCCGACGACTACCTCACCAAGCCGTTCGAGCTGCGCGAGCTGGTGCTCCGGCTGCGTGCGCTCGACCGGCGACGCGCGCACAGCCGCCCCCCGGTGCGGGAGCTCGCCGGGCTGCGCGTCGACCCCTTCCGCCGCGAGGTCTTCCGCGACGGCCGGTATGTCGCGCTGACCCGCAAGCAGTTCGCCGTCCTGGAGGTCCTCGTCGCCGCCGAGGGCGGCGTGGTGAGCGCGGAGGAGCTCCTGGAGCGGGCCTGGGACGAGAACGCCGACCCGTTCACGAACGCCGTGCGGATCACCGTCTCCGCCCTGCGCAAGCGGCTCGGCGAGCCATGGCTGATCGCTACGGTGCCGGGAGTGGGCTACCGCATCGAGGCCCCCCGCACCGGCCCGGCCACGGGAGCGGGGCGTGGATAGGGCGCCCGGCCTGAGCGTGCGGCTCAAGCTCACGCTCAGCTACGCGGCCTTCGTGATGGTGGCCGGCGCCATGCTCCTCGCCGTCGTGTGGGTCTTCCTCCTGCGCTACGTCCCGGAGATCGTGTCCTTCCCGGCAGAGGTCGGGCGTCCTGGGACGCATGTGCCCACCCGGTCGGACCTCGAGGCCGCGTTCGTCCCCAAGGCCACGATGATGCTGGGCCTGCTGCTGGCGTTCGGCCTGCTGGGCGGATGGGTCCTCGCCGGCCGGATGCTCGCTCCCCTCACCCGCATCACCGACGCCACCCGCCGGGCGGGGACCGGAGCGCTGGGCCACCGGATCCACCTGGAGGGGCGCCGCGACGAGTTTCGCGAGCTGGCCGACGCCTTCGACACGATGCTGGGTCAGATCGAGGCCCAGGTCGCCGAGCAGCAGCGCTTCGCCGCCAACGCCTCGCACGAGCTGCGCACGCCGCTGTCGGTCACGCAGACGCTGCTGGAGGTCGCGCGCAGCGATCCCGACCACGATCCCGACGAGCTGCTCCGGCGCCTCCAGGCGGTCAACGGGCGCGCCATCGACCTCACCGAGGCGCTGCTGCTGCTCAGCCGGGCCGAGCGCGGCTCGTTCAGCCGAGCACCCGTCGACCTCTCGCTCGTCGCCGAGGAGGCGGCGGAGACGCTGCTCCCCCTCGCCGAGCGGCGCGGGACGACCGTCGAGACCGCCGGCGAGCCCGCTCCCACCACCGGATCACACCCACTCCTGCTGCAGATGGCGACCAACCTGGTGCACAACGCGATCGTCCACAACCTCCCCGACGGCGGCGCCGTGTGGGTGAGGACGTCGAGCCGCCCGCGCACCGCGGTGCTCAGCGTCGAGAACACGGGAGCGGAGCTGCCGCCGCACGTCGTCGCGACCCTGGTGGAGCCCTTCCAGCGCGGGACCGGCCGGATCCGCACCGACCACTCCGGGGTCGGCCTCGGCCTGGCGATCGTCCGCAGCATCGCGGAGGCCCACGCCGGGACGCTCAGCCTGGAGGCGCGACCCGGCGGTGGCCTGCGCGTGAGCGTGAGCCTGCCGCTCGGACCGGGCGACGGCGGCCCTCAGAGATCGTAGACGGCGCCCTGGGCGGCGAGCTCGGTCGGCCCGTCGTAGGCCTCCTCGGCCTCGGCGAGCATGGTGGCGGCGTCGTGCCACGGGGGCACGTGCGTGACGACGAGGCGCTTGGCGCCGGCCTTCGCGGCGACGTCGCCTGCCTCGGCACCGGTGAGGTGCAGGTTCGGCGGGTTCTCGTCGCAGGATCGGAAGGACGCCTCACACAGGAACAGGTCGGCGTCGGCGGCGATGTCGAGCAGCGCCGGCGTGGGCCCGGTGTCGCCGCTGTAGGCGAGCACCTTGCCGAATGCCGAGACCCGCAGGCCGTACGCCGGCACCGGGTGGTCCACCTCGTAGGGCTCGACCAGGAAGGGGCCGATCTCGACCGGGTCGTCGTACACGCGGAACGAGAACTCCTCGCGCATCCCCGGCTTGCGCGGGAGGTCGTAGGCCTTGGCGAGCCGCTTCGCGGTGCCCTTCGGGCCCCACACGGGGATCTTCGGCTGGGTGCCCGAGGGGTGGTACTTGCGCAGGACGTAGTAGCTGGTCATGTCGACGCAGTGGTCGGCGTGCAGGTGGCTGATGAACACCGCGTCCACCTGGAGCGGGTCGACATAGCGCTGCAGCGCACCGAGCGCGCCGTTGCCCATGTCGAGGACGAGGCTCCACGTCCGCAGCGCGTCGCTCGCCTGGACCAGGTAGCAGCTGGCGGGCGAGTCGGGCCCCGGGTAGGAGCCCGAGCAGCCGACCACGGTCACCCGCACCGACCGCTCGGCCGGCGGCACCCGCAGCATCGTCGTCTCCGGGGCGACCGCGCCGCTCACGTCGTCACTCATGCAAGACCCCCTGCGAACTGGCCGGCCGCGACGAGCTCGGGCCCGAGGAACCGTCGCCCGATCGTCTCGAACTCCGCCGGCGAGCCGGTCGTGGCGAAGGAGTACGACGGCTCGCCCGTCGGCCGCATGAGGCCGGTGTCGGCCAGCATCCGGTAGACGTCCTTGGCACACTCCTCCGCGCTGCTGACGAGGGTCACGTCGTCGCCCATCACATAGGAGATGACGCCGGTCAGCAGCGGGTAGTGCGTGCAGCCCAGGATCAGGGTGTCGACGCCCAGCTCGGTGAGCGGGTCGAGATACTCGCGGGCGACGGCGATGAGCTCGTCGCCGCCGGTGACCCCGGCCTCGACGAAGTCGACGAAGCGCGGGCACGCGCGCGTGGTCAGGGAGATCTGCGGCGCCGCGGCGAAGGCGTCGTCGTAGGCCATCGACTCTGCGGTGGCACGGGTGCAGATGACGCCGATCCGGCCGTTGCGGCTCGCCGCGACCGCGCGGCGGGTGGCCGGGTAGATCACCTCGACCACCGGGACGTCGTACCGCTCACGGGCGTCGCGGAGCATGGCGGCCGAGGCGGAGTTGCAGGCGATGACGAGGGCCTTCACGCCCTGGTCGACGAGGTGGTCGAGGCACTCGAGGGCGTACTCGCGGACCTCGCCGATCGGCTTGGGACCGTAGGGCTGACGGGCGGTGTCGCCGACATAGGTGACCGACTCGTGCGGGAGCTGGTCGATGACGGAGCGGGCGACGGTCAGGCCACCGAAACCGGAGTCGAAGATCCCGATCGGAGCGTCGATGCCGACGCTTCCGCCGGGGTGGTTCAGGTGCCGCACCCGATCAGACTACGGCGTCGGGGTGCCCGCGGTCGGCATTCAGGGACCGAGATCACGTCCCTCTCGCCGCGCGACGTAGGCTGCCTCAGGTGACCACCCTGCGCCGCCCCGCTGCCCTGGCCGTCGCCGTCGCCGCCGCCCTGGCGGGCTTCGGCCTGAACAGTCCCGGCACCGCCACCGCGGACCGCGCCGACGCCGGACGCGCCAGGGTCAACGACAAGCACGTCATCGCGATCTCCGTGGACGGGCTCAACCCGCGTGCCCTCAAGCGGCTCGGGCGGGCGGGGACCCCGAACCTGCACCGGGTCATCGAGGACGAGGGCGCGGGCACCGTCAACGCCCGCACCCAGCTCGAGATGACGGTGACCCTGCCCAACCACACGAGCATGGTCACCGGCCGCCGGATCAAGGCGAGCAAGGGCGGCCACGGGGTGACCTGGAACGACGACACCGTGACCAAGACCGTGCAGCAGGCGGCCGGGCACGACGTCGCCTCGGTGTTCACGCAGGTGCACGCGGCGGGCGGCACGACCGCGGTGTACGCGACGAAGTCGAAGTTCTGGCTCTTCGAGCGCTCGTGGCCGAAGGCCGTCGACACCAACGTCATCCAGGTCGAGCGCAACGGCGCCGTCGTGAAGGCGCTGCGCGCGGACCTCGCGAGCAGCCCGGCCTCCTTCTCCTTCCTCCACCTCGGCAAGCCCGACCAGGTGGGCCACAAGCACGGATGGATGTCCGCGCGCTATCTCAAGGCCGTGGCGCAGGTCGACCGGCTGGTCGGCACGATCCTGACCCAGGTGGAGTCGACGCCCTCGCTGCGCACCAACACCGTGGTCGTGCTCACCTCCGACCACGGCGGCATCCCGGGCACGAAGAACCACGCCATCAAGACCAACCGCGAGGACTACCGGGTCCCGTTCGCCTTCTGGGGAGCCGGCGTCCGGCACGCCGACCTCTACGCGCTCAACCCGGACCGCGCCAAGCCGGGCCGCGCCCGCCCGGGCTTCGGTGCCGCCGTCCAGCCGATCCGCAACGGCGAGCTAGCCAACGCCAGCCTCGACATCCTCGGCGTCGGCGCGGTCCCCGACAGCCTGTGGAACCCCGCCCAGGACCTCGACTGGAAGTAGCCCCCCGCGAGGTGTGCCTCGTGGGGGCGCGAGGTGTGCCTCGTGGGGGCGCGAGGTGTGCCTCGTGGGGGCGCGGGGTGTGCCTCGTGGGGGCGCGAGGTCAGCGGCGACCCAGCTCCCGCGGCGTCGGCCAGGGGTTGAAGCGGCACCCGTGCGTGCCCTTCGACTGCTGCATCATCACCGGGGCCGGTGCACCGCGCCGGGAGCAGCCCGCGTGGCCGTAGCCGAGCCAGTGACCGGTCTCGTGGTTGACCACCATGTGCCGGTAGTCGCGCAGTGACTCGCCAGCCCGGTTCCACGCTGGAGATGCGCCGCGCCAGCGCTCGACGTTGATCACGACATTGCGCCCCACGCGGCACGACCACTGCGCGCTGCACGCACTCGAGTACGACGGCACCAGCCGCGCCTGCGACAGCCACAGGGTGAACGACCCGCCGCGCCGGACCTGCCGGAAGCGCACGCCCTTGGCCCGCCAGCCGCGCGGGTCGTCGTACGTCTCCTGGGCGAGGCGGCGGAAGTCGGCAACGGCCTCCGCACCACCCACGTCGCCGCGGGTGCGGACGCTGTAGCGGACGGTACGACGCACGCCGACGCGGTGCTTCACGCGGCCGACCGACACCTGGACGGCGGTGTCGGCGTACCCGGTCGCGCCGACGACCACCAGGAGGTCGAGCCGGTGCCCGACGTCCTCCGGAGCGATCGCGTGGCGGCGGCCCACCGCGCCGGGGATCGGCACGCCGTCGCGCAGCCACTGGTAGCCGACCCGCTCGGGCGCGGGGGACCACGCACCTGGGTCGGCCACGAGGGTGCGGCCGTACTTCCGCGCCCCGTCGTACGACGGCGCCTCGACCTGGACGAGCGGCGCCGGGTCCGCGGCGATCGCGGGAGCCGGGAGGGAGAGCGTCGCGGCCAGTGCCACCACGAGCCCGAGGAGGATCTTCACCCGGCGATCATGCCCTGCCTAGGCCCAGAGCTGGCCCTCGAGGCGGTCCTCGGCCTCGTCGATCGTGCCCTCGTAGGCGCCGGTGGAGAGGTACTTCCAGCCGCCGTCCGCGACCACGAAGGCGATGTCGGCGCTCTCGCCGGCCTTCGCGGCCTTCGCGGCCTGGCCGAGCGCGGCGTGCAGGATCGCGCCCGTGGAGATGCCGGCGAAGATGCCCTCGAGCTCGAGCAGCTCGCGCACCCGGCGTACGGCGTCGCGCGGACCCACCGAGAAGCGGCTGTCGATCAGCTCGGCGTCGTACAGCTCGGGCACGAAGCCCTCGTCGAGGTTGCGCAGGCCGTAGACGAGCTCGCCGTAGCGGGGCTCGGCGGCGACGATGCGGACCTCGGGCTTGGCGCGGCGGAAGAACCGGGAGACGCCCATGAGGGTGCCGGTGGTGCCCAGGCCGGCGACGAAGTGGGTGATGGAGGGCAGGTCGGCGAAGATCTCGGGGCCGGTGCCCTCCTCGTGGGCGAGCGCGTTCGCGTCGTTGCCGTACTGGTAGAGCATCACCCAGTCGGGGTGCTCCGCGGCGATCTGCTTGGCGACCCGGACCGCCTCGTTGGACCCGCCGGCCGCCGGCGACGACACGATCTCCGCGCCCCACATGCGCAGCAGCTGGCGCCGCTCCTGGGAGGTGTTCTCCGGCATCACGAACACCGTGCGATAGCCCTTGAGCTTGGCGGCCATCGCGATGGAGATGCCCGTGTTGCCGGAGGTCGGCTCGAGGATCGTGCAGCCCGGACGCAGCGCCCCGGCCTTCTCTGCCTCCTCGATCATCCGCAGGGCCGGACGGTCCTTGATCGAGCCCGTCGGGTTGCGGTCCTCGAGCTTGGCCCAGATCCGGATCTCGGGCGCACCGGGGCCGTTGAACGGCGCCGACAGTCGCGGCAGCCCCACCAGCGGCGTGTTGCCGACGGAGGTCAGGAGACTGTCGTAGCGCACCATCAGCTCGCCCGGACGGGTCCGCGGCTCAGCGGGCGCCGCCGGCCACGGCCGGCAGGATGACGACCTGGTCGCCGTCGGAGAGCTCGGCGTCGAGGCTCCCGATGAAGCGGACGTCCTCGTCGTTGATGTAGATGTTCACGAACCGGCGCAGGTCCGCGCCGTCGACGAGGCGGTCCTTGATGCCGGGGTGGTCGGCCTCGAGGGAGTCGATCAGCGCGCTGAGCGTGCCCGCGCCGGCGCTGTCGGCGCTGACGGCCTTCTCGCCACCGGTGTAGGTGCGCAGGATGGTCGGGATCCGGACCTCGATGGCCATGTCAGCTGCTCTCCTCGGGAGTGTCGTTGGTGCGCTCGATCATGACCTCTTCCTCGGTCACGACGCCGTCGACGATTCTGTAGGACCTGAACTCCACCGGCCCGGGGTTATTCCCGTGCTCGCGCGTGCTGACGAGCACGTAGTGCGCGCCCGGCTCGCTGGCCAGGTTGATGTCGGTGACGCTGGGGTACGCCTCGGTGGCGGAGTGCGAGTGGTAGATCACCACCGGCTCCTCGTCCCGGTCGTCGAGCTCCCGGTACAGATGGAGCAGGTCGGTGGAGTCGTACTCGTAGAAGGTCGGGCTGCCGGCGGCGTTGACCATCTCGATCAGCCGCGTCGGCCGGTCGCTCCCGACCGGGCCCGCGACCATCCCGCACGCCTCGACCGGGTGGTCCCGCTTGGCATGCTCCACGATGGCGTCGTACGTCGCCTGGTCGATCCGCAACACGCGGTCAAGGGTATGGCGTCGGCCGGGTACGGCCGGCATCGGGCCGCGATGCGGTCCTCACCCCGGCGCCGCAGACCCCTCGATTGGGCACGAACCGCATCCTCAGGGCCGGAAATCGGGCGGATTGGTCCCAAACCGCAGAAATACTGACGCGTCATTCCGCCTCAGGCAGCCGACCTGACCGACTTCGCCTCGATCCGCTCGGCCGTGGGCCAGCGGACGTCGCGGACCCAGCCGAGCTTCTCCAGCACCCAGATCACCCGGGCGGAGGTGTCGAGCTGGAAGCGCTGGACGCCGTGGCGAGCGGAGGTCGGGTCGGCGTGGTGCAGGTTGTGCCAGGACTCGCCGCCGGAGGGGATGGCGAGCCACCAGACGTTGCCGGAGAAGTCGCGCGAGGCGAACGGGCGCTCGCCGAGGGTGTGGCAGATCGAGTTGATCGACCAGGTCACGTGGTGGATCAGCCCGATCCGGACGACGGTGCCCCAGAAGAACGCGGTCAGGGCGCCCTGCCACGACCAGGTCAGCAGGAAGCCCAGCAGCGGCGGCAGGAAGATGGAGGTCAGGACCCAGACCCAGAAGGTGCGGGAGATCCGCACGAGGTCGCGGTCCTTGGCGAGGTCCGGCGCGTACTTGTCGATCGGCGTCTGCTCGGGGTCGAACAGCCAGCCGATGTGCGCCCAGACGAAGCCCTTCGTCAGCCCGCCCAGGCTGTTGCCGTAGCGCCAGGGCGAGTGCGGGTCGCCGTCCTTGTCGGAGAACTTGTGGTGCTTGCGGTGGTCGGCGACCCACCGGATCACCGGGCCCTCGATCGCCATGGAGCCGAGGATCGCGAGGGTGATCTTGACCGGCCGGTTCGGCTTGAACGACTTGTGCGTGAAGAGCCGGTGGTAGCCGACGGTCACGCCGTGCAGGGTGAGGGCGTACATGACGACCGTGATCGCGATGTCGCTCCAGCCCAGCCAGCCGCCCCAGGCGACGGGGATCGCGGCGAGGAAGGCCAGGAACGGGACTGCGATGAACAGTCCCAGCGCGAGGCGCTCCCAGAAGCCCTGGGTGTCGCCACTCATCGTGGCCCGGGGGGTCGGCGGCTGCGGACGCTCGTCGATCGCGGTCACGCGCCCAGCCTACGTCGGGAGGCGATACCTGCGCTCGGGCCGTCCAGTGCCGCCGTACCGCAGCCGGACCTCGGCCACGCCGACGTCGACGAAGTGCTCGAGATAGCGCCGCGCCGTGACCCGCGACAGGCCGACGACCTCGGCGGTCTCGGACGCGGAGATCTCGCCGGCGGCGCGCGCGGCCTCGAGGACGAGGTCGGCGGTCTCGGGGCTCAGTCCCTTCGGCAGCCCCTGCGGTACGACGACCGCCCGGCCGGTCCCGAACGCCCGGTCGATCGTGGCCTGGTCGACCTCCGCCTCCCGGTCGGCGGCGGGGTCCGGCAGGGAGGCGAGGGTGGCGGCGACCGTGCGCAGGCGGTCGGCCAGGTCGTCGTACTCGAACGGCTTGACGAGGTACTGCAGCGCACCGCCGTGGAGGGCCGCCCGGACGGCCGCCGCGCCCCGCTCGGCGGTGACCATGACGACCGCGATGTCGCGCTGCTGGGCGCGCAGCGCGTCGAGGACCTCCAGCCCCGAGAGGTCCGGGAGGTGGACGTCGAGCAGCACGAGGTCGGGCCGCAGCGCGGCGGCCAGCTCGAGGGCCTCCGCGCCCGTGCGGGCGGTGCCGGCGACCTCGAAGCCGTCGGTCTGCTCGACGAAGCGGCCGTGGATGCGGGCGACCATGAAGTCGTCGTCGACGACGAGCACGCGCAGGCTCCTGGACTGACCGGGCATCACGGTCGCCCATCCTGGCCGACGCCGCCACCGATGGGGAGCACCACGCGGAACTCGGCGCCGCCCCCGCCGGCGGCATCGCCCGGGTCGGCGTCGTCCACGACCACCTCCCCGCCGCGCTGCGCGCAGATCAGCCGCACCAGCGGGAGCCCGATCCCGCGCCCGCCGAGGACCTCCTCCTTGGTGGAGAAGCCGCGCACGAAGATCGCGTCGCGCAGGTCCTCGGGGATGCCGGGACCGTTGTCACGGACCCGGAGGTGCACCGCGCGTCCGTCCGCCAGCACCCAGACCTCCACCAGGGCGTCGAGACGTCCGGCGCAGGCGTCGACCGCGTTGTCCACCAGGTTGCCGATCACGGTGGTCAGGTCGGCGCTCTCGTCGGGCGCGAGGGCGGGCAGCCGCGAGCCCGGGTCCAGCTCGAGCGTCACGCCCCGCTCCTGCGCGACCGCGTCCTTGGCCACGACGAGCGCCGCGACGGCGGGGTCGGCGAGCCGCTGGGCGACCCGCTCCCCCACCTCGGCGCGGTGCCGGGTGAGCGAGCCGACCAGCGCGGCCACCTCGTCGTACTCCCCCAGCTGCACCAGCCCGGAGATGGTGTGCAGCCGGTTGTCGAACTCGTGGGTCTGCGCGCGCAGGGTGTCGGTGATGGAGAGGTTGGAGCTGAGCTGGCTCTGCAGGGACACCAGCTCGGTCCGGTCGCGCAGCGTGGTGACCGTGCCGATCCCCCGGCCGCCCGAGGACGCCTCGCCCCGGTTGAACACGACCACCCGCGTCCCGACCAGCGCGAGCGCGTCCCGGACCAGCTCCGGCGCCGCGCGGTCCCCGGCCAGCAGTGCCACGACGTGGGGGTCGAGGCCGAGCTCGTCGACCGGCCGGCCGACCGGGTCCGGCCCGTCCTCCAGGCCGAGGGTGGCCCGCGCGGCGTCGTTCATCGCCGTCACCCGGCCGTCGGTCCCGACGCCGACGACGCCCTCCCGGATGGCGTGCAGCAGCGCCTCGCGGTGGTCGGCGAGGTTGGCGAGCTCGGTGGTTCCCAGACCGCGCGTCGAGCGTCGTACGACGCGCGCGACCAGCCAGGTGCCCGCGACGCCGAGGAGCGCGCCGAGGCCCAGGAAGATGGCGAGGTCCGGAGCGGCCGTCGCGACCTGGTCGGCCACCGAGGGATAGACCGCCTCGGCGGCCACGATCGCGAGCAGGCTGCCGTCCTCGGCGATCACCGGCGCGTGCGCGGCGACGGCGCGCTCGCCGTCGGGCGCGACGTCCCCGGTCCAGCCGCGCCCCTCGAGGGCGTCGCTGTCCCCGAGGGCACCGGGGCCGCCCACCCGGCTGGCGTCGGTCGCCGCGAGGACGGTCCCGTCGGTCGCGACGACCATGACCTCCGAGGCACTGGACAGGCTGACCCCCTGGGCGACGTACGACGCCAGGTCGCGCGCCGTGGCGGCCGGGTCGACCGCTCCCTCCCGGGCCTGCTCGAGCTCGAGGCGCACGACCGGCAGCGCGGCGACGTACTCCGCGACCGAGCGCATCTGCGCGCCGCGCTCCTCGGCGAAGTCGGCGTTGGACTGGCGGATGCTCAGCACGCCGACCGCGGCCAGCAGGACGCCGATGACGAGCAGCTGCAGGAGGAGCACCTTCGCCGCGAGCGTCGGCTCACCGCGACGCACCCGTGACCACAACGACCACAACCTCCTTTGCGTCCGCAAGCGTGACGGTCGCCACAGCCCACGGCCATGCTGGCACGGATCGCCCGTGACGGCGGTCACCACCCGACCCGGAGGTATCCCATGCATCGCCCAGGACGTGGCCTCACGGCGCTCGTCGTCGCCCTGGTGCTCGCCGTGGTCGCGAGCGGCTGCGGCGTCACCCGCGGCTCGGACGACCCGAGCAACCGGCGGCTGCGGATGATGATCCCCAACAGCGTCGGCGGCGGCTACGACCTCACCGGGCGGGCCGCGGCCCGCGCGATGGAGGACAACGACCTCACCGGCCGCTTCGAGATCACGAACGTCCAGGGCGCCAGCGGCACCGTCGCGATGCAGCGCCTGGTCAACGAGAAGGGCGCCGACGACCTCATGATGCTCATGGGGCTCGGCGTGGTGGGCGCGGTCTACACGAACCGGTCCAGCGCCACGCCGCTGAAGATGACGCCCATCGCCCGCCTCGTCGAGGAGCAGGAGGGCATCCTCGTGCCCGCCGACTCGCCGTTCCGCACCGTCGAGGACCTCGTCGAGGCGTGGCGCAAGGACCCCGGCGGCCTCACCGTCGGGGGCGGCTCGAGCAACGGCGGCCCGGACCACCTCTTCCCGATGCAGCTCGCCGACACGATCGGCGTGGACCCGAGGAAGGTCAACTACATCTCCTACGACGGCGGCGGGCCGCTGACGACCGCCCTCCTCGGCGCGAAGATCGACGTCGGCATGTCCGGCCTCGGCGAGTTCGAGGGCCAGATCGCCGACGGGAAGCTGCGCGTCCTCGCGGTCTCGGGCGACGAGCGCCTCGAGGACGTCGACGCCCCGACCCTCACCGAGGCCGGCATCGACCTCGTCTTCACCAACTGGCGCGGTGTCCTGGCGCCTCCGGGCATCTCGAAGGAGCAGCGGGACTACCTCACCGAGCTGCTGACCGAGATGCACGACACCCCGGAGTGGCGCGAGGCGCTGGAGGCCAACGGGTGGACCGACAACTTCGCGACGGGCAAGGAGTTCGAGGACTTCCTCGCCGAGCAGGACGACCGTGTCGCCGACACCTTGAAGGAGCTGGGACTCGCATGACCACCCCACGACGCTCTTCGCCTCCCTCGGGCGAGTCACCCGCGAAGCCGACCGAACCCACCCGCCTGGTCGACAAGGCCCAGTACGGCCTCGCCGCCTTCCTCGTTCTCGCGGGCGGCTACGTCCTCCTCGACGCCGTCGGCCTCGACAAGGGGTTCGCCGACCAGCCGGTGCAGCCCTACACCCTCCCGTACGTCGTCGGCGGCGCCCTCGTGCTGCTGGGCGTCCTGCTCGCGATCGCCACGGCGCGCGGCGACCGGCCGGAGGCCGAGGAGGGCGAGGACATCGACCTCACCCAGGGCACCGACGTCCGCACCGTCGGTCTGCTCGCGCTGGTCCTCGTCGCCAACATCGCGCTGATCGACCTGCTCGGCTGGGCGATCACCGGCGCCCTGCTCTTCGCCGGTGCGGCGGTCGTGCTCGGCAGCCGCAACTGGGTCCGCGACCTCGCCGTCGGCGTCGCCCTGTCGGTCGGCAGCTGGTACGGCTTCTACGTCGGACTCGGGATCCCGATTCCGGCCGGCATCCTGGACGGAGTGCTCTGATGGACCTGCTGCTCGACGGCTTCCAGACCGCCCTCACCCCCGAGAACCTGCTCTTCGCCGCGCTCGGCGTGCTGCTGGGCACCGCGGTCGGGGTCCTGCCCGGCATCGGCCCGGCCATGACCCTGGCGCTGCTGCTGCCCGTGACCTACAGCGTCGGCGCTGACAGCGCGATCATCATGTTCGCCGGCATCTACTACGGCGGCATGTACGGCGGCTCGACCACGTCGATCCTGCTCAACACCCCCGGCGAGTCCTCCTCGGTGATCACCGCCATCGAGGGCAACAAGATGGCCAAGGCGGGGCGCGCCGCGCAGGCGCTCGCGACCGCGGCCATCGGCTCCTTCGTGGCCGGCAGCATCGCCACCGTGCTGCTGTGGGTCGTCACCCCGCAGGTCGCCGACATCGTCGTCACGCTCGGCTCCCCGTCGTACTTCGCGCTGATGGTGCTGGCGCTCTTCGCCGTCACCGCGGTGCTCGGGGCGTCCAAGCTGCGTGGCTTCATCGCCCTCTTCCTCGGCCTGGCGATCGGCCTCGTCGGCACCAGCACCGGCCAGGCCCGGCTCACCTTCGACCAGCCGCTGCTCGCGGACGGCATCGACATCGTCGTCGTGGCGGTCGCGCTCTTCGCGATCGGCGAGGCGCTGTGGGTCGCCGCGCACCTGCGCCGCAAGCCGCTGGAGATCATCCCCGTCGGGCAGCCCTGGATGAGCAGGCAGGACTGGGGCCGCTCGTGGAAGCCCTGGCTGCGCGGCACCGCCTTCGGCTTCCCGTTCGGCGCGCTGCCGGCGGGCGGCGCGGAGCTGCCCACCTTCCTCTCCTATGCGACCGAGAAGCGACTCTCGAAGCACCCCGAGGAGTTCGGCAAGGGCGCGATCGAGGGCGTCGCCGGCCCGGAGGCGGCCAACAACGCCTCCGCCGCGGGCACCCTGGTTCCGCTGCTGGCGCTCGGCCTGCCGACGACCGCGACGGCCGCGATCATGCTCGTGGCGCTGCAGGGCTACGGCTTCCAGACCGGCCCGACGCTGATGGACGACCACCCCGACCTGGTCTGGGGGCTGCTGGCGAGCCTGTTCGTCGCGAACGCCCTGCTGCTGGTGCTCAACCTGCCGATGGCGCCCCTGTGGGCGAAGCTGCTGCGGATCCCCCGGCCGTACCTCTACGCCGGCATCCTCTTCTTCGCCTCCCTCGGCGCCTACAGCGTGAACTTCCAGGCCTTCGACCTCGCGCTGCTGCTGGTGCTCGGCTTCCTCGGCTTCTTCATGCGCCGCTTCGGAGTGCCCGTGCTCCCGCTCATCATCGGCGTGATCCTCGGCCCCAAGCTCGAGGAGCAGCTGACCACCGCGCTGAAGATCTCCCAGGGCGACGTCAGCACGCTGTGGAGCGAGCCGGTCGCGGTCGTCGTGTACGCCGTGATGACCCTGCTGCTGCTCGCCATGGCGGTCGCCGGCCTCCGCCGGCCGGCCCCGGCCCGCGAGATCCCCCAGGAGAACGACGAGAAGGAGCTGGTCGAGCGATGAGCACGCCCGGGACCATCGTGGCCGCCTACAGCGCGGACCGCTTCGGCGAGGCGGCGGTCGAGCACGCCGCCGGCCTCGCCCGCAAGGAGGGCGCCCGCCTGGTCGTCGTCAACGCGACGCCGGGCAACAGCCTGGTCGACGCGCGCTTCGCGCACGACGCGGACATCACCGCCCTGCGGGACCGGCTCGCGGCCGACGGCCTGAAGGTCGTCGTACGTCACGAGGTGGTCAGCGACGTCGCCGACGCCGTCATCGCCGCCGCCGACGAGGAGCAGGCGGGCCTGATCGTGGTCGGCATCCGGCACCGCACGCCGGTCGGCAAGCTCCTGCTCGGGAGCGTGGCCCAGCGGATCATCCTCGAGGCGCACTGCCCGGTGCTGGCGGTCAAGCCCAGCGGCGAGGTGTGAGTTCTGGGGGCGCGAGGTGTGAGTTGTGGGGGTACGAGGTGTGAGTTGCGGCGATATGGGGCCCCAGAACTCACACCTCGAGGCCCGCAAACTCACACCTCGCGGGGCCTGAACGTCAGCTGACGGAGCCGACCAGGGTCTCCTGCAAGAAGCCCAGCCACTCGTAGATGTGGTGGGCCTGGGCGCGCGGGTCGTCGTCGGGGAGGGCGTACCAGTAGTCCTCGTCGCCCTCCTCCACCTCGAGGCGGGTGCCGAGGGCCAGGCGCAGGTCGGTGAGGGCGCGCAGCCAGACCAGTGCGGTGTCCGGGTCGAGCTCCACGTCGATCACGAGCTCCTCGTCGGTGGGCTCGGGCGGCAGCCCCGCCTCCTCGAGTACGTCGATCACGGTCGCCGCGGCCCGCGCCTTGCCGTCGCGCAGCGCACCCTCGGTGAAGCGGCGGAACTCCCCGGCCGCCTCGGGGTCACCGCGGTACGCGCTGGGGAAGAGCCGGCGCAGCACCGGGTCCTCCGGCTCCGTGGTCGGGCCGGAGAAGTCGAGGAGCGCCTCGAGCGGGTCACGCTCGGTGGCGACCACCGCCGACTCGTTGTGCAGCAGCTCGACCAGCTGGCCGGCCAGCGAGCGCAGCAGGTCGGCCTCGAAGGCCGAGAATGTCGCGATGGCGCGCTTGCTCCGGCGGTGCCGGACGAATCCAGAGGTCACTCACTCGGCCTTCGACAGGGTGGCCCACAGACCGTACTCGTGCATGGCCTGGACGTCGCGCTCCATCTCCTCGCGGGTGCCGCTGCTGACGACGGACTTGCCGTCCTCGTGCACCTCGCGCATCAGCCGCTCGGCCTTCTTCTTGCCGTAGCCGAAGTGCTTCTGGAAGACGAAGGTGACATAGGACATCAGGTTCACGGGGTCGTTCCACACCACCGTCACCCAGGGGGTGTCGGCGAGCGTGATCTCGTCCGGGGTGAGGTCCTGCTGGACTCCCGGATCGGCCTTGGTCGGGCTCGCGGTCGTCACGGCTCCATCGTGTCACAGCGCCCCGGGCGGCTCACGAGCACCACTTCCGCGCCAGCGTCGTGACGACGTTGAGGTTGCGGTTCGTGGCGACGACCCGCAGCGCCTTCTCCACCTTGTAGGGGTCGACGTTGCCGGCCTGGTAGCCGGCTCCCAGGAGCACGTGCGCCGCGCGACGTCGTACGACGACCGCGTTGTCGCCCCCGCCCAGCCCGCTGCGCGCCTCCACCGCCGTGACCAGCTCCGGGTCGGGCTCCTCCTTGAGCAGGTAGACGTAGTGCCGCTCCAGGCCGGGGCGGGCGGCGCTGAGCTCGCGGGCGTCCTCGGCGACCGCGGCCAGCTCGGCCGGGGTGTAGACGATCGTGGGCACCTCGAAGCCGGCGTGCTCCCGGTAGGCCTGCTCGAGCGCCGCCTCGACCCGCGCCCGGGAGCGCAGCGAGGTCGTGAGCAGGACGTTCCCGGTGTTGATGTGGGTCTGCACCTCGCGGCCGCCGGCCGCCTCGGTGGCGGCGACGATGTCCGCCTTGGCGAACCTGCGGTTCGGGCCCAGGTTGATGGCGCGCAGGAAGGCGACGTAGCTCGGCACGGACCCAGTCTGGCGGGCGCCACCGACAGACGCGACCCGGCAGAACGTGGCGCGAGATCGGCGCCGACGTCATCTCGTGACGGGTCGGGTCAGCTGAAGATCATGCAGCTGGAGCTGGCGTAGGCGACCAGCTTGCCGTGGCCGTCGTACAGCTTCGCCTCGGCGAGTGCGGTACGACGACCGCGCTGCAGCACCGAGCCCACGGCGCGCAGCCGGCCGGAGTCGACCGTCACGGCCTTGAGGAACTTCACCGTCAGGTCGAGGGAGGTGTAGGCCTCGCCCACACCGAGCGTGGAGTGCACCGCACAGCCGCAGGCGGAGTCGAGCAGCGTGGCGAAGACTCCGCCGTGGACGCTGCCGATCGGGTTGTAGTGGCGCAGCTCGGGGTCGAGCTCGAAGATCGCGGTCCCGCGCTCGGGGACCTCGAAGCCCACGAAGCCCAGCGTCTCGGCGATCGGCGCCGGCGGCAGCAGGCCCTCGCGCATCGCCCGCAGCTGCTCGAAGCCGTCGAGCCGGGTCGGGTCGATCTGGGTCTGGATCATGGACTCAGTCATGGGATCATCAGACCAGCCGAGGCTGAGTCTGTCAATGAGACCTGGCTCGCCCTATGCTGGACCGATGAGCACGGCGACCACGCCCTCTCCCCCGGCCCTGGCCTGGTCGGTGGACAACTGCACCCTCGGCCGTGCCATGGCGATCCTCGGCGAGCGGTGGACGGTCGTCGTCCTGCGCGAGGTCTTCCTCGGCATCCGCCGCTTCGACGACATCCGCCGCCACGCGGGCATCCCGCGCCAGGTGCTCACCAACCGCCTCGCCTCGCTGGTGGAGCAGGGGATCCTGCGCAAGGAGCCCTACCGCCAGGACGGCGCCCGCACCCGGCACGAGTACCGGCTGACCGACAAGGGCCTCGAGCTCCAGCCGATCCTGCTCGCCATCAGCCACTGGGGCGACCGCCATCTGGCCGACCCCGGGGGCCCGCCGACGGTCTTCGTGCACCGCGACTGCGAGGAGCCGGTCCACGTCGAGGTGCGCTGCGCCGCGGGCCATCATCTCGACGACCCGCGCCGGGTCGCGACCCGCCCCGGGCCGGGCGTGCGCCCGTTCCAGGGCTGACCGGTCCGGCCGAGCGTCAGGCGCGCGAGCGGGCCAGCAGGTAGACGAAGTACGGCGCGCCGATGAGCGCGACGACGAGCCCCGCCGGGACCTGGGCCGGCGCGATCACGGTGCGGCCGAGCAGGTCCGCGACGCCGAGCAGGACGGCGCCGATGAGGAGGGCCACCGGGACCGACCGCGTGTGCCGGCCCCCGACCAGCGCGCGTGCCATGTGCGGAGCGACGAGGCCGACGAAGCCCACCACGCCGACCGCGGCGACGCTCGTCGCCGCGAGCAGGGCGGCGGTGACCAGGACGACGAGGCGCACCGTCTCCAGCCGGACCCCCACCAGCCGCGGGGTGTCCTCGTCGAGCGCCAGCAGGTCGAGCTCGCGCCGGACCAGCCAGGCGAGCGGAAGGGCCAGGGCGAGGACGACGGCGACCGGTAGGACCTGGTCGAAGGTCCGTCCGTAGGTCGTGCCCGACATCCACGTGTAGATCCGCGGGGTGTCCCACGGGTTGGAGCGCACCAGCAGGAAGGTGGTCAGCGCCGCCGAGCCGTACCAGGTGCCGATGCCGATCAAGAGCAGCCGGTCGGCGTTCAGGCCGTGCCGCCACGCGAGCCCGTAGACGAGCGCGAAGGCGACCAGCGCGCCGACGACGGCGCCGACCAGGATCGCACCGTTGCTCGCGGCCTGCGACACCCCGGCGCCGGTCACCACGACGACCGCGCCGACGCCGGCGCCGCCGGTGATGCCGAGGATGCCGGGCTCGGCCAGCGGGTTGCGGCAGGTCGCCTGGACCAGCGCTCCGGACAGCGCCAACGCCGCACCGCCGAGCACCGCCGCGGCGACGCGCGGGGCCCGCTCGTCGAGAGCGAACTGGATGAGTGGGGCCGCCTCACCGCGCAGCCACAGGGCGATGTCGCCGGCCCGGAGCCAGGTGTCGCCGGCGAGCAGGCCGACCACCGCGACGGCCGCGGCCGCGCCCAGGACGAGCGCGAGGACGACGACGAAGCGGGTCCGGCTGCCGACACGCACGCGCGCGGCGGCGGGCTGCCGGGTGGGCCCCGAGTCGCGGCCGCGGCGGGCGAGGACGATCATCACCACCGCACCCATGAGGGTCGTGGTGATGCCGGTCGGGATCGAGATCGCCTCGTCGGCGCCGAGGACGGCACGGATCAGGGCATCCGCCAGTACGACGACCAGGGCTCCGGTCAGGCCGGCAGCCGGGATGAGCACGGCGTGGCGGTTCAGGGCCGGGACGACCCGGCCGCACAGCCGCACGATGACGGGAGCGAACAGGCCGGCGAAGCCGATCGGCCCGGCCAGGGTCACCGATGCGGCGGTGAGCAGGACCGCGAGCACGGTGCCGGCCGCCCGCGTCGAGCGGACGGGTACGCCGAGCACGGCGGCGCTGTCGTCGCCGAGGCCGAGCAGGTCGAGTCGGCGCGACAGCAGCAGGGCCGCCAGGGTGCACAGGACGACGACCGGGGCCGCCTGCTGGAAGGCCTGCAGCCCGAGCTGGCTGAGAGAGCCGCTCCCCCAGGCGAACAGGCTGGTCGTCTCCTCCTGGAAGAGGATCAGCAGCGTGGACGTGGCGGCCTGCAGCGCCAGCGCGACCGCGGAGCCCGCGAGCACGAGGCGGGTGGTCGCCGTACCGGCGCCGCCGGCCAGGCCCAGGACGAGGAAGGCGGCGAGCGAGCCGCCGGCGAAGGCGGTGAGGCCCGAGGCCCAGATCGGCACCGAGATGCCGAAGGCGGCGACGGCGGTCACCGCGAGATAGGCGCCACCGGTCACGGCGAGGGTGTCCGGCGAGGCCAGGGCGTTGCGGGCCAGCGACTGGAAGAGCGCGCCCGCGACACCGAGGGCGAAGCCGACCGCGATGCCGGCGGCCAGCCGCGGCACCCGGGAGCCGAGCAGGACGTCGCCGGCGTCGGCTCCGGGGCCGCCGTCGCGGTCGCCGAGCAGCCAGCGGAGGAGGTCGCCGGCGCCGATCGCCGAGGTGCCCTGCGTGAGGTGCCAGGCGGACGCACCGAGGAGCACGACGCCGAGCAGCAGCAGCGCACCGGTGGCACCGGTCACCCCGGCGCGTCCCAGCCTTGGCCGCGGGCCGGAAGGGGACGCGGGCGGGCGCCCGGTGGCGGTGGGCCGCTGCTGCTCGACGGTCATGCTCGACGCCTGCTGGGTGTCACTGGGTCAGCAGGTCGACGTACGCGTCGATCACCTGCTCGGCGGTACGCGGGCCACCGAAGGTCCACACGCCCGAGGGGAAGGCGTGGGCACGGCCCTCGGCCACCGCCGGGATCTTCTGCCACACGGCGTTCTTCGCGAGCGCCGCGTTCACGTCACCCTCGGGGTCGACCGTGCCGGTGTAGAAGAAGGTGGCGTCGCCGACCTCGCTCATGCCCTCGACGTCGGTCTGGCCCAGGCCGTAGGCCTCGTCGACCTCGCCCGTCCAGGCGTTCTTCAGGCCGAGCTCCTCGCCGAGCTCGCCCATGAGCGAGCCCTGCCCGAAGGGGCGGATCGAGACGTTGCCGCCCTGGATCCAGCCGTCGAAGTACACGAACTCGGTCGTCTCGACGTCGGCGACCTTCTCCTTGGCCTCGGCCAGGTGGGCGTTGAAGTCGTCGACGACGACCTTCGCGCGCTCCTCCCGCCCGGTCGCCTCGGCGATCAGCTCGAAGGTGTCGATCATGTTCGCGATCGGGTCGGCGGCGTCCGCGCCCTTGGTGGCGAGCACCGGGACGTCGTACTTCTCCAGCTGCTTGAGGATCTCGTCCTCGGCCGTGTAGGCCTCCACGATGACCAGGTCGGGGTTGGTGCCGAACAGGGTCTCGAGGTTGGGCTCGCCGCGGGTGCCCACGTCCGTGACGCCCTCGGGCAGCTCCTCGGCGGTGTCCCAGGTCGTGTAGCCCTCCGCGTCGGCGACGGCGACCGGGGTCAGGCACAGGGTCAGCACGTCCTCGAGCTGCTGCCACTCGAGCACGGCGACGCGCTCGGCCGGCTTGTCGAGCTCCACGGTCCGGCCGTAGCTGTCGGTGAGCGTGACGGGGTCGGTCGAGGTGGTGGTCTCGTCCGCGGCGCAGTCGGCGGAGTCGTTGGCCTTCGGCGCCTCCTTGTCGGTGCCGGTGTCGCTCGTGCCGCACGCGGCGAGGAGCAGGCCGAGGGGCAGCGCCACCACGGGAGTCAGGGCAGCAGCCATCGGTCGGGTCTTCATCGGGTTCCTCACTGGGTTCTCGGGAGTGGGTGCGGGCGCGTCAGCCGCGGAGCGGGGAGTGCCGCTGGTGATGACGCCCCTGGGCCTCCACCCGCACCGCACCCGAGTCCGGGTCGACGAAGCAGCGGATGGGCAGCCCGTACACGGCGGAGAGGTGCTCCGCGGTGAGTACGTCGGCGGGTGCGCCGACGGCGCGGACCGCGCCCTGGTGCAGCAGCACGACCTGGTCGGCCACGGTGGCGGCATGGTTCAGGTCGTGGAGGACGACGCCGAGCGCCGTCCCGTGCCGGTCCGCGAGGTCGCGGACCAGGTCGAGGGTCTCCACCTGGTAGCGCAGGTCGAGATGGTTGGTGGGCTCGTCGAGGAGCACGACGGCGGTGTCCTGGGCCAGGCAGGTGGCCAGCCACACCCGCTGCAGCTCGCCGCCGGAGAGCTGGTCGACGGGGCGGTCGGCCATGCCGTCGATGCCGGTGACCGCCATGGCGTGGTCGACGGCGGCCCGGTCGGCATCGGTGACGCCGCTGAACCGGCCACGGTGCGGGTGGCGCCCGAACGCGACGACGTCGCGGACCTCCAGCCCGGACGGGTGCGGCCGGGACTGCGACAGCAGGGTCACCTGGCGCGCGAACTCCTTCGCGCTCAGCGGCGCGGTGTCGGCCTCGTCGAGCGTGATCCGGCCGGAGGCGACGGGGTGCAGGCGAGCGAGCGAGCGGAGCACGGTCGACTTGCCACTGCCGTTGGGCCCGATGAGCGCGGTCACCTGACCGGGCGCGAGGCGCACCGACACGCCGTGCACGACGGTGCTGCGCTGGTAGCCCAGCACCAGCTCGCGTCCTTCGAGAACCGTGGTCACGGGCGCAGCCTAGCCTAACTAAGGCGAGCCTTGCCTATGGGCTGGCTCACGCGGCGACGGAATCACCGCACCCCGCCCTACGACGACTTCCGCACCGCCCACTCCCGGATCCGGTCGATCCGCTTCTGCAGCTGCTCGGCGTTGGCGACCGCGGCAGCGGGTCCCCCGCACTCCTTGCGCAGCGCGGCATGGGTGATCCCGTGCGCCTGGCCGGTGCGGTGGTGCCACGAGGCGACCAGGGAGTTCAGCTCGCGGCGGAGCAGGGCGAGGTGCTCGTGGGTGGTGACCTCGGCGACGGTGTCGGCCCGCCGGTCCGCGCCCGCGGCGCCCGCCGGGCGGGTACGACGGCGGTCGGCCTGGCGTTGCTGGAGCAGGGCGCTGACCTGGTCGGGCTCGAGCAGGCCGGGGATGCCGAGGAAGTCCATCTCCTCCTCCGAGCCCACGTGGACCTCGCCCTCGTGGCCGAACTGCGCCCCGTCGTACAGCGCATGGTCGAAGCGGGCCTCGGACCCGAGCGCCTCGAACGGCAGCGCCTCGAGGTCGTCGGAGGCCGCCTCGCCCTGGTTGGCCTGGGCCATCAGGTCGTTCTCGGCGGCGAAGATGTCGCCCTCGTCGTTGACCTTGCGCTTGAGCACGTGGTCGCGCTGCGCCTCCAGCTCGGCGGCGAAGGAGAGCAGGTTCGGCACCGAGGGCAGGAAGACCGACGCGATCTCCCCGCGCCGGCGCGCACGCACGAAGCGGCCGACCGCCTGCGCGAAGAACAGCGGGGTCGAGGTGGTCGTTGCCCACACGCCGACGGTGAGCCGCGGGACGTCGACGCCCTCCGAGACCATCCGGACCGCGACCATCCACCGGCTGTCGCTCTCGCTGAACTGCGAGATCTTCTTCGACGACGCCTTCTCGTCGGAGAGCACCACCGTCGCCGACTCGCCGCTGATCTGCTTGAGCAGCTTGGCGTAGGCCCGCGCCGACTCCTGGTCGGAGGCGATGACCAGGCCGCCGGCGTCGGGCACGTGGCGGCGCACCTCGGAGAGCCGCTTGTCGGCGGCCGCGAGCACCGACGGCATCCACGAGCCCTGGGGGTCGAGGGCGGTGCGGAGCGCCTGGGAGGTCATGTCCTTGGTGAGCGGCTCGCCGAGCGAGGCGGCCACCTCGTCGCCCGCCCGGGTGCGCCAGCTCATCTGGCCGGAGTAGGCCAGGAAGAGGACCGGCCGGACGACGTGGTCGGCGAGGGCGTCGGCGTACCCGTAGGTGAAGTCGGCGACCGACGTCGGGAACCCGCCCTCGCCCGGTGCGTAGGTGACGAACGGGATGGGGTTGATGTCGGAGCGGAAGGGCGTGCCGGTCAGGGCCAGGCGGCGCGTGGCCGGCTCGAACGCCTCGCGCACGCCCTCGCCCCAGCTCAGCGAGTCGCCGGCGTGGTGGATCTCGTCGAGGATCACCAGCGTCTTGAAGCGCTCGGTGCGGATCCGCATGGCAAGCGGGTTGACGCCGACGCCGGCGTAGGTCACCGCGACGCCCACGTAGTCACTGGAGATCTTGCCGGAGCCCGCCGAGTACGTCGGGTCGATCGGCAGGCCCGCGCGGGCGGCGGCCTCGGCCCACTGCTGCTTGAGGTGCTCGGTCGGGGCGACGATCACCAGGCGGTCGACGATGCGCCGACCGAGCAGCTCGGCGGCGACGGTGAGCGCGAACGTCGTCTTGCCGGCGCCGGGGGTGGCGACGGTGAGGAAGTCCCGCGGGTTGCGAGCGAGATAGTCGGTGAGCGCGGCAGACTGCCAGGCACGCAGCGACGGCGCCGTGCCCCAGGCTGCCCGCTCCGGCCAGGCCGGACCGAGCGAGGTCATGCGTCGGGACCGGACCCGCCGCCGGAGCCGCCCGGCTTGTCGTCGCCGAGGCTCTCCCAGATCTCCTTGCAGTCCGGGCAGACCGGGAACTTCTCCGGCGCGCGGCTGGGCACCCAGACCTTGCCGCACAGGGCCACGACCGGCGTGCCCATGACCATCGCCTCGGTGAGCTTGTCCTTCTCCACGTAGTGGGAGAAACGCTCGTGGTCGCCCTCGTCGGTCGGGACGGTACGGCGGTCCTCGCGGACGTCCGTGTCTGTCGAGAAGCCGATCGTGGTCACGGATGCAGTCTAGTGCCCGCCCGAGACATCGACGTCCTCCGGGAGACCTCTCCACACCAGCACCGCGACCACGAGGGTGATCGCCGCCCCGGCGAGGCCGACCGCCCCGAAGGCGTCGGTGTACGCCGCGAGCGCGGCGGGCTCCACCGGCGTGCCGAGTGCTCCGGTGACCGACTCCAGCGCGGCCGCGCCGGCCCCGTCCGGGAGGCCGTGGCGGTAGACGGCGCCGGCGAGGCTGCCGAGGACGGCGATGCCGAGCACCCCGCCGATCTCGTAGGACATCTCCTCGACCGCGGCGGCGGAGCCCGCCTGATGCACCGGTGCGGCGCCCATGATGAGTGCCGACGCGAGGCCGAGGGCCGCCGTACCGAAGCCGACGAGGAGCAGCGCGACCGCCACACCGGCATAGGGCATCGGGCGCGGGAGCAGCCACAGCGTGAGCATGCCGGCGGCGAGCACGACGAGCCCGGCGACGACGACCGGGCGCGCGCCCAGCCGGGCGGCGACGGTGGGCGCCAGCGGCGGCCCGACCAGCCCGCCGAGCGCCATGGGGAGGAGCGCCACGCCGGCCATCAGCGGGCTCCAGCCCTGGACCAGCTGCAGCCACTGCGAGCCGACGAACAGCAGCGCCATCATCGCGGTGCTGCTCACCAGCGCGGTCCCCACGCCGGAGCGGAAGACCGGGTCCGCGAAGAGGCGTACGGCGAGCATCGGCTCGTCCTGACGCAGGCAGCGCCGCACGAAGCCGGTCAGCAGCGCGAGACCGGCGAGGAGCGTGAGCGCGGTGACCGGGTCCAGGTCGCCCTTACCGAGATGCTTGACGCCGTAGACGGCCGCGATCATGCCGCCCACCGAGAGCAGGACGCCGAGAGCGTCCACGCGTCCGGGCCGCTCGGAGCGGCTCTCGGGGAGCAGCAGGACGCCGGCGACGAGCGCGAGGACCATGAGCGGGACGTTGACGAGGAAGGCGGCGTGCCAGCTGAACGCGCTGAGCAGCGCGCCACCGACGATGGGCCCGACGGCGCCGCCGACGGCGGCGGTGGCGGCCCAGAGCCCCAGGGCGAACGCGCGCTCGCGGGCGTCCGGGAAGAGCGCCCGGATCAGGGAGAGGGTCGCGGGCATGATCATCGCGCCGCCGACGCCGAGCAGGGCGCGGACGGCGATCACGTCCCCCGGGCTGCGCGCGACCAGCGCCGCCAGCGAGGCGAGCGCGAAGATCGCGAAGCCGGTGAGCAGCATCCGGCGCCGCCCCCACCGGTCGGCGAGAGCGGCGAGGGGGACGAGGAGACCGGCAAGGACGAGGGAGTAGACGTCCACGATCCACAGCTGCGCGATCGCGCCCGCCTGCAGGTCCGCGGTGAGGTCGGGCAGCGCGACGTTGAGGACGGTCATGTCCATCACGACGACCAGCAGGCTGGCCGCCAGCACGGCCAGTCCGCCCCAGCGGCGGCCGCTCCGGCCGGGCGAGGTGGCGCCCGCCGGCGCCGGCACGGTGGCGGTCATCGGGCGGCACCCCCCTCGAGGAACATGGAGAGGACCAGGGCCGGGGCGTCGCGACGGGCGATGTCGCCGGCCACGAGGGCGTCGCGGACGGCCACGAGAAGTCCGTAGACGGAATGACCGAGCCAGCGGGCGGGTACGTCGCCGCGCAGCACGCCGGCGGCCTGCGCGGCGGCGTAGAGGGCGACCTCCTCGGCGAAGAGCGCCTCGGCGCGCTCGCGCAGGTCGGGGGCGTTGAGGACCGTCGGGTCGGTCAGCGCGATGCCGAGCTCCTCGGCGTCGACGACGAACCTGCCGAGGAGATCGTCGAGACAGGTGCGCAGCCGGGCGGGATCGCCGGACGCCACGGCGCCCGCCAGGTCCGCCTCGGCCAGGCTCTGCGCCCAGCGCTCGAGCGAGCGGACGCCGATCTCGTGGAGCAGGTCCTCGCGGGTCGCGAAGTGGCGGTGGACGGTCGCGCGGCCCACGCCGGCCGCGGCGGCGATCTGGGCGATCGAGGCGGTCGGATCGGTGGTGAGCAGGCGCTGGGCGGCGGCGAGCACCGTGTCCCGGGTATTCATGGCTCCTCCTTGAGACACCAGTGTCTCATGCGAGACATGAATGTCTCAAGTCTGGCGGGTCGGCCGGGTGCGGGCGGGGCGCGGCCGGGGCGGATTCACCACGGGATGTAGCCGAATCCGAGCATCTGTAGCGGAGTTCCACGGGGGAAGCGCGGACTGCCCTACATCCCGTGGTGAATCCGCGCCCGGGACCCCCAGGCAGCAGACAGCAGAAACAGACCAGCGCCACTCAGTTCAGCTCGGGGTCGACGGGCCGGGTCGCGTGCAGGGCGAGGTCGCCGGGCTGGCGGCGCAGGACCTGGCGGCGCAGGTCGCGGGTGTCGCAGCCGAAGACGTCCTCGACCTGCCCCGGTACGACGTACCAGCTGCCCTCGGCGATCTCGGCCTGGAGCTGGCCGGCTCCCCAGCCGGCGTAGCCGGCGAAGATGCGCAGCCGGTCGACCGTGCCCTCGACGAGCTCGCGGGGCGTGTCGAGGTCGAGCAGGCCGACGCGGTCCCAGACGGGACGGAAGCCGGCGCCGTGCTCGCCGCCCGGCGCGGCGAGGGCCACCGCGAGGGCGCCGTCGGTCGCGACGGGGCCACCCTGGAAGAGCACCTCGGGCTCCTCGACGACCTCGCCCCACTCCCCCAGCACCTCGGAGACCGGAAGTGCCGTGGGCCGGTTGAGGACGACCCCGAGCGCGCCGTCGTCGTTCACGTCGAGCAGCAGCACGACCGTGTCGGCGAAGTTGGGGTCGAGCAGGTCGGGCGACGCCAGCAGCAGGCGTCCGGCGGTCAGCTCGCTCGACATGGACCCATCATCCCCCTCCCCGCACAACGCCAGAACAAGCAACGCGGCCCCGGGTCCGACGCGCGATGGGAGGAAGGCACGTCGGACCCGGGGCCGCACCCGGGAGGGAGTCGGGTCGGTCAGGCGGCGACGACCGCGCGCAGCCGCTCGAGCAGGGTGCCGCGGACCTCCGGCTCGGCGTAGGCCGCGTCCGGGGTGATCACGGGGAGACCCCGGTGGAGCAGGCGGGCCCGCTCCTCGATCTCGGCGCCGATCCGGCCGGCGGCGTCGTCGCCGATGCTGGTGCGCCCGGCCATGACGGCGAGCAGGTGGTGCTCCTTGAAGCGGGCGGCGTCCATGGCGCGCGCCATCTCCTCGTCGAGCGGGTGGGCGCGGTAGTGGTCGATGATCATCCGCACGCCGGGCAGCTCGTGCGCGGTGTTGCTCCACGCGATCTCGACGGCCTCGGCGAGGTCCATCGGCTGGTGCGCGAGCATCCGCTCGATCTGCCCGGACAGGCGGGTGTGCCACTTCAAGGTGAGGGCGGCCAGCAGGTCGAGCTCGTCCCGGAAGACCGCGGACACGCCGTCGACGTCCATGGGCAGGAGGCCGTCGCGACGGACGGCCGACGTGGCGATGACGGAGCGGAGGGTCTCGCCCCGGTTGTGAAAGGCCTTCCAGGTCATGGTCAGCACTCCTTGGTTCGATCGGCGGTCGCCGGCGCTCGGGGGTCAGCCGACATACCGCTGGTACGTACTACGAGTATGGAGCAGACCGCGGGTACGCCCAATGCCACGACACCGTGATCCCGCACACCCACGACAGTGACCGGTGTCACGGCGCGCCTATGCTGGGCAGGTGGCGAAGGCATCGGTCTCGAAACTCGTCCCCAAGGTCCCCGTCCCCGGCGTTCCCGGGGCCTCGCGCCGAGCGTCGTACTCCGCCTCGACCAAGCGGGCGCTCGTCGACGTCGCCGAGCAGCTCTTCGCCGAGAAGGGGTACGCCGCCACGTCGCTCGACGCGATCGTCTCCGGCGCCCGGGTGACCAAGGGCGCGCTCTACCACCACTTCTCGGGCAAGCAGGCCCTCTTCGAGTCCGTCTTCGAGCGGGTCGAGCAGCAGGCGGCGAAGCGGATCCAGAAGTCGCTGCGCGGCGAGCGGGACCCGTGGCGCAAGGCGACCGAGGGCCTGCGCTCCTTCCTGGCGGTGGTCCAGGAGGCGTCCTACCGCCGAATCGTGATCCAGGACGGGCCGGCGGTCCTGGGCTACGAGCGCTTCCGCGAGCAGGAGGAGCGCTCGACCTTCGCCAACATCGTCGAGATCGTGCGCGCCACCTTGGACGCGGGCTCGTGGGACCTCGACGAGGACATGCTGCAGACCTTCGCCCGGATCTTCTTCGGCGCGATGTCCTCCGCCGGCGAGTCGGTCGCCACCGCCGCAGACCCCGAGGCCGCGGCCCGGCGCGTCGAGGGCGCGATCGGCTTCCTGCTCGCCGGCGTGCAGAGCCTGGTGGAGCAGGGCGTCGCGATGCCCAGCGTCACCGCCGGTGGGGAGGACCTGGACGACGAGGACGCCGCCGCCGACGCGGAGCAGTGAGTCCGCGTCAGCTCACTGGCCGACGGTCACCGAGCCGTTGCTGGCCTCGACCGGGACGAGCTCGATCCACACCTTGCCGGCCGGGACCTTGAGCTCGGCGCCGTCGGCGGTGGTCAGGCTCAGCGCCGAGCTCGCCTTGGCCTTGGACCAGGTCCCCTCGACCACCTGGCCGTTGTGGAACAGCTGCGCGGCGCCCTGGCCCTCGAACTTGCTCTCCGGGACGAAGTTGCCCGCGGGGTCGCGGTAGCCGGCGTCGACGACCTTGACCCGCAGCACCAGCACCGAGCTCGCCTGGAAGCGGTCGCCCTGCGCGGCGTTGGAGTTGGTGTTGGCGTAGCTGCCGTTCTCGAAGCGCCAGTTGGTGGTGCGGCTGCCGAAGTGCGCCGAGAGGGAGGGCGCCGGCGCGCCGCCCGGGAAGTCCGCCTCGGTGCCCCAGGGCAGGTAGTCGGCAGGACGCTCGTCCTTGCGTCCTCGGCGGCCTTCGCGACCTTGGTCAGGTCGGTGAAGAGGTTGTACGGCGCGCTGCGGCCGGACTTGCGGTAGAAGCCCGGGCCGCCCTCGCCGAAGAACTTGATCTTGTTGCGGTTGATCCGCGCGATGGTCTCCCCGGCGGCGCCGCTGGTGGCGATGACGCCACCCGCCGGCGACACGATGCCGATGTCGCTGGCCCGCATCGAGCGGACCGGGCCGATGTCCTTGGGCAGCTGGGAGTAGTAGAAGGCGGCCAGCCGGGTGATGCCGCCCTCGACGAGCTCCTCGACCACCAGGTCGGCCTTGCTGAGGCCGACCTGCGGGGAGCTGGCCGGCGAGTTGTCGATCTTCGTGACGACGACGGGATGGTCCTGCTCGACGCTCTCCCCCTCGGCCGCCTCCAGGCCGGTGAGCGGCCAGGTGTCCGGCACCTCCGGCTCCGGCGCGGTCGCGGACGACCCGTCGCCGCCGGACTTCTTCTCGCCGTCGTCACCCCCGCACCCGGCGAGCACGAGGCTCAGCACGACGAGCGAGGCGGGCAGGGCACTGCGGAGGGTGGAAACGCGCACGCGGCCAGTCTGGCCCACACGCCCGGCGTACGGCGGAGCGGCCCCCGCGTGTCGCGGAGGTCCGCCCCGCCCGGAGCGGGTTCGAGCGAGGCTCAGGTGCCGAGCGAGATGCCGCCGTCGACGTACAGCGTCTGGCCGGTGATGTACGACGCCTCGTCGCTGGACAGGAAGGTGACCGCGGCCGCGATGTCCTCCGGGAAGCCGACCCGCTTGACCGGGTTGGCCTCGGCGTTGAGCCGGCGGAACTCGTCGACGTCGAGCTTGAGCCGGGCGGCGGTGGCGTCGGTCATCTCGGTCGCGATGAAGCCCGGGGCGACCGCGTTGACGTTGATGCCGAAGGGGCCGAGCTCGATGCCCAGAGTCCGGGTGAAGCCCTGGATGCCCATCTTCGCGGCCGAGTAGTTGGCCTGGCCGCGGTTGCCGAGCGCGGAGATGCTCGAGATGTTCACGACCTTGCCGTACTTCTGCTCCACGAAGTGCTTCTGGGCGGCCTTGGTCATCAGGAAGGCGCCCTTGAGGTGCACGCCCATGACCAGGTCCCAGTCCTCCTCGCTCATCTTGAACAGGAGGTTGTCGCGAGTGATGCCCGCGTTGTTGACCAGGATGTGGATCCCGCCGAGCTCGGCGACGACCCGCTCGATCGCGGCGTCGACCGAGGTGCCGTCGGAGACGTTGGCGCCGATGCCCACGGCCTTGGCGTCCCCGACGACGGGGAGCTTCGCGGCGGCCTCCGCGGCGGCGGTCTCGTCGAGGTCGACGATCGCGACCGAGGCGCCCTCCTCGGCGTACCGGGTGGCGGTGCCGAACCCGATCCCGCGTGCGGCTCCCGTGATGACGGCGACGCGCCCGTCGAAACGACCCATGGTGCTTACCTCAGCTCTTCCCACTCGAGTCCAGTGCGATCGGGTCGCAGCCTACGACGCTAGGGCGGCGCGCAGGCGCGCGGCATACTCCGCGGACTCCCCCGCGGCGTACTTCGTCCGCGGCCAGAAGAACCCGCGCAGCCCGTCGCCCTTGGTCCGGGGTACGACGTGCAGGTGCAGGTGCGGCACCGACTGGCTGACGACGTTGTTCATCGCCACGAAGCTGCCCTGCGCCCCGAGACCCTCGACCACGGCGGTGGCGAGTCGCTGGGCGGCGGCGAGGAAGCCGTCACGCTGCCCGGCCGGGAGGTCGGGCAGCGTGACGACATGGGCGCGCGGCACGAGGAGGACGTGGCCCTTGAACACCGGGCGCCGGTCGAGGAAGGCCACGAGGTCGGGCTCGTCGAGGACGAGGTCCGCCTCGGCCTCGCCGGCGACGATCGTGCAGAAGACGCAGTCCGCCATGCCGCCGAATCTAGCGGCGGCACGGCGGAGCGTGCGGACCTCGGAGACGGTCAGGCCGCGCCCTGCTCCTGCGCCCAGGCGTCGCGGGTGTCGACCGCGATGTCGGGATGGTCGGCGAAGAGCGCGTCCACGCCGGCCTCGAGGAAGGCCTCGACCTCGGCGGCGAGGTCGCCCGGCGCGTTCGGGTCGGTGCCGAGGCGCAGGTTGGTGGGCAGGAACTGGTTCTCCAGCCGCAGCGTCCAGGTCACGACCTGCAGACCGGCGGCGTGCGCGTCGGCGACCAGGCTGCTCGGCGCGCCGATCGCACCGCCGGCGTCGCGGGGCAGGATCCGGTGCTTCGCCGGCGCCACCCACTCCGCGTAGGTCGCGATGTCGGCCAGTCCCGCGGGCGTCACCAGGTCGGCGTACGTCGTCGTGCTGCCGGACGCCTTGAGGTCGTAGGGCGCGCCGGCGCCGTCGACGAGCTGCGCGAGCGGCACCCGGGTGAGCTCGTCGAGCTCGCGCAGGTTGCCGGTCTCGAAGGACTGGATGACGACCTTGGCCTGCGGCCGGTCGAGGCCGTTGCGGCGCAGCGAGCGGACCAGGGGCTCCTCGAGGGAGAGTCCGATCGAGTCGAAGTAGGTGGGGTGCTTGGTCTCCGGCGCGAGGCCGATCGTGCGGCCGCTCCGGCCCGACTCGCGCTTCACCAGCTGGATCACCTCGTCGAGGGTCGGGACCTCGAACTGGCCGTCGTAGCGGGTGTTCTCGGGGCGCACCTGCGGCAGCCGCTCCTTGGCCCGCAGCGTCTTGAGCTCGGCGAGGGTGAAGTCCTCGGTGAACCAGCCGGTGACGGGGACGCCGTCGATCACCTTGGTGGTCTTGCGGCCGGCGAACTCGGGGTGCGCGGCGACGTCCGTCGTACCGCTGATCTCGTTCTCGTGACGCGCGACGAGCACGCCGTCCTTGGTCGAGACGAGGTCGGGCTCGACGTAGTCGGCGCCCTGCCGGATGGCGAGGCGGTACGCCGCCAGCGTGTGCTCGGGCCGGTAGCCGGACGCGCCGCGGTGGGCGATGACGAGCGGCTCGCCGGCGGCGTGGCGCTCGCCGTGGCCGGGCGTGGCCTGCGCGGGGACGGCGCCGGCGCCGAGCGCGCCGCCGACGGCGACGCCGAGCGTGAGGGCGGAGGTGGTGGCAGCCATGAGGGTCCTCCCGAGGAGGGTCGTGCGAGTCATGGCGTCAGCCGACCAGCCGCAGGTGGCCCACCGGGGAGGGCCGGGTGAACGGCAGTCGGCGAGGAGGCGGATGCCGACGGCGACGTCCCGCCTCTCCCCGACAGCCCTCCCTTCGGGGGTACGGCCGGGGTCGGTCCGCCCGGGAGGATGAGGGGGTGGCGTACTGGCACCGGACCGCACCGCACACCTTCGCTCCCACCGAGCACGTGGGCGGCGCCTGGGACCTCGCGACCCAGCACATCGCGCCCGCACTGGGCGTGCTGGCCCACGAGGTCGAGCGCGACCGCGACCGGCGCCGGTCCGACGGCCTGGTCGTCAGCCGGCTCTCCTACGACATCCTCGGCACGGTGCCGATCGAGCCGGTCGACGTGAGTGTCGAGGTCCTCCGCCCCGGGCGCACCATCGAGCTCGTGCAGGCGACGGCGTCGTACGGCGGACGGGCCGTCGTCCTGCTGCGCGCCTGGCTGACCGAGCCGTACGACACGGCCGCTCTCGCCGGGACCGACCTCCCCTCGCTGCCCGGGCCGGACGAGATGGAGCCGTGGGACATGGCCGGCCTGTGGCGCGGCGGGTTCATCGCGTCGCTCGAGGTGCGCCGCAAGGAGCTGGGCCCGGGCCGCTCGATGGTCTGGGTCCGGACCCCGCACTCGCTCGTCGACGACGAGCCGGTCAGTCGGCTCGCCGCGGTCGCCGGGCTCGTCGACGTGACGAACGGGATCGCCGTGCGGGCCGACCCCGCGCGGGTCGCCTTCCCCAACCTCGACCTCACCGCGCACTTCCTGCGCGCCCCGGCGGGCGGGTGGCTCGGGCTCGACACGACCCAGTCGTACGGCGCGGGCGGTGTCGGTGTCACGAGCTCGGCGATGCACGACGAGCACGGCCCGGTCGGCACGGTCGCGCAGACGCTCACGGTGCGCCCGCAGGGCACGTAGGTTGGCGTCATGCGCGTCGCCGTCGTCGGAGGTCACGGACAGATCGCCCGCCTGCTGCACCCCCTGCTGGTGCGGGCCGGACACCAGCCGGTCGCCCTGGTGCGACGCGAGGAGCAGCGGACCGCGCTCGAAGCCGTCGGGGCCCAGGTCCGCCTGCTCGACATCGAGGGCGACGGGGTCGACGGGTTCGCCCGCGCCTTCGATGGCTGCGACGTGGTGGTGTTCGCCGCCGGGGGCGGACCCGACGGCAATGCGGAGCGGAAGCGGACCGTCGACCTGGAGGGCTCGCTGAAGTCTGCGACCGCCGCGGAGGCCACGGGCATCCGGCGATTCGTCCAGGTCTCCGCCATCGACGTCGACCGTCCGGTCGCCGCCGACGCCGGCGAGGTCTGGGCGGCGTACGTCGCCGCGAAGCGCGATGCGGACGCAGCGTTGCGGGCGGGGCCTTTGGACTGGACCATCCTGCGTCCGGGGCGGCTCACCGACGACCCGGCGACCGGACGGGTCGCCCTCGGCGCCGACGTGCCGCGCGGTGACGTCACGCGTGCCGACGTCGCCGCGGTGCTGGCAGAGGTCGTCGGCCGCCCGGAGACGATCGGGCACCAGTGGGACCTCGTGGGCGGGGAGGTCCCGGTGGCCGAGGCGGTCACCGCCGCCGTCGCGGCCGGCACGCACTGACCGCCGGTCCCGGTCCGCAGGGCTCCGGACGCGCCGAGGCCGCCCCGGCGATGCCGGGGCGGCCTGGACCGGGGCGTGCAGGCTAGACCGTGCTGCGGCCGCGCCCGTTGAAGATCGACACTCCGCCCGGGCCGACGAGCAGGCCCAGCACGATCAGGACGATGCCGAGCAGGATGCTGCCCTGGATCAGGGTGACGATGCCGGCGATGACCAGGACGACCGCGGCGATCCACAAGAGCGTACCCATGGTTCTTCCTTTCCTCGCCCACCGGTTGTGGGGTGCTCGGGAGGTACCCGGGGACCGGCGGAGCAGACGTCCCGGATGCGGCCGACGGCCCGGCCGGCGCTTCGGTCGCTGCCTACGGGAGCGGCTCGACCGAGCCCACTCGCAGCACCCTGACCTCGAGCTCGTCGATGACCAGCCGGCGCACGCGTCCCTCCCCCAGGGCGAGCCGGCCGACGGCGACGGCCCCGACGGCCACCGCGCCGAGCGCGAGGGCTCCGATCGCGACGGCGCCGACCGCGGACGCGCCGTACGCCGACGCGGCGAGGGCGGCACTGCCGCGCAGGCGTGGGGTGAGGTCGAGGTCTGGTCTCATGCACCCGATCCTGCCAGCGGGACTAACCGGTGGGGCGATGTCGTTGTGGACCAGTAGACTCGATGTCGACACAACTCAAGAGGGGCTGATCGGTTTCGACTTGGGACGTTTGTTCCAGGGGAAGCGGGTCGAGAAGCCAGCGTCATCTCGTAAACGATCGCTGGAAACCAATAACTGCCAACGCTAAGCGCAGTTCCTTCGCTCTCGCTGCCTGAGCAGTGATCGAAGCGTCTGACCGGGCATCCGTCTCCGTCCCGGATCCAGGCGTCATCTAGGAGACTTGCTGCGTCGCTCTCGCCGGGAGGGCGGCGCGGGACTCAAACCCGGCTGGGTCTGTCGGCGACGTGTCAGTGCGAGCGCCGGGACCGAGAACACGCCATCGCTGACTGCACCCGGAGAAGACCTGGCTCGGCGCTCGAGGACCGGGGTTCGATTCCCCGCAGCTCCACCATCTGACGAGACCGAGGGGCCCGCGCCACGCGCGGACCCCTCGGTCTCGTCGTACCCGGGACGCCCCGGGCGCCGTCAGGACGCCAGGAAGGGCGCCAGCCAGTCGGCCACGACGGGGATGTCGATGCGCTGGTAGCCGTCGATGTAGCGGCAGTTCGACGTGTAGCCGTAGGAGGTCACGCCGACGACCTTGCCGTCGAGCCACAGCGAGCCGCCGGAGTCGCCGAAGCAGGTGCCCCCGGTGCCGAACGGGTCCTTCTCGTTGCCGTTGGTCTGGATGACCTGGGGGGTGATCTTCTGCCCCGGCATCTCGACGTAGCGGCGGATGAGCGGGTAGCTCTGCGGCGTGGGCTTCTGCGGGCCGGACTCGGCCTGGCGGACCTCGGTGCCGTAGCCGACCGCCGTGAAGATGGTCTTGCGCGGCTGGGTGATCGCGTCGGCGGCGCCGAGCTCGGCGAGGGGCGCCGGCGCGATGTCGGTGACCGGCTCGTCGAGGACGATGACGCCGACGTCGTTCCAGTTGTCGAGGTCGGTGAAGTCGCTGTACTGCGGGTGCGTGTGCGCCGTGCCCGACAGGTAGCCCGCGGCGGCCAGCTCCTCGGAGGTGTAGCCGGCGGTGACGTCCGCGGCGACGGGGAGCGGCGACGGCGGGGCCTCCGCGAGCACGCTCTCGAACGTGACCAGGGTCTTGCCGAGGGTGCCCGAGGTGCAGTGCGCGGCCGTGACGAGCACGGTGGGGCTGATCAGGGTGGCCGAGCAGCGGAAGCGGCCCTCGGCGTCGTAGAACGCGATCAGGGCGACATTGGGGTGGGTGTCGCCGTCCGGGGTGCCGCCGGTGCTGGCGGACGCGGGGGACGTGGGAGCGACGAGACCCAGGCCGGCGGCGATGGCGACGGCCAGGGTCAGGAGACGAAGACGCATGGCTCTCCTCCGAGATGGAAATGGGTGGGCACAGTCCAGCACCTCCGGACCTGCGGAGGGAAGATCCCTCACGTCAAGAATTTCCGGTCGGCCCCCCGAGCAGCCGGAAGCCGTTGTGCCAGCACACGTCGCGGAGCCAGTCGTCGCCGAGGTCGAGGCGGGCCAGGCCGCGCAGCTGGTCGGAATAGGGGTACGGGATGGTCGGGAAGTCCGAGCCCAGCAGCACCTTGGGCTGCAGGTCGACGAGCCGCGGCAGCAGGCCGGCGGGATAGGCGCCGTCCTGGTCGAAGAAGTCCGTGAAGACCATGGTGGTGTCGAGGTGGACGTTCTCGTAGCGCTCGGCGAGCACCAGGAAGTCCTCGTACTCCGGGGCTCCCATGTGCGCGACGAGCAGCCGCAGGCGCGGGTGGCGGCGCAGCAGTCGCGCCACGGATTCCGGGCCCGTGAACGCGTTGCCGACCGGCCCCGAGCCGGCGTGCACCGTCACGGGCGTGCCCGCGTCCTCCAGCACGCCCCACACCGGGTCGAGGACCGGGTCGTCGGCGAGGAACTCCCCGACCTGCAGGTGGATCTTGAAGATCTCGACGCCGTCGTCGACCAGCGCGGCGACGTACCCCGCCGCCTCCGGCTCCGGGTAGAACGTGGCGGACCAGACGATCTCGGGCTCCGTCGCCGCGAACTCGCGGGACCAGTCGTTGAGGTAGGTGGCGACCCCCGGCTTGTGCGCGTAGGGATGGGTCGGGAAGCGGCGTACGCCGAACGTGCGCAGCTGGGCGACCCGCTCGTCGAGCGAGCCGCGGTAGCGGATCGGCCAGGGCCGGCCGATCTTCGGGCCCGCGGAGTCGAACACCGCCCACACCGCGCGCTGGATGTTGGGCGGCAGGAAGTGCGCATGGACGTCGACCAGGCCCGGCAGGCCCAGGCCCTGCCAGAACTCCCGCACCTGCGCGACCTCGGCGTCGAAGCTCGGCGAGGGCTCGTCCGGCGCCGTCGCCGGGTCCGCCTCAGTCACGCATCCCCTTCAGGCGGCGGCCGATGGCCTCCTGCTTCTCCCGGTCGGCGGTCCGCTCGGCGATGGCCTGGCGCTTGTCCCAGCTCTTCTTGCCCTTGGCCAGGCCGATCTCGATCTTGGCCCGGCCCTTGACGAAGTACAGCGACAGGGGGATCACGGTGTGCCCCTTCTCGCTGACCTTGCGCTCGATCTTGTCGATCTCCGCGCGGTTGAGCAGGAGCTTGCGCTTGCGCCGCGCCGCGTGGTTGGTCCAGGTGCCCTGGGCGTACTCCGGGATGTGGACGCCGTGCAGCCAGGCCTCGCCGCCCTCGATGTCGACGAAGCCGTCGACCAGGCTGGCGCGGCCCATCCGCAGCGACTTCACCTCGGTGCCCTGCAGGACCATGCCCGCCTCGAAGGTGTCCTCGATGTGGTAGTCGTGGCGTGCCTTCTTGTTGGACGCGACGAGCTTGCGCTCGACCGCGTCCTGCTTCGCACCCGACTTCACCGACGACCTGGCCATGGGGCCGATTCTCTCAGCAGGCGCAACCGCTTTGGCGGCGGGCGCCTCAGAGGTACTGCATCGGGTCGACCGGGTCGCCGTTGCGCATCACGATGAAGTGCAGGTGGCAGCCCGTGGACCAGCCGGTCGAGCCGGAGTAGCCGACGACCTGGCCGCGGCTGACCTTCGCGCCCTCGCGCACGGCGTACTTGCTGAGGTGGTTGTAGACCAGCACGATGTCGGCGCCGTTGACCTTGCCGATCGCGAGGTAGAGGCGGTTGCCGTAGACCTCGTCGTAGTACTCGCTGATGACGGTGCCGGCCTCGCCGGCCCACAGGGCGGAGCCGCAGCCGGTGCCGAAGTCCGTGCCGTTGTGCAGGCCCCAGTAGCCGTAGATGGGGTGGATCCGGTAGCCGTACGGCGAGGTGACCGGCCCCGGGCCCGGGCGAGCGAGCAGACCGCCGGTGTCGCCGTTGTAGCTGCCGCCCTGCTTCTTCGAGAGCTCGATGATCTGCTGGCGGATCCGCGCCTCGCGCTTCTCCAGCCGGCGCAGGGCGGCGCGGTCGGCCTCGCGGGCGGCCACGACCTCCTTGCGCATCCCCTTGGTGTGCGCGACCAGGCCGGCGACCTCGGCCTCCGTGGCGGCGGCCCGGTCGACCAGCTGGGAGATGGTGACGACGTTGTCGTCGGCCGCCTTCTTCGCGGCGGCGACCTGGTCGCGCGCGGCGCGGACGGCGGCGCGCTGCTGCGCCAGCGCGTCCTCGGCGGCCTCCAGGGCGACCAGGGCGTCGTTCTGGCGGCCGACGACGACCTTGTTCGTCGTCTCGCCCATCAGCACGTCCTCGATCGAGCCCGCCTCGGCGTACGCCGCCAGGAGGGCCAGGCGCGCATCGCCCTTGGTCGCGATGGAGATCAGCGTGTCCCGGCTGCTGTCGCGCTGGACCGCGACGTCGGCACGCGCCTGCGCGAGCGCGGCACGCGCAGCGGTGAGCCGGCCCTCCGCCTCGGTGAGCTGCGTGGCGAGGGTGGCCGCGGCGGCCCGCGCCTCGGCCAGGTCGGCCTGTACCGACGCCAGGCGCGAGCGGGCGCTGCCGAGCGCCGACTTCGCCTTCTCGAGCCGCCGGGCGATCTTGGCGACCTTCTGGCTGGCCTCGTGGATGTCGCCCTTGACGTCGGCGATCTCGCCGCGGACCTGGTTCTGCTTGTCCTTGAGGTCGTCGCGGTCGCCGGCGTGGGCCAACGGGACGGCGAGGCCGGCGATCGCGATGACGACGGCGACGGCGGTCACGAGCCATTGCGGGTGGGCCCACACGGGCAGCCGCTCGCGCAGGGCGGGCAGGGTACGGCGCAGCCACGGGGCGCTGGGGAAGGAGCGCACAGTCAGACCAATCAGTGTTCGGGGAAGAGTCGTTCGGCTCGCTCGCTGACGCTCGCTCACCGAACACAGCGACCGTAGTCGCCGGCGGTCAGACTTTGACGTATTTGCGGGTCAGCAGGAGTGTCGGGATGAGCGTGAGCGCCGGGCCGAGGATAACGATGCCCGGCGGGAACAGGCCGACCAGCGCCTGGGTGTAGTCACCCCAGTCGACCCATGGCAGGAACTCGACGTGCTCGGCGAGCGCCCGCTCCACACCCCAGTGCTGGAAGGCCGCGAGCACGCCGGCGGCCAGCGCCACGCCGACCACCGCAGCGACCAGCGACTCCAGCAGGAAGGGCAGCGCGATGTAGAGCGTGGAGGCGCCCACCAGACGCATGATCCCGATCTCACGGCGCCGCGCCAGGGCCGCGAGCCGGATCGTGTTGGTCACCTGCAGCAGCGCGGCGAACAGCAGGAAGCCGGCGCCGATCCAGGAGCCGTACTTGAGCACCGTCATGATGCCGAAGATCTGGCCCAGCGCCTCGCGCTGGTCCTGGATGCCCGACACCCCGTCGAGGCCCTCGAGGGCGCTGGTGATGCCCTCGGCCCGCTCGGGGCTCTCGAGGGTCACCCAGTACGCCGCCGGCCAGCTCTCGACGGTCACCACCGGGTCCGGTCCCTCGAAGGCCGCGGCGGTCTTGTTGCGCTTGGCCTGCTCGTAGGCGCGCTGGTAGCCCTCCTCCTTCGACTGGAAGGTGTACGACGCGACCTCGTCGCTGCCCTCGATCTCCTTCTCGATGCGCTGCTGCTGGTCGGCGGTGACCTCGCCGCTGGCGCAGTTGGCGCTGTGCGACGGGTCGTCGGCGGTGCAGAGGTTGACCAGGATCTTCAGCTCGTCGCCGAGGCTGTCGCGGGCGACGGTGGCCTCGCGCTGGACGAGGATGCCGATGCCGGCCAGGGAGAGCGACACGAACAGGGTGAGGATCACCGCCAGGTGCATCGACAGGTTGCGACGCAGACCGGTGCGGAGCTCGGTGAAGACATAGCGCAGCTGCATGGGAAAGAAGGATCTCCTCGATCAGTGCTGGAAGCCGTAGCTGCCGGAGGCCTCGTCGCGCACGACCGTGCCGTGGTCGAGCTCGATCACCCGCTTGGTGAACTGGTCGACGATGCCGTGGTCGTGGGTGGCCATCACGACCGTCGTACCGGTGGCGTTGATGTCGCCCAGCAGGTTCATGATGCCCACGGAGGTCGCCGGGTCGAGGTTTCCGGTCGGCTCGTCGGCGATGAGGATCATCGGGCGGTTGACGAAGGCGCGGGCGATCGCGACGCGCTGCTGCTCACCGCCGGAGAGCTCGTCCGGCATGCGGTCCGCCTTGTCCTTCAGGCCGACCAGCTCGAGCGTCTCGGGGACCACGGTGGCGATCTCCCGGCGCGACTTGCCGATGACCTGCTGGGCGAAGGCGACGTTCTCCGCGACCGTCTTGTTGGGCAGGAGGCGGAAGTCCTGGAACACGGTGCCGATCTGGCGGCGCAGCCGGGGGACCTTCCAGCCGGCCATGCGGTTGATCTCCTTGCCGGCGACGTGGACCCGGCCCGACGTGGGGCGCAGCTCGCGGAGCACGAGGCGCAGCGCGGTGGACTTGCCCGAGCCCGAGGTGCCGACGAGGTAGACGAACTCACCCTTGTCGATGTCGAGGGTGACCTGGTCGAGCGCCGGGCGGCCGGGGCCCGGGTAGCGCTTGGTGACCTTCTCGAAGCGAATCACTGACCTGACGGTACGCGACCCCGGAAGCCGACCGGCGGAGGTGTTCCCCGGTGGGTCGCGGGGACGGAGAGCCAGGTCACGTCGCTCCCCGCAGACAGCGCGTCGGTAGGGTGACGTGCGTGCCGATGGTCCTGCGTGCGCTGCTGCTCTCCGCGCTGCTCACGATCGTTCCCGTCGCCATCGGCGTGGCGAAGTCCGGTGACACGACGCTGTCGCGGGAGCCGGCCGCCTACCGGGCCGTCGCGCTGGCCGACTTCGACACCACGAAGGCGGTCGTGCAGCGCGCGCCCTTCTGCGACCTCGTGCCCGCGGCCGCCGTGGAGGAGGCCCTCGGCTCGGAGGCGACCGTCGCCGCCTACGCCAACGGCGAGCGGTCCGACGCACTCCCCGGAGGCGACGTCTCCCACGAGTACGGCTGCCGCTACTCCCCCGGCACGGACGCCGAGGCAGACGCTCCGTCGGCCGGGACCGCGGGGAGCGAGGCCCGCGGCTGGGTGTTCGCACCCCCGGTCACGGTCGACGCGGCGCGGCAGATCGCGGCCGGATCGGCCCAGGCGCCCTGCACGGCCCTGCCCGACGCCCCGGCGTACGGCGAGCCCTCCGCGGGCGTCGTCTGCCCCGGCGAGGGCGTGCACACGGTGTCCTTCCGCGGCCTGTTCGGCGACGCCTGGCTGGCCTGCAGCCTGACCCTGCCGGCCAGCGTGGCGCAGGAGGAGCTGGTCGAGCGCGCCGGGCGCTGGTGCGTGGCCGTCGCCCAGGCGGCCTCGGTCCCGCTCACCTGAGGACCCCGCCGATCGGTCGGACCTGCCGGGACCATCGTCCCGAGCCGGCCTGCGACGGCTCAGGGGGCCCACCGGCCGACCGATGGGCCGGTCATGCAGCATCTGGTGCGCTTGGGGAGCATCGCCGTGGCCGCGCTCGGCCTGAGCCTCGCGGGACTGACGGTCCCGGTCTCGGCCGAGCCCGACCCCGGGCCGGCCGGCCTGAGCGCAGCTGAGCAGCGCCTGCTGGCGCAGGACCCGGCCATCGAGGCGTCCCCCGACGGAGCCCTGTTCGCCGTCGACGAGTGGCATCCGCCCACGGCGACCGCCGCGGCGAGCGCGGAGGCCGAGGCCGCGGTCGCCGAGGTCGTCGCCGCGACCGCGACGACCGATGCCTTCGCGCTGCACAGCCGCCCGGGGGCCGCGCGCACGATCTACCTCGACTTCGACGGCGGCAGCCTGCTCGCGAGCAACTCCTGGCTGCTCAACGGGCTCAACAGCCTGCTCTTCGGAGGCTGGTCACTCGACAGCCTCGCCCTGCTGTTCTCCGACGCCGAGCGGGCGGTCATCCGCGAGGTCTGGGCGCGCGTGGCCGAGGACTTCGCCGCCTGGGACGTCGACGTGACCACGCAGGAGCCGTTGTACGGCGGCCTGTTCCGCAGCTCGAGCAGCGACCCGACGTACGGCGCTCGCGTCGCGTTCACCAACGACGGCGCGGTGCAGTCCCAGCTGTGCGGAGGCGGTTGCGGAGGCATCGCCTGGATCGGCACGTTCAACGAGATCGCTCCGCAGGAGCAGCACAGCCCGGCGTGGGTGTTCCCGTCGTCGCTGGGCCAGAAGGCGAAGAACATGGCCGAGGCCGCGGCCCACGAGGCCGGTCACACCCTCGGCCTGGCTCACGACGGGTCCGGGACCAGCGGCTACTACACCGGCACCTCGCTGTGGGGTCCGGTGATGGGCAGCCCGTACTCCGCCGCGGTCACCCAGTGGTCACGCGGCTCCTATGCCGGCGCCAACAACGCCGAGGACGACCGTGCGGTCATCGGCGCCCACGGCCTGCCGCCCCGCACCGACGAGGCGGGCAGCACCCCCGCGACGGCGGCGGACCTGAGCACGCTGCCCGACGGCGCCGGCGTGATCACCGGGCCGGCCGACGCCGACTGGTACGCGCTGACCGGCTGTGCCGGCACCCTCACCGCCAGCGCCTCCCCCGCCGCGGTCGGGCCCAACTTGGACATCGTCCTCGAGCTGCGCAACGCCGCGGGCGCGGTCGTCGCCTCCCACGCCCCCGCGACGACGCGCACCACGGCCGGGCTCAGCGGGATGGGCGCCTCGCTCACGGTCCCGCTGACCGGAGGCCCCTACTATCTCGCCGTGTCCGGCGGCGGCTCCGGGGCCGGCGGCGCGAGTGGCTGGAGCACCGGCGGCTACGACGCGTACGGCAGCGCCGGCGCATACCGGCTGCTGATGTCCGGATGTGCCGGCGGCACCGGGGTCCCCGTGCCGCCGCCCAGCGAGCTCCCGCTCGAGCCGGACGGCCCCACGGCCGACCTCCCGTCCGTGGACCCGGGGCCGCCGACGTCCCGTCCGGGTCGTCCCGGCGCCCCGACCGCTCGCAGCGGCGCACGCGGGGGAAAGGTCACCGTGCGGCTGTCGTGGAGCCCTCCGGCCGGCGGCGGCGGTGCCGTCGACGGCTACGTACTCAAGGCCTTCCGGCTCGACGCGCGCGGCCGGGTCGTCGCTCGCACCAGCACGGGGGCGCTGCCCAGCACGACGACGAGCGCCGACGTGGTCCTGCCCCGCAAGGGCCGGTGGGTGCTGCGGGTCAAGGCCCGCAACGCCCTCGGCTGGGGCCCGTTCAGCCCGCGCTCGGCCGCGGCCAAGGCGCGCTGATCAGTTGGCGTCGGCCTGCTCGGCGCCCCGGCGCCAGCGGATGCCGGCCTCGAGGAAGCCGTCGATCTCGCCGTCGAACACGGCCTGTGGGTTGCCGGTCTCGTAGCCGGTGCGCAGGTCCTTGACGATCTGGTAGGGGTTGAGCACGTAGTTGCGCATCTGGTCGCCCCAGCTGGCCGCGACGTCGCCCTTGAGGTCCTTCTTGAGGGCGGCCTCCTCGGCCTTCTTCTTCGCCAGGAGCTTGGCCTTGAGGACGATCATCGCGGCGGCCTTGTTCTGCAGCTGCGACTTCTCGTTCTGGCAGGAGACCACGATGCCGGTCGGGACGTGGGTCAGCCGGACCGCGGAGTCGGTGGTGTTGACCGACTGGCCCCCGGGACCGCCGGAGCGGAAGACGTCGACGCGGATCTCGTTCTCGTCGACCTCGATCTCGTCGGTCTGCTCCAGCTGGGGCACGACCTCGACCGCGGCGAACGAGGTCTGCCGGCGGCCCTGGTTGTCGAAGGGGCTGATCCGGACCAGCCGGTGGGTGCCGACCTCGACGGAGAGGGTCCCGTAGGCGTACGGCGCGTGGATGGCGAACTCGGCGGACTTGATGCCCGCCTCCTCCGCGTAGGAGATGTCGTAGACCTCGACGGGGTACTTGTTGCGCTCGGCCCAGCGGGTGTACATCCGCATGAGCGTCTCGGCGAAGTCGGCGGCGTCGACCCCACCGGCGCCGGAGCGGATGGTGACGATCGCCTCGCGCTCGTCGTACTCGCCGGACAGGAGGGTGCGCACCTCGAGCCCCTCGACGGCCGCCTTGATCCGGGCGAGCTCGGCGTCCGCCTCGGCCATCGTGTCGGCGTCCGCCTCCTCCGCGGCGAGCTCGGCGAGGACGGCGAGGTCGTCGATGCGCTGCTGCAGGGCGCGGAAGCGGTCGACCTGCCCCTGCAGGCCGGAGAGCCGGCCGGTGACCCGGGTGGCGTTGGCCTGGTCGTCCCACAGGTCGGGCGCCGCGACCTGGACCCCGAGCTCGGCGATCTCCCGCTCCATCTTGGGCAGGTCGAGGACCTGCTCGATGGTGTGCATCGTCGCAGTCAGCTGCTTGATCTCGGAGTCGTAGTCGGGGCCAGCCACAAGGAGCAAGGTTACGGCGCGGGCCGCGAATCACCGAGCCGGGGCGCGCGCGGGCGCCCGGCAGGCCGCGCCGGGGCGGTCTCGGCAAAGAAAAGGTGAGCCCTTTTCAGAAAACCGTGTGCGCCCCGCCACAACCTGCTTGAATCCCGGACACTCCCTCCGCCACACGGTCCGTCCGTTCCTCTCGGGTGGCGTCCCTCCTCACGCCGATGGTGACGCATGCTCCCAGCACCGATCGACCGCACCCCTCTGTCCGGCAGCCGCCGGCGCGCGCCGCGCGCGCTCCGACGGCGGGTGGCCTGGCTCAGCGTCCTCGCGACCGTCGTCTCGACCCTCGGCCTGGTCGCCGCCGGCTCCCCGGCGCGCGCCGTCCAGGCCAGCGGCGACGACGTCGCCGCGTGGACCAACGGCTGGTCGTGGACCTATGCGACGACCTTCCGCTACACCGCCGACACCGCGGACGTCACGATCAACGAGAGCGTGACCTACACCGTCGCCGGCGTGGAGACCTTCCAGGGACAGAGCGCCTACCGGCTCGACATCAGCGGGACGATCACCGGCGGCGGCGGCAGCGCGGCCGTGGACGGCGTCGGAAACGCCAACCTCAGCAACTTCTCCGGATCCGTGAGCGGCACCCGCTACGTCCGGCGGTCCGACCTGGCCCTGCTCCAGGAGCAGCAGCACCAGAACCTCAAGGCCAAGGCCTCGATCTCGATCATCTCGACCAACATCACCGCCGCGGTCGACCTCGTGATGACGCCGCGGGGCGGCTGGCGCGCCATCGACTTCCCGGTCGAGGCCGGTCAGGCCTGGCGCAACGACGTCGACGTCGACTACGACGGCGGGTTCAGCTACGACGCGGGCAGCTACGGCAGCGGCTCCGACACCTTCGAGGGCGTCTTCTCCCTCGACGCGCCCGTCAACGTCACCAACGCCACGGCGAGCGTCCCCGCGGGCAGCATCGCGACCCGGCGGGTCCACTCCCAGAGCTCCGACGGGCAGCTCGTCAGCACGCACTGGTGGTCCCCGGCCCACCGCAACGACGCCCAGGAGTACCTCAAGCTCCCACTCGACGGCGCCACGCTGACCCTCGACCGCAAGCTCTCCTCGGCGGCCACGCCTGCCCCGGCGACCACGCTGACCGGCACCATCACGCCGTCGCTGACCTGCGCGGGCGCCGAGATCGCGGTCGCCGGTCGGCTGAGCACCGGAGCGGCCGGCGTGCCGGTCACCGTGTCCCTCGACAAGTCGCCGCTGTCGCCTGGTCAGGTGGTCTCGACCAGCACCACCACGACGTCCGGGGGCAGCTACTCCGCGACCCTGACCGCGCCGGCCCAGGCCGACGGCCTGCAGAAGACCGGCGTACGCGGCAGCTGGGGCGTCCTCGTGACCGCCGGGGGCGTCACCACCGCCGCCACGCTCGTGGTCACCCCGAAGAACTGCAGCACCCTCGCGTACGACGGCGCCACCTCTGCCGAGCAGGGCAGCACCGCCACCGTCCGCGCCGTCCTCAACGACCGCACCGGCGCGAGCGCGGCAGGCCGCACGGTGACCTTCGCGCTCTCCGGCGGCGGCTCGGTCAGCGCGACCACGAACGCCGCGGGCGTCGCCCAGGCGCAGCTCGACGTGGCGGGACCGCCGCGGGCGGCCACCCTCACCGCGACCTTCGCCGGCGACGGCGGGCTCGAGTCCGCCACCGCCTCGACGCCCTTCACGGTCGGGACGATCGCCACGACCACGACGGTGCTCGCCGACCCCGGGGTCGTCACGGTGGGCGAGCCGGTCCGGTTCACCGCGACCGTCGCACCGCACCACGGCGCCACCCCGACCGGCACGGTGCTCTTCAACGTCGACGGCTCCGACTTCGGCGCGCCGGTCCCGCTGAGCGGCGGGCAGGCGACCAGCGCCGCACTGTCGACCCTCGGCCTCGGCAGCCACACCGTCCGCGCGACCTACAGCGGGTCCGGCGACCACACCGGGAGCACCTCCAGCGAGGTCACCTTCCGGGTCCGCGAGCCGCTGCTGGGCACCAGCACGGCCTCGTCGGTCTCCCCGGCGAACGCGGTGCACGGGCAGCCGGTGACGCTCTCCGCGTCCGTCTCGACCGGAGCGGGCACCCCGACCGGAGACGTGGTGTTCACCGTCGACGGCGCCGAGGTGGGCCGGGCCGGCGTCGGCGCGGACGGCAACGCCGCCGTCGTCGTCACCGACCTCCCCGTCGGCAGCAACGCCGTCGTCGCCACCTACACCGGTGACGACGTGTACGCCGGAAGCGCGGCCGCCCCGAGGACGGTGACCGTCGCGAAGGCCTCCGTCGCCGTGGCGCTCGACGCCTCCGACGACACCACCGTCAGCGGCGAGGCGGTCAGCTTCACGGCGACCGTCGCCGTCGAGGCTCCCGGCGGCGGCACGCCGGGCGGGACGGTCCAGCTCCTCGTCGACGGCACCGCGGTGGGCGACCCGGTGGCGCTCGACAGCGGCGTCGCGGTCTTCCCGCCGGTCACCACGCTGCGGGCCGGCACCCACACCGTCGAGGCCCGCTACGCCGGCAGCAGCGCCTACCAGGCCGGGTCGGACCAGCGCGAGCAGGTCGTCGCGCCGGCCGACACGGGCACCGTCGTCCAGGCGAGCCCGTCGCCCTCGGTGCAGGACCAGACCGTCCAGCTGACGGCCTCCGTCGCGGCCCTCAGCCCGGGGTCGGGCAGCCCGACGGGCACGGTGACCTTCCTCGCCGGCGACGAGATCCTCGGCGCCGCGCCGCTGGAGGCCGCTGCGTCGGGCAGCACGGCCACCCTCGACGTGGACGACCTGCCGCCCGGCACCCACCAGCTCACCGCCCGGTTCGCGGGTGACGGCGACTACCGTGCCAGCACCTCCGAGGCCGTCACTCACACGGTGATCCCGGGAACGGCCGTCGTGGCGACCACGACGACGCTCTCCGCGAGCGCCAACCCCTCGTCGTACGGCGAGCCGGTGACCTTCCGCGCCACGGTCTCCGCCGAGGGCTCCGCCGACGGCGAGAGTCCGCAGGGCAGCGTGCAGTTCTCGCTGGACGGGCGGGACCTCGGCGGCCCCGTGCCGGTCGAGGACGGGCTCGCGGTGAGCCCGCCGGTCGCGACCGCCGAGCCGGGCGACCACACGGTCATCGCCGCCTTCACGGCCGCGCCCGGCTTCTCCGGCAGCGGCGACATCCTCACGCAGACGGTGCACACCGCCGTCCCCGAGGTGTCCGTCGCCTCCTCCGACCCGTCGTCCGGCGTCGGCGAGGGCGTCCGGTTCACGGCCGAGGTCACCGCGGAGGCGGTCGCCGCGAACGGCGGGATCGCCCCGACCGGCTTCGTCCAGTTCGCCGTCGACGGCCAGCCGGTCGGCCAGGCCGTCGCGCTCGTGGACGGGGCCGCGAGCACCGCGACGGTCGACGACCTCGCACCGGGCAGCCACGTCGTGACCGTGCTCTACTCCGGCGACCTCCGGTACGGCGCCGGCACCGCACAGCTGACCCAGGAGGTCGGCCTGGTCGCGACCACGACCACGATCGCCCTCGACCGCGACTTCGCGGTCTACGGCGACGCGGTGACCCTCACCGCCACCGTGACGCCGGGCGAGGACCGCCTCGGCGCACCGACCGGCACCGTCAGGTTCACCGAGAACGGCCAGGTGGTCGCCACGGCCACCCTGGCGCCGGGCGCTGGCGGCACCGGCGTCGCGACCGCCACCATCGCGGGGCTCGGCGCGGGGAGCCACTCCCTCGTCGCGGAGTACGCCGGCAGCAACCGCTTCGCGGCCAGTGCGTCCGGTCCCGGGAGCATCACGGTGGCACAGCAGCCGACCGCCATCCAGGCCACGCCCGCCGTGGTGTCGCTGACCCCGTTCCTGCTCCCGCTCGGCCAGCTCCGCGCCACGATCACCGGCAACGGGCAACCCCTCGCCGGCGTGCCCCTGGAGTTCCGCATCGGGGCGAGGCTGGTCTGCACGACGACCACCAACGAGTCCGGGTTCGCCACCTGCAACGCGGCGGCCCAGCTCGTGCTCCTCACCCTGCACGGTGGCTACACGGTCAGCTACGCAGGCGATGCCCACCATCTCTCGTCCACGGCGCGCGGCGCCCTCCTGAAGTGAGGACCGCTCCGATGAAAGGAAACTCCGTGCGGCGCATGATCGCGGCCCTCGCGGCCACCACCCTGGGGCTCGGAGTCCCCGTCGTCCTGACCTCGACCGCCTCGGCCGACATCACCGCCCCCGCGAACGGCGCGGTCCTGCGAGGCAACGCCACGCTGTCGGCGAGCGGCGCCACCGACACGACGTACTGCTCCATCACCGGGATCGCGGACGACCCGCAGACCACCCTGCAGCTGGTCAACAGCAGCGGGACGGTCGTCTTCAGCAACACCCAGGGCGGCACGGGCGCGAAGAGCGTGTCCGTCGACACCCACGCCTATCCCAACGGCACCTACACCGCCCGGGCGATCGAGCGGAACCGGAAGTCGAAGAACGTCGTCTCCTGCACCAACGAGACGCGGACGACCAACCGCACGGTGACCATCGACAACATCACCCAGCTGTCCTACTCCGGCGCCACCGAGGGGCCGCAGAACACCTCGGTGACCGTCCGCGCGACGCTTACCGACCCGCATCTCAGCTCCTCGGTCGTGCCCAACCAGACGGTGACCTTCGCCCTGTCGAACGGCACATCGGTCAACGCCACCACCAACGGCAGCGGTGTCGCCACGGCGTCGCTGCCGCTCTCCGGCCCGCCGCGGTCGGCGAGCGTGACGGCGACCTTCAACCAGACCGCCCACTACCGCGGCTCGTCGGCCTCCACCCCGTTCACGGTCCAGAAGAACCCGACGACGACCACGCTGGTGCAGCCGGCGCCCGTCGTCCACGGCCAGGGGGTCTCCTTCACGGCACAGGTGACGCCCGTCAACGGCACCAGCAACCCCGGCGGGACGGTGCAGTTCACCGTCGACGGCGACGACTTCGGCGCGCCGGTGCCGGTGTCGGGCGGCGCGGCGACGTCGGCGGTGACCTCGTCGCTCAGCACCGGCTCCCACACCGTCGGCGCCCGCTACAGCGGCGACGGCAACCTGGTCGCCAGCACGGCGACCACCCGGCAGCTCAGCGTCGGGAAGGCCGCGACCACCACGGAGCTCACCAGCACCGGGTCCCCGACCGTCAGCGGCGAGCCGGTGACCTTCACCGCCACCGTCGACGTCGTGTCCCCCGGCGCGGGCGAGCCGGCAGGCGGCGTGCAGTTCAACGTGGACGGCGACCCCTACGGCACCGCGGTCCCGCTGACGGGCGACACCGCCGAGCTCACCGTCGCCACGCTGCCCCCGGGCAACCACACCGTGCAGGCGACGTACAACGGCAACGCCGACTTCGCTGGCAGCAGCTCGGGCGAGCTGACCCACGGCGTCGACCGCGCGGACACCACCCTCGCGCTGAGCACGTCCAACCCCGACGCGGTCGCCGGCGAGCCGCTGACGTTCACGGCCGAGCTCGACGTCGTCGGGCCGGGCGCGGGCGAGCCGACGGGCGCGGTGCAGTTCTTCGCCGACGGCGAGGCGATCGGCGCCCCGGTCGCAATCACCGGCGGCAGCGCCGTCTCCCCGCCGGTCAAGCTGGGCGCCGGCGAGCACGTCATCACCGCCGACTACGCCGGTGACGACCGGTTCGCCGGTGCGACCGACACCCTCGACCAGGAGGTCGCCGCGGCCCGCACGACGACCACCGTCGCCATCTCCCCCAGCCCCTCCGTCGTCGGGCAGCCGGTCACCATCACGGCGACGGTGAGCCCGGTCGCCCCCGCCACCGGGGAGCCCGAGGGCGTGGTCCGCTTCGAGATCGACGGCGAGAGCGTCGACTTCGTCGACCTCGAGGACGGGGTCGCGGAGCTCTCCACCGCCACGCTCACGCGCGGCAGCCACCAGGTGAGGGCCGTCTACCTCAGCTCCGACCCGGACTTCGTCACCTCCACCTCGGCCGCCGTGAGCCACACGGTCAACAAGGCCGCGACCCGCACCACCGTCGCCAGCAGCGCGCCGGTGTCGGTCTACGGCCAGCCGGTCACCTTCACGGCGACCGTGGCCGTGGTCGCGCCCGGCGCCGGCGGTCCGACGGGCACCGTCACCTTCACCGACGGCGACACGGTCCTCGGCACGGCACCGGTGGGACCCTCGACCGGCGGGACCGCCGCGGTCACGGTCACCACGCTCGACGTGGGCCAGCACGCCGTGGTCGCGACCTACGACGGCGACGACAGCTTCACGGGCAGCAACGGGTCGACGGCGCAGAAGGTGCAGCGCGCGCAGACCGCGACCGTCGTGGCGTCCTCGGCCAACCCCTCCCAGCCCGGTGAGGCGGTGCGCTTCACCGCGACGGTGAGCCCGGTGGCTCCGGGCGCCGGCGAGCCGGGCGGCACGGTGCAGTTCCAGGTGAACGGCGCGGCCCTCGGCGCTCCGGTCACCCTCGTCGACGGCACCGCCACGAGCCAGGACTTCACCAACCTGTCCCCCGGCACCTACCGGATCTCGGCGGTCTACGGCGGCGAGGCCCGCTTCGTCGGCAGCACCGGGCTGCTCGACCAGGGCAACGGCCAGACGGTCGCGAAGGCCGGGTCCGCGACCGCCCTGACGTCGGACGCCCCGGAGGCCGAGCAGGGCCAGGCGGTGACCTTCACCGCGACCGTCAGCGCGGTCGCCCCGGCCACCGGCCGGCCGACGGGCGTCGTCCAGTTCTGGGACGGCGGCACCCTGCTCGGAGCCACCAGCCTGGCGCCGGCCTCCGCGGCCAACACCAGCGCGGCGTCGTACACGACGACGACGCTGGCCCCGGGAGCGCACGAGATCCGCGCGACGTACGGCGGCAGCGTGACCTTCGAGGGCTCGACGCAGACGATCGCCCAGCTCGTCGGCTCCGTGGTCACCGTGACCGGCCTGGAGTCGAGCGCCAACCCGTCGTCGTACGGCGACCGGCTGACGCTGACGGCGACCGTGGCCGACGCGGCGCCCACGCCGGGCCGGCCGACCGGGACGGTCACCTTCCGCTCGGGCGCGAACGTGCTCGGTACCGTCGCGCTCACCACCGTCGACGGGCGCCAGCAGGCGACCCTGGACCTGGACGGGATGTCCGCCGGCACCCACACCCTGACGGCGTCGTACTCCGGTGACGGCACGCGCGCGGCCAGCATCTCGGCCGAGCTGAGCCAGGTCGTGCAGCGTGCGGCCACGCACCTCGACGACCTCGCGGTGATCAACTCGCAGCTGTACACCGTGCGCGAGGTGACGGCGACCCTCCGCGGCCCGCGCAACGAGCCGCTGGCAGGCCAGACCCTGGTGTTCTCGACCAACACCACCGTCTCGACCGGCTACCTGGAGATCTGCCGGGCCGTGACCGACGCCCGCGGCTACGCCAAGTGCAAGGTCCCGCCCTCGATGCCGGCGTACGTCAACGCCGACGGGTTCACGGTGACCTTCGCCGGCAACGACAGCTACCTGCCTGCCACCGACCACGGTGGTGGGCGGTAGCGGCGGGCGGTTGTGGCGGGCGGTTGTGGCGGGCGGTTGAGCTGTAACTAGCTGTTCGTGCTGCTGCCTTACCCGTCTACGGGTCAGGGAGCAGCACGAACAGGCAGTTACAGCTCGAGGCCCGGCCCCCGCGCGCCCCTCTCAGCTGTAACTAGCTGTTCGCGCCTCTCCCCCACCCGTCTACCGGTCAGGGAGCAGCACGAACAGGCAGTGACAGCTCGAGGCCCGGCCCCCACCACCAAGGATGGAGGACCGGGCCTCGATGCAGCCGGGCTCAGGAGCAGCTGGCGGTGGCCAGCGCCTGCGCGGCGGCGAGGTTGGCGTTGGCCGTGGCCAGGTCGGCGTTCGCGTCGGCGAGGGCCGCCTTGGCGTTCCTGATCCGGACCTTCAGCCGCGCCACCTTGGCGGTCTTGCCCTGCTTCTTGGCGAGCTTCTTCTTCGCCTTGAGCGTGGCGACCTTCGACCGCGCGGCGCTGACGTCGGCCGCGGCCGCGGCCTGCACCGCGCTCGCCGTGGAGAGCGAGGTCGTGGCGGCACCGCAGGCCGGGCCCTGCGCCGCGGTCAGCACGGTGACCGGCGCGGAGACCGCGACGCCGTCGGCGTACCCGGCCTTCTTCGCGGTCACCTCGACGGTCAGCTTCTTGCCCGCGGCATCCGCCGGGATCGTCAGCTGTCGCCCGGTGCCGATCGGCGTGGCCTTGCCCTCCTGGAACCAGCGATAGCCGTAGCTGTCGGGAACGGCCGACCACCACCCCTCGGCGGCCGCGACCGTGGCGCCGGGCGCCGGGTAGCCGTTGATCGTGGGCGCCGTCTGGACGGTCAGCTCACCCTCGGCCACCGGGGCGCTGGGCGCGGAGGTGGCCTGCCCGTCGGCGTAGCCGTCCTTCTTGACGGTGACCTTGACGGTGAGGGCCTTCCCGACCGCCGAGGCCGGTACGACGATCACGTTGGTGTCGCCGATCGGGGTCGCCGAGCCCTCGCGGAACCACTGGATCTCGTAGTCGTCGGGCCACGGGTTCCAGCCGCCGAGCTGGACCCCGACGAGGTCGCCCACGCGGGGCTGACCGATCTCGGGGTCGACGACGATCTCCGGCGGGGCGACGTTCTCGATCTCCGCGGTGCCCGCAGGCTCGACCGTGACCGGCTCGGAGGTGGCGACGCCGTCGTCGTAGCCGGCCTTCTTCGCGGTCACCTCGACGGTGAGCTCCTTGCCGACAGCGTCGGCCGGGATGGTCAGCTTCTTGGTGGTAGCGACCGGGGTGTCGCTGCCCGACAGGAACCAGCGGTAGCTGAACGAGTCGGGGGCGGCGGGCCACAGGCCCTCCCACGCCTCGACCGAGGCGCCCGCCACCGGCTCGCCGTAGACGACCGGGCCGGCGCCGGGCTTCGGCGCGAGGGTGCCCTTCGCGACCTGCTCGCTGGGCGCGGAGGTCGCCGTGCCGCTCTCGTAGCCAGTCTTCGTGGCGGTGGCCTTCACGGTGAGGGTCTGGCCGGCGGCCGCGGCCGGTACGACGATGACCGTCCCGGTGCCGATCGGCTCGGTCGAGCCGGAGCGGAACCAGGTCAGCGTCACGTCCACGTCGGCCGGGTCCCACACGCCCGGGTGGACGCCGGCCGGCTCGCCGACCCTCGGGTCGGCCGTGATCTGCGGTGGCGCGAGGTTCCGCACCTCGCCGGCGCTGCCGGCCGGTGCGACCGGTCCCCGCGGCGCCGAGTAGGCGATCCCGTCGGAGCTGCCGGCCTTCTTCGCGACGACGACGACCTGGAGCGTCTCGCCCTCGGCCTCGGCCGGGATGCTCGCGAGCGTCGCTCCCGTGCCGATCGGCGTCGCGGAGCCGGAGCGGAACCAGGTGACCTGGGTCGAGTCGGGCGTGGGGCTCCAGGTGCCGGTGGTGGCCGTGGCCGAGCCGCCGACGACGAGCTCCCCGCTGATCGCGGGCGCCGTGGTGTTCTGCACCGGGGCCGGCGCCGAGGCCTGGACCGTGACGGCGGGCGACGTCGCGACCCCGTCCGCGTAGGCCGACTTCTTCGCCGTGACCTCGACGCTCAGCTGCTTGCCGGCGGCCCCCGCCGGGACCACCAGCTGCTTGCCGGTGCCGACCGGCTGGGCCGAGCCCGCGACGAGCCAGCGGTAGGTGTAGCTGTCGGGGGCCGCGGACCAGGTGCCCTCCCAGGCCTCCACGGTGCTCCCCACGACGGGCGAGCCGAAGATCGCCGGCTTCTCGCCGTTGGCGAGCGTGCCGCTGGCGACGGGGGCGGAGGGGTCGGAGACGGCGACGCCGTCGACCCGTCCGGACTTCTTGGCGGTGACCTTGGCGGTCAGCGTCTTGCCGAGGGCACTGGCGGGCACCACGATCGTGAGCCCGGTGCCGATCGGCTCCGCGGAGCCGGACTGGAACCATTGCGCGGTCACCGAGTCGGGCTCCGGCGTCCAGACGCCGGGGTGTACGACGGCGAGCGAGCCGACGGCCGGGTTGGCGCTGATCTTCGGCTTGACGTCGTTGACGACCGGCTGCGACGACGCGTCGTAGGCCGTCACCGGGTCGGAGGTCGCCACGCCGTCCTCGTAGCCCGTCTTCTTGACGGTCACCTCGACGGTCAGCTTCTTCCCGGCCGCGTCGGCCGGGACGACGAGCTGCTCGGTGGTCCCGACCGGGGCCGCCTTGCCCTCCTGGAACCAGCGGTACGCGTAGCTGTCGGGCTCCACCGACCACACGCCCGGCCACGCGGCGACGGTGTTGCCGATCGCGGCCTCGCCGTACACGGCGGGCTTGGCGTAGTTGGTGGGCGGCCCGGGCACGACGGCCTTGCTGGCCAGGGACGTGGACGTGCCGTCGGCGTACCCGGCCTTCTTGGCGGTCACGGTGACCCGGAGCGTCTCGCCGAGCGCCTCGAAGGGGATCCAGACCGGGTTGCCGGTGCCGATCGGGGTCGGCGAGCCGGAGCGGTACCAGGTGAAGGTGACCGAGTCGGGCTGCGGCGACCACGTGCCCGGGTGGGCGAAGGCGAGCTCACCGACCTTCGGGGGGTCGTTGTAGACCGAGGGCCGCACGAGCGCGGTGACCGTCGGTGCCGCGGCCGCCTCGGCGGCGGCGCGGGCGCCGGGAGCGGCCGTGGCCGACACCGCGACGAGACCCACCATCGCCACCGCGGCGGCGAGCAGGGTCGACAGCAGCCGCCGGAGCACCGGCAGGGCCGGACGGCCGTGCGCCGCCCCCAGGAAATGCGGACGCATCACATCGACTCCCCATAAGTCGTCACGTGCCCGAGGGCACAGGATTCGCGCACGGTACCGGCCCGTGCGCCCTTCTGGTGGCGGTTCTTCGAAATCCGCCGCGTCCCCGTCGTCACGACCGGACCCGGGTCGCCCGGGTGCGCAGGACGAGCGGCGCGTAGCCCGGGACGGTGTAGGTGACCTGCGCACGGACCTTGGCACCCTGGAGCGCCTTCGTCAGGCGCAGCTTCCTCTTCGTGGCGCCGGCGATCGGCTTGCCCTTGACCAGCCACTGGATCTCGGCGGTGGCGAAGGCCGGGGCGGTCTGGCCCGGCAGGACCTTGAGCTTCTTGCCGACCTTGGCCTTGCCCGTGAGCATCGGAGCGACGAGGCTCCGGAGCGTGCCGGCCTTCACCGGGGGCGTCGCGGCGGCGTAGGCGATGCCGGGCTGCGTGCCGGGGGCGGCCGCGCTGACCGCGGCGAGGAGGCGGGCGCCGAGGAGGCCGGGGGTGATGGCAAGCGTGGCGCCGGTGGCTCCCGGGATCGCCTTGCCGTCGGCGTACCACTGGTAGGCCAGGTTGCTCGGCGTCACCTCCCAGGTCCCGGCGCTGACCGTGACGCTCTCCCCCACCTTGGCGATGCCGCTGATCACCGGCGGTGCGGTGCTCTTGAGCGGGGTCGCGGGCGCGGCGATGGTGCTCGTCGGCGCGGACTCGGCGGTGTTGGGGCGGTAGCCCTCCAGCGTGGCGGTCACGCGCACGGTGATGGTCTGGCCCAGGGCCGCCTCCGGCACGAGCAGCGTCTTCCCGCTGCCGATCGGGGCGGCCGAGCCGGAGCGGAACCACGCGTAGGTGTAGGCGTAGGCCGTACCGGGGTCGGGCTCGGGAAGCCAGGCGCCGGAGGTCGCCTCGAGCGTGCTGCCGACGCGCGGCACCCCGTTGACCGTGGGCCTCACGAACTGGTTGTTCTGCACCTGGACCAGGTCCAGCTGGGCGTCGAGGCCGGGCCGGTCGGCGCCGACCGTGACCGTCTGCGCTCCGGCGAGGGTGGGGCTGTCGGCGTGGAACTCGGGGGCGTAGTGGCGTCCCTTGCCGACGAAGCCGACCCGGTAGCCGCCGGCGGGGACGACCATCGCGTAGGTCCCCCCGGCCCTCAGCTTCGCCGAGTACGACGCCTCCCAGCCGCTGCCGTCGGGCGTGTAGGCCGTCACGGTGCCGTCGGTGACCTTCTCGGCGTCCGGACCGGTGACCGTGCCGGAGACGAGATGGCCGGCGGCCAGCGCGGCGTTGACGCCCGGCCGGATCTGGTTGTCCGTCACGGTAAGGGTCTGGGCGTCGGTGATGGTCGCGACGTCGTTGTAGAACTCCGGCGCATAGGCCGGGTCCGTGCACGGGTCGGCGCACTCGACGAACTGCACCCGGTAGTCACCCGGGCTGCCGTAGAGCACGTAGTCCCCGGTCGGCCCGGTCTCCGCGAACACCACCGGCACCCACAGCGTGACGCCGTCCTGGGTGTGCTGCTGGTAGCCCACCACCGCGATGTCGTCGAGCGGCAGGCCGGTGGCCGCGGCGGTGACCTTGCCGGTGATCATGCCGAACGGCTCGGCCTCGGCTGCCGTCGCCGGGGTGGCGACGGTGCCGAGCGCGAGGAGCGCGGTGGTGGTCGCCGCGAGTGCGGCGATGAGGTGCTGGCGCATCAGGTGGAGCTCTCCGTCGTCGTCGCCGCGGCGGGCCGGGCGCGGTGGTGCTGTCGCCTGCCCAACGACCCGGCGACGCGGAGGTCCCGTCGCTCAGCCCGCTTCCGGGTCGACCACCGCGGAGCCGACCGCCCGCACGGTGGTGGCTGCCGGGGCGCCGGGGAGCCGCAGCGGCAGGTCGAGCGGGGCGGCGAGCTCGACGACCAGCCGGTCGCCGGCGACGGTGACGCTCGCCCGGAGGCCGGGGTGGTCGGTGGCCGCGCCAGCGTCGCGCAGGTAGTCCCGCACGGCCGCCTCGGCCTCCGCCGGGGAGATCGCGAGGTCGTCGGTGGCCAGCCCGCCGTCGTACGCGTCTCGTCCCTGGGCCCCGAGGTCGGCGCCCTGCAGGGCCGCGCCGTCGGCGAGGGCCGCGAGACGCTGGCGGACGAGATAGGCCGCGCTGGCGTCGACGACGACGGCGACGAGCAGCAGGACGATCGCGGCGAGGGCGACGACGAGCGGGAGGGAGCTGCCGCGCTGCTCGCCGCTCACCGGGGCCGCGCTTCCTGGTAGCGCCCGATCGGCACCGTCTCCTCGGCGTCGAGCGCGAAGCGAGGCCGGCCGAGGCCGAACAGGTCGGGCAGCCACGGCAGGTCGACCGCCGAGGCCACGCGGACCGTGATGACCGAGGTGCCGGCGTGGCAGCTGCGCGGGTACGGCGAGCAGGTGACCGTGACGTCGACCGGGACCTGGGCCAGGCCCTGGTCGGCGAGCACCTGCCGCGCCACGGCCCGGGCCCGCTCCTCGCCGACCGCGTCGTCCGGGGCGAGAGCGTAGGCCCGGGCGGCGGCGCGGGCGGCGCCGCTGACGCCGAAGGAGCCGCGCTGCACCTCGAACACCGCGAGGACCACCCACAGCAGCGGCACGAGCAGCAGCAGGCCGAGCCACACCATCTCCACCATGCCGCTCCCTCGCTCGGCCGTGGCCCGGCGCCGGCGCGAGTTCACCGCGAGTCCTCCTCGACCGCGCGCCCGGTCACGCTCAGCGCGACGCCCGGGCCGCCGATCCCGAGGGCGGGCACCTCGGCGCGCACCACGATCTCCACGCCCGGCGCCCCGGCGACCAGCGCCGGGCGTGCCTCGACGTCCTCGGCGTAGCGCCCCGCGAGGGCGTCGGCGATCTGGGCGCGGGTCCGCGCGACGCCGTCCGCCGGTCCGCGGTCCGCGGTGGCCGCGAGCCGCGCGCCCTCGGACGCCGCGGCCGCGAGCGTGGCGCGGACGTGGAGCACGAGCGCGACCTGCAGCAGCCCGAGCACGAGCGGCACGAGGACGAGGGTCACCAGCGTGAAGTCGACGAGCGCTGAGCCGCGCTCCGAGCGGGTCACCGCACGGAGTTCAGCGCGGACTGCAGGATGCCGACCAGCTGGGGCTGGGCGATGCCCCACAGGGCCACCCCGATCGAGATCGTCATGATGGTGATCAGCACCCAGCCGGGCACGTCGCCCCGCTCGTCGCGCCGCCTGTCGTGCCGCCTGTCGTGTCGTCGTCTGCGCACGGTGGTTCCCTTCCCGAGATGGTGTCGTTCAGTAGCTGAGGGAGAGGCCGATCAGGCCGGGCCAGAAGGCGAAGAGCACGGTCGTCGGCAGGACGAGGAAGACCACCGGGACCATCATTGCGATCTCCTTGCGCGAGGCCTGCTCGATGAGCTCGCGGCGACCTGCCTCGCGGACGTCGGCCGCCTGGGCGTGCAGCACGTCCGCGAGCGGGGTGCCGCGCTCCATCGCGACCGCCACGCCGTGGGCGAACCGGGCGACCACCCCCAGACCGGTGTCCGCGGCGAGGCGGTCGAAGGCGTCGGCGACCGGCTCGCCGGTGCGGATCCGGGCCAGCAGGTCGCCGAGCTCGCGGGACAGCTCGCCGCCGCTGCGTCGTACGACGCGGTCGAGCGCGCCGACGGGCGACTCGCCGGCGGCCACGCTGAGCGCGAGGAGCTCCGCGACGGTGGGGAACTCCGCGAGCATCGCCGCCTCGCGACGGCGGACCTGCGCGGTCAGCCGGTTGTCGCGCAGCAGGACGCCGCAGGCGAAGGCGCCCGCGCATGCGAGGAGCAGCGGAACCGGGTGGGCCGGGCTCGTCCAGGTGCGCAGCAGGCCACAGGCGGCGGCGATGGCGAACCCGACCAGGCCCCACTGGACCTGTTGGACGCGGAACTCGTGGAGGGTCAGCGCCGTGCCGGAGCGGTCGAGCCGGCGGCGTACCGACGGGGCGCCGCCGAGGACCCGCTCGACCCCGTCGGCCGCGCGCCGGAGCGCCGGTCCGAAGACGGCGCGGGCGGTCGAGTGGGCGCCGGTGACCGGCGGCGGTCGGCGGGCCGTGGGCGCGAGATCGCGCAGGTAGGGCAGCACCCGCTCCTCGAGCCGGGGGCGGCGGATCGCGACGGTGCGGCCGGCGACGAGGAGCAGGCCGAGCGTCGCGGACAGGCCGAGCAGGGCGCCGGTGGCCGCGGGGCTCATCGCAGGATCCGTCGCTCGGCGGGCAGCCGGCCCAGGCGCATCATCAGCCGGTAGGCCAGCACGCAGCTGGCGGCGCCCACGCCGAGCACGGCCGCGCCGGCGGCGGACTGGTAGCGCTCGATGACGCTCGGCTGGGTCGACATCACGAGCAGCACCACCCACGGCGCGGCGACCGCCACCCGGGCGCCGTTGACGGCCCACGACTGGCGGGCCTCGAGCTCGGCGCGGGTGCGCAGGTCGTCGCGCAGGTAGCCCGACAGGTTGCGCAGGAGCCGGCCGAGCTCGCCGCCGCCGACCTCGCGGGCGATCCGCAGGCCCTCCACCACCCGGTCGCCGATGGGGTCCGCGAGCCGGTCCTTGAGCCGGTCGAGACACTCGCTGAAGCGGCCGGAGACCTGGTAGTCGAGGGCGAAGGCGTCGAAGGCGGGGCGCAGCGCAGCGGGGCCGCGGACCGCGAGCGCCGCTACCGCGTCGGGGAGCGACATCCCCGCCCGCACCGCAGAGGCGAGGTCGTCGACCGCCTCGGGCCAGACCTGTGCGAACTCCCGTCGCCGGCGGCGGACCCGGCCGGCGACCACCGCCCACGGCAGGTACGCCGCGCCGGCGGTGAGCACGACAGCGATCGGCAGCGTGCGGGTGAGACCGAGGACGAGGACCAGCCCCGCGGCGCCCGAGCCGGCACACAGCAGCGCCAGGGAGCGCGGGGCGACGTCGGGCAGGCCGGCCTCAGTGAGCACCCGTCGTACTCGACCCTGGGGGCGCGGGGGCGCCTCCGCGCGGGGCCAGCGGAACGCCGCCCAGACCAGCAGGCTGCCGAGCCCGAACGCCAGCCCGACGAGCGCGCCCACGGGTCAGTCCGCCTCGTTGAGGAGACGGACGACGTCGATGCCGACCCGCGCGAACTGCTCTTGACGCGGCGGCAGGCCGATTCCGCGCCGCAGCTCGCCCTCGCGCCACTCGAAGACCGGCTCGGTCTCGATGATCTCCCCCTCCATCCGCCCCGGGACCGCGACGATCTCGGTCACGCGCCGGGCGCCCCGCGGGTCGAGCTCGACGTGCACCACGAGGTCGACGGATGCCGCGACGGTGGGAACGACGAAGCGTGCCGAGATGTTCTCCCCCGCCAGCAGTGGCAGCGTGCACGCCTTGGTCAGCGCCTCCCGAGCGCTGTTGGCGTGCAGTGTGCACATCCCGGGGAGCCCGGAGTTCAGCGCGAGCAGCAGGTCCAGGCACTCCTCCGCGCGCACCTCCCCGACGATCAGCCGGCTGGGCCGCATCCGCAGCGACTCCTTCACCAGGTCGCGCAGCCGGACCTCACCCGTGCCCTCGAGGCCGGCCTGGCGCGTCTGGAGGGCGACCCAGTCCGGATGGGGGAACCGGATCTCGAAGACCTCCTCCGCGGAGATCACCCGCTCTCCGCCGGGGATCGCCGCGGCGAGGCAGTTGAGCAGGGTGGTCTTGCCGGCCTGCGTGCCGCCGGTGACGAGGATGTTCAGGCCGGCCCGCACCGCCGCCTCCAGGAACCGGGCCGCACCCGGCGTCAGGGTGCCGAGCTCGACGAGCTCGGAGAGCCGCGAGGCCCGGACCACGAACTTGCGGATGTTGACCGCCGAGAAGCCCCGCGAGATCCCCTGCAGCACCACGTGGAGCCGGTGCCCGGCCGGCAGCATCGCGTCCACGAACGGCCGGCTGAGGTCGACCCGACGCCCCGTCGACTTCAGCATCCGCTCCACCAGCTCCGCGACCTGCGCCTCGCTCAGCACCAGGTTGGTCAGCTCGTGCCGACCCTGGCGCGCCACGAACACCCGGTCGGGGCTGTTGATCCACACCTCCTCCACGCTCGGGTCGTCGAGGAACGGCTGCAGCGCCCCGAAGCCCGCGACCCGCGCGACCAGCTCGGCCACCAGCCCCTCGGCGTCGGCCACCGGCGCGACCACTCCGGTCAGGCTGCGCTCGTCGTGCTCGCGGACCAGGGCACTCGCCAGGCGTCGTACCGAACCGACCTCGCGCTGCGGGTCGATGCCGTCGCGGCGTACGGCGGCACGCAGGTCCTCATCGAGTCGGGCCACGACGTCATCCGACGCCGGCGCACTCGATGCGAGCGCCCCCGACACGGGCGCGAAGGGTTGCTGCAGCAGGGCCATGCGACTCCCCCGAGATAGGACTGCTGTGGCTGCCAGCACGGTAGGTCAGGTCCTGCTGTTGCGGAAGAGGGACCACACGAGCCTGTGGAGAATCCGGACGTACGGACGACCCGGCCACGACGCCCGGACCCGTCGACACCGGGCTACGACGCCGTGGGCCGACTCCTCTGGCGGCGGCCATAGGCGGTGTCCCGCATCGCGGGCGGTCCGAGGTGCAGTCGATAGGGGCGTGCCCGAGGAGTCTCCACCTCCTCCGCCCGCCCCGCCGAAGCTCCGGCCCGTCGTGGCGCCGGCGGCCCCCAGATCATCCGGTAGTGGTTGACGCCCGTCATGCGATCCCCCTCGATCTTCGCTTTTCTGAAAGCTCGCCCTGCCGAGCTGGCCATCGCCAGTGAGCGGACGGGCCGGCGAAGCGCCCTGTGGTCGGTCATGTTCATGCCCGTCGCCATCGCGCCGCTCAGGAGCCGGCTCGACGGCTCCCTTGCCTGACAGACAGTGCTGCCCAGCTCCGCTGACGCGACACCGACTCCCGGGAGGAGAGGGCACGTCCCCCGCGCCCGTGCTGCGCTGGACGTGGGCCTCGGGAGGTGGGTGGTCAACGTGGCGGAAGCAGCGCCATCACGACCAGCTCAGGCCCGTCCTCACCGGCGGCCTCGCGCAGCCACTCGGGTCGCAGGCGGAGCACCTCCGACCAGCCCGAGTGCCGGTAGAGCGTCAGGGCCGCTGGGTGGACAGGCAGCACCTCGAGGCACGGGCGCAGGCCTGCGGCCGGGATGTCGGCGACCACCGTCTCGAGCAGCAGGCGCCCGATGCCGCGACCGCGTGCGTCGCGGCCAACGAACAGCGTGCTGACCCAGGCCAACTCGGCGACCTCGCAGCCATGAGCGTGAGCACATTCGTCATTCAGGGTGGTCGCCTCGGGAAAGCCGGCAAGCGGACCGGTCCGGCACACGTGGCCGACGGGGCGGCCGTCGATCTCGGCTGTCCACGCCGCCACCGCGTCGTCGGCGTGGAGGAACTGGTCGACGGGGACGGGCAGCGGGTCCTGCAAGGGGTACCGCGTCTCCGGCCGCTGTTCCGACAGCACCCCGGCCAGCACCGAGAGGTCGGTCGCGCGCCGAGGGCGGACGGTCACGGACGACAGGGCGGTCTCACTCGTCGGAGCCCGCGTAGACCAGGCTCGGGGCGCTGAAGTACGGCGCCCCGGTGACGGCCGCCATGTCGTCCGCTGTCACCACGACGCGCGTGACGACCTCGCTCATCGCCATGGCGACGGCCGACGAGTTCGGACCGTCCTCGCCGATGACCGGCTCACCCTTGAGGTCGTCCCAGACGAGGTCGAAGAGCGGCCGGATCTCCGCGGGCACGATCTCAGGGTCCTCGATGTACATGAACTCGGCAGCGTCGAAGAGCAGCTCACCGTTGCGGGCCGCACCGAAGCGCTCGAAGGCCTCGATGTTGCTCGTGAGGACTGCGGCTGCGCGACCACCAGCAGACAGGGCGCGCAGCGTCTCCACGGCGGGATCGCCGAAGCCCGTGGGCTCGACCGCAAGAACGCCGCCCTCGATCTCGACCAGCGCCCAACCCGTCTCGTCGAGCTCGTCCATCCCAATGTCCTCCCAGGCCACGGGCCTGGTGAGGTCGACGCCCAGCAGCTGCGCCACCTCCTCGCGGCGCGCGCCAGCAACGACCAGGACCGTGAAGGACTCCGGGTCGGGCAGGGCAGCGAGGACCGTGTCGTAGTACGCCACCCTGTCTCCGTCGCCAGTCGAGCGATCGCCGCTCGAGGTGTCGGCGCTCGAGGTGTCGGCGCTCGAGGTATCGGCGCTCGGGGTGTCGCCTGGTGTCGTCGCCTGCGCCTCATCGGGACCCGCCATCATGGTCTCCTCGCCCGCAGCCGGGGGATCTGTCCGTCCGCGCACATAGTCGGATGAGATCGCAACCGCAGCCGTCGCGGCCACGACGGCTACCACCGCAGCCACGACGTCACGCTTCAACGCTGCTCCCCTGTCATCCGGCGTCGCGAGCTCACGGCTTGTAGACGAAGCGGAATCGGTGCTCGAAGGCCGTCGTCAGGCGCTCGACGAGCTCACGCGCGACACCGTCCGACCGCGGCGTCCGGCCGTACGCGTCACGGTCGGCGGCCCACTCAGCCAGGTCGCGAGCAAGGTCCTCCGGCCCACCGAAGGCGATGAACTCGCTGGCATCGCTGAACAGCAGCCCCCGACACCACAGTGGGCAGTCGACATCCTCCTCGGCCATCAGCCGGATGACGTCGAGGTCGTGGAGCTCGTCCGGATCGTCCCACCAGTAGGTCTCGCCGGCATGCTCGTGCCGGGCTGCGACGGCGGGGGCGTCGCGGTCGCCATTGCCGGGCATCATCGCGGTCGCCTCCTGCCGAACTCCACCTCCGGTGGCCTGGCACCTGTCGTGCAAGGTGACCGACCGTACTCGACATGCCCCTGCCGCGGCAGACATTCCTGGGCAGTCGTCCGCGGTCAGCCGCTGCCGACATCGCGCGCGGCAGGTCGGCGCGACGTACTCACCAGCTCGCGACGAGGAACTGGGCAGCCTGGGGCTGTGCCGCATCCTCGGGGAGCCTCGCCCACGCGACCGCGCCGGGCCCGACGTATCCCACGCTGTAGCCAGAGGCCTCACCCAGACGCCACAAGCCCCGCGACCGCATGTCCAGGAGGTACTCACCCGCGTCGCCGTCGACGGACCCGTTGCCCCAGGCCAGGAAGTGGCCCGCTGCGCTCATGACCATCGTCTCGGGACCTCGCTGATGCAGCGCGATGCGGCAGAGCTCACCCGCCTGCCGCTGATGGATGTAGAGAGCAGCATCGCCCTGCGGCCGCGCCACGACCCAGGCCACCAGCCGGGTCGAGGCGGCGAGTCTGGTCACCTCACCGTCAGCACTGTCGACGGTGCTGACGACCCACTCCGCACCCTTGGCGGTGTCACGCCGTACGATCTGTGCCCCGTCGCCGGTCCGTCGCACGAAGTACAGGCTCCGGCCGGCGCCGCTCGGCATCACGCCACGGCTCACGGCCTCGATCGATGCATCGTCCAGGCCTGCGCGCCAGATGACCCCGTCGGACCGGTCCGCTCCGGGCGGTGTGGCCGCCCAGTACACCGAGTCACCCGCGACGGTGGGGATGGTCTGGCCGTAGACGGGTGACAACGGGCGAGTGCCGTACACCGTGTCGGAGTCCGCGAGCAACCGGCGTCCGGGCCGCTCGAGGTCCGCGGCGTAGATCTTCCAGTCGAAGTTGAACAGGTCCATGCTCGTGGTCTCGACCCAGGTCGTCGTGGAGCCCTGCGCCTCAGCGGCGGTGATCTGGTGTCCCCGGGACGGGGAAGGGTCGTAGCGCAGGGCTGCGAAGCCCGAGGGACTCAGCACGCCGAGCCGCGGCGTACCGAGCTGATCGCCTGAGTCGCCGGTCGACGCGGAGGCCAGCAGCCGACCTGCCGACAGGACGCCCCGTACGACGAGCGCCGACCCGTCGTCAGCGCTGGTGCGTGCGACCACGGGCGGACCGAGGTCGTCGTTCTCGGCGGCGGGCCTGGCGTCGGTGGCGGTGTCGAGACTGCAGGCGACCGCCTGGTCCTCGGAGGGCTCGGCCCGAGCGCTCGATCCCGGAGAGGCCGTCTCCGTCGGGCCGCCGGTCCCGGGTGTGGCGTCGTGCGACCGGCCCGGCTTCGCCTCCGAGCAGGCGGTTGCGAGAAGGAGCAGGAGTGCCGAGCAGAGGAGGGCACCGAGCTTTGTCATCGGCCCACGGAGGGGGTGGCTGGCCGTCCTCAATATGCGATGCCGTTTGTCTGGAGAAAGGTGTTGGTGAAGGTCGAGGTCGAAGCCGAGAAGGTCGGGCCGGCCGCCCCCCAGACGGATGTCGACGGGTCAGCGAACTGCACCGTGCCTCCTAGGTTTCCGTAGCCATATGCCAGGATCCAGTGACCGATCGTGCTTCCCACCGGATGACCGTTGTAGTGCGCACCGTTAGCCCACTCCACCGTGTCCGCAGCGACTGGCATCCCGTTGTTGCCGATGCTCTGCGTGAGAACCGACATCATTAGGCTCGCAGAAGGCGCGTCGACCTGCACGTACCAGTTCTGTCCACGCCACCGATTCACGCCACGAACGAACAAACCCGTGCTCCAGTTGGTCGCACCGCGAGCGTCGGTCTCCATGTGAGCGTTTCCCGCGAAGTGGCCCTGCGTGAAGGACACCCCGTTGTGCCGACTGGCGATCGAGCCATCCGTGATCTTGACCAGCATCTTGCCCGTGGCAGGGCCGCAGTAGTAGTTGGTGTTCTGGGGGTAGTGGGTGAGGGGTAGCGTCCGGCCAGAGACCGAGGCCATCACAGCAGCGGTGGTGTCCGCTTCTGCAACATCGCTATTCGCCGGCCCGTCAGACTGCGCTGACCTGAGGCCGCGGTACTCTAGGTAGCGTGCTTCCTCGGCACGGTACTCGGCTGGAGTGAGGTCGCCGTCAAGCATCCGTTGCCACGATGTGGTCAGCGCGACTTTCGCTCGGGACTCGGCGTTTGTGGAGAACTCGCGGGCGGGTCCGGATACGTCCCCTCCGGATCCGCTGCCAACGACATCCTCGTGCCGGTGATTCTGTGGAGGCGCAGCCGTCGCGGAGACCTGGACCGCGACCAACATGCACGCAGTGCTCGGGACGGCCGCTGCGAGGGCGAGGCGGCGCCAATGCTGTCGACGGGTTTTGCGTGGGACATGGTCGCACGACGCGACCATGTCAATGAGCCCGACCAGCCGCGCCCAGCCAGTGGCTCGCTTCGGTTGTCCAGACCGCTGGTCCACCTCGCAGTAGCGTTGAACGGTCACCGGTGCCTCCCCCGAGCCAGGACGGACCAGGCTTGAGCGAGCGGATCCCGTCAACCCCAACCGTCACCTTGAGAGACACCGAGTGATCGAGTTCATGACGCGAGCTGACTGATTGGTCCCATCCCTTGGCCGTTGAGCGCACCAGGACAGCCCGTCCTGCGCGCCGCAGTCCGGGCGACATGCACTCAGGCTGGACCGCAGCCCCGTTCTAGGATCCCCTCGTGACCAGCCACCTCACCTTCCGCGCCGCCACGGCAGCGGACGTCGATGCCATCGCGGCGCTGGTCCACGCGGCGTACCGCGGCGAGTCGAGCCGTGCGGGCTGGACAACCGAGGCCGACCTCTTGGACGGCCAACGCACCGGCCCGGAGGAGATCCTCGAGGCGATCGGCGCGACCGACAGCGAGGTGCTGCTCGCGGAGCGGGACGGCGCCCTGCTGGCGTGCTGCCACGTGCAGCGGCGCGGCCCGCGCTGCTACTTCGGCATGTTCGCGGTCGACCCCGAGCACCAAGGTGGAGGGCTCGGCAAGGGGCTGATGGCTCAGGCGGAGGACCTGGCCCGCAACCGCTGGGCGTGCTCGGTGATGGAGATGACGGTCATCGAGCAGCGCACCGACCTGATCGCGTTCTACGAGCGCCGCGGCTACACCGACACCGGCCGACGCTCCCCGTTCCCGTACGGCGACGAGCGCTTCGGCATCCCCCGGCGCGACGACCTGGCGTTCACCCTGCTCGAGAAGGGGCTTTGAGCGCACCGCATCCGGGTACGATCACGGCCCCATGCGCGCGCCCTCCCCGTCGACCCAGATCTCGTGGCAGACCCCTGCCCTGGCGAGACACGACCGCCGCATGGCTCCCGTCGTGTTCGGTGTCGGCCTCGCGCTGCTCGCGATCCCCGTTGGCCTGATCTTCGCCGACCAGACGGTGCCCGGTGTGTTCCTGCTGGTCGTGCTCCTACTCCCGACCATCGGCTGCCTGGTGCTGGGCGTCAGGCTGCCCGCGGCGGCGGGCCGCAAGCTCGCGGCGACCGAGGCGCTGGCCCGGTCCGGTGTCGAGCTGACGGCTCGGGCACTCAGCTGGACGCAGATCCCGTCCGAGTCGGCGTCCACCGAGGGCGAGCTGAGGCTGTGGCTCACTCTGCCGGACGGCGACCACGTCACCCTCAGCCATGTGTGCGACTGGTCCGACTGCGAGGCCGCCGGCCGCGGCACGGCGGATCCCTCGGTCACCGTGATGGTCGACCCGCACACCGGCGTGTGGGCCGTTGTCCACACCGGTCACGCCCGCAGCTGGACCGCCGAGGTCTAGAGAGCCCGGCACCTCGCGGTGCCGGGCTCCCCACATGCGGGTACCGAAACCTACGGTCGCGCCGCCGCGGCACTCGCCGCGGCGAGCGCCCGCTTGAGCTTCCTCAGCTTCTTCTTCAGCTTCGCGAGCTTGGCCGCCAGACGCGTGACCTTGGCGGCCTGCCTCGCCTGCTTCGCCGCCTTGAGCTTCGCCTTGACGGCGGCCACCTTCTGCTTCGCGGCGGCCACCTTGGCCGCGGCGTGCGCCAGCGCGAGCTGTGCGGCCGTCGGCGGTGTCACGCCCGGAGGCGTCACCGCCGGCGGAGCCGGTACGGCGAAGTCGGCCGTCAGGTGGCCCTCACGCAGCGAGTGCCCGTCGGTGTCGCCGTCGTCGGCCCACACGACCTCGACCATGCCGCCGACCGCGGTGCTGCGCGGCTTGATCGCCATGCCCTCGTTGTTGAGGTTCGCCATCCCGGCCGGGCGGGCCAAGGAGTGCTTCACGACGAAGGCGCCGTTCTCGACGGTCAGCAGGTTCTGGATCCCGCCGCAGCTGTCGTCGCACAGCGCCCAGAGCGCCTTTCGGTCGGCGTCGTACGCGACGTCCATCGCGAACGGGAAACCAGACGCCTCCACCTTCACCTCGACCGGCGCCGCGCCGTCCGCGAGGGAGAAGAAGTGCAGCGCGCCCGTGCCCTCGACGGCCGTGACGAACAGGCCCGGCGTCGGGTACGCCGCCGCGGTGTACGGCGCTCCCCCGACCTTCCAGCCGGCACCGACCAGGAAGCTGTCCGGCACATAGGTGATCCCTTCGAGGCCCAGGTTGGTCCCGGTGGTGACGGACCCGTTGACGTCCCACTCGCTCACGGCCGTGAGGTCGGTGGTCGCGGCGGTGACGGCGGAGACGTCGTACCGCTCGACCTTGTTGGAGGAGACGCCGCTGTTCTCGTTGTCGCGCTCGGAGGTGACGTAGACCGAGCCGTCGGGGCCGACCGTCACGCCCTCGGAGTCGACCGCGCCGGCGCCGGAGGCGAAGTGCAGCCGCTTGCCGCCCTCCCACCCGTCGACCGCGACGTAGACGCCGCCCACCTTGTGCATCTTGTGCAGGGCGTTCTTGTTCTGCACGACCCACAGGACGCTCGGGTCGGTCGGGTCGAAGGCGGCGCCCGACACGTCGCCCTCCCCGTTGCCGTCGCCGTCGCCGAAGCCGTTGACCTCGTCGACGGTCGCGACCTCCGCCGGTCCGGGCCACGTCGAGGTGGACAGGCTCGGGCAGGCGTTCGCCGCGCCCCAGGTGGCGGTCGGGGTCTCCACGTAGGAGACGTCGCCGAACAGCTCGCACCGGCTGTACGACGCGATGCCGTCCTCGTACCAGGTGTGGGCGACGGCGGAGGCCTGGTCACTGGCGCGGCGCAGGGTGAGCGCGTCCTGGCTGTCGAGGCCCGTCACGTCCTCGGCGACGTAGAACGCGCCCGGGGCGAGCGAGGTGCCTGCCGGCACGGTGTGCACGACGGCAGCGGACGCGTCGAGGAGCTGCCAGCCAGCGATGTCGACGGGCTCGCTGCCGGTGTTGAGGAGCTCGACCTTGCCGTCGAGGTTCGCGATCTCGTTGACCACGACGGGAGTCGAGAGCCGGCGCGACCTCGTCCCGCAGGACTCGGTGTTGTCGCGGCCGAAGCTGCTCTCGCGCACCCGCCAGAACTCGTCGGACGCCTCGGGGCAGGCCGCGAACGCCCGCGCGTCGGAGTCGTAGTTGTCCGACACGCCCCCGTCGCCGTCGCCGTACGCCTGCTCGTCGACGAGCTGACGGGCGGCGGGGTCGGCTCCCGGGCCGTAGACGCGGACGGCGTCACCCTCGCCGGACAGTCCCTTCTTCGAGGAGAAGGCGACGTGCCCACCGGGCGGGATCGTCATGTCGGCGGCGGGCACCAGGGCGGTGCCGTTCCAGACCTTGAGGTCCGCGACGCCCAGCAACCCGGCGCCCGAGGCGGCGCCGCTGTCGACCTGGTGCCAGCCCTCGATGCTGACCGGGCTGGTGCCCGTGTTGACCAGCTCGACGGCGTCGCCGAGGCCGGGGTTGCCGTCGTCGTCGGCGTTGAGCGACGAGATCTCGTTGATCTCGATGTCGTCCCAGTTCGGGTCCAGCACCGGCGCCTCGCCCCCTCCTCCGGGGAACACGTTGGCGGCGCCGGGGGTCGCCGTCGCCCCATTGCGCCACAGACCGGTGCCGGGGTGCAGGCGGGCCCAGGTGTTCGCGTGCTCATCGGGCAGGAGGCCCTTGAACGTCGTCGAGACCAGCGTGCCGTCGGGCTTGAAGAGGAACGCCCAGTCCGACTTGCTGAGCCCGAAGCCCGACTTCGTGCCGTTGCTGGCCGGCAGGTAGGTGAAGTCGGCGGGGATCTCGGTGTCGAGCAGCTCGGTCTCGACCGCGAGGTAGCCGCCCGGCGCGAGCGTCGCCGTGGGACCGCCCAGGGTGACCCGGTCTGCCGCGGTCGGCGTCCCGGCCCCGTCGGTGACATACCAGCCGCTCAGGTCGACGGTGCTCGCCGAGGCGTTGTGGATCTCCACGAAGTCGTGCTGGCCCTCGGCGGCGGTGCCCGCGCCGTCGGTCAGCACCTCGTTGAGGCTGACCTGAGCCTCGGCGGTCGTGGCCAGCGCGTTCGGGCCGCCCGGGGTGGGCGCCGTCGTGACGGCGAACGCGCCGCTGCCGTCGGGCACCCGCGCCACGCTGGGCGTGACGTGGCTGGTCCATGCGTGGGTGTCGATGACGGTGGCGCCGTCCGGCGAGAGCAGCGTCGCCTCGTCGGAGCTGCCCAGTCCGAACGGCTTCGGCGTGGCGCCGGGCCCACCGTCGAGGTACACGACTGCGTGGCCCTGCGGGGGGATCGTGCCGTCGAGCACGATGTCGTCCTCGGCCAGCGTCTTGTTGTCCTTGAGGTGGTAGCCGGTCAGGTCGACCGGGGCCGTTCCGCGGTTGTGGAGCTCGACGAAGTCGCCGCCGGCGAAGCCGTTGGAGCTCACCTCGTTGATCACGACGGCTCCGAGTGCGCCGGCGGGGTCAGCTGCGCGGGCGGGCGCGGCGGTGGCGAGCAGGGAGAGGCCGGAGAGGCCGAGCGCGCCGGCCGCCACGACGGCGACGGCGCGGGAGTGGGATGTCACGACAGTGGGTCCTCGGATGCTGAGATGGGTCTACAAAACCCGAGGATCGCCGCGTCAGGAGAACGCTCGGTGAACCCCGCCCGGCCCTGGACCGACCAGAGGGCGGCGGTCGGGAAGCGGCAGAGGGCCGCCGGGTCAGTTGAGCGCGACGATCGCCGCGTTCAACGCCGTCGCGAAGGCCACCCACAGCAGATAGGGCACGAGCAGCCACGCGGCGGCGCGGGACGCGCGCCCGAAGAGCACGACGACCGCCACGATCGCGACCAGCAGCGCGACGATGTCGACCAGCGCCCAGCCGTAGCGCCCCGCCGCGAAGAAGAGCGGGGTCCAGGCCACGTTGAGCAGCAGCTGGACCACCCAGGCGCCGAGGGCGAGGGGCCCGGCGCCCGCACGCCACGCGAGCCAGCCCGCGACGGCGATCGCCACGTAGAGCACGGTCCAGACCGGGCCGAACAGCCAGGACGGCGGCGCGAACGCCGGCAGGTCCAGGGCGCGGTAGGTCTGCGCCGAGCCCCTGGCGGCGAGGCCGCCGAGCACGGCGACGACCGCCACCGCGCCCGCGAAGGGCAGCAGGCCGAGCCAGCGTCGGGTGGGGCCGGGGACCGCGGTGGTCGTCGCCATGTCCTCCAGTGTGCGTCGGTGCCGGTCAGCGCCCCTCGCGCGCGGCGGCCTGGCGCCGGATCTCGGCCTTGGCGAGGGCGTTGCGGTGGACCTCGTCGGGGCCGTCCGCGAAGCGCAGGGTGCGGATGCCGGCGTACATGTTCGCGAGCGGGAAGTCCTGCGAGAGACCGCCCGCGCCGTGGACCTGGATCGCCTTGTCGAGGATCCACTGCACGGTCTCGGGGGTGGCGATCTTGATGGCCTGGATCTCGGTGTGCGCGCCCTTGTTGCCGACCGTGTCCATCAGCCACGCCGTCTTGAGCACCAGCAGCCGCAGCTGCTCGAGCCGGACCCGGGACTCCGCGATCCAGGCCCGTACGACGCCCTGGTCGGCGATCGGTCGCCCGAACGCGACCCGGGACTCGGCGCGCTCGCACATCAGCTCGATCGCGCGCTCGGCGATGCCGATCGAGCGCATGCAGTGGTGGATGCGCCCCGGGCCCAGGCGGGCCTGGGCGATCCCGAACCCGTAGCCCTCCTCCCCGATCAGGTGGGCGGCCGGGACCCGGACGTCGGTGAAGCGCAGCTCGGCGTGCCCGCCGTGCTCGTGGTCGTCGTAGCCCATGACGTGCATGGGCCGCACGACCTCCAGACCGGGTGTGTCGCGCGGGACGAGGATCATCGACTGCTGACGGTGCCGGTCCGCGGTCGGGTCGGTCTTGCCCATGACGATGAAGATCCGGCAGTTGGGGTTCATCGCCCCGGTGATCCACCACTTGCGGCCGTTGAGGACGTACTCGTCGCCGTCGCGGACGATCGACATGGCGATGTTGGTCGCGTCGGAGGAGGCCACGTCGGGCTCGGTCATGGCGAACGCGGAGCGGATCTCGCCGTTCAGCAGCGGCTCGAGCCACTGCTCCTTCTGCTCGGGCGTGCCGAAGAGGTGCAGGACCTCCATGTTCCCCGTGTCGGGCGCGGCGCAGTTCATCGCCGCCGGGGCGAGATGGCCGCTGCGTCCGGAGATCTCCGCGAGGGCGGCGTACTGGACGTTGGTCAGGCCCGCGCCCTCGACGCCGGGGTGCTCACCGGGCAGGAAGAGGTTCCACAGCCCGCGCTGGCGCGCCTCGGCCCGCAGCTCCTTGACCACCGGCGTGGAGTCCCACGCCCACCGGTCCCCCGACTGCTCGAGCTGGGCGAGCTGGTCGTGGAACACCGACTCGGCCGGGTAGACCGCCTCGTCCATGAAGGCGAGCATCGTGGCCCGCAGCTCCTCGGTGCGCGCGTCGTATCCGAAGTCCATCAGTTCTCCTTGATTGCGGTGAGGCCGGCGTCGAGCAAGGGGTGGATCGCGGCGCCGACCTGGTCGAAGCCCTCCCCGACCGTCTGGCCGGCGAGGAAGCGGTAGTGGATGCCCTCGAGGATCGCGGCCAGCTTGAAGGCCGCCAGCCCCAGGTACCAGCCGAAGCCGGACAGGTCGCGCTCGCTCGCCGCGGCGTAGCGGGCCACGATCTCCTCCTCGGTGAGGAAGCCCCGCGCGGACGAGGCGTCGGCGACCGCCGCACCCAGGGTGTCCGCGAGGCGGTGGTAGGTGAGCATGAGCGCGAGGTCGGTGAGCGGGTCCCCGAGCGTCGCCATCTCCCAGTCCAGGACGGCGGTCGCCTGGTCGGCTCCGTCGGTGGTGTCCACCAGCACGTTGTCGAGGCGGTAGTCGCCGTGCACGATGCCCACGGCCGACCCGGTCGGCACCGAGGCCGCCAACAGGCGGTGCAGCTCGTCGGCGGCCGGCAGGTCCCTCGTGTACGACGCGTCCAGCTGCTTGCGCCACCGCGCGACCTGGCGCGCCAGGAAGCCGTCGGCACGGCCGAAGTCGCCCAGGCCGACCTCGTCGGGCGCCAGCGCGTGCAGCGCCGCGAGGATGTCGACGAGCCGCTCCGAGATCGCCCTGGTGCGCTCGGGTCCGAGCACCTCGAGGTCCGCGGCGCGACGGTAGGGCGTCCCGGCGCACCGCTCCATCACGTAGAACTCCGCACCGAGCACGGCCGGGTCGGAGCACAGCGCGAAGGTGCGCGGCACCGGGACCGCGGTGCCCTGCAGCGCGGACATGACCCGGTACTCGCGCCCCATGTCGTGGGCGGTCGCCAGCACGTGGCCGAGCGGCGGTCGCCGTACGATCCACTCCGCGCTGCCGTCGGTGACCACGAAGGTGAGATTGGACTTGCCGCCCGCGACCAGCTCGGCGCTCAGTGACGACCCGGCGCCCGGGACGGCCGTCGGCAGCCAGGCGCCGAGCGCGGCGAGGTCGAGACCCGGCGGGTGCTCCCGCTCGCTCACTCGACGCCACCGGTGAGCGTGACCCCGCCGTCGACGACGACCGTCTGCCCGGTCATCCAGGCAGCGTCGTCGGAGAGCAGGAAGGCGACGACGCCGCCGATGTCCTCGGGCTCGCCGAGCCGCTTGAGCGGGTACTGCTCCGCGACCTGGTCCTCCCGCCCCTCGTAGAGCGCGGTGGCGAACCTGGTCTTCACCACCGCCGGAGCGACCGCGTTGACCCGGACGTGGGGGCCCAGCTCGACGGCGAGGAGCTCGGTCATGGAGATCATCATCGCCTTGCTGGCGCCGTAGATCCCGATGTTCGGCGCGGGCCTGACGCCGGAGACCGACGAGACGTTGACGACCGCGCCGCCGTGCTCGCGCATCCAGGCGTCGTGGACGCGCTGGGTCCACGCCAGCGCCGCCAGCACGTTGACGTCGACGACCTTGCGCGCGACGTCGAGGTCGAGGTCGATCATCGGCCCGTAGGTCGGGTTGATGCCGGTGTTGTTGACGAGCAGGTCGGCGCTGCCGAAGGTCTCGACCGTCCGCCGTACGACGTCCGCCTGGTGCGCCGCATCGTCCGCGCGGCCCGCGATTCCGAGCGCCTTCGACGGCCCGCCGAGCTCGGCGACCGCCTCGTCGAGCGCCTCCTTGCCGCGACCCGTGACCACGACGCGGGCGCCGTCCGCGACGAGGCGCCGCGCGATGCCGAGGCCGATGCCCCGGCTCGCTCCGGTGACGATCGCCGTCTTCCCCTCGAACCTCGTGCCCACGTGCGTCCGCTCCGATCATCGGGTTACTAAGCGCTTGCTTAGCGTGTAGCCTAAGGGTCACCCGCCCCCACCCGTCAAGGCCCCTCTCGCGAGCCTGTCTCGCGAGCCCGTCGCCGAGGCACCAGCCGGAGGTAGCCCGATGTCCACTGCGCCCTCTCGCGCCGAGGCCACCCGCGCGCGGCTGCTCGACGCGGCGGTGACGGCGTTCTCCGCGAAGGGCTTCCATGGCACGACCACCCGCGACATCGCGAGCGCGGCCGGGATGAGTCCGGCGGCGGTCTACGTCCACCACCGGTCCAAGGAGGACCTGCTCTTCCTCATCTCGCGCGCCGGACACCAGCAGGCGCTGGACGTCGTACGCGAGGCGCGCGCCTCGTCCGCCGACCCGGTCGCGCAGGTCGCCGCGGTCGGGCGCGCGTTCGCGGAGTTCCACGCCCACCACCACACGGTCGCGCGGATCCTCAACTACGAGCTGGCGGCGCTCAGCCCGGAGCACCGCGCGGCGATCGACGAGCTGCGCACCGGCATCGACCGCGAGCTGCGGGCGCTGGTCGCGGACGGCGTGGCGGCGGGCGCCTTCGACACGCCGGACCCGGCCCTGGCCGCGACCGCGCTCGCCTCGATGGGCATCGACATCGCCCGCTGGTACCGCGAGGACGGCGAGTGGTCGCCGGCGCAGATCGGCGACTACTACGCCGACCTGGCCCTGCGTCTGGTCGGAGCCCGCTGAGGCGGCTGGGCGCCCCACACCTCACACCTCGAGGCCCCAGAACTCACACCTCGCGCCCCGGAGGTCAGCGGGCGATGCGGATCATCTTCTTGTTGACGAACTCCTCGATGCCGAGGCGCCCCAGCTCCCGGCCGTAGCCCGAGCGGCGCACGCCGCCGAACGGCAGCTCGACCGCCTCGAGGCCGACCCCGTTGACGAAGACCATGCCCGCCTCGAGGGCGCTCGCGACCCGGTCCGCCTGCTCCGGGTCGGTCGTGTAGACGTAGGACCCGAGCCCGTACGGGGTGTCGTTCGCGATGCGCACCGCGTCCGCCTCGTCGGCGGCGCGGAAGACCATCGCCACCGGCCCGAAGAACTCCTGGTGGTAGGCGGGGTTGTCGGGGGTGACCCCGGTGAGGACCCCGACGGGATGGAAGGCGCCCTCCCGCTCCCCCGCCGACTCCAGGACCGCGCCCGCGGCCACGGCCGCCTCGACCTGGGCGGCGAGCTCCTCGGCCGCGCCGACCGAGGACAGCGGGGCGCCGGTGCCGGCGGAGGCGATCCGCTCCCGCAGCAGGTCGACGAAGGCGTCGTACAGCTCGTCGACGACCACGAACCGCTTCGCACCGTTGCACGCCTGGCCGACGTTGCCGACCCGGGCGGCGAGCGCGTCGTCGACGGCAGCGGCGAGGTCGTCGGTGGAGAGCAGCACGAAGGGGTCCGAGCCCCCGAGCTCGAGCACGCACTTCTTCAGGTGGCGACCGGCCAGCTCGCCGATGATCGAGCCGGCCCGCTCCGAGCCGGTCAGCGAGACGCCCTGGACGCGCGGGTCGGCGATCACCGCGGCGACCTGGTCACTGGTCGCGTAGACGTTCACGTAGGCCCCCGCGGGCAGGCCGGCGTCGAGGAGGATCTCGGCCTGGAGGGCCGCCGAGCGCGGGCACTGCGCGGCGTGCTTGAGGACGATCGTGTTGCCGAGGAGCAGGTTGGGCGCCGCGAACCGGGCGACCTGGTAGACCGGGTAGTTCCACGGCATGATCCCCAGCAGCGGGCCGACCGACTGCCGACGGAGCAGGGCGCGCCCCTCGCCGCCCAGCAGCTCGATCTCCTCGTCGGCGAGGAGCTCCTCGGCGCGGTCGGCGTAGAACTGGTAGATGTCGGCCGAGAACGCGACCTCCCCCTCGGCGGCCGGCAGCGCCTTGCCCATCTCGAGATGGATCGCCTTGGCCAGCTCGCCGGACCGCTCGCGGTGCAGCTCCGCGACCCGCCGGATGACCACGGCCCGCTCGGCCCCGGAGGCGCCGCGGCCCCACCGCTCGTGCGCGGCGGCCGCCGCGTCCACGGCCGCGGCGACCTCGGCGTCGGTGGCGGTCGGGAAGTTCTCGAGCACCTCCCCGGTCGCGGGGTTGCGGACGGCGTACTTGCTGACGGGCTGGGTCATCAGGACTCCTGGGTGAGGGCGATCGAGACGCGGGGGTCGAGGGCGAAGGTGCCGGGGTCGACGACGCAGGAGCCGCCGTCCACGGGCAGCACCACGCCGTTGACGTACGACGCGGCGTCGGAGAGCAGCCAGCCCACCGCGGCCGCGATCTCGTCGGGCTGGGCCGCGCGGCGCTGCGGGACCACGGCGGTGGCCAGCCGGTAGGCGTCGTCGGTCGAGAGACCGCGCTCCCTGCCGAGCTCGGCCATCTCCATGTCCCCCATCTCGGTGGCGGTCCACCCGGGGCAGATCGCGTTGGCGCGCAGCCCGTCGCGACCGTGGTCGACCGCGAGGGACTGGGTGAGCAGGAGCAGCCCGGCCTTGCTGGCGGAGTACGCCGCCATCCCGTCGCTCGCGCGCAGGGCGGCGACCGACGATACCGCGACGACCGCGCCGCGTGCGGCCAGCAGGTGCGGCAGCGCGGCGCGGACGAGGAGGAAGGGCGAGGTGAGGTTCACCCGCACGGTCTCGTCCCACTGCGCGGGCGTGACCTCGTCGACCCGGCCGACGTGGATGATCCCGTGGTTGAGGACCAGGCCGTCGAGCCGGCCGAAGGTCGCGACCGTCTCGGTGACGACCCGCTCGACGCCATCCGGCTCGCTGACGTCGGCGACGATCGCGTGGGCGCCGGTCTCGCCGGCGACCGCGCGCAGCGGCGCCTCCCGGCGGCCGCAGACGACGACCTGGTCGCCGCACGCGGCGAGCCGGCGGGCGACAGCGGCGCCGATCCCGGTGCCGCCGCCGGTGACCACGACGACCCTGCCGGTCGCTGCGGCCATCAGCTCACCGCCACCTGGTCGAGGAAGTAGTCGACGAGCGTCCCGGCGCGCCGCCGTACGTCGGCGTCGAGGGAGCGGATGTGCTCCAGCAGCACGTCGGGGTCCAGCCCGCGGTTGCGGGCCTGCTGGGCGCCCCCGTCGTCGAGCCATGCCTGCACGCTGTCCGCGTCCACCTCGGGATGGAACTGGACGGCGAGGTTGCGGCGCAGCACGAACGCCTGCGGCGCCGCCGCGTTGACGCCGACGACCGTCGCCTCCGGCGGAGGGACGAACCGGTCGTAGTGCCACTGCGTCCAGATGCCCGCCACCGCCGGCACCCCGGACACCACGTGCGGGCCGATCTCTGGCGCCGGCGAGGCGACGACCTCGCCCCCGTGGGCCTGGGCGAGCATCTGTCCGCCGAAGCAGATCCCGAGGACGGGCACGCCCGCCTCGTCGGCCGTGCGCAGCAGCTCGAGCTCGGGCTTCACCCACGACGCGACCTCGTCGTCGTAGACGCTCCACCGGGCGCCGAGCACCAGGACGGCGTCGTACGCGCGCGGGTCGGGGAGGTCGACGTCCACGCCCGGGTCGCCGAAGCGGTCGGGCGGCACGACCTGCATGCGCTCGGCACCGTAGCCGCGGTCGAGGAAGCGCTGCTCGATCCCGCCGGCCGCGAGGTAGTCGTGGCCGAGGACCAGCAGCCGCCTGCCCGCGCTGTCACGGTCGGCCATCAGGCCATCGCCTCCGCCCGCCTCATGACGTCCTTGCAGAACGTCTCCATCTCCCGCTGGTCGTCGATGTACATCGACGGCTTGATGCAGATGGTGGTGAAGCCCTGCTCGAGCTGCTCGGGGATCGAGTCCATCGACTCCCCCAGGTCGGCGAGCGAGTGGTCGTCGGGGAAGGAGTACCGCACGCCGCCCACCATCTCGAGCTCGGCCATGTCGCGCCCGGCCGCGGCCATGGCGTCCCGGATCACCTGCAGGTCCTCGGCCGTCGGGCGGCCGAACGGGTGGAAGCCGTGCCCGTACCTCACGATCCGCTCCACGACCGCGCCGTGCGCCTTCTGCCCGCCGAACCACATCCGCGGGCCCTCGGGCCGGAAGGCCTTGGGCTCGAGGTAGATGTCCTCGAAGTCGAAGTACCGGCCGTGGTGCGTCGCCGGCGACTGCCCGAACACGAGCCGCAGCACCTCGAGCTGCTCGCTGAGGATCCTGCCGCGCTCTCCGAACGGGACGCCCAGGGCGGCGTACTCGTCCTTGCTCCAGCTCACGCTCGGCTGGACCACGAGCCGGCCCTCGGAGATCAGGTCCAGCGTCCCCAGCTCGCGGGCGAGGAGCAGGGGGTGACGCAGCGGGGCGAGCACCGCCGCGCCGACCAGCCGGATCCGCTCGGTCACGCTGGCGATCGCGGAGAACAGCATCAGCGAGTTCGGCCAGGGCGTCAGCGGGTCCTGGTTGCCGGGCGCCGCATAGTCGCGAGGGTTGCCCATCACCCCCTTGTCGCTGGCGTCGGGGCCCAGCACGACGTGCTCGGAGATCATCACCGCGTCGAAGCCGGTGTCCTCGGCGATCCGGGACCAGGTGACGAGGTCGTTGAGGTTGCGGCCGTCGGTGAGCGTCCAGTTCTCGCTGAGGATCATCAGCATGCGGGGTGCGGGCACGGCACGTCCTTCCAGGGCTGCGCGGGCTCAGTGGGTGTTCGAGAGGTCGGGCTTGCGGATCCCGCGGAACTCCCAGTCGCCGCCCTGGGCGGTCGAGAGGACCTCCTCGCTCTCGGTCGGCTGCGCGCCGACGTCGCCGCGGATCGGGGTCGGGCCCTCCACGATGTGGTTGCGCAGGATGCCGAGGCCCTCGACCTCGACCTCGACGACGTCCCCGGGGTAGACGGTGCGCGAGATGGCCGGCGTACCGGACATGAGGATGTCGCCGGGCTGCAGCGTGATGGTGCGCGCGATGTCGGCGACGAGGTAGTGCATGTCCCACTTCATCTCGCTGGTGCTGCCGTCCTGGCGCACCTCGCCGTTGACGATCGTGCGGATCCGCTTGTCGCGGAAGTCCCAGCCCTCGACGATGCCGGGGCCGACCGGGCACAGCGTGTCGGCACCCTTGACCCGCAGCATCGAGCCGGAGTCGGTGTCGCGGAAGTCGTGCAGGCCGTAGTCGTTGCCGATCGAGTAGCCACGGATGTAGTCGCCGGCCTCCTCGGGCGCGATGTTGCGCGCGGTCCTGCCGATGACGATCGCGATCTCGCCCTCGTAGTTGAGCCACTTACAGCCCTGCGGGCGCACCACCGCGGACTCGTGGGCGTTGAGCGCGGAGACCGGCTTGTGGAAGTACGTGGGCGCCGGCGGGAGCTTGGTCATCATCTCCTCGACCCGGGAGGAGTAGTTGAGGTGGACGCAGACGATCTTGCTCGGCGTCACCGGCGGCAGGTGGACGGCGTCGGCGACGGCGACGGTGCGCCCGTCGCCGGCGACGAGGGTGTCGCCCTCGCGGCGGACATCGACGGCGTTGCCGTCGAGCAGGATCCGGCGGTACTCGGTGGTCATGTCTCGGAGATCCTCTCGGTGGCTCAGCCGGCGGCCGGTACGTCGGCACCGGGGCCGCGCGTCTGGCGGACGTAGTCGGGGTCGGTGGGCGTGGCCCGGGGAGCAGGGAAGCCGCCCTCCGGGCGGTCGAACCACAGGTGCACCTGGCCGGTGCCGACGGAGTTCTCGTACTCGCCGTACTGGCGGCCGGGAGCGGTGCAGTCGCCCTCGCCGAGGGCGCCGATCATCATCAGATAGTGCTGGAAGCGGGCCTCGGGCTTGAACCGGTAGAACTCGTCCATCGTGTCGAGCACACGCGCGTGCTCGCCGCGCTTGAACCAGTCGATCCGCTCGGCGTCGGCGGCAGCGGCCTCCGGGGTGAAGATGTGCTCCACGCCCGCGGCCTCGTGGTCGCGCAGCTTCCGCAGCGGCCAGAAGGTGTGGGACATGGCGCCGGAGGCGACCAGCAGGACCTTGCGGTCCGACGCGGCGATCGCCGTACCGAGGGCGCGGCCCAGGCGCAGGGCGTCCTCCTGGTCGGCGGTCTGGCACACGCCGATCGAGATCCACCGCTTGTCGGGCAGGCCCTGGCCGAGGTACTCCCACACGTTGGTGGTCGCGTAGAAGATCGGCAGCGCGTCGTCGTCGATCGCGGTGATCCACGTGCTGTGCTCGGGCGCCTTGCTGGCGACCAGGTGCGCCAGCTCAGGGTCCCCGGCGAAGTCGTAGGGCCGCTGGCTCATCCCGCGCGGCAGCTCCTCGGAGGTGAACAAGCCGCTGCGGCGCTCCTGCGCGGTCACGACCCACTCGACCGTCGTGGCCCAGTGCGAGTCGAGCACGACCACGGTGTCGTAGTCCACGACGTCGAAGACCTCGCGACGCAGCTGCTGGAGCCCCGAGACGAGGGTGCTGTCCTCCCCGCCGTTGAGCTCGCGCCGGATCGCCTCCGGCAGCACGATCGTGGGGACGTGCGCGACCAGGCCCGCGCCGACGACCTCACCCATCGGACCCACCTTCCTGTCCTGCCTGCTCCGCCCAGCCGCTCGGCGCGAACACGCTGTTCTTGATGTCGGTGTAGAAGTCGAAGGACCAGATGCCGCCCTCCCGGCCGATGCCGGAGCGACCGCTGCCGCCGAAGGGCGCGTTGAGGTCGCGGACGAAGAAGCAGTTGACCCAGACGGTGCCCGCGCGCAGCTGCCGCGAGACCCGCTCGGCACGGGCAGGATCGCCCGTCGCGAGCGTCGCGGCGAGGCCGAAGCGCGTGTCGTTGGCCTTCGCGACCGCCTCCTCCTCGGTGTCGAAGGTCTCGATCGTGACGACCGGTCCGAAGACCTCCTCGGTGAGGATCTCCGAGCCCGGCGGGGCGTCGACGAGGACGGTCGGACGGAAGTAGAGCCCGCCCAGCTCGTCGTTGGGGCCACCGCCGAGCAGCGGACGGGCCCCGTCGGCGACGGCTCGCTCGACGAAGCCGCAGATCTGCTCGAAGTGCCGGCGCGACACCAGGGCGGACACGTCCGTCGCCTCGTCGCGCGGGTCGCCCTGCACCAGGGTGCTCGCCTTCGCCACCACCCGCTGCGTGAACTCCTCGGCGAGCGAGGAGTGCACGAGCATCCGGGCCGCCTTGAGGCAGACCTGGCCGGCGTTGTCGAACTGCTCGACCGCGAGGTCGACGGCCAGGTCGAGGTCGGCGTCCTCGAAGACGAGCAGCGGTGACTTGCCGCCGAGCTCGTAGGAGAGCGGGACGATGTTGGCGGCCGCCGCCTTCGAGATCACCCCGGCGGTCGGCACCGAGCCCGTGAACGCCAGCCGGTTGATGTCGGGGTGCGCGGTGAGCGGGGCGCCCGCGTCGACCCCGGTGCCCTGGACGACGTTGAAGACCCCGGCGGGTACGCCGGCCTCGTGCATGATGTCCGCGAGCAGGCTCGCGGTCAGCGGCGCCCACTCGGGCGGCTTGACGACGACCGTGTTGCCGGCGGCGAGGGCCGGCCCGATCCGCCAGGTGGCGAGCATGAGCGGCGCGTTCCAGGGCGTGATGATCGCGACGACGCCGGCCGGGTCGTAGCTGATCCGCTCCCGATGGCCGCGGACCTCCAGGTCCGGGTGCCCCAGCTGCTGCTCGGCGAAGTCGGCGAAGGCGCGGAAGTTCATCGCCACGCGCGGCATCACGCCACGGCGGTGCGAGCGCAGCAGGGAGCCGTTGTCCCGGGTCTCGACGACGGCGAGATCCTCGATCCGAGCCTCGATGCCGTCGGCGACGGCGCGCAGGATGTCGCTGCGCTCCTTGACCGACAGCGCGGCCCAGGCGGGGAAGGCGGCGCGCGCCGCGGCGACGGCGGCGTCGACCTCGGTCGTCGTACCGGCGTGGATCTCGGCGAGCGGCTGCTCGTCGATCGGCGAGACGTCGGTGAAGGTGGTGGTGGAGGCGACCCGGTGGCCGCCGATCCAGTGGCGGGTGTCGACCTCGACGCCCTCCACCACGGCCGTGTGCGCCTGGTGCGCGCTCATCGGGTGGCTCCCTCGGGCTGGCGGTCGGGCTGGCGGTCGGGCTGGCGGTCGGTCAGGTGCGCGAGCGTGGTGCCGCCGTCCCAGACGACGCCGACCTGGCGGTAGTAGCCGCCGATGATCTCCTGCACCTCGAGCCGGTGCAGCTCCTCGGTCGGCGACGCGAAGAGCTCGAGCTCGACGTCGCCGGTCCAGGCCGGGCCCGCCTCGAAGGAGCTCGCGCCCGAGGCGATGAGCTCGGCGTACGCGTCCGGCCCGTCCTTCTCGATGCCCGGGTAGACGCGGTGATGGGCCATGGGATGGCCGTTGACGAAGCCGTTGGTCGCCGACTCCTCGCGGAGGGTCAGCACGGCCTGCGCGAGGCGGCGGTCACCGGCCGCGAGGGTCGCCCCGAAGACACCCCCGGCCGCGACCTGCGGGGCGGCGTGGGAGAACGGGTGCGGCCGGGTCTGCCACATGGAGCCGAGCTTCTTCGGGTAGCCCTGGTGCAGGCCGCGAGCGATCGCGAAGTCCTTGTCGACCCAGATGTAGACGCAGCGCGAGTAGGTGACGCCCTCGAAGGAGCACCGGACGACGACGAAGGCCTCCTTGTACTGCGAGCGCACCGGGTCCAGCAGCTCCTCGCGGCTCGACGAGCAGGACTGCCAGTCGGCCCAGATCAGCGCGACGGCGCCGGGGTCCTCAGGGGCGAGCTCGAGCGGAGCGGGCAGCAGCTCCGCGACGCGCGCCGGGTCGGTGCGGTACTCGACGGTGAGCAGGTCGCCCGAGTAGTGCCACGGCGGCGGCGGGATCAGGGATGACTGGCCGGTCGCGGTGCGGGGGAAGAAGAACCCCTTCAGGTCGTTCATCGGGCCTCAGCTCGGGTCGCGGATGTGCAGGTCGTTCGGATCCGTACGATAACCACCTCCGCAGTGAAAGACCACCCTTGCGAGGAAAGTTCTTCGGAGATATTGTTCGGATCCGAACGATTGCCCTGGACTGGATGGAGACACGCCCGTGGAGAAGCCGCCGTACGTCCCGCTGGACGAGGTCGACCTCGTCGACCTCGACCGCTTCACCGGCCCCCAGGCGTGGGGCATGCTCGACACCCTGCGCCGGGAGTCACCGGTCCACTTCCAGCGCGAGACCGACGGTGGGAGCGGCTTCTGGGCCGTGACCCGGCACGCCGACATCTGCGAGGTGGACAAGGACCCGGAGACGTTCACGTCGACGAACTTCGTGAACCTCGAGGAGGTCGACGACGACCTGCAGGAGGCCCGTCGGTCCATGCTGGAGACGGACGGCACGCGACACCGGGCCCTGCGGAAGCTGATCGCTCGCGAGTTCAGCCGTCCCAACCTCATGCGCAACTACGAGGACTTCCTGCGCGACCTCACCAAGCAGACGATCGACGCCGCGCTGCAGAAGTCGGAGTTCGACTTCGTGAAGGAGATCAGCGCGGACTTCCCGATCCAGGTGCTCGCGCGCCTGCTCGACGTACCTCAGGAGCGGACGGGGCAGCTCATCGACTGGGGCAACGAGATCATCGGCTTCTCCGACCCGGAGTACGCGAAGGTCCTCATCTCCGACGCGGAGAGCGAGCGCTACAAGCACCTGCCCTTCCGCTCCCCCGTGTCCCAGGAGGTCTTCGACTACGGCCGCCAGCTCGCCGCCGAGCGCAAGGGCGGCTCCGGCAGCGACCTGGTCAGCATGCTGGTCAACAAGATCCCCGAGGACGGCCAGGCGCTGTCGGCCTCCGAGTTCGACAGCTACTTCCTGCTGCTCGTCGTGGCCGGCAACGAGACCACTCGCCACACCATCACGCACAGCATGCTCGCGCTGCTCGAGCACCCCGAGCAGCTCGCGAAGCTGCAGGCGAACCCGGAGCTGATCCCGGACGCCGTGGAGGAGTTCCTGCGCTGGGCGTCGCCGGTCTACCACTTCCGTCGTACGGCGACCCGCGACGTCGAGCTCGGCGGCCAGCAGATCAAGGAGGGTGACAAGGTCGTCATGTGGTTCGCCTCGGGCAACCGCGACGAGGAGGTCTTCGACGACCCCTACGACTTCGACGTCACCCGCAAGGACATCGACCACGTCACCTTCGGCAAGGGCAGCCCGCACCTGTGCCTGGGCAACAACCTGGCCCGCATGGAGATCCGGCTCATGTTCGAGGAGCTGATCCCCCGCCTGAAGACCATCGAGCTCAACGGCGAGGTCCGCCGGGTCCGCAGCAACTTCGTCAACGGCATCAAGACCCTCCCCGTCCGCGTCACCACCCACTGACCACGCCCCGCGAGGTGTGCCTCATGGGGGCGCGAGGTGTGAGTTGTGGGGCCTCGAGGTGTGCCTCGTGGGGTCGCCCAGCCTTCGGGACGCAACACAAGACCCAGCCACGCCTGATCGGGTGGCAGCGACCTCACCGGATTCCTGCGCCCACGTTCATCGGGAATGACGTACGCCGGTGGCTCGTCGATATTCGGAGGCGGCGGCGTGTGCGGCATGCGACTGTCCTGGGGTGAACCACGACGAGCTATGGATCTCGGACATCCCGCGGCACGGCGTCGTACGCACTGTCGTCCGGGAAGGCCCCCACGCCGCTCGGTTCGACGACCTCAACGGCGACGGACGTGAGGTCGAGCTCACCGTCTTCGTCCGCGCGGCGGACGGATGGGTGCCGATCGCAGGTCACGACGACGCCAACTACCCCGACCTCGGCGAATCTGCGATCCGCGGCTGGTCCGACGACTCCGTTTGGGCAGTCGGACGCGCCGATCCGGGTTCGGAGATCACGGTGGAGGTCGATGACCAGTCGCACATGTTCCGGGCTGACGCCGACGGGTGGTGGCTGGCCGTCGTCGAGGTCGGTGACATCGACAGCCTCGACGTGTGGGACAGCTCCAGGGTGAGGATCAAGTACGCCTGACTTCGACCTGGGCTGCCAGCGAAAGCGGCCGCACGTACGGCGGGATCGGATCTACCTCTTGGCTGGTCCGATCCCTGCCGACACGACTTGACCGGAGTGTGACGCTCCTGAAGAGCGAGCTCGCCTCGGCGACGTCGGTACATGCCCCGCGCGAGGTGTGAGATCTGGGGCCGACCTCACACCGCGCATCCCCACAACTCACACCTCGCGGCCCCACATGGCACACCTCGCGGCCCCACACCTCACACCTCGCGGGGCGGGGTCAGCCTTCGTCGGCGACCAGGCGGCGGAGGATCTTGCGGACCTGGAGGGCGGCGAGGTCGGCGGCGACGTTGACGTCCTCGCCGTAGCCGTCGCGGTCGATGACCTGCTGCATGGTCTCGAGGATCTCGCGGACCTTGAGGTAGTAGGACTCGAAGATCGGGCGGAGGACGTCGGTCGCCGCGGCGCCCGGGGCGAAGTTGCGGCTGACCCGCCACAGGTGGCGCGTACGGCGGTCGTCCACGGGCGTCACGGCGTGGGTGAAGCGGAGGGTCTGGGGTCCGCCCTCGGCGTCCGGCAGCAGCACGTCCCAGCGGTCCGCCCACAGGCCGGGAGCCAGGAACGCCCCCTCCTCGCGTTGCGGGTACGACGCCGACGGGGACGCCCCCGAGACCTTGGCCTGCCACTCGGGCATCGGCGCGGCGGGCCAGTCGCGGTGGAAGTGGACCGTCGTCTCGGTCAGCTCGACCTCGAGTGCGGGCGCGACGCCGGCGAGCACCGGCGGCGAGATCACCGGGTCGACGACGGCCACGTGGGTGATGTCGGCGAAGTTGTCGTGGAGCAGGCGCACGTGGGCCGCGGTCTCCCACTGCCCGCCGAAGGTCTCCCAGGAGAGGTCCGTCAGCCAGGGGGTCGCGACCGGCGGACGCCGGGCGGCCAGCGACGGCTCGCCCAGCCAGACCCAGACCAGCCCGCCTTCCTCGCGCACCGGGTACGACGGGACGCGGGCGCCGTACGGGACCTGCTCCTGGGAGGGGACCCGCACGCACGCGCCGGTGCGGTCGTACGCGAAGCCGGAGTAGCCCGACACGATGGTGTCGCCGTCGACGTGGCCGAGGCTCAGCGGGTAGGGCCGGTGGGCGTCGCGGTCGCGCAGCGCGACCACGCCGCCGTCGGGTCCGGGGACCCGGAACAGCACGACGGGGGTGTCCAGCGCCCGCGTCCCGAAGGGCTCGCCCGCGATCTCGTCCGACGCGGCGAGGGCGTACCAGGCGTTGCGCGGGTAGCCCGTGGTGCCGTGCTCTCTCATCCCTGCGTCTCCCTCACAGGTCCAGCGTCAGCCGGTCGGAGCGGCACCGGGAGACGCAGATCATCATGAACTCGTTGGACTCCTTCTCCTCCTCGTTCAGGACGGAGTCGCGGTGGTCGACGTCCCCGTCGACCACCTCGGTCTCGCAGGTCCCGCACACGCCCTCGAGGCAGGAGCCGACCACGCTGACGCCGGCGGCCTTGCAGACCTCGAAGACCGAACGGTCCGCCGGCACCGTGAGGGTCAGTCCCGAGCGCTGGAGCACCAGCTCGAAGGCGGTGTCCTCGTCCTCGCCCGACGCCGCCCGCGGCGCGAACCGCTCCAGGTGGAGGCTGCCGGCCGGCCACGACGAGCAGCGGGCCTCGACCGCGTCCAGCAGCCCGCTGGGCCCGCACGTGTAGACCAGCGTGTCCGGCTGCGGTACGCCGAGCAGGGCGTCGAGGTCGGGCAGGCCCGCCTCGTCCTGCGGGAGCAGGGTGACCCGGTCGCCGTAGGCCGCCAGCTCGTCGAGGAAGGCCATCGACGCGCGCGAGCGACCGCCGTACACGAGACGCCAGTCGGCTCCCGAGGCCTCCGCCTCGGCGATCATCGGCAGCATCGGGGTGATGCCGATGCCTCCGGCGAGGAAGAGATAGCGCGGCGAGGCGACCATCGGGAAGTGGTTGCGCGGGCCGCGGACCCGCACCGTGGCGCCCTCCCCCAGCTCGGCGTGCACCGCCTTCGAGCCGCCGCGGCTGTCGGGCGTGCGCAGGACGCCGATGCGCCAGCGGTCGGCGTCGGCGGGACTGCCGCACAGCGAGTACTGGCGGACCAGGTCGTCGCCGAGCACGAGGTCGATGTGGGCGCCGGGCGTCCACGGCGGCAGCGCCGAGCCGTCGGCCGCGGCCAGAGTCAGGGTCACCACGTCGGTCGCCGCCTCGACGGCGGAGACGACCCTCAGGTCCGCCTCGAACTCACGGACGATGGGCTGCGTCGTCACGAGATCTCTCCCCCTCTCGCCGGCCACCTCACAGGTGGTAGGCGTACTCCCGGAACTCCCAGTCCGTCACGAACTGGCCGAACCGCTCGAGCTCGTTGCGCTTGTAGGCGACGAAGGTGTCGACGAACGCGGGGCCGAGAATGTCGGCGAGGTCCTTGTCCTCCTCCAGGGCGTCGATCGCGGCGCCGAGGTCGCCGGGCAGCCGGTCGGCCTTCGCGGTGTCGTAGCCGTAGCCCTCGAGCTTGGCGGGCGGGGCGAGCCTGTCGCGGATCCCGAGATAGGCGGCCGCGAGCAGGCCGGCGATCGCGAGATAGGGGTTCGCGGACGCGTCGCCGAGCCGCAGCTCCAGCCGGGAGGCACGGCCCCGCTCGGGCGGGATCCGGACCATGGCGCTGCGGTTGTCGAGCCCCCAGTCGACCAGCCACGGGGCGAGCGTGTCGGGACCGAACCGCTTGTAGGAGTTGACCGTGGGATTGTTGATCGCCGCCAGCGCCGGCGCGTGCGCGAGGACGCCGGCGATCGCGGAGCGGCCGACGTCGGACAGGCCGTCCACGCCGTCCGGGTCGTCGAACAGCGGCCTGCCCTCGGCGTCGAGGGTGCTGAAGTGCAGGTGGAAGCCGGACCCGCCCTCGTCGTTGAACGGCTTGGCCATGAAGGTCGCCATCTTGCCGCGCCGCCGGGCGAGCTCCTGCACGGCCGCCTTGAACCGGAACGCCCGGTCCGCGGCGTCGAGGGCCTCGGAGTGCCAGAGGTTGATCTCGAACTGGCCGCCGGAGAACTCGTGGTTGGCGGCGACGACGTCGAGGCCGTACGCCGCCAGCTCGCGCAGGGACGCGAGCAGGGTGTTCTCCGGGTCGCCCTTGAAGCCGGCGACGTACACGTTGCCGGTGGCGTCGCCGTACCGCCGCCAGCCGTGGGGCGCGGACTCGTCGGGCTCGAGCACGTAGAACTCCAGCTCGGGCCCGACGATGGGGCGCATGCCGAGCTCGGCGAACCGGTCGACGACCCGCTTCAGCACCTGGCGCGGGCTCTCCTCCGACGGCGAGCCGTCGGGGTTGTAGACGTCGCCGATGACGTGGGCGACCCCGGGCTCCCACGGCACGGGTCGCGCCGTGGCGAGGTCGGGGACGACGACGATGTCGGGCAGGCCGGCCGAGAGCCCGCCGGCGATGTCGACGACGTCCCCCATCGGCGAGGTGCCGTAGACCGAGCGGCAGAACGCGACGCCGTCCCCGACGGTGCGGTCGAACCGCTCCGCCAGGATGTCCCGGCCGCGCTCGGTGCCGATCAGGTCGCTGTAGCCCAGCCGGACGACGTCGATGCCGTCCTCGCCGAACTGCCGAGCGGCCTCGCGCAGCGCGTTCTCGTCGATGTGCTCCACGGTGTCTCCGTTCGTCTTTCTCTCAGTGATCCATCATCGGCCGGCGACGGGAGCGCTGGGGAGTCCTTCGTCGAAGCGCTCGAGGTCCGCGTTGAGCCCGTCGTAGACCGCGGGCCGGCTGCGGCGCAGGTACGCCGCCTGGGCGAGGCCGACGGCGAGCGCGAGCACCAGCAGCCAGGGCAGGCTGGTGATGGCCCTCTCCGTCGAGCCGGCGACGACGTCGAAGTGCGTCACGGCCATGACGACGATGAACGACAGGCCGACGAAGCCGATGGCGGGAGCCACGAAGGTGCTCCCGATGCGGGGGTCTGCGCCGCGGCGGAAGTGCACCACGATCGAGAGCGCGGCCAGCGCCTGGAGCACGACGATGGCCAGCGTCCCGAAGCCCAGCATGGCGGGCACCACCTGCAGGATCGGGTCGAGCCCGGCGATCCGGAACGCGGCGGCGACCAGCAGGGCGAAGCCCGCCTGGAGGGTGCCGGCGAGGATCGGCGAGCCCCCGTCGCTGGTGCGCGACAGCGCCTGCGGCAGGACCCGGGCCCGGCCGAGCGAGAAGAGATAGCGCGTCGCGGAGTTGTGGAAGGCGAGCATCGCGGCGAAGAGGCTGACGAGGAGCAGCGCCATCATCACCTTCATCATCGGCTCCCCGAGGTACTCGGCGCCGAGGCTGAACACGAGGTCGCCGCCCTCGAGGTGGTCGATGCTCGCCTGCTGTGCGCGGGCGACGCCCGTGGCGCTGACCACCGCCCACGTGGTGACGGCCAGGAGCAGGCCGATGATGGTGATGGCCAGGTAGGTCGCCCGGGGGATCGTCCGCAGGGGGTTGCGCGCCTCCTCGCTGAACAGCGAGGTCGCCTCGAAGCCGAGGAAGCCCGTGGCCGCGAGGAGGAGGCCGATCGACAGCGAGCCCGAGGTGATCGCGTCGCCGGAGAAGGCGGAGAGGTCGTAGCCCTCCTGGAAGAGCACGGCGACGTCGAAGACGACCAGGATGGCGGTCTCCAGGACGAGGGAGACGCCCAGCACCTTGGAGCTGAAGTCGATGCCCCTCACCGCCATCAGGTAGGCCACGACCATCGAGGCGCCGCCCCACACGAACCAGTCGAGGTGGATGCCGAAGAGGAAGTCGATGAGCACCATCATGAAGAAGCCGCTGGTGCCGATGGTCCCGACGACGAAGAAGTTGTAGCCCAGCGTGGCGACATACCCGGCGGCGAGGCCTGCCGGTCGTCCGAGCCCCTTGACCACGAAGGCGTAGAACCCGCCCGCGTTGACGAGCTGGCTCGACATCTTGCCGTAGCCGATCGCGAAGAGGAGGAGGATCACGGCCACCGCGAGGAACGAGAACGGCGCGCCGCCGCCGTTGCCGAACGCGATGGCGAGTGCGGCCACCACGACCATGCCGGTCAGTGGCGCTACGGCCGCGAGCACCAGGAAGACGATCGCCCCGACGCCGAGCGCATTCCTGCGGAGAGTGGTGTTGACGGTGTCCGGCATCGGGACTCCTTCGCTGTCGCGCGCGGCCGGGGCCGGCGGTCACCGGCACTCTGTCGCCGGATCGTTCGGATCCGTACGATAACCACACTGTGACCCAGGGCACCATCCCTTCGGTCCAGCTTTTCGGAAAAATGTTTGTTTCCGAACGATCTCGGCTGCGCCGATCGCCGGCGAGCCGCGCGGCTACGCTGACCGCATGCCGGACCGCCACACGCTCGAGGAGACCGAGCGCGCCATGAAGGACCACGTGGGCGAGCTCCCCCTGGACTTCGCCGCAGCGAACGCCCTGTCCAACCTGTTCCGCGCGGCCAACGCCGTGCGCAGCGAGCTGACCAACCGGGTGCTGCGCCAGCACGACATGACCTGGACCGGCTTCGTGGTGCTCTGGGTCGTCTGGATCTGGGACGGCATGGAGACCCGACACGTCGCCGAGTCGGCGGACATCTCGAAGGCCACCCTGACCGGCGTCGTGAAGACCCTCGAGGGCCGCGGCCTGATCGCTCGCGAGGGCGACGAGCAGGACCGGCGCCTGGTCCGGCTGCGCCTCACCCCCGACGGGGTCCGGCTGATGGAGCAGCTCTACCCGGAGTTCAACGCCGTGGAGTCGGAGATCATCAGCCAGCTCTCCGAGCGCAAGGTCAGCGCCTTCACCAAGACCCTGCGCGACGTGGTCAACGCCGTGGAGGGCAACGACGAGGCGTAGACCGGGCCGCCCCTCACGCCCGGGAGCAGGCCCGCAGGCGCGCCTGCTCCACCAGCGCCCCGAAGAGGCCGGCCTGTGCCGAGTCCGTCGCCGCCGTGTCCTCCGGATGCCACTGGACGCCGAGATACCAGCCCCGGGCGCCGTCGAGCTCGACCGCCTCGACGACCCCGTCGGCGGCGTGCGCGACGGCGCGGAGGCCGCGCCCGGGGCGCCCGATGCCCTGGTGGTGGTAGCACGAGATGGTCGGCGTCGTGCCGACGATCCCGGCCAGGACCGAGTCCGGCGCGACGGCGATCTCCTGGACGACGTGACGGTGGGTGCGCTCGCCCAGGTCCTGGACCAGGTCCCCGCCGAGGGCGACGTTGACGACCTGGTTGCCCCGACAGATGGCGAGCAGCGGCAGGCCGACACCGAGCGCGTGGCGGGCCACCGCGAGGTCGAAGGCGTCCTGCTCCTCGTCGACGTCGTACTCGGTCGCGTGCGCCCGCTGCCCCGCCCACCGCGCGGCCAGGTCGCCACCGCCGGGCAGCAGCACGCCGTCGGCGTACCAGAGGCGGGCGGCGACCTCCGTCGCGTCGACCTCCGCACCGGGCGCGACCGGGTGCACCGCGAGCGGCTCTCCGCCGGCGGCGTACACCGCGTGCGCCAGGGCGCGGGCGGTGACGTCCGCGGCATAGCGCAGGGCCGACGCGGACGCCGAGAAGCGCGCGGGGATCGCGATCAGCGGCCGGCGGGTCACGGCGCCACCATCGACGTCGCGCCGTCCGCCCGGACAGCGGTCATGAGAGCCCCCTCGACGAGCCGGCGACCAAGATCGTTTTGATCCAAACGATTTCATTCGCATCCGAACGTACGGCCTCTGCGGCCACCTTCGCAAGACGGTGAGCGGAAAATCCCAGGATCCGCCACGGCTCTTGTCGCGGCCGTCGCCGGTCCCTACGGTGAGTGACCTCAACCCTGTCCGCCCGCTGGGGGAAGCATGCACGCAGCCGACCGGGTGAGCACCCGGCACCCCGTCTCGGACCGCCTGATCGACCTCCTCGGCGACCTGGCCTCTCTCGACGCGCCCGACGAGGCCGCGACCGCGGCGCCACAGCTGTTGGAGCGCCTGGCCGAGGACGGCGGCGCCGCCGCCTGCCAGCTCGACACCGCGCTGACCCATGCCGACGACCTGCAGGCCCCCGCCTTCCAGACCGTCGCCAGCGTCGGCTACTCCCCCGAGGTCTCCAGCCATCTCCGCGCCGAGCTGGCCCCCTCGCCGCACGGGCGCCGGGTCCTCGCCGCCACCGGCGGGCTGCGCATCGACGAGGACGACCCGTTCCACTTCCGCGGCTCCGATCACTACCGCGAGGTCCTCCACCCCGCCGGCTACGACGACGGCATCTCGATCGCGCTGCGCGACCCGGGCGCGCGCCTGGTCGGCCTGCTGCACCTGTCGGCGCGGAGCACCCGCGACTTCGCGCCCGAGCTCGTCGGCGCCCTGGCGCCGCTGGGCCGCGCCTTCGCGCGCCTGACCACGGTCGCCACCTGCTCCTCGCCCGATGTCACCCTCCCGCCCGAGTACGCCGCCGTACGGCTCGACGCCGCAGGGCGGGCGACGCCGGTCGTCGGGCGGGCTCCGCTGCACGCCGCCCTCGACACGGAGCTGCTGGGCATCGTCCGCTCGATCCTCGGCTCGGGCACCAGGTTCGCCACCTTCCTGCACCAGCAGGCCGGGCGGCTGGTGGAGGTCCGCGTGCACTGCCCGTCCGGGCGTGCCGCGACCCATCAACCGTGCACGGTCGCGACCCGTCCCGCGGCGTCCACGCTCGGCCTGACCCTGCGCCAGCTCGAGGTGCTCACCGCGGTCGCGACCGGGGCGGGCAACCGCGAGATCGCCGACGAGCTCTGCCTCACCCAACGCACGGTCGCGGCCCACGTCGAGGCCATCCTCGCCCGGCTGGACACCCCGTCGCGGGCCGGCGCCGCCGCGAAGGCGACCGCCGCCGGAGTCCTGCTCCCCTCGGCCGACCCGGAGTCGGTGCGCTCCCTCGCCCGCGTCCTCGGCCGGCCGGTCACCTGAGCGTCAGCGGAGCCGGATCGGCGCCAAGACTGGCAGATCTGCCCATGACCCAGGTCACATCGCGGTCCCACGATGGCGGGACCGCGCCGGAACCACCGGCGCCACACCCCCGGGAGGCGCGATGGCGACCGGCTACCTGTACCACGAGCTCTTCGGCTGGCACGACACCGGAACCAACGCGGGCCTGTTCCCCGCCGACCACCGCGCCGGCATCCAGCCGCTCCAGCATTTCGAGAACGCCGAGACCAAGCGACGCATCCACGAGCTGGTCGTCGTCTCGGGGGTCATCGACCGGCTGACCCGGCTCGCGCCCCGCAAGGCCACCGACGAGGAGATCCTCGCAGTCCACACCGAGGAGCACCTCGCGCGGATCAAGGCCGGCAGCGAGGCACCCAAGGGCGGGGACTCCGGCGACGGTCTCAGCCCCTTCGGGCCCGGCGGGATCGAGATCGGGCGGCTCGCCGCGGGCGGCATGATCGAGGCGACGGCGGCGGTCGTCGAGGGCAGGGTCGACAACGCCTACGCGCTGATCCGCCCGCCCGGCCACCACGCCGAGCCCGAGACCGGCATGGGCTTCTGCATGTTCGGCAACCTCGCCATCGCGGCGCGCGCCGTGCGCCGTACCCACGGCGTCGAGCGGATCGCGGTCCTCGACTGGGACGTCCACCACGGCAACGGCACCCAGAAGGCCTTCTACGACGACCCCGACACGCTGACCATCTCGCTGCACCAGGACCGCGTCTTCCCGCCCGACTCCGGCGACGTCACCGAGCGCGGCACCGGCGCCGGCCACGGGTACGCCGTCAACGTGCCGCTCCCCCCGGGGACCGGGGCGGGCGGCTACCTCTCCGCGTTCGACCGCGTGGTGACGCCCGCCATCGACCGCTTCCGGCCGGACCTGATCCTGGTCGCGAGCGGCTTCGACGCCAACGCGGCAGACCCGCTCGCCCGGCAGGCGCTGACCAGCGGCACCTACCGCCAGATGACCGAGCGCCTGCTCGACCTCGCCGCCCGGCACTGCGAGGGCCGCCTCGCGATGAGCCACGAGGGCGGCTACAACCCGGTGTACGTCCCCTTCTGCGGCCTCGCCGTCATCGAGGCGCTGGCCGGCGTGACCGACCCACTGCCCGACCCCTACGAGCCGATCTTCGCGGGGATGGCCGGCCTGGAGCTGCAGCCGCACCAGACGGCGGTGATCGACCAGGTCGTGCCCCTCCTCGACGACATCCAGGCCGGCGTCCCCGCCGCGTCGTGACCCCTCCACCCGAACGGAGCAGCACCATGAGCACCACCGCGAAGCACCCCCTCGACCGGCGGACCTTCCTCTCCTGGACCGGCGGCATCGGGGCCGCCGTCCTCGCCTCGGCCTGCACGGCCCCCGCCACCACGAAGTCCTCCGGCGACCGGGTCGCCGGGTCCAGCAAGGACGTCGACACCGTCGCCTGGGACTACCCCTTCACCTTCCTGCCGGTCTACGCAGGGGTCGCCCGCTTCGCCAAGGCGCGGGCGAAGGAGCGGGGCGTCTCCCTCGAGCAGACCAACGACAACGGCAAGCCGGACGTGCAGGCCACGAACCTCGACACGCTGATCGCCAAGAAGGTGCCCGCGATCGTTTCCTTCCCCATGGTCTTCGAGGCGCTCGAGGCCCAGGCCGCGCGGGCCCTGTCCGCGGGCATCATCTGGGTGACCTACGGCGGCACCCTGGAGAACCAGAGCGCGTCGATCACGTTCAGCTTCGAGGAGGGCGGGCGCCAGCTCGGCGCCGATGCGGCGGCCTGGGCCCAGGAGCAGCTCGGCGGCCGCGGCAAGGTCGCCTTCCTCGTCGACGACACCATCCAGCTCGGCCGCGAGCGGACGGCGGGCATGATCGAGGCGTTCACCCAGGCCGCACCCGACATGGAGGTCGTCGGCCGTGAGCAGGCGATCGACCCGGACACCGCGCTCTCCAAGACCAAGGCGATCCTCGCCAAGCACCCGGACGTCCAGGTGGTCCTCGGCATCACCGACGGCGCCGCCTTCGGCGCCTACAAGGCGCTCGTGGAGTCGGGTCGCGCGGAGGACGACGCGCGGACCTACGTCGGCGGGCAGGACGGCGACCTCGGCTCGCTCGAGCTGATCCGGAGGGGCACCTTCTACCGCGCCTCCGCGGCCCTGCAGCTGCGCGACATCGGCAACGCGGTGATCGACGTACCGCTCGCCGTCGCGGACGGCAAGAGCGACGCCGAGGCCAGCGCCGACGTGCCGATCACCCTGGTCAAGCAGGGTGACGCGCTGCTCGACGAGATCATCGCGCAGTACGGCTGAGCGCGGTGACACTGCAGATCACCGGGCTGCGCAAGTCGTTCGGCGGCGTGCACGCCCTGCGCGGCGTGGACCTGACCATCGCCTCGGGCGAGGTGCATGCCCTCCTGGGCCACAACGGGGCCGGGAAGTCGACGCTGATCAAGGCGCTCGGCGGCGCGTTCAGCCCGGACGGCGGGACGATCGAGGTCGCGGGCCGCAGCTACGCCGGGCTCTCCCCGCGCCAGTCCATCGACGCGGGGATCGCGATCATCTACCAGCACCTCAGCCTGGTCGACTCGCTGTCGGTGGTCGACAACATCTTCCTCGGCCAGGAGCACCGGCGGCGCGGCGTCGTCGACCGCGCGGGCCAGCGCGCGGCCGCACGGGCCCTGCTGGACCGCCTCGGCGCCACCTGTGCGGTCGACCGCCGGGTCGGCGAGCTCCCGATGGGCCAGCGCCAGCTCGTGGAGATCGCCAAGGCTCTCAGCCGGGACCCCGTCGCGCTGATCCTGGACGAGCCGACGGCCGCCCTGTCGTCGCACGAGATCGGCGCCCTGGAGCGGACCGTCGGCGCGCTCCAGGAGCAGGGCCTCGCGATCTGCTACGTCACGCACCTGCTCGGCGAGGTCGAGCGGCTGGCCGACCGGATGACGGTCCTGCGCGACGGCCGGGTGCACGTGAGCACCTCGCTGCACGGCAAGTCCCGACGCGACATCATCGAGGCGATCGCCGAGCCGCCGGCGGACCTCCCACCGCGCGGCCCGGTCCATCCGGCCGATCCCCCGCAGCTGCAGGTGCGCGGGCTCACCGGGGCGGGCGTCGGTCCGGTCGACCTGGACGTCCGGCCGGGCGAGATCGTCGGCCTCTACGGCCTGATCGGTTCCGGCCGCACGCGCACCCTGGAGATGCTGTTCGGCCGCCGGGCCCGGCAGGGATCCGTCACCGTGGGCGGGCGGCGTCTCACCCGTGCCGCGCCCCGCGCCTCCCTCGCGGCCGGTCTCGCTCTCGTGCCGGGCGACCGGGCCGGCCAGGGGCTGTTCGGCTCGCTCTCGGCCCTCGACAACGCACTCCTGCCCGCCCAGGGCGCCCTCGCCCGCCTCGGGGTACGCCGGCGCGGAGCGGAGCGGCGCGCGTTCAGCGCCCTCGCGGCCTCTCTGTCCGTCCATCCGAGCACGCCCGAGGCGCCCGCACGCGCCTTCTCCGGCGGCAACCAGCAGAAGCTGCTGCTCGGCCGGTGGGTGAACGGCCTGCTGCCGACCACGGTGCTCCTGCTCGACGAGCCCACGCAGGGCGTCGACGTCCGGGCGCGCCACGAGATCTACCAGGTCGTGCGCGCCATCGCGAGCGAGCGTCGTACGGCGGTCCTCTTCGCGTCCACGGACCCCGAGGAGGTCGTCGCGCTCGCCGACCGCGCGCTGGTCATGCAGGACGGCCGGGTCGTGAGCGAGCTCGCCGGCGACGCGCTCGACGAGGACGCCCTGCTGCGCGCGGTCCACCAGTCCGACTCCGACCTCCAGGAGCACCTGTCATGAACGCATCCGCCCACCCACGCCAGCTCGCACGCTATCCGCTCATCCCGGTCATCGTCCTGATGGCCGTGGGCTTCGAGCTCGCGACCGGCAGCTTCGTCGGCAGCCAGAACCTGCTGGGCATCGCCACCGACAGCGCCACCCTCGCGATCGTCGCGGTCCCGTCCGCGCTGCTGGTCATCAGCGGCTATCTCGACCTGTCGGTCGGCTCGACGTACGCGCTCGGCGCGGTCGCCGCCGGCTGGCTCGCCTCCGAGCACGGCGGCAGCCTGCTGACCTGCGTGCTGCTCTCCCTCGTCGCGGGCCTCGCGGTCGGCGCCGTCAACGGCTTCCTGTGCTGCGTGGTCGGGCTCTCGCCGTTCATCGTCACGCTCGGCACCCTCACGGCGGTGCGCGGCCTCGCCCAGCAGTTCGCGCCGCTGCCGCTCACCAGCTTCGGCGACTCCTTCGCCTGGCTCGGCGGGGCCGAGGTCGCCGGGCTCCCCTCCCCGGTCGCGATCGCGCTGCTGGTCGTCCTCGTCGCCGGCGCCGTGCTCGCGCTCACCCCCGTGGGCCGCCACATCTACGCGATCGGCGTCTCCCGCGAGGCGGCCTACCTGTCGGGTGTCCGGGTGCGCACCGTGCCGTTCGCGCTCTTCCTCGCGACCGGCGCTTGCGCTGCGCTCGCCGGCGCGATCAAGGCCTCGGTGCTCGGCGCCGTGCAGTCCGGTACGGCGGGCACCGGCTTCGAGCTCGCCGTGCTCACCGCCGTCCTGGTCGGCGGCGTCGCCCTGACCGGTGGCTCGGGCACCCTGTTCGGCGTCGTGCTCGGCGTGGCCTTCCTCGGCATCCTGCAGAACGGGCTGACCCTGGTCGGCGTGCCGACCTTCTGGCAGCAGGTCGCCCAGGGCCTCGCGCTCGTCGTCGCCGCCGGGCTGGCCTATCTCGCGCCGCGGCTGGAGGCGCTGTCCGCCGTCCGGCCCCAGGCGAGCAGGGTCAGCGCGAGCGCTGCCGAGAGCAGCCCGGCGTCGCGCAGCGCGATGTCGTAGTACTCCCCCGTGCTCACGAGGTCGACGATGATGCCGGCCAGCCAGAGGGCGACCAGCGGGCCGCCGTAGCGCGGGGCGAAGGCGACGACGAGGCCCGCGACGACCTCGACCACCCCCACGGCGTACATCGCCTGGTCGGCACTGCCCGGCACCAGGTCGTCGACCCACGGGGCGAGGTAGACGTCCCAGTCGACGAGGACGTCGGCGAACTTGTCGAGGCCGAAGACGATCGGCGCGACGGTGAACACGGAGCGGAGCAGCAGGAACGCTCCGTCCGGACCGGTGAGGCCGCTGCGGCCGGTCGTCGTGAGGGGGCGTGGTCGGTGGTCATGGCGACCCCTTTCTCTAAAATTGAAGTTCCTTCTATTTAGACTCCTCCGACCCCTCTTGTGTCAAGTGGAGTCTGTTTTAGACTCGCCCCGTGGACGTCGACGGCCTGGGCTCCGGCGCCGCCGCGATCGGGGCGCTCGCCGACCCGACCCGGCGCGCGCTCTACGAGTACGTCGCCCGGCAGCCCGACGCGGTCGGACGCGACGCCACGGCCGCGGCCCTGGGCATCGCCAAGCACACGGTGAGCTTCCACCTCGACCGCCTCGCCGAGCAGGGGCTCCTCGAGGTCGAGTTCCGCCGGCTGAGCGGGCGCAGCGGGCCGGGCGCGGGGCGCCCGAGCAAGCTCTACCGGCGCTCGCCGCGCGAGTTCGCGGTCACCCTGCCGCCCCGGCGCTACGACCTGGTCGGCGACATCCTCGCCGGCGCCGTGGGCCGGGCCGGCGCGGGAGCGGACCTCGACGCCGCGCTCGCGGAGTCCGCCCACGCCGAGGGCCGCTCCGTGGCCGAGGAGGCGGCCGGCGTACCGTCGCCCGCCGGGCTGCCCGAGCTCGCGACGGTGCTGGCCGGGCAGGGCTACGAGCCGTCCGTCAGTCCCGACGCCGTGGCCCTGGAGAACTGTCCCTTCGACGCACTCGCCCAGAAGCACACCGCCCTGGTCTGCGGCCTCAACCGGTCCTTCGTGCAAGGCGTCGCCGACGGGCTCGGGTGCGCCGGGGTCACGGCCCGCCTCGAGCCCGACCCGGGACGCTGCTGCGTGACGGTCCGGACCGATGGACAAGCCGCCGGTCGCGGAGAATGATCGCGGCGTGGCCATGTTCGAGGTGGCGGACGCCTATGTCAGCTTCATGGGGAGGTTCTCCACTCCCCTCGCGCCGCTGTTCGCGGACCTCGGGCTGGCCGGCATCGCCCCGTCCTCGCCGGTCCTCGACGTGGGCTGCGGCCCGGGGATGCTGACCTCCGAGCTGGTACGACGCCAGGGCGCCTCGCTCGTCGCCGCCGTGGATCCCGTCGCCACCTTCGTGTCGGCCGCCGCTGCGGCCCACCCGGGGGCCGACGTCCGCCAGGCCGCGGCGGAGGACCTCCCGTTCCCCGACGAGGCCTTCGGCGCGACCCTGGCCCAGCTGGTCGTGCACTTCATGTCCGATCCCGCGGCCGGGCTGGCCGAGATGCGGCGGGTGACCCGTCCCGGCGGCCGGGTCAGCGCCTGCGTGTGGGACCACGGCGGCGGCAGCGGCGCCCTGTCGGACTTCTGGCGGGCGGTCCTGGCGGTCGACCCCTCGGTGACCGACGAGACCGGCCTTCCCGGCTCGCACGCGGGCGACCTCACCCGGCTGCTCTCCGCCGCCGGTCTCCGCGAGGTCTCCGAGGTCCCGTTGACGGTCGCCGTCGACTTCGCGTCCTTCGACGCGTGGTGGGAGCCGTACACGCTCGGCGTCGGCACCGCCGGCGTCGCCTTCGCCGCCCTCGACGCGGACCAGCAGGAGCGCGTGGTCGCGCTGCTCCGGGCCGAGCTCGGCGCCGGCCCGTTCACGGTCACCGCCACCGCCTGGGCGGCGTCCGGTGTCCGCTGAGGCCGGCGCCGCCCTCGACCGCTGGATCGCCTCCGGCGGCCACTGGGAGGTGGTCGGCGAGCGGGACGGCCTGGCGACCGTGGCCCTGATGACCTGCGACGGCGGGGAGGAGATGGACCGGGTCGTCGTACCGGTCGGCGCGCTGCCGACCTGCTGATGCCCGGCGCCCGATCGAGGTTTTCCTGCGCCTCAGCAGGACGTGTGGGAGGCTGCGGACCATCCGAAGCAGGGGCCGCTCCCGAGGGCTCGTTAGGAAATGGGGTACACACGATGGGTGGCGAGCTCTGATGAGGTGGACGCGTGTTCTGACCGGAGTGGCGCTCGCTTGCACCGGGCTGGTCGTGGTCGCCCCGGCTCCAGCCCACGCCGCCTCATGCAGCGCCCGCAACGGTCTGATCGCCTTCACCAGCGACCGCGGCGGGGTGTGGGCGATCTACGCGATGAATCCCGACGGCACCGGCTCAACCCGGCTCACAGACGTCACGGATGACGACCATCCCGCCTGGTCACCCGACGGAACCAAGATCGCCTTCGCGAGCGCCCGCGACACTCGCAACTGAGAGATCTATGTCATGAACGCCGACGGCACCGGACAGACTCGCCTCACCGAGAACTCGCACATCAGTTGGCAGCCGACCTGGTCGCCCGACGGAACGCGGATCGCGTTCGCCAGCGAGAGGGACGGGGACAGCGAGATCTATGTGATGAACGCCGACGGCACCGGACAGACCCGCCTCACCGACACCCCCTCGGTCGACTATTACCCGTCATGGTCGCCCGACGGCACGAAGATCGCGTTCGCCAGCGGCCGGGACTTCTGGGCCAGTAACGACATCTACGTCATGAACGCCGACGGCACCGGGCAGACGCGCCTGACGACGAACAGCAGCCTCGATGACATGCCCTCCTGGTCACCCGACGGAACCAAGATCGCGTTCATCAACGACCGCACCGGCAACAATCAGATCTACGTCATGAATGCCGACGGCACCGGGCAGACGCGCCTGACGACTGACGAATTCGTGAACACCTTCCCGACCTGGTCACCGGATGGCTCGAAGATCGCCTACGCCCGCTCCGCTATCGGTGGGCACTGGATCGTCAGCATGAACGCCGACGGCACCGGTCAGGCCGACCTCAACAGCTCGGGCAGCGCAAGTCGATCGTGGGCCCCCTCGTGGCAGGCGCTCCCACCAGCGTCGAGCGACGGCACCGATCCGGCCGAGTCGGCGGTTCGCACCTCTGACGTGCCCTTGCCTCCCGCTGCCATCAGCAAGCCGTACACCGCGCGGCTGGTCGCGTCGGGCGGCACCGCGCCCTACAGCTGGGCGGTGACCGACGGCGAGTTGCCCGAAGGGCTCTCCCTGACCGAGGCTGGCACTGTCTCCGGGACGCCGACCGCGCTCGGCTCCTCCTGGTTCGGGGTCACGGTGACCGACGCGAAGGGCGAAGTGGCGGAGGCCACGTACTGCATCGCGGTCTCCCCCATGGCGGTGTCGACCTTGAGCCTGCCCGACGCGTATGCCGGCAAGAGCTACGCGCAGACGCTCACGGCCGTCGGAGCATCGGGGCAGGTGAGCTGGTCGGCGACCGGATCGCTGCCGCCCGGGCTGCGCCTGGGGCCCTACGGCAACCTGGCAGGCACTCCGGCCGTCGCTGGGACCTACACATTCACGGTGAAGGCCAGGGATGCGGCCGGCAAGACGGCGGCACAGCGGTTGACCCTGCGGACGCATCCGATGACGGTCGTCACCGGCTCCTTCCCCGATGGGCTGGCCGGCGCCCCCTACCCGACAACGCGCCTTCAGGTCCTGGGCGGCCGGGCGACCCATACCTGGTCGGTCGTCTCGGGCTCACTCCCAGCGGGCCTCCGGCTCAGCGCGGGCGGCTACGTCACAGGCACCCCGGCGGGGCCCGGCTCATCGACGTTTACCGTGAAAGTGACGGACGCCAGTGTTCCGAAGCGCGAGGCGACGCGCACTCTCTCGATCGATGTCGCCCCGATGACAGTCACCACGACAGCGTTGCCGATCTCTCGCAAGGGTGTCTGGTACTCGACCTACCTCAAGGCCACGGGCGGCAGGGCGACCCGGACCTGGTCGCTGGTCGCCGGGACCCTGCCCCCAGGGCTTCGGCTCACGCTGGGCGGTGCCATCACCGGCAGGCCGACCACCTCGGGCAGCTACGGCTTCACAGTGCAGGTCGCTGATGCAAGTGTGCCGAAGAACGTCGCGCGCCAGGAGCTCTCGATTCTCGTCGAGTGACGGAGCGGGGGCTACCTGACTCTCACTCCTCCTCGATGGGCTCAGGCAGGGTCCACCGGTCGCCGCGGCGCGGGTGGATGAAGCCGAAGTAGTACGCGATGCCCACGGCCATCGTCACCAGGCTGACCGCGAGCTGCGACGGCGCGTCTCGGCCCACCTGGACGCAGACGTAGACCATGCCGGCGATCAGCAGCACGGGCGCGACCGGCCAGCCGGGCATGCGGTAGCCCCGCGAGGGTGCGATCCCCGGCCGGCGCAGGCGCAGGGCGCACGCGCCCACGACCAGGTAGACGACCGCGACGGATGCGCCGGTCGCCGTGATCAGCCACGACAGGGGAACGAACGCGGCCGCCGTCGCGGCGACGGCGCCGACGAGGAAGGTGGCGTTCATCGGCGAGCGGAAGCGTGGATGGACCCTTCCGAGGACGTCGTCCACCGGGCCGGGCCACGAGCGGTCCCGCGCCGAGGCGTACACGAGCCGCGCGATCTGGATGATGATCGCGATCACCGCGTTCACGATCGCGAGCGCGATGCCCACGCTGATCACCGTGTTGAGGGCCGAGCCGCCCCGTTCGACCAGGAAGTAGCTCATCGGCGCATCGCTGCCCAGGAGGGCGGTCATGCTCGGGGCGCCCATCACGACAGCGGCGAGCGGGACGATCTCGACGAGCGCCGTCACGGCGAGGGAGACCAGGATGACGCGGCCGATGGTGCGGTTGGCGTCCTTGGTCTCCTCCACGTAGTAGACGGCCGCGCCGTAGCCGTTGAACGCGAACAGCGCCACCGGCAGCAGGGTGATGACCGCCGCGACCCCGACGGAGTCCAGGCCGTGCTCCCCCATCGTCTGGGGAGAGAGGAAGACGCCCGGCCCGCGCTCGGCGTGCACGAAGCCGAGCACGGCGAGGACGACCAGCGCGAGCAGCTCGGTCGCGAGGAAGACGCCGGTGACCCAGGCGTTCGTGCGGATGTCGAGCGCCGCGACCACCGTCGTCGCGACGATCACCGCGACGCCGACCCACTTCCCGTCCAGCCCGGACCAGGCGGCGCCCAGGTAGTCGCCCGTGCCGAGCGCGATCACCGCGATGATCAGGATCCCGCTCACCAGCGCCAGCAGGAAGGTCGCGAAGCCGAGCGGCCGGCCGAGCAGGCGCGCGGCCCAGGTGTACTCGCCGCCCGTGACCGGATAGGTCGCGGACAGCTCGGCGTAGCAGAGGCCCACCAGCACGGCGGCGAGCGCAGCCAGGACGAGGGTGAGCACCGACGCTCCACCGACGCCGAGCAGCACCGCCGGGACGATGATGAAGACGCTCGACGCCGGCGTGACCGACGAGAGCGTGATGAGGATGTTCTCGCGCATCGTCAGCGACCGGGCGAGCTGCTGCTCGTACCGGTCCACGGACGCTGCCGGTGCGACCGGCGCCTCGATGGGCGTGCCGTGGGGGTTCAGCTCGGACATGGGTCCCCTTTCTTTGACTCCGAATCAAAGAACTGCTTCGATACCGTTGTCAATAGGCAATCTGTACCCTCGGAATTCGCTGATGGGTCGTCAGATTCGAGTGCCGAGGAGGACGGGTGGCACGGTTCAAGGACCAGGAGCGGCGGCGCGACGAGATCGTGACCGCGGCGCTCCAGGTGCTCCGCGAGTCGGGCGCCGCCGGCCTGCGGATCCGGGACGTCGCCGCCCGGGCGGGCGTCTCCTCGGGGACCGTCCACTACTACTTCGACGACGTGGAGGGGCTCCTCAACGAGGTCCACGCACGCGCGCGGAAGCGCTTCTACGACGACCGCCTCGCCCTGGTGACCCAGTACCCGGACGCTCGCGACAAGCTCGTCGCCACCATCCGCGGCGGGCTCCCGGCGACCGCCGAGGACGACCTGGTCGCCGCCCTCTACCAGCTCGACGGCCACCTGCGCCTGCGCGAGACGAACGCGGAGCTGTTCACCGCGCTGTACGACACCCAGGTCGCGATCTACGTCGGCATCCTCGAGGTCGGGGTCGCCCAGGGCCACTTCCGGCTCGCGGCCGACCCGACCGACCTCGCCCAGAACCTGGTCGCGCTCGAGGACGCCTACGGCGAGCACATCGTCGTCGGCATCCGCTCGCTGCACTACGACCGCGTCGTCGACCTGATCTGCGGCTACGCCCGCCTGGCGACGGCCTGCGCCGACATCGTCCCCGACCGAGAGGTGACCCGTGCCCACTGACCCCCGAGCCCGCGACCTGCTCGACCTGCCCGGCGAGACGGGCCCGGCCAACGCGATCACCGACGTCCCCGGCGTGACGGTCGGCGTCGAGACGCTGGTGCGCGGCACCGACGTGCGCACCGGTGTCACCGCGATCCTGCCGCGGGGACGCGACGGCGTCGGTGAGCCGTGCGCGGCCGGCTGGTACTCGCTCAACGGCAACGGCGAGCTGACCGGCACCACCTGGATCGAGGAGTCCGGCGCCCTGACGATGCCGGTCACCCTGTCCAACACCCACGCCGTCGGCGCCTGCCACACCGGCGTGGTCGCCTGGGTCAACGAGGTCCACCCCCGCCTCGCCGCCCAGTGGCTGCTCCCCGTGTGCGGGGAGACCTGGGACGGCTATCTCAACGACATCAACGGCGACCACGTGCGGCCCGAGCACGCGCGGGCGGCCCTGGACGCCGCCACCTCGGGCCCAGTGCCGGAGGGCTCGGTCGGCGGCGGCACGGGCATGAACTGCTACGCCTTCAAGGGCGGGACGGGGACCTCGTCGCGACGGGTGCGCTTCGGCGGCACGTCGTACACGGTGGGGGTGCTGGTCCAGGCGAACTTCGGCTCCCGGGAGGAGCTCGTCGTACGGGGCACCCCACTCGGGCGGACGCTGCGCGAGGACAACCCGATGGAGGACACGACCTGGTTCGAGCGCGACCTGGTGCCCGCCGGCGCCGGGTCGGTCATCGTCGTGGTCGCCACCGACGCGCCCCTGCTGCCCCACCAGTGCAAGGCCCTCGCCCGGCGGGTGCCTCTGGGACTGGCGCGGACCGGGACCGCCGGCGGCCACTTCTCCGGCGACATCTTCCTGGCCTTCTCCACCGCGCCGGCGCCGGGCCTGCGCAGCCAGCTCGCGCCGGTCCCCACGGAGCTGGCCGACCAGCAGCTGGTGCCCTGGGGAGCGATCGACCCCTTCTACACCGCCGTCGTCGAGGCGGTCGAGGAGTCGGTGCTCAACGCGCTCGTCGTCAACCGGGAGATGGTGGGCCGCGACGGCCACCGCAGCCCGGCCCTCCCCCACTCCGCGCTGCGGGCCGTCCCCGCGGCCAGGAACCCCCGGAACTGACCGCGCGCGTCGCGCGATCCCTCTACCCTTGCCCGGTGCCAGACCCCCGGGACCACGTACCGCTGCGCCTGCTGGGCCCGCTCGAGGTGCTCGACGCCGCAGGTGCGCCGGTCGATGTCGGCTCCCCGCGACACCGCGAGACCCTCGCGGCCCTGGCGGTCGACGCCGGCCGGGTGGTGTCCACCGACACCCTGCTCGACCGGGTGTGGGGCGAGAGCGCGCGCGGCGGAACCCTGGCCAACCTCCAGGCCGTCATCTCCCGGCTGCGGGCGCGCCTGCGGGCCGCCGGCGTGCCCGCGGAGATCGCGACGGCACCACCCGGCTACCGGCTCGACCTGCCGCCCGGCGCCGTCGACGCGGACCGCCTCGCCTCCGGCATCGAGGCCGCCCGCGCCGCCCGGGCCGCGGACGGCCCGCAGGCGGCCCAGGCGCACCTGGCCGAGGCGCTCGGCTGGTGGCGCGGCACCCCCCTCGCCGACGTACCGCAGCCGTTCGCCCAGACCGAGGCGCTGCGCCTGGAGGGCCTGCGGCTCACCGGTGAGGAGCTCGCCGCGGAGCTGGACATCGAGCTCGGCGGGCCGGACGCGGCGGTCGCCCGGCTGACCGGCCTGGCGCGCCAGCACCCGCTGCGGGAGTCGCTGCGCGGACGGCTCATGCGCGCCCTCTACCTCGCCGGCCGGCAGGCCGACGCGCTCGAGGAGTACGCCGACCTCCGCGCCCAGCTCGTCGACGAGCTCGGTGTCGACCCGGGCCCGGCCGTGCAGCGCCTGCACCAGCAGATCCTCGAGCAGGATCCCGCCCTCCGCCCCGCGGCCGCCTCCGCGCCCGCGGCCGTCCCACCGCCCCGCCAGGCGTCCCGCCCCAGCGCGATCCCCTCGACCGACCTGCTCGGCCCGCTGATCGGGCGCGAGCGCGACGTCGCCCACCTGGTCGACGTACTGCGCTCCCCGACCTCGCGGCTCGTCACCGTGACCGGGGTGGGCGGCTGCGGGAAGACCCGGCTCGCACTCGCCGTCGCCGCCGCCGCGGAGTCGTCCTTCGCCGACGGCGTGACGCTCGTGCCACTGGCGCCGCTGCACGACCCGTCGGCGGTGATCCCCGCCATCGCGCACGCAGTCGGCGTCGCCGAGGGCGGCGACCCGTTCACCGCGCTGCTCGACCTGCTCCGCGACGACCGCGAGCGGCTGCTGCTCCTCGACAACGCCGAGCACCTCCTCGACGCGTGGCCCGAGGTCGCCACGCTCGCCGCCGCCTGCCCGGGCCTGCGGATCCTGGTGACGAGCCGGACCCCGCTGCGGGTCCGCGGCGAGGTGCTCTTCCCGCTGCCCCCGCTCGACCTTCCCGCCGCCAGCGAGCTGTTCGCGACCCGGGCGGCCGCGACGGGAGCCGACGCACCGAGCGCGGCGGACCCGGTGGTCGCCCAGCTGTGCCAGCGCCTTGCCGGCATCCCGCTCGCCATCGAGCTCGCCGCCGCCCGGGTCCGGCTGCTCCCGCCCGCGGAGATCCTGGCCCGGCTCGACGAGGTGATGGCCGCCGAGGGCGCCCGCGACCTGCCACCGCGGCAGCGCACCATGCGCTCGGCGATCGACTGGAGCTTCGAGCTGCTCTCCCCCGTCGAGCAGGCGGCCTTCCCGCGGCTCGCCGTGTTCAGCGGTGGCTTCGGAATCGAGGCCGCGGTCGCCGTACTGGAGGGCGTGGTGGCGCGCGCCGACGTCCTCGCCCTGCTGGAGTCGCTGGTCGACCAGTCGCTGGTCGCGGTGGCCCCGGGGCCGCGCTTCCGCCTGCTGGAGCCGGTGGCGCAGTACGCCGTCACCCGGCTGACGCCCGACGCCGAGCGCGCTGCGCGCAACGCCCACCTGCGCCACTTCGGCGCCCTGGCCGCTCATTGCGAGCCGTCGCTGCGCGGCGAGGGCACGGTCGAGACGCTCGGCCGGATCGAGCAGGAGCACGCCAACCTGGTCGCCGCGATCGAGTGGTCGATCGCCTCGGGGCAGGCCGACCTCGGGGGCTGGCTGGGCTGGCACCTGTGGCTGTTCTGGTGGATCCGCGGGGCGCTGCGCGAGGGGCGGCGGCTGATGGAGGGCGTCCTCGCCGCGGACGTCGACGACCGGGTCCGCGTGCGCGCCGGGTCCGTCGTCGCCGCGCTCTCCTTCGCCCAGGGGGACCTGACGGCGGCCGCGTTGTGGGAGCAGAGCGCCGCCCTCGCGCGCCGGATCGGCGACGCCGAGGGTCTGCCCTATGCCCACGGCGGGATCGGGCTGGTCGCGCTCGCCCAGGACGACCTCGACCGCGCGGCCGCCGTCTTCGGCGAGACGATCGAGCTGTGCGAGGTCGCCGGCCTCGGCGACGACTGGCTGTGGACGCTGTCCCACGTGTGGCTCGGCACGGTCGAGCTCCTGCGCGGCGACGCCGAGGGCGCCGGTGCGCTGGTCGACCGGGCGCTCGTCGCCGCCCGGCGTCGTAGCGACCCGCTCGCGGTGTACATCGCGCTGTTCACCGCGATCCAGGTGTCGATGGCCCAGGGCGACCCCGGTCGCGCCCGCCGGCAGATCGCCGAGGGCGTGCGGCTCAGCCACGACACCGGCGACCACGCCAACCTCGCCTACCTGCTCGACGCCCTCGCCGTCGTCGAGGCGTTCTCCGCGGAGTCCACCAGCGGCGCCGGTGCGCTCGGGCGGGTCGGCGTCCTCCGCGGCGCGGCCGCGCAGCTGCGCGCGGGCTCCGGCGGCAACGTCTACGGCTACTACCGCCCCGACGAGGACCTGATCGCCCGCGCCGCCGACGCCGCCCGCGCCGCCCGCGGCGATGCCCAGTACGACGCCGACGTCGCCGCTGGGTGGGCCCTCACCGTGGACGCGATGGTGGAGCTGGCGACGGCGTGACGGATTCCTGCTGCGGGCGGGGGGCGGCGGTGCTGGGCGGGTGTCGCCGGGGGCGGATTCACCACGGGATGTAGCCCGATCCGCACTTCCCCGGTGGAGTTCCGCACGGGAACCTCGGATTCGCCTACATCCCGTGGTGAATCCGCAAGCCCCAGGCCCCGACCCCCGCGGCCAGAACTGACCACTCGACACGTCACAACTGACGACTCGACGGGTCACAACTGACGACTCAACCCCAGCAAGCGACCCACAAGCCGGCCGCAAGCGCCGGGGCCGATCCTCGACCCATGACCACTCCGCGCTCCTGGCTGCCCCCGTCGTGGGCCCACCCGACCCGGGTCGCCGTCACCGGTGACCACCACCTGCGCCCGATGGGCCCCGACGACGTCGACCTCGACCTCCCGGCGGTGCGCGCGTCGCGCGACCGCCTGTGGGGGATCTACGGCCAGGCCTGGGGATGGCCGCCGGTGGAGCTGACCCGGGAGGCCGACATCGAGGACCTCGCCCACCACGCGGCCGAGATCGACGCCCACGAGTCCTTCCTCTACGGCCTCTTCGACGCCGCTGAGACCGCGCTCCTCGGCTGCGTGTACGTCGACCCGCCGGCCAAGGTCGGCGCGGACGCGGACATCTCGTGGTGGGTCGTGGAGAGTGCCGTCGGCAGCGAGCTCGAGGCGACGCTCGACGCCTTCGTGCCGGCGTGGATCACCGCGGCGTGGCCGCTCGAGCAGCCCCGCTACGTGGGCCGCGACCTGACCTGGCAGCAGTGGCTCGCCCTGCCCGACCTCCTGGAGAACGCATGAACGCCCGCACGCTCGCCCGCCTGGCCCTCGGCGCCCTCGCCGCGCTCCTGGGTCTGGCCCCGCTCGCCCTTCCGTCCGCCGCCCACGCCGGCCAGGTGGCCGTCGCGCTGAGCATCACCGGCGCGGGCCGGGTGGACGTGGTGGAGGGATCGCTCGAGGACGGCGGCTCGTACTCCTGCGACCGCACGCACAACCTGGACCACCGGGTGACCCTCACCTGTCCGCGCATCCGCAACGAGGAGCCGCTGGAGGCGTGGATCTGGCTGCGGCCCGCGCGGTTCGGCGCTCCGGCCGGCTTCGAGTTCGTCGAGTGGCAGGGCTGCGACGAGACCCGGACCAACTCCATCGGCACCCGGGACTGCGCCGTCCACTCGGGTGCGTTCAACTCCGTGGAGAAGTACCCCCACGCGATCTTCCGTGACACCGAGCCACCGACGGTGACCGGCTTCACCGCGACCCAGCAGGTCAACGTGCAGGGCCAGTTCCGGTTCGCCTGGACGGCGAGCGGGGCGCTGCGCAGCGAGTGCCAGCTCGCCGCCGGTGACTGGGAGCCCTGTACGTCGCCGCGGATCCTCACGCTGCCCGTGGGCGCGCACACCTTCGCCGTCCGCGCGGTCGACACCTCCGGGAACCTGAGCCACACCTTCTCGACCCAGGTGTTCTCGCTCGACACGCGCTTCACGGCCACCCCGCCGAAGCTCACCAACAGCCGCGGCGCGGACTTCGCCTTCACGTCCGAGGGGAGCACCTCCTCCGACTGCACCCTCGACGGCCAGCCGGTCGTCTGCGCCAACGGCAAGGCCCATCTGCGCGACCTCCCGGACGGGACCCACACGCTGACCGTCGCCGGCCGCAACGGGAGCTGGGTCGACCCCGTCCCCGCCGGCTGGGAGTGGACGGTCGACACGACCGCACCGGACGCCGCGCTCGTCGGCGGTCCCGTCGAGGGCTCCACGACCACCGCGACCACGGCCGAGTTCACCCTGCTCGCGCCGAGCGCCGTGGCCTTCGCCTGCACGATCGACGGGCGCCCGATGGCGTGTCACAGCGGGGTCGTCCGGGTCGACGGGCTCACCCCGGGTCGGCACGTCCTCGAGGCCTCCGCACGCGACGAGGCCGGCAACTGGGACCCGAGCCCGGCGGTGAGGACCTGGACGGTGCGAGCGGTCGACACCACCGCGCCGGACACGACGGTCACCGGCGGTCCCGAGGAAGGCTCGATCGCGGTCTCGCCCGACGCCACCTTCGGGATCGGTACGACGGAGACCGGTGCGCGCGTCACGTGCACGTTGGACGGAGCCGCGCTGCCGTGCGCGCCGGGACCGCTCGCCCTGGCCGGCCTCGCGCCGGGCACGCACACGCTGTCGGTCTCCTCGACCGACGCCGCCGGCAACGCCGACCCGACCGCGGCCACGCGGACCTGGACGGTGCCCGCCCCCGCCTCCGCGCTGAAGGGCAAGAAGGGGTGGAAGCTCCGCTCCGTGGCCGGCAGCTTCGCCGGCAGCGCGCTCACGGCGAAGCGCACGGGCGCCACCGCGACCTACGCCGTCACCGATGCCCGCCGACTCGCGCTGGTCGTCAGCAAGGGGAAGGCACACGGCAAGATCAAGGTGTACGCCGGCAAGCGGCTCCTGCGCACGGTGTCGCTCAAGGGTCCCGCCGGCACTCGTCAGGTCGTCCCGGTGACGACCTTCGGCGCCCCGTACACCGGAGCCGTCCGCATCGTCGTCGCCTCGCGCGGCAGGACGGTCCGGGTCGAGGGGATCGCGGCCCCCACCCGCTGATCGCCCCTCAGGCCGGGGAGTCCCGGCCGGGCAGCCGGCGCACGGCGTCGCGCAGCGCCTGCTCGGGGTCGGTACCCGAGGCACGAGCCTCGGCGACCAGCCCGAGCAGGCGCTCGCCGATGTCCTGGCCGGGTCCGGAGGGCGGGGGCGTCGTCAGCCCCGCCCGCTCCCGGCGCGCGAGCGCCTTGTCCGCGTACAGGAGGGCGGGCAGCGCGGAGGGCAGCTCGTCGACGGTGGACGCGCCGCCGCGCTCGCCCGCCTTGATCCGCTGCCAGCGCTCGTCGACCTGCGCCGCCGTCAGCCCCTCCTCGCCGACCTCGCCACCGAAGACATGGGGGTTGCGGCGCCTCATCTTCGCGGTGATCCCGCGGGCGACGTCGTCGAGGCCGAAGTCGCCTCGCTCCTCCGCGATCACGGCGTGGAACACGACCTGGAGCAGGAGGTCGCCGAGCTCCTCGGCGAGATGGCCGTAGTCACCGCTCGTCTCGGCGTCGTCGATGGCGTCGACGGTCTCGTAGGCCTCCTCGATCAGGTAGCGCACGAGCGAGCGGTGGGTCTGCTCCTGCTTCCACGGGCACTCCGCCCGCAGCCGGCGCATCACCGCGACGAACTCGGCCACCGCGTCGTCGGCCACCGGGTCAGCCCTGGGGCGCGACCGGCGGTGCCACCGCGGGACCGCAGCGCTGCTCGGCGGGGAGCTTCGCGACCTGCTCGGGCGTGAGCGCGGCCAGGTCGTCGCCCCCCTTGGCCTCACTGCTCACCGGCACGGAGAGCGGGTCGCCACCGAAGACGCCGGCCTCCGCGTCATAGGAGCCGAAGACGGGGTTGAACGCGACGTCGTGGTCGGCGAGCCAGTCGGTGACGTGGTCGACCCCGGCGTCGATCGCCGCCTGCGGGTCCTCGCCCGACGCCTCGGACTGACCGAGCTCGGCCACCGGGTCGCCGAGACGCCGCTGGATCCAGGTCAGCCACTCGAAGGTCTCGTAGTTGTCGTCGTCGATCGTGCCGAGCCGCTCCCAGCTCTCCTCGACGGCGGTGCGGTCGATGGTCTCCGACGGCAGGGTCACGCCCTGCTCGTCGGCCAGCTCGCCGACCGCGACCGCCTGGGTCCAGCCGACGACGAACTGGGCACGGATCAACGCCGTCGGCGCGGGCGGAGCCTGCGGGTTCGCCGAGCGCAGGGCGCAGTAGTCCTCCACGGCCCGGTCCACCTTGCTCAGCGCCAGCTGACGCCCCTCCACCTCGGCGGCCACCCCGGGCCTGAGCTCGTTGTCGCTCACGCCGCACCCGCTGGCGAGCAGCGCCACGGACGCGAGGCTCACGGACAGGAACGCCGGCACGATGGATGGGCGCACAGTGCTCACTCCTTGGGGTCGATGACCGAGTCGATGACGAGTCGGGCCCATTCAAGCAGGGCAACCCCCTCGAGCGGGGTTCCCGTCCTGCCGGGGATGCCGGGGCGGGGAACCAGGATCGACTCCAGCTGGTGCTTCACGATCGACTTCGGGTAGAGCCGGTTGAGCCGGATCGTGCGCGACTCGGGCAGCACGACCGGGTGGAAGCGCACGTTCTTGCCGACGGTCGTGATCTCCTTGACCCCGGCCTGCCGCGCGCGGGCGCGGAAGCGGGCGACGAGGAGCAGCGCGGCGACGGGCTCCGGGGGCTCGCCGTACCGGTCGTCGAGCTCGGCGGCGATCTCGTCGACGTCCGCGTCGGAGCGGACCTCCGCGAGGCGCTTGTACATCTCCAGCCGCAGCCGCTCGCTCGGGATGTAGTCGTGCGGCAGGTGGGCCTCGACGGGCAGCTCGATGCGCACCTCGTCGAGCTGCTCGGGGACGGCGCCGTCGCTGCGGAAGTCGCGCACCGCCTCGCCGACGAGCCGGACGTAGAGGTCGAAGCCGACGTCGGCGATGTGGCCGGACTGCTCGCCGCCGAGCAGGTTGCCGGCGCCGCGGATCTCGAGGTCCTTCATGGCGATGGCCATGCCGCCGCCCAGGTCGGAGTGCTGGGCCAGGGTGGCGAGCCGCTCGTGCGCGGTCTCGGTCAGCGGCTTCTCGGTCGGGTAGAGGAAGTAGGCGTAGGCGCGCTCGCGCGAGCGGCCCACGCGGCCGCGCAGCTGGTGCAGCTGGGAGAGGCCGAGGGTGTCGGAGCGCTCGATGATCATCGTGTTGGCGTTGGAGACGTCGATGCCGGACTCGACGATGGTGGTGCAGACGAGCACGTCGAAGTTCTTCTCCCAGAAGTCGAGCATGACCTGCTCGAGCTGGTGCTCGCCCATCTGGCCGTGGGCCGTGGCCACCCGCGCCTCGGGCACGAGCTCGCGGATCTTCGCCGCGGCCTTCTCGATCGAGCTCACCCGGTTGTGGATGTAGAACACCTGCCCGTCGCGCAGCAGCTCGCGACGAATCGCCGCGACCACCTGGCGGTCCTCGTAGCCGCCGACGTAGGTCAGCACCGGGTGCCGCTCCTCGGGCGGCGTGGTGATCGTGGACATCTCGCGGATGCCGGTGATCGCCATCTCGAGAGTGCGCGGGATCGGGGTGGCGCTCATGGAGAGGACGTCGACGGAGGTCCGCAGCCGCTTCATCGCCTCCTTGTGCTCGACGCCGAAGCGCTGCTCCTCGTCGACGATGATCAGGCCGAGGTCCTTGAACTTCGTGTCGGCGTTGAAGAGGCGGTGGGTGCCGACCACGATGTCGACGGTGCCGTCGGCGAGCCCGGCGATGGTCTCGGCCGCCTCCTTGTCGGTCTGGAAGCGGCTCAGCGCCTTGAGGACGACCGGGAAGCCGCTCATCCGCTCGCTGAAGGTGTCGAGGTGCTGGTTGACGAGCAGCGTCGTCGGGACGAGGACGGCGACCTGCTTGCCCTCCTGCACGGCCTTGAACGCCGCACGCACCGCGATCTCGGTCTTGCCGTAGCCGACGTCGCCGCAGATGAGGCGGTCCATCGGGACCGTCCGCTCCATGTCGGCCTTGACCTCGTCGACGGTGGTGAGCTGGTCGGGGGTCTCGTGGAACGGGAAGGCGTCCTCGAGCTCCCGCTGCCAGGGGGTGTCGGGGCCGAAGGCGTGGCCCTGGGTGGCCTGGCGGGCGGCGTACAGCTTGATCAGCTCGGCCGCGATCTCGCGGACCGCCTTGCGGGCCTTGTTCTTGCGCTTGGTCCAGTCGCCGCCGCCGAGCCGGTCGAGGCTCGGCTGCTCGCCGCCGACGTAGCGGGTGACCTGGTCGAGCGTGTCGGCCGGCACGAAGAGCCGGTCCGGCGGGCCGCCGCGCTTGGACGGGCCGTACTCCAGGACGAGGTACTCCCGCACCGCGCCCTGCACCTCGCGCTGCTTCATCTCGACGAAGCGGCCGACGCCGTGCTGCTCGTGGACGACATAGTCGCCGGCCTTGAGCTCGAGCGGGTCGATCTGCCGCTTGCGGCGCACGGGCATGGCGCCCTTGTCCCGCGTGGACGCCTTGGCGCCGACGATGTCCTCACCGGTGAGGACCACGAGTCCCCGGTCGGTGTCGACCAGGCCGTGGCCCAGGTTGCCGCAGGTGATGGTGACGACGGCCGGGTCGAGCACGTGCCCGGACGGCAGGTCGTCGACCAGCCGCGCCGGCACGTCCTGCTCGCCGAGCGCCTCGACCATGCGCTGCGCCGGTCCGTGGCCGACGTGCACGACGGCGACGGCGTGCCCCTCGGCGCGCCATCGGGCGATGTCGGCGAAGGCCTTCGCCACGTCGCCGCGGTACGTCGGGGCCGGCTGTGCCGAGCTCGGCACCTCGTCGTCGAGGCCGAAGGGGCTGAAGGTCCACCAGCTCTGGCCGAGCTCGCGGGCGTGGGCGCGGACGTCGCCGAGCGACTGGTACGACGCCGCCTGCAGGTCGACCGGCGCCTGACCGCCGCTGGCCGCGGTCGCCCACGACGCGGCGAGGAACTCCTCGCTCGTCGCCACCAGGTCGTGGGCCCGCGCGCGGGCGCGCTCGGGGTCGAGGACGAGCACGCGGGTGTCCGCGGGCATCAGGTCGACGAGCAGCTCGAGCTCGTCGACGAGCGCGGGGATGAGCGCCTCCATCCCCTCGACGGCGATGCCCTGGGCGAGCTTGTCGGTGATCTCGAGGAGCTGCGGATGGGTGCGGCCCAGCTCGGCAGCCCGGGCCCGGACCTCGTCGGTGAGCAGCAGCTCACGGCACGGCGGCGCCCAGAGCCGGTCGACCTTCTCGATGGTGCGCTGGTCGGCGACGGCGAAGCTCCGGATCTCGTCGACCTCGTCGCCGAAGAACTCCACGCGCAGCGGGTGCTCCTCGGTGGGCGGGAAGACGTCGACGATGCCGCCGCGGACGGCGAACTCGCCCCGCTTCTCGACCAGGTCGACCCGGGAGTACGCCGCGCCGACGAGTCCCGCGACGACCTCCTCGATCTCGGCCGTCGTACCGGTCGCGAGCTCGACGGGGGCGAGGTCGCCGAGGCCCTTCACCTGCGGCTGCAGGACGCTGCGGACCGGGGCGACGACGACCTGGACCGGCCCGGTCGACGCGTCGCTGCCCGGGTGGCACAGCCGACGGAGGACGGCGAGCCGACGACCGACGGTGTCACTGCGCGGGCTGAGCCGCTCGTGGGGCAGGGTCTCCCAGCTCGGGTAGTAGGCCACGCCGGAAGGGTCGAGCAGGTCGCCGAGCTCGGCGACCAGCTGCTCGGCCTCGCGGGTCGTCGCGGTGACGACGAGCACCGGGCGCCCGGCGCGCGCCAGGCCGGTCACCAGGAACGGGCGCAGCGCCTCCGGTCCGGTCAGCTCCCCGGTGGGCTGGGTGCCGTCGACGGCACCGGCCAAGGCGGCGGACAGGGTCGGGTCGGCGAGGACGGCGTCGGCGAGGCCGGCGAGACTCACGGGGGCACACCTTCGGTCGAGGGACAGCACGAGCGCCCCCGGTCGACGGAGGACCGGGGGTGCGGGATCAGCCTACGCCGGGGCGCCGACAGCGCGGCCGGGTGATCGGCGGGCCCGGTCCGCGAGGGGTCGGCTCAGCCGAACCGTCCGTTGACGTAGTCGTAGGTCCGCGGGTCCTGCGGGCTCTGGAACATGGCCGGGGTGTCGCCGTGCTCGACGATCACGCCCGGCTGTCCCTGGGCGGCGAGGAAGAACGCGCACTGGTCGGACACGCGCGCGGCCTGCTGCATGTTGTGGGTGACGATCACGATGGTGACCTCGCGGGCGAGCTCGAGCATGGTCTCCTCGATCACCCGCGTCGAGGTCGGGTCGAGTGCCGAGCAGGGCTCGTCCATGAGCAGCACGCGCGGCCGGATCGCGAGGGACCGGGCGATGCACAGCCGCTGCTGCTGGCCCCCGGACAGGCCGCCGCCCGGCGCGTCGAGACGGTCCTTGACCTCGTTCCACAGCCCCCCCTTGACCAGGCAGGACTCGACGAGGTCGTCCTTGTCGCTCTTGCGCATCCGGGTGCCGGTGAGCTTGAGCCCGGCGAGGACGTTCTCCCGGATCGACATCGCCGGGAACGGGTTGGGCTTCTGGAAGACCATCCCGATGGCACGGCGGGCGTCGATGAGGCGCTTGCCGGGGTCGTAGATGTCCTCGCCGTCGAGGAGTACCTCACCGGCCAGCTGGGCCGAGGGGACCAGCTCGTGCATCCGGTTGAGGATGCGCAGGAAGGTGGACTTCCCGCAGCCGGAGGGACCGATCAGGGCGGTCACTCCCCCGGCCGGCATGGTGAGGGAGACCCGGTCGAGCACCTTGTGGTCGCCGAACCATGCGGTGATGTCCCGGGCCTCGAGCTGGGCCAGGCCCGCCGGGTCGGGGGCGTCGACGGGGACGGCGGGGTCGAGCCGGGGTACGTCGGCGCCGACCGCCGGGATGACGGTCGTGTGGTCGGCGTTGAGGTCCATGGTGGTTCTTCCTGTCGGAGCGCGGTGCCGGGCGGCGCGCAGGCCGCCCGGCACCGGTGCTGCGTGGTGCGGAGCCGTCGAGCGAGGCGTCAGGACGCCGCGGCGACCGCGGCGGTGGCGGCGGCGACGGCCTGCTTGGCCTTCTTCAGCTTCTTCTTGAGCTTGACCTTCTTCGCGCCGGTCGCCTTCTTGATCTTCTTCTTCAGCGTCGCGACCTTGGCCTTCGCCGCGTCGAGCTGCGCCTGCGCGGCGACGAGGGCCGGCGAGGGGCCGGCAGCCGGCGGGGCGTAGCTCACCGAGACGGTGGCCTCGGAGCCCAGGAACTTCGCGTTGTTCGGCGTGAACACGGCCTTGTAGGTGTGCGCTCCGGGCGTCGGGCTCGGGACCACGAAGGTCGCCTGGCCGGACACGACCGGGCTGGTCTTCAGCAGCGTCGCACCCTCGTAGAACGAGACCGAGCCGCTCGGCTGCGACGAGCCGGAGACCTTGGCGACGAGCTGCACGCCGGCGGCCACGCTGGTCCCGGTCAGGGTCGTGGTGCTGGCGACGACCTCGTTGGTCGTGAAGTTGCTCGTGGTGTCGGCGGCCGTGCCGCACACGCCGCCGTTCGCCGGGGTGGCGAGCTGGGTCAGGCCGCCGGCAGCGATCGCCCCCGCGGCGGCCGCGGAGCACAGGAAGCCGTTCTCGCCGAAGAAGGCCTGGATCTCGGGCTTGCTGATGTCGGTGGCGCGGACCGCGTTGTAGACCGCGCGCTTGAACGCGAGCTCGCCGGTCAGGAGGCGGACGGTGTTGCCCGAAAGGAGCGCGGCGCGGCCCTGCGAGATCGGGACGATGGCGTTCGCGTCGGCCTTGACCGCGGCGTCGTCGTGCTCCTGGACGCTGCTCTCGCCCGCGTCCTTGGTGCCGTTGCCGTTGGCGTCGACGTAGTCCTTGACGCAGGAGCCGTAGCTGGCGATGCCGAGCTGGGACTTGAAGAACTTCTCCGTGCCCGAGCCGCTCTGGGGCACCAGCGGCTTGATCGTGCCGGCGCTGCCGCCGAAGCTGGACCAGTCCGTGGCGCCCGCCTCGCACAGGTAGATCGACTTGAGCTGGGCCTTGGTCAACGACGCGGGGGCGTGGGACGGCGTGCTGTTGGAGACCGCCGAGACGACGGTGTCGAGAGCGAAGGGGATGCCCTCGAGCGCCTCGCCCTCGGCCTCCTTGCCCGTCCCGCCGATCCGGTCGGACGACCGGGCGAAGTCGAGGTCGCTGTACTGCGCGCCGTTCAGCAGGGCCGCCTTGCCGGCGCTGGAGCCGTTCGGCCGGGCCTGGGCGCCGTTCGTGGGAAGGTTGACCTCGCCGCCCCCGAGAGCGCTGAAGGTCGCGACGTCGTTGGACTGGCCGTGGCTCGTCCTCGCCCCGCCGTTCCAGAGCAGGGCCGCCTTGTGGAGGGCCAGCATGGTCGTGTCGGAGCCCACCCCGATCAGGTCGGCGGCGACCGGGGTCGCCTTGCTGTCCTCGGGCTGGGGGTTGTAGGCGGCGTGCGCCGGAGAGGCGACCAGCGTCACCGCCGACGTGGCGACCGCGGCCGCGAAGGTGGCCGTGAGGGTCTTGCGTACGGACATTGCGTTGCTCGACTTTCTGTGAGAGGCGTGCGGCTGCGGGCGCAGCCACGGGGAGACGCCGCCGACGGCGGCGCGTTCAGGTCAGGTTGGGCAGGAGCCGCATCACTCCGTCGGTCGTTGCCCACGCCAGGGCGATCGCGAGGGGGGCCGCGACCACCCACACGTGCACCAGCGACCATCGCTGACGGGCGGCGATGACCCCGAGCGTCAACGCCAGGAGCAGCGCGAGGTCGAGAGCCAGCAGGGGCAGCACCCCTGTGTCGAGGCCCATCGGCTCCTCCGACTCGGGCACCGTCCGTGGCAGGCCGGGCGGTGCGGGGAACGCCGAGTCCGCCTCGGCGTCGACGGACAGGACGTCGCCCGGGGCGATCGCCCGCAGCCGTCCCGCTCCCTCCGCGGTCACCAGCGTCAGCCGCGAGCGCCCGGCAGCCAGCGGCTGGGGCAGCGGGTCGCCGGTCCGGCGCAGGGCCTGCACGGTGAACACCGCGCGTCCCTGGCCGACGGTCACCTCGATCCGGTCCCCCGGCTCGAGCTCGGCGAGGTCGGCGAAGGGCGCCCCGTAGGTCGCGGCGCGGCCGAACACGACGGACGTGCCGGCCTGGCCCGGCAGCACCGTGTTGCGCAGGTGGCCCGGACCGGCGAGCAGGTCGCCCGATGCGGTGCCCTCGACGACCACCTGCTGCAGTCCGAGACGGGGGATCTCGAGCAGGGCCACCGGGGCGCCGGGCTCCGTGACCGGTCCGACCGGTGCCGTCGCGGCGGCGAGCTGCGCGCGGAGCTCGGCGTACAGCAGCGACTGGCTGCGCTCTTGGGAGACCCCGCCGAGCACCAGCAGCTGCAGCGCCATCCAGGCGGCCACGATCGCCACCATCGTGCCCGCGGCGCTGACCAGCGAGCCGGTCGTCTCCGCCCGCGTCGGCGGGGCGGCCGGCCCGGGTGCGCGCGGCGGGCGCGGGGCGCGCCGCTGCGGCGGGCGCCGTCGCAGCCGAGACAGCCGACGCGGGGCGGGCGTCTCGTCCGGGCGCACCTGCGGCTCGTCGAGGGCGGTCACCGACGGCTCCGCATCGTGACCACGCGGGAGACCGCCGTGACCAGGGAGGCGGCGAAGGCCAGCAGGATGAGCAGCGGCAGCAGGCGGCCACTGAGCTGGGAGGAGACCGCCTCGGTGGGCGGCATCGCCACGGCGCCGGCCCCGGCGGGCCCCGCCGCCGGCCCGCCGGCGGCCGGCTCACCGGCCGGCACGGCCGCCGCGGCGCCGGGGGTCACGGTCGCCCCGCCTCCCTCGGCCGGTGACGCGGGCACGCGCTGCCTCTCGATGGCCCGGGCGACGGCCTGTGCCCGGTCGAAGAGCCTCCGCGTGGCGCCCGCGTCCCGGATCGGCACGAAGCCTCCGGGCAGCTGCCCGTTGCCGCTGCCGGGGCGCTGGCCCTCGCTGGTCGCGATCCGGATGAACTGGGCGACCTTCGCCGCGTCCTCCTCGGGCAGGTTGCGCAGGCGTGCCGCGGCGTAGACGAGCATCGTCCCGGGATAGGCGTCGCCGGCCTTGCGGATCCTCGCCATGTCGAGCTCGTAGGGCGTGCGCTTGCCCTTGGCCTCCGCGAGCTCGACGGCAGCCGTGAGCGACGCCGCGGTGGGCGTGACGTAGCGGCCGGAACGGGTCTCCAGGCCGGCGGTGCGCAGGCCGTAGCGCTGGGCGTCGCCGAGGCTGACGATGCCGAGCATGAACCGCTCGCCGTAGTGCTGGCGCTCGGTGCGGCCCACCTTGTAGACCGGTGGGCTCACGCTGAGGTCGGTGTCGCAGCGGGTCTGCACGTTCGGCCAGGAGTCGAGCAGCGCCTCGGCGATCTTGCGCATCGTCGAGACCGGCGCGGCGACGGCGCTCAAGTATGTCAGGGGGTTCTTGGCGCGGCAGTCCGTGCCACCCTGCGGCACGTAGGTGTCGAGCAGCGGCCACTCGTCGCGCGGCAGCTTGACCTTCCTGTACGACGGGTTCACCCGCATCCCCCACGGATCCGGCTTGCCCTTGACGAAGTCCATCGCCGCCTTGTCGCGCGCGATGTACTCGGTGACCCGGCGGATCACGTCGGAGGAGTTGGACAGGGAGAGCAGCGTGGCTCCGGCCTCCTGGGCCTCCTGCGACAGACCCGGGTTGAGCCCGATGAACTCCGGGTCCTTCATGATCGCCCAGGGGTTCTGCTCCATCCCGGGATGTCCCGCACCGAAGCTGGAGCCCGTGTAGGACTGGGTCAGCAGCTTGGCCAGCAGGCGCGCGTTGAGGCGCAGGGTGGTGTACTCCCCCGCGTTGCCCGGCCGGTCGATGATGTAGCCGATGCCGAACCCGGTGAGCGCCACCGGCGCGTAGCCGACCGGGTCGCCGGGGCTCTCGTACTCCGACGAGACCAGTGCCGCCGCTCCCCCGCCCGACGCCATGAGCGAGAAGCCCGCCTTGTCGGGCATCTGGTTGTGCTGGAACTTGAAGCGCTTCTTGTTCAGGCAGTACGCCGGGGCCCACTGCAGCGCGGCCTGCGCCATCAGCTCCGAGCCGTAGAAGCCCGTCGGGGCCCGCGGGTCGAGGATGTCGCAGGTGTCCGGCGGGTCGCCGAAGGTCACCGGGATCACGAAGCGGTTGCGCCAGTTGGACTGGGCCCACCACAGCGCCGGCGACACGGCCTGGTCGACACCGGCGCCCGTGCTGTTGCTCGATCCCGGAGCGAACTGTCCGGTGCGGCGGCAGGACTTCTCCGCGACGGTGAGGTCTCGCTCCAGCTCCGACGACGCGGCCTCGCAGCTGATCCCGACGATGGGGATGACGACGATCGAGCACGCGACCGTCTTGCTGCACCCCAGCGACTCGTTCTCGACGTCGGTGCGGATCTCGAACTGGACGGAGCCCTTGCCGTCGGCGTCGGTGAAGGCGGCGATCTCGTTCGCGGGCAGGGCCGCGTCCGCGGCGGCCTCCGGGGGCATGGTCTTCTCGTCGCACGCCGGGAAGACCTGCCCCTTGGCGCTGACGAAGGGGACCAGCCGCGTGTAGAGCAGGCCGGTGCGGTCGACGGTCGGGCACCGGTCGGCACCGGGCACCTCGCCGGCGCTGCTGGTGACCTGCTCGGTCGCGGAGGCCAGCGCGTACAGGTCCTCGGTCCAGGTCGCGTCGCTGGCCGACTTGGAGACCTGCGAGCGCTGGCCGAAGGAGGAGGTCCAGCAGGTCTCGGGCCGTACGTCGTCGCCGGTGCCGCGGCACTGGAGGATGACGACCGGGTACTCCTGGTTGAGCCCGCCGGGTCCGAACGGGTCGTTCGCCCGTCCGCCGCTGGGCTGGGCCCCGGTCCAGGTGATGCCGACCCGCTCGCGCCCGCGCAGGTTGGCGGTGTGGTCGGCGCTCACGGTGACCCGCCACGGACCGCCGGTGGCGGGGTCGGAGATGGCGGTCGACGAGCCGTCGGCCGCGACCAGCTCGCGCTCCATCGCCTTGGTCTGGCTCCAGGCGTCGCCGGGCGCCGTCGCCCGCGGCGTCACCGGCTGCGCCCGGTCCGCCGTCGCCGGCGGGGTCAGGCCGGTGCTGGCGCTCGCCGCGACGACCAGTGCGACCAGCCCGAGCCGGAGGCCGCGCCTCATCGCAGCGTCCCGCGGGCGGCGAGCCGGCGCCGCAGGGTCGCGGCGAGCAGCCCGGGCAGGAGCACCAGGGCGAGCAGCTCGACGACGACGAGCCAGCCGAAGGGGCGGCGGTCGCCGTCCCGCTGCGCCGAGAGCGTGTCGGGTGAGGCGTAGACCGCCTGCGTCGCGTCCCCCGCGACCGGAGCGGCCACCGGCACGTCCTGCCCGGTGACCGGGTCGACCGCGGCCGGCGGCGGCGCGGCGACGGCGCCCCCGGGCGCGGCCGCGGTGTCCTCCGTCGCCGGCTCGCCCGTGCCCGTGTCGTAGCCGCACGGGCCGGCGCCCTCCTTGTCGCACTCCGGCGGCTTGGGCGCCTTCTCCGCGAGCAGGTTGCGGTTGAGGTCCTTGCCGTCGAAGGTCGGGTTGTTGCAGCTCTTGACGTCGCGGTCGGTGAGCTCGACGGCCGGGTCGGCGGCCTTCAGCTTCGCGATCTGGTCGAAGCCGGCCTGGACCAGGTTGAGCGGCAGCGAGGAGTAGCCGTAGGCGCCGGCCTTCGTCTGGCCGGTGCACAACGAGTAGTACATGAAGTCCGCGAGCGTCTGCCGCTTGGCGGTGGACATCCGGCGGTCGCCCGCGCCGGTCGGCAGGATCATGTAGGAGTACGACGAGATCGGGTACGACCGCGGGTCCTTGTGCGTGTACACCCCGTCGAGGTTCTGGGTCAGGTACAGCTGGGACGTGGTGTCCATGTTGATCTTGGCCTGGGTGAGCGCGACGGCGGTGTTGTACTGCGTCGGCTCGACGAAGTAGCCGGCCGCGTTCTTCACCTTGACCACGGGGTAGTCGGCGTTGATCGCGTAGGAGTACTCGACGTAGCCGATCATCCCGTTCCCGGAGAAGCCCTTGATCGTGTTCATGACCTGGTCCGAGCCGGCCTGGCTCACCATCCGCGACCCGGACTTCTTCGGGTAGTACGACGTCAGGCCCGACCGCCCGAAGTAGGGGCGCCAGATGTCCGGGTGCTGCTTGTCCATCCAGGTCGTGAACTGCGCCGTCGTCCCCGATCCGTCGGAGCGCACGACGGGGATGATCGGCACGGCGGGGAACTTCCGGCCGTTGTTGTCCTTGGCGATGGCCTTGTCGTCCCAGCTGGTGATCTGGTTGGTGAAGATCTTCGCGAGGGTCTCGCCCGAGAGCCGCAGGTTCTTGACCTGCTGGTTGCCCACCTTGAGCTGGTAGGTGAACGCGGTGCCGCCGGCCACGATCGGCAGGTACGAGAACTCGCGCCCCTGGCTGGTGTCGGACTGGCCCTGCTCGTCGGTGCCCTGGTAGGGAATCTCGGAGATCGCGAAGTCGACGCTGTTGTTGGCGAAGTCCTTGCGTCCCTTGGTGGAGCCGCCGCCGGTGTAGACGACCTTCATGCCGTTGGCGTTCACGTCGGCGATCCACTGCTGGACGATCAGCTCCGACCAGGTCGATCCGGTCCCCTCGATCTGTGCGTAGGGCACCGCGCCGAACGCGGCCAGGGGCAGGCTGACGCCGCACACCAGGGCCAGCAGGGCGGAGGTCAGGGCGCGTCCTCGGCGCTTCACGGGTTCTCCTTCACGGTGCGGGTCGCGGGCGCGACAGCCGTCGTCGGTCTGGTCCTCTTCGTGCTCTTCGTCCGCTTCGTCCGGGTCGGCCGCTTCGGCCGCGCCACCAGGCGCGCGAGGACGAACAGGAGCAGGACGAGGCCGAGCAGCACCGTCGCGGCGGCGAAGGCGCGGGTGATCGCCTGGGGCTCACCGCTGCGGACGGTCGTGTAGATGTAGAGCGGCAGGGAGTTCATGACCCCGTCGGTCGGCCCGACGACCATGAACGCGGCCGCCCCCGACGTCAGCAGCACCGGCGAGGTCTCCCCCACGCCGCGCGCGACGCCCAGGATCACCGCGGTCGCGAGACCGGGCCGGGCGGTCGGCAGGACGACATGCCACACCGTGCGCCACCGGCTCGCGCCCAGCGCCAGGCTGGCCTCGCGCAGGTTGCCGGGCACCACCCTCAGGACCACGTCGGCGGCACGGGCCACGATCGGCAGCATCATCACGGCCAGGGCGAGCGCGGCCGCCAGGCCCGAGCGCGGCCAGCCGGCCACCACGATCACGGTGGTGTAGACGAAGAGCCCGGCGACGACGGACGGCAGCGCGGTCATCGCCTCGACGATCGTGCGGACGAGCACGGCGAACCGGCCCCCGACCTCGGTCATGAAGATCGCGGTGCCGATGCCGAGCGGGAGCACGATCGCCAGCGCGATGCCGATCTCGATGACCGAGCCGACCGTGGCGTGGGCGATGCCGCCCATGTCGAACGGGTCCTTGGGTCCGACGCCGGCCATGTCGTCGACGAAGAAGTTGCCGTGCAGCAGGGGGCGCCAGCCCCGCAGCACGATGAACACCAGGGTGCTGACCAGCGCGGCCCCCACGACGAGGGCGCCGCCGGTGACGACGGCCGCGACCACCCGGTCGCGCACCTCCACCAGGGGCAGCGTCAGGGCGGAGAGGACGGCGGTCACCACGAGCCCGAGCACGAACCACGTGATGAGGAACCAGGCCGGGCCGGGCATCGGCAGCAGCCGCTGGGTGACCAGCCATGCCATCCCGAGCGCCGAGGCCCACGCGCCCCAGCGGACGAACCGTTCGTCGAGGCTCGGCCGGCCGAGCGCGGGTCGCGGCAGCGGCGGCGGCGCGTCCTCGTCGTACGACGGCAGCACGGTCGTGCCGCGCTGCTGGATGCCCGTGGCGGTGGAGGTGGTCATCTCAGGCCTCCGCCCCGGCGCCCGAGCGGCTGCGGCTGACGACCACGGCAGCCAGCGTGTTGACGCCGAGGGTGATGACGAAGAGCACGAAGCCTGCCGCGAGCAGCGCGGAGAGCTGGCTCGCGCTGGCGTCGCCGAAGCGGCCGGCGATGAGGGCGCTGACGCTGTTCGTGCCGATCTCGAGCGGGCGCACCTTCAGGTCGAACGCCGGCGAGATGATCAGGAGCACGGCGATCGTCTCGCCGAGCGCCCGACCGAGGGCGAGCATCGTCCCGCCGATGATGCCGCCGCGGCCGAAGGGCAGCACCACGGTGCGGATCATCCCCCAGCGCGTCGCGCCGAGCGCGAGGGCCGCCTCCTTCTCGCCGGGCGGGGTCTGGCTGAAGACCTGGCGCATCACCGCGCACGCCATCGGCAGCACCATCATCGCCACCGCGATGCCGGCGCAGAAGGCGCTGGCGGTGTAGCGGCTGGCGTCCCAGATCGCCGCGTCGGGGTCGGTGTCCCGCACGTCGAAGACGGGGATCCAGCCGAGATGACGCTGCAGGAAGGTGGCGAGCTCGGCGGCGTGCGGCATGACCAGGAAGAAGCCCCACAGCCCGTAGACGATCGACGGGACCGCTGCCATCAGGTCGACCAGGGACACGAGCGTGCCGCGCAGTCGGGCCGGGGCGTACTCGGCGATGTACAGGGCCGTGAGGAGCGCCAGGGGGAAGGCGATGACCATGGCGACCACGGCGATCTGGACCGTGCCCACCAGCACCGCGGCGATGCCGAGGACGTCGGCCTCGGGCTGCCACTGGGACTCGGTGAAGAAGCGCCAGCCGTAGCGCCGCAGGGTCGGGTAGGCCTGCCAGCCGAGGAAGAGGCCCACGCCTCCGGTGATCACGAGCACGGAGGCGCCGACCGCGCCTGAGGCGTTCACGAAGACCGCGTCGGCGCCGGTGGCTCGGCGGGAGATCCGGCGCGGCCGCGCCTCGGGCGCGCCCGGATCAACGAGGGGCAGGCTGGTCACACGTCGTCCTAGGTCGAGGCCACCCGAGAAGGCCGGTCTCGTGGCAGCGCGGAGAGGCGCGGCCTCCCGAACGTTGACGGGGGTCCGCGACCAGCCGGCGTGGAGCCGGTGAACGGGACGGGAACGGTGGAGGACGGCTCGCCGCCGTCCCGCCCTGGGCTACCCGACGCCCTGGCTGGGGTCGCTCACCCGGCCGACGAAGAGAGGCGTGCGGTGCTCGACGTCGTGGATGACGAAGAGGAAGGGACGGTCGAGCACGAGCTCCTCGGTGACGACGGCGCTCTCGACGCGCATGACCACCGCGGTCGCCGCGGCCGCCTCGGTGCCGTCCTCGTCGACGGCGATGAAGCCCTGGTGCAGCACCTCGTCGATGAGCAGGTCGAGGTCCTCGTCGGTCATCGGCGTGAAGTCGGCCGCGCCCTCGGTGAACGCGGTGGGCATGCCCAGCGCCTTCAGCACGTCCTTGAGCGGCGCTGCGGTGCGGAAGCTCCACCTCGGCATCGTCAGGTCGAGGGCGGTCGGCGTGGCCGGGCCGAGCACGGCCGCGAAGCCGTCCCGGGTGAGGCCGGCCTCGACGCGCCCGAAGGCCCCGTCGTCGGGCAGCACCACGGTCATCGCGAGCCGCTGGCCGGCGTACGGCAGCACCGCGGCCCGCCAGCCCTCACCGGTCACCAGACCTGCGCTGAGATCGGGCCTGCGCATCAGGTCGACCTCGACCTCCGAGCCGTCGGCCCGACGGAACGGGCCGCGCGCGGTCAGCTCCTTCTCGAACGGCTGCTCCCAGGGCGCCTCGAGGTAGATCGCGTTCACCAGCACCAGCCGGGTCAGCACGTCGAGCGCACCCTCGGGAACGAGGTCGACGATCCGGTCGCGGGTCTGCTCCTCGACCCACGCGTTGACCAGCTCCCGGGACCTCTTGGTCGCCCCGACGAAGTCGACGGCCCGCATCGGCGCGCCGTACTCCTTGGCCAGCAGGTCGAGGAAGTCCGCCGACCACCCGGTCTCCCGCTGCCCGAACAGCTGGTTGGCGCTCGCCAGCATCAGCTCCACCTGCGAGCCGTCGGTGCGCTCCTGCCTGCCGGCGAGCCCCTCCACGTGGGCGGTCAGCGCATTGACGCCGCGGTGCCAGCGCTCGCCGAGCGCGCCGACGCCGAGCACGTCGCGCATCTCCTCCGCCGTCGTGCCGGCGGCACCCGTCAGCGTCATGCCCAGCGCCACCAGCACCGAGTACGGCGAGAGCACCAGGTTGCCGTCGCTCGGGGCGAGCTCGCCGTACAGGCCGCCCGCGAGCCGGTCGAGCCCGCCGACGACGGCGCCGACCAGGCTCGGGTCGCCCGCCGCACGGCGTACGTCGGAGGCGACCAGCTCGATGTCGTCGGGGTCCACCGGCGGAGATCCGCCGTGCCTGCGCCCGCCGCCGGCGTCGTCGGCGCAGGCCGCGAGGAGGCCGGTGCCGAGAGCGGCGAGGGCGAGCTGGAGGGCGGTACGACGGGCCAGGGCGGTCATGCCCCTCCGACGGGCCGCGACGCCCGCCGGTTCCCCCGGGATGTGACCTGTCGCACTGAGTGGGACAGGTCACATTTGGCGAGCGCTCCCGCTCCTACCTTCCGCGCCATGACCGACCAGACCACCCGTCGCCGCCTCGGCGGCCTCGCGGCCACCTCCGTCCTGCTCGTCAGCCTCACCGCCTGCGGCGGTGGGGACGAGGAGGCCGACGGCTTCGACAAGCCCACCCAGAACGCCGACGTCACCTTCTCGGGTGACCCGATCAAGGTCATGACGTTCACGCCCTACGACACCGAGACCATCAACTTCAAGGCCGCCCTGGACGTGGCCGAGGGCGCGATGGTCGCCATCAACAATGCCGGCGGCATCGACGGCCACGAGCTGCAGGTCGTCACGTGCAACGAGGGCGCCGACCCGAACAAGGCGGCCGCGTGCGCCCGCCAGGCGGTCGACGAGGGCGTCTCCGCCGTCGTCGGGGGGTTCAGCGCCAACGGCGACACCCTCGTCCCGATCCTGGAGAAGGCCGGCATCCCCTGGATCGCACCGCCGGTCATCAGCGCCGCCGAGCTGTCCAGCGCCTACAGCTACCCGATCGTGCCGGGCGTCATCGCCCAAGCCGGCCTGGGCGCCCGAGCCGCCGAGGACGGTTGCGACAGCGTCGCCAACGTCATGTACGACACGCCCGCCACCGAGGCCGTCGAGCGCCTCGGCGACGTCGGCCTGGCCAGCCAGGGCCACGCGCCGGGGACCATCATCAAGGTGCCGCCGACGACGACCGACTTCAGCAGCATCGCGCAGGAGATCAGCGAGCACGACTGCGCGATCATGTCGATCCCGTCGGGTCCGCTCGCCGGCGTCGCCGCCGCCGGCGCGAGCCTCGGCAGCGAGACGAAGTACTACGCCTTCCCCGGCACGCTGACCGACTCGGCGATCGCCCAGGCCGGTGGGGCGCTCGACAGCGCGATCACCCTCTCGCCGTTCCCGCCGGCCGGCGACGACGTCTGGGACGACGCCCGGAAGGCCGTCGGCCCGATGACCGACGAGGAGAACGGCGGCTGGTCGTACATGTCGTACCAGAGCACCTGGGTCGGCTACCAGCTGCTCGCCACCGTCCTCGAGGGCAGCGAGGACGTGTCCGCGGCCGGCGTCAAGGCGGCCTTCGACGCGGCGAGCGCCGTCGACGGCAAGGACTTCACCCCCGACCTGGACTTCACCCGGGAGTTCCCGGCGCCAGGGCTGAACAGGGTGTTCAACCACCAGGTCGTGTTCCACGCCATCGAGGACGGCGAGCTCACCCAGGACGGTGACTACGTCGACCTCGCCGCCACCCTCACGCCCGCCGGGTGACCGCGATGGTGCAGGCGCTGGAGGCCACCGGCCTCACGGCGGGCTACGCCGGGACGCCGGCCGTGCACGGCATCGACCTGTCGGTCCGTGCCGGGGAGATCGTCGCCCTGCTGGGCGCGAACGGAGCGGGGAAGACCACGACCCTGCTCTCCCTCGCGGGCGAGCTGACCCCGATCGCGGGCTCGGTGGCCTTCCTCGGCGACGCGCGCCGGCGGCGCCTGCACCAACGGGCCCGTGCCGGCCTGGGCTTCCTCACCGAGGAGCGCTGCGTCTTCATGCAGCTGACCGGCTGGCAGAACCTGCGGATCGGCCGGGGCCGGCCGGAGAGGGCCCTCGAGCTCTTCCCCGAGCTCGAGCCGCACCTGTCCAAGAAGGTCGGCCTGCTCTCCGGCGGGCAGCAGCAGATGCTCGCGCTCGGGCGGATCCTCGCCGCCGAGCCGCGGGTGCTGCTCGCCGACGAGCTCTCCCTGGGCCTGGCCCCGCTCGTCGTGGAGCGCCTGCTGGCCGCCGTACGGCAGGCGGCGGACTCCGGCGTCGCCGTCGTCCTGGTCGAGCAGCACGTCCGCCAGGCCCTGGCGGTGGCCGACCACGTGCACGTGATGCGGCGCGGCCGCATCGTCCTCTCGGGCCCCGCAGCCGAACTCCGCGACGACGCCGAGCGCATCGCCGCCACCTACCTGAGCGAGAACCCCTCATGACCGAGCTCCTCCGCTACGCCCTGCTCGGCCTCGGCACGGGCGGCATCTACGCCCTCCTGGGCCTCGGACTCGTGGTGATCTACCGCGGCTCCGGCGTCATCAACTTCGCGCACGCGGGCTTCGCCCTCGTGGGCGCCTATCTCACCTACGAGCTGCAGACCGTGCGCGACCTGGGGCTGGGCGTCGCGCTCGGGATCGCCGTCCTGGCAACCGCACTGCTCGGCGTCCTCACCCATCACCTGGTCCTGCGACCGCTCCGCCACGCCAGCCCGCTGGCCCGGGTGATCGCGACCCTGGGCGTGCTCACCCTGCTGACCGAGGCGGTACAGCTGAAGTACGGCGCCCAGCAGCTGCAGTCCGCCTCACCCCTGCCGAACGAGGCGGTCACGGTGACCGGGGACGTCGTCGTCGGCCAGTACGCCTTCTGGCTGGCCGGCATCGCCGCGGCCGCCGCGCTGCTGCTCACCGTGGCCGGCACCCGCACCCGGGTCGGCCACGCGATCTCGGCGGCGGCGGAGAACCCGCGGGGAGCCGCCGCGCTGGGCTGGGCACCGGACCTGCTGGCGAGCATCACGTGGGCGATCGGCGGCGGACTCGCCGCACTGGCCGGCGGACTCTTCCCGTCGACCACCTTCAGCTTCGTCTCACCCACGCCCTTCGGCGTCCTCATCATCGGCGCGCTGGCGACGGCGCTGCTCGGCGGCTTCCGCTCGTACCCGCTCGCCGTCCTGGGCGGCCTCCTCCTCGGCGCGGCGCAGTCCGCGACGCGCCACTGGACCGACCAGACGGGCGTCTCGGACGCCGTGCCGTTCCTCGCGATCATCGTGGTCCTCGTGGTGCGCGGCCGCGGCCTCCCGCTGCGCGGCACCCTCACCGACCGCCTCCCCCGCGTCGGCACCGGGCGGGTCCGGCCCGGCCTGGTCGTGCTGCTGGCGGGCAGTGCGCTGCTGTGGGTCGGGCTCGGCGCCTCCGCGGACTGGTACGCGCCGACGATCATCAGCGCCACCTTCGCGCTCATCGGCCTCTCGATCGTCCTGCTCACCGGCTATGCCGGACAGCTCTCCATCGCCCAGTTCGCCCTGGCGGGCATCGGCGCGTTCGCCGCCGGCCGGTTCGCGGTCTTCCACGGCTGGCCCTTCGAGCTGGCCTTGGTGGGCGGGGTGCTGGTGGCGATGGCGGTCGGCCTGCTGTTCGGCCTCCCCGCGCTGCGCACCCGCGGCGTCAACCTGGCGGTGGTCACCTTCGGCCTGGGCTTCGCCGTGCACCAGATCGTGTTCAGCAACAGCGACTACACCGAAGGGGTGCGACCGGGCGAGGTCCGGCTGCTCGGCCTCGACATCGAGCCGATCGGGCACGCCCGCAACTACGCGCTGGTCTGCCTCGTCGCCGTCGTCCTGGCCGCGCTCGTGGTCGCCAACGTGCGGCGCGGGCGCAGCGGCCGGCGCCTGCTCGCCGTCCGCACCAACGAGCGGGCCGCGGCGGCGATCGGCGTCAACGTGTTCGAGGCGAAGCTCTACGCCTTCACCCTCTCCGCCGGGCTCGCGGGCCTCGGCGGCGTGCTGCTCGGCTTCAGCTACGCGACGATCCTCTACCCGCAGCTCTTCCAGCCCGGTGCGTCGATCTCCGTCCTGGTTCTCGTCGTCATCGGCGGCACGGGCTATCTCGCCGGTCCCTTCATCGGCGCGATCTCCGCGCCCGGCGGGCTCATCACGCTGCTCGGGTCGCACGGCCCCGCCGCGACCACCGCGGTCCAGGACGGCCTGACCTGGCAGTCCTACCTGCCGCTCGCCTCGGCGGTGCTGCTCATCGTCACCCTCATCGCGAGCCAGCACGGCGTCGCGGAGTCGGTCGAGGCGTCGACCCGCCGTCTGCGTGCCCGCATCCCCGGGCTGCGTCCCGAACGGAGCCGACGCCTGCCGGCGACCGGGCACGGCGGCGTACGGTCCGGCGTGCCGCCGCGCCGGCTCGAGGTCAGCGACCTCACCCAGCGCTTCGGCGGATTCGTCGCCCTCGACGAGGTGTCCCTGAGCGTGGCCCCGGGCCAGGTCGTCGGGCTGCTGGGACCCAACGGCGCCGGGAAGACGACATTGATCGACTGCATCAGCGGCAACAACCGGGTCAGCTCCGGCACGATCACCTGGGACGGACGGGATGTGACCCGCTGGGCGCCGTACCGCCGCGCGCGGGCGGGCCTGTCCCGCTCCTTCCAGTCGCTCGAGCTCTTCGACGACCTCACCGTCCGGGAGAACCTCCTCGCGGCCGCCGACCGGCGCGACCGCCTGGCCTACCTGACCGATCTCGTCCACCCGGGTCGCTCCCGGATGCCGGCGACGGTCGCCGCCGCGGTCGAGGAGCTCGGGCTCGAGCCCATGCTCGACCTGCGCGCCGAGGACCTCTCCTACGGTCAGCGCCGGCTGGTCGCCATCGCCCGCGCGGTCGCCAGCAGCCCCTCGGTGCTCATGCTCGACGAGCCCGCGGCCGGACTGGACGAGACCGAGAGCGCCGAGCTCGGCCGGCTCGTCCGGCGCCTCGCCGACGAGTGGGGCATGGGCATCCTGCTCATCGAGCACGACGTGGCGCTGGTCCTCGAGAACGCCGACCGGGTCGTCGTCCTCGACTTCGGACACCGGATCGCCGAGGGGACGCCGGCCGAGGTCCGCGCCGACCCCGCGGTCCGGCGGGCCTACCTGGGCGAGGAGACCGAGCCGGACACGCGGGCCGAGACGCTCAGCGTCGGATGAAGTCGGCCGCGAAGCCGCGGACGCAGTCGAGCCGGGTCTCCCGGCCCGGCTGCGGGTGACCGCGGAAGCGCCAGGGGTTCAGCCACACGTCGGTGGCTCCGGACGCGGCGAGCTGGTCGAACCCGGCGGCGTCGGCGACGCCGACGGGTGAGACGCAGACCGAGAACGGTCCGTCGGCCCTCCCCTCCTCGGCCCGCAGCTCCTCGAGCCGGGCGATGACGGGTGGCAGGTCGGCGGCGGGGAGGTTCGCCGAGATCCAGCCGTCGCCGAGGCGAGCCGCCCGGCGCAGAGCGGGCTCGGTGTGCCCGCCGACCAGGATGGGCAGCGGCCGCTGCGGCGCCGGGGCGACGATCAGCCGGTCGAAGTCGTAGTGCCGGCCGTGGAACTCGGCCCACTGCGGCCCACCGCCGGGGCAGATCGCCCGCAGGATCGCGATCGCCTCGTCGGTGCGCGCGCCGCGGGTGCGCATCTCGGTGCCGGTGAACCGGAACTCCTCGGGCATCCAGGACAGGCCGACGCCCAGCTCGAGCCGCTCGCCGGTGAGGACGGCGAGCGTCGCGAGCTGCTTGGCCAGCAGCAGCGGCTCGCGGATCGGCAGCTTGAGGACCGAGACCCGGAACCGGATCCGCTCGGTGACCGCGGCCAGCGCGGCGATGGTCACGAGGGGGTCCGGCATCTCGGTCTCGGGCGCCCACATCCGCTTGCCGTCGCCCGAGTAGGGATAGTCGGCCGAGACGTGCTCCGGGAAGAAGACCGAGTCGGGGAGGCTGATCGCGTCCCAGCCCTCCGCCTCGGCCACGCGGGCCAGCTCGGGGAGGTCGCCGGTCGGCACCATCCCCACGGACAGGGTCCAGTCGAGGTCGCTCATGGGCCGAGCCTCACGGCGGTACGACGCGGCGGGCGGCGTGCTCCCGCTGATCGGGATCGCTCAGGAGGTCGGCGGACCCACGACCAGGGCCAGGCCGGTCAGCGCGGCGACGGCAACCAGGCCGACGCCCAGACCACGCACCGGGTTCGTCAGCAGCCAGCCGACGGCACGGTCGGGCACAGAGCGGGTGGCGCCGGCCGGGAGCCGCCACTCCTCGCCCAGCCAGCCCTTGCGGACCGCCCACCACTCCAGCGGCAGGGTGGCCAGCGGCGGCACCGCGGCCACCAGTGCGAGCAGGCCGCGCCCGGCCGACCAGCGCCGGTCCACCCAGACCACGACGGTGGTCACGACGTAGGCGACGAACACGACGCCGTGGAGCATCCCGAAGACGCGGACGCCGAGCTCGGTGGTCTCGGTGCCGTACTTGAGGAACATGCCGACCAGCAGGCCGGTCCAGGTGACGGCCTCGGCGAACGCGACGGTGCGGAACAGGCGGGTCGGGGTGCTCACGGCGGTGACGCTACCCCTGTGACCCAGGGCACCCGCGGCCGGACCGGCGACCCGCTCAGGCGCCGAAGCGGCGCTCGCGCTGGGCGTAGGCCCGGATCGCGCGCAGGAAGTCGACGCGGCGGAAGTCGGGCCAGTAGGCCTCGCAGAAGTAGAACTCCGACTTGGCGCTCTGCCAGAGCAGGAAGCCGCCCAGCCGCTGCTCGCCGGAGGTGCGGATGACCAGGTCCGGGTCGGGCTGGCCCTTGGTGTAGAGGTGCTCCTCGATGTGCTCGATGTCGATCTGCTGGGCGAGCACCTCGAGCGGGGTGCCCAGCGCGGCGTGCTCGGTCAGCAGCGACCGGACGGCGTCGGCGATCTCGCGGCGCCCGCCGTACGCGACGGCGACGTTGACGATCATCCCGTCGACGTCGGCGGTCGCCTCGGCCGCCGCCTTCAGCCGCTTCGCCGCCGCGTCGGGGAGCAGGTCGAGGGCGCCCACCGGGTGCAGCCGCCAGCGGCGCTGGTCGGCCAGCGAGTCGACGGCGTCGCCGATGATCTCCAGGAGCGGCTCGAGCTCCGCGGCGGGCCGGTTGAGGTTGTCGGTGGAGAGCAGCCACAGGGTGACCACCTCGATGCCGACCTCGTCGCACCAGCCCAGCAGCGGCTCGATGTTCGCCGCCCCGGCGCGGTGGCCGTGCGCGGTGTCGCGGCCGACCGCGCGCGCCCACCGCCGGTTGCCGTCGAGCATCACCCCGATGTGCTTGGGGAGGTTGCCGGGCATCCGGCGAAGCATGCGCGCCTCGTACGCCGGGTAGAGCACCCTGCGCACACCGCGCTTCCAGTCCGCCACATCTCGATCCTAGATGAGTCCGGGCGGGCTTCCGGCGCATCCACCCGACTGACACGATGGGCGGCACACCCGCCGCCCCCGGGGTCGAGCGGACCTGAGATCCCCCGAGAGTAAGGACCACCGATGACTGCTGCCGCCTGGCACCCGGACCCGACCGGCCGCCACGAGCTCCGCTACTGGGACGGGTCCCAGTGGACCGACCACGTGTCCGACCAGGGCGTCCAGTCGACCTCGCCGCTCTACCCCACGGCCGACCCCTCCGCGGACTCCGCCGCGAACGACTCCGCCGACTCCACCGACTCCACCGACTCCGACGGCACCGCGGGCGACGCCGGTCAGGAGCAGCCGGCCGAGGAGTCCTTCTCCTTCGACGCGGCCACCGCCGTGGCGCCGCGGGCCGAGGAGCCGAGCTCGACGCAGGCACCGGCCCAGCCCTACCAGCCGGCCCAGCCGTACCAGGCGGCCCCGCAGGCCCAGCCCTTCCCCGCCGGCCAGCCGCCGGCGGGCCAGCCGCCGGCTGCGGCGTACGGCGCCCAGGCGGTCCCGTCCGACGCCTTCGCCGGCATCAGCGGCGAGCTGATCGACGGCCGCTTCAGTGAGATCAGCGGCGCCGGGGCGAGCCTGCAGAACAAGCGCCTGCTGCGGGTGCGGATCAACGAGCCGTTCATGGCCAAGCAGGGCGCGATGGTCGCCTACCAGGGCAACGTCAACTTCGCCTTCCAGGGCGGCGGGGCGGCCAAGTTCCTCAAGAAGGCCTTCACCGGCGAGGGTCTCTCGCTGATGCGCGTCGAGGGTCAGGGCGACGTCTTCCTCGCCGACGCCGCGCACGAGGTGCACATCCTGCACCTCAACAACAGCGGCCTGTCGGTCAACGGACAGAACGTGCTCGCGTTCTCCGCGTCGCTGGACTGGAACGTCGAGCGGGTCAAGGGCGGCAGCATCGCCGCCGGCGGGCTGTTCAACACCACCCTGCGCGGCACCGGGTGGGTCGCGATCACCACCGACGGCGACCCGGTCGTGCTCAACCCGGGCGAGGCGCCGACCTTCGCCGACGCGAACGCGCTGGTCGCCTGGTCCACCCACCTGCAGACCTCGATCCGGTCGACGTTCACCGCCGGCGCGCTCATCGGGCGCGGCTCCGGCGAGGCCTTCCAGGTCGCCTTCCAGGGCCAGGGCTTCGTGATCGTGCAGCCGTCGGAGGGCGGCGTCGTACCCCCGCACACGCACTGAGCGAGCGTCCTCAACGGACGGCTCGACGACGGCGGCCGGATGAGCGTGAGATCACGCTCGTCCGGCCGTCGTTGCGTCACGGTGTCGTGGGTACCCTTCCGGCATGAACCAGGCCCTCCACCACGCGAACGACAAGGTCCGCGCTCGGCTGGACGACCTCGGGGAGCAGATCAGCGACAAGGTCGCGGAGATCAAGCCGAAGCTCCGTGGCTGGATCCACCTCGTGTCGACCCCACTCGTCCTGGCCGCCGGCATCGTCCTCATCTGCCTCTCGCCGACCGCGACCACCCGGGTCGGGTCGGCCCTGTACGCCGGCTCCGCGCTGCTGCTCTTCGGCACCTCCGCGCTCTACCACCGCGGTACCTGGTCGCCGAAGGTCTGGACGATCCTCAACCGGTTCGACCACTCGAACATCTTCTTGTTCATCGCCGGCTCCTACACGCCCTTCGCGCTGATTCTGCTCGAGGGCACCTCCCGCGTCGTGATGCTCGCGACGGTGTGGACCGGCGCGCTGCTCGGCATCGCGTTCAAGCTCTTCTGGCCCGGCGCGCCGCGCTGGCTCTCGGCGCCGATCTACATCGCGCTCGGCTGGGCGGCGATCTTCTTCATCCCCGCCTTCTTCGAGGGCGCGACCGCGCTCGGCCTCGGCATCGGGATCGCCGTCTTCGTGCTCATCGCGGTGGGCGGAGCGCTCTACACGATGGGCGGCCTCGTCTACGGCTTCAAGTGGCCCGACCCCTCGCCCCGGGTCTTCGGCTTCCACGAGATCTTCCACGGCTTCACCATCGCCGCGTTCGTCGCCCACTACGTCGGCGTCTCGCTGGCGACCTACTCGCTGCGCTGAGCCGTCCGCTCGAGGAGGACCAGCACCTCGGCGTGCCCGGTCTGCGGGAACATGTCGAACAGCCGCCCCCGCACCGGCCGGTACGACACCAGGTCGGCCAGGTCGCGCGCCAGCGTCTCCGGGTTGCAGCTGGAGTAGAGCAGGTGGGCCGCCCCGGTTTCCTCGAGGCGGCGCGCCAGGTCGGTGCCGAGACCGCGGCGGGGCGGGTTCACCACAACCAGGTCGGCCTCCGCGAGGAGGCCGGCGTGCTCGGGCGCGGTCGCGTCGCCGGCGACGAAGTCGACCGCGGCGCTGGGGAGGCCGGCCTCGGCACGTGAGCGCTCGGCGCTGGCGACCGCGTCGGCGCTGATCTCGATGCCGGAGACCCGACGTCCCGGAGCAACCAGATGCAGGGCGAACCCGCCGACTCCGCAGTAGAGGTCGACGACGCGGCGCGGCCCGATCGCCGCGACCCACTGCGCGGCCTCGGCGTAGAGGGCGGTGGCAACCGGCGTGTTGGTCTGGAAGAAGCTGCGCGGACGCAGGTGCAGGGCCACGGCGCCGAGCCTCATCGGCAGCGTGTCGTCGTCGGTCAGCACGACCTCGCGGTCGCCCTCGAGGACGGCGCGGTGCTCGGGCTGCACGTTGAGGGTCACCACGCGCACGGCGGGCAGGCTCGCGCGCAGCCACGGCAGGTGCTTGCGCACCCGCGCCTCGATGGCCGTGGAGCGCACCACCAGGCGGACCATCAGCTCGCCGTCCGGCGACTCGGTCACCAGCAGGTGCTTGAGCTCGCCCCGCTGGCGCACCGGGGACGCCGACGCCACGTCGTACGGCGTCAGGTCGGCGCGCCGGACGAGCTCGGCGAGCACCGGCAGCGCCGCCACGATCCCCGGCGTGTGCAGCGCGCAGTCGCGCAGGTCGACCCCGGCGCCGTCCGGGCCGAGGATGCCGAGGGTGGGGGTCGCGGCGGTCCCGGCGACGACCATCTTGGCCTTGTTGCGGAAGCCGGCCGGCGGGCTCGTGACGGGCGGGAGCCAGCGCATGCCGGGTGCGTCGACGAGCGCTCGCGCCGACGCCTCCTTGGCGGCCACCTGGTCGTCGTAGGCCCGTCCCAGCCAGGTGCAGGACCGGCACTCCCCCGCCGCGAAGTGGGCGCAGTCGAGCACGGCGAGAGCCATGGACCCATCGTAGGGCGGCTCCCGGACGCGGCCTCAGTCCGCGGGCAGCGCCGAGGGCCGGCGGCCCCCCGCCAGGTACCCGAGGACCAGCCCCGCAACCGGGATCGTGGCCAGGACGGCGCTGAGCGCCGCGCTGCCGCCGGTCACCAGGGTGAAGTTCGACAGCACCAGCCAGCCCGAGGCGACCAGCCCGACGCTGGCCAGGGCCGGCGCGACCCGGGTCTGCCAGGTGCGCCCGCGGCGCAGGCCGGGGTGGCGAGCGAAGAACGCCAGGACGGCGAGCGAGGTCGTCAGCATCAAGATCACCATGCCGACCGTCGCGACGCCCGCCATCGAGCCGAACACGCCGACCAGCGGGTCCACCCCGGCCAGGGCGAGCACCCCCACGATGAGGGCCGCGGTCAGGCTCTGCACGAGTGACGACGCCGACGGGGAGCGGTGCCGGTCGTGGACCGTCGCCAGCCGGGCCGGCAGCAGCCCGCGGCCACCCAGCACGAACTGGTAGCGCGCGATCACGTTGTGGAAGGACAGGACGCAGGCGAAGAGGCTGCTGAGCAGCAGCACGTTGACCACGTCGCGCCCCGCCGAGCCGAGCGCCTCGCCGGTGACGTCGAGGAGCATGTTGCCCTCTCCGTCGAGCGTCCGCTGCGCGACCGCGGACACCTGGTCGGGGCCGACGGCGACCACGAAGACCCAGGTCGTGAGCGCGTAGAAACCGCCGATGATGAGGACGGCGGCGTACGTCGCGCGGGGGATGGTGCGCTGCGGGTCCCGCGCCTCGTCGCGGAACACCGCGGTGGCCTCGAAGCCGATGAAGCCGGTCAGGGCGAAGAGCACGGCCACGCCCAGGGATCCGGCGAGGAAGGTAGCCGGCGCGAAGGAGGTCATGCTGACCGCCGACGGACCGGGGTCGTGGCCGAGGACCACCAGGTCGAGCAGGAGGACGACGCCGATCTCCAGGACGAGCGCGACGCCGAGGACCCGGGCGCTGAGGTCGATGTGGCGGTAGCCGAGGACCGCGACGACGAGGAGCACGGCGAAGGCGTAGAGATACCAGGGGGCGCCGGGCCCGCCGTAGTGGCGGACGGTGTCGTCGATCGCCCAGCCGATGTAGCCGTAGATGCCGACCTGGATCGCGGTGTACGCGATCAGCGCCACGGCCGCGATGCCGGTGCCGGGCCGTCGGCCGAGTCCTCGGGTGACATAGGCGAAGAAGGCCCCCGCCTCGGGCACGTGGGGCGTCATCGCGATGAAGCCGACGCTGAACAGCAGCATCACGACCGAGGCGACGACGAAGCCGACCGGTGCCCCCGCTCCGTTGCCCAGGCCCATGGCCAGGGGCATGTTCCCGCCGATGACGGTCAGGGGCGCCGCGGCGGCGACCACCATGAAGGCGATCGCCACCGGGCCGAGCCGGCCCGTCAGGTGCCGCGGCGGTGCCGCGATGGACTCTTCCTTCATGAACGCTCTCCTCGGTGCGGCGACATGGCCTGTCGCAGTAGGTCGTGATCCAGGGCGTGGACCGTGAGACCACGCCGTCCCGTGACGGTCGTCGCAGCCACCAGCGCGTTGACGATCGCCTCCTCGGTCGCCTCGACCACGAGGTCGAAGAGACGAGTCATGAGCTGCGGGACCGCCATCCGGACGGCGAGATCGGCCCGCGGGACACCGGCGTCCTCGTCCCAGGAGTACGGCGGCAGCCCGCGGTTGGCCGTCGAGAAGGCGATCATGAGGTCGCCGCTGTACTGCTCGCCGGTGCCGCCCATGCGACCGACGGCGAGCGCGGCGCGCTGGGCCAGCCGGGTGCACTGGTGCGGCAGCAGCGGCGCGTCCGTGGCGACCACGACGACGATCGACCCGGACCCGGCCTCGTAGCCGTCGGGGAGGTCCGGGAGCGGGACGACGTCCGGCCCGATCCGCTCGCCCACGGGGACCCCGTCGACCCGCAGCCGGTCCCGGCGTCCGTAGTTGGCCTGGACCAGGACGCCGACGGTCCAGGTCTCGGGGCCCGCCGCGGTGGTGCGTGACGACGTGCCGATGCCGCCCTTGAGCTCGTGGCAGATCATCCCCGTACCACCGCCGACGTTCCCCTCGGCGACCCGGCCCGGAGCCGCGGCCGCCAGCGCTGCGCGGACGTGCTCCGCGCGGACGTGATGGCCGTTGATGTCGCTGAGCAGGCCGTCGTAGGTCTCCGCCACGACGGGCAGCGACCAGTAGGCGCCGTCCCCGCGGACCCGGACCTGCTCCTGGACCAGGGCGTCGCGCACGACGCCGACGCTGTGCGTGTTGGTGAGCCCGATGGCGGTCGTGAGCTCGCCGGACTCGCGCACCCACTCCAGGCCGGTCATCTCGCCGCTGCCGTTGAGGCGGTGGGCGCCGGCGAACACCGGCTCGGTCCAGATGTCGCGGTGCGGGAGGACCACGGTGACGCCCGTGTGCACAGCGGGATCCTCCCGCTGCAGGGTGACCTGGCCGACGAGAACCCCGGGCACGTCCGTGATCGCGTTGGCCGCGCCCACGGGGTGCGACCCGATCGTGATCCCGAGGTCCCTGGCCCGGCGCCGTCCGTCGCTCATCGTGCTGCTCAACCTGTCCGTCGGAGTTTTTTTCCGTCGACGCAAAGAATGCTCCTCGGCCTCTGTTGGCGCAAGGCCCTCGGGTGATCTGGGGCACATCCGGGTCGGGCGGACCGGCTCGCGCGGCTCGGGCACAATGGCCCCGGACCGACGCGGCCCGCGCGTCGACGAACAGGAGGGGGAGGCGATGGCACGCCCCGTCCGCCGTGCCGAGCGCCGCGAGGACATCCTCGCAGCGGCCATCGCCTTCATCGAGCGCCACGACCCGGCCACCCTGCGCCTGACGGACATCGCCGCGGAGCTCGGAGTCACGGCCAACGCCGTGCGCTACTACTTCAAGGACGTCGAGGCACTGGTCCTCGAGCTCGCCCTGCGCTCCGACGTACGGTTCAACGAGGACCGCCGCGCCACCGCCGCTACCATCGCGGACCCTCGGGAGCGGCTGGTGCGCGTGATCGAGGCGGGCCTCCCCCAGGGGCGCGAGGACGCGGAGTGGCGGGCGATCTGGCGCGCCTTCCTGGCCGCCGGCTTCGAGCTGGACCAGCGGCTCGAGGTGGCGGGCATCTTCCACCGCCAGGTCGACCTGTACGCCGAGCTGCTCGAGGACGGCGCCGTCGCCGGGGTGTTCACCCTGGCCGCCCCGGCGCACGACGTCGCCACGACCATCATGGCGATGGAGGACTACCTCGGCTACCGGATCGTCGCCCGGGACCCGGCCGTCGACCGGTCCTCGGCCCTGCGCCTGATGCACTCCTACGCCGAGCTGGCCGTCGGCACGCCGCTTCCGACGCCGGGCTGAGGGCGCGACGAGGGCCTATGCTGCGGCCCGTGGCGTCCTCCTTCGAGAAGGTCCAGGCCGCACCGGTGCTCGCCACGGTGCGCCGTCTCGAACAGCGGATCGACGCCCGCTTCCCCGGCCGCGGACTGCACCGCGTCGCCGGCGAGCTGGCCGCCCTGGTCGAGGAGGTGGCCAGCTCCACCGCCACCGCCCGCGGGCGACGGTCGTGGCTGCGCCCGCTCTCGCGGGTCGGGATCGCCGCGGTCCTTGCCGTCACCGGGACGGTGCTCGTGCTCGCGGTCCGTGCCGCCGCGGAGGACGCGCCTGACGACGGGCTGGCCTGGATCCCGCTGCTGGAGAGCGCGGTCAACGACCTCGTGTTCGCGGCCCTGGCGATCTGGTTCCTCTACTCGGTGCCCGAGCGGCTCCAGCGCGCCCGGCTGCTCGAGCTGCTCCACCGGCTGCGGTCCCTGGCCCACATCGTCGACATGCACCAGCTCACCAAGGACCCCGAGCGGCTGCGCGCGGGATTCACGCCCACCGACGCCAGCGTCGCGATGGACCTCACTCCCGACCAGCTCGAGCACTATCTCGACTACTGCTCGGAGCTGCTCAGCCTGGTCGGCAAGGCGGCGGCGCTCTGCGCCGAGGCCTCGCGCGACCCCGTCGTCCTCGACACGGTCAGCACGGTCGAGACGCTCACCGTGTCGCTGGAGCGGAAGATCTGGCAGAAGATCGCGGTCCTCAACCACGACCGCACGAGCCGCGACCCGTTTGCTTAGTCATATAAGTGTCGTTTAGTTTTCTAACTATGACGACGCTGACGCCTCGCGAGCGCGAGGTCCTGGAGCTGGTGCGCGTGCAGCCGCTCCTCGACGCGCAGGCGATCGCCGAGCGCCTCGGCAGCACCCGCGCCTCGGTCGCCATGGCGCTGTCCTCGCTCACGCGCAAGGGCGCGATCGCCGGACGCGGCTACATCGTGCGGGACGAGCCGCAGGTCGTCGTGCTCGGCGGCGCCGTGATGGACGTCAAGGCCGTCACCGACCGGGCCGCGGCCCTGCACACCAGCAACCCGTCCACGATCCACACCTCCCCCGGGGGCGTCGGGCGCAACATCGCCGAGGGGCTGGCCCGGCTGGGTCGCCGTACCTTCCTCGTCGCGGCGGTCGGCGACGACGTCTTCGGCCGCGAGCTCCTCGCGCACACCGCCGACGCCGGCGTGTACGTCGACCACGTCGTGCGCGGCCCGCAGCCCACCGGCACCTATCTCGCCACGCTCGACCACGACGGCGAGCTCGTGGTCGGGGCCTCCGACCTGCGCGCCACCGACGCGCTCACGGTGGAAGCCCTGGGGCGGGCCCGCGACCTGGTCCCCCGCGCCGACTTCCTCGTCGTCGACGGCAACCTCCCGGCCGAGGTCGTGCGCTGGGCGCTGCGGGCGGCCGCGCAGCAGGAGGTCCCTGTCCTCGTCGACCCCGTGAGCGTCGCGAAGGCCGACCGGCTGGTCCCCCTCCTCGACGGCTCCCCCGTCGACACGCTCACGCCGAACCTGGCCGAGCTCGCCGCGCTCACCGGCGCCCCGGTCGCGAACAACCGGCCCGCCATCGCCCGCGCCGCAGCGCTGCTGCACGAGCGCGGGGTACGCCGGGTGTGGGTCCGCCGCGGCGCGCGCGGCAGCCTGCTCAGCGACGAGGGGACCGTGACGACGCTCGACGCCCGGCCCGCCGAGGTCGTCGACGTGACCGGCGCCGGAGACGCCATGACCGCCGCGTACGTCGACGCGCGCACCGCCGGCGCCTCGCCGGTCGAGGCGGCGGAGCTCGGCCATCTCGCCGCCGCGCTCACCGTCGCCCATGCCGACAACGTCCGCCCCGACCTCGCCGCCGCGATCCACGGCGCCCGCACCGCCCGAACGGAGACCGCCCCGTGACCCCCCACCCCCTGCTGTCCGTCGCCCCCGAGGTCCGCGAGGCCCTGGCCGAGGGCCGTCCCGTCGTCGCGCTGGAGTCGACGATCATCAGCCACGGGATGCCGTACCCGCGCAACGTCGAGATGGCGCGCGAGGTCGAGCAGATCGTGCGGGACGGCGGCGCCACGCCCGCCACGATCGCGGTGCTCGACGGCGTCCCGCGCATCGGCCTGTCCGCGGCCGAGCTGGACGTCCTCGCCTCCGACCCCTCGGTCAGCAAGGTCAGCATCCGCGACCTCGGCTACGTCGCGGCCCGTCGCGCGCACGGCGCGACGACGGTGGCCGCGACCATGCGCCTCGCCGCCCTCGCGGGCATCCCGGTGTTCGTGACCGGCGGTCTCGGCGGCGTGCACCGCGGGGCAGAGTCCTCGATGGACGTCTCCGCCGACCTGACCGAGATGAGCCGCACCGACGTCGCCATCGTCAGCGCCGGCGTGAAGTCGCTGCTCGACATCGGGCGCACCCTCGAGGTCCTCGAGACGCTCGGCGTCCCCGTCGTGGCCTACCGCTCCGACGAGTTCCCCTCCTTCTTCTCACGGTCCAGCGGCTTCGCCGCCCCCATGCGCCTCGACGAGCCCGCCGAGATCGCCGCGATGATGCGGGCCAAGTGGGAGCTCGGGCTGGAGGGAGCGGTCTCGGTCGCCAACCCCGTGCCCGTCGAGGACGAGATCCCGCAGGCCGAGATCGAGCGGACCATCCGGCAGGCGCTCGCGGACGCGGACGCCCGGGGCGTGCACGGCAAGGACATCACGCCCTACCTGCTCGGCCGGATCGTCGAGCTGTCCGGCGGCGCCTCGCTCGAGACCAACATCGCGCTCGTACGCGACAACGCCCGCCTGGGCGCGGCGATCGCGGTGGCCTACGCCGCCCTCGTCCGCTGAGATCGGCCGGCAGGTCACCCGAGCAGCTCGGCCGCCGTCCGCAGGTCGGCCACCAGGGCGTCGTACGCCGCCTGGCGCTCGTCACGCGCCCGCAGCACCGCCGAGGGGTGGGTGGTCGCCAACACCCACCGCGGCGGCACGGCGACGGGTCGGTCCTCGGGCCAGGCGAGCTGACGACCCCGCGCCTCCCCGACCTTGAAGGACGGCCCGTAGAGCGCCTTGCCCGCCGTGCCGCCGAGCAGCACGACGCCGCGCGGGCGCAGCATGCGCAGCTCCGCGTCGAGCCAGGGCCGGCAGGCCGCGACGTGCGCCTGCTTCGGCGACTGGTGGATGCGCCGCTTGCCGCGCATCCCGGACCACCGGAAGTGCTTGACGACATTCGTCGTGTAGACCCGCTCCGGTCCGATGCCCGCGTCCGCGAGGGCGTCGTCGAGCACCCGCCCGGCCGGACCGACGAAGGGCTCTCCGGCCTGGTCCTCCTGGTCGCCGGGCTGCTCGCCGAGCAGGACCAGCTCGGCCTCGGGGTCCCCGTCGCCCATCACGCCCTGGGTGGCGTCGCGATACAGCTCGCACCCACGACACTCCTGGACCGCGGCACGCAGCCGCGGCAGCGTCGGCCGCTCCGGCACCCACTCCTCGGCTCCCACCCCCGGGGCGGTACCCCGGTCAGCCGTGCTGCAGTCCGACAGCGCGCTCGACGACCGCGGCGGCGGTCGGGTAGCCGGCCGGGTCGGGTCCGATGAAGGTCAGCCGCAGGTACGCCGCGGCCGGCTCGGCCGGGAACCACTCGTCGCCGGCCGCCACCCACACGCCCTCGGCCGCGCAGTCGCGGACCAGCCGGGCGGTGTCGGTGCCGTCGGGCAGGCGTCCCCACAGGTGCAGCCCGCCGCGCGGCACGACGTCCAGCGCGAGCGACGGGGCGTGCTCGCGCAGGGCGGCGACGAGCAGGTCGCGCCGCTCGCGCAGCTGCCCGCCCAGCCGGCGCAGGTGGGTGCGCCAGCCCGGGTCGCTGACCACCTCGAGCGCGGCCTGCTGCAGCAGGCCGCTGACGTACATCGACTCCGCGGCGCGGTCGCCGAGGATCCGGTCGCGGGCAGGCCCGCGGGCGATCACGGCCGCGACCCGCAGGGCCGGTGACACGCTCTTGGTGAGCGAGCGCAGGTAGACCACGTGGCCGCCGTCGTCGTGCGCCGCGAGGGGCCGTACCTCCGCGTCGATGCCGAAGTCGTGGGCCCAGTCGTCCTCGACCAGGAAGGCTCCGTGGGCGCGGACCGCCGCGAGGACCTGTTCGGCCCGGTCGACGTCCCAGTGGGCGCCGGTCGGGTTCGCGAAGCTCGGCTGGGCGTAGAACGCGCGGGCGCCGGTCTCGCGCAGCGAGCGGTCGACGACGTCCGGGTCCGGCCCGTCGGCGCCGCTCGGGACGGGGACGAGCTCGACGCCTGCCTGGTGCGCGGCCTGGAGCGCCCCCCAGTAGGTGGGCGACTCGATGAGCAGGGGACGTCCGGGCGCGACCAGCGCCCGGAAGATCGAGGCGAGCGCACTCTGCGAGCCGGGCGCCACGACGACGTCCCTCGCGGTCACCGCACTGAGGTGGCCGGGGGTGGCGTCGGCCAGCTCGCTCGCGAACCACGAGCGGAGCTCGGGCATCCCGGCCGCGGGCGGACGCGCGGTGGCCGCGGCGCCCCGGGCCGCCCGGCCGAGCGCGGTGCGCACGAGCCGCTCGGGCAGCAGGTCCGGGCCGGGATAGCCGGCGTGCAGGGCCTGCACCTCCGGCGGCGCCGTCTGCAGCGGACCGGCGACCCGCGCGAGCTCGGCGCGCGGCGTGCGCAGCGCGGCGGTCTGCCAGCCGAAGTCGGGCCCGCGGGCCGGCCGCACCGCGCGCACGAAGGTCCCGACCCCGGGGCGGCTCTCGACGAGCCCCTCGGCAGCCAGCCGGCGCAGCGCCCGCTGCACGGTGACCGGGCTCGCGCCGTACTCACGGACGAGGGAGCGCGTCGCGGGGAGCTGGGCGCCGGGCGCGGCGTCCCGGATCCAGGCACGCAGGCCCGTCGCGATCCGGGCACTGCTATCGTTGCTCATGTCAGCACAGAGTAGCGCTATCGTCTCCCCGCCGGAGCTGCTATCCCCGCCGCGGCGCACTGCCGGACTGGCCTGGGGCCTGCTCGGCGTCCTCGCCTTCTCCTTCACCGTCCCGCTCACCCGGGTCGCCGTCGACGGCCTCGACCCGCTCTTCATCGGCGCCGGGCGTGCCGTCGTCGCGGCGGCACTCGCGGCGACGGCGCTCGCGCTGACGCGGCAGCGCCTGCCACGCGGCGGGCAGTGGTGGCGGCTCGCCGTCGTCGCGGGCGGCGTGGTCGCTGGCTTCCCGCTGCTGACGTCCTATGCCCTGACCGAGGTGCCCGCCAGCCACGGGGCCGTCGTGATCGCGATGCTGCCCGCGACGACCGCCGTGATCGTCGTGCTCCGGACCCGGGAGCGCGTGAGCCCGCGGTTCTGGGCCTTCGCCGCGCTCGGCGCGGTGGCCGCCGTCGGCTTCGCCGTGGTCCAGGGCGGGGGCGCGGGACGGCTGCACCAGGCGGATCTCCTGCTGGTGCTCGCCGTCGTGGCCTGTGCGACCGGGTACGCCGAGGGCGGCGTGATCTCGCGCGAGCTCGGCTCGTGGCAGACCATCTCGTGGGCGCTGGTGCTCGCCGCCCCGGCGATGGCCACACTCACCGCGGTGAGCGCGGTCCGCGAGCCGCCGTCGGCCGGCCCGACGCCGTGGCTGTGCTTCGCCTATCTCGCGGGCGTGAGCATGTTCCTCGGCTTCTTCGCCTGGTACCGCGGGCTGGCCATCGGCCCGATGGCGCAGGTCAGCCAGGTCCAGCTCGTGCAGCCGGTGCTCTCCATCGCCTGGGCCGGGCTGCTCCTCGGCGAGGAGATCACCTGGCTGACCGTCGTCGGCGGCCTCGCCGTGGTCGCCTGCGCCGCGAGCGCCGTCCGCGCCCGGACCGCGCCCACGGGGCCGCCTGGCGGGGCGATCTCTGGTGCGGGCGGCGGCGTGCGCTGACGGCGCGCTGTAACTAACTGTTCGTGTCACCACCTGATCCGTCTACGGGTGGCATCATCGAGGACCTGGCGTAGATCTGGTCGCTGTGCGAGCTGAGATTCTGGAAGTTGCCGTCCTCGTCGAGGAGAAAGACCCCGCACGGCACGCTGTCGTCGTTGGGGCCATGACGTGTCGGATCAGGCGCTGGGGCGTGGCGAGGGAGTCGGCGTCGCTGTGCCAGGCCGTGAAGAGCGCGACAGCATCCGGGTCGCGTCGTCGTACCTGGCTCGCGATGTCCTCGACGAAGTTGAGCATCCCGCCGCCGCGATCGAGCCCGGGACTATGAACGATGTGGACCCGCTCCCCTCGCTTGGCCTCGTAGACCAGCCCCATGCTGTAGTTTCACGCCGCCGTTGACACGGAAGTCGAGCAGGTAGCGCTCGACCTCGACGAACGGTGCGAGTAGAGCGAGGTCGACCTCCACAGTCAGCGGATCGACCTCAGCGTTATTGCGCCTGGCGATGGCCACATAGGTTCCCCTCCCGAGATGTGAGCCAGGGCCTGCTCTCCATGAACGATGGTCCCGGAGACTGTGGCAGCGACGGATGCGATTGCAGCCGTTGAGACCGCGGGGCCCTTCAACGTGCTTGGGTCAAGGTCTCACTCGGCGGCGTCTGGGCGGAGGTCACATCGAGTTCCCGGTGATGGGGTGGGGTGGCTCGCCGCCGAAGAGACGCTGTGCCAGCGGCCGGATCGGTCGGACCGGCTGCCGGCCGGTCCGAACCAGAAGCGCTCCAAGGCCCTGTCGTCGTCCTCGACGAGGCTGCACATGTCCTGGCCGAACATGAGGATGTCGGCCGCGAGTACCTCTCGATCAGTCCGGCGGGCTTGAGGGTTGCGAGCATGGTGCGGCCGGCGGCGATGGTGTACGTGTACTCGCTGCACAGCGATGCGGCCGACCCGGCTCCGTCGGGGTCTGGGCCACACACAGCCGTGAGCTTGCTGCGGTGCAGGTGTAGTTGGCCAGAACCTTGGTCGAGACCGCGCCGGGGGTGGCGGCACCGATGACACGCTCAACGGTGGATCCCCTGGTCGGAGGTGCCGTGCCTGTGTAGGCCGCCTTGAGCGCCCTGCAGCCCTCGGTCTGGGTGGTGGTGTTACAGGTGGCCCGATCTCCCCGCTGCTCGCCGCGAGACCCCGACCCCGCGACCCGCTATCCAGAAGCCTGGAACGGGACAAGTACGACACCCGGACGATGACCCCTGGGAATGCTGCCGTGGTGTGTGGCTGTGCACTAATTCAGGTCGATGGATTCATCGTCTCGCAGCCAAAACACCCAGAATGTGAATATCACGCCGAGGACATTGAGAAGACCGAGGGCGCCATCCAGCCACCAGTTCCTGAAAGCGGTTAGACTTGCGACAAGGCCTATTCCAGCGGGAATAACCCCAAAGGGGTTTCTGAAGCCCACCGCGAAAATGGTAAGGATCGCTCCGAGCAGACAAATCCAAGGAGAACCGGCGTCCTCGCGGATGGAAACGCCGGCCAGCAGGGTGAAGACGACTAGCAGGAACAGCGATCCTCCGATGACTCTCGGTGGTCGACGCCTATAACGCCTGCCTGTCCACAGCGGTCCGCTGCTGCCAGCGTGACGAGGTTCCCCGTGCGAGCTCATCGAAAGGCCCTCTTCTGACGGTGGCTTCTGGTGACGTCAGCGACGATCATGCTAGGCGTCGGGCAAGACTGGTGGTAAACGAGTTCCACATATCCCAGACGTATCCGGCAATCACACCCAAGCCTACTCCGCCGAGTTTTCGTTTGACCGTTTCGATCATGTGCTTTCCAGTGCCAAGGCCGAGGATTTTCTTCAGAATCTTGACCACCCCGGAGCTAAAGTACCCGCCGCCGATACTCGACAAGGCGCCATTTAGTGCAGCGGTCCCTGCGCCCGACCAGCTCACGGAGGCCTTCTTCACATAGAGCTGCTCGGCTAGGTACCTGATGCCGCCGGAGATGCCGCCAGCCAAAATATCGCACCCGACCTTGAGAGTGGTGGCGGCCGCGCATGCAGCACCGAGGGCCACGTCGAGGATCTTCATCCCGACCGAGACCACCTTTCCTCTGCACCATTCGTTGCACAAGTTCGGCCACTTGCCCGAAAGGTCAGAGCCGTTCAGAGGATCTCGCGGGTAGGTGTACAAGGTGGCGTTACCGCCTGGGATGGGATCGGGTGTGAGGAACGATCCGCTCGCGGGGTTGTAGAGCCGGACGCCCATGAGGATGAGTCCGCCGAGAGCATCGGCGGATCGCTGGTCAGCGCCGTGCCACCCGTAGGGCGCCTTGGCGGAGGAGGCATCACGGGGGATGCCGTATTCGGTGGTCTCGGTGTAGTTGGTGATGCTCGAGGCGGTGCCGTCTGCGGGCGTCGTGGCGACGATGTCGCCGTGGAGGTTGGCGATTAGCACTGTCGCAGTGCCCGTTGTAGACGTGCCCGTGCCGGTCACCGTCACGCCGAGCCCGCCGAGTCCTGACACGTTGCGTGACCACGTGGTCGTGGTGCCGTCGTCACTCGTCGACCAGGAAGGGCTGTCTCCAGGACCGCCGTAGTGGTTCGACATCGTTGTCGTGATCGGGAGCGCGGGTGCGTCCGCTACCACTGTGGTGGCTTGGGTGGCGATCCGGTGGCCCGCGGGGTCGAGGGTGAAGGTGGTGGTCTGCTGATCGCCGCCGGTGCCTTGGTCGAGGGAGGCGACCATGTCGTTGGCGTGGTACTTGACGCTGAGCTGACCGGTGGCGGTGGTGTGCGTGGCGGTGCCTTGGGCGTCGCTGCCCGGAACGGTAAGCGTGCGTCCCGCAGCGTCGTAGGTGTAGGTGCCGTTGGTGATGTTGGACTGGTTGGTGATGCGGTCGGAGGCGTCGTAGGTGGAGGTCACTGTGGTGCCGCCGCTGGTTGCGCACGCTCCGTCGGCGCCCGGGCCGCGTGTGGTCAGGGTGGTGCGGTTCGAGTGGTTGTCGAACCCGTAGAGCCTGGTTGTGCACGCGGCGCTGCTACCGGCGCCGAGAGTGTCCTTGACCTGGGTCAGTCGGCCGGCGGGGTCGAAGGTGTAGTCCTGTGTCGAGGCGATAGTGCCGTTGACCTCGTTCATCGCACCTGTCACTCGGCCGAAGGCTCCGATGGTGTTGGTGAACGTGGCCCAGGTGGCCGTGCCCTTCGTGTAGGTCAGGCTTATGGGGTTGCCGGCGTTGTCGTAGGTGGTGGTTGCATCCAGTCCGCCGGGGAGACCTTGGGTGACCAGCCCTCCGCCGCTGTTGTAGCTGCCGGTGAAGGTCAAGACGCCCGAGGCGCCGGCCAAGTCAAGGTGTCCGCCGCCGTCTGTTGAGCCGCTCGAGCCGAGGGTGTCGGTGGAAGTCGGTGCGGAGGCCGCGCGCTTGGTGGTGACGAGGTCGCGGTGTTCGTCGATGGCCCCGTAGGACATGGTGGTGGCGCCCTTGGGGTCGACCGTCGATGCGAGACGGCCTGACTTGTCGTAGCCGTAGTACGTCACCGCGCCGGTGGAGTCGGTGTAGGACCTGATCTGACCGACCGCGTCGTAGCTGGTGGTGAGCACCTTCTGGCTGTCACCCGTGCCGGTGGTCTCGGTGAGGAGGGCACCGGTGGTGGGCGAGTACGCGTAGGTCACCGGTTCGACAGGGGTCTGGTTCGGAAGGTCCTGGGCGGCTCCTGCGTTGGTCGTGATCGCCTTCTTGGTCAGGCGTCCCGCCGCGTCGTAGTCGAGGGTCGTTACCCGCAGCGGACCCAGTGACGTGAAGTTCTCGACGGTCCCGGTCACCTGGCCGTACGTGTTGTAGGTGTAGGCCGTGGACGGATACTCGGTGCCCGCCTTGGTGCGGCACGGCAGCCCGGCCCACTTCAGCCCTGCGCAGGTCGTCGCGCTGTTGGTCGCTCCCCAGTAGAGGGTCTTGGTGGTCCGAGGCGTGGTGCCGGTGGTGTCGCCGGGCAGACGTTCCTCGAGAACGCGGCCCTCCGCGTCGTACACCATGGTGGTGACGAGGTCGCTCGAGGAGGCTGCGTTGTTCATCTGGGTGGTCGTAGTCGTCGCCTGGCCCAGGTTCCAGCCGTTCAAGGGCACGTCAGCGCCGGTGGGCGCCTCGGGCCACTTGGTGCCTGCGATGGTCTGGTCTCTCATCGACCCTGTGGCGTCATATCCGTAGCGGGTGATGCTGACCGCCCCGGCGGCGACGTCGCCGGTATCGGTGTTGGCCTCGACGTCGTAGGGCGCGGTCTTGACCGTGGTCGGGAGCCGATAGGGGCCTCCCGCGGGAGAGATGTTGTTGTGGGGTGCGCCTTGGTCGTAGGTGGTGGTGGTGTGCTCGCGGGCGTGGATCGTTGTGCCCGAGGGGAGTTGGACGGGATGGGTCGGGCCGTAGGTGTCGGTGACCTTGACCGGGTCCAAGGGGTCGTAGACGGTGAGGGAGGCGAGAAGGTCGGCCCGCTCAGCGCTGGCTGCCTTGCCTGCGACATAGGAGTCCGTGTCCGCGGAGGGGGCCAAGGCGTGGGCGCGGCTGCGGGCGTCGAGTGACCAGAACGTCGCACCTTGCGGTGTGTACTGGACGGAGTCGACGAGCCATTTGCCGCCTGCGCCGTTGACGGCGGTGTTGGTGATGCGGCCGTTGACGCCGAGGTAGCTGATAGTGGCGTGCTTCCAGTCGCCCTCGGCCACGGTGGCCGGTGTGGTGCCGGCCGGTTCGTGCGAGGGCGGGAAGATCGCGGTGGCCTCGCCGTTGATCGGGCGCGAGGTGGTCTGGCCCCAGGTCGCGGTGGCGGCAGCGGTCAGCGACGGCAGGCCGTTGCCGGAGTTTGGCACTCCGTAGACGACGGTGGTGGTCGCGGTCTGGTTGGTGACCCCGCTGACCGGGTTGCCGACCGGCACGGTGCGCTGCAGCTTCGAGACGCGGTGCTCGGAGTCGTAGACGAGCGTCCATGGGTTCTCACCCGGCGGCTCGATGGTCTTGAGCCTGCCGACCTGGTCTCCGGATGCGTAGTAGGAGTACTTGGTCTTGAGGGCGGGTTCGACCTGGGTGTTCCACGCCTCGACCAGACGGCCCTCGGACCCGGCGTAGGCGAAGGAAGCGATCTGGGTCTTGTTCGTGGCGCCGCTGGTGGTTGCTGCGGAGAGCTCGATCTTCATCAGCCGTCGCTGCCCCGCGTCCGCACCGCCACCTGGGTGGTCGTAGGTGAGGATCAGCGAGCGGCACCCTGGAGTGGTGTCCACGACGGACTCCTCGCACGAAGCGACTCCCTTGCCGCGCGGAGCCACGATCCGGTCGATCCGGCCATCCTGATTGGGGTCGCGGTAGGTCGTGGTCGCGACTGCCCCGAGTTCGACGACCGATGCGATCTGCCAGTCGGGATCGTCCTCTTCAGAGGCTGGCGCAGGCCGCGTCCAAGTCGTCCTGACCCCGCTGGCGTCGGTCATCACGATCTCGGTCGACGAGGTGCGGGTGACTACCGTGCCGTCGCCACCGGTGTCACCGGTGCCGGTGTAGGTGATCGGATACGCGCTGGTGGGTGACACTGCTTGGTACACCAGGATCGAGCCGTCACCAGTGCTGAACTTCAGGTAAGCAGGGGCCTGGTCGTCGTCGACGGTGAGGCCCGCTGCGCCGGCGTCGGGACCGGAGAGGTCCGCGACCCAGCCTGGTCCGAAGATGCTGTTCGCGGTCTGGTCTGGCATCGCGTTCGGTGACATAGCTGCCAGCGAGCGACCCACCGAAAGCTGGCCGAGCGCGGTAGTGATCGACGCGTCGGCCGCACCGAGCTGGAAGTTCCCCGTCGACAGCGACAGCGAACCCGGTCCCAGAGGCGCCGACGCCGTCGTGTACGCGAACTCGCCGGTGCTCAACGTCACGGACCACGGCGCACCACAGATGGTGGACGGCGCCGTTGCTGTCTCGCCATAGCAGGCCCGCACGAGGACTGTCTTGGTCGATGACGCCGCACCCAGGGTGGCGCGCATGTCCCAGGTATAGGTGACGAAGCTCGAACCGCTGGCCTGGACCGGCCATTCCCCGTCGGGTTTAGTCGACTGGTTCGGGCGTTGATCGTTGGCGTCCGTCGCGTGAGCGGGCGGGACCTCCACATACCCGTCCCCTGGGGCCTTGTACTGGTACCGCACCCACGGCCGCCCAGCCGCCGCCCCCACGTTCGAGGCCCGCAGAGCCACAGCACGGGAGGTGACGGACTGCCCGCCGACCACGACCGCATCCGGCGCCGAGTACCAGCCCTGGACGTCGAAGTACACCTGGATCGGCGCGGTGCTCGCGTTGTAGATCTTCACGCCGCCGCCATCACCGATCCGAAGAGTTGCGAAGTTCGATCGGATCCCGGCTCCGGAGTAGTTGAGGAGCGAGGTGGTGGTGTCGGCCAGATCGTCGGACCACATCTCGACGTGTCCATCGACCTGACTCGGCTGCACGACTTGGACGTTCGCAGCCACTGCATCGATGCCGGTGCCCAATGCCGGCACTCCACCGACGCCGGCGATCACCAGAGGCCGTTCCTGACCAGCGGGCACGACGAGCCCGCTCGCCAGACGAGCCGAGGCGGTGGTGAACCCAGCGACGCCGTTCGCCTCGGTGGGCGGGGTGTAGTAGCCGACGACATCGATCAGGATGTCGATCGGCTGCGCTCCCCCTCCTCCGGCGTAGACCTTGATCTTCCCAGCGTGGGCTCCGGAAGCCGCCAACGCGACCGTCGCGCCGATCGCGGTCGGTTTGCTAGCGGCGTAGTTCAGGCTCGACGCGGGCCGGGGCAGGTCGGCCGCGTACGCGGTCACGAAACCTTCGGGGGCGCCAGCGTTGGGCACGACGGTGAGGTTCAAGAAGACCGCGGTTGCGTCGGCTGGGATCCCACCGGATCCCGCGATCGGGACAGTCGTGGTTGTTCCCGGAGCCAACTTCGCCTGCGGAATCCCCTGCCCTGTCCGTGAGTCGACAACCCGTGCGGGCTCAAGCAGCGGGATGAAGCCACCTGCGGCCGTCTGTCCGGCCGTGAAATACCCCTGGATGTCGACGATGTAGTGGACGTTCGTCTCGGTCTTGACGTCGAACTTGCCGTCAGCGCTCAACCCGACGATCGCCGTGTTCGTTGCCGTGCTGCTGGTTCCAGACCCGTAGAGCAGTGCCGTGTAGGACGACGCCCCCCCCAGTGGGCCTGACGTTGACGGCGCCGGCGGAGTTCGGGGTGATCACAGTCAGGCTGATCTGGACGGCCTTGACCCCGGACGCGGGTACTCCCGCGATCCCAAGCGGCGAGTAGGGGCGCCAGGACGTCGAGTCCCAGAACGGGCCGTTGTTCCGGGTGTCAGCGAGCCGCCCGGCGGTCGGCACGAACAGCCCACCCGTGCCCGGAGGCACAGCAGCAACTGTCGCCGACGCAGTCCTGGCTGGCGGAGCCACCCGCGAGGGGGGTGTGGAAGACCCGACCGCGGGCCCCGCGACGGCAAGACCTAGGGCCGGCAGCAAGGCAGCTACCAGCGACAGCACAGTCAAACGGACAAGACGCGACATGCGACAGACACCCTCGTTCTCGAGCTCCCCGAGACGTGGCGCACGTCCCACCCGTGAGCGAGACGGTAGCGGCAGCGACGTGACCCCGCCACATGTTTGGTGACATGAGCTGTCGGCTCTCACCATCGAGAGAGGTCATCCGCCAACGCGCCGGGGGCGTTTGAGCTGAGAGCACGGCCCAGTCCTCGCGTTCGCGGAACGGCCGCACTCGCTGCGAGTGGGAGTCCATTGCGGTTAGTCGCCAAGCCGTGGAACGGGATGTCGGCGGCGTCGTGGCGCCCGACTAGCCACCGCGCCGTGCACTCGAACGGGCGACGCCATCGACCGGTCGCGGCGACCTGGCCCCCTAGCGCCTCCCGCGCCCGTACAGCGCCCGCACGACCTTCGTGAGCTGCTTCTCCTCCTTCGCCGTGCGGCGGAAGGTGGTCAGCGCGATGGCGGGCTTGAACCGCTGGCGGGCGATGGCGTGCGGGTAGGTGAACTCGCGCAGGCCGTCCGGGCCGTGGATCCGGCCGAAGCCGGAGTCGCCGACCCCGCCAAACGGCAGGGTGGGGATGCCGGCGAAGGAGATGACGCCGTTGATGGCGGTCATGCCGGCGCGCAGCCGCTCGGCGATCTCCATGCCGTGCTCCTTGGAGAAGACCGTCGAGCCGAGGGCGTAGCGGGTGCCGTTGGCGCGCTCCACGGCCTCGTCCATGCTCGCCACCCGGGTCACGGTCACAGTCGGGCCGAAGGTCTCCTCCTGCACCGCCGCCGAGTCCTCCGGTACGTCGACCAGGACGGTCGGCTGCACGAAGCGCGCACCCTCCGGCACGGGGCCCCCGACCAGGGCGCGCCCACCGCGGGCGAGGGCGTCGTCCACGTGGCGGCGGATGATGTCGACCTGCGAGGGCATGGTGATCGGGCCGACCTGCCCGCCGGGGCGGGCCTCGAGCTGGCGGGCCTGGGCGACCAGCTCGTCGACGAACTCGTCGTACACGCGGTCGTGGACGTAGACGCGCTCGACGCCGGCGCAGGTCTGCCCGGCGTTGGCGGCCGCTCCCCACAGCGCCGCCTCGGCGGCCTCGGCCACGTCGGCGTCGTCGGCGACGATCAGCGCGTCCTTGCCGCCGGCCTCGATCACGACGGGCGTGAGCGTCTCGGCGCAGGCGGCCATCACCCGCTTGCCGGTGGCGGTCGAGCCGGTGAAGGCCACCTTGTCGACACCGGCCTTGGTGAGGGCGGCGCCGGTCTCGCCGTACCCCGTCACGACCTGGAGCACGGGCCGACCGACGGCCTCCCGGAAGGTCGCGGCGAGCCACTCCCCGACGCCGGGGGTGTACTCGGAGGGCTTGAAGACGACGGCGTTGCCGGCGGCCAGGGCGTAGGCGATCGAGCCCATCGGGGTGAAGACGGGGTAGTTCCAGGGGCCGATCACGCCGATCACGCCGAGCGGCCGGTACTCCACGCTGGCCGCCTGGTTGACCATGAGCAGTCCCGGGGACACGCTGCGCCGCTTGAGGACCTTCTCGGCGTGGCTGGCGGCCCACGCGAGGTGGTCGACGGCGAGCGCGGTCTCGAGGAGCGCGTCACCGCTGGGCTTGCCCGTCTCGCGCGACATGAGCGCGGCGAGCTCCTCCATCCGGCGCGCCATCAGCTTGCGCCAGCGCGCCAGCGCCTTCCGGCGGCCGTCGAAGCCCAGCGCGCGCCACCACTCGGCCTGCCGGCGAGCCGTCGCGACCGCCGCGGCGACGTCCTCGGCGGTGTGGATCGGGTGGGTCCCGACGACCGCGCCGGTCGCGGGGTCGAGCGAGGTGAAGGTCTGCGCGGCGGGAGCGGCGGGAGCGGCGTCGGTGCTGGTCACGCTCCGAACCTACTGCGCGCTCAGGTGGATCGGAATGGGCCCAGGAACAACAGGATCAGCACCACATGGGCGGCGACCACGACGCCCGCGATCACGATGGCCGCGACCGGGCGGCGGCGCGCGACCCACTCCGCCGCCTGGTAGGCGAGCGTGATGAGGAGGAGCGCGGCGCTGACGTGGAGCAGTACGGCGAGGGCGACGCCGGTCACGACGCCGGCCACCGCGAACCGCCCCCAGGTGAGGCCGAGCAGGAAGGGTACGACGACCGCGCCGGCCAGGCCGCCGAGGAGCTCCATCGCGAAGGAGCGATGCCCCATCCAGGGCACCCCGTCGAGGACGTCGAAGAGGTCCAGGGTGGCCAGCACCCCGAGGACGGCGACCGCCACGACCGTAGCCAGCGCCGGGAGCCGGTAGCGCAGGTGGCGGGCGGGGCTCCAGGACGCCGAGCCGTGCCAGATGGTCGACAGCGTGACGGCCGACCAGATCAGCCAGCTGAGCACCGGCCCGGTGTCGGTGTCGCGCATCGCCGCCCGGAACACCCGGTCCGCCGCGACCCGGTCGAGCACGTGCCCCTCTACCGAGACATAGCTCGCCGGCTCGTCCGGCCCGTGCACGAGCCCGTCGTGCAGCAGGGCCGGCGGCAGGTGCCGCCCGGTGCGCGGCACCAGCCAGGTGAAGATCGTCGGCACCGACGTCAGGTCGCTCTCGAACGTCCCGAGGTCGGCGGGCACCAGCAGGTCGCCGTACTCCCGGTCGCGGTAGGCGATGCGGTGCATCATCCGGAACCGCTCGGTGCGCCGGTGCAGGTCGCCCGACTCGATCCGCTCCAGCACGATGCGCGGCGGGTCGTCGCTCCCCTCGTCGTGGAAGCGGCCGGGCTCGGGCCGCACGGACCGCCAGGGGCTCATCGGCACCGCCCGCGGCCGAGTGCGGCGAGACCGTTGAGGTCCCCTAACCCGAACTCGCGCTGGCCGACGCTGTCGGCGTACATCAACTCGGCGGGCGAGTCGACGTGACCGAGGCCGACGACGTGCCCGAGCTCGTGGAGCAGGATCGCCCGGCGCTCGGCCAGGCCGTCGGGCCCGTCGGCGAGGCGGTCGAAGGCCTGCACGTCGAGGGTGACGCCGCCGGTGACGAACCACAGCCATGCGTCGCCGTCGTACGAGCGAGCGGTGGCGCCGCCGACTCCGGCGACGTCGCCGTCCAGCTCGTCGACCTCGTCGTCGTCGGCCCACGCCACCAGCACCGGGTCGGGGCGAGCGGTGAGGAGGACGTCGCCCTGCGGGTCGGGGCGGCGGTCGCTGAGCCCCTCGTAGCTGAAGGTCAGCCCGGTGACGGCGGCGACCTCCTCGACCGCGTCCCGGACGAACGCGACGGTCTCGTCGGCGTCGTCGGGCGCCTGGTCGGGGTTGACCTCGTAGCGGATCTCCCGGCACGGGTCCCAGGTCACCGGCTCGTCGGGCCGGCCGGGCTGGTGCTCGAGGAAGGCGTGCACGCCGCCGGGCGGCACGTCGGCGGGCCGGCCGAGCGGGTCGTTGCCGAGGCCGAGGATCCGTCGCAGCGCGGCCATCTCGCTGCCGGGACCGATGACCAGTACGACGACGAACAGCACCGCGCTGAGCGCCAGCACGGCCACCGACCGGGTGCGCTCGGTCACCCGATCCCCTCGGGCTCGGTCACCGGCCGCTCGCAGACGAAGCCGCGGCAGACGTACGCCGCCGGGCGACCGTCGACCGGTGTGCGACCGCTGAGCAGCGGGATGGCGTCGGTGGCGTCGTTCGCGGCGACCACCACGGCACCGGGCAGCTCGAGCGCCCGGGCCACGAGGGCGTCGCGCTGGTCCCCCGGCGGCCCGACGACGGCGACCTCCAGCGGCCCGTCGAGCATGGTGACGGCGGCGGCCAGGGACCAGCCCGCGAACCGGGGCGCCTTGTCGGCGATCACGGCGACGGTGGCCAGCGCTGCTTCGGCCGCGTCGCGGTAGCGGCCCTCGCCGGTGAGGGCGTGGGCCTCGACCAGCGCGTGCACGAGACTGCTGAGCCCGCTCGGCGAGGCGTTGTCGCCCGGATCGCGCGGGCGCGCCACGAGCGCCTCGGCGTCCGCGATGGTGTCGAAGAAGCCGCCGTCCGGGGCGGCGAAGCCGTCGAGAGCGGTGTCGAGGAGCCCGGTCGCGAGCCGCAGCCAACGCGGGTCGGCGGTGGCCTGGGTGAGCGCGAGGAGCCCGGAGGCCACGCAGCCGTAGTCCTCCAGCACGCCCGCGTGGGCGCCCGCCACGCCGTCGCGGGAGACCCGGAGGATCCGCCCGTCGCGCACGTGCAGGCGCTCGAGCAGCTCCCCCACCTCGACGGCGGCCGCGAGATAGTCGGGCCGGCCGAGCCGGCGCGCCGCGTCGACCAGTCCGGAGAGGGCGAGCCCGTTCCAGGCCGCGACGACCTTGTCGTCGCGGGCGGGGCGCGGGCGCTCCTCGCGGGCGGCGAGCAGGCGGCGGCGGATCTCGGCGAGGCGGGTGCGCTCCACCTCGTCCTGGGGGAAGTGGCGCAGCTGCAGGGTCGACGTACCGTGCTCGAAGGTGCCCTCGGCGGTGACGCCGAAGATCTCGGCCGCCCAGGCGCCGTCGTCGGGCCCGAGCACCGCCACCAGCTGGGTCGGCGTCCAGACGTAGAACGTGCCCTCCTCCGCGTGCCCGCCCGGCTCGGCCGGGCTGTCGGCGTCGAGCGCCGAGGCGAAGCCGCCCTCGGCGGTGCGCAGCTCGCGCAGCAGGAAGTCGGCCGTCTCGGTCGCGACCCGGTCGCCCAGCTCGGTGCCGAGGCGCGCGTAGAGACCGAGCAGCTGGGCGTTGTCGTAGAGCATCTTCTCGAAGTGCGGCACCACCCAGCCCCGGTCGACCGCGTAGCGCGCGAACCCGCCGCCGACCTGGTCGTACATGCCGCTGCCCGCCATCGCGGCGGCCGTGCGCGCCAGCATGTGCCGCGCCTGCTGCTCCGACTCGCCCCGGTAGCGGCGCAGGAACTCCAGCACCATCGTCGGCGGGAACTTCGGCGCGTCACCGAACCCGCCCGCCATCGGGTCGAACTCCTGCGCCAGGCCCGCGACCGCGCTGTCGATCCGCTCGGCGGTCAGCGCGTACGACGGCATGCTGGCGTCACGACGCAGGTGCTCCGCGACGCTCGCCGCGGTGCGTCGTACGTCGTCGGCGCGGTCGGCCCACGCCCCGCTCAGCGCCTGCAGCACCTGCGTGAACGACGGCGAGCCGTGCCGCGGCTGGTCGGGGAAGTAGGTGCCCGCGAAGAACGGCGCCCCGTCGTGGTCCATCACCACCGTCATCGGCCACCCGCCCTGCCCGGTCATCGCGGTGGTCGCCTGCATGTAGACCGCGTCGACGTCCGGCCGCTCCTCCCGGTCCACCTTGATGCTGACGAAGTGCGCGTTGAGATATTCCGCCGTGGCCCGGTCCTCGAAGGACTCATGCGCCATCACGTGGCACCAGTGGCAGGCGGCGTAGCCGACACTCAGCAGGATCGGGACGTTGCGTCGCCTCGCCTCCTCGAACGCCTCCGGCCCCCACTCCCACCAGTCGACGGGGTTGTCGGCGTGCTGGAGGAGGTACGGGCTGGTCGCGGCACCGAGACGGTTCACCCTGCCATCATCCAGCAACCCGCAACGCCCGCCCCTCCTTCCGTGGTTGAGGCGCGAGTCCCTCAGTGGTTGAGGCGCGAGGAGCGCCAGCGACGAGCCTCGAAACCACCCCACGCCGGTGGTTGAGGCGCGAGGAGCGCCAGCGACGAGCCTCGAAACCACCACTCCGCCTCTCCCGGCGCCCTGGGACAGCGGCGCAGCGGTCGCCGGAGTCCCACGCTCTGAGATCGCGCCGTTAGTTTCCGATGCTTAGGTGACATCTCCCTAGCGAGGCACCCAACCGTGGTGGCTTCCCACGCAGGAGCGGGGGCAGTCTCGGCAGCGATCAGGTCGCGCTGTGACCGTCTGTCGTGGTGTGTCCGGTTCTTCACGAAGGAGACGCTTGATGCGCCTACATTCCCTTCCCTCCGCTGCGGCGGCCGCGGCGGCTCTCGCGATGACCTTCTCGGTCGCCGCGGTCCCGCCGCCTGCGGGCGCCGACGAAGCTGTCGATGCCCCCTCGCTCGCCGCGGAGCGACCGAGCAATGCTGCGGTCCGCGCGGAGATCGACCGTGTCGTCAGCGAGTCGTCGGCCGCGAGCCTCGCCAAGACCTCCGGCACCGATCCCAGCCAGCAGGTGGCCGCGACCTTCAGGTGCGCGGAGTTCCTGGAGAGTGCCCGCTACTGCCTCGGCTACGGATGGACTCGCTCGAGTGAAGCCGCCATTCAGGCCGAGATGACCTCGAAGATCGTCGACACGCGATCGCTCCGGGCAGCTGGGGCCGAGGAGACCGGTGACCTGTCGCTCGACGGCATCATCGCCCGCGCCGCGGCGATGAGTCCTGACGAGCGAGCAGCGGCCGAGCGGCGTGAGCTCGAGGACGCGGCCGCCGGCATCGACAAGTTCATCGCGCTCGAGGAGCTCCGCCTGGGCCCAGACCCGGTGTCGGTCAAGGCCGTTCGCAAGAAGGACAAGGGTGGCGTTCTCGCGAACGCCGTCATCGGCGGGACCACCTTTCCCGAGCAAGGGGCGATCTTGCAGGATCGCGTGGAGGACCAGCACCAGAAGTACTGGTGCGGGCCGACAACCATGCAGATGATGGCGTGGAACTACGGCAACAACCCCAAGGTCTCGCAGGCAACCTGGGCGTCGCGTCTGGGCACCACCACCAGTGGGACGGCCATCACCGACATGGTGCGGGTCGCCAACAACTACGCCGACCCCGCTCGATGGGTCACCCAGCAGGACGCCGCCTACGTCACGAAGGACATCGGTGGCTACACCTACGCCCAGTGGTACAAGCTGAACGTCAACCACTACTCGACGTGGCGCACCCCCGTCATCCTGCATCCGGTGTTGCTCAAGAAGTTCTTCCCGTATCTCGACGGCGACGGATCCGGTCACTTCCAGCTCGGGCGTGGGTGGGACTTCGAATCAGCCAAGACCGACTCGTGGCAGCTGCTCTACTACGAGCCGTGGAACCCGCAGTACTTCAGCCCGACCCGGCCCTACGTCGACCGCAAGCAGCGGCGCTGGGCCAAGAACTCATATCTGGCCAACCTGGACCACTTCCAGCACAACATCGGGGTCTGATGCGCCTGCGTCACCTTGCGGTCGGTCTGGCTGTCGCGGCTACGGTCGCGGCAGCCGGCTGTTCCGCCGACGACGGCGGCAGGCCGACGGGCGCACCTGACGGCTCCCCCACCCAGGCCACGAGCGGTGCCGCCACCGGAACCCCTGGTCCTGCACCGGACGCCACGGATCTGGCGTGGACAGCCCTCCCGGAGCTACCTGATGACGAGAGCCCTCAAGCAGCATCGAGTGCGTACGTCGTGTCGCGAACCGCCGACAGGAAGTCGGTCGTCGTGCGCAATGGGACGGCGACGAAGGAGCTGGGTCGGTACCCGGCACCTGCCGGGTTCGAGGTGAGCAACGTCGTCCTGGCTCCGCCCTACCTGGTGATCGCCAGCGCCGACCCGGTCAACATGTCCGACGAACGCATGTCGCTGATCGACCTGGAATCGGGAACCACTCGGCGCCTCGGCCCCGATGCACCCGACCTGTGGGAAGGTCTCTGGTCGATCGGGCATGGCGTCCTGACGTACGGCGCGCACGGTGAGCGCCGATCGTTCTGCATCACCGAGGCAGACCTCACGAACCTTCGCGGCACACCCGTGGACTGCGTTCCCCGAGGCCAAGGGATGCACCAGGTCAAGCAGTCGCCCTGGGGATACGGGTACGTCCGGTTCGAGAACAACGACGAGGGATCGTGCGGCACCGCCCGGGTCCGGCGGGGCGACGACGAGCCTGTCGACGTCGACGGCCCGGGTCCGTGCCGGGTCTGGGAAGCGATGCCGCTCGCGGGCGACGGCGCCATCTGGAGCGAGGTTCCCGACCCTCAGCAGATCGAGGTCGCCGAGGTCTTCCTCCGCGAGGACGGCGGCGAGCAGCAGTCCCTGGGCTATGGGACCACCGGCTCGCTAACCTGGTGCGGCGATGCCCTGTGGATCCTGCGCCAGATGGAGAGCACCCTCATGCGCTGGACACCCGGCAAGGGGCTCGAGAAGGCCTACCGGATCGACATGGAGGTCGATCCAGAGAAGGTCTCCGTCCTGTCCACCCCCATCTGCGCCGGCGACGCCATCTCGATCAGCGAGCTCATCGCCGCGCCCGGCCATGGGAACAGGGAGATCCTCCACGTCGCTCGCGTCGCCGGCGACAGCTGAGGGATCCGGGTCGTGGCCCTGCTCTCTCGGGGGGCCACGACCCGCTCGACGCATCCGCTCCGGGAAATGCCTTGTCTGACGGCTGATCCCGAACCACCGAGCAGTTCGGATCGGTCAGCGACCGGGTGGCAGGGATGTCGTACCGACCCGCTCGGACTCGACCAGCGCGCTGAATGAAACGACGGCCGGCGGCCGGAAGTCATACAGGTCCGACGGCTCTGTCAGGACGACTTCCTCGCCCAGATAGGCACCCGTGGTCGGCGAGATGAGCAACAGCCTCTGACTCACGCCGTCCTCTCCCGGGGTCGAGAACACATCGGCGGGCCGTCCCAGCCGGTCGCGCGACTCTCCCAGGTAGGTGATGGTGGGATCGGTGGACAGCACCCGCCAGAGGGCACTCGTGAGCTGCGGCGAGATGACGTAGTTGTGGAACAGGTCGACCACGTCGCTCATGAGGCATGCCCCCGACGTCTGCGAGCACGAAGAAGGGTCGTGTGCAGTCGCGAGCCTCGTCGCGAGCGCGTCGGGCTCGACGGGGAGGCTGTCGGCGTACCCGGGTCCGGGATCCATGCTTGCGAAGGACTCGTCGGCGATCGTCTCGCCTTCGCCCTCGGCCTCCAGGCGTCCCTCCACGAGGGGGGCGCCGCGGCGTTCGATGGATCGCATCGTTCCATCGGGTTGGAAGTACGAGTCTCGTTCGACCGGTTCCAGCACGCTGGTGGTCGTGCCGTCGGCCTCCTCACCAGTCGCTGCCCACCACGCCTCGACGGATACATGCTGCACGGGCAGCGGTGCTGGAGGCGTCTGCTGATCGGCGAGCGATGCCAACCGCTGGAGCGCGGCGGCGGCAGGGGCGCCATCGGTGGGAATGCTGCCGGGGTCGGTGTTCTCGAAGGCGAGCAGAGGAGGAGTGGCCGCATGGATGGGGGGCACGGCTTGCTGTGGCTGCGCGACGACCAGCGCCACGGCGGCCGCCGCAGCCGCGGCAGTCAACAGGGTCCCTCGGATGACTCGCTGGTGGGTTCGGGGACGTTGGTGGCGCGGGGGCGGGATCCTCTGAGGGGGCTGTTCCTGCGGAACGGCGATGATCCGCTGGAGCGCTTGTTCGGCCCGCTCGGCCTGGCCGGGCAGAGGGGTGAGCTCGCGCGGGACGGCTCCGACTTCCAGCAGCTCGCGACGGAGCTCGTCAGCGACGGTCTCCGGATCGTTCCTCTTCATGACGCGTCACCTCCCTCATCCAGAGTCGGCGGGCGTTCTTCTTGGCACGTTGCAGTCGCATCGTCACGGCGGCCGGCGTGCAACCGAGAATGACGGCGATCTCGGCGACCCGGTAGCCGTCGACCAGCAAGTCAAGCACCTCGCGGTCGGTCAGTGACAGCGGCGTGGCCCATTCTGGCCAGCTCTCGCCACTCACCTCGTCGGCGACGTCGGGCACCGCGGTGGCCGCGTGACCACTGAGCTTCTCCACGAGCCCTCGAGATGCGCGGTCCTTGCGCCACGCATTCCGTGAGAGACCGTCGACAACCCGGTAGGCCAAGCTCTGGAGCTGTCGTTCCTCGACCTCGTCTCGACATGAGGGGAGGTTCTTCACCCAGATCGTCTGCAGTGCGGTGGCCGCGAGATCCTCGGCTTGTTCCGGGTCGACTCGCCGCTGGGCATAACGCACGAGCTTGGGGAACATGCTGCGGAAGAACGCCTCGAACTCAGACGCCTCCATCCACGCCTCTCCCCGTCGTCACGCCCCGAGGCTACGACAGGCGGGAGAGGCAGAGCTCAGCAACTCGCAGTACTCGACAGGAACACCTTGTCTGGCGAGTAGTAGCTCGACCCGATGGTCGCCCGATCCTGTCCAGGCGTGAAGCACACCGACGATGAGCCCGTGCTGTCGTAGAGGCGCGCCCCCTGGGCACGGTTGTTGGAGTAGGACCGGGCTGTCCAACTGAGCGTCTTGGTCACCCCCGTCCCTGTTGTGTAGTAGAAGCTGCCGGAGTAGTTCGACTGGGCCCATCCGCAGAACCTGCCGCTGGTGCACTGGGAGAGCGAGAACGTTCCTGCTTCGACCGCGACGAACGTCTCGCCCGTCGAGTAGCGGATCTCGTTGCCTCTCACCACTCCACCCGGATGCCGCTCCAGCTCAGCACTCAACAGCCGGGCTACCTCGCCGTTCGACCGCTCGAGCTCAACGGCGCCAGCCCCGCTCGCGAGGAGGCCAGAGATTGCCATCGTGGTGGCCACAGCTGTGGTCGCGATCAGCGAACGCCAGTACGTCATGCCAGGTACTGTCCGCAACACGCGAGAATCTAACGCGGCGCTCAACATCAGTAGGCATGCCGTGGGACGCAGAGTCAACCGCGCCGAAACCCCTCTCGATTTGCCGGGTTGGGTGAGCGACTAGGCGCCGAGGGTTCGCTGCCGTGCTCACGACTTCGGTTGCTGGGATGCATTGCCCACACCTGGCCAGAATGAGCGACGCCTATGCTCGGGGCATGGATCTCTCGCGTCTCAACGAGCGATGGGCTGAGTGGGCCGTCCACTCCTGGGCCGCGGGCCAACTTGTGCTGATTGCCGACAACGACCTGACCTATCACCACGAGGTCGAGGTGCGCTTCGACGAGGTCGAGTTCGCCGTGATCGGAGACCACTTCAACTGGCCCGTGTTCAGGCCAGTGCTGCCCGAGGAGGAGGCCAGTGCTCGGCCCTACTTAGACGCCCCAGAGCACGCCCGAATGTGGGCCTGGGACGCGGAGGTTGGCAGTGCTCAGAGTTCGATGCTCGTAGCTGCACGTTCCGCGACCGTGATCGAAGAGCGCGTCCTTCACGACCGGTAGCGCACATGCGCCAGGCATGAACAACCGCATCGGCGGATCTTGCTAGCCGCTCTACAAACCGTAGCCGGGCGGCAGAGGAGCCGGGGTGAAACGCTCCGGCCTGTCCTTCTCCGGGCGCCGCCGGTTACGGGCGAGCGGTCGAAGGTGGCCCTCGAAATAGGTGATGGCCGCTAGGGCGCAGACGTGATTGTGACTGATCCGCTGCCCCTCTACTGGGAGCGGGTACAAAGGGCTCTCGTAGTGGGCCGCGATCGCCTGGATACGTTCCAGGTCAGCGTCGCTCATCTGCAAGGCGCGCTCGGCCAGTTCGTCCTCCGCGTAGTCCCACAGACTGGCAGCGGCCTGACTCTTCGAGAAACGCACCTTGACCTGAGACCGCCCGCGCAACAGCCTTTCGCGTTCACGAGCCTCTCTGCGTACTTTCCACATGATTGCAGGCTTGCATAGTCAGCCGCTCCTCGGCATGACCGGAGCGGATCATGGAAGAGCCGTGCTCGTCCAACCTGGATGGCTCGACCATCCGCCTGCCAGAATCCTTCCCGTGGACGAGTGGGCGCGGCTGCGAGCACGGCTCGCGGAGGCTGGCGTCGAGGGAGGCGAGGACCTCGGACGGTTCGTCAGCAAGCCCGAATTCTTCGGTCAGTCTCGCTTCGATGAACGGGCGGCCATGCCTGTCCTCATCGAGGCGCTACCGACGCTCACCGACCCGGACCTGGTGAGTGCTGTGGCGGGTCATCTCCAGCGCCCCTGGGCTCGGCCAGCGGCGTTTTATGCGCTCTTGGCTGCCTTTGAGAGGTGGGCCATCCGAGAAGGGCCGCAGCTGGGTGGCATCTGGGGGACGCCTAACTGGCCGTCAGACCGGAACCAGCCTCCGTCCGACCCAGATCAGTCCGGCACGTAGTTGTGGTCCGGCCAGACAAGGTCACAGTCGTACTTGTTGAGCAGTGTTGGCGCCACGGCGTTGACCGCAGCAGCCGCCTTGTTCAGTTGATCGACGTCGGACCACTCGTCGTACTTCATTGCCTCCAACTTCAGCGCGAAGTCGTACATCTCGGTCTCGGAAGCTTCAGCCACGCCGTCTAGCACTCGCGCCATCTGGAAAGCGAGCGCAACTTCCTGTGCCGTCGCGAGCCATCCGTCCCATGACTGGCCCTCGTCATCGTCGATCTTCTCGGGCTGGCCGAGGCTGTCATTCAGCCGCTCCATCTGATCGCAAAAGTCCTCGCGGGTCCGGACCATAACAACTGCGTTGCCGATCTCCGTCTCAGGCTTGAAGTCGTTCTTCTCCAGTTCCTTGCGGGACCATGCCTCGCTCGATTCGTCGCCGACCCGCACTGTGTAGAACTTGGCGTCGGGAACTTCCTCGATCTTGAACGACAGCACGCATGGGTCATCGATCCCGATGGCGATGGACGGGATCGACTCCTGAGTTTTGAAGCCGGCGAGGAGGTTGGTGCCGGTCTCACCAGTGGCGATTACCTCGCTCGACTCGTTGAAGAGCTGAACCTGGTCGTTCTCGATGCTCTGCTCCGAGAAGCCGCAGTAGTCGGCGCTGGCGACGATCCGCCCGTTCATAGTGATGCCACTGGCTTCGGGCTCGTCTTCTCCGCAGGCAGTCACGCCGAGACTGAGCAGCACCACCGCCGGTGCGACAAGGAACCTCATGCCGGAGAGGCTAGACGGCGATAGCGGTCTCTGGCTCCGGTAGCTACTTTCTTGCGCGGAGGTCACCGCGGTGCGCGAGGGCTGAGAAGTTATCGTGCCGAAGGCCGTCTACGACGCCGATGTCGCTCTTCGCGAGGACTAAGAACGCATCGAGGCAACGTAGCGATTCAGGTCATGACTGAAGCGCATTCCTCGGGTCCTACAGCGCGATGAGGGCCGCTCGGGCCGGGTGTTCGACCCAATCTAGGCCGCCAGCGAGTCGCGTGGGGAACCGTCGTCCAGGCTCACGCTGCCCCGGGCGTCAGTGACGGCGAACCTCAACTCGTCCACGAGGTGAATGATCGCACGCACCGGAGTCAGCAATCCCGGGCAGATTCCGCCGTCCTCGACGACTGCGGACCGCACTGACATCGGCATGGGGCGGGCTCTCCGCCGCTTCTGTCCCAGACGCGGCGCATTGACGCGCGTCGGAAGTCGCGCATCCGGATCAGCGACGGGACGTCGCCCCCGCTAGCTGATCGGGTGGTCGTGGACCGCCGAGGAGAGGTGCACGCCGTTCAGTTCCAGGTAGAGCTGCCGCTCCGTCACGGTGAGCGTGATCGTGTTGCGGCGCTCCATCGTGTCCACTGCTGAATCGATGAACCCGGGATCGAAGCTATGCAGCACGATCTCGGCGGCGCGGTGGATCCTCGCCCCTGACCACTGAGCGAGCACCTTGGCCGGGTCGCGGTGCGTGTAGATCGTGGTGCGCTCGGCAACCTTGCTGCCCGCGTGAAGCCGCGCAGCATCCGGTGCGCCGACCTCGATCCAGGCGAGCAGCTTCCCGCTCAGGTCACGCACCAGCACCGCCGGGGCGTCGGTCGCCGAGATGCCCTCGCTGAAGGTGATGCCCTCTTCGTGCTCGAGGCAATAGGCGAGCACGCGCGTCACGAGGTACGCCTCGGTCTCTGAAGGATGCCGCGCCGCGCGCAGCGTGAACTCCTCGTAGACGCCGCGGTCTGTGTCGGCCAACTCGACTTCAAACGTGTGCATCGTCGCGCCGGCTGCCATGGGGCTCAGCCTAGTCCGGGAACGGGGACCTCCGAGCCGCCATGACCGTCGCCTGATGGCGGCGGTATGACGCAGGCCCTCGAGCGCGTGGTTCGCCGCTGATCCGGGGCGACGCCTTGCGAGCAATCCCCATGGAACACATCACCTTGGCGGAGGGTCGAACAAGTTCTTCAGGGCCCGTATGTCGCGAATGCCCGAAATCGGGCGTTGAGCAGTGCACGCTTCGGGTGTGCTGTTTCTGATCGACAGCAACATCGCGATCGCGAGCGACCCGCTGAGCCACAAACTGGAGGCGGGCGCAGAGTCGGCCGTGCAGTTCATGCGGTTGGCGACGACGCATCACCATGATGTCCGCACCCATGAGGGATCTCGCACTGACTTTGCTCGCATCGGCGACCCGGAGAGACGCCGAGCGCGGCTGACCTTGTTCGAGCGCTACACGCCACTGGTGTCGCCTCCGGCGATATCGGCCCAACAGGAAAGCCTGCTAGGCAGGCCAGCGCCAGCCTCGAACGACGAAGTTGACCAGATGCTGCTCGCAGCGGTGGTCGGTGATGCGGCGGAGTATCTGATCACCCAGGACGACGGCTTGCATCGCAAGGCACGCCGGATGGGTGTGGCTGACCGGGTGTTGACCCTGTCAGATGCCATCGCGATGCTCCGCGCCCTTCACGCGGACCTGCCCAACCCGCCGCCTGCGGTGCGGCGCGTCAAGACTCACGAGCTGAACCTCGGCGACCCGATCTTCGATGGCCTCAAGGAGGACTACGGGCATTCGGTTTTCACCGAGTGGTTCAGGAGGGCTGCGCGGGGGCAGCGGGATGCGCTTGTAATCGATGGCGACGGCGAGCACGCGGCGGTCTCAATCTTGAAGCGGGAGCCGACTGGCGAGCACGGCCTGCCGGGACCGCAGTTGAAGGTGTGCACGTTCAAGGTTGCGGATGGTTACAGCGGCCAGAAGTACGGCGAACTGCTCCTCAAGGCGATCTTCGAGCAGGCTCACGCCGAGCAGTACGCCGGTCTATTCGTGACAGTGCTAGAGAAACAGGAGGCGTTGATCGCACTCCTGGAGGACTTCGGGTTCCGAGCGATTCCTGACGTGCGCACCGCAGTAGGCGAGCTCATCTTCGAGAAGCCCCACAGACCGGTTGAGGACCCCTCGATATCGGCCTTGGAGTACCACGTGAGGTACGGGCCGCCGGCGCTGCGGCTGACCGGGCAGAACAGCTTCGTGATCCCGATCGAGCCTCGATGGCATAGGGTGCTGTTTCCGGACGCGGAGCCGGTCGAGGAGGACACCTTGTTCCCCGCGACCCTAGGTCTCGCAACGCAGCCGTTCGGAAACGCTCTCCGGAAGGCGTACTTGTGCAACGCGCCGTCGCGCCTCCTGCAGCCCGGCGACCCGTTGCTGTTCTATCGGAGTAGCGACGAGAAGGCGGTGCATGTTGTCGGAGTCTGCGAGGACACCCTGGTCAGCCGTGATCCGGCGCAGATCGTCGCAGCGGTCGGGCGCCGGACCGTTTACTCGCTGCAGGAGATTGACGACCTCGCGAGCAGGAACGAAGTCTTGGTCGTGATGTTCAGACAGGATCGAATCCTCCGCATGGATCCGATACCACTATCTGAACTCATGGGCGGGCGCGTCCTCAACTCGTGGCCACAGTCCATCACTCAGACCCGGCGGGAAGGGACAGCATGGTTGGCACAGCGGTTGGGCGTGTAGCGCTCTTCTCCATCCACCCCAACTACGCTCGCGCCATCCTCGATGGGTCCAAGCAGGTCGAGTTCCGCCGGCAGGGCCTCCCCGCCGATGTGACCCACGTCGTCATCTATGCGACCTCTCCAGTTCAGCAGGTCATTGGGATGTTCGAGGTCGCAGGCGTAGACAAGATGTCGCCCAGGCAGGCATGGAAGCAGTACGGAAGAGTCGGCTGCATCGAAAGGACCGCGTTCGAGCGGTACTACACCGACGCCGACCATGCTTTCGTGATCCGGGTTCGAAACGCCCGGACGTTTCCGACGCCGTTTCTGCTCGCTGACCTGGACGAGAATCTGCGCCCCCCACAGTCCTACATGTACCTGCGCGCCCATCTCCTCGACCGCACACGCGTTCTCGCGGCCGATCCGCAGCCGGTTGTCCGGAGGCTGCTCACTGGCCTCACGTCGAAGGTGCTCGCTCCGGCCGCGCGATAGCTCCGCCGGTCGGTCGCACGCCGGCGCGTAGCGGCACTTGGCCGGCCCCCTGGTCCCGCTCTTCAACATGACGAGGCGGGCGGATCGAGGCGCTGGCTGGCGGCGGTGCGGCGCGGGCATCCCCGGCACGACGCGGGAGGGGCGATTGCGGCGGTTGGACGCAGGTGGCTTCGCGCGAACACCTACAGCAGCTGTCACCGGGTCAACCAAGATCGCCGCTTGGCTCAACGTTCGTGATCAGCAAGTCCATCCGAGTGTCGGTGCCGGATGAAACGCTTCGAAGGTGCCCAACGTCGGTAACAAACCTAGCCAGCATGCTCGCCTGCAACGACGGGTAGGACAGCATGTGTTCATTGACCTCGTCGATGCGTGTCGAAATCGTCTCCGCTGGAATGACCTGAGCGTCCGGAGACGCACCGCCGTCACGTGGCTGGGGTACGCGACGCTTGGCGGCGCTGCGTGCACCGTCGTGTTCATGGGAGGGGACCGCGCCGTAGATGCTGGTCCTTTCGCCGGGCTCACGCTCGTTCTCGCGGTCGCCGCGGCATCTGCTCACGTCACGCTTCTCAAACTCCGACGCCGAAGTCATTGCGTTCTGTACGGCGTCGGCGCCGTCGGCGGTTCTGTTGCATTCGTGATTGCGGCCATGACGGCGCGCACGTCCTCAGACGTCGCATCCGCGCTCGCTCTCATACCGCCGCTGCTCGGGAGTTGGGTTGCCGTCCAGTGGGTGGCGCGACTGACCGCGCGAGGGCTCGATGGCACCGATCTCGCCGACGCAACGACCACCATTCGCGGCACCGCCGCGATCTGGTTCGTTGTCCTGGTACTGGTAGTCGCTGGCGCGCCATTCGCCAGTGAGCACACGCCCTCCGTGGTTGCGGAGTTGACCGAAGGCGTTACCGGCCTCTTCAGTGTCGCGGCCATCTTCACCTACGTCGGGCCTGGCTGGACCGAGTACCAGCGCGGGCTAGCTGTTTCGGGCGCCGCTTGACGACTTATCCTGCCCTTGAGACGACTAATCGTTAGCGGCTAGCGGAGAAATCCGCGGGGCAGTCTGACCTTGTCTATGCATTGCCGCACGCCGGCCGAGTGCCTCGGCCTCCTGCCCCCTACCTCGGGCCTTGCGCTCGCCCGGCGGGCCACACCTCGCGGGCTCGGCCGACGGTGTGAACGGCCACGAAGCATGGGTTCCTCGGGAATCACTGGTCCTTGAATGGAAGACCATTCGCCCGACTCCTCGAGGATCAACGGCTGTTCACGGAACGTTCGCGGCGAAGTGACGCATCCCGCGCATGCGTCCTTGCGCTAGAGCGCAGCAGTGCTTTGCCCAATCTCGAAGTCAATGCTCATCGCCACAAACTCCTGAAGCGGCCGCGACCAGGACTGGCCGGGTGTAGCAGCCGCCGAGCGCACTGCGAATTGATACCAGGATTGCGTCATCTGGCCCGGGTCACCCACGACCAACCGTCCGTGGTGACCCGTAGCATTCCGGCGTGCGTACCAAACCCGCACCGCCTCGTAGAGGTCGGTGGCTGGCGCGACCACCGACTGCTCATCGATCTGCTTGTGCGACAGGATGACCGCCAAGTACTGGTAGACGCGTGGGGTGGCCGTTCGGGTCGTGTTAGCCCCTGGATTCGGCCAAGGCGATCCATCCCTGAGGGTGACCACAACATTTGAGGGCATCCGCGCACCAGAGAGAAGCTCTAGGATCGACCAGAAGCGGAGGTAGCGCGCATCCTCGGACCGTTCGCTCAGGGCCTCTCCGTACAGGTCGCAGCACAACTTCAAGAGCGGGTCGTGCTCAACGGCACGCGTCTGCCGCAGTAGGTCGTACTGACTCTCACCCGAGATGAAGCCGCCGGCGAGATTCCCTACATAGTGCTCACTCTCGAGGGCCCACTTGGAGACGACCGCGTTGCCCGACTGTCTCTGCTCAATCACGATGCAGAGCGGCCGGCCAGTTGCGCTTCGGTTCACGGCCATGAGCGCGATGACCCGATCTCGTAGGTCTCTTGCCAACTCTCCGGCCGCCTCGTAGGTCGGGGCCCACACCTCAGGGAAGATCATCACGGTAAGCGGGCTTCGTGCTTCTGCCTGACTTCGCCAGATGGCTTCTGGTAACTGGGTTGCGAATCTCTCTTTCTGTAGGAGGCCGTTGATTATTAATCGCTCCTCCGACGCGCCAGGTCGTTCAAGCACGGGAACGATGACTGCCCCGGGCAAGCGCATTCGCGTCGTCATGTAGAGGCCCTCGATGACGCAAAGCACACGATGCTCAAGACTCTCCGCCGCCTGGCGGTCGCCAAGAGGCTGGAGGTAGAGGGCAGCTTGCTCGTCGAGGAGACGCTCATGAACGACCAGCGCGTCTGCCGGGCCGGCGATCGCCGATGCGGGGTTCATGACGCTGACCGCAACCTGAGGAAACACATGTGTCGTGCCGTCCTGCGCGGCAATGCCCCAGACGTAGATCGAAGCTTCCCTCCCGAGGGAGAGCCCTGAGGCAACGGGCGCGGTACCTCTCCCGGCGGCGTCTATCGACACCGGAACCGAAGCTATCCAGCTCGATTCGATTGCAGTCGTCGCGTGCAGAATCAGGGTGACGGTTTCACCTGCGACGGAGTCGAGGCCGTTCACCTCAAGCGAGATCGCGTTACCGTCGCAGAAGGCCAGCGGTCGGACATGGGCCTCAGCCTTGGGTGGAAGCACTTGACTCGACACGGGTTGACCATATGGCTTCGGCCGCATGGTGGTAGGTCCATAGAGCACTCGATGCGTAGTCGATGTTCTTGCCAGACGATGGCCGCCGGTACGCGGCGGTATGGGCTGCATCCGCTACCACCGATTCGTGCACGGCTCGACGTCGCCGCGTCGCCCCTTTGCGGGATGGCTCTGCCTGCCTTCAACCCCCTGATGGGCCGTGACGACTCCGTCGTCCTGCATCGAAGGTCACCGAAATCGATCCCGTCAGAGGTTGCTGCTGAACCAGTCGGACTCGTCGGCGAGAGCCTCACGTGTCATGAGGTCATCCAGGCTCGACAACGTCGGATCCGCCTCGACCAGCATTTCGCCGATCTTGTTGTAGATCTGAAGGAGCATCATGAAGCCGGGAACGCCGTGGCGCTTCACGAGATCACGGACTGGCGCGCCGTCTGTCATGCCGTGGTCGATTATCTGCTCGACCAGATGGAGACAGTCCGGCACGGCCCCCTTGCGGAGGCGGAAGCTGCGCAGGAGCTCCTCCTTGGGAAACACCATCACCTCACGCGCACCGGCGATGCGGGCGTCGTTGAGCTGTTCGAAGCGCCGGACGGAGATTAGTGCAGCCATTCCGACCGCGAGGTCCGGCCCGCGGGAGAACGCGCCAACGCTGAGTTCGAAGTTGCGCGCGAACGCCCCGGGCCCGCCGATCGTCAACGAGGTCGCTACGCCCCGGATCTCGGCAAGCAGATTGTGCACGTCACGGACGAAGTCTTCAGTCACTCTCGCACGGTAACTGCGCAGTCCGACGCAACGCGTCAGAAGCGGCCGTCCGTGCGCCTGCTGCTGGTGCATCGACATCGATCAGCCCTCGGCCTCGCAGATGTTGAACTGATAGCCGGTGAGCTTGTGCCAGGCAGTGGCCTCGCTCCTACCAGCACCCATTTCACAGGGCTAGCCCCCAACCTGAACCAGGACTAGGTCGTCGACGTCGAGATCGTTGCGTGAGAGCAGGGTTGGCTTCCAACCCTCGTCCAGCCCCATGAGGTCCAGCACGACCGCGCCTTGGCGTAGCGCCGGCCCGATCGGCTGCGCTGAGGCAATCGCGGCGTAGAACCTGGCGGCGAAGGCACTAGCAGCCAAGTCACTGATCTCGGTCGCCATCGCAATGATCACGGGGGTTGCCCCAAGCAAGACTTCGGCTCCCTCAAGCGTGTCGCAGCCGTTCAGGACCAGCAGCGCGGGCGGTTCAGAGGTCGCGCCAAGAGCACGAGCCAGCAGATCGAATGGAACGTCGCGCCCCTCAGGATCTTCAACGTTGGCATTATCGAACAAGATCGCAGCATCGCCGGCGTGACCGGAAAAATGGACAACGTGCGGTCGGACGTCGTTCAGACCGTCGAGTAGGTCTTTAGGGGTCGCTGCGGGCCGGTACTGAATGTCGATGAGATCTCGGTGCAGCGCACGCTTGACGGCCTGCTGAACGTCACGGACCTCGACTTCGGTTCGGAGATCCATTTCAGGGTTAGCGGTCAAGTAGAGGACTCGGAGAATCTCTGGCGTCGGCGGCTGCACTGTCACGTAGTGCACTGTCGGGCTGGAGAGCCGGGCGATCTCACGGGCATGACTCTTCTCCTTCTGCCGACGCCGTGCATCGGCCTGTTCCCTAGTTCGAGCCTCAGCCTTCTTCTTATCCTCCTCCTTTTTCGCCGTGTTCTTGATCTCCCGAGCGAGGTACTCCTCAGCCGTTGCCAGGTCTCCTGCTGACTTGCCGAGTTTGACCGACAGGGCGGTCACCTTCTTGTCCTCCGCCTGAGCTCTCTTCTCCAGATTTTCGGCGTTGCGCTGGTAGGTCCGGGCCATGGTGGCGCTGGTGCGCGGCGTGATCTTCTGAAGTTCCTTTGCCGCGTCGGCGCGAAGTTTGCTGGCGGCGACCCGTGCCTTCCCGCGGTTCGTCTCATCAGTGGCCTGCTGCTTTTTGATCGCCACGATCTTGTCGCGGTACTGCTTCTCCGACATCGCGTTCCCCTCTCGACCGGCAGGCGGCTTTGGGCTCGGGTCGTGCATGAGCCCCGGCGGTTCTAGCATGAGGATAGAAATCAGGTCCGACAGATCCGCCCGATGACAACGTCGATGCGACAGTCAGGTAGTCGAGCAACTGGTCTGTGGCAGGAATCTAGTGACTTGCTGACCTGCCTATGGAGGGCGAAGCTGGGCCCCCAGTGTGGGCGGCGTGCCGCGGAAGCTATATGCCTGCGACGTAGGCGGTGAGGAAGTGGACGCCGTGGCGGTCGAGGTTTCCTCGGGCACGGTCGTAGTGTTCGGTGGTTCGCGGGTCGGCGTGCCGGGCGAGAATCTGGGCGTCCCGCAGCGGGACGCCAGCGTCGAGGGCGTTGGTGATCGCGGCGTGGCGCAGCGAGTGAGGGCTGATGTGTCGGGGGATCGCTGCGGCCCGGGCGATGCGCTGGACCATCCGGTACACGTCACGTCGATCAACCGGCTTGCCGGTGAGCGGGCGCAGGATGAGGGGTCCGATACTTCGCTCGCCTCGGCCTGCCTCAAGGACTCGTAGGACCGGGACTGTGATTGGCATGGTGGCGGGCTTGTTGCCCTTGCCGACTAGGTGCAGGACGCGGTGGCCGCGCAGCGTCTCGGCGTGGTCCTCGATCCGGACCGCCGCCGCCTCCGAGGCTCGTAGAGCGTTGATACCGAGGAGATACGCGAGAGCGCCGTGGTGGACGGTGATCGTCTGAGCGACCTGAAGGAATCGGATGAGCTCGAGCCGGTCGAGCCCTTGGGTACGCGATTCATCGCAATGCACCTCGGGTAGTCGGGCGTAGACCGCTGGGTCGGTCGGCGTGAGTCCGTCGGTGTGGGCGAAGCGGAAGTATCCGCGTACGCCATGCATCATCGTGACCACCGATGAGGCCATCAGGCCGCTTTCGGTCAATGAGCGGATGTAGAGCTCGACGTGGGCACGCTCGACGCCGATTAAGGCGTCGATCCCGTTGGTCTCGCACCAGGCGAACCACCGGCGCAGCTGGGAGGCGTACAGGTGGTGGGTCGGTCCGGAATAGCGGGCGAGGAATGAGACGGCGGCAAGTTGCGCGGGCGTCATGTGGGCTGGCTGGAACGGCATCAGCTCGCGAGGCGCGTCTTGGTTGGTCATGGAGTTCTCCGCGGCGATGCCGGGGTGACCTGGCGTGCTCGCCGTCGACACGACGAGGTCAGGGGACCGACGCTACGCGCGGCGAGGGCGACGGGTGGTGTTGAGTGATCGGCTGCGCCAAGCCCTGCAAGGGGCGCTATGGGGCAGGCCCAGTGCGTCAACTGAAGAAGGGAAGGGAGCGACCTAACCGCCGATGGGGTTGCCTGATGGCGCCGCCGTCGATCCGGGCAGGAGCCTCCCTGGCGCTGGTGCGGCCGTCTGTTCGCGGAACCGGCCAACTGTCATCCCCGATGCAGTGATGTCCCGCGTCCGGGAAACTACCCGGCACTCGCCAGCGCCGATGGCGCTACGTCTGGGGCAGACTCTTCATGTGGCCATCAGGTTCGTCAGAGTCTCCCGGCGCCTACCGCCGGGGCCATTGCCTTGCAGGAGGATTCCATGTCTGCCCCTTGGAACGACGACGCGATTGCCTCGGCCGACGAGGATAGGTTCGGACGCGCTGGTTGGGCTCTGAAACAGTCTGGCCTCATCGACGCCAACCACGCTATCGATTCGAGCCTTGTGTATGGCCTGGAAGGGCCTTGGGGCAGCGGTAAGTCGTCGGTGCTGTCGATGATCGAGGATGCGCTCGGGGAACTCGGGCGCAACTGGCACGTCGTTTACTTCACACCGTGGGCAACTTCCACTCAGGAGGAACTGTTCTCAGAGTTCTTTGCCGCCTTGTCCTCTGCGATACCTCCGGATGACGAGGGCAACAAGAGAGTTCACGAGAGACTTGGCGCTTACGGGAAGGTGGCTATTCCGCTGCTGGGGGCCGTGCCGATTGTGGGGGGCGCACTAGCGGAGTCGGCCGACAGGCTAAGCGCCAAACTTGAGAAGCCGTGGAAGTCGGTGTTTGAGGAGCTCGCACAGTCCCTGAAGGAGGCGGAGCTAAGGATTCTCGTCGTCGTCGACGACATCGACCGACTCTCTCCCGACGAGTTGCTCACGTTATTGAAGGTCGTGCGCCTGATCGGGAGGCTCCCGGGGATTGACTACCTCCTGGCTTATGACGAGAAGACTCTCGCTGAGACCCTGACGGCCGCACGGCTAACGAACGCGATCTCGACAGCCCACGCCCGGCAGTTCATGGAAAAGATCGTTCAGTATCCATTGCAACTGCCCCCTTTGCTGGAGTCCGTGGTCATACGGCTTCTCCTGGAGGGGCTGAACGCCCTGCCGCTGCACGAGAGGTCGATTGACTCCCTCAACACTGACGTGTTCCACGAAGTGGTCACTGACGTGATGATTCAACGCTTGTCCACTCCCCGCGCGATGGGTCGCTACCTCGCCCAACTGCGCCATGTCTTCGACATTGTTGATCAGGGCGAATTCGATGCTTGCGACCTCGTGCTTGTCACGTTCATGCGACTGCATTTTCCGGACATGCACCGCGCACTGAGACGATGGCGAGCAGAACTCACAGGTGAGGGATCGGCTCGAACGTTGGCGGCCGCGCTCTCGAGTGACGGCGCAGCAAAGGAGGCGTGGAAGCAGGAGTTCTTCGCAATCGTCGACGAATCTGATCGGGAAGATGCGGCGAGGTTGGCGATTGCGATCTTCTCGAGGCTGGAGCCGAACAGCGCCACCAGGGTGCGTTTCAACGGTGAGGAGCGGACTGTGAACGACGCCCCGAACCGCATGGAAAACAGCACGTACTTCGACCGCTACGTCGTGTTTGAGGTTCCCGATGGTGACGTGGCGGATGGCGAACTAACTGACGCCTTGGTTAGGGCGTCAAGGGGTGACATCGAGCCTCTGAGATCGCTGGTGCTGACCGAGGAGGATGACAAGTCTCTGCTGGTCATCACGCGCATCAACAGGAGGTACGGCGAACTGGCGCCTGACGCCGAGTCGAGCCGCACTGATGCGCCAGTTTCAATCAACCTGGTGAGGGCCGGCGCATCCATGCTGGATGCCGTTCACGAAGGCCGTCAAGAGTTCGTCTCGCGGAGAAGGTACCTAGTTAAGTGGATCGCTACGCTTGTGCGCGCATTAGCCGGGGCGTCTTCATATGAGGACCTCCAGGATGCCTTGGATTCGTGTACGAGCTACGCGACGCGTATCGAAGTGCTCTGGAAGTCGAAAAATGAAGGGCCCCTGCCCGAGGCGGCAGCAGCGCTGCGCAACAAGCTGTTCGACAAGGAGGGCGAAAGAGCCGCAGTTCTGGTGTTGGAGCACCTCACCGCTGGGGACTCGGCCGACGTCAACGTGCCAACACAGATGTTGATCTCAGTGATCTTGGAGTCAACGGCGGCAGAATCATTCTGCGAGGAGATCAAGAGCCGTCTCGCTTCAGGGAGCCTCGACTTGGCGACCGTCGCGTCACGCTGCGTCGTGCTCGACCCTGCGCGTGAACAGTATGTCCTCGCTAACAGCTCATTTCAGCAAGTCACCGGCGAATACCTAGAGCAAGCCGCGGAATACGTCGGTTCTGACGACGACTCGCCGCTGCCCGTGTGGTCGCTTCAACAGCGACGCGAGTGGATTGCGGAGCACATCTCCGCCTCGGCTTCGCTTGCAGGGTCGAACTAGGTACGCCGCTGGTCCGCGGCGGACCCCCTGCAGGTGGTAGTCCCACTCAGGCGGCGACACCTGCGTCTAAGTGGGCGGATCGACGCGGCGGCCGACAGGTTGCGGTGGGCTAGGCCAGCCACGACCGAGGCCTTCGAACCTGCGCCGGCGCCGCAGCACTTCACGTGCTGCCACCTCAGCCGAGACCCTCCGGGGTGACCAGGCAGAACGGATGCCCCACCGGGTCGGCGTACACGCGATAGCCGATCGGCTTGTCCGAGCCCTCCAGGAGCACGGCCCCGAGCGCGAGGACCTTCTCCTGGGCTTGGTCGAGGTCGTCGACCAGGACGTCGAGGTGCAGCTGTTGCGGGGGCTGGCCAGTCGTCCAGTCGGGCGCGCTGAAGCGGTCGTTCCGCTGGAGGGAAACGGTCGGCAGGCCGGGTCCGGCGTCGAGGGTCACCCAGTCGGCCGAGTCGTGGACTCGAGACGCGCCCAGGAGCGGCTCGTAGAACGCCGCGAGGGCGGTCGGGTCGGGACAGTCGATGACGATCCCACTGATGCGTCCGATCACAGCGTCAGTCATAGCAGCAACGGAGGATTAGACGCCCACACCGCCGGCGGCTCCACCCGCCTCAGCCCGGCGTCCGCTCCCCACGCCCGAGCCGCTCGAACCCGGACCGGTGGAAGACCAGCGGCCCGTCGGCGGGTGCGGCGGCGTCGTGGTCGATGCCCTCGACGCGCAGCAGCACGATGACGTGGTCGCCGGCCTCGACCTCGCGGTGGATGGAGGTGTCGAAGCGGGCGAGGCCGTCGTCGAGGGTGGCCGCGCCGCGGTCGCTGACCGAGACGGGGAGGCCGGTGAAGCGGTCGGCGACGGCGCCCGCCAACTGGCGGCAGACGGCGCCGTGGTGGTCGGCGAGGACGGTGACGCCGAGGCGCTCGGCGCGGCGCAGGTCCGGCCAGGTGCGGGAGGTCCGCGCGATGGAGAAGGAGACCAGCGGCGGGTCCAGGCTCACCGAGGTGAACGAGCTCGCCGCGAGCCCGGTGAGCCGGCCGTCGACCTCGGCGGCGACGGCGACCACGCCGCTCGGGAAGGAGCCGAACGCCGCCCGCAGCCGCGCGGGGTCGAGGTCCTGGTTGGTGGCGAAGTCCGCGGGCGCCGGCCTCCGGCCGGGCTCGGGCTCGCGCTGGAGGGCCAGGGCGCTCATGCGACCACCGCCTGACCCGCGGCCCGGAAGGGTACGGCGGCGTTGACGTGCCGCGCCGGCGCCGGGTTCTTCCACACCCCGCGCCGCTCGAGGATCGGCAGCACGCCCTCGCCGAACCAGTAGGCCCCCTCGAGATGCGGGTACGCCGACAGCACGAACTCCTCGATCCCGAGGGCGGCGTACTCCTGGATCCGGTCGGCCACCTCCTCGTGCGAGCCGACCAGCGCGGTCCCCGCTCCCCCGCGCACCAGGCCGATGCCGGCCCACACGTTGGGGTAGACCTCCAGCGCGTCGGTCGCGCCACCGTGCAGGTCGAGCATGCGGCGTTGGCCCTCCGACTCACTGAGCCGCAGGCCCGCCTGCGCCTGCTCGATCGCCTGCGGCGAGATCTGCGCGAGCAGCCGGTCCGCCTCGCGCCACGCCTCCTCGGTGGTGTCGCGCGTGATGGTGTGCATCCGGATGCCGAACCTGATCGGCCGCTCGTCCGGCCCGCGTCCCTGCTCGGCGGCCAGGCGCCGGATCCAGGCCACCTTCTCGGCGACGGCGGCGGGCGGCTCGCCCCAGGTGAGATACACGTCGGCGTGCTTCGCCGCGACGACGCCGGCGGCGGGCGAGGAGCCGCCGAAGTAGATCTCGGGCACGGGGCTCGGGACCTGGTCGAGCGACGCTCCGGCGACCGAGAGGTGCCTGCCCTCCAGGTCCACGGTCTCGCGGGCCCAGAGCCGGCGCACGATCTCGAGGAACTCGTCGCACCGCTCGTAGCGGGCGTCCTTGTCGAGGAAGTCGCCGTACATCCGCTGCTCGTGGCTCTCCCCTCCGGTCACCACGTTCAGCAGCAGCCGCCCGCCGGTGAGGTTCTGGAAGGTGCCCGCCATCTGCGCGGCGAGGAAGGGCGAGACCTGCCCGGGCCGGAAGGCGACGAGGAACTTCAGCCGCTCCGAGGTCTGGCTGAGCATGGCGGTGGTCAGCCAGGCGTCCTCGCACCACGCGCCGGTCGGCGTCAGCGCCGCCTCGAAGCCGTTGTCCTCCGCGGCGCGGGCCACCTGGGTCAGGTACGCGATGTCACCGGGGCGGCCGGGACTGCCGGCGGCGATGCCGTGGCCGCCGCCGACGACATGGCGGCCGTCGCCGCCGTTGGTGGGCAGGAACCAGTGGAATCTCAATGTCATGGGAACCTCAGATCTGGCCGTGGTTGGGCGGCGGCGTGCCGTCGAGGGCATGCCGGCCGAGGTGCTGGACCTTCCAGGCGGCGGGGTCGTGCAGGGTGTGGGTCCGGGCGTTGCGCCAGTGCCGGTCCAGCCCGAGCGCCGCCAGCGCCGAGCGGGTCCCGCCGACCTCGAAGAGCCGGCTGGCGACGTCGACGGACACCGCGGCCGAGCTGGCCCGCGCAGCTGCCACCGCGAGACTCGCGGCGCCGGCGGACTCCTCGGTCAGCGCGGCGTCCGCCGCGTCGACCTCCCGGCCCGCCTCGGCGAGGAGCGCCTCGCTCCCGCGGACGGCGAGCTCCATCTCACCGAACGCGTGGACGACCAGCGGGTCGTCGGCGGCCCGGTCGACCCCGGCGTCGGGGTAGGGCCGGCTCCTGGTCCGGACGAACTCGGCGGCGTCGGTGAGGGCCGCGCGCGCGATGCCGACGTCGATGGCGGCGTGCAGCAGCTGGGCGAAGGCGCCGTACGTCTGCGGCCGCTCGAAGGTCAGGTGGTACGGCGTGACCCGGTCCGCGGCGACGCGCACGCCGTCGAGCAGCACCCGCCCGCTCGCGGTGGTCCGCTGCCCCAGGCCGTCCCAGTCGTCGACCACCGTCACCCCGGGAGCGAGGCGCTCCACCCACGCGACGTGCAGCGGGCCGCCCTCGCCGAGATGGGCGAGCACCGGGATCCAGTGCGCGAACGCCGCCCCGGTGCAGTAGCCCTTCTCACCGTCGAGCACCCACTCCCCCGCGGCCTCCCCCGTGACTCCGGGACGCAGCGTCGTCGCGTGCTCCCGGACGTGCTTGCTCGCCAGCTCGGACTGGGCGTTGCCGAACCGCCGCCCCGCCAGCACCTCCCCGAAGAGGAACTCCTGCTGGGCGGGTGTGCCCTGCTCGCGCAGCGCGTTGACGTAGACGAAGTGGCTGTGCGGGATCTGGGCGACGCTCGGGTCGCCCGTCGCGAGCAGCCGCAGCACCTCCGCGAGCACGGCGGCCCCGAGCCCGGCGCCGCCGTACGCGCGCGGCACGGTGATCGCGAGCAGGCCCGACGCCGAGAGCTCCTCGACCTGGGCCGTCGGAAGCTGCCGGGTGCGGTCCCGCTCCGCCGCCCCGGCCGCGAAGGCGGCCGCCAGCTCGCGAGCGGTCGCGACGGCCTGCTCGCCCGACAGCACCGGGACGGCGTACGCCGCCTCGCGGGTCGCGGCGACCATCAGACCCGCTCCAGCTCGGCGGCCTCGAGCTCGCGGACGATCGGCAGGATCTCGCGGCCGAAGTACTCCACGTCCTCGTGGTAGTGCAGGAAGCCCAGCAGGAAGAGGTCGGTGCCGAGGCGCTTGTACTCCAGCATCCGGTGCGCGATCTGCTCCGGCGTGCCGATCAGGCCGGTGCGGAAGCCGTCGTTGTACTGCACCAGGTCGGCGAACTCGGAGTCCTGCCACATGCCCTTCCCGTCGCCGGTCGACCGGCCCGCCTGCCGTACGGCGGATCCGAACCCCTCGACGGCCTGCCGGTCGGCCTTGTCGACGATCTCGCGCAGGACGTCGCGCGCCTCGCTCTCGGTGTCACGGCCGATGAGGAAGCCGTTCACGCCGAAGCGCACCGAGCGTCCGTGCACCGTGGCGACGTCGGAGACGTCGCGGATCTGCTCGGCGATCCCCTCCGGGGTGTTGCCGTTGGCGAAGTACCAGTCGGCGACCCGGCCGCCCATGCCGCGAGCGTCGGTGGAGTTGCCGCCCATGAAGATCTCCGGATGGGGGCGCCCCGGCCCGGTCACCGGCTTGGGGCGCAGGTCGAAGTCGTGCAGGTTGTAGAAGTCGCCGTTGAGCTCGGCGTGCTCGGAGGTCCAGATCTCGCGCAGATAGCGGATGAACTCCTCCGAGCGCCGGTAGCGCTCGCCGTGCTCGAGCCAGGGCTCGCCGAGCTTGGTGAACTCGTCCTTGAACCAGCCGGACACGACGTTGACCGCGGCGCGGCCGCCCGTGATCTGGTCGGCGGTGGCGATCCACTTGGCGAGCACGCCCGGGTGCCACAGCCCCGGGTGCACGGCCGCGATCACCTTCAGCCGCTCCGTCGCGAGGAGCAGGGCGAGGCTGAACGACGTCGACTCGTGCTGGTAGGCGGCGCCGTACGACGCGATGTAGCGCACCTGCGACAGTGCGTACTCGAAGCCGTTGCGCTCCGCGAGGCGGGCGAGCTCGACGTTGTAGTCGTAGCCCCAGTCGGTGCGCTGCTCGATCTTGCTCACGACCAGGCCCCCACTGACGTTCGGGACCCAGTAGGCGAACTTCAGCGGCTCGACGGCGCTGTGGTTGGTGCTCATGGCGACTCCTGACTAAAGTAAAGTACTTTGATCGACTTTATCCGGCGGGCGGCGTCGGCTGAAGGCGGTCGGGCGCCGGAACGACCGAACCGGCGATCGGCCGGCCTTATCACCTCCACCCGCCCACCCGGAGGCGAGAGACGGAGAGCGGCATGCGCATCGAGCAGCTGGAGTACCTGAGCGCGGTCACCCAGCACGGGTCGCTGCGGCGCGCCAGCGAGCAGCTGCACATCTCCCAGCCGGCCCTCAGCGAGGCGATCACCCGCCTCGAGCGCGAGCTGCGCACCACGCTGCTCGACCGGACCCGCTCCGGCTCGCGGATCAGCCGCGAGGGCCAGGAGCTGCTGCCCTACATGAACGAGGTGCTGACCGCCGTCGACCGGCTGCGCGCCGCCGCCGGCGACCAGCGCAACGACCGCCGCAGCATCCGCGTCGGCACGGTGCACGCCGCGACGTCGTCCCTGCTCGTCCCCGCGGTGCAGGCCTTCCAGGCGGAGCGCCCGACGACGGTCGTCGAGGTCGTCACCCTCCAGCAGGCCCAGATCGAGGAGGCCCTGACCGAGGGCAGCCTGGACCTCGGGCTGGTCAACCTCCTCGACGGCGACGACCTCGGCGTCGGGCTCCACGACGTGCGGCTCCTGCGCGGGCGGCCGGTCGCCGTACTGCCCGCCGGCCACCGCCTGCTGGAGCAGGCCGAGGTCACGCTCGACGACCTGCGCGCCGAGCGGTTCGTGATGATGCGGGCCGGCTACCTGATGCACCGCTGGGTCCACCGCGCGCTCGGCGCGCGGCTTCCGGCCGTCGCGCAGACCACCGACGGCGCCGAGATGGGCAAGGCCCTCGTCGCGGACGGGGTCGGCATCACGGTGCTGCCGGACTACTCCGTGCACGGGGATCCCTTGCACCGCGCCGGGCTCCTGGAGACCCGGCCGATCGCCCGGGACGAGACCGTCGTCCACCTGGTGCTGCGCGAGCGCCGCACCGCCCAGGTGCCGGTGCCGGTGCGCGAGTTCCAGGCGACCCTGGTCGCCCGTGCCCGCGCGTACGCCGCCCAGCCGGCCGCCCAGCCGGGCGATCAGCCGGGCGGGAGCGTGCCCCGGTCCCCCCAGGCGTCGAGCTGAGCCGCGGAGGTCGGGCGGACCGGCGTCCCGACATAGCCGGCGTCGCGCTGCGCCGGGTCCGTGCCGGGCGTGCCGCAGTCGAGGTGGAGCGCCGCCAGCGGGCTCACCGAGGACCGCCAGGCCAGCTCGGCCGCCTGCTCCTCGAGCCGGTCGCAGCGGACGCCTGGGTCGACGACGAGCGCGCCCACGACCCGGGCGCCCGCGGTCCCCTGCTCCTCGCGGTAGCGGGCCTGGGCCACCTCGACGACGCCCGGCAGGCCGCCGAGTGCCCTCGCCAGGGCGGCGAGCTCGTCGGCGCAGGCGCTCGCCTCGCACGAGGCGACCTCCGTCTCCCGCTCGGCGAGCCGGTCGTTCAGCTCGTCCCCGGGCCGGTCCGCGCACCCCGCGAGCACCATCGCAGCGCCCGCGAGGGCCGGCAGCCACCGGTGCGGCGTCACGGCTGCCGCACGATCGTGTAGGTCGTCGTACTGGTCACGGGTCGCGGCTCGTCGGGGTCGGCGCTGACCAGGAAGCCGTCCTCGCGCAGCTGCGCGAGGCTCTCGGCGAGGGAGGGGTCGCCGGACCGGTCGACCAGTGCGGCGCCGGCGCTGTACGTCTCCAGCGCGTGGTTGCCCGCGACGCTGCCCGTCGGGTGGTCGAAGCGCACCGTGGTGCGGTTCGGCTGGTCGGGGTTGTCCTCGCCGTCCGTGAGCGGCACCAGGTCGCCCACGTTCTCCAGCGAGAGGGTCTGGATGTCGTCGTCCAGGCGCGGCACCTGGGCCGTCGGGGCCCCCGCGGTGACGACGTGCTGGACGTCGAACCGGTCGGTGAAGGCCGGGTCGCTGGCCAGGTGCACGGCCGTCATCCCGCCCTGGGAGTGGCCGACGAGCGCGACCGGCGCGTCCGCGGGGATGCCGGCACGCTCCATGGCCTCCCGGATGCCCCGCGCGTACGCCGTGTCCTCGCCGCCGATCAGCTGCAGGTTGGCCAGCGTGTCGCGGACCTCCGGCCCACCTGTCCCGAAGTCGTCGGTGCCCGGGAGGTTCACGATGTAGCGGACGTCGTCCCCCTCCCCGATGGCGACGATGTCGATCTCGCCGGAGGCGCCGTCGTTGGTCAGGCTCAGGTTGTCGACCATCTCCTGCAGCGAGGTCGGCGCGGGCAGCGAGCGCGGGTCCTGTCCACCCTCGGTCACGGACGCGCCGGTGTCCTCGAAGAGCCCGGCGAGGTCCCCGGCGATGTCGTTGGTCGTCGGATGCAGCGGGTCGAGGCCGAGCTGCGCGAGAAGGAGCTCGCGCACGCCCGGCGGGAGGTTGCCGGTCAGTCCGTCGACCAGCCCGCCGCCGCCGTTGAGGAGGTGTTGCACGGTCTCGGGGTGCTCCTCGAGGAGCTCGACGAGCTCCTCCTGCGCCACCGCCGCCAGCCGGTCGCGATGCAGGGAGGCGAGCACGGCGATCCCGGGGTTGGTCGCCACGGTGAGCACGGTGCCGGCGGCGCCGACCAGGAGCAGGCTGGGCAGCACCGCCCCGAGGGAGCGCCCCAACAGATAGTCGACCGCCTCCACGGCACCGCGCTGGAGGTCGTCGACGCCGCGGAGGATCACGACGTTGGCCTGCATCGCGAGCGCGTCGACCTCGAGGTCGAGCGCCTCGGCGGCCAGCCCTCCCGGGAGCACCGTGGCCTGGAGCACCGCGGCCTCGGCCGCGGCGAAGGTGTGCGGCGCGAGGACGGCGGACTCGAGGAGGTCGCCGTCGGTGAGGACCCCCTTGTCCTCCCAGGCCGTCGCGCGCAGGCCGTCGCCGGTGTCGTCGAACAGGCGCGCCAGCGTCTCGATGTCCGCATAGCGCGCCTCGATCCCGCCCGATCCGCCGGTGACCGAGACGATCCCGTCACCCCTGCCCATCACGCCCCCAGACCCGCGCCAGCACCGGGCCGACCTCGCGCGCCAGGTCCCGCGGTACGACGGCACGGGCGCGCGCGACCGGGACGCCGGCGACCACGTCGGGGCGCATGCTGAGCCACCGGCTCCCGACCCGCATCCACACCACCGCGCCGGCCGCGTCCCCGTGCCGGCCCGGGACGACGACCCGCAGCCGGGCGGTCAGCCGCTCCACCAGGGTGCGCACGAGCACGAGGGCCGCGCGGGCGTCGTACGGCTCACCGTCGGGGCCGGTCACCGCGCCGGGGAAGCGCGCGACGAGCGCGGGGAGGAGGTCGTCGCGATGCTGCGCGGGGCCGAGGCCGGACGCGGCGAGGACCTCGACCGGCACCGTGAAGGCAGACGGGATCTCCGGCTCGGGACGGCCCGGCGGGTCCGGCAGCCGGACCAGGTGGGCGAGGATCTCCGGCAGCGCAGCCGTCGCACCCCAGGCGAGCTCCAGCTCGGCGCCCGTCACGGTCGCGAGCGAGGCCGCGGTCTCACCGCGGACGCCGACCCAGGCACGCGCCTGGGTCGGAGGCCCGTCCTCCAGACGGGCGCCGAGCTCGACGTCGACGACGGCCTCGGCGCCGGCGAGCACCCCGACCGCCTCGACCATCGCGTCCCGCACCGCGGCGCGGTCGGGGTCCGCGGCCGACCGGCGCGCGCGGGCGGCCTGCTCGGCGAGCAGCCGGGCCAGGGCGTCCGGGGGCGCCGCCTGCGGCTCGGGCGACAGGCGCGCGAGCCAGGAGCGCCCGGCGGGGGCACCGTCTCCCACGAGGGCGGTCCCGATCGAGGAGACGTCGAAGGGCAGCCGGTGCCCTCCCTGCCGTGCCAGCTCCACGAGCTCGGCGAGCTCGACCCGGACCCGACCGGGGACGACGACGTCCCGGCCGGCGCGCGACCCGTGCCCGAGCACGACGGTCGGCATCAGACCCGGATCCCCAGCTGCTCGGGCACGTCCAGCCACGCCTTGCCGCCGGACGGGGGCCCGGCGTACTGCGCCAGGCGGACGTCGCGAGGATCGGGCTCGCTCCCGCCCGTGAGCAGGCTGCCCACGGCGCGGGCGCCGTCCTTGAGACCTTCGACGAGGGCGTGCCCTGCCGCCCGCAGCCGCTCGACGGCGCCCTCGACGAGGCTGCTCACCCGCCTCTCGATCGCGGCGATGAGCGCGGTGAGCTCGTCGACCTCGGCGGCATGCGCGCGGAGCCGCTCGGCGGCCTCCTCGTACTCCGTCGCGACGGCGCGCAACCGGGTCGCCCGGTCCCGGACCTGCACCCGCATCCGGTCCCCTCCGACCGACCACCACTGGGCCCGGTCGGCGGCGGAGACCAGCCGGTCGGCGGCGGAGACCAGCCGGTCGGCGGCGGCGCACAGCTCGACGGCGCGCTCGTCCATCCGGGTGGCGAGCCGACGGATCACCCGAGTGTCTCCGTACATGGGCACCTCCTCCGGGGGCGACTGTGCCCGGGGCGGTTGGGGAGGAAACCCGTCATCCGGCCGCCTGCCCGGCGCGACCACCGGTCGACGGCTGAGGGCGGCCCGAGCGCGGTCTAGCGTCCGGTCCAGCGCGGCTCGCGGCGCTCGAAGAACGCCGCGATCCCCTCCGCGACGTCGGCGGAGGCGAGCAGCCGCTCGTGCGCGGCATGGCTGGCCGCCCAGCTCGCGGTCTCGTCACCGTTGATCTCGTCGTACGCGAGGGCGAGCGCGGACCGTACGGCGAGCGGCGCGTTGCCGTTGATGGTCGCGGCGAGCCCGAGCGCGACGTCGAGGGTCGCGCCCGGCTGGACGAGACGGTTGACGAAGCCGAGCCGCTCGGCGCGCTCGGCGTCGATCGGCTCCCCGGTCAGCAGCATCTCCCGCGCGACATTGGCCGGCAGCACGCGCGGCGCGCGGAAGACCCCGCCGAAGTCGGGCAACAGGCCTCGCTTGACCTCGGGGAAGCCGAAGACGGCCGTGCGCGAGGCCACGACGAGGTCGCAGCACAGGACCAGCTCCAGGCCGCCGCCCAGCGCGTAGCCCTCGACCGCGGCGACCAGCGGCTTGGGTCGCGCACGCGACATGATCCCCGCGATGCCGCCGCGCGCGGTCGGCTCGCCCGGGCCCTCGGCGAGGTCGGCGCCCGCCGAGAACACCTCCGGGCCGCCGGTGAGCACGCCGCACCAGAGGTCGTCGTCGTCCTCGAGCAGGTTGAGCGCCTCGTCCAGCCCGCGGGTCGCGTCCGCGTTGATCGCGTTGCGCTTGGCCGGCCGGTTCAGGCCGATCACGAGGGTGCGCTCGACCCGGATCGTCTGCACGGCGGTCATGGCGCCGACTCTAGGACGGGGTCGAGGACGGCCGGTCCACCAGGGCGACGAGGCGCTGCGGCGCCTGCAGGCAGTAGGAGTCGGTGAGCAGCTCGCCGAGCTCGACCCAGTCCGTCTCGTCGTCGACCAGCATGCCGACGACGTTGCCTCCCCACTCGGCCTTGAAGTACGGCGTGCCGAGGTGCTGGAAGGCCATCACCTCGTCGGGCTCGGCGCGGAAGGTCACGCGGAAGAGCTGGTCCTCGCCGCCGAATACGTGCGCGACGGTGGCGGTCGTCCCGGCCACCCGCCAGCGCACGCCGACCCACGCGTCCTCCTCGCGGACCTCGGGCAGGCGGGCGAAGATCGCGCGCAGCCGAGCGAGATGGGCGCCGGGAACGTCGGGGCGGGTCTGACGAGCCACGACAGGAATCTCCCACACGGCGCCGACAGTGCACGGCGCCGGTGAGCGATAGATCACAGGGCACTCGACTGCGCGGCATTTGGGTTTGCCCCGCGGGAAGCGGGTAGGAAGGGCCGGACGAGGCCCTACGACGACGGCGCCTCGACCGACTACGGAGGGACACCCCAGAATGCGTGCACGAATTCCCGGCCTGCTCCTGGCTGCGACCATCGGACTGTCCGGGCTGCTGACCGCGTGCGGCAACGACGACGCCGACAAGCCCGACGCCGAGGACAAGACCTCGCAGAGCGCCGAGACCGAGACCGAGGCCACCGAGGAGACCGAGACCGAGGAGGCCCCCGAGGCCGACGGCGACAAGCCGTCGCGCGAGGACGTCATCGCCGGCTACAGCGACATCGTGAAGCAGACCGGCGAGCAGACCGGCATCGACATGCCCGACGACATCGTCAACAAGGTCGTCACCTGCTTCATCGACGAGGTCTACGAGGACGCCTCCCCGAAGACCCTCCAGGCGCTGGCCGACAGCGACGCGACCGGCATCGACCCGGCCGACGCCGAGCTGTTCACCGCCGCTCAGACCACCTGCCAGAAGGCGGCCATGGGCTGATCACCGACCTCGTCGGTCAGCGGCGTCGACCCCTCGGGGTCGGCGCCGCTGCTGTTTGACCTTCCCCCGGGCCCCGCCCCCTACGCCCGCAGCTCGCCGACCGCCTCCCGCTCACCCTGGAAGTAGCTGTCCAGCAGCCACCGGGCGCGGCGCGAGCCCCAGGCGGCCAGCCGGTCCCGGCCGCCGGGCAGGTGCTTGAGGACCCGGTAGCGGACCGTGTTGAGCCCGAGCAGGTAGGCGTGCGCCCAGGGCAGGCGGAGCGGCAGGCCGAACTCCCGCATGCTCTCGGGGCCGAGGAAGACGGTGAGCATCGACAGCAGGCGCTCGCGCTCGTAGCGGGCGCGCAGCGGCTGCAGGGCCGTGGGCCAGCCGGGATAGTGCCGCAGCGCCTGGGCCTCGACGACGGCGCGTGCGAGCTGCGGCCCGGCCTCGGTGAGGGGGCCCTGCGCGAGCAGCACGTGGTAGTCGATGCGGTGGCGCTCCCACTCGTCGTCGACGAGGAAGTCCTCGTGCACGCCCATCAGCCAGCCGACGTACTTCCACAGGTGCATGAGGGCCGCGGACTCCGCCTGCGAGATGGGTACGCCGAGCGCCCGCGAGCCGATGATGAGCACGCCGTCGAAGAGGCCGAGGGTCGAGGCCTGGTCGGCCTGGTTGATCGGCAGCCCCCACTGCGCGCTGTCCCAGCTGTCCTCGAAGGCGTGGTTGACCAGGGCGTGCATGAGCCGGACGTGGACCGTGAGCCGCCAGCCCTCCCCCGGCGCCCGGCCCGCGCGTGGCGCCTCCAGCGAGCCGGGGTCGGTGAGGCTGGCACCCCACTTCTGGGTCTCGGCCAGCCGTCGCAGCGTCTGGCTGCCGGTGAGACCGCCCGTGGCGACGAGCAGGTCCGTCGGACCGCCGAAGCGGTAGCCGCCGACGAGGGACAGCTGCAGCAGCACGTCCTGCGCGTTCTGCCCGAGCCGCCGGAAGACCCGGGCGCCCTCCTCGACCAGGTCGCGGTCGAGCCAGGCCGGGTCGGTCTCGACCGCGGTCATGAACTCCGCGAGCGCCGGTGGCGCGTCCGGCACGGCGGCGAGCCCGCCCTCCAGCGCCCGCCGGAACTGGTCCATCCGCACCCGCCCGGGAGCGTCCCCTCGCAACCGGATCGCGTCCGCGAGCCGCGCACCCAGCTCGTCGCGCTCGAACATCGCCCTGCCGATCCGGTCGAGCAGCGCCTCGTCGACGTCGTGGACCCTGCCCACGACCTTGAGCGCTCGTCCCAGGCGCCGGTTGCGCTCGCCGCCGGCGCGGAACCGGGTCGGATAGGGCTGCTCGCGAGGGGTGTCGGCCACGGGGGCCACGTCGGTGCTCATGGGACCATCGTGACGCGAGCATTTACTCGCATTCAACTCGCGATTCCGCTACCGTCGCCCGCATGCGCAAGGCCCCGCAGCAGGCCCGGTCCCGGGAGATGGTCGAGCGGCTGGTCGCGGCCGGTCGCACGGTGCTCGTCGAGCGCGGCTACGACGCCTTCAGCACCAACCGGGTCGCCACCGTCGCGGGCGTGAGCCCCGGATCGCTCTACCAGTACTTCCCCGACAAGGCCGCGATCCTCGACGTCGTCATCGACCGCTACTGGGAGGAGGTCGCCGAGCGGGTCGCCGCCTCCCTGGCCGACCGGATCGGCACCTTCGGCCCGGACATGGTCCGCGACACCGCCGACGCCCTCCTCAGCGCCCTCGAGGCCGACCGGGAGCTGCTGCGCGTGGTCGCGGAGGAGCTGCCTGTGCAGCGCAGCAGGGAGCGCCGTGCGGCGCTGGAGCGACGGGTGCGCGAGCTGGCGGCCACCTACCTGGCGGCGCGGCCCGAGGCCACGCGGCGGCCGGAGCCGGCCGTCGCCGCCTGGGTCGTCGTCCTCGCGATCGAGAACCTCGCGATGCGCTGGGTGCTCGACCAGCCGGCGGCCGTCGGCCGCGACCAGCTGCTCGACGAGATCGTCGCCCTGGTGGGCGGCTACCTGCTCTCCTGAGGACCCCGCGGGCCCTCAGGTGCGTCAGGAGTCCTTCGGGGAGTCGGAGTCAGTGTCGGGGTCGGCGGCCGGCTCGTCGCCGTACACGCCCGCGTCCTTCGCCCGCTGGGCCGTGCGCAGGCTGCGGGTGAGCGCCCAGCCGATGACCGCGACGGCCGCGATCAGCGCGACGAAGATCCAGAACGCCGTCCAGCCCGCCACGATGTTCGTGTCCTGGTCGACCGGCTTGTCCTTCGCGGCGAGGACGGAGACGACGGTGGCGACGGCGGCGTGCATGACGTCAGTGTCTCAGGCGGCGCGCCGGTCAGGCATCGGGGGTGATGCCGGCGAAGAGGTCGTCCTCCGGGGTCGGCGCGTCGACATGGCTGGTGACGAGCTCGAAGTCCTCGGTGGGCCAGACCTCCTGCTGCACCTCGCGCGGGATGGCGAACCAGTGCCCGTCCGGGTCGATCTGGGTCGCGTGGGCCAGCAGCGCCTGGTCGCGCACGCCGAAGTAGTCGGCGCAGGGCACCCGCGTGGTGATCCGGGCGTCCCACTCCGGCTCCGGCGTCCACTCCTTGAGCCGCTCGGCCCACGGCGACTCCAGGCCGTGCTCGAGCATCGCGTCGTGCAGCGCCTGCATCCGCGGGCGGTTGAACGAGTGGTGGTAGTAGAGCTTGAGCGGCTGCCACGGCTCGCCCGCCTCGGGGAAGCGGTCCGGGTCGCCGGCGGCCTCGAAGGCCGCCACGCTCACCTCGTGACAGCGGATGTGGTCGGGGTGCGGGTAGCCGCCGCGCTCGTCGTACGTCGTCATCACGTGCGGGCGGAACTCCCGGATGAGCCGCACCAGCCGCTCGGTCGCCTCCTCCAGCGGGACCAGCGCGAAGCAGCCCTCCGGCAGCGGCGGCTTCGGGTCGCCCTCCGGCCAGCCGGAGTCGACGAAGCCGAGCCAGGACTGCGAGATCCCGAGGATGTCGCGGGCCCGCTCCATCTCCTGGCGGCGGACCTCGCTGATGTTGGCGAGGATCTCGGGACGGTCCATCTTCGGGTTGAGGATCGAGCCGCGCTCGCCCCCGGTGCAGGTCACCACGCGGACGTCGGCGCCCTGGGCGGCGTACATCGCGGTCGACGCGGCGCCCTTGCTCGACTCGTCGTCGGGGTGGGCGTGGACGTGCATCAACCGCAGCCCGGAGCGGTCGGTGGCAGGCGCAGGGGTGGAGGGCATGCCCCCCATCGTAGGGAGCACCCGCGTGGGACCATGGATCGGTGAGCCCCACCCCTGCGTCCGAGTCGCCGTCCCTCGCCCAGCGGTACGGCGCGCCGTCCCGCGGACGCCGGACGGCACTGCTCGCCGTCGCTGGCGCGGTCTGCCTCGCCTTCCTGGCCTGGCTGGCCTGGGCGATGCTCTCCCACGCGGACCCGGCGGTCTCCTCGCAGGAGATCGGGCACGAGATCGTCGACGACCACACCGCCACCATCCGGGTCCGGGTGACCTACGGCGACGAGCCGGTCGCGGCGACCTGCACCGCACGCGCCATCTCCCACGACAAGGCGGTCGTGGGCGAGCAGAGCTTCACGCCGGACCGCGACGACTCGGTCGTCCAGGAGCTCACGGTGCGCACCGAGCGGCGCGCCACCACGGTCGAGTGGATCGGCTGCAAAGCCGACGGACAACCGCGCTATCGGTAAAGTAGTCGTTTCTGTACCCGGACGGGTACGCAAGCGAAGCGAGCTGTACAGGAGCACCCCATGACGCAGACCGACCAGAGCGGCCAGGACATCATCTGGCTGACCCAGGACGCGTACGACAAGCTGCAGGCCGAGCTGGAGTACCTCCAGGGCCCGCGGCGCGCCGAGATCGTCGCCGAGATCAGCGCGGCGCGGGACGAGGGTGACCTGAAGGAGAACGGCGGCTACCACGCCGCCCGTGAGGAGCAGGGCAAGAACGAGGCCCGGATCCTCCAGCTCAAGGACATGCTGCGCCGTGCCGAGGTCGGCGAGACCCCTCCCGACGACGGGGTCGTCGAGCCCGGCATGGTCGTGACCTACAAGTTCGAGGGCGATGACGACGACGAGGCGGAGTCCTTCCTCCTCGGCGCGCGCGAGATCGAGCCCGAGGGGCTGACCGTGTACTCGCCGCAGTCGCCGCTCGGCCAGGCCATCAGTGGCCGGAGCAAGGGCGAGACCGTGAGCTACGAGGTCAACGGCAGGCAGCAGACGGTCATCATCCTCGACGCGAAGCCCTACACCGGCTGAGGTTCCTCCTGCGAACCGCCGGCCTCCGCCTCGGGCGCCGGCGGTTCGGCCATTTCGGCCAGGTGCAGGACGACGGCGTTCGCCGCCGCCGCCAGCGGTACGGCGACGAGCGCGCCCGCGATCCCCGCGACGAGCACGCCGCAGGCGATCGCCAGGATCACGCCGAGCGGGTGCACGGAGACCCAGCGCCCCAGCAGGAACGGCTGGAGGATGTGCCCCTCGAGCTGCTGCACGCCGATGACCACGGCGAGCATCAGCAGGGCCGTGACCGGCCCCTGGTCGACGAGCGCGACCAGGATCGCCACGCTGCCGGCGATCGTGGCACCGATCATCGGGACGAAGGCGCCGAGGAACACCAGCACGCCGATCGCGAGGACGAAGGGCACGTCGAGGACGGCGGCGCCGATCGCGATGCCGATCGCGTCGACGAGCGCGACCACGACCGTGGCGCGGACGAACTGGACGAGCGAGATCCAGGCGACGCGGCCCGAGCTGTCCATGCGCTCGCGGGCCACCCGCGGGGCGAGGCGCACCACCCACGCCCAGATCCGCTCCCCGTCGGCGAGGAAGAAGTAGGTGGCGAACAGGGCGATGAAGAACCCGGCGACCACGTGGCCCAGCGCGGCGCCGACCTCGGTGACCTGGGTGATCACCTCGCCGTCGCGGGAGCGCTCCTGGATCATGTCCTGGGCGCTCTTGATGTAGTCGTTGATCTGGGAGTCGCTCGCGTTGAGCGGGCCGTCCTTGAGCCAGTCGCGGATCTCCTGCAGGCCCTGGACGGTCGAGTCGGCGAGGTCCTGCGCACCCGCGGCGACCTGCTGGCCGGCGAAGTTCAGCAGCGAGCCGACGACGACGAAGCCGAGGATGACGACCAGCAGGGCCGACAGTCCCCGCGGTACGCCGGCCTTGGCGATGAGGTCCACGAAGGGCGCGGCGAGCGCGCTGATGAGCAGGGCGACCGCGAGCGGCACCGTCACCACGGCGAAGTAGCCGACCAGCCACAGCAGCAGGTAGCCCGCGCCGGCGATCAGCAGCAGCCGCCACGCCCACCCGGCCGCGAGGTCGAGGCCGTAGGGCACCTCCGCGCGGCGCAGGTTGGACGGGCCGGTCGCGAAGGACGGCGGCACGTGCCGCCGGCCCTCGCGCTCCTCACGCAGCAGGGCCCACTGGTGGGCGAAGCGGCGGAAGAGACGCTCCTCCCGCTCGCCCTCGTCGGGTCCGAGCGGCGGCTCGTCCTCCCGTGCCTCCTGGACGGCGTGCTCCTGTGCGGCCTCGGTCTCGGCCAGAGCCGACGGCTCGGGCCCGCCCGGGCTCTCGTCGGTCCCGTTGCCGGCCTGCTCGCCGGGCTCCTGGCTGCTCACACCGGTCAGGCTAGACGGTCGGCGTCACGTCGTGGCGGCCAGCGCGCGCTCGAGATCGGCGATCTGGTCCTCGGACGTCTCGATCCCGACGCTGAGCCGGACCAGGTCGGCGGGGACCTCGAGGTCGGTGCCGGCCACGCTGGCGTGCGTCATCCGACCCGGGTGCTCGATGAGCGACTCGACGCCGCCCAGGGACTCCCCCAGCGTGAAGACCTTCGTCGCCGCGCAGAGGGCGAGCGCCTGCTCCTCGCCGCCCTTGACGCGGAAGGACACCATGCCGCCATAGCGCCGCATCTGGCGCGACGCGACCGCGTGGCCGGGGTGGTCGGCGAGACCGGGGTAGATCACCTGGCTGACGGCCGGGTGGGTCGAGAGGAATTCGGCGATCCGCTCGGCGTTGTCGCTGTGCCGCTCCATGCGGAGGGCGAGCGTCTTGAGCCCGCGCAGCACGAGCCAGGAGTCGAACGGGCCGGCGACGCCGCCGATGGAGTTCTGGTGGAAGCCGATCCGCTCGGCCAGCTCGGCGTCGTCCACGACGAGCGCTCCGCCGACGACGTCGGAGTGGCCGCCGGCGTACTTCGTCGTGGAGTGCACGACGACGTCCGCGCCCAGGGCCAGCGGCTGCTGGAGGTACGACGACGCGAAGGTGTTGTCGACGACGAGCAGCGCGCCGGCGTCGTGGGCCACGGCCGCCAGCGCCTCGATATCGCCGATGGACAGCAGCGGGTTGGTCGGCGTCTCGACCCACACCAGGCGCGTGGCGCCGGGACGGATCGCGGCCCGGACCGCGTCGACGTCGGTGACGGGGGCGGGGCTGTGCTCGACACCCCACGCGGTGGCGACCTTGTCGAAGAGGCGGAAGGTGCCGCCGTAGGCGTCGTTGGGCAGCACGACGTGGTCCCCCGGCTTGCACAGCGCGCGGATGAGGGTGTCCTCGGCCGCGAGCCCGGAGGCGAACGCGTAGCCGTGCGCGCCGCCCTCGAGCGCCGCCAGGGTGGACTCCAGCGCGGTCCGCGTCGGGTTCGCCGAGCGGCTGTACTCGTAGCCGTTGCGCAGCCCGCCGACGCCGTCCTGGGCATAGGTCGAGGTCGCGTAGATGGGCGGGATCACCGCGCCGGTGGTGGGATCGGGTCGATAGCCGGCGTGGATGGCCCGCGTCTCGAAGCCCGCTCCGTCGAAGTGCTCGTGGTGATCGTCGATGTGGTTGTCGCTCACCGCTCGAGCCTACTGGGGCGGCTCGCGCGCCACACCCGCCCGGCGTCCACCCGGGTCGTGACGTCGAGCTTGCGGAAGATGTTGCGCACGTGGGTCTCCACCGTGCGCGGGCTGAGGTAGAGGCGGTCGGCGATCTCGGGGTTGGTGCACCGCTCCGCGAGGAGCTCCGCGATCTCTCGCTCCCGCTCCGTCAGCGCGTCGACACCGCTGGTGCCGGACCCGGACCGGGTACGACGTCGCGGCCGGTGGCCGAGCTGGCCGAGCACCTGCTCCGCGCGGTCGCGGTGGCGGTGCGCCCCCATGGCGTCGAGGCGGGCCGCGGCCTCCCCGAGCACCGCGACGGCCTCCTCGGTGACCCCGGCGGCGGCCAGGGCCCGGCCCAGGAGCACGCGGAGCAACGCGGCGTCGAAGCGCCCGTCGGCCTGCTCGGCGTACGCGACCGCGGTGCGGGCGTCCTCGGCGGCGCCGAGCGCGTCGCCACGCGCAAGCCGGCACCGCGCTCGGGCCGCACCGGCCATGGCGCGCGTGTAGGGCAGCGGCACCGCGCCGGCCAGCTGCTGGGCGACGTCCGCGGTCCGCTCGGCCTCGTCGATCCGGCCGGTCTCCAGCAGGCACGCCACCGCCAGGTCCAGGTAGTGGGTGCGCCAGCCGCCCGGCAGGCCGGGCAGCTCCGGGCCGCCGCAGTGCGCGTACATGACCTCGAGCGCTCGGGCAGCGTCGCCGGTGTGGATCCGCGCCTGCGCCCAGCAGGCGGCCGCCCAGCTCACCAGCACGGAGTCGCCCAGGCCGAGGGCGATGCCCAGCGCCTCGTCCGTCGTCTCCAGGGCGGCCTCGAACGCGCCGGCCTTGGCCTGCGCGAAGCCGAGGTTGAACAGCCCCCACGCCAGCGCCTGCCGGTTGCGTGCGGCACGCGCCGACTCGACGGCCTCGTCGAGCAGCGTGACGCTGGCGTCGAGCCGGCCGGTGACCCACAGCGAGCTGCCGACCGTCGGCACCAGCAGCGGTGCGCTGGCGCTCGTCCCGGTGGCGCGACCGACGGCGAGCCCCCGCGTCCCGTGACGGACCGCGTCGCCGAACCGCTCGAGGTAGAGCTCGGCACCGGCCAGCAGGCCGATCGCGTCCAGCTGCCGCGCCAGGTCCGCGTCCGCGAGTGCGTCGACCAGGGCGCCGGCCCGGTGGGCGTGCCGCTCCGCGACGGGCACGTCCCCGGCCAGCGCGGCCCCGAAGGCGAGCGCGCCGTGCGCGCGCGCCTGGAGCACCGGGTCCCGGACCTGCTCGGCGATCTCGACGGCGCGACGCGCCAGCGCGCACATCTCGGGGACCTGGCGCCGGTAGAAGTGGGTCATCGCGAGGGCCACCAGCACCTCCACCACGGCCTCCCCGGCGTCGGCAGGCAGCTGTGCCAGGCATCGCTCGAGACGCTCACCGGCCTCGGCATGGCGGCCCAGCAGCTGCTCGACCCCGGCGCACGCGGTCGCCAGGCGGGTCTGGCGGGCCCGGTCCTCGGACCGGGTCAGGGCCAAAGCCTCGACCAGGGAGGCGTGCGCCTCGTCGACCTCACCGATCGCCAGATGGAGGGCGGCGCGGGGCTCCACCAGCCGGAGGCGCTCGTCGGCGTCCGCCTGACGAGGCAGCAGCCGGTACGCCGACCCCAGCCACCGCACCGCACTGGCGGGAGCGCGGGCGGCGACCTCGGTCGCCGCCGCCTCGAGGACGGCGACCGCCGCGAGGTCCCCGGGGCGCGCGGCGTGCTCGACGTGGTGGGCGAGCTCCACGGCAGGGGCGTCACGGGCCGACAGCGCGGCGACGCACCTCTCGTGCGTCGCCAGCCGGTTGCCCGGTCCCAGCCCGTCGTAGACGGCATGGCGCACGAGGGGGTGCCGGAACGCGAACCGGCGCGGCACCTCGGTGCGACGCACCAGCCGATGTCCGGCGAGCTCGTCGAGAGCCGCGAGCGCCTTGCCGTGCTCGAGCCCCGCGGCGGCGATCGCGAGGTCGAGGTCGAAGGGGTCACCCACCACCGCAGCGGACTCCACGAGGGCGCGCGCCGCAGCCGAGAGCGGCTCGAGCTCGCGGCCGACCACAGCGGCGAACGCGGCGGCAGGCCCGCTCTCCGGCGCCCCTACCCCCTGCCCGGCCCGGTCCATCTCCAGAAGCAGCAGCGGGTTGCCACCGCTGAGCTCGTGCCAGCGCTGCGCCTCCTGCTCCGAGCGCCCGACCAGCTCACCCGCCTCGGCGGGACTCAGCGGGGCGATCCGGCGCAGCTCGATCCGGCCCTCGGCGGCGCCGCGCTCCACGACCGCCTCGAGGTCGGGATCCACCTGGTGCTCGCGGAAGGCCGCCGCGATCAGCACCGGCTGGCGGGGCGGTCGGCGCACCAGGTGCGCCAGCAGCTCGACCGACGCGCGGTCGGCCCAGTGCAGGTCGTCGAGGAGCAGCACGACGGGATGACCCTGGGCGAGGACCTCCAGGAGGGAGCGGAGCGCGAAGTACGCCCGGACCCGGCCGTCGGCGGTCGGACGTCCCACCTCCGAGGCGGCGGCGTGGGCACGAAGGCCGGGGAAGACGAGGGTGAGCTCGGCATGGCTGGCCGGGTCGATCTCCGCCAGCGGGCTGCGCGCCAGCGAGCGGAGATAGTCGTCGAGCGCGTCGACGAAGACGCCGAAGGGGAAGGTCCGCTCGAACTCGGACGCCCGACCCCGCAGCAGCAGCGCCTCGTCGCTCACCCGCGCGGCCGCCTCGTCCAGGAGCCGCGTCTTGCCGATGCCGGGCGGTCCCGTCAGCACCGCCACCCCTCCCTCGCCGCGCGCGAGACCGTCGAGAGCGCCGGCCAGCCAGGCGATCTCGGCGTCACGGCCGACGAGGGGGAGCTCCTGCACCTGCATCCTGCCTTCTGCGCCCGAGATCTCAGGGGGCGGCTACGTAGGACCTACCGATGAGGCGACGGCACGGGCGGCCGGAGGATCGCGGCCATGCCGCGGTTCCGGATCGTCCACGGCCACGCACCCGACGAGTGTGGCGCAAGCCTCGCCTCTTGGCAGGGCTTTGCCAGTCCTTTGCGCAAGAACGCCGCCCTGGCGTCGTGCGCGGCGGGACAGCACCAGGTCTGGTGGGACGTCGAGGCACCGGACGCCGAGCAGGCCCTCGCCCTCCTGCCTGAGTTCATCCGTGCGCGCACGGATGTCCAGCGGGTCGAGGACCTCCCGGTGCCCTGACCGGCGGCGCCACCCCCCGAAGAGAGACAACAGGAGTGACGATGAAGATCCCGTTCCGCACCACCGACTCCGCGCCCCGCCGCGGCGGCAGCCGTGCCACCGTGGCCCTGGTCCTGGCATTGCTCGCCCTCGTCGCGTCGACGACCGGTGTCGCCTACGCCGCCGAGAAGGCCGCGAAGAACAGCGTCGTGTCGAAGAGCATCAAGAACGGCCAGGTGAAGAACAAGGACCTCGCCGCGGGCGCGGTGACCAGCGACAAGATCGCCGACGGTGCGGTCCGCGCGTCCGACGTGGGCATCGTGACCGTCCAGGCGACGTCCGCCCCGACGCAGGACGGCGACGGGACGACCAACGGAGGCTTCGCGGTCGGCCGCGCCGACGCCGCGGTGGCCTGCCCGGCCGGCACCAAGGTGATCGGCGGCGGCGCCCAGTGGGTGGGCACCGGGGAGCTGGACTCCAACACCTACCTCCACTCGAGCACCGTCTCGGGCAACGGCTGGAAGGCCAAGGGCATCGTCGACTTCGGAGCCCAGGGCCAGGTCCAGCTCCAGGTGACCGCGCTCTGCCTCTCCTGAGGCAACCGGGGCGCACGAACTGCTGCGGGTGGGGACGCGGCGGGCGGGGGCGGGTCGCTGCGGCGGCCCGCCCCTTGCGCGCCCGGCGACAATGGAGCCATGTTCTCCCGCCGTACGACCGAGATGGTCGACCCCGCCGAGGCGCTCCCCGGCCGCACGAGCCCGGCGTTCGCCCTTCCCGCGGTCCACGAGGTGCTCGGCACCCCGCTCGTCACCGACGACGTGCCGGACGGCCTGGAGGTCGCGATCTTCGGACTCGGCTGCTTCTGGGGCGCCGAGGAGATCTACTGGCAGGTCCCCGGCGTGTGGTCGACCTCCGTCGGGTACGCCGGCGGCGTGACGCCCCATCCGACCTACGAGGAGGTCTGCACCGGTCGCACCGGCCACACCGAGGCGGTGCGGATCGTGTTCGACCCGGAGCGGGTGACCTACGCGGACCTCGTCAAGCAGTTCTTCGAGGTCCACGACCCGACCCAGGGCATGCGCCAGGGCAACGACATCGGCACCCAGTACCGCTCCGCGATCTACTACACGACCCCGGAGCAGGAGCAGGTCGCGCGGGAGCTGACCAAGGTCTACGGCGACGAGATCGCGCGCCGCGGCTACGGCGACATCACCACCGAGATCGCGCCCGCCCCGGCGTACTACTACGCGGAGCCGCAGCACCAGCAGTACCTCCACAAGGTGCCGCACGGCTACCGCTGCCACGCCAACACGGGCGTCCCGTTCCCGCAGCACTGACAGACTGGGGCCATGGCCGACCTCCCCAAGAAGGCCGCGGCCCGCACCGCGCGGCTCGCGGCACTGCCCCTCGGGTACGCCGGCCGCACGGCCGTCGGCTTCGGGCGGCGCCTCGGCGGCGCGTCCGCCGAGGCGGTGATGAGCGACATCCAGCAGCGCACGGCCGAACAGCTGTTCCGGACCCTCGGCGAGCTCAAGGGCGGCGCCATGAAGTTCGGTCAGGCGCTGTCGGTGCTCGAGTCGGCGCTGCCGGAGGAGATGGCGGCGCCGTACCGTGAGCAGCTGACCCGGCTGCAGGACTCCGCTCCCCCGATGCCGACGCAGACCGTGCGCGACATCCTCACCGAGGACCTCGGCGCCGACTGGCGCGAGCGCCTGGTCTGGCTCGACGGGGCCCCCACCGCCGCCGCGAGCATCGGCCAGGTCCACGAGGGCACCTGGCACGACGGCCGCCGGGTCGCGGTGAAGGTGCAGTACCCGGACGCCGGCGAGGCGCTGATGGCCGACCTACGCACCCTCGCCCGCGCGGCCCGGGCGATCGGCCCGCTGATCCCGGGCGTCGACATGAAGCCGCTGGTGGAGGAGGTCCAGGCCCGGGCGCGCGAGGAGCTCGACTACGACCTCGAGGCCGAGGCCCAGCGGGAGTTCGCCCGGGCCTTCCGCGACGACCCGCACATCGTGGTGCCCGACGTGGTGGCGGTCGGGCCGCGCGTGCTGGTCACGGAATGGCTGGACTCCGCCGGCTCGCTCGCGGCGGTCATCGCCGACGGCAGCCCGGAGGAGCGCGACCACTACGGCGAGATCTTCACCCGCTTCCTGTTCTCGGGCCCGGCCCGCACCGGGCTGCTCCACGCCGACCCCCATCCCGGCAACTTCCGGATCGTGCCGAACGCCGACGGCTCACCGGGACGGATCGGCGTGCTCGACTACGGCGCGGTGGCCCGGCTGCCCCAGCGGGGGCTGCCGGAGCCGATGGGACGGCTGATCAGCCTCTGTGCCGCCGGCGACGGCGAGGCGCTCCTCGCCGGCCTGCGGGAGGAGGGCTTCCTCAAGGACCGGATCCGGATCGAGCCGCAGCTGCTGATGGACTACCTCGCGCCCTTCGTGGACCCGACGCTGGTGGAGCGGTTCCGGTTCAGCCGGGAGTGGATGCGCGAGCAGTTCCAACGGATCAACAACCCGAAGGACCCTGCCTACACGGTCAGCATCAAGCTCAACCTGCCGCCGTCGTACGTCCTCATCCACCGCACCTGGCTCGGCGGCGTCGGCGTCCTCAGCCAGCTGGAGGCCGAGGCGCCCTTCCGCGCGATCATGCAGGAGTTCCTGCCGGGCTTCACACCCGCCGGCGACCAGTCCTAGAGACCGGTCGTCCCGTCGATGCCCTCCCGGAGGAGGTCGGCGTGCCCGCAGTGGCGGGCGTACTCCTCGATCATGTGCAGCAGCAGCCAGCGCACCGTGGGCGGGGCGGCGCCACGACGCCGCCCGCGCGCGGCCCGCGCCTCGGGGTCGTCGACCGCGTCCAGCGCGGTGTCGGACCGCGCGATGCTCCGCTCGAAGAGCCGGTGCAGCTCCTCGGGGCTGTCGTCGGCCGCGGTGCGCCAGTCCCAGTCGCGGTCGGACCGCCAGTCCACCGCCTCGAAGGGCGGCGTGGGCTCCTGGTCGAGCAGGATCACGTGGAGCCAGAAGTCCTCGACATAGGCCAGGTGCTTGAGCATCCCGCCCAAGGTCATCGTCGAGGGCGCCAGGCGCTGCGCCAGCTGACCGGCGTCCAGACCGGCCACCTGGCGACGCAGGGTGTCGCGCTGCGCGTCCAGGAACGAGCGCAGCTCCCTCAGCTCCGGGTTCATCCGGCCGGGCCGTCGGTCAGGCAGTACACCCGCCCGACCGGGTCGGCGAGGACCGTCCAGTAGCGGTGCTGCGCGAGGACGCGCGCGCCCAGCGCCAGGTGCCGCTCGGTCTCCGCGGCGCGGTCGCTGGTGCCCCAGTCGAGGTGCGCGCGGATGTCGCCGTCGTCGTCGGCGCCGAGCCGCTGCAGCAGCAGGCCGAGCGGCTGACCCTCGGGCGGGCCCAGGAAGCGGAAGTCCTCGGTGACCGAGGAGGTCCGCTGCCGCCAGCCGGTGATCGCCGTCCAGAACGCCAGCTCCCGGTCGTACGCCGCCCGCGGCACGTCGATCGAGACCTGGTCGACGCGCGACCCCTGGGCGGGACACCGGGAGGAGGGGTGGTCCACGAAGCAGAACACGAAGCCCGCCGGCGACGCCATCACGATGTAGCCCCGGTCCGCCATGATCGTCGCTCCCGCCACCCGAGCGGCGTCGGCCGCGGCCAGCGGGTCGGGCACGTGCAGGTCCAGGTGGATCCGGTCGGCTCCGGCGTGCCGGCGCTGGACCTTGAGATAGGGATCGCCATCGGGCGGCAGCAGCGACGCGAACTCGTCGTGGTCGCCGCGCGGGGCCGAGACGGCGTAGCCGGTGGCCTCCTGCCAGAAGCCGACGCTCTCCTGGTGGTGGTCGGGCGCGCTGTCGAGGAACGCGGTGACCCAGAAGGGGCTCATCCGACCGGGGCGCAGTCGTGGCCGCAGCCGTCGGGCGGGAGCGGCCCGTCGGCGTGGGCGGCCGGACGGTGCAGCACCGCGCCGGAGGCGGTCACGACGACGTCGTCGCCCTCGACGACGGCGCTGCCGTCGACCAGGAGCGTGTGGCCGTGGCGCTCGCGCGGCGGGAAGACGACGGTCACCAGCGGGTTCTCGGCGAGGTTGCGCAGCGTCCCGCGCCCCGGGCCGGGGATGCGCAGGGTGCCGCCGTCGCCGGCGACCGGGTCGACGGTGACGACCTTCACCCGCGGCGAGGACGTCGTCAGGAGGTAGCCGCTGTCGAAGTCCGCCAGCGCCGCGCGCAGGTCCGCGGGGTCGACCGGGATGCTCATGACGCCAGGCTAGTGCTCACCACAGTCCGAGGACACCGCCGCCGATGCGGACCGTGAAGGCGCCGACGACGGCGATGAAGAACCACCGGACGAACCGGGACCCGCGGGCGACGGCCGTCCGGGCGCCCAGATAGCCGCCGACGAGGTTGCAGGCGCCCATCATCAGCCCGACGTCCCAGAGCACCGCTCCGGTCGGGACGAAGAGCAGCAGCGCGCCGAGGTTCGTCGCCAGGTTCGCGAGCCGGGCCTTGGCCGAAGCGTGGAGGAAGTCGTAGCCCATCAGCCCGACGAGGGCGAAGACGAAGAAGCTCCCGGTGCCGGGCCCGAGGACGCCGTCGTAGAGGCCGATCACGAACCCGACGGCCATCGCCGCGGCCAGGTGCCGGTGCCCCGCGAAGCGCAGCGCGGTCTGCTCACCCAGCTGCGGACGCAGCACGACATAGGCGCCCACGAGGACGAGAGCGACCAGGACGATCGGCTCGAAGGCCTCCCGCGGGATCCGGGAGGCGAGCAGCGCGCCGGAGAAGGCCCCCGCCAGCGCGAGCGCCATGAGCGGCACGAAGGTGCGAGGGTCGGGGCCGATCCTGCGGTAGTAGGTGACCGAGCTGGCCGCCGTACCGCACACGGAGGCGATCTTGTTGGTCGCCAGCACCTGGACCGGGCTCGCGCCGGGCAGCCCGAGGAGGAGGGCCGGCAGCTGCACCAGGCCACCCCCGCCGACCACCGCGTCGACGAACCCGGCGGTCAGGGCGGCGAGGGCGAGGAGTGCGACGACGGTCAGGCTGAGGTCTCCCATCGCGGCCGACTCTACGAGGACCACTCCACGGCGGTGGCGGGGCGGTCGTCGTACGTCCGAGCCACGTCGTCGGGCGTCTCCACGCAGGTGGACCGCAGCCCCACCTGGACGACTCCCCACGCGAGCTCGACGCGCAGCACCAGCCGGTCCTTCGTGGCCGTGAGGACCACCACCCGCTCCCCCGGCGCCGGCTCGCCGTCGCGGTCGACCGACCAGCCGGCGGCCTCGAGCACCGCCGCCGCCGCGGCACGACCCTCCCGAGGGCTCACGGTGTCGGAGGAGTCGAAGCGCACGACGGTCCGCAGGCGGACGCCACCCGGCGCGTAGCTCTCTCCGCACAGGGAGAACGACCGGCTCCCGACGGGTCCGCCGAGGCGCAACGCGGTGGCGATCTCGTGGAGCTCGCCCTCCACGAGGCCGTCGGCCGCACTGACGACCTCCTCGACCGCCGGGTGCGATCCACCGCCACCGGCGGTGCAGCCGGACGGGCCGAAGGCGAGCAGCAGGGCCGCCGGCACCAGCAGAGGGGCTCTCTCGTGAAGGCGCATGTCACGGGAGCTTCCCGAAGCGCGAGTGCGCCCAGAGCCAGGTGCCGGCCTCGGCGAGGGCGTGCCCGGCGCTGGACGCGCTCGAGGCGACCAGGAGCTCGGGCAGGGTGAGGTGCCGGCCGCCGTCGGCTCCGCGGGCCGGCTGCGGGGTGACCTCCTCGTCGGCGCCGGACACCACGTGGGCCACGTTCTCCAGCGAGGAGCCCGCGTAGTACGACGTGTGGTTGGCCAGCAGCTCCTCGGCCCGCAGCGCGCCGTCCCCCGTCTCGAACCGGTGGGCGCCGAAGCCGGCCGCGGCGGGGTCGTGACCGAGCGCGCCGATGCCGCCGCGATCCCCTCGGCCGAGCAGCGAGACCGGATCGTGGTCCTTGCTGCCGACCCACACATCGGCCGCGGTGAGGGTCGCGGCGCTCGCCGCCGGGACTCCCGGGCTGCCGGCGAGCACGACGTCGTCCACCGGGAGACCGGCGAGCAGCGCGTGGCCGACCGTGGTGGACCCGTAGCTGTGCCCGATGGAGGTGAGGTGCGCCCGCGGACCCTCGTCGGAGGCGCGCACGCCGTCGACGAAGGCGGACAACCGCTCGCCGCCCGCCTCCGCCTTGGCGGTCAGGGCGACACCGTCGAAGTCGGCCTGGCCGAGGGCGTCGAACGGGTTCAGCGGGTTGCCGCTGGGGGCGTCGTAGTCGGCCCAGTACACCGTGGCGACGCTGCCGCGCCCCTCGTCGACGGCCGCCTCGTGCAGGTCCAGCATCTTCGCGAGGTTGCCCGACAGGCTCGACGTCTCGGTGGTCAGGCCCGGGACGTTGACCGACACGTGGGCAGCGGTGTCGGGGTCCCCGAAGCTGACCGCGACCCCGCCGTCGCCGGAGTGGAGATGGGGCGCATAGGCCATCAGCTCCGCGAGATGGGTACCGTTCGCGGCGTCGAGGAGGTGGCGGTGCTCGTCGAGAGCGTCCTGGACGGCGCTGGCATTGCTCAGGATGTCGCGCTCGGGGCGGCCGAGCTGGGCGTCGTCGTCCCGCTCCGGGTAGTAGTCGAGGTCGCGGGCCAGGACGGCGCGGTTGGCCTCGTCGCGGTCGCCGACCGGGAGGCCGCCCGCCGCGCCGACGAGGCCGGGATGCTCCGTGGTGAGGGCCGCCCGCTCGGCGCGGCCGAGCCGCCGCCACCAGGCGGCGAGCGCGGCGGGACGGCCGGCGAGGGCGGTCAGCGTCGCCGCCAGGGCCGCTACGTCGGGTCGGCCGGCGTCGGCCGCTGCGCTCGCGCCCTCGCGCACGCTGTCCGCGGCCCCGAGCGCGGCCAGGAGGTCGCGCTCGGCATCCCGCTCGTCGTCGTTCCACGCCTCGATCCGCTCCCGCAGCGCGACCGCCCGCGTCGTGAGCCGCGCCGCGCGCCGCTCGAGCTCGGCCAGCCGGTCGTCGTCGCTCGCCGCGAGCACCGCGGCAGCGAGCTCGTCGATCGCGTGGTTGAGCTCGTGGCGCTGAGCGGTGAGCTCGGCCCGGCGCGCGAACAGGTGGGCGAGCCGGTCACCGAAGCGGTCGACCGCCGTGACCGCGATGTCGAGGGCCGCCGCGGCGGCGTCGAGGCGCCCGGCGAGCCGGGTGGCCGCGTGGTCGTGGGCCCGCGCCGTGTCGCCGGCCCAGTCCGGGGCCGCGACCGAGACCGTCCAGGCGCGCACGTTCTTCACCGCGACCGCGCTGGCCCGCAGGTCGGTCGCGAGGTCCTGGGCTCCGACGGGGGCGGAGTCCAGGCGCGAGCAGGCGGGCACGTGGGCGGGCACGTGGACGACGGTCACGGCCCGCTCCGCTCGCCGACCTCGGCGTCGCGCTGCGTCCACGGCAGCAGCGTGCGCAGCCGCTCGGCCTGGGCGCGGTCGACGAGCACGAGCAGGCGATGGAAGAACACGAACTCCTCGGCATAGCCCGCGGCAAGCCCCGCGATCGCCTTGACCTCGTCGACCCAGGGCTCGGCGAAGGCCTCGACGGCCGCCACCACGCCGTCGGACAGCTCAGCCGTCGAGCGGCGGGCGAGCCGGCGCCAGGCGCCGTCCAGCTCGTCGCCCGCCGCATCCCACCGCTCGCGGGCGGCGCGGAGGACGGCGTACGGGACGTCGAGGGTGACGGTCATGACGGCGGTGGAGCGGCGAGGTGGAGGTCCATGCGCGAGGGACTGCCCTCGGGGAGCCGGGCGGAAACGACCCGCGCCCGTCGTCCACAGCTCAGCCGGCCCAGAAGCCCCGCGACCCGAACCAGTCGCCGTACGAGCCCGGGCCGCCCGAGCCCGCCGCCCCTCGACGGGACCCGAGATAGGAGCCGACCACGGCCGCACCGAGGTCCCCCGCCTCGGGGGCGACCACCGAGCCCTCCACGCGGCGCGCCATCGACTCGATGAACCGCGCGAGACCGGGATCCTCGCCGAGCCGGAAGAAGGTCGTCTGCGCACCCAGCCGCCTGGCGTTGTCGAGCTCGCGCACGGCGAGCGCGATCGTCATGGGGTGCGGAGGGTAGGAGAAGAACACCTCACCGCTCGACTCCAGGTGGGAGGTCGGCTCGCCGTCGGTCACGATGAGGAGCACCGGCTGGGCGTTGGGATGCTTGCGGAAGTGGCGGTTGGCGAGCAGCAGCGCGTGGTGGAGGTTGGTGCCCTTGGCCCAGCGCGCGTCGAGGGCGGTGAGCTCCTCGATCCGCATGGTCTGGGCGTGCCGGCCGAAGCCGATCAGCTCGAGGCTGTCGCCGCGGAAGCGGGAGCCGATCAGCGTGTGCAGCGCCAGGGCGGTCTGCTTCATCGGCACCCAGCGCCCGTCCATCGCCATCGAGAAGGACGTGTCGACGCAGAGGGCGACGGCGGCCTGCGTGCGGGCCTCGGTCTCGACGACCTCGACGTCGTCGATCGACAGCAGCGGCCCGCCGTCCGAGCCCGTCGCGCCGGTGGAGGCCCGGCGCAGCACCCCGTTGAGCACCGTCCGCGGCAGGTCCCACGGCTCGGTGTCCCCGAAGGCCCACGGCCGCGTCGCACCGGAGAGGTCACCGGCGGCACCGGCCTGGCGCAGCTCGCGCTGGCCCTGCCGCCCCGACATCCTCTGGGCGACATCGCGCAGCAGCGCCTTGCCGAGCTGGCGCATCGCCTTCGGCGTGAGCCGCAGCTCGCCGTCGAACCCGCGCTCCATGGCACCGGACTCCCGCAGCGCGCGCTCGAGCTCCTGGAGCTTGCGCGCGTCGACCGCCGCCTGGTCGCCGAGCTGGCGGGCGAGCTTGTCGAGGTCGACCCAGGAGAGGTCAGGAGAGCCGAGCCGGGCGCCGCCTGGATTGCTGGCCTGGGCGAGCTGGTCGGCGAGCGCGTCGAGGTCGGCGAGGTCCTGCAGGACGCCGGTGCCGTCGCCGAGGCCGAGGCCGGTGTCGCCGGGGCCGCCGCCGAACTGCTCCGAGCCGCCCCAAGCCTCGCCCGGGCGCAACGACATCAGGTTCGCATCGAGCCGGTCCAGCTGCTCCATCAAGGCCGGGGACCCGAAGGCCTGGGCGGACAGCTGCATCAGCTCGGCGCGCTGCTCGGCGCTCATCGAGTTGAGCATCCGCTGCGCGGCGGCCGAGCGCTGGGCGAGGGCGTCGAGCAGCTCGTCGATGTCGCGGGGGTCCTCCGGGAAGTGCTGGCCGTGCTTGGCCATGAACTCCCGGAAGTCCTCGGGGGTGTCCTCGCCACGGGCGTGCTTCTCCAGCAGCTCGTTGAGGTCGCCGAGCATCTCGTTGATCGCCTGCCGGTCGGCGTCGGTCGCGTTCTCCAGCGCCTGCTTCATGCCGGCGAAGCGCTGGTCGAGCAGCTCGCGGCCGAGGAGGTCCTTGATCTGCTCGAAGGCCTCGCGGGCGTCCCGGGACTGCCAGTCGTAGTCGGCGAGCTCGGTGACCGCCGCGGCGGGCGAGTCGGGCAGGCTCTGCAGCCGCAGCTCGCGGAAGGCGCGGTCGCCGTCGTCCATCATCGCGTCCCGGGCGAGCTGCTTGCGCTCCTCGAGCACCGCCTTCTCCAGCAGCTCGCGGACCTCGTCGAGGGTGCCGTCGAGGTGGTGGCGCTGGAGCAGCTCGCGCCGCCGCTCGGCCACCCGCCGGGCGAGGTCGTCGAGGCCGGGCTGGTCCTGGCCGCCGCGCCGCAGGAACTCACGCATCGCACGCTCCGGGCTGTAGCCCGCCATGACGTCCTCGCCGATCGCGTCGAGGGCCTCGGCGATGTCGACCGGCGGCGCGAGCGGGTCGCCGCCGTCGTACCGGCGATAGCGGCTCACGTCAGCCTCCGTCGTACGTCGGCGCCGGCGCGCAGCACGCGCGGGATCTCGGCGACCTCCTCGACCACCTCGAGCAGGAGCTGGACCGTCGGGTCCGGGGCGTCGGTGTCGAGGCGGATGTCGTAGTCGATCCCGGTCGAGGCCCACACGTCGTCGAACGACCCGTCGACGCTCACCGCGACGCCGTGGACCGGGACCTCGAGCCGCTGGGCCTCGCGGTAGACGTCGTTGAGGACGCACAGTGCGACCGCGAGGTGGAGCACCTGGGCGCCGTTGGTCGCAGGCCCCGCCTGCACGCCCTCCTCGGTCCAGCGGTGCGGCAGCACGACGCCGTCCCCTCCGTCCTCACGGAGGGTGCCGGACGCGACGCGCACCCCGAACGGGGAGAGCTCAGCCATAGACGGTCTCGGCTCCCGCCTCGCCGACCTGCACGTCCTTGCCGATCTTGCGTGCGAGGAAGAGCCCCTCCAGGGCGAGCTCGACCGCCGCGGCGCGCTCGCCGTCGCTCCGGCCGCCCCCGGCTCCGTTCACGCGCTCGCAGACCTGGTCGTAGAGGTCCGACTCACCGAGGACGGGCAGGCCGGCCAGCACGTCGCGGGCCGTGACCTGGCCGCCGGTGACGACGGTGGCGCCCTCCTCGATCGCCTCGACCAGGAGCGCGAAGTCGAGGCCGCGCAGCCGCTCGCGGACGGTCTCCGCGGTCGCGGTGCGCAGCAGGTGGGTGAGGATCTCGTCCTCACGGCCCTCCTCGCCCGACTCGAACTCGATCTTGCCGCCGAGCACGTCGACCGCGGTCTCCAGGTCGACCACCCGGGCCACCGCGCGGTCCTCGCCCTGGATGGTCGCGCGCCGCAGCGCGGCCGCGGCGATGGTCTCCGCGCCGGCGATCGCGAAGCGGGCGGAGACGCCCGAGCGCTGGTCGACCGCGCTGGACTCGCGCAGGTTGCGGGTGAACCGGGCCAGGATCTCCACCAGGAAGTCCGGTACGTCGACGCGCTCGGGCTGCAGGTCCGCCTCCTGGCGGATGACGGCGATCTCCGCGCCGAGCGCCTTGGGGTAGTGGGTGCGGATCTCGGCACCGAAGCGGTCCTTGAGCGGGGTGATGATCCGCCCACGGTTGGTGTAGTCCTCGGGGTTGGCGGAGGCGACCACGAAGACGTCGAGGGGCAGGCGCAGCACATAGCCCCGGATCTGGATGTCCCGCTCCTCCATCACGTTGAGCATGGCGACCTGGATCCGCTCGGCCAGGTCGGGCAGCTCGTTGATCGCCACGATCCCCCGGTGGGAGCGCGGGATGAGCCCGAAGTGGATCGTCTCGGGGTCGCCGAGCGAGCGTCCCTCGGCGACCTTCATCGGGTCGACGTCGCCGATCAGGTCGGCGACGCTCGTGTCGGGGGTGGCCAGCTTCTCGGCGTACCGCTCCTCGCGGTGGCGCCAGGAGATCCGCAGCTCGTCGCCGTACGTCGCCGCGGCGGCCCGCGAGGTCACGGTGATCGGCTCGTAGGGGTGCTCCCCGAGCTCGGATCCGGAGATGACCGGCGACCACTCGTCGAGGAGGCCCACGAGGGTACGCAGCAGGCGGGTCTTGCCCTGTCCGCGCTCACCGAGCAGGACGACGTCGTGCCCGGCGATGATCGCCCGCTCCAGCTGGGGGACGACGGTGTCCTCGAAGCCGTGCAGGCCGGGCCAGGGGTCCTGGCCGGCGGCGAGCAGGGCGAGCAGGTTGTCGCGCAGCTCGGCGCGCAGCGGCTTGTGCTGGTGTCCGGAGGCGCGCAGCTCGCCGAGAGTGCTGATCGCCGGGGCCGTCGTCGGGGCCGTGGTGGGAGCCGGAGTGGTCACCGTCTCACGCTACTGCGGTCCGCAAGACCCGTGCGGGGCCCTAGTCTTTCGAACGTGGCGATCGTCGTCGGGGTCCTGTGCGTGCTGCTGGTGGGACTGCTCGTCCTCGTGCTGGCCTTCGCCCGCGACCGCGCCCGCCTGGAGCACGACCTCGCGGAGACCCGGGCCCGCGTCGCCCAGCTCGAGTCGGACCTCGACGCCGCCCTGCGCCCTCCCCCGCCCAGCAACTCCGCCGAGCGCGCCGTACGACGGGTCATCCGCACGGCCTCGAAGGTCCGCTCGCACGGCATCGGCGGGCTGATCCAGAGCACCGTCGAGGACCTGCAGACCTGGGCCAGCGACGACGAGCGCGCCGACATCCTCAACATGGCGGCGTCCGACGGCACGGTCACCCTCTTCTTCTCCGACATCGAGGACTCGACGCCGCTCAACGACCGGCTCGGCGACGCCACCTGGGTGAAGGTGCTCGCCGCGCACGACCGCGTGCTGCGCACCCAGATCGAGCGCTATCGCGGCCAGGTCGTCAAGACCGCGGGCGACGGCTTCATGGTCGCCTTCCGCGACACCGAGGCCGCTTGCCGCGCGGCGCTCGGCATCCAGCGGGACCTGCCGCGCGACGTGACCCTTCGCCGGTACGGGCCGATCCTGGTCCGGATCGGCATCCACACCGGCCAGGTCGTCGCCCGCGACGGCGACTACTTCGGCCGCAACGTCGCGATGGCCGCCCGGGTCGCCGACCTCGCCCGCGGCGGCGAGATCCTCGCCAGCGACGCGGTGCGCGAGGCGCTGGACGAGGACGCCGCCCTGACCCTCCTGGAGCGGGAGCCGGTGCAGCTCAAGGGGCTGGCGGGCGAGCACGTCGTCTGGGAGATCCTCCCGCCCGCGTCCTGACCGGGCTCAGACCGACAGCACCACCGAGGAGCCGTGGCCGAAGAGGCCCTGGTTGGCGGTGATGCCGACCTTCGCGCCCTCCACCTGGCGTCCCTCGGCCCGGCCCCGCAGCTGCCAGGCGAGCTCGCAGACCTGCGCGATGGCCTGGGCGGGGACGGCCTCGCCGAAGCAGGCCAGGCCGCCCGAGGGGTTGACCGGGATCCGGCCGCCGATCGCGGTGTCGCCGGCACGCAGCAGGGCCTCGGCCTCGCCCCGCTTGCACAGCTGCAGGTCCTCGATCCAGTCCAGCTCGAGCGCCGTGGAGAGGTCGTACACCTCGGCGACGTCGACGTCGGCGGGGTCGATGCCCGCCTCCTCGTACGCCGCCAGACCGATCGCCTCCTTGAACGTCCGCTCCGGCACGCCGGTCACGGCCGAGGAGTCGGTCGCCAGCAGCGGCATGTCGATGACCGTGTTCGGGAAGGTCGGCGTCACGGTCGAGACCGCCGCGACCCGCACGGGCTGGGCGATCCCGTGCCTCCTGGCGTAGTCCGCGCTCGTGAGCACCAGCGCGGCCGCGCCGTCGGAGGTCGCGCAGATGTCGAGCAGGTGCAGGGGGTCGGACACCATGGGAGAGGCGAGCACCTCGGCCACCGACGACTCCTTGCGGAAGCGCGCGTTGGGGTTGGCCAGCCCGTGCCGAGCGTTCTTCACCTTGACCTGGGCGAAGTCCTCGGACGTCGCGCCGTAGAGGTCCATCCGGCGCCGCGCGTAGAGCGCGAAGTAGGCCGGGTTGGTCATGCCGAGCAGCCGGAAGCGCAGCCAGTCCGGGTCGTTCCAGCGCTCGCCGGCGTTCGGCGCGAGGAAGCCCTTGGGGGTCGTGTCGGCACCGACGACCAGCGCGACCTCGCTCAGGCCGGCGAGGATCCGGGCGCGCGCGGTGTCGATGGCCTGCGCGCCGGTCGCGCAGGCGGCGTACGACGTGGCGATCCGCGCGCCGTTCCAGCCAAGCGCCTGGGCGAAGGTCGACCCCGCGACATAGCCGGCGTAGCCGTTGCGGACGGTCTCGCCGCCGACGACCAGGTCGACGTCACCCCAGGCGATGCCGGCGTCCTGGAGTGCCGCACGCGCCGCGTGCACGCCGTACTCGGTGAAGTTGCGGCCCCACTTGCCCCAAGGGTGCATGCCCGCACCCGCGATGACGACCCTCATGCGACCGGCCTCCAGCGGTAGATGCTGCGCTCCCCGGTCTCGTCCACGTTGAGCGTCTCGACGACCAGCTCGGCCTCCGCACCCACCCTCAGGTCGGCGACGCCGTAGCCCTGCGCCACCTGGCCCAGCACGACGATCCCCTCGGGCAGCTCGACCGCGGCCAGCGCGAACGGCTCGAAGGGGTCGCTGGCCGGGACGTAGGGCGCCGGCGGCTGGTACTGCGCATCGGTGTAGGACCAGACCCGCCCGCGCCGGGAGAGCTCGACGGTGTCCTGCTCCTGGCCGTCGCACGCGGGGTTGCGGCAGAAGAAGGAGGCCGCCCCTGCGTCGACGGAGACGGGCGGGAACACGACGTTGCTGCACGTGGTGCACCGTGAGGCGAGCAGCCGCGGCTCCTCGCCGGTCGTGAACCAGCCCTCGACCGCAGGGGTCGCGGCATCGCTCGGAACGCTCATGCGCGCATGCTACCAAGCAAATGCTTGGTGCGGTCTCGGTGACCGCAGCGGGCTCAGGTGCCCGGGTCGGGGTTGCCCGCCGGCGGCGGTGCGGGCTTCGCGCACTTGACGGTGTCGGAGGGCGTGTAGACCGTGTGGAACTTCTCGGTGTGGTCCACCGCGGACTCGCCGTGCTTGCGGAAGATGCGCGTGACGTCCACCTGGAAGCCGGACCAGCCGGTGTGCGGCTCGCAGTCGGGCGTGGTCAGCGTGCGCGTGGCGGGCGGGACCGTGGCGTACCGGTTGGACGTCTTGGACTCGATGTCCCACACCTTGGTGGACCACATCTGCACGGTCACCTTGCCCTGCCGGGACCAGGTGCTCGGCTCCACCCAGGCGTGGATGAGCACGCCGTACTCGGTGTCGTTCTGGAAGCGGAGGTCGACGCTCGGCCAGGCCACCGTCGCCTCGCGCCCGACCGGGTAGCGGTCGATGTAGAAGGAGTGCGGCTTGTGCTGGATGTCCTTGAGCCCGGCGAAGAACATCGCGTTGAAGGTCGTCGTGGCCATCTGGGAGACGCCGCCGCCGAGGTCCTTCCTCAGGATGCCGTTGCTGATGATGTAACCCTCGGTGAAGCCGTTCTCCGCGGTCCGCTCCCCCACGATCTTGTTGAGGGAGAACTCCTCGCCCGGCTTCAGGACCGTGCCGTCGATCAGCTCCGCGGCGCGGCCGATGTTCACGTTGCGGTAGTCGGCGTGCGGGTAGTACGTCGAGAACTCCGAGACCTTCTCGACGATCTTCAGGTTCTCGGCGTCCTGGGTGGTGAACTCGGCGTCGGCGACCTGGGCGGTGACCGGCCCGCTGCGCGAGCCCTCGGGCGCGGTCAGCAGCCCCAGGAAGACCTGCGCCGCCTCGGCCGGGGCGAAGGTGACGCCGGGCTTGGCCGGCACGACCTTGGGCTTGCCCTTCCGGTTCAGCTTCACCGTCGCGTCGACTGGCTCGCCGTTCGCGGTGGCGCCCTTGACGAGCTCGGTGAGCGCTGCCTCGTCGACCACCGGGACGAGCTCGCCGTTCTCGGGCTTCATGGACAGCACGCCGGCGTACTGGCGCGGGGTGAGGCGGACGTCGTTCTCGCCGAACTGCAGCGTCACGGCGTTGGCCATCGCCGGGTTGGCGAAGGACTCGAGGGCCTCCGCCACGTCCGCCGCGTCGATCTCGGGCTGCGCGGGCGCGACCTCGAGCTCGACGGCCCGCTCGCCGGCGAGGAAGGCGTCGGTGATGGCGGCGCGCGCCTTCTCTCGGTCGACCTCCTGGCCCGCCTGGGGCTGGGTGGTCTGCGGTCCGTCGGCGGTGAAGGTGACCGTGCCGTCCTTGGGCGGGGTCCCGAGGCCGGCGGAGAGCTCCGCCAGGGTGCTGTCGAGGCGGCCCTCGTCGACCTCGACGACTGCGTCGACGTCCTCGCCACCGGTGAAGTAGTCCCACTGGCGCGCGGGGCTCCACGAGTCGCCCGCACCGGCTGCGTCGACCGAGGCCTCGTAGTCGATCGCCAGGCCGATGTCGCCCGGCTCCACCTTCGCGTCGTTGGCCCGCCCCGCCTGGCCCTGCTTCGCGACGCTGACCGTGATCGGGGCGTCGGCCCGGGCGCCGAAGGTCTGCTCCAGCTTCTCGATCGCGGCCGCGCGCGTGAGCCCGCCCACCTCGACGCCGGAGATGGTGGTGCCGGTAGGGACCTTGTCGCCGGCCACGGCGTGCGCGGCGACGTAGCCGCCGCCCGCGAGCAGCACGAGCAGCACGATGACGACCACGACCACCTTGCCGCCGGGTCGCTCGGTCTTGCCGCTCGTCTCGGACTCCCAGAACGTCACCGCGTCATCCTAAGGAGGGGTCGGGACGCCGCCCGCATCCACGCGCCCGCGCAGGCCCACGAAACCGGCGCCGAGGACGACCGCTCCGGTCGCGAGGAGGAGGTAGCCGGACGCGTCCGCGGCGATCACGTAGTCGCCCTCGGGACGCTGGACCGTGGCCGCTCCGAGCAGCCCGGTCCACCCGAGAGCGAAGGCCAGGCGCGCCCACCAGCCGCCCGGGAGGGCGGCCAGCGTGGCCGCGGTCGCGGCGATCCCCAGGCCGAGACCCCAGCCGTAGCCGTGCAGCAGGACGGTGGCGAGGCCGACCCCCGCGCCGAGGAGGAGGCAGCCGAGCGCGATCAGCCCGCGCACCGCTAGCCGGGGATGCCGGCGAAGAGGTCGGTCTCCCAGCCGGTCTCCGGGTCGACCGGGCCGGGCGTCCCCTTGACGAGCCGGAACTGCTCGCGCCCGAAGGCCTGCGCCCCCACGTTGTTGGACAGCGCGAAGAAGGGGCCGTCGGTGGTGATCTGCGTGGCGTGGGCGCGCAGCGCGTCGAGCTTCTGCTCGACGTGGTCCCCCGCGTCGACCTCGCAGGAGATGTCCTCGTCGGGGCGGAACATCGGCGGCAGGTCGCCCTCGGGGTCCATGCCCTCGAAGGTCGTCGTGTCGCCGACCTCGCGCAGCCGGCGCAGGCCCTCGCGGATCCGGCTCTCGGAGATCGCGCCCCAGTAGATCTTCGCGATGTCCCAGGGCTCCCCCAGGTCGCGCCGGTACGACGGCGCGGCGGCCAGCTGCGCGCCGTACATCGCGACCCGGTGGGCCTGGATGTGGTCGGGGTGGCCGTATCCGCCGAACTCGTCGTAGGTCACCAGGACCTGTGGCCGCACCTCGCGGATGACCGCGACCAGGTGGGTCGCGGCCTCGGTGAGGTCGGCGTGCCAGAAGGCGTTCTCGTGGATGGTGTCGGCGGCGACGGCGTGGCCGTCCTCGTGCCACTTCATCCCCGAGTCGCGATAGGTGCCGAAGCCGCCCAGGAAGCGGTGGTCGCGCACGCCCAGCGCCGCCATCGCCGCGTCCAGCTCGCCCCTGCGGTGCTCGCCGAGGCGGTCCTCCTTGTCGGCGGCCAGGTGCTCCAGCTCGGGCACCAGGACCTCGCCCATCTCGCCAGCGGTGCAGGTGACCAGCGTGACGCCGCGGCCCTCGGCGACGTACTTCGCCATGGTCGCGCCCTGGCCGATCGACTCGTCGTCGGGGTGCGCGTGCACGAGGAGCAGGCGGTGGGCGGCGGATGCGGTCATGAGCACGAGCGTAATGATGGGCCCCATGCGGATCCCCGGGAGCCTCGCCCCGATCACGGGCCTGGTCGCCGTCCTCGCGTGCGCACCGCTCTCCGGCTGCGCGCTGCTGGACGGGAGCTCGCGGGTCGAGGAGGCGCTGGAGTACCTCCCGGCCGGCGCCACCACCGTCACCTTCGTCGACCGCGCCGCCCTCGCCGACCGCGGAGGCTCGGACGAGGAGGACGAGCCGGCCGACGCGTATGTCACCGAGCTGGCCCGCTGGTCGGCGGCGACGGACGCGGCGGCGTTCGGCGAGGACGACGTCGAGTGGGAGGCGACGGCGACCAGCGGGGCGGGTGTCGGACGGGTGTGGAAGATGGTCGACGATCTCGACTTCGACGCCGTCGCCGCCGACCTCGAGGACGCGGGCTACCGGCGAACCGGCCCCGACGACCGTCCCACGTTCACCGCCGACCCGGCCGCGGCGGACGGGGACCTGCTCACGCTCGCCCTCGTCCCCGACGAGGAGGTCATCCTCTCCGGATCCGACGTGCCCGCGCTGCTCGACGCCGTCGAGGACGACGCCGACTCGCTCGCCGACGCCGGCACGTTCGGCGACCTGCTGGAGCAGGCCGAGGACCAGGACGCGCTGGAGTACGCCGCGCTCACGCTGGACGCGCCGTGCGCGGCCGACGGCGTCGCGGTGTACGTCGCGAGCGACGAGCCGGTCCGCGCCGTACGGCTCTTCGCCGACGAGCGGGCGGCAGAGGACGACGCCGCGTCCGTGGACGCGCTCTTGGACGCCTGGCAGCCCTCCCCCGAGGACGGCCCGCGCGTCGAGGTCACCACCGACGGACGTGCGGTGCGGGTCGAGAGCGACTTCGCGGAGCGGTCCGCGGTCATCCAGGCCTTCGCCGGGCGCGAGGGCCCCTTCGGCTGCGCCGCGACCGACGGCCTGCCGGCGGAGGGGTGATCACTCCGGGCGCTTGATCCGCCTCGGCGCGTCGGGCAGCGGCAGCGCGAAGCCGGCCTTGCGGGGAGGGTCGGCGGAAGGGGCGGCGTCCGCGTCGTCGTAGTCGAGCCAGCCGTCGTACGTCTCGACGAGCATCTCGAGCTGGATCTCGGGGGCGTCGGTCAGCACGGCCCAGGGATGGTCCTCGTCGTCGTCCTCCCCGGCGAGGCGCTCGCGGACGACCTCGGCCGCGAAGCCGCCCCGGACCAGCGCGAGCGCAGCGGCCCTGGCGTCGTCCTCGTCGAAGAAGATCCCGCGCATGGAGCCATCATCCCCGATCGGGACATGCCGATGCGCCCCGCGGGTCGTGGTCCTGCGGGGTGCGGGTCGGAACTGACGACTCGGCGGGTGGGAGATGGCGCCTCAACCCGGGCGGATCGGGTGGGTGCCACGGTGGTCGACGCGGAAGGCGTGGCCGTTCGGGCTGGTCCAGACATAGGTGCCCGGGGTCGGGGTGTCGTAGCGCCAGGCCGAGTGGGTCTTCGCGCGGTGATGGCGTCGGCACAGCGGGACCTCGTTGCACGGGCAGGTCACTCCGCCCTGGGCATGGGGGGTCGCGTGGTCGATGTCGCAGCGGGTCGCGGGGCGGGTGCAGTGCGGGAAGCGGCAGGTGTGATCCCTGAGGGCGACCGCGCGCTTGTGGCGGTCGGGGACCTCATACCCGGTGACGGGGATGTGCTCGGCCAGGTCGATGACCGGGCGGATCGTGATGGTGGTGTCGTGGGCCTGCAGCCACTCCCGGATCTGCTCGGAGGAGATCGGGCAGCCGCCCTGCTCCCACCGACCGACCGGGTTGGCTCCGGTGAGGGTGGTGTCGGTGATGTGGACGTTGAGCTCCACCCGACGCCCCGGAACCGCGATGGCTTCTCCGGTGTCGGGGTCGGGGATGAGGAGATCGATGGCGAGGTCGGCACGGGCGAGCTCCGCGGCGGCCTTGGAGCGGCGTACGTCGAGCGAGGACTGGTCGCCGAGCCGTCCGAGTACCTCGGCGCGCCGTGCGACAGCGAGGTTGAGGTCGTGCCCGTCGGCGGCGTCCAACAACCCCGAGATGGTGACGAGGCCGTGGTCGTCGACCTGGGCGTCGATGTCGAACCGTCGCCCGTCGGCGGCCTTGGCTCGTTCGGCTTCTGCGGTGGCGGGGTCGTAGCGGAGGACGGCTTCGGTGATGAGCCGGTCGAGTTGGGCCCACCCGACCCCGGTGGCGTCGAACAGCTGACGGTCCACAAAGGCAGCGGCTTCGGAGTTGAGGCCGTGGGTGCGTTCGGCGATCCGCTCCGCGCGCCACGGCGCCAGACGCCCGGCGACCACCGCGTCGTACACATGGGGCAGGCGCCAGGCGCACTCGATCACCCGACCGACGTACGCCCGACCACCATCCGGGCTGCGGCCGAGCACCGCGACCAACTCCATCAGCCCGAACTCCGACACCAGGGGTGCACCCTCGCCGGCGATCGGGACCCCGGTGTCGAGATAGCCCTCCGTGATCGTGGCGGCACCTTCGGGACCCGCGACGACGTGGTTGCTGGCCCAGGCGACGATCGCCTCCCACTCCTCGACCACGAGCCGCTCACGAGCCCGGACACCATCGGCCACACGCGACAGCAGCTCTGCTGTCGAACGAGGCGTGGTCCCGAGATCCATGACTGGATTCTCCCACCGACGTACGACACAACGAACGGGAGAAAACCCGCCTGGGGACAGGCGAAACCCGTCCGGCAGCTGTGAATACCCACTGCAACATGACGTGGCGAAAGTGGACCGGGACCACCGCAACCACAGGGGTCAGACGGGCAGAACCTCAAACCCGAACGGGGCGTCCAGCCAACCAGCTCAACCACAGCGGCGCGCCACCACGTCAATCGAAAAATCAACCGGGCACCCAGCAAACCCGGAAGGCACACAGCACCACCCCCGCAGGCCAGAACCGACCACTCACCGGGTCAGAACCGACGACTCGGCGGGTCAGAACTGACGACTCAACCCCCCACCGCGACCACAGCGGCGCGCGACCATGTCGATCGGAGGATTCCGGCACGTAGCGAACCCGGAAGCCGAAGCGCAGCACGACCCACCACCCGCTACCGTGGCCGCCGTGTCCGGACTGCACCTGACCCGCACGGCGGAGAACGGCGCGGAGATCGAGGCGCTCGCCGCCGCGCTCGCCGCGGACGGCGGTGGCCGCGTCGGGATGACCGGCATGGCGCCGGACCTGCCCCGCCGCCTGCGCCGGAGCCGCGCCCCGCTTCACGGACTGCTCGGTCGCAAGGTGAGCCAGGCATGGACGTGGGAGGCCGAGGACCGCCGCGACCCGAACTGGTACCCGCAGGGCATCACGACCTCCGCGCGGACCGGCTTCCGCGAGCAACACGGCCACGACGTGCTCGTGACGTCCTGGTACGCCCGTACGACGGGCGGCTCACGGCTCAGCGTGGTCGACCTGGAGCGCCGGCGCTACGGGCACGTGCTCCTCGTCGTCCCCACCCTGGACGACGGGCTGCCGGGCTTCCGGCCCCTGAAGGTGCACGCGGGCGGCATCGTGTGGCACGGCGACCATCTCCACGTCGCCGCGACGGGCGCGGGCATCCACACTGCGCACGTGGGCGACGTGCTGCGCGTGCCGGCCGGCTCGGCGTACTCGACCTTCGGGCACCGCTACCTGCTGCCCGTCCGGTTCACCCAGAAGAGCGGACACGAGGAGGGCGTCGAGCGGCTGCGCTACTCGTTCCTGACGCTGGACCGCAGCCAGGACTACCCGGCCCTCGTCGTCGGGGAGTACGGCTCCCCCGCCCAGACCCGACGGATGGCGCGGTTCGCGATCGACCCCGCGAGCGGCCTGCCGCGCAGCGAGACCGACGGGCGCGCGCTCGCCGAGGTGGACGACCGCGGCGTCCCGCGGATGCAGGGCGTCGCCGCGATCGACGGGACCTACTACGTCACGCGCTCGCGCGGCCCGGTCAAGCCGGGATCCGTGTACGTCGGCCTGCCGGGCGCCTTCCGGGAGCACCGCTGGGCCACGCCGCCCGGCCCCGAGGACCTGGTGTGGTGGCCGGAGACCGACAGCCTGTGGTCGGTCAGCGAGCATCCCCGCCGCAGGTGGATCTTCGCGATGCGGCGCGGGTCCCTGCCCGGACCGGTCGGCGAGCGGGCGGGCTCGGGCGTGTCCTAGCGGCCCATCTCCTCGCGCAGCGCCGCGAGGAAGGCGTCGACGTCCTCCTCGGTGGTGTCGAACGAGCACATCCAGCGCACGTCGCCGGCGGCCTCGTCCCAGAAGTAGAAGCGGTGGCGCTCCATGAGCCGGCGGCTGACCTCGTGCGGAAGTCGGGCGAACACGCCGTTCGCCTGCACCGGGTGGAGGATCTCGACGCCGTCGACCTCGCGGACGCCGGCGGCGAGACGCTGCGCCATGGCGTTCGCGTGACCGGCGAGCCGCAGCCAGAGACCGTCGGCGAGCAGCGCCTCGAACTGGACCGAGACGAAGCGCATCTTGCTCGCCAGCTGCATGGAGAGCTTGCGCAGGTGCTTGAGGTGGCTGACGACGTCCGGGTTCAGCACGACGACGGCCTCGCCGCCCAGCGCGCCGTTCTTCGTGGCGCCGAACGAGAGCACGTCCACGCCCGCGTCCGAGGTGAAGGAGCGGACCGGTACGTCGAGCGCGGCGGCGGCGTTCGCCAGGCGGGCGCCGTCGAGATGCACCCGCAGACCCAGCCCGTGGGCGTGCTCGGCGAGGGCCCGCACCTCGTCGGGGGTGTAGAGCGTGCCGAGCTCGGTGGACTGGGTGATCGAGACGACCTGGGGCATCGCCCGGTGCTCGTCGTCGAAGCCCCAGGCGTGCCGGTCGACGAGCTCGGGGGTGAGCTTGCCGTCCGGCGTGGCGACGGTGTGCAGCTTGAGTCCGCCCATCCGCTCGGGGGCGCCGCCCTCGTCGACGTTGATGTGGGCGGTGTCGGCGCAGATCACCGCGCCCCACCGGTCGGTGAGCGCCTGGAGGCTGACGACGTTGGCACCCGTGCCGTTGAAGACGGGATAGGCCTCGACGCCGGCGCCGAAGAGCCCGGCCATCAGCTCCTGGAGGTGCTCGGTGTAGGCGTCCTCGCCGTAGGAGACCTGGTGGCCGCCGTTGGCGACCGCGAGCGCCGCGAGGACCTCGGGGTGGACGCCGGCGTAGTTGTCGCTGGCGAACTGTCGCGCCTCGGGGTCGTGCCGCCGTCGGGCGGCGGTGGTGCTCAGGGTTGCGGCGTCAGCCACAGGCGCTCTCCGTTCAGCTCGGCGGTGGGCCGGTCCCACAGTCCCGCGATCGTCACGGCCAGGTCGTCGACGTGGGTGTAGCCGTCGAACGCGGCGTCCGGGCGGGCGGCGCGCATCGCCTCGTCGAGCAGGGCCTTGACGACGAGGATCGTAGCGGCGGGGCCGGGACCGGACCGGCCGAAGGCGTGGGCGAGCGCGAGGGTCCACGCCTCCGCCGCGGCCTTCGCGGCGGAGTACGCGGCGTTGCCGGCCGTCGGCGCGCCGGCACCGGCCGCGCTGACGACGACGAACCGGCCAGCCGGCGCGGCGGCGAGCGCCTCCTGCGCCGCGAGCGTGGTGTGCTGGAGGGTGCGGACCAGCAGCGGCTCGAGCGCCGCCCAGTGGGTCAGCGCCTCCGCGGTCAGGCCCTTGCCCCCGCGCCAGCCGCCGACCAGGTGGACCAGACCGTCGAGGCGGCCGTGGCGGTCGACGACGTCGTCGACCCAGGCACGGGTCGCGTCGGCGTCGAGCAGGTCGACCACCCGACCCTCGGCGGTCGTTCCGTCGTGGGTGCCGTCGACGGCATCCTCGAGGCGGGAGGGGTCCGCGTCGGCGGCCGCGACCCGCACGCCCTGCGCCGCCAGGCGTCGTACGACGGCGCGACCGGCCGGGCCGCCCGCGCCGGCGACGGCGACGACACGGCCCTCGGGCGCCGCGCTCACGCGGCGGCCGTGATGCCGCGAGTCTCCGCGATCACGCTCTTGAGCTTCTTGGCTAGGGCCTCGAAGAACATGCTCAGGGGGAACTCGTCCGGCAGCACGTCGTCGACGAGCTCGCGCGGCTGCTTGGTGAAGTCCAGCGCCTCGTGGCCGCGCGCCCACTTGGAGGCGGGGTGCGGCGAGAGGTAGCGGCTGACGAGCTCGTAGCCGGCCTGCCAGTGCACGAGCTTCGGGCGGTCGATGCCGTCGCGGTAGAGGTCCTCGATCTCGGTGCACAGCGCGTTGGTGACCTCGCGGGCGAGGTCCCAGTCGATGCGCAGCGTGTTGTCGGTCCAGCGGAGCGCGTCGTGCTGGTGGAGATAGGCGAAGAGCAGCTGGCCGCCGAGGCCGTCGTAGTTGCGGGTGCGCTCGCCGGTGACCGGGAAGCGGAACATGCGGTCGAGAAGGATGGCGTGCTGCACGTCCTTGGCCTGCGCGAAGCCCTCGGCCTCGAGCTCGACGACGGCCTTGAACGCGGTCAGGTCGCAGCGCAGCTCCTCCAGGCCGTACATCCAGAACGGCTGGCGCTGCTTGATCATGAACGGGTCGAAGGGCAGGTCGCCGTGGCTGTGCGCGCGGTCGTGGACCATGTCCCAGAGGACGAAGGCGTCCTGGCTGCGCTGCTGGTCGTCGAGCAGGCCGCGGACCTCCTCGGGCAGCTCGACGCCGAGCAGCGACACGGCCGCCTCGCTGACGCGGCGGAAGCGGGCCGCCTCGCGGTCGCAGAAGATCCCGCCCCAGCTGAACCGCTCGGGCACCTCGCGCACGGCGACGGTCTCCGGGAAGAGGACCGCGGAGTTGGTGTCGTAGCCGCTGGTGAAGTCCTCGAACGCGATGCCGCAGAAGAGCGGGTTGTCGAAGCGGGTGGCCTCGAGCTCGGCGAGCCAGTCCGGCCAGACCATCCGGAAGACCACGGCCTCCAGGTTGCGGGCGGGGTTGCCGTTCTGGGTGTACATCGGGAAGACGACGAGGTGCTGGCGGCCGTCGGTGCGCTCCTGCGCGGGCTGGAAGGCCATCAGCGAGTCGAGGAAGTCCGGTACGCCGAACCCGGCGTCGGCCCAGCGGCGCAGGTCGGCGACGGCGGCGCGGTGGTAGGCGGCATCGTGCGGCAGCAGCGGCGAGAGGTGCTCGATCGCGTCGGCGACCGTCGCGGTCGCCGCGGCAGCGGCGTCGCGCGTGGGGGCGCCCTCGGCGTCGAAGTCGACGGAGCCGTCGGCGCGCTGCCAGGTGCGGATCTCCTCGACGGCGTCCTTCAGGGTCCGCCACGCGGGATGGGCCACCACCGCATCGCCGTGAGCACGGGTCACCGTCGAGCCAGAGTCAAGGAGAACATTCGCCATACGACCCATTCAACAGGAAATCCTCCTGTCTGATCAACCTCAGGGCGTGTTCTCGTCTGTCGCGGCCGCCCGTCCGGCGACGAACGCGGCCACGCAGCGGCGGATCTGGTCGTCGGTGTGGGCCGCGGACAGCTGCACCCGGATCCGCGCCTGGCCGCGCGGCACGACCGGGAAGCTGAAGGCGGTGACGTAGACGCCGTGGCGCTGCATCTCGTCGGCCACCCGCGCGGTGAGGGCGGCGTCGCCGAACATGACCGGGACGATCGGGTGCTCGCCGGGGAGCAGGTCGAAGCCCTCGGCGCCCATCAGCTCGCGGAACAGCCGGGCGTTGGCCCGCAGCCGCTCGCGCAGGTCGCCGGAGCCCTCCACCAGGTCGAGGGCCCGCAGCGTGCCGGCGACGATGGACGGCGCCAGGGTGTTGGAGAACAGGTACGGGCGCGAGCGCTGGCGGAGCAGGGCGACGATCTCGCGGTGCGAGGAGACGTAGCCGCCGGAGGCACCGCCGAGCGCCTTCCCGAAGGTCCCCGTGTAGATGTCGACCCGGTCGGCCACGCCGCACAGCTCGGGCGTGCCCCGGCCACCGGCGCCGATGAAGCCCACCGCGTGGGAGTCGTCGACGAGCACGAGCGCGTCGTACCGGTCCGCGAGGTCGCAGATCTCCCGCAGCGGCGCGATGTAGCCGTCCATCGAGAAGACGCCGTCGGTGACGACGACCCGGAAGCGGGCGTCGGCGGCGGCCTTCAGCTGCTCCTCGAGGTCGGCCATGTCGCGGTTCGCGTACCGCAGCCGGCGCGCCTTGGAGAGCCGGATGCCGTCGATGATCGAGGCGTGGTTGAGGGCGTCGGAGACGATCGCGTCCTCGGGGCCGAACAGGGTCTCGAAGACGCCGCCGTTGGCGTCGAAGCAGGACGAGTAGAGGATCGTGTCGTCGGTGCCGAGGAACTCCGAGAGCCGGCGCTCGAGCGCGAGGTGCTGCTCCTGGGTGCCGCAGATGAACCGGACGCTGGCCAGGCCGTAGCCCCACGTGTCGAGCGCGTCGCGCGCCGCCTCGAGCAGGCGCGGGTCGTCGGCGAGACCGAGATAGTTGTTGGCGCAGAAGTTGAGCACCTCGGCGCCGTCGGCAACGATCTCCGCCCGCTGCGGACCGCGGATGCCGCGCTCGCGCTTGGTGAGCCCCGCCTGCTCGATGCCGTCGAGCTCGGCGGCGAGGTGCTTCCTGAAGTCTCCGTACATCACAGCTCCGTCCAGTCCAGAACGACCTTGCCGACCCCGGCGGAGGCCGCGATCGAGAATCCCTGCTCCCAGTCGCGGGCGGGCAGCCGGTCGGAGATGACCGAGCCGATCGCCGTACGCAGCGTGCTGCTGGTCTGCAGCATCGCGTCCATCCCGTTCCAGGTCTCGAACATCTCGCGCCCGTAGATCCCCTTGAGCGTCAGCATGTGGGTGACGACCTTCCCCCAGTCGACCGCGAAGGGCGCGCTCGGCAGGCCGAGCATCGCGATCCGGCCGCCGTGGTTCATGTTGTCGATCATCTGCGGGAGCGCCGAGGCCGCCCCGCTCATCTCGAACCCGACGTCGAAGCCCTCACGCATGCCGAGCTCGTGCTGCACGTCGGACACCGAGCCGCTCGACACGTCCACGACCGCGTCGGCGCCCATCCGCCGGGCCAGCTCGAGCCGGGCGGCGCTGACGTCGGTCCCGACGACGTACCGCGCTCCGACGTGGCGGGCGATGGCGATCGCCATCAGCCCGATCGGGCCGCACCCGGTGACGAGGACGTCCTCGCCGACGACGGGGAACGCGAGCGCGGTGTGCACGGCGTTGCCGAGCGGGTCGAAGATCGCGCCGAGGTCGGGGTCGACCACCTCGTGGTGGACCCAGACGTTGCTGGCGGGGAGGCTGAGATACTCGGCGAAGGCGCCATCGCGCTGCACGCCGAGGCCGACGGTGCGGATGCACATCTGGCGGCGTCCCGCGCGGCAGTTGCGGCAGGTGCCGCAGACGATGTGTCCCTCGCCCGACACCCGGTCGCCGACCGCGACGTCGTCGACCAGCGGGCCGACCTCGACCACCTCGCCGTAGAACTCGTGGCCGGGGACGAGCGGCGCCCGGACGGCGCCCGCGGCCCAGTCGTCCCAGCGCAGGATGTGCAGGTCGGTGCCGCAGATGCCCGTGCGCAGGACCCGGATGACCACGTCGGCCGGGCCGCAGACCGGGTCCGGCCGGTCGGCGAGCAGCAGGCCGGGGCCGGCCTCGGCCTTGTAGAGCGCCTTCACCCACCCATTGCAGCGCCCCACGACCGTTCAGATCAACGGCCACTTCCTGCATCGTCCCTTAAGCAGACGCTTCACCGTAGGCTGACCCGGTGGAGATCCACCAGCTCACGATCCTGCGCGAGCTCGGCGCGCTGGGCAGCGTCACCGCCGTGGCCGAGGCGCTCCACGTCTCGCCGTCGGCGGTGTCCCAGCACCTCTCGGCCCTGCAGCGGCAGTTCCGCACCCCGCTGACCCGGCGCGACGGACGGACCCTGGTGCTCACCGACGCCGGCCGGGTGCTGGCCCGCGCGGGTGCCGGCGTCATCGACGCGATGGCCGCCGCCCGCGGGGCGGTCGAGCAGTTCGAGAGCTCCGCGACCGGCACCGTCACGCTGAGCAGCTTCCACAGCGCCGGGCAGGCACTGTTCGGCCCGCTCCTGCGCGAGCTGGCCCGCCCCGACCAGGGCGACCCGCCGGACCTCCGGCTGACCGACGAGGACGTCGCGCAGAGCGACTTCCCGGCACTCACCGCGCAGTACGACCTGGTGCTCGCACACCGCATGGAGCACAGCCCGCCGTGGCCGGCCGAGGACCTGCACGTCGTCACCCTGGCCCGGGAGCCGCTCGACGTCGCCCTCCCCGCGGCCCATCCGCTGGCCGCCCGTGCCCGTCTGCGTCCCCGGGACGTCGTCGGCGAGCGCTGGGTGACCAGTCGCGTGGGCTACTCCCCCGACGACGTGCTGACCGCCGTCGCCGCGCTGACCCGGCGCAGCGCCCACGTGGTCCACCGGGTCAACGACTACGGCGCCGTGGCCGCCCTCGTCGCCGCCGGCTCCGGCATCGGCCTGCTGCCGCGCTACACCGCCGCGCACCCGTACGACGACGTGGTGCTCCGGCCGCTGCACGGGCTCAGCACCAGCCGAACCATCGACGTCCTGGCCCGCCCGGAGACGCTGCGCCGCCGCTCCGCCCAGCGCGTGGTCCAGGCGCTGCGGCACGTGATGGAGCAGCTGGTCGCATCCCAGGGCCGCGACCAGCACGGCCACCAGGGTTGAATGGCGCCATGAGCGAGGAGACCTGGCTGGCCCATGCGGTGGCACTGGCGACGACCAACGTCGCCGCCGGCGGCGGTCCCTTCGGCGCGCTCGTCGTGCGGGACGGCGCCGTCGTGGCCGAGGGCCAGAACCGCGTCACGCGCGACCTCGATCCCACCGCCCACGCCGAGGTGATGGCGATCCGGGCGGCCTGCGCGGAGCTGGGGACCTTCGACCTGGGCGGATGCACGCTCTACGCGTCGTGTGAGCCGTGCCCGCTGTGCGTGTCCGCGTCGCTGTGGGCGCGCCTCGACCGTGTCGTGTACGCCGCGGACCGGGACGACGCCGCGCGCGGCGGCTTCGACGACCGGGCGTTCTACGAGCTCTTCGAGCGCCCGCGCGCGGAGTGGTCGATGCCCGTGGCCCACCTGCCGGTGCCCGACGCCGCAGCCCCCTTCGACGCCTGGCTCGCGGACGAGGCGCGCACGGCGTACTGAGGCGCCCGGCGTCTCCCCCGGTCAGTGGCTCTCGGAGGTCGCGAGCGTGATGCCGAGGCCGACCATCATCGCGCCGCCGGCGGCGCCGAGCGAGTCGAGCCGCTTCGGCTTGCGCGCGAACCAGTCCCGGGCGCGGGCGGCCAGCAGGGCCCAGCACCCGTCGGAGCAGACCGCCATCGCGCCGAAGAGCAGGCCGAGCAGCACCAGCTGCGGCGCCGCCGGCGCACCGCCGTCGATGAACTGCGGGAGGAAGGCGACGAAGAAGACGATCGTCTTCGGGTTGGTCGCCCCGACGACGAACCCGGTGCGCACCGACGCGAGGCCCTTCTCGGAGGGGCCGGGCATGCCGGCGCTCGCCGCCTCCAGCGCGGCGCGGGCGTCGGCGCGGTGCAGGATGGCGCGGACGCCGAGGTAGACGACGTAGGCCGCTCCGGCGAGCTTGAGCAGCGTGAACGCGGTCGCCGAGGCCGCCACCACCGCGCCGAGGCCGACGGCGACGAGGACGACCTGCGCCACCAGGCCGAGCGCGTTGCCGACCACGGACAGCAGCGCATCGCGACGCCCGACGGTGAGGGCGCGGCCGATGGTGAACAGCAGGCTCGGCCCCGGCACCTGGATGAACAGGAACGAGGCGATCGCGAAGGCGGCGAGCTGACTGGTCGACGGCATGGACGTGAGTATCCGCCACGAACCCCTTCGTCGGCGAGCCCTTTGCTCAGCCCCGCCCCTCGACCACCGCGCGCGCGTGGGAGCGGGCCCGGTCGAGCGCTGCGTCCTCCCCGAAGAGCTGGCGCCGGGTGTTCGCGGCCGTGAGATAGGCATCGATGCGGAAGGCGCCGTCGGCGGGGTCGGCGCAGCCCGCGGTCGCCAGCTCGGACTCGAGCAGGTCGAGCCACTCCCGCTTGAGCCGTCGTACGGCGTCGGCGACCGGGCCCTCGCGGTGGCCGAACTCCACCGCCGTCGCGGTGACGAAGCAGCCGCCCGGGAACACCCCGGCGCGCTGGTAGCCGACCCACGCGTCGAGAAGCGCCCGCAGCCGCGCGCGGCCCGGCTCGTGGTCCCAGGCGGGCGCGATCACGGCCGCGATGTAGACCCGGCGCGCCTCGGCGACGGCCGCGACCTGGATCGCCTCCCGGCTCCCGAAGACCGTCAGGATGCCGCTCTTGCTCAGACCGGTGGCCGTCGCCAGGGCGCCGACCGAGATCGAGTCGAGGCCGTGCGTGGTCGCCACGTCCGCGGCGTGCCGCGCCGCCCGCCGGCGGGTCTCGTCACCGCGGGCCCGCCGCCCGTCCCGTCGCTCCCGCGTCATGGAGGCAGCCTATACGACCGACTGGACGTAAATATCCACCGACCGCTAGGGTCACAATGCGACCGATCGGTCGTATTGATGCCGAGGAGGAACCATGACCCCGCTGGACCAGCTGCTCGAGGACTCGATCCGGGTGGCGGCGCCGCCCGCCGCGGTGTGGACGCTCGTGAGCGACGTGCGCCGGATGGCCGAGTGGAGCCCCCAGGTGACGTCGACGCGCATCGCCGACGGCGCCGAGCCCGGCGAGGGCGTCGCCTTCACCAACCGCAACCGCTACGGCGAGCTCGAGTGGACCACGCACGCGAGGATCCTGCGCTACGAGCCGGAGCGGGAGATCGCCTTCCGGATCGACGAGAACTGGGCCGTGTGGTCCTTCCTCCTCCGACCGGACGGGACCGAGGGCACCGTGCTCACCCAGCGCCGCTCCACGCCCGACGGCATCTCCGAGCTCGCGACCGAGCTGGCCGAGGGCTTCCTCGGCGGCATGGACTCCTTCACCGAGGTGCTGCGGGAGGGGATGCGCGAGACGCTCGTGGCGATCAAAGCGACCGCGGAGGCCTGACCAGCGCCCGGGCGGCGCGGCGGACGTCGTCGGTGAGGGACGCGAGCGCCGGGCTGTCGAGCCGCCAGCGCTGCCAGAACAGGGGTACGACGAGCGGCTTGGCCCCCGGTAGCCGGACCACGTCGCCGGCGGCCACGCTCTCGGCGAGCTGTGGCGCGAGCAGGAGGCCCCACCCGAGCCCGGCCCGGACCGCCTCGTGGAAGTCGGCCGTGCTGGGGACCCGGTGGACGACCGGAGGGCGCCCCGCGCCGTGGGCGGCGAGGAGCTCGTCCTGCAGGTGGTCCTTCTCGTTGAAGACCACCAGCGGCATCGCCGCCCAGTCGACGCCGCGACCGCGCCGGTGCCGATCGACGAGCCAAGGCGCCGCGGCCGGTGTGTAGCGGATCCCGCCGAGACGCTCCACCACGCAGCCCTGGACCGGGCGCGGCTCGCCGGTGACCGCCGCCAGCACCTCGCCGCGGCGGAGCAGGTCGTGGGAGTAGGCCTGGTCCTCGACATGCAGCCGGAGCGCGGTCCCCGTGCGTCGCGCCACCGCGGCGAGAACCGGGCGGAACCAGGTGGCGAGTGAGTCCGCGTTGACCGCCACCGCAAGGTCGAGGACCTCCTCCGCGCCCAGTGCGACGGCCGCCTCGGTGCCGAGCAGGCGCAGCTGTCGGCCCAGCCGCACGAGCGGCACCCCCGCCGGGGTGACCGTGGCGGGCGTCGTACGCCGGACCAGGACCTGGCCCGCGGCCTGCTCCAGCGCGCGCACCCGCTGGCTCACGGCACTGGCGGTCACGTGGAGCCGTCGCGCCGCGGCCTCGAAGGTCCCCTCCTCGGTGATGGCGACGAGGGTCTCCAGCTGGGCCGGGTCGAAGCGCATGCGCGATCTTAAGCACGGCTCATGTTCCTGAAGGAACATTCGTTGGCCTTCAGACTCCGGGCAACCTTAGGTTCGTGCCGTGCTCGCCCCCGCTCTCGCCGGTCTCCTGACGACCGCGTCGCTCATCGTCGCCATCGGCGCCCAGAACGCCTATGTCCTGCGCCAGGGTCTGCTGCGCTCCCACGTCGGCGTCGTGGTGCTGATCTGCGCCGCCTCCGACGCCGTGCTCATCGCGGCGGGCGTCGCCGGCGTCGGGGCGTTCGTCGACCGGACCGGCTGGGCACTCACCCTGGTGCGCTGGCTCGGGGTGCTCTTCCTGCTCTGGTACGCCGCGGCCTCGCTGCGCCGCGCCGCTCGGCCCGAGTCACTCGCGCCGGCGGGCGTCGACGCCGAGCGCGAGGGCGGAGGCGTCGCCACGCTCACCGAGACCCGGCGCGGCGTGGTGAGCCGGACCCTGCTGCTCACCTGGCTCAACCCGCACGTCTACCTCGACACCCTGCTCCTCATCGGGTCCGTCGCGGCCGCCCACGACGGCGGAGAGAGCGTGGGCCGCTGGTGGTTCGGCGCGGGAGCGGCGCTCGCGAGCGTGCTGTGGTTCTGCGGACTCGGCTTCGGCGCCCGCCTGCTGGCGCCGCTCCTGGCCCGGCCCCGGGCGTGGCAGGTCGTCGAGCTGTGCATCGCGGCGACGATGGTGCTCGTCGCGGTCAAGCTCGCGACGGGCTGAGCGGGTGAGCGGCCCCCGGTGACGCGCCCGGCCTCAGCTGTGCACGGGTGACCACAGGACGGCGACGCAGACCTCGGCGATCGCGAGCACGAGCAGGCCCGCCCAGAGGCCGTTCGGGATCTTGGCCTTGCGCATGTTCGCCATCACGAGCACGAGGAGCACCAGGCCGATGGCGAGCTTGACGCCGACCTTGGCGTGGTTGACCGGGTCGTCGCCGCCCTCGAGTACGCCGACGAGCAGCAGACCCGCGAGGAAGGCGGTGCCGACGCCGTCGCGCATGACGCCGGTGACCCGCTTGTCGCCGGGGCCGGCCTGCGCCAGCAGCCCGCCGATCAGGGCCGAGAAGCCCAGGATGTGCACGATGAGCAGGATCAGGCGCAGGGTCTCCATGGCTCGCACCCTATCCAGCGCGGCCCCCGCGGTCAGCGCCCGGTCGCCGAGAAGTGCTGGTAGTCCTTCAGCGAGCTCCACGAGCCGCCCCACGCCCAGCCGATCCGCGCGAACTCGCGCACCACGAGGTCGTCCGCGTGGATGATGCCCGGCTGGGCCCGGGTGCGGTCGAGGTACGCCGACGCGCGCTCCGGGAGCACCAGCTCGCCCTTGTGGTACGGGTTGAGGAAGGGGTTGACGTCGATCGCGAGACCGTAGGCGTGCGCCGACCAGGCGCTCTGCCCGCGCGCCGCCCGGCACACCAGCGCCGCGGTGTTGTTGCCGTCGCCGGTGGGAGGGGCGTCGAGGTCGGCCGTCGTCGGGAGCCGCATCTCCTCGATCGGGAAGTCGGCGGCGAAGAGGGCACGGAAGACCGAGACGACGTCCTCGGCCTCGGCGGCGGCCAGGACCAGCTCGCCGGTGTGCGCCTGACCGTCGAAGCCACGGAAGGAGACGGTGACGTAGGCCAGGTCGCGCAGAGCCACCGGGCAGGACGGCGACCAGGTCTCCCCCATCCGCTCCCGGATCTGCGCGGTCACCGGCCCGATCGAGGAGTGGAACCGCCCGTCCGCCGGCGGCGGCAGCAGGTCGGCGGTCGGGAAGCGCCGCACGCGCAACGGCTTCGGGGTCGGCCTGATCTCGCCGTACCCGCCAGGCGTGCGCGGCAGGACGTGGACGCCCAGCTGCCAGTCGGAGTAGGCCGGGCCGGGGCTCGCGGAGCCCGGCGGGGCAGGCGCCACGCCGGACGCGACCGGCACGGACGGCGCCGAGGGCGTGGACGGCATCGAGGGCGCGGCCGTCGTCCCCCCGGAGCACCCGGCCAGCAGCGCGGCGGCGAGGAGCAGCGCCGCGCCCCGCCTCACAGCAGCCGCCGGTCCGATGCCCACCGGGTCAGCTCGTGGCGCGAGGACAGCTGGAGCTTGCGCAGGACCGACGACATGTGGGTCTCGACGGTCTTGATCGAGATGAACAGCTCCTTGGCGACCTCCTTGTAGGAGTAGCCGCGCGCGATCAGCCGCATCACCTCCCGCTCGCGCTCGGTGAGGCGGTCGAGGTCCTCGTCGACGCTGGCGAGGTCGGCCGAGAGCCCGGCTCCGGCGAAGGCGTCGAGCACGAAGCCGGCCAGCCGCGGGGAGAACACGGCGTCACCGTCGGCCACCCGTCCGATCGCGTCGACCAGCTCCGGGCCGGTGATGGTCTTGGTGACATAGCCGCGGGCGCCGCCGCGGATGGTGCCGATGACGTCCTCCGCCGCGTCGGACACCGAGAGCGCGAGGAAGCGCACGTCACCGTCCTTGACCCGGCGGATCACCTCCACGCCGCCACCGCCGGGCAGGTGCACGTCGAGCAGGACGACGTCCGGCCGGTGTTGCTGCACTGCGGCCACCGCCTCGTCGACGTCCGCGGCCTCGGCCACGACCTCGACCCGGCCCGCGCCCGTGGCGCCCAGCTCGGCGCTCACGCCGCGGCGGAACATGGCGTGGTCGTCGACGACGACGACCCGCACGGGCTCAGTCATTGCTCTCCTTCGGGGTGTGGTCGAGGTGCAGCCGGACCTCGGTGCCCTCGCCGGGGGCGGACCGGATCTCGGCCCGTCCACCGTGCCGCTCCATGCGGTCGATGATGCTGCGCCGCACGCCGAGGCGGTCCTCGGGGGTGGCCTCCGGGTCGAAGCCCGCGCCGCGGTCACGCACGAAGACGTCGATGCCGGCGGGTGTGATCTCGGCGTACACGTCGACCCTCGGCACCCCGGCATGCTTGGCGGCGTTCGTGGTCGCCTCGCGCGCGGCCTGCACGATCGGGCGAGCGGACTCCTCGTAGTCGCAGTCGCCCACGGCGACGACGTCGACGGTGATGCCGTACGCGTCCTCGATCTCGGCGGCGGCGGCGCGCAGGGCGCTGGCGACCGTGGCCTCGTCGAGCGACTCCCCGGCGTACAGCCAGGCGCGCAGGTCGCGCTCCTGGGCGCGGGCGAGCCGGGCGGCGTCCGCGGGGTTCTTCTGGATCAGAGCGAGCGTCTGCAGCACCGAGTCGTGGAGGTGCGCCGCGACGTCGGCGCGCTCCTGGGTGCGGACCCGCTCGGCGCGCTCGTCGGTCAGGTCGGACATCAGCCGGTAGACGAACGGTCCGAGGACGATGGCGAGGCCGAAGAAGGCGAGCAGGATGGCCAGCGTCGCGTCGCGCGCGACCGACAGCGACCCGTCCCTCAGCGTGAACAGCACCAGGGCGACGACGACGAGGACCACGCCGGCGCCGATCCGGGCCCAGGCGGCCCAGCCGCCGCCGCCGAGCACCAGCCGGACCGGGTCGACCTTGCCGGTGGCGTCGATCCAGCGCTCGCGCTGCGCCTCGTCGGCCTGGCGCCACAGCAGGGCGACGCCGACCACCGCGATGCCCAGGGGCCAGATCCACCAGCCGGTGCCGAGCAGCGCCTCGATCGTGAGGACGGCGCCGATGCCCAGCACGGCCAGGGTGATCGTCGGGCCGACGTCGGAGAGCCGGCGGCCGCGGCGTCCCGGGCGGCGACCGTCGCGGGTCGCGCTCGCGAGGCCGGGGGCGAGGGCCTCCGCGGGTGGCCCTGCGGGCAGCAGGATCCACAGGGCGGCGTAGGCCATCACGCCCGAGCCGCCGACGACCGTCGCGATCACGAACGCCGCCCGCACCAGCAGCACGGACACGCCGAGGTGGACCGCGAGGCCCGCGGCGACGCCACCGATCATCGGCTCGCGCAGGTCGCGCCAGGCCCGGCGTACGTCGCGGGGCGGCGCGGGCGGTGCGGGCAGGGGCGCAGTCGTGCTCATGATGGCTCCATCGTCACACAGCACCTCCCGTGCCAGCAGGGGGAAGGACCCTGACCCGACCCTGATCCCGGCCCGGGGGACGCCGGTGCGGATCAGGGCTGTCCCCGATGGTCCGGACCGCACCGTGCCACCATGCTGGTGGACATGAACGCACCGACCGACACCGAGAACGAGCCTCGCCGCGAGGGGCCCCGGGTCACCCGCGACGAGGTCCGCGACCTCGCCCGGCTCCGCCGCAGCCGCGACGACCGCAAGGTCGCCGGCGTCGCGGCGGGGATCGCGCGACACCTCGACATCGACCCGCTGCTGGTGCGGATCGCGTTCGTCGTCCTCACCTTCTTCGGTGGCGGCGGCCTGATCCTGTACGCCGTGTGCTGGCTCTTCGTGCCGGAGGAGGGCACCGAGGACGCGGTGGTCCGCGTCGACGAGGGCATCCGCACGGCGGCTCTGATCATCGGCGGCGTGGTCGCCGTCGCCTCCGTCGTCGGCGACACCGTCGGGGGCTCGGACTTCCCGTGGCCGCTGCTGGCGGTCGGGCTCGTGGTCATCGCGGTGCTGGCCGGCAAGAACGCCGTCAAGCCCGGCGGCCCTCCGCACCCGTGGCTGCGCGGCGATGGCCCGACCGCTCCTCCCCCACCGCCGGAGCCGGGCGAGCCCGGCGCGACGTACTCGGCGTACCGGACCCCGGCGCCGGCGTACCGACGGCCGGCCGACCCGCGCAAGCGCGGACCGCTGCTGTTCCCGTTCACCTTCGTCCTGGCGGTCCTGGGCCTTGGCACCCTGGCGACCTTCGACCTCGCCGGTGCCGATGTCGCGGCGTCGGCGTACCCCGCGACCGTCCTCGGGATCACCGGCCTGATGCTCCTCGTCGGCGCCTTCTTCGGCCGCGCCGGCGGGCTGATCCTGGTCGGCCTGCTCGCGGCGGTGGCCACGGCTCTCACGACCGTCGTCGACAAGGTCGACACCAACGGCGGGTTCGGGCAGATCTCCCCACAGATCGACTCCGCCGCCGAGCTGAAGGACCGCTACGAGCTGGCCGGCGGCGAGATCGTCATCGACCTCGCCGACCTGGACCCGGCCCAGCTGGAGGAGCTGAACGGCCGGATCCTCGAGCTCGACGTCAACGTCGGCGAGATCCGGGTGGTCGTGCCCGACGACGGACTCCGGGTCGCCGTCGACGGCCAGATCGAGCTGGGCGAGGTGCGCCTGTTCGGCAGCAAGTCCGGCAACTCCGACAAGGCGGTGCACGGCGAGGACGGCGAGCCCCTCCTCCGCATCGACGCCGACGCAGTCCTCGGCGAGATCGAGGTCATCACCCGGAAGGACGCAGCATGAGCCACTACGACGAGACCACCGAGCTCCCCCGCGAGGAGCGTGCCGCCGACGGACGACGCTCCGGCCGGCACCCGGTCAACACCGGCCACCTGGTCATGGGCGTGGCGTTCACCGGCCTCGTGGTCGTGTGGGCGCTGGTCGTCAGCGACACCGTGCAGGTCGACGAGAACGGCTGGGTCATGGGCCTGCCGTGGCTGGCGGCGGGAGCGGCGGGACTGATCGCCTCCGTGCTCCGCGGTCGGCGCCACGACCCGGCCTGGGAGCAGCAGGGCTGGGACGGTTCGCAGATGCGGGGCTGGCAGTGACCCTCCCGCAGCTGACCGGGTTGACCTCGCTCGTCGCGCTCGATCACCCCGAGCTGGTCGCCCCGCCGGTCGCCGCCGCCCTGGCGGCGTGGCCGGGCGCCGAGCGGATCGCGGTCGTCGAGATCGACCCGGCGCACGCGGACACCGCCGCGATGAGCGCGGCCTACGACCTGCCGATGGAGACCGGCGCCAACTGCGTCCTGGTCGCCGGCAAGCGGGAGGGCGAGGAGCGGGTGGCGGCCTGCCTGGTGCGCGCCGACACCCGCGCCGACGTCAACCACACGGTGAGGCGGCTGCTCGACGTCCGCAAGCCGTCGTTCCTGCCCCTGGAGCGGGCGGTCGCCGAGTCCGGGATGGAGTACGGCGGGATCACGCCCGTCGGGCTACCGCCCGGGTGGCGGCTGCTCGTCGACGCACGGGTGCCCGCCATGGAGCTGGCCGTGCTCGGCTCCGGCCTGCGCCGCTCCAAGCTGCTCGTGCCCGGGGACCTGCTCGCGCAGGCCCCCGGCGCCGAGGTGGTGGACGGTCTGGCCGGCTAGCCCCGACCGGGGTCAGTGGTCGAGGCCGGTGACCCGGATGCCCGAGTGGGTCTTGTACTTGCGGTTGATCGAGATCAGCACGGCGGTGAACGGCTCGAGGACCCGCGCCAGGCGCAGCTTGCCCCCGTCGATGCCCGGCCGGCCGGTGACCGACGCGGCCAGGTCGATCGCGACCTGCTTGCCCTCGGCCGAGTCGCCCACGACGATGACGTCCTCGTCGAGGAAGTCCGCCTCGCCCCAGAGCGCCGGGGCGGCGACGTTGTGGAAGGCACCCACGACCGTCGCCTCGGGCGCCAGCTCGGCGGCCGACTCCGCGGCCGAGCCCTCACCGTTGTCGATCACCCGCCCGTGCGCGCCGCGCTTGTCGAAGGCGAGCGGGTTCACGCACGAGATGACGGTCTTGCCGTCCAGCGCCCCGTCGGCCGCGAGCGAGGCGACCAGCTCGTCGTGACCGTCGTACGGCACGGCCAGGAGGACGACCTCGGCGGCCGCGATCGCGTCGGCGTTGGCCGCGCCGCGGGCGCTGCCGGCACCCGCGACGCCGGTGAGTCGCTCGGTCACCTCCGCCGCCACGGCCTCGGCCTTCTCCGCGGCGCGCGAGCCGAGCACGATGTCGTGGCCGTGCCGCGCGAAGCGGTAGCCGAGGCCCTTGCCCTGGGGTCCGGTGCCACCGATGACGGCGACGGTGTAGCGGGGGCTGTCTGAAGAAGTCACGCTTCCTCCTATCACGGCGGCTCCCGGCCGCTACGAGGGCGGTCTCAGCCAGGGAGACCATTGCCATCGTGACAGTATTACTGTCACAGTTGTGCTGTCGGTGACGAATCGCCGACACGACGTCACCGTGGCCGTCAGGGCCGGAAGGGACTGCCCATGAAGCTGTCGATGCCCCTCGTCTACGCAGGCAACCCACGCGAGTCGGCCGACCAGGTCGCCGCACTCGAGCGGGCCGGCCTGGACACCATCTGGGTCGCCGAGCCGTACGGCTTCGACGCGCCCACGCTGATGGGCTATCTCGCCGCGAAGACCGAGACCGTCGAGATCGGCGCCGGCATCCTCAACGTCTACTCCCGCACACCCGGAGCCCTGCTCCAGACCGCGGCCGGCCTGGACAACGTCTCCGGCGGGCGCGCGGTCCTCGGCCTCGGCGCCTCCGGTCCCCAGGTGATCGAGGGCTTCCACGGCCTCCCCTACGACCGACCGCTCACCCGCACCCGCGAGGTGATCGAGGTGATCCGGGCCGGCCTGCGCGGCGAGCGCCTCGACTTCCAGGGCAGGACCGTCCAGGTCCCGCTCCCCGAGGGCCAGGGCCTGGGGCTGGGCAAGCCGCTCAAGCTGCTCAACCGCCCCGAGCGCGCCGACCTCCCGATCTGGGTCGCCGCGCTGGGCGACAAGAACGTCGCCATGACCGCCGAGGTCGCCGACGGCTGGCTGCCCTTCCTGTACTACCCCGAGAAGGCCCAGGAGGTCTGGGGTGAGCCGCTCGCCCGCGGCGCCGCCAAGCGCTCGGCCGACCTGGGGCCGCTCGAGATCTGCGCCGGCGGCATGGTCGCGATCGGCGAGGGCCCCGAGACCAAGGCCCTGCTGGACTTCATGCGCCCGCTCTACGCGCTGTACGTCGGCGGCATGGGCGCGCGCAACAAGAACTTCTACAACCAGCTGGCCTGCGAGTACGGCTTCGAGAAGGAGGCCAAGGAGATCCAGGACCTCTACCTCTCCGGCAAGAAGAAGGAGGCGGAGGCGCTGGTCCCCCTCGAGTGGCTCGAGGCCGGCAACCTGGTCGGTCCGGCGTCGTACGTCCAGGAGCGGATCGCCGCCTTCCGGGAGTCCGGCGTCACCAACCTGTCGGTCTCCCCGGCAGCCCCCGACAGCGCCGCCGCGGCCGCGACCATCGCACAGATCAAGGAGTGGGTGAGCTGATGCCCGAGCGTCCCAGCATCTACGAGACCGAGCACGAGGACTTCCGCGCCACCGCGCGCACCTTCCTGGAGCGGGAGGTCGTCCCGCACCACGAGCAGTGGGAGAAGGACGGCCTGATCGACCGCGAGGTCTGGCGCAAGGCGGGCCGCGCCGGCCTGCTCGGCTTCGAGGTCCCCGAGGAGTACGACGGTCCGGGGATCAAGGACTTCCGCTATCACATGGTCCTGACCGAGGAGATCGCGCGCGCCCACGCGAGCGGTCTCGGCTTCGCGCTGCACAACGACATCACGGTGCCCTACCTGGTCTCCCTCGCCAACGACGAGCAGAAGGCGCGCTGGCTGCCGGGCACGGTGTCCGGCGACATCGTCACCGCGATCGCGATGACCGAGCCCGGTGCCGGGTCGGACCTGCAGGGCATCCGCACCACCGCGGTCGACAAGGGCGACCACTACGTCCTCAACGGCTCGAAGACCTTCATCACCAACGGCATCCACTCCGACCTGGTGATCGTCGTGGCCCGCACGAACCCCGACGCCGGCGCCCACGGCATCAGCCTGCTCGTCGTCGAGGAGGGGATGGCGGGCTTCACCCGGGGCCGCAACCTCGAGAAGCTGGGCCTGAAGGCGCAGGACACCGCCGAGCTGAGCTTCGACGACGTCGAGGTCCCCAAGGCCAACCTGCTCGGCGAGGAGGGCCAGGGCTTCGTCTACCTGATGCAGAACCTGCCGCAGGAGCGGGTCTCCATCGCGACCATCGCGATCGCCGCGATCGAGCACGTCCTCGACCTGACTCTGGACTACGTCAAGAGCCGGGAGGCGTTCGGCAAGCCGATCGGGAAGTTCCAGAACACCCGGTTCGTGCTGGCGGAGATGGCCACCGAGGCCTACGTCGCGCGGACCTTCGTCAACCACTGCGTCGAGATGCTCAACGAGGGCAAGGTGGACACCTCCCTGGCCTCGATGGCGAAGTGGTGGACCACGGAGCTGCAGAAGAAGATCGTCGACCAGGGCCTGCAGATGCACGGCGGGTACGGCTACATGCTCGAGTACCCGATCGCGAAGGCGTACGCCGACACCCGGATCCAGACCATCTACGGCGGCACGACCGAGATCCAGAAGGAGATCATCGGCCGCTCCCTCGGCCTCTAGCCGGACCGGACAGCGGCCAGGACGGCCCCGGGATGTCACATCCCGGGGCCGTTGCGCGTCTTGTGGTCGGCGGGAACGAGACCGGTGGGTAAAGAGTTCCCGCTCCGCGATGAGTCAGGGGCGATCTCAGGGTCGGACCCGGAGGAATCCCGATGCCGATGTCCCCACCCAGTGGAAGGCTGCCACCCATGCACCGTCAGATCGCCGGCCGGCTGACCGGCCCCGTCACCAAGTGGATCGTCCTCGTCGCGGTCATCGTGATCGCCGGCGGCCTCGGCTCGTTCGCCGGGAAGCTCATCGACGTCCAGAACAACGAGACCGAGTCCTGGCTGCCCGAGAGCGCCGAGTCGACCAAGGCCTTCGAGAAGCTCGAGGCCTTCCAGGACCCGTACGACGTCGGCACGACCGTCGTCTACTACCGCGAGGACGGCCTCACCGACGCCGACCTCGCGGCCATCGAGGAGCACGCCGGGGAGATCGCGAAGCTCGACGGCGTGAGCGACGTGCTCACGCCCGCGGCAGCGCAGGCCGCCGGCGTACCCGCCCCCTTCGTGTCCGAGGACGGCAAGGTCGCCAAGCTCGAGTTCACCTTGAACTTCGGGGACAAGCTGTGGGAAGAGCTGCCCGACCTCAAGCCCGAGATCGACGAGATCATCGCGATCGACGGGGTGGAGTCCTATCTCGCCGGCGCGGGCGGGCAGAGCGCGGACGCGGCCACGATCTTCTCCTCGGGCGACGCGAACCTCCTGCTGATCACACTCGGCGTCGTCATCCTGATCCTGCTGGTGACCTACCGCAGCCCCATCCTGTGGCTGCTGCCGATCATCAGTGCCGTCGTCGGCCTGGGGGCCTCGATGGGCCTGCTCTACTTCCTCGCCAAGCACACCGGTCTCACCGTCAACGGCCAGACCCAGTTCATCCTGACCGTGCTGGTGATCGGCGCCGGGACCGACTACGCGCTGCTGCTGGTTGCCCGCTACCGCGAGGAGCTGCGCCGTCACGAGGACCGGCACGAGGCGATGGCCTTCGCCCTCCACCGCGCGGCGCCCGCCATCCTGGCCAGCGCGGCCACCGTCGTGGTCGGCCTGCTCTGCCTCCTCTTCGCCGACCTCAACTCCACCGCCGGCATGGGGCCGGCCAACGCCATCGGCATCGCCGTCACCTTCGTGGTCATGGTGACCCTGCTGCCGGCGCTGCTCGTGATCTTCGGTCGCTGGGTGTTCTGGCCGTTCGTCCCGCACTTCGGCACCACCGAGCCGACCGCGTCCGGCCTGTGGGCCAAGGTCGGCCGGGGCATCGCGCCTCGCCCGCGCATCGTCTGGGTCGGCACCGCCGCGGCCCTGGCCGTGCTGTGCCTGGGCTTCCTGCGCCTGGACACCAGCGGGATCCCGAGCGACGAGCAGTACACGCAGGACCAGGACTCGGTCACGGGCCAGACCATCCTGGTCGAGCACGGCCTGGTCGACGCGAGCACGCCGATCCAGGTGGTGGCCAACGCCGACGAGGCCGGCCGGGTGGTCGCGGCCATGGAGGGGGTCGACGGCATCGCCGCTCCGGTGGAGGTCGCGAGCAAGGACGGCATCGCCCTGATCGTGGCGGAGCTGCGCAGCGACCCCTACTCCGACGCGGCCTTCGACGCGGTCGAGGACGTCCGCTCCGCCGTCCATGCCGTCCCCGGCGCGGACGCGCTGACGACCGGCATGTCGGCCGTCACCGTCGACATCATGGAGGCGTCGGCACGCGACAACAAGGTGATCATCCCGATCGTCCTCGGTGCCGTGCTGCTGATCCTGATCGGCCTGCTGCGCTCGGTGCTCTCGCCGGTCCTGCTGATCGGCACGGTGATCCTGTCCTTCGGCGCGGCGCTCGGCATCTCCGGACTGGTCTTCGACCTCCTCTACGGCCGCGAGCACACCGATCCCGGGTTCCCGCTGTTCGCGTTCGTCTTCCTGGTGGCCCTGGGCATCGACTACAACATCTTCCTGATGACCCGGGTCCGCGAGGAGGCGGCCGTCCACGGCACCCGTCGCGGCTCGCTGATCGCGCTCTCCTCGACCGGCGGCGTGATCACCTCCGCAGGCCTGGTGCTGGCCGCGACCTTCGCGATGCTCGGCACGATGCCGATGACCTTCACGCTGCAGCTCGGTACGACGGTCGCGCTCGGCGTGCTGCTCGACACCATGATCGTGCGCTCGGTGCTGGTCACCGCGCTGAACCTCGACCTCGGCGGGAGGATCTGGTGGCCGAGCAGGCTCGACCGCGGCGAGGACGCGGCCGACGAGCCACCGGCGGCCGAGGAGGTCAAGGTCCCGGCCCTGGACTGACCGGCCCGCGAGCGATCCCCACGACCGATCGTTCGGTCCCCGACGGGTGGGTGTCCGACCAACGGGTAGAACTCGTTCTACTCGTGGCACCCACCCGTTAGGCTCGTCACGATGTCCGAGGTGCCCACCCCCCAGCAGATCCGTCGGGCGCTGGCCCGCGCCGAGCGCGGTGCCGCGCTCGACGTCGCGGAGTCGACCGCCCTGCTCGCCGCGACGGGCGCCGAGCTCGACCGGCTGACCGCCGCGGCGGCGAAGGTCCGCGACGCCGGCCTGGTCGCCGCCGGTCGTCCAGGGGTGGTGACCTACTCCCCGAAGGTGTTCATCCCGATCACCCGGCTGTGTCGCGACCGGTGCCACTACTGCACGTTCGTGGAGACGCCCGCCCAGGCGGCACGGGAGGGCCGGGCGCCGTACCTCTCCCCGGACGAAATCCTCGCCATCGCCCGCGAGGGCGCCGCACTCGGCTGCCTGGAGGCGCTCTTCACCCTGGGCGACCGCCCCGAGGACCGGTGGCCCGAGGCGCAGGCGTGGCTCGACGAGCAGGGCTACGACTCGACGCTGGCCTACATCCGGGCGATGGCGGTCCGGGTGCTCGAGGAGACCGGGCTGCTGCCCCATCTCAACCCCGGCGTGATGTCGTGGGAGGAGCTCAACCGGCTCAAGCCGGTGTCGCCGTCGATGGGGATGATGCTCGAGACCACCTCGCGGCGGCTGTTCGAGACCAAGGGATCGGCGCACTTCGGCTCGCCCGACAAGGACCCCGACCTACGGCTGCGGGTCCTCGACGACGCCGGACGCCACGGCATCCCGTTCACCACCGGCCTGCTGGTCGGCATCGGCGAGACCCTGGCCGAGCGGGCCGAGACGATCTTCGCGCTGCGGGCGACCGCTCGGGCCTACGGTGCCGTGCAGGAGGTCATCGTCCAGAACTTCCGCGCCAAGCCCGACACCGCGATGCGCCACGTCGACGACCTCGACCTGACGGAGTACCGGGCCGCCATCGCGGTCACCCGCCTGGTGCTCGGCCCGAAGGCCCGGATCCAGGCGCCGCCCAACCTGGTCGACCTCGCCGAGTGCCGCGCCCTGCTCGACGCCGGCGTCGACGACTGGGGCGGCGTCTCGCCGCTGACGCCCGACCACGTCAACCCCGAGCGGCCGTGGCCCTCGCTCGACCGGCTCCGGTCCGTGACCGCGGAGTGCGGCTTCGATCTCCGGGCCCGGCTCACCGTGCATCCCGAGTACGTCGTCGGCGCGCTGCAGCGCGGCGAGGCCTGGATCGACCCGCGGCTGCACGCCCACGTCGCCGCGCTCGCCGGGCCCGACGGCCTGGCGATCCCCGAGGTCCGGCCCACCGGGCTGCCATGGCAGGAGCCGGACGTCGTCCTCGAGTCCGCCGGCAGGACCGACCTCTTCGCCGCCATCGACGACGACGGCCCCGCCGGGGGTCGCACCGACGACCGGCGCAGCGACTTCGCCTCCGTGTACGGCGACTGGGACGCCGTACGGGAGCAGGCCGCCCAGACCGCCGGTGCGGTAGTCCCTCGCGAAAAGCACCTCGGTTCGGTGAATGCCGGTGCTTTTCGCGAGGGACTATCGGCAATGGCGGCCGCGGAGGCCGATCCCGGGAACCTGTCCGACGAGCACGCGCTGACCCTGATGACCGCGGAGGGCGACCTCCTGCGGGCCGTCGTACGGCTGGCCGACGACCTGCGCAGGGAGACCGTCGGAGACGACGTCACCTACGTCGTCAACCGCAACATCAACTTCACCAACGTCTGCTACGTCGGCTGCCGGTTCTGCGCGTTCGCCCAGCGGCGTACCGATGCCGACGCCTACTCCCTCTCCTACGCCGAGGTCGCCGACCGCGCCCAGGAGGCCTGGGAGCTCGGCGCGACGGAGGTCTGCATGCAGGGCGGCATCGACCCCGAGCTGCCCGCGTCGGCGTACTTCGACATCGCCGCGGCGGTCAAGCAGCGGGTCCCGGACCTGCACGTGCACGCCTTCTCCCCCATGGAGGTCGTCAACGGCACCGCCCGCACCGGCCTGTCCATCGAGGACTTCCTGATCAAGGCCCGGGAGGCGGGGCTCGGCTCGCTGCCCGGCACCGCCGCGGAGATCCTCGACGACGAGGTCCGCTGGGTGCTGACCAAGGGCAAGCTGCCCACGCGGACCTGGGTCGAGATCGTCACCACCGCCCACCGCATCGGCCTGCCGACGACGAGCACGATGATGTACGGCCACGTCGACAACCCGCGCCACTGGGTCGGCCACCTCAACGTGCTGAAGGGGATCCAGGACACCGCGGCCGAGAACGGGTCCAGCGGGTTCACCGAGTTCGTGCCGCTCCCCTTCGTGCACACCTCCGCGCCGATCTACCTCGCCGGCGTCGCCCGGCCGGGCCCCACCCTGCGCGACAACCTCGCCGTGCATGCGATGGCCCGGATCCTGCTCCACGGCCGGATCGCCAACATCCAGACCAGCTGGGTCAAGCTGGGCGTCGAGGGCACCCGCGCCATGCTCGACGCGGGTGCCAACGACCTCGGCGGCACGCTCATGGAGGAGACCATCTCCCGGATGGCCGGCTCCGAGCACGGCTCGGCGAAGACCGTCGAGGAGCTCACCGAGATCGGTGCCGGCATCGGCCGGCCCGTGCGCGAGCGCACCACGCTCTACGGCGAGCCCCCCGTGCGGACCGCCGGCTAGCCTCTGCCGCTGCTCGAACGGGCCCGGCGGGCGACGGAGTCGATCGCGACCGCGAGCAGCAGGACGGCGCCGGTGACGATCAGCCGGACGTCGGAGTCGACGTTCATCAGGTTGAGCCCGGTGCGGATCGCCTGCAGCACCAGGATCCCCAGGAGTGCGGAGTACGCCGAGCCCCGGCCGCCGAAGAGGCTGGTGCCGCCGATGACGGCGGCGGCGATCGCGGTGAGGTTGGTGTCCGTCGTACCGCTGGACTGCGAGACCGTGGTGAGCTGGCCGGCGACCAGCACGCCACCGAGGGCCGCGAAGGTCGAGCAGAGGACGAACACCGACCCGTAGACCAGGCCGACGCGGATGCCGGCGCGGCGCGCGGCCTCCTCGTTGCCGCCGACGGCGTAGACGTATCGGCCCCAGCGGGTGCGCCGCAGCAGCAGGTCCATCACGACCACCAGGCCCGCGAAGAGCACAGGCAGGTAGCCCCACCCGCGGTCGATGCCGAGGTAGTAGGTCAGCCAGCCCAGGCCCACGGCCAGGGCGGCCGCCTTGAGCGCGACACCGAGCAGGTTCGGCGGCGTGAGGCCGGCGGCGCGCTTCTGGCGCGCCGTCCACAGACGGGAGCCCAGGTAGACCGCGACCACCACCGCGACGAGGGCGTAGCCCTGGACGTCGGAGAGGAACTTCTGCCGGGTGAAGACCGGGAGGCCGGAGTCGCGGGGCAGGTTGATCGTGCCCTGGTCGCCGAGGACCCAGTAGAGCGCTCCCTCGAAGGCGAGCAGCCCGGCGAGGGTGAACACGAAGCTCGGCACGCCCACCCACACGAACAGCACGGCGTAGGCGCCGCCGATGAGCGCACCGAGCGCGACCGCGGCGAGGATCGACAGCGTCAGCGACTGGCCGTGGCTGACGAACATGACCGCCGTGGTCGCCGAGGTGAACCCGGAGACGGTGCCGACGCTGAGGTCGATCTCGCCGAGGAGCAGCACGAGCACGATGCCGAGCGCGATGATGCCCAGCGGGGCGGCGTACAGCGTCATCGTCACGAGGCTGCGCGAGGACAGGAACGTCGGCTCCTGGCTGTAGAAGAACGCGCAGATCGCGACCAGGCCGAAGATCACGGGAAGCATCCCGAGGTCGCCGCCGCGTAGGCGGCCGCCGAGCTGGCGCAGGTAGTCGACGGGCGACACGACGCGGACGAGCCGCTCGTCGGTGGCGTCGATCGGCGGCTGGCTGGTGAGCTGGTCGGTCACTGCTCCCCCTCGGAGTGGCCGGCGCGGCGGGCCGCGCGCTGGGCGACGACGTTGTCGGAGGCCCCGGTGATGGCGGCGACCAGCTGGTCCGTGGTCGCCTCCTCGGTGCGGAACTCGGCCGCGTTGCGGCCCAGCCGCAGGACGACGATCCGGTCCGAGACCGCCTGCACGTCGGCCATGTTGTGGCTGATCAGGATCACGGCCAGCCCCTGCTCGCGCAGCCGCTCGACGAGGTTGAGCACCTCCGCGGTCTGCGCGACGCCGAGCGCGGCGGTGGGCTCGTCGAGCATGACGACCTTGGGGTCGCCCACCAGCGAGCGGGCGATAGCGACCGTCTGTCGCTGCCCTCCGGAGAGACCGGCGACGGGGATCCGGACGGAGGGGATCTTCGCCGACAGGCTGCGCAGCAGGCGCCAGGCCTCGCGCTCCATCGAGACCTCGTTCATCAGCGGACCGAGGCTGTGCTCCTTGCCGAGGAAGAGGTTGGCGACGACGTCGAGGTTGTCGCACAGCGCGAGGTCCTGGAAGACCGTGGCGATGCCGAGCTGCTGGGCCCCGGCCGGGCCGGCCACCGTCACCGGTGAGCCGCCGAACCGGATCTCCCCGCCGTCGGGCTGGTAGACGCCGGCGATGGTCTTGACCAGGGTCGACTTCCCGGCTCCGTTGTCGCCCACGAGCGCGACCACCTCGCCCGCGTGGACGGTGAGGTCGACGTCGGTGAGCGCCTGGACGGCACCGAACCGCTTGGTGATCCCGGTCAGGGACAGGACGGCCTCGCCCGTGCCCCTGACCGGTACCTCGTTCTCGATGACGGACATCAGGAGACGCCGGCCTCCGTGCAGGCCTGCGCGTACTCGCCGGTGCAGATCTCCGCGGCGTCGTAGAAGCCGTCGGCGATGACGGTGTCGGCCACGTTGTCCTGGGTCACCACGATCGGGTCGAAGATGTACGACGGCACGCCCTCGAAGTCCGACTGGTCGATGCCGGTCTCCGTGGTGTCGGGGGCGTCCTCGCCCTGCGCGAGCAGCACGGCGAGCTCGGCGGCGGTCTCGGCCTCGATCTTGATCGGCTTGTAGATCGTCATCGTCTGCTCACCGGCCAGGATCCGCTGGATGGCGGCGACCTCGGCGTCCTGGCCCGTGATCGGGGGCAGCTGGTCGGCCGAGATGTGGTCGGTCAGGGCGGCGACCACGCCGCCCGCCTGGCCGTCGTTGGCGGCGTACACGCCGCCGATCTGTGCGGGCTCGTACTTGTTGAGCTGGTCGGAGGTCCACTGCTGGGCGTTCTCCGGGCTCCAGTCGGGGTTGTCGTACTCCTCGAGGATCTTCACCCCGCTGCTGTCGAGCACGCTGTGCGCGCCCGCCTTGAACTGGGCGGCGTTCGGGTCGCTGGGCGCACCGTTGAGCATGAGGATCTCGCCCTTGTCGCCCATCGCGTCGACGAGCGCCTGGGCCTGCATCTTGCCGACGGTCTCGTTGTCGAAGGACATGTAGTAGTCGGCGTTCTCGATGAAGCGGTCGTAGGCGACGACCGGGACGTCCTGACCCTGCGCCTCGTCGACCATGCCGGTCGCGCCCTCGCCGTTGACCGGGTCGAGGACGACGACGTCGGCACCCTGGTCGAGCGCCGTCGTCATCTGCTGGGCCTGCTTGGCCTCGTCCTGGTCGGCGTTGTAGTACAGCACCTTGCAGTCGCCGCACAGGTCCTTGACCTTGGCCTCGAAGATCGGCCGGTCGTGTGCCTCGTAGCGGGTGGTCTTGGACTCCGGGAGCAGCAGCGCGATGGTGCCCCCGTCGCCACCGTCGCCGCCCTTCTCGGCGTCATTGGCACCGCACGCGCTGAGCGCGGCGGCACCGAGGAACAGGGCCGCACCGGCGGCGGCAACTCGACGAGCTGAAGTGGACATGGCTCTCCTCGATCGGACGTTGAGCGGGTGGTCCGAGTGTTGTTGCTCACACGGTAGACGTCAAGACTTGAACACAAACTTCGCCATTTCTTGATCTTCGGCCGGTTTGTGGTCATTGCTTGACCATTATGGCGCCGCCGGGCACAGTGTCGCCATGACGTCGGAGCGCAGCGCGGACCGGGCCCCCGGGTCGACCGCGTCCCTGCGCGCGGCGAACCAGCGGCGGGTGCTCGACGTGCTCCGCACCAGCAGCGACGGTGGGGCCGCGACCGTCTACACCCAGGCCGAGCTCGCCCGGCTGACCGGCCTGGCCCGGGCGACGGTCTCCAACATCGTGCGCGACCTCGGGCAGGCGGGGCTGGTCGACACCGAGGCCGGCAGCGGGCGGCGCGGGTCCGCCGTACGCCTCTCGGCCGGGGCCGGCGTCGTCGCCGGCGTGGACTTCGGCCACAGCCATCTCGCCGTCGCCCTCGGCGACCTCACCGGACGGGTGCTGGCCGAGGAGCGCCGCTCCATCCCGGCCGGCCTTCCGCACGACGAGGCGCTCGCCCTCGCCGTCAGCATGACCGACGCGCTGCGCCCCGCGGGCGCGAGCCTGCGCCACGTCGGCCTCGGTCTCCCGGCGCCGGTCACCGACGGCGTGGTCCAGAGCGCGGCCATCTTCCCGGGCTGGCGCAGCGTGGACGCCCGGAGCGTGGGCTCGGCGGCCTTCGGATCCCCCGTCGACGTGGAGAACGACGCCAACCTCGGCGCCCTGGCCGAGCACCGGATCGGCGAGGGCCGCGGCACCGACAGCTCGGTGTTCGTCAAGATCTCCTCCGGTGTCGGCGCCGGGATCATCCTGCGCAACGAGCTGTTCCAGGGCACCGCCGGGAGCGCGGGCGAGATCGGCCACCTGACCTACGACGAGCAGGGCCCGCTGTGCCGCTGCGGCAGCCGCGGCTGCCTGGAGACCTACACCTCCGTCCAGGCGGTCCAGGGCCTGCTGTCCGGCCAGCTGCCGGACGCCGGCCTCGACGACATCATCGCGAGCGCGCAGACCGGCGACGTCTCGGCGCGGCGGGCGCTGGAGGACGCCGGGCTGCGTCTGGGCTGGGGGCTGGCCGCGGTGGTCAACCTGATGAACCCGTCGGTGGTCGTCATCGGCGGTGACATGGCGCGCGCGGGCGAGCTGCTGCTGGAGTCCGTGCGCATCGGGCTGCGCCGCCATGCCCTCGACACCCTCGCCCTGACCCCCGTGGTGGCGAGCCGCCTGGGCGAGCGGGCGTCCCTGCTGGGCGCGGTCCTGCTCGCCGCGGAGCGGACCGAGCTGCTCGTCGAGCCCACCTGACCGACGCGAGGCGAGCGCGGCGGGTGCGCCCTATCGCGTGCCGTCCAGGTGCTCCAGGATCGCGTCGGCGACCTCGTCGGGAGCCTCCTCGGCCTGGTGGTGCCCGGACGGGATGGTCCGGTGGCGCAAGGGCTGCGCGAGCCACGGCTCCCAGATCGGAACCGGGTCGCCGTGGATGTCGAGGTCGTCGTGCTCCGACTCGAGCAGCAGCGTGGGGCACGCGATCCGGCGGCCGGCCGCGCGGTCGGCCTCGTCGTGCTCGCGGTCGATGCCGAGGCCGGCCCGGTAGTCCTCGCACATGCCGTGGACGACCGCCGGGTCGCGCAGCGCGGCCCACACGTCGGCGTGGTTCTCCGGCCCCATCGCGGCGGGTTCCGGCGTGCGGTACCAGGCATCCGGGTCCGCGCTGATGACCCGCTCGGCCGGCTTGTCCGTCTGACCGAGGAACCACCAGTGCCACCAGGCCTGCGCGAACCGGACGTCGGTACGCTCCAGGTGCTCGACCACCGGGAGCCCGTCCATGACGACCAGGTGCGAGACCCGGTCCGGATGGTCCATGGCGGTCCGGAACGCCACCAGCGCCCCGCGGTCGTGACCGACCACGGCGAACCGCTCGTGGCCCAGGCGGGTCATCAGCGCGGCCACGTCGCCGGCCATCGCGCGCTTGCTGGACTGGGCATGGTCGGGCTCGTCCGGGGGCAGGGATGAGCCGCCGTACCCGCGCAGGTCCGGGCACACGACCGCGTGCCGGTCGGCCAGCCGGGCGGCGACCCGGTGCCACGTGGTGTGCGTGCGCGGGTGTCCGTGCAGCAGCACGACGGGGTGGCCCGCCCCGCCGGTCCGGTAGCGGATCCGTACGCCGGGCAGGTCGGCGTGGGCGAGCTCGAAGGAGTCGAACATGCAGCCTCCTCAGTCCAGCGCCGGGTCGTCGGTGCGCCGGCGCCCCTCGCGCCACGCGCGCAGGCGCGCCCAGCCCCGGCGTACCGTCCGCCAGGCGAGCCAGAGCAGCGCCAGCCCGGCGAGCAGGAGGACGCCGGCGGCACCGGCGGCGACGTAGGGATGCTTGATCGCGAACCAGACCACGGCGAGGACGACGACGTCCTCCCCCACGCTGATCCCGATGTTGGTGAACGGCTCGGGCACCGTGTTCACGGCCATCCGGGTCCCGGTCTTGACCGCATGGGCGGCGAGCGCGCTGCCGCCGCCGACCGTCCCGCCGACCAGCTCGTTGATGGCGCCGGAGTCGCCGGCGATGAGGACGCCGACCGCGCCGCCGACCACCGGCCGGATCGCGGTCGAGACGACGTCCCACGCCGAGTCGACGTACGGGACCTTGTCGGCGACGAACTCGAAGGCGTACATCAGGGCCGCGACCGTGAGAACGTCCCAGCGGGCGAGCACGTCGGGGATCTCGGCGAAGGACCCGAGCCGGTCGGCGAGACCCAGCACCAGGACGACCAGGTAGCTGTTGACCCCGCTGGCCCATCCCGAGGAGAACGCCAGGGCGAGTGATTCCACGTCACCAGCGTAGGACGCGCGCGCGCCGGGGTACCGCAGGCGCATGACGACCAACCAGCCGGACAACGACCCCGAGACCTACGAGGACTACAGCGTCGACGACGAGACCCAGCTCCAGCCCGAGGACACCCTGGCCGACGACGACGTGGCGGACGAGCTCGACCGCGGCTACTCCCCGCCCGAGCGCTACTCCGCCGCCCAGGGCTACGGCAACACCCCGTGGGAGCAGGCGCACGACCAGCCCCTCGACGACCGGCTCGCGCAGGAGATTCCCGAGCCGGACCCGCTGGGCGATGCGGACCGGGCGCGCGACGGCGAGGACGACGACGACGGGGTCCCACACGAGGCGGACGAGGACGGCGCCGAGGTGGGCGACGAGCGGGCCGGCCGCCTGGTCGACCCGGACGCGGGCTTCGGTGACGACCTCGAGAAGGACCTGGTCGCCGAGGACGTGGGCATCGACGGCGCCGGCGCCAGCGCCGAGGAGGCAGCGATGCACGTGATCCCCGACGACGAGGACGAGCTGCCGGCCTGACGGGTCAGCGCACCGGTCACCGCACGTCGAGCCAGACCAGCCGGTGGTCCGACGTCGGGAAGGGGTACACCCCGGTCAGCCGCGACAGCGGGTCACCCGCCGCCGGCCAGAACACGCCGCCGCCGACCGCGCGGAGCCGGCGCGACGGGAGGACGTAGTCGACGCGCAGGTTGCCGGGGGCGCCGTCGGCGAAGTCGGCCGTGTCGTACGCCGGGTCGCCGGTGTGGCCGGTGTTCGCGCCGCCCTGCAGGGCGGCGGCCTCCGTGCCCCCGCCGGAGGCCGGGACGAGCCGGCTGTCGACCTGAGGGTGGTCGAGGAGCTGGTGGATGGCTCCGTCCACGGAGTCGCCGTCCTCGGGGTCGGCGTTCTGGTCGCCGGCGACGACGAAGCGCGAGCCGGGGCGCAGCCCGCCGTACCGGCCCGCGTCGTCGCGGATGTAGCGAGCCCGGGCGGGAGCGCCGACGTAGTCGGCCCAGAACCGGATCTCGTCGTGGTTGCGGGCGCCGTTGCGGTCCTCGGGACCGTCGAACGTCGGCGGCGTCGGGTGGGAGACCAGGAAGTGCACCCGCTCGCCCCCGATCTCGATCGGCACGTCCCAGTGCGACTTCGAGGAGAGGCGGACGGCGTCGAGCTCCGCAGCGGAGTACCAGTCCGCCGGTGCCGGCGTCGCCGGGTCGTCGGGGAGCAGCGCGCCGGGCATGTCCCTCCAGAGGAAGGTCTGGAAGGTCCGCACGGCGTCGGTCGCGATCGGGTGCTTGGAGTAGACGACCATGCCGTACTGGCCGGGGAAGAGGCCGAAGCCGAAGGCGTCGTCGCCGCCGCCGACCCGGCCGTCGTTGTTGAGGTCGAGCCCGCTGGGCACGCCGGTGTTCGACGGGGCGACGAACGCGTAGGGGTAGCGCACCGGCGGCGCGCCGTTCTGCGACACCTCGAGGTAGTTCTCCCGGAAGAGGTCGACCGCGGCCGGCGCGAAGTCGAACTCGTTCACCAGCACGACGTCGGGGGCGACCCGCTGGATCGTCTCCGCGACGTTGCGCGCCTGTGGGTCGTCCCGCGTCGAGAGGTCGCGGACCAGGTCCCCCTCCGCGGCGCGGTTGAGGGAGGCGTTGAAGGTCGCGAAGCGCACCGGCTCGGAGCCCGCCGGACGGCCGGCGGCCCCGGGGGCCGGTCCCGCGACGGGAGCGATCGCCGCCAGCACGGCGAGCACGGACAGGACGGCAGGGGTACGGCGCACGATGATCCTCCGAGCAGGGTGTTGCGGACAGCTCGACCGTAGGCGGACGCGGCCGTCGCAGGAACCCGTCCGGGCGTGAAGGTTGGGTGAACCGTCTAGGGCGGCCGGCGAGGGGTACTTCAGGTCCGGGCCGCGAGGCCCCTGACGAAGGAGGCAACTGTGGCACTCATCTTGTGGATCCTGGCCGTGATCCTGGTGGTTTCGGGCATCTTCAGCCTCTTCCGGGGTGAGATGCTCTGGGGGATCGTGCTGATCGTCGTGGGCCTGCTGGTCGGTCCCGGAGGCGTCAGCCTCTTCACCTGACGCACCCCGCAAGACCCCTCGCTGAGCCCGGCCTACGCGGTCCGGGCTCAGCAGGTGTCTGTGCTTCTGGATGGCTCCTGGACGGCTCCCGGATGCGCCAGGACCCGGGCCGTCGCCGCCGGGCGGGTCAGCGCTCGTCCACGAAGCGCACGACGTGCGCCGGCGCCGGGTCGCCCTGGGTGTTCCACGGCGCCTCCGCGATCACCAGCCCGAAGACCAGCCAGGGAAGGCCGGCACCACCCGACGCACCTCCTGTGCTCGCCGTGACCGAGCCAGGCGGTACCCCGGGAGCGGGGTCCTAGCCCCAGGCGCCGAGGCGACGCCCGCGGGCTACTCCCACTCCACTGAGCCACGAGGACATATGAGGCACTCGTGACATGTCCCAACCTCGCGCTTGTGAGGTCCGAGAACAGCGGTTAGCGTCGCTACCTCCCGCAAGTTCGCACGAGGCTCACGGAGGCCACTTCTTCAAGGAGTGGCATGCCCCTCGACAGGAACTCTGACCCCAATCACCAGGGGTCACCAATGGCACGACGCAAGTCCCCGACTGTCCAACAGGCGGTCGATCAGTACCTCGCTCTCAGGAAGAAGAAGTTCGCTCACGACACGTGGGTGAACGACCGATCGCAGCTCATGAGATTCGCCGAAGCCGTAGGTCGGAGTCGACAGATGCACACGTTGACGCCTGAGGACGTCGAAGACTTCTTCTTCACCGGGAAGCAACCGCTCAGCGAGCAGATGGCGCCAAGCTCTTTCAACAAGGTTCGCTCTCGCGTCTCTACATGGCTCGACTTCTGTCGTCGTCGACAGATGATCGAAGGCGACCTGATGGCCGAAGTCGATCGGTTGCCCGTGATGAAACGGGAACGCCTTCGGCTGTCGCCGGTCGAGTTGCTCGACCTACCCAACTACACCGACACGGCACGAGATCGGTGCCTCATCATCCTGGCTACCAACACCGCACTCAGGGCAAGTGAGATCACCAGCCTTCGGCTACGTGACGTCGACCTGGACGGGGGATGGCTCCGGGTAGAAGTCCACAAGTCGAGGCTCGAAGACGTCATGCCAATCACGGCGGAGCTTGATGCCGCGCTCCGCACCTGGCTGACGACATACACCGATCTGGTTGGCCCTCTTCACGGCGATTGGTACCTGTTCCCTACGCGTGGTTCGGGACGCTCTCGCTACGGTCGCGACGGATCACGGACCCACGAGTACGGCCCACTCTCACCTGAGGCACCCATCAAGAAGCCCGCTGTCATCGTGCAGCGCGCACTACGGGCAAGGGGTTTGGCTATCCGTCCTGGCGAAGGGCTCCACACCGTTCGTCGCTCCGTTGCGCGTTCGTTCTTCGACAGCAACGTGCAGAGGGGCTACGACAGCGCACTCCGCGCCACCAGCGCTCTCCTGCACCACAGCAGCACGCAGGTGACTGAGCATTACCTGGGCCTGGCGTCGGAGAAGCTGCACCGAGATGACGTCCTGCGTGGCAAGCCGTTCCTGACGGCGATGATCCCCGCTCAAGGGCTGCGTCTCGCAGAGCAGACCGCGACTGGAAGCTGACGACCACCGCACCGATACGAGGCGCAGAAGTTGGCCCCCGCGCGGATGTCGGTCCGCCGGGGGCCATGGCCAACGAGACAGGAGACGCTGGCATGGCCAGTATTCGCAAGAAGGAATCACTTCACCAACGCATGAAGGCAATCCGCGCGGCAGCAGGACATCGAGATCTTCGACCGGCGGAGCGAAGCCTCCTGGTCATCCTCGTGACCTACCAGAACTTCAAGGAGGATCCGACCTTTGGTTCGGGCTGGATGGTCAGCCGCAGACGCCTCGCCGAGGACTACTACGGACGAGCCGACAAGACGGCCCTGCGGAATCTCGATCGTCTGATAGCGGCGCTCTATGACGAAGGGTTCATCACGATCCTCGGCACCGGGCGGAACGCCAATACTTATGTCGTCAACTTCGATCGACTGAGCGCCCAACAGACCGGTCAGGCACACCGACCCCAGGCTGTTCGTGCCGACCGTGCGGAAGCGGTCCAGCAAACCGGCCCCCAGAGGTTGGATGCACCGACCATAAGTACCTCTTTCAGTGCCTTTGCAGCCGAGACAACGTCTCTCCAGTCCTCAGATCCAGCCCGTCCTGGAAAGGAAGACCAAGGAGAGATCGTGGTTACACCCGAGATCATGGAACTGGTGAAGCTGTTCGGGATCACCCCCACCGACGACGACGCTGACAGCTACCTGCCTGCCCTCGTTGCCCTCGACTCCCTCAAGCACGAACTGATCGACCTCTATGGCCACACGGTTCACGAAGTAGACCAGTTCCTGTGGAACCTGGCGCGAACCTTCCCCCGCGATCCGGCGGCGGCAGCCAGCGAGTTGCAACGGCTATGCGCATAGCCGTGGATACGTCGCCCTATGTGTACTGCGTGGGACATGTCACGCCGTTGTCGACATTCGCAGCCATTCCGAACGTCATCGGTCAGGGCGAGGCCGCTATGCGTAGATACCAGGCGTCGTCCGTTACGAGCCAGCGGCGCAAACAGCTGACAACCCCGGGGGATGCCTTCGCCTGGCACCAACTCCGGCACCCACCGCGTCGTAGCGCCAGGAGGTCGGCTCAGGCACGAGCGAATCGCGAGGATGCCGCCAACAGTCGCATGTGTCGCTCTGGGGTGTACCTCAGCCTGTCGCCTCCAGGACACCGCTCCAGCGTCCGTCTGAGGTCAGTTCTCGCGATTCCTGACACCAACCCCCCAGGGCCAAGAGCCCAACCTGACACTGAATGGAGCCCTGCGATGACCGATCACGGCCAGCGCGTCGGATACGTCCGCGTCTCGACGCTCGACCAGAACACTGACCGCCAGCTCGACGGCGAGCACCTGCACCGCACCTTCACCGACAAGCTCAGCGGCAAGAACACGAACCGCCCCGAACTCGACGCCCTTCGGGCGTTCGTTCGCGATGGGGACCTGATCGTCGTGCACTCATTGGATCGGCTCGCTCGCAATCTCGATGACCTGAGGCGACTGGTCCGGGAGTTTACGGACAGAGGCGTCCGCGTCACGTTTCTGAAAGAAGGGCTGACCTTCACCGGCGACGACTCCCCGATGTCAAAGCTCTTGCTCTCCGTGATGGGAGCGTTCGCGGAGTTTGAACGGGCGTTGATTCGTGAGCGCCAAGCCGAAGGCATTGCCGCAGCCAAGGCTCGTGGCGTCTATAGGGGGCGGGCACCCGCTTTGACGAGTTCGCAGGCCGACGAATTGCAGGTGCGAGCCCACAACGGCGAGCCAATCACAGCACTGGCCCGCGAGTTCGGCGTCAGCCGCCAGACTGCCTACGTCTACCTCCGACGAAGTTCAGGTGCGCTTCCCGGGCGTTGATGACTCACACATCGTCAGGAAGGAGTGGCTTGTACGCAGCCTCGTTGCTCTCCAGCCACCTTCGCGCACCGAGATAGGTACCGCGAAGTTTGCGGTCGTGCCCGTGCACCAGGATCAGGAAGGTGGCCAGACAGGCGACTGCGGTCCAGCCAGTCAGAACTGCAGAATCGTGCACCACCGACCTGCTAGCGGACGCATAGATCGCTGAGATCAGCACCAGCGGCAACGCGAACAGTAACGCTGCGGACGGCGGATCAAGGGCGCGCCGGCCAGTCTGCTGACGGTCGCCAGCCACATATCGGACCGCCCAGTAGATGAAACACACTGCGGCGCCCACGCAAGCGGTCCTTCGCCCGCCCTCGTCTGACATCTGTCCCATCTTCGGAAAATTCACGCGGGGAACCAAGATGAGGAAGATTCCCAGCCCATAGATCAACATTGATCGATTCCGAACACGGTCCGCTACATTGCTTCCGATTCCCCGCAAGGCGTCAGCTGTCGCCTTATTTCGCTTCTCGCTCGCAACGTGAACAGCCAGCCCAGCAAGGAATACGAAAACGATTGCCAATGCTGCCACGTGACGCGACCGATCCGCGTTCTCGGTTGCCACGGTGCCATAGTTGAGGACGGCTGCGCTGAAAACGACTGCCGAACCCAAGGAGATCGCGAGGGTCATTTCGAGCCCGATCCGATACATCGATCCCATGTAGAGAGAACGGTTTCGGATATTTGCGGGCATCACCGTGTTAAGGATCAGAAGATAAGTGGTGACGAGCGCTGGCCGGCTCTTCTTTGGATACTTCTGGACTAGGAAGTCACTTGGCAGATCCCGGTTGAAAACCGCCGACCTAGCGGGAAAATCCCAGTAGTAGAGGAACAGTCCGACCACCAATGAACTTACTAGGGAAACGAAAGCTTCAGTAGCTTGCCCTGTTTCTGCATGAGGTGCCACGGTTTGAAAGACAACGATCCCAGTTCCGTAGACAATCAATCCAGGCGCGATGATACGAATGCCCTCGAAGCTGTCAAAGGTCGCACCACCAACCTCACCGAGCGATGGCATCAGAGGAGAGTGTCAGCCGACGGCTTGGCAACTGAGCCGTTCCTCAGCGCCTCAGCGGTCTGCGGAGCGCGGTCGAGGATGAAGGACGGCGCTTGGCGACCTAGATCGGCGCATGCAGCCAAGGCAGCTCGCGCGTCGAGGACAGCCCCAGGCGATTCGAGGAGTGAAACCACAGCCGGCGTCCGTTCTTGCAGGGAGAGCACTCTCAGAAGCAGGCCCCACAATGCCGGCACGCGAGTCGAGCGCGCCAACGTCTCGACCTGCGCATCGGTCTCGGAATCGAGGCGAGCGCCGCACATCAAGGGGACAAGGCGGGCGAGTCGCCAGGGATCGTTAGCTGCGCAGGCGACCAAGCCGCCTAGTTCAGATGTGACGCGCTTGTCGTCGATGAAGGTCGAGAGATAGCCGACCAATCGAGGAGCATCGAGCGTCCTCGACTGCAACGCATCTACTGCATACGCCACGGCGAAGTCGTCGCCTTGCTCCGCCAGACGCGGCAACGCGAAACGCAGCAGGCGCCGATTCTCGGTGTTGACCGCGTCAATGAAGACCGACCGCAGTGCGGCACGAACTGTCGGGCCGGACTCAGTTTCGGGATGGTAGACGCTGGTAAGCGCGCCCCCGTGCATCGTCTTCCTAAAGTGATCCGAAGGCGTGACCCGTACCTTCGACTCGTTCAGCCGCAAGCCGACACTGCGCAGGCTACGGCGCAATCGATCCAACTGGAGGAAAGCCTCTGCCTCCGAACGGACGAAGATCCGGTAGTCGTCAACCCAACGGACCCATTCCGATTCGATCCGTCGATCGACCGGCGTCAAGACCGCGTTGGCAATAAGTCGCGCGTCCCCGTAGCCGGCAGGGAGGCCGGGAACTCCTGCGCCGTGCAACTGACGAAGGTAGCCCTCGATTGGCGCCCAACACTCCTCGCCCATGGTTGCGCTCATCGACCCACGAACTTGCTCTAGGTCCACGCTGTCAAAGAAGTCGGAGACGTCGGCAGTGACGACCAGCGGGTAACAGTCGAGCATCGACTCGGTCAGCGACCGAAATCGCTGGTACTCGGTGCTGTAGTCCGAGTCACCGTCGGCACCACGACGGTATCCACAGACAGTTGGCTCCAGCAGACCATCGCTGATCAGCCGCAGGGATGCGACAGCTTGGCGCTGAGCAGCTAGAGCTTGAACTGTGAAGATCGGCGCCACCCTTGGTCCTGCGTCCCGCAAAACCGGAAAGAGAGACAGCGCGTCTGCATCGAGACTGGGAGAAACGGCCGAGGCGCCGGCGTCCGCGTCCGCGATGACGTCCGGCACCCACCGGGTGCGCAGGTCTTCGTGTAGATCGTCAACAAGTGACGCCGGAGACTGGACCATCATCATGCGAGCAGGGTATCCAAGAGCGCCGACAGAAAGGATAGGCCGAGCTCAACCAGGGAGCGTGGCGTTTGCGACGGCGCCCCTGGCCACGCATTTGATTCATGTCTACATCACCGCGACTGCGCCGAGCGCGGTCGCCCGCAGGGTACAAACCAAGCCACGTTTCCGCAGGTCAGAGCCCCTGTCTCACTCCCACTCGATGGTGCCGGGCGGCTTCGAGGTGATGTCGACGGTGACCCGGTTCACCTCGGCCACCTCGTTGGTGATCCGGGTCGAGATGCGCTCCAGGACGTCGTACGGCAGTCGCGCCCAGTCGGCGGTCATCGCGTCCTCGGAGGTGACCGGACGCAGCACGACCGGGTGGCCGTAGGTGCGCCCGTCGCCCTGGACGCCGACCGAGCGGACGTCGGCGAGCAGCACCACGGGGAACTGCCAGATGTCGCGGTCCAGGCCGGCCGCGGTCAGCTCGGCGCGGGCGATCGCGTCCGCCTCGCGGAGGATGTCGAGGCGCTCGCGGGTGACCTCGCCGATGATCCGGATGCCGAGGCCGGGGCCCGGGAAGGGGTGGCGCCACACGATCTCGGGGGGCAGGCCGAGCTGCTCGCCGACCAGGCGGACCTCGTCCTTGAACAGCGTGCGCAGCGGCTCGACCAGCTCGAACTCGAGGTCCTCGGGGAGCCCGCCGACGTTGTGGTGGGACTTGATGTTGGAGGTGCCCGCTCCCCCACCGGACTCGACGACGTCCGGGTAGAGGGTGCCCTGCACCAGGAAGGCGACCTTGGTGCCCTCCGGGGCGTCCTTGATGACGTCGATCTCGGCGGCCTCGAAGGTGCGGATGAACTCGCGGCCGATGATCTTGCGCTTGGTCTCGGGGTCGGTGACACCGGCGAGCGCGTCGAGGAACTGCTTCTCCGCGTCGACGACGACCAGCTTGGCGCCGGTGGACGCCACGAAGTCACGCTCGATCTGCTCGGTCTCCCCCTTGCGCATCAGCCCGTGGTCGACGTACACGCAGGTCAGCCGGTCGCCGATCGCCTTCTGCACGATCGCCGCGGCGACCGCGGAGTCCACGCCGCCGGACAGCCCGCAGATGGCGCGGCCGTCCGGGCCGATCTGCTCGCGGATGCGCTCGATCTGCTCCTCGGCGATGTTGCCGATCGTCCAGGTCTGGCGACAGCCGGCGATGTCCCACAGGAAGTGCTCGAGCACCTTCTGGCCGTGCTCGGAGTGCAGCACCTCGGGGTGCCACTGGACGCCGGCCAGGCCCTTGTTGACGTTCTCGAACGCCGCGACCGGGGTGACGTCGGTGGACGCGAGCACCTCGAAGCCCTCGGGCGCCTCGGTCACCGAGTCGCCGTGCGACATCCAGACGTTGTGCTCGAGCGGGATGCCGTTGAGGAGGGTGCCCGGGTGGCCGACGGAGACCCGGGTGCGGCCGTACTCCCGCGCGCCGGTCGCGGCGACCGTGCCACCCAGGTGCGCCGCCATCAGCTGGAAGCCGTAGCACATGCCGAACACCGAGGTGCCGGCGCCGAAGATGGCCGGGTCGACGCCCGGCGCGCCCTCGGCGTACACCGACGAGGGTCCGCCGGAGAGGATGATCGCCTTCGGCCTGCGGGCGACCATCTCGGACACCGGCATCGTGTGCGGCACGATCTCGGAGTACACCCGCGCCTCGCGCACACGGCGGGCGATCAGCTGGGCGTACTGCGCCCCGAAGTCCACCACCAGGACCAGGTCGTGCTCGGGCTGCGTCTCCTCGGCCGTCATGGACGAATCGTATCGGCGGTCCGCGGCCGTCCCGAACCGGCGTCCTCCCCGCAAAAACGCACCAGGGCCCGGCCGGGGAGGGAGGGTGGCCGGGCCCTGATTGTCCACGCAGCTGATGGACAGCGCCTGGACCGAGCCCGGTCTTCGGGAGGGAGCGTGAATTCCCGGGCTCGCTCGTTCAACGACCCCTGGGTGGGCGGGTTACGCCGGCTCCCGACAACTTCCGCGAAAACTGCCGGGGCGGCCCCGGACGAGTCCGGAACCGCCCCAGCAGGCACAGCAGCCTCACCCGTCAGCTGACTCCGACGATGGGCAGGCGCAGGGCGGCGGGGGCGTCCGCGGGGACCACCGGCGCCTTGGGCGAGACCGGCTCGAGCTGCCGGTAGCCCTCGCCGAGCGGCGGGCGGACGTCCTGCTCGCCCTTGTTGGGCCAGTAGGCCATCGCGCGCTCCGCCTGCGCCGTGATCGTCAGCGACGGGTTCACGCCGAGGTTGGCGGAGATCGTCGAGCCGTCCACGATGTGCAGGCCGGGATGGCCGAAGACCCGCTGGTAGGCGTCGACGACGCCCGACTCCGGGCTGTCGCCGATCGTGCAGCCGCCGATGAAGTGGGCGGTCAGCGGGCGGTTGAACGGCTCGCCGATGGTGCCGCCGGCGGTGCCGCCGCCCATGGCCGCCGCCATCCGGCGTACGGCGTCGTTGGCGGCCGGGATCCAGGTGGGGTTGGGCTGGCCGTGCCCCTGGCGCGACGACAGGATCCACTTCCCCGCGACCCGCTTCGGGAAGGTGGTGATCGAGTTGTCGACCGACTGCATGACCAGGGCGATGACGACCCGCTCGGACCAGTGCTTGACGTCGTAGAGGTCGCGCACCCGGGTGCGCTCCTTCCACAGCTCCCTGAGCCAGACCCTCCAGCGGGGGTCCGGGCCGTCGCCGTCGGTGAGCACCGTCTGCATCAGCGACATCGCGTTGCTGCCCTTGCCGTAGCGCACGGGCTCGATGTGGGTGTGCTCGTCGGGATGCCACGACGACGTGATGGCGACGCCGTCGGTGTAGTCGACGTCGGCGCCCTGCGGCGCGATCGCGCCGAGGATCGACTCGGAGTTGGTGCGGGTCAGGTGGCCCAGCCGGTCGGAGACGTTCGGCAGGTCGCCGGTCGCCTTCAGCCGGTGCAGGAGCTTCTGGGTGCCGAGGGCGGCCGCCGAGAACACCACCTGCTCGGCGGTGAACGTCCGGGTCGCCGTACGACGGCTCAGCTTGGCCTTCGTCCACCGGGTGTCGACCTGGTAGCCCCCGCCGGCCAGCGGCCGGACCCGGGTGACCGTGGTCAGCGGGTGCACCACGGCGCCGTTCTGCTCGGCGAGGTAGAGGTAGTTCTTGACCAGCGTGTTCTTCGCGTTGTGCCGGCAGCCGGTCATGCACTCGCCGCAGTCACGGCAGGTGTTCCGCGCCGGGCCCACGCCGCCGAAGTACGGGTCGGCGACCTCCGTGCCGGCCTCCTGGCCGGGGCCGCCGAAGAAGACCCCGACGGGGGTGGGGTGGAAGGTGTCGCCCACGCCCATCTCGTCGGCGACCTTCTTCATCACCTCGTCCGAGGGCGTCATCCGCGGGTACTCGACGACGCCCAGCATCCGCTTGGCCTGGTCGTAGTAGGGCGCCAGCTCGGCCTTCCAGTCGGTGATGTGGGCCCAGGAGGGGTCCCGGTAGAAGGGGTCGAGGGGCTCGTAGAGCGTGTTGGCGTAGACCAGCGAGCCGCCGCCCACGCCCGCACCCGCGAGGATCAGGCAGTCGCGGACCATGTCGATGCGCTGGATGCCGTAGCACCCGGCGGCCGGGGCGTAGAGGTACTTCTTCAGGTCCCAGGAGGTGTCGGCGAAGTCGGCGTCGGTGAACCGCGCGCCGGCCTCCAGGACGCCGACGCGGTAGCCCTTCTCGGTCAGTCGCAGCGCGGTGACGGAGCCCCCGAAGCCGGAGCCGATGACGAGGACGTCGTAGTCGAAGTCGCTCATGCCGGGGTCCCCGATCGATTGGTGGCGGAGGAGCGAAGCGCGGGAGCGAAGAATCCAGTGGGGTGGTTCATGCCCGGCCCAGCTTGTCCATGATCCGCAGGGAGGCCGACATGAGCTTGGCGTAGCTCTCGTCGGACATGCCGAGCATCGGGCCGAACCGGAGCAGCCGCTGGGTGCCGACCGACTGGGTCTCGGTGTAGCGGTGGATGCCCTCGCCGCCCTGGCGCCGCCCCATGCCGGACTCCCGCATCCCGCCCATCGGGGCGTCGATGCTGGCGAAGGTCGCACCGAACGCCTCGTTGACGTTCACCGTGCCGCACTTGATCTGGCGCGCCACCGCCCGGCCGCGCGCGGTGTCGCGGGTGTAGACCGAGCCGTTGAGGCCGTACTCGCCGTCGTTGGCCCGCGCGATCGCGTCGGCCTCGTCGTGGAAGCGGTAGACCGAGACCACGGGCCCGAAGGTCTCGTTGCCGAAGCAGGTCATCTCCGGCGTGACGCCCTCCAGGATGGTCGGCTCGTAGTAGTACGGCGCCAGGTCGGGCCGCGCCTTGCCGCCGGCCAGGACCCGCGCGCCCTTGGCCACCGCGTCCTCGACGTGGGCCGAGACCGTCTCGAGCTGGTCGCTGGAGATGAGCGTTCCCATGTCGGCGTCCCAGCCCATCGTGGCGCCGAGGCTCATCGCCTTGGTGCGAGCCACGAAGCGGTCGACGAAGCGGTCGTAGACCGCGTCGGCGACGAACATCCGCTCGGTCGACACGCACAGCTGGCCGGCGTTGGAGAAGCAGGCGCGCACGGCGCCCTCGGCCGCGCGCTCGATGTCGGCGTCGCGGAGCACGAGGATGGGGTTCTTGCCGCCGAGCTCGAGCGAGCAGCCGATCAGCCGCTCGGCGGCCTGCCTGGCGATGATCTTGCCGGTGGCCGTCGAGCCCGTGAAGCAGATGTAGTCGGCGCGCTCGATGATCGGCGTGCCGAGCTCGCGGCCGGGGCCGGCCACGACCTGCCACAGGTCGCGCGGGAAGCCGGCCTCCTCCAGCAGCTGCGCGCCCAGCAGCGCGGACAGCATGGTCTGCGCGTCGGGCTTGGTGACCACGGCGTTGCCGGCGAGCAGGGCGGGCAGGCCGTCGCACAGCGCCATCGTGAACGGGTAGTTCCACGGCGAGATGATCCCGACGACACCCTTGGGCACCCGGTTCAGCTCGACCTTCGTCAGCACCGGTACGACGCCCGGCCGGCGCTCGCTGTCGAGGTGCCGGTGCGCGGTGCGGGCGTAGTAGCGCGCGGTGAGCGCGATGTGCAGCGGCTCGTCGAAGGCGTGCTTGCGCGCCTTGCCGGACTCGAGCTGGATCAGGTCCATGATCTCGGCCTGCCGGTCGAGGACGATGTCGTGGAGCCGGTGCAGGATGCGGGCGCGCTCGTCGATCGAGACCCGCGCCCAGGCCGCCTGGGCGACCCGCGCCCGGCGGAAGGCCTCGGCGACGTCCTCGGCACTCGACTGGGGGATGTTGGCGACCGGCGCACCGTTGATCGGCGAGTGGACCTGGGCGGTGCGCCCGGTCGTCGCCCGGATGCGGTCGGTCAGCCGGGCGACGTACTCCGGCTCGAGGGCGTAGGACGCCCGCGGGTCGTGCTCGGGATCGTGCGGGCCGTCAACGACCGGCCCGTCGGGGCCGTCGGGGGCGCCGGAGCCGGAGATCGCTTCGCTCATGGCACGAGAGTAGGTGACCGCCGTCACCGAATCTACTGATCGGTAGCAGATGTGCCGCTTTACACACTCCGCCACCGTGTCAAGCGGCTCCCGGGAGGTTTCCCGGACCCCTCCGCGGGCTAGGTTCAGGCCATGTACCCCGCCTCTCTCGGGCGTCGCGCCCTGCTCCTCGGCGCCGCCGGCACCGCGCTCGCCGGCTGCGGAGGTGGCTCCGGATCGGGCCGGTCCGCCGCCACGCCGAGCCCCTCGTCCAGCGGCCCGATCATCCACGGCCAGGACGCCGGCACGGTGATCCTCGATGCGGACGTCGACGCCCTCGTGGACGGCCTGACCCGGGCCCTGGAGGCCGGCGACGTGCGGGCCATGGCCGGGCTCGTACCGGACCTCGACGAGGCCGAGTGGCGGCGCCGCCTCGACATCTTGGGCCGGTTCCCGATGCGCGAGCTGCGCTTCGACGTCGACCGCACGTTCGTCGGCCGCCAGACCAACGCCAGCGGCGGCGCCCTCACCACCGACGTGCGCCTCTTCCTGATCCACCAGCTCGAGGCCGCCGACAGCGTGCCCGTGGTGCAGGAGTACACCAGCGAGGTGACCAAGGCCGACCCGGAGGCGGAGCTCGTCTTCGGGGGCCTCTCCGGGCCGCACTCGCTCAACTTCCCCGCTCCGTGGGATCTCCCCGGCGACTGGCAGGTGCTGACCGGCCCGCACGCCGTGCTGGTCTTCCGCGCTCCGCAGCGCGCGGTCGCCGAGCGGTGGCTGGAGCCGCTGAGCGAGGGCATCGGCCAGGCCATGGCGATGGTCCCGACCCCCGCCGGCGTCACGCGGCTGCTCGTCGCCATGGACGAGCCCGACAGCCCGCTCTTCCTGCGCAACGAGCCCAACGACGTCGTCCGCGACCGCGGGGGCTTCGCCGCCCGCGCGCAGTACCTCGACCCCGACTCCCTGACGGCGGAGACCGAGCTCGACGAGGAGGACGGCCCGCGGGCCACCTCGCGGATCGTGGTCCACCCCGGCATGATCACCAGCGACGCGGACGCGGTCGAGCTCGGCTCCCACGAGGCCGCGCACGCCCTGGCCGGGCAGTGGGGACTCGGCGGCGACACCTGGGCCGTCGAGGGCTTCGCGATGTGGGTCGAGTCCGGCGGCGGGGACGGCCTGATGAGGCGCTTCGGCGGCGAGATCCGAGCGGCCTTCTCGTCGTACCGGGGACGGATGCGCAACGGCGCCGGGCTGCCCCAGGACGTCTTCCAGGAGGCGGACCCCTCGACGGTCCACGCCAACTACGTGTGCTCGGGGGCGGTGCTCGCCTACGTGGAGGCGACCCACGGCCGCGCGCAGGTCATCGACCTGGTCCGCCGCGTCTACGACCTCAGCGGCGTGAACGCCAAGGTGTTCCGCGGCGTCGGCGCCCGCGACCTCGCCGACCTCCTGGCCCGGACGGAGGCCTGGCTGTGAGGGCGCGGCGCGCGATCGCCGCGCTGGCGGCCCTCGCGCTCCTGGCCGCCGGCTGCAGCAACGGCTCCGGTCGGTCCCTCGGCGAGCCCGCCCCGGCCACGGCACGCGACGCGACCGCGGCGACCGGCCTGGACCCCGTCTGGCTCGTGCGGAGCACCGGCACCCGCGACGCCACGTCGTACGAGGCCTGGACGCAGGTGCTCTTCGTCGACGGGGACATCGCGGTCTACGCCGTCTTCGACACCGCGCTCGGCGTCGCGCTCGACGACGGCGAGACGGTCTGGTCCTCGCCCGTGGACCTCCGCGGCGAGGTCTCCGAGCACATGGGCACCGAGGCCACCGCCGAGCACCACTGGCACTTCGCCGCCTACCGGCCCTACGACGACACCGAGGCCTACGGCGACCGACTCTTCACCGTCGACGTGCGCGACGGCACCCTCGTCAACGACGTCGAGCTGCCCACCCAGCCCGACGTGCTCACCAGCATCGACGGTGCCGACTATCTCGGCATCGACGAGACCCTCTACCGGGTCACGCCCACCGGCGAGATCCAGGAGCTGTGGAGCGCACCCCGGGCGCTGGCCAAGCAGGTGACGTCGATCGACCAGATCATGCCCGTCCCGGGCACCACGACCGCGGTGCTCCGGCTGCGGACCGGCCGCAACGACATCCCGACCTTCGTCGGCTTCGACCTCGCGAGCGGCACCGAGCTGTGGCAGCGCCCGGGCCGCTCGTACGTCGTGGCCCCCGCGGGCCGGCTCGCCGAGCTGGGGCTCGTGGCCGACGGCCGCTTCCTCACCCAGCGGGTCTACCAGCGCAACGACGACGAGGAGTGGACCCACCTGTGGGTCCTCGACCCCGCCACCGGCGAGGCGCGCTCCCACCAGCTCCTCCAGGCGGGTGCCATCGAGTCGACGCCCGTGACGTCGTACCGGCTCTGGTACCAGGACGTGGGGTCCGGCAACCCCCACGCCGTCCAGGCCGTCGAGGACGACCTGATCCTGCGCGACGGGCAGACCATCGTGCGACTCGACCCGATGACCGCCGAGGTCGTGTGGAAGTACGACTACACCGCCAACTGGCACCTCGGCCCGTTGAGCGCCGACGGGCGCCACCTGTTCGTCAACGCCCCGGACGCCCGCAGCGGTTCGATCCTGATGCTCGACGCCGCCACGGGCGAGCGGAAGGCGTTGTGGGGCCTGCCGACCGAGCACGCCGAGGGCCTCACCGCCAGTCCGCTGGTCGTGCCGACCGACGACGGGCTGGTGCTCGGCCGCAACCAGGGCGTCGAGGGCGACACCACCGACGACCTGGCGCCGACCGCGGCTCTCAACGACCTCGGGTTCCTCGCGTTCCGGTACTGACGGGCCCGTACTGACGGGCCCGTACTGACCGGGCCGGTGCTCACATCGGCGGCGCCGACAGGTAGACCGACTTCGCCTCGGTGTACTGCGCCAGACCCTCGGGACCGAACTCACGGCCCAGGCCGGAGGCCTTGAAGCCGCCGAAGGGCGCGGCGAAGTCCATCGTGTAGGTGTTGACGCCGTAGGTCCCGGTGCGGACCCCGCGGGCGACCTCGAGACCGGCCTCCGGATCGGCGGTCCACACGGTGCCGGCCAGGCCGTACTCGGAGTCGTTGGCGATGCGCACCGCGTCCGCGACGTCGTCGTACGGGATCACGGCGAGGACGGGACCGAAGATCTCCTCCTGCGCGATCCGCATCCGGTTGTCCACCCCCGCGAAGACGGTCGGACGCACGTACCAGCCCCGGTCCAGGCCGTCCGGACGGCCGTTGCCTCCGGTGAGCAGACGGGCACCCTCCTCCTGGCCGAGGGCGATGTACTTCTCCACGCGCTCCTGCTGGCGCCGGGCGACCATCGGGCCGATCTCGGTCGCCGGGTCCATCGGGTCGCCGACCTTCATGGCGCCGATCGCGTCGGCCAGCGTGGCGGCGAACGCGTCGTGGCGCTCGCGGCTGACCAGCACCCTGGTCTGCGCGACGCAGGCCTGGCCGGAGTTCATCACGCCGAGGAACTTCAGTCCCTCGATCGTGGCGGCCTCGTCGGCGTCGTCGAGGACGATAGCGGCCGACTTGCCGCCCAGCTCGAGCGAGACCCGCTTGAGCTGCTCGCCGCAGATCGCGCCGATCCGGCGCCCGGCCGCGGTCGACCCGGTGAACGCGACCTTGTCGACGCCGGGGTGGCGCACGAGATGCTCCCCGACCTCGCGGCCGCCGGCGACGATGGACACCACGCCCTCGGGGACGCCGGCCTCGACGAGAAGCTCGGCCAGCAGATAGCCGTCGAGCGGGGTCTCCGGCGCCGGCTTGACGACGACCGTGCAGCCGGCCAGCAGCGCGGGGACGACCTTCGACAGGATCGTGAACTGGGGGACGTTCCACGGTGGGATCGCGGCGACCACGCCCACCGGCTCGTGACGTACGACGACGTCCGCGCCCAGCGCGCCGGGCCGGGTCGCCTCCCAGGGGAACTCCCGGGCGATGGCGAGGAAGGCCTCGATCTGCATCCACGGCGCGGGCGCCTGGGCCAGCGAGCTGAACGAGATCGGCGAGCCCATCTCGGTGGAGATGATCGTCGCCATCTCGTCCAGGCGCGCGGCGTACAGCCCGGAGAGGGCCTGCACGACCTCGATCCGCTCCGCGGGGCTCATCCGCGGCCAGGGTCCCTCGTCGAACGCGCGGCGCGCCGCGGCGACGGCGGCGTCGATGTCCGCGGCCGAGCCATCGGGCACCCGCGCCACGACCTCCTCCGAGTGCGGCGAGACCACCTCCAGCACGGCGTCGGTGGCGGGGGCGGTCCAGGTGCCGCCGATGAAGAGGGCGTCGCGGTCGAGGTTGCTCATGGGTGTTCCTTTCTGCCGGTGGTCGAGGTGCGACGAGCGCCAGCGAGGAGCCTCGAAGCCTCCGGATCGTCGAGCAGTCCGGAGGTCTCGAGGCTCGGCCGCGGGCGGCCTCGCACCTCAACCACCGGACACGTCGAACCAGTCGGTGAATCCGGAGGGGTCGTGGCGGCCGAGGGCTCCGTGCTCGAAGAGGCCCCAGCCCTCGGTGCCGTCGGGTACGCCGGCGCCGGGTCCGTGCACGGTCGCGGAGCCGACGTGGTCGATGACGCCGAACATGACGCGGCCGGCGACGGCCGGGTCGTTCATGTCGTAGGTGACCCGCTCCGTGAAGCCGGTCCCCTTCCAGGTGCCGTGGGCCCAGTCGGAGTCGCCGCCGTAGCCGCCGCCGACGTGGATCGGCGTCGGCAGGTGGGAGGTGACCTCGAAGGTGAGCGGCCTCCCGTCGGGCGTCGTACAGGCGAGGGTGGCGCCGGTGGGCACCCGGGTGCCGGGCTCGTAGCGGATCTCGACGCGCGGCCAGCCGAGCTGCTCCACGCGGCCGTCGCGCCAGACGCGGGTGCAGTCGTTGACGGTGCGATAGCCGTCGGGCGTCTCCTGGATGATCACGCACAGGCAGAACTCGTCGAAGCCGATCGGCACGTAGAGCCACCACATGCCGTCGAAGGGCGGCTCGGCGGGGCGGCCGGGGGTCACCGGCTCGCCCTGCGGCCGGATGCCCCAGGACCGGTCGCGGGAGCCGGTCCACAGCTCCGGGGTCACCGCGATCTCCTCGCCGTCGATCGCGATGCGGCCCTCCCAGCTGCCGACCTGGGCGAAGCGCTGGGCGTTGAGCACCGTCCCCGGCCCCTGGCGCATGACGTGCGGCAGCTCCTGGATGACCGGGTGCAGGCCGCGCCAGCGCAGGTCGACGGCGATCCCCTCGGTCTCCTCCAGCACCACCCGCAGCTCCCGCAGCGGCTCGACGACCTCGACCCGGTAGCCGCCCACCCGCTGCTCCATCCGGTCCCCGCCGCGCGGGTCGGCCGCGTCGGAGAGGTGCACCGCCGTCTGCACGTCGCCGCGGCGCACGAGGACGTAGGCGTCCTTGGTGCCGAGGTTGGGGTAGAAGCCGAGCCCCGTGATGAGCATGATGTCGCCGCTGCGGTCGTGGCAGTTGAAGTAGCTGCGGTCGTAGAAGTGCCGGTCGCTGCTGCCGCCCCACGCCACGGGCTGCGGGAGCTGGTGGATGGGATACTCGTCGAGGGGTCCGATGCCGACGTACTCGCCGTGCCGGCCGTGCTCCCCGGCCACTCCGGTCATCTCAGGCACCTACCTCGGCCAGCAGCCGCTCGACCAGCGGCTTGCAGTGGAAGAGCGTCTCGATGTCGTCGGGCGGCTCGATCTCGCCGAAGCGGACCTGCCGCAGGCCGGTGCGCATGAAGACCACGCACCAGATGACGGCGTTGTAGAGGTGGTACCAGGTGAGGTCGCCGAGCTCGACGCCACTCAGCTCCCGGTAGGTCGCCCGCACGGACTCCTCAGTGAGGAAGTCCGGCATGCCCGGCAGCTCGAAGACCTGGGCGATCGTCTGGAAGACCTCGTGGGCGAAGACGATCCAGGACACGTCGAGCTCCCGCGGGCCGATCGAGGCCATCTCCCAGTCCAGGACGGCGACGGGCGTGAAGTCGCGGTACATCATGTTGCCGATCCGGGCGTCCCCCCAGCACAGCACGGCCTCGTCGGTGCCGGGCAGGTTCGCCTCGAGCCACGCCAGGGCGCGGTCGACCAGCGGGGAGCGCGCGAGGTCGGCGGCGGCCCACTCGTACCAGGCACGGGTCTTCGCGAGGTTGCGCGCCAGCGGCGTCGCGCCGGCGTGGCCGGTGGCCGCCGGGTCGAGGAACGCGAAGGTGGTCTCCGGGGCCGCGATGGCGTGGAGCCTCGCGATGGTCTCGACGCTGCTGCGCTCGAGCCGCTCCTGGTCGGCAGGGTCGGCGTCGAAGAGCCAGTTGTCCCCGAAGGGGTAGGGCATGACGTCGGGCGGGACGAGGCCCTCGACCCGGTCCATGAGGAAGAAGGGGGTGCCGAGGACGGCGCCGGTCCGCTCGAACCAGCGCACGGCGGGGACGGGGACGTCGGTCAGCTCGCCGGCGAGGCGCATGGCGTCGTACTGGTCCTGGAGGCGGTACTCCCGGAAGACCGGGACGTCGGCCTGCGCGGGCGCGACCCGGGCGACGTACCCGCCGGTGCGGCGCTCGCCTCCCTCGGTCCAGGCGACGTCGAGGATCACCGTCTCGCTCGACATCCCGTTGGTGTCGATGCCGGCGTGCAGCGTGACGACGGGCTCGGAGCCGGGCGGCAGCACGTCGGCGAGCCACGCCTCCAGCCGGTCGTGCACCTCGGCCCGGTCGCGGCTCGAGCGTTGCAGCGTGAAGTCCGGCGGCACCGATGCCTCGGTCATGGGCCCTCCTCGGGTCGGGCGCCCCTCGTTCTAGAACACGTTCTAGGGGACGTGCGCGTTACGGTACCTTCGGTATCGAAAGAGGGGAAGAGGGTCATGGCAACCAGGTCGACCGGCCGCCCGCGGGACCCGCGGATCGAGCAGGCCGCGCTGGTCGCCGTACGGGAGCTGCTGGCGGAGGGCGGGTACGCCGCCGTGACCGGCGCCGCCGTGGCGTCCCGGGCCGGCACGACCAAGGCCGCGCTCTACCGCCGTTGGCCCGCGCTCCCCCATCTCGTGCACGAGGCGGTGTTCCCCGACGAGCTCGCCCTCGGCGCCGACGTCGACCGCGACACCGACCTCGGCGACGTCGCGGCCCACCTGGTCCGCGGGACCCGCGACGCCCTGTGCACCCCCGCGGCCGCGGCGGCCCTGCCGGGCCTGCTGGCCGAGGCCGGCACCTATCCCGACCTCCACGCCACGATGATCGGGCGCTTCGCGGGCGTGCTCGCGGCTCTGGACGAGCGGCTCCGACACGCGGTCGCCGACGGCGAGGCCCACCCGGACGTCCGCGCCGCCGACCTCGTGCAGGGCGTCGTCGGGACGGTCATCGCCGGCCTCCTCCTCACCCCCGGTGCCCTGGCCACCTCCCTCGACGACGCCTGGGCGGACCGGCTCACCGCCCACGTCCTCCGCTCCCTCCGCCCCTGAGATCCGTTGAGTCGTCGGTTCCGACCCGTCGAGTCGTCACTTGTGACCCGTCGAGCTGCCACCCGTCCTCCTGGCCGGGAGGTCGACGGGTCGGATCTGACGACTCGAGGGGTCAGAAGTGACGACTCGAGGGGTCAGAAGTGACGACTCAACATCCCTGCGAGGGTCAGTGGGCGACGACCTCGACGCGCTGGAACTCCTTGAGCTCGGTGTAGCCGGTGGTCGCCATCGAGCGCTTGAGGGCGCCCACCAGGTTCATGGTGCCGTCGGCGACGCGCGAAGGCCCGAACAGGATCTCCTCGAAGGTGCCGACCTGGTCGAACTGGACGCGCTGCCCGCGGGGCAGGTCCGCGTGGTGCGCCTCGGCGCCCCAGTGGAAGCCGCGGCCTGGCGCGTCCGTGGCGCGGGCGAAGGGCGAGCCGACCATCACGGCGTCGGCGCCGCAGGCGATCGCCTTGGCGAGGTCGCCGGAGGTGCCGATGGAGCCGTCGGCGATGACGTGGACGTAGCGCCCACCCGACTCGTCGAGGTAGTCGCGCCGCGCGGCGGCGACGTCGGCCACCGCGCTGGCCATCGGGACGGAGATGCCCAGGACGGTCCGGGTGGTGTGCGCCGCGCCGCCGCCGAAGCCGACGAGCACGCCCGCCGCCCCGGTGCGCATCAGGTGCAGCGCGGCCTGGTGGGTCGCGCAGCCGCCGACGATGACGGGTACGTCGAGCTCGTAGATGAACTCCTTGAGGTTCAGCGGCTCGGCCTGGCTCGAGACGTGCTCGGCCGACACCGTCGTCCCGCGGATCACGAAGAGGTCGACGCCCGCGTCGGTGACCGCCTTGGCGAACTCCTTGGTGCGCTGCGGCGAGAGCGACCCGGCGACGGTCACGCCGGCCTCGCGCACCTCGCGCAGGCGCTCGGCGACCAGCTCGGCCTTGATCGGCTCGGTGTAGATCTCCTGCAGCCGGCGGGTGGCCTCCTCGCCCTGCAGCCCCGCGACCTCCTCGAGCAGCGGCTCGGGGTCGTCGTACCGGGTCCACAGGCCCTCGAGGTTGAGTACGCCGAGCCCGCCGTACCGCCCGAACTCGATGGCGGTCCGCGGCGACATCACCGAGTCCATCGGTGCCGCCAGGATCGGCAGCGAGAACCGGTAGGCGTCGATCTGCCAGTCGACGCTGACCTCCTCGGGGTCGCGGGTACGCCGCGAGGGCACGATCGCGATGTCGTCGAAGGAGTACGCCGTCCGGGCGCGCTTGGCGCGGCCGATCTCGATGTCGCTCACCGGAGGAGGATATCGGGGCCGGCCGGAGAGCACCCGTCCGGCAGGCCTCAGCCGCGTGACTCGTGCCGGCCGGGCTCGCGCGGGTCGAGCTTGTCGGCCTCGTGCAGCCGCCGCTCCTGCTCGGCGCGCTCCCTCTCGAACCTGTTCCTCTTCTCCTCGGCCACCGCCTCGAGCCGGTCGGCCTCCGCGCGCGCCTGCTCGGACTCGGCCTCGAGCTGGCGGGCCTCGGCGTCCTTGGCCCGCAGCGCCGGCTCGTGCCGCTGCGCCTCCGTGCGGAGCTCGTGCGCCCGGTGCAGGTCCCGCTCGCGCTTCCTGCGGGCGGCGATCATCGCGAGAGCGGCCAGCAGCACCAGCGCCACCAGCACGTACACCGCGATCCAGCCCGGGTCGTTCCCGTCACGGAACCAGTCGTCGACGTCCATCGCGATCCTCCCCTGTTGGCTGGTCCAGCGGTACCGCCAGGACCGGATCGCATACGCCCCCTGCGAGCGCGCCGCCTTCGATGGACGACGCGCTCGCGCCGACTACCGGTGGTAGTTGGGGGCCTCGACGGTCATCTCGATGTCGTGGGGGTGGCTCTCCTTGAGCGAGGCGGAGGTGATCCGGATGAACCGGCCCTTCTCCTGCAGCTCGGGGATGGTCTGCGCGCCGACGTAGAACATCGACTGCGACAGCCCGCCGAGGAGCTGGTGGGCGACGCCGGCCAGCGGGCCCTTGTAGGCGACCCGGCCCTCGATGCCCTCGGGGACGATCTTGTCGTCGCTGGCGACCTCGGCCTGGAAGTAGCGGTCCTTGGAGTAGGACTTCTTGCCGCGCGAGGACATCGCGCCGAGCGAGCCCATGCCACGGTAGGCCTTGTACTGCTTGCCCTGGTGGAAGACGACCTCGCCGGGCGACTCCTCGCAGCCGGCCAGCATGGAGCCGATCATCACCGACTCCGCGCCCGCGACGATCGCCTTGGCGATGTCGCCGGACTGCTGCAGGCCCCCGTCCGCGATCACCGGTACGCCGGCCGGCTTGGCCGCGAGCGACGCCTCGTAGACCGCGGTGACCTGGGGGACGCCGCAGCCGGTGACGACGCGCGTCGTACAGATCGACCCGGGGCCGAAGCCGACCTTGACGGCGTCGGCGCCGGCGTCGACGAAGGCCTGGGCGCCCTCGCGGGTGGCGACGTTGCCGCCGATGACCTGGACGTGCCGGGTGGCCGGGTCGGACTTCAGCCGGCGGACCATGTCGAGCAGCAGGGTCACGTGGCCGTGGGCGGTGTCGGCGACGAGGACGTCGACGCCGGCCTCGATCAGTCCGGTGGCACGCTCCCAGGCGTCGCCGAAGTAGCCGATCGCCGCGCCGACCATGAGCCGGCCGTCGGCGTCCTTCGAGGCGAGGGGGAACTGCTCGGACTTCACGAAGTCCTTGACGGTGATCAGGCCGCCCAGCCGGCCGTGCTCGTCGACCAGCGGCAGGCGCTCGCGCTTGTGCTTGCGCAGCAGGGCGGTGGCGTCCTCGCGGCTGATCCCGACGGCACCGGTGACCAGGGGCATCGGCGTCATCACCTCGTCGACCTTCGTGGTCGCCCACTCCGCGACGGGGGTGAAGCGCAGGTCGCGGTTGGTGCAGATGCCGAGGAGGCGGTTCTCGCCGTCGACGACGGGAAGGCCGGAGACGCGGTACTCGCCGCAGATCCGGTCGAGCTCCTCGAGCGTCGCGTCGGGGCCGATGGTGACCGGGTTGGAGATGATGCCGGTCTGGGTCCGCTTGACGAGGTCGACCTGGTAGGCCTGCTCCTCGGCGGAGAGGTTGCGGTGCAGGATGCCGATGCCGCCCTGGCGGGCCATCGCGATCGCCATCCGGGACTCGGTCACGGTGTCCATCGCGGCGCTGATCAGCGGGGAGCGCAGCGAGATCTCGCGGGTCAGCCGCGAGGTGGTGTCGATCTCGTCCGGCACGAGGTCGGAATGACCCGGCAGGAGCAGGACGTCGTCGTAGGTGAGACCGAGTGCGGCGAACTTGTCGGGGACCTCCACTGGACCAGTGTAGGGCGTGGTGCCCGTCACCCCTTGACGGGTCCGAGAGGCTGGGGAGGTGACCTCGGACCTTCCTCCGCACGTGCTCGTCCTCTTCGGTGCGACCGGCGACCTGGCGGCGCGCAAGCTGTTCCCGGGCCTCTACCGGCTCGCCGCGGCCGGGCGTCTCCCCGACCACTTCGAGGTGATCGGGAGCGGCCGCCACGCCCCCGGCAGCGACGAGGACTTCCGCCGCCAGGTGCGTGACGCGCTGGCGGAGTTCGTGGGCGAGGTCGACGAGCGCGTGGCCGGCCCGCTGCTGGAGCGCACCCGCTTCGTGGCGTCCTCCGCGGACGACGGCAGCGAGCTCGCCCGGGCCGTCGCGGAGGCCGAGGACCGGATCCTCGCGACCTGCGGCTGCCTCCTGGGCGACGTACGCCGCCTCCTCTACCTGTCGGTGCCACCCGGGGCGGTCAAGGGCATGGTCGGGATGCTCGACCGGGAGGACCTCGTCGCCCGCTCGCGCCTGGTCACCGAGAAGCCCTTCGGCACGGACCTCGCGACCGCGCGCGAGCTCCAGGCGGTGCTGGCGACGGCGTTCGCCGGCGACCAGGTCTTCCGCATCGACCACTTCCTGGGCAAGGAGGCGGTCCAGAACATCCTCGCGCTGCGCTTCGCCAACGGGCTCTTCGAGCCGGCCTGGAACCGGCACACCATCGAGTCGGTGCAGATCGACGTCCCCGAGAGGCTGACGGTCGAGGGCCGGGGCAGCTTCTACGAGGGCACCGGCTGCCTGCGCGACATGGTGACGACCCATCTCGCCCAGCTGCTCGGGTTCGTGGCGCTCGAGGACCCGCACGCCTTCCGCGCCTCCGCGATCCGGGCCGCGAAGGCCGCGACCTTCTCCGCCGTCCGGCCGATCGACCCCGAGCGCGTCGTCTTCGGCCAGTACGACGGCTACCGCGACGAGCCCGACGTGGCGCCCGACTCCGAGGTGGAGACGTTCGTGGCGGCCGAGGTCTGGATCGACAACGACCGCTGGCGCGACGTGCCGTTCTACCTGCGCACCGGCAAGGCGCTCGCGGAGGGCAAGCGCACCATCACCGTGCGCTTCCGGGACCCACGCCACCGCTGGCTCAAGCCCGAGGACGGCGGGAACCCCGACCCCAACGAGCTGGTCATCGAGCTGACGGACCAGCCCCGGATCGCGATCGACGTGCGGGCCAAGCGTCCCGGACCGGACATGGCGCTGGTCGAGGGGGTGTTCCGCCTCGACCTCGTCGGCGACGTGCCGGGGGCCGACCCGCTCGAGGCCTACGAGCGGCTGCTGCTGGACGTCATGCGCGGCGACCAGACGCTGTTCATCAGCTCCGAGGAGGTCGACCGCCTGTGGGAGATCTTCCAGCCGGTGCTCGACCGTCGCCCGCCCACGGAGCCCTATGCCCCCGGCACGTGGGGCCCGGCGTCCGCGCTGGCGCTGCCGCTCGGCGGGTGGCGGCTGGGCAACCACCACGACCGGCCCGAGGCCCCGGAGCCCACGGGCCAGGAGGTCAGTGGTCGGGGCGGGACCACTCCTCCGTCTGCGTGAGCCGGAACAGGTAGGCCAACGGGGGTACGACGACCACCACCGCCAGGCCGACCGCGACGAGCAGCCCCTGCAGGGTGGCGGGGGCACCGGCCGCGTCCGCGATCGTGATCTCGTCGACCAGCAGCCACGGGTACTGGCCCACGCCCCACCCGGAGACGACCGCGGTCACCGCCAGGACCGCGGCGATGCGCGCGACGGCGTACCGGCGACGCCAGAGCAGCACCATCGTGGCCAGCCCGGCGAGCCCCGCGAGGACGACGAGCGGGGCGGCCCGCCCCTCCAGCCCCGCGGCGAGCGTCGGGGCGTCGTGGTCGATCGGGACCAGCGCGGCGAAGACGACGGCCCCGGTCGCGGCGCCGACGGCCAGCGCGCGGGTCCGCAGCTCCTCGGCCAGCTGCTCCTGGCCGCTGCGGCGGGCGTCGGCGACCAGGAAGCTGCCGGCGAGGAAGGCGCAGGTGCCGACGGCGATCACCCCACCGAAGAGCGAGGTCGGGTTGACCCACGACGACCAGCGGTCGCCCACCCCGTCGAGCGGGACCCGGCCCGACGCGATGCCGCCGGCGACGGTCCCGAGGAAGAACGGGGTGATGATCGACGAGGTCGCGAACACGACGCCGAAGAGACGGGCCTGGGCGAGCGTGGCGGCGTACTTGCGGAAGGCGAAGCTCGCGCCGCGGAGCACGATGCCGAGCAGGGCCAGGAGCAGCGGCAGCACCAGCGTCGACATCGCCGCGGCGAAGGACTCCGGGAAGCCGGTCCACCAGATGACCAGGACGTAGATCAGCCAGACGTGGTTGGCCTCCCAGACCGGGCCGATGCTGTGGTCGACGAGCGTGCGCAGCTCCGCGCCCCGGCGCGCGCTGCCGGCGGTGAGGTCGAAGAAGCCCGACCCGAAGTCGGCGCCGCCGAGGACGGCGTAGGCGATCACCCCGACGAAGAGCGCGGCGGCCACCGCCAGCTCGAGGCTCATCGGCCGACCTCCGAGGAGTGCTGCGCCGCCTGCTCCGGAGCGTAGGGGCTGGGCAGGTCGACCTCCCCGGCGCGCCAGCGGCGGGCCATCGAGCGCAGCACGACGACCGCGCCGACGGTCATCGCGGTGTAGACCACGGTGCTGATCCCGAGCAGCCACCACAGGCTGGCGGTGTAGTCGCCCACGGCCTCCGGGGTGCGCATGACGCCGTAGACGATCCACGGCTGGCGGCCGACCTCGGTGGCGATCCAGCCCGCCTCGAGCGCGATGACGGCGAGGGGCCCGGCGGCGGCCGCGAAGCGCAGGAACCACCGCCGCTCCAGCAGGTCGCGCCCTCGGCGTCGCTGGAACCAGAACCACACGACCGCGGCGGCGAGGAGGGTTCCGATGCCGACCATGGTCTGGAAGGCCAGGTGGGTCAGGTTGACCGGAGGGTGGTCCTCCTCCGGGATCGTGTCGAGACCCGGGACCGGCTTGTCGGGTGAGTTCATGGCGATCAGGGACCCGAGATAGGGGATGTCGATCGCACCCTTGACCTCGCCGTCGATGAGCACGCCGCCGAGACGCAGCGGCGAGGGGCTCTCGGTGGTCTCGGCGAGCTCGAACGCCGCCAGCTTGGCCGGCTGGCGCTCGTCGAGGCCGAAGCCGAGGACGTGCCCGACGAAGGGCTGGGTGACCGCGGCGACGGAGGCGAACACGAACGGGACCATGAAGCCCAGCCGGTGGTGGGCGTCGCGGCGTCCGCGGAGCATGCCGACGGCGTACACGCCGGCGATGGTGAAGCCGGCGAGCATGTAGGCGCCGACCCACATGTGGGCGAACTGGAGGAAGGCCTGCTGGTTGAACAGCACGGCCCACGGACGGACGTCGGTCACCTCGCCGTCGACGACGTCGAAGCCGACGGGCAGGTTCATCCAGGCGTTCACGGCGAGGACGCAGTAGGCACCCGCGATGCCGGTGACCGCCATCGGAAGGACCATGAGGACGTGCCGCCTGGGTGGCATCCGTCCCCAGCCGTAGAGGTAGATGCCGAGGAAGATCGCCTCCAGGAAGAAGGCGAGGCCCTCGAACGCGAAGGGGAGCCCGAGTACGTCGCCGTACGTCCCCATCAGGCCGGGCCAGAGCAGGCCCATCTCGAAGCTGAGCACGGTGCCGGAGACCGCGCCGATCGCAAACAGCACGGCGGAGACCTTCGCCCAGCGCTGCGCGAGCCCGAGCGCCACCGGGTCCCGGCGGCGGATGCCGATCAGGTGCATCGTGAAGATCATCGCCGGGAAGGCGACGCCGAAGCACGCGAGCACGATGTGCCAGCCGAGCGACAGCGCCATCTGCTGCCGGGCGGGCAGCAGGCCCGCGGGCTCGGCCTCGGCGGCGAGGTGGGTCAGGGCGGTGACGACGTCGGGGGCCAGCACACCTCGACCGTACTCCTTGTGAATGTGTTCACAAAGTCTCGGGGACTGTCATCTCCCCCACACGGGCCGGCGGCGTCAGCGGCGCAGGTCGGCCAGCGCGATCCGCACGGTCAGGGACTCCCCCGCCATCCGGATCCGGCCGCGCATGCCCGCGGCGAGCACCATCGGGAGGACCGCCTTGGTGTCCGACGGGGCGGTCAGGACGATCTCCTCCGCGCCGGCCGAGCGCGCCGCGCGGGCGATCTCCGCGAGCAGCCGGGTCCCGACGCCGCGGCGGTGCCAGGCGGGGTCCACCCAGAGGTCCACCGGCCACGGGGCCTCCCCCTCGGCCGCGGTGTACTCGGCCCGGCCGGCGACCTTGCCGCCGGCCAGCGCCGACACCACGGCGCCCTGGGCGACGAAGTCGGGGTCGCCGGCTCCCGGCTGGTGTGGCGCCGGGGGCGCCTGCGCGTCGAGCACCTCGCCGACGAGGTCGGCGAGCGCCGCGGCCCGCGCCCGCTCGGTCGAGGTGAACGGGGTGTCGCGCCGGATCTGGATGGTGGCCGAGCCGCCGACGGTCATCTCCAGGACGTCGTTCGCGTTCGCGCTCGGCGTCACGTCGGCGTCGAAGAGGTGGGCCGCCACGTCGGGGAAGCTCGCCGGCTGGGCGATGATCGCGCGCACCGCCTGGACGTAGCGCGTGGGCTGGTCCTCGAGCGCCGCCGTCGTCACCGGCACGGCGGACACCGACTCCCCGCCCGCCTGGGTCAGCAGCTCGTGGAGGCGCTCGCGGGTCCAGTCCTGCGGGACCTGGAGCACCAGCTCGTCGGTCACCGAGGCCTCCTCGGGGAAGACCTGCACGGTCTGGATGTTCACCCCCGCCCGACCGCAGGCTGCGGCCAGCTCGGCCAGCGCCCCGGGGCGGTTGGGCAGTCCGGCTCGCACGCGCCACAGCATGTCCTCACTATGCCGGACATTCGTGTCCCGGAGCGATCGTCGATGTTTCGCCTGCCGCCCCCGTGCCCCCGACCCGTCCCGAAAGGACGGGGAAAAGCCGCCGACCCGGCAGAGGCAGACCTGCGAGAGGTCAGCTTCCGCCGGGTCGGGACGCCTCCCGTGCCAGCTGGCGCCGGGTCGGCGTCAGCTGGCGCCGGGTCGGTCAGTGGCCGTGACCGTGGCCGTGGCCGTGGCCGGCCGCCTCGGGCTCCTCCTCGACGGGCTTCTCCACGACCAGCGTCTCGGTCGTCAGCAGCATGCCCGCGACGGAGACCGCGTTGGCCAGGGCCGAGCGGGTCACCTTGACCGGGTCGATGACGCCCTGCGCCAGCAGGTCGCCGTACTCGCCGGTCGCCGCGTTGTAGCCGTTGCCGACGCCCAGCTCGCGCACCTTGTTGGTGATCACGTAGCCGTTCTCGCCGCCGTTCTCGGCGATCCAGCGCAGCGGCTCGTCCGCGGCCTTGCGCACGATGCGGACACCGAACGCCTCGTCACCGGTCAGGCCGAGGTCGTCGTCGAGCACGGAGACGGCGTGGACCAAGGCGGAGCCGCCGCCGGGCACGATGCCCTCCTCGATCGCGGCGCGCGTCGCGGAGACGGCGTCCTCGATGCGGTGCTTCTTCTCCTTCAGCTCCACCTCGGTGTGCGCGCCGACCTTGATCACCACGACGCCGCCGGACAGCTTCGCCAGCCGCTCCTGCAGCTTCTCGGTGTCCCAGTCGGAGTCGGAGGCCTCGATCTCCTTCTTGATCTGCTCGACGCGAGCCGCGACCTCGGTCTCGGCGCCCGCGCCGTCGATGATCGTGGTGTTGTCCTTGGTGATCACGATGCGACGGGCCTGGCCCAGCACGTCGAGGCCGACCTGGTCGAGCTTGAGGCCCACCTCGGGCGAGATGACCTGGCCACCGGTGAGCACCGCGATGTCCTGCAGCATCGCCTTGCGGCGGTCGCCGAAGGCCGGGGCCTTGACCGCGACGGCGTTGAACGTGCCGCGGATCTTGTTGACCACCAGCGTCGAGAGCGCCTCGCCCTCGACGTCCTCGGCGAGGATGAACAGCGGCTTGCCCGCCTGGATGACCTTCTCCAGCAGCGGCAGCAGCTCGGCGATCGCCCCGATCTTGCCCTGGTGGATGAGGACGTACGGGTCGTCGAGGACCGCCTCCTGGCGCTCCGCGTCGGTGACGAAGTACGCCGAGATGTAGCCCTTGTCGAACTGCATGCCCTCGGTGAACTCGAGCTCGGTGGAGGGCGTGTTCGACTCCTCGACCGTGATCACGCCGTCCTTGCCGACCTTGCCGAAGGCCTCGGCCAGCAGGTCGCCGATGTGGCTGTCGCGCGAGGAGACCGTCGCCACCGAGGCGATGTCCTTCTCGTCGTCGACGTCGCGCGCGGCGGCCTTGAGGGCGTCGCCGACGGCCGCGGCGGCCGCGTCCATGCCGCGCTTGAGGCCCATCGGGTTGACGCCGGCCGCGACGGCGCGCAGGCCCTCGTGCACCAGCGCCTGGGCGAGGACGGTCGCGGTGGTCGTGCCGTCACCGGCGACGTCGTTGGTCTTGGTCGCGACCTCCTTGGTGAGCTGGGCACCGAGGTTCTCGAACGGGTCGTCCAGCTCGACATCGCGCGCGACGGTCACGCCGTCGTTGGTGATCGTCGGGGCGCCCCACTTCTTGTCGAGTACGACATAGCGACCCTTGGGGCCGAGGGTCACCTTGACGGTGTTGGCGAGGGCGTCGACACCGCGCTCGAGCGCGCGGCGGGCGTTCTCGTCGAACTCCAGGATCTTGGGCATTGCTACTCCTCAACGTGAACGAGCCGCGCGGGCGAGGGCGACCCGGAGGTCGCTCTCGCCCACACGGCTCGAGAAGAAATCAGGAAACGACGGCGAGGACGTCGCGGGCGGAGAGGATGAGGTACTCCTCGCCGGCGTACTTGACCTCGGTGCCGCCGTACTTGCTGTAGATGACCTTGTCACCCACGGCGACGTCGAGCGGGACCCGGTTGCCGTTGTCGTCGATACGGCCGGGGCCGATGGCCAGGACCTCGCCCTCCTGGGGCTTCTCCTTGGCCGTGTCGGGGATGACCAGACCAGAGGCGGTGGTCTGCTCGGCCTCGAGAGGCTTGACGACGATCCGGTCCTCGAGCGGCTTGATGTTGACCGACACGATGTCGACCTCCACTTTCTAAGACTGTGTCTGTGTGTCGTGCATTGGCACACTCGCGGTGAGAGTGCCAACGCTGAAACTAGCACTCTCCGCAAGGGAGTGCCAGAGGCACCCTCCCGATGGCGCTGGTGACGCCCTACCAAAGTCGGTTGACCGGGGGGTCGGGTCCGCCACTAGCGTTGCGACCATGTTCGCCGCGCTCGGTCGCTTCGTGACCCGCTTCCGCTGGTATGTCATCGCCGCCTGGGTCCTGCTCGCCGTGGTCGTCGGCGCCACCGCCCCGGCCCTGGAGTCCACCCAGGACAACTCCGAGTTCCTGCCGGACCACTACGAGTCGATCAAGGCGATGACGCTGCAGGAGGACGAGTTCTCCGACGCGTTCTCCCCCGGCGCGATCCTCGTCATCGAGCGCAAGGACGGCGAGCGGCTGACGGACGCCGACCAGGCGGAGGTCGCCGAGGTCGCCACCGCCCTCGCCCCGGAGCTGGGGAAGAAGACCTTCCAGCCCGCGGTGATCACCCAGGGCGAGTCGGGCCAGCCCAACCTCTCCGAGGACGGGACCGTGATGTTCGCGGTGGTGCCGCTGGCCGACGGCGCCACCGGCTACGACACCCGCGCGATGGACGACGCGAAGCAGATGCGCAAGGACATCGACAAGCTGACGTCCGGCACCGACCTGGAGATCCGCGCCACCGGCGCGGTCCCCCAGGGCCTGGACTCCCAGGAGTCCGGCGAGGACACCCTGGTCATCGTCGGCATCGCGACGGTGGTCCTCATCGTCGGCCTGCTCGCGCTGATCTTCCGCAGCGTGCTGATCTGCCTGCTGCCGATCGTGGTGGTCGGCCTGGTCTCCTCGATCGCGACCGGGGCGATCGCCTGGGCCAACGACATCTTCGACCTCAAGGCCGACGCGTCGGTGCAGCAGATCCTGGTCGTCGTGCTGTACGGCGTCGGCACCGACTACATCCTCTTCTTCCTGTTCCGCCACCGCGAGCGCCTGCGCCAGGGAGCCGCGGTCAAGGAGTCGGTCGTCTACAGCCTCGACCGCGCGGGCGAGGCGATCGCCTCGGCCGGTGGCGCCGTCATCGTGGCCTTCATGGCCCTGATCCTCAGCTCGCTGGGCATCTTCCGGGCGATCGGCCCCGCGCTGGCGATCGCGGTCTTCGTCACCCTCGTCGCCGCGCTCACGCTCGTCCCGGCGGTGGTCTCCCTGCTCGGCAAGGCCCTGTTCTGGCCCTCGAAGTCCTGGCAGAAGGAGCCCAAGCACGGCACCTTCATCAAGCTCGGCAACACGGTGGGCCGGCGTCCCGGCCTGACCGCCCTCGTCTCCGGCGGTGCGATGGCCGTGCTGGCCGTCTTCGCGCTGAGCTTCAACCCCTCCTTCGACTTCAACTCCAGCCTTCCGGAGGGCGTCGAGTCGACCGAGGCGATGGAGACCTTCACCGAGCACTTCTCGGCCGGTGCGGCCGAGCCGGTGCCGGTCCTGGTCGACGCCGAGGGCGCCGACGTCACGCCCGACGAGCTCTCGGCCTTCGCCTCGGCCCTGGGCGAGGCCAAGGGCGTGGACTCCGTGGCCGGGCCGCTGCCGTCGAGCGACGGCTCCGCCTACCAGTTCTACCTGACCCTGTCCGACGACCCGGTGTCCGACGCGGCCCAGGACAACGTCGCGGGGCCCATCCGCGACACCGCCCACGACGCCGCACCCGACGGCACCGACGCGTACGTCGGCGGCACACCCGGCATCTTCGCGGACATGTCCGCGGCGATGGCCCGCGACTACAAGGTCGTCTTCCCGGTCGCGGCGGTCATCATCATGCTGATCCTCGCCCTGCTGCTGCGCAGCCTGGTCGCGCCGTGGTTCCTGATGGCCGCGGTCGGGCTCGGCTTCGCCGCGACGCTCGGCACCACGGTGATCGCCTTCCAGCACATCGGCGGCGAGGCCGGGCTGATCTTCATGCTGCCGATCTACATCTACCTGTTCGTCACCGCGCTCGGGACCGACTACAACATCTTGATGATCGCCCGGCTGCGCGAGGAGGCCCGTGAGGGACGCGACCCGCACAACGCGGCGACCCAGGCGGTCACGCACGCCGGGCCGACGATCGCGGCGGCCGGCATCATCCTCGCCGGCACCTTCGCCTCGCTGATGCTCGGCGGGAACACGCTGATCGTGTCCATGGGCTTCGCCCTGGCTGTCGGCATCCTCATCGTCTCGTTCGTGATGTCGATGTTCTTCACCCCGGCGTTGACCTCGCTGCTCGGGCACGCGGCCTGGTGGCCCGGGCACGGCGACGAGAAGCGCGACGACGAGCCGGAGAAGGAGCTCGCCCCCACCACCTGACAGGATCGGGGTCGTGGACCTCGACGACTTCCAGTGGCTGCTGACCGACGAGGGGCAGGCGCTGCTCGCCGAGGCCACGACCCTGGTCGGGCAGGGCGCCACCCCGCTGGCCGCCGGCTCCGCGCTGCGTCGTACGACGACCCCGCAGCGGGCCGCGACGGCGCTGTCCCAGGTGGAGCTGCGCGAGCGCGCGGCGGCGAAGTTCGGCGACCTGGCGCCACGGATGTACTTCACGCCGGACGCGCTGGAGCAGGCCACCCGGCTGCGCGTGGCGCGGCACCGCGCCGGACGGGCCGCGGCCTTCGGCGCGCAGACCCTGATCGACCTCGGCTGCGGCATCGGGGGCGACCTGGTCGCCGCCGCGGCCGCCGGGCTGGTGTGCGCCGGAGTGGATCTCGACCCGGTCCGGGTCGCGGTCGCCGAGGCGAACCTCGCCGCGCTCGACCTGCCGGGCGCGGTGCAGGTCGCGGACGCGACCACGGTGGACCACCGCGGCTTCGACCTGGCCTTCGCCGATCCCGCCCGGCGCTCCGGCGCGGGCCGCACCTTCCGGGTGGACGACTGGACGCCGCCGTGGAGCTGGGTCGAGGAGCTGCTCGGACGCGACGCCTGCGTGAAGGTCGCGCCCGGCATCCCCCACGGGCTGGTGCCCGCGGGCGTCGAGGCCGAGTGGGTCAGCGACGAGGGCGAGGTCAAGGAGGCGGCGCTCTGGGCCGGCCGAACGGCCACCGTCGCCCGCCGGGCGACCGTCATCGGCGCCGGCGGGCTGGCGACGATCACCGACGAGGAGGACCCGGGTGCGGACGCGGTCGGCGTGCGCGCCGTCGGCGGCTACCTCTACGAGCCCGACGGCGCCGTCATCCGCGCCGGCCTGGTGACCGCCGTCGCGGCGGGCGTGGGCGGCGGGCTGGTCGACCCCAAGATCGCCTATGTCACCGCCGACCAGCCCTTCCGGACGCCGTTCGCCCGCAGCTACCGGGTCCTCGAGCCGCTGCCCTTCCGGGAGAAGCAGCTCAAGGCCGCGCTGCGCGAGCGCGGCGTCGGCCGGCTGACCATCAAGAAGCGCGGGGTCGAGGTGTCCCCCGAGGCGCTGCGCAAGCGGCTGGCACTCAGCGGCGACGCCGAGGCGACCGTGGTGCTCACCCGGGTCGCGGGCGAGGGGACCGCGTTGCTGGTCGAGCCGCTCTGAGGCCGTGCCGGCTCAGCCGGCGAGCACGTCGGTGACCGGCAGGCTGGAGTCGGCCGGCAGGTCCAGGGACGAGGGGGTCCGCCCGCGCGCGACCATCGTCGCGCCGAGCGCCGCGACCATGGCGCCGTTGTCGGTGCACAGGCCGGGGCGGGGCACCCGCACCCGGATGCCGAGCCTGCCGGCCCGCTCCTCGGCGAGGGCGCGCAGCCGGGAGTTCGCGGCGACCCCGCCGCCGATCATCAGGTCCTCGATCCCCTCGCTGCGCGCGGCGTCGAGCGCCTTGCGGACGAGCACGTCGCACACGGCCTCCTGGAAGGACGCGGCGACGTCCGCGACGGGCACGGGCTCGCCGGCTCGCTCGCGGGCCTCGACCCAGCGGGCGACGGCCGTCTTGAGGCCGGAGAACGAGAAGTCGAACCGATGACGCTCCAGGTCGCGCCGGCTGGTCAGGCCGCGCGGGAAGTCGATCGCCACCTGGTCGCCCTCGCGGGCGACCCGGTCGATGTGCGGACCGCCCGGGAACGGCAGGCCCAGGAGCCGGGCCACCTTGTCGAAGGCCTCGCCGGCGGCGTCGTCGATGGTGGCACCCATCGGGTCGACGCCGCTGTCGTGACCCGTCACGTCGGTGACGCGGAGGAGGCTGGAGTGGCCGCCCGACACGAGCAGCGCGAGGCAGGGCTCGGGCAGAGGTCCGTGCTCGAGCTGGTCGACGGCGACGTGGGCGGCGAGGTGGTTGACGCCGTACAGCGGCTTGCCCAACGACAGCGCGAGCGCCTTCGCCGAGGCCACGCCCACGAGCAGCGCGCCGGCCAGGCCGGGGCCGTGGGTCACCGCGATCGCGTCGACGTCGGAGAGCGCCACGCCGGCGGTGTCGCAGGCGCGCTGGATGGTCGGGACCATCGCCTCCAGGTGCGCCCGGCTCGCGACCTCGGGGACGACGCCGCCGAACCTGGCGTGCTCCTCGACGCTGCTCGCCACCGCGTCGGCGAGCAGCGTGTGGCCGCGGACGATGCCGACACCGGTCTCGTCGCACGAGGTCTCGATGCCGAGGACGAGGGGTGCGTCGGGGGTGCTCACGGGTCCATTGTGACGGGCGCGCTCAGCACCAGCGCGGTGGTCCCGTCGCGGTAGTAGCGCGGGCGCCGCCCGAGCTCGGCGAACCCGTGCCGCTCGTAGAACGACCGGGCCGCGGCGTTGTCCTCGCGGACCTCGAGCAGGAGGCGCTCAGCACCGCCGTGCCGGGCGACGGCGCGGACCCCGTCGAGCAGCGCCGAGGCGACCCCGGCGCGGCGCAGCGCGGGAGGTACGGCGACCCGCTGCAGCTCGGCGTCCACGTCGACGACGCTGACCACGCCGTAGCCGGCGAACGCACCGGCCCGCTCGGCGACCAGGTAGCTCACCGTCGGGAGGGCGCCCTCGACGCCCTCGCCGACGAGGTTCGCCGACCACGGGTCGAGCGGGAAGGCCTCGGCCTCCAGGGCGACGATCGCGGCGATGTCGCCGGTCGTGGCGCCCCGGACCGAGACCGGTGTGGTCATCGCGGCGACGCGACCGCGTCGGGACGGCGCAGGTAGAGCGGCTCGGGCGGCAGCACCCGGACCCGCCCCTCGACGACGCCGCGCGCCAGCCAGGCCGCCGACGGGCGCTCCGGGCCACGCGCGTCCGGGAAGGACTCCGGATAGAGCCGGGCCCCCTCTCCTACGACGGGCCCGTCGGTGGCGAGCACCGCGGGCTTGTCGACCACCGGGTCGTCGCGACGCGCCCCCTGTGCGTCGTACGACGCCACGTAGACCTCCTTGCGCCGCGCGTCCGAGGCGACCACGAAGTCGCCGGTGACGGTGCCCGCCGCGACGGCCTCGAGAGCGAGGGCGTCGAGGGAGCACACGCCGTGGACGGGGACCCCGAGCACGTGGGCCATCGTGCGGGCGGTGACCAGCCCGACCCGCAGGCCCGTGAACGGGCCGGGCCCGACGCCGACGGCGATGCCGGTGAGGTCGGCGGGACGGGCGCCGCCCTCGGCCAGCACCTGCTCGACGAGCGGCGCGAGCTGCTCGCCGTGCTTCATGCCCTGGGCGGAGGTCGCCGTGGCGACCACCTCCCGCAGGTCGTGGAGCGCGACGGTGACCGTCGGTGAGGCGGTGTCGAAGGCGAGCAGCACGCTCCGAGGCTACCGGCCGACCGGGCCGCTCACCGCCAGGCCTTCACCCAGTCGACGAGCAGGGTGGAGGTGTCCGGCATGCCCGCGGCGCGGGTGTTCCAGCCGAGGCCCCAGACCTGGGTGAGCACGACGTAGAAGGGCTTGTCGAACGGCTGGGGGGCGGTCATCCCGGTCGGCGTCCACGCGTGGCTGTAGCAGAGGTTGCCGTCGTAGTAGAACCGCATCACGGTCGGCGTCCACTCCACCGCGTAGGTGTGGAACTCCGTCGAGGACGTCGGCATCTTGCAGTTGTAGCCCGAGCTGAGCGCCGTGTTCTCGCCGGCGTAGTGCACCGACGGGTAGACGTTCGCGGACAGGCCGCTGAACCACTCGGCGATGTCCACCTCCCCGGAGCCGGGCCAGCGGCCGTAGGCCTGGTCCTGCGGGTAGAGCCAGAACGCGCTGTGGGAGCCCGCGATGCCCGCCTCCGCGGGCATCTTGATCCGCGCCTCGAACCGCCCGTAGGTCTGGGTGAACTTCGACCGCGTGGCGACCGTGGAGACCTCCGCCTTCGTCATCCAGGACCCGTACGGGCTGCGGCACAGGAACTCCTCGGCGAGGATCGTCGAGGTCAGCCGCAGCAGCCCGCCGCTCACGCCGACGGTGCGGTCGTTGTCGACGTAGCAGCCCTGGCTGCCGCCGTACATGCCGCTGAAGCGGGTCTCCTGCACCATCCACTTGGTGCGGTCGAGGGCGGTGCCGTCGAAGTCGTCGCGGAAGGTGCAGTCGTAGTAGCCCCCACCGGCACGTTCGGGGCGCACGCCGCAGGCGTCGCTCGGGGCGGGCGGCTTCGGCTTCGAGGGGGCGGGCGCCACCTTGCGGGTCTGGCTGACCTTGCCGCCGGCCACGACCCGGTACGTGCTGGTGCGGTCGGGATAGGGCACCGCGATCCGGAAGGCCCCCTTCTTCGAGGCCCGGTCCTTCCCGACGGTCGTCCAGTACGACGACCCGCGGGCCTGCAGCCTGACGACCGACCGCGGCCGGGCGCGTCCCTTGAACACGACGCCGGACGTGCCCTCGCCCGGCCGGCCGAGCTCGGGACGGCCGCCCTCGCCGGCCACGGCGGCCGAGACGGCCGTCGCGGTCACGGGGCTGACGAGGCCGACGAAGCCGGCCACCAGCACAACGACAATGAACGTGCGCACTGCGCGCATCGCGATCTCCCCACGTTTCGATTCCCTCCGTTTCAGACTAGGAATCGCGGGGTCCCTGACGCCTCGGCAACTCAGCCAGGACCGATTGGCCAGAGCTGACCCTCCCATCCGGGACGGGGCCCAGGATCTCTGGGCCCAAGGTCCCGGCCCGCGAGGTGTGAGCTGTGGCGGCGCGAGGTGTGAGCTGTGGGGGCGCGAGGTGTGAGCTGTGGGGCGCTGGTCACCGTCGGCGCGGCCGTCGCCCGGCGTACGACGGCTGGTCCGGACCGCGGGAGTAGATCCGCTTGACCCGGGCCTCGGGCGCCCGCTCCCCGATCGCCGCGGCCAGCTCGGCCAGCCAGGCCAGTCGCGCGCGGGCGCCGAGGTCGTCCTTGCCCACCACGATGACGATCCAGCCCGCCTCGCGCAGCGCGCCCCGACGCAGCCCGTCGTACTCGCGGTCGTCGTCGGAGCTGTGGAACTCCTCCCCGTCGTACTCGACAGCGATCCGCAGGTGGGGATAGGCGTTCTCCATGCGCACCTCGCCCCAGCCCGGCAGCCGTGCCCCCACCTGCGCCTCCGGCATGGGCAGCCCCTCGTCGTGGATCAGCAACCGGACCCAGGACTCCGGCTGCGAGTCGGCCCGGTCCGTCGACAGCGGGATGAGCTCGCGCAGCTGGATCACCCCGCGCTGACCGGTGAAGCGCGGCAGCATCGCGAGCAGCTGCGCCTCACTGATCCCGAACGTACGACGGAACGCGTCGAGCGCCGCGATGGCGCGCAGGCGCCCGCGCAGGCGCGCGACATCGCAGACCGTACGCAGGGGCGTGGTGACCCGGATCCCGCGAACCGTCGTGATGTCCTCGGGCAGGAGCATCCGCTTGCCGCCGAGCACTCCCCGGCGGCGGGCTCCCTCGTGGCCGTCGACGGAGACGACGTCGAGGTCCGGCACGAGGACCTGCTCGGCGAACGCGAGGAGGTCGATGCCGTGCAGCCACGCCGCGCACAGGTCGCACACCACCGCATGGTCCGGCAGGACGAGCGCAGCGGCCTGCGCCCTCAGGTCGACGCTGTCCGGGGTGGCAGTGGCGACGTACACGCCGCGGAGGACGGGACGCACCATGCCGTGCGCGCGCAGATGGCGCAGACGGTCCCGGGTGACACCGGCCGCTCGGGCGGTGGCGGCGGTGAACGGCGTACCCCCGAGGATGTCGAATGGCTCCATGAGGCCGAGGGTGGACCGGCGCCGCCCTCCGGGGGCGGCGGTCGCGCGACGCCTGTGGACGACGCAGGTCCTCCTCTGGCCTGTGGGGTCGCAACGACCTCATCGACAAGCCGTGTGACTCGTGGGAGCCCACAACGCGCACCTCGCGGCCCCACCTCTCGCACCTCGCGGCCCCACCTCTCGCACCTCGCGGCCCCACCTCTCGCACCTCGCGGCCCCAAAGCTCACACCTCGCGGCGGGTGCGGCCCCTCTTCCTGCGGACCCGGGTGACGCCGACGAGGCGAGGACCGGCCAGGCGCGCCTCGACCCGGCGGGCCTCGCGCATGACCGGCTGGGCGACGTACTCGCCGAGGATCACGCCGGAGGCGAGGGCGATCGCGATGGAGGCGGCGGTGACCATGGCGAGCAGGCCCTGGGCGGTCAGCTGGCCGCCGTCCTCGCCGAGCAGGAACAGGCCGCGGTAGATCGACAGGCCGGGCAGCAGCGGGACCACGGCGGAGACCACGACGACCAGCGGCGGCACCCGGAACCGCCGACCCACGGTGTAGCCGAACAGGCCGATCGCGAAGGCGGACAGCCCGACCGCCCAGGTCCGGCCGAAGCCGGCCTCCGACATGATCTCTGTCGCGGCGAGGGCGAGACCCCCGAGCACGCCGACGGGCAGCAGCGTGCGCAGCGGCGCGTACGACGCGAACGCGAACGCCGCCGCCGCCACCGCACCCCCGACGCCCACCGCCGTGACGCCGACCAGGTCGAAGCGAGGCAGGGTCAGACGCGGGATCTCCAGGCCCACCGCGGCGCACAGGGACAGCCCGCCGCTGACGCCGGCGATGATGCCGGCGGTCGCGAGCACCGCCTCGAGGATCCGGGCCCCGCCGGTCACGAAGAACCCGGAGAGCGCGTCCTGGATCGCGCCCATGAACCCGATGCCGGCGAGCAGCATGATGATGTTCGCCGTCACGACCAGGGACGCGTTGAGATGCCACCACGGCTCGGCGAGCCGGGTGCCGAGCGCGGCGAGGACGGTGGCGACCACCCCGCCGGCGACCTGCTGGTAGAAGGTCGGCAGCCGGCGCCGGGTCATCAGCAGCTGGAGCCGGTCGATGCAGATCGCCGCCAGCATCGCGACCAGGATGACGACCAGGCTGCCACCGAGCTGGAGGCCGACGCCCGCGCACATCAGCCCCCACCCGAGGGTCGCCGCCCAGCGCGGCCGGGCGTGCCCCGAGGACACGATCCGCGCGAGCTCGGTGCGCGCGCCCTCGAGGTCGACCTCGCCGGCGACGACGGCGCGGACCAGGTGGTCGACCCGGGTCAGGTCCTCGTAGTCGATGTCGCGCTGGGTCACGGCGCGCAGCTGGACGACGGGCGGCTCGTCCGGTCCCTGCTGGACGCTCATCGCCAGCGAGGTGAAGGTGACGTCGACTTGGGTGTGGCGTACGCCGAGGGCGCGGGCGAGCGCGCGCATCGTCGCCACCACGTCCGCGGCGCCGGCGCCGGAGGAGAGCAGCACCTCCCCGACCTTCAGCGAGAGGTCGAGCGTGCGGTGCAGGGTCCGCAGGTCGTCCATGGCGCAACTGTCTCAGGTCGCGCAGGCCCTACGCTGATCGCGTGCGCATCGACTTCCACGGCTCGGCCGAGCCGACGCTCGGGGTGGAGTGGGAGTTCGCGCTGGTCGACCGGCGGAGCCGGGACCTGCGCAACGACGCCGCCCACCTCTTCGCCCGCGCCAAGCCGCGGATGCCCACGCCCGAGAAGCTCCACAAGGAGCTGCTCAAGAACACCGTCGAGGTGGTCACCGGCGTGTGCGGCACGGTCGGGGAGGCGATGCGCGACCTGCGCGACACCCTGCAGTACGTCGCCGCGGCCGCCGACGACCTCGACCTGGACCTGTACGGCGCCGGCACCCATCCCTTCGCGGACTGGACCGGACAGCAGCTGACCGAGGGACACCGGTACGCCGAGCTGATCAACCGCACCCAGTGGTGGGGCCGGCAGATGCTCATCTGGGGGGTGCACGTGCACGTCGGGCTGCCGGAGCGGGACCGGGTGCTGCCGGTGCTCAACGGGCTGCTCACCTACTACCCCCACCTGCAGGCGCTCTCGGCCTCGTCGCCGGTCTGGATGGGCGTCGACACCGGCTATGCGTCCAACCGGGCGCTGATGTTCCAGCAGCTGCCGACCGCCGGCCTGCCCTTCCAGTTCGAGCGCTGGGAGGAGTTCGAGCACTTCGCCCACGACCAGCTGACCACCGGGGTGATCGACGAGCTCAGCGAGATCCGCTGGGACGTACGTCCCGCGATCAAGCACGGGACGCTCGAGAACCGCATCTGCGACGGGGTCTCCACCCTCGCCGACATGGAGCCGCTGGTCGCGCTCATGCACTGCCTGGTCGTGTGGCTCGACGAGCGGGTCGCGGCGGGCGAGACCCTGACGACCATGCCGCCGTGGCACGTGCAGGAGAACAAGTGGCGTGCCGCGCGGTACGGCGTCGACGCGATCGTCATCCTCGACGCCCAGTCGAACGAGCGGCTGGTGACCGACGACCTCGCCGACCTGCTCCCCCGTCTGGAGCCGGTCGCCGCCCGGCTCGGCTGCGAGGCGGCCCTGGCCTCGGTGCTCGACATCGCGACCCGCGGGCCGTCGTACGTCCGCCAGCGCGCGGTCGCCGAGCGCACCGGCAACGACCTGGTGGCGGTCGTCGACTCGGTCGTCTCGGAGCTGAAGGCCGGTCTCTGAGCGGTCTTCGGACCACGGCGCCCAGGGTGCGCAGGGCGCTCAGGGCGCCCAGGGCGCTCAGGGCGCTCAGGGCGCTCAGGGCGCTCAGGGCGCTCAGGGCGCGGGGAACTCGATCCGGCAGCTCTCGTCGGGACAGGGCGGGGTCTCGGCCCAGACCGTCGCGCGGTCGAACATCGCGCCCGTGGACAGCATCACCTGGACGCCGGTGAACTTCGCCTCGCCGCGCGCCTTGACGACGAACACCACGTCCGCGCGGCCGTCCCCGTCGACGTCGCTGAGCGCGGCCCCCTCGAGGCTGCGCTGCCCGATGGTCGAGGTGCCGGTGAAGCCGGCCTGCTCGCGCGGCTGGCCGTCGGCGAGGTCGTAGACCTTCACCTCGACCTGCTCGTCGTAGCTGCTCGCCGAGACCGCGACCAGGCTGGTGGTGCCGTCGCCGGTGACGTCGCCGACGAGATAGGCGTCGGCGTACAGGTCGTTCTCGAAGACCGCGCCGACCTCGAACTCGCGCCCGGTCGAGCTCAGCATCGCGTAGCCCTGCTTGCCGGAGTAGAAGCCGGCGTAGTCCTCGTCCGTGACCGCCTGCGCCGGCAGCCGGGTCCACAGGTCGGCGTCGCCGTCGTGGTCGAAGTCCCCGCTGCGGATCTCGGTGGAGTCGATCGTCGCGTTCGGCACCGACGCCCAGCGCACCGGCTCCGCGAAGCCGCCCGCCCCGTCGCCGAGCAGCACGTGGACGTCGACCGCGCGGTCCTGGGGGCCGGCCACCGCGAGGTCGGCCGCGCCATCGCCGTCGAAGTCGCCAGGCTGGACGAGGATCCGCACGCCGTACTCCTTGAGCGAGGAGACCGCCAGCCGGAAGGTCTGGTCGCCCGGGAACTCCTTGTCCGCGGACGACAGGGTCAGCTGGCCGGCGTCCTTGACGAAGGTCCAGGTGAGGATCTCGTTCGCCCCGTCGCCGTCCCAGTCCAGGTAGAGGTCGTTCGGCCGCTCGCCGGGCTCGACAGCGAGCTCGCTGGTGGTGAACACGGAGCCGTCGCTGGCGGCGGTGACCTTCGTGGTGCTGTCGTAGTCGGGCGAGAAGTAGAAGACGGCGTCGCCGTGGCCGTCGCCGTCGAGGTCGCCCTGGGTCGCGGCGGGGCGCTCGCCCGGGCCGCTCGCGTCGGCGGCGCTGGCGTCGCCCTCCCAGGGGCGCAGCGCCGCGAGGACGCCGGTCGCGGCGGCGAGGACCACCAGGACGAGCGCCAGCGCGACCCAGGCGCCGAGCCGCCCGCGGCGCGCCCCGGTGGGCCCGGGCGGCATCGGGGGCGGGGCAAGCGGCGGCGGGGCCAGTGGGGGCGGGGCCAGTGGGGGCGGGGCCAGCGGGGGCGGGACCAGCTGCGCCGCGGCCATCGGCGCCGCGGGTACGACGGTGCGCGGCGCGGGGGCAGAGCGCGCCCGCGTGGCCTCGTCGACCGGCGCGAAGAGTGTCGTCTGCCGACGCTCGTCGGTCCAGGCCGTGCCGTCCCAGCGGCGCTCCCAGCCGGCGCCGTCCGGGTACCAGCCGGGCGGAGTGATGTTGCTCAAAGACCCGTTCTCCTCCGTGTGCCGGCGGCCCGGCACGATCGCGGCGCGCTGTAACTAGCCGTTCGTGCTGCTACCTGAGCCGTCTACCGGTCAGGTAGCAGCACGAACAGTTAGATACAGCTCCTGCAGCCGCAGGCCTCCTACCCCGGCGGACCCCCGCTCACTCCTCCCCCGCGCCATCGCGGCCGAACCGCTTGTGGCGCTCGTCACGACGCGCGAGGATCGGGGTCCTCCTGCGACGAAAGGGGCTGCTCCATGGTCTCCGTTCCCGGCAAGCTGATCGACCCGACCTCCGCGGCGTTCCTCCTCGCCGAGAACCGCAACATGCCGATGCACGTCGGCGGGCTGCAGCTCTTCGAGCCGCCGGCGGACGCGGGGCCCGACTTCGTCCGGGAGATGTTCGAGTCGATGCGCGACACCGAGCGGATCGCCCCGCTCTTCCTCAAGCACCCCCACCGCTCGGTGAAGACCGGCGGCACCCTGGTCTGGCGCGAGGACGAGCAGTTCGACATCGAGCACCACGTGCGGCACAGCGCGCTCCCCCAGCCGGGCCGGGTCCGCGAGCTGCTGGAGCTCGTCGGCCGGCTGCACTCCACGCGCCTGGCCTGGGAGCGCCCGCTGTGGGAGACCCACGTGATCGAGGGCCTGGCCGACGGACGAGTGGCGATGTACACCAAGCTCCACCACTCCCTCGTCGACGGGATCTCCGCGATGCGGCTGATGGCGAGCGTGCTCAGCTCCGACCCCGGGCGCCGCGGGATGCCGGCCCCGTTCGCCGACGGCGCGTCCCGCCGGCGGCGCCCCGATTCCGACCGAGCCGCCGGCGACGGGGACGGCCCGGAGTCCCTGCCGGCGGCCGCCGTAGACGCCGCCACGGCGGCCGCCCGCACGATCGCCGACCTCCCCGCGGATGCGGTGCGCACGGCGCTCAGCATCAGCGCCGACGCTGCGGGCATGCCGCTCGCGCTGGTCAAGACCCTGCGCAAGGGCCTGCGCAACGAGACCTCGGCGGTCTCCCTCGCGGCGCCCCGCACGATCTTCAACCAGCCGATCACCGGCGCCCGGCGCTTCGCCGCCCAGGACTGGCCGATCGAACGGATCCGCGGGGTCGGCAAGGCGACCGGGACGACGATCAACGACGTCGTGCTCGCCATGTGCAGCGGCGCGATGCGCACCTATCTCACCGAGCTCGATGCGCTGCCCGAGCAGTCGTTGGTCTCGATGGTGCCGGTGGGCCTCAAGGCCAAGCAGGCCGGCACCGCCGCCGGCAACCCGGCCGACGGCGGCAACGCGATCGGCTCGGTGATGGTGCGCCTGGCCACCGACCGAGCCGACCCCGCCGACCGGCTGCGCGCGATCAGCCAGTCGATGAAGGACGGCAAGGAGGCGCTGTCGTCGATGACGCCGGCGCAGATCGTCGCGATGAGCGCGATCGGGATGGCGCCGTCCATCGTGGTGCCGATGCTGAGGATGCAGGGCATCGTCCGCCCGCCGTACAACCTGATCATCAGCAACGTCCCCGGCCCCCGCGTGCCGCACTACTGGAACGGCGCGCACCTCGTGGGCACCTACCCGGTCTCCATCCCCATCAACGGCATGGCGCTCAACATCACCTGCACGTCGTACGCCGGAAACATGGGCTTCGGGCTCACCGGCTGTCGCCGCACCGTGCCGCACCTGCAGCGGCTGCTGACCTTCCTCGACGACGAGCTCGCTGCGCTGGAGAAGGCGGCGGGCGTCGACTGATCAGGAGGGGTCGAGCTCGGCGAAGCCGCCGCCCACCTGCGCGGCGACGGCCCGCAGCCGGGCCTTCGTGATGGCCGAGACGGTGGCGTAGCCCGCGCGCTCGGCGTTGGACCCCGGGCGGGTGGGCTCGGCGGAGTTCACCGACAGGCAGGTACGCCGGCCACCGTCCGCCGCGTTGGCGAGCGCGACGGCGTGCCCGGTGGTCCCGCTTCCCGCGAAGTAGTCCAGCACGCGCGCGTCGTCGGGCATCGTCCCCAGGATGCGCAGCAGCAGACCGGTCGGCTTGGGCGACTCGAAGACGGGACCGAGGATCTCCTTGAGCTCGGCGACCGCGGTGTCGGTCGAGCCGACCTCCTCCGCGAGCCAGATGGTCCGCAGCTTCTTGCGCCGCCCGCCGACCGGGTGGCGCCAGTCGCGCTGGTAGATGTCGACCCGCTCGCCGCGCGTGCCGCGCACCACCCGGCACTCGAGGTCGTCGGGGCGCTCGTCGACGCGCGGCCGCGACCAGCGCCAGACCGCCGGGGTGCCGTCGCCGAAGACCGGCTTGACCTCGACCGCGCCCGGGAAGGGCTCGCCGGCGACCCGGCCGGTCCCGGGGTCGCCCCACAGCGGGTAGTGCAGCGTGGGGGTGGAGAGCGGGTTGAAGCGCTTGTTGGTGTTGCGCAGCGGCAGTCTCCGGTACCGGCGCCCGTCGGCGGTCTCCAGCGGGAAGTCCGCCTCGACGACGGTGGTCGCCGACGTCGCGTCGAGCACGCAGCGCGCGGCGTCCTTGGCGTAGACGAGGAGGTACTCGTGCGAGGTCGCGAAGCCCCTGCCCAGCTGGCGGCCCTTGGGGTTGAGGTTGACCACGATCTGGGCGAGGTAGTTGGCCTCGCCGTAGATCTCGTCGAGGAGCAGGCGCAGGTGGGCGACCTCGTGGTCGTCGATGCTGACGAAGAGCGCACCGGTCTCGGCGAGCAGCCGGTGCCCCGCCTCGAGCCGCGGGCGCAGGTACGCCGCCCACGCGGCATGCCGCCCCGCCGCACCGGCGCCCCGGGCGCCGCGGAAGTCGTCGGCGTAGGCGAAGTCGTTGCCCGTGTTGTACGGCGGGTCGAGGTAGATCAGGTCGAACGACGACGGCGCCTGCGGTGGCAACGCCGCCAGCACGTCGAGGTTGTCGCCCTCGACGAACATGTTCCGGGCCGGCTCCGCGGTCACCGGCTCATCGTGACAGGCTCGCCGCGTGCCGCGTCGTACCTTCACCCGAGCCGAGCTGGAGTCCTTCCGGGACGCCGTGGTCCCCGACCTGCTCCCGGACTCCCCCGGCCAGGAGCTCAAGCTCCTCTTCGTCGGGATCAACCCGGGCCTGTGGACGGCCGCGACGCAGACCCACTTCGCCCACCCGGGCAACCGCTTCTACCCGGCCCTGCTGCGCGGCGGGGTGATCACCGAGCCCGTCGACCCCGCCGACGGGATGAGCGAGGCGGACCGCGCGATGATGCGCGAGCGGGGCATCGGGATCACCAATGTCGTCCCCCGCGCCACCGCCAAGGCCTCCGAGCTCAGCACCGAGGAGCTGCGGGCCGGTGGCGCCCGGCTCACCGCGCTCGTCGCCCGCGAGCGGCCGCGGGTCGTCGCGATCGCCGGGATCACGGCGTACCGGACCGCCTTCGCCCGGCCCAAGGCGGTGCCCGGCCGGCAGGACGAGGACCTCGCCGGCGCTCGGCTGTGGGTGGTCCCCAACCCCAGCGGGCTCAACGCCCACGAGACCGTCGCCTCGCTGGCCGCGGCCTATCGCGAGGTCGCGCTCGCGGCCGGCGTCATCTGACCTCCCGGGCTTCTCCACAGGCACTCGAGGCTCGATGGCGCGTTCGCGGGCGCGGTGGCACGATCGGGCCACGCGCTGCAGACTGGAGGAGTGGACCTCGTGAACGACCCGCAGATCTGGACCTTGCTCGGGGTGTTCAGCGCGATCATGTTCGCGGCCCTGAGCCTCTCGACGCGCTACACGGTGTCCACCCTTCGCGCGGAGCAGCGGGCCGGGTTGGCCGCACTGTCCGGGGAGATGGCCGAGCTCCGCGGCCGGTTCGGCTCGGTCGACGCCCGGTTCGACGCGGTCGACGCCCGGTTCGACGCGGTCGACGCCCGGTTCGACGCGGTCGACGCCCGGTTCGACGCGGTCGACGCCCGGTTCGACGCGGTCGAGAAGCGACTCGATGACAAGATCGAGGGCCTCGAGGCCCGCCTCACCACCCGCATCGATGCCGTGGAGACCCGCCTCGACGCCAAGATCGACCACGTGTCCGAGGTCCTCGGCATCCGCGTCGACTCCGTCGACCATCGCCTGTCCTGCGTCGAGGACGACCTGAGGATCGTCAAGGCCCACCTGCTGCGCCATCCGGCCGCCTGAGCCTGCGCGAGACAGCCGGGATCAGAGCGGCTCGATCCCGGTGATCCGCCAGTCCCCGCCCTTCTTCGTGGCGGTGACCGAGAGCTGGGCGGCCGAGACCGCCGACTCCTCGTCGCTCGCGCGCTGGGAGGCCTGGTCGAGGAACACCAGGAGCGTCGCGGAGCGCTCGCTCAGCTCCTTGACCGCCGCCACCTGGACCTGGGCGGTGAGCACCAGCTGCTGGCCGGGCGCCTTCTCCTCCAGCGCGGAGAACAGCAGGTCGTACTGCTCGCGGGCCTGCCCGGCGAGCAGGCTGTCGGCGGCCTGCTCGGTCGGTGCGGGGTCGTTGTAGTCGTAGCTGAACACGCGCACCAGCGCGGAGGCGACGGCGGACTGGACGCGGGTCGTCGCGTCGGTGTCGACGACCGCGTGGTTGCCGACGTGGTCGGTGTCGCGGACGCGGTCGGCCTGCCAGAAGGCGACGGCGGCGCCCGCGAGCAGGAGCGCGGCCAGGACGAGCGCCGCGTGGCGTCGTACGACGGTCGTCGCGGCGCTCACTGGAGCTCCACCGCCACCTGGTCGAGGCCCTCGAGGAGCCACTCGCCGCCGACCTTCACCAGGTCGGCGGCGAAGCGGTTGCGCTTCACGCTCGGCTCGGCGGCGGGGTCGGCGTCGTCGCGGACGGTGACCTCGACCGAGGCGATCACGGTGGCCGTGCTGTCGGTGAGGTCGACCACGGCGGCGTCGACGACCTTGCCCGTCGAGACCATCTGCTGGTCGGCCATCAGCTGCCGGGTCTCCTCGTCGGTCGCCACGAGCTGGTCCTTGAGCGTGCCGGTGGAGACGTCGATCCACTTCTCCAGGCCGCCGGCGATGTCGCGGTGGTCGAGGGTGTTCATCGTCTCGATGTGGCTGCGCGCGGTGATCAGGACGGTGTCGCGCAGCTCGGCGCGCTCGACCGCCGCGGCGTCGTGGTCGCCGGCGCGCACCCAGGAGACGACCGCGACGGCCAGCACCACGGCGGCCAGCACGGCCAGGCCCAGCTCGAGGGAGCGTACGCCGGACCGCTCCGGCCGCTCGCTCGCCTCGACAGCCTGCACCTGCTCCTGGTCCTGCTCCTGGTCCTGCTGCTGCACGTCCTCGCTGATGGTGCGCTCCTCCTCGTCGTGCCCGGCCACGGCGGGCGTCACGGTGCCGCCTCCCGGTCCGCTCACCGTCCGCCTCCCAGGAGCTCGCCGAGGTCCTCGACCACGTCGGCGTCCGGTCGGCGCACGGGCGCGTCGCCGGTCCCGGCCACGGCCTGGGGACCGCGCACGTTGCCCTCGCCGCGCGGTGCGGTGCAGCCCGCGCGCCGGTTGAGCGGCGGCCCCTCGGACGCGTCGGTGCCCCGGCGTCGGGTCGTGCCACTGTAGCCCTCGACGCACGGCAAGGGGTTGAAGAAGGTCGGCACCATGCCGAGGCTGATGCTCGGCCGCTGGTCGTCGCCCAGCCGATGCTCACGGCCTCCGGCAGCCGGATCAGCGAGTCCCGTACGCCGGCCGCGTTGGCGCCGAAGATGGTGGCGGTGGAGACCAGGTTGTCCATCAGGTTCGACAGCGGCTGACCGACGTCGCTGATGAGCAGGCTCAGCTGCTCGGCCGCGCCGGGGGTGGCCGCGATGAGGGTGCGCAGGTCGGCGTCCGAGTCGGCCAGGGTCTGCGAGAACAGCGCCAGGTCCCGGCTGTAGGCGGTGATCGCGGCGCTCGAGTCCTCCTGGGTGGCCAGCACCCGGTCGGCGTTGCGGATCAGGGACGCGCTGACCAGGAAGTTGTCGTCGGCCGCCTTCTGGAAGTCCATCGAGGTGTCCAGCAGCCGGCCGAAGTCCTCACTGACGCCCTGGGAGAGCAGGTAGCCCTCGTCGATCGCGGTGTCCAGCGAGTCCGACGGCACGGAGGCGACGAGGTCGCGACCGGCGCGGATCACCTCGGACAGGTCCTCGGGCAGCGCCTCGCTGCCGGCCGTGAGCCGGTCGCCGTCGGCGAGGACCTCGTCGGCGTCGCTGCCGGCCAGGTCGAGGTACTGCTCGCCGATCGAGGACCGGTTGCGCACGCGCGCGGTCGAGTCGGCCGGGATGTCGGGGGCGCCGGGCTCGATCTCGGCGGTCACCTCGACCCCGTCCTCGGTCGGGTCCATCGCGGTCACCTTGCCGACCTGCACGCCGCGGTAGGTGACCTCGGAGTGCACGAACAGGCCGCCGGCCTCGGGCAGCGACACGGTGACCCGGTAGCCGTCGGTGAACGGCGTGAAGCCGACGTACGACGCGCCGAGATAGCTGGTGCCCAGCAGGGCCACCAGGACGAACAGGCCGAGCTTGACGTGGACGCCGCGGGTGAGCTGCTGCATCTCACTCGCCTCCTTCGCTGGTGGCCGGGCCGGTGGGACTGCCGGACCCGCTGGGTGAGCCGCTGGTGGAGCCGCTCGGGCTGCCGGACCCGCTGGGGGACCCACTCGGGGTCCCGGCGGACCCACTCGGCGTACCGCTCGCGGGAGCACTGGGCAGGATCGACGGTCCGGGCACGGTCGGGGTGCCCGTGGCCGGGTTCGCGCTGTCGGTGGAGGGGAGCATGGTCGGCGGCGGCTCCTGGCGGGGAGAGGACGTCCGGGAGCCGGCCGCCGACCTGCCTGCCAGCGGCCCCGATGGCTGGGGCCAGAGGCAGCCAACCGCCGCACATCCCGCAGGAAGGGTGCGGAAGTTGGTGGTCATGAAGACGTTCAGGTAGTCGCCGCGGATCGCGCCGAGCACCGAGTCGGGGAAGGGATAGGTCAGCAGGATCTCCAGCGAGTGGGGCAGGTCCGCCCCGGCCTTCGCCAGCTCCGAGAGGATCGGGTCCAGGGCCCGCAGGTCGCGGACCATGTCCTGCTGCGAGGCGTCGAGGGTGCGCACCGTGATCTTTGAGAGCCGGTCGAGCGCCTGCAGCATCCGGGTGAGCTGGGGGCGCTGCTCGACGAGCACCTTCATGCCCGGCGAGAGCTCGTCGAGGACGCGGGCGATCTGCTCGCGGTCGTCGTCGAGGGTCGAGGAGAGCCGGGCGAGACCGTCGAGGGCGCCGGTGATGGCGTCCTTGCGGCGGTCGAGCACGCCGACGAACCGGTTGACCTCGTCGAGGAAGGCCCGGACCTCGGCCGTCTGCCCCTCGCCGGCCTGCTGCAGCTCGCGGGAGATCTCCTGGAACTGCCCGATCCCGCCGCCGTTGAGGACCAGCGACAGGGCGCCCAGCACCTGCTCTGCGGTGGCCGCGGCGTCGGTGTCGGCGGTGGTCAGCACGGCTCCGTCGGCGAGCCGTCCGGGTGCGGGCATGTTCTCGCCCCCGCCCTCAGGGCGCACGAGGGCGACGTACTTCTCCCCCAGCAGCGAGGTCTGCTGGAGCCGGGCGACGGTGGCGGCGGGCAGGTCGACGTCCTCGCGCACCTCCATGGTGACCACGGCCGTGTCACCATCACCGGCCAGGTCGATGTCGATGACCCGACCGACCGGGACGTTGTCGACCTTGACGCTGGACTGCGGGACCAGGTCGAGGACGTCGGTGAACTCCGCCTTCAGCGTCAGCGGGTCGGACCCGACGTCGGCGCCGCCCGGCAGCGGGGCGTCGTACACGCCGCCGCCGAGCACGCCGCAGCCGGAGACGGCGAGGCCGAGCAGGGTCAGGGCCGCTGCCGTCGTACGACGGGCGGTCGCCGCGGTGCGCATCACTGGGCTCCGTCCAGTCCGGGGAGCAGTAGGGGCGGCGCGTCCGCGGAGGTGCGCGCCGTCTTGCCGTCGTCGCTCCACAGGGTGAGCTCGTTGAGGTTGCCGCGCCCGCTGAGCGTGTTGGACGCGGGGTCGTAGGTGTTGATGAAGTTCTGCAGGGCGAGCGGGATGGTGCGCACCGCCTCGGCCAGCGACTTCTTCTGGTTGACCAGCACCTGGGTCGGCCCGCGCAGCCCGTCGACGCTGCGCTTGAGGGCGCCGCGGTTGTCCTTGACGAAGCCCTCGAGAAGCGCGAGGGCCTTGCCGAGCTCGGTGATCGCGGCCGACAGGTTCTCGCGGTCCTCGGAGAGGTACTGCGACACCACGGCGAGCTGCTGGTTGGCGCCGGCGACGCCCGCGTCGTGGTCGAGGAGGGTCTGGTTGAGGGTGTCGAGGTTCTCGACGGTGGCGAAGAAGTCGTCGTCGACGCCGGACACGGTGGCCGAGGCCTCCGCGAAGTCGCGCAGCATCGTGTTGATCGAGGCGCCCTGCCCGTCGAGGTTCTCGGCGATGGCGTCGAGGAAGTCGGAGAGCGCTCCGTTGCGGTTGGCGCCGTTGGGGCCGAGGGCCTCGCCCACGTCGGCCAGGCTCTTGTACATCTCGTCGATCTCCACGGGCACCGCGGTCCGGGTGATCCGGTCGCCGTCCTCCAGCGCGGGGCCGCGGACCCAGGGCTCGGTGAGCTGGACGTAGCGGTCGCTGACGAGGGTGGGCGCGACCACCACGGCGCCGGTGCCGGGGGCGGCCTTGCGTCCCTCGTCGAGGAGCAGGGTCACCCGCACCTTGCCGCCGACGGGCTCGACCTTGGTCACCTTCCCGACGGGCACGCCGAGCACTTGGACGTCGGAGCCCGGGTAGAGGCCGACCGCGGAGTCGAAGTCGGCGGTCAGCTCGGTGCCGGGCCGCAGCATCCGCACGCCGACGACGGCCGCGGCCACCACGAGCACGAGTCCGGCGACGACCGCCGTCCAGCGCAGGGTCGAGGACTTCATCAGGAACCTCCCGGACGGCAGTCGCGGACCACGTCGTTGTCGAGCACCGGAGCGCCCTTCGCGTCGAAGAGCCCGCAGATGTAGGAGTCGAGCCAGCGCCCGTTGCCCATCGCGGCGGTCAGCATCCGGTAGTAGGGACCGAGCACCTCGAGCGCGTCGCCCAGGTGCTTCTGGTTGCGGCGCAGCATCGCCGCGACCTTGTCGAGCTTGAGCAGCGCCGGCTGGAGCTGGTCCTGGTTGTCGCGGACGACACCGGCCAGCTCCTCGCCGAGGGTGGTGGTGGCGCGCAGCATCTGCCGGATCGACTCGCGCCGGTTGGCCAGCTCGGTGAGCAGCAGGTTGCCGTCGTCGACGAGCTTGCCGATCTCCTCGTTGCGGGCCGCGAGGGTGTCGGTGACGCCGGCGGTGGAGCGGAACAGCCGGGCCAGCTCCTCGTCGCGGCTGGAGATGGTGTGCGAGAGGCGGGTCAGCCCGTCGACCATGCCGCGCACCGACTCCGGGGTGTTCGCGAAGACCTCCGCGAGGGTGGACATGCTCTGCTCGAGCTGGTCGGTGTCGATCTCCCCGATCGTCGAGGACAGGTCGGAGAACGCCGCGTTGACGTCGTACGGCGTCGTGGTGTGCTCGAGCGGGATCGGGTCGTCGAGCGCCTCGGTGCCGAGCGGGTCGACGGCGAGGTACTTCTGGCCCAGGAGGGTCTTGATCTTCACCGCCGCGGTCGACTCGCTGCCGACCTCGACGCCCTTGACCCGGAAGGTGACGAGCACCCGGTCGCCCGCGAGGTCCACCTCGGTCACCTTGCCGACCTTGACGCCCGCGACCCGGACCTCGTCACCGGCCCGCAGCCCGGCGGTCTCGGCGAGATAGGCCTGGTGCTTCGCGCCACCGCCGATGACGGGCAGGTCCTCGGCGTAGAAGGTCGCGAAGAAGGTGGCGACGAGCGCCGCGATCCCGATGACGGCGATGACGACCCGGTTGCGCTCCGCGAAGGCGGTCGGATAGCGCCGCTGCGTGCGTGCCATCAGCGGCACCTCCCCGCGACCGGCCGGACGCCGAGATCGCCGTAGTAGCCCTCGGGCAGGGGGATCCGGCCCTCGATCGAGCAGATGTAGAAGTTCACCCAGGAGCCGTAGCTGGCGAGCTTGGCGAGCCGCTCGATCTTCGTCGGCAGCGTGCGCAGGGCCTTCTCGATGACGTCCTCGTTGTTGGCGAGGACGCCGGAGAGGTCGCCGAGGGCCTTGATGGAGCGCTTGAGCGGGGCCCGGCCCTCCTCGAGCAGGCCGGCGACGCTCTCGGAGAGGTCGCCCATCCCCTCGATGGTCGAGCCGATCGTCTCGCGGTCCTCGGCGAGTCCGCTGACCAGCTGCTGGAGGGTGACCAGGGTGGTGTCGAGCTGGTCGGAGCGCTCCTCGACCACGCCGAGCACCGAGGACAGGTTGGTGATCAGGTCGCCGATGACCTGGTCGCGGTCGGCGAGCGTGGAGGTCAGGCTGGCGGTGCTCGCGAGCAGGCCCTCGACGGTCGGCCCCTCGCCCTGGAACACCGCGATGATCTGGGCGCTGAGCTCGTTGACGTCCTTGGGGTCGAGCAGCTGGAAGAGCGGCTGGAAGCCGTTGAACAGCACGGTGAGGTCGAGCGCCGGCTGGGTGGCGTCGAGGTCGAAGACGTGCCCCGGCTCGAGCCGCCCGCCGGTGACCTTGCCGGGCTCGAGCGCGATGTAGCGCTGGCCGACGAGGTTGCGGAAGCGCAGCATCGCGCGGGCACCCTCGCCGAGGGGCGCCTTGTCGGCCACGGTGAAGGACACCCGGGCGAGCCGGTCGTCACTCACCTCGACGCCGGTGACGGTGCCGACCTTGACGCCGGCCATCCGCACGTCGTCGCCCTTGTTGAGGCTGGTGGCGTCGCTGAACACCGCGACGTACTCGTTGTCCGGCCCACCGCTGCTGTTGCGGATCGTCCCGGCCAGCGCCAGGGTCGCCAGCACCGTGACCAGCGCGAAGACGAGCGACTTGGTGAGCGTGACGCCCAGGGCGCGGTCGGCTCGGATCGGGCGCTTCATCGGATCTCCACCTCCGCGCCGCGCAGCAGCGGCCCGACCAGCAGGCTGCTCCACGTCGGATAGTCGGCCGGGCTGACGCCCGCCTCGGGCGCCATCAGCTCGGCGATCAGCTGGTTCTCGGCGGGCGAGTTCGCCTCGCCGAGGCCGGCGCTCTCGGCGAACACCCGCTGCACCCGCTCGCTGGGCGGCGGCAGGATCCGCTCCGGGCCGTCGGAGCCGTCGGCGGTGGCTCGCCCGGAGACCGCCTTGACGCTGCCGTCCTGGTAGGGACAGCGCGGCGCCCCCTTGGTCGCGTAGCGCGGGTCGTCCTTGCCGAGGACGTAGCGCCCGCGGTCGGGGGTCACGTTGAGCACGACGTGCACGCCCGGCTCGGCGGTGCCCTTGCCGAGCGTCTTGTCCATGACGGGAATGAAGTCGCGCAGCGCCTTGAAGAGGCAGGGGAACTGCACGGCGTACGGCGCCACCGCCTCCAGCGCCTTCCGGCTCTCCTCGGAGAGGGTGATGATCGTGTCGGAGTTCGCGACCATCCAGCCGTTGGTGTCGTCGGCGGCGACGATCACGCCGGCGAAGAGCTTCGAGACGGCGGTGCGCTCCTCGACGAGGGTGCGGGAGGTGGTCGACATGCTCTCCAGGGCGTCGACCAGGTCGGGGGCGGCGTCGGCGTAGGTCTGCGCGACGCGGCCGAAGGCGGCGAGGTCGTCGGCCAGCTGGGGCGCCAGCGGGTTGAGCTTCTCCAGGTAGTCCCCCCAGGCGACGACCGTGTCGCCGATCTCCGCGCCGCGTCCGCGCAGCATGAGGGCGAGCTCGCCGAGGGTGGCGGAGAGCTTGTCGGGCTGGATCGCCTGCAGCACGGGGAGGAGCTCGTCGAAGAGCTCCTCGAGCTCGACCGCCGCGCTCGAGGAGTCCTGCTGGATGGTGTCGCCGGGCTCCAGGGTGGGCCCGCCCCGGTCCGGCCGGACGAGCGCGACATAGCGCTCACCGAAGAGGGTCTTGGGCAGCAGCCGCGCGGTGGTCTCGACCGGCAGGTCGTCGAGCACGTCGGGCTCCAGCGCCAGGGTCAGCGTCGCGCCACCGTCCCGGGGCTCGATGTCGCTCACCCGGCCGACGGGGACGCCGTTGAGCTTGACGTCCGAGCCCTTCTGCAGCGCGCTGCCCACCGTGCCGGTGGTGAGCCGGATGTCGCTGCGGTCGGTGAAGACCTGGTCGTAGGCGAGCCAGGTCCCGACGCCGAGCGCGAGCACGAGGACGCCGTACCCGAGGCCGAGGAGGAGGTCGCGGACCCGGCCCGCGCTCATCGCCGCGCTCATCCCGCGATCCTGACCGTCGTGGTGGTGCCCCACATCGCCATCGAGAGGGCCAGGTCGAGCACGGCGACGACGACGAGCGTGCGGCGCACCGAGCTGCCGACCGCGACGCCGACCCCGGCCGGTCCGCCGCGGGCGAAGAAGCCGAGCCGGCAGTGGATGAGGATCACCAGCACCGCGAAGACCAGCACCTTGCCGAAGGACAGCAGGATGTCGACCGGCGGCAGGAACAGCTGGAAGTAGTGGTCGTAGGTGCCCGCGGACTGCCCGCGCAGCTGCACGGTCACCAGCCGGCTGCCGGCGTACGACGTCAGCAGGCCGATCACGTAGAGCGGGATGATCGCGATGAACCCGGCCACCACGCGGGTGGAGACGAGGAAGGGCACGGCGTCCAGGCCGATCACCTTGACGGCGTCGATCTCCTCGCTGATGCGCATCGCGCCGAGCTGGGCGGTGAAGCCGGCGCCGACGGTCGCGGACATCGCGAGGGCGGCGACGAGCGGCGCGATCTCGCGGGTGTTGAAGTAGGCGGAGATGAAGCCGTTGAGGGTGCTGGTGCCGATCTGGTCGAGCGCGGCGTAGCCCTGCAGGCCGACGACGGTTCCGACGAACAGGCTCATGCCGGTCATCACGCCCACCGTGCCGCCGATGACGGCGAGGGCGCCGGTGCCGAAGCTGACCTCGGAGAGGACCCGCCACACCTCCTTGGGGTAGAGCCGCAGCGCGGTGGGGATGCCGGCGATGACCCGCCCGTAGAAGCGGATGTCCCGCCCGGACTGGGCGACCCGGTCGAGCCGGCGGTCCCACCACGGCCGCTTCGCCGGTCCGGCCGTTGAGGTGTGAGGCCGCCCGCGGTCGGCCGGTTTCGGCGGTCGAGGTGCGAGGCCGCCCGCGGCCGAGCCTCGAGACCCCGGCTGTCCCACTGCCATCTCAGGCTCCCTTCCCGGGCACCAGCTCGAGGTAGAGCGTGGTGACGACGAAGTTGACGAAGAACAGCAGCAGGAAGGTGACGACCACCGACTGGTTGACCGACTCCCCCACGCCCTTGGGCCCGGGGCGGGTGTTGAGCCCGCGGTAGGCCGCGACCACGCCGGCGAGGAAGCCGAAGATCACGGCCTTGATCTCGCCGACCACGAGGTCGGAGATCTGCGCGAGGGCGGTGAAGCTGGCGAGATAGGCGCCCGGCGTACCGCCCTGGATGACGACGTTGAAGAAGTAGCCGCCGAGGACGCCGACGACCGAGACCAGGCCGTTGAGCAGCACTGCGGCGATCACGCAGGCGAGGACGCGCGGCACGACGAGGCGCTGCACCGGGTCGACGCCGATCACGCGCATGGCGTCGATCTCATCGCGGATGGTGCGTGAGCCGAGGTCCGCGCAGATGGCGGCACCTCCGGCTCCCGCGATCACCAGCGTGGTCACGATCGGCGCCGCCTGCTGCACGACGGCGAGCACGGAGGCCGCGCCGGTGAAGGACTGGGCGCCGACCTGGACGGTCAGGGTGCCGAGCTGGAGGGCGATCACCGCTCCGAACGGGATCGCGATGAGCATGGCGGGGACCCACGAGACGCTGGTGACGAACCAGAACTGGTCGAGCAGCTCGCGCGCGGAGAACGGGCGCCTGAAGGCGGCCCGGACGGTGTCGATCCCTAGCGCGAAGAAGGCGCCGGTCTGGTCGAGCGCGCGGGAGACGGGGTCGGGGCGGACGACGGCAGGGGGTCGGTCTGCCTCCTCGTCGTCGGCGACGTACAGGCTCGCCTCGCCGCTCGCCACCCGACGGGCGTGGCGCTCGGTCGCCGGCCGCGGCCGGCCGCTGGCGGGCAGCAGCTGGCGCGGCAGCACCTCGATCGCGCGCGCCCCGGCACGGACCATGGTGGGCGCGCCGGAGGGTCCGTCGATGGGGAAGCCGTAGTCGTCGAGCAGCGGCGCGTTGCTGGAGTGGTCGACCTCCTCGCTCATGCCGATCGGGCCGACCGGGTCGCCGGCCATGAACTGCGAGACGACCGGGTGGTCGGTGAGCAGGAACTGCTCGCGCGGGCCGTACATCACCAGCTGGCGGCGGTAGAGCATGCCGAGGTTGTCGGGCAGGGTGCGGGCGAGCTCGATGTTGTGGGTGACGACGAGCATGGTCGCGTCGGTCTGGGCGTTGACGTCGAGCAGCAGCTGCGCCAGGTTGGCGGTGCGCACCGGGTCGAGACCGGAGTCCGGCTCGTCGCACAGGATGATCTCGGGCTCGGTGACCAGCGAGCGGGCCAGGCCGGCGCGCTTGCGCATGCCGCCGGAGATCTCGCCGGGCAGCTTGTGCTCCTGCCCGAGCAGGCCGACCATGTCGAGCTTCTGCATGGCGATGTCGCGCACCTGCGTCTCGTTCTTGCGGGTGTGGGCCCGCAGCGGGAACGCGACGTTGTCGTAGACGCTCATCGACCCGAAGAGCGCACCGTCCTGGAAGAGCACGCCGAACTTCTTGCGCAGCTCGAGGCGGTGGGACTCCTTGGCGGTGACCATGTCGACGCCGTTGACCAGGCAGCGGCCGGCCTCGGGGCGCAGCAGGCCCATCAGCGACTTCAGGAACACCGACTTGCCGGTGCCGGAGGGGCCGAGCAGGGCCGTGATCTCTCCCGGCGGGAGCGTCAGGGTGACGTCGCTCCAGATGTTCTGGGAGCCGAAGCTCTTCGTGAGTCCGGTGACCTCAACGGTGCCGCCCATGGCGGGCCTCCTGCCTGTCGGTGCGGGTGGTCATGGCTGGTCGGTGGGGGTGCTCGCCGGCCCGGTGGGCGAGTCCGTCGGAGCGGTCGTGGGATCGCTCGGCCCGGTCGTCGGGTCCGTCGGGCCGCTCGTCGGGTCCGTCGGCCCGGTCGTCGGCTCCGTCGCCTCGTCGGTCGGGCTCGGCGTCGGCGTCGTGCTGGGGGTCGGTGTCGGGCTCGGCGTGGGCGTCGGTGTCGGTGACGGGCTGCGCGTCGGGCCGGCCGGCGTGCCGAGGGCCGCGGCGTCGTCACGCGGGCGGGCCGGGGCGCAGTCACAGACGTCCGGGAGCGTCGGGAGGGTCGAGGGCGGTGGGACGACCGGTACCTGCGCCGACTGCCGGGCATAGCGGGCAGCGAGGCGGAGCACGGTGTCCACGAAGCCCGGAGCGTGGTGGTAGGCCCGCAGCGCGGTCTTGAGGCCGCGCGGGGTGCTCAGGTCCTGGCCGGCGCACAGCTGCACGGCCGCCGCCAGCGCGGCGTCGTCGAGGTCGCGCGGGTCGCGGACCCCGTCGGCGTCGGCGTCCACCGCGACCCGCGCCCAGGTGGCGGGGAGCAGGCCGAGCGGCCCGACCGGCGCGTCCCACCGCGGGTCGCCGTCGAGGGCACCCCCGTCGGTGTCCGTGACCTGGCCGCGGCCGCCGCGCCCGTCGAGCGGTCGCCCGACGACGGACCCACGGCCGTGGTCGGACTCGACCCGGCCGATCGCGGTGAGCACCGTCCAGTCCAGGCCGCAGCCGTCCGCGGCGTCGAGGACCGCCGCCGCCCGCTGGTAGGCCGCGAGCGCGTCGGCCGGGACGGAGCCGAGCGACCCCGGGAAGTCGCTCGGTTCCCCGACCCGCTGCCGGCGTACGACGGCAGCCGGGTCCACCGCGACGGCGGGCACGACCGGCGTGCTCTCCTGGGCGGCGGTGGACGTCTGCTGCGAGGACGGCGCGGGAGCCGGCTCCGGCTGGTCGGTCGCGGTGCGGAGCACCTGCACGACGCCGCCGGTCAGCCCCGTCGTCGCGAGGAGCGCGCCGAGCACGGCGGTGCCGACGCTGCGCCTGGTGCGCGCCCCGTGTGGTGCCCGAGACATGGCCCTCCCTCTCCCGTGACTACGGTCACATGTCGTCCGCCTCAGTCAAGGCGGGACGCGCTGTCGCGGCTAGAGGACACGCGCAATTCACCGGGACCCCACACGGATGTTGTGACGCGGGTGACAACTTTTGGCGGCCGCGCCCGGACGGGCGGGGCCGGCGCGGCGTCCTCCGTCGCTGCCCCGGACCCCCTTGTCAGTGCGATGACAAGGCACTGCGCACCGCGGAGACGACAGAGCCGCCGGTCGCGCTGCGACCGGCGGCTCTGCTCTCGGTGGAGGGTCAGGACGCTGCGTGCTGCCCCCTCAAGGGCTCGTGAGAGTGAGCGGCATGCTCCCGGGCGGCGGGACGTTCGTGAACGTGCCGGTGATGGCGATGGTGTCCCCCGCCTGGAAGTCCAGGGTGGCGCACATCGAACCCGTCGGCGGTGCCGGCGTCGACGCGATCGTCAGCCCGGTCGGCGCGGATGAGGTGGCGCCTCCCGCTACAGGGTTGCCGGCTGGCGCGAATACCTGGGTGGTGGTGTCGAATCTACCGACCACGTAGCCCTCGATGTAGATGTCGCAGTTGACCGCACTCAGCTTGGCCTTCACGTTGGTGAGCTTGGCGGGCCACTGCCCGTTCGCTGGGTCGCCGGTGATGGTGACGCCCCACGTTCCGAGAAAAGTCACGGTGGTGGCGCCATAGAAGGGGTTGGTGCACCCTGCAGCCTGGCCGCTCAGCTGAGCCACATTGGCGTGGTAGGCCCGGCTGGCACCGGAGTTGACGACAGGGCCCGCCACGCTGACGCTCGAGCAGTTGAAGCTCTGGCCGATGTCGATGTCGGTGAGGAGGAAACCGGGGACGATGCCTGCGTCCGGGGCGTCGCCCGGCCTGTCATAGCTGCCGACGAAGGTGAGGTTCGGTCCGCCGCTCGGCGTGAAGGTCGTCCCGGCTTGGGCCGCTGTCGTCGTCATCGTGATGACCACGACAGCGGAGACGGCAGAGGCACCAAGGCTGGTGGCAAGGCGAGTGAGGCGTCGGGTCATGTGAGATTCCCTGTCTGATGGCGTTCCGGCGCCGCGGGCGCGGATCTCGGACTGTTCGCGGCGAACCTCAGGGCGAGGTCACCGTCAGGCCGGCGCTGCCGGCGGGCGGAGTGTTGGTGAACCTCCCGGAGAGCGCGACGGTGTCGCCTGCCTGGAGGTCAAGCGTCAGGCACATCGAGCCCGTCGGCGGTGCAGGCGTGGCCGAGATGACCAGCCCGGTCGGAGCGTAGGGCGAGCCCGACGCGGGCGGGTTGCCGACGGGCGAGAACACCTGCGTGGCGGGGTCGAAGACGCCGTTGATGGTGCCGTCGAGATAGAACTCGCAGTTCGCCCAGACAATCCGCCACCGCACGTTGGCCACGCGCGCGGGCCAGCGCCCGTTCGTCGCGTCGCCGGTGATCTTGAAGCTCGGTGTGGTGAGCGCCGTCAACGACGTACCGCCCATGATCCCGTGGGTGCACCCGGACGCACTGAGCGATCCCAGCGTGGCCGCATCGACACCGTAGGCCCTGCTTGCTCCCGGACTGACCACCGATCCGGTCAGCGAGAAGCCGGTGCAGGTGATCGACTGGGCAGGCTCGATGAGGGTGACGACGAGACCGGACATCGTCGGCTGCCCTCGGCTCGCCACGAACGCGAGCCCTGGGCCGCCCGCGGGCGTGTAGGTGGTTGCGGCGTGTGCGACCGTCGTCACGGTCGTGATGAGGAGTGCCGTCGCGGCGATGGCCAGAGTCGTCGGCGCGCCCAGGCGACCGCGGTAGCGAGCCCTCATCATTGCTCACCGGCCGGGATCGGCGGAGTGGGCGGGGCGTCGGGCGGCGTCGGGCAGAGCTTGACGCCGTCGGGGTAGGTGTAGCACTTCTCGAGGTCGTCGAGATCGACCCCGCCGTCCGGGGTGACGACGCCCGACTGGGTGACCCGAACGGGGTTGTTCGGCCCGGACGCCATGGCGGTGACCAGGGGGCTCAGATCATCGCTCGTACCCTTGCAGCCGGTGAACTCGGGAATGGTCATGCCCGTCGAGTCGGGGAGCGTCCGACCGCGGTCCTCATAGTAGAGAGGCGAGTCGAGAGGACCGAGCGAGCCCTTTTGGAGACCGTCGAACGCGCCGAGATTCCCGCCACCACCTCCGGAGTAGCCACCGCTGGCCGCCTGCCCCTCGTTGTACAACGAGAGCTGAGCTGGGCGTGCGGTGCGGCACGAGTCGCCGACGTCGACTGGGACCCCGTCGACGCGAAGGTCGCTGATGGCGATGTTCACCCGGCCCTCGACGAAGGCGTGGGCGTGATACCAGTGAGCGTCGTTTCCTGTCGTCTCACAGCCACGCCGGTTGAGCGACCAGAGCATGATCCTGAGCGGTTCGACCTTGCCCGCCACGCGGGGCGTCGTCAACGTCAGGGTGGCGGATGCCGGCACGGAGCCGAAGGCGAGCAGGTTCACACGCGTCCGCGCGATGACGCCGACGTCGACGCCTCCGCCCGCACTCTTGGCGCGCGGCGAGACCGGATACAGACGGTAGCGCCAGAACGCTCCGCGAAACTGTGTCTCAGGATCGGACGTGGCACAGTCAGGTTGCTCGAAGGGGTCCGGCACGCAGACCGGATTGCGCTGTGAGCAGAGGTTCTTGAACCCCGTGGGATTGTCGACCGGGGAGTTGAAGAGGTTGCTGTAGAAGACACCCCAAATGGGGTTCTCGGGACCGATCGTGATGTACATCTTCGAGCGTCGTACGACGGTGCCCTGACTGTTGGCGACCGTACCCCGTTCGGTGGCGTAACCATCCAAGCCCGGAAGATCGCTCTCGCCAGGCACATCGGGATCACCGGGCGCGCTGCTGCTCGGCAGCGACAGCAACGCGATGACCAGGCCGACCAGGATGCTGACGACAGCACCTCGCCTCATCGGCGCGATGTCGCGCAGGTGTCGAGTTCGCATGGTGTCGGATGACCTCCGAGTCGGCTGTGCAATGAAGGTGCAATGAAGGTGCAATGAAGGTAGTGCAGGAGAACCGCCACGGCCGGTGGCGCGGACCCCGAGGTCCGCACCACCGGCATGGCGGTCAGGCGATCACGGGTTGGAGATGTCCAGGGCCGTGCTGCCGGCGGGCGGGGTGTTGGTCCAGTAGCCGCCGACCGCGACCGTGTCACCCGGCTGCAGGTCGAGGGTGACGCACATGCTGCCCGTCGGGGCGCCCGCGCCCCCGTCGATGGTCAGGCCCGACGCACCGGCGTTGGGCGTGAACTTCTGGGTGCTGTCGTCGAACCGCCCGTTCACGACACCCGTCACGCCGAAGGTGCAGTTCGCCGCGGTAACGGTCGCCTTGACGTTCTTCAGCCGGGCCGGCCACGAGGTGCCGCTGGCGTCACCGGTGACGGCGACGGTCCACGTGCCGACGGGGGTGACCGTGGTGGGACCGGCCAGCGGGTTGGTGCAGCCGCTGGACGTCAGGCTGCCGAGGGTGCCACCGTCGACGCCGTAGGCACGGCTGGCGCCCGAGTTGATGATGGACCCGCTGAGGTTGAACGTCGTACAGGTGAGCGTCTGGCCGGCCTCGATGTCGGTGAAGCTGACGTTGGTGCCGACGAAGTTGGCGCCGGGACCACCGGTCGGGGTGTAGCTGGTCGCGGCCTGGGCGGCGGTCGCGCTCATCGAGACGACCGTGGCGGTGGCGGCGGCCGTGGCGGCGAGGCCGGTGGCGAGGCGGTTGATGCGCTTGTTCATGGGGATCTCCTTCATGGGGGTGGATGGATGGTGCGGGTGGAGCGTCCGGGGGCGGGGAGGCGGGGTGGGCCTCACGCCGGGGGGCGCGGGTTGGCGAGGTTCAGCGACAGGGTGTTGTCGCTGCCGGGCACGATCGCGTTGATCGGGACCGAGCCGAACCACGGGAAGAAGCCGGGGATGTCGAAGAAGTTCAGCGGCGTGCAGCCGGTGAAGTTCCCGATCGCGTACGTCGCGGTGAGCGGGCCGCCGCCGTTGATGGTGAAGTAGCCGGTCGGCGGGGTGGTGCTGTTGTCGATCGGGCTGCTCACGTTGATCGTGACGGGGTTGATCGTGTGGCAGTTGCTGCCGACGGCCAGCGGCCACCAGATGCCGAAGACCTTGGCCTGCACGTTGCTCAGCTTGATGTCGTACTTCACCTGCGACTCGAGGTCGAGCGCCTGGCGCGGCGACGGCAGCTTGGTGAGCGTGCCGGTGATCGGGCCGACCTGGGTCATCGTGACGGTGGCCCGCGACGGGATGCCGAAGATGTCGAAGTTCATCACCTGGCTGGGGATGTTCATGGTGCCGTCGACGATGGGCGTCGGCAGCGCCGCGAGGGTGTCGATGGTGACCTCGATCGTGGTCGGGCCGATCGGCATGTCGGCGTCGACCTGGGCGCCGACGTGGGTGGAGCCGACGGCGTCGTACACGACGGACAGGTGGCCGCTGTCGTCGGCCTGGGCGGCGGGTACGGCGACCGCGCTCGCCATCGCGGCGAGCACGGCGACCGCGCCTGCCACGAGAGTGGAGCGGCGGCGTCGGGTGAGGGTGGTGGTCACGGGGGTCCTCCTGGGGTTCGGGTGGTGTCACTCTTGGAAGTGCGGTCGGCGCGGGTCAACGAGTTCGGCCCGCAGGTAGGGGAAATCCGGACGCCCGTCCGGTCAGGGCGCTCGTCCGCGGCCGATCTCCGAGCGCCACCGGTCGAGCGCGGCGTGGAGGGCGACGACGAGGGCCGCATGCGCGGCCGGGTCCTCGAGCGCGGACCCGAGGAGCTCGCGGCCCTGGCGGAGGCGGTCGTGCACGGTCTGCTTGGCGATGTGGTGGGCCGCGGCGACCTCGGACAGCGAGCCCCGGGTCTCCAGCCAGCTCAGCAGCACCTCGCCGACCTCGATCCGACGGGCCGGCTTGAGCGCGGCGAACTGGGCGAGGTACTTGTCGACCAGGAGCTCCGTCAGCGCGGGGCGCCCGGCGACGAGCAGCTCGGCGGCGACGTCGGCGCACGAGGTCACCGGGCGGTCCGCGACGATCAGCCCGGCCCGGATGGCCGCCGCTGCCTGGCGCGCGAGCTGGAGCGACTCGGACACGTCGGAGACGGGGCGCGGCGGCCCGGTGACGACCCGGTCGTCCGGCTCGAGGCCGGCGAGGCCTGCCTCGGGCACCAGCAGCGCGCGCCCGGCGGGGTCGACGAGCGCGTCCGGCATGGCGGCGACCGCAGCACCAGGGGTGCCGGCGACCCACACCACCGGCAGGTATGGGCGGGCCGGGTCGATGCCGGCCAGCACGAGCAGCTCCTCGGGGACCGCGGACGAGGCGAAGACCGCCCGCGCCACCATGGCGCGGCGCGCCTGCGGCGCGAGGGCCATCATGGTGAGGGCCTGCCGATGGCCGGCGAGCGCCGCGCGATGGAGCTGGTCGAGGAAGCGCTGCAGTCCGCAGCGCAGCGCGTCGCGACTCTCGGCCGGGTGGACCCGGGCGATCACCTGGTCGGCGCGGCGGGCGCGCTCCTCGACGATCTGGCGCAGGTCGCGACTGAGCCGCTCCGCGCTGTGGCCGCGTACGGCGGCCCGCCGACCGATCCGCATCAGGGCCGGCCCGACCTGGCGGACCGCGTCCTCGGACCGCCCGTCCGCCGCGACGAACGCGCGGGTGGCGACCACGACGGAGTGCGCCACGGCCGGCGGGAGCGGGCGCTCGGCCACGTCGAGGTCGTGGCACAGCGCAGCGACCAGGGCGTCGTCGTCGACGATGTCCCTCCACTGGCGGATCGCGCTCCCGATCACGACCGCTCCCTCCCGCGGCACCCGGACCGGCCGCGGTACGAGCCAGCCACAGCGCCGAGAGGTGCCGCAAGGGAGCCGCCGCTCCCGGACGGCGTGCGGGCCCTGCCTTGTCAGGCGGGTGACAACGGTCACATCCGGCGGCGTCGGCGACGGGCGGCAGGAGGACGCTCGCACCGCTGCACGGTCGGGCCGAGCACCAGAGTTGTCATGCGGGTGACAAATTCCCCCGTGGCTCGGCGGGCGGAGGTATGTTCCACGACACACCGGTGGGGCCGGTGGGGAGGGACACGACATGGACGCGAGGGACACGGGTCGCGCATCCGTGGCGACCGCGAGCCGGTGAGCCGCCAGGAGCGCGGGTCCGGCGATGAGGCAGGGCGGGAGTCGATGAGGTCGGCGCCCACGCGCGTCGCGCTGCCGGGGTCGGCCCAGTGGATGATCAGCAGCCTCGAGGGCCGGGTGCGGGAGGTCGCCGAGCAGGTGACCGCGCAGGTCCGCTCCGGCGTGCCCGGGCTCGACTCCCCCGCGGACGGCCGGCTGCTCGACCTCGTGTTCACCGCCGTGCACAACGCGATGCGGGTCTTCGTCGACGAGGCGCTGGGCCGCGAGGTGTCCTATCTGCCGGTCGAGGACATGTTCCGCAAGGTCGGCTACCGCGTCGCGCTGCGCGGGCGCGACCTGGAGACCATCGACCAGGGCATGGGGATCGCGGTGGGCGTGATCTCCGACGAGCTGCGGGTGCGGGCGGCCGAGAACGAGCTGTCCGCGGGCGCGCTCAACGCGATCAATGACGCCGTCACCGGCTTCGTGGCCCAGCTGACCGAGCAGGTCCGGGTCGGCTACCGCGCCGGGGCCGAGGCGCGCAGCACCGACACCGGCCTGGCCCGGGCGCGGCTGCTGGCCGCCCTGCTGTCCGGAGCCGACGACGACGAGGTCGAGGCCCAGGCGGCGATCGCCGGCTGGGAGGTGCCCGAGCAGCTGACGGTCATCGCGGTGGACACGGCCGGCGAGGGCGCGCCCACCCCGGACGCCCTCGGCCCGAAGGCCCTCACCCGTCCCGGCCGTACGCCGCAGCCCGTGGTGTGCGCGACCGCCGACGCCGACGAGGTGGTCGCGGCCCTGCGCAGGAGCGCGCCGAAGGCGCGCGCGTCGGTGTGCTGGCCGGTCCCGCGGGGCGACGCGACGGCGGCGTGGACCTGGGCGACCCGCGCGCTCGCCCTCGTCGAGGCCCGCGTCATCCCCGCCCGACCGGTCATCGAGTGCGTCCGGTTCCGCACCGAGATCTGGCTCCACGCCGAGCCGGTGCTGCGCCGCCAACTGGCCCAGGAGCTGCTGCAGCCGCTCTTCAACGAGACCGAGAACTCCCGCGAGATCCTGTCCGAGACGCTGCTGGTGTGGCTCGAGACCCGCGACAGCGCGCCGGCCATCGCGGCCCGGCTGGGGGTCCACCCGCAGACCGTGCGTTACCGGTGGAAGCGGATCAACGAGCTGTTCGGCGACTCCCTGCACGACCCCGACTTCGTCATCCAGCTGACCCTGCTGCTCAAGGCCAGCGTGCCGCTGTGGATCGCGGGCGACCAGAGCGACTTCCGGAGGTTCCGGGAGCAGGAGGAGACCGGATGACCGCTGTCCTGGTCGCCTGCGTGCTCCTCGCAGCGCTGCCGGCGGCGTTCGCGTACGCCGCGCCCGTCGCCCTGTGGGTCGCCCGGGCGCGGGGGCGCGCGGCGGGGATCTTCCTCGAGGACCGCGCCGCGCTCGCGGTGGGGCCGCGGGTCGACGAGGTGCTGCTGGACCGCTGGGGCACGGTGACCACCGGCCGGCTGAGGGTGGTCGCCGTCGAGCCGGTCGAGCCCGACCACGAGCGCAACCTGCGCTGGTTCGCCGGCGCCCTCGGCCATGCCGCCGACGATCCCGTGGGGCAGGCGATCGCCCGCCTCTCCTCGCGCGGCAAGCTCAGCCAGGTCCGGCAGCACGACGGCCGGGGCATCAGCGGCTCGGTCGACCGGCACCCGGTGCGCCTGGGGCGGCCCGACTGGCTCGGCATGGAGGCGCGCGACGGGGCCGGCGTGACCGTCGGGGTGCAGGTCGACTCCCGCCCCATCGGCTACATCAGAGTCGGCGACGACGTCCGTCCGCATGCCGCGCAGGACGTCGACCGGCTGCGCGCCCAGGGCATCGAGCCGGTCCTCGTCTCCGAGGACACCGAGCGCAACACCCGCGGACTGGCGGAGGCCTGCGGCATCGAGGCCTGGTACGCCGACCGGCCGGCCGACAGCCGCGCCGAGCTGGTCGCCCAGCGCCGGGGCGACGGCCGCGTCGTGGCGGTGGCGAGCCCGACGCCGACCGCCGGGGCCGACCTGGTGCTGACCGACGCGGCCGCGGCCACCGGCGGGATCCGGCTCGCCGACCTGGACGTGGGCCGGGTCGCGACGGCCCTTGCGCTCACCCGGAGCGCGGCACGCGCGGCCTCCCGCTCGCGTCGTACCGGACTCGCGCTGGCGGCGCTCGGCGTGGCGCTGGCGGCGTCGGGCGTGCTGTCGCTGCCGCTGGCCGCCGGCTACGCGATGGTGGCCTGCGCAGCCGTGACGGCGAGCGCCGTCAGCCGGACCGACCCCCCTCCCGCCGAGGCCTGACCCGGCTCTCCCCCGTCGCGGGACGGCTCACGCGTCCTGGAGCAGGCCCCTCTCGTGGGCGTCGGCGACGACCCGGCGGACGTTCTCCAGGGCGCCGCAGCGCTGGTCGATGAGCTCGTTGCGCCGTCGCGCCCACTTCTCGCCGAGGTCCCAGCGCACCCGCGTCGAGACCTCGGTGCGCGCCGGCTCGAGGATGCTCAGCTCCTCCTCCGCGATGTGGTGGGCGACGAGGTTGCTCAGCTCCTCGACGGCGACGGCGAAGTCGCGGCTCTCGGTGCCGTCGAGCTCGAGCAGCGCCAGCAGTGCGTCGTTGCCCTCGGCGTGCTCCTCCAGGCCGTGCTGGACGTCGAGCGCGTCGACGTCGGGGGCGGACCTGCGCAGCACCGGGTAGACGACCTCCTCCTCCGCCTCGCCGTGCGCGACGAGGACGTCGGCGAAGGCCCGGCGCACGGCGTCCCGGTCGACCGTGCCCAGCCGCATCTGGGCGAGCAGCTGCTCGAAGCGGCGGTGGTCGTCGCTGATGAGGTCGATGACATCGCCCGACGTGGGCCGGCCCAGGTCGATTCCGGAGGTCATGGCGCGGTCGGTACCCGCAGGCCCTCCAGGTATCCGTGGACGAGCGACACCGCCGAGGCACCCTCGCCGCTCGCGGAGGCCACCCGCTTCATCGACCCCGCCCGGATGTCGCCGGCGGCGAAGATGCCGGGGACGCAGGTGCCGAGGTTCTCCGGCGGGAGCCCGTCGACCCAGCACTCGGTCGGGACCTCGCGGCCGGTGAGGACGAAGCCGCGCTCGTCGCGCCGCACCTCCTCGGGCAGCCAGTCGCAGTGCGGCGCCGCGCCGATCAGGAGGAACAGCCCACCGGCCGCGACCCGCTCCTCCTCGCGGGTGCGCACGTCGCAGAGCTGGAGCCAGCCGAGCTGCCCGCTGTCGTCGGCGCCGCCGTCGACGATCTCCGTGCAGGGCCGTACGTCGATGCGCGGGTTCCAGGCGATCTCGTCGATGAGGTACTTCGACATCGTCGCCGCGAGATCCTCACGACGGATCAGGATGGTGACCGAGCGGGCGAACCGGGCCAGGTGCACGGCCGCCTGGCCGGCGGAGTTGCCGCCGCCGACGACGTAGACGTCGCGGTCCTCCATCTCGCGCGCCGCCGTCATCGCGGCACCGTAGTTGACGCCGGCGCCGACCAGCTCCTCCAGGGCCGGGACGCCGAGACGTCGGTAGGCCACGCCCGAGGCGACGAGCACCGCTCGGGCGTGCACCTCGCCCCCGTCGGTCACCAGGGTGTGCGGCGCGCCGTCGACGCCCGGCCGCAGGTCGACGACCGGCCAGCCGGTGAAGAAGCGCGCACCGAACCGGATCGCCTGGATCCGCGCGCGCTGCCCGAGCCGCTGTCCCGAGATCCCGCGAGGGAAGCCGAGGTAGTTGCGGATCATCGAGCTGGTGCCGGCCTGGCCGCCGATCACCTCCGACTCGAGGACCACGGTGGTCAGACCCTCGGAGGCGCCGTACACCGCGGCGGCGAGGCCTGCCGGCCCGGCGCCGACGACCGCGAGGTCGACGACCGTGTCGACCTCGATGTCGGAGGGGCGCCCGTAGATCATCGCGCCGAGCTCGCGGGTGGAGGTCGGCATCAGCACCGGCCGCTCGGCGAAGACGCCGGACGTCATGTGCACCAGGGGGTACGACGGGGGCCCGTCGAGCCGGGCCAGCGCCTCCTGCCCCTGCGGGCTGTCGGGGGCGTACGTGCGGTGGGGCATGCCCTGCCGGTCGAGGAAGTCCCGGATGGCCAGCGCGAGCGGACGCGCGTCGGGGGTGATGATCCGGACCGAGTCGACCTCCGCCGTCGCGACGGTCGCGCCCCAGTCGCTGAGCATCTCCGTGACGGCGTAGTGGAACTCCTCGTCCCGCCGCCCCTGCGGGAGGACGAGATAGGTGTCGAACTTGCCCTTCTGCAGATAGGGCCGCAGCGACGCGCTCTCCTCGCCGAAGCGGTCGATCGGGATGACCACCAGGCGCCGCGCGGTCGGCACGAGCGCCCGCCAGTCGTGCATGGCGACGAGCATCTGCTCGTCGGGGAGCTGGGACTCGGTGACGATGAGCGCGACCGGCTGCCCGGACCGGCGCGCCTGCTTGAGCACGGCGTTCGCCTCGGCGGCCGTGGGCGCCGGGCGGACGTCGTACTCGCGCTCGTAGCGGTGGAACTGCTCGGTGAGGACGTCGAGATGACCGCCGGAGACGAGGAGGATGAGGGGTTCGGGCACGCCCGCAATCCTCCTAGATCACCAGGTTCAGCGCCATCACGAAGACCAGGCCGCTGACCGAGAGCAGCGTCTCCATGGCCGACCAGGTCTTGATGGTCTGCCCGACGCTCATCCCGAAGTACTCCTTCACCAGCCAGAAGCCGGCGTCGTTGACATGGGAGAAGAAGACCGAGCCCGCGCCGATGGCGAGCACCATCAAGGAGACCTCGCCGCTCGAGAGCTGGGCGGTGAGCGGCGCCAGCAGGCCCGAGGCGGTCACGGTGGCGACCGTCGCCGAACCGGTGGCGAGCCGGATGAGGACGGCGACGAACCACGCCAGGACGAGGACGGAGACGTTGCTGTCGGCGACCCGCTCGGCGACGATCGTGCCGATGCCGGTGTCCACCAGCGACTGCTTGAAGCCGCCGCCGGCGGCGACGATCAGGAGGATGCCGGCGACGCCGGGCAGGGAGGACTCCAGGGACCGCGCGACCCCGTCCCGGCCCATGCCCGAGCCGAGGCCGAGGGTGAACATGCCGACCACCACGGCGATCGCGAGGGCGATGAGGGGCATGCCCAGGACGTCGAGGGTACGGCGCAGCGGGTCGCCCTCGTCCTCGATGAAGATGTCGGCCAGCGCCTTGCCCATCATCAGCACCACCGGCAGCAGCACGGACGCGATGGTGGTCGCGAAGGACGGGCGCACGGGCACGTCCTCCTGGTCGGTGGCCTCGAAGCGGTGGGGCACGTCGACCACGACGTACCGGCCGACGATGCCGAACACCGGGCCGGCGATGATCACCGTCGGGACGGCCACCGCCACGCCCAGGGCGAGCGTGGTGCCGAGGTCGGCGCCCAGGTAGTCGATCGCGGTGAGCGGACCGGGATGCGGCGGGACCAGGCCGTGCATGGCGGACAGGCCGGCGAGGGCGGGGATGCCGATGGTGACGAGGGACTGCCCGGAGCGGCGGGCGACCAGGTAGATGACCGGCATCAGCAGGACGAGGCCGATCTCGAAGAACATCGGGAGGCCGATGATCGCGCCGACGACGGCCATCGCCCACGGCAGCGCGCGGGGCGAGGCGTGGCCGATGATCGTGTCGACGATCTGGTCCGCCCCTCCACTGTCGGCGAGCAGCTTGCCGAACATCGCGCCGAGCGCGATCAGGATGCCGACGCCGGCCGCCGTCGAGCCGAAGCCCGCGGTGTAGCTGGCGACCGCCGTCTCGACGTCGACGCCGGCGACCACGCCGACGGTGAGGGCGCCGGCGGTCAGGGCGAGGAAGGGGTGCACCTTCGCGGCGATGATCAGCGCGACGATGACGCCGATGCCGAGCAGCGCGGCGAGGACCAGGCGGCCCTCGGAGGCGACCGGCTCGACCAGGTCGGTGCCTGCGGCGGTGACCTGCGGGAGCAGGGAGAGGGAAGGGGACATCACGGACTCCTCAGGCCGAGCGGCGGACGTACTCGTGGACGATGGCGTCGACGGACTGGTCGACGTCGATGACCATCCCGGCCTCCTGCGGCCCCAGCGGCTCGAGCGTGGCGAACTGGGAGTCGAGCAGCGAGGCCGGCATGAAGTGGCCGGGACGGCTGGCCTGGCGGCGCGCGATCACCTCGCGGGTGCCGTGGAGGTGGACGAACGCGGCCCGGGGCGCGTGGGCGCGGAGCCGGTCGCGGTAGGTCACCTTGAGGGCCGAGCAGCTGATGACGCCGCCCTGGCCGTCGTGCTCGGCGAGCCATCGGCCGATGGCCTCGAGCCAGGGGATCCGGTCGTCGTCGTCGAGCGCGACGCCGGCCGTCATCTTCGCGATGTTGGCCGGCGGGTGGAAGTCGTCCGCGTCGGCGAAGGGCACGCCGAGACGCTGCGCGAGGGCGGCGCCGACGGTCGACTTGCCCGACCCCGACACCCCCATGACGACGAGGAGCGGGGGCGTCCTACCGTCGGACCGGGCGTTGCTGCTCATGTGACCTCCCAGGTGTGCTGGCCGTCACAGTCTGCAGCGATTAATCTGCTTTTAACAAGATCTGGCCCGAAATAGATCTGATCTTTAACGAAGGGGTGCAATGGCCGCGCTGCACGACGACGTCCTCGACGCCCTCGGTCGCCGCATCGTCGGCGGGGAGCTCGCGGCGGGCACGGTGCTCACCCTCGACGACATCGACACCGCCTACGCGGTGAGCCGCTCGGTCTCGCGCGAGGCGGTGCGGGTGCTGGCCTCGATGGGCCTGGTCGCCTCCCGCCGGCGGGTCGGGCTGACCGTGCAGCCGCGCAGCTCCTGGCAGGTCTTCGACCCGCGCCTGATCCGCTGGCGGCTCGACTCCGACGACCGGGCCGCGCAGCTGCGCTCCCTGGGCGAGCTGCGCAGCGGCTTCGAGCCGGTCGCGGCCGCGCTCGCCGCGCAGCGGGCCACGCCCGGCCAGTGCGGCGCGCTGACGGCCGCCGTGGGCGACATGGTGGTGCACGGCCGCGCCGGTGACCTCGAGGCGTTCCTGGCCGCCGACGTGGTCTTCCACCGCGTGCTGCTGGAGGCCTCCGGCAACGAGATGCTCGCGGCCCTCGACGGCGTGGTCGCCGAGGTCCTCGCCGGCCGCACCCACCACCACCTGATGCCCGAACGCCCGAAGGACGAGGCGATCGACCTCCACGTGGAGGTCGCCCGCGCCGTGCGCGCCGGCGACGCCCGCGCCGCCCGTGCGGCGATGGAGGCCATCATCGCCGAGGCGACCGATGCGGTCGTGGCGGACAGCGGCATCTCGACTACGCTCGGAGACGATGGAGACCACGCCTGACCTCGCGAAGCTGATCGACCGACTGCAGGGCGAGGAGTACGCCGTCACCGAGCCCTTGCCGGGCGTGCTCCACGTCCAGGGCAGGTTCTCGAACCCCGAGCGGATCGCCCTGCGCGCGGCCGCCGACGCCGGCGAGGTCGCCCTGGCCGTCTGGGCGACCAGCCACCACGACGACTGGGCCCTGGTCGCCTGGGACCGGCCCGACCTGGTGACGATCACCCAGAAGGGAGCCACGCCGCAGCGCTGGCGCCACCGTCGCCCGCCGGCGACCCTGCGCCCCGACGCGCAGACCTTCCTGGAGGGCGCCTCCTCGCCGTTCGACATCGTCACCCGGCCCAAGCACCAGCCGACCGACGCCGCTCGCGCGGTGCTCGCCCGCTTCGGCATCACCGACCCGCCGCCGCCCGGGTGGGTGCCGCCGGTCGTGGAGGCGCCGCCCGTCCCCGCCGTCCGGGAGAGCCGGGTCCCGGCCGCCACCGAGCGGAGCACGCGCGCCCCGCGGGCGACCAAGCCGAAGGCCCCGGCCAAGCCGGCGAAGGCCGCCAAGCCGGAGCCGGTGGTCGCCGTGTGCCCGACGTGCTTCATGGCACTCCCGGCCACGGGCGTGTGCGACAGCTGCGGCTGACCGCGTCCGCCATGCTCGTCCCATGAGCGAAACGCCTCCTCCCGTCGGCCTCCGCACGCTGTCCCGGCTCGGCCTGGCGATCGCCGCCATGGGCGCGCTGATCCAGCTCGTCCTCGGCGTCTACTACCTCGCGATGGCGCACTCCCCCGCGCCCGAGGACCTGCCCGTCGGCATCGTCGGCACCGCCGAGCAGCGTGCCCAGCTCACCGCCGCGCTCGAGGACGGCGGCGACTTCGCGGTCGAGGAGTACGACGACGCGGCCGCGCTGCGGCAGGCGATCCGCGAGCGCGACGCCTACGGCGGCGTCGCCTTCGCCGGCCAGCAGCCGACCCTCTACGTCGCGACCGCGGCCTCGCCCTCGGTGGCGAACCTCTTCAAGGCGTCCTTCACGAAGGCCTACCAGGACCAGGTCCGCCAGCAGGTGGACCAGCTCGTCGCCGCAGGCCAGCCGGTGCCCGCCGAGAACGTCGCGGCCCTGACGGCCGCACCGCCGGTGGAGGACGTCGTACCCCTGCCGGAGGAGGACAGCGCCGGCAGCTCGCTCGGCTTCGTCATCCAGGCGCTGTGCCTGGGCGGCTCGATCGCCTCGCTGGCGCTGGGCCGGTTGCGTGGGCTGACCGAGCGGTCGACCGCGCGCGGGCTGGGCCATGCCGCGCTGCTCGTCGTCTACGCGCTCGCGTCGGCCGCCGTCGCCCTCCTCGCCATGGCGATGTTCGGGGTGGGCAAGGACGCCGACCACCTCGTCCTGTTCGGCGGCCTGGCGCTGATCTCCCTGGCCGTCACGGCCTCGACCGCCGCCTGTGTCGCGCTGGTCGGCCCGGCCGGGTCACTGCTGGGCGGGCTGTACTTCACCCTCGGCCTGATCATCTCGGGCTCCTCGATCGCCCCGGAGATGCTGCCGCGCCTCGGCCACGCGGTCGGCCAGCTGCTGCCGCCCGGCGCGGGCGCGACGGTGGCTCGGGACGCGATGTACTTCCCCGACGCCTCCACCGTGCCGGCGTTCGTCGTCCTCGGCGCCTACGCGGTCGTCGGCCTGCTCGTCATCGTGCTGACCAATGCCGCCGCCAACCGCACCCGCGCGCACCGACTGCTCGCGCGGGACGCGGACGCGGACCGGGTCTAGCAGTCCCAGCTGCCCTCGAGCACCGCGCGGTGCGTGGGCAGCGCCTCGTCGTAGAGACGGCGGCCTGCGGGCGTGAGGCAGACGAAGACGCTGCGGCGGTCCTGCTCGCAGGCCGAGCGCTCGACGAGGCCGTCCTTCTCGAGGCGGGTGATCGCCCGCGAGAGCGCGCTCTGGCTGAGGTGGATGTCGCCGGCGAGCTCGGCCATGCGGTACTTGCCGCAGTTGGCGTCGACCACACGGTCGAGCGTCTCGAACTCGCTCAGGCCGATCCCGTGCCGCTCCTGCAGCGCCTTCTCCAGCGCGCAGCTGACCACGGCGTGGCGGTCCAGGAGCTGGCGCCACTCGGCGACCAGCGCACTGGGCGCCTGGGGAACCGCTGCCTTCGACACGCGTGCATCCTAGCCCGCAGGAAAACTTTATGCAAACACATTAATTGCGCTTGCATTGGATGCGTGTGCATGGAAATCTACGATGTCATGTCCTCGACATCCACCGAACTCCAGCACTCCCTCGCCGCCGGCGCGACCGGGTGGTCGCGCCGCACCTGGGCCCTGCTCCTGACCCTGTGCGTGGTCCTCTTCCTCGACGGCCTCGACGTCTCGATGATCGGCGTCGCACTGCCGTCCATCGGCGCCGAGCTCGACCTGTCGACCTCCTCCCTGCAGTGGCTGATCAGCGGCTACGTCCTCGGCTACGGCGGCCTGCTGCTCGTCGGCGGGCGCACCGCCGACCTGCTCGGCCGGCGGCGGGTCTTCCTCATCGCGCTCGCGGTGTTCGCGGCCGCGTCGCTGCTCGGCGGCCTGGTGAGCTCCGGCCCGCTGCTCATCGCGACCCGCTTCATCAAGGGCCTCGCCGCCGCCTTCACCGCACCGACCGGGCTGTCGATCATCACGACGAACTTCCCGGAGGGGCCGGCGCGCAACAAGGCGCTGTCGATCTACACCGTTTTCGGGGCCGGCGGCTACTCGTCCGGCCTGCTCTTCGGCGGGCTGATGACCGGCGTCGGCTGGCGGTGGACCTTCCTGCTGCCCGTCCCGGTGGCGCTGCTCGCCCTCGCCGCCGCGTGGGTGCTCGTGCCCCGCGACGAGCCCGCCGAGGAGGGCGGTCACGACCTGCTCGGCGCGCTGACCTCCGGCGCCGCGATGCTGCTGCTCGTCTACACCGTGGTCTCCGCATCCGAGGTCGGCTGGGGCTCAGCCCGCACGGTCCTGTCCTTCGTCGGCGTGACCGCCCTGTTCGCGGCGTTCCTCACGATCGAGCGGCGCATCGCGCACCCCCTGATCCGGCTGGGCATCCTGCGCAAGGCGACCCTCGTGCGGGCCAGCCTGGCCATCGTCGCGGTCGGCGGGTCCTACTTCAGCTGGCAGTTCATCGTCACCCTGTTCCTGCAGGACGGCCTCGGCTGGTCGCCCCTGGAGCTCGCGCTCGCGCTGCTGCCGATCGGGCTGATGGTGACCCTGTCCGCGGTGTTCTCCGACAAGCTCGTCGACCGCTTCGGCACCGGGCCGATCATCGCCGTGACGATGTCGGTGATGGCGGTCGGCTACCTGCTCTTCACGCTGGCGCTGGACACGACGCCGTCGTATCTCACCATGCTGCTGCCCACGCTGATCCTCATCGGCATCGGGTGGGTCGGGTTCCCGGCCATCAACATCCAGGCCACGAGCGGGATCGACGACGACGAGCAGGGCCTCGCCGCCGGCGTACTGCAGACCTCGATGCAGGTGGGCGCGGCCATCGTCCTCGCCGTGACCACCGCGGTGATCGCCTCGAACGCCGAGGTGGCGAGCTCCCCGGCCGCTGTGCTCGACGGCTTCCGCCCGGGTCTCGTCTTCGCCACCGCGGTGAGCGCAGCCGGCGCCCTGGTCGCCATCGTCGGCCTCGTCCTCGAGCGGCGCTCCGTCGTCGAGGACGGCGAGGGCGACCCGCTGGGCGAGGCCGAGGTCGAGCTCGCCGGGGCGGCCTGACCGCCAGCCGCAGGGCCCGGGCGCTCCGAGCACCCGGGCCCTGCGGGTCGCTCAGCCGACGCCGGCCTGCGCCTGGGCCGTCACGGTGACGCCCTCGGCGAACTCGACGACCTGCGCATCCGTGAGGCCGAGCGACTTCCAGGCCTGGACGACGACACGGTGCTCGCCGTCGTCGTAGGTCAGGATCTGGGTGCCGCCCTCGGCGGTGCGCAGCCAGCCGTCGTGCTCACCGACCGCGACCGGAGCTCCCTGCGGCTCGCCGGTGACCGAGGAGGACTCGAGCATCACGACGAGCTTGTCCTCGAAGACGTCCAGGCCGCTGCGGTCGTCGGCGCGAGCGATGTTGAGGTTGTACGCCGTGGCACCCTCGAGCACGAACCCCGCCGGCACCTTGGCGACGACGAAGCCGGGCTCCTGCGCGCCGGTGTACGCGACCAGCTGGACACCGTCCGGCGTCTCGGCGCTCGGCGCCTCCGCGCTGGGAGCGTCGGCGCCGGGTCCGGCGATGTGGGGGTCGGTGCCGGTCCGCTCCGCGCTGACGGCGATCGTGACGCCGACGGCCGCGACGGCGGCGAAGGTCAGGCCGGCGGTGCCGACGCGGAGTGCACGACGCCGAGAGGCGCTACGCCCGCGGGCCAGGTCGCGGCGTACGGTCTCGTCGGCGGCGCTCGGCGTGGCGCCGTCACCGCCGAGGCGGTGCAGCCGGTCCATGAGGTCGTGAGGCTCGGTCATGACGGATCTCCTTCATAGGGGGCGGCCGGGATCGGCGCGGCCTGCGGGAGGAGCTCCCGCAGCTTGGCGAGACCGCGAGCCGTCTGGCTCTTGACCGTGCCGGGACTGCACCCGAGGGCATCGGCGACGTCCTCGACGCTGAGGTCGGCGACATGGCGCAGCACGACGGCCGCGCGCATCCGCTCCGGCAGGCCCCCCAGTGCGGCGAGCAGCTCGGCGTCGACCGCCTCGTCGGCGGCGGCCGCCTCCCGCTCGGGGACGACGTCCGTCACGCGCTCGCGCGCCACCGACGGGCGACGCCGGTGGTCGATGAAGGCGTTGACGAGGGCCCGCCGGGCGTAGGCCTCCACGCCGCCACGGCGGGTGGCACGGCTCCAGGCGAGGTACAGGCGCACCAGCACGCCCTGCACCAGGTCCTCGGCGAGATGGTGGTCACCGGCGGTGAGCACGGTCGCCGTCCCGAGCAGCCTGCTGCGGTTGCTCCGGACGAACTGCTCGAACTCCGCGTCGCGGGGCTTCGGTCTCATGTCCCTCTCACGAGTGGCGCCCGCCGCGGGGTTGCATCAGCCGTAGTGGCAGACGTACCCGAGCGTCTCGACCACCTCGATGTCGAAGGCGGAGTCGCCCGGCACGCTGAAGGACTCGCCGGCGGCGTACTCCCGCCACTCCTCGGAGCCGGCGAGCCGGATCCGGCAGCTCCCGGCGTTGAGCTCCATGACCTCGGGTGCGGCGGTGCCGAAGGTGAGGCTCGCCGGGAAGATCACGCCCGCCGACTTGCGGGTGCCGTCGGCGAGGAAGAACGTGTGGCTCACGCAGGCGCCGTCGAAGTAGACGTTGGCCTTCGTGTCGAGGCTGACGTTCTCGTAGGTCTCAGTGCTCACGGGCCGGAAGCGTAGTGCCGGGCGCCGGGGCGCGCGGGCTGCGTCGGTACGCCGAGACGGTGGGATCGCCCTCGATCCAGAACCGCCACGGCACGTCGGCCGCCTTGGAGACCCCGACCCGCGGCCCGCTGGCGATCCGTGGCCACCGCGCGGGCTCCGGGCCGAGCCGGACGCCCGTGTGGCGCTCGGCGGGCGGATGCTCGGCGAGCAGGTCGGTGCCGAGGTCGTCGAGGGTGATCCCCAGCGCCTGCGCGAGGTTCCCCGGCCCCCGCGCCAGGTTCACGTCGCGCTTCGGCGGCGCCTCCCCGCGCCGGAAGCGAGCCAGCTCGTGGCCGTCGACCACCTCGCCGGCCCGCAGCAGCACCGCCGCCCCGATCTCCGTCGGGCCGGTCACCACGTTGGCGCAGAGGTGGATGCCATAGGAGCGGTAGACGTAGAGCCGGTACGCCGGGCCGTACATGATCTCCGAGCGCGGCGTGCGGGTGAACGCGTGTGACGCGGGATCCTCGCTGCCGCCGTACGCCTCCACCTCGGTGATCCGGACGGTCACCCCGTGGCCGGTGATGGTGCGTCCCAGCAGCGCCCGCGCCCGGCGGACGACGTCGGGCTGGCTGCGGGCGGTCACCCGGCCGACCGTAGCAACCGGCCTCCGCAAGGAGATGACAGGATCGGCGCGTGGAGATCGAGGTCGTCGGCGCCGTCATCGTGCGCGATGGCCTGGTGCTGTGTGCCCGGCGCGGGCCGGGAGGCGACGCGGGAGGGATGTGGGAGTTCCCGGGCGGGAAGGTCGAGCCCGGCGAGAGCCCGCAGGCCGCGCTCGTGCGGGAGATCCACGAGGAGCTTGGCTGCGTCGTGGAGATCGGCGACCCGGTCACCACCACCCGCCACGCGGGGGCGCGCCTCGTGGTGGTGCTCTCGACGTACTGGTGCCGGGTGGTGTCGGGTACGCCGGACCCCCGCGAGCACGCGGAGGTGCGCTGGGTCCCGGCGAGCCGGCTGGCCGAGCTGGACTGGGCGCCGGCGGACGTGCCGGCCGTCGAGCTGGTGACGGCGGTGGGCGGTGGCCGTCGTCTGGGCTAGGCGCCGGTCGAGCGTCAGGACACGCGGTCGAACGCGAAGGAGGTGCAACCGGTGGTCGTCACCACGCCCACGAAGCGGGCACCGTCGGCCTCGACCCCTCCGTTCAGCCCGACCTTCCGGTAGTCCGGCGGCCGGTCGACCCAGGCGGTCGGCGTCAGGGTGACCCGGCCCCGGTCCGAGACCCCGGCCAACCGCAGTCGGCCGCGGCGCTGGTCCGACGTCGCTGCGGGGACGTCGAAGGTGAGGACCGCCCGGACCGACGTGTCGTTGCCACCGGCTCGCACCACCAGCGTGGCCGGGGTCGGCTGCGCACCACAGCGGTAGCTGCCCCTCCAGGTGCCCAGGAGGTCGCGGATCTTCGTCGCCTCTGCCATCTCGGCAGCGTCGCTGTCGCCACCGCTTGTCATGGCCGAGACGAACAGGTCACCGAGCATCCGCGGCAGCGGTGTCCCGATGGCCGCGAACACCACCGTGAGGCCGACCAACGGCCCGACCAGGCCACGGGCCAGTGAGGTGCGACGACGCGGTCGCGTCCTCGCCTGCCGGCGAGACCGCTCCGCCGCCGGACGCCTGCTCGCGCGGGGCGCCGGTGGCTCCGTCGCGCTGCGCAGGGAGGCGTCGATGTCGAGGCACAGCCGACGTCGTACGTCGGCGTCGAGCACGCGCTCTCTGGTCAGCAGCATCCGCTCCAGGTTGGCCGTCGTGCAGACCATGACGTCCCCCGCCCACCCGGCGATCTCCTCGTCCCGCGTGAAGCACAGGACGGCGACGACGCGATCTGAGCCGACGACCTGCGTCACCGCGGCCACCGCCAGCGCCGCCTCCGCGGCGCGGTCGACCACGTCGCCCTTCCGCCGCCCGCCGTGTCGCAGCGCCTGCTCGCGGATCTCGATCGTCCCGGACCAGTTCTTGGAGTCGATGACGAACACCCCCGGCGGGCCGATCACCACATGGTCGACATTGGCCAGGCGGCGCCCGGGCCAGCGGACGTCGTGGAAGACCGTCCACTCGTCCGCGGGAAGGCGGTCGAGGACGCGGGCGGTCGCCCGCTCTCCCTCCGCGCCGCGCTCCCACCGCTCCGCGGACCGCGCCAGGCGCTCCGCCTTCGCTCGCATCCGCCGCGCGGCGTCGTCCGCCGACTCACCTGCCATCGCCCACACCTCCGTGGGCAGGCTAAGGAGCGGGGACCTTCCGGCGGCGGTGAATGGGGATTTCGGTACCACCGTCAGCACCGGCTCACGTCCGTCGGTGGAAGCGGACGTCGCCGTTGGCGAGGATCTGCTGCGTGTAGCTGCGGTCGTGGGCGCGGCGATGGTGGTGTGAGCAGAGCGCGATGCCCTCGTCCAGGGTGGTGGCCCCGCCCTGCGACCACGGCCTCAGATGGTGGGCCTCGGTCCACGCGGCGGGAACGGTGCAGCCCTCGGCGCGGCAGCCGCGGTCGCGCAGGCGCAGCGCTCGCCGCTGCGCGCGGCTGTGCAGGCGGCGGGACCGGCCCAGGTCGAGCACCTCGCTCCGCCCGCCCAGCACGACGGGGATGATCGAGGCCTGGCAGGCCAGCCGGCGGGCCTCCGCCGCCGAGATCGCCTCGCTCCCGTCGCCCACGATCACATCAGCGGCGGCGAGCTCGGCGCGGAGCTGGTCGAGGGTCATGGTGACCAGCACGGTCGTCGCGTCGCCGCCGTGCTCGGGCAGCCGGTCGGGGTCGAGCAGCTCCAGCAGCGAGGCGAAGGCGTCGGCGTACGCGCGATGCTGGGGCACCCGCTCGTCACCGGCCTGGCGCTGCCGGGGCGCGGTGAACGCCTGCAGGTAGTGCTCCAGGCGCTGCGCGACCGAGGTCGGCAGCATGCCCCACACACGGGTGCGACCGTCGGCCAGGTCGCGGAACCGCAGCGACGCTCTCTCCCGCGCGCGGCGCTCCTCGGCCTCGAGGCGCCTGCCCTCCTCGGCCTCCGCGACCTCCGGTGCGACGACCTCCAGGATCCGCCGCCCCAGACGACGCAGCTCACGCGGCGTGTGGTGCTCGGCGTACCCGACCAGAGTGCGCTCGGCCTCCGCGGCCAGCTCCGCTCCGAGCTCGACCGGCAGCTCCTCCACGGCCGTCACGATCACCCGCGCCTGCGCCGCCGACACCGCGCCCGCCGCCATCCCGGCGGCCACCGCCGGGCGCGACTGCAGCGCCGTCGCGAGCCGCAGGTCCGCACGCACCGTCCGCGCGTCCGCTCGGGTCGCATGCGCCAGCCAGTCCGCGACATCGCGCGCACCATGCTCCACAGCGATGTCGTCAGAGGCGGCCAGGATCCGCGCCTCCACCTCGGCCAGCTTCGCCTTGGCCCGCGCGAGCTCGACGAGCGCCCGCTCCTTGTCGCCGGTCGTCATGTAGACCGGCTGCACCTGCGCCACCCGGTCCAGGGCGGCGCACAGCTCGCTCGCGCACCCGACCATCGGGTGCGGCGGAGCAAGAGTGGCGGTGGACATCGGGACCCTCGGGCAGAACGACAGTGACCATGTCGCCCTGCAGGAGGAGCCTCTCCGGCTCAGCGGCCGCAACCGACGGTGCGCGCCTGTCCCGCAACACTGGGCCTCAGGTCCCCGGAACCACTCACAGCATCCCGCCCTACGGCCTGGGCCCATCCTACCCTGGATCGAACATATGTTCTAGCGCGGAGATCGAGGCTGTGGATGACGTTGCCTGCTGACGCGGACGCCGAGGCCTGCCAGCATGGATCCATGACGCCGCCCACACCGGAGCAGATCAAGGCGGGCGTGGCGGGCGTGTTCGACCGCGCGGCCGCGACCTACGACCAGGTCGGCGTGGACTTCTTCCGGCCCATCGGCCGCTTCCTGGTCGGCCGCACCGATCCGCGCCCCGGGGAGCGCGTGCTCGACGTCGGCTGCGGACGCGGCGCCAGCGCGATCCCGGCCGCCGAGGCGGTCGGACCCACCGGGAGCGTGGTGGCCACCGACCTCGCGCCCGCGATGGTCGAGGAGGTACGACGCGCCGCGCATGACCTGCCGTGGCTGAGGGCCGAGGTGGGCGACGCCGAGCAGCCGCCGGGCGAGGTCTTCGACATCGTCCAGGCCGGGCTGGTCCTGTTCTTCCTCCCGTCGCTCGACACGGCCCTCGCCCGCTACCGCGGGATGCTCAGCGAGCAGGGGCGGCTCGGCTTCACCTGGTTCGGTGAGCCCGACGCACGCTGGGAGCCGGTCTTCGATGCCCTGACCGCGGACCTGCCGCAGGACGAGCGCCCGCAGACCCGGCCCTCCGGCCAGGGTCCGTTCGCTTCGCCCTCGGCGATGCAGGACCACCTGACCGCGCAGGGGTGGCGGGACGTCACGACCGAGACCCTCGTCCACGAGGTCCGGGTGCGCGACGCCGACCACTGGTTCGAGTGGACCTGGTCGCAGGGCTACCGGTTCGTGCTGGAGAAGCTCGAGGCACGCGACCAGCTCGGGCCCGCGCGCGAGCGCGTCCGCCGGTTGCTCGATGAGATGGCCCGCGACGGAGGCCTGGCCTGGCGAGCCGAGGTGCACGCGACGATCGCGCGCCCCTGAACCGTGGTCCTGGCCGCGAGCAGCGAGTACGCCGACGGCCCGGCCCCTCGGGGAGGGACCGGGCCGTCGTGCGCGCTGGAGTGCGGGTCAGCTGCAGCCGGAGGTGCTGCCGCAGCCCTCGCACACGTAGCAGGAGCCAGCGGGGCGCATCTTGGTGCCGCAGGTCATGCACAGCGGGCTGTCGACCGCGTGGCCGGTGATCTGCTCGAGGAGCTCGGCGGTGGTCTTGGCGACCTTGACCTCGGGGGCGCCGGCCAGCGGGTCGGCGTCCTCGGTGACCTCGGCCTCGACGGCCTCCGCCTCGGGGCTCGGCGCCGGCGTGCTGCGCACCTCGACCGCCGACTCCATCAGCTCGGAGGCGTTGCCGGTCTCCTCGACGGGCTCGTACGAGCCGGTCTCGAGGTGGCGCTGGCGCTCCTCGGCGGAGTAGATGCCGAGCGCGGAGCGCTCCTCGAAGGACAGGTAGTCCAGCGCCAGGCGGCGGAAGACGTAGTCCATGATCGACTGGCTCATCCGCACGTCCGGGTCGTCGGTGAGGCCGGCGGGCTCGAAGCGCAGGTTGGTGAACTTCGAGACGTAGGTCTCCAGCGGGACGCCGTACTGCAGTCCGATCGAGACGGCGATCGAGAAGGCGTCCATCACGCCGGCCAGGGTCGATCCCTGCTTGCCGAGCTTGAGGAAGATCTCGCCGAGCGAGCCGTCGTCGTGGGCACCCGAGGTCATGTACCCCTCGGCACCGGCCACCGTGAACGAGGTGGTCCGGGCCTGGCGGGACTTCGGCAGGCGCTTGCGGGTCGGCGCGTAGACGACCTTCTCCACGACCTTCTCGACGACCTTGGTGGCCTCCGCCGCCTCGGCCGCGTCGGCGGCGTCCTTCTTGGCCTTGCCACCGCCGTCGGCCAGCGGCTGGCCGACCTTGCAGTTGTCGCGGTAGATCGCGGTGGCCTTGAGGCCGAGCTTCCACGACTCCAGGTAGATCTGCTCGATCTCCTCGACCGTGGCCGACTCGGGCAGGTTCACCGTCTTGGAGATCGCACCCGACAGGAAGGGCTGGCAGGCGGCCATCATCAGCACGTGGCCCATGGGCTTGAGCGCGCGCTCGCCCATGGCGGTGTCGAAGACCTCGTAGTGCTCGGGCTTGAGGCCGGGAGCGTCGACGACGTGGCCGTGCTCACCGATGTAGGCGACGATCGCCTCGATCTTCTCCTCGTCGTAGCCGAGCTTCTTCAGCGCCCGCGGGATCGTCTGGTTGACGATCTGCAGCGAGCCGCCGCCGACGAGCTTCTTGAACTTCACCAGCGAGAAGTCCGGCTCGATGCCGGTGGTGTCGCAGTCCATCATGAAGCCGATGGTCCCGGTCGGCGCGAGCACCGAGGCCTGCGCGTTGCGGAAGCCGTTGGTCTTGCCCAGCTCGACGACCTTCGCCCACTCCTCGGTGGCCAGCTTGTGGACCTCGGCGTCGGCGAGGTGCAGGGTGCGCACGTCGTCGTTGGCGGCCTGGTGCTTGCGCATCACCCGGTTGTGCGCCTCCGCGTTGCGGGCGTAGCCGTTGTAGGGACCCACGATCGCGGCGAGCTCGGCCGAGCGGCGGTACGACGTGCCGGTCATCAGCGAGGTGACGGTCGCCGCCATCGCACGGCCGCCGTCGGAGTCGTAGCCCAGGCCCATCGCCATCAGCAGCGCGCCGAGGTTGGCGTAGCCGATGCCGAGCTGGCGGTAGTTGCGGGTGGTCTCGCCGATCGCCTCGGTCGGGAAGTCGGCGAAGCAGATCGAGATGTCCATCGCGGTGATGATCAGCTCGACGGCCTTCGCGAAGAGCGGGGCGTCGAAGGTGTCGTCGTCGCGCAGGAACTTCAGCAGGTTGAGCGAGGCCAGGTTGCACGAGGAGTTGTCGAGCGACATGTACTCCGAGCAGGGGTTGGACGCGGTGATCCGCCCGGTCTCGGGGTTGGTGTGCCAGTCGTTGATCGTGTCGTCGTACTGCAGGCCCGGGTCGGCGCAGGACCAGGCGGCCTCGCTGATCTTGCGGAACAGGGTCCGTGCGTCCACGGTCTCGATGACCTCGCCGGTCATCCGCGAGCGCAGGCCGAACTCGGTGCCGTTCTCGACCGCGCGCATGAACTCGTCGGTGACCCGCACGGAGTTGTTGGCGTTCTGGTACTGGACGGAGGTGATGTCCTTGCCACCGAGGTCCATGTCGAAGCCGGCGTCGCGCAGCGCGCGGATCTTGTCCTCCTCACGCCACTTCGTCTCGACGAACTCCTCGATGTCGGGGTGGTCGACGTCGAGGACGACCATCTTGGCCGCACGACGCGTCGCGCCACCGGACTTGATGGTGCCGGCCGAGGCGTCGGCGCCGCGCATGAAGGAGACGGGGCCCGACGCGGTGCCGCCACTGCTGAGCAGCTCCTTGGAGGAGCGGATCCGGGAGAGGTTCAGGCCGGCGCCGGAGCCGCCCTTGAAGATGAAGCCCTCCTCCTTGTACCAGTTGAGGATCGAGTCCATCGAGTCGTCGACCGAGAGGATGAAGCACGCCGAGACCTGCTGCGGCGCGGCCGTGCCGACGTTGAACCACACCGGGGAGTTGAACGAGAAGTACTGGTGGGCCAGCAGCCAGGTCAGCTCGTGCTCGAAGACCTCCGCGTCCGCCGCGCTCGCGAAGTAGCCGTGCTCCTTGCCCGCCTTGACGTACGTCGACACGACCCGGTCGATGAGCTGCTTGAGGCCGCGCTCGCGCTCCGGGGTGCCCACCGCGCCGCGGAAGTACTTGGTGGTGACGATGGTGGAGGCGTTGAGCGACCAGAAGTCGGGGAACTCCACACCGAGCTGCTCGAAGACGGTCTCGCCGGTCTTCCAGTTCGTCTGGACGACGTCGCGCCGCTCCCAGGTGATCTCGTCGTACGGGTGCACACCCTCGGTGCTGAAGACCCGCTCGATCCTCAGGCCGTCCTTCGGGTAGATGGCCGACTCGGTGGTCGTTTCGTTGCGGGCCGTCTCGGTCATGGCTCTCCTGGTCTCCTCTGTGCGGCGGGCGGGCGGTGCGGTCGTCGATGCAGCAGGGGCGGCGGCTCCTGCGACGTGCGGATGGGGAGAAGGTGGTGGCCCGGCAGGCAGCTTCCCCACTACCTGCCGGGCGTCTGTGGTCAGCCCGCGGGGGCTGTCGCGATCTCGGAGCTGAGCTGCCTCTCGGCGCGCATCAGGGAGATCTCGTTCTCGAAGTCGGCGGCCGAGTCGAAGCCGCGGTAGACGGAGGCGAAGCGGAGATAGGCGACCTCGTCGAGGCGACGCAGCGGCGGGAGGATCGCCAGGCCCACCTCGTGGGCCGCGACCTCCGGGCTGCCGGCCAGCCGGAGCTGGTGCTCGACCTCCTGGCCCAGCCGAGCCAGGTCGTCCTCGTCCACCGGGCGACCCTTGCAGGCCTTGCGGACGCCGGCGACGGCCTTCTCGCGGTTGAACGGCTCGGTCGCGCCGGAGCGCTTGAGCACGGTCAGCTGCATGGCCTCGACGGTCGTGAACCGCTTCTCACAGCTCGGCGACTGGCAGACCCGGCGGCGCCGGATCGAGCAGCCGTCGTCGGCGACGCGGGAGTCGAGGACCTTGGTGTCGTGGTGCTTGCAGTACGGACAGTGCATGGTCTCCTCCTTCCGAGCCTACGAGCTGTGGACAAGCCCCCGGCTGTGGATAACCAGGGGACATCTGTGCGTTTCCACGGGTGCCCTGTGAGCGACGAGCGGTCGTTCTGTGGACTAGATGTGGAGAACTACATCGTTGTAACTACTAGATGTAGTGGTAACCGTACGCCTCGGCCACCACCGATGCAAGCGCGGGCGCCGACGAGTTCGCAACGGCCCCGCCGGTGGAGGAGTTTGCGCAGGTCACCCCCGCGGCGCGGCCTCGGACGATAGGTTCGCGTACGGCGTCTCCCGGGCCCGCGGAGCGCCGACGCCGAGCCCAGGAGAGGTCATGACCGTCCCCCGCACCGTCACCCGCACCGCCCGCATCCGCCGCCTGGCCGCCGCCGCCGCGGCCGCCGCCGTCCTGCCGGTCGGCCTCGCCGCCTGCGGCGGCGACGACGCCGACAAGGCCGCCGAGAACGCCGCCGAGGAGCTCATCGAGGAGGCCGAGGGCGGGGACCTCGATGTGGACATCGACGGGGACGACGTCACGATCGAGGGCAGCGACGGCGCGATCCAGTCCGGCACCGACCTGCCCGACGACTTCCCCGAGGACGAGATCCCGCTGGTCGGCGAGGTGACCTTCGGCAACAGCACGGCGACGGGCGGCACCACGAGCTGGACGGTCACCACCGCGTCCGACGACAGCCCCGACGACGCCTTCGCCGCGGCGAAGGAGGAGCTCGAGGGCGCGGGCTTCGCCGTCGACGGCGTCGAGTCTGGCAACTACGCCCAGCTGCGCAGCGACGCCTACCGCCTCGTGCTGACCGCCACCGAGGGCACCGGCGGCGGGGCCCAGCTGTCGTACATCGTCTCCGCCGCGGGCTGATCCCCGGCGCGATGACGGGTTGGCCGAGCATTCCATCCACCCATCGGGAACAATGACCGCCGTGACGGGTGGCAAGCGGGCGGGCAGTCGGGCCGCCGATCGGGCCGGAGGCCGCGGCAGGGCGCGGTTCCGCCCCGACCTGCTGCTGCTCGCCGTCGGCATCACCGCCTCCCTGGTCGCCTGGGGATACCTGGTGATCGCGGCCATCGACTTCGGCGCGACCGCGCGCCACGACGGCAAGACCGGTGCCTGGGCACTGCTGGCGGTGGCGTCCGTCGGCGGCATGCTCTGCCTCTTCCTCGCGTTCATGCTGGCGGTGCGCCTCTCGCGCGCGCTCGGCCTGAGCCACGCTCCCCCGCCGCGCCCGAAGCGCGACCCCGCCGCCCCCAAGGGCGGCAAGCGCGCCGCCCGCTGAGGGCCGGCACGGCGCGAGGGGCGGGATCCGGTTCGGTCGGATCCCGCCCCTCGGCTTTCCCCAAGGCCTTGGCGGCCCATCTCCGCTGGGGTCGAGGCAGCGGAGAAGTCGGTCGACCTAGCTGGTCGGGACGCGCAGCTCCTGGCCCACGTAGACGACGCTGCCGTCGAGCGTGTTGAGCTGCTGGATGGCCTGCATCATGTCGCGCACGCTGTCGCCGGTGTCCGCCGCGGCCTCGCTCGCGATCGCCCACAGCGTGTCCCCGGGCGCGACGGTCACCACGTCGATCTGGGCCGCACCTCCGGAGTCGCGGGTCGCGGCCGAGCCCGCGGCCAGCCAGACCGCGGCGAGCGCGACGACGACCAGGGCCAGGCCGAAGACCACCGCGCGGCCGCGCCGGGTCAGCCGGACCTGGCCGCGAGAGGCGGGGCGGGACGCGCTCGTGGGACGGGCGGGGGCAACGCGGGGGGCGAGGGTGATCGTGCTCATGGTGACCTCCGGGGGAAGTGGACGGGTCCTGGCGGACGGGCTCCGGCTGAACGGGGACTGTCTACGCAGGGGGTCCGACGGAAGGGGTTCGATCAGGCGTTCGATCGAACATGTGTACGAGACTAGATCAGGTGTTCGAAGAAATCCAGCACCGGTTCGAATACGCGTTCGACCGCGTGTCGCGACACGCGGTTCGAACAGGTGTTTGAAACCGGCAGTCCGCTTCGGTTAGCGTCGGCACCGGGCCCGCTGGTGCGGGCCGCACCACCCGGCACCCGATCTGGAGGGCATCTGATGGCTGAGCGCAAGGGCACCGAGCGCAAGGGCGCGCAGCAGGCGAGCAGCGTCGCCGAGCTGCCCGACGGCCCGGCCGACGCGAGCGGGCTCACCCCCCGCCAGCAGCGGGTCCTGGCCCACATCAAGGACAGCATCGAGAAGCGGGGCTACCCGCCGAGCATGCGCGAGATCGGCCAGGCGGTGGGGCTCACCAGCACCTCCAGCGTCGCCCACCAGCTGCGGACGCTGGAGGAGAAGGGATATCTCAAGCGCGACCCCAACCGGCCACGCGCGCTCGAGGTCTTCCTGCCCGAGGTGATGGCCGCGCGTCGCGCCCTCGGCACCGTCGAGGACCCCGACCGCCCGGCGTACGACGAGACGGGGATCGGCGACGCCGCGCCGGTGCCGGCCCACGTGCCCGTCGTCGGCCGGATCGCCGCGGGCGGCCCGATCCTCGCCGAGGAGCGCGTGGAGGACGTCTTCCCGCTGCCGCGCCAGCTCGTCGGCGACGGCCAGCTGTTCCTGCTCGAGGTCAGCGGCGAGTCGATGATCGAGGCGGCGATCTGCGACGGCGACTACGTCGTCATCCGCCAGCAGCCGACCGCCGAGAACGGCGAGATCGTGGCCGCGATGATCGACGGCGAGGCCACGGTCAAGACCTTCCAGCGCAAGGACGGACGGGTCTGGCTGCTCCCCCACAACCCGGCGTTCGAGCCGATCGACGGCACCAACGCCACGATCCTCGGCAAGGTGACGGCGGTCCTGCGGCGGGTGTGAGGCGCCATTCGTCGCCCCCGTGACATAGGGTCGGGACCGTCCTGTCGCCGTACCGAAGGCCGGTCCCGATGCCTCGTCGCAGCCACTTCCCCTTCATTGGGCTGCTGTTCTCGCTCGTCCTCGCGCTGCTGATGGTGCCGGCGCTCGGCTCCGTCGCCCAGGCGGACCCCGTCGCGCCCGCAGCGCCGATGGTCCCGGCGGCGCTCGCCGACGACGCCGACCCGGCCCAGGACCCGGCCCAGGATGAGGCCGAGCAGGCGCTCGAGACGGTCCAGGAGATCCTCGAGCCCGCAGCCTCCCCGACCGCGCCGGACGCCTCCGCGGTGCCCGCGGAGGGCGCCGACCTGACCATGGCGCTGCGCGACCTCGCCGTCACCCGGGACGACCTTCCCAAGACGCTCCAGGACGACGCCGCGCGGCTGCTCGCCCGGCCCAGCACCGCCCACCGCCCCCCGCCCGGCTCCGGCGGCATCGAGTGCAGCCCCGGCTCGGGCCTGCCCTGCTACACCACCGCGAACCAGTCCGCGACCTGCGACAGCGGCATCTGCGTGCGCTACGTCAACGACACGGCCGACGCCGCGAGCCCGGGCTATGCCAACGCAGTGCTGGGCGTCATGAAGCACGTCGCGAGCCGCTACGCCGCGGCCGGCTACCGTCCGCCGGTGAGCGACGGCAGCGAGTTCGACGTCTACCTGGCCGACCTCGGTCCGCGAGGCCTGTACGGCTACTGCACCACCGACACCCGGGTGTCGGGCCACGTCACGGCGCCGGCCTACTGCGTGCTCGACAACAACTACGCCGAGTACGGCCCCGTCCCCGGGCCGGCCGGGAACCTGCAGGTCACCGCCGCCCACGAGTACTTCCACGCCGTGCAGTTCGCCTACGACGTCAACGAGGAGGGGTGGCTGATGGAGGCCACCGCGACCTGGGCCGAGGACGAGGTCTACGACTCGATCGACGACAACCGGCAGTACCTCAAGGGCGGTCCGCTCGGCCAGCCGGCGCAGTCGATGGACCACCGCCGCGGCATTGCGCCGTACGGTGCGTGGATCTTCTTCAAGTACCTCAGCGAGCGCTTCCCCGAGGTCAACGTCCCCGGCGGCATGCCGACCGTCGTGCGCGACGTGTGGGACCGCGCGGCCGGCGCCCCGACCGCCCGCCAGGCGCTCGGTGGTGCGCTCGCGCTGCGCGGCACCGACCTGCGCACGCAGTTCGGGTGGTTCACCGCGGCCAACCGGCGCCCGGCCCTGCACTACAGCGAGGGCGCCGCCTACCCCCGCGCCAAGCTCTGGCGCGGCGTGAAGCTGACGAGCTCCCGCCGTGCCGTGTCCGACAAGACCTCGCTGCGCCATCTCGCCTCCCGCACGATCCGCTTCAAGTCGAAGGTCTCCGGCAAGGCGAAGCTGCGCGTGCACGTGGACGGCCCGAAGCGGAAGAAGGGCGGCTACGTCCTGGTCACGATCCAGAAGAAGGGCCAGGCCCCGGTCACCAAGGCGGTCAAGATCAACCGCTCGGGCGACAAGACCAAGCGCTTCGCGTTCGGCAAGAAGGTGCGCTGGGTGGAGATCACCTTCGCCAACTCCGGCAAGCGCGACGCGACGGCGAAGGTCAGCGCGCGGGTCGTGCGCTGAGGCGTCCCGGTCCGGACGCTCAGGCGCCGCGGCCGCTGAGCCGCCCGAGCGCCTGGCGCACCACCGTGGGGTCGCTCGTCGCCCACATCGGCGGCAGGCTGGCCCGGAGGAAGGAGCCGTAGCGCGCCGTCGCCAGCCGGGGGTCGAGCACGGCGACCACGCCGCGGTCCTCGGTGGTGCGGATGAGCCGGCCCGCCCCCTGGGCGAGCAGCAGCGCCGCATGCGTGGCGGCCACCTGCATGAAGCCGTTGCCGCCGGCCTGGTCGGCTGCCTTCTGGCGGGCGCTCATCAGCGGGTCGTCCGGGCGGGGGAACGGGATCCGGTCGATGATCACCAGCTGGCAGGTGTCGCCGGGGACGTCGAGGCCCTGCCACAGGCCGAGCGTGCCGAACAGGCAGGTGTAGGGATCCTCGACGAACTGGCGTGCGAGCTCGGGGAGCTGTGCCTCTCCCTGGGCCAGCGTGGTCAGGTGCGGCAAGGCGGTGCGGACGTGCTCGGCCGCCGTCTGCGCCGCGCGGCGGCTGGAGAAGAGGCCGAGGGTACGGCCGTCGGCCTGGTCGACGAGCTCGGCGATCTCGTCGAGCTGGGCCGGCCCCAGCCCGTCGCGGCCCGGAGGCGGGAGGTGCCGGGCGACGTACAGGATGCCCTGCTTGCGGTAGTCGAACGGACTGCCCACGTCGAGCCCGCGCCAGGGCTGGGCGTCCTCCGGCCACTCGCCGCGGGGCGCCTCGGGCGCCACCCGCTCGGAGGGCTTGAGGCCCACCGAGCCCGCCACGGTCGCGAAGTCGCCACCGAGCATGAGCGTGGCCGAGGTCATCACGACGGTGTTGTCGGCGAGCAGCTTGTCGCGCATCTGGCCCCAGACCTGGAGCGGGGCGATGCACAGCGTCGGCGGGATCCGGTCGGTGCCCTCGGTGCGCCAGAGCACGTCGGCCTCGGAGTTGGCGGCCATCCGCTCGGCGGTGGCGAAGACCTCCTGGACCATCCCCTTGGCCTGGGTCATCGCGGCGTCGGGCTCGCTGCCGGCCTCGGCCTTCGGGAACGCGCCGGCGCACGCGCGCGCGGCGTCGCGGACCAGCACGAGCGCGTCGGCGAGGGCCTCCGGCACGGTCTCGAAGCGCCCCGCAGGCGCGTCGGTGATCGCGGCGCGCAGCGCGTCGGCGGCGTCGGCGAGCTCCTCGGCCTCGTCCCCCTCGACGTGGCGGATGCTGCGGCGCGCGGCCCGCTCCACCTCGGCGGCCCACAGCTCGTCGGTGGCGGCCTGGGTGACCCGAGCGGCCAGCTCGTGGGCCTCGTCGATGACCACCGCGTCGTACTCCGGGATCATCGGGATGCCCTCGATCGCGTCGATGGCGAGCAGGGAGTGGTTGGTGACCACGAGGTGCGACTTCTGTGCCTTCTCCTTGGCCCGCTCGGCGAAGCACTCCTCCCCGAACGGGCACTTGCTCGCGCCGACGCACTCGCGCGCCGTCACGCTGACCTGGCGCCACTCCTTGTCGGTGTGGCGCGGCGCGTCGTCGCGCTCGCCGGTCCCGCGGTCCTCGGCGGCCCTCTCGGCCCAGGCGCGCAGCTCGAGCACCGTGCGGCCCATCGCACCGAGTGCGTCCTCCGCCTGGATCAGCTCGCCCTGGTCGTCGGGCGCCCCCTCGCGGATGCGGTGCAGGCAGGCGTAGTTGGAGCGCCCCTTGAGCACGGCGAAGGACGCGTCGACACCGGGCACGGTGCCGACCGCCCTGACCAGGCGCGGCAGGTCGCGCTCGACGAGCTGGTGCTGCAGGGCGAGGGTCGCGGTCGCGATCACGACCCGCTGGTCGTGCAGCAGTGCGGGCACGAGATAGCCGAGCGACTTGCCCGTGCCCGTCCCGGCCTGGACCAGGAGGTGCTGCTTGTCGGCGAAGGCGCCGGCAACGGCCTCGGCCATCGCGACCTGGCCGTCGCGCTGCTGGCCACCGAGGGCCGCCACGGCGGTCGCGAGCAGGTCCCGGACCGGAGAGGCCTGGTCGGTGGCAGCGGTGGTCACCGGAGCACCCTAGATGGTCGCGCCGACCGCGTCCGGGGCGCCTCCACAGGGGCGGCGCCGCGCGCTACGGCGCGAGGCGCACGGCCTGCTCCTCGACCTCGCGGTCGATCGACCCGGGCGAGAGCACGTGGCCGATCGCGAGGGCCGCGGCGCCGATCACGCCGGCACGCTCACCGGCCCGCGACGTCGTGATGTGCAGGTGCTCGGTCGCCAGGGGCAGGGAGCGCTGGTAGACGACCTCGCGGATCCCGGCCAGGAGACCCTCCCCCGCCGCGGCCAGGGCGCCGCCGATCACGATCACCGAGGGGTTGACCAGGTTGACCAGGGCCGCGACGACCTCGCCGAGGTCGCGTCCGCCCTGGCGCACGGCCTGGACCGCGGCCTGGTCGCCGGCCCGCACCAGCGTCACGACATCGTGGTCGTCGGCGACGGGGACGCCCGCCGCCCGCAGGGCGCGCGCCAGCGCCGGGACCGCGGCGATGGCCTCGAGGCAGCCCTGGTTGCCGCACCGGCAGGTCACGTCCGCGCCCCGGGCGACATGGATGTGGCCCAGGTCGCCCGCGGTGCCCTGGGCTCCGCGCTGCAGGGTCCCGCCGGAGATGATGCCGGCGCCGATGCCGGTGCCGACCTTGACGAAGACCAGGTCGGTGACCTCGCGCAGGTGCGAGTGCTGCTCGCCGAGAGCCATGATGTTGACGTCGTTGTCCACCAGCACGGGGACGTCGAGCACCCGCTGCAGGTGGCCGGGCACGTCGTACCTGTCCCAGCCGGGCATGATCGGCGGGTTGATCGCGCGTCCCGTCGAGTGCTCGACCGGCCCCGGCAGTCCCACGCCGATGGCGGCCAGCTCGCCGACCTCGCGCCGCTGCTCGGCGAGGAGCGCCGTCGCGGTGTCCTGCACCCAGCCGAGCACCCGCTCCGGACCGTCCGCGATGTCGATCGGCTCGCCCCGCTCGGCGAGGATCCGACCGTCGAGATCGGCGACCGCGGCCCGGGCGTGGCTGGCGCCGAGGTCCACCCCGACGACCACCCGGGCACCCGGGTTGAAGGCGAGCAGGGCCGGCGGGCGACCACCGGTGGACACCCCGCCCACCGGTACGACGAGACCGAGCCGCAACAGCACGTCGAGACGCGCGGAGATGGTCGAGCGGGCCAGACCGGTGGTCGCGGCGAGCTCGGCCCGGGTGCGCGGGCGGCCGTCCCGGAGGAGCTCGAACACGTCGCTGGGCCGCACCCGCCGCAGTCAACCACGGCGGGCTTTCACACGTCCAGCACGCAACTTTTGCCGGGCTCTCGACAGAAGTACGTGACCCATGCCACAGTGACGCCGTGCCGCCGAACGTGCAGACCCTCCGGGACGACGCGCCGGTCGTCCTGCGCGCCCGCTCCGTCACCAAGGCGTTCGTCGGGCACACCGTCCTGGCCGACGTCGACCTCGAGCTGCGGGCCGGGCAGGTCCACGGCCTGGTCGGCGAGAACGGCGCGGGCAAGTCGACGCTGATGAAGATCCTGGCCGGGGTCCACGCGGCCGACCGCGGCACCGTGGAGCTCGACGGTCGGTCGGTCGCCTTCCACCACCCGCTCCAGGCCCAGCAGGCCGGGATCTCGACGGTCTTCCAGGAGTTCAACCTCCTCCCGGAGCGGACCGTGGCCGAGAACGTCTGGCTGGGCCGGGAGCCCCGGCGCCGCGGACTGGTCGACGTCGAGCGGATGAACCGCGACACCGCCGCCCTGCTCGCCGACCTCGGCGTGACCGGCCTCCGCCCGCAGCAGCGGGTCCGCACCCTGTCGGTCGCCGAGCAGCAGGTCGTCGAGATCGCCAAGGCGGTCAGCTTCGACGCCCGCATCATCTCCATGGACGAGCCGACCGCCGCCCTGGCCGACCACGAGGTGAGCCTGCTCTACGCCATCATCCGTGGCCTCACGGCGCGCGGCGTCGCCATCCTCTACGTCTCGCACCGGCTCAAGGAGATCTTCGACCTCTGCGACACGATCACCGTCCTCAAGGACGGCCGCCAGGTCGCCACCCGGCCCGCCGGCGAGCTCGACGACGCCGAGCTCGTACGGCTGATGGTCGGACGCGAGATGTCGGCGTTCTTCCCACCGCCGGCGCCCGGGACCGCGCCCGGCGAGGTGCTCCTGGAGCTGCGCGGCGCCGGCAACGGGTACGTCGACGGCGTCGACCTCGCCCTGCGGGCCGGCGAGATCGTCGGGATCTCCGGGCTGCAGGGCTCGGGCCGCACCGAGCTGCTGGAGGGGATCTTCGGGGTGCAGCCGCTGACGCGCGGGGAGCTGCGGGTCGCCGGCCGGCCGGTGCGCATCCGCTCACCGCGAGCCGCCGTGCGCGCCGGTCTCGCCCTGGTCACGGAGGACCGCAAGGCCACCGGCCTCGCCCTCGACCTGTCGATCCTCGACAACGCTCTCGGCGCGGTCCGCGCGGCCTTCCCGAGCCGGACCGGCCCCGCCCGGCGCGAGATCCCCGGCCTGCTCTCGAACCTCGAGGTGGCGGCCCGGTCGCTGGACCAGGAGGTGCAGTTCCTGTCGGGCGGGAACCAGCAGAAGGTCGTGCTGGCGCGCTGGCTGGCCACCCGCCCGCGCGTCGTCCTGATGGACGAGCCGACCCGCGGCATCGACGTCGGCGCCAAGCACGCGATCTACGAGCTGATGCGGGTCCTCGCCGCGGAAGGAGTGGCCGTCCTCATGGTGTCCAGCGAGCTGCCGGAGGTCATCGGCATGGCCGACCGGATCCTCGTGATGCGCGACGGCCTCGTGGCCGGTGAGCTCCCGCCCGGCTCCTCGGAGGAGGCGGTGCTGGCCCTGGCCACCGGCGCCGCGGAGGCGCGCCGATGAGCGACGTGACCCGCCCCGGCCTCCGCGGTCGCGCCGGCGCCCTGACCTCGACGGGCATCGTGCTCGCCGTCCTGGTCGCGGCCGTCGTCCTCGGCACGGTCCTCACCGGCATCGAAGGGCGCAACTTCTTCAGCACCGGCAACCTGCGCGACATCCTCACCGCGACCAGCGTGCTCGGCTTCATCGCGATCGGCCAGACCCTGGTCATCCTCGGCGGCAGCCTCGACCTCTCGGTGCCCTTCGTCGCCAGCCTCACCGGCGTCGTCGCCGGCGGGGTGATGGCAGGCGAGTCCGGCCAGGTGGTGCCCGGCGTCCTGGCCGGCGTCGCGCTCGCGGCGGCGATCGGCCTCGTGAACGGCCTGGTGGTCAGCGTCCTGAAGGTGCACGGCTTCATTGCCACCCTCGGCATGGGATTGGTCATCGGCGGATACATCGCCAGCACCTACCAGGGCAACCACGGCTCCGCCCCGCGGTCCTTCCGGATGGTCGGCATCTCCTTCGTCGGCCCGATCCCGGTGTCCACGCTGATCATGCTCGGCTGCGCCCTGCTCGCGATCGTGCTGCTCCGCCGGACCCGCCTGGGCCATCACCTGTACGCCGTGGGCGGCAACCCCGAGGTCGCCCGGCTCTCCGGCGTGCGGACCGCCGTACCCGTGATCGTCGCGCACGTCGTGTGCTCGGTCCTGGCGGGCTTCGCTGGCCTGCTCCTGCTGGCCCGCCTCTCCGTCGGCAACCCGACCATCGGCAGCCAGGGCCAGTACGACCTGATGTCGATCGCGGCGGTCGTCCTCGGCGGCACCGTCCTCGCCGGCGGAAAGGGCAACATCACCGGCACGCTCGCCGGCGTCGCGATCTTCGCCGTCATGGACAACGTCATGGCCGTGATGGAGACCGACCCCTTCCTGCGCAACGTGGTCCGCGGCGTCGTGATCGTCGCCGCCGTGGCGGTCTACTCCCGGCGCTCCGTCGGGCGCCGGCCCGCACGCTTCGAACGCCCCGGCGTCCTCGACGCCGCCCTCCAGGAGGCCCCATGAGCGAGCACGCGAGCGCCCTCCCCCGCCACGCCCACGGCCTCGCGGGCCGGGCGGCGGCCAGCATCAGCACGCCGGGTGGCGCGGTGTTCGTCCTGGTGCTGGCACTGCTGGTCGCCACGATCGTGGCCAACCCCAACTTCGGCGACCCCGGCGTGCTCGTCCGCTTCCTCGGCCGCACGGCGCCGATCGCGATCGCCGCCATCGGTCAGTACTACGTGATCGTCTCGGGCGAGTTCGACCTGTCGATGGCCGCCGTCATCGCCGCCCAGGTCGTGGTCGCGGGCAACTACATCGGGGACGACACCGGCCGCAACGCGATCGGCCTGGTCCTGATGCTGGCCCTCGGTGCCTTCATCGGCCTGCTCAACGGACTGGCCACGACGCTCCTGCAGGTGCCGAGCTTCATCGTCACGCTGGCGATGATGCTGGCCCTCACCGGGCTGGTGCGCTATCTCTCGGGCGGGGCCGCGGACGCCCCGCCGAACGACGACTTCCGCGAGATCGGTCGCGGGACGGTGGACGGCATCCCCGTCATCGACGTGATCCCCTATCCCCTCATCGTCCTCGCCGTGCTCAGCGCCCTCGCGGTGTGGCTGATGCGCCGCCCCTTCGGCCGCACCCTGCTCGCCGTCGGCGACAACCCGGCCGCCGCACACGTGTCCGGCGCGCGGGTGTGGTGGGTCAAGACCCGCGCCTTCATCCTGTCGTCGCTGGCCGCCACCGTCGCCGGCATCCTGCTCGTGGGGTACGCCGGCGTGCACCCGACCGTCGGCGACGGCTACGAGTTCTCGGCGATCACGGCCGTCGTCCTCGGCGGCGTCGTGCTCGGCGGCGGGCGCGGCTGGGTCCTGTCGGCCGTCGCGGGCGCCTTCGCCATCGAGCTGCTGTTCACCCTGCTCACCGTCCTCGACGTCGACGCCACGTGGCGGGACACGGTGCGCGGCGTGATCATCATCGCCGCCGTCGCGTTCGCCGCCCGGGCGTGGACCCTCGGCCGCCGCACCACACCCCGGACCACCGACCTCTCGGGTCCCCCCACCGAGCCCACCCCGGGCACCAACACAGGAGGCAATTGATGCGCAGAACCCAGCTCAAGGGCGTGCTCGCCGGGGCGGCCGTGCTCGCGGTGCTCACGGCCTGCTCCACCGACGACTCGGGCAGCGACCCCGACACCGACAGCCCGTCGGCGGGCGGCTCGGACAGCGAGTGGTTCGTCCAGGCCGACTTCGACCAGCAGCGCGAGCAGATGGACGCCACCTTCGAGGGCGACCCGAAGCAGCCCTACCTGCAGTACATCGACGGTCCGATGACGGACACGGCGCAGTGGAAGACCGACCAGCCGATGAAGGCCTGCTTCGCCAACGCGTCGATCTCCAACCCGTGGCGGCAGACCGGCTGGATCACCATGAACCAGCAGCTGAAGGTGCTCCAGGAGAGCGGCGTGATCTCCACGATGGAGACGCGCGACGCCGGTGACGACGACAACAAGCAGATCGCCGACATCGACTACTTCATCTCCGAGGGCAACTGCGACGCGTTCATCATCTCGCCGAACTCGACGGCCGCGCTCACGCCCGCGGTCGAGCGCGCCTGCGAGACCGGCAAGCCGGTCGTGGTCTTCGACCGCGGCGTCGAGACCGACTGCGCGACGACCTTCATCCACCCGATCGGCGGCTACGCCTGGGGCATCGCCACCGCCGAGTTCCTCGCCGAGAACCTCGAGGAGGGCGACCGGGTCGTGGCGCTGCGCATCCTCCCGGGCGTCGACGTCCTGGAGACGCGCTGGGCCGCGGCGAAGAAGATCTTCGACGAGGAGGGCATCGAGGCGGTCGACTACTTCACCGACGCCAACCCGGAGAAGATCAAGAGCATCGTCACGGACGAGCTCACCAAGGGCGACGTCAAGGGCATCTGGATGGACGCCGGCGACGGCTCGGTCGCGGCGCTGGAGGCGTTCGAGGACGCCGGCATGGACTATCCCGTGATGACCGGCGAGGACGAGATGAGCTTCCTGCGCAAGTGGGAGGAGACCGGGCTGACCGGCCTCGCGCCGGTGTACTCCAACTTCCAGTGGCGCACCCCGCTGCTGGCGCTGGAGCGGATCGCGAAGGGCGAGCAGGTGCCGGCGGAGTGGGTGCTGCCGCAGGAGCCGATCACCGAGGACGAGCGTGCCGACTACCTCGAGGCCAACGAGGGCATGCCCGACGGTCACTACGCGAAGTTCGGCGGCGAGGACCTGCCCGGCTATCCCCAGGTCTGGCAGGACCGCCAGATCCCGTAGGGACGCGGCCGGTGGTCGAGGCGCCCCTCGGCCACCGGCAACCCCTCCTCCTGAAGAAAGGCACTCCATGAGAGCCCTCGGCGTCAACACCTGGGTGTGGACCTCCCCGCTCACCGACGCCCGCCTTCCCGAGCTGCTGCGCCATGTCGCCGAGCTGGGCTTCGACGCCGTCGAGCTGCCGCTGGAGAGTCCCGGCGACCTGGACGGCCCGGCGACGGCGGCAGCGCTGGCGGCGACCGGCCTGACGCCGTACGTCGTGGGGGCGATGGCGCCCGGGCGCGACCTGGTCGCGGCTCCCGCCGCGACGGTGAGCGCGACCCAGGACTACCTGCGCGCCTGCGTGGACTTCGCCGCCGCGATCGGTGCCGGCTCGGTCTGCGGGCCGTTCTACGCCGCGACCGGCCGGACCTGGCGGATGACGCCCGCACAGCGCGCGGAGGCGTACGACGAGTGGCGCGGCCATCTCGCGCCCGTCGTCGACCACGCCGCCGCCCGCGGCGTACGGATCGGCATCGAGCCGCTCAACCGCTACGAGACCTCCCTGGTCAACACCGTCGACCAGGCGCTGGAGGCGCTGGGTCCGCTGCTCGGGCCCCACCTGGGCCTCGCGCTGGACACCTACCACCTCAACATCGAGGAGCGCTCGAGCGCAGACGCGGTGCGCCGCGCGGGCCGGAGCCTGCTGCACCTCCAGGTGTGCGGGAGCGACCGCGGTGCTCCCGGCGGCGACCAGACTGACTGGCCCGCGCTGCTCGCGGCGCTCGACGAGGTCGGCTACGAAGGCCCGCTGACCATCGAGAGCTTCACCCCCGACAACGCGGCGATCGCCGTCGCGGCCTCCGTGTGGCGGCCGCTGGCGGCCTCGCCCGACGACCTCGCGCGCGACGGGCTGGCGTTCCTGCGCGCCGCGACCGCGAGCTCCGCGGGGGCGGCGCGATGAGCCGGCCGCTCGGGGTGGCCGTCATCGGCTACTCCTTCATGGGCAAGGCCCACTCCAACGCGTGGCGCAACGTCGGCGCCTTCTTCCCGCAGACGCCGCCCGTGCGCCAGCAGGTCCTGGTCGGGCGCGACGCCGAGGCCGTCCGGGCCGCGGCGGACCGCTACGGCTGGCAGGACAGCGCGACCGACTGGCGCGCGGCGATCGCCCGCGACGACGTCGACATCGTCGACGTCTGCACGCCCGGCGACAGCCACGCGGAGATCGCGCTCGCGGCCCTCGCCGCCGGCAAGCACGTCCTGGTGGAGAAGCCGCTGGCGAACAGCGTCCCCGAGGCGGAGCAGCTGGTCGCCGCGGCGGCGAGCGCCGCGGAGCGGGGCGTGCGCAGCGCCGTCGGCTTCAACTACCGCCGGGTGCCGGCGCTCGCCCTGGCCCGGGGCCTGGTCGCCGAGGGACGCATCGGCCGGGTGCGGCAGGTCCGCGCGTCGTATCTCCAGGACTGGCTCGCCGACCCGGCCGCCCCGATGAGCTGGCGGCTGCGCCGGGAGTCGGCGGGGAGCGGCGTCCTCGGGGACCTCGGCTCGCACGTCGTCGACCTCGTCCAGCACCTGCTCGACGACCCGGTCGTCGCGGCCAGCGGCCGGCTGCGCACCTTCGTTCCCACCCGGACCGGTCCGGCCGGACCGGAGCCCGTGACGGTCGACGACGCCGCGTGGGCCACCCTCGAGACCCGGGGCGGCCGGATCGCCAGCGTCGAGGTGAGCCGGGTCGCGACCGGCCGCAAGAACGGCCTCACCCTGGAGCTGTACGGCGACGCCGGCGCGCTCACGTTCGAGCTCGAGCGGCTCAACGAGCTGCACCTCCACGACGGCCTCGGCGGACCGTCGTCCGGCTTCCGACGGATCGTCGTCACCGAGCCGGAGCACCCGTCCCTGCACGCATGGTGGCCGCCGGGGCACGTCCTCGGGTGGGACCACACCTTCACCATCCAGGCCGCGGAGCTGCTCGAGGCGGTCGCGGCCGGCACCGACCCCCGGCCCTCCTTCGCCGACGGCCTCGGCGTCCAGCGCGTGCTGGACGCGATCGAGCGCTCGGCGCACGAGGATGGCCGGACACAGACGATCCACGAGTGACGGAGGACTGATGGGCAAGCGCTTCACCCTGTTCACGGGACAGTGGGTCGACCTGACGCTCGAGGAGGTGGCCTCGCTCGCGGCGCGGTGGGGCTACGACGGCCTGGAGATCGCGGTCTCCGGCGAGCACCTCGACGCCTGGCGGGTCGACGAGCCCGGCTACGTCGAGGGCCGCCTCGAGATCCTGCGCCGGCACGGGCTCGGCTGCTGGGCGATCTCCAACCACCTCACGGGACAGGCCGTCTGCGACGACCCGATCGACTTCCGCCACCAGGCGATCGTCCGCGAGCGGGTCTGGGGCGACGGCGACCCCGAGGGGGTGCGGCAGCGCGCCGCCGAGGAGATGCGCCTGACCGCGCGGCTCGCGCAGGCGATGGGGGTGGAGGTCGTCGTCGGCTTCACCGGCTCCTCGATCTGGCCCTATCTCGCGATGTTCCCGCCGGTGCCCGCCGAGCGCATCGACGCCGGCTACCGCGACTTCGCGGAGCGCTGGCACCCGATCCTCGACGAGTTCGCGCAGTGCGGCGTGCGCTTCGCCCACGAGGTGCACCCCTCGGAGATCGCCTACGACCACTGGTCCACCGTCCGCGCCCTCGAGGCGATCGAGCACCGGCCCGAGTTCGGGCTCAACTGGGACCCGAGCCACATGCTCTGGCAGGACCTCGACCCGGTCGCCTTCATCACCGACTTCGCGGACCGGATCTACCACGTCGACTGCAAGGACACCCGGCTGCGGCTGGGCGGCGGTCGCAACGGCCGGCTCTCCTCGCACCTGCCCTGGGGCGACCCGCGCCGCGGCTGGGACTTCGTCTCCACCGGCCGCGGCGAGGTCCCGTGGGAGGACTCCTTCCGCGCCCTGGCCGCGATCAGGTACGACGGCCCGATCTCCGTGGAGTGGGAGGACGCCCGGATGGACCGCCTGCAGGGCGCACCGGAGGCGCTCGCGTTCCTGCGCCGCTTCGACTACGACCCGCCGGGCGCGGCCTTCGACGCGGCGTTCAGCAAGCAGAGCGAGGGCTGAGCCCGCCTCAGCTCCCGAGCAGGCCGCGCACCCGGTCCGCGACCCGGTCGCCGAAGACGCGGTGTCCCGCGGGGTCCGGGTGCAGCGCGTCGTCGAGATAGCTGAGCTCGACGTCGAGCATCGAGAGGTACGCCGCACCGTGGGCCGCGGCGAGCCGGGACAGGCCGGCGTCGACCGCGGCCACGTCGGCGTACGGCAGGAGCGGCGCGGGCGGCGGTCCGACGACGAGCACCCGGCGTCCGGCCAGGGCGTCCATCAGCCGCTCGAACCCGGCCGCCAGGTCCGCCGCGGGCTGGTCCGCGTCGTTCAGGCCGCCCTCGACCACCACCAGGTCGGCCCGCGCCACCGCGGCCGCGGTCCGCGCGCGGGTCGCGTAGGCGACGTCGCCGCAGCCGCTCGCGCCGCGGCTGAAGCCGCTGCCGGAGAAGCCGTCGACCCGGACCCGGCCGGGCAGGCGGACCGGCCACGACTCGCTCGGCAGCACGCCCGCGCCGACCGAGTAGGAGTCGCCGATCACCAGCACCTGGGCACCGGACCCGGTCACGAGGGCTCGGCGCTCCCGGGCCTGCTCGCCCTTCACCGCGCACGGGTCCGCCCGGGCGCCGGCGCGCGCCAGCAGCGTCGTGCTCACCGCGACGGAGAGCACGAGGGCGAGGAGTCCGAGGAGGAGACGGCGCCGAGTCACGACCGGATCATCCGTCGTCGCCCGGGTTCCGTCAGGCGAATGGCGAAAATGTGACGCAGCGCCCCGTCGGCCGATCCCCTCAGGGCTCAGACCGCGTACGCCGCGAGCTCGCTCGCCAGCGCCTCGGTGGCGCGGCCGGTCACGCGGGTGCCCTCCGCGGTGTGCTCGAGCGTGCCGATCTCGCCGTCCTTGTGGATCCGGTCGATCAGGTCCCCGCGCGCATAGGGCACGAGCGCGGTGAACTCGACCCGCGGCCGCGGCAGCTCGGCCTCCACGGCGGCGATCGCCTCGGCGATCCCCTCGCCGGTGCGGGCGGACACGGCGACCGCGTGCCGCTCGCGGCGCAGCACCCGGTCGACCACGACCGGGTCGGCGGCGTCGACCTTGTTGACCACGACCAGCTCGGGGACATGGGTCGCGTCGATCTCGGCGAGCACCGCCCGCACCGCGGCCAGCTGGCCCTCGGGGTCGGGGTGCGAGCCGTCGACGACGTGGACGACCAGGTCGGCGTCGGCCACCTCCTCCAGGGTCGAGCGGAAGGCCTCCACGAGCTGGTGCGGGAGGTGCCGGACGAAGCCGACGGTGTCGCTCATGGTGTAGACGCGGCCGTCCGCCGTCGCCGTACGCCGGGTGGTGGGGTCGAGGGTCGCGAACAGCGCGTCCTCGACCAGCACGCCGGCCCCGGTCAGGCGGTTGAGGAGCGAGGACTTGCCGGCGTTGGTGTAGCCGGCGATCGCGACGGAGGGGATCTCGTTGCGACGGCGCTCCTGGCGCTTGGTGTCGCGGGTCCCCTTCATGGCCTTGAGCTCGCGGCGCAGCTTGGCGATCTTGTCGTTGATCCGGCGGCGGTCGGTCTCGATCTTCGTCTCACCGGGACCACGGCCACCGATGCCCTCTCCGCCGGCGGCGCGGCCACCGGCCTGGCGGGAGAGGTTGCCACCCCAGCCGCGGAGCCGCTGCTTCATGTAGTTGAGCTGCGCGAGCTCGACCTGGGCCTGGCCCTCCTTGGACTTCGCGTGCTGCGCGAAGATGTCGAGGATGAGCGCGGTCCGGTCGACGACCTTGACCTTGACCCGGTCCTCCAGGTTGCGCAGCTGGGAGGGCGCGAGCTCGCCGTCGCAGATCACGGTGTCGGCGCCGGTGGCCTGCACGATCTCGCGCAGGGCGTCCACCTTGCCGCGACCGATGTACGTCGCGGGGTCGGGAGACTGCCGCCGCTGGTAGATCGCCTCGAGGACCTCCGAGCCGGCCGTCTCCGCGAGCAGCGCGAGCTCGGCCATCGCGTTCTCGATGTCGGCCAGCGTGCCCTCGGTCCACACGCCGACGAGCACGACGCGCTCCAGGCGGAGCTGGCGGTACTCGACCTCGGAGATGTCCTCGAGCTCGGTGCGCAGGCCGGCGACCCGGCGCAGCTCGTGGCGCTCGACCAGGTCGAGGTCGCCGGTGGTCAGGTCCGGATCGGGCTCGTCGGCATAGCCGGACTCGAAATCGTCTGGCCCGTCGTCGAGCTCGGTGTCGGGGTCGTCCCAGCCCTCGGTGGCTCGCAGGGCGGCGGCGAGGGAGAAGTCTTCAGCATGGTTCGTCATAGGCGTCATCAAGAGTAACGACGCGGGCCGCTGGATGCTTCCCGATTACCGGCCTCGTCCCCCGACCGGCTCCGGCTCGAGCGCGCGCTCCCACAGGACCGTGCCGGCGCCGTCGTACAGGCGCACGGTGAGCAGGCCGGAGGCGGCGATGTCGAGGTGGCCGAAGTACTGGTTGGTGGGGTGCGGGGCGACGTCGAGCCGGCCCACCTCGGACTCGCCCTGCGAGAAGACGACCTCGGGGCCGAAGGTCCGGTCGAGCTCGTCGTCCTTGAGCCAGAACGGCGAGGAGGCCACCGGCCCGGAGACGAACTCCCAGAAGGGGTCGAAGTCGGTGAACGACGCGCGCTCGGGGGTGTAGCGGTGGGCGGCGGTGTAGTGCACGTCGCCCGTGATCCAGACGACGTTGCGGACCCGGTGGCGCCGGAGCGCGGACAGGATCCGGGCGAGCTCCGGCTCGCGGCCGATCGGCCGGCCGCCGTCCTTGTTGGCGTAGCCGTCGAGGTCGGTGACCCGGTTCGTCGGCGCCGACAGGGGCATGTCCGCGCAGACCACCTTCCAGGTCGCCGTGGAGGCGCGCAGGCCGCGGACCAGCCACTCCTCCTGGTCCCGGCCGAGGAGCCCGGCCTGCACCCGCTCCGCCGCGACGGCCGGGTCGGTGTCCGGGTTGGGTCCGCGCCAGCTGCGCATATCGAGGCAGAACAGGTCGAGGTGCTGGCCCCGCGGCACGCGGCGGTAGAGCCGCTGGCCGACGAATCCGTCGCCGTCGGCCGGCGCGAGCCGCCGCACGGGCACCGGCTGGTACTCCTGCCACGCCCGTCGCCCCCGGATCGCGAGCACGTCGGCCCGGCGCTCGCTGTAGCGCTCGTCCTCGATGGTCTCCCCCGGCCACCAGTTGTTGCAGGTCTCGTGGTCGTCCCACATCGCGACCGTGGGGACGGCCGCGTAGAAGGCGCGGACGTTGTCGTCGCGCAGCGGGTAGCGATGGCGGCCGCGCAGCTGGTCCAGGGTCTCGGAGACGGCCATGACGTCCTCGGTGAGCTCGTTGCGCCAGGTCGAGCCGTCCGCGAGGTGCACGGTCTCGTCCATCGGCTCGTCGGCGTAGATGGTGTCGCCGACGTGGACGAAGAGGTCGGGCCGGAGGTCCAGCATCGCCCGGTAGGTCGTCAGACCGCCTCGAGCGCGGTCGATCCCCCACCCCTGGCCACAGGTGTCGCCCGACCAGACGACCGACTGGGCGGCGGCGTGGACCGGCGCGGTCGCGAACGTCAGCGACTGCGGCGCGCTGCGCTCCCCGTCGGGCGTCTCGAACCACAACTCGGCGTCGTAGGGCCGGCCGGGCGCGAGGTCGGTGAGGTGGACCCGCGCGGTGAAGTCGGCGCGCTCGTCGGTCCACGGACCGCGGACCAGGCGGCGACGCCGGCCGTCGCTGTGCAGGCGGACCATCATCCGGCTGGGCTGGAGGCCGCGCGACCACAGCACGGCCGAGCTCGTGGTCACCTCCCCGGAGCGGACCCCCGAGGTGAGGTCGCGCCGGCGTTCGACGAACGCCGGGGAGCGACCGAGCATCCCCAGGGCCGGGACCGAGGCGCCGGACAGGCCGGCCACGATCGTCGTACGGCGGCCGACCCGCAGCTCACCGAGGCGGTTCTGGTCGTCCCAGAGCGGCGTCACGTCGGACCACGCAACCGGCTCCCCGCGACGGGGCACTGAGCAGGACGCAGCGCGTCGGTGAACAGCGTGGGACAGAACACGCCGCCCGCCCATAGCGCGGCGGTGGGTCGGCTCGTTGCCCTGGTGTGCGTGCTCTACGGCCGGGGGGCGAGAGCAGGACGTTCGTACTGATCGCCATCGCCTCCGTCATCGTCATCGTCGGTAGCTTCCTCTTCCTGCGACCCCAGTCGCCGGAGAGCGCCATCGACCCCGATGCACGCGACCGCGCCTCGGAGGCGGTGCCGACGGACGTGCCGTCGCCGCAGGACCCCACCACCGCGGCGTCGCCGACGGCGACGTCCACCGGCGCCGGACTGTTCAGTGGTCATCTCAGCGGTCTCGGCGTGCCGCCCGGGCTGCAGGGGGCCGGCGACTACTCACAGCTGCCCAAGCACTCGCTGACCGTGCGCATCTCGACCAAGGGCCAGCTCGGCACGGTCGCCTGGATCATCCCGACCAGCGTCGAGAACCACGAGGGCACCGCCGTGGTGCGCGGGGGCTCCTGGTCGCTGACGACGACCGTGTACGGCAACCCGAACTACGCGGTCGTCTTCGCCCAGCAGGGCCGGGTCGAGGAGCCGGTGACCTGCACGATCACCGTGGACGGCAAGGTGACCGAGCGGCGCTCGACCCAGGGCGCCTACAGCGCGATGTGGTGCGAGGGCTGAGCTCGCCCCCGCACCACCTCCACGTGTGGGAGCGGACTACTTCGGAGGCATCCGGATGCCGCCGTCGACGCGGATGACCTCGCCGTTCATGTAGGAGTTGGTCAGGCACTCGATGACCATGCTCGCCAGCTCGTCCGGGACGCCGAGGCGCTTCGGGAAGAGCACGCTCTCGCCGAGCTTGGCCTTGAAGGCCTCCGCGGCCTCGCCCTCGCCGTAGATCGGGGTGTCGATCAGTCCCGGGGCGACCGTGTTGAGGCGGATGCCGGCGGCCGCGAGGTCGCGGGCGACGGGCAGGGTCATCCCGACGACGCCGCCCTTGGAGGCGGAGTACGACGCCTGACCGATCTGGCCGTCGAAGGCGGCCACGCTGGCCAGGTTGACGATCGCGCCACGGCAGCCGTCCGCGTCGGGCTCGTTCTGGCTCATCGCGGTCGCGGCCTGGCGGACGACGTCGAAGGTGCCGATCAGGTTGATCGCGATGACCTTGGTGAAGGCTTCGAGCGAGTGGGCCGACTCGAGCTGACCGTCGCGGCCGATGGTCCGCTGCGCCCAGCCGATGCCGGCCGAGTTCACGACCGCGCGGAGCGGCGCGATGTCGGCAGCGGCCTTGACCGCGCCGGCGATCTGCTCGGTGTTGGTGACGTCGACCTGCGCGAACACGCCGCCGATCTCGGAGGCGAGCGCCTCACCCTTGTCGGCCTGGAGGTCGGCGACCACGACGGTCGCACCCTTGGCGGCGAGCTGACGGGCGGCGGCGGCGCCGATGCCCGAGGCGGCGCCGGTGACGATGGCGGAGGATCCGGTGAGTTCCATGGACCGGAGCATAGGGTGCGTCTCGGCACCATGACACGATCGGTGTCAGAGTCAGAGATGCCCGGCCCGTCAGAGCGCGGTGACGCCCTCCGCGACGACCACGGCCGGGCCGGTCATCAGGATCCGGTCCTCGCTGGTCCAGGTGATCCGCAGCGTGCCGCCGGGGAGGTCGACGCGGTACTCGCTGTCCCTCGGGGCGTCGTCGGCCAGCGCGGTGGCGACCATGACCGCGCACGCCCCGGTCCCGCAGGACCGGGTCTCGCCCGACCCGCGCTCGTGGACCCGCATCGCGACGTGGCGCGGCCCCCGGCGTACGACGAACTCGACGTTCACGCCCGCCGGATAGACCTCCGGGTCGTGCGCGGGAGGCTCGGTCAGCGGCCCGACGTCCGCGAGCTCGGCTCCGTCGTCCAGGAACGCGACCGCGTGGGGGTTGCCCATGTCGACGTGCACGGCGGGCCACGACCGGCCCTCGACGGCGACCTTCGTCTCCCCCAGGAGCGCGGGCCGGCCCATGTCGACGGTGATCTCGCCGTCGACATCGCCCTCGGCGAAGGTCAGCACCTTCGTCCCGGCGCGGGTCGCGACCGGGACCGGCCCGCTCGGGTCGACCAGGCCCTGCTGCGCGAGATGCCGGCCGAAGACCCGCACCCCGTTGCCGCACATCTCGGAGACCGAGCCGTCGGCGTTGCGGTAGTCCATGAACCACTCGGCGTCCTGCCCGTCCGCCGCGGCGCCGACCGCCGCCGAGCGCACCACGCGCAGCACTCCGTCGGCGCCGATGCCGGCGCGACGGTCGCACAGCGCCCGCACGCGCGCGGCGTCGAGGTCACCGTGGACGGTGCCGTCCGGGTCCGGCAGCAGGACGAAGTCGTTCTCCGTGCCGTGGCCCTTGAGGAAGGGGTACACGTGCCCAGGGTAGTGCGACCGGGGGTGGACCTCGCGGCCCGCCGGATCAGTCCGCGGACCGACGCGCACGGTGGGGGCGGGCGCCTAGCGTCCGGGCCATGAACCGCACCCTCGCACTCACCACCTCCGCACTGGTCGTGGCCGTCCTGTTCGCCCCCGGCCTGCTCGCCTCCCTGGTCGGCGGGTACGCCGGCGTCGGCGCCCTGCGCGACGCGCTGCCGGATGCCGTCACCGGGTCGTGGCTTCACGGCGACGGGTCGGTGGCGGGCGAGCTGGCCGATGCGGTGTCCTTCTGGGCCACCTTCCACGTGGTCAAGGCACTCGCCGCCGCGCTCCTGCTGGCCGTTCTCGTCGTCGCGGTCCGCCGGGCCCGGCGAGGGCCGGGCCGCGCCGCACTCGTCGCCCTCGCGGCGCTCGCCGCGGTCGTCGCGATCGTGAACGTCCAGGGCGCCGTGGCGCCGCTGTCGTCGCTGCTGTCGATGGTGCCGGCGGGCACGGCGGACGCCGTGCTCGCGGCCGACCGGACGCCGGCCTTCACCGCGCTCGTGCACGACTTCGCGGTGTACCACCTCGCCGTGGCCGTGCTCGCCGGCGGTACGGCGGTCGCCGTGGCCTTCCTCGCCGCGCGGTCCTGGCGTCACGGGCGGCGGGCCGCCGCCGGGTGCGCCACCGCCGCGGTCGCCCTGCTCGCGCTGGTCTCCCTCGCCAACGTCTCGACCGTCGCCGCCCCCGAGCCGGCGCTGCGGGAGTTCCTCGAGGCGACGGCGGCTCAGCGGTAGAGGCGCTCCTCGTAGCTCGATCCGTAGTAGGCATCGAGATCCTCGAGACTGACGTCGGGCCGCTCGAGCCGCTGGGCGAGCACGGCCCGGCGCGGGACCCGCGCCTCCGGCTCCCAGGTCTCGGGCCGCCACAGCTGCGAGCGCAGGAACGCCTTCGCGCAGTGGAAGAACACGGTCTCGATCTCGACCACGATCGCCAGCAGCGGCCGGTGGCCCTTGACCACCATCGCGTCGAAGAAGGGCGCCTCCCTGATCAGCCGGGCGCGGCCGTTGACCCGCAGCGTGTCCCCACGGCCCGGGATCAGGAAGTTCAGTCCGACGTGCGGGTTGACCAGGATGTTGCGGTAGCCGTCCGCGCGCCGGTTGCCCGGCCGCTCGGCGAGCGCGATGGTCGTGTCGTCGAGGACGTGCACCAGCCGGCCGGCGGGGTCGCCCTTCGGCGAGACGTCGCAGCGTCCCTCGGCGTCGGCGGTGGCGAGGGCACAGAAGGGCGAGGCCGCGAGCCAGTCGCGGTCCACGTCGGTGAGCGCGGAGCGCTCCTTGTCGCGGGCCGCGTCGGTGGGCGCGCCGAGCAGCGCGGTCAGGGCGGCGTCGTCGGTGATCTCGGTCCAGCTCGAAGGCTCGCTCGTCACGGGCTCAGCGTAGGCGCGACCACCCCCGCCGATCCTCCACCCCGGCGCGTGGGCTCGGCCACGGCGGTCAGCCGCCCGTCCGGGCCGAGCTCGATCGCGGCGACCGCGCCGATCTCGGCGGCGCTCGAGCCCGGAGGGCCGGCGACGGCGAAGGTGTGGCCGTACGCCGCCAGCGCCGCGCCGTACGCGTCGACGAAGGCCTGCTCGGCGGTCACGTTGGCGGTGTTGCGCTGGGTGGCGCGGGGCGCGGCGACGGCATCAGGCAGGCTCATGCCGAGGTCGAGCCGGTTGAGCAGCACCTGCAGCACCGTGGTGATGATGGTCGAGCCTCCGGGCGAGCCGAGCGCGAGGACGGGACGCCCGTCGCGGAGCACGATCGTCGGCGACATCGAGCTGCGCGGCCGCTTGCCCGGCTCGATCCGGTTCGGGTCCGCGGGGTCGTAGACGGTGGAGAAGTCGGTCAGCTCGTTGTTGAGCAGGAAGCCGCGGTCCGGCACCACGATGCCGGAGCCGCCGGTCTGCTCGATGGTCAGCGTGTAGGCGACGACGTTCCCCCAGCGGTCGGCCGTGGTGAGGTGGGTCGTGGAGATGTTCTCGGTGTCGGCGTCCTCGGCACCCGCGCCGGCGGGCGCGCCGCAGAGCCCGTCGTACGACGTGACGTCGCCGGCGGGCACGGGCTTCGTGGCGGCGGCGTCGGGGTCGATCGCGCAGGCCCGCTCCTTCGCGTAGGTGTCGTCGAGGAGGGGGTCGACCGGGACGTCCACGAAGGCGGGATCACCGACGTACCGGCCGCGGTCGGCGAACGCCAGCGCCGTCGCCTCGAGATAGTGGTGCAGGGTCGCGACCGTGCCGTCGGGGCCGACCTGCTCGAGGATGTTGAGCGCCTCCCCCACGGTGGTGCCGCCGGAGGACGACGGCGCCATGCCGTAGACGTCGAGGTCGCGGTAGCCCACCGAGGTGGGTGCCTGGACCCGCGCCTCGTAGGCCGCGAGGTCCTCCGCGGTCATAGTCCCCGGCGGCACCGGGAGGTCGGTCGCGCCGCTCAGCGGCGGCCGCTGCACCGTGCTCGCCACCTCGGCGCCCAGGGCGCCCTCGTAGAGCCAGTCGACGCCCTTCGCACCGAGCTGGCGGTAGGTGCGGGCGAGGTCCGGGTTGCGGAAGACGGTCCCCGGGCGCGGCACCCCGTCGGCGAGGAAGAGGTCGGTGGAGCTGGTGAAGGTGCGGAAGCGCTCGGCGTTCTCCCTGGTCTGCAGCGCGAAGGTGTCGTCGACGACGAAGCCGCGCTGGGCCAGCCGCGCGGCGGGCCGGAGCGCCTCGGCCAGCGACAGGCTCCCCCAGCGGTCCAGCGCCGCCTGCCAGGTGGCGGGGGTGCCCGGGACGCCGACCGACACGCCGCTGGTGACCAGGTCCGGGCTGAACGGGTAGGGCTTCCCGGTCGCCGGGTCGATGAAGGCGTCCGGCTCGATCCCCGCCGGGGCGGTCTCGCGGCCGTCGATGGTCTCGACCTCACCCGTCCCGGCGTCGTAGTGGACGAGATAGCCGCCGCCCCCGATCCCCGCGCTGTAGGGCTCGGTGACGCCCAGCGCGGCCGCGGTGGCGACGGCCGCGTCGACGGCGTTCCCGCCCCGGCGCAGGACCTCCAGGCCCACCGCGGTCGCGTCGGGGTCGACCGAGCTGACCGCGCCGCCGTACCCCACCGCTGTCGGCACCTTGGGCGGCGGCTCCGGGCTCGGCTTCGCGGCGGCCGGAGCCCCCGGCGCGGCGACGCCCAGGGTTGCGGCGACGGTCGAGGCGACCAGGACGGCGAGGGTACGACGCACGATGTCCTCCCGAGAGAAGTGGACCGGTCCCTCCACCATCCCCCCACTGTCAACCCCGCCCCACCGCTGGTTGAGGTGCGAGGAGCGCCAGCGACGAGCCACTCCGCTGGTTGAGGTGCGAGGAGCGCCAGCGACGAGCCTCGAAACCCCCGGCCCCGCGGGTTGAGGTGCGAGGAGCGCCAGCGACGAGCCTCGAAACCCCCGGCCCCGCGCGCTCCCGTCCACAGCCCAGACCGCCCATGGTTTGCCCGCAGGACGTGCGCGGCACAGGAAGTCATGCCTTGGACCTACCTCCTGCGCTGCTCCGACGACACCTACTACGTCGGAAGCACCTGGGACCTCGACATCCGCATCTGGCAGCACAACCACAGCGACGAGCTGGGTGCCGCGTACACCCGCCGCCGGCGGCCGGTGGTCCTGGTCTGGAGCGGATGGTTCGACCGGATCGAGGACGCCTACCGCTTCGAGAAGCAGGTCCAGGGCTGGAGCCGCAGGAAGCGGGAGGCCCTCGTCCGCGGCGACTTCGCCGCGTTGCCGAGCCTGTCCCGCCGCGCGGCCGTCCAGCGCCGAACCGCTGATGCCGCTGAGCCGCCCTGTTCTGGACCGACGAGCCCCTCCGGTGGTTGAGGTGGAGGAGCGCTAGCGACGAGCCCCTCCGTTGGTTGAGGTGCGAGGAGCGCTAGCGACGAGCCCCTCCGTTGGTTGAGGTGCGAGGAGCGCTAGCGACGAGCCCCTCCGTTGGTTGAGGTGCGAGGAGCGCTAGCGACGAGCCTCGAAACCTCCGGAGCCGAGGCAGTCTGCTGGGCGCCGGGGGTTTCGAGGCTCGGCGCCGGGGCGCCTCGCACCTCAACCACCGGCGAGGTTCTGCGCAAGAACGGTCAAGCGCGGGCGGGGAGCGGGCAGCACACTGGACCCATGACCGGCCGTGACCGACTGCGGGAGCTCCTCGACGCGGTGCTCGACGAGGACAACCGGACGCTCACGCAGATGGCGGAGGGGGCCTACGCGTCGCCGTACCACTTCAGCAGGGTGCTGTCCCGGGACACCGGCGAGGCGCCGGTCGCGATGCGGCGGCGGGTGATGCTCGAGCGGGCGGCGTGGCGCATCCGCCAAGGCGGCAGCGTCACGGACGCCGCGTGGGAGGCGGGCTATGAGTCCCTGGAGGGGTTCAGCCGCGCGTTCACGCGGGCGTACGGCCACGCGCCCAGCGAGGCGGCCACGGCGACCGGGACGAGCCAGCGCCGCAGCACCTGGCTGCCGGCCGCGAACGGCATCCACTTCCACCCACCCACGAGCCTGTGGGTCCACACGACGGAGCAGCCGATGAACCCGCTCACCGACCAGCTGGTGCGTCACGACCTCGACGACACCCGGGTCCTGCTCGACCTCGCCAAGGGGCTCAGCGAGGAGGAGTTCCGCCGGATCCGGCTGCCCGGACACGAGGTGAGCTCGTGGGAGGGCCCGGAGGAGTCGATCGCGAGCATCCTCGAGCACCACGTGGGCACGAAGGAGGTCTGGCTCGCGGCGATCGAGGGCGCCGACCTGCCCGAGCGGCCCGACGACCCGACCGCGGCCGATCTGGTCGCCCGCCACGACGACGCCGCCGCCCGCTGGCTCGCCGTCGTGCGCGACGTCGACCGACGCGGCGCCTGGGACGACCTGCTCGTCGATGCGCTGTGCGAGCCGCCGGAGAGCTTCCAGCTGGGCAGCGTCATCGCCCACGTGCTGACCTATGCCGCCCATCGGCGGCAGACAGTGCGCCACCTGCTGCGCGCCGCGGGCGTCGACGCCGGCGACGGCGACCCGATCCTGTGGCTTCGCCGCGAACGAGGAGACCACGCCGAAGACCCCGCCGAAGAGCACGGAGGAGACCAGGGATGACCCGGACGACGTACTACACCGCCACGACGCTGGACGGCTTCCTCGCCGATCCCGACGACTCGCTGGCGTGGCTGCTGCGGCAGGAACTCGACGAGGCGGGGCCGCAGAGCTACGAGGCGTTCATCGAGCGGATCGGGGCCCTCGTCATGGGCTCGACGACCTACGAGTGGGTGCTCGCACATCTCGCCGAGACGGGTGAGGGCTGGTACTACGCCCAGCCCAGCTGGGTGATGACCTCGCGGGAGCTGCCCGTCCTCGACGGAGCCGACGTCCGCTTCGCGAAGGGCGATGTGACCACCGTGTACGACGACCTCCGCGCGGCCGCGGGCGAGCGCGACATCTGGGTGGTCGGGGGCGGCGACCTCGCCGGCCAGTTCGCGGACGCCGGTCTGCTCGACGAGGTGATCGTGTCGATCGCCCCGGTCGTCCTCGGCGCGGGTCGCCCGCTGCTCCCCCGCCGGCTCGATCTCAGGCTCGAGGAGACCGCCCGCAACGGCGCCTTCGTCACGGCGCGCTACGCGGTGGACGGACCGCTTCGGGAGGACCGGGCGGGCTGAGCCACCGGACAGCCACCGGGCAGCCACCGGGCAGCACCGGGGCGTGGGTCCGCCGGCGGCGGGTACCGTCGAGCGGGAACGCCGCCCACCGGGAAGGACCTCGTGTCATGAGCACCGCCGTCGTCGTCGGCAGCGGCCCGAACGGACTCGCGGGCGCGATCCGCCTGGCCCAGGCGGGACTGGAGGTCACCGTCCTCGAGTGCCACGACCGGCCCGGCGGCGGGACACGGACCAGCGAGCTGACCCTGCCCGGTCTCCTCCACGACGACTGTGCCGCCTTCCACCCGACCGGCGTCGCGTCCCCCTTCTTCGCCTCGCTCGGGCTGGAGCGCCACGGCCTGCGCTGGCGGTGGCCGGAGGTCGAGCTCGCGCATCCCCTGGACGACGGCCGCGCGGGAGCGATCACCCGCGACCTCGCGGCCTCCGCCGCTCTCCTCGGCGTCGACGAGCGGGCGTGGCTGCGCACCTTCGGCGCCGCCGTACGCAACTTCGACGACCTCGTCGCCGAGGTGTTCCAGCCCGTCGTCCACGTGCCGAGGCACCCGGTGACCCTCGGCCGGTTCGGCATGAAGGCCCTCCTGCCGGCTCCGGTCCTGGCGCGCCGCTTCCGCGACGAGCCCGCGCGCGCCCTCTTCACCGGCGTGGCCGCGCACAAGTTCGGCGCCCTGACCGGCCCCCTCACCTCGTCCGTCGGGCTGATGCTCGGCGCCGCCGCGCACGCCGTGGGCTGGCCGGTCGCGGAGGGCGGCACGGAGGCGATCACGCGCGCGCTCCTGGCCGAGCTGGCGTCGTACGGCGGCAAGGTGGTGACCGGTGTGCGCGTCACCTCGCTCGACCAGCTGCGCGATCTCACCGGCTCGGCGCCGGACGTGGTGCTTCTCGACACCGCCCCCGCGGGCGCGCTCGAGATCGTCGGCGACCACCTGCCGGGCCGGGTGCGGCGGGCGCTCTCGCGGTACACCTACGGCCCGGCCGCCTTCAAGGTCGACCTCGCCGTCGAGGGCGACATCCCCTGGGCCAACGAGCACTGTCGCCGCGCCGGCACCCTGCACCTGGGCGGCTCGGCAGCGGAGATCGTCGCCGCCGAGGCAGCCGTCGGTCGCGGCGAGATGCCCGAGCGGCCGTTCGTGCTGCTCGGCCAGCAGTACCTGTGCGACCCCTCCCGCTCGCGCGACGGGAAGAACCCCGTGTACGCCTACGCGCACGTCCCGCACGCCTACGCCGGCGATGCGACCGAGGCGGTCCTCGGACAGATCGAGCGCTTCGCCCCCGGCTTCCGCGACCGCGTCGTGGCGGTCGCCACCCGCGACGCGGACGCCTGGGAGGCCGAGAATCCCAACTACGTCGGCGGTGACATCTCGGCCGGCGCCAACACCGCGCGGCAGATCGTCTTCCGGCCGCGCCCGACGCTGAGCCCCTACGCGCTGGGGATCCCGGGCGTCTACCTGTGCTCGTCCGCCACTCCTCCCGGGGCGGGCGTGCACGGGATGGGTGGACTCCGTGCCGCGCAGGAGGCGCTCAGCCGACTCCGGTGAGGGCCCCGAGCGCGCGCGTGACCCGGTCGGGGTCGTCGTAGGCCACCCAGGTGATGCGCGGGTCCTTGCGCCACCAGGCCAGCTGCCGGCGGGCGAACTGACGGGTCGCGACAACCGTGCGCTCGATCGCCTCGTCGGTGGTGAGCTCGCCGGCGAGGACGGCCATCGCCTGCCGATAGCCGATCGCCGCCGCGGCGGTGCGCCCCTCGGCCAGCCCCTCGCCGAGGAGACGCTCGACCTCGGCGAGCAGGCCGTCGTCGAACATCTGCCGCACCCGCGCCTCGATCCGCGCCTCCAGGACCTCGCGGTCGATGGCGACGCCGATCTGCGCGGTGCGCGGGTCGACGTACTCCTGCACGGGCAGGTTCGCGCTGAAGGGCGCACCGGTGATCTCGATGACCTCGAGCGCGCGGACCACCCGGCGTCCGTTCTCGGTCTCGATCCGGTCGGCGGCGGCCGGGTCGAGCGCCCGCAGGCGCGCGTGCAGGGCCGGGCTGCCGTGCTGGGCGAGCTCCGCCTCGAGCCGCGCGCGGACGTCGGGGTCGGTGCCGGGGAACTCGAACCGGTCGAGGATCGCCCGCGTGTAGAGCGCGGACCCGCCGACGAGGACCGGTACGGCACCGCGCCCGCGGATGTCCGCGATCGCCGCGCGAGCCCAGCCCTGGAACTCCGCGACCGTGGCGGGATCGCGGACCTCGAGCGTGTCGAGCAGGTGGTGTGGGATCCCGCGGCGCTCGGCCGGCGGCAGCTTCGCCGTACCGATGTCCATGCCGCGGTAGACCTGCATCGCGTCGGTGTTGACGATCTCGCCGCCGAGCTTCTCGGCGAGGTCCAGCGACAGCGAGGTCTTGCCGCTCGCGGTCGGCCCGACGATCGCGACGATCGGAGGGACAGAGGACGAGCGCAGCATGGGGCCAGTGTCCCAACAGGGCGCCGCAGCGGGACATCCGGCGTCACCGTCATCCTCTAAGGTGACCCGCGGCGGCTCAAGGCGGGTCGTCGCACTCACAACGGGGGTTTCTCGTGGGCTTTCTCGATGACGCCAAGGACAAGCTGAGCGACGCTGTCGACAGCCAGGGCGACAAGATCGGCGACGCGGTGGACAAGGCCGCCGACTTCGCCTCCGACAAGACCGGCGGCAAGTTCGACGACAAGATCGAGCTCGGTGCCGACAAGGCCAAGGACGCCCTCGACTCGCTCGACGGCCAGAACGACGACATCCGCTGACGGACATCCGCTGACCGACTTATCGGCAGACGCGAGCACCTCGGTGACCGTCCAGGATCCTGCGACCGGGAAGACCCGGTTCGTGGTGGTTCCCGCCTCCTACGTCCTCCTCCTGCGGGAGGCCCCCGGAGGGACGGGCACCGAGGTGCTCCTGCAGCTGCGGCAGAACACCGGCTACATGGACGGCCACTGGGCCGCCGCCGCTGCCGGCCATGTCGAGCGCGGCGAGACCGCCGAGGACGCCGCCCGTCGCGAGGCGCTCGAGGAGATCGCGGTCGCCGACCTCGACCTCGCGTTCGCGACCGCGATGCAGCGCACCGCGCACGACCTGCCCATCGACGAGCGCATCGACTTCTTCTTCACCGCCCGCGCGTGGTCCGGCGAGCCTCGGATCGTGGAGCCCGCCAAGTGCGCGGACCTGCGCTGGTTCCCGCTCGCCGCGCTCCCCTCCCCGGTGGTCCCGCACGAGGCCGTCGTCCTCGAGGGGCTGCGGCGCGGTGACCTCCCCGGGCTCACCCACTACGGCTTCTGAGCGCCGGTTCCGAGCGCCGTCTCCGGACCAGGTTGTGTCGGACCCCTGGGCTGTGATGGGGCATGGTCACCGATCGGGCGGTGGTGGATCTGGAGGGTCTGCCGGCAGCGGGGGTTCTCGACTTCGTCGAGGCCCAGCACGCTGTGCGCCTGGAGGCGGAGCGGGCGATCCTGCGGGCGGCGTATCAGTGGGCGGTGCTGCACCACCCGGACCGGCTGCCTGTGACCGATCGTCGTGGCCGGGAGCGGGCACGGCCTGCGGGTGGGTCGGGGACGCCGCTGGTCACCGAGCACGCCGCGGTGTTCGGGGCGCGGGTCCAGACCAGTCCGTATGGGGCGCGGCGGTTGATGGCGGACGCGGTGGACCTGCAGCTGCGGCTCCCGAAGCTGTGGGCGGGCGTGGAGGCGGGCACGGTCCGCGTGAGCCATGCGCGTCATGTCGCGGACGCCACCCGCGAGCTGTCCGAGGCCGAAGCGGCCTGGGTGGATGGTGAGGTCGTCGAGATCGCCGACGGCCGGTTGGCGTGGGCGCGGTTCGAGGCGGTGGTCGAGGGCAAGGTCGCCGCCGCGGCCCCCGAGCTCGCTCGCGCGCGGGAGGAGGCGGCCGCTAAGGAGCGGTGTGCCCGGATGGGCAGGGTGAACAAGCACGGCATGGCCACCCTGGTGATCAGGGCCGACGCGGTCACGGTGGCGGGGATGGATGCCGCCATCACCGCGGTCGCGGACCGGTTGACCGAGACGATGCCCGAGTCGATGCCTGATGCGGTGGTCAACGATCGCCGGGTCGCCGCCGCGGCGGTGTTGTTGAACCCCGCCGCGCACCCGGATCTGAGTGTCGGTCCGGTGAAGGTCCGCGCCAAGACCTACATCCACCTCTCCACGGACCCCGACGCGTCCGAGGTCGCGCGGGTCGAAGACCATGGACCGGTCACCATCGGCCGGGTGGTGCAGATGCTGGGTGCCGCCGGGGCGCGGGTGCAGGTGACCCCGGTGGTGGACCTGCCCGGCATGGTGCCGGTCGATGCCTACGAGATCCCCGCCCGACTCCGCGAAGCCGTGCATCTGGTCCACGGCGGCGATGTGTTCCCGTTCGCGGCGAACACCGGCCGGAAGGTCGACCTCGACCACGCCGAGCCCTACAGCGAGGGCGGGCAGACCAGCATCGAGAACCTGGGGCCGTTGACCCGGACCCATCACCGGATCAAGACCCACGCCGGCTGGACCGCACGACATCCGTTCCCCGGGATCGTGGTGTGGCGCGATCCCCACGGGGCCCACTACCTGGTCGACGCCACCGGCACGCGACGGATCAGCGACGACCCCGATTCGAGCGGCTGCGGGAGTCCACCGCGGGTGGACGTGATCCGCGTGACCGGACTGGACTGGGCCGCCTGACCTCGCGCGCCGTCTCTCAGGCCGGCGACTCCCGCTCCGGCGGCACCTCCGGGTTGCCCTTGGTCGCCTCGGTGTCGGTGTCCTCGGGGGTGGTCGTCTCCGCGGGCAGCTCGTCGTCGGTCGCCGGGTTGTTCGCCGGGTTCGGGTCGCGGGGCTCGGTGCTGTAGGCACCGTCGCCTCCGACGCCCTCGATCCGGTTCGGCCCGCCGGGCGGCGGCGCCGGCGGCTCCGCGACCGGCGTGGGCGCGGGCGGCAGGCTGCCGCCCTTCTCGTCGTTGCTCATGACTCTCCTCCCTCGTTGGCCGGGAGCACCTTGGGGAGGCAGTATCCGGGCGGGCGCTTTTCATCCTGCGAGGGCCGTGGCGCGCAGACCTACGAGCGCAGGAGCCTCGTGTCGAGCCGGGTCTCGACCGCCCGCCCGTCGGGGCCCCGCTCGACGCGGTAGGCCGCCTTGCCGTCCTCCTCCGTGAGGGCCTCGACCAGCTCGGTCCCGCGGTAGAGCAGGCCGACGCCGTCGTCGGTGGCATAGCCGGTCGGGAGCACGCCCTCAGCGACCAGCTCCTGGAAGAGCGGGCGCCGCTGCTCCTCGGAGTCGTAGTGGACGCCGTTGGAGTACGGCACGAGGCCGAGCCCGTTGGTGACCGGCCGGAGGTCCGGGCCGAAGGAGTCGGTGGTCCCGCCGGTGTGCCAGCACAGAGATCCGGCCGAGACCCCGGTGAGCACCACACCGGCCTCCCAGGCCGCGCGCATCGCTTCCCCGACGCCGTGCAGCTCCCACATCGCCAGCAGGCCGGCGACGCTGCCGCCCCAGACCCAGATCACGTCCTGTGCGAGCAGGTGGGCCCGGATGTCGGGGACGTTGGGCATGGGGAAGAGCTGCAGGTGGTTGCCGTGGAAGCCCGCCTCCTGCGCCATGTCGTAGAAGTCGCGGAGCACCGCGGGCTGGTCGCCGCACGCGGTGGCGAGGAAGCACACGCGCGGGGCCCGGCCCTCGACGCCGGCCAGGTCGACGGCGTACCGCGTCAGCGGGCCGACCGACCAGCGGTGGCGCGCTGAGGGCACCACGCCCCCAGAGGTGGCCAGGATCGTGGGCGCGTCGGCGGTCATCGGCTCAGCCGCAGGCCGGAGCGGACGGCAGCGGAGCGGGCGCGCCGATCGTCGGCATGCCCAGGCCGACACCGGCGGGCGCCGTCGGCGCGGCGTTCCGGCGCTCCCACGCGTCACCGGAGCGGGTACGACGCAGCGCGCGCACCGGCCCGTCGGCGACGAGGTGGTGCGGCGCGGCGTAGGTGACCTCGACGGTGACCATGTCACCCGGCCGGGGGTCGCCCTCCACCTCGGAGAAGTCGGCCTCGAAGTGCACGAGCCGGTTGTCGGGAGCGCGCCCCGAGAGGCGCCGGGTCGCGGCGTCCTTGCGCCCTTCGCCCTCGGCGACCATGAGCTCGAGCTCGCGTCCGACCAGCCTCTTGTTCTCCGCCCAGGTGATCTCGTTGACCAGCTCGACCAGCCGGTTGTAGCGGTCGGTGACGACGGCCTGGTCGACCTGGTCGGGCAGGGTCGCGGCCGGCGTACCGGGCCGCTTGGAGTACTGGAAGGTGAACGCGCCGGCGAAGCGAGCCTCCCGGACCACCTTGAGGGTCTCCTGGAAGTCCTCCTCGGTCTCCCCGGGGAAGCCGACGATGATGTCCGTGGTGATCGCTGCGTCGGGCAGCGCCGCGCGGACCCGCTCGATGATCCCGAGGAAGCGCTCCTGGCGGTAGGAGCGGCGCATGTCCTTGAGGACCTTCGACGAGCCGGACTGCAGCGGCATGTGCAGGCTCGGCATGACGTTCGGCGTCTCGGCCATCGCCTCGATGACGTCGTCGGTGAACTCGGCCGGGTGCGGGCTGGTGAAGCGGACCCGCTCGAGACCCTCGATCTCGCCGCAGGCCCGCAGCAGCTTGGAGAACGCCTGCCGGTCGCCGAACTCGACGCCGTAGGCGTTGACGTTCTGCCCCAGCAGGGTGACCTCCGAGACGCCCTCGGCGACGAGCGCCTCGATCTCGGCGAGGATCTCGCCGGGGCGGCGGTCCTTCTCCTTGCCGCGCAGGCTCGGGACGATGCAGAAGGTGCAGGTGTTGTTGCAGCCGACGCTGACCGAGACCCACGCGGCATAGGCGGACTCGCGCTTGGTCGGCAGCGTCGAGGGGAACACGTCGAGGGACTCGAGGATCTCGACCTGGGCCTCCTCCTGGACGCGCGCCCGGTCGAGGAGGGCCGGCAGGGAGCCGATGTTGTGGGTACCGAAGACGACGTCCACCCAGGGGGCCCGCTTCACGACCGTGTCGCGGTCCTTCTGCGCCATGCAGCCGCCGACGGCGATCTGCATGCCAGGTCGCTTGGCCTTGATCGGCGCGAGATGACCGAGGTTGCCGTAGAGCCGGTTGTCGGCGTTCTCCCGCACCGCACAGGTGTTGAACACGACGATGTCGGCACACTCGGCCCCGGCGCCGTCCGCGTCCTTGTCGAACGGGCGGTAGCCGGCGTCCTCGAGGAGGCCCGAGAGCCGCTCGGAGTCGTGGACGTTCATCTGGCAGCCGTAGGTGCGGACCTCGTAGGTCCGGGGCTGCTCCTGCGTGGTGCTCATGACCGGTCCAGAGTACGGCGAGCGGGCGCGAGCGCCCGAATCCCTTGTGGGGACTCATCTAGAGTCGAGCCATGCCTGAGACAGCTCCCCCCGGCTTCGTCGCGCGCAACAACGAGGTCATCGGCAGCATCCTCAGCATCCTGGCCCTGCTGGTCGCCGTCGGCCTCGGCGCCGGCCTCATGTTCGGCACGGGCACGCGCGGCGTGTCCGCGATCCTCACCGTGCTGACCGTCGCCGGCGGCACGTTCACCCTGCTGCTGCTCGGGCTCGGCGCGATGCTGCGCTCCGCGACCCCCGAGGAGCAGTGGGAGCGGGAGGAGACGCGGTGGCGCGCCGAGCGCGGGCTGGACCCGCTCACGGCCGCCGAGCACGCGGCCGCGGCGAAGGGCCGGCGCCGGGCGGCCCTGCTCGCCGTCCTCGCGCTGCTCGTCGGCCTCGCGCTCAGCGTGCTCCCCGACATCCTCTAGCAAGGGGCCGGGTCGGGAGTCACAACTTGGTCTCGGCGCCGAGTCGCTCTAGCCGGGAGGGCCCGCACGGGACTAGCGTCCACGCCTATGACCGTGACCGATGACGCTCCGGTTGGCAGCAGCGCGCCGCGTGCGGGCGAGCCTCTCGTCGAGCTGTCCCAGGTGCAGAAGTACTACGGGGGCCTGCACGTCCTCCAGGACATCGACCTCACCGTCGGCCGCGGCGAGGTCGTCGTGGTGATCGGCCCCTCGGGCTCGGGCAAGTCGACGCTGTGCCGCACGATCAACCGCCTCGAGCCGATCGACTCCGGCCGGATCCTCGTCGACGGTGCTCCGCTACCGCAGGAGGGCAAGGCCCTGGCCCGGCACCGCGCCGACGTCGGCATGGTGTTCCAGAGCTTCAACCTGTTCGCGCACAAGACGATCCTGCAGAACGTCACGCTCGGCCCGATCAAGGTGCGCAAGCAGCCCAAGGACAAGGCCGAAGCCCGCGCCCGCGAGCTGCTCGAGCGGGTCGGCGTCGCCCACCAGGCCGACAAGTACCCCGCCCAGCTGTCCGGCGGACAGCAGCAGCGGGTGGCGATCGCCCGGGCACTCGCGATGGAGCCCAAGGTGATGCTCTTCGACGAGCCGACGTCGGCCCTGGACCCCGAGATGATCAAGGAGGTCCTCGACGTCATGGTCGACCTCGCCGAGCGCGGGATGACCATGATCGTGGTGACCCACGAGATGGGCTTCGCGCGCACGGCCGCCAACCGCGTGGTGTTCATGGCCGACGGCCGGATCCTCGAGACGGCCGACCCCGAGACCTTCTTCACCCACCCCGAGAGCGACCGCGCCAAGGACTTCCTCGGCAAGATCCTCAAACACTAAGGAGATACGCATGCGACTGACCAGACTGAAGGCTGCCGCGGCGGCCGTGCTCGTGGCGTCGACGCTCGCCGCATGTGGCGACGCCGGCAGCGACGACGACGCGGGCATCGACGTCGACGTCCAGGAGAACGCCGCCGACGAGTTCGACGAGGGCACCCGGATGCGCGAGCTGGCCGAGGACGGGTCGATCAAGATCGGCGTCAAGTACGACCAGCCCGGCATCGGCTTCAAGGGCGCCACCGACGACCAGCCGGTCGGCTTCGACCCGGAGATCGGCAAGATCCTCGCCGCGGACCTGGGCATCGCGCCCGAGGACATCACCTGGGTCGAGACGATCTCCGCCAACCGCGAGGCCTTCCTGCAGAAGGGCGAGGTCGACCTCGTCATCGCGTCGTACTCCATCACCGACGAGCGCCGCCAGGTCGTCGGCCAGGCCGGCCCGTACTACGTCACCGGCCAGCAGCTGCTGGTGAAGTCCGACAGCGACATCGAGACCATCGAGGACGTCAAGGGCACCGAGGTCTGCTCGGTCACCGGATCGACCTCGCTGGACAACATCGAGGCCGAGGGCGCCACGCCGCGCGGCTTCGACACCTACTCCGAGTGCGTCGACCAGGTCCTCAACGGCACCGTCGACGCCATGACGACCGACGGCGCGATCCTGCTCGGCTACGCGGCAGAGCACCCGGACGAGCTCAAGGTCGTCGTGGAGCCGTTCTCCGAGGAGAGGTACGGCGTCGGCTACTCCATCGACCACCCGGAGATGTGCGAGTGGATCACGGAGACGATCGAAGACGCGCAGGAGGACGGCGCCTGGGCCGAGGCCTTCGAGATCACCCTGGGCAAGTCCGGGGTCGAGACGCCGGAGCCGCCGGCGATGGACCCCTGCGCCTGACCGAGCACCGCTGTCGTCGCGGGCCCGGCACCGACGGTGCCGGGCCCGCGGCGGGCCACCGTCGAGCCGACACCGACGACCCCGACGACCCCCACGACACCGACGACTGAGACCGAGAGGAGCACCCGGGCATGGACGACGTGTTCGCGAACTTCGACCTGGTGCTGAAGGCCTTCTGGCTGACCATCCAGCTGGCCGTGCTGTCCGGCCTCCTGGCGATGGCGCTGGGAACCCTCCTGGCCGCCATGCGGGTCGGTCCGGTCTCGGTGCTGCGCGGCGTCGCGTCGACGTACGTGACCCTGGTGCGCAACACCCCGCTGCTGGTCATGTGCATCTTCGTGTTCGTGGCCGCGCCGAACCTCGGGCTCCTCGTGGGGACGCCCTTCCTGGTCAAGGGAACGATCGCGGTCGGGCTCTACACCGCGCCCTTCGTGGCGGAGGCGATCCGCTCCGGCGTCAACGCGGTCCACCTCGGCCAGGCGGAGGCGGCCCGCGCGATCGGGATGACCTTCGCCCAGAACATGCGCCACGTCGTGCTGCCCCAGGCCTTCCGCGCCTCGGTGCCGCCGCTGGCGAGCACCCTCATCGCGATGACGAAGAACACCTCGGTGGTCGCGGTCTTCGGGATCATGGAGGCGACAGCCCGAATGCGCTACTTCGTGAACCGCAACGCCGACGAGACGATCCTCATCTTCATCGTCTTCGCGATCGGCTACATCCTGCTCGTCGAGCTCATCTCTCTCGGCGCGGTCGGACTCGAGCGACGCTGGAAGGCGGCCCGCTGATGGCTGGTTCGGTCCTCTTCGACGTCCCCGGCCCCAAGACGGTCGCGCGGCACCGGCTCTACACGATCCTGACCGCCGTCGGCGTGCTCGCCGCGCTCGCGGGGATCCTGCTCTTCCTGCAGTCGGAGGGGGAGCTGGCCTACAGCAAGTGGGAGCAGTTCGTCACGCCCGAGTACGTCGAGGTGCTGCTCGTCGACGGCCTGCTCAAGACCCTGCAGATGGCCTTCACCGCGATCATCTTCGCGGTGGTCTTCGGCGTGGTCTTCGGTGTCGGCAAGCTCTCCGACCATCGCCCCGTCCGGTGGGCCTGCGCCCTGGTCGTGGAGTTCTTCCGCGCCGTGCCGGTGCTGCTGCTGATGGTCTTCATCTTCTTCACCTGGGGCGTCGGCGACGGCTTCGGCCCCTACTGGTCGGTGGTCCTCGCGCTGACCCTCTACAACGGCTCGGTGCTCGCCGAGGTGTTCCGGGCCGGCGTGCTGGCCGTGCCGAAGGGGCAGGGCGAGGCGGCCTACGCGATCGGGATGCGCAAGACCCAGGTGATGAACCTGGTGCTGCTGCCGCAGGCCGTGAAGATCATGCTGCCCGCGATCATCAGCCAGTGCGTGGTCGCGCTGAAGGACACCAGCCTCGGCATGTACATCGTGGCGCCCGGTCTCACCTACGTCGCCAAGCTGATGTGGACCGAGTTCCCCGGAACGCACCTGCAGACCGCGATCGTCCTGGCGCTCCTCTACGTGACGGTCAACCTGCTGCTGACCGCGATCGCCACCTGGGTGCAGAAGCGGTTCGTCGGCGAGCACAAGCCGCTCGACGTCGGCATGACCGCGCTCACCGCCGCCGGGGCGGGCACCGGTGGCCCGGTGCCGCCCACGGACGGGACGCGCTGACCTACTTCTTGCTGGTCACCCAGAGGTTGATGGTGCCCTCGATGACCACGGTGCCGTCGGCGAGCTCGCCACGGACCCGGACCGGAAGGTCGCCCTCCGCGCTGTCCCACTGCTCCTGGTCGGTCTCGGCGATGCAGGTGACGTCGCCGGTCGCCTTGGCCGTGTAGGACACGGTCATTCCCTTGGGGATCCACCGCTTGGCCTTCGGGATGGTGACCTCGGCCAGGCCGCCCATCGCCATCTCGAGGCCGTTGCACAGCGCGATCGCGTGCACGGTGCCGATGTGGTTCTGCACGCTGCGGCGCTTGGGGATCACGACCGCGGCGTAGTTCGGCCGGAGCTCGGTGACCCGGGGGTGGATCGTGGCGAAGTAGGGCGCCTTCTGGCTGAACGCGATGGAGAAGACGCGCTTGCCGAGGGTGCCGCCGACCACGGGGAGGCTGGTCGTGGTCTTCCAGAGGCTGTGAACCTGAGTCATGGCGGCAGATTACTCGCCAGTAACCTCCAGCGCGAGAGGCCTCAGCGCTTCGTGCCGACCGTCACACCGCCGGGGCCGAGCGTGATGACCGGCAGTCCCGGGAGCGCGAGCTCGACGGTCGCGCCCCGCTGGCCCTCCCCCGGGAGGGTGACGGTCACCGGTCCCGCGCAGATCCGCCGCCCGCCGCAGGCCGGCGTGGGCGGCGGCTGCTTCGGCGCCGCCGGCCCGTCGGTCGGCGGAGCCGGCGGGGCCGGCGGCGAGGCGGGCGTCTCGGCCGGCGGAGCGGGCGGCTCCTCGGCTGCGGCAGGCGGCTCCTCGTCCGCCGGGCGCGGACCGGGAGCGGGCTTCGCAGCAGGGGCGGTCGGGGACGTCGCCGGTGGCGTGTCCGCCGCCGCGGGCTCGTCGGCGACGGGGTCCAGCGGGGCGGGACCGGAGGGCGGTCCTCCCCCAGGGCCTTCCACTGCGCTCTCTGCCGGGCTCTCGGCGGCCGCGCGGGGCGTGGCCACCGCCGGGCGCTCGCTCTCGTCACCGCCGAAGGCGGCGAACGCGCCGGCCGCGACCGCGGCGACCGCCACCGCGGCGGCGACCGCCACGACCGGCCCCGGTGGACCGCTCGACGGAGGGCTCGCGGGTGCGGCCGTCGTACCCGCGGCGCCGCCGGCGGCCGTGCCGCCGGCCACCCACAGCAGCCCCTTGCTGCCGGACGGCAGGGCGAGCAGCACGATGGGAAGGACGTGGACCGCCAGCTTCTGGTTGACCCGGTCGACGACGAGGAAGGCGCGCTGGCACTCGGCACAGCCGTCGAGGTGCGCGCCGAAGCGCTGCTCGGCGCGCGTCCCGAGGTCGCCGCGGGCGTACTGGCTCATCCGGTGGTGCACCCAGCGGCACTGCTCGCGCGCCGGCTCCGGGCCGGCGTGCAGGTCGAGATAGGCGCGCTTGAGACCCTCGCGGGCGCGGTGGGCGAGCGAGGAGACGGCCCGCGGCTTGAGGTCCATCAGCGTGGCGACCTCGGCGGGCTTGCGGCCCTCGACCTCGACGTGCCACAGCACCGTGCGCCAGCTCTCCGGCAGCGTCGCCAGCGCGTCGACCGCGACGCTCTCGTCGAGCCCCTCGACGGCCTCCTCGGGCGTCACCTCGGCGGTCTCGGCCTGCTCGAAGAGCCACGGCTGGTCCGAGGCGAGCGCCTCGCGCTGCGAGCGCAGGCCGTCGCGGTAGCCGTTGCGGATGGTCACGTGGAGATAGGAGCGGAAGCTCGCGGTGGGGCCGCCCCCGGAGCTGAGCTGGCCGAGCACCCGCGAGAAGGACTCGGCGACGAGCTCCTCGGCCGCCTCGGCCCCGACCAGGATCCGGGCGAGGTGGCGTGCGCCGTCGACGTGCTCGCGGTAGAGCTCCTCGAAGGCAGCGGTGTCGCCGGCTCGCACCCGGTCGAGGAGCTCCTCCTCCGGGGTGCGGGACGCGTCCTCGCCCATCCGATCCTCCGCCATCTCTCTGCCCGACCGACCGCCACCAGGGCGCGCCGCTGTGCCGGTCCAACGACCGAGCACATCCGATGATGCACCGAATCCGAAAACTTTCGAACTCGCAGGGATTTCCGCGTGATGTTCCGGGCCGTACGCCGTCTGGTCCCATGACGGCCCCGCCGGGGCGGTCACCACCGATCGGAGAGACATGAGCACGACGTACCGGGCCCCCGCACCGCGTGCGGCCGCTGCGCCCGCGGTCGTCGCACTGCGCCCGCGGTCCCTGGCCCGCCGGGCCGTCGTGCTGCGCGAGCAGGTACGCCGCCGGCGCGCGGCCTGCCTGCCGCACGAGGACCTGTTCCTCGACGTCCTCGACGGGGTGCTGGCCCGGACGGCCCGGGTGCCGCACGCGGACCTCGACGTGTGGGCGCGCCTGGTCGCCCTCGTCGAGGAGCACCCGGACCTCTCCCACACGCTGCCGGCGTGCGCGGCCTCCGGCAACCTCGTCGGGCTCGCGCTCTTCGGCGACCTCGAGGACCACGCGGCGCTGTCGGGCCTCGTCGACGAGCTCGGCCACGACCGGCTCGCCCGCCTGCAGCACCGCTACGGCTCCGCGCTCGAGACCGACTCGCGTCTGCCCCTGACCACCGACGCCCTGCGCCGGATGCTCGCCCCGGGGCTGGCCCGGCGACTCGCGACCCGCCCGCCCGCGCCGTACGACAGCGCAGCCGTCGACGACGCCTGCCTGCGCGCGGCGCACGCCCTGCTGCTGCAGGGCGTCGACCGCACCTGGACCGTCCCGCCGCTCGACTCGGTCGAGGAGCTCCTGGACATCACGGCGCACGGCACGGTGCACGAGTGGCGCCACCACGTCGCGATGATGATCGCGGACCCGTGGTCGCCGTACACCCAACGGCTGCTGGACCTCGCCGCGACGATCGCCGGCAGCCACGCCGCGGCCGTCGTGACCATGATCGTCGCGCTGTGCCGAGAGCGGGCCGCAGGGCCCGCCCGCCGGTCCCGCGCGCGACCACCGCACCGCGCGACCTCCGGGTCGCGCCACCCGGGCGGCCGAGCCGCCCCGTGAGCCGCCGAGGCGGCTGCAGCGTCGAACCGATCCGGCTGGGGGGCGGGGCGGAACGACCGGGGCCCGAAGCATCTGGGGGGTGCTGCGGGCCGGACGTCCTGGCATCAGGAGCTGCAGTCGTCTCGGCACCCGACCGCAACCGCGGGGGGAGCACACGCCGCCGGGGTTCCCCGGAGGGAGGGGAATCCCGGCGGCGTCCTCGACTCAGCCCGCGACGCGGGCGACCGCGAAGATGCGCCGGAACGGAAGCACGACGCCGTCGCCGTCGTCCGGGTACGCCGCGCGCAGCCGCGCCTTCAGCTCGTCCTCGAAGCCCGGCCGGAGCTCGTCGGGCAGCGCCTGGAGGGTCGGTCGGGCACCCGTGCCCGAGATCCAGGTGAAGACCGGGTCCGGGCCGCGCAGCACGTGCAGGTAGGTCGTCTCCCAGGCGTCGACCTCGCAGCCGAGGGCCTGCAGCGCCCGCAGGTAGGTCGTGGCGTCGTGTGCGTGCGGGGTGGCGACACCGGCCGTGTGGGCCGCATAGGCGGGCTCGGCCGCGAGCTCGGCACGCAGGGTGTGGCTGGGCTCGTCGTGGTTGCCGGGGACCTGGAAGGCGAGCCAGCCGCCGGGGGCCACGGCGCGCACGAGCGCAGGCAGCAGGTCGAGGTGCTCCGGCAGCCACTGCAGGGTCGCGTTGGAGACGAGGACGTCGACACCGCCGGCCGGGGCCGCGCCCAGCCAGTCGCGCAGGTCGCCCCTGTGGAAGGCGACGCGGTCGGCGGCGGGACTGTCGCAGGCGGCACGGATCATCGCGTCGCTGGAGTCCACCCCGGTGACCGCCGCCCCCGGCCACCGGTCGGCGAGAAGGGAGGTGAGAGTGCCCGGTCCGCAGCCGAGGTCCACCACGACCCGCGGCTCGGGTGCGGCGACCCGACCCAGGAGGTCGAGGAACGGTCGGCTGCGCTCGTCGGCGTAGGCCAGATAGCGCTCGGGGTCCCAGCGCAGGCTCATCGGCGGCGTCCTTCCCGGGAGACGGTGTCGAGGTGCTCGAGGACGAGATCGTTGACGGCGTCGGGTCGTTCCAGCTGGAGGAAGTGCCCGGCGCGCTCGACGACGGCGACCCGGCTGCCCGAGGGCAGGCGGTTCCCGATCCGGCCGGCCCAGCGCGGGTCGAGGCAGCCGTCCTGCGCGCCGTGCAGGTAGAGCAGCGGCACCGACGGCTCACCCGTCCAGGCGTCCGCCAGGGACCGGTAGCGCACCGGGAGCCGGTGCGGGCGCCGCTGCGCGCGGTAGTAGCCGAGGACCGCGCTCCGGTGGGCGTCGTCCGGGACCGCGGCGGCGAGATGGGCGAGGTCGACGCGCGCGTCGTACCCGGGCGACCACCGTCGCCACAGGTGCGCGACCAGCTCGTCGAAGCGCTGCTCCGGAAGCCGTGGCAACTGGTTGAACAGCGTGTACCAGCTCAGCCTCGCCTGGCGCGGCAGGATGCGCAGCCAGCGGCCGACGTCGTCGCGGCGGGGGGCCATGACCGAGAAGGGTGGGACCGCGAGGGCCACGATCGCGCCGAACGGGTTGGCCGTCCCGGCCGCGATGCCGTTGGCGGTGATCGCACCCCAGTCGTGGCCGACGAGGACGGCACGGTGGTCACCGCCGTACGCGCGGTGCAGCGCCAGCACGTCGTGCATGAGCGCCGGCACGTGGTAGCTGCCGTCGGCGGGGATCGCACTGGGCGCGTAGCCGCGCGTGAACGGGGCGACCACCCGGTGGCCGGCCGCGGCCAACGCCGGGCCGAGGTGGCGCCAGGTGTGGGCGGTGTCGGGGAAGCCGTGGACCAGGACGGCCAGCGGACGGCTCCGGTCGTCGACGTCGCCCCAGGTGAGGCTGGTCAGGGAGACCGGGCCGAGGTCGACCGTGCGCATGCTCACGGGGCCGACCCTACGCCCGAATTATCTTGATATCAAGATTCTCGATCGTCGGGCTAGGATGAGCGCATGCGCGACGAGGTGGACGAGCTGGTCGAGGCGTGGGCGCGCGAGCGCAGCGACCTCGACCTCGGCCCCGTGTCCGTCTTCAGCCGGATCTCGCGGCTGGCGCACCACGTCGACCGAGCGCGGCGGCACGCCTTCACCACCCACGACATCGAGTCGTGGGAGTTCGACGTGCTCGCGGCCCTGCGGCGCGCCGGCGAGCCCTACGAGCTCTCCCCCGGCCGGCTGCTGCGCGAGACGCTCGTGACGAGCGGGACGATGACCAACCGGGTCGACCGGCTCGCCATGCGCGGCCTCGTCGAGCGCCACCCCGACCCCTCGGACCGCCGCGGCGTCCTCGTGCGGCTGACTCCGGAGGGCAAGGACGCCGTCGACGGCGCCTTCGCCGCCCTGCTCGACGCCGAGCGCGAGCTGCTGACCGGGTTCACCGAGGAGGACCAGGACGCGCTCGCCGGGCTGCTCCGACGCCTGCTGGTGCCCTTCGCGAGCTGACCCGCGCCGGCTACTCCAGGAGCTCGGCGGCCTCGAGCCACTCCAGCTCGGCCGCCTCCTTCTCCTCCTGCAGCGTCGCCAGCGCGGAGCCGATCACCGACAGCTTCTCGGGGTCGGTGGCGTGCGCGGCGAGGTCGGCGCTCAGCTCGGCCTCGCGCGCGGAGAGCCGCTCGAGCACCTTGTCGAGGCGCGCCACGGTCTTGCGCGCGGCGCGCTCCTCGGCGGAGCCCGGCTTCGCCTTGGCCGACGAAGGGGTCGAAGGCGCCTCCGCCGTCGGGTCGGACCGCGGGACGCCGGCGTCCGCGGGCTCCGCGGTCGCTCGTGCCCTGCGCTCGAGATACTCGTCGACGCCACGCGGCAGCATGGAGATCCGCCCGTCGCCGAGGAGCGCCCAGACCGAGTCGGTGACCCGCTCGAGGAAGTACCGGTCGTGGGAGACCACGACGAGCGTGCCGGGCCAGCCGTCGAGGAAGTCCTCGAGCACGGTCAGGGTCTCGATGTCGAGGTCGTTGGTGGGCTCGTCGAGGAGCAGCACGTTGGGCTCGGTGAGCAACAGCCGCAGGAGCTGGAAGCGGCGGCGCTCGCCGCCGGAGAGGTCGCCGATGCGGGCGGTCAGCCGGTCGCCCGTGAACCCGAACCGCTCCAGCAGCGAGGTCGCGGTGATCTCGCCGTCCGCCGTACGGGTGACCCGGCGGATGCCCTCGACGGTCGCGAGCACCCGCGCGTCCGGGTCGTCGACCTCGACGTCCTGGGTCAGATGCTGCAGCGCGACGGTCCGGCCGTGGCGGACCTTGCCGGCGCTCGGCGCCGCCGCCCCGGAGAGCAGGGACAGCACCGAGGTCTTGCCGGCGCCGTTGACGCCGACCAGGCCCACCCGGTCGCCGGGACCCAGTCGCCAGGTGGCGTGGTCCAGGAGCCGGCGGGTGCCGCGGGAGAAGTCGACGTCCTCGACGTCGATGACGTCCTTGCCGAGGCGTTGGGTGGCGAAGCGCTGCAGCTCCAGCCGGTCGCGCGGGGGCGGCACGTCCTCGATGAGCGCGTTCGCGGCGTCGATGCGGAACTTCGGCTTGGACGTGCGCGCCGGCGCCCCGCGGCGCAGCCAGGCGAGCTCCTTGCGGACCAGGTTCTGGCGGCGGACCTCGGAGGCCGCGGCCTGGCGCTGGCGCTCGGCCTTGGCGAGCACGAAGGCGGCGTATCCGCCCTCGTAGGTGTCCACGACGCCGTCGTGGACCTCCCAGGTCTGCTGGCACACGGCGTCGAGGAACCACCGGTCGTGGGTGACGACGACGAGCGCGGAGGAGCGGGCGGCGAGGTGGGCCGCCAGCCACGCGACCGCCTCGACGTCGAGATGGTTGGTGGGCTCGTCGAGGACGACCAGGTCGTGGTCGCCGAGGAGCAGGCCGGCCAGCGCGCACCGTCGGCGCTCGCCTCCCGACAGGCCGTGGACCGCGCGGTCGAGGTCGACGCCCGCGAGCAGCACCTCGACGATCTCGCGCGAGCGCGCGTCCGCCGCCCACTCGTGGTCGGCCATGCCGCGGAGCACGACCTCGCGCACGGTGTGCGTGTCGTCGAAGTCGTCGTGCTGGGCCAGCACGCCCATGAGCAGGCCGCGCTGGCGCGAGACCCGGCCGTCGTCGGGCTCCTCGGAGCCGGTCATGATCCGCAGCAGGGTGGTCTTGCCGTCGCCGTTGCGGCCGACGATGCCGATCCGCTCGCCCTCGCCGACGCCGAGGGAGACGTCGGTGAGCAGCGGGCGGACGCCGTACGCCTTCGAGACCCGCTCCAGGCTGAGGAGGCTGCGCGGCTCAGGCATAGGTCACCACGTGGGCTCCGGCGACGGGTCCGGGCGCCAGCGTGCAGCGCAGGCCCTGGGCGCTCAGTTCCGCGACGGTGGCCCGCGCCTCCTCGACGTCCTCGTGCAGCACGAGGAGGGTCGGGCCGGAGCCGGAGAGCAGGACGCCGTCCGGTGCGAGGCTGCGCAGCCGCACCTCCACGTCCACCAGGTCCGGGCGCAGGTCCCGGGCCGCCGGCCAGAGGTCGTTGTCGAGGAGGTCGCCGATCTCGTCGGTGTAGCCCGTGCCGAGGGCCGCGATCAGCGCCTCCGGGAGGGGAGGCTCGGGCGGCGCGCCGGGCGAGAGCTCGTCGAAGTGGCCGTACACGGCCGGCGTCGACAGCCCCTCGTCGGACAGCACCACGACCCACCACACCGAGCTGGCGTCCTCGACGGGGGTGACGACCTCGCCATGGCCGGTGCCGAGCGCCGTTCCGCCCAGCAGCGCGAAGGGCACGTCGCTGCCGAGGGTGCCGGCGATCCGCAGCAGGTCGTCGTCGGAGGTCTCCAGGGCCCACAGGCGGTCGAGCGCGAGGAGGGTGGCGGCGGCGTCGGCCGAGCCGCCCGCCATGCCGCCCATCACCGGGATGCCCTTGGCGATCGTGATCCGCGCGGCGCGGTCGATGCCGTGGTGCGCGGTCAGCGCCCGGCCGGCCCGGATCGCGATGTTGTCGCCGTCGAGAGGGACGCCGTCGATCGGCTCGGTCAGGCCCACGGACCAGTCGTCGGCCTCGACGACCGTCACGTCGTCGTACAGGCCCACGGCCTGGTAGACCGTCGCGAGGGCGTGCTTGCCGTCGGGCCGCAGTCCGCCGACCCCCAGGTGGAGGTTGACCTTCGCGGGCGCCCGCACCGTCACCTGGGTCATGCGCTCCCCCTGGGGTCGGCAGTGGCGCCCCGCAGGGCGACGGCGATCGCCACGAACTCGTCGATCCCCAGGACCTCGCCGCGGGTCAGCGGGTCGATCCCCGCCTCCTGCAGGGCAGCCTCGGCCTGCTCCGCGCCGCCGGCGAGGGCTCGCAGCGCGCCGCGCAGCGCCTTGCGTCGATGGGCGAAGGCGGCGTCGATCACCGCGAACACCTGCTCGCGCGCCACCTCGTCGGTCGGTGGGTCGTGCCGGGTCCACGCGACCAGGCCGGAGTCGACGTTGGGCGCCGGCCAGAAGACGTTGCGTCCGATCGCGCCGGCGCGTCGTACGTCGGCGTACCAGGCCGCCTTGGCCGACGGGACGCCGTACGTCTTCGAGCCGGGGGGCGCGGCGAGGCGGTCGGCGACCTCCGCCTGCACCATGACCAGGCCGTGCTCGAGGGTGGGCAGCAGCGCCATGAGGTGCAGCAGCACCGGGACCGAGACGTTGTACGGCAGGTTGGCGACCAACGCCTGCGGGGGCGGGCCCGGGATCGCAGTGACCGTCATCGCGTCGGCGAGCACGACCCGGAACCGCTCGGCACAGCCGGGCGCGAAGGCCCCGATGGTCGTCGGCAGCTCGTCGGCGAGCAGCGGGTCGACCTCGACCGCCGTCACCTCCGCGCCCGCCTCGAGCAGTGCGAGGGTGAGCGAGCCCAGCCCCGGGCCCACCTCGAGGACGACCTCGCCCTCGACGACGCCGGACTCGCGGACGATCCGGCGCACCGTGTTGGCGTCGATGACGAAGTTCTGGCCGCGCTGCTTGGTCGGGCGCAGGCCGAGCCGCGCTGCGAGGTCTCGAACCTCCGCCGGGCCCAGCAGCCGCGGCGCGGAGGTTTCAGGCATGCGCCCAGCCTAGTGACCCTCGGGCCTCATCAGCGGGGGAGGCCGAGCTTGGCGGCGCAGCCGGGCCAGGGACCGTAGCCGCCGGCAGCGTCGCGCAGCCGGGTCGCCACGCGGATCTGCTCCTCGCGGGAGGCCTGGTGCGGGTAGCCGGTGCCGCCGTTGGAGCGCCAGGTGCCCAGGTTGAACTGCAGGCCGCCGTAGTAGCCGTTGCCGGTGTTGATGTGCCAGTTGCCACCGGACTCGCACTGCGCGAGCCGGTCCCAGACGGTGTTGCCCGACTCGATGACCGGCTTGGTGCCGACCTTGACCACCTCGGGGGTGGGCTCCCGCGTCACGGTCGCCGTCAGTACGACGCGACGCACGACCTTGCCGTTGCGCACCGTCACCTTGTAGGTGACGTCGCGGGTGCCGTCGACCCCGGGCCTGGCGACCTTGGTCTGCCCCTGGTACAGCGTGTCGTCGGAGACCTTCCGCACCGGGGCCGGCACGGCCTCTCCGGTGACGTTGCGCTCGCGCTTCTCGATGTCGGTGAACACGATCCGGTCGCCGTCGGCGAGCTCGGCGCCCCGCTCGGGGCTGACCTTGTCGTGCTCGTCGAGCTCCACGCCGACCTCGGCGAGCGCGTCCTCGACGGTGAGCGCGGGCACCTCGTGGACGACCGGCTTCGCGCCGGCCAGGGCGAAGGTGAGCCGCTTGGCGGTGACCACCTCGATCTCCGCGCCGCCGCGGTCGATGTCGGCCCCGCGGCTGGTCGAGAGCCGGCTGTCGGCGTACACGAGACCGATCTGGGTGAGCGCACCCTCCACGTCCGTGGCGGTCACCCAGTGGGTGCTCGTCTCGCCGTCGACCGTGAGCTCGACCGGCCGGCTGAACAGCACCGCGATCCGGTCACCCGACGCCACCTGCTCGTCCAGGCTGGGCTGCACGATGTCCCGTCCGGACACCTCGATGCCCTCGTCGCGCAGCACGTCGCCGACGGTGTCGCCCATCGTGGAGACGGTGCGCTCCCTGCCGTCGACCGACAGCCGCACCTCGGTGGACATCGAGGTGTAGCCCCAGGTGACCGCGGAGACCGCGACGAGGACGGCGGCGATGGTGAGCGTGAGGACCTTCCGGCTCTGGGCGAGCCGGGCGAGGGTGGGGTGTGCAAGGCGCACGATTCTCCGAACGTCGTACTGCCCGGGCCTCGAGCGACCAGCTCGGATCCAACCCCCCTGCGCACCCGCGCTCGGCGGCTGCGATGGCGGTCGGATCGGTGGTGAGCTGGTCGTGGAGCTGCTTCCCGATCCCGGCCGTCAGTCATCCACGAGAACAGGCCCTCCCCGCCGATGGCAACTTGGCGAGGGCCCTCACCGCGGCGGCACGTGACCCGACTCACCCCTCCCGCGCCTCACCGGCCCCATCCGTCACAGCGGGCCGGCGGCGGCCGCTACCAGGTGCCGCCGAAGGCGGCCTCGGTGTTCGCGTCGACCGCGGCGCACAGCTCGCCCAGGTCCTCGCCGCGCTCGGCGGCCATGGCCCGGACCGTCAGCGGAACGAGGTACGACGCGTTCGCGCGGCCGCGGTGCGGCACCGGCGTGAGGTACGGCGCGTCGGTTTCCACCAGCAGCCGGTCACGAGGCGTGACCCGCAGTGCCTCCCGCAGCGCGTCCGCATTCTTGAACGTCACCGTGCCCGCGAAGGACAGGTGCGCGCCCCGGTCCAGGCAGGCGCGGGCGAAGGCGGCGTCGCCGGAGAAGCAGTGCATCACCCAGCGCTCGGGGGCGCCCTCGCTGTCGATGACCTCGAGCACCTCGTCGTGGGTCTCGCGGTCGTGGATGACGAGCGTCTTGTCCAGGCGCTTGGCGATGTCGACATGACGACGGAAGGACTCGACCTGGACCGCCCGCCCGTCCTCGCCCGTCCGGAAGGCGTCGAGGCCCGTCTCCCCCACCGCGCGCACCCGGTCGTGCGCCCCGGCCAGCCGCTCGATCTCGTCCCAGGCCAGCTCCAGGGCGGCACGGCCCTCCTGCTCCAGGATCCGCGGCGCCTCGTTGGGGTGGAGCGCCACGCCGGCGACGAGCTCGGCGTGCTCGGCGGCGGCGGCGACCGCCCAGCGCGCACCGGGCAGGTCGCAGCCGATCTGCACGATCCGCCGTACGCCGACCGCGACGGCCGCGTCGATCGCCTCGCGGGCGTCCCAGGGCTCGGCACCCCGGCCCTCGCGGGAGATGTCGAGATGGCAGTGGTTGTCGACGACCGGGTGCGGCAGCGGCTCCGGCGCCGGTGGACGCCCGTCGGTCACGGCGCGGTGTCGCCGACCCGGTCGAGGATCGCCTCGGCCAGCACGTCGGGAGCGTGGGTGGGGATCCAGTGCGAGACGCCGTTGAGCTCGACGAAGCGGTACGGCGCGTCGACCCAGCGCACGGTGTGCTCGGCGCCCCACCGCCCCAGCGCCACGTCCTCGTCGCTCCAGACGAGCGTGGTCGGCACGCCGACGCGGGTGCGCATCGCCCGCGGGTCGTTGAGGGGCAGGGCGCGGTACCAGCCCAGCGCGTGGGGCAGGGCGCCGGAGTCGACGATCTCGCTGCGGACCCGGTCGAGGTCCTCGCGCGTCATGCCGGCGTGCCGCAGCTGGCGGTCGGACGCCGAGCGGACCCGCCCCAGCAGCGTCTCGGGGAGCACCGGGAGCTGGAAGGCCAGCATGTACCAGGACTTCAGCAGCTGCCCCGAGCGCACCAGGGAGGACAGGAATGCGCCCGGGTGCGGCACCGACACGGCAGTGAGGGTGCGGACCCGGTCGGCGTGGTGCTGGGCGAGCGCCCACGCGACGATGGCGCCCCAGTCGTGACCGACGACGTGGACCGACCCGCCCGCGCCGGCCACCGCGTCGATGACGGCGACGGCGTCCTGCGCGAGCAGCGCGACCCGGTAGTCCCGGCGCCGCTTCGGGCGTGCCCCCGGGGCGTATCCCCGCTGGTCCATGGCGATCGTGCGGTAGCCGGCCTCGTGCAGGCGCGGCGCGACCAGGCGCCAGGAGGTGGCCCGCTCGGGGAAGCCGTGCAGGAGGAGGATCGGCTCGCCGTCGAGCGGTCCCTCGTCGAGGAGGTCGAAGACGAGTCCGTCCCGCTCGACCGTCGTGATCCGCCCTGTCGTGGGTTCAGTCATCGATGTGCACCACCTGGTAGACGTCGCGCTTGGGAAGTCCAGCCTGCCCGGCGACCACGGCGATCGCCTCCTTGCGACGCATGCCGGACTCCTCGAGCTCGGCCACGGCGGCGCGCAGGCTGCCGGCGTCCGTCGCGATCCCCGCTCCGGGCGTGGCGCCGGCGACGACGATCGTGACCTCGCCGCGCACGCCGTCGCCGGCCCACGCCACGAGTGCGGCGAGCCCGTCGCGGCGCACCTCCTCGTGGGTCTTGGTCAGCTCGCGGCACACGGCCGCGGCGCGGTCACCGCCGAAGGCGTCGCGCATCGCCTCCAGGGCCGCCGGGGTCCGGTGCGGCGCCTCGAAGAAGACCATCGTGCGCTGCTCGGCGGCGAGGTCGGCGAGCCGGCGGGCCCGCTCCCCCGCCTTGCGCGGCAGGAAGCCCTCGAAGCAGAACCGGTCGACGGGCAGGCCGGACACCGCGAGGGCGGTCAGCACCGCCGACGGGCCGGGCACGGCGGTCACCCGGACACCGGCGTCGACCGCGGCGGCCACCAGCCGGTAGCCGGGGTCGGAGACGCTGGGCATCCCCGCGTCCGTGACGAGCACGACCCGCTCCCCGCTCTCCAGCGCCTCCACCAGCGCCGGGGTGCGGGCGGCCTCGTTGCCCTCGAAGTAGGACACGACGCGGCCGCCGAGCTCGATGCCCAGGTCGCTCACCAGGCGGCGCAGCCGGCGGGTGTCCTCGGCGGCCACCACGTCGGCCGCGGCCAGCTCCTCGGCCAGCCGCGGGGGCGCGTCGCCGACCCGGCCGATCGGCGTACCCGCCAGCACCAGGACTCCCGTCACGTGGCCCATGATCGCAGCCGGTGGTTTCGAGGCTCGGCGCCGGGGCGCCTCGCACCTCAACCACCGGAGGACTCGGCACGTAGGGTTGCCCTCCGTGACCGTCGTCGGCCTCTCCCGCACCGCGCTCGGACGGCGGGTGCCGCTGGCGGTCGAGCGGGCCGCGAGCCCGCTGCGGCGCCTGTCCGGGCGCGCCCGGCTGGTCGGCTGGCTGGGCCCGGTCGGCCTGATGCTGCTCGCCTTCGGCCTGCGCGTCGTCGGCCTGGGCAACCCGCACCGGTTCGCCTTCGACGAGACGTACTACGCGAAGGACGCCTGGTCGCTGCTCAACAACGGCTTCGTCCAGACCTACCTGAGCGACGCGGACGGCGACGCCGAGACCGACATCAACGCGGACATCCTGGCCGGGCACACCGACAAGGTGTGGACCGGCGACCCGTCGCTCGCGGTGCACCCGGATGTCGGCAAGTGGCTGATCGCGCTCGGCGAGAAGGCGTTCGGGATGGACCCCTTCGGCTGGCGGATCGCGTCGGCCGTCGCGGGCGCGCTGATGGTGCTCGTGATGTGCCGCCTGGTCCGCCGGATGACCGGCTCGACCATGCTCGGCTGCGTCGCCGGCACCCTGCTGATGCTCGACGGCCTGCACTTCGTGCTCTCCCGGCTGGCGCTGCTGGACATCTTCCTCGCGCTCTTCCTGCTGTGCGGGGTGTCGTGCCTCGTCGCCGACCGCGACTGGCACCGGGCCCGGCTCGCGCGGCGGGCCCGTCGTACCGAGGGCGGCGTGGGGCTCACCGGATGGGGCCCTGCCCTCCTGTTCCGGCCCTGGCTCCTGGCGGCGGGGGTCTGCTTCGGGCTGGCGGTCGGCACCAAGTGGACCGCGCTCTACCCCCTGGCCGCCCTCGGCGTCCTCTGCTGGGTGTGGAGCGCCGGCGCGCGCCGCTCCCTCGGGATCCGCTGGGCGCTGCTGAAGGGCGCGCTCCTCGACGGGGTCCCGGCGTTCCTGTCCCTCGTCGTGGTGGCACTGCTCGTGTACGTCGCCACCTGGGGCGGCTGGCTGGCCCACGCGGGCGAGTACGAGGAGCACCTGAGCTCGACGCAGTACCGGCAGTACACCGGCCACGGCCACTGCGAGAAGGACGCCGACTCGGACGACGAGCACTACGTCGCCGACCGGCTGGACACCACGCGGAAGTGGCCGACCGCGACCGAGAGGGACGCCCACGGCGTGGGCGAGGCGTGGCAGTCGCTGCGCTCGCTCTGGTACTACCACCAGGACGTCTACACCTTCCACACCCACTTCCTGGACTGCTCGAGCCACTTCTACGCGTCCAAGCCGTCGAGCTGGCTGCTCATCAACCGGCCCGTCGGGGTCGCCGTCACCAACGACATCGCGCCGGACGCGCCCGGCTGCGACGCGCCGGCCGGCAGCGACTGCATCAAGCAGGTCCTGCTGCTGCCGACTCCCGTGCTGTGGTGGGGCGGGGTCCTGGCGCTGATGTTCGCGGTCGCGATGTGGGTCGGCGCCCGGGACTGGCGCTACGGGCTGGCGGTCGTCGGCGCGCTGTCGACCTGGCTGCCGTGGATGCTGAACGACGACCGGCCGATCTTCCTCTTCTACGCCATCGCGGTCCTGCCGTTCACCGTCCTGGCGCTCACGCTCACGATCGGGACCCTCATCGGGCCCTCGCGCGCCCCGTCGGCGCGGCGGACCGCGGGCGTCGTGGTGGGCGGCGCCTTCGTGGTGCTGACATTGGTGAACTACGCGTGGTTCTGGCCGATCTGGACCAACCAGATGCTGACCCACAGCGAGTGGCTGGACCGGGTCTGGTTCTCGCGCTGGGTCTGAGCCGGGTCCCGGCCCCGCGGCTCAGTGGTGGCGCAGGGCGTCGATGAGCTCGTCCTTCTTCATCGAGGATCGGCCCTCGATGTCCAGCTCGCCCGCGCGCTTGCGCAGCTCGTCGACCGTCCAGTCCTCGTAGTCCCCGGCCTTGCCTCCGCGGCGGCCCACCGTGCTGGCCCCCTCGGAGGCCATCGCGTTCGAGATGCGCGCGGCCTTCTCCTTGCTGGCGCCGTCCTTGCGGATCTCCTCGTAGGCGTCGGGGTTCTTGATCCCGGGTCCGTGCTTCTTGGCGGGCATGTCCCGTCCTCCTGCCGTCGGTCGGTGTTCGGGTCACCCCGGGCGTTACCCGCGCAACGGCGCCAAAGACGCCTCCGGCCCGATCCGCACCTCGCCCGCCACGCGGTCGAGCTCCACCCCGGCGCCGAGGTCGACCACCCGGGCGTGCCGGTGCAGCCGGCGGACGACGGCGGCGACCACGGCGGGGCCGGGCTCGCTGCTGCGGTCGTAGCCGAGGAGCGCACCCGGTCGGCCCGGCCCCACGACCAGCGCGGTCACGCGGTGCTCCCCGCGCCCTCCCGGTGATCCGACCAGGCGCAGGTCGAGCACCCGGGAGCGGCGCGGAAGCGCGGCGCAGCGCACCGGCAGCCCGACCAGCCGACTGACACGACAGCGACGGTCGTCCGCCGCGCGCTCGGGCTCCATCCGACGCAGCAGCCCGAGCGCAGGCTCGGAGAGGCGGACCTCGCTGGTGACGTCCTCGACCAGGTCGAAGTCCACCACGAGCGGGAGGTCCTGGTCCGCCGAAGCCGCGCGGACCAGCCGGTGCGCGCGGGCCAGGGCGCCGCCGAGCCCCGGACCGAAGCGCGGCAGCAGGGCGGGCAGCCCCGTCAGCAGGGCGGTCGGCACCAGCGAGCCGTCGTCCTCCACGAGCAGCTCGACGTCGTCGACCTTGCCGGCCAGACGGTCGTCGGACCCGATGATCTGCCGGTCGAGCAGGTGGAGCCCGACGTCGTACCCCGAGCGCTCGGCGAGCGATCCCATCAGCGCACCTCCTCAGCCCTGGCCCATCGACGTGACGACCATCAGGGGGATCGCGGCCAGGGCCGCGACGGTGATGATGACGAGATAGACCACGCCCAGAGCGTTCGCGAGCCGGCCGTTGACGTGCTCCCCCAGGTAGTCGGAGTCGTTCGCCACCACCAGGATCGGGAAGTAGGTCAGCGGCAGCGCGACCGCGGAGAAGACCACCGAGACCTCGGTGACCATGATCGGGTCGACCCCCGTGAGCAGCACGCCCGCACCGAGGACGGTGGCCACCAGCAGGATGATGTGGAAGCCCGCCGCCTCCTTCGGCCGGACGAACTTGCCCCAGGGGAAGCCGAAGTACTGCGCGAGGCTGTACCCCGTGGACAGGCCGGTCTCGCAGGCGGCGCCGAAGGTGGCGGCGAAGAAGCCGAGGACGACCACGGCGAGGCCGATCTTCCCCAGGCCGACCGCGACGGGCAGGCCCACCTGGCCGAGCGTCTCCACCGCCACACCGGCCGGCATGAAGACCGTCGCGGCGCACGCCGCGATGGCCACCGACAGCACGCCGCCGAGCGGGAAGCCGATGAAGACGTTGGCACGCATCACGCCGAGGTCCTTCGACGTCCAGCGCTCCTCGACGCCGCCGCTGGAGAAGAAGAACACCTCGTAGGGCGTCATCGCGGCACCGAACAGCGCGACCCCGAAGAAGGCGTAGGTCGCCCAGCTCTCGGCGCCGGGCTTCTCCGCGGGCGAGAGCTGGGTCGCCAGCTGGCCCCAGTCCGGACCGAGCTGCCACAGCGCGACCGCGAAGCCGATGAGGGCCAGCCCCATCAGCCCGAGGACGTTCTCGATCGAGGAGAACTTCGCCCGCCACAGCACGACCCACACGGCCGCCGCGACGAAGGGCACGATCAGGACGTGGTGGACCGAGCTCACCAGCTGCAGCGCGAGCGCGACGCCGCCGATCTCGGCGATGAAGGTCAAGAAGGTGACCAACATCGAGCCGACGAGGTTAACGAACCCCATGCGCGGCCCCAGCCGCTCGCGAACCAGGTCGAAGGTGGCCCGCCTGCTGACGGCGGCGATCCGGCCGGACATCTCGGCGAACACGCAGATCCCGACGACCCCGACGAGGACGACCCAGACCAGCGAGGTCCCGAAGCGGGCGCCCACCTGGGCGTTGGTGACCAGGTCCCCGATGTCGACGAAGCCGCCGATGGCGGTCAGGATGCCGAGGAGGACGGCGAAGTAGCGCTTCACGGCGCCGCCTGCTCGAGCTCGCGCGCCAGGACGTCGAGCTGCTCGAGAAGGGCGCGGTCGTCGTACACGCCGTCGACGGCGTGCGCCCGGGCCTCCCCCACGAGCTCGACGGCCCGGTGGAGCAGGTCGAGCGCGGTCGCGGCGGCACGCTCGCGTGCGGCCGGGACCTGCAGCCGGGCGAGGTCCTCCTCCGCGGTCCCGGCGGCCTCCTCCGCATCGGCCACCAGCACGGTCGTGTACGGCGACCAGGTCCGCCCCGCTGCCGCGTTCTCCAGCGCGAGCCGCGCGGTCGCGACCTGGCTGGCGGCGTCGGTGAGGGCGCGCTCCGCCTGCTGGTCCCACCCCGCCGCATCCGGGCGGCTGACCACGCCACAGCCGACCGTGGCGACCAGCAACGCCAGGAGGAGGGCGAGCGGGGCCGCGACGACGGCCGGTCGCTGCGAGCGCATCACCTCGCGCGGCCCCACCAGGGGACCGCGGCCCACATCAAGGTGAACGCGAGCGCGACCGCCGTCGCGGCGATCATGGCGGCGCTCCGGCCGAGCACGATGTCGAACACCAGCAGCACCACGGCGGCGGAGACCGTGGCCATCCCGACCAGGCCGGCGAGGGCGCACTTCTGGGCCGCCCCCACGATCCACTCCCGCTGACCCTGCCGGAAGAGCACCCGGTGGTAGCACACCGGTGCGACGATGACGAGCGTCGTGAGCACGGCCACGACCAGGATGCCCAGGTAGAGCCGCTGCTGGGTCCAGGTCAGGTCGCCGAAGCGCTCGGTGAAGGGCACCGTCAGCAGGAAGCCGGTGAGGATCTGCACACCGGTCTGCATCACCCGCAGCTCCTGCAGCAGCTCGCTCAGGTTGCGGGTGATCTGCTGCGGCGGCCGGGACCGGCGGTCCCCACCGTCCGCCGGGTCCCCGGTCACGCCCGGTCCTCCTCCAGGTCCTGCGCATGCGGATAGGCCTCGTCCGGGTCGACGGCGTCGGCCGGCGCGGCGAGCGGGACCTCGGGGTCCACGTCGGGCACGTGGTAGTCCTCCGGGGTGGAGCGGTCGCTCTCCGGGATCGGCTTCTCCTCGGGGTCCACCGGCTCGTCGGGCTCCGGCGGGCGCTCGGGGTTCGCGGGGTCGGGGATGGTCATCGGTCCTCCCGGTCCTGGTCTCCGGTCCGGGCGTCCGGCCCGGCCGCTCCCTCCTGCACGTCGTCGTCGGTCGGGTGTCCCGCGACGGCGTCCGACGGCGACTCCTTCTCGCCGGCGTCGCCGAACCCGGCGACCTCCGACACCTGTCCCTCGCTCTGCTCCTCGGCCTGCTCCTCGTGCGGCTTCTCCATGGCCGTGAAGTACCCGGCGACCGACTCAGAACACGGGTTTCCCACCGGTCACACCGAGCACCGTCCCGGAGACGTACGACGCGTCGCCGGGCGAGGCGAGGAAGACGAAGGCGGGCGCGACCTCCGCCGGCTGCCCGGCCCGTCCGAGCGGGGTGTCGGTGCCGAACCGCTCGATCTTCTCCGGCTCCTGGGTGGCCGGCTGCAGAGGGGTCCAGATCGGCCCGGGCGCCACCGCGTTGACCCGGATCCCGTCCCCGCCGAGCGACGCGGCGAGGTTGACGGTCAGGTTGTTGATCGCCGCCTTGGTCGCCGCATAGTCCAGCAGCGTCTCCGACGGCTCGTAGGCCTGGATCGAGGCGTTGTTGACGATGCACCCGGGCCGCTTCCGCAGGTGGGGCGCCGCGGCCCGGACCAGCCACATGAGGGCGTAGAGGTTCGTCTTGAACGTGCGGTCGATCCGGTCGTCGCTGAGGTCGTCGACGGCGTGGTCGCGCGCCATCTGGTAGCCGGCGTTGTTCACGAGGACGTCGAGCGCCCCGAGCTCGTCGACCGTACGACGCACCGCCGCGGCACACGCCTCGCTGGTGCGCAGGTCGACCTCCAGGGCGAGCACCCGGCGGCCGGCATCGGTCACCAGGGCGGCCGTGGCGTCCGCGTCCTCCTTCTCCTCCGGGAGATGGGTGAAGGCGACGTCGGCGCCCTCGCGGGCATAGGCGATCGCGACCGCGCGGCCGATGCCGGAGTCACCCCCGGTGATCAGCGCGACCTGGCCGTCGAGCCGGCCGTGGCCGACGTACGACTCCTCGCCGTGGTCGGGCCGCGGCGTCATCTCCTCCGTGAGGCCGGGAGGGGTCTGCTGCTGGGCGGGAAAGGCTGGCTCGGTCATGTCCGGGCGTTACCCAGCCGCCGCGGATGAGACCCCCTGGCCCGGCGCGGATCCCGATCGACCCGGTTGGCGCCGCGGAGGCGGGTACCGCCTGGATATCAGTCGGTGCGGTCCTCCCGAGCCGCTCGGCTGGCGGTGAGGTCGTCGAGCAGGGCGTCCAGCAACCGGCGCAGTCCAGGGTGGCTGACATGCCCCTCCCGAGCCACCTGGATCAGCCGCTCGGCGACCTCCCGCACCTTCACGTTGCGGTTGCGCGACCACCACTTGAGCATGGCGAAGGCGGCGTCCGCGTCGAGGCCGTAGCCGAGCATCAGGATGCCCTTGGCCTGCTCGATCGTGTCGCGCGACGCCGCGGACGCGGCCACGGCGGCGTCGGCGGCGGCGGTGGTCTCGGCCTCGAGCTCGGGGGTCAGGTCGAGGTAGTACCCGACGAGCCGGTCGACCTTGCCACTGGTGCGGCCGTCGTCGTACTGGCCCTCGCCGCAGAGGACCACGTTGCGGGTCTCGCCGCCGACCATGATCCGGTAGTACACGTTGAACGGCGCACCGTCGGCGATCGCCTCCTCGAGGGTGCGCTCGACGAGCTCGCGGTCGTGCTCGTGCTTGTGGCTCATCACCAGCTCGGTGGTCGGCTCGACCTCGCCCGGCTCGTAGCCGTGGATCGCGAAGACGTCGTCGTCCCATTCCCAGCGCGCCTCGACCACGTCGAAGACGAACCGGCCGGTCTGCCGTGGACCGTCGAGACCCCCCAGCGGCACGGGCTCGCCCCCCGGCACTCCTTGATCCATCTCGGCCCCTCCGACTGCGTGCTCTCCGTATGCGGCCCGGTGCCCGGGGTACCCCGCATCCACCGGAGGAGGTCGCCATGGGACAACGGACCGCCCGCGTAGAGAACTATCCCGAACACCGGGCAGCCGGCACAACGGGGGGTCTCGTACTCCCGCTCCTGGCGGCGCGCCGCGCCGTGCTTCGCCTGATCCTGGGCGAGCTGTGGGAGGGCCCCCCGAGGACGACGAGGACAGGATGAGGACAGCATGAGGTTGCCGGAGCCCTGCGGGCCGCTGAGCGAGCACGTGGTCGACACCCTGCGGGCCCGCCCGCACCGGCCGCACGCCGTGGCGGAGCCGCGCGCCATGGGAGATGTCACCTACCCGCTCACCGACCGCGACTTCCAGCTCGCCCTCTGGGTGCTCTACGAGCTGCACTACCGCGGCTTCGACGACGTGGACGACGCGAACGCCGAGTGGGACCCGCTGCTGATGGTCAGCCGCGCCGCGCTCGAGCGGACCTTCGAGCACGCGGTCCGCCAGCTCGTGAGCGCCGCCCCCGACGACGCGCCGGCTCTGGAGAGTCTCGGTGACACTCCCGCCGAGCAGGTGACCGCGGCGCTGGTGCGGATGACGGCCCGCTCCGGGCCCTCGGAGGTCGCCCAGTTCCTGCACCGCCGGGCCAGCCGCGAGCAGTTCTGCTCCTATCTGGGCGAGCGAGCCGTCTACCACCTGCGCGAGTCCGACCCGCAGAGCTTCGTGCTCCCCCGGATCGGCGGCGCGGCGAAGGTGGCCCTCGCCGAGCTGCAGTACGACGAGTACGGCGGCGGGCGTCCCGACCGCCTGCACCAGACGCTCTTCGCCCGCGCCCTGGCCTCGCTCGACATGCCGACCGACCTCGGTCCGTACGTCGCGGGTGCGACCGGCGCGACGCTGGCGTCGGTCAACCTGATGTCGCTGTTCGCCCTCAACCGGCGCCTCCGCGGCGCGGCGATGGGGCACCTCGCGGCGTTCGAGGCCACCAGCTCCCTGCCGTGCGAGCGGATCCTCCGCGGGGCGCGGCGGCTGGGACTCCCCGAGGCGGTGCAGGACTACTACGACGAGCACGTCGAGGCGGACGCCGTCCACGAGCAGCTCGCCATCCGCGGCATCTGCGCAGCCCTGGTGGCCGACGAGCCCGATCTGGCGGCCGACGTGGTGTTCGGCGCGACGGCCTGTCTCGCGGTCGACGGGCTCGCGGGCGAGGTCCTGCTCGACGGCTGGCGTGGGCACCCCGGATCCCGGGCGGCGGGGTGAGCCGGGCGATGAGCAACCGACGCGTCACCGTCACCGAGTGCCCGGGCGGGCCGCTGCTGATCCGCGGCGCCGACGAGGTCGTCGGCTTCGACGGCAGCACCGCCCCCGTGGAGCGCGCCGTCGTCGCGCTGTGCCGCTGCGGCCGGTCCGACCGCCTCCCGTGGTGCGACGACAGCCACCGCGACCGGCGCCGGAAGAAGAAGCCGAGCAGCTGAGCCACGTAGAGCGAAGGAGAGGACGTTCGTGCGAGCAGTGACCTGGCAGGGCAAGGGCCGGATGAGCGTCGAGGAGGTGCCCGACCCCCGGATCGAGCAGCCGGACGACATCATCGTGCGGGTGACCTCCACCGGGCTGTGCGGCTCGGACCTGCACCTCTTCGACCCGCTGGCACCGTTCATGGAGCCCGGCGACATCGTGGGACACGAGCCGATCGGGATCGTCGAGGAGGTCGGCGCGGGCGTCACCTCGGTGCACCGCGGGGACCGGGTTGTCGTACCGTTCAACGTCAGCTGCGGTCGGTGCTGGATGTGCGCTCAGGGGCTGCACAGCCAGTGCGAGACCACCCAGAACACCGAGCAGGGCACCGGTGCCAGCCTGTTCGGCTACAGCAAGCTCTACGGCCAGGTGCCCGGCGCGCAGGCCGAGCTGCTCCGCGTGCCCTTCGGGGACACCTTGCCGATCAAGGTGCCGCACGGACCGCCGGACGACCGCTTCGTGTTCCTCTCCGACGTGCTGCCGACCGCCTGGCAGGCCGTCGAGTACGCCGCCCTGCGCCCCGAGGACACGCTCCTCGTGCTGGGGGCGGGCCCGATCGGGGACATGTGCGCCCGGATCGCCCTGATGCGCGGGATCCGCGTCTTCGTCGTCGACCCCGTCGCGGAGCGCCTCCAGCGCGTCGCCGGGCACGGCGCCGAGGTGATCGTCTCCGAGAACGACCCCGACACCATCACGACGATCCTCGAGCTCACCCGCGGGCGAGGGGTGGACGCCGTGATCGACGCCGTGGGCATGGAGGCCCACGGCTCGCCGGTGGCCGAGTCGATGGCGAAGGTGGTCAGCCTGCTGCCCGACCGGATCGCCCGGCCGGTGATGCGCACCGCGGGCGTCGACCGCCTGGCCGCTCTCCATCTCGCGATCCACGCCGTGCGCCGCGGCGGCACCGTCTCGGTCGTCGGCGTGTACGGCGGGCCGATGGACCCGATGCCGCTGATGGAGATGTTCGACAAGCAGATCCAGCTGCGGATGGGTCAGGCCAACGTCCGCCGCTGGAGCGAGGACATCCTGGCCCTCCTGCTGGAGTCCACCGACCACCTCGGAGTCGAGTCGTTCGCGACCCACCACCTCCCACTGGAGGAGGCGCCGGCGGCGTACGAGGACTTCCGGGCGAAGAACGACGGCATGGTGAAGGTGCTCTTCCGACCCTGAGTGGGTGGCGACGACAACGGTCCACCGCCTTGGTCCCGCTGAGCGTGTCGAGCGGACCGATAGCGGTGGACCGTCGTCGTGACCGTGGCGGCGGGTCGCCATCGGGGGTGGCGACCCGCCTGGTCACGGCACCCCGGGCACCAGTCCGGGGAGTCCTCTTCGGGTGTGCGTGCTCAGGCGGCGCGCGGGCTGCCGCCGCTCACGCCCATGGCGCGACGCAGGTCGGTGAAGATCCGCTGCAGCAGCCGCGAGACCTGGACCTGGGTCACCCCGAGCTCGTCGGCGATCTCCTGCTGCGTGCGCTGCTCGTAGAAGCGCATCCGCAGGATCTGCCGGTCCCGGGGCTTGAGCCGGCGGCAGGCCGGGCCGAGCATCGCCACGGCTTCGCTCTGCTCGAAGCCGGGCTCGAGCTCGGGCAGCAGGTCGCCCAGCGGGCTCCCGGTGGCGGCCACGGGCTCGTCGAGCGACGCGGCGTGGACGAGGTCGCCGCAGGCCAAGGCCTCCTCGACCTCCGCCGGGGGGCAGCCCAGCTCGTCGGCGAGCTCGTGCGGCGTCGGCGGGCGGCCGAGCCGCTGGCCCAGCTCCTCCTCGGCGGCGACCACGCGCGGGCGGATCTCCTGGATGCGGCGCGGTGGGCGCACCGCCCAGGCAGCCGAGCGGAAGTGGCGCTTGAGCTCGCCGAGGATGCTCGGCACCGCGAAGACCAGCAGGTCGTCGCCGCGCTCGGGGTCGAAGGCCTGGACCGCGCGCGTCAGCGCGAGGCAGGCCACCTGCTCGAGCTCGTCGGCGCTCTGGCCACGGTTGCGGTAGCGGGCGGCGAGGGTGCGCGCGACGGGGATGTTGAGGACGATGACCTCGTCGAGGAGGTCGTCGCGCTCGCCGGGCGGACACTCCCGCGCCTTCGCCAGCAGCTCGGCGGTGCGCGCCTTCCGTTCGGCGGAGCTGACCTGGCCGGTGGAGGAGGCGGTGGAGCGGTTCGGAATGGTGGGGCGTGCGACGGTGGACATGGCTACTCCCGAGGATCGGAAGCGATGTGGCGGTGGGCTTGGCCACGGATGTCTGGTGCGTCGCTACCCAACCTACCCCGACCGCATACCGATGGCGACCCCTGGGACCAGATTTCTCTAGTCCGAAAGGACTAGGCGGATGAGGACCGGTCGACACGTAACGAGCGGGCCGCGCCCGGGTTGGTAGGGATGTCAGGGCACGCCGGGTGCCCGTCGGATCCTGGGGGCACGATGGAGCAGGTCGTGGTGGCGCTGAGCCCGTTCACGCGGCGCAGCCGCTCGCTCGCGGTCAGCCACCTCGCCAGCGGCCTCGATCGGGGACTCGAGCCCGGCGAGCACCTGCTGCTCCATGACCCCGCCGACGACCAGCACTTCACCGCGGTGGTGGCCGACATCGCCTTCGCGGCCGACGACACGTCGTACCGGCTCGAGATCGGCACCCGGATCACCGCCGCGGAGGCGGCCGAGCGCCTGGCCCCCTCGGCCGACGGCGAGCGGCTCACCCTGCCGGACATCGTCGCCCTGCTGGCGGAGCTGCGTCGCAGCGAGCGCGACGTCACCGCCGCACTGGCGGAGCTGCGCGCCCGCTGAGGCGGCCCTCCGGCAGCGTCGTTCAGGCACGGCGGACTAGTCCTTCCGGGCCACCCCGGACGCCCCTCCGGCTCGACCCCGGTCGAAGGGGTCGCGCCTCGGCGCCAGGAAGGTGAGAATCTTTACCATGCCTGCCGACAGCCCGATCCGCGTGTACATCGTCGACGACCACGAGGTCGTGCGCCGCGGTGTCGCGAGCCTCCTCGCCACCGACCCGGAGCTCGAGGTCGTCGGCCAGTCCGGCAGCGCCACCGTCGCCCTGCGCGAGATCCTGCAGCTGCGCCCGGACATCGCCGTCCTCGACGCCAACCTCGCCGACGGCAGCGGCGTCGACATCTGCCGCGAGATGCGCTCGGTCGACCCGGACATCAAGGCCCTCATCCTGACCAGCTACGACGACCCGGACGCCATCTCCGCGGCGATCCTCGCGGGCGCCTCCGGCTACGTGCTCAAGAAGATCGAGGGCAACTCGCTCATCAACGGCATCAAGCTCGTCGCCGGCGGTCACTCGCTGATCGACCCCGCCGTCGCGCACCGGGTCGTCGAGCAGATGGAGATGCAGCGCAGGTCGCTCGACATCATCTGCGAGCTCACCCCCCAGCAGCGCAAGATCTTCTTCCTCATCGCCGAGGGCATGACCAACCGGCAGATCGCCGAGAAGCTCTACCTCGCGGAGAAGACCGTCAAGAACCACGTCACCGGGCTCCTCGCCCGCCTCGGGCTGCAGCACCGCACCCAGGCCGCCCTCCTCGCCGTCCGGCTGCGGGGCGCCGACGCCGGCTCCCTGCCGGCCGCCGACGGGCCCGCCGTACCGGGCCTGGCGCCCGACCGCCGCGTCGGCTGACCGCGGCGCGGGGCGGCCTCCCGGAGCCCGCACGCCCGCACCCGACGCCGATCGGTCGACGCGGAGCCGCCCGGCGTGACCAGACCGATCCGGGACCCTGGTCCTGACTTGCCGCGCCGAGCGGCCATCAGGGTCCCATTGCCCTGCGTGTCGCCCCCACCGAGCCGGAGCCTTGTGCTTGTGAACGCGAATGTCACCGACACCGTCCCGGGGACGGACGAGCTGATCAGCAGCCAGATGGGTCTGGTCCAGCGCCTCGTGCGCGAGACGATGCGGCGGGTCCCCTCCCACGTCAGCCGCGACGACCTCACCTCCGCGGGCCTGACCGCCCTGGTCCTCGCAGCGCGGGGGTACGACGCGACCCGGGGCGTGCCCTTCGAGCAGTACGCCGCCCGGCGCATCCGCGGCGCGCTCCTCGACGAGCTGCGCTCGGTGGACTGGGCGTCGCGCTCGGTGCGTCGACGCGCCCGCGACCTCGCCGAGACGCGCAGCCGGCTCGCCGTGGAGCTCGGCCGAGCCCCTTCCCTGGCCGAGGTGGCCCGCGCGGCCGGGCTGACCGAGGCCGACGTCGTCGCCAACGACGACGACGTCTCGCGGGCGCAGGTGCTGTCCCTCCAGGGTCCGAGCGCGACGCCGATCGAGGACCTGGTGCCGACCCGGGCGCCGTCCCCCGAGGACCTGCTCGAGCACGACGAGCGGCTGGCCTATCTCCGCGAGGCGATCGCCGAGCTTCCGGCACGGCTGCGGACCGTGGTCCAGGACTACTTCTTCACCGAGCGGCCGATGGCCGAGATCGCCGCGGACCTCGGCGTGACCGACTCCCGGATCTCGCAGATGCGGGCGGAGGCGCTGTCCCTGCTGCGCGACGCGCTCAACCACGAGCTCAACCGCGAGCCGGAGCCGACCGCTCCGCAGCCCGCGTCCCGGCCACGCGGGGTCGCACAGCGGCGACGTGACTCCTACGTCGCGGCCGTGGCGGCCCGGCACGCGTTCGGACTGCGCCGCGGCGTGCGTCCGCTGACCGCGGTGGGCTGAGCCCCTTCGCGCACCTCAGCCCACGGCGGGGATGACCCATTCCAGGGTCGTCCCCCGGCCGGGCGCCGAGGTCACGAGCAGATGGCCACCGAGCCCCTCGGCACGGGCCCGGAGGTTGGCGCTGCCGTGGCCCGCCGTGGCGATCGCCGGGTCGAAGCCGACGCCGTCGTCGACCACGCGCAGCCGGAACCACGCCGACGATGCGGTCAGCGCGACGGTCACCGTCGAGGCATGGGCGTGCCGAGCGACGTTCGACAGGGCCTCGCGCAGGGTGCCCAGCACGTGGCTGCCCGCCTCCGGGACCAGCGCCCGGTCGACGGGACCTTGGATCCGCAGCAGGGGCTGGAAGCCCAGCACCGCGGCGTACTCCCTCAGCAGCGCGCGAACGTCGTCGAGCAGTGGGCGCCCCGAGCCGGTGTCGAGCTCGAAGATGACCGAGCGCAGCTCCTTGATCACGGCGTCGAGCTCCGCGACGGCCCCGTCTACCCGACCGCGCAGCTCGGGGGCCTCGAGGTTGCGGGCGCCCTGGAGCTGCATGCCGGTCGCGAACAGCCGCTGGATGACGAGGTCGTGGAGGTCGCGGGCGATCCGGTCGCGGTCGCGGTCCACCAGCAGCTGCGCGCGCTCGCGCAGCGCCTGCTGCCGGTCGAGGATGAGCCCGAGCTGGGCGGAGGTCACGCAGACCAGGTCGACCATGATGTCGCGCAGGGACGGCGTCTCCTCCGCACCCTCGACGAGGATCGCGCCCGGACCGGCGAGGCGAGTGTGCACCGGGACGACGAAGGTCGTCCGCTGGCGACGGGACGGCAGCCGCTGCGGCGTCCGCGACGCCGTCACCGCGCGGATCTGCTCGGCATGGGCGTCCACGACACCGGGAGCGGTCTCCGGGTCGCCGGCGAGCTGCCGGATCTCCAGGAGGTCACCGTCGACGCCCACGTAGGCGACCAGCCGCGCGCCGCACAGCTCGCGCAGCGACACGACGAGCTCGTCGAGGGCCTCCTCGACGCTGGCGGTCCCGGTGAGGTCGCGGCCGATCTCACCGGTGGTGGCGACCCAGCGGCGGCGCCATTCGGCCTGCTCGTAGGTGCGGGCGTTGTCGATCATCGTGCCGGCGGCGCGCGCCAGCGCCTCGACGAGTGCCTGGTCGGTCGCAGTGAACTCCGCACCGCCGCGCTTGTTGCCGAGGTAGAGGTGGCCGAACGCGCGCCCCCGCACCAGGACGGGGGCTCCGAGGAAGCGGTCGATCACCGGATGGCTCGGTGGGAACGAGCGCGACGAGACCGGATGGTCCGCGACGTGTTCGACCCGGACCGACCGGCGCTCGCGCGGCACCAGCCCCAGGAGGCCGTGCCCCTCCGGCAGCCGCCCGATCCCGTCGAACCGCTCCCCTGCGGTGGCGTTGGGCACCAGGTCGACGAAGGCGCCCTCGTCGTCGACGATCCCGAGGACGCCGTACTCGGCATCGGTGAGCTGGCAGGAGGCCTCGACGATCCGGGTGAGTACGCCGCGCAGGTCGAGGTCGGAGCCGATCGCGACCACCGCGTCGAGCAGGGCCTGTGCCTCCGAGGGCAGCTCCAGGTCCATCAGCGTCGCTCCCCTTCCCCAGCCGCGGCCGACCGCCTCGGCTCTCCCCTTGGCTTGACGTGGGTGACTTTCGTTGACTCCTCTTTACTCTGCCCGCCCGGGGGGCCGGCATCCGGGTCATCGGCATTGCGGGGGCGGATCTGAGCGGTCGGCGTGGACGGGGACAGGCTCCTGTGGAAAACCGTCACCAAAGACCGGCCCCGGCGTTGGACGGGGACCGGCTGCGAAGGAGTGGTGACATGGGGCGCTGGGTGCGGATCGCGACGACGGTGCTCGCGCTGACGATCGCGGGGGCCGTCGTGCCCGCGGCGGAGGGGGCCGAGCCGCCGGTCGAGCTCAGGTTCACCAGCCAGCCGAAGGTGGCCTTCTCGCAGGGGCTGACCTCGGCGAGCGGCACGCCCGGGGCGAGCGCCGTCGCCGCGTGGCGGGTGTCGCGTCCCGCGCAGGTCACGGCGGCCGCGCTGGACTCGACCGGCCGGGTGGTGCGCACGCTCGTCGAGGACCTGCTGGTCACCGACCTCCACCAGGTCACCTGGACCTTCACCGACGCCGCGGGCAAGGACGTCCCCGAGGGGGACTACACCCTGCGGGTCGAGGCCGTCGACAGCGACGGCGCGCGTGACGTCGAGGACTATGCGATGCCGCTGGACCGCCACACCGTCATCCCCCTCCAGGGCGTCGTCAGCGGTGCGACGTACTCGGCCAGCGCCACCATGTCCATCGGGCCGAAGACCGGAGTGACGCCCACGAGCGCCCGGTTCATGGTCGGGGACGCCTACGACGACAGGTGCGCGACCAGCGACCCGAAGGCCCCCGGCTGGGGCGGCCGGATCCAGGCCACCTTCAACGTCTCGGACTGCGGCAACGCCAACGCGTTCGCCGGGGCGATGTTCGACTTCACCGACCGGATCGGGGCCAAGCAGCAGGGCTACACCGCGCTGGTGCCGGTGCGGGTCGTCGACCGCGTGGCGCCCACCGCCAAGCTCGACTCCTCGTCCACGGCGTCGCAGACCCTGCACCTGAAGCGTCTGGGCAGCTACGAGACGACGACGACGCGGTTCGCCGTCCGGGACGCCAGCGCGATCACGAGCGCGGGCTACGAGGTCCGCAACGGGTTCGGCGTACTCGTGGCGACCGGTCCCCTCGCCGAGGCCGGCGCCCTCGAGGCCGACCCGCTGACGCGCCTGTTCGACCTGCGCTGGAACGGCACCCGCAACGACGGCACGCTCGCGCCGGCCGCCCGCTACCGGGTGACCACGCGGTTCACCGACGCCGCCGGCTATCGCGCCACCGGTCCCGTGGTGATCGTGGACCTCGACGCCACGGTGCCGGGCACCCTGGCCGTGCGGCGGGTCGACGGCTACCGCTGGGAGGCCGTCGTGACGCCGAAGGCCGGAGCCGGCGTCACCCAGGTCGCCGTCTCCACCGCCGCGCCGGACGCGGAGGACCCGGAGCCGCAGGCCCTGCCCTACGACGGCGCCACGGGCACCTACCGTGCCGTCCTCGACCTGTCCGACCGACCGGCGGGGACCTACCCGATCCGCGCGCTGATCACCCGCGGCACCCCGCCCGCCGCCACGACCTTCACCACGGACGACCTCGAGGTCGTCGTCGAGCCCGACACGGCGGCGCCGGTCGTGAGCCCGCCCGTCAACACCCGCATCTACCTCGGGTTCACGCAGTTCTACGTGCCGGGCACCTTCGCCTTCTCCGTCAGCGACCAGTCGGCCGTGCGTGCCTCGGACTTCCTGGTGACCAACGCCGCGGGCACCGTGGTCGACCACAAGGTCGCCGACGGCGGCGAGGGCCGCACCGAGTTCACCTGGGACGGCACCGGACCGGACGGCGCCCGGCTGCCGGGCGGCGACTACGTCGTACGCACGACCTTCACCGATGCGCTCGGCAATGCCACCCCCGCCTCGGTCACCGTGCGCCTCGACGACACCGTGCCGGGCACGTTCGCCCTCGTCGCGAGCGCGGAGAACAAGTTCACCTTCGAGCTGACGCCCACCCCGGGCGTCACCGTCCGCGGGGCCGGGATCGCGCTCGTCGGGAGCACCTGCTGCAGCGCAGCCATGGCGCGCGACGCCGCGACCGGGCGCTACCGGATCACCGTCGACCTCAGCGGCCGGCCCGCGGGCAGCTACCGCTTCGCCAGCCTGGTGATGCGCGACACCCCCGGCGCCGCCGACCCGTACGGGTTCTTCTGGACCGACCCGATCACGGTGACCGTCAGCGACTGAGGCCCCTCTTCGCACACCTCGCGCCCCCGGCGCGCACACCTCGCGCCCCCGGCGCTCACACCTCGCGGGCTCAGAAGCGGCGCAGCTGGTAGCGACCCGTCGTGCGCGCGACGACGGTGCCCTCCGTGTCGTGGACCTCGGCGACGAGGTCGAAGTCGGACTTGCCGCGCTCCGCGGTCTCCGCGAGCACCCGCGCGATGACGTCGTCGGCCAGGGTCGTCCGAGCGACGACGTCGGTCGTGGCGGGGCGCAGGAAGTCGATCGTCATCGACTTGATCAGCGGGACCGCGCCCTCGAGGACGAGCGAGGTGCTGGCGTAGAGGCCGCCGAGCACCTCCGCGACCGTGAAGAGCGAGCCCGCGTAGGTCGTACCGAAGTGGTTGCCGTTCGGCCCGGCGGGCAGGCGTGCGGCGACGGTGTTGCGTCCCGCCTCGACGACCTCCACCCCCATGGCGTCCATGATCGGGATCATGGTCCGGACGTGCGCGGTGAGGTCGGCAGGCGTGGTCACGGCGCGACCCTAGCCGCTCACCAGGGGCGCGGCGGCAGGTCCTCGATGTACGGCGCCAGGAGCGCCGCGGACTGCTCGACCGTGAGCACCTCGGCCGGGTCGAGCGGGATGACCTGGCGCCGGGACTCGTCGATCTCCCACACGTCCTCCCCGACCAGGCGGCCCTCGTCGTCGTAGGGCCACACCATGTGCTCGACGTTCGCGACCAGGTAGTGCGCGGCGGGGTCGACGGGCGCTCCGGCCGCGGCGAGCACGGCGCCGGGCGTCTGCTGGTAGATCGTGGCGGTCGAGACGATCATGTTGTCGCCGACGGCCAGCCGCTCGTCGTCGGTGTAGAAGACGCACTGCGCGGTGCGCGACCACTCCTCGTAGACGGCCTGGACCGCCTCGGCGCCGTCGAGGACGGTCGTGATGCCGAAGACGTTGAAGTGGTAGGTCGGATGCTCGACGGTCATCTCGGGCGCGAAGATCTCCTTCCAGCGACCGGCCATCTCGAGGTTGCGGTGCCGGTCGTAGGCCTGGAGCAGCCAGCGGTGGCGCGGGTTCGTCGTGGTCTCCAGCAGCCGGCGCACGGCGCTGTTGGTCTGGGTGATGTCGAAGCGGCTCATGGTCCGCACGCTGCCAGCACGCCCACCGGCGGGTCTTGACATCACGTGACGACTTCTTGACCCTGTGCGACATGTCCCTGATCCGCGGCACCTCGCTCCAGGGCTTGACCGAGCTCGTCGAGGAGCTCGGGGGCGAGCTGCAGCCGCTGCTCGACCTCGCCCACCTGCCGGCCGCTGCCGTCGGCGACCACGACAGCTTCGTGAGCTACCGCAGCGTGGTCACCGTGCTCGAGGCGGCGGCTGCGGCGACCGGTGCCGACGACTTCGGCCGCCGCCTCGCGACCCGCCAGGGCCTGGAGATCCTCGGCCCGCTGGGCGTGGCCGCACGGACGGCCGAGACCGTCGGCGCTGCCCTGCAGTCGATCGAGCAGTACATGACGGTCTACAGCCCGGCCATCGCGGTCACGGTCGACGCCCCACCCACGCACCGGCTGGCGCAGCTGCGCTGGCGGATCGTCGTCCGGCGCCCGCCCCCGCACCGGCAGTCGGCCGAGCTCGCGCTGGGCGTGGCGCTGCGCGTCTTCCGCCTCCTGGCCGGTGCCGACTTCGCGCCGCGCTCGGTGCAGCTGCGGCACCAGCCGCTGGGAGACGCCGCCGCCTACCGCGCCTACTTCGGCTGCCCGGTCGAGTTCGCCGCGGAGGGCTACGGCTTCCGCTTCCCCGCCGACGTGCTGCGCCGCCCGCTGGCCCACGACGGTGACGTGCACGCCGTGGTCGAGCAGTACCTCAGCCGGATCGCGGTCCCGACGGCGAGCGCCACCGCCGACACCGTCGCCGAGCTGATCCGGCACATGCTGCCGACCGGCGGCCTCGACCTGGACCTCGTCGCGCGCCAGCTCGCGGTGCACCGGCGCACGCTCCAGCGTCAGCTCGCCGAGCAGGGCACGTCCTTCGCCGCCCTCGTCGACCAGGTGCGCCGCGACGAGGCGGAGCGCTGCCTGCGGGAGACCGACATGCCGCTGGGCCAGCTGGCCGGACTGCTCGGACTGAGCGAGCAGAGCGCGCTGACGCGGGCCAGCCGGCGCTGGTTCGGCGCCCCGCCTCGTCAGGTACGGCATGCGGCGCGCGCTCTGTCATCCGGAGTCAAGAACTAGGCACGCAGGGTCAAGACGGGGCGCCGCTCCGGTGCGACGCTCGACGGGTCCCCGAACCCGACCGGGTCCCCGCGACCCACCGAGAGGATCCTCATGGGCCGCAGAACCCGTCCCCGCGCACGCGCGCTCGCCGCGCTAGCCGTCGGCCTCGCGACGTCCACCCTGACCGCCCTCACGGCCCTGGCGGCCTGGCCCGCGCCCGCGAGCGCCGACCAGGCGGCGTACGACCGCGGCTACCGGCTCGGCCTGGAGGCCTACCGCTACGGGCTGCCGCTGGTGACGACCGACGCGACCTTCCGCGCACAGACCAGCGTCGACGTACCGGACAGCCGGGGCTTCGGCCCGGTCAACCGCTTCAACCCGGTCCGCTCCTTCATCACGCCCGAGGACCGTTCGGTGGTCGCACCGAACCTCGACACGCTGTACTCCATCGCCTGGCTCGACCTGAGCGCGGAGCCACAGGTCATCAGCGTCCCGAAGGTCAAGAACCGCTACTTCGTGATCCCGCTGATGAGCCCCTACACGGAGAACTTCGCCAACCTCGGCTCGGTCGAGGCGACGCCGCCGGGCGACTACGCGGTGGTCGGCCCTGACGACGCCGACGTGCCGCTGCCGAAGCACGTGACGCGCGTGGTGTCGCCGTACGACCGGGTGTGGGTCATCGAGCGGATCTACGCCGACAACGACGACCCCAAGGACCAGGCCAAGGTCCACCGCCTCCAAGACGCGACGACCGCCACCCCGCTGAGTCGCTACCCCCGCCCGGCGAAGGACGCGCCCCCGCGCGACCCGGACACCACCGCCGAGCCGGTCACCCTGCCGACGGGCCTGTCCTTCTACGACCGTCTCGGCGAGCTCCTCGCCGTGTTCCCGCCGCCCGCGGCCGACGCGGCGAAGCTCGACGAGCTGGCCGCCATCGGCGTCGGCGCCGGGCGCCGCCCGTCCGCGGACCCCGCGCTCGACCCGGACACACGCGCCGGCATGGAGGCGGCCGTCGCCGCCGGCCAGGCCACCGTGCTGCAGGACGCGATGGGGCTCTACGGCCAGGGCTTCGCCCGCCACAACGGCTACCTGATCACGCCGACCGGCAGCTACGGCACCGACTACCGCCTGCGCTCGGTGGTCACCCAGGTCGGTCTCGGCGCACTGCGCCCCGAGCAGGCGATGTACCCGCTCGCCCTGCTCGACCGCACGGGTCAGCCGCTCACCGGGACCAGGCGCTATGTCGTGCACATCCCTGCCGGGGAGCTCCCGCCGCTGACGGACACCGGCTTCTGGTCGCTGACCCTGTACGACGGCGACGGGTTCGTCGTCGCCAACGAGATCGACCGGTACGCCGTCAACGACCGCACCGACCTGCACGTCAACGCCAACGGCTCGCTCGACCTGTTCCTGCAGGCGACCCGTCCAGCCGACGAGGCACAGGCGCGCAACTGGCTGCCGACCCCGACCGGCGGGTTCCGCCTCCTGTGGCGGACCTACGGCACCCGCGCCGAGGCGATCCCCGGGATCCTCGACGGCACCGGCTGGCGGGTGCCGGCCGTCCTGCCGGCCGGCTGACCCGCTCTCGGTCAGGCGACGTCGTAGGTCGCCTGGCCGAGCCGCGGGTGCGCCGAGCCCTTCAGCAGCACGTCCACCACGAGGTCGACGTCGTCGATCATCGGGACGTGGCCGCACCTCGGCAGGGTCACGTGCTCGGCGTCGGGGAGCGCGCGCCGGGCGCGCCCGGCCTGGTAGGGCAGGAGCACGAGGTCGCGCGTGCCCCAGGCCACGGTGACCGGGATGGCCGGGTCGATCGGCCGGCCGAAGGGGAAGCCCCCGTCGATGATGGTCTCGAGCGCCGGGCGCGCGTGCACCAGGCCGCGCAGGTCGCCGAGGGCGGCGTCCGGGCTGAGCTTGTGCCCGCGCGTCATGAGCAGGCCGAAGGCGGCGGCCCGGCCGGGCCCGGTCCGCAGGATCGCGGGCGCCACCGGCTGGGCGAGCGTGGCCGCGCCGGTCAGCAGCGTGAAGACCGCCCGGATGTAGGCGAAGTCGACCTTGTTGCGCCAGAACCCGGCCGGTGCGAGCGTGGTCGCGCTGCTCACCAGGTCGTCCGCCGCGGCCTCGAGGGCGATCCGGCCGCCCAGCGAGTTGCCGGCGATGTGCGGCCGGTCGAGCCCCTGCTCGGCGAAGAAGTCCTCGAGGATCTCCCGCAGGATGTCGCGGACCGGGCGCCCGTCGGGGACCAGGGCCGGCGACTCGCCGTGCCCCGGAAGGTCGATGAGCACGACTTCGCGCTGCTCGGCGAGCCGGTCGACGACCGGGTACCACGCCTGACGGCGGTGTCCGATCCCGTGGACCAGGACCAGGGGCTCACCGGAGCCGATCCGTTCGTGGGCGAGCATGGCGGCCTCGCTTCCCCGCACCGACGCTGGTGCGACCGATAGGTGCAACTGTGAGTTGCGGATACCGACGGTACGGGACCTGCTAGCTGCGCGCAAGCACCTGTTCGCAGCGGGCTCCCGCCCTCAGCGGCGCAGCACCTTGTCCATCGCCTTGCCGCGGGCGAGCTCGTCCACGAGCTTGTCGAGATAGCGAATCCGCTGCATGAGCGGGTCCTCGATCTCCTCGACCCGCACCCCGCAGACCACGCCGGTGATCTGGTCGGCGGCGGGGTTCAGCCGGGCCGCGTCGAAGAGCTCCTGGAAGGTCGTGTGGGCCTCGAGGTGGCCGGCGAGCTCCTGGGCGTCGAAGCCGGTCAACCAGCAGATCGCCTCGTCGAGCTCGGCCCTCGTGCGCCCCTTCCTCTCGACCTTGGTCACGTAGTGGGGATAGACCGATGCGAAACTGGTCGAGAAGATTCGGTGCACGGTCACCGAGACTAGCCGGGGAACTTGAGGAAGAGGTGCGCGCAGCGTGGTCGTCGAGGAGGTCCGGCCCCGCTCCCGTCCCGCCCTCGTCGTCACCATGCTCGCCTGCTGCGGCATCGTGGTCTCCTTGCAGCAGACCCTGCTGCTCCCGCTCCTGCCGGACCTGCCCCGCCTGCTGGACACCTCCGCCGACAGCGCGTCGTGGCTGGTGACGGCGACGCTGCTGAGCGGCGCCGTGGCGACGCCGACCATCTCCCGCCTCGCCGACATGTACGGCAAGCGCCGGATGATGGTGGTCGCCCTCGTCGTCTCGGTCGTCGGGTCGCTGCTGGGCGCGGTCAGCCAGGCGCTGCCGCTGCTCATCGGCGCCCGGGCGCTCCAGGGCGTCGGCGTCGCGCTGATCCCCGTGGCCATCGCGATCATGCGCGACGAGCTGCCGCGCGACCGGGTGCCCCTCGGCGTCGCGCTGATGAGCGCGACGCTCGCCATCGGCGCCGGCGCGGGACTCCCCCTGTCCGGCCTGATCGCCGAGCACATGGACTGGCACGCCTCCTTCTGGCTCACCGGCATCGTGGGCGCGGTGCTGATCGTCGGCACCGTGGGCCTGCTGCCGGAGTCGCCGGTCCGCACGCGCGGCGCCTTCGACCTCCGGGGCGCGGTGCTCCTCTCCGTCGCGCTGACGGCCGTGCTCCTCGCGCTGTCCAAGGGCGGCCAGTGGGGCTGGACCGCCCCCCGCACGGCCGGCTGCCTGCTCGGCGGGGCCGCGGTGCTCGCGGTCTGGGTCCCGCTCGAGCTGCGCACCCCCCGCCCCCTCGTCGACCTGCGCGTGGCCGCGCGCCGCTCGGTCGTGCTGGTGAACGCCGCGTCGGTGTTCGCGGGGTTCTCGATGTTCGTCAACATGCTGGCCACCACCCAGCTGCTCCAGATGCCCACGGAGACCGGGTACGGGCTCGGCCTGGACGTCCTCCACACGGGACTCTGGATGGTGCCGAACGCCGCGGCCTTCGGCCTGATGGCGCCGCTGTCCGCCTGGCTGATCCGGCGCGCCGGCCCGCAGGCCACGATGGTCGCGGGCGCTGCGCTGATGGGAGTGACCTACCTGTGGCGGGTCTTCTACAGCGCCGACCTGGCCCAGATCGTGGTGGGCTCCGTGGTCGTCGGCACCGGCACCGCGATGGTGTACGGCGCCCTGCCGACCCTGATCATGCGAGCCGTGCCGGTCACGGAGACGGCGTCGGCCAACGGCCTCAACGTGCTCCTGCGCTCCTTCGGCACCTCCACCGCGAGCGCCGCGACCGCCGCGATCACCACGGCATCGGTGCTGACCCTCGACGGCAGGGAGCTGCCGACCCTCGAGGCCCTGGAGCTCCTCTTCTGGCTCGCCGCCGGCGCGGCCGCGGCGACCGCGCTGATCGGCGTACCGATGCTCAGGATGCCGGAGTACGCCGAGGAGGCCGACCGGTCCGGTGCCGAGAACACCGGCCGGGCGCAGATCGTGCGCGGCCAGGTGCTGAGCCCGCGGGGCACCCCGATCCGCCAGGCGGTGGTCACCGTGCTGACCCCCGACGGGCGCGCGGTCGACTGGGGCCAGGCCGATGCCGAGGGCCGGTTCACCGCCGCGGTGCCCGGTCCGGCCGACTATCTCGTCGTGACGGCGGCGGACGGTTGGCGCCCGCGCTCGCGGATGATGACCCTCGACAGCGGGACCCCCATCCCGCCGATCGTGCTGCGCGAGCGCCTGACCCTCGGCGGCATGGTCCGTGACGCCGACGGGCGCGCGGTGGCCGACGCGCTCGTCGTCCTCACCCGCAGCACCGGCGAGCTGGTCACCACCACCCGCACCGACCACGACGGACGCTACGAGGTGCCGCGCCCCGCCAACGGCCGCTACGTGCTCACCGTCGCCGGGCCCGACGAGTCCCTCGGCGCGCGCACGCTCGCGGTCTGGGAGGAGGCCCGGGACTTCGACCTGGTGCTCGGCACGCCGCTCTCGGACCTCGGTGGACTCCCCGACCCGCTCGCCTGAGCCGCGGCCTCGGACCGGCGCCGACGACCACGGGAGCACCCGTCCGGCCACGCCTGCGACGCATCCGGACGACGAGCGGCCATGATGTCCTCATCATGATGCGCATGGAGGGATCCCGATGAGCACGACGGCCGGACCACCGACCCGACGGACTGCCCGCAAGGACAAGCTCGCCAACAACGTGGCGCAGTCGGTGCTCAGCGACATCAAGCGGCGCGGTCTCGGCGCGGGCGACCAGCTGCCGAAGGAGGCCGACATGCTGGAGGAGTACCGCGTCGGCCGCGGCACCCTCCGCGAGGCGCTGCGCGTCCTCGAGACGTGCGGGCTGATCGCCCTCAAGCCCGGCCCGGGCGGCGGTCCCGTCGTCCAGAGCGTGCATCCCGAGGACTTCGGGCGGGTGGCCTCCCTGTTCTTCCAGTTCGCCGAGGTGACCTACCGCGAGGTCAACGAGGCGCGCCTGATCCTCGAGCCGATGGCCGCCCGCCTCGCCGCCGAGCGGCAGAAGGGCTCGGACGCCGCCCAGGAGCTGGTGTCCCTGGCGACGTCCGGCTCGGACTCACCCGACACCGAGACCTATCTCCACATCACCGCCGACTTCCACGCCTCGGTGATCGCCCTCGGCGAGAACACGCTGGTGAGCCTGGTCTGCCAGTCCCTCGCCGAGATCTTCCGGGACCGGGTCCGCTCGGTCCTCTTCCCCAAGAGTCGGCAACACGACGTCCACGCTGCCCACACCGCGATCGCGGAGGCGATCCTGGCCGGCGACGGCGCCCGCGCCGAGAGCCTGATGACGAGCCACATGAGCGACTACGTGAAGTACGTCGCCAAGCAGCACCCCGCCCTGCTCGACGAGATCGTCGTCTGGCACAACCGCGGCTGAGGCGCGGCCGCGTCGAGGCCGATGCCCGTGCCTCAGGCGCTCCCGCAGGCGAAGGAGGTCGCCGCGTCCGGGTCGCCCCCTCGGTAGACCTGCACCTGCGGGTACGGGCAGAGTCCGCGCTCGCGCGTCCCCCCGTCGGCGGCAGGGCCGCTGGCCGCCAGCGTCTGCGGCGCCTCCCCGTCCTCGACCCAGCGCACGAGAGCCGCGAAGGGGTCGACCGGCTGGGGTCCGGCGCCGCCACGGCAGTGGTCGACCCCCGGGGCGAGGAACAGGCGCAGGAAGTCGTCCGTGCTCGCGCCGGACAGCGTGCGCACCTCGTCGTAGTAGTGGACCGACTGGTCGGCGGGGAAGAGGCCGTCGGCCAGGCCGTGCCACATCAGCACCTTGCCACCGTGCTCGGCGAAGGTGTCGAGCGCCGGGTCAGCGGTGGCGAGCAGCTCCAGGCGCCCCTGGAGCCGGTCCCGCACGGTCGTCACCAGGTCCGTCGTCGACACCTCGCGCCAGTCGTAGGAGAGGTCGGCGAAGGCGAAGTTCTGCAGCGCGAAGCTCGGCGGCACCCGGACGACTCCGCCGGTCAGGTCGATGCCGGGCGTGTGGCCGTACCAGACCGCGCGGCCGTCGGCCTCGTGCGGCCCGCGGAAGATCTCGGCGGCGACCGCGACGTCGGCCTTCCTCACCTTGCCGCAGGGGAGCTTCGTCCCGACCAGGCGCTCGAGCGCCGCGCGCTCGTCGCACAGCTCGGGTCGGCTGACGAGCCCGTCCTCGAGCCCGTCGGCTCCATCACAGCTGGCCGCCACCGCGTCGCGCATCGCCGCGAGCTTGCAGGTGGGCAGGAAGCCGCCCAGCCTCTCGTTCTGCACCACGGCCGGCCAGGACATCGTCATGTTGAGCCGGTCGGCGCCGTACAGCGCCGGCGCGGCAGCGAGCACGCCGTCGTACAGGTCGGGGAAGCGCTGGGCCATCGCCATGCCCTGGCGCCCACCGTTGGAGCAGCCGTTCCAGTAGGAGTACGCCGCCGGCGCGCCGTAGTGCGCCTCGACCGCCGCCTGGGCGAGGACGGTCATGTCGCGAACGCCGCGGTAGGTCCAGTTCTCGAAGAGCTGCCAGTCGAAGTCCTGCTCGGCGGTCAGGAAGATGTTGGGCTGGCGCGTCTCGGGCACACCGGAGTCGCTCGCGACCACGGCGTAGCCGTCGGCGAGCGCCGGCGCCATCGCGGCCGGCCCGTTGGTGGCCCGGGTCCCCCCGCCGCCGACGGCCTGGAGCCGGCCGTTCCACTCGTCGGGGAGCCAGAGCCAGACCTGCGCCTCGTCCGGCCCGAGCCCACCCTCGACGCCGTGCGTGAGAGTCAGCTGCATCTCGCACAGCGGCTGGGCAGGCATCGCCGAGCCGAGCGGCACGGTGAGCCGGGTCGTGCCGCCGTCGTGGGCGACGGCGTCGACCGCGCTCACCTCGGCCCCGACCACCTCGAGGCCGGCGAGTGCGCCGGGCGTGCAGGAGCCGGGCGCGGGCTGCACGGAGCCGGGCTCCGCTCCGGCGCCGAGAGGCGCGGCCACCAGGGCGGTCGCGACGAGCAGGAAGGCCGCCGTGCGGCGGCCACGCCGTGAACTGGTATTCATGACGATGGTTACTACCATAATTCTTGTTCGGGGGTCACCTGCGTCACCTTTGCCGCTCCCCGGCCCCACTTGTGACCCCCCTCACGACAATGCTAATATTCATGAGCATTGTTTAGGGAGAGGACCCAGCCTTGCGTGCCACACCTCCTGCCGAGCTCGACGTCCTGGTCGTCGGCGCCGGCTTCTCCGGCCTCTACAGTCTCCACCGTCTGCGCACCCTGGGCCGCTCGGTGCACGTCATCGAGGCCGACGACGACCTCGGCGGCGTCTGGTACCGCAACCGCTACCCCGGCGCCCGGTGCGACATCGAGAGCGTCGACTACTGCTACTCCTTCGACGACAGCATCGTGCAGGAGTGGACCTGGACCGAGCGCTACCCGGCCCAGCCGGAGATCCTGCGCTACATCAACTTCGTCGCCGACCGGCTGGACCTCCGCTCGGGCATCACCTTCGGCACCCGGGTGAGCGAGCTGCACTGGGATGCCACCGCCGCGCTGTGGCGGGTCGCCACGGACCGCGGTGACCGCCTCGTCGCGCGGCACGTGATCATGGCCAGCGGCCAGCTGTCGAAGCCGCAGCTGCCGGCCATCGAGGGGATCGCCGACTTCACCGGCGTCCTGGCCCACACCGGCGACTGGCCTCGCGAGGGCGTGGAGCTGTCCGGCAAGCGGGTGGGCGTCATCGGCACCGGCTCCTCGGGCGTGCAGACCGTCCCCCAGGTCGCGAAGCAGGCCGCCCACCTGTCGGTCTTCCAGCGGACCGCGCACTACGCCATCCCGGCGCGCAACCACGAGCTCGACCCGGCGTACGTCGCCGACCTGAAGTCGCGCTTCCAGGAGTACCGCGAGATCGCGCGGCACCACCCGGGGGGCACCCACCGCCACATCGGCACGGAGTCGGCGCTCGACGTCGACCCTGCCGCGCTGGAGGAGACCTTCCACCGCCACTGGGAGAAGGGCGGGCCGGACATCCTCGCCGCCTATCGCGACTTCCGTACCGACGAGACGGCTGCGGAGAAGGCCGGGGAGTTCGTCCGCCAGCGCATCCGCGAGATCGTCGATGACCCCGAGACCGCCGAGCGGCTGTGCCCGAAGGGCTACCCGTTCGGCTCCAAGCGGCTGGTCCTGGAGATCGACTACTACATCACCTTCAACCGTGACAACGTCTCGCTCGTCGACGTGGCCGCCGATCCCATCGCCCGGGTCGAGGGCAACGAGATCGTGCTCGAGAGCGGTGCCCGCCACGCCCTCGACGTCCTCGTGCTCGCCACCGGGTTCGACGCGCTCACCGGCCCCCTGTTCGCGATCGACATCCGCGGCGTCGACGGGGCCACGCTGCCCGAGGCGTGGGCCGCCGGGCCCCGCACCTATCTGGGGATCGGGACCCACGGGTTCCCCAACCTCTACGTCGTCGCCGGCGCGGGCAGCCCCTCGGTGATCAGCAACGTGCTGATCTCCATCGAGCAGCACGTCGAGTGGATCACCGACTTCATCCAGTACCAGTACAAGAACGGCATCACCACGGCCGAGGTGAGCGTCGAGGCGCAGGACCGATGGACGCAGGAGGTCTACGACGTCGCCGCGCCGACGCTGTTCATGAAGGGCAACTCCTGGTATCTCGGCGCCAACGTGCCGGGCAAGCCCCGGGTGTTCGCGCTGTACCTCGGCGGGGTCGGTCACTACCGCGACATCTGCGACCAGGTCGCCGCCGACCACTACGCCGGCTTCACCCTCGACTGATCGAAGGACATTCCATGACTGCTGCCCAGGGCCCCCTCGCGGGGGTGCGCGTGATCGAGGCCGGCTCCATGTACGCCGCCCCGACCGCAGGCCGGATGCTGCGCGACTTCGGCGCCGAGGTGATCAAGGTGGAGGACCCCACCCATGGGGACTTCGCGCGCCAGTGGCAGCCGGCCCACCAGGGCACCGCCATCGGCTTCGCGCGCCTCAACAGCGGCAAGCGGTCGGTCGGGATCGACATGCGGCGCCCCGAGGGGCGCGCCGTCCTCCAGCGCCTGGTCGCGAGCGCGGACGTGCTGATCGAGAACTTCCGACCCGGCCGGATGGAGGCGTGGGGCCTGTCGTACGCCGAGCTCAGCGCGGTGAACCCGGGCCTGGTCATGACCCGGGTCAGCGGGTTCGGGCAGACCGGGCCGTACCGGGAGCGTCCGGGCTTCGGCACGGTCGCCGAGACCGCCAGCGGCTACGCCTTCCTGAACGGCTGGCCGCACACGCCGCCAACCGCACCGCCGTTCGGGTTCGCCGACTCCATCGCCGGCATCTCCGCGGCCTACGGAACCGCGATGGCGCTCTTCGACCGCGGCCGCACGGGCAAGGGCAACGAGGTCGACGTCGCGCTCTACGAGCCGCTGATGTTCATCCTCGGCGACGCCGTGCTCAACTACACCGCGTCGGGCGAGATCATGCAGCGCCACGGCAACGCCTCGGGCGCCGCCTCGCCGCGCGGCATCTACCAGGCCGCGGACGGCGGCTGGCTCTCCATCGCCGGCTCCAACCAGGCGATCGCCATGCGGCTGTTCGAGGCGATGGACCGCATCGACCTGCAGACCGACGAGCGCTACGCGACGAACTCCGCGCGGATGGCCAACAACGAGTCGCTGCAGGAGATCGTCGTCGACTGGGTCAGGCAGCGACCGCGCGACGAGGTCCTCGAGATCCTCGACAAGTTCGAGGTGGTCGCGGCCGCGGTCAACGACTCCAGCGACATCGTCGCCGACCCGCACTTCGCCGAGCGCACGCTGACCGCGCTGACGGGGAGCGCACTGGGGGCGGACGCCTTGGTCCCCGGTCCGATCCTGCACGTCGGCTCCTACGCGGGACCGTCGTACGACGGCGTCCCGGCCGTCGGCGAGCACACCGCCGAGGTGCTGGGGGAGATCGGCCTGTCGGCCGCGGACCTGGCCGCGCTGACCGCGGCCGGGGTGGTCAGTGACTGACCTGGAGGTCGGCCTCGCGGCGCTGCGGGACGCCGCGGCGGGCAACGTCCCGATGGTCGCGCTCTCCCCCGCCGAGGCCCGTGAGCGCGTCGTCGCCGGCAACCGGCTGTGCGCGGACGGTCCGGCCGTGCCGGTGACCGATCTCGGTGCGGACGACGGCGTGCCCGTGCCGGTCCGGGTGTACGAGCCCGTCTCCCCGCCGGTCGCGACCCTCGTGTACGCCCACGGCGGAGGCTGGGTCACCGGCGATCTCGACTACGCCGACGAGCTGTGCCGGTTCGTCGCGCACGACGCCGGGGTGCGCGTGGTGAGCGTGGACTACCGGCTCGCTCCCGAGCATCCCTTCCCCGCCGGCCTGGACGACCTGAGCGCCACGTGGTCCTGGGCGGCCGCGACCTACGAAGGACCGCTCGGGCTCGGGGGGGACAGCGCCGGCGGCAATCTCGCCGCGGCGCTCGCCCTGCGCGCGCGGCCCGTCGCTCCCGCCTTCCTCCTCCTGCTCTACCCGGTCCTGGGACTGCCGGACAGCACCCCGTCCTACCGCACGCGGGCGACTGCGTTCCCGGTCGGCGCGGCCGACATGCGCTGGTTCTTCGGCCACTACGTCGCCGGACACCCGCTCCCGGAGACGCCGGCCGATCTGGTGCCACTGCATGCCGACCGCGTGGCGGGCCTCCCCGCCACCCACGTCGTCCTCGCCGGACACGACCCGGTCCACGACGACGGTGCCGCCTTCGCAGCCGCCCTCGCGCGTGCCGGCGTCCGGGTGACCGTGCGCCGGCATCCCGACCTGTGCCACGGCTTCCTGCGGTTCACCGCCGTGTCGCCGGGCGCACGGGCGGCCCGCACCGAGGTCGTCGCCGCCCTCCGGCGGCTCGCCGCTGGGGAGCGGCTTCCATCACGAACCGGCCAATCCCTGCCTATGATTCAGCCCTACCCGCCGGGCACCGGCACACAGCGACCGGCGACCACAGAGGTGAGCCCATGACGACGACCCCGATGCGGCCCCAGAAGACGGCCATGCTGCTCGCGCAGCGCATCGTCGGCGACATCAACCGCCGCGGCAACACCGTCGGCGACCGCCTGCCGCCCGAGCGGATCATGCTCGAGGAGTACGAGGTCGGGCGTGGCACCCTGCGCGAGTCGCTGCGCTTCCTCGAGCTCCAGGGCGTCATCTCCCTGAAGCCGGGTCCCGGGGGCGGTCCCGTGGTGCAGCAGCCGGACTCCACCAGCCTCGCCACCTCGCTGACCCTGCTCCTGCAGTTCGCCAACGCGCCCTTCCGCACCATCGCCGAGGCGCGCGGCGGTCTCGAGCCGATGATGGCCCGGCTGGCGGCGGAGCGGATGTCGGACGACCAGCTCGCCGACCTGAAGGCGAGCGTCGACACCATGCACGCCCACCTCGACGACCAGTCGGTCTTCCTCGAGGAGAACAAGCGCTTCCACGACGTCATCGCGCACGGCTCGGGCAACGCCATGTTCGGCTATCTCGTCGACGCGCTGCTCGGCATCCTCGACGGCTCGGCGATCGGCATCGACTACCCGGAGGTCCGCCGGGCCGCGGTCCACAAGGCGCATCTGAGCATCTACGAGGCGATCGCCGAGCGCGACCCCGTCCGCTCGGCCGATGCCATGGCGGACCACGTCCATCAGTACCTGCGCTACGCCGAGAAGAAGTTCCCCGACGTCCTCGCCGCGCCCATCGTGTGGGGCAACGGCGCCTGACGGCCCCCGACGGCCCCGACGGCCCCCGACAGCCCCCGACAGGTCCGTCGCGGTTCGCGCTCGGGCTGCTCAGGCTCGGACTGCTCAGGCCCAGGGCGAGTCGATGCCGAGCACCCGGGCGAGCGTGCCGCCGAGGACCTTCTTGGTCTCGTCGTCACTGAGGCCGAGCGCGTCGATCGCGCGGATCTCCTCCGCGGGGCTGGTCATCGGCCAGTCGGATCCGAAGACGATGCGCTCGGCACCGTGCTTGCGGATCAGGTCGCGCACCCGCTCCGGCCGCAGCGTCGCCAGGCTCGGGGGCCAGCTGGTCTCCAGCACGACGTCGGCGCCCGCGAGCATCTCCTCGGCGTCGTCGAGGATCTTGTAGCCGCCGAAGTGACAGGCCATCAGGCGCAGGCCGGGGAACCGGGCGGCGATGTCGCGGATCATCGCGGGGCTGGACAGCCGGTTCGCCTCGGGTGAGCCGCCCTCGCCGACATGGGTGATGACGGCGAACTCCTCCCCCATCGCCTCGAAGATCTCCCACAGCCGCGGGTCGTCGAGGGCGAAGCCCTGGAACAGCGGGTGGATCTTGACGGCGCGCACGGCGTGGCGCCGGAGGCTGGCGACGTTCTCCTCGGCCGAGAGCTCCACGTGGACCGTGCCGAACCCGAACCGGGTCTCGGAGGTGAGGCCGGCGACGAAGCGGTTGACCGAGTCGACGTGGCGCGCCTCGTTGGCGATGCCGAGGCAACAGCTGACGGAGACGCCGCTGGCGGCCATGTCGGCCTCCAGCCCGCCGACCGTGCCGTCGCCCCGCGCGTTGAGGTCGGGCAGCCGGTTGGCCGAGAGGGCGATCTCGGCGATCCGGTCGGGCCAGACGTGGGCGTGGGCGTCGATGATCACGCGAAGGTCCTTCCGTGGTTCTCAGAGCTTGCCGGACTCGCCGCCGTCGACGACGAACGTCGCTCCGGTGGTGAAGGCCGACAGGGGCGAGACGAGCAGGCAGGCCAGCGGCACGAGCTCGGCAGGGTCGGCCATCCGCCCGGCCGGGATCTTCGCGATCCGCTTGGCGTGCAGCTCGGGCGAATCGGTGACCGCCCTCTGTGCCTCGGTCACGAAGGCACCGGGCGCGATGCAGTTGACCTGGACGTTCTGGGCCGCCCACTCGGCGGCGAGCGCTTCGGTGAAGCGGACGACGGCAGCCTTCGACGTGGAGTAGGGCACCAGGAACGGCTTGCCGCGCAGGCCGGTGGTGGAGGCGACGTTCACGATGCGCCCGCCACCCTGCTCGATCATCCGGACGCCGGCGGCCTGCGCCAGCAGCATCGGCGCGACGACGTTGACGGCGAGGGCGTCCTTCCAGATCGCCGGGTCCTGCGTGGCGAACTTGCCGGCCGGCGCGATGCCGGCGTTGTTGACCAGGCCGTCGATGCGACCGTGCCGGGCCAGCACCTCGGGGACCAGCGCCTGCACGGAGGCCTCGTCGCGCATGTCCGCCTCGACGGTGGAGATCCGGCCGTCGCCCCGGGCGGCTACCTCGGCGAGGCTGTCCTTGGACCGCGCCGCCGCCACGACGTACGCACCCTCGCGAGCCAGCTCGATGGCCATCGCCGCTCCCAGGCCACGGCTCGCGCCGGTGACGAGGACGACGGTGTCGGTCAGTCGCAGGTCCATCAGCGCGCGCCCTTCGCGAGCCGGCGTGCCAGCGAGTCGAGCAGCACCTCGGTGGCGCCCTCGTAGACGCGCAGCGGCCGGGCGTTGCGGTAGAGCCGTTCGATCTTCGATCCGCGCACCAGGCCGAAGCGACCCATCGTCTGCAGCGAGCGGTCGACCACCCGGGCGGCGGCCTCCGTCGCGTGCACCTTGGCCATCGACGAGTAGTCGAGATGGCCGAGCGGGTCGGCCTTGGCCAGCGCCGCGGCGCGGTAGACGAAGGCGCGGGCCGCCTCGACGTCGGTCCAGGACTGGGCCAGGCCCTGCGCGACCGCGCCCAGCTCGATGAGCGGCTTGCCGAACTGCTGGCGCGCCAGCGCGTGGGCCCGGGCCTCGTCGAGCGCGGCCTGGGCCAGACCCACGCCGGACGCGGCCACGGTGACGCGGAAGACGGCGAGGGTCTGGAGCATGAGGGAGAACGCCTTGCCGGGCACGCCCAGCCGGTTGCCGGCCGGCACCCGCACGTCGGCGAACGTCAGCTCGCCGAGGATGTGCGGCGCGATCAGGTCGGCGCCACGCTCGACACTCAGGCCGGGGCTGTCGGCGGGCACCAGGACCATCGACCACCCGTCGCCCTCGCGGACCAGGGTGCAGTAGAAGTCGGCCGCACCGCCGTTGGTGATGAAGGACTTGCGGCCGTTGACGACGAGCTCGTCGCCGTCGGCGACCAGCGTCGTGGTGACCGCGCGCAGGTCCGAGCCGACATCGGGCTCGGTGAGAGCGAGGCCGGCGATGGCCTCGAGGGTGGCCACCGGGGGCAGCCATCGGGCCTTGAGCTCCTCGGACCCGCCGGCGGACAGCGAGTAGCTGCCCACCCCCTGCATGCCGAAGAGGGAGTCGAGGTGCGCGGAGGAGTACATGAGGGCCTCGCGCACCACCGCGATGGCCAGCGGGTCCAGCACGTCGGAGGCGCCGCCGTACGGCGCGGTGACCACGTGGCGCGCCAGCCCGCTCTCGGCGAGCAGGCTGCGCACCTTCGGGTGCACCTCGACGAGCTCGTCGGCCTCGTCGGCGAACGGCTCGACGGCGGCCGCGACCTCGCGGGCGACCGCCTGGATCTCCCGGTGCTCCGGGCTCAGGTCGAACATCGGTCCATCCTCCTTGCCGCAGCCGCGGCGCGGTCACGGGTCAGCGACGCTGGTCGAACTTGCGGCCGAGCACCTCGGAGACGATGCGGATGCGCTGCATCGTCGGGGTGCCGCCGGCGATCGCCCAGCCGTGGGCGTCGCGGTGGAGTCGCTCGAGGCCGTACTCCTCGGTGTAGCCGTTGCCGCCGTGGATCTGCATGGCCAGGTCGGTCACCCGCTTGGCCATCTCGTTGGCGGTGCACTTCGCGAGCGAGACCTTGAGCGGGTCCGGCATTCCCTGCGCGTCGACCGATGCCGCGGCCTGGTCGCGCAGCAGCCGCGCCGCCTCGACCTGCAGCACCATGTCGGCGAGCATCACCTGGATGCTCTGGAACTCGATGAGCGGCTTGCCGAACTGCTCGCGCTCCTCGACGTACTTGAGCGTCTTGTCGAGCGCCGCCTGTCCGATGGCGAGGCTCATCGTGGTGTTGCCCATGCGCTCGATCGAGAAGACGCCGAAGAGCCTCCCGAAGCCACCGGCGGGGACGACGATGTTCTCCTCCGGCACCTCGACGTTGTCGAAGTAGAGGTCCGCCGACGGGATGCCGCGGAAGCCCATCAGGCGCTCGCTCGCTCCGAAGGAGAAGCCGGGCGTGCCCTTGTCGACGACCACGGCGCCGATGCCTTTGGCTCCGGGCGCGTCGGAGAGGCGGCAGTAGACGACGTACTGGTCGGCCTCGCCGCCGTTGGAGATCCAGCGCTTGTTGCCGTTGATCACGACGGTGCCGTTGGTGACCTTGGCGGTCGTGCGCATGTCGGTGGCGGCCGAGCCGGCGTCCGGCTCGGAGATGCCCACCGCCATCGTCCTCTCCCCGCTGATGATCGCGGGCAGCCAGCGCTGCTTCTGCTCGGCGGTGCCGAGGTGGGTGATGACCTGGGCGGGGCCGGTGTTCGCCTCGAAGATCTGGAAGGCGGCGGGGCGGCACACCTTGCCGAACTCCTCGACCACGACCAGCGCCTGGGCGAGGGGCGCTCCGGAGCCGCCGTACTCCTCGGGATGGGCGATGCCGAGGAAGCCGAGCTCGCCCAGCTGCATGCGCTGCTCACGGGACACGGGCGTGCGGTTGACGTCCATCTCCTCGGCCACCGGCCCGTACACGTCGCGGGCGACCTGAGCGGCGAGCTGCCGGATCTCCGCGTACTCGTCGTTCGGCACGACATCCTCCTTCACGGTTGTAATCATTATCCTAGATTTGCCACCCGGTCGGATGTCAAGGGCTCGTGACACTTGATGAATATCATGATAAGCATTAGGGGTGACTGGACGCACCCTCTCCGATGTCGTGGTCGTCGACGCCGTGCGCACGCCGAGCGGCCGCGGGAAGCCCGAGGGCTCCCTCGCCGGCGTGCACCCCGTGGACCTGCTCTCGCAGACGATCGAGACCCTGCTGGGCCGCAGCCCCGCCCTGGACCCGGGCACCGTCGACGACGTCATGGTGGGGTGCGTCTCCCAGGTCGGCGAGCAGTCGGCGACGCCGGGCCGGATGGCCTGGCTGGGCGCCGGGCTCCCGCCGCACGTGCCGGCCACGACGATCGACCGCAAGTGCGGATCCAGCCAGCAGGCGGTGCACTTCGCCGCGCAGGCGATCGCCTCCGGACAGGCTGACGTCGTCGTCGCGGGCGGCGTGGAGTCGATGAGCCGGGTGGTCATGGGCTCCGCCCGGATGGGTGCCGACCCGTACGGCGCGCGCGTCGCGGAGCGGTTCGCCCCCGGCCTGGTCTCCCAGGGCGTGGCGGCCGAGCTCGTCGCCGCCCGATGGAAGCTCTCGCGCGCCGAGCTCGACGAGTACGCCGCCCGCTCCCACGAGCGCGCCGCCGCCGCCCAGGACTCCGGAGCGTTCGACCGCGAGGTCATCGCGATCGCGACGCCCGACGGTCGCGCCGAGCGGGACGAGACGATCCGGCGCGACACCACGGTCGAGCGCCTCGCCGGGCTGCGGCCCGTCTTCCAGACGCCCGAGCTCGCCGAGCGGTTCCCCGAGGTCGACTGGTCCGTCACGGCCGGCAACTCCTCGCAGATCACCGACGGCGCCAGCGCACTGCTCCTCATGTCGAGCGACCGCGCCCAGCGGCTCGGCCTCACCCCCCGCGCCCGCATCCACAGCATGGCCGTGGTCGGGGACGACCCGCTGCTCATGCTGACCGGTCCGATCCCGGCAACGCACAAGGTCCTGGCCCGCTCCGGCGTGACCGTCCGCGACATCGACCACGTCGAGCTCAACGAGGCCTTCGCCTCGGTCCCCCTCGCCTGGCTGGCGGAGTTCGACGTCGACCCCGACCGGGTCAACCCGCGCGGCGGCGCCATCGCGCTCGGCCACGCGCTCGGCGCGTCGGGCGCGCGGCTGATGGCCACCCTCCTCCACGCCCTGGAGGACAACGACCAGCGCCTCGGCCTCCAGCTCATGTGCGAGGCCGGCGGCATGGCCAACGCCACCCTCATCGAGCGGCTCTGAGCCGCGCCCACCCCGAAGGAGAACCCCGTGGACCTCACTGCAGCCTCGGCGCTCGTCACCGGCGGCGCGTCCGGCCTCGGCGCCGCGACCGCCCGGCGCCTGGCACGTGCGGGCGCGCACGTCGTCGTACTCGACCTCAACGAGCAGCTCGGCAAGGAGCTCGCCGAGGAGCTCGGCGGCTCCTACGCGGCCGCCGACGTCACCGACCCCGCGGCCGTCGACGCCGCACTCGACCTCGCGGTCGAGCACGGCCCCCTCCGCGCGCTCGTGCACTGCGCCGGCAAGGGCGGCACCGTGCGCCTGGTCGACCGCGACGGGAGCGCGGGCGACCTGGACCTCTACCGGCAGCTCGTCGAGATCAACCTCGTCGGGACCTTCAACGTGCTGCGCCTCGCCGCGGCGCGGATGGCCGCGAACGAGCCGCTCGACGGCGAGCGGGGCGCCTGCGTGCTGACGGCCTCCGTCGCGGCGTGGGAGGGACAGGTCGGGCAGATCCCCTACGCGTCGGCCAAGGCCGGCGTCGTCGGCATGACCCTGGTCGCGGCGCGGGACCTGGCCACCAAGGGCATCCGCGTCAACACCATCGCGCCCGGCGTCTTCGACACCCCGATCCTGGCGCGCTTCTCCCAGGAGATCCGCGACGGGCTCGGGGCGCAGGTGCCCCATCCCGCCCGGCTCGGACAGCCGGACGAGTTCGCGATGCTGGCCCAGCAGATCATCGAGAACCCCTACCTCAACGGCGAGACCATCCGCCTCGACGGCGCGATCCGGATGAGCCCGCGATGACCACGGAGGAGACCGTCGTGACCGGGGCCGACCTGCTCGTCGAGGAGCGCGGCCGCGTGCTCGTGCTGACGATGAACCGGCCCGAGGCCAAGAACGCCATGTCGATGGCGATGGCGCACCAGATCGCCGACGCGCTCGCGCTGCTCGACGAGCGCGACGACCTCAGCGTCGCCGTGATCACCGGGGCGGGCGGCACCTTCTGCGCCGGCATGGACCTCAAGGGGTTCGCCCGCGGCGAGCGCCCCGTCGTCGAGGGGCGCGGCTTCGCGGGCATCGTCAGACAGCCTCCGACCAAGCCGGTGATCGCCGCGGTCGAGGGCTATGCCCTGGCCGGCGGGTTCGAGATCGTCCTGGCCTGCGACCTGGTCGTGGCCTCGTCGGCGGCTCGGTTCGGCCTCCCCGAGGTCAAGAGGGGCCTGACCGCCGCGGCCGGCGGCCTCCTGCGGCTGCAGCGGCGGATCCCCTACCACCTGGCGATGGAGCTGGTTCTGACCGGCCGCATGTGGCCGGCGCCCGACGCCGCCGCCGTCCACCTCGTCAACCGGATCACCGAGCCCGGCCGCGCGCTGGCCGCCGCCCTCGACCTGGCCGACGAGGTGGCCGCCAACGCCCCCCTCGCCCTCGCGGCCTCCAAGCAGGTCCTCGTGCGCTCCGCTGACTGGCCGCTGGCGGAGATGTTCGAGCGCCAGGAGGCGTTCGTGAACCCGGTCCGGGAGTCCGCCGACGCCAAGGAGGGCGCACTCGCGTTCGTCGAGAAGCGCGCCCCGCGCTGGACGGGTCGCTGACCCTCTGGCTCCTCCCCCTGGGCGGTAGTCCCTCGCGAAAAGCACCGGATCCCGGCCCGAAACGGTGCTTTTCGCGAGGGACTACCGCAGCGGGGAGGACGTCAGGCAGCTCGGTACCGCAGGAGCCGGGCCCGCTGGGCCTGGGACAGAGACCGCCGCGCGGCCACCGAGGTCGTCGAGACCCAGCCGGGCGGCGGCTGAAGGGTGCAGGTCAGGGGCTCGCTGCGCCGCTCGGCCCGGGCGTACGCCGATCGCAGCCGCCCCAGGAAGCTGTCCACCGGGTCACCGGCAAGCCATCGGACCACCTCGAGGCCGTGCGCGCGCAGCAGGTCCTCTCTCCGCACGTCCACCGCCCGACGCTCGCGTGACAGATGCACCGCGCCGTCGTACTCGCCGACCACGCCGGCCCGCGGGTCGATGAGGTCGGGCGTGGCGAGGTGCCGTCCGGCGCGGTCGAAGACCGGCTGGTTGGCCAGCGGCACCGGAAAGCGCGTGTTCACGCTCCACAGGAGTCGCATCCGCACCTCCTGCGGCGACCAGGCGTTCTCGCTCCCGAGGACGAGCGCTCTCCTCGCCTGCGGTACGCCGGTCCAGCCGCTCTGGTGCGAGAGCATCTCGGCCATCTCGGCGAGCGACACCAGGTCGTCGTACGCGGCCATGTCCAGGGCCACGACGGCGCTGAGCACGGAGGGCGCGCGCCGCATGAGGAAGGCGGTCGTCCAGGCCGGGTCCGTGACCGGGACACCGTCGACCCGCAGGACGTGCGGCCGGCTCGCGCCCTCGCCGCACCCGACGATGCCGGGCTGAGGACGGATGTCGAGGGTGCTGGCCAGGATGGTCACCGGCAGCGGCGCCCCGGTCGGGTCGATCCCGGAGAACCACCGTGCACGCTGCCATCGCAGCGCCGCCCACCCGGTCACCGCACCTCCGCCGCGCACCACCATGGACGCCTCGAGGATGCGCTGCTCCACGTTGCTGGTATCGACGGAGGAGGGCACGTAGTAGCCGTGACTGGTACGACGCCAGCGTCGCCCGCGCGCCTGGCCCCTCGTCGGACCGTCGACGCCGCGCGGGTCCAGGCGCACCGGCCGCACCAGGCCCGGGCGGAGGTCCTCTCCCATGGCACGACGATGCAGCACACCGACGACTCGCCGCCCGGCTCTCCACAGCCTCTCTGCACGGCGCCGAGCCGTCGCGGTAGTCCCTCGCGAAAAGCACCGGATTCGGTCCTGGACCGGTGCTTTTCGCGAGGGACTATCGGGACGGGTGCGAGGACTCCCCCCGCACGAGCCGCGCGTGCGCGAGCCAGTCCCGGGCCTTGTCGGCGTGGGCCAGGTCGACGTGCTGGCCGCGGAAGCGCACCGCGCCCTCCCCGCGGGCGACCGCGGCGTCCACGGTGGCGACGAGTTCCGCGTAGTAGGCGACCTCCTCGTCGGAGGGCGTGAAGACGTCGTTGACGACCGGCACGTGGCTGGGATGGATGGCGACCATCCCGCGGAAGCCGAGCTGGAAGCCGTAGTCGGCGAACTCCCGCAGCCCCTGGAGGTCGGCGAGGTCCTCCCACAGGGCGGTCAGCGGGTGCAGGCCGTACTGGCGGCAGGCCAGCAGGATGCGGCTGCGCAGGTAGAGCGTCTCCGACCCCTCCCGGGACTGCCGGAAGCCCACGGCCCGGGCGATGTCGGCATGCTCGGAGGTCGGGCCGATCATCGCGCCCACCCTCGGCGACGCGGCGGCGATCTCGAAGCAGTTCGTGATGGCGTCGACCATCTCGACCGGGACGATCATCTCCAGGCCCTCGGCGCCGTTGCGCGCCTCGAACCAGTCGATGAGGGTCTCCCAGCGCAGTACGTCGGTGGCGTCCTTGATCTTGGGCGCGAAGACCCCGTCGAGCTCGGGGCACACGACCGCTTCGAGGTCCGCGCCGGCGAGCCGGGTCGCGAGCGCGTTGGGCCGGACGAAGAGACCGACCTCGGGGCGCTCGGCACGCAGCTTCGCCAGGGTCTCGCGCACCGTCGCCCGCGCTCCGGGCTTGAGGTCGGGCGGGACGGAGTCCTCGAGGTCGAGGACCACGCAGTCGGCTCCCGACGCCAGCGCCTTGGAGGCCCAGTCCGGCTTGTGCGCCGGGACGAAGAGGACGGTGCGGTAGGGATGCACGGCTCAGCGCTCGCGGTCGTGGGTGTCGTCGGTGACGCCGAGCGCGCGCAGCCTGGCCTTCTGCACCCGCTGGGACGGGGTCTTCGGCAGCTCGTCGACGAACCGGAGGAAGCGCGGCACCGCGAACGACGGGATCCGGCCGTCGCAGTGGGCCCACAGCTCCTCGGGCGTCGGCGGCGGGACGTCGCCGCCCGTGATCACGTAGGCCATCACCTCGTCCTCGCCCGCCTCGCTCGAGGCGGGCACCGCGATGACCGCGCACTCGACGACGGCAGGGTGGGCGAGGATCGACGTCTCGATCTCGTAGGAGCTGATGTTCTCGCCGCGCCGGCGCAGCGCGTCCTTGAACCGGTCGACGAAGTAGAACCACCCGTCCTCGTCGCGGCGCAGGGCGTCGCCGGTGTGGAACCAGAGGTTGCGCCACGCCTCGACCGTCTTGTCCGGCATGTTGAAGTAGCCCATCGAGCAGATGAAGGGCACCTTCGGCCGGACCACGAGCTCGCCGATCTCGCCGATGCCGACCTCCTCGTCGGTCTTCGGGTCGACGAGCCGTACGTCGAACCACTCGTCGGCCGCCAGCCCCGCCGCGCCGGCCGGGCGATCCTCGCCGTACGGCGAGATGATCGGCGCCGAGGTCTCGGTGAGGCCGAAGACCTCGACGAAGGCCTCGATGCCGTAGCGCTCCTTCATCGGGTCGACGAGGGTGGCCGCGGTCGGGGCGGCGAAGACCACGCGCAGCGGGTTGTCGGCGTCGTCGTCGCGGCGCTCCTGCTTCCAGATGAAGTCCATCATCACGCCGATGAAGTTGGTGACCGTGACCCGGCTCTCGCGCAGCTGGTCGACCCAGCGGCTCGCGGAGAACCTGCTGCGGGTCACGAAGCGGGCACCGGCCACGAGTGTCGGGTACGCCGCCATGAACTGGGCGTTGCCGTGGAAGAGGGGCGTGACCGACATCCAGGCGTCGTCGGCCGTGAGCCGGACCAGCGAGACGCACTCGTCGGCGAAGAAGTACATCTGGGCGTGCGGCATCGCCACCCCCTTGCTGGGACCGGTGGTGCCGGAGGTGAACAGCACCGAGGCGAGGTCCTGGGGGCGGACGTCGGGCAGCGCGATCGTGCCGTCGACGACGCCGGGCGCCGAGGCGTCCTCGTCCAGCTCCTCGAACGGGGCGGCCTCCCAGCCTGCCGAGCGCAGCGTGGCGAGCGCCTCGTCCCGCGACCCGGTGTCGATCACCCAGAACTTGCGGATCGACTTGGCGGCGTCCGGGATCGCCACGAAGCGCGCGGCGTACACGTCGTCGACGACGGCGAGCGTCGCCTCCACGGTGCTGACCTGATGGGCGAGGAAGTCGTGCTCGTAGGCGGTGTTGATCGGCACCTCGACGAGACCGGCGACCGCGGTGCCGACCCAGGTCCGGACGAACTGGGAGGAGTTCTGCGCGACGAGGACGACGCGGTCGCCGGGCTCGGCCCCGGCCGCGAGGAGGCTGCGGCCGACGCGCTCCGCAGCTGCGAGCGTGTCGGCGTACGTCCAGGTGCGGCCCTCCTCGGGACAGTCGAGCCAGACCGCGCCGGGCCGCTCGGCGGCGTGGTGGCGCAACACCGTCGGCAGCGCCCACTGGGCGCGGTCGGCGAACGTGGGCTGGAGGTCGCGGTAGTGACGGAGGCTCACTGGTCGTCCTTGTCGGTCGGCTGGTGCTGGGCGCGCCGCGCGGCGCGGAAGTCGGGCCTGCGCTTCGCGAGGAAGGCGTTGGCGCCCTCGCGCATGTCCTCGCTGCCGATGGCCTGGATGAGCATCCCGAGCCCGGCGGACATGTTGTCCTTGGAGGCGTTCCACCACTGGTTGGAGCTGATCTTGGCGATCTCGAGGTAGCGCGGGCTGAGTCGCTCGATCTCGTCGAGCCACCGCTCGACCGCGGCCTCCAAGCCGTCGTCGGGGACCACCTCGTTGACCAGTCCCATGGCGAGCGCCTGCTCGGCGGAGTAGCGCCGGCACATCATCGCCATCTCCTTGGCGCGCTTCTCGCCGATCTGCACCGCCATCAGGTTGGTGGCGCCGAGCACCGGCGCGGACCCCACGCGGGGCCCGGTCTGGCCGAAGGTCGAGCGCTGCGTGGCGATCGCGAAGTCGCAGGCGACGACGAGCTCGTTGCCCCCGCCGGCGGCCGGGCCGTCGACGGCGGCGATGACCGGCCGCGGGCACGAGCGGATGGCGTCGACCAGGCGCAGCGAGCCCGTGAAGAGCGCGCGCAGCTGCTCCGGGTCCGGCTCCCCGAGCTGGTCGAGCGCACCGCCGGCGCAGAAGGCGCCGCCGGCCCCCGTGAGCACGACCGCGTCGGCGGACGCCGCGCCCTCGAAGGCAGCGACCAGCGTGCGCGCCATGTCGAGGTCGTAGGCGTTGAGCCGCTCGGGACGGTTGATCGTGATCCACCGGACGTTGTCGTGGGGACCCCGGGTCTCGACGTCGATCGCGGCCACGCTTCCTCCTCCTCGGACGTCAATTCATGGTTTTGATGATCAGCAATATACGGAAGCCCCGGTGGCGAGGCAAGAGAGGAGCACTGACGTACGGCCTGCGTCCGATTCGACGTCGTGCGGGGCGGAGCAGCGGCGGCGGGGCCTCACCCCACGAGCCGACCCACCGGCAGGAACTCGCTGCCCTCGGGCTGCACGAAGCCGACGACGACAGCGGCGCCGAGCCGCAGGCCCGACCGTTCGGCGTCCGGGAGCAGGAGCGTCAGCCACGGTCCCTCGTCGGTCTCGACGATGCCGATCACCGTGTCGACGCCGGGCTCGTCGTCGCGGGGCCGTCCGGGCTTCACCGTCCAGGACACCAGGGAGCCACGCCCGGAGGCCTCGCGCCACTCGAGGTCGTCGGCCTGGGTGACGGAGCAGACCAGGGCGGCGGGCTCGGACCACTCCCCGCTCGAGGGGGAGTAGCGGAGCAGGAGCCGGCCCTCGGCCGATGCGTCGAAGAAGGGTGCGGAGTGGTCGTCGCGCACCACGGGAGCCAGGGACATGGCGGTCACCTCGTCTTCGGGTGGGGGCTGAGGATGAGGGTGGAGTGGAAGTCGAGGACGCCGCCGTTGCCGCTGACCATGACCAGGTCGTGGTCGGCCACCTGGCGCTCGCCGCCCTGGCCGCGCGCCTGGATGACCGCCTCGGAGAGCGGGGTCATCCCCCACATGTAGAAAGACGACAGCTCACCGCCGCCGGTGTTGGTCGGGTGCGAGCCGCCGGGCGCGATCGCGCCGCTGGCGACGAACTCGCCGCCCTCGCCCTTGGCGCAGAAGCCGTAGTCCTCGAGCGTGATGAGCGTGGTGTAGGTGAAGCAGTCGTAAAGCTCCCGTACGCCGATCTCCTCGACGCCGACGCCCGCCATCTTGAGCGCGTCCGCACCCGACTGCGCGGCGCCGGTGACGAGGCCGAACTCGCTGTCGCGACGGTTGACGTAGCCCGGGTGACCCTGCCCCCAGCCCCACACGTGCACCGGCGGCTGCCGCAGCGTGGCCGCGCGCTCGGCGCTGGTGACGATGATCGCCACCGCGCCGTTGCTGACCAGGCAGCAGTCCAGCAGCCGCAGCGGGTCGGCGATCATGCGTGAGGACTGGTGGTCCTCCAGTGTCATCGGCTCCCGCATCTGCGCCGCCGGGTTCATCGCCGCCCACTGGCGGGCCGCCACGGCGACGGCGCCGAGCTGCTCGCTCGTGGTGCCGTAGGCCTCCATGTGCCGTCGCGCGGCCACGGCGTACCGCTCCGGCGCGGCCTTGAGCCCCGCCGCGAACGGCAGCGAGCCCACGCCCTCCATCGCCCGCGCCTGACCGGGATACGCCGCGCCGGCGCGCTTGCCCTCCTTCAGCGGCGCGTCGGCGTACACGCAGGCGATGACGTCGGCCATGCCGGCGTCGATCGCCAGCGCGGCGTACTGCACCATCTGGGCGGCGGACGAGCCGAAGCCCTGGATGGTCGCCAGGAGGCGGGTGTGTCGCATCTGCAGGCTCGACTGCAGCCGCAGGTCGGTGTCGTTCTTGACGCCCGGGTTGACGTAGAGGCCGTCGATGTCGGCGAGACCGAGGCCGGCGTCCTCGGCCGCGCGGCTGATCGCCTCGATCGCGAGCTGGGTCGGGGTGCGGCCGTAGACCTTGCCCATCTCGGTCATGCCGAGTCCGGCGATGGCGGCGGTCACGAGGTCTCCTGTCCGGTGGTGTTCGGGATCGGGGTGGTGGTGGCCGCGCCGACGGCGGTTCCCGCGTCCGTACGACGCGGCAGCTCCACCTCGACGACACCGGGTCCGACGCTGACGCCGGAGCGGTTCTCGCAGTGGATGGCGATCTCCACGACGCCGACCTCGCCCTCGAGGCGGGTGGCCGCGACCTCGGCGACGACGCGCAGCGTGTCGCCGGCGTGGTTGAAGCTGCGCATGCGGAAGCCGCGGACGCCGCGGATGCGGCCGGTGAGCCCCATCCAGTCGCGCACGCTGCGCTCCCAGGAGCTCATCAGGAAGGAGGTGTTGGCGTACATCTCGTCCGCACCGGTCGCCCGGGCGTACTCGGTGTTGTGGTGGATGGAGTTGAAGTCGCGGTTGCTCCCGGCGGCCATGACCAGGCGGTAGACCGTCAGTGGCAGCTCGACGACGGGAAGCTGCTCGCCGACGGCGACGTCCTCGAACCGGCGGCCCTCCAGCAGTGGGGTCTCGGCGCTCACGAGCCGTCCTCCTTCCCGGCGTTCCCGGCGTCCTTCGGGCGCGGGACGTAGGCGTAGGTGCCGATCCGGATCCGGCCGACGACCTCGAGCTCCTCGGTGACGATCTCGCTCTCCCAGGTCATGAAGGCGCCCCGTCCGACGGCGGTCTCCTTGGGCGTGCAGCTCAAGAGGGTCTTGCCGCGTCGCCCGATCCGCTCCCCTGCGACGACGTCGCGCAGGAAGTCGACCTCGATGTCGGTGCCGAAGAAGCCAGTCGTGCGCGGCCCGAGGGCCATGTCCGCGTTGTTGATCGCACTGTGCACGGGCTGGGCGTCCCGGTCGGCGCTGTCGAAGAGCACCTGGCCGGGCGTCCACGCGGCGGGGATCGTCCACGCGATGACACCGGTCGCCGGCATGGTCACGTCGGCGTGCCCCGCGGCTCGGGCGACGTCCGGGTCGGTGTGCAGGGCGCAGTCGAGCTCGAGCGGCTCGAGATAGCGGCGGATGGCGCCGCGTTCCACCGCGTCGCCGCCCCAGGTGACCGCGCCCTCGGCAAAGTCCCTGCCGATCGCGTCGATCACCGGCTGCCAGTCGGCCTGCCAGTCCTGTTCGGTGTCCGCCGCAGCGGTCATCGCAGGATCCCTCCTTCGGTGAGTACGGCGACCCGCTCGGCGTCGTAGCCGAGGATCTCCGTGAGGACCTCTTCGTTGTGCTGACCCAGCGTCGGCGCGGCGCTGCGCGGACGACCGGGCGTCTCGGACAGCGCGTAGCGCGGCCCCTCGACCCAGGTGGTGCCGTGCAGCGGGTGCGGCAGCTCCACGAGGTGGCGCCGGTGCGCGAGCTGGTCGTCGTGCGGGTAGTCGTCGCTGGTGACGGCCAGGTGCGCAGGGACGCCGAGCGACTGCAGCGTCCGCTCGACCTCGGTGGCGTGCCGGCCGGCCGTCCATTCGGCGATGGCGCCCTCGAGCTCGTCCTGCGCGGTCCGCCGGCCCTCGTCGGTCGCCAGGTCGGGGCGGTCGGCGAGGTCGGGGCGACCCATCGCCCGCGCCAGAGCTCGCCACTCCTGGTCGCTGCGCACGGCGAGCGCCACGAAGCGGTCCTTGTCGTCGACCGGCAGGCAGGGGAAGACGCCGTGCGGGGCGAACCGGGGATCCCGGTTGCCGTGCCGCTCGGCGATCGTGCCGTCGTACCCGAGCTGCGCGACCTGGGGCGAGAGGAAGAAGACGCCCGCCTCGACCTGCGAGACGTCGATGTAGGCCCCCTCCCCGGTCCGGCGCCGGTTCTCCAGCGCCGCCAGGAGCGTCACGAGCGCCAGCCGCGGCCCGACGTAGTCGGTGTAGGGCCCGAAGGTCCCCATCGGCAGCCGGTCCTCGTAGCCGACGAGGTGCTGGAAGCCGCTGAGGGAGGAGCCGACGTTGCCGAAGCCCGCGAGCGTGGACCACGGCCCGCGCTGACCGGCGATCGAGGTGCTGAGCATGACCAGGCCGGGCTTGTCGGCGCTCAGCGTCTCGTAGTCGAGGCCCCACTTCCTCAGCTGGCCGGGCGAGAAGGACTCGACGACGACGTCGGCCCAGGCCACCAGGTCGCGCACGACCTCCTGGCCCTGCTCGGACTTGAGGTCCAGGGTGAGGCCGAGCTTGCCGGCGTTGCAGTTGCCGAACAGCGCGGAGCCCTCCTTGTCCTGCACGCCGCCGTGGAAGGGCTGCATGAGGCGGGCGGTCTCGACGCGCACGCTGGACTCGACCCTGACGACCGTGGCGCCGAAGTCGGCGAGGGTGCGGCCGATCAGCGGGCCCGCGACGACCCAGGACAGGTCGAGGACCTTCAGGCCGGCCAACGCGTCGGTCGTCATCGCAGCCACTCCTTCAGTACGACGTCGGTGTGCTCGCCGAGCAGTGGCGCCCGCCCCCGCACCCGCGGCCCCTCCGGGCCGCGCACCTGCGCCATCCGCCCGGGGATCCGGACATCGACGGACCCGATGTCGACGTGCCCCCAGAAGGAGCGCTCCGCCAGGTGGGGGCTGGCCGCGATGTCGGCCATGTCGAAGATCGCCATGCACAGCAGCCGTCGGCGGATGGCGGCCTCGAGGACCTCCGCCTTCGTCTTGGTCAGCAGGAAGGCCCGCACGGCGGCGCGGGCCGCGTCGAGGTCGTCGTGGGTCAGCTCCCCCGAGACGAGCCGGTCGGGCACGACACGCCAGTCCCACGAGGCGACCGGCTCCGCCACCGCGCCCTCGTCCCTCATCCAGCCGAAGAGGTTGTTGGTGAAGGCGCCAGCGGCCGGGCCCATCGACAGGTGCAGCTCGACCATGCCGTCACGGCAGTGCCACTTCTTCAGGCTGTTGGGCGTGGCGGCACCGCTCCCGCTCTGGTCGGTGCGGCCGCCGGTACGCCGGCCGGGCGTGGTCTGCCACTCCGGGTGGTCGTCGCCGACCGCGCTCGCGAGCACCCGGGCGAGGGTCGCCACGCCGACCGCCTCCTGCGCGGTCACGTCGACGACCTGGCCGCGCCCGGTCGCTCCGCGGGCCAGGACTGCGACCAGGGTGCCGGCCGCCGCGTCGGCCGCGGCGTGCAGATAGGCCTGCGGCACGCTGATCCGCAGGGGTGGGAGGTCTCCGTCGCGGTGGGGCGCCAGCGGCCCGCCGGCGGCCCACACGACCAGGTCGGTGTCGGCGTAGCCCGCCTTGGGGCCGTCCCAGCCGAAGGCGCTGACGATCGTGTAGACGAGCTCCGGCCGGTCGCTGCGGAGGGTCGCCGGATCGAGCGCGAGCGCCTCCAGGCGCTCCCGCGGCCAGGAGGTGACGACGATGTCGGCGACGCCGGCGAGCCGGCGCAGCCGCGCGAGTGCCTCGGAGTCGTCGAGGTCGAAGGCCGCGCCGCGCTTCCCGGCGGCGAAGGTCTCCCAGTACATCGAGCTGGCGGCGGCGCCGTCGGCGACCGGCGGTGCGTGGCGGGCGGTGGAGCCGGCCACCGGCTCCACCTGGACCACGTCGGCGCCGAGGTCGGCGAGCAGTCGCCCGCACAGCAGGCCCCGCTCGTCGGTGAGGTCCAGGACGCGGAGGTGCTCAAGCATCGGCGGGCGCTGCCTCCGTGACCCTGATCGCGCCCTCGGGGCAGGCGTCGGCGGCGTCCTGGGCCTGGCCGACGAGGTCGGCCGGGAGCTCCCAGCAGCGACCGCGCTCGGCCACGAAGCCCTCGTCGTCGTCCGTCAGCAGGTCGGGAGCGACGGCGTAGCAGCGTCCGTGCCCCATGCACTTGCCCTCGTCGATGGCGATGAACATGGCTCAGACGTCCCACTCGAGCGGGAGCGAGGACATGCTCAGCTGGACGCCGCGCTCGGTCAGCTCGGTGCCCTCCTTGATCCGGTACTCCGGGATGCGCTGGTGCCACTCCTCCAGCACGACCTTGAGCTCCAGGCGGGCCAGGTGCATGCCGAGGCAGCGGTGCGGACCGCCTCCGAAGGCCAGGTGCTGGTTGGCGTTGTGGCGCGCGACGTCGAACCGGTCGGGGTCCTCGAACTTCCGGGGGTCCCGGTTGGCCTGCGCGATACCGAGCCAGACCACGTCGCCCTTCTCGAGCGCGAGGCCGTTGAAGTCCTGCGGCTCCTGCACCTCGCGGCCGGCCTGGAAGACCAGCGGGTAGAGGCGGAGGAACTCCTCGACGGCCTTGGGGATCAGCGCCGGGTCGTCGATGAGGGCCTGGCGGTCGGCGTCGTGCTGGGCGAGGTGGGCGTAGATGTAGCCCAGCGCGCTGCGGGTGGTGTCGAGGCCCGCGAGCATCAGCGTGAGACAGATGGTGAGGATCTCGTCGTGAGTGAGCGCCTCGTCGTCGATGCGCGCCTGGACGAGCCGGGAGACCATGTCCTCCTTGGGGTCGCGCGGGTTGGCGCGCCGCTCGTTCACCGCCTCGTCGAAGTACTTCATGATGCTGGTCTTCGCGGCCTCGGCCCGGCTGGGGTCGCCCGCGAGCAGCGCACCGAAGTAGTCGTCGGACCACTCGAGGAACTGCTCCCCGTCGCTGACCGGGAGCCCCAGCAGCGCGAGGAACATGTCGGTCGGGTAGCGGATCGCGAACTCCTTGACGAAGTCGCAGCTGCCCGCGCCCTTCATCTCCTCGATCAGCTCGATGCACCGCTGCTTGGCCATCGGCTCCATGCGCCGGACGGCGGCGGGGGCGAAGAACTGGTTGAGGATCCGGCGCAGCTTGACGTGGGGCTGGCCGTTCAGGTCCTGCGGCAGCAGCGGCTCCCCCAGGCCCGGCCGGAGCGCACTGCGCACGGCGGTGGTCCAGGTCTCGTGCTGCTGGAACCCCTCCTGCACGTCGTCGTAGCGCTGCAGCATGAAGAAGCCGCGGTCGGTGGTGTCGTTGAAGAGGAACCTGGCCTCCTCGCGGTCAGCGTCGAGCAGGCCGTAGTGACTGAGGATCGGGGCGTGACCGGTGTAGTCGGTGTGGCTCACCGGGCAGCCGCGGCGGGTCTCCGTCATGGCAGGAGCTGCCTTCCTTTCGAGGGTTGCGGGAATTCGTCCGGGCTACTTGGCGCCGTCGGAGGCCAGGTCGGGCAGCCAGGTACTGATCTCCGGGAAGAAGATCAGCACGACGGTCACCAGGATCGCCATCGGCATGAACCACCAGCAGGCGTTGAAGACGTCGTTGAGCCGGATGTTCTGGCCCTGGTTGACCTCGGGCTCCTTCGTGATCTGGTGGATGATGAAGGCGAGGATCCCGACCGGCGGCGTGACGACCGCGAGCTCGCCCATCAGCACCGCGAACGCGCCGTACCAGAGCAGGGAGATGTCGAGCGAGATCAGGGTGGGCATCAGGATCGGGATGGTCAGCACCATCATCGGCAGGGGCTCCATGAAGGTGCCCAGCACGATGTAGACGACCATCATCAGCAGCAGGAACGAGACCCGGTTCAGGTCCATCGACTCCACCAGCTCGGCGAACCCGGTGCTGATCCCGGTCAGCGTGAACATCCGGGAGAGCATCTCCACGCCGATCAGCATGAAGAAGATCCCGCCCACGCTGCTGATCGTCGCGACCGAGGCGTCGGCGATCGCCCGGAAGGGCCCGTCGCCCCGCTTCCAGATGAAGGTGATCAGCAGGGACACGACGGCAGCGCAGGCGCCTGCCTCGGTCGCGGTGAAGGTGCCGGAGAACATGCCCCAGACGATGACCACGATCAGGATCGGGACCGGCCAGATCTTGGCCAGGCTGCCGAAGCGATCGGCCCAGGTGACGGGCGGGTGGCTCGCGGCCTCCTCGGCGACCGTCGGCGCCCACCTCTTGGCGAAGACGACGATCATCACGGTGAACAGGACCGCCACCAGCACGCCGGGACCGATGCCGGCCAGCAGCTGCGGTCCGATCGGCACCTCGGCGATGCCGGCGTAGATGACGAGCATGATGCTCGGTGGGATCAGCTGGCCGGGCAGGCCGGCGACGATCACTGCGCCGATGGCCAGCCTCTTGTCGTAGCCCGCCTTGAGCATCTCGGGGATCCCGATGCGCGCGAGCGCGTAGGCCGTCCCGACCGACGACCCGCTCACTGACGCGAGACCGGCGCCGGCGACGTTCGTGCCGACCGCCAGGCCGCCGGGCATCCAGCCGAGCCACTTGCGTCCGGCGGCGTAGAGGCTCTCGGTGAGCCCGGCCTTCCACAGCAAGAGGCCCATCAGGATGAACATGGGGACGACGCTCAGGGTCCACTCGGCGACCTGGCTGTACGGCAGCGTCCTGAGCGCGCTCTCGACCAGCAGCTCGCCGCGCAGGGCGTACATGCCGATCAGAGCGGGGACGATCATCGCCAGCGCGACGGGAAGCCGGATGAAGATCAGGCAGAGCATCAGCACGATGGCGGCGATCCCGATGGCCTCGGGGACCAGGGGCAGGAGCATCGCGGTGGTCGACCCGATGATCAGGGCGACGGTGACAGCGAAGAAGACCCAGGAGCGAGCGGAGTCCGGGCGCTTCACGACCTGGGGACCGGTGGCCCCCGCGGGGGGCGCGGCTGCGGGATCGACGGCGGTGTCCGCGCTCATCGGGCGGCCTCCCTCTCGATGTGGCGCTCGTGGTGGCCCGAGGCTGGGCGCTTCCTGTCCTCGGCGCGCGACTCCATCTCGTCCAGCTCGTCGAGCAGCAGGACGTCGTCCGGGTCGGTGACCACGTGCTGGTCGTCGCCCTTCACGATCGCGCGCGCGGCGGCGTACAGGAACTGGACGAACATGACGCCGAAGCACAGCGGGACGAGGAAGTACGGCGGCCAGGCCACCAGGTCGCTGACCCCGGCCGTCTTGCCGATCTCCCTGGCGTGCACCGCCTCGTCCCAGCCGAACCAGGCGAAGCCGAGGCACACCACGGCAGCGACGACGGAGAGCACGGCGAGCACATAGCGCTTGGTCGCCTCGGGGAACCGCTCGTAGATCAGGTCGGCGGCGATGTGCTGGCCACGCGCCTGGGCGGCGATGAAGCCCAGGAAGGCGATGATCGGCAGATACCAGTACTGCGTGATCTCGAGGGTGTTGGGCAGCGGATCGTTCGCGAACGTCCGCATCAGCGCGTTCGCGGTGACGTGGACCATCATCGTGAAGGTCACCACCACGGCCGGGACCTCGATCAGCACGGCTGGGCGGAACCATCCCCTGCGCTGGGTTGGGTTGCTCATCTGTCTCTCTCCGTCGTCAGGACTCGTCCGGTGGCCCGGGCCCGGCCCCGGGCCACCGGTCGTGGGTCAGGAGGGCCGGTGGGCCGAGAGGATCTCCATGACCGCCTCGGTGTACTCGGACAGGTCCACCGAGTCCTTGTTCTCAGCGAACCACGTTCCGAAGTCCGCGTAGCCCACGTCCTCGAAGCCGTAGCCGGCGACCTTCTCGTCCCACTCGTCGTTGGCGTCCTGCATGGACCGGACGAACGCCTCGCCGTCGCCGACCGCCTCGCTCTGCGCGATCTTGGCGAGCAGCTCCTCGTTCTTCTCCTGCAGGGCCGTCCTGGCGTCGTCGTCGAACGGCTGGATGCTGCCGTCGAACTTCGCGACGTCCTGGGCCATCTGGGCGTTGTTGACGAAGATCTTGTCCTCGATGTTGCTCGCGACGAAGATGTCGAGCCGGTCCCAGAGCAGCTGCTGCGCCACCAGCGGGAGGGTGTCCCAGGTGGTCTTGCTGAACGCGAGGGCGCCGGGCGCGAGGGCGAAGCCCGCCTCGGGGTCGATGCTCACGAACGGCGCTGCCTCGAGGAAGCCGCCGAGGACGGCGACGGTGGGGCTCGACACCGTGCAGTCCACGACACCGCGCTGGAGGCTCTCGTAGAGCTCGGTGTAGGGGATCGACGAGGGCGAGCCGCCGAGGGCCTCCACCTGGGCCGACTGGGCGACGCCGCCGGAGCCGACGGAGGTGCCCTTGGTGTCGGCGAGGCTGGTGCGCGCCTGGGAGCAGAACAGCGCGTTGGCCCCGGAGTTGTAGATCGGCACCATCGGCACCATGCCGTGGTCGTCGAACTCCTCGAGGATCTCGTCGGTCTCGAAGGCGACCTGGTTCGGCCAGGCGTTGGAGGTCAAGATGCCGTCGATCGCGCTCTGGTCGGAGATGAATCCGGCCTCGATGAGCGCCGCGTTCGCGGGATACTCGCTGGGGTCGTAGATCGGGAGGACCGAGGCGACGTCGAGTCGCCCGTCGGTCAGGGCGTCGTCGGCCTCGCCGGGCTCGGCGACCGCGTTCGAGTACGAGACGTCGAACGTGATCTTGCCGCCCGACCACTCCTCGACCGCCTCGAAGTAGCGCTCCATCGGCAGACCGGTGACGGAGCCCTTCGGGGCGGGCGTCTGCGTCAGCAGCGTGATCTCCGAGACGTCCTCGAACGCCTCTTGGTACTCCTCCATGCTGGCACCGGCATCGATGCCCTCTCCGCCCGACGAGCCCGAGCCGCTCGATTCGGCGCAACCAGCGAAGGCGGTCGCCCCCACCACAGCCAGGGTGGCCAGCACGCTGACCCGCTGAGACTTACGCAATCCAGCCATCGGCCTGAATCTCCATCCTGCGATTCTGATGATCACTCGGTGACCACGGTCATGGTCGTGACCTCCGTCACGCGCCATGAATATCATTAGCCTAGATTGCCGGGAGGTCAAGAGACCATGCGCATCAATTTGGGTCAAATGCGCAGCGGAAGCCGACGTTCGCGCTCGCCGAACCGCTCGACATGGGGATCCTCGCCGCGGGGCGGTAGCGCCGGCAGTAGTTGTCGGCACAGAGGAACGAGCCGCCCTTGAGCACCCGGTGCGGGTCGGCGGGCGCCAAGGGGTCACGGCCGGCTGCCGCGCAGCAACCGGCCGCCCGGTCCCGGTACGGCGTTGTCGTCCACTCCCAGACCTGACCCACGACGTCGTACAGGCCGAAGCCGTTGGCCGGGTGGCAGCCGACCGGCCGGGTGCCCCAGCCGGACGGCCCCACGACGGGGAAGTCCCCGTCCCAGACCACGGCGGGCACCGGTCCGGCGGGGCCGTCCGGGCGCGACTGCGATCCCCAGGGGTACTCCTGCGCCGAGCCGCCGCGCGCGGCGTACTCCCACTCCTCCTCGCTCGGCAGCCGACCGCCCGCCCACGCGGCGTAGGCGGTGGCGTCGCGGAGGTCGACCTGCACGACGGGATGGTCCGGGCGAGCGGCCACGTCGCTGCCGGGGCCCTCGGGCGACCGCCAGGAGGCCCCGGGTTCGAGGCGCCACCACGTGGGGTCGGCGAGGTCCACCGGCCCCTCCGGTACGACGAACACCGCGGCGCCGAGACGCTCGGCGCGGGTCACATGACCGGTGTCCTCGACGAACGCGGCGAAGGCGGCGTTCGTCACCGGCGTGCTGCTGATCGCGAAGGGGGCGACCTCGACCTCGCGACAGGGGCCCTCCTCGGCGTAGAAGGCGGTGGAGCCCATCGTGAAGCGCCCGCCCGGCAGCGTGACGGTGGTCACCGGCACGCTCACTGGGTCTCGAGGGCGAGTCGGCGCGCCTCGGCGAGCCGCGCGGCGAGCGTCGCGGCGGCGTCCGGGTCCGGGTGATAGGTGGCCGAGCGGATCTCGCCGCTGTAGGCGAACGACCGCCGCCTCCCGTAGAGCTCCCACGAGACCGGCGAGCGGCGACAGATCCCCACGTCGATCCCCTCGAAGGGCAAGAAGCCGGCGAACCGGCGCAGACCCGGAAGGGCGAGCGTGGTGCCGTCACCGAGGCGCAGCGCGGCGTCCCACCGGCCCTCGCGGGTGGTGACGGCGAGCTCCATGCCGCTCACTCCGTCGGCGAGCGGAAGCGGGCCGAACCGGCGCGGCGTGCCGAAGTCGTTGTGCTCGTAGTGCAGGGCGCCGTCCTCGACGAAGACGAGATAGCCGGCGGCCTGGCTGCCGTGGGCGAGCAGCACCCCCTCGTCACCGGCGCGATAGGTCCAGTCGAGCTCGACGCGCCAGGTCGCACCCTGCACCAGGGCGCCCGACTGGTGACGTTCCAGGGTCGGCGTGCCGGCCAGGATCCGCACCGGACGTGGAGCGCGGCCCGGCGGGCGCTGGAGGAACTTCACGCCGGACCCCTCGTCCAGCGGGTACACCTGGTTCGCTCGGGCCGCCTCGTCGAAGCCCGCGACCAGCTCGGCGACCTTCTCGGGATGCCGGTGCGCCAGGTCGTCGGACTGCGTGGGGTCGGTGTCGTGGAACAGCTGCCAGGTCTCGGTGTCGAACGGAGTGAGCGGGCGTCGCACCGTGGCGGCCTCCCATCCGTCACGGTAGAAGGCGCGGTTGCCGACGCACTCGGTGTACTGCTCGTGATGACCGCTCGGGGCCTCCGGCTCCGCCAGGGTCGGGGCGAAGCTGACCCCGGCGGGATCGGCGCCCGGGCTCGCCGCTGGCGAGAGCGGGATGTCGAGGTCCAGCAGGTCCACGAGCGTCGGCAGCACGTCGGTGATGTGGGTGTACTGCCGGCGCACGATGCCTCCGCCGTCGGGGAAGCGTGCGGGCCAGGAGAAGATGAACGGCGACTGCTGGCCGCCGCGCAGGGTGCTGAACTTGTAGAGCCGGAAGGGCGTGTTCGACGCCATCGCCCACCCGCGGGGGTAGTGCGGCCAGGTGGTCGGGCCGCCGAGCGCGTCCAGGATCTCCGGCAGCCGCTCGTCGATCTCGCATACCTCGGGACTCTGCATGTAGCCGAAGTACGACGCCGTGCCGGTGTCGGCGCTCGTCGCCCAGCTCGGGCCGGGACGACCCTGGTCCGAGAGCCGGGCGGCGCCGTTGTCGCTGCTGAACACGATCACGGTGTTGTCCAGCTCCCCCAGCTCCGCGAGGACCGCGCGCAGTCGGCCCACGCTGCGGTCGATGGCCTCGACCATCGCGGCGTAGACCTCCATCTGGCGGGCATGGACACGGCGCTCGGTGTCCGAGAGCGCGTCCCAGGGGGTCACGTCGAGGCCCTCCTCGCTGTTCCGTCCGGGCAGGGTGGTCCCCTCCGGCATGATGCCGAGCTCGACCTGCCGGGCCAGGCGGCGCTCGCGCACGACGTCCCAGCCCTCGTCGTACCGGCCGCGGTGGCGGGCGATGTCCTCTGCCCGGGCGTGCATCGGCGCGTGGACCGCTCCGTGGGAGAAGTAGAGGAAGAACGGCTTGTCGGGGTCCGCGGTGCGGACCTCCTGGATCATCCGCACCGCTCGGTCGGTGAGATCGTCGGTGAGGTAGTAGTCGTCGGGGTACTCGTCGACGTGGACCACCGAGTTGCCCTCGATGAGGCGGTGCGGGTGGTGGAAGTCGGTGAGCGCCTCGAGGAACCCGTAGTACTGGTCGAAGCCGCGCTGGAGAGGCCAGTTGTGCCGGCTGCCGGCCTCGGAGAAGTCCTCGTCCTTGCACAGGTGCCACTTGCCGACCATGAGGGTGGCGTAGCCGTTCGCGCGGAGGACCTCGGGCAGCACGGGTTGGTCGAGCGGCAGTTCCGAGCGGTAGCCGGGGAAGCCCGGGTCGATGTGGGTGGGAAAGGCGATGCCGGCGGCGTGGGCGTTGAGCCCCGTCATCAGCGCCGCCCGGGTGGGCGAGCACAGCGGGGTGACCCGGAAGTTGGCGTAGCGGACACCCTGCTCGGCCGTCGCGTCGAGGTGCGGGGTCGGGATCTCCGAGCCGAAGCAGCCGATGTCGGAGAAGCCGAGGTCGTCGGCCAGCACCACGACGACATTGGGCCGACCCGGCCTCCGCGCCGGCGACGGGGGCCACCACGGCGTCGACTCGGCCATCGTGGTGCGCGCCTCGCCGGCGAAGTCGCGATAGGGCTCGAAGGGACGTGCGCCGGGCATGAGGGCCTCCAGGTGGCGGGGTCGGTCAGAGGGCCGTCGCGACGACGGCGACGGTGAGCACGCCGCAGCCGGCGACGGCGCAGGCGAGGACGACGGTCGCCTTGGTCGAGGGCAGCGCTCGGCCGGCCTCCATCGCCCGGTCGACCTGTCGCCACCGGACGACGCCGACCACGGCGACGTATACGGCCACGCAGGCCAGGACGAGACCGATCGCCGCCCGCAGCCCGAGCGGCGCGGCGTCCGCGGGCAGCAGGTGGACGACCGCGACGGCAGCGGCCGAGAGCCCGAGCGCGGTGCGGATCCAGGCGAGGAAGGTGCGCTCGTTGGCCAGGGTGAAGCGGTAGTCCACGAGAGCGGTGGGCACGTCCGGGCTCATGAGCGCAGGCCGCGCCAGGCGGTGGTGCCACCGTCCACGGGCAGGATCACGCCGGTCAGGAAGGAGGCGTCGTCGGACGCCAGGAAGCACACCACCTTGGCGACCTCCCCCACCCGCCCGAACCGAGGGATCAGGTGGGCGCCGGTCATCCGCAGCAGCTGTGCCTCGGGGTCCTCGGCGGCCGCGATCACCGACTGGGACATCGGCGTCTCGATCGAGCCCGGCGCGAACGCGTTGACCCGGACCTCCGGCGCCAGCGAGATCGCGGAGGAGCGGGTGAGCTGGATGACGGCGCCCTTGCTGGCGGTGTACGCCGGCGAGACGTAGCCGGTCATCCCCGCGACCGACGCGGCATTGATCACCGACGGCCCGCGGCCCGAGGCCCGCAGGTGCGGTGCGGCGGCCTTGGTGGCGAGGTAGACGGCCTTGACGTTCACGGCCATCACCTGGTCCCAGACCTCCTCGGGGAGGGTGTCGACCGTCGCGTCCGGGGTGAGCACGCTGTCGATGACTCCGGCGTTGTTGATCAGGGTGTCCAGCCCGCCGCCCGCCGCGACCGCCTGCTCGACCATGCCGACGACCTCCGCGGACACGGTCAGGTCCACCTCCAGCGCGAGACCGTCGCCGCCCACCCGGCGTACCTCGGCGACGGTCTCCTCGGCGCCTGCCAGGTTGCGGTCGGCGACGGTCACGAAGGCGGCGCCCTGCCGCGCCAGCTCGATGGCGATCTCCCGGCCCATGCCCTGGGCGGCTCCGGTGATCAGCACCCTCTTGTCACGCACCATCCGTGCGTCCTCCTCGTTCGGTGGTCTCGGTGGTCTGGGTCGTGGTCGTCTGAGGGGTTGCTGGCGTGCCGGACCAGGTCACGAGCGCGTCCAGCGCCTCGACGAGCCCGCCGTCGACTCGCAGCGGGTTGACCTCCAGCCCGTCGAAGGCGGCACCGTGCGCCGCGGCCATCGCCTCGGCGAGCCGGCCGATCCCGGCCACGGCGGCGGCGACCGCGTCGCGGTCGGCCGCTGGCCGCCCCCGGACGCCGTCGAGGAGAGCCGATCCGCGCAGGCCGGCGAGCATGCGCAGCACGGTTGCCTCGTCGACCGGCAGCGGAGCGAGCGCGACGTCGTCGAGCACCTCGACCAGCACGCCACCGAGCCCGACGGCCAGGAGCAGGCCCCAGTCCTGGTCCCGCGTCACTCCCACCAGGAGCTCGGTGGCAGGCGCCCGCATCGGCGACAGCAGCACGCCGTCCAGCCGCGCGTCCGGCCGGGCGGCGGCGCAGGTCGCCACGAGGTCGTCGTACGTCGCCGCCGCGGCGGCGGGATCGACGCCCAGGCGGACACCGCCGATGTCGCTCTTGTGCCCGATGTCGGCGGAGACGATCTTCATCGCCAGTGGCGCCCCGGAGTCGGCCGCGGCCTTCGCGGCCTCGTCGGCCGAGCGCACGTGCCGCGACGGCACCGTCGGCACGCCCGCGGCCTCCAGCAGGGTCCGGGCCTCGGCCTCGGAGAGCGGTCGCTCCGTGCTCAGGCGGCCGATCTCAGGGAGGTCGAGCGCACCGGCGCGCGGTCGCGGGAGCTGCCTGCGGGCCGACCACTGCGCGACGCGGGCGACTCCGTCGACGGCCAGCCGGAGTCCCGGCACGACGTGCTCGATGGAGCCGGAGCGGAGCACCTCACGCGCCTGGGGACCCACCGGCTGGCTGGTCTGGGTGACGTAGAGGACCGGGACGTCGGAGACGGCGGCGCCCGCCCCGATCGCATCGACGAACCGCTGGCCGTAGAACGGCTTGCCGTCCTCACGCCACGGCAGGCTGTTGACGGCCAGCACCACGCCGACCGAGCGGTCGGTGCCGACCGCCGAGACCGAGTCGGTCCACAGGGTGGGGTCGATGATCGCCGCGCCCGTGATGTCGAGGGGGTTGTGCGCGTGGCCGAAGTCCGGCATCCGCGCACGCAAGGCCGCCGTCGTGGCCAACGACAGCTCGGGCAGCTCGGCGCCGACCGCCTCGGCGAGGTCGGCGACGATGTCGCAGGCGCCGCCCGAGATCGACACGACGCCGACGCCCGGGCGCGTCAGCGGACCGGTGTGGGCGGCGATCCCGGCGGTCACCAGCATCTCCTCGATGGTGTCGACCCGGATCACGGCGAGGTCGGCGAGCATCGCGTCCACCACCCGGTCGTCGCCGACGAGCGCGCCGGTGTGCGAGGCCGCGGCGCGCGCGGCGAGCTCGCTGCGCCCGGCCTTGAGCACGACCACCGCCTTGCCCGCGGCGGCGGCGCGGCGCGCGGCGGCGGCGAAGATCTCGGGCTGCTTGATGCTCTCCATGAACACGGCGACCGCGCGTACGCCGTCGTCGTCGACGAGGGCGTCGACGAGGTGGCCGACGGTCACCATGGCCTCGTTGCCGACGGTGAGGACGTGGGACAGGCCGACGCCCGCCATCGCCGCGAACTCCTTCATCGCCCCGCAGCTCGCGCCGCTCTGGGAGACGAGGGCGACCGACCCGGCCTCGGTCGGCGGGTCGGACAGGGCCATCGCGGGGATGCCGGCAGCCACGTTGACGAGTCCGAGCACGTTGGGCCCGAGCATCGCGATGCCGAGCGCCTCGGCGAGGGCCACGAGCTCGTCCTGACGGGCCCGGCCCTCCGGGCCCGCCTCGGACCAGCCGGAGCTCAGCACGACCGCGGCGCGGGCGCCCGCCGCGGCGGCGTCGCGCAGCGCGTCGGCCGCGGCGGTGGCCGGGACCATGACGTGCACCAGGTCGATCGATCCGCCGGCGGCCTCGGCGGCGGCGACGCAGGTCGGGTGGGTCGGACGTCCGTGCACCTCCGCGCGGCGCGGGTTCACCAGGAAGGCGCGGTCCTGGTGACCCGCGGCGACGAGGTTGCCGTGCACCAGGGTGGAGAAGGTCGACTTGTCGCTCGCGCCGACGAGCGCGAAGGTGCGGGGGCTCAGCAGGGCGTCCACGGACTCACGGGTGACCACGGATCACCCTTCCTCGGGGCTGGTCCGGCCGACCCTGCGGCCAGCCTCGCGGCGGCCGGCCTGGCCGGCGTACTTCTCGTCGGCCATCGGCGACGGTCCGCCTGCGCCGGTCATGCCGGCGTCGATCGGCAGCACGATGCCGGTCACGAGCGCGGCCTCGTCGCTGGCGAGGTAGACGACGCCGGCCGCCACGTCGGCGGGCTGCAGGGGGCGGCCCATGTAGCGGGAGCGGTCCAGCGCCGCCTCCGCCCCGGCCAGGTCGGAGGCGTCGCCCGCGACCAGGTCCGCGGTCATCTGCGAGACCACGGCACCAGGGATGACGACGTTCGCGCGGACGCCGAAGGCGCGCAGCTCGGCGGCGACGGAGTGCGAGAGGCCGATGATGCCGGCCTTGACGGCGCTGTAGACGTGGGCCCCGACCCCGCCCATGACGCCCGCGGGGCTGGAGGTGGAGATGATGACGCCCGACCGCTGTGGCTTCATCACCCGCGCCGCGTGCTTCATCCCGAGCAGGACACCCCGCAGGTTCACGGCGATGGTGAGGTCGGCGTCCTCCATGCGGGTGCGGTCGATCGGCCCGACGGCACCGATGATGCCGGCGTTGTTGAACATGACGTCGAGACGCCCGAAGGTGTCGACCGCGGCGTCGACCGCGGCGCTGACCGACGTCTCGTCGGTGACGTCGGTGCGCCGGAACACGACGCGCTCGCCGAGCTCGGCCGCGATCGCCTCCCCGGCGGCGACCTGCAGGTCGGCGACGACGACGCTGGCCCCTTCGGCGTGGAAGGCACGCACGGTCCCCGCGCCGATGCCACTCGCCCCGCCGGTCACGACCGCGACCTTGCCGGCGAGGCGCCCGTGCGCTCCGGTCACGAGCCGGTCGCGATCGACTTGGTCTCGAGGAACGCGGCGAAGCCCTCGGGGCCCATCTCCCGGCCGATCCCGGACTGCTTGAAGCCGCCGAACGGCGAGCCGTAGGCCTGCGGGCGGCCGTTGATGCTCACCATGCCGGTGCGGACCCGGCGCGCGACGGCGACCGCGCGGTCGTCGTCGGCACTCCACACCGAGCCGGACAGGCCGTAGACCGAGTCGTTGGCGATGCGCACGGCGTCGTCCTCGTCGTCGTACGCGATGACGGCGACGACGGGACCGAAGATCTCCTCCTGGGCCACTCGCATCCCGTTGTCGACGCCGGCGAGCAGGGTCGGCGGGACGAACCAGCCGCCCGCCAGCTCCGGCGGCAGGGTGAGGTTCTCCCCACCGGTGACGACGCGGGCGCCCTCCTCGCGGCCGAGGGCGATGTAGCCGGCGACACGGTCGCGCTGGCGCTCGCTGACCATGGGTCCGATCTTGGTGTCGGCGGCCATCGGGTCGCCGACCTGCTGAGCGGCCATGGCCGCGGCGAGGGCGTCGACGAACGCCGACTCGCGGGAGCGGGGTACGAGCACCCGGGTCTGGGCGATGCAGGCCTGCCCGTTGACCATCATGGCCATGGGCAGCAGCGCAGGCACCACGACGGACGGGTCGGCGTCGTCGAGCACGATGGCGGCGGACTTGCCACCGAGCTCGAGGGTGACCCGAGCGACCCGCTGGGCGGCGGCGGCCATGATCTTCTTGCCGGCGAGGCTGCTGCCGGTGAAGGCGATCTTGTCGACGTCCGCGTGCTCGACGAGGTGCTCCCCCGCCTCCCGGTCGCCCGGGATGATGCTCAGGACGCCCTCGGGGAGCCCGGCCTCGAGGAGCGCGTCCGCGAAGGCGTACGCCGTCAGCGGGGTCTCCGGCGGCGGCTTGAGCACCACCGAGCAGCCGGCGGCGAGCGCGGGCGCGATCTTGAGGGAGGGCGTGCTGAGCGGTCCGTTCCACGGCGTGATCGCGGCGACGACGCCCACGGGCTCCTGGGTGACCAGGCTGGTGTTGCGTCCGTCCGTGCGTACCTCGTCATAGGCGAAGGAGCGGGCGTGCTCGGCGTAGTAGCGCGTGTGCCGGATCGGGTTCGGCACGTGCGCCAGCTCGCTGAACCACAGGGGGCAGCCGAGCTCGGAGGTGATGCTGACGGCCAGCTCGGCCGCTCGCCTCTCCAGGTGGTCGGCCGCGCGGAGCAGCACCTCGGCCCGCTCCTCGGGCGAGGTGCGGGACCAGACGCCGGAGTCGAAGGACGCACGGGCGGCCGCCACCGCTGCGTCCACGTCCGCCGGGCCGGCGAGCGCGGCCGTTCCGACGAGCTCTCGCGTGGCCGGGTTGCGGACCTCCGCCACCTCCCCACTGCGGGGCGGCCGCCAGGCGCCGCCGATGAACAGCTCGGGCCGGTCGCTCAACGACATGGAGTCGGGCCTCCCTCTGGCGAAAGATCGCCTCGCGAGTGTCTATTGCTGATAATGAAACATACCGTATCGTGCGGCGTGACGCCAGCCACAGAACGAGGAGTCCCGTCCATGGAACCAGCACGTGTCGTGATCGTCGGCGCCGGCCTCGCCGGCCTCCGGACGGCCGAGCGGCTGCGCCGCGAGGGGTACGACGGTGCCGTGACCCTCGTGGGCGCCGAGGAGCACCTGCCCTACGACCGACCGCCCCTCTCGAAGGCGCTGCTGGTCGACCCCGGTCCCGTCGCACCTCCTCTCCTGCGCGCCGCGGACCGGTACGCCGAGCTCGACCTCGACCTGCGCGTCGGCGTGCGGGCGACCGCCCTCGACGCGGACCGCAGGACGGTCGCTCTCTCCGACGGCGCGGTCGTGCAGGGTGAGCACGTCGTCATCGCGACCGGGCTGGTCGCGCGCGACGTCCCCGGGTGGGCCGGCGTCCCCGGCGTCCACACCCTGCGGACCTACGACGACTGCCTCGCCCTTCGCGACGCGGCCGAGGATGCGGCGCACGCCACCGTGGTCGGCGCCGGCGTGCTCGGCAGCGAGATCGCCGGCGCCCTGCGCACCCGCGGGCTCGAGGTCGATCTGGTCGACCCCCTCCCCCAGCCGCTGCACCGCGTCGTCGGCGAGGAGGTCGGCGCGTTCGTCGCCGCCCTGCACCGCGAGCACGGGGTGCGGACCCACCTGGGCGCGACCGTGGCCGGACTGGAGCAGGACGCCGCAGGCCGCGTGCGCGCCGCGACCCTCGACGACGGCACCCGGTGGGAGACGGACCTCGTCGTCGCCGCGGTCGGAGGCACCCCCGACGTCGCCTGGCTGCGCGACTCGGGTCTCGCGGTCGCCGACGGCGTGGTCGTCGACGCCGACGGGGCCGCGTCGGCCGCCGGGGTGTGGGCGGTCGGGGACGTGGCCTCCCTGCCCGGCCCCCGCGGCGGGCGGCTCCGGCTCGAGCACTGGACGTCGGCCGGCGACCTCGCCGCCACCGTGGCCCGCAACCTGATGGCCGACCTGCGCGGCGCGCCGCGCCGTGCACACGCCGAGGTCCCCTACCTGTGGACCGACCAGTACGACACCAAGGTGCAGGTCCTGGGCCTCCCGCGGGCCGATGACGACGCCGTGCTGCTCGCCGGCTCCTTCGCCGAGGCAACCTTCCTCGTGGCCTACGTCGACGACGGCCGGGTCCGCGCGGTCGCGGGCGCCGGCATGCCCGGCCCGCTCATGCGCTGTCGGGCGGCGGTCGCCGGCGCCGTACCACTGGACGAGCTGCGGACGCTCGCTCCCTGGGAGCGTAGGAAGGTGTCGGCATGACCATCGACCTCCCGGTCCTTCTCGAGCGGGTCGCCCGGCTCGAGGAGGCCGAGCTCGCCCGCAACCTGCTGCACGCGTACGCCGAGACGCTGGACGACCCGACCCCGGAGGCGGTCGCGGCCCTGTTCACCGAGGACGGCGTCCTGAGCGTCCCGGCCGGCGACTTCGCCGGACGGGAGGCGGTCACCGGGTTCTACCGCGACCGCCTGGCCGGCGCCTCGGAGAAGCGGCACTTCATCATGAACGTCCGCACCCGCCCGCTCGAGCCCGGCGTCGTCGAGGTGGCGTCGTACTTCGTCTTCACCGCCCGCGAGTCCGCCGCCAGCGGGCTGGGCTGGGGCACCTACCTCGACATCGTCGACGTGACCGACGGGATCGCCCGGTTCCGGCACAAGACGATCACCCCTCACGTTGCGACCGATCTCGCCAAGGGGTGGCCGGCGGGTCGCTGAGCTCGCGCGAGCTGTAACTACCTGTTCATGCTGCTGGCGTACCGGTCTACGGGTCAGGTAGCAGCAAGAACAGGCAGTTACAGCCACGCCCGCGCCCAAGCCTGCCGGCTCGCCCGCCCACTCAGGCCGTCTTGCGATCGCCGTGCACGCGCCGGATCTCGTCGGCTTCCCGCAGCAGGTCGGGACTCGTGTCGCGCCCATAGACGCGATCGGCCTCGGCCTGTGCCCGTCGAAGGCGCGCGACGGTCGCGCTTCGCCGCTCGTTCCAGTGATCCGCCCAGACCACCTGCGAGACCACGAGACCTCGGTCCCTGATCGCTCGCTCACGGAGCTTGGCCTCCCACGCCGCATCCTCGACGTCGCTGGCCACGCCGCCGTGGTCGCGATGGCGCAGCTTCACTCTCCCATCGGCCTCCGTGACGTGGTTGCCGACGACCATGTCGCACCAGACGATGCCGCGATCGGTCCGGACCGGAAACTGGGTCGCCGGTCGGCGTTCGACCGCTTCGATGACGAGCGCACGGGTGATGCTCTCGAGCGCAGTCTCGGCGCCGGGGTCGGCCAGGTCGATACATGTCGCGACGTGCGTGCGCCCGGGCCAGTTGTCCATGACCGCGGCCGCAGCCTCCAGATCGGCACGTGTCGCCCCGGCGCGCAGCGCGGCATCGCAGGCGACCAACCCGCTGCTCACGCCGTGCGTCCGCGCCATGTCGACGCCAGTACGCGCTTGGTTCAGCGCACAGAGACCGTCCTTCTCGACCACCTGGCCGGGTTCGAAGCGAGCGAGGTGACGTCCGACTCCGTCTCTGGTCCAGGCGTTGGTCCACCCCGGGCGGGTCAGGTGGACGAGCGGTTCGGTCAACGCGAGTACGGGCAGGCCGAGGAGGTGGCACGCCGAGTCGTGGCTCAGGACCCACCCACGTCGGATGTTCTTCGTCGCCGCGCGAGCCATGAGGAGCGGGCGGCCGACGTACTCGTTGAGGCCGTCCCAAATCGATCGCGTGGTGTAGACACCGCGGCGCACCGACACCCACTTCTCGTCGCGCAGCAGGGCGCGGATCGCGCTCGGGCCGACTCCGAGGTCGAGCGCCTCGGCGCGGCTGATGAGGCCGTACTGAGCGGCGATGACAGCGTCCACGCGAGGATCCACACACCGGAGCATGGAGCGCCGCAGGCCACCACTCCCAGCACCTTCCGGCTGGGTTGTGGACAACGCCCTCGCCGGCCCGCCTGTGGGGAGGTGGAGGCTCGTCGTGGGAACAGAGTGACGGTTGAGCAGGCCTGCCGGGCGCACCGTGCTGTAACTACCTGTTCGTGCCTCTACCTGACCCGTCTACGGGTCAGGTAGCAGCAGGAACAGGTAGTTACAGCTCACCCGCCCCTCAGCGGAACGCCGGAAGCACCTCGTCCCGGAACTTCTCCAGCGTCGCCAGCACCTGCTCCTGGCCCAGGTCATACCACTGCACGCGCAGCACGATGTGGGTCAGCCCCTGGGCCTCCAGGTCCTTGAGCGCAGCCACGGCGGAGGCCGGGTCGGTGAACAGGTACGACGCGTCGGCGACCTCCTCGGCCGCCTTGTCGGTCTGCAGGTGCTTGTAGGCGTCACCCCGCTGCGGCGCGTTGTACGCGGCGTACTTCTGGGTGAGCGCGCCCCGAGCGGCCACGCCGATCGCACGGGCCCGGTCACGGTCGTCGTCGAGCACCAGCTCACGACGTACGACGAGCTCGGAGGTGCTCTTGCCGAGCCGCTCGCGCTCCGCGCGGTAGTGACCGAGCACCACGGCGAGCCGGTCGGGCGTCACGTGGGGCGGGACGATCCAGGCGTCGCCGAGCCGCGCGGCGCGCTCCGCACCCTTCTTGTGGGGGCCCGCACCGATCCAGATCGGCGGGCCGCCGGGCTGCACCGGCGTCAGGCTGATCCGTTGGTCCTCCAGACGGAAGTGCTGGCCGTCGAAGGTCGTCTGCTCCCCCGTCCAGAGCTGCCGGATCAGGCGCACCCCCTCGTCGTACCGGCCGACCCGGTCGTCCATGGGGATCCCGAACGACGCGAACTCGTTCTCTCGGTAGCCCATGCCGAACCCGGCGACGGCGCGGCCTCCGGTGAGGTGGTCGAGGGTGGCGAACTCCTCGGCGACCTCGACAGGGTGGCGCAGCGGGAGGATGAACATGTTGGTGCCGAGGGTCATCTCGCCGGCGTCCTGGGCGAGCGCGGCGAGGAGCGGAACCGGCTGGAGGGTCGGCATGCTGCCGAGATAGTGCTGGAGCACCCAGACCGAGGAGATCCCGGCCTGCGAGGCCGCACGCACCTGCTCGCGCAGCATCGAGACGCGGGACGCCGGGACGACGTCCGGCGGGAAGTCGTTCATGATGGCGAGGCCGAACTTCAGCGACATGGTGTCCTCCAGTGAGATCGTCGAATGACGGAAGGTGCTCGGGTCAGGGGATTCCGGCATCGACGGTGATGCCGATCTTGCCGCGGATCCCACCGCGGACGAGTGCGCGATGCGCCTCGGCGACATCCTCGAGGGCGAACCGCGACGCGACGTGGACGCGGAGCGCACCGTCCTCGCACCAGCGGGCGAGGGTCTCCAGGCCCTCGCGGTCGGGGCGTACGGCGGCGCGCCGCGCGCGCAGCGACGGTGCCGGGCCGGTGGGCTCCGTCCGCATCGTCATTCCCGCTCCGTCCTCAGGCCTTTGCTTCTTATCTATGAATACCATATTCATGATCATGGCCACCGCGCCAGGTCCGCCCGCGCGCGGGCCCATCGGCTCAGCCGTAGTACGCGCGTCCCTTCTGGGCCAGCACGTCGTCGCCACCGTCGACGACCAGACAGGCTCCGTTGATCCGCGGCGCACGCGCCAGGAACAGTGCGGCGTCGGCGATGTCCGCCGAGGTGGTCGGCTGGCCACTGGAGGAGGCCGCGGCCAGGCGACGGTACGGCGTGGCGAGGTCGTCGACGTCCCCCATCAGCCCTGCGGACAGCGAGCTGACCGTGCCGCCGGGCGCGACCGCGTTGATGCGCAGGCCCGACGGCGCGAGCTCGACGGCCACGGACTCGACGAGCCCCTTCACCGCGTGCTTGGCAGCGGTGTAGGCGTGCGGGCCGAGGCCGCCGCGCACGCTGGCCACGCTCGCGGTGCACACGATCCCTCCCGTCCCGCGCGGCCGCATCACGCGCACCGCGTGCTTCACGGTCAGGAAGACGCTGGTCAGCAGCAGGTCGGTCGTGCGCCGGAAGTCCGTGAGCGCGGTCGTCTCGATGCGCCCGGTCACGCCGACGACCCCGGCGTTGGCGAACACGGCGTCGAGCGGACCCAGCTCCGCCGCGGCGTCGACGGCGGCCGCGACCCGGTCCTCGTCGGTCACGTCACAGGTGACGAAGCGTGCGCTGCCACGCAGCCGCTCGACCAGGGCACGCCCGGCCTGCTCGTCGACGTCGGCGACGACGACGCGGCCACCGGCGGCGACCACGCCCTCCGCGATGGCGGCACCGATGCCACGCGCACCGCCGGTGACCAGGGCGACCGCCGGACTGCTCTCCATGGCTCCTCCTCGATTGACAGCCCCGAGAGCGCCACATTACATTGGAATCATTATCAGAGATAGGAGCACTGTGTCCTCCACCGTGACCGAGCTCGACCGCGTGGTCATCCGCTTCGCCGGCGACTCCGGCGACGGGATGCAGCTGACCGGAGACCGCTTCACCCAGGAGGCCGCGGTCTTCGGCAACGACCTCTCGACGCTCCCCAACTTCCCCGCCGAGATCCGCGCCCCCCAGGGCACCATCCCGGGCGTCAGCAGCTTCCAGCTGCACTTCGCGAACTACGACATCCTCACGCCGGGCGACCGGCCCGACGTCCTCGTGGCGATGAACCCCGCCGCGCTGAAGGCCAACCTGGGCGACCTGCCCAAGGGCGCGACGATCATCGTCGACACCCACGACTTCACCAAGCGCGCACTCGACAAGGTCGGGTACGCCGCCGACCCGCTCGAGGACGGCTCGCTGACGGACTTCGCGGTGCATGCACTCGACCTCACCGGCATGACGGTCGAGGCGGTCAAGGACTTCGGGCTGTCCCGCAAGGACGCCGCGCGCTCCAAGAACATGTTCGCGCTGGGCCTGGTCTCCTGGCTCTACGGCCGTGACGTCGCGGGCACGGAGCAGTACCTCGGTGCGAAGTTCGCCGGGAAGCCGACGATCCGTGACGCCAACGTCGCGGCGCTGCGCGCGGGCTGGAACTTCGGCGAGACCACCGAGACCTTCGCGGTGTCCTACGTCGTGAAGCCGGCTCCGGTGCCGGCGGGGCGCTACCGCAACATCACGGGCAACACCGCGCTCGCCTACGGGCTGGTGGCGGCCGGACAGCTCAGCGGCCTGCCCGTGCTGATGGGCGCCTACCCGATCACCCCGGCGAGCGACATCCTGCACGAGCTCAGCAAGCACAAGTCCTTCGACGTGTCGACCCTGCAGCTGGAGGACGAGATCGCCGCGATCGGTGCCGCCGTGGGCGCCTCGTTCGGCGGCGCCCTCGGCGTCACGGCCACCTCGGGGCCGGGCATCGCACTGAAGTCCGAAGCGATGGGCCTCGCGGTGATGACCGAGCTGCCGCTGGTGGTCATCGACGTCCAGCGCGGCGGACCGTCGACGGGGCTGCCGACCAAGACCGAGCAGTCGGACCTGCTGCAGGCGATGTACGGCCGCAACGGCGAGGCGCCGATGCCGGTCGTGGCCGCCCAGTCGCCGACGGACTGCTTCGCCGCGGCCGTGGAGGCCGCCCGGATCGCCGTCACCTACCGGACCCCGGTGATGTTGCTGTCCGACGGCTACCTCGCCAACGGCTCCGAGCCGTGGGCGATCCCCGACGTCGCGGACCTGCCGGCCATCGACCCGGCGTTCGCAACCGCCCCCAACCACGCCTCCGGCAAGGCCGGCGCGGACGGTGAGCCCGACGAGTTCTGGCCCTATCTGCGCGACGAGGAGACCCTGGCCCGGCCCTGGGCCGTGCCCGGCACGGCCGGCCTCGAGCACCGCATCGGCGGGCTGGAGAAGGCCGGCACCCTCGCGGCCGGTCACGGGAACATCTCCTACGACCCCGCGAACCACGACGCGATGGTGCGCATCCGCGACGAGAAGGTGAGGCGGGTGGCCGACTCCCTGCCGCCATTGGAGGTCGACGACCCGTCGGGCCGGGCCGAGGTCCTCGTGATCGGCTGGGGCTCGACCTACGGCCCGATCGGCGCCGCGTGCCGCCGGGTCCGGCGCGCCGGCTACAACGTCGCGCAGGCCCACCTGCGGCACCTCAACCCGTTCCCCCACGACCTCGGCGAGATCCTGCGCCGCTACGACCGCGTCGTGTGCCCGGAGATGAACTCGGGCAGCTCTCGAAAATGCTGCGCGCCGAGTACCTCGTCGACGTCCGCTCGATCACCACGGTGCGCGGTCTGCCCTTCGGAGCCGAGGCGCTGTCGCAGGATCTGCTCACCCACGTCACCGCGACCCTGGAGACCTCCGCATGACCGCCGTCGACCTCGGAACCCCGTCCCTGCGCTCCGGCACCGAGCTGGTCCCCGCCGTCGCGGAGGGCGTGACGCAGACCGCGAAGGAGTTCTCCAGCGACCAGGAGGTCCGCTGGTGCCCCGGCTGCGGCGACTACGCCGTCCTCAAGGCCGTCCAGTCCTTCCTCCCCGACCTCGGACTACGCCGCGAGAACATCGTCTTCGTCTCCGGCATCGGCTGCTCCAGCCGCTTCCCCTACTACCTCGACACCTACGGCATGCACTCCATCCACGGACGCGCACCCTCCATCGCCACCGGCATCGCCACCGCCCGCCAAGACCTCTCCGTCTGGGTCGTCACCGGCGACGGCGACGCCCTGTCCATCGGCGGCAACCACCTCATCCACGCCCTGCGCCGCAACGTCAACATGACGATCCTGCTCTTCAACAACCGCATCTACGGACTCACCAAGGGCCAGTACTCCCCCACCAGCGAAGTCGGCAAGATCACCAAGTCCACCCCCGTCGGCTCCCTCGACCACCCCTTCAACCCCGTCTCCCTCGCCCTCGGCGCCGAAGCCACCTTCGTCGCCCGCACCATCGACTCCGACCGCAAGCACCTCACCGCAGTCCTCGCCGCAGCCGCCGCCCACCGCGGCACCTCCCTGGTCGAGATCTACCAGAACTGCCCCATCTTCAACGACGGCGCCTTCGACGCCATCAAGGACCGCGACAACACCCACGCCCTCATCCCCCTCACCCACGGCGAGCCCATCACCTTCGGCGTACGCGACGAAGCCACCGGCCTCGGCGACAAGGCCCTGGTGCGCGGAGCCGGCGGCGGCGTCGAGATCGCCGACACCGCGTCCGTCGCGCCCGAGGACATCATCGTCCACGACGCCCACAACCCGGACCCCTCCACCGCCTTCGCCATCTCCCGACTCACCGACGCCGGCTACCTCAACCGCAGCCCCATCGGCATCTTCCGCCAGGTCGACCGCCCCACCTACGACGACCAGGCCCGCGCCCAGGTCGCCGCCGCCGTGGCGACCCAGGGACGAGGGGACCTGCAGCGGCTCCTCGACGGCGGCGACACCTGGACCGTGGCCTGACGCCGCTGAGAGCGGGCTCGGGTAATGTTTCTGATCATCAATAAGATGAATATGCGTGGAGGTGGCAGATGGCCGGGACGATCGTGGTCGGAGTCGACGGCAACGAGCGCGCCGAGCGCGCCGCGGAGACGGCAGCGCGCCTGGCTGCCGCGACCGGCGCGGCGCTGCACGTGGTGTGCGCCTACAGTCGCGAGCAGTCGGCCGAGGTGGAGGCCGGCGGCGAGCGCCTGACCGTGTCCGTCTCCGAGGAGAGCGCCGACATCGCCGCGCGCACCGCCGCGAGGCTCGCCGGCCTCGTCGGCGGCACCGTCACCTCCGCCGCCGTGCACGCGCGCCCTGCCGATGCTCTCCTCGCCGAGGCCGAGCGGCTCGACGCCACCCTCGTCGTCGTGGGCAACAAGCGCATGCAGGGCATCGCCCGGGTCCTCGGCAGCGTCCCGGCAGCCGTCGCCCACCACGCCTCCTGCGACGTCTACATCGTCAACACCGGCTGACGCGGGGCGCCCGACCCGCTTGGATGGGCCCGTGCTCCTCGACCTGCAGCTCGACGTCCGTCCCGACCGCGCGCTCGACCGGGCGCGCGCCCTGCGGGAGACCGGGGCGGCCGGGCTCTTCACCTTCGAGGGCCCCCACGACGTGTTCCTCCCGCTCGCGGCCGTGGCCGGCCAGGTCGACGCGGACCTGATGACCAACGTGGCGATCGCCATGCCGCGCTCCCCGATGCATCTCGCGCACACGGCATGGGACCTACAGCTGATGTCCGGCGGCCGGTTCCGGCTGGGGCTGGGCTCGCAGATCCGGCCGCACATCGAGAAGAGGTACGGCGCGCGGTGGTCGCCGCCCGCGGCCCGGATGCGGGAGATCGTGGGCGCGGTGAAGGCGATCCTGCGCTCGTGGCAGGACGGCTCCCGCCTCGACTTCCGCGGTGAGCACACCACGCACACGCTGATGCCACCGACCTTCGTCCCGGGACCCAATCCGTTCGGGGCACCCCCGGTCCTCCTGGGCGCGCTGGGGCCCGTGATGACCCGCACGGCTGCCGAGGTCGCCGACGGTCTCCTGGTCATGCCCTTCCACAGCCACCGGCACTTCCACGAGCGCACGCTGCCCGCTGTCGCGGAGGGCCTGGCCCGTGCCGAGCGCGGGCCCGCCGGCTTCGCGCTCCACCCGCAGGCCATCGTGGCCATGGGCAACACCGACGCCGAGCTCGCCGCCGCCCGGGCTGGCGTGCGCACGCTGCTCGCGTTCTACGGCTCCACGCCGGCCTACCTCCCCGTGCTCGAGGTCGAGGGCCGGGACGCTCTGCAGCCCGAGCTCAACCGGCTCTCGAAGAGCGGTGACGTCGCGGCCATGGCCGCGCTCGTCGACGACGACCTGCTCGACACCATCGCGGTGGCCGGCACGCCCGAGCAGTGCGCGGCCGAGATCGCGCGCCGCTTCGGTCGCGTCCCGGCGGGGCTTCCGGCGGTCGAGCGGGTCTGCTGCTACTTCCCCGGCTACGATCCGCCGCTGGAGCAGGTGGCGGCGCTCGCGGCCGGCCTTCGGGCCCTGTGACCAGCCTGCGTCCCGCGTCCGCTCAGCCTCCGAACGCCGGCTTCTCCTTGGCCAGGAAGGCGCGCACGCCCTCGGCGAAGTCGGGGCCGCCGTAGACCTCGCGCAGCAGCGCCTCCTCGCCCGCGATCGACGCCTCGGCGGGTCGAGCGCGGGTGAGCAGCTGGTGCTTGGTGGTCTCGATCGTCACCCGGGAGGCCTGGGCGATCCCCTCGGCGAGCGCGGCGACCTCGGCGTCCAGCCCCGCCCCGTCCGGTACGACGGCCGTGAGGGCGCCCGCGCCGTAGGCGCGCTCGGCGGTCACCAGCCGCGAGGCCAGCAGCATCTCGCGGGTCAGCGACTCACCGAAGATCGACTGGCACCGGAACAGGACAGTGCCGGACAGGGCGTTGCCGAGGGTGCGAGCGATCGGGTAGCCGAACCGCGACGACGCCGTCGCGACGCGCAGGTCGCAGTGCGTGGCGACAGCGAGCCCGCCGCCCACGCAGACGCCGTCCACGGCCGCGATGGTCACCTGCGGAAGCTCCCAGAGCCGGTCGAACATCTCCCGGATCCAGTTCTCGTAGTCGACCGCGTCGGCCTCGAGGAAGTCGCTGATCTCGTTCCCGGCCGCGAACGCCTTCCCGCCGGCCCCGCGCAGCACGACGACCCGCACGGAACGGTCCTGCGCCGTGCGCTCCCAGAGATCGCGCAGGGCTGCGTACATGTCCCTCGTGAAGGCGTTGCGCCGTTGGGGACGGTTGAAGGTCACCTCGAGGACACCGGGCCCGAGCCGGTCGTTCTCGATCAGCAGGTCGTCAGCGCTCACGCCCGCGAGGGTACGGCGTCCACCAGCAGGTCCCGTGCGCGCGTCCGACTGCTGAGGAGGCCCAGCGCGACGCCAGCGGCGTTGGCGACGGCGTCGCGCCAGTCCATCATCCGGTTCTCGGTGAGCGTGCCCTGGGCGACCTCCAACCCGACGCCGAGCAGCACCAGCGCGAGGGCCGCCGTCGTCAGCGCGCGGCCCGGGCGGAACAGCTGGACCGCGCCCAACGCGAGCACGCCGTACGCCGTGAGGTGCTGCCACTTGTCGCTGGCCGGGACGTCCGGACCGCTCGGCGGCGAGCCGAGGGAGAGCACGACGACCGCGGCGACCAGCAGCAGCCAGAGCCCGGTCCAGAGCCAGGGCAGGCGCAGCGGCTTCATACCGCCCGCTCGCGCACGGCGACGGCGGCGACGACGCCGGCGATCGCGCCGAAGAGGTGTCCCTGCCAGGAGATCCCGTCCTGCCCGGGCAGGACGCCCCAGAGGACGCCGCCGTAGACCAGGAGCACCACCAGGCCGACCGCGATCTCGCCGGGCTTGCGGTCCACGAGGCCCTGCGCGACGAGGTAGGTGAGCCAGCCGAAGATCAGTCCGGAGGCGCCGAGGTGCACCGACCCGCTGCCCGCGAGCAGCCACACCGCGAGCCCGCCGGCCAGCCAGATGACGGCCGTCGCGACGAGGCCGCGGAGCAGGCCCGTCGCGAGGGTGAGGAAGCCGAGCACCAGCGCGGGCACGGTGTTCGCGCCCAGGTGGTCCCAGCCGCCGTGCAGGAGCGGCGCGGCGAGGACACCCAGCAGCCCCTCGGTGGTGCGGGGCCGGATTCCCCATCCGTCGAGGCGGTGGGACGCCGCGACGTCGACGATCTCGACCGCCCACAGCAGCACCACGAAGCCCGCGGTGGCGAGCGCGGCGAGCTGCCAGCCCGGCCGGTTGCGTACGTCCATGTGCACAGTGTGTCCGACGCAGCGCGCGGTCACGGCCAGACCGCGACCCAGTACTGCACGCCGAAGGGCGCGGCGTCGTAGGTGACCTCCGCCGCCGACAGCGGGCGCAGGTCCGCCAGGCAGGCCGTGTCGGCCCACAGCTCGGCCGCGAGCGCCGGGTCGATGTCCGCGAAGGAGCGGCGCAGCGCGGCATCGAACTCCTCGGCCCGCGGGTCGAAGTGCCCGGGCGCCCTCTCGGTCCGCATCGCCGAGCCGTTGCCGACCACCAGCAGGCCCGTCTCCGCGGCCTCGACGACCTGCGCACCGGCCGCCGTCACGAGCGCCGCGCCGACGCGCGCTCCCGAGGGCCCCGACGCCCGCACCCGCACCCGCGGTCCGAGTGCCCCGACCGCCGTCGCGCAGGCCGCGCGCAGGTCCGCGACCGGGTCCTCCAAGGACGCGTACGCCGGCAGCAGCGCCGGGACCCCCGGGACGAGCGCGGTCCTCACTGCAGCCCTCGGATCGCGCGCAGCGGAGGACGTCGCCCGGCGATCGACCAGACCATGTCGACGGTCTGCCGCGTCTCGACGACCTGGTGGACGCGGTAGATGCGCGCGCCGGCCAGGGCGCACACCGACGTGGCCGCGAGGGTGCCGACCAGCCGCTCGCCGACCTCGAGCCCGAGCGTCTCCCCGACGAAGTCCTTGTTCGACAGCGACACCAGCACCGGCCAGCCCGTCGCCACCATCTCCCCCAGGCGACGGGTGATCTCGAGGGAGTGGAAGGTGTTCTTGCCGAAGTCGTGGGCGGGGTCGATCACGATCGACTCGCGCGCGACGCCGGCCGCGAGCGCGCGCTCGGCGTAGGCCACGGTGTCGGCGATCGCCGCGGCGACGACGCCGCCCGGGCCGTCGTACTCGATCCGGTACGGGCGGGTCCGCGGCGTCACGCCTCCGGTGTGGGTGCAGACGAGGGCGGCGTCGTACTCCGCGGCCACGTCGACGAGCTCGGGGTCGGCGCCGCCCCAGGCGTCGTTGAGGACGTCGGCCCCGGCCGCGCACACCGCGGCTCCGACCTCGGCACGCCAGGTGTCCACCGAGATGACCAGGCCGGGGTACGCCGCGCGCACCCGCGCCACGAAGTCGACCACCCGCGCCTTCTCCTCGGCGGGCGAGATCTCCACGCCGGGCGCGGCCTTGATGCCTCCGATGTCCACGATCTCCGCACCCTGCGCGACCACCTCCGCGACGCGCGCGAACGCGGCGTCCTCGGCCCAGGTGGCGCCCTTGTCGAAGAACGAGTCCGGCGTGCGGTTGACGATCGCCATCATCAGCGGCTGGTCGTCCCCGAACGCGTGCCGCCCCAGCCGGAGCCCGGCCTCCATCACAGCCATCCCTTCGCCGCCGGCCGCTCGTAGATCGGTACGACGCGCTCCACCGGCTCGAGCCCGCGCAGGTACTGTCGCAGCACCACCGCCTCCCCGGTGTCGTCGCCGATGGTCGAGCTGCGAGGAGCGCCAGCGACGAGCCCCCCGGTCGTTGAGGTGCGAGGAGCGCCAGCGACGAGCCCCCCGGTCGTTGAGGTGCGAGGAGCGCCAGCGACGAGCCCCCCAGTGGTTGAGGTGCGAGGAGCGCCAGCGACGAGCCTCGAAACCTCCGGGGACGTCCGCGCCAACGCCGCGGCGATGATCTGGGTGGCCATGCCCCCGAGATCGCGGAGCGCCTGGTGCCGGTGGGCGCGCACGCCGAGGTCGACCTGCGCGAGCGCCGCGGGCCCGGCCGCACGCACGGTGTCGACGAGAGCGGCCAGCTCCACGGCGTACCCGGTCGGGACGCAGAGCCCGGCGAACCACGACCGGCGCACCGCCCACTCCCCGGCGAGAGGCTGGACCAGTCCGTCGAGCTCCGGGAAGAGCAGCGCGATGAGGGGGCGCGCGACGAGCTCGGTCACGCGCCCGCCCTCCAACGGGCCGTCGGCACCGGGACGGTCGTAGAAGCCCTTGACCAGCTGGATCTCGGAGTGGTGCAGCAGGGGGCCGAGCAGGCCGGGCACGAAGTGGGTGTCCCAGTCGTGCAGGTCCGCGTCCATGAACACGACCAGCTCGCCAGAGGTGACGAAGAGGGACTTCCACATCGCCTCGCCCTTGCCGGGGTGGCTGCCGAGGTCGGGCCGGATGTCCGCGGCACGGTGCACCCGGGCGCCGGCCGACTCCGCGACGGCATAGGTGTCGTCGACCGAGTCGCTGTCGATCACGACCACCTCGTCGACCAGCGTCACCGTGTCCATCAGCGCCTCGCGGACGCGGGTGACGACGGCACCGACGGTCGCGGCCTCGTTGCGGGCCGGGACGACGAGACTGACCCGCTGGCCGGTGGCCGCCTTCTGCCTCAGCAGTCCCTCGAGGGGCCAGTCGTCCCAGTGGCCCACTCGGATCCCCATACCGGCCAACCTACCCGGCCGCGAACGACCGCGATCACCTCCCCAAGCCCGGCCACCGATGTTAGTGTCGAACCCTCTCGGGAACCGTGGGTGCTCCCTCACCTTGGAGTTCGACATGTCGTTCCGCCGTTTCCGCCGCAAGGTGCGGTGCATGCTCAAGCACGGCCCGCGCGGCTGCCCGCACATCGAGCGCCACAGCCGCCGGCCGAAGCGACGACCATCGGCGGAGAGGGCACCGGAGCCGGCGCGGATGCCGGCACTGCCCTTGGCCGCGCCCCCGGTGGGCCGGCACGCCCGGAGCTGACCACTCCCGCCGCGCCGGCCGCGTGCGGCCTCAGCGCAGGAAGGTCCGGACCGCCGCCGCGAGCGCGCGGGCGTACCGCTGGCGGCCGGCGACGCTCGTCATCGCGGCCGCGTCCGCCGGGGCGCGCATGTTCCCGAGCTCGGCCATCACCGCCGGTATGTCGGAGTGGTTGAGCGTGCCCAGGTCGGAGCGGACGTCGATCCCGTCCTCGCCGCGGTACGTCGACGGCGCGAAGCCGGCGCGCACCAGGGCGTCGCGCACGGCGAGCGCGAGCCGCTCCGAGGGGCCCACGATGTCGTCGGTCCAGCCCTCGTGCCGTCCCGGACGGATCACGTGGAAGCCGTGCGCGGACGGCGAGAGAGCGCCGTCGCCGTGGATGCTCAGCCGCACGTCGGCCGCCGGCCCGGGCTGGCCGGGGTTGCCGATCCGGCCGCGCTCGTCGATGCACGGTCCCCAGTGCTCATGGGAGTTGTCCTCCCGCGTCATCAGCACGCGGGCACCGGCCCGTCGCAGCAGCCGCCGGACCTCGACGGCGACCTCCCAGGCGAAGGTCGCCTCGGGATAGCCGTCGTCGCTCGCCGTCCCCGTCGTGTTGCACGCCTTGACGAGGCCGCCGGCGTCGACCGCGCGGTCCACCCGGGAGCGGAAGCGGGCGTTGCCGAGCTGGTGGCCCGGGTCGAGGACGACCACCCGGCCGGCAAGAGGTCTGCGCGGCACGGTCGCGGACGCGGTGGGCGACGGATCCGCGGAGGCGGCGGGCGGGCGCGGGCCGGCCGAGCCGTCGCCCGGGCCGTCGGCGACCTCGCCGGACGAGCAACCCGCCAGGGTCACGGCGACCGACGCCAGGACCAGCCCGGTCCGGACCACCCGTCAGGAGGCGCTCTCGGTGACGCCGGCGTTGTGGTCGTCCACGAGCTTGCCGGCGATGTCGGCCAGGCGGAGGTTGAGGCGGTTGGACGAAGCGCGCAGGAGCTCGAAGGCGTCGTCGTCGCTGACGTCGTACGTCGCCATCAGCACGCCCAGCGCCTTGCCGATCTCGCGGTTGCTGGCCAGCCCGGTGCGGAGGTTCGCCGCGACGTCGTGCTCGTCCTTGGCCGTCAGCGCGACGGAGGCGAACGCGGCGAGGACCGCCCCGACGTTCGCGGACGTCTCGTCGAACCCGCCCGGGGTGTCGGAGAACAGGTTGAGCGCACCGGCCTTCCGCTCACCCACGAGGACGCGGTAGCCGATCATGCCGCGCACGGGGGTGCTGCGCAGTACCGCTGCCGCGAGCCGCGGCCAGCTGGCCCGGACCGTCAGGTCGGGGTCCCACTCGAAGCGCTGGGACACGATCGCGTCCACGCACGGCCCCTCACCCGTCTCCCACTCGAGCCCGTCGACCTGGCGGGCGATGTCGTCGGTGGCCGCCTCGAGCTGCGGTTGGCCACCGCCCTGCACCGTCGCGATGCAGGCGTGGTCGCAGCCGGGCACGACCCGGACCGCTGCCTGGCAGATCGCGTCGTACACGTCGTCGTAGCTGTCGCGCGCGTACACCAGCTCGGCCAGCTCCAGGAAGGCACCAGCCACCCCGTCGAGAGGCAAGGAGGTCGTCACGAACGCATTCTCTCACGGCGAGCGGGGCGCGGCCGGCGAAGGCCGAGACCGTCCGCCGCGGTTGGGATCAGCGGTGCGGGCCCGGGATGTGCGATGATGCCCGTGGCTCAAGAAGTGCGGGCCGCCCCCGGCCGTCCGCACCATCACCGGCACCCACCCTCGTGCATCGGTGACGCTCCGACGGTCTGCACAGAACGGTCGCAGATGAGCCTGGACACCGTGGGCCCCGGCGCCCTCATCCACGTCACCGAGCGCGACGACGTCGCCCGCAGCCGCCGCGCCGCGCACGAGCTGGCCATCGCCGACGGCGTCGACGGCCGCCGCATGAGTGAGCTCGCCCTCGTCGTCACCGTCGTGGCGACGAACCTCGTGCTGCACGGTGGAGGGCTGCTGAGCCTGCGCCGGCTCGGCACGCTCGGCGGGCCCGGCCTGGAGGTCCTGGCCTATCTCGACGCCGGCTCCCGTCCCTGGCTCCACCCCGGCCGTCGTCCCGGCGAGTCGTTCGGCGCCGGGCTGAGCGCCCTCCGCCGGCTGAGCGACGAGTACGCCGTCGCCGAGCAGGGCTCCCTGCTGTGGGCGCGTCTCGGGCGGTCCGCACGGCGGACGCGGCTCGGCCACGCGGCAGGGACGGACCCGGCGGCGGTCCCGCGCCAGGCGCCCTATGTGACGGGCGTCGTCGCCCCGACGCCGTCCGGGACCGACGTCGTCACCCAGTGGAGGGCGGTGCACCGTCCCGGCCGGGTCACGCTGGTCGCCTGTCACGCCGGCGGACCGCCCGCCGAGGAGGTGGCGCGCAGGCTGATGGCCCTCGCCTCCCGGTCGGGTCGCGCCACGTCCCTGGCGGGCTACCGGGAGATCCTCGGGGCCGCTCCCCGCGCGGGGGCGTCGTTCATCGAGCTCGACCTGCAGCGCCGCACGGTGACCGCGGGGTCGAACGGCTCGCTCGCCGTCCGGATCACGGCCGACGGCCAGCCGACGCGGCTGACCCCGAGCGACGTCCCGGCCCCAGAGGTCCGGGTCCGCTGGGCGCACACGGTCGAGACGCTCATCCACCCGGAATCCCTCCGCGGGCGGCTCGCCGGGGGTGCCGAGCCGGCTGGCCAGGGAGGGCAGCCGCACCATCCGGCCCTCCGTGCCGCCGCCCTGCTGCGCGGGCGCGAGGGCGAGGCGGAGCCGAGCGGTCTCGTCGTCGTCGCGCGGGTCGACGAGGACGCGCTGGCGAGTACCGCTGCTCAGGGGTAGCCGAGCACCTGCTCGCGCTTCTCGCCCCACGCGAGCGCCGACGCGATCGCCTCGTCGAGCGTCAGCTCGGTGCGCCAGCCGAGCAGCTCGGCGGCCTTGTCGGCGTTCGCGTAGGCGCCGGCGGCGTCGCCCGGCCGGGCCGGCGCCTCGACGACCGGCACCGGCTTGCCGACGACCCGCTCGACGGCGGCCAACAGCTCGCGGACGGTGACGCCGTCGCCCGCACCGAGGTTGATGTAGGTGTACGGCGCGTCCACCTTCGCCAGCACGGCGTCGAACTCCTCCACCGCGCGGACGTGGGCCCGGGCCAGGTCCCACACGTGGATGTAGTCGCGGATGCCCGTGCCGTCACGGGTGGGATGGTCGGTGCCCGTGAGCGTGAAGTGGTCGCGGTAGCCGAGCGCCGTCTGCGCCATGAGCGGCACGACGTGCGTCGCGTCGCGCAGGTGGTAGCCGGTGGTGAGGTCGGGGTCGGCGCCGATCGGGTTGAAGTAGCGCAGGATGATCGCCCGCAGGTCGGTGGCGGTGGCCAGGTCCTCGAGGACCTGCTCCATCATCCGCTTGGTCCGGGCGTAGGGCGAGGTGGGGTCGACCGGGTCGGCCTCGGTCACCTCGAAGTCCGGGGTCAGCGCGTAGAGCGATGCCGTGGAGGAGAAGAGGATCCGCGGCTTGCCGAGGGCAGTGAGCTCGTCGAACATCTCCAGCGACTTGGTGACATTGTCGCGGTAGTACTCGTAGGGCAGTCGCACCGACTCGGGGACGACGATGCGAGCGGCCATGTGCACGGTGGCGTCGAGGTCGGGGTGCTCGGCCACGATCCGGCCCAGCAGCGCGCGGTCGGCGATGTCGCCCTCGTAGAAGATCCGGTCGCCGACGTAGGCGCGCGGCCCGCTCAACAGCGAGTCGAGGATCACGGGCACGTGCCCGGCCTGCTCCAGCGCCTTGGCCGTGATCGATCCGAGGTAGCCGGCGCCGCCGGTCACGAGAACCTTCATGGCTCGACCCTACTGACGACCCGCGCACCGCCGCGGCACCACCGAGAGGTGCCGTCCGGACCCGAGCCGGCCGGGGCGCCAGTAAAGTCCTGGTGTCCGCCGCTCCCCCAGGAGGTCTTCTTGCTCGCCCTCGAGTGCGCCACCCAGTCCTACGACTGGGGCTCGGCCGACGCCATCCCGGGCTTCCAGCGCCGCCGTCCCGACGGCGCCCCCGTGGCCGAGGTCTGGCTCGGCACCCACCCGCTGGGCACCGCCCGCTACCGCGACGACCACGGCCACCACCACCCCCTCGACGAGACCGCCGGACAGCTCGGCTTCATGCTCAAGCTCCTCGCCGCCGAGCGTCCCCTGTCCATCCAGGTCCACCCCAACGCCACCCGCGCCCGCGCCGGTTACGACGCCGAACAGGCCGCCGGGATCCCCGTCGACGCCCCCGACCGCGTCTACAAGGACCCCCACCCCAAGCCCGAGATGGTCTACGCGCTGTCCACCTTCGACACCCTCGTCGGGTTCCGCCCCACCGCCGAGATCCTGCGCGTCCTGATGCCCCTGCAGCACCCCACCACCAGCGCCCTGGCCAAGCAGCTGCGCACCGACCCCGGCTTCGCCGGCATCGTCCGCCTCGTCGAGACCCTCCTCGCCCAGCCCCCCACCCCCGACTCCGTCGCCGCGATCGTCGAGGAGTGCCGCCGCGCCCTCGCCGAGGGCATCGACATCAAGCGCGCCTACGCCACCGCCGTCGAGATCGAGAAGCACCACCCCGGCGACGTCGGCATCCTCATCTCGCTGCTCCTCAACCGCCTCACCCTCCAGCCCGGCGAAGCCGCCTACCTCGACACCGGCATCATCCACGCGCACCTCAGCGGCATGTGCCTCGAGGTCATGGTCTCCTCCGACAACGTCCTGCGCGCCGGACTCACCACCAAGCACGTCGACCCCCACGGACTCGTGCTCTGCCTCGAGGAGGGCATGTCCCGCGTCGCCCGCGTCACCCCCCAGCTCCACGGCACCTCCACCGACATCTTCAGCCCCACCCGCGAGTTCGCCCTCTCCGTCACCCAGAGCTCCCAGGCCGACCCCGCCGGAGCCCCCCTGCCCGCCACCGGCCCACGACTCCTCGTCTGCACCGGCGGCGAGGTCGCCCTGCTCAACGAGCGCGACGAGCTCCTCCACCTACGCCGCGGCGACGCCGCCTACGCCGACGAGGGCGACGGCGAGCTGCGCATCATCGGCACCGGCGAGATCGCCCAGGCCTACGCCCCCGACGGAGCCGCCGGCCGCCTCGACGACCTCCTCTGACGTCTGACGCCGGCCCCCGGAGCCCGCTCAGCGCCGCCGCAGGCCCGCCAGGGCCGGGCGGACGTCGGCGAGGTACACCAGTGCGGCGACCAGCATCGCGAGGTTGATGATCGAGAGGTTGATCGGCACCACCTGGAGCAGGACGCCGACGCCGAGGATGGCGGTCCAGGTCGGCTTCGTCAGCTTGTCGGCGGCGACATAGGACTCGCCGGAGTACAGCAGCGCGCTGACGAACGCGAAGATCTTGATCACGAGCAGCACGAAGGCGATCGCGACGTTGATCCACATCTCGACGTCGCTCACCGCGCCCACGAAGCCACCGCTCATGGGCCCCAGCGTAGTTGGCCGCCGGAAGACGCAGAACGGCCCCGAGGCGCGGGGCCTCGGAGCCGTTCGGGTGCGGCGGCGATCAGCTGGTGGCCGCGGCCTTCTTGGCCGGCGCCTTCTTCGCGGGCGCCTTCTTGGCCGGGGCCTTCTTCGCGGCGGGCGCCTTCTTGGCCGGCGCCTTCTTCGCGGCCGGAGCCGGCGCGGCTGCGGGGGCCTTCTTCGCGGGGGCCTTCTTCGCGGGAGCCTTCGGCGCCTCGCCGGTGCGCAGCTTCACGACGACGCCCTCGCCACGCTTGGCGAGGTCGGCGTAGAGCGCGGTCGCGGTGGCGACGTTCTCGTCGTACGCGCCCTTGACGGTGCTCTGCACCTTGGCCGGGAGGGCCTTGGCGTCGGCCTGGAGACCGGCGATGCGGGCCTCGGCCTGGGTGCGGCGCTCGGCGAAGGTGGCGACGGCCTTGTCCTGCAGCGACTTCGGCTCGGGGAGCTCGAAGCCCTTGACGGTGCCGCGGACGGTGCTCTGGACCTCGGCGACGCGGGCGGTCACGTCCTTCTGCACGTCGGCAACGTAGGCGACGGCCTTCGCCTGCACGTCGGCGACATAGCTGCGGACCTCCTCGACGGCGAGGTCGATCACGCCGACGCCGGCGTAGATCGGCTTCGCGGCAGCCTCGGGGATCTCGGGGAGGTCGACCTTCGACAGGTCGATGGTCGGGATCTCGATCTTGGGGAGCTCGAGCTTCGGCATTGCTGGTTTCACCCTTCGTTGGCGACGGCGTCAGAGTCCGTCTCGGTGTTGGTTGGCGCGTCCTCCTGCGCTGCCGCGGCGACCTGCGCGTCGCCGGAGTCGGCCGCGTTGAGCGCGAGGAACGATGCGTACACATCGAGGAGCGACTGCTTCTGTCGCTCGGTGAGACCGGTGTCGCTCACGATGGCGAGCTCGACCGATCCCCCCACGCCGTCATCAGGGCTGAGGATCCCGGCCCTGATGTAGAGCTGCTCGGCGGAGATCCGCAGGGCCTTGGCGATCTGTTGGAGCACCTCGGCCGACGGCTTGCGCAGTCCCCGCTCGATCTGGCTGAGGTAGGGGTTCGAGACGCCCGCCTGGTCGGCGAGCTGCCGCAGGGAGAGGCGGGCCGAGACCCGCTGCTCCTTGAGATAGTCGCCGAGCGACCCGACGGTCTTCCCGACCTTGCCCTTAGCCATGGCCCCCATGGTGCTAGCAATAGTTAGCAAAGGGCAAGCACCGCGAGCGTGAACTCGTTCACAAGCGCACGCAGCACCCGGTCTCGCCGACCACTGTTCAAAGCGGATCAACTCACTCGACTCTGTACGATCGCCGATGTGTCCCCCCTCCCCCAGCACTGCCCGACGCAGCGCGAGCTCGACGACCTCGAGCTGCTGACGTCCGGAGCGGCCGCCCCGATCCGCGGGTTCAACGAGCCGGGCAGCCCCATCACCCTGTCCCTGCCCGGCGAGCTGGCGACGCATCTGGACGAGGGCAAGGAGCTCGAGCTGGTGGACCCGGAGGGCCTGCCGCTCGCCCGCGTCTCCAGCGCGCTGCGCGGCCTCGCCGTCACGCCGCTCAGCCCGGCGCAGTTCGGGCCGTTCCGTCGGCTGCACCTCGCGCCCTCGGTCGTGCGCGAGCGGTACGCCGGACGCACCTTCGTCCCCGTCACCGACCTGATGTCCGACGTCCAGGTCGAGCAGCTGCGCGGCCTCGGCCCGGTCGTCCTCCTCGCCCTCGTCGGCAGCGGCACGCCGGCGGTCAGCCCCGTCGGTCTGCTCCGCGCCACGCTGAGGGTCGCCGAGACGCTCGACGCCGCCGTCGTGGCGGTGCCGCTCGCCGACCACGGATCCCTGGCCGACCCGGCGCTGCGCATCTCGGTGCTGACGTCGTACGCCGACGCCGACCCGGTCGTCGAGCTGGCCTACGGCGGGCACCTGCTCCCGAGCCTCGCCGACATCGCCGCGTCCGAGCGCCCTCGCCGCGACGAGCAGGGCCTGGTGCTGTTCTTCACCGGCCTGTCCGGCAGCGGCAAGTCCACCCTGGCCCAGGCCCTGATGGACCGGCTGCTGGAGCGCGGCGGCCGCTCCCTCACCAGCCTCGACGGCGACGTGGTGCGCCGCAACCTCTCCGCCGGCCTGACCTTCTCCAAGGAGGACCGCGAGACCAACATCCGCCGCATCGGCTGGGTCGCCGCAGAGATCTCCCGCCACGGTGGCGTGGCGGTCTGCAGCCCGATCGCGCCCTTCGACGCGACCCGCAAGCAGGTGCGCGCGATGGTCGAGCAGGCCGGCGGCGCCTTCTTCCTGGTCCACGTCGCCACCCCGCTCGAGGAGTGCGAGCGCCGCGACCGCAAGGGTCTCTACGCCAAGGCCCGCAGGGGGGAGATCCCCGAGTTCACGGGCATCTCCTCGCCCTACGAGGAGCCCGCGGACGCCGACGTCCGCGTCGACACGACCGGGCGCTCCATCGAGGAGGCGCTCGCCGACGTCACCGCCGCGCTGCGCGACGCGGGCTATCTCGACCTGACCGGCGAGTCCGCCGTGGCGGACGGACGGGTCGCGGCGCATGCCCGGACCGCGGACGGCCCCGGCGCCGAGGAGGCCGACTCCCGGGGGACGCCACGGCTCGTGGCCGACGCAGCCCGACCGGCGGCGGCGACCGTCGAGGACGAGCCGACCGGTGCCCGGACCGCGGCAGCAGACGCCCGGCCCCTGCGCGTGCTCTTCATCTGCACCGCGAACATCTGCCGCTCGCCGTACATGGAGCTGCGCTCGCGGGCCCTCGCCGGCAGCGCCAGCACCATCGAGTTCGCCAGCGCCGGCACCCACGGCTTCAACGCGCGTCCCGTCGACCGGACGATGGCCGCGGTGCTGACCGAGCGGGGGGTGAGCAGCGACCTCGTGGAGCGCTTCGCCAGCCGACCGCTCACCGCCGACCTGATCGAGACCGCGGACCTGGTGCTCACGGCCGAGGCAGCGCACCGGCAGTTCGTCCTCGAGGAGGTGCCGGGCGCGTTCCGGAAGGCGTTCACCCTCGGCCAGTTCGCGGAGTCGGTCTCGCGGGTGGAGCCGGGCCTGCAGGGGGCCGCCCTCGTCGCGGCGGTCGGCCATCGGCGGGCCGGGACGGCGGAGCACCACGACATCCGCGACCCCTACCGGCGGGGCAAGGCGGCCGCCGAGGTCTCGGCGGACCAGATCGACGCCCTCCTCCAGGCGGTGCTCGGGCGCCTCGAGCACTCACCCACCGCTCCCACCGCTCCCGCCGCCCCCACCGCCCCCACCGCACAGACAGGCGCCCCGTAGTGGACCTCCTCACCCTCACGGCGATGTCCATCGCGGCCGCCGGCTTCCTCGTCGGCATCGTCGTCGGCCTCACCGGCATGGGCGGTGGCGCCCTCATGACCCCGGCCCTGATCTTCCTGGGCGTCGGGCACACGTCGGCGATCGTCACCGCCGACCTGACCGCCGCGGCGGTGTACAAGACCGGTGGGGCGCTGACCCACGCGAAGGAGGGCTCGCCCAACCTGCGCCTGGCGGGCTGGCTGATCCTCGGCTCGGTGCCGATGGCCTTCGTCGGCCCCTACCTGGTCAAGGCGCTGACCGACGACCCGGCGCAGCTGGAGGACACCCTCAAGCTCTGCATCGGCATCGCGCTGCTCTTCGCCGCGTCGACGTACGCCCTGCGCCTCTACATCAACCTCAAGCGGGTACGACGCGGCGGCGCGCTCCCCGACGACGACCCCCGGATCCGTCCGGTCCCGACGCTCCTGGTCGGCATGCTCGGCGGCCTGCTCGTCGGCGTGACCAGCGTCGGCTCGGGCTCGGTCATCATGATCGCCCTGCTCATGCTCTACCCGGGCCTGTCGGCGGTCCGCCTGGTCGGCACCGACCTGGTGCAGGCGGTGCCGCTCGTGCTCAGCGCGGCGCTGGCCAACATCGCGATCCACGGCCTGGAGTGGGAGCTGCTGATCCCGCTCGTCGTCGGCTCGGTGCCGGGCACCCTCCTCGGGTCGCGTCTCGCACCCCGCGTGCCGCAGTCGTTCATCCGGCGGGGCATCGTCATCGTGCTGACCATGTCGGGCGTCGCCCTGCTCTTCAAGGCGGGCCTGCACCCGTTCGGCGAGGGGCACGAGACCCTGGAGGCGATGGTCGTCGCCGCGATCGGCGTCGCGATGCTCGTCCTGGTGCCGTTCGTCTGGGGCCTGCTGCGCAAGCGGGTCGGCCTGCCGATGTTCGGGGCCCCGACGGTCGCGGAGATCGAGTCCCTCGGTCGCGAGGAGCTCGGCCGCGCGCGTCTCTGACGGCGGCGCCCCGTCCCCGGACCTCGGCCGTCAGGAGACCAGCTCGCGCCGGCTCTCCGCGTGGTAGGGCCGCTCGGCATGGGCGACGCGCGCCAGCCCGAACGTGAACACGGCGGCGGCAGCGACCCAGACGGCGCCCGCGGCTCCGATCAGCATCTCCATGGCAGTCCCCTTCGAACTGCCTTTCACGGTACCCCCGCGGGCCGCGTCAAACCGTCCACTGATCGGCCGGCACGGTGATAGTCATTTCGGGCCACCCGGCGCGGCCTCAGTCCCTGCCGTACAGGTCGCGCGTGTAGACCTTCTCGGCGACGTCGTCGAGCACGTCGGCGCGCCGGTTGGCGATGATGACGTCCGCCTTGGCCTTGAACACGTCGAGGTCCTTGACGACCTTGGAGTTGAAGAACCGCTTCTGGTCGAGCTCGGGCTCGAAGACGACGACCTTCACGCCCCTGGCCTTGATCCGCTTCATCACGCCCTGCACCGCCGAGTCGCGGAAGTTGTCGGAGCCGGCCTTCATCGTGAGCCGGTAGATCCCGACGATCTTCGGGTTGCGGCGCAGCACGTCGTCGGCGATGAAGTCCTTGCGGGTGGTGTTCGCCTCGACGATCGCGCTGATCAGGTTCTGCGGGACGTCGCGGTAGTTGGCCTGGAGCTGCCGGGTGTCCTTCGGCAGGCAGTAGCCGCCGTACCCGAAGGACGGGTTGTTGTAGTGCGAGCCGATCCGCGGGTCGAGGCCGACGCCCTCGATGATCTGCCGGGTCGCAAGGCCGTGGGTGGCGGCGTAGGTGTCGAGCTCGTTGAAGTAGGCCACCCGGAGGGCGAGATAGGTGTTGGCGAACAGCTTGATCGCCTCGGCCTCGGTCGAGCCGGTGAACAGGACGGGGACGTCGTCGTCGAGTGCCCCCTGCACCAGGAGCTTGGCGAAGAGCCGCCCCTGCTCGGTGTCGGATCCGACGACGATCCGGGACGGGTGGAGGTTGTCGTACAGCGCCCGCCCCTCGCGCAGGAACTCGGGGCTGAACAGGATCGACGCGCCGGGGTGGCGCTCGCGCAGGGTGCTGGTGTAGCCGACCGGCACGGTGGACTTGACGACCACCGTGGCCGCAGGGCTCACCGCGAGCGCCGCCTTCGTGACGCGCTCGACGGTCGAGGTGTCGAAGCGGTCGGTCTCGGGGTCGTAGTTCGTCGGCGTCGCGACCACCACGTACGACGCGTCGGCGTAGGCCGCCTTCGCGTCGCGGGTCGCGCGCAGCGACAGCTCCGGTCGCCGCAGGTGCTCCTCCAGCTCGGGGTCGACGAGGGGCGAGCGCCGCTCGTTGACCGCCGCGACGCGGGCCGCGTCGACGTCGAGCACCCATACGTCGTTGTGCTGGGCGAGCAGCACGGCGTTGGACAGGCCGACATAGCCGGCCCCGACCACGGTGATCTTCATGGCTCGAGGCTGCGACCGCTCCCTGAACGGGGTCAGGAGGCCCGGTGGCCGGCCGGTGACGGGAAGACGGCGCTTTCCTGGTCCCAGATCGCAGCGATCGGCAGGCTCCACAGGCGCGGGCCGTGGACATGACCGCGGGTGGCGGTGTTGAGCACCACGCCGCCGCGGAACCGCCCGCCCGCGCGCCGCGCGAGGGCGTGCAGGGCGGCGAACTGGTGCGGACGCACGCTGGCGGCGGTGCGCACCTCGATCCCGAACACGGTGTCGTCGGGGAGCTCCACGACCAGGTCGACCTCGAGCCCGTTGCGCTCGCGCAGGTGGCTCACCCGGTGCTCGACGATGCTCGTCCCCTGCTGCCGGAGGAGCTCGACGGCGACCAGGGTGCGCAGCAGCGGAGCCAGGCGGGCGCGCCCGGCGAGCTCGGTCAGCAGCTCGCTCGGGACGGCGGCGAGGTGGCGGGCGAGCGCGGGATCGGTGAACAGCGCGCGTGGGCGGCCGATCGCCCGCTTGGCGACGCTCGCGCGGCAGCCCGGCAGCAGCACCACCACGCCGAGCCGGACCAGGACGTCGACGTACGGGCCCAGGGTGGTGACGGGAAGGTCGGCGGCCGACGCGATCCGGGCCTTGTTCAGCTCGGCCGCGGGCGGGTCGGCGAGGGCGCGCAGCACGGCGCGCATCCGGTCGGGGTCGAGCCGGCGCAGTGCCCGGGCGCGGCGCACGACCTGCTCGACCTCGGCCGCGAGAGGGTTCTCCGCCACGGTGGACTCGCCCTCGCGGGTCATCAGCGCCACGTAGTCGGGGACCTCCCAGGTGGTCCGGACCTCCCCGGGCACGAGGGCGCGCGAGCCCAGTCGGGCGACGAGGTCGGCGGCCACGGTGCTCAGCGTAGGGGGCGCGAGGGCGCCGGCCGCGACGAAACTCGCCGATTTGTCTACGGCGCCCGTGCCGATGCCCCGCTGGAAGGCGATGCGTGGCACGATGAACGGGCCCGCAGGCAGAACACCGAAAGGACGGGTCGCCCAGGCATGACTCAGACGCACAGCGACTACCGCCTCAGCCAGCTGGACCAGCTGGAGGCAGAGTCGATCCACATCTTCCGCGAGGTCGCGGCCGAGTTCGAGAAGCCGGTCCTGATGTTCTCCGGCGGCAAGGACTCCATCGTGATGATGCGCCTCGCCGAGAAGGCGTTCTACCCGGCGAAGATCCCCTTCCCCGTGCTCCAGGTGGACACCGGCTACGACTTCCCCGAGGTCCTCGCCACGCGCGACAACTGGGTCAACCGGCTCGGCGTGCGGCTGATCGTCGCCAGCGTCGAGCAGGCCATCGCCGACGGCGTCGTCGTCGACGACGGCAAGACCTCCCGCAACCGGCTGCAGATCGGCACGCTGCTCAACGCGATCGAGGAGAACGGCTTCACCGCGGCCTTCGGCGGCGGGCGCCGCGACGAGGAGAAGGCCCGCGCCAAGGAGCGCGTGTACTCCCACCGCGACGAGTTCGGCCAGTGGGACCCCAAGAACCAGCGCCCCGAGCTCTGGAGCCTCTACAACGGTCGCCTGCACGAGGGCGAGCACATGCGGATCTTCCCGATCTCCAACTGGACCGAGCTCGACATCTGGGACTACATCGGCCGCGAGGGCATCGAGATCCCGTCGATCTACTTCAGCCACCAGCGGCGGGTGTTCCTGCGCGACGGGATGCTGCTGAGCGAGAGCGAGCACAACCCCCTGCGCGACGGCGAGGTCGTCGAGGAGCGCACCGTCCGGTTCCGCACCGTCGGCGACCTGACCCTGACCGGCTGCGTGGAGTCCACCGCCAGCACCATCCCCGAGATCATCGAGGAGGTCGCCGTCGCCCGGGTCACCGAGCGGGGCGCCACCCGCGGTGACGACCGGTTCTCCGAGGCCGCCATGGAGGACCGCAAGAAGGAGGGCTACTTCTGATGTCCGCGACCACCTCTGGCTATGGCATGGACCTCCTGCGCTTCGCCACCGCCGGCTCCGTCGACGACGGCAAGTCGACGCTGATCGGCCGCCTGCTGCTGGACTCGAAGTCGATCTTCGAGGACCAGCTCGAGGCGGTCGAGGCCACCAGCGAGGCGAAGGGCTACGACTACACCGACCTCGCGCTGCTGACCGACGGCCTGCGCTCCGAGCGCGAGCAGGGCATCACCATCGACGTGGCCTACCGCTACTTCGCGACGCCCAACCGCAAGTTCATCATCGCCGACACCCCCGGCCACGTGCAGTACACGCGGAACATGGTCACCGGCGCCTCCACCGCCGACCTCGGCCTGGTGCTCGTCGACGCCCGCCAGGGCCTCACCGAGCAGTCGCGCCGGCACGCCGTGATCCTCTCGCTGCTCCGCGTCCCGCACCTGGTGCTCGCGGTCAACAAGATGGACCTCGTCGACTTCGACCAGACGGTCTACGAGCGGATCTACGCCGAGTTCACGCAGTTCGCGACCAAGCTCAACGTGCCCGACCTCGAGGTCATCCCGATCTCGGCACTGCAGGGCGACAACGTCGTGACCCGCTCCGAGAACATGCCGTGGTACTCCGGTCCCACGCTCATGCACCACCTCGAGCACGTGCACGTCGCCTCCGACCGCGACCTCATCGACGCGCGCTTCCCCGTGCAGTACGTCGTACGGCCGAAGTCGGACGAGTTCCACGACTACCGCGGCTACGCCGGCCAGGTCGCGGGCGGCATCCTCAAGCCGGGCGACGAGGTCGTCGTCCTCCCGTCGGGCATGACCTCGAAGATCGCGAAGATCGACCTGTTCGACCGGGAGATCACCGAGGCCTTCCCGCCGATGAGCGTGACGGTGCACCTCGAGGACGACGTCGACGTGTCGCGCGGCGACATGATCGCGCGGGTCAAGAACGCCCCGACCCCCAGCCAGGACATCGACGCGATGATCTGCTGGATGACCACGAGCCCGCTGCAGCCGCGGCAGAAGCTGGCGATCAAGCACACGACCCGCACCGGTCGCGCGCTCGTCAAGGACATCCAGTACCGACTCGACGTCAACAGCCTGCACCGCGACCAGTCGACCAACGAGCTCGGCGTCAACGAGATCGGCCGCGTCACGCTGCGCACCACGGTCCCGCTGCTGTGCGACCCGTACTCGAAGAACCGCACCACGGGCTCGTTCATCCTGATCGACGAGGCGACCGGCGTGACCGTCGGCGCCGGCATGATCAACGGCTGAGCGCCGACCCGGCACGAACGGGCGCCTGTTCTCCGCCGACCCGGCAGGAACCGGCCTGAGAGTCACGTCGACCCGGCAGAGGCTTCTGCCGGGTCGGCGTCATTTCTGAGCCGGCTTCTGCCGGGTCGGCGCCAATCCTGTGCCAGTTCCTGCCGGGTCAGCGCTGGGGACGGAAGTGCAGCCCGACCTCGGGGTCGACGACGACCTCCTGGGCGGCGGGCAGGCCGTCGACGACCAGCGGTGCGGTCACGTCGGTGTTGCGCTTGAGCAGCGCGAGCGCGATGGGGCCGAGCTCGTGATGGCGGGCCGAGGAGCCGACGACGCCGACCGCCCGGCCACCGGCCTCGGGGAGCACCTCGGTGCCCGCCGCGGGAAGCCGGTTCTCGGAGCCGTCGAGGTGGAGCAGGGTCAGCCGCCGGGGCGGCCGGCCCAGGTTGTGGACCCGGGCCACCGTCTCCTGGCCGCGGTAGCAGCCCTTGTCCATGTGCACCGCGGCCCAGCGGTGCTCACCGGCGAGCCAGCCGACCTCGTTGGGGATGGTCCGCTCGTCGGTGTCGATGCCGAGGCGCGGCTCCCCGCGCTCGATCCGCAGCGCCTCGAAGGCCCAGAGGCCGGCGGCCGGCCCCGCGGCCTCGGCGTACGACGCCAGCTGGTCGCGCGGCACGAGGTCGTACCGGCCGCCACCGGAGGGACGCCAGGCCACGGCGAGCTCGCTGGTGACGTCGGCGACCTCGACGCGCATCATGAACCTCATCCGCTCGAGGAACGCGATGAGCGCAGCGGCGCGGCCCGGCTCGGTGTGCGCGGTGAACGCCTCGCCGTCGTCCACGCCGGCGAACGCGTGCTCGACGTGCCCCTGCGGGCTGAGCACCAGGGCGGAGACCCACCGACCGGGCTCGAGGCCCTCGAAGTACTGGGTCGTGATCGAGTGCAGCCAGCCCAGCCGGTCCGGTCCCGACACCCGCAGCACGTCGCGGTGGGACAGGTCGACGAAGCCCTCGCCGGCCGCGAGCGCGCGCTGCTCGCCGAAGAGGCTGCCGTAGTGGGCGGCGACGCCCGCGTCGATGCCGTCGCCGGCAACGGCGCCGGGCAGGGCGAGGAGGGGGCTGGTCATGTGAGGTCCCTGTAGTGCTCGAGGAGTCGGGTGAGGGTGCCGAGGGCTGCCTGCATCTCCTCGATGTGTGCCGGGTCGAGCGTGCGGAGCATCTCCTTGATCTCGGTGCTCGACACACCCGAGGTGCGCGGCAGGTACCTCACCTCGCAAACGTCGCGGAGGTCGTCGAACTTCCCGGTCCAGTCGTCGCCCATCACGAAGAGGTCCACGCCGTGCGCGACGATGTCGGCGCGCTTCTGGTCCCAGGACCGCTCGGGGATGACCAGGTCGACGCCCTTGATGGCGTTGACGATGGCCGCGCGGTCGTCGTAGGACACGACCGACTTCTTGCCCTTGCCGGCGTTGAACTCGTCGGTCGAGACGCCGACGACGAGGCGGTCGCCGAGGCCGGCGAGCCGCTCGATCAGGCGCAGGTGGCCGATGTGGAACAGGTCGAAGGTCCCGTAGGTCAAGACGGTGGTCACGCGTGCTCTCCTTCGCAGCGGGCGCAGCGGCCGAAGACGGTGAGGTGGCCGAGGTCCGGGACGAAGCCCCGGGTCGCGAGGGCGGCGACGAACGGCGCCGCCTCCTCCTCGTCGACGGAGATCACCTCGCCACAGCCCCGGCAGACCAGGTGGAAGTGAACGTGGCCGCGCGTCGAGTGGTAGGTCGGGGCGCGGTCCGAGAGGTGCGCGTGCCGCACCAGGCCGAGCTCCTCGAGCACCTCCAGCGTGCGGTAGACGGTCGAGGCGTTGATGGTGCTGACGGTCTGCTGCACGTGGGCCAGCACCTCGTCGGGGGTGGCGTGGCCGAGCTCGTCCACCGCGCCGAGGATCAGCTCGCGCTGGGGGGTCAGCCGGTAGCCCCGCTCCCGGAGGGCCGCGCGCCAGTCCGCCTCGTCAGGCACGCTTCAGCCTCGCCCACAGGTGCGGCTGCAGCGCCTGGCCCATCGCGGCCATGTCGAAGGCGTAGAGCAGGTCACCCTCGACATTGCCGTAGAGGCGCTTGCCCGCGACGTACTCCTTGGCTGTCTCGGTGCGTGCCACAGCGTCGGTGGTCCACTCGAACTTCCCGTTGTCGGCCTGGCCCTCCCAGATCTCGGCGATGCCGGTGTTGTGGGTCAGCAGGATCTCGAAGCGACCGTCACCGACGGCCCGGATGAACCCCGTCTCGATCGCCGCGTCGCGCACCTTCTGGTTGTTCTCGTCGACGATCCAGGCACGCGCCATGTAGTGGAAGAACGGGCGTCCGTCGTGGGTGAAGATGAGCTCCTGGCCGAACTGGAACGGCTCGATCGTCGGGTAGTCGCCGTGGCCGTTGCCGCGCCAGGTGCCGAGCATCCACGCGATCGGGCCGCAGTCGGGGTGCAGGTTGTCGGGGAGTTCGAAGGCCACGATCGACCAGTCTAGGGACTGCGTAGGCTCTGACCCATGTCGCGCAGCCTCGTCGTGAAGGTCACCTGCGGAACGGACGAGCCCGAACGCTGCAACCAGGGGTTCACCGTCGCGGCAGCGGCGGCCGTCTCCGGGGCACCGGTGTCCCTCTGGCTGACCGGTGAGGCCGCGTGGCTCGCCGTGCCCGGACGCGCCGCCGAGCTCACCTTGCCGCTGGCGACGCCGCTGACCGACCTCCTGGACACCGTCCTGGCCACGGGCCGGGTGACCGTCTGCGCCCAGTGCGCCGCCCGGCGCTCGCTGGACGAGGAGGACCTGCTCGACGGCGTACGGATCGCAGGCGCGGCGGTCTTCGTCGAGGAAGCACTGGCCGAGGGCGCCCAGGCCCTCGTCTACTGAGAGGGTTCTCCCATGCGCCGCGCCACCGCCCTGCTCCTGGCGGCCGCCCTGGCCGCCACGCTGAGCGCCTGCCAGGACTCCGGCAGCCGACGGTCGTACGTCGCCCTCGGCGACTCCTACACCGCCGGCCCGCTGATCGGCCCCGCCGACGGTCGCAACGGCTGCGTGCGCTCGAAGAACAACTACCCGCACCTGCTGGCCGAGCGCGAGAAGCTCGACCTGACCGACGTGAGCTGCTCGGGAGCGCCGACCGACGCCGTCGAGGGCGAGCAGAAGATCCGCGGCCGCGGGGTCGCGCCGCAGATCGAGGCCGTCGACGAGAAGACCGACCTGGTGACGATCGGCCTGGGCTTCAACGACCTCGGCCTGTCGGTGCGCGTGTTCATCACCTGCGTGAAGCTGGGGATGGCGGACCCGTCCGGGGCTCCGTGCACCGAGGCCGACCAGGCCGCCGGCGCCCAGGGCATCCAGGCCGCCCTCGACCAGGTCGAGGAGCGCATCGACGGGGTGGTCGACGCCGTGACCGAGCGGGCCCCCGACGCGCAGGTGGTCCTGGTCGGCTACCCGTCGATCTTCCCCGACGAGGGCACCTGCACCGAGCTCGGCATCGCCGCCGGCGACCTCCCCCTCGTGCGTCACGTGGTCGACAGCATCAACGCCGCGGCCGCGGCGGTCGCCCAGCGGCGCGGCGTGACCTATCTCGACACCGCGACGCCCAGCCGCGGCCACGACATCTGCGCCGACGACCCGTGGATCGCGGGCACGGCTCCGGCGAAGGGCCGCAAGGGTCTGGCCTGGCACCCGTACGCCGAGGAGCAGGAGATGGTCGCCGACCTGCTGGCGGACGTGGTCGAGTGACCGGGACGGCGTCCTGATGCGGGCGGTCCTACAGCGGGTGTCCTCCGCGTCGGTCGCCGTCGGCGGACGGGTCGTCGGGGCGCTCGACTCCCCCGGCCTACTCGTCTACCTCGGCATCACCCACGCGGACGGCGAGGCCGAGGTCGCGTGGATGGCCCGCAAGATCCGCGACCTGCGCATCCTCGACGGCGAGCGGTCGATCGGGGAGACCGGAGCCCCGGCCCTGGTCGTCTCCCAGTTCACCCTGTACGGCGACGCGCGCAAGGGGCGCCGTCCCACCTGGGTCGCCGCCGCCCCCGGCGCGGTCAGCGAGCCGCTCTACGAGGCGGTCTGCGCCGCCCTCGAGGCCGCCGGCACGCAGGTCGAGCGCGGGGTCTTCGGCGCGGACATGAAGGTGAGCTCGGTCAACGACGGGCCGTTCACGGTGCTGCTCGAGTCGCCCTGAGGTGGGACGGGGCGCGCGGCGGGTCCTGGTCCGGCGGGGGCGGATTCACCACGGGATGTAGGTCAGTCCGACCTCCCCCGGTGGAACTCCGCTACAGATGCTCGGGTTCGGCTACATCCCGTGGTGAATCCGCCCGCGGCCACGCACCGCGCGCAGCCCGACCAGGTACATCTCGCAACCCAGGCAGAACGCGAAGACCGCGTTGAGGAAGGCGGCGACGAAGGCGAAGGCGGCGAAGACCTGGCCGAGCAGGATCGCCCCGGTCGCGAAGCCGACCGTCGCCACCACGGCGAAGACGAGGCCGACGGCCTGGGCGAAGCGCGGCGGGGCGGGATCCTCGAGGTGGTCCGGCGGAGCGAGCCGCGGACGGACCAGGGAGCGGAAGAGCAGCCCGGTCGGCGTCCGCTGCACGCCCAGGACGGCGCCGATCGCGAAGAGCGTCGCCTGCACCCCGGTCAGGACCGCCGCGGCGACCGGCGCCGCGTCGGAGAGGAGCAGGGCGACCGCGAACACCACGAGCGTGACGGCGGCGGTGAAGCGCGGTCCGCGCGGGTCGATGCCGGGGCGGGCGGCGGTGGCGGTCATCGGGACTCCTGGAGGGCCGGGAGGGCGGACAGCACCTGGTCGCGCCGGGGAGCGCCGGCGGCACGGGTGACCTCGTTGCCGTCGCGATCGAGGACGAGGGTGGTGGGCGTACGGCGTACGTCGAGTGCGCGGACCAGCTCGAGATGCTGCTCGGCGTCGACCTCCACGTGGACGACGCCGTCCACGGTGCGGGCGACGTCGGCCAGGACGACCCGGGTGGTCCGACAGGGCGCACAGAAGGCGCTCGAGAACTGCAGCAGGGTGGCGCGCTCCCCCAGCACCGCGCCGGGGACGGCAGCGGCGACGGTGGACCACGGGGTGGTCTCGAGGCTCGTCGCTGGCACTCCTCGCACCTCGACCACCGGCTCGACCACCGGCTCGGCCACCGGCTGGCTCGTCCCACCCGCGGGCCGACGCGCCGGGGCGGCGAAGCGGCCGTCGGTACGACGGCGGTAGAGCCCGAAGCCGACCGCCACGGCGAGGGCCAGCCCGAGGAGCGCGAGTCCGGTCACGGTCTTCTCCAACCAGGTGGGGATCACCCCTATTCCACCGCTCCTCGCATCCGGTCCGACCAGGACGTCCGCTCCGCGGGCGAGTTTCGCAGGCGTGGGCATCCGTCATCTGACGGATGCCCACGGCCCCGGCAGGCCGATTTCCGGGCACGGGAGCCGATACCGGGCGTGACCCAGCGCACATAGTTTCGGGCCATCTCGGTCAGACCGAACCCTGGAGGACCCATGACAAGCGCCATCCGTGCGATGTCGTCACGGACCAAGATGACGATCTTCTGGCTGCTCTTCGGAGCCAGCATCCTGCTCGCCGTGTTCCCGCCCCTCTACCTGGCGGGAAGCGGCGTCGACACCCCCATCCTCGGCGTGCCGTTCAGCGTCGCCTACTGGATCTTCGACGCCCTCCTCGCCACCGGTGCGGTGTGGCTGCTGTGGGTCTTCGAGAACATCCGCGGCGAGGTGGGCGAGGAGCCCGAGGAGGTGGCGCTCTGATGGCGGAGTCCATGACCGGCTCGATGGCCGTCACCCTCGGGTTGCTCGCCGCGTTCTTCGCGCTCATCGTGTTCGTCCTCTACGCGACGAACCGCAACGCCAAGTCGTTCTCCGACTACGCCGTCGGCGGCCGGTCGTTCAGCAGCTGGTACATCGCGATGTCCTACACCAACTCCTGGTGGCCCGGCGCGACGTACACCGCCTTCTTCGGCCTCAGCGTGGGCGCCGGTGTGCTCGGGTTCTACGCGCTGGCCTACTCGCTGCTCGGCGTCACCGCCATGTACCTGATGGCGGAGCGAGCCTGGCTCTGGGGTAAGCGCTATGACCTCAAGACGCAGCCCGACATGCTCGGTCTGCGGTTCCAGTCCCCGGCGGTGCGCGTCATCGCCAGCGCGATCGGCGTCGTGTGCCTGTTCCCGTGGATCGTCCTCGGGATGCAGGCGATGGGTCTGATCTTCCGCTTCGCCAGCTTCGGCCAGTGGTCGGTGACCACCTGCCTGGTCGTGGGCGTGGTGGTGATCGCCGTCCGGCAGATCTGGACTGTGCAGATGGGCATGCGCGGCCTCGTCATCACGGACCTCGTGCAGGGCATCGTGGCCTACGGGCTGGCGGCCCTGGTCTGTCTCGGGATCCTGTTCGGGCCAGCCGACACCGGCGGCTTCGGCGCGATCGGCGATCTCCCCGACGCCCTGCTGCGGGTGCCGGGCGACGGCGGGAGCTACGGGCCCTGGTACCTCTTCTCCCTCATCGTCACCGGTGTCATCGGCTCGCTGTGCTGGCCGACGAGCTATCAACGGATCTACACGGCCAAGGGCGTGCGCAGCGTCAAGAAGGGCACGCTGCAGACGATGGTGGTGGCCGGCGGCTTCTACCTCATGCTCACCCTCGTCGCCCTCGCCGCCGCGTCGATGACCGACATCGCCGGAGCGCCGCAGGACGGCTGGTTCACGCTGCTCTACGACCGCGGCGGGCAGTGGCTGCTCGGCATGGCACTGGTCATCGTCCTGGCTGCCAGCATGGGCTGGATCGACGGCTGCGTGCAGGTGTGCGGGGCGCAGATCGCCAACGACATCGTGCACGTGATCTCCCCGCGGACCGACTTCCAGCTCAAGGTCGTGGCCAAGGGCTCGATGGTCGTCTACATGCTCGCCTCGGCGGTGATGGCGTACGTCGCCTTCGACTACCCGCGTCTCCAGCTGCTGGCCCAGATGTCGTACCAGGGCATCGTCCAGCTCGCGGTGCCGATGTTCCTCGGCATGTTCTGGAGGCGCGGCACCAAGGTCGCGGCCCTCGCCTCGATGTGCACCGGCTTCGTCGTCGCCGCCGTCCTGACCTGGCAGTACCCGGACGACATGCCCGGTCTCGGCAGCCTCACCAGCGGAGTCGTCGCCCTCGCGATCAACCTCGTGGTGTACGTCGTGCTGGCCTACCTGCTTCCGCACTCCGACCAGGAGCGGCGCCGGGTCGACGAGCTGTTCGAGGCCGGGAGGTCGCAGCCCCGGCCCTCCCTGTCCCCCACCCACTGACACCTCCCGATCCGAAGGAGCTCAGCCATGGCATCCCAGGAGACCCACGACCGTGTGCTCGCGGCGGTCGACGCCCTCAAGGACGACCTCGTCACGACACTCTCCGAGGTCATCTCCATCCCGAGCGTGAACCCGAAGTACCCCGGTCAGGTGTACGACGAGGTGGTCGGCCTCGAGGGTCGCGTGTCGCGTCTCGTCGGCGAGATCTACGAGGACGCCGGCGCCGACGTCGAGTACTGGGCGGTGGAGAAGGGGCGCGACAACGCGGTCGGCACCCTGAAGGGCACCGGCGGCGGCCGGTCGCTGATCCTCAACGGCCACGTCGACGTCGTGCCGCCCGGCAACCCGGACCGATGGACCTCGGGCGACCCGTTCTCGGGCAAGGTCGACGGCGACCGGGTCTGGGGGCGCGGCGCCAGCGACATGAAGGCGGGCCTGGTGGCCCAGGCGTTCGCGGTCAAGGCGCTGCAGCGGGCCGGCGTCACGCTCGACGGAGACCTGATCGTCCAGGCCGTGGTCGGCGAGGAGGTGATGGACCACGAGTGCGGCGTCACCTCGACGATCGAGCACGGCTACCGCGCCGACGCGGCCGTCGTCGCCGAGCCGAGCGGCCCGACCACCCTCGGCGTCATCCCGGTGACGCCTGGGCTGCTCTGGTTCTCGGTGACGGTGCAGGGCAAGGCGACGCACTCCTCGATGCGCGGGCAGACCATCCGCGCCGGTGGTGGTGGCAGCGCCGTCGGCGTCAACGCGATCGACAAGGGGATGCTCGTCTTCCAGGCGATGCAGCGACTGGAGGAGGAGTGGGCCTTCACGAAGACCCACCCGCTCTTCGCGCCCGGTCACTTCACGATCCACCCCGGCGTCGTCCAGGGCGGTCCGCACGGCGTGCTCGTGCCGTTCATCCTGTCGGAGTACATGACCATCGAGTACTGCATCTGGTACCCGCCACAGGACGACCCGGAGGACGTCAAGGCCGAGGTCGAGGCGCAGGTCCGCGCGATCGCGCAGACCGACGGCTGGCTGCGCGAGCACCCGCCGGTCGTGGAGTGGAAGCTCAACTGGCCGGCCAACGACCCGGGCGACGCGGCGGCAGCCATCACGGGGGCGGTGGCGGCCGCACACGAGCGCGTGTCCGGTCAGACGGCGTACCAGGGACCGCCTCCCGTCGCCGGCTTCTGTGCCGTCGAGGACTGCTCGTTCCTCACGGCGGCCGGCATTCCCGCGATCAGCTACGGACCCGGCGACCTCAGGGTCGCGCATGCCGACGACGAGTACTGCCTCGTCGACGAGGTCCACCTCGCCGCTCGGACCTACGCGTCGCTCGCGCTCGACTGGTGCGGCGCGAAGTGAACCCCTCCCTCCATCGAAAGGACTCGACCATGATCGACCTGACCGGCAAGAACGCCGTCGTCACCGGAGGCTCGTCCGGCATCGGCCGCGCCATCGCCACCACGCTCGCGAAGGTCGGCGCGCACGTCGTCGTCGCCGACCTCACCGAGGAGGCCCGGGAGGGCGGCGAGCCGACTGCCGCGGTGATCGTCGCCGCGGGCGGCTCCGCGGAGTTCGTGAAGCTCGACGTCACCGCCAGTGCGCACGTGGCCTCGGTCTTCGCCGACCTCGACGAGCGTCTCGACGGTCTCGACATCCTCGTCAACAACGCCGGAGTCCTGCGGGAGGGCAGTGTCCACGAGACCGACGACGAGACCTGGCGGACCCAGTTCCTCGTCAACGTCGACGGCACCTTCCACTGCACGCGCGAGATGGTCCGCGGGCTGCTCGGGCGCAGGAGGCCAGGGAAGATCGTCAACATCAGCTCGATCAGCGGCTTCCGCGGCAACCCCGGCTTCGCGGCGTACTGCGCGACGAAGGGCGCGATCGTGAACTTCACCCGCCAGGTCGCCCTCGACTACGCCGGCCACGGCATCAACGTCAACGCCGTCGCGCCCGGCTTCGTGACAACGCACATGACGGCGCTGTACGACCAGGCCACGCATGACGCGCTCGCCGCGCAGACCCCCCGCGGCCGCTGGGCGAGCCCGCAGGACGTGGCCAACGCCGTCCTGTTCCTGGCGAGCCCGCTCGCCGACCACGTGGTCGGGGACAACCTGCTGGTCGACGGCGGCTGGACGATCGGCACGCCGGTCGAGCTGGGCGTCTGACCCGGACCCGGGCCCCGAGGAGCCTCAGGTGCGGGCGAGCAAGGGCGTGGCGGGCGGCAGCGGGACGATCTCCTCCGCCACCGCCTTGCTCGCTGCGGCGACCCGCGTGGCACAGCCGAGCTTGGCGAGGATGTGCTCCACGTGGGTCGCGACCGTGCGCGGGCTGAGGGACAGCGCGAGCCCGATGTCGGGGTTGCCGAGCCCGGCCGCGACCAGGGTGAGGACCTGCACCTCACGCGGCGAGAGCCGGTACGGCGCCGCCGCCTCGCGCAGCGTCACCAGCACGCCGGCCGCCAGCGGCGTCCGGCGGACCTCGTGGCAGCGGCCGGCCGGGGACACCCAGGTGAACCCGTGCGCCGCGCCCTCCGCGCCGGCCAGCAGCTCGGCCGCCAGCGGGGAGTCGTCGGCCAGCCACCTGTCCCGGCGCAGGCCGGGGAGCGTGACCAGCCGTCGGTCGGCGGTGAGCAGGGCAGCCTCGCCCGCCTCCTCGAGGAGCTCGGTCCAGGTCTGGCCCGCCGGTGGCCGCATCGCGTCCATGACCGGAGCGATCACCCGCTGCAGGGCGATCAGGGTCTCGACGGCGGAGTCGCTGATCGGCAGCGGCGAGTCGGAGCTCAGGTGAAGCGCCCCCGTGTAGCGCCCGTCGCGCGTGAACAGGCAGGTCGTCGAGCCCTCGGCGAACCCGCCGGGGATGAAGACCTCGTGAGCGCTGAACATGTTGCGGTAGTTGGGGATGTCGCACCAGCGCAGCGGTCGCGGGTTGCGGAAGCGCATGGTGAGGAACGCCGGGTCCTCGTTGACGAATCCGTCGTTGAGATAGCTGAGCACGGGATCGCTGTAGCCGATCTCCGCCACGGTGAAGTGGCGCCCCTCGACCGGGTCGAAGGTCGACAGGGCCGCGGCCTCGAGCGGGATGGCCTCGCCGATCCGCTGCAGGACGGCGGCTGCCCGGTCGGCCGCGGGCGTGGGCTCGACGCAGATGGCGGCCACGTCGGCCACCAGGTCGAGCGGCGAAGGACGACTGCTCATCGGGACCCCCAGCTGGCGATCCCTGAAGCGTACGCCCTCCGCCGCTCCCCCGGCGGGGTCCGCGTGAACGTCTCAGTCCTCACGTTCCTGGGTGTCCTCGAGGACGACGCGGCCGATGGTCTCGTAGCGCTCGGGGGCGAACCTCTTGGCCCACAGCGCGAAGCCGAGGCCGGAGAGCCCGACCAGTGCGACGATCCAGGGCGAGAGCTTGAAGATGACGTCGCTCGCGGCGGCGCCGGCGGCGAAGCCGGCGTTCTCGGTCAGCAGCCAGATGACGTAGACCATGCCGATGCCGCCGACGAGCGGCGCGAGGAAGGTCCGGAACAGGTTGGCCGTCTCGGGGTGCTTGCCCTGCACGTGGAAGTAGGCGATGCAGGCGAAGGCGGCCAGCGCCTGCACGATGAGGATCGCCGTCGTCCCGAGGATGGCCATGAGGGCGTAGAGCTGGCCGTAGGGGTCGCGGTCGGTCACGTAGAACCCGAGGACGATCAGCGTGGCGACGGTGGTCTGCGCGAAGCCGGCGATGTACGGCGAGCCGTGGACCGGGTGCGCGGCCCCGAGCGTCCTCCCGAAGCCGGGGACGAGGTCCTCACGGCCGATCGCGTAGATGTAGCGGGACGCGCAGTTGTGGAACGCCATGCCGCAGGCGAACGAACCGCTCATCAGCAGGAACTCGAAGACGACGACCGCCCAGTGGCCGAGATGCTCCTCGACGGGACCGAAGAAGATCTGCCCGGCGGTCGCACTGTCCTGGGCGAGGGCGACGGCGTTGTCCGGGCCGGTGCCGACGATCGCGGACCACGAGACGATGACGTAGAAGATGCCGATGCCGAGCACCGAGAGCATGGTCGCGCGGGGGATGATCCGCTTCGGGTTGCGCGACTCCTCCCCGTACATCGCAGTGGACTCGAAGCCGACCCACGACCAGAACGCGAAGAACAGGCCGATGCCAGCGGTGCCGGCCACCGCGAGCGTGGCGCCGGTGTCCGGGTGGACGACGGAGCCGTCGAGCCCGGAGAACGCGTTGAGCGGGTTGAGCGAGCCCAGGGACCAGCCCTGGGGACCGCCGCCGGAGACGACGACCGAGGCGGTCATGGCGGCGAGCATCACGATCTCGGTGACGAGGAAGCCGCCGAGCACGACGGCCGTCAGGTTGATGTCGTAGTAGGTCAGCACCGCGTTGACGGCGAGCATCAGCAGCGCGTAGAAGACCCACGAGATGTCGAGCGAGGTGTGCGCGGAGAAGAAGCTCGCGGCGAAGAACGAGAGGATGCCGACCAGCGAGGCCTCGAAGACGACGTACGCCAGCGTGGTCAGCGCCCCGGCCCCCATGCCCACCACCCGGCCCAGGCCGTGGGAGATGAACCCGTAGAAGGCCCCGGTCGAGACGATGTGCTTGGCCATCGCCGAGTACCCGAGCGCGAAGAGCCCCAGCACGATCGTCGCGACCAGGTAGCCGGCGGGCGCGTTCGCGCCGCTGCCGAAGCCGATCGCGATCGGGACGTTGCCGACCATCGCGGTGATCGGCGCGGCGGTGGCCACCGCCATGAACATCACCCCGAACAGGCCCACGGCGTTCGGCTTCAGCCGCTGGACCCCCGCCTCGGCCTCGGACGCCGTACGCGTCTCCTCTGCAGACATGCGGACTCTCTCTCCCGTGCCTCGCAGCACGTCCCGTTGTGTCCTGGCTCACACCAGATCCCGGGCATGCTGGCACTACCGAACAGACCAAATCAAGGTTTTGGGTCCGACAATTTTATTGATCTTGAACCATTGACTTTTTCGGTCTGACCAAACAGGCTTCTCGGCACACGGGCTTCCGGCGGCCGCGGAGACGGCGCCGACACCAAGGGATGGCGATGCACGACTACGACGCGTTCAGCTTCGACTCGAAGGCAGCGATGCTCGAGAAGTCGGCGCACTACTGGAACCCGGACAAGACGAGGTTCTGGTCCGACAGCGGGATCGACCTGGTGATCGACCGCCGCGAGGGCTATCTGCTCTGGGACATGGACGGACGACGGCTGATCGACGTCCACCTCAACGGCGGCACCTACAACCTCGGCCACCGCAACCCCGAGGTGGTCGCCGCCGTGAAGACGGCGATGGACCGCTTCGACGTCGGCAACCACCACTTCCCCTCACTGGGACGGACGGCCCTCGCCGAGGCCCTCGTCGAGTCGGCACCGCCGAGCCTCACCAAGGTCGCCTACGCCTCGGGCGGCGGCGAGGCGATCGACATCGCTCTCAAGAGCGCGCGGCACGCCATGCAGAAGCGCAAGATCGTCTCGATCGTGAAGGCCTACCACGGCCACACCGGGCTCGCCGTCGCCACCGGCGACGACCGCTTCTCCAAGCTCTTCCTCGCCGACCGGCCCGAGGAGTTCCCGCAGGTCCCGTTCAACGACCTGGAGGCGATGGAGCAGGCACTCAGGGGGCGCGACGTCGCTGCGGTGATCATGGAGACGATCCCCGCGACGTACGGCTTCCCGCTCCCGCAGCCCGGCTACCTCGAGTCCGTCAAGAGGCTCTGCGAGAAGTACGACGCGCTCTACATCGCCGACGAGGTGCAGACCGGGCTGATGCGTACCGGGGAGCTCTGGGGCATCACCAAGCACGGCATCGAACCGGACATCCTGGTCACCGGCAAGGGGCTCTCCGGGGGGATCTACCCGATCGCCGCTGTGCTCCTCAGCGAGCGGGCCGGCGCCTGGCTGCGCGAGGACGGCTTCGGCCACATCTCGACCTTCGGCGGCGCCGAGCTCGGCTGTGTCGCGGCGCTGAAGACGCTCGAGATCAGCCGCCGTCCCGAAGTCCGCTCGATGGTGCACTACATCGCCGACCTGGTCGGCTCCGGGCTGCACCAGGTGCAGGCGCTGTATCCCGACTGGTTCGTCGGGATCCGCCAGAACGGCGTCGTCCTGGGCCTCGAGTTCGCCCATCCGGAGGGCGCCAAGTACGTCATGCGCGAGCTCTACGCACTGGGCGTGTGGGCGATCTTCTCCACGCTCGACCCGCGCGTCCTTCAGTACAAGCCGGGCATCTTGATGACTCCGGAGCTCGTCGAGGAGCTGCTCGACCGCACCGCGCTGGCCATCGGCCGCGCGGCCGCCGACCCCGCTGTCTCCCGCCGGAGGGCAAGCTGATGGCCGACCAGCCGAACGGACCCGTCACCGCGCCCGCACAGGCGGGGCACATGCTCGAACGCGCCCGCTGGGCGGCACGCTCCTTCGCGACCTACCCGTCCGGGGATGTGGACCGGATCGTGCGCGCCGTCGCCGACGTCGCCCACGCCAACGCCCAGAAGTACGCCGAATGGGCGGTCCGCGAGACCGGCTTCGGCGTCGTCGAGCACAAGGTCCGCAAGAACCAGGCGTGCTCGCGCGGTCTGCTCGACACCTACGCCGGCCACGACTACGTCAGCCCCCGCGTCCGGGTCGACGACAAGATCGTCGAGGTGCCCCGGCCGGCCGGCGTCGTGCTCGCGCTCACCCCGTCCACGAACCCGGTCGCCACCGTGTTCTTCAAGGTGATCCTCGCCCTGATGACCCGCAACGCGGTCGTCGTCAGCCCGCACCCGATGGCCAAGGAGTGCTGCCACGATGCAGCACAGCTGCTCGCCCGGACGGCGGTCGAGGCCGGCGCGCCGGACGGCATCGTGCAGTGCGTCGCCGAGCCCACGATCCCCCTCGTCGAGGCGTTGATGGGCGACGCCCGCACCAACGTCATCCTCGCCACCGGCGGCACCGGCGTGGTCCGGGCGGCGTACGGGTCCGGCAACCCGGCCATCGGCGTCGGCCCGGGCAACGTGCCCGTCCTCGTCGACGCGTCCGCCGACGTCCGTGCCGCCGCGCAGCGGCTGGTCGAGAGCAAGGCGTTCGACAACTCGGTGCTCTGCACCAACGAGTCGGTGCTCATCGCCGAGGAGGCGGTCGCCGACAAGCTGGTCCGCGAGCTCGAGCGTGCCGGGGCCGCGGTGCTCGGCGCGGACGACGCCCAACGGCTGCGGGACTTCATGTTCCCCTACCGCCGGCTCAACGTGGACGTCGTCGGCAAGGACGCCTCGTGGATCGCACAGCAGGCCGGCATCCGCGTCGGCCCGCGCACCAAGGTCCTCGTCGCGCCGTTCGACGTCGCGGTGCCCGAGGAGCCGCTCACCCACGAGAAGCTGTCGCCGGTGCTCGGGATGATCCGCGTGCCCGACGCGGCCACCGGCATCGCCACGGCCCGCGCCATCGTGCGCATCGCAGGGGCCGGACACAGCGCGGCGATCCACTCGACCGACCCGGCCACCGTCATGAGGTACGCCGCCGACGTCCCCGTGCTGCGCGTGTCGGTCAACGTCGGCAACAGCACCGGGAGCTCCGGCCTCGACACGAACCTGGCGCCGACGATGACCATCGGCACCGGCTTCGTCGGCCGCAGTGCCCTGGGGGAGAACCTCCAGCCGAAGCACCTCGTCAACTGGACCCGGATCGCCTACAACAGCGATCCGGCCGAGGCGATGCCGGCGTACGCCGGGCTGAGCCCCTGGCGCGACCACCGCGGTCCGGTGCCGGCGTACCCGCTGGCGTCGAACGACGAGCGGGGTCTCGACGGGCTCGACCAGCGGCGGGCCCATGTCGACGCGCTGGTCGACCGGATCGGCGCGCGGGCCGCGGGCGCCACCAACGACATCGCCGGCGACGACGCCGCCTTCCGCGAGCAGGTGCGTCGCCTCGTCGTCGAAGAACTCTCCCACCTCATCAAGGGCTGACCCATGGCTGAACTGCGTTCCTTCATCTTCATCGACCGGCTGCAGCCGCAGACGCTGTGCTATCTCGGCACCTGGATCAAGGGCACCCTGCCCCGCGCCCACATGGCCGCGCAGATCATCGAGGTGGCTCCCGGCATCGACATCGAGCCGATCACCGACGTCGCGCTGAAGCACGCCGACGTGGCTGCCGGCGTGCTCGTCGTCGAGCGTCAGTTCGGCTACCTCGAGTTCCACGGCGAGACCGGGTCGGTGAAGGCCGCCGCGGACGGCGTGCTCGACGCGCTGGGAGCGGAGGCCGCCAGCGCAGTGCGGCCCCAGATCCTGGCCAGCAAGATCATCAGCTCGATCGACCACCAGCACGCCTTCCTCATCAACCGCAACAAGATCGGCTCGATGGTGCTGCCCGGCGAGTCGCTGTACGTGCTCGAGGTGCAGCCCGCGTCGTACGCGATCGTGGCGACCAACGAGGCGGAGAAGGCGGCCGACGTCAAGGTCGTCGACTACCGCATGATCGGGGCGACCGGCCGGGTCTACCTCTCCGGCAAGGAGGCCGACGTGCGGCAGGCCGCGGAGGCCGCCGAGGAAGCGCTCCGGGGCCTGACGTGAGCGCCTCCCTCGACCTGCGTGCCGTGATCGCGGAGGTGGTCCGCGAGGTCGTCGCGGACCTCGCCGGCCCGGCCGCACCGGCGACGCCGGCCACGCCCCTGCCGGCGACACCCGCGGCGCCGGCCCCTCCCGCCGGCGTCGCGGGCGCCGAGCACGTCACCCCGCCAGCGCCGCGGGAGCGGGTCGAGGCCGTGCGGATCGCGGACGACGCCGACCTGGACCGGTTCGCCCGCCACCTGCTGGCGCTGTTCGACAACCCGAAGAACCGGCAGGACCTCCGGACCGGGCGCCTGCGCTTCCGGCTCGAGGGCGGCGGCGCGACCGTCGTACCGACGGACCGTCCGGCCCAGCGGATCGACACCGGCGCGGTCACCGAGCGCCAGGTGAAGGAGGCCGCCGAGGCCGGCCGCCGGCTGGTCCTCGGTCGCCGTGCCGTGCTGACTCCCCTGGCGCGCGAGAGGGCTCGCGCGCTGGGGGTCCCCATCGAGAAGGAGCGCTGATGCTGAGAGCAGTCGTGACCGGCAATGTCTGGTCCACCAAGAGGATCGACGGCCTGCCCAACGGCGCCTTCCTGGAGGTCGAGGTCGAGGGCGGCGGAAGCCGCCTGGTGGCCTTCGACGTCCTGGGCAGTGGTGTCGGCGAGACCGTCCTGGTCGCCCAGGGCTCGGTCGCCGCGGCCTGGTTCCCCGGGACGCCGCCCCCCGTCGACGCCCTGGTCATCGGCTCGGTCGACCACCCGCCGTCCCCGTCCTGACCCCCGCTGTCGCCACCACCGTCGGGGAGCCGCCGGCCCCCGCGCACCACCCACCGCACAACCCACCGCACAACCCACCGCACAACCAAGGAGCACCACATGTCCAGCACCGCCATCGGCATGATCGAGACCAAGGGCTTCGTCGCCGCGCTCGCCGCCGCCGACGCCATGGTCAAGGCCGCCAACGTCACCATCACCGACCGCCAGGAGGTGGGCGACGGCCTGGTCGCCGTCGTCATCGCCGGCGAGGTCGGCGCGGTCAAGGCAGCGACCGAGGCCGGCGCCGAGACCGCCTCGCAGGTGGGCGAGCTCGTCAGCGTGCACGTCATCCCGCGCCCCCACGCCGAGCTCGGCAACCACTTCGACGTCAGCGCGAAGTAGCTCTCCCCCGACGCACCCCGCACAGCAAGCTCACGAGAAGAGGAGGTCCGATGGCCGCCACCGACGCCCGCGCGGAGCTGCGGGTCTACCTGATGGTCGAGGACCTGCAGCCGCAGTTCGCCGCCTACCTGGGCACGCCCACCCGCGCCCGGGGCTACCCGCCGTACGCCGGCGACCACGCTCTCATCATCGAGGTCGCGCCCGCGCTCGCCATCGAGCGCGTGATCGACCTCGCCCTCCGGGCCGCTCCGTCCGTCGAGCCGGGCATCCTCTTCGTCGAGCGGCAGTTCGGGGTGCTCGAGCTGCACGCCGCGTCGCTGGAGGACGTGGTGGCGGCCGGTCAGGCCGTCCTCGACGGCACCGGCAGCTCGGCCAGTGACCAGCTGCGTCCGCGCGTGCTGTACCACGACATCATCGACAGCATCACCGACCAGCATGCGGTGATCCTCAACCGCAACCGTTCGGGGTCGATGATCATGCCGGGACAGTCCCTGCTCGTCTACGAGATGGCTCCTGCCCTGTTCGCCGCGGTCGCGGCCAATGAGGCCGAGCGCGCCGCACCCGGCATCACCATGGTGGACGTGCAGTTCATCGGGGCCGCGGGACGGCTCTATCTCAGCGGCAGCACCGACGAGGTCGAGCTGGCGCGGGACCGGATCACGAAGGTCCTGGAGTCGATCGAGGGACGGGAGCACTGATGGGCACCACGACCGCGGCCGCCGACACCCGGGTCGCCGAGCTGGTGCTGCCGCGGTACGGCTTCGGGCCGGACTGCACGCTGCGGATGATCAACCTGTCGGAGAACGCGACCTTCCTGGTCGAGGAGGGCGAGCGCAGCGCGATCCTCCGCGTGCACCGGGTCGGCTACCACGCGCGCGCGGACATCGAGAGCGAGCTGTCCTGGCTGGCGGCCCTACGGGAGGAGTCCGGGGTCCCGACGTCCGAGGTGGTCCCCAGCAGCGAGGGCGAGCGGGTCGCGACGGTGGTGGTCGACGGCGAGGAGCGCCACGCGGTGCTGTTCCGGGTCGTGCCCGGCATCGAGCCGGACGACGTGTCGCTCGGCACGGCCGACTTCGAGACGCTCGGGGCGATCACCGCGCGGATGCACCTGCACGCCCGGTCCTGGCAGCCGCCCGACGGCTTCCGGCGGTTCAGCTGGGACTGGGAGCACACGCTGGGCGACCGGCCGCGCTGGGGACGCTGGCAGGACGGCATCGGGGTCGGACCGGCCGAGGAGGCGGCCCTCGGCGCCGCGGTGGAGGTCGTGCGGGAGCGGCTCTCGGCGTACGGGAGCGGCGCCGACCGGTTCGGCCTCGTCCACGCCGACCTGCGTCTGGCGAACCTGCTGGTCGAGGGTGAGCTCGTCACCGTGATCGACTTCGATGACTGCGGCTACTCGTGGTTCCTGTACGACTTCGGCACCGCGGTGTCGTTCATCGAGCACGACCCGCGCCTGCCCGACTGGCAGGCCGCGTGGCTGCGCGGCTACCGCTCGGTCACCGAGCTCCCGGCGGAGCACGAGGCGATGCTCGCGACCTTCGTGATGCTGCGTCGCCTGCTGCTCGTCGCCTGGATGGGCTCGCACGCACACTCCCGCGAGTGCCAGGACCTCGGGCCCGGCTACACCGCCGGCACGGTCGAGCTGGCGCGACGCTACGTCGCGTCGGACGGCGCCTCCCTCAGCTGACCTCTCCCACGGATCGGAAGACCTCATGTTCACCTCACTCGACGGATGCTCCGTCCTCGTCACCGGCGGCAGCAAGGGCATCGGGCGCGGCATCGCCGCCGTCTTCGCACGGGCCGGGGCCCGCGTCGTCATCACCGGCCGCGACGAGTCGTCGCTGCGGACCGCCTGCCGCGAGATCGGCGGCGAGACGTCGTACGTGATCGCAGACGTGAGTGTCCGCGAGGACTGCGACCGGATGGCCGCCACCACCGTCGAGCGGCACGGCGGCATCGACGTGCTGTGCGCCAATGCGGGCATCTTCCCCGCCGCGCGCCTTGAGGCGATGACCGCGGCGGACCTCGACGGCGTCATCGGGACCAACCTCAACGGCACCGTGTTCGCCGTTCAGGCCTGCTTGGACGCGCTGACCGCCAGCGGGCGTGGGCGGGTCGTGGTGACGTCGTCGATCACCGGCCCCTACACCGGCTATCCGGGCTGGTCGCACTACGGTGCCAGCAAGGCCGCCCAGCTGGGCTTCGTGCGCACGGCGGCCCTGGAGCTGGCGCCGCGGGCCATCACCATCAACGCCGTGCTGCCCGGCAACATCGCCACCGAGGGCCTCGACGGGCTCGGCGAGGACTATCTCGCCGCGATGGCCGCGAGCGTGCCCCAGAAGCGGCTCGGCCGGGTCGCGGACATCGGTCACGCGGCGCTCTTCTTCGCGACCGAGGAGGCGTCCTACATCACGGGGCAGACCCTCGTCGTCGACGGTGGCCAGGTGCTGCCGGAGTCACTGCAGGCGCTGGAGGAGATCTGACCGGGCTCGCCACCACGCTGGGGTAGGTTGCAGCTGTCTGGTCAGACCATTCGGCGGATCGGGCCGACCGATGGCGACGGACAGGAAGGAGGCGCACCATGGCCACCGAGCATGCCGTCGCGGAGACCCTTCGGAGGCGGATGCTGACCGACATCGGCGCCGGCACCCTCCCTCCCGGCGCTCGACTGGGCAGCGAGCGCGAGCTCGCGGAGCACTACGGCGTGAGCCGGGCGACGCTGCGCCAGGTGCTGGCCGCCCTCGAGGAGGCGGGCCTCGTCCGCCGGGTCGCCGGGCGCGGGGGCGGGACGTTCATCAGCCACGCGAAGGTCGAGCACGACCTGACCAAGGTCGTCGGCGTGCCCGCGTATCTCGCGCGCCAGGGCTACTCCGCCGGTACCCGCGTCGTGGCCACCCGGATGGGCGTCGCCGACGCCCCCACCCGTCGCGCACTGCAGCTCGCCGAGGGCGACCTGGTCGTCGACGTACGCCGTCTGCGGCTCGCCGACGGCACACCCTTCTCGCTCGACCACGCCCGGCTTCCCGCCGACCGCTTCCCCGGTCTCCTCGAGCAACCGCTCGGGGGCTCGATCTACGAGCTCATCGAGCAGGACTACGGCGTCACCATCGCCGACGCCGAGGAGGTGGTCGAGGTGGTCCACGCGACCGACGAGGAGGCGGCCCTGCTCGGGGTCGCCGTCGGCGATCCCCTGGTCTCCATCACCCGCACGACCTACGACACGGCCGGCACCCCGTTCGAGTTCTCCCACGACCTGTTCCGCTCCGACCGCGTCCGGATCACGATGCGCACACCGGGACGCGGGTTGCGCGGCGCTCCGGGTGGGGACGGGCCGCACTACGCGACGATCTCCTCGGTGCCGACCCACGGCTGAACCGTCCCGAGAGTGACGAACGGCTCGGACGACAGGAGTCGTCCGAGCCGTTCGTGGCTGGGCTGCTCGGGCCGCTCGGGCCGCTCAGGCTGCTCAGAGGGTGATGAGGACCTCGGCGACCGAGCCGGTCTGCGCCTGGACGACGCGGTCGACCGGGTCGGCCTTGGGGGCCAGGGTCCGCAGGGTCCACTGGCCGTCGCCGGCGAAGAACCGGAAGTGGCCGGTCGCGGAGGTGGGCACCTCCGCGGTGAACTCGCCGGACTGGTCGAGGAGGCGGACGTAGGCGCTCGCCACGGGGGCGGCGTCCTCGCCGGTGCCGCGCACGACCTGGCCCTGGATCACGGCCTCCTTGGCGACGTTGACGCCGTCAAGCGACAGGCCGCCGACCTTCGCGCCGCACATCAGGCGTCACCGGGCTCGTCGCCGAGCGCGATCGGAACGCCGACGAGGGAGCCGTACTCGGTCCACGAGCCGTCGTAGTTCTTGACGTTCTTCTTGCCGAGCAGCTCCTGGAGCACGAACCAGGTCAGCGAGGAGCGCTCGCCGATGCGGCACAGCGCGATGGTGTCCTTGTTCTCGTCGAAGCCGACCTCGTCGTACAGCGCCTGCAGCTCCTCGTCGGACTTGAAGGTGCCGTCGTCGTTGGCGTTCTTGCTCCACGGGACGTTGACCGAGGTCGGGATGTGACCGGCGCGCTGGGACTGCTCCTGCGGCAGGTGGGCCGGCGCGAGGAGGCGGCCGGCGTACTCGTCGGGGCTGCGCACGTCGACCAGGTTCTGGCTGCCGATCGCGGCGACGACGTCGTCACGGAAGGCGCGGATGGAGCGGTCCTGCTCCTGCGCGACGTAGGTGGTCGCGGCGCGCTGGGGCAGCTCGTCGGTCAGCTCGCGGCTGTCGAGCTCCCACTTCTTGCGGCCGCCGTCCATCAGCTTGACGTCCTGGTGGCCGTAGAGCTTGAAGTACCAGTAGGCGTAGGCCGCGAACCAGTTGTTGTTGCCGCCGTAGAGGATGACGGTGTCGTCGTTGGCGACGCCGCGCGAGGACAGGAGGGCCTCGAACTGCTCCTTGTTGACGAAGTCGCGGCGGACCTGGTCCTGGAGGTCGGTGGTCCAGTCGAGCTTGATGGCGCCGGGGATGTGGCCCTTGTCGTAGGCCGTGGTGTCCTCGTCGACCTCGATGACGACGACCTTCTCGGCGCCGAGGTTGTCCTCGACCCACTGGGTGGAGACGAGCGAATTCTCGCGGCTCATGGCAGTTTCCTTCTCGGTGGTTGCGTTGATGCAGTACGACGGTGCTGGATCAGCGCCACGGCAGGGCAGGACGCAGCGTCCTGGCGCGGCAGCGGCGCCGTGGAAGCGACGGGACGGCGAGAGGCCGATCAGAGACCCGTCAGCAGGGTCGACACAGCGCCGAGCTGACGCGGCAGTTGTCCACCGCGCGCCGCTTGGTCAGCAGCAGGGTCGTCGACATGGGGAAGAGCCTAGGCGGCTTTGCCGCATCCACGAACTCGGCGTACCGGATTGTGAGACGGCTATCCATATGGCGAGACGCCGAGCTGTAACTACCTGTTCGCGTCGCTCCCTTACCCGTCTACGGGTCAGGTAGCAGCACGAACAGGTAGTTACAGCTCCGCCGTACGACGGGCCCAGGACGGCCCCGCCGTACGGCGGAGGAGCGAGCGGGAGGTCAGCGCTTGCGGAAGCGCACCACCGCCTTGTCGGCGGCGTGCGCCGAGCTGCCGGCGTACTTCGCCTTGACCTTCCAGGCTCCGGGCCTCAGGCGCACCGCGCACCGGGCGACGCCGTCCTCGACCGTGGCCACGCACAGCGTGCGGCCGCGGCTGCGGAAGGTCACCTGGCCGCTGACGCCCGGCGCGACCTTCGCCTTCAAGACGACCTTGGCGCCTCGAGCGAGGGAGGCCTTCGCGACCTTCGCCTTGAGCCGCGGGTCGGCCTTGGCCGCGTCCGCCACCTTCAGCACGAAGGAGCGTTGCGCCTCCTTGTGGCCGGCGTCGCCGACGTAGGACGCGACGACCACGTAGTCACCCGGCGGCGGGAGCGTCGCGACGGTGCACGAGGCGGTGCCGTTGGCCGCCATCGCCTCGCAGAGCACCTCCTCGCCCTCGAGGAAGCGGACCAGCCCGGTGGCGGACGCGGGCGACACTCGGGCGGTCAGGGTGGGCTGCTCGCCGAAGGTCACCGCGACATTGCCGACCGACACCGCCGTGGCGGCCCGGTCGTCGACGGCCGCGACCACCCGCACGACCCGCGACGCGAGGGCCTGGTTGCCGTTCGCGTCGGACACCGCGTAGGTCAGCGCGTAGCTGCCCGGCTTCTCGGTGTCCACGGTCCCGATCGGGGTGACGGCGGCGCTGAGGTCACCGTCCACGTCGTCGGTCGCGCTCACGCCCTCGAGCGGGTCGAAGACGTCGCCCACCGTGAGCGTGGTCTCGGCCGGTACGACGATCGTCGGCGCGGTCACGTCGGTGCCCGCCGCCGTCGCGCGGAACACTGTGCCGAACTGGCGCAGCGAGCCGATCCGGTCCCCGTCCGTGGTGCGGCTCTCCGCCGTCCAGGCGTAGACCTCGCCCTCCTCGAGACCCTTCCACTCCACGCTCGCGGGCCAACCCGACGCGGCGGTGTCGGTGCCGATGACGGTGTCGGTCGGGGTGACCACGGTCAGCCCGTCCGTCGCGAAGGTCGTGGTCCGGCTCGACAGGTCCACCGGCAGCACCAGGTTGTCCTCGGCGCCGTTGTAGCGCTTGCGGTCGTCGTACTCGGTGGCGCCGAAGTTGTCGAAGTGGGGCGAGTAGGTGTCGATGCTGACCTCCGAGCGCTCCACGTCGAACTGCAGCAGGCGCAGCCAGCTGGCGCCGAACTGCAGCAGGTCGGTCGCCTTGTGGTCGGTGGCGCCGTCGCCGTCGAGGTCGATGTTGCCGGCGGCGTCGACCTTGTCGGGCCACAGCTCGCGCGCGGACACCTTGTAGAACTGGTAGTCCGCGAGCAGCTCGACCACGTCGTGCTGCACGGTCGCGCCGACGCCCGTCTTCAGGTTGGTCCCGACACCGTGCTCGTGACCGGCGAGGATCAGGAAGACGTTGGGGTTGGCGGCGACCACCTCGTCGTACAGCTTCGAGCCGTCGCCCGAGAAGCTCGCCCCGCGGCCGTCCTTGGCCGTGGAGGGGGCGATGTAGGCGTGGGTCAGCAGGATGCCGTTGCGGTCGGGGTAGCGCTCGAACACCGAGCTCGCCCAGTCCGCCTCGGCCTGGGTGACGCCGTACGACAGGCCGACGGCGACGAAGTCGAGGCCGCCCGCGGAGAACAGGACGTAGTTGTTCTGGTTGTCCTGACCCGGGGTGCTGACGTTGCCCTGAGCGTCGCTCACCTCGTCCCAGGCGTGGTACGACGCGCCGGCCGGCCACGACGTCGCCACGTCGTAGTAGCGGTCCGGGCCGTAGTACTCGTTGAACCGCGACGTCGGACCCGTCTCGTTGCCGAGCTGGTTGTCGTGGTTGCCCGCGATCACCTGGTTGGGGATGCCCGAGGCGTCCAGCGACCTCTGCGCGTCGGAGGTGAAGGCGAACTCGCGGGTCACCTGCTCGTCCAGGCCCGGATAGAGCAGCTGGCCGGTGCTGTTCGTGGCGAGCGGGTTGTAGTAGTCGTTCTCGATGATGTCGCCGGTGTGCCCGGCCCACTTGATCTTGCGCGGACCGGCCTGCTGGGCGATCCACTCGGTCGTGGCGCGGTAGGCCCGGTCCCAGATCGCGCGCTCCTCCTCCTTCATCTGGTCCGACGCCTCGGCGTTGCCGTCCCAGTCGTCGTAGGTGCCGCCCGCGGCGCCCTCGGCGAGGTACTGGGTGTCGGTGAAGTGGGCGAGCGAGAAGTCGTAGTCGTCCGGGCTCTCGAAGCTGTCCTTGGACTCCGCCGCAGTCTCGTCGCGCGGGGCGAGGTCGTCGGCGAACGGGTCGGTGCCCAGCACCAGCAGGTGCACCGTGCCGTCGTCGACCATCGCCGAGCGGACCACCCCGTTGAGGACCGTCTCGCCGTCCCGTACGCCGCGTGCGGTCGCCAGCACGACCCACTGCGACGTCTCGGTGCTCCACGCGCGCAGCGTGACCGAGCGCTCCGGGTCGACGACGCCCTTCCAGACGACCTGCTGGCCCACGACGGCGGAGCCCACCGGCACGTCGAAGCGCTGGAACGGGATGTCGCCGCTGGTGGCGCTCGCTGCCGACTGCTCGTCGTCCGGGGTCATCCGGCCGGAGACCGGCCGCGCGTCCTCGGAGGCGAAGTCGAGGGTGGTGGGGACCTTCGTGACGACGCCCTGGACCCCGTCCTGAGCGACGGTGGCGGTCGCCTCACGGAACGTGGTGGTGACCTCCCCGCCGTCGGGGCTGGTCGCGATGGCCGAGAGCTGGACGACGCCCTTGCCCTCGCCCGATCCGGTGCCGCCGCCGGTCGGGATGGTGTCGGACTCGAAGGGGATGGTGAAGCCGATCTGCTTGCCGAACACGTCGACGGCGGTGACCGTCAGGGTGTGCGCGCCGGCATGCAGACCGGGACCGACGAGGTCGCCCTCGGCGATCGGCTCGCCGTCGAGGAGGTAGGTCCAGCCGGTGGCGTTGTCCTGGTGGGCGATGTCGAGGTCGAGCTCGACCGGCGCGGTCAGGCGCTGGCCGGCGGCGGGCACCGATCCGGTCAGGCTGACGCCCGCGTCGGGGTGCTCTCCGAAGGCGGCGATGTCGAGCGCCTTGATCTCGGTCTCGTTCAGCGCGCGCCCGTAGATCCGGGCGTTCGCGAGCTTGCCCTTGGTGTAGAACTGCGCGCCCGCGTTGGGCGAGGAGTCCGCACCGACGGTCCAGGCGCGCGCGGTGGCGTTGGGCAGGGTGAGGGCCCCGGTGGCGGGCGTCGTCGCGGCGAGCGCGCCGTCGACGTACAGCCGGATCTCGGTGCCGGTCCACACACCGACGACGTGGTACCAGCGGTTGGCGGTGATGGTCGCGCGGGCCGTCTTGTAGCCGCCGCCGATGTGGGCCATCAGGCCCACCTTGTCCTCGTTGACGTAGATCGAGTAGCCACCGGCCTCCTTGCCCGAGCAGACCGAGGCCTCGGTGCCGGTCGGGAGCGAGCCCATGTAGCGGAAGGTGCACTCGATGCTGACGGCGGTGCTCATCTCGCCCCAGTGCGGAGTGAGCGCGTAGCCGTAGGCGTCGTCTCCGTCGAGCGTGACGACGTCGCGGCCGAGCGCCTCGTCGTGCCCGACCGTCGGGCTGCCGAAGGTCTTCACGGCCAGGTCACGGACCCGCTCCGTGGGGGTGCCGTCGGCGAAGTCGACGTCGAGGACGTCGGCGTCGGGCGTGGGGACGGCCGTGTCCCACGCGGCGGCGAGCGCCTTCACCTCGTCGGCGGTCACCGCTCGGGAGAAGACGCCGGCGGCGGCGAAGGTGCTCGGCGGCGCCGGCTGGCCGATCCCGGTCGGGCTGGCGTCGGCGCCCACGATGAAGCGCTGCGCGGTGGCCACCGGGGCGGTGAGGGCGCCACTGGCCGCCGTGGTCTGGGCCAGCTGCCCGTTGACGTAGAGCCTGATCTGGCTGCCGTCCCAGGTGGCGACGGCGTGGTACCAGCGGTTGCCCTCGATCGGCGTCAGCGCGCTCTTGTAGCCACCGCCGATGTGGCCCATGAAGCCCAGGTTGCCGCCGGTGACGTAGAGCGACAGGCCGCCCGCCTCCTTGTCGGAGCACAGGTCCATCTCCTTCGACACCGGCATCGCCGTGTTCACCTTGAACACGCACTCGATGCTGGCGCCGGTCGCGAGCTTGGGCCACTGCTCCTCGAACGGGAAGCCGACCGCGTCGTCCACGCCGTCCACCGTCATGACCGGCCCCTGGACCGGGTCGGCGCCGTACGTCGGGGTGCCGTAGGTGATCGGCGCCAGCGACTGCGCCGCGTCGGTCGGCACGCCGCCCGGGAACGCGACGTCGAGGACGTCGGGGACCGGCGCATCCGCCGCGGTGGTCGAGGTGCGAGGAGCGTCAGCGACGAGCCCCCCGGTGGTCGAGGTGCGAGGAGCGCCAGCGACGAGCCTCGAGACCTCCGGGGCAGGGGCCGGCGCGGCCTGGCTCGGGGTGACCAGCAGGCCACCTGAGGCGACGGCCACGACGCTCGCCGTGGTGGCGAGCAGCCGGAGCCTGCGCATCGGTCGTGCGTGCACGACATGTCTCCTTAGGGGTGGGGGTGGGTGGTGACGGTCCGCCGGCGCCGGGCCACGAGGGCACCGGCGGCGGCGAGGAGGAGCGCGGCGCCGAGGACGCCGCCGATCTGGAGGGCCGCGCTGGCGCCGGTGCCGAGAGACTGCTCGGAGGGCGCGGCCGTCCCGGTGGCCGGGCCGAGAGCCCACGCATGGCTGGAGGTGTCGGAGGCGTAGACCTGGTGCTGGCCGTCGGGGCCGGTGGCGAGGGTGCGGTAGGCCGGGTGCAGGTCGGTCAGCGTGGTCACCTCGACGCTCGCCTCCTCGACCGTCGCCGCACAGGTGAAGGCCAGCTGGGCACCCTGGGCGACCAGGTCGCCGGTCGCCGCGACCTCCCCCGTGCACTCTCTGCCCGCGGCGCTGACGGTGACGTGGTCGAGGAGATAGGCCTGCACGGCGGGGGCCTCCCGCACGAGCGCGGCGTCGCCGGCGTCGTAGGCGATGGCGCCGTCGAGCATCACCCGGTCCTCGGGGAGCACGCCGAGGTGGATGCCGAGGAGGGTGAGGTCGTCGGCGGCGCCCACCTTCCAGGTGACCTGGACGACGGCCGGGTCGTCGGCGTCCCGTGCGATCTCGACGGTCTGGGGGTCGCCGAACGGGTGCGCCGCGATCATGCGGCACCCGCCAGCTGACCGATCGCCGTCGTGGTGACGACGCAGCCGACCACCGTGATGCTCGCCGCGGCGAGGACGGGGGCCAGCCGCGTCGCCGCGCTCACCAGGGCCCGGGACCGGGCGGCGCGCACGACGACGTCGCGGCCGGCCAGGGCCAGCAGCCCGACGCCGAACAGCACGCTCGCCAGGCCCAGACCGAAGACGACCACCAGCAGCAGCGCGAAGCCGGCGCGGCCGGTGAAGATCCCGGTGACCAGCACCAGGAAGGCGGCGGGCGACGGCGTCAGACCGCCGGACATGCCGAGGAGGACCAGGCCTGGCCTGCTGGGCCCGTGCCCATGACCGTGCCCGTGCCCATGACCGTGCCCGTGCCCATGACCGTGCCCATGACCGTGCCCGTGCCCGTGCCCATGACCGTGCCCATGACCGTGCCCGTGGCCGTGCCCATGACCGTGCCCGCGGAGGTGCCGGCGGAACAGCCAGAGGCCGACCGCGACCACCATCAGCCCGGCGAGCAGCTGCAGCCCGCTGGTCAGCCGCTCGAGGGAGAGCAGGTCCGAGAGCGACAGGAAGGTCCAGGCGAGGGCGACGACCAGGACGGAGAGGGTGTGCATGAGTGCCACCGACGCGCCGAGCCAGGCCGCGTCGCGCACCTTGCCGTCCGAGCCGACGAGATAGGCGGCGGCCAGGCTCTTGCCGTGGCCCGGGCCGACGGCGTGGGCGGCGCCGGCCGCGAAGGCCAGCGCGAACGCGGCCGGGACGAAGCCGGGCGAGGAGACGAGGTCGACGAGACGGTCGTCGAGGGCGGCGGGGGTCGGGACGACAAGGGCATCAGCCAGTCGCGCCACCTGGGCGGTGAGGGGCACGGGCAGCCATGCTCACCACACCAGGTGACGCCGATGGCGTCGATCCGTGGCGCCCGGGTGACTCGAAGGTAAAGAGCAGGGGCCACGCGGCGTGTCGCCCGGCGGCCGCCCGGCCCGCCGAGGCTCAGCGAACGCCGCAGGCGGAGCGGACGGTGGCGTTCGAGCTCCCCGGCGCGGCCCCGGGCGACATCTCCAGACGCGGGTCCTCGCTGTCGCCCTCCGCCGTGCGCAGCAGTACGTCGACCGTCTGGGACTGGCCGGGATCGAGCAGCACGCCGACGGTGGCGACGTCGCGGCCGGCGTAGGTCGCCACGGTGGGGTCGCCGCCGGACTGCCCGTCGATGGCCACCGACTCGACCGTCCCGCCGTACGGCGCGCCGACGTAGACCACGAGCAGCTGCTGGCCGGGATCGGTGCGGTTGCCGGGGAAGAACTCACCGGTGATCGCGTCCGGCAGCTCGTCGGCGCGCGCCGGCGTCGCATTCGTGAAGGTGATCGACGCGCCGATCTGCTGGCGTCCGCCCTCGCAGCGGCGGGAGAAGATCTGCGCCTTCTGGCGCAGGTAGTACTGCATCTTCGTCGGGCCGGCGTCGTTGACGTAGACGCCCACGACGGGCGGTCCGTCGGTGCGCTCGACGAACTCGCCCGCGATCCGGGTGCCGGCGATCTCGCGCTGGGCCCGGTCGGAGAAGAAGTGCGTCCGCACCCTGCCCTCCTGGACTCCGGAGACCAGTGCCCGGATCACCTCGGCGGAGTTGCCGTAGCCGTCGGAGAAGGCGTCGAAGACCGCCTTCGCGACGGCCTCCTGGTAGTCGCTCTGCGCCTGGGTGCCAGGCGTGAGGGCGTAGATCTCGTTCTCCACACGGGCGACGACGTTGCCGGCCGTCACCGGGGCATAGCCCGGCACCGGGACCTCGCCGGTCGCCCGGAGGAGATAGGACACCACGACCGGGTCGACGAACAGCACGCCGTCGAGCCGCTGACCCCGGACCGCCTCCCAGCGGGCAGCGATCAGCTCGGCCGCGCGGGGGAAGTCCGGAGTGAGGGTCGCATCGACTCCCACGGTGCCGAGGATCCGGCCGAACAGCCGCTCCTCCTCGGACGTCAGCGGCAGGATCGGCTCCGGCGTCGCGCCGAGCTCGGCCATGTCGACCTGCTCGACGATCTCGACGTCGCCGTCCTCGGCGTGCACCAGCGACAGCGAGCCGGGAAGTCCGCCGCTGCTGCGCGACTCCGCGTTGTTCTGGAACACCAGGAGATAGCGACGCGGCTCGTCCTGGCCGAGCAGGAGCGGCATCAGCCGTGAGGCGCGATAGGTGGACTGCAGGGTGCTGCGGGCGTCCACGACCAGCGTCTCCAGGGTCTCGAACGCCGAGCCGATCGGACCGAGGAAGCCGGACGAGTCCACCTCGGCCAGCCGGGCGCTCGCGGAGTCGAAGGCCGCCTCGCTCCGCTCCGCCGGCTCCTCGAGGGCCGCGATCCGCTCCAACGGGAAGGTGTGGTCGACGGGCTGGAAGCTGTCGGCCGTCACCTGGTCAGCGGCGTCCGCCACCGGGGTGAGCCCGTCCCGGCCGAGGTCGGCGAGCACCGCCGCCACGGTCGCCACGCCCTCGGCGTCGTCGCCGAGCAGCGGAGCCGCGGCGAAGACCGACCAGGTGGGTCCGTGGGTGGTCTCGTTTGCGGCATCGGCAGCGCGTTGGTAGGCCTCCAGCGCCGTCCGGGCGCCGGCGGCGTCGCCGCGGACCAGGGCGGCGCGCATCACACGGGCCTGGCGCTCGACCTCCCGGAGATCCCGGCTCGCGTCGAGGACGACCCACAGGGACCACGCCACGCCGAGCAGGACCACGGCGCCGACGACGACCGCGATGCTCCCGCGAGGGTGGTCCTCCCGGAACCGGCGCGCCCGCCGCAGCAGCCGCCGGAGGCCGCGAGACCGGCGCCGACGCCGGATCTCGGGCGACATGCCCGGGAGACTAGCAGCGCAGGATCCGCGGACGTGGGACAGTGACCAACCACCGCGCGGAGCGTTGGGTACAGGAGCGTGGCCTAGGATCGGCAGTCGGTCGGGTCGGGACGCATGTCACAAGCAAGGGATGGGACTTGGACTTCAAGCAATTTCTGACGGTGCTGCGGCGCCGTTGGACGAGCATCGTGACGATCATCTTGCTCGCGCTCGGGGTCAGCGCTGCGATCACGTTCACGCGCACTCCCATGTACGAGTCGAAGACGCAGATCTTCCTCACCGTCGACGTGCGGGACACGACCGACGCCTACGCGGCGCTGCTGTTCGCGTCCAACCGCGCCGCCTCCTACGCGACGGTCGTGAAGAGCACCGAGCTCGCCGAGCGCGTGATCGACCAGCTCGACCTCGACATGACGCCGGAGCAGCTGGCCTCGCGGATCGACGCGGAGGTCGTGGAGAGCACGTCCCTGATCCAGATCACGGTGAAGGACGAGAACCCCCGCGACGCGCAGACCATCGCCGACGTCACGACGGAGGAGTTCACGACCTACGTCGCCGGCCTCGAGACGCCCGGTGGGGCGACCGAGGACTCGCAGATCCAGGCGCAGATCACCGACAAGGCGTCGTACAGCGCCGCCCAGGTGAGCCCCGACGTCGTCCTCAACCTCGTCGTCGCCGCCCTGATCGGCATCCTCCTCGGCATCGGCCTCGCGGTGGCGCGGGAGATCCTGGACCGCACGATCCGCACCGCCGACCACGTCGCGGAGCTCACCGACTCCCCCGTGCTCGCCAGCATCGGCTTCGACGGCGACATCCGCTCCGCGCCGCTGCTCACCGACCTCGGCGGCTTCGCCGCGCGGACCGAGGCGTTCCGGCTGCTGCGCACCAACCTGCAGTTCATCGACCTCGACCACCAGCCCCGCTGCCTGGTGATCAGCAGCGCCGTCCCGGGCGAGGGCAAGACGATGACCTCGACCAACCTCGCGGTCGCCCTCGCCCAGACCGGGCGCAACACCCTGATCATCGACGCCGACCTGCGCCGCCCCCGCGTGGCCAGCACGCTCGGTCTCGACCCGGCGATCGGCCTCACCACGGCCCTGGTGGGCAAGACCGAGATCCACGACGCGATCCAGGTCCACGAGGCCAGCGGGCTGCACGTGCTCGCCAGCGGTGCGAAGCCGCCGAACCCGACGGAGATCCTGCAGTCGAAGATCACCCACGACCTGATCCGCCGGCTGCGGTCGTCGTACGACATGGTGATCATCGACGCGCCGCCGCTGCTGCCGGTCGCCGACGCGTCGGTGCTGGCGAAGCTCGCCGACGGCGTGATCATCGTGGTGCGCCATGCCAAGACCACGAAGGACCAGGTCAACGAGGCCATCAACCGCCTCAACCAGGTCGGCGCCCGCCTCTACGGCGTCGTGGTCAACATGGTCGCCAAGCGCGCGATCGGCTCGTATTACTACTACTACTACGAGGAGACGAGCCCCGCGGGCCGCTCCGGCAAGGACAAGGACGCGAAGTCCTCCGGGCGCCGCCGCGCCTGAGCCCGACCCCCGCCGGTGGTTGAGGTGCGAGGCCGTCCACGGCCGAGCCTCGAAACCCCCGGCCCAGCGGCATCGGCCCGGAGGTTTCGAGGCTCGTCGCTAGCGCTCCTCGCACCTCAACCACCGGAGCTGGCTCGTCGCTGGCGCTCCTCGCACCTCAACCACCGGAACTGGCTCGTGGCTGGCGTTCCTCGCACCTCAAGCACCGGGGCCGGCTCGTCCACCGGGACCGGCTCGTCCCGGGCCGGGGTCAGCCCTTGCGGACGAACACCATCAGCGTCGGCGCGAGCGCCGGCGGCGTGAGCCGGTCGACGAGCTGGGCGACGCGCCAGGCGGGCGCGTTGGCTCCGAAGTACGTCGGCTCGGAGGCGTGGCCGTAGACGACGAGTTCGTTCGGCGGCGGGAACAGCGCGGAGAGCGCGCGCCGGGTGTTCATGCTGTAGCGCACGGGGAAGACGTCCTCGGCCTTGCGATCGGGCTGGAGCCGCTTGAGGACCTTGGTGTGCAGGTCGTTGGGGACCGCGCGGGCGCCGATGCCGATCATCCCCCACTTGTTGGGGGTGCGGGCCGCGAGCCAGCCGCCGGGCTTGAGGACGCGGAGCAGCTCGGCCGCGACCGTCGGGGCGTCCTCCTCGGCGATGTGCTCGAGGACGTGGTCGGCGACGACCAGGTCGAAGGTCGCGTCGCCGAACGGGATGCTCCCGCCCGGCTCGATCACCTGCGCGGTCGCCAGGGTCGGGTTGTCCAGCACCACGGGGTCGACGTCGACCCCGTGCACCGCGGCGACGCGCTCGTGGAAGCCGCGCAGCCTGCGGTGCAGCTCGGGGAAGGGCTCGATCGCCCACAGCCCGCGGCCGGCGCCGAAGTCGAGGACGGTGCTGTCGGCGTCGAGGAGCGCGTTGACGCGGGTGTAGAACTCGATGAACCCGTCGTGGCGGGTGTAGCCCCCGGCCCGCACCTCCGGGTAGAGCCGGGAGAGGGTCTCGCCCGGGCGGAAGGTCGATTCGGAGTCGTTCACGGCCACACCTTATTTCGTCGGGGGGTTGGTGTCTCAGCGATCCGCGAGGAGGGCGTCCACGGACGCCAGCACCCTGGCGGGCGGGATGGTGACGTCCTCCAGGACGCCCTGGTTCGCGCCGTTCGGTCCGGCGGCGGGCTCCGCGACGAGATAGCGGTAGTCGGCGCCGACCGCCTGGCAGATGGCCCACAGACCCAGGTGCACGTACGTCGACGCGAACATCTCGAGGACCCGCACGCCGGGCCGGGAGAAGGTCAGGTTGGTCAGCGCGGCGCCGTGCGGCGACACCACGACCTCGGCGCCGTGGAACAGGTCGATCTGCTCCTGGACGCTGTGCTGCCCGGGGTCGATGCGCGCGAAGCCGCGGCGCTCGAGCTCGGGCCACAGCGCCGCCTCCTCGACGTAGCGCCGGGTGCGGGGCGTGGTGCCGCGGGTGACGTAGAGGCGCTTGGGGGTGTCGGCCGCGACGGAGGGCCGCAGCCGGTCGCGGAGCCAGGCGACGGTCGCCGGCGGCGCCTGGAGCGCCCAGTTCGGGTTGCTGGGGACGAGCAGCCGGTCGGCGCTGACCGTGCGGCCGCGCTCGGGCTGGATCAGCCGCGTGGTGACCCCGGCCAGCTCCAGGAGCTGCTTCTGGTAGCGCGTGCGGTGCGGTACGACGACCGCGTCGACGCCGGCGAGCGCCCCCTCCCCCAGGGTGTCCTCGAGGACCGCCAGACGGCCGAGGGCGTCGTACAGGAAGTGGTAGTAGTTCTCGGACGTGCCGCGGGCCGTGAGACTGAGCACCGTGCCGGACACGTGCTCGGTGGGGCCCAGCGTGGGACGCAGGAAGATCGGGTGCTCGCGCCAGTCGAACACGCCGAAGTAGGTGCTGGTCTCGTGGTCGAGCACCTTGGTGGGCGTGGTCGCCGCGGCGTAGTCGCCGGTCAGCCGGCCGCCCGCGATCTCGAGCGTGAACGTCGCCGGGACCGTGGTCGCCGGGACCCTCGGCGTCGGGACGGTCGCGGCGTGGATCGCCTCGAACAGCCAGTGCCCGGCGGGCTCGCCCTCCGTGGCCGGCCGGACCCAGGGCTCCTCCGGTCGTCCGGGGTGCAGCACGACGCCCGGCTCGGCGGCCGTCTCCGTCGCGTGCGCGGTGGCGCGCCGTGGCACCCCCCGCGCGCCGAGCAGGGGGGAGATCGCGCGGAAGGCGTGGCCGAGCAGCCGGGTCAACAGCAGGTGGATGCGCTTGAAGAGCGGCCACCACGGGCGCAGCCAGGCGGGGAGGCTCATCGCGTCACCGCGCCACGAGGCGGCGCACGACCGCCCAGACGGGACCGAAGCGCACGACCCGGCCGATCAGCACCCGCATCCACAGCGGCTTGACGATCCGCTTCACCGCGCGCGAGAGACGTCCGTCGATCTGGAGCAGGACCAGCTCCAGCTCGGCCTCCGCCTGCTGGTTGAGCTCGACTCGCGCCGGATGGGCCAGCGGCATCGGCATCGCCTGGGCCGGCATCGGTGCGCGGGCGGTGCGGGTGTGGGTCGCGTCCGGGCCGAAGCCGTCGTTCTCCACCAGGTTGAGCGAGGGCGTGATGGACAGGCCTCGGCGCGACATGATCGTCACCCACCAGTGGTGGTCCCAGCCCCGGGAGTCGCCGTCGCGGTCGCCGGCGACCTGGGTGAAGTGACGCAGGGCGGCCTCGGTCACGAGCGCGTCGCGATCCGGCAGTACCTCGACCGGGCGGACCGCGTCCGCGGTGCGGGGCCGCTGGCCGACCCGCTCCTCGGCGCCGGCGTGGTCGCGCGGGAAGACCGCGCGGTGGGCGTGCCAGCGGTCGGCCCAGGTCGCCCAGCCCCACACGCTCGCCCAGGTCGTGAACGCATAGCTGTCGGCGCCGAACATCGCGCGCGGGATGCCCTTGTTGTCGCCGGCGATCTGCCACACGCGCGTCTCGTCGGCGTACCGGTCGAGCAGCTCGACGCAGAAGTCGAAGAAGGTCGGATGAGGGATGCAGTCGTCCTCGAGCACGATCGCGCGGTCGACCTGGCCGAACACCCAGTCCAGCCCGAGCTCGACATTGGCCTCGAGCCCGATGTTGCGCTCGACGAACCGGGTGTGGACGCGCCCCGGCCAGGGCGCCGAGGTGAGCAGCTCGCGGACCTCCGCGCACCGCGCCGCGTCCTCGGGATGCGTGGCGCGGGGCCCGTCGACCACGAGGAAGACGTCCTCGGGTGCGGCCGCGAGGACCGCCTCGACCGTGCGCCGTACGACGGCGGGGCGGTTGAAGGCGATGATGACGACGGGTGTCCGGAGCTGGGGGGCGGACGGCTCAGGCACGACGGCTCTTCTCTCCGAGTTGGCTGACGAGGCGGTGGGCGGCGGTGGCCGCGCGGCTGTTGACCGCGGTGCGCGCCGCGTGCCGCAGCCGCGGCGAGCGGACCAGACGCCGAGCCAGCGTCGCGGCACGTCCCCCGACCCGGTTGAGCACCAGCTCCAGCTCGCGCTCCACCTCCGGGTGGAGGGCGACCTCGGCCGGGTGGCGCAGCGGGAAGGCCATCTCCTCCGCGGCGTGGTCCCGCTTGCCCGGAGCGACCCCGTGGGTCGCGTCGGCCCCCCAGCCGACGTTCTCCACCAGGTTGACCGCCGGCGAGATCGCGAGACCGCCGAAGGTCATCATGGTCAGCCACCAGTGCTTGTCCCAGCCGTGGGTCACGGTGTCGTCGGACATCGCCGCCTCGGCGAAGTGCTGCTGCGCGGAGCGGGTCACCAGCAGGCCCGGCTGCGGCACGGCGGGGACGGTGCGCACCGGGGCGTCGCCGTCGGCGTGGTCGCGCGGGAACACCTCGCGGTGCCGCTGCCAGCGGTCGGCCCAGGTCGCCCAGCCCCACACGCTCGCCCAGGCGGTGAACGCATAGCTGTCGTCGCCGAAGAGCCGGCGCGGTACGCCGAGCCCGCTGCCGGAGACCTGCCACACCCGCAGATCGGTGCGGTAGCGCTCGAGCAGCTCCTCGGCGTAGCGGAAGAAGGAGGAGCCCGCCTGGCAGTCGTCCTCGAGCACGATCGTCCGGTCGACCCGGCCGAGCACCCAGTCGAGGCCGAGCTCGACGTTCGCCTCGAGACCGAGGTTGGTCTCGGCGTACCGGCGGTGGACCTCGCACGGCCAGTCGACGTCCTCGAGCACGGCGCGGACGGCGGCGCAGCGCTCGACGTCGTCGGCGTTGCCGGGGCGCGGGCCGTCGGCGACGAGGAAGAGCTGCGTCGGCTGCGCGGCCCGGATCGCGGCCAGCGTCCCCGCGGTCAGCTCGGGTCGGTTGAAGGCGATCAGCGTCACGGGGGTGGTCAGCAAGCGGATCCTCGGGGGTGCGGATGCAGCGGTTGGCCGGCGGTGGGGCGTCGAGCGCGCCCGTCGCGAGCTCATTCCACCAGATGCAGAACGACCCGCGACGGATGCGGTTACAGTTGCCCACCGTGCCCCCGATTTCTGCTGACGCGCTCGTCGCCAAGGCCCGCCGTGCCAACCCCGAGCTGGTCGCCGGATGGCTCCGCCGCCGCGCCAAGTCCGGCGCCGCCCGCGCCGGCTTCATGGTCAGCCGCATCGACGAGGAGGGTCGCCGCTACGTCGCGGTGACCCACAACGACGAGGTCGCGCTGCCCCCAGGTGCGGAGGCCGAGCTGCGACAGGACAACCCCCGCCTGGTCGAGCTGCAGGCGACGTACGACGCCCTGGACCTGCCGTCCGCCGTGCACACCCAGTGGCGCCAGGGCTTCTTGAAGAAGAACCTCTCCCTCGCGTGGTTCCGCGGCGACAACGCCTATGTCTGGCAGTTCCGCCAGCTCGGTCACGCGGCCCGCATCCGCATGTACCTCGCGATGCTGGACGTGCAGGAGCGCGACAGGCTCGGGCTCTTCGACAAGCTCGCCGAGGACGGCCTCTTCGGCGCGTTCACCTTCGAGTTCGGCACCCGGCCGCCGGTGAGCCGCGACCTGCTCGACAGCATCAACGAGATCAACTACCTCGACGAGCAGATGGGCCTGTCGTCGATCCAGGGACTGCGGGTCCTCGACATCGGCGCGGGCTACGGCCGCCTGGCCCACCGGATGGCGACGGCGTTCCCCGACCTCGCCGCCTACGACTGCGTCGACGCCGTGGCGACCTCGACCTTCCTGTGCGAGTACTACACCCGCTTCCGCGAGCTGCCCGACACGGTGCGCGTCGTGCCGCTGCACGAGCACGAGAAGCTCGCGGAGCGCTACGACGTCGCGGTCAACATCCACAGCTTCTCGGAGGCCTCACACGAGGCCGTCTGCTGGTGGCTGGACCGGATCGCCGAGCGCGACATCCCCTGGCTGCTCATCGTCCCGAACACCCCCGACGAGCTGCGCAGCACCGAGCTCGACGGGTCGATGAAGCCCTTCCGCCAGGACGTCCTCGACCGCGGCTACGAGCTGGTCGACGACCGTCCGATCCACCAGTCCGACGAGCTGCGCGAGCTCATCGACCTGCACGACCGGTTCTACCTCTTCCGCAAGGTGGCCTGACGCCGCTCCGGTGGTCGAGGTGCGAGGCGCCCCACGGCCTCTCCGGTGGTTGAGGTGCGAGGCGCCCCGCGGCCTCTCCGGTGGTTGAGGTGCGAGGCGCCCCGGCGCCGAGCCTCGAAACCACCACCCCCTCCCCCGGAGGTTTCGAGGCTCCTCGCTAGCGCTCGTCGCACCTCAACCACCGGGGATCGCTGGCGCTCGTCGCACCTCAACCACCGGGGGTCACTGGCGCTCGTCTCACCTCAACCACCGGGGAACCGCCGGGTCACAGCGACCAGGTCGCGAACGCCTGTCCGGTGAGGGCGCGCAGGCGGTCCACCTCGGGCTGCAGGCTGGCGCGCAGCGCCGCCTCGGTGGCGGGGCTCAGCTGCGGGCGCTCGATCCGCTCGCCCGTACGACGCCACGCGAGGTGCACGAGCCGGCCCGCGGCGGGCAGCCGTCGGACCGCCCGCACGAGCGGTCCCCGGCGCAGCGCCATGAGCCACGGCGGGAGCGCCCGCTTCTCCTCGAGGGTGTTGTAGCGCCCCCACTCGTCGGCGCCGATCGCCGGCCGGTCCAGGCCGAGGAACTCGAAGACGCGGCCCATGGTGCCGTCGACGTCGGCACCCAGGTCGGCGAGGTCCACGACGAGCACCCGGTCGGGCCCGAAGCGCTCCCGGTAGGCCTCGACCTGGGTGGCGTAGCGGCTCGACGCGACCAGCGGGCTGGTCGGCTCGTCCGGGTCGGCGAGCTCCTCCTCCAGCGGGCGCTCCGCCGCGTTCCACGCGACCATCTCGACGTGCTCGGCGATGATCCGCTCGACCGGGTCGCGCACCAGGTAGATGATCCGCGCGTCGGGCACCAGCTCGGCCATCCGCTCGGGGACGCCCGGGTAGCAGGGAGCCTTGGAGTAGAACGGCGTCGACTCGAGTCGGTAGCGGGTGCCCGTCGCGAAGCGGTCCTGGTAGGCCCCGACCCAGTCGCGGCAGTCGGGGTCGGTGAAGAAGCGCATCTCCTTCTCCTCCGAGGCCGCGACCTCCGGGTGCACCGCGAGGTAGTTGTGCATGCTCGTCGTCCCGGCCTTCGTCGCGCCGACCACCACGACATTGGGCAGCCGGGCGGGGTCCGGCTGCTGCGGGACGGCGTCGCGGCGTCGTACCCGGTGGCGGGGCGCGACCCGGGCCGTGCAGTTGGGGCAGGCGTCGACGGGACCGCCGTCGGCGGCCAGGGTCCATCCGGTACGGCGCAGCCAGGCCGGGGTGGCGATGGTCAGGACGGGTGGGATGCACAGGTCGCACTGCATCGACACCCGGCCGTGGGCCAGGGGGGTGAGAAGCACGCGGCAGACAATAGGCCCTGTCCGCGGTCTCGATGATCGGCTCCGGCGAAGCGGTGGGCTGTGTAGGCTGCGCCGCGTGCGCCAGGCCCTGACGACCCTTGTCTTCCTCCTGCCGCCGAGCCGGCTCAAGAACCGGCTCCTCCGCCGGCTGGGACATGCCGTTCCGGACACCGCCGTCGTGGGCATCAACCTGGTGCGCCGGGTGGACCGCTTCGAGCTCGGCGAGGGCGCGCTGATCCACCACTTCAACATGTTCCGCGACCTGCGCCTGGTGAGGCTCGGCGACGGCTGCCGGATCATGCTGTTCAACCAGATCGTGGGCGACTCGGGCTACGAGCCCGGCGCCACGCAGACCGACGACCTGCGCACCCTGCGCTTGGGCGACGACTCGCACATCATCAGCCAGCACTACCTCGACTGCGGCGGCGGCATCATCCTCGGCGACAACACCTGGGTCACCGGCATCCGCTCGACGCTGCTCTCGCACGCCTTCGACCCGACCAACGGCGGCGTCATCCTCGAGCCGGTGACGATCGGCGACCGTGCGGTCGTCGCGACCTCCTGCACCATGCTGCCCGGCACCGTGGTGGGCGAGGGCGCCCTGATCGCAGCCGGCTCCACCACGTGGACCGGGCAGGAGGCGAAGGGCGCCCACCTCCACGGCGGCGTCCCGGCGCGCCGGCTCGCCCCGATCGACATTCCCCGGCACGTCTACAACCGCGCCCGTTACCAAGGACCCCGTGGCGTCGTTGGCCCTGCGAACCCCCCATCTGAGTAGAGGTCGGAATGAACGAGATTGAGCCCAGGATCGTCACGATCGTCAAGGACCTGCTGGAGCGGTCGGACCGCGAGGAGACCAGCGTCTCGCTCGGCGCCACGCTGCACGGTGACGACGGACTCGGGCTGGACTCCCTGGAGACCGCCGAGCTGTCGGCCATCCTCGAGGACGAGTTCGGCACCGACCCCTTCGGTGCCGGACTGCTGCCCGAGACCGTCGCGGACATCGTGGCCTTCTACGCCGACGCGACCGCTGCTTCCGCATGACGGGACCCCGCACGGTCATCGTCACCGGCGGTAGCCGCGGTCTCGGCGAAGGCATCGTCCAGCACTTCCTGGACGCCGGCGACCGGGTCGCCACCTGCGCGCGCAGCGAGACCGACGCCGTCCGCGCCTGGCAGGCCGACCCGGCGTACGCCGACCGGTTCCTGTTCCGCAAGGCCGACATGGTCGACCGCGAGCAGTCGACGCGCTTCGTCAAGGACGTCCTCGCACAGTGGCGCTCGGTCGACGTCCTCGTCAACAACGCCGGGGTCGCTCGCGACGGCATCCTCGCGATGTTCAGCGACGACGACTCCGACACGGTGATCGACCTCAACCTGAAGGCGACCATCCACCTGACCAAGCAGGTGGTGCGCAACATGCTCGCCCACGGCGGCGGACGGATCGTCAACATCTCCTCGATCACCGGCCTGACCGGCTACCGCGGCCTGAGCGTGTACGGCGCCACGAAGGCCGCGCTCGACGGCTTCACGCGCGGGCTCGCCCGCGAGATGGGCTCGCGCCGGATCACGGTCAACAGCATCGCGTCGGGCTACCTGCGCACCGAGATGAGCCACGGGCTCGACGACGACCAGCTGAACCAGATCGTCCGTCGTACGCCGGCCGGCCGGCTCGGCGAGCCCGCCGACATCGCCCGCGCGGTCGCCTTCCTCGTCGACGAGCGCAACGACTGGATCACCGGCCAGGTGCTGGTCGTGGACGGTGGCCTGACCGCCTGACGGCGCCTGCGGTGCGGCCAGGGCGCGAGCCCGGCGGGCGAGGCGGGAGGCGCGAGCCCGGCGGTCGAGGTGCGAGGCGCCCCGGCGCCGAGCCTCGAAACCACCGGGCTCGCACCCACCTCAGCCGGTCGGCCCGGCGGCCTCCTCGGCAAGCCGCCGCAGGATCGCGCGGTAGCCCCGGATGAGCGCGTCGCGCTGGTCCGGCGCGACCCGGTTGTCGTCGGTGGAGAAGGTGTGCAGCAGCCGGCCGCGGTAGCTGTTGATGGCGAGGAACACCATCTGGTTGGGCGCGGCCGCGAGCTGGCCCTGGATCGCGGTGAGCCATGCGGGGTCGGTGCCGGGGTCGGTGACGCCGAGGTTGCTCACCACGACGCACGGGTGGCCCGAGGCGAGCGCGCCGGACACCAGGTCGCGTCCGGCGTCGAGGTCCACGACCTTCTCCAGCCGCGCGAGGTGGAAGAACAGCTCGCCCTCGCCGCGGGCGCGGGCCTCGTGGACCGTGGCCCGGATGTCCGCCGACAGCCGCCACAGGTCGGTGACGTCCACCCGATAGGGCTGCGCGAGGACGGCGATCGCCATCGCCTGCGCGCGATCGGGGTCGGTGCTCGGCGCGGCGATGTCCGCCGGCGCCGCGAACTGCAGGGTCACCTCCGGGGCGTCGTCGCGCGCTCCCCCGAGCACCCGCGCCGTCGACGTCAGCAGCGCGGCAGCCACCGTGGAGAACAGGTTGGCCCCGTGCGCGCGGCCGGTCGCCACGAGGGGAGCCACCTCGTCGGGGCCGAGCGCGTCCTGGCGCATCCACGAGCGTCGGGGCACGGACGCGTCGGGCCAGGTGGCCGGCCCGGGCTCGCCGTACGTCGCGTTGCGGGTCTTGAGCTCGCGCAGCAGGTCGATCATCGCGCTCCGGCTCTGCTGCCACGGATGCGTGGCGACCGGCTCGGGCTCGGCGGCGAGCTGCTGCTGCTCGGGCACCTGCTGGCCGTCGAGGAGCCGGACCAGCCACTGCAGCTCGGTGACGCCGATCCGCCCGTCGATGATGGCGTGATGCCCGACCAGCACCACCCGGGAGGTCCCCGTGGCCGGGCTGGTGACGTACCAGCACTGGACCGGCGTGCCGAGGTCGTAGTGCGCGTCGGACAGCTCCTCGATGATCGCCGGCCACTGCTCGGGGTCCGCCTCGCGGGTGCGGAAGACCGCGCCGTCGGGGTCCGGCCCGGGGTCGGCGATGGTCAGCTCCTCGGTGGCCACCGCGCGGGCGACAACGCGTCGCACGCGCAGCTCCTGCCAGGCGCGGGCGACCTCGGCGGGGTCGAAGCAGCGGTCGAGGTCGGCGCTGATGACGGCGTTCACCGGCCAGCGCCGGTCCAGGAAGGTGTAGTACTTCTCCGGGACCGTCATCGGCCGATGGGCACCCACGCGCTCTCCAGGCTCTCGCGACACAGGACGATCCTGCCTCCTGCCTGCGGATCGGCGGACTCCGGGTGGCGCACGGGCGACATGCGCGATACTCGGCGCGGCGCGCCGTTCCCCCCATGCGCGCTCGCGAGAGGAGTCGACACCGATGATCGGGTTGCTGGAGAGGGCCGCTGCCGACCGGCCGGAGCAGGTCGCGGTGGTGACCCCGGAGGTCACCTTGACCTACGCCGCGCTGCGCGACGGCGCGCGCCGCGTCGCCGCCGGCCTCCGCGCACGCGGGATCGAGCGCTTCGCCGTGCTCGAGCCGGACGCAGCCTGGATCCTTCGCCTGCTCAGCGGGGCCGCCGCCGTCGGCAGCGAGCCCTGCCAGTACCAGCCCGACCTGGACGCCGCCCAGTTCGCCGAGCAGGCCGCGGCGCTGGGCCACGACACCGTGGTCACCCGGCGCACCGACCTGCCCGGCTCGCTGCGGGTGGTCCGGCCCGAGGAGCTCGACGCGGACCCGGCCGGCCTGGCGCCGTACGACGGACCGCAGCCGCTGATGATCCGCACGACCGGGACCACCGGGCTCCCGAAGGCCGCACGCCACGACTGGGCCGTGCTGGCACGCCGGAGCGCCGCCACCTCCCCCCGGCCCGAGCAGCGCTGGCTGCTCGCCTACGGACCGCAGCAGTTCGCGGGGATCCAGGTGCTCCTGCACGTGATGGCGGCGCAGGCGACGCTCGTCGCTCCCTTCCCCCGCCAGCCACGTGACGGCCTCGCCGCGCTGCTCGCCGGCGAGGTCACCTGCGTGAGCGCGACGCCGACGTACTGGCGCTTCCTGCTCGCGGAGGCGCGCAGCACGAAGGCCACGCTGCCGCCGCTGGCGCAGGTCACGCTCGGCGGCGAGGCCAGCTCCCCTGACCTGCTCGCCGACCTCGAGGCCGCGTTCCCGACGGCCAGGATCTCGCAGGTCTACGCGTCGACGGAGTTCGGCTCGATCGCGTCGGTCCGCGACGGCCGGCCCGGCCTGGCGACGTCCAGCCTGTGGAGCCCGGAGAACCCGGAGGCGGTGCTGCGGGTGCGCGACGGCGAGCTCCAGGTGCGCGCGGGCACGGGCATGCTCGGCTACGCCGGCGACACCGCGGACGCGCCCGAGGAGGTCGACGGATGGGTGTCGACCGGCGACATGGTCGAGGTCGTCGGCGACCGGGTGCTCTTCCGGGGGCGCTCCTCGGAGATCATCAACGTCGGCGGCGTGAAGGTGCACCCCTTGCCGATCGAGGAGCGGGTCGCCGCGGTCGCGGGGGTCCGGCTCGCCCGGGTCCACGGCCGCAGCAACCCGATGGTCGGCGCCGTCGTCGCCGTCGAGATCGTGCTCGCCGACCAGGCCGAGGAGCGGGAGGTCAAGGAGGCCGTCCGCGCGGCGTGCGCGGACCTCCCCCGCGCCTGGCAGCCCCGCAGCATCAAGGTCGTCGACGAGGCCGAGCTCGCCACGGCGACCAAGGGCGGCAAGATGGTCCGGGGCTGAGCCTGAGCCGCGCCGTCAGGCGCGGTGCTTGCCCGGCGCGACCTTGACCCGGCGCGCCGGGGCGGGCGCGTCGGCCCCGTCCTCGCCGGCCCCGTCGGCCCCGCCGACCTGGCGGAGCTGCGCGGGGAGCTCGGGCAGCGGGCCGCGGCCCTTCCAGATCACGGCGATCCACCAGCACACGGTGGACACCCCGGTGCCCACGGCCATCGCCCACAGCGCCCCCTCGGCGTCGCCCCAGGCGGCGCCGACGACCATGCACGCGCCCACCAGGACGATCGCGACGACGTCGGTGACCATGGCCGCCTGGATCCGGTGGGTGCCGATGAGCGAGGCGCGCAGCCCGCTCTGCGCCGCCATCAGCAGCACCTTGAGGCTCACCGCCAGCATGAGGGGCTCGACGATGTCCCACGCCTCGCCGAGCACGGCCCGGCCGATGACGTCGGGCAGGAACACCAGCACGACCAGGTTGAGCACGCCGACGACGGTCGCGATCGCGATCGCCCGGCGGACGTGACGCCACACCGCCTTGGGGTCGTCTCGCTCCCGGGCGATGTCGGCGGCCGCGGAGGTCCCGACGGCCATCTGCACGGCGGTGCTCGGCGCGCCCAACAGGGTCGCCGCGCGGAAGGCCGCCACGGCGATCGGGCTGCTGAAGAGGGTCATCAGCGACGCAGTGGCGAGCGCCGTACCGCTCGCGGACAGGCCGCTCACCATGGACCGCCAGGAGAAGTCCCAACGCTCGCGCAGCCAGGTCAGGCCCCCGCCGGACGGCGCCCCGCACTGGGCGAAGACCCACAGCGACGCCACCACGCCGGAGCCGGTCCAGGCCGCGATCAGCCAGGTCAGCGAGTCGAGACCGAGCTGCTGGGTCCCGACGAAGCCGACGATGAGCAGCGCGAACCACACCGCGTCGAGGACCACGGCGCCGCCGGGGCGCTGACGGGTGATCGCGAGATAGCGGCCCACGTCGTGGAGGACGAGGAAGGGCACCGCCAGGCCGAACACCACGACCGGTCCGCCCATCGCGCTGTCGGCGGCGACCAGCGCGAGACCGGCCGCGGTGCACAGGACGCTCGCACCGATGCCGAGCACGACGGTCGCCCCGAGGATGGCGCCGGGACGGCTGTCGACGTCCTCGGGGTGCACGAGCGCGGTGGTGGAGATCAGGCTGCGGAAGACCACCTGCACGACGGTGTAGACGAGCACGACCAGGCTGAACCGGCCGAAGTCGATGGGCTCGAACGCGTGGGCCACCCAGATGAGGGCCGCGATGTTCGACAGGCTCGACAGGATCTGGTCGACCGTGACCAGGCTCAGCCGACGCCCCGCAGAGCCCTCCCGCGCGGTCATCCGCGCCACCAGCGGTGCAGCACGCGCCGATCATGTCACGCAGCCGGCACGGTCGTGCCGGTAACGCCCATCCCTCCCCTGCGTTGTGTCATCGTGACCACCGTGGCCCTCAGTTCCGCACTCCACCGAGCACAGGGCTCGGTGCGGGTGCAGCGTCAGCTCAGCAAGATCCGACGACTCCGCAGCCGCCTCGTCAACGCGCCGCTACGGCAGGTCGAGCAGGCCCGACGCCGCCTCGAGGCCGAGGACGTCGACGTCCTGCTCCTCGGCGACAGCTCCACCCTGTGCTGGTCACTGCGCGACACCGACCGCACGCTGCTGCCGGAGCTCCTCGGCCAGCGGCTCGGCAATGTCGTCAACCTGGCCGGACCCGGCTTCGGCTCGAACATCTACGGCGAGGCCACTCGACTGCTGACCACGCTCGACCGCCGTCCCAAGGCCGTGGTCTTCACCCTCGCGCTGCGCACCAGCACCGCGACCCACATCGTCGCGGACCCGATCACCGGATACCACCGTTCGCTCGCCGCGATGGCGAAGGTGCAGGGTGCCCAGCGCCCGGTCCGGTATCTCGGTCGCGGCGGCGCCTACGCCACCGACGAGGAGCGCGACGTCTTCCTCGCCCACCCCGTCGAGAGCCGCTGGAACGGACTGCGCACCATCGGCTGGTACCGCGAGCAGCTGGTGGGGACCGGTCTCCCGCCGTGGCCGATCGAGCTCGAGCGGCTGCGCTTCGACTACTTCTACGGCGAGCAGCTGCGCGCCGACAACCCGCGCCTGGAGTCGCTCACCACGCTCGCCCGCCGCCTCGAGGCGTACGGCGTCCCGACCGTCGGGGTCTGGACCCGCCCCCCGATGCAGCGCGGGGAGATGCACTTCCCCGGGGAGTTCGAGGCACACGTGCGCTCGCACAAGGCGCTCCAGGACGAGGCGCTGGCGCGCGGCTCCGCTGCGATCGGCCCGATGCTCGACATCCACCTTGAGGACGACGACTTCGAGGACAGCTTCAACGCCACCGAGCACTTCGCGTACTCCGGCCGCGTCAAGGTCGCCGACGCGATCGCCGACGCGGTGCGCTCCCGGTGAGCCTGGCACGCCTGCGCGCGTTCGTCCGCCTCCGGCGGGCGCGGCTGCGCGGCTGGCTCGCGCTGTTCCGGATGCTCCTCGCGGCGCTGCGCGGCCGGGTCGACGAGATCTGGGTCGGCGACTCCCACTCGGTCACCTTCAACACCGCGCAGCCGCCCCTGCCCGGCATCCTCCGCACCGCCGAGCGCCGCTGGACCTGGCATCTGGGGCCGCGGGTGATGTACTCCATCGCCCGGGACGACTTCCCGCCCACGCTGCTGCGGACCGCGCGACTGGTCGCCCGCGTCCCCGGCGCCCGGGACGCCGCGTGGTTCTTCTCCTTCGGCGAGATCGACATCCGCTGCCACCTCGCCCCGCGGCTGGCGCAGGGCGCGGACGCGGACTTCGTGGCGACCTACGTCGAGCGGGTCCGGGGGCTCGTCGGCCGTCTCGGCACGCGGACCGGCACGATCGTCGTACCGGTGCCGCCGTGCCTCGACAGCTACGACCACGCCGCGTTCCCCGTCGCCGGCTCCCCCGAGGAGCGGCTCGTCGCCCATGGAGCGGTGCGCACCGCCCTGACCGCGGCGGTCGATGCCACCCCTGGCCTGCGGCTCCTCGATGTCACCGAGGCTCTCGCCGGCCCGGACGGGCTGATGCGCGACGAGCTCACCGACGACGGCTGCCACACCAACGCGGCCGGCCGAGCCGCGGTCCGGCACGAGGTCTCCGTGCTCCTGCGGGCGACGCTGCCCCGACCTAGGGGTTGAGTCGTCAGTTCTGACCCGCCGAGTCGTCGGTTGTGGCCCGCCGAGTCGTCGGTTGTGGCCGGCGGGTTTGCTCGGTGCAGGGTTTGATTTTTCGATTGACGTGGTTGCGCGCCGCTTCGGTTGCGGTGGTTGGTTGATCGCCGCTGTCGGGGCCACGTTGGCTTGCGTCTGACCCCTGGGGTTGCGGTGGTGGAGGGCCTGGCTCTCTTGATCGGTGGCGTTGTTCGTCCCCATGCCCGCAACGCACTTTCCCCTGTCCACAGGCGGGTTGGCGGCGTTTCGATGTGTCGCACGTGGGTGGGAGAATCCAGTCATGGATCTCGGGACCACGCCTCGTTCGACAGCAGCTGTGCTGTCCGAGCTGCGTGCGGGTGTCCAGGACCGTGAAGCCCTGGTTGTCCGGGAGTGGGTCGGGATCGTGGAGTGGGCCAGCCGCCATGTGGTCGCGGGTCCGGAGGGTGCCGCGACGATCACGGACGGCTATCTCGACACCGGTGTCCCCATCGCCGGAGACGGTGCTCCGTTGGTGTCCGAGTTCGGGCTCATGGAGTTGGTCGCGGTGCTCGGCCGCAGCCCGGATGGTGGGCGGGCGTACGTCGGACGGGTGATCGAGTGCGCCTGGCGGCTGCCGCACGTGTACGACGCGGTGGTCGCCGGGCGTCTGGCGCCGTGGCGCGCGGAGCGGATCGCCGAACGCACCCACGGCCTCAACTCCGAAGCCGCTGCCTTTGTGGACCGTCAGCTGTTCGACGCCACCGGTGTCGGCTGGGCCCAGCTGGACCGGCTCGTCACCGAAGCCGTCCTCCGGTTCGACCCCGCCACCGCAGAAGCCGAACGAGCCAAGGCAGCGGACCGGCGACGGTTCGACATCGACCCCCACGTCGACGACCACGGCCTCGTGGAGGTGTCCGGGCTCATGGACGCCGCCGACGGACACGACCTCAACCAAGCCGTCACCCGGCGTGCTGAGGTGCTGGGCCGGCTCGGCGACCACTCCTCTCTCGATGTGCGGCGGTCCAGGGCCGCCGCCGAGCTCGCCCGTGCCGACCTCGCCCTCGACCTCCTGATCCCCGACCCCGACACCGGAGAAGCCATCGCGGTTCCGGGGCGGAAGGTGGAGCTCAACGTCCACATCACCGACACCACCCTCACCGGAGACAACCCGGTCGGTCGGTGGGAGCAGGGCAACGGCCCCCTCTCCTCCGAGCAGATCCGGGAATGGCTGCAGGCCCACGACACCACCATCACGATCCGCCCGGTCATCGACCTCGCCGACCACCTCCCGGTCACCGGGTATGAGGTCCCCGACCGCCACAAGCGAGCCGTCGCGCTGCGCGACCACACCTGCCGCTTCCCGCGCTGCACCCGCCCGGCGACCCGCTGCGACATCGACCACTCCCAACCCCACGCCCAGGGCGGAGTGACCTGTCCGTGCAACGAGGTCCCCCTCTGCCGACGCCATCACCGCGCGAAGACCCACTCGGCCTGGCACTACGACACCCTCACCCCGGGCACCTACCTGTGGACCAGCCCCCACGGCCACGCCTTCCGCGTCGACCACCGCGGCACCCACCCGATCCACACCGCCGACCCACCCGACGAGTAGCCACCCCGCCCCACACCCCGCAGGACCCCCGACCTGCGGGGGCATTGGCACGTTCACCCCCGGTGATCGAGGCGCGAGCAGCCCCAGCGACGCCCCCTCCGGTGGTTGAGGTGCGAGGAGCGCCAGCGACGAGCCTCGAAACCACCCTCCCGCCGGACCGGCGCCGGTGTCAGCGCAGCTCGCCCGGCACCAGCTCGGTGATCGCCTCGAGCCCCTCGGCGTCGTCACGGTGGACGACCGCGACATCCCAGTAGGCCCGCGACCGGGCACGTCCGCCGGGCACGTCGTCGAGGACCCGGCCCTGCGCGGCGACCCGGGCGGTGGAGGTCCGGCCGACCGGGAGACCGCCGTTGTCCCACACCGCGACGTGCTCGTAGCCGAGCTGCGCGAGGCGCGGCCACACGGCCTCGGGATCGAGGTCGGCGAGCCGGGTGAGGTACGGGTCGTACTCGAAGAAGAGGACGGGGTGCGCGTCGTGCCAGGCCTCGGCGATGGCGGGGACGAGGTCGACGTCGTAGCCGTCCGTGTCGGACTTCACGAGCCGGAGCCGGTCGAAGGCGGGGTGGTCGGCGCGCAGCGAGCTCGGCGACACGGTCGGCATGGCGTCGCCGGAGGCGCCCTCGACGAAGCGGGTGGTCCCGCCCGTGCGTACGGCGGTGGTGCCGCCGCCGGCGCCGTCGACGGTGAGCAGGGCCTCGACCACGCTCACCCGCGGATCCCGGTCGACGTTGCGGTGGAGGAAGTCCAGGTACGCCTTGTCGGCCTCGATGCAGAGCACCTGCCCGTCGGCCGCGTTGAGGATCTGTACGGCGGAGTCGCCCACGTTCGCGCCGACGTCGAGGACCGTCAACGGACCCGAGGCCGCGAGCAGCCGGGCCAGCTCGACGAGGTTCTGGCCGTACGTCTCCTGCCACGCGGCGTAGTCGGGCAGGCGGTGCGACCACGGCAGCACCAGCTCGACGCCCTGGACGTCGCGTACGACGGGCCGGAACGGGAAGCGGTCGCGGATGATCCATCCGATGCGGCGCTTGGCGGTGGAAGCAAGGGTTCCGAGTCCGGTCACTCGCCGGATGCTAGGGCATCGAGCGCCCTAGGATGTGCCGCATGTCGGGCTCTCCCCCAAATGCCACCGCGACCTCGGCCCTCGATGCGGCCCGCGCCTACTACTCCCACGAGCTGGGCCAGGGGGTCGACCGGTTCTACCTCGAGGCTCGCACGACGTGCCCGTGGTGCGGCGACGACCGCCTCGAGCACCGTACGACGACGCGCGACCTGCGCCAGTTCAAGCCGGGTCGCTTCCGCCTCGACGAGTGCCGCGGGTGTGGGCACGTGTTCCAGAACCCGGCGCTGAGCGACGAGGGGCTGTCGTTCTACTACCGCGACACCTACGACGGCCTCAACGCCGAGCGCGCCGAGGCCAACCTCGGCTCGATGGGCGAGGTCTACCGCCGCCGGGCCTCGACCGTCCGCGACCACCGCCCGGACACGCCACGCCGCTGGCTCGACGTGGGTACGGCGTCCGCGCACTTCCCCGCCGCTGCCGCCGAGCTGTTCCCGGGGACCGTCTTCGACGGCCTCGACATGTCCGACGGCGTGCTCTCGGGCCATCGCGCCGGGCGGATCGCGACGGCGTACCAGGGCCAGCTGCCGGAGCTGGCGCCCCAGCTGGCGGGCACGTACGACCAGGTCAGCATGTTCCACTACCTGGAGCACACGAGGGACCCGCTGGCCGACCTGGACGCGGTGGCCACCGTGCTGAGCGACGACGGCTGGGTGCTCATCGAGCAGCCCGACCCGCAGGCCCGCTCCGCGCGCCTGTTCGGCTCGTGGTGGGCCGGGTGGAACCAGCCCGAGCATCTGCACATGGTGACCCTGCCGAACCTGACGAAGGCGCTCGAGGAGCGCGGCTTCGAGGTGGTCGAGGTCGTGCACCGCGAGGCGCACATCCCGCTCGAGGCGTTCATCGTCCTCGCCACGATCCTCAACCGGATCGCGCCCGGCGAGGAGGTCCCGTGGCGCGACGGCAGGCCGCCGCGCTTCGCCCGGGCCCGCCGACTGCTCGGCAAGCTCCTGGCCGCGCCGTTCGTGCCGCTCGCGCGGCTGGTCGACAACGTGGTGCTGCCGCGGCTGCTGCACAGCTACCACGCCTACCGCGTCCTGGCCCGCAAGAAGCCGGCCTGACCCGGCAGGAGCTGGCTCCGAGATCGCTCCGCCCCGGCACCTGTTTGTGCCGGGTCGGGTCAGCCGTCGAGCTCGCGCTTGTGCTGGACCAGCCGGCCCAGGTGCTCGATGTCGGCGTCGACCATGAGCTCGGCGAGCTCCTTCGCCTGGGTGCCGGCCGTCCAGCCCAGCACCTCGCGCGCCTTGGTGGCGTCCCCGATGAGGGCGTCCACCTCGGTCGGGCGCTCGAAGGACTTGTCGTAGCGGACGTGGTCCTCCCAGTTCAGGCCGGCGTGCGCGAAGGCGTACTGGCAGAACTCCCGGACGGTGGTGCCGACACCCGTCGCGAGCACGTAGTCCTGGGGCTCGTCGTGCTGCAGCATCCGCCACATGCCCTCGACGTACTCGGGGGCGTAGCCCCAGTCGCGGACGGCCTCGAGGTTGCCGAGGTCGAGGTGGTCGGTGATGCCGAGCTTGACCGACGCGACGCCCAGGGTGATCTTGCGGGTCACGAAGCTCTCGCCGCGGCGCGGCGACTCGTGGTTGAACAGGATGCCGGAGACCGCGAACAGGTCGTAGGCCTCGCGGTAGTTGACCGTGACCCAGTGCGAGTACAGCTTCGCCGCACCGTACGGCGAGCGCGGGTAGAACACCGTCGACTCGTCCTGCGGCGGCGGGGTGGCGCCGAACATCTCGGAGGTCGACGCCTGGTAGAAGCGGCAGTCGAGCTTGGCGGCCCGGATCGCCTCGAGCAGGCGCAGGGTGCCGACCGCGTCCGTCGACGCGGTGTACTCGGGCAGCTCGAAGGACACCTTGACGTGGCTCTGCGCGCCGAGGTTGTACACCTCGTGCGGCTCGATGTCGCGCAGCTGGTTGCTCAGGCTGACCCCGTCGGTCAGGTCTCCGTAGTGCAGGTGGAGGTCCGCCGTGCCGTGCAGGTGGTCGATCCGGCTGCGGTTGAGCGTCGAGGACCGGCGGACCAGCCCGTGGACCTCGTAGCCCTTGCCGAGGAGGAGCTCGGCGAGGTAGGAGCCGTCCTGGCCGGTGATCCCGGTGATGAGTGCGCGCTTGGTCACGGGGGCACAGTATCGTCGCGCCTCGTGCATCTGGTCGTGGATTCCGTAGTCGTCCGTACCGGAAGCGTGACGATCGTGATGGAGCACCTCGTCCGCGCCTGGGCCGAGGCCTTCCCCGAGGACCGGATCTCGGTGCTCTTCGGCCCCGAGGGCCAGACCTTCCCGCTTCCCGAGGGCGCGCACGCCGAGGTCCTCGACCAGCCGGGCGGTCCGCTCGGCGGCCTGTGGCTGCGGTCGGTGGCGGTACGACGCGCGGCGCGCCGCCTGGGCTCGGACGCCGTCCTGGCGGCGGTGCCCGCCAGCGGGCTGCTGGGCTCGCGCAGCCCGCGCGGCGTGATCCTCTACGACCTGCGCTTCGAGCTGCGACCGGAGCAGTTCAGCCGCCGGACCCGGGTCGCCCGCAAGGTCTCCTGGCTGTGGAGCATGCGCCTGGCCGACCGGATCTTCACGATCTCCGACCGGACGCTGCACGACCTGCGCGACCTGCACCCGAGCCTCGCCGGCCGCGCCGAGACCGCGGCGCTCGGCTCCGACCACGCCCTCGCGTGGCCGCGCCCCACGGATGGCGGCGACGGGCCGTACGCGATCGCATTCGGCCACTACGGCAACAAGAACGCCAACGCGGTCATCGACGGCTGGGCGCGCTTCTGCACCGAGCACGCCGCCGAGGCCGACGGCTGGCGCCTGCGTCTGGTCGGCATGGGGGCGCGCGACCGTGCCGCCGCCGAGGAGCAGGTACGCCGCCTCGGCATCGGCGACCGCATCGAGTTGATGCCGTGGCTCGACGACGACGCCTTCGCCCGCGCGTTCGCGGGCGCCGGGCTGGTCGTCTTCCCGTCCGACTTCGAGGGCTTCGGGCTCCCCGCCGCGGAGGCGATCCGGCTCGGGATCCCGGCCGTCATCTCGACCGATCCCGCCCTCGCCGAGGTCACCGGCGGCCACGCCGTCACCGCCGCTGCGACCACCCCGGACGCCCTGGCGGAGGCGTTCAGCGCTGCGCTGGCGCTCACCGCCGAGCAGCTCGCCGCCGGCCGCGCGTTCGCGGAGTCGTTCACCTGGCGGCACACGGCCGCGGTGATCCGGGCTGGTCTGTCCTGACCGGCCACGCGTCGCCGCCGGACGCCCTACCCTTGCCCCGACCCGTCCCAGCCTCGGAGGACCCGATGCCCGTTTGCCCGGCCTGCGCCGGTACCCGTGTCCGCACCGGCCCGGCCTCCGGAGCCACCGGACGCCAGATCACCGCGTGCCGCGACTGCGGCGTCCACTACTGGGCCGACCACGAGGCGGCCGAGCGGCAGGAGGCGATCGCCACCCAGGCCGAGCTGACGGCGGAGGGCTACAGCGACTGGGTCGACATCAAGCGCGAGCAGGCCGGCCCGGAGGCGTGGCGCGACGCGATCGCCTGGATCCGCAACGCCCTGCCCGCCGACGCGGGGCATGGCGGTCCGCCGGTCATCTACGACGTCGGAGCCGGCGACGGCCACTTCCTGAGCCTTGCGCGCGACGAGGGTGGCTTCGCGGTGACCGGCAACGAGATCGCGAAGGGCGCCGTGGAGCTCGCGAAGGAGCGCTACGACGTCGACCTCGACCTCGGCGTCCTCGAGGACCTCGGTCACGTCGAGGACGTCGACGCCGCGACCCTGTGGTGCGTGCTCGCCCACGTGCCGGACGGGGACCAGCTCCTCCGCGAGGTCCGCACGATGCTGCGGCCCGGCGGCGTCCTCTTCCTGCAGACGCCGCACTGGACCGCCGCGGACGGTGCCGCCCTCGGGGTCAAGAACCTGACTCGTGGCCGGGTCAGCAAGGTCCCGGACCGCAGGATCGCCCAGCACCACTGGATCCTGCACACGCGGCGCAGCATCACCGCCCAGCTGAACCGGCTCGGCTTCGTCGACGTGGTGGCCGAGCCCAAGCTCCGCTACACGCTGACCTCGCGCGCCTACTTCGCGTCGATGAACCCGCCCGCGTGGACCATCGGCCCAGCCTCGTGGCTGCTCGACAAGGCGGTCGCCAGCCGGCTGGCGCCGCGGATCGTGCTCGACGTCCGCGCCCGGAAGGGCTGAGCGCTCAGGCCGTGATCCGGGCCGGCGCGAGGTAGTCGAGGGCCGCCGGTACGCCGGTCCGTAACCGGGCCAGGTCGACGGCGACCATGTGCTCGACGAGGGCGTCGAAGCCGACCCGGGCCCGCCAGCCGAGCGCGGCGGCCGCCGGCTCCGGGTCGGCGACGAAGGCCGCGGTGTCGGACGGGCGCAGCAGCGCCGGGTCCTGCACCACCCGGTCGCCCGGCTGACCCAGGCCGGCGGCCTCGAACGCGCGCTCCAGCAGGTCCTGCAGCGTGTGCACCCGGCCGGTGCCGAGCGGGAGGTCGAGCGGGACGTCGTGGGCGAGCTGGAGCCGCATCGCCTCGACGTACTCGCCGGCGAAGCCCCAGTCGCGGCGCACGTCGAGGTTGCCCAGGCTCACGCTCGCGCGGCGTCCGAGCGCGATCTCGGCGGCGCTGAGCGTGATCTTGCGGGTGACGAACTGCGGCGAGCGCAGCGGGCTCTCGTGGTTGTGCAGCACGCCGCACACGGCGAACAGGTCGTGCTCGGCGCGCGCCGCGCGGACCACCTCGTCGGCCGCCGCCTTGGCCCGGGCATAGGGGCTGTCGGCGGCCGTTCCGTGGACCTCCGCCGAGGAGGCCTGGAACAGCCGGGCGTCGCGGCCGCGCCGAGCGCGCAGCCGGAGCAGGGCGGCGACGAGGTGCTCGACCGGCGCGGCATTGGTCGCCGCGGTCCGCTCGGGCTCCTCCCAGCTGCGTCCCACCGAGCTGAGAGCGGCCAGATTGTAGACCTCGTCGGGCTCGACCGCGGCCACCAGGGCCTCGAGCGCCGTGCCGTCGCGGACGTCGACCGGGCGCAGGTCGACGTCGCCGAGGTAGACCCGGCGCGGGTCGTCGGCGGCGAAGCCCGGCGCGACCGTGCCGACGACCACCATGCCGGAGGCGCGCAGCGAGCGGGCGAGGTAGATCCCGTCCTGCCCCGCGACACCGGTGACGAGGGCGGTACGCACGCGGCCACTGTACCCACGCGGCCACCGGTCCGACCGGGCCATCGCGCCGGGATCTTCGTCCCGGTTTCGCGACCCGCTCCGGATTCGCGGATCGAGGCCGTGACGCACCCGGGGGCGTCTCGTTGGTCCAAGGACGCTGGGGGGCGGATCCAATCGATAGAGGAGTGCTCATGAACTCGGGCCCAGTTGATGTTCTCGTCGCCGGCGGCGGCGGATTCATCGGAGGTCACCTCGTCGCCGACCTCCTCGCCCAGGGCAAGACCGTGCGATCGGTCGACGTGAAGCCCCTCGACGAGTGGTACCAGGTGCACCCCGACGCGCAGAACGCCGTCGCGGACCTCTCGCTGCTCGAGCAGGCCGAGGAGGCCACCAAGGGCGCCCGCGAGGTGTACATGCTCGCCGCCGACATGGGCGGCATGGGCTTCATCGAGAACAACAAGGCGCTGTGCATGCTGACGGTGCTGACCAGCACCCACATGCTCCAGGCAGCGCAGAAGTACGACGTCGAGCGCTACTTCTACTCCTCCTCGGCCTGCGTCTACGCGGCCGACAAGCAGACCGACACGTCGGTCACCGCGCTCAAGGAGTCCGACGCCTACCCGGCCATGCCGGAGGACGGCTACGGCTGGGAGAAGCTCTTCTCCGAGCGGATGGCCCGCCACTTCCGGGAGGACTTCGGCCTGACCACCCGCATGGCCCGCTACCACAACGTCTACGGCCCCGAGGGCACCTGGACCGGCGGCCGCGAGAAGGCGCCCGCGGCGGTGTGCCGCAAGATCGCCGAGGCGGTGATCTCCGGCAGGCACGAGATCGAGATCTGGGGCGACGGCGAGCAGACCCGGTCGTTCATGTACATCGACGACTGCGTCCGCGGTTCGCAGATGATCCTCGCCAGCGACCTGGAGGAGCCGATCAACCTGGGCTCGGCGGAGCTGGTCTCGATCAACCAGCTCTACTCCATCGTCGAGGAGATCGCCGGCATCAAGTGCGAGCGGAAGTACGACCTCTCCGCCCCGCAGGGCGTGCGCGGGCGCAACTCCGACAACACCATGATCAAGGACGTCTTCGGCTGGGAGCCGTCGATCAGCCTCGCCGACGGTCTCGCCAAGACGTACGCCTGGGTCTACGACCAGGTCAAGCGCGCCCAGGGCTGAGCGGGCAGACGGCACGGTGCGGATCCTCGTCCACGACCACAGCGGGCACCCCTTCCAGGCCGAGCTCAGCCGCGAGCTGGCCCGGCGCGGACACGACGTCACCCACTCCTACGTGGAGGGCTACGTCTCCGGGAAGGGGCGCCTCGCGGCGGCGCCCGGCGAGCGGATCACCTTCGAGGGCATCGGCGGCGCCCGTCCGGTCGACAACCAGCGGCTCGCCCAGCGCCTCGTGCGGGAGGTGAGCCGGGGCTTCCACCTGGTGCGCCATGTGCGCCGCGTGAACCCCGACATCGCGATGATGTCCAACGTCCAGATCCCGACCTTGGTGATCTTCGCGTTCGTCATGGCGGCCCTCCGCCGGCCGTGGGTCCTGTGGCACCAGGACGTGTACGCCGTCGCGGTGCGCTCCTTCGCCGGCAGCAAGCTGCCGCGGCGCTTCGCGCTCGTCGCCTGGGCGTTCGAGGTGGCCGAGCGCTGGTGCTCCCGGCGTGCGGCGGCCATCGTCGTGATCGCGCCGTCGTTCGTGCCGGTCCACGAGAAGTGGGGTACGGCCGACAAGGTCACCGTCATCCCGAACTGGGCGCCCCTGGACGAGATCGTGCCGACCGAGCGCACGAACGACTGGGCGGTCGAGAACGAGCTCGACGGCGTCGCGACCCTGCTGTACTCCGGGACGCTGGGCCTCAAGCACAACCCCGCGCTGCTGGTCCGGCTGGCCCGCGAGGTCCGCGACCGCGGCACGCAGGTGCGCCTGGTGGTCGTCAACGAGGGCCCCGCCGTGGAGGTGCTGCGCGCGGAGGCCGAGCGCCTCGACGTACCGGTCACGCTGCTGCCCTTCCAGCCCTACGAGCGGCTGCCGGAGGTCCTCGGCAGCGGTGACGTGCTCGTCGTCCTCCTGGAGCAGGAGGCCGGCGCGTTCTCGGTCCCGTCCAAGACGCTGTCCTATCTGTGCGCCGGGCGGCCGGTGCTGGGCCTGATGCCGGGCGAGAACCTCGCCTCGGCCCTGGTCACGCGCGCCGGAGGGCTGGTCCTGCCTCCGCAGGACGACTCGCTCGCCGAGGCCGCGGCCTGGGTCGGCAAGGTGGTCGAGGACGCCGACCTGCGCGTCGAGCTCGGGGAGGCCTCCCGGGACCTGGCGGAGCAGGAGTTCGCACTCGAGGGATGCGCCACCAGGTTCGAGCGCCTGCTGGCCGAGCAGGCGGGGGTCGCGGCGAGTGATCGGCAATCCCTCGCAAAGTTTGTCTGAGATCCGTATCTCAACGGCTCCCCCGTCGTTGAGAGGTTCGCGGGACAGCCTCACCCGCATTCGGGGACACATCTCTGCTGGAGGTAACGGGTGAAGAAGCGGACGTTCGACGTCGTCGTCATCTGCCTGACCGCTGTGGTGTGGGTGCCTGTCGTGGCCCTCTCCGCGCTGGCCGTGCTGGTGCTGTCCGGTCGACCGATCTTCTACAGGTCGCGGCGCTGGGTGGGGCCCGGCACCGCCATCCAGATGGTGAAGCTGCGGGTCATGGTGCCGAACGCCAACAAGGTGACGGCGCCGGTCGAGGCGGGACGCTTCCTGAACACCCCGCCGGACTCGCCGCTGTACACGCCGGTCGGCCGGGTGCTCGACCGGCTCGGGCTCAACGAGATCCCGCAGTTCATCCACGTGCTGCGCGGCGAGATGAGCATCGTCGGCGCCCGCCCGCTCACCGACGTCGTCCGCACCGCCCTCAGCGAGCAGCACGGCGACATCGACTCCCGCTGGGTGACTCCGGCCGGACTGACCGGCCTCCCGCAGCTGATCGGCCGGCACGACATCGACGACCAGCAGCGGCTGGCCCTCGAGTCCGCCTACTCCCTGCGCACGGCCACCGCCCCGAGCCTGCGGCTGGACTTCATGATCCTGCTGCACACGGTGCTCATCACCTTCGGGCTGCGCAAGCCGATGACCTACGAGAAGGCGATGCGCCTCGCCGAGCCGCGCCGTCACCGGGTGCACGCGCCCGAGCTGGCGCACCCGCGCTACGTGGCTCCGGCCGCCGCCGAGGCCGACGTGGCCTGAGCGCACCGACGACGACATACCACGAACCCCGGGCCGTCGGCCCGGGGTTCGTGGTGTGTGGTCGTCGCGTACGACGGGCGCGCTCAGCGCATCCGGATCGCGAGGTGCCCGAAGTAGTGCCAGGCCGACGCCAGCACGTCGTACTCGCGCATGTACGCCGAGCAGTAGTTGTCGAGCGCCTGGAACTCGTTGAGCACCGAGGAGAACTCGTCGAAGATCACGATCGTCCCGGGCACCAGCAGCGCGTCGAGGCGGGTCAGCACGTAGAGCGCCGACGAGTACAGGTCGGAGTCGACGTGCAGCACGAGCTGGCCCTGCGGCTCGAACTTCTCCAGGAAGGAGTCGAGCGTGTGCTGGAACCAGCCGGGCACGAACGAGACCCGGTCGTCGTCGATGTCGGGCAGGGCGCCGTCGACGTCGAAGTGCGACTTGACCATCTGGCCGTCGAAGCGCTTCCAGTCCTCCGGCAGGCCCTCGAAGGAGTCGAAGCCGTAGAAGCGCGACTCCGGGTTCTTGTTCAGGCTCGACCAGTGCCGGATCGACTCGCCCTGGAACACGCCGAACTCGAGATAGTCGATCGGGGCGTCGCCGATCAGCTGGGCGTGCACGTGGTCGTACATCTCGGTCCGCTCGGCGAACGCCGGCGTGCCGTCCGGGACGTGCTCGCGGCGCCACGTCTCGATCTTCGGGAGGTTGACCAGGGTGTCGAGACGGCGGCTGTCGACGCCCACCTTGGCGATCGCGACCTTGGACTTGATCCGGAAGCCGGCGAGGGCGCTGTGGAGGGAACGTGCCACGGGAGTGCTCCTGTCGATGGGGGGAGGGCAGGTCAGTGGTCGCGGACCACGAGGACGTCGCACTGCAGCAGGCGCCCGGTGGGGTCCGAGAACCCGGTCTCGAGGCTCTGCAGCCGGTAGCCGTGCTCGCGCAGCACCGCGACGGTCTGCTCGGCGAGCTGCTGGCCCTCGTAGAGCTCGACGAAGGAGACCTCGAGCTGGAGGCCGTCGAAGCGTCCGAGCAGCTCGCCCGCGCCCGCCATCACCTCGGCCTCGTAGCCCTGGGTGTCGATCTTGAGCAGCGTGCGGGCCGGGTCGACGGCGTACTGCTCGACGAGCGCGGCGACCGTGGTCACCTCGACGCGCTCGACCGCGACGTACGCCGAGTCGGGCGCGCCGTCGAGGTGCGCCTGGGTCATGCCGAGGATGGAGGAGGAGTACGAGTTCGCGGCGACGTTGATGTCGGTCTGGCCGGGCTCGCGGCCGACCGCGGCGTTGACGGTGTGCCAGTGCGGGTCCTTCGCGGCGCGCCGCGACAGCTCGCCGTAGGCCCCGGACAGGGGCTCGCAGCTGACGATCCGGCCGGCGTAGCCCGAGCGGCGCAGGCCGAGGGCGTACTGGCCGACGTTGGCGCCGACGTCGAGGACGGTGTCGATGCTGCGGGACTCGAGAGTGCGGGCGACCTGGCGCGTGAACACGCCCCGGCTCACATCGAGGTCGAGGCGGTGCAGCCCGCCGCGGACGGCCAGCTTGGCCCGCTCGCGCAGGCGGTTCTTCAGGCTCTGGTCGGGGCCGTTGCTCATCGGGGGGTCTCCGTCACGGGGGTGGCAGGAAGGGCGGTCGAGGACGCGTCGTTCGGCTCGTCCGGATGGTCCGGGTCGGTGTCGCGCTCCTTGCGCATGTTCATCGCCAGGAGGATCACCGGCGCCATCGGCACCCAGAGGGTCCGGTCCTCCAGGGCGGGGACGGTGGGTGTGATGGCGATGAACGCCCACGCCAGGTAGGCGATGCGCCGATTGGGATGGGTGCCGATGATCGGCCGCGCCAGCACGAAGAGCACGATGAGGTAGCCGAGCAGCCCGACCACGCCGATGCTCGCGGCGACGCCGAGCACGACGTTGTGGACGTAGATCGCCTCGGCGAACCCGTTCCCCACGATCGGGTGCTGGAAGAACATGTCGATGCCGAAGTCCTGCGCGTTGCTCCGCGCCTGGTCCGCCACCAGCGCGTCGCCCGTTCCGGCCAGCCGCGCCAGAGCCGAGGTGTCGCCCGTCGAGTCGATGAGCAGCGGCAGCGAGAAGACGCCGATCGCGAGGGCCAGCGCCAGCACGAAGCCCTTGACGGCCGAGCGCTCCACGAACGGCACCATGATGATCAGGCCCGCGACCACGGCCGCCGCGGCCCGGCTGCCGCTCGTCACCACCGACAGGACCGCCGCACCGGCGCAGGCGGCGACGACCAGCCGGTACCAGACCGACTCGCCCCGCCGCCACAGGTACATGAGCGCGGCGAAGGCCATCACGCCCGCCTCGCCGAAGGCGTTCGGATGGTGGGTGAGGCCGACGCTGCGGCCGGCGATCGACTCGCCCACCGGGGAGTAGAGGGTGCTCAGCGTGTGCCCGGCGACATAGCTCCACAGCAGCAGGTCGACCGTGCGCCAGCCCGGCGACCAGATCGCGAGCAGGCCGACCAGCCCCACCAGGACGATCAGCCACTGCACGAACTGGAGCACGCTGATCACCGGCGCCGGGGAGAACACCGTCGAGAGCGTGCCGGTCGTCAAGATGATGAGGACGCCGACGACATAGCCGAGCGGCAGGCGCACGGGCCGACCGATGACGGTCGGCAGCAGCAGCACGACGGCGATGCCGAACACGAGGTCGGTGGGCGTGATCGGCATGTCCTCGCTCGGGGCGAGGCCCTTGTACATCGGGGCGGTCGCGAAGGCGGCGACCATCGCCAGCAGCGCCATCCGCTGGCGTCCGATGACGGCGAGCGCCGCGACGAACCCGGCCACCGCCACGCCGAGCGCGGCCGCGATCGGGCCGCGCGCCGAGGCGGCCGCGAGGACGACGGCCAGCAGGACCACGAGGACCGTCACCACGCGGCGCTCGACGACGCCGGTGCTGCCGTCGCCCCTGGCCGCCGTGGGCGGTCGGGCGGTGGTCTGGTTCGGCACTGGTCTCCTCGTCGGCTCCGCTGTCGTCGTACCGACAACGGCGGAAGGGAGTCTAGGCGACGCGCGACTTCCGCCGCGGCGGATCAGCCACCCGCGAACGGAGGCAGGAACTCCACGGTCTCCCCCGGCCGTACGACGACTGCCGCCGGGTCGCCGGACGAGACGGGGCGCTCCCCCACGAGGACCGAGCAGACGCCGACGACCTCGGCCAGCCGGCTCTCGGGGTGCCGCGCCACCACCGCGTCGCGCAGCTCGGTGAGGGACACGGGCCCGTCGACGACGACGTCCTCCTCCGCGATCCCGGCCGCCGCGCGGGCGGCGGCCCAGTACCGGACCCGGATGACCTGTGTCTCACTCACCTCGACGACCCTTCCCCGTTGACTGTGTATTTCGGTATCGTCCCTCACCTGAAAACTGGCCGGGGCCCAACGTTGCGTTTCGGTGTCGACTCGGTGCCGCCGTCACACGGCGCGCCGGCGAGGAGGCCAGCGTGAACCATCCCACGACGTTCCCGCACTGCCCCGCTCCGCCCGCCCGGCGGCCGACCTCGCGGGGGCCCCGATGAGCACGCTGCTGCTGCTGACCAGCGCCCTGCAGCCCTCGGCCGAGGTGCTGCCCGGTCTCGCGCTGCTCGGCCACCAGGTGCGCATCCTGCCCGCCGAGGGCAGCGCCCTGCTGGACGCACCCGACTCCGACCTCGTGCTGGTCGACGGGCGGCAGGACCTGGCCGGAGCCCGGGACCTGTGCCGACTGATCCGCACGACCGGCACCGACGTCCCCGTCGTCCTCATCGCGACGGAGGGCGGCCTCGCCGTCGTCCACCACGACTGGGGGATGGACGACGTCGTCCTGCACACCTGCGGGCCGGCCGAGCTCGAGGCCCGGATCCGGCTCGCGATCGGACGCCTCGCCGCGGCGCGCGACGCGGCCGATCCCGACGCCCACCTGATCCGCTCCGGGGAGGTCGTGGTCGACGAGGCGACCTACACCGCGAAGGTCGGCGGGCGCGCGCTCGACCTCACGTTCAAGGAGTTCGAGCTCCTCAAGTTCCTCGCCCAGCACCCCGGCCGGGTGTTCAGCCGGCAGCAGCTGCTGCAGGAGGTCTGGGGCTATGACTACTTCGGCGGCACCCGCACCGTCGACGTCCACGTCCGCCGGCTGCGCGCCAAGCTGGGCCCCGAGAACGAGACCCTCATCGGCACCGTGCGCAATGTCGGCTACCGGTTCGTGCTGCCGAGCAAGGACGACGCCGCCGCGGACGAGTCCGCGAGCTCGCGGGTGACGGCCGAGGGCTGAGCGTCCTCGGCCCCCTCGGCCCACTCGGCCCCCTCGGCCGTGGCCATCGCTCACCGGTTCTCCGTGGCGGCGCCCTTCTCGTCGAACCTCTCCTGCGGGTGCATGAGGCGCACCACCTGCTCGCGCAGCGCCGGCCCGAGCTCGCCCCACCCGTCCTTGTAGCCGTAGACCGACGCGAGGGAGCGGGCGTCGTAGTCGCCGTTGAAGATGTCGACGTCGGCACAGGTGATCAGCGACGGATGGGCCACGCCGACCGCTGCCGAGACCCGGGTCAGCTCCTTGCGCAGGGTACGCAGGTAGACCGCGCACCGCTCCGCCTTCGAGTCCGGGTCGAGCCCCCGCACCAGCCAGGGGTTCTGGGTGGCCACCCCCGTCGGGCAGTGGTCGGTGTGGCACTTCTGGGCCTGGATGCACCCGATGGAGAGCATCGCCTCGCGCGCGACGTTGATCAGGTCGGCGCCGAGCGCGAACGCGACGACCGCGTTGTCGGGCAGCCCGAGCTTGGCCGAGCCGATGAAGGTCACGTCGTCGGTCAGCCCGAGCTCGGCGAAGGTGGCGTAGACCCGCGAGAAGCCCATCCGGTAGGGCAGCGAGACCGCGTCGGCGAAGATCAGCGGCGCCGCGCCCGTGCCGCCCTCGCCGCCGTCGACGGTGATGAAGTCGACGCCGCGCTCACGCGGCGACATCAGTCGCGCGAGCTCCTCCCAGAAGTCCATCGCGCCGACCGCGGACTTGATGCCCACCGGCAGCCCCGTCTCGTCGGCGAGCATCTCCGCGAAGTCCAGCATCGAGTCCACGTCGTGGAAGGCGGTGTGCCGCGACGGCGACGAGCAGTCCTTGCCCTCCGGGATGCCACGGATCCGGGCGATCTCGGCCGTCACCTTCGCCGCCGGCAGCAGACCGCCCAGGCCCGGCTTGGCGCCCTGGCTGAGCTTGATCTCGAGCGCCTTGACCGGCGCGCTGGCGATCATCTCCTTCAGGCGCGGCAGCGAGAACGCCCCGTTCTCGTCGCGGCAGCCGAAGTACGCCGTACCGATCTGCACGACGAGGTCGGCACCGTTGCGGTGATAGGGCGAGATCGCCCCCTCGCCCGTGTTGTGCAGGCACCCGGCCGCCGCCGCGCCCTTGTTGATCGCCGTGATCGCGTTCGACGAGAGCGACCCGAAGCTCATCGCCGACACGTTCACGACCGAGCCCGGGCGGAAGGCCTTCGCCCGGCGGCGCGGGCCGCCGAGGACCTTGGCCGAGGGCAGCGTCCAGTCGTGGTCCTGGTCGCTGGGGAGCCGGTCGGCGAAGGTGCGCTGCTTGATGTACGCCTGGCCCTGCACGTGCTCCACGTCGGCGTCGGTGCCGAACCCGAAATAGCTGTTCTCCTCCTTGCTGGAGGCGTAGATCCAGGTCCGCTGGTCGCGGCTGAACGGCCGCTCCTCGTCGTTGCTGGTCACGATGTACTGGCGCAGCTCCGGGCCGATCCGCTCCAGCCAGTAGCGCGCGTGACCGATCACGGGGAAGTTGCGCTGCAGGGCGTGCTTCTTCTGGGCGAGGTCACGGGCGGCGAGCGCCCCGAGCGCCACGGCGGCCCCGCCCACGGCGTGGCTCAGCTTCATGCAGCAGTCCTACCGTGACGCAGCGTCACGCGCAAACGCCTGGCGAGGAGCCGGATAACGTGGGGCGGGTGACCTCGGCACTGGACCTGCTCTCCGACCGGCCCGCCCTCGACGCGATCGCCCGGGTGCGGGAGGCGAGCCGCGCGGTGGACGGCACCGACCCTCTGGACGAGGCGGCCGTCCTGCGTCTGCGGCACCACGGGCTCGCCGGCATCGGCGCCTGGGTGAGCGAGGAGGCCTTCGCCCTGCGCCGGGGGACCGAGCTCGACCTCGCGGTCGCACCCGCGGCGCGGGGACGTGGGCTGGGTGCGGCGCTGGGCGAGCTGGCCGTCACCGAGCCTGGGCTGCTGACCGCGTGGTCGCACGGCGACCACCCGGCCGCCGCCGCGCTCGCCGCACGCTGGGGGTTCGCCCGGACCCGCGAGCTGTGGGTGATGCGCCGGCCCGCCGGCGTACCGCTGCCGGCGGTCGAGCTGCCCGCGGGCGTCCTGATCCGCGACTACGGATCGAGCGACGCCGAGGCGCTGCTCCGGGTCAACGCCGCGGCGTTCGCGCACCACCGCGAGCAGGGGGCGCTCGACGCGGCGGGGCTCGCCGAGCGGATGGCCGAGCCGTGGTTCGACCCCGCGGGGCTGCTGCTCGCCGTCGACGAGGAGGGCGACCTCCTCGGCTTCCACTGGACCAAGCAGCACGACGCCGCCCTGGGCGAGGTGTACGTCGTCGGCGTCTCCCCCACCGCCCAGGGCCGCGGACTCGGCCGGGTGCTCACGGTCGCCGGCCTGCACCATCTCGCGGCCCGGGGCGTCGCCGAGGTGCTGCTCTACGTGGAGTCCGACAACACGCCCGCACGCCGGCTGTACGAGGATCTGGGCTTCCAGCATGCCGCCGCGGACACCCACGTGCAGTACCAGCGCCCGGAACTCTCCGCGTAACCCCATGACTGCTGAGTAGATTTACCCATCATGAGCTCTGTCAGCGACGGCGAGCCGGATCCCGAGGGCTCCCGGCTCGCTGGCGCGCGTCCTGGCCGCGGTCGGGGACGGAAGGGTCTGTGGCGGCGCCACGACGACGAGCTCCCGGCCGTCGGCGACCTCGAGCCCGAGGACGTGGAGGAGTTGCTGCGGCGCAGCAACACCTCGGTGCCCCCCGAGGACGAGGGCGGCGACGAGGGGAACGGCACGGACGACGCGGCGGCGGGCGACGCGGACATCGTCTCGCGGGTCGGCAACCGGTCCGGTGTCGCGCCCGACACCGGCGACGCCGACGACATCGACTGGGACGCGATGGTCCAGCCCCACGCGCCCGTCGCGGACGACGACCGCGACGCGGCCGGCTCCGACCGGTTCGGCCCAGGGCCCGCCACCGACTGGGCGAGCGTCATCGACCGCTCCCTGAGCCGGCCGAGCCCGGAGATCGCGCCGCACGAGGTCGCCGACGCGGACCCACCCACCGAAGCACTCACCCCGCCGACCGATCCGCCCAGCAGCGGGTTCTGGATCGACGCGCGCCGTGACGAGGCGCCGGAGGCCGCCGCCTCCCCGCAGGCCGACCCCCTCAGCGGGGAGTTCTGGATCGACGCGCGCAGCGAGGAGACCGCGGGGGCTGCGGCGCAGGACGTCACTCCCGACCTCGACAGCCCCGTCGACAGCCCCGTCGACAGCCCCGTCGACGCCGACGGCCCGTCCGCGCCGGCCGCGCCGGCCGGTCCCGCGGACGCCACGCCGGACCCGGCGGAGGGCGAGCCGGAGCCTCAGGCGCCCTCGGCGCCCCGCGTCCACCGCGCGACCGACGAGGAGGCGGGCCAGTGGGTCATCGCCGCCGCCGTCGACGGCGGGTTCTCCGAGCCCACGCCCGTCCCCCAGCCCAAGGGCCTGGCCCGGCTGCGCCGTCGCCCGGGCGCGGGCGCCGCTCCGCGCCCGGAGGCCCGCCCGCTGCCGGAGGTCGTCGAGCCTCCGCTGCTGGAGGAGCCGATCCCGCACATCGACCGCTCCCAGGACGTGCCGCGCCGGCCTGAGGAGGTCCTGGCCCACGCCCGGGCCGAGATCGAGGCCGAGCTGGTGGCGCCGGCGGAGACGGCGGACGGGGCCGAGCCCGGGGAGACGGGCACGCGCGACAACGCGGAGGTCGTCGCCGCCCTGGCCGCGCGGCTGCGCCGCGACGCCGAGCTCGCCGCGGCCGAGCAGGCCGCGGAGCGCCTCGCCGCGGAGGAGGCCGCACGCCTCGCCAACGAGGCGCGCGCCGAGGCGGACCGCCTGGCCAACGCCGCCTCCGCGCGCCGCGAGGAGGCCGAGCTCCATGCGATCGAGCAGGCCCGGCTCGCCGCCGAGGCCCACGCCGCCCGCGAGGCCGCCGAGGCCCGGGCGCGGGTGATGGCCGAGGCCGCCGCGGTCAGCGCCGCCGAGCACGCCGAGTTCGCGCGCCGCGTCCTCGAGGAGCGAGCGGCCGCGGAGCGGACGTCCGCGGAGATCGCCCAGGCCCGGGCGCTCGCCGAGGAGGCCGCCCGCCAGCAGGCCGCCCTCGCACAGGACGCCCACCGCGCGGCGGAGGCCGCCGAGGAGCGAGCGCGCCTGCTCGCCGACCAGGCGGCCGCGAGCGCGGAGGAGCACGGCGCGCTGGCCCGTCAGGCCGTCGAGGAGCGGGCGATCGCGGAGCAGGCCGCCGCCGAGCACGCCCGCCTCGCGCAGGAGGCCCAGGAGTCACGTCGCGCGGCCGAGCAGGCCGCCCTCGAGCAGGCCGAGCTCGCGCGGCTGGCCCTCGAGACCGCGGAGGCGGCCGAGCGCCGGGCCGAGGAGGCCGCCGCGCGCGCCGAGCAGCAGTCCGCAGCGCGGGTGGCCGCCGACGAGTCCGCCATCGAGCTGGCCCGCCGGGCCCAGGAGGCCCACGAGGCCCGACGCCTCGCCGAGGAGGCCGCGCGCCAGCAGATCGAGCTCGCCGCCGAGGCACAGGCGGCCGCGGCTTCCGCGCACGCCTCCGCAGCCGAGCTGGCCGCCGCCCATGCGAGCACCGTCGAGGCGCTGCGCTCCGACCTGGTCCAGGCCGAGGAGCGCGCGCTCGAGCACGCCCGCGCCCGCGCCGAGGCCGAGGCACGGGCCGCCGAGCTGGCGCGGGAGCGGGAGCGGGCCCTCGCCGACGCCGCCGCGTTGGCCCAGCAGGTCGCCCAGATCCGAGCCCATCTGGGCCCGGACGCCCCGCTCGAGCCGCCGGTCGTGCCCGCGGCCGACCTGCCCGCGTCCGCCGCGCCGGAGCCGGTCGTGGAGCCGGAGCCGGTCGTGGAGCCCGAGCCCGTCGTGGAGCCGGAGCCGGTCGTGGAGCCGGAGCCGGTCGTCGAGCCCGAGCCCGTCGTCGAGCCCGAGCCGGTCGTCGAGCTCGAGTCGGTCGTCGAGCCGGAGCCGGTCGTCGAGCCCGAGCCGGTCGTGGAACCCGAGCCCGTCGTCGAGCCCGAGCCCGTCGTCGAGCCCGAGCCCGTCGTCGAGCCCGAGCCCGTCGTCGAGCCCGAGCCCGTCGTCGAGCCCGACCCGAGTCCCGAGCCGGACCGGGGCGACCGCATCGACGAGCTCATCGAGGCCGAGCCGGCCACCGACGTGCCGCCCGCCGGTGACCTCGCCGCCCAGATGGCGCAGATCCGCGCCCGCCTGGCCGAGGAGAGCGTCCCGCTCCCCGTCCTGGAGCCGGAGGCGCAGCAGCCGATCGACCCCGATGCGCTCGGCGGGCACGCCGAGCGGTCGCCGTCGCTGCTGGAGCAGTGGCGCGCCGGGGCGAACGTGTCCGCGGAGAGCGAGCAGGCGGCCGACGAGACCGAGGAGTTCCTCGACGACGTCGAGACCCGCGATGCCGCCGTCGACGACCACGACCCGCTCACGGCCCCGCTCACCGAGGTCGACCGTCGCGCGCAGGCCGCATCGGTCCCCGAGGCCGAGCCCCTCGTCGAGCCGGAGCCCGTCGTCGAGCCGGAGCCGGTCGTCGAGCCGGAGCCCGTCGTCGAGCCGGAGCCCGTCGTCGAGCCCGAGCCCGTCGTCGAGCCCGAGCCCGTCGTCGAGCCCGAGCCCGTCGTCGAGCCGGAGCCCGTCGCCCAGCGCGAGCCGAGCCCCGCCCCGGCCGCCGCTGCCCCGGTCAAGCGCGTCCCCTTCCACGCCAAGCGCGGCAGCGACAGCCTGGCCCCGCTCGCCATCCTCATCGCCATCGGGCTCGCGGCCATGGTCGGGCGGATGGCGATCAAGGGCACCCTCGCCGACGACATCGCCTTCAGCGCGACGTTGACGGTGGTGGCCGCCGTGCTGCTCGGCTACGCCCTCAAGGCGAGCAACTCCTCGCGCAGTGTGCACATCGACGAGACCGGCGTCCTCAAGGTCACGCAGGGCGACACGAACAGCACCTTCGACCTGACCAGCCCGAACACCAAGATCGAGCAGACCGGTACGCCGGGCTCCCGCACCTGGCGTGTCCTCATCCTGCGCCGCAGCATGTCGCCGGTCGTGATCGACAACCGGATGGTCGACGCGCACACCTTCCTGGAGGCGCTGCGCCAGTGGCGTCCGGACCTATGACCCACGACGTCGACCCGGTGGTCGCGCTCCGGCTCGAGCGCGACGACCTCGCGCGCCGCCTCGCCGAGAGCCAGGACGAGGTGGCCCGGCTGCGTGCGGAGCTCGCGAGCGCTCGCGCCGAGCAGGACGAGACCCTCTCGCTGTTCGAGGGCGAGCCGCTGGCCGGCGACCGGCTCACCGGCGACGGGAGCGACCCCCGCGTGCTCTCGATCGTGCTCGGCGCGACGGCCGTCGTCGCCGGGATGGTCGTCCTGCTGACCGTCCTCAACGGCAAGATCGGCACCCCGTTCGGCATCGCGATGGTGCTCGTGACCATCGCGCTCGCCTGGGCCGCCGCCCGCACCCGCGTCGTACCGGTCGAGGTCAGCGTGGTCCGCGGGATCGTCTACATCGAGCAGGGCGAGAGCACGCACCGCTTCGACCTGCGCAAGCCCGAGACCCGGGTCGAGATGGTGGGCCGACCGGGCGATCGGGACTGGGCGGTCCGCTTCCCCCGCAAGGGCATGGAGCCGTTCGTGATCGACGCCTCGATGGTCGACGCCGAGGAGTTCGTCCGGCAGGTGCGCGAGCACCGCCCCGAGCTCTGAGCCGGCAGCTGTAACTAACTGTTGTTGCCACTACCTGACCCGTAGACCGGTGCGGTAGTGGCAACGACAGTTAGTTACAGCTGGCCTCCCCCGCCGCCCTCACCCGGATCCGAGCGCCGCCCGCAGCCGCCCCGCGATCTCGCGTACGGCGGCCCGGCTGCTGCGGCCCACGCCGAGGATGTTCAAGAACCCGTGGATCTGGTCGACATAGCGCCGCAGCTCGACGTCGACGCCGGCGTCGGCGAGGCGGCGGGCGTAGTCCTCCCCCTCGTCGCGCAGCGGGTCGAAGCCGGCGGTGACGACATGGGCCGGCGCGAGGCCGGCGGGGAGGTCGACGTCCAGCAGCCTGGTGCGCTCGTCGGCCTTGTCCTCGGGCCGGGGCAGGTAGGTCTCGTTGAACCAGGCCATCGACTCGGCGGTGAGGTAGAGGCCCTCCCCGAACAGGCGCAGGCTCTCGGTGTCCCGGGCGTTGTCCACGCACGGGTAGACGAGCAGCTGGAAGGCCAGGGGCAGACCGGTGCGCGCCGCGACGATCGCCGTCCAGGCGGCGATGTTGCCGCCGGCCGAGTCGCCGGCGACGCCGATCCGCGCGGGATCGGCCCCCAGCTCCTCGGCGTGCTCGTGCACCCAGCGCAGCGCGGCCTCGGCGTCGTCGAACGCCGCGGGGAAGGCCGCCTCGGGGCCGACCCGGTACTCCACGGCCAGGACGCGGACGCCGGACTCCTCGGCGAGCAGCCGGCACGGCGCGTCATGGGAGACGAGGTCGCCGTACAGGAAGCCGCCGCCGTGGAAGAAGACGAGCAGGCCCGAGCCCGACGGCCGGGACGGCACGTAGAGGCGCGCCGGCAGGTCGGCGACGGCGAGGTCGCGGATGCTGCCGATCGGCTGCCGCCCGCCCACCAGGACCGCGTTCTCGCGCATGTCCGTGCGCCCCTTGACCAGGCTCGTGCCGGCCAGGTCGCTCTTGCGGGCCAGCCGCTGCAGCCGCAGCATCACCTGCAGGTCCGGCGCGAGCGTCTGCCCGTCCAGCACCAGGGGCCGCCCGGAGATCAGTCGCTGCGCCTGCGGCGGCAGGCCCATCAGCGTCGCCAGGGCACGGGACTCGACCGCGGATCGGATGCTCACGCGCTCAACATACTTCGGGTACGCCGCCCCGGCCGGGCCCGTCCATCGTCACCCGCCGTTCACCCGCGGGTGCCACACTCGCGACATGTCGCCCGAGCCGCAGCCGACGTCCCTCCTGCCGGAGGCCGAGACCGGCGTGCCGGTGGCCGTCCCCGACCTGGAGCCCGCGGACGACGGGTACGTCCCCGACCCTGAGCTGGTCGCCCGCATCGCCGCCACCGACCAGCGCTTCTTGGACCGGGAGCTGTCCTGGCTGCGCTTCAACGAGCGGGTCCTCGAGCTCGCGGAGGACACCGAGCTGCCCCTCCTGGAGCGGGCCCGGTTCCTTGCGATCTTCACCAGCAACCTCGACGAGTTCTTCATGGTCCGGGTGGCGGGGCTCAAGCGCCGCATCGCCACGGGCCTGGCGGTCCGGGCGGCCAGCGGCCTGATGCCGCTGGAGGTGCTCCAGGCGATCTGGCGCCGCTCGGAGGACCTGAGCCAGCGCCAGGCACGGCTGTTCCACGACGAGATCATCCCCGCGCTCGGCGCGGAGGGCATCGAGATCGTGCGCTGGAGCGAGCTGGACCGCGAGGAGCAGAAGGAGTGCAAGCGGCTCTTCAAGGAGCGCATCTTCCCCGTCCTCACCCCGCTCGCCGTCGACCCGGCCCACCCGTTCCCGTACATCTCCGGGCTCTCGCTCAACCTCGCCGTCGTGCTGCGCAACCCGAAGACGGGCAAGGAGCTCTTCGCCCGCGTCAAGGTGCCCTCCAACTTCGACCGCTTCGTGGCGCTCGGCAACGCCCGGTTCGTGCCCCTCGAGGACGTCATCGGCGCCCACCTGCGCCGGCTCTTCCCCGGCATGGAGGTGCTGGAGGCGCACACCTTCCGGGTCACCCGCAACGAGGACCTGGAGGTCGAGGAGGACGACGCGGAGAACCTGCTGACAGCACTCGAGAAGGAGCTGCTGCGCCGCAAGTTCGGCCCGCCGGTGCGCCTCGAGGTCGAGGAGTCGATCGCGCCCTCGGTCCTCGAGCTCCTGGTCTCCGAGCTCGACATCAGCGAGAGCGAGGTCTTCCGCCTGCCCGGGCCGCTCGACCTGCGCGGACTGCACTCGATCGCCGACCTGCCCCGCGAGGACCTGAAGTACCCGTCCTTCGTGCCGAGCACCCATCCCCGGCTGGCCGAGTTCGAGTCCTCCGCGCCCGTCGACGTGTTCAAGGCGCTGCGCCGCCGCGACGTCCTGCTGCACCACCCGTACGACTCGTTCGCCACGTCGGTGCAGCGGTTCATCGAGCAGGCGGCGGCCGACCCGCACGTGCTCGCGATCAAGCAGACCCTCTACCGCACCTCCGGCGACTCCCCCATCATCGATGCCCTCATCGACGCCGCGGAGGCCGGCAAGCAGGTGCTCGTGCTGGTGGAGATCAAGGCCCGCTTCGACGAGCAGGCCAACATCCGCTGGGCGCGCAAGCTGGAGCAGGCCGGATGCCATGTGGTCTACGGCCTGGTGGGCCTCAAGACCCACTGCAAGCTGGCCATGGTGGTCCGCGACGAAGGCGAGCAGGCGGGCGGCATCCGGCGCTACACCCACATCGGCACGGGCAACTACAACCCGAAGACGTCGCGGATGTACGAGGACCTGGGCCTGCTGACGACCGACGAGACGATCGGCGAGGACGTCGCCCACCTCTTCAACAACCTCTCCGGCTGGTCGCGCAAGGCCACCTACGACGAGCTCCTCGTCGCCCCCGACTCGGTCCGGGCAGGGCTCGTCGACCAGATCCACGCGGAGATCGAGCACCACAGGGCCGGGCGGCCCGCCGGGATCCGGTTCAAGGCCAACTCGGTCGTCGACGAGGAGACCATCGACGCGCTGTACCTCGCCTCCTGCGAGGGGGTTCCGGTCGAGCTCCTCGTGCGGGGCATCTGCGCGCTGCGCCCCGGCGTCCCCGGGCTGAGCGAGAACGTCCGCGTGCGCTCCGTCCTCGGCCGCTTCCTCGAGCACAGCCGGGTCTTCTCCTTCGAGGGCGGCGGCACGCCGACCACCTGGATCGGCTCCGCGGACCTGATGCACCGCAACCTCGACCGGCGCGTCGAGGTCCTGGTGCGCCTGCCGGAGGCCAGCCGCGACGACGTACGCCGCCTGCTGGACCTCGCGTTCGCCCCCACGACCCAGGCCTGGGAGCTCGGCTCCGACGGCGAGTGGAAGCGCAACTCCGGCGAGGTGCACCTCCAGGAGCGCCTCATCGAGCAGCAGCGCCGCCGTCGTACGACGAGCTGAACCTGCCCCTGACCTGCGACAACGCGTCGCAGTGCTCCGCGCCACAGCCGCAGCGGCGGCCCGCAGTTGCGTTCACGCGCTCGTGGTCCCCTAGCATGAGGCCGTTCGCCACCGCCTCAACGGGAGTCCATGTGGGTCTACGTCTGCGTCCGGTCGATACCTCCTTCTACGACCTCTTCACCCAGTCGGCCAACCACCTGGTGGGTGGGGCCGAGCTCCTCGCGGAGATGCTGTCCGAGACCTCGGACAAGGCAGGCGTCGCCGAGCGGATGCGTGCCGCCGAGCACGCCGCCGACGAGACGACCCACGAGATCGTCAAGAAGGTCAACAGCACCTTCGTGACGCCCTTCGACCGCGAGGACATCTACGCCCTCGGGTCGGGCCTCGACGACGTCATGGACATGATGGACGAGGCGGTCGACCTGATCCTCCTCTACGAGGTCGAGTCGCTGCCGCCCGAGCTCTCCGAGCAGGTCGAGGTGCTCCAGCGGTGCGCCGAGCTGACCGCGTCCGCGATGCCGCGCCTGCAGTCCATGAAGTCGCTCGACGACTACTGGATCGAGATCAACCGCCTGGAGAACACCGGCGACCGCAACCACCGGCGGACCCTGGCCAAGCTCTTCTCCGGCGAGTACCCCACCATCGAGGTGCTCAAGCTCAAGGACATCGTCGAGTCGCTCGAGGGCGCCATCGACGCCTTCGAGAAGGTCGCCAACACGGTGGAGCAGATCGCCGTCAAGGAAAGTTGATCCCGAACCCGTGGACATGACCCTCGCGATCGTGATCACGGTCGTCGTCGTCGCCCTGGTCTTCGACTACACCAACGGCTTCCACGATGCAGCCAACGCGATCGCCACCTCTGTCTCGACGCGCGCGCTCACGCCGCGCGTCGCGCTCGGCCTCGCCGCGATCATGAACTTCGTCGGCGCCTTCCTCGGACAGAAGGTCGCCCACACGGTGAGCGACACGATCGACCCTCCCGACACCAACCACGGTCTGATCATCGTGATGTCAGGGCTGATCGGGGCGATCGCGTGGAACCTGATCACCTGGTACTTCGGCCTGCCGTCCTCCTCCTCGCACGCCCTCATCGGCGGCCTGGTCGGCTCGGCGCTGGCCGCCGGGGTCGGCGTCTCGTGGAGCACGGTGCTCGAGAAGGTCGTCATCCCGATGTTCGTCTCGCCGCTGTTCGCCTTCGGCATGGGCTTCCTGGTCATGCTCGCGCTGCTGTGGATCTTCCGGAAGGCCAACCCGCACAAGGCCAACCGCGGCTTCCGGATCGCCCAGACCGTCTCCGCTGCCGCGATGGCGCTGGGCCACGGCCTGCAGGACGCCCAGAAGACGATGGGCGTGATCTTCCTGGCCCTGCTGACCGGCGGGTACGTCGGCGCGAACGACGAGCTGCCCCTGTGGGTGATCTTCTCGGCGGCCGCCGCGATCTCGGCCGGCACCTGGGCCGGCGGCTGGCGGATCATGCGCACCCTGGGCCGCCGGATCATCCACCTCGACCCGCCCCAGGGCTTCGCGGCGGAGTCGGTGGCGGCGTCGGTGCTGTACACCACGGCGTACGTCTACGAGGCTCCGATCTCGACGACGCACACCATCACCTCCGCCGTCATGGGCGTGGGCGCCACGAAGCGCCTGTCCGCGGTGCGCTGGGGTGTCGCGCGCACCATCCTGGCCGCATGGGTGCTCACCTTCCCGATGGCCGCGTCCGTGGCCGCGCTCAGCTACGCGATCATCCACGGCATCACCCGCCTCTGAGGCGGCTCACCCCACCGTGAGGCTGTAGCCGCGGCCCCGGATCCGGCGTACGTCGGCGACCTCGCCGAGCCGGCTGCGCAGCCGGGTGACGTGCATGGCGATGGTGTTGCCCCCGGGCCGCCGTCCGTCGCTGCCCCACAGGGCGGCGCGCAGCTCGTCGTCGGTGACCACTCCGGGCGAGGCGAGCATCAGCGCGCGCAGCAGCTCGAACTCCTTCAGAGGCAGGTCCGCGATCCGCTCGCCGTCGACCCGCACGCTGTAGGCGGTCGCGTCCAGCACGAGCGGCCCGACCTCGAGCCGCGCGTGCTCGGCGAGCGAGCGCGGCGCGTGGGTCAGCAGCTCCCACAGGTGCTGCGGCGCGTACGGTCGCAGCACGACCGCCGAGGCCCCGGCGAGCATGAGCGGCCCCACACCGTCCGCTCCCGAGCTCTCCAGCCTGCACGCCCCGGCGATCACGTACGGCGCGCCGTGCTGCCGGATCACGCCGACGAACTCAGCGGCCGGGATCCCCGGCGCCTCCGGGGTCACCACGACGGCGTGGGGGTCGGTCCGGCCGAACTCCACCAGCCCGTCCAGGGTCGAGCCGACCCAGGTGACATGGACGCCGCGCCCTGCCATCGCCTCGGCCAGCGCGCCCCCGTCGTCGCTGGGGTCGACCACCAGGAGCTGTGCCCCTGCCGACTCGACCCAGCGGTGGAGATAGGCGCGCACCGACTGGCGACGGGCGTCCCGACGCCCGTCCGAGGTGCCCATCATCGCCCGAGACGGCCGGCTCAGCCGAAGCGACCGGAGATGTAGGCCTCGGTGGCCGGGTCGTCGGGATTGGCGAACATCTTCTTGGTCGGGTTGAACTCGACCAGGTGGCCGGGCTCGCCGGTGGCCTTGAGGTTGAAGAAGCCGGTCTCGTCCGAGACGCGCGCCGCCTGCTGCATGTTGTGGGTGACGATCACGATCGTGAACTCGTTCTTGAGCTCGTGGATCAGGTCCTCGATCGCCGAGGTCGAGATCGGGTCCAGGGCCGAGCAGGGCTCGTCCATGAGCAGGACCTGCGGCTCGACGGCGATCGCGCGCGCGATGCACAGGCGCTGCTGCTGACCACCGGAGAGGCCCATGCCCGGCTTGTTGAGCCGGTCCTTGACCTCCTTCCACAGGTTCGCCCCGCGCAGCGACTTCTCGACGACGTCGTCGGCGGCGGACTTCTTCATCTTGCCCGCGTTGAGCTTGAGCCCGGCGAGGACGTTGTCGTAGATCGACATCGTCGGGAAGGGGTTGGGGCGCTGGAAGACCATGCCCACCTGGCGGCGTACGGCGACCGGGTCGACGCCGGGCTCGTACAGGTCCTGGCCGTCGACGACGATCTTGCCCTCGACCCGCGCGCCCGGGATCACCTCGTGCATGCGGTTGAGCGAGCGCAGGAAGGTCGACTTCCCGCAGCCCGAGGGCCCGATGAAGGCGGTGACCGCGCCGGCGCGGATCGTCATGTTGACGCCCTCCACCGCGAGGAAGTCGCCGTAGTAGATGTTGACGTCGGAGACGTCGATGCTCTTGGCCATGGTTCTCAACCCTTCTTGGGCGCGAAGATCTTGCCGATGATGCGCGCAACGAGGTTGAGCACCATCACGATGACGATGAGGATGAAGGCGGCGCCCCAGGCGATCGCCTCGGCGGGGGCGTCGCCCCGCAGGTTCTGGCCGTAGATGAGGACCGGGAGGGTCGTCATCGCGCCGTCGAACAGGTTCATGTTGGTGCGGTCGGTGGCGCCGGCGATGAGGAGCAGCGGCGCGGTCTCGCCGATGACCCGGGACACCGCGAGCGTGATGCCGGTCAGGATGCCGCCGAGGGCCGTCGGGAGCACGATCCGCACGATCGTCTTCCACTTCGGCGTGCCCAGTGCGTACGCCGCCTCGCGCAGGTCGTCGGGCACGAGCAGCAGCATCTCCTCGGTGGCCCGGACCACGATGGGGATCATCAGCAGGGACAGCGCCACCGAGCCGCCGATGCCGGACACATAGGCCGGGCCGAAGAGCAGCGTGAAGAGGGCGAACGCGAACAGGCCGGCGACGATCGACGGGATGCCCGTCATGACGTCGACCAGGAAGGTGATCGCCTTGGCGAGCTTGTTGCCCTTGCCGTACTCGATCAGGTAGATCGCCGCCATCACGCCGACGGGCACCGAGATGACCGCGGCGCCGAGCGTGATCAGCAGGGTGCCGATGATCGCGTGGTAGACGCCGACCGGCTGGTCGATCTGCGTCTTGAAGAAGGAGTAGCTGAGGAAGACGCCGTCGACCCGCTCCGCCCCCTTGCTGATGACGCGCCAGATCAGCGACACCAGCGGCACCACGGCGATGGCGAAGGCCGTCCAGATCAGGCCGGTCATCAGGCGGTCGGTCGCACCGCGCCGGCCCTCGACGCCCAGCGACCAGACCGGCAGCACGACGAGGAAGGCGAGCACGCCGAGCACCACGGCGCTGACGACGCCGACGCCGAGCACGAGCAGCAGGGCACCGAACGCCAGAGCGATCACCCCCACGATCGCGGGGGCCTGGCGCGGGAGCCGCGGCTGGACGAGCGGGACGTGGACCCGGGTCTGGACCTCTTCGAGGGTGCTCATCGGGGTCCCCTTGGAGTTGCGAGCCGGAGGAGCGAAGCGGGGGAGACGAGGAACTTCATGGGGTGGTTCATCGTGCCATCCGCCTCTCGCTGCGGCCCACGATCCAGCGGGCGAGGAAGTTGACGAGGAAGGTCATCAGGAACAGCACCAGCCCGGTCGCGACGAGGACGTTGAGCAGGTCCGCGCTGCGCTCCTTGTACTTGAGCGCGATGTTGGCGGCGATCGAGGTCGGGCTCGAGGTGGCGATGATGTTCCACGACAGGTCGAAGCCGACCGAGAGCACCATGGTGACCGCCATCGTCTCGCCGAGCGCGCGGCCCAGGCCGAGCATCACGGCGGAGACCATGCCGGAGCGGGCGTACGGGAAGACCGTCATCCGCACCATCTCCCAGCGCGTCGCGCCGAGGGCGAGGGCGGCCTCCTCGTGCAGCCGCGGCGTGCGCGAGAAGACCTCGCGGGTGATGGCGGTGATGATCGGGAGGATCATGATCGCGAGCACGATGCCGGCGGTGAGCACCGAGCGGCCGGCGGGGTTCGGCTCGCCGAACAGGTTGCCCACGACCGGGACCGGCCCGAGCTTCTCGTGCAGCCACACGTGCATGGGCACCAGCTGCTTGGCGAGGAAGAACGCTCCCCACAGCCCGTAGACGACGGACGGTACGGCCGCCAGCAGGTCGATCACGTAGGCGACCGGCGCCGCGATCCACCGCGGCGCGTAGTGGCTGATGACCAAGGCGATGCCGAAGGAGAGGGGGACGGCGATGATCAGCGCGATGACCGAGGCCGTGAAGGTGCCGACGAGCAGCGGCACGACGTACCCGAGGAAGCTCTCGGCGTGCGGCCCGTACACCTCGGCCGGCTTGGTGAAGCCGGAGGCGCCCTTGGCCGCGAGGAAGACGAAGACGCCGGCCAGCGCGGCCAGGATGGTCAGGCCCGCCGCCAGGGCGGCGCCGGCGAAGACGCGGTCGCCGACACCGGCGCGCGCCTTGGCCCAGTTCGCGGAGGCGTCCTCGACCTCGGCGGGGGGTGCTGTCACTGCTGTCACCTCATGCTCGGGTGCTGCTCGGGGATGTGCCGTGAGGGGTGAGGACGCCGGTCGGGCGTCCTCACCCCTCACGCGGAGGTCACTTGGCGGAGATGCCCGCCACGATCTCCTGGGCCTGGCTGGCCGTCTCGGGCGCGAGCTGGGCGGAGCCGGCGAAGTCGGCCGCCTCGGCCTGGCCCTCGTCGGACACGATGTAGCTCAGGTAGCCCTTGACGTTGTCCGCCTCGGCCTGGTCCTCGTAGGTCTCGCAGGCGATGAGGTACGAGAGCAGGATGACCGGGTAGGCGCCCGCCTCGGTCGTGTTGCGGTCGACGTCGACGGCGATGTCGGTCTCGTCACGGCCCTCGACGGTCGGCGAGACCGCGACGGTCTTGGCGGCACCCTCGGGCGACGGGGCGACGTACTCCTCGCCGACCTTGACCGAGACGACGTTCAGGTCACCGGTCTGGCTGGCGTCGGCGTACCCGATCGCGCCCTCGGTGTCGCCGATCTGCTTGACGACACCGGACGTGCCCTCGGCGGAGAGACCGCCGGAGACCGGGAAGGCGTCCTCGGCCTCGTAGCCCCACGCGTCCGGCGCGACCTTGCCGAGGTAGTCGGTGAAGTTCTTGGTCGTGCCCGAGTCGTCGGCGCGGTGGACCGGCGAGATCTTCAGGTCGGGAAGCGTCACGTCGGGGTTCTGGTCGGCGATCGCCTGGTCGTTCCAGTTCGTGATCTTGCCGTCGAAGATCTTCGCGATCGTGGTGGCGTCGAGGTTGAGGGTGTCGACGTCCGGGATGTTGAAGGCGACCGCGATCGAGGAGATGTACGCCGGGACCTCGATGACGTTGCCGCCGCAGCGCTCCTTGGCGGCGTCGAGCTCCTCGTCGGCGATGTAGGAGTCGGAGCCCGCGAAGGACAGCGCGCCGCTGACGAACTGGCTGCGGCCGTCGGTCGAGCCGAGCAGGGCGTAGTCGATCGTGAGGCCGTCGTTCTGGCCCTGGAAGGCGGTCTTCCACGCCTCCTGCGCCTTCTCCTGCGACGTCGCGCCGCCACCCTTGAGGTTGCCGCTGAGGCCGCCGGACTCGCCGGTGTCACTGCCGCCGTCCTCGTTGGACGCGCCGCAGGCGCTCATCAGCAGGGCAAGGGCAGCGACGCCGGGGACGGCAGCGCGGCGGATGGACTTGAGGTTCAAGGAACTGCCTCTCGGAGGTGAGGGGCTGCGCGTTCCCGCCCCTCGTACGTACTGGACACCGGGGAAGTTAGGCAGCGTCGGTAACGCATCTCCCCGGTCGATCTGAACGAACGGTGAACACTGGCGGTCGGGGTGGGGGCACCCCGTGATCGAGGCCTCACCAAGGTGATCTAAGGTAAGGCTTATCTAATCAACTCACCCTGACGAGAGGTCCCCCGTGAACCCCAAGAAGCTCCTGGCGTCCCTCGGTGCGCTCACCCTCGCCGCCGGCCTCGCCGCCTGCGGCACCGAGGACGGCGACAAGGCGGACCGCGCCTCCGCCGGCGGCTCCGGCGCCTGGACGCCGGTGACCGTCGAGCACGCCTTCGGCTCCACCGTGATCGAGGAGAAGCCGGAGCGGGTCGCCACCATCGACTTCGCCAACCAGGAGGTCCCGCTCGCCCTCGGCATCGTGCCGGTCGGCATGTCCGAGATGACCTGGGGCGACGACGACGGCGACGGCGTCCAGCAGTGGACCGAGGACAGGCTGGAGGAGCTCGGCGCCGAGACCCCGGTCCTCTTCGACGAGTCCGACGGCTACGACTTCGAGGCCATCGCCGAGACCGAGCCCGACGTCATCCTGGCCGGCTACTCCGGCATGAGCGAGGACGACTACAACACCCTCAGCGAGATCGCCCCGGTCGTCGCCTACCCGGACCACCCCTGGGCGACCGAGTGGCGCGGCTCCATCCTGCAGAACGCCAAGGGCCTCGGCATGGAGGAGGAGGGCGAGCAGCTGGTCGCCGACCTCGAGAAGACCATCGCCGACGCGGTCGCGCAGCATCCCGAGCTCGAGGGCGTGACGGGCATGTTCATGACCCACGTCGACCCGTCCGACCTGAGCGAGATCAACTTCTACAGCGCGGCGGACACCCGCTCGAAGTACCTGCTCGACCTCGGCATGGAGATCGCGCCGAGCATCGTCGAGGCCAGTGGGGACAGCGGCGACTACGCAGGCTCGATCAGCGCGGAGCGCGCCGACGAGCTGGCCGACGTCGACGTGATCATCACCTACGGCGGCCAGGAGCTCGTCGACGCGCTCGAGGGCGACCCGGTCCTGTCCCAGCTGCCCGCGGTCAAGAACAACGCGATCGTGAACCTCGACGGCGAGGGCAAGGCCATCGGCACCGCGGCCAACCCGACCGCGCTCTCTGTGCCCTATCTCGTCGAGGAGTACGTGACGCTGCTGGCGAAGGCCGCGGCGTACACGACCCGGTGAGCACGACCCATCCGGTCGAGGCGCCCGTCGGGACCGCTGCGCTGCAGCGGTCCCGGCGGGCGCGCGGCGCGTGGCTCGCCGGGCTGACCGTGGCGCTCCTGGCGGCCTGCGCGCTCTCGATCGTCCTCGGCTCGCGCGACGTGGGCTGGAGCGACATCTGGGCCGGTCTCACGGGCGACACCGACAGCTTCGCCCGGGCGGCCGTCGCGAAGCGGGTGCCGCGCACGGCCCTGGCCGTGATCGCAGGCGCCGCCCTCGCGGTGTCGGGCCTGGTGCTCCAGGGCGTCACCCGCAACCCGCTCGCCGACCCGGGGATCCTCGGCATCACGACCGGCGCCTCGTTGGCGATCGCCGTCGGCATCGCCTGGTTCGGGCTGTCCACGGCCACCGGATACATCTGGGTCGCGATCCTCGGCGCCGCCGTCACGGCGGTGTTCGTCTGGACCGTCGGCTCCCTCGGACGCGGCGGCAGCACGCCGCTCAAGCTCACCCTCGCGGGCGCGGCCACCGCGGCGGCGCTCTCGTCCTTCGTCACGGCAGTGGTGCTGCCCCGTCCCGACATCTCGGAGAACGTGGTCTCCTGGCAGATCGGAGGCGTCGGCGGCGCCACGGACGACAAGATCTGGCAGATGGGGCCCTTCCTGCTGGTGGCCGCCGTGCTGTGCCTGTGGTGTGCCCGCGGCCTCAACATGCTCGGTCTCGGCGACGACCTCGCGGCCGGGCTGGGCGAGCACGTCCTCCGTACCCGGCTGCTCGCCTCCCTCGGCGCCGTCGTCCTCGCCGGCGCGACGACCGCGATCACGGGGCCGATCGCCTTCGTGGGTCTGGTCGTCCCCCACTTCTGCCGGCTCCTCGTCGGCGTCGACCACCGCTGGCTGGTCCCGTTCAGCGCGGTCGGCGGTGCGATCCTGCTGGTCCTCACCGACGTCGTCGGTCGGGTGGTCGCGCCCCCGTCCGAGGTCGACGTCGGGATCATCACGGCGCTCATCGGCGCCCCGATCTTCATCGCCGTCGCGCGTCAACGGAGGGTGAGGGAGCTGTGAGCACGATCGAGGGGACCGCCGTCGCACGCGTCCGGCACGGGCGGCGCGCCCGGAGCCGACGCCGGGCGACGCTGCTCGCCGTCCTCGTGCTCCTGGTCGTGGCGGCGTACGTCGCCAGCCTGATGCTCGGCTCCACGGTGTACCCGATCCAGGACGTGGTCGCCGTGATCCTGGGCCAGGAGCCTCCTGGGGCGCAGTTCATCGTCGGTCGCCTCCGGCTGCCGCGCGCCAGCCTCGCCGTGCTCGTCGGGCTCAGCTTCGGACTGGCCGGCGCCACCTTCCAGACCCTGCTGCGCAACCCCCTCGCCAGCCCGGACATCATCGGCGTCACCGAGGGCGCCAGCGCCGCCGCCGCGGTCGCCATCGTGACCTTCTCGCTGAGCGGCATCGTCGTCTCCTGGGTCGCCGTCGCCGCGGGCACCGGGGTCGCCCTGCTGATCTACCTGCTGGCCTACCGCCGCGGCGTCGCCGCCGGGACCCGCCTCATCCTCATCGGCATCGGAGTCGCGGCGATGATGCAGAGCGTCATCTCCTGGCAGCTCGAGCGGGCTCGCAACGTCGAGCTCGCCGAGGCCCTGCGGTGGCTGACGGGCAGCCTGAACGGCGCGCTGTGGCGCGACGTGCTCCTCGTCCTCGTCGCGCTCAGCCTCCTCGGCGGCGTCATCCTGGTCCAGGCACGCCACCTGACGGCGTCCCAGCTCGGCGACGACGCTGCCGCAGCGCTGGGCGTCCGCGTCGAGCGGATGCGCCTGGTCACCATGGTCGCCGCCGTGGGCCTGGTCTGCTTCGCCACCGCGGCCGCGGGACCGATCGCCTTCCTCGCGTTCCTGTGCGGTCCGATCGCCGCCCGGGTCGTCGGCCACCGCGGCTCCCTGCTCGTCCCCGCCGCGCTCGTCGGGGCCCTGCTCACGCTCGTCGCCGACTTCGCCGGCCAGCATGCCTTCGGCACCCGGCTGCCGGTCGGCGTCGTCACGGGGGTCCTCGGCGCGCCGTATCTCATCTACCTGATCGTCCGCGTCAACCGGGTCGGAGGAAGCACATGAACCCGTCAGCCACCGCACGGCCGCCCGCACGGCCGCCCCGCCTCGAGATCGAGCGGCTCACGCTCGGGTACGGCGACCGTGAGGTCGTCCACGGCCTCGACCTCGTCATCGCGCCGGGCGAGGTGACCGCGATCGTCGGTCCGAACGCCTGCGGCAAGTCGACCCTGCTGCGCTCGATGACGCGGCTCCTCGCGCCCCGCGCGGGCCGGGTGCTGCTGGACGGCGAGGCCCTGCACACGCTGCCCGCCCGCCAGCTGGCCCTCCGGCTGGGACTGCTGCCCCAGTCGCCGATCGCGCCGGAGGGCATCACGGTCGGCGACCTCGTCGGCCGGGGACGGCACCCGCACCAGCGGGCCTTCGCCCGCTGGTCGCACGCCGACGACGTGGCCGTGGCCGCGGCGCTGGAGGCGACCGGCACGCTCGACCTCGTCGACCGCGCGGTCGACGAGCTGTCCGGCGGCCAGCGCCAGCGGGTCTGGATCGCGATGGCGCTGGCCCAGGAGACCGAGATCCTCCTCCTGGACGAGCCCACCACCTATCTCGACGTCAGCCACCAGGTCGAGGTGCTCGACCTGCTCACCGACCTCAACCGCGCCCAGGGCACCACCATCGTGATGGTGCTCCACGACCTCAACCTCGCGGCGCGCTACGCCGACCACCTGGTCGCGCTCCGGGAGGGGACGCTCTACGCCGCGGGCCGTCCGCAGGACGTGCTGGACCCGACGCTGGTCGAGGACGTCTTCGGACTGCCGAGCACCGTCATCGAGGACCCCGTGTCCGGCAAGCCTCTGATGGTCCCGATCGGCCGCCACCACGCCACTGCGGCGGCGCGCTGACCGGCCGGACGCATCGGGCGGGTCAGCGCGGGCGGTGGCGCTCCACCGCCACCACGCGGCCCTTGCGCACGTGCAGGACCAGCATCTCGCCGGTGTCGAGGCCGGCGTCGGGGTCGACCTCGATCCCCGCGGCGTCGTACACGAGCGGCAGCACGGGGCGATGCGTGCACAGCACCCCGCCTGCCTGGACGTCGAAGAGGTCCTCGACGACCCGCTCCACCGCCTGCGGCGTGGCGTGCTCCTCGCTGAGCCGCGGGCGCAGGTCCAGCGGGAGGCCGGCGGTCTCCGCGTAGGGACGCACGGTCTGCACGCAGCGGGTGCTGGTCGAGGTGAGGATCCGGGTGACGTCGTACGCCGCCAGCAGGGGAACCAGTCGGTCGGCGTCCAGCTCGCCGACCTTGACCAGCGTCCGGCCCGAGTCGGGGCCCCGCCACGCGCTCCGCGCGCGGGCCTGCCCGTGGCGCAGCACGACGACGGCGTGGGTCCGGCGTCGCACCCGCAGCGCGCGGGCGAGCGTCTCCCGGTCGTGCTCGTAGGTCAGCCGACCGGGTGCCTCGGCCACCGGCACCCAGGCCACCTCGTCGATCTCGTCGTTGGGCCGGTACGCCGCCACGTCGTCGTCTCCGACCACCCGGCCGGTCCAGTAGTGCACGGTCTTCGTGCGCTGTCCGACCGGGTAGCGCTGGGACGGCAGCGGCGGGCCGAGCCGCACGTGGAGACCGGTCTCCTCCGCGACCTCGCGCACCGCGGCCGCGACCGGGTGCTCGCCGCGGTCCAGCTTGCCCTTGGGGAACGACCAGTCGTCGTACTTCGGACGGTGCACGAGGAGCACCTCACGTCGGGGACGGAACACGACCACGCCGGCAGCGAGGATGTCGGGCACGGGGCCCAGCGTAGGGCCCGGGGACCTAAGGTACGGGCATGCGCCGCCGCTGGATCGTGCTCACCGTGGTCGCGGCCCTCGTCGTCGCGGCGGCGGTCGTGCTGGTCGGGCGGCTGCTCGGCGGGGACCGCTCCCGGCTCGCGGAGGCCCTCGCGCTGGCACCGTCGTCGGCCGTCCGGTTCAGCTGGACCGACTGGGCCGGGGTGCGCGAGGAACTCGGCGCCGAGCTGTCGGCGTCCTCGTCCGGGACCGACGTGGACGACCTCCTCGCGGAGGCGTTCGACCGGGACCTGTCGTCGACGACCGCGCTCGACGAGTCGGCCGCGACCCTGCAGGAGGAGCTGGGCTTCTCCCCCGCGACGATCGACTGGGAGCTGTTCACGCAGGGCCCGGACGGAGCGATGGTGATCATGGGCCTGCCGGACGGCTTCGACCTGGCGGGGCTGCGCGAGCGGCTGCGCGCGGTCGGCTTCTCCGAGCCCGACGACGCCGCCGGCGTCTGGCGGGGCGGGGTCGACCTCCTCGAGGGGCTGGGCGGGCCGGTCACCCCGGAGCTGGCCGCGCTGCAGGTCGACGAGGAGGCCGGTCTCCTGGTCGGCAGCGACGACCCGGCCTTCCTCGAGCAGCGCGCCGACCTGGCCCGCGGCCACGACGACGACGGCGTCAGCGAGGTGGCCGACGCGGTCGGCTCGGCGCTGAGCGCCGCGGTGGCGACCGGTGACCAGGCCTGCTCGTCGCTGGCGATGACCGACGCCGACCCCGCCGACCGGACGCGCGCGAGCGAGCTGGTCGAGCAGGCGGGCGGCGTCCACCCCCTGACCGGCTTCGCCATCGCGGCACGAGCCGGCGGCGAGGTCCGCGTGGCGATGGCCTTCGAGACCGAGGACCAGGCCCGGGCCGACGCCGACAGCCGGTCCCGGCTGGCCGCCGGCCCCGCCCCCGGGCAGGGCGGCAGCTTCCCCGAGCGGTTCACCCTCGGCAAGGGTGACGTGGTCGCCTCGGGCCGGGTGCTCACGATGGACCTGACCCCCGTCGAGGGCTCGTTCGTCGTCTCGGACCTCAGTCACGGGCCGGTGCTCTTCGCGACCTGTTGACGGGGCGAGGCCAGCTGTAACTAACTGTTCGTGCTGCTACCTGACCCGTCTACTGGTGCGGTAGCAGCACGAACAGGTAGTTACAGCTGGATCCCGACCGCGCGCCGACGGCTCAGTGCAGGACCCCGAGGATCCGGTCGATCTCCTCCAGCGAGAGGCGGTCGTCGGAGGCGCTGGCAGCGATGATGAGGTTCGTCGTCAGCTCGACCTCGCTGAGCAGGTCACCGTCCTCGAGGGTGACATCGAACTGGTCGGACATCCTTCCCCTCCCTCGAGCCGTACCCAGCGCGGTATTCCGATCCCATGATCCCCCGCGGGCCCCGGACCAAACCCAAAAGTTCCGGAAAAGTTTGACCGCTCGCGGCGCCGCTGAAAACGGCGTGAGGCCCCGCCGGGCGGCGGGGCCTCACGGAAGACGAGGTCTCCTCGGACGAGTGGTCAGAGGGGACGGACGTTCTCCGCCTGCGGGCCCTTGGGGCCCTGGGTGACGTCGAACTCGACCTTCTGGTTGTCCTCCAGCGACTTGTAGCCGTTGGTCTGGATCGCCGAGTAGTGGACGAAGACGTCGTCGCCGCCACCCTCCTGCTCGATGAAGCCGAAGCCCTTCTCGGCGCTGAACCACTTGACGGTGCCCTGAGCCATGTTGCTCGTCACTCCTCGTATCGGGGCGAGAGCCGCCACCTCGACGGCCCGCAGCGGCTGCGATGACACGTCGCTCCGATGCGTGATGCCAACACCACAAACCAGATACGCCGTCGGCCACAGACTCCGCAGGCGTTCACCTTCGAGAACTGCAGCCGCTGCGATGTCGACCCTACCAACCGGGGACGAGGGCGGAACCTCCCTGTGGGCACGAACTTCGGATCGCCCATGAAGGTTCTGCAACACACCGATGACGGCCCGGAAAACCGCGCCGGCACTGGTCATCCTCCGCTCAGGGGTGCGCCGCCGCCCGGCCGGCACGGCGGCCGAAGAAGGTGCCGTCTCCGAGCGACGTGCCGCTGACGTAGCCCTCGCCGTGGATGCCGGAGGTGGCCCGTCCCGCGGCGTACAGACCGGGCACCGGCACGCCCGCGACGTCGAGGACGTGGCCGTCCACGGAGGTGCGCAGGCCGCCCAGGGTGAACCCGGAGACGCCCGTGCCGCCGCGGGGGCCGGTGCCGTCGGGGTCGAATCCGCGCCGGGCGTCGACGGCGGCGTACGGCGGCTCGAGCGGGCGCAGCCAGCGCGGGTCCTTGTGGAAGAGGCTGTCCTCACCGGCGGCCGCGTCGTGGTTGTAGCGGGCGACGGTGTCCTCGAGGGAGCCGGGCGGCAGGCCGAGCTCGGACTCGACCTCGGCGAGGGTCTCGGCGACGACGGCCGGCCGGACGCCCCAGCGCTCGCGCTCGGGGACGTCCTCCCATCCCTTCTCGTCCACGAGCGTGAACCACGGGCCCGGCCGGTGCAGGACGGCCGCCTGGCTGAAGCGGCCCGGGTAGACGTCCTCGTTGACGAAGCGCTGGCCGCGGCCGTCCACGAGCAGGCCGCGTACGGCGAGAGCGGGCACCACGGACAGCGCGATCTGCGTCGCCGCCATCCGGCGGACGGACCCGCCCGCGGCGATGCCGAGCCGGATGCCGCTGCCGTCGTCGAGACCGTCGCTGACGACCCCGTGCCCGACGAGCACGGGCGCATGGTCGGCGACCATCGCGGTGTCGTCGGCGAAGCCGCCGGTCGCCAGGACGACCCCGCGCCGCGCCCGGTAGGTGACCTCCTCGCCGAACCGGCGGGCGCGGACGCCGGTCACCCGGCCGGTCCCGTCCTGGAGGAGCCCGGTGGCGCGGGTGTCGGGATGGATGTCCACGCCTGCGTCGCGGGCCGCGGTCGTCAGCCGGTCCATGAGCAGCCAGCCGCCGTAGCCGTCGGTGGCGGGACGGTGGCCGCGCGGCACGGGGCGGGCCACGGTGGTGAACGGCCAGGCGTTCTCCCCGAGCCACATCAGCCCGTCGGCGGTGGGGGGCAGCCAGGACACCCCCTCGAAGAGGCTCGGGTTGAAGGCGAGCCCGAGGGAGCAGAGCCAGTCGAAGTGCTCGACGCTGCCATCGCAGTAGAGCCGCAGCTTGTCCGCGTCGGGGTGCGGACCGAGCGCCTCGCGGAGGTAGGCGTACATCTGGTCCGGGTCGTCGTCGACGCCGCAGGCCCGCTGCAGCGCCGTACCGCCGCCGAGGTAGAGCTCGCCGCCGGACACCGCGGACGACCCGCCCGGTGCGGCCCGGTCGAGCGCGACGACGGAGGCGCCGGCGCGGGCCGCCTCGATCGCCGCGGAGGCGCCGGCACAGCCCATGCCGACGACCACGACATCAGCCACGACATCGGCCACGACATCGGCCACGACATCGGCCAGGACGTCCGTCTCGACGTCCACGTCGCTCACCGGGGGACGAAGGCGGCGAGGGGCTCGGAGCCGGACCAGTCGTGGCCCCAGTAGCTGTCCGCCGTGATCTCCTCGGCGGTGTACGACGTCTCGTCGACGAGCATGCCGTCCCAGCCGTACTCGATGTCCCAGCCGCCGGGCGCCCGGACGTAGAACGAGATCATCTTGTCGTTGGTGTGCCGGCCCAGCGTCGAGGAGATCGAGAACCCGCGCCTGTTCACCTCGTCGAGCGCCCGGCCGACGGCGTCGAGCTCGTCGACCTCGACCATCAGGTGGACCATCCCGGGTGCCTCGTCGTGCGGCGCGGGGCAGATGGCCAGGCTGTGGTGGCGGCGGTTGATGCCGAGGAACTGGATCCGGCGGTCGCCGGGGACCTTCATCGAGCCGCGGGGCAGGAAGCCGAGCACCTCGGTGTAGAAGGCGGTGGTCTCCTCGGGCGCCGTCGTCGGGAGGACGACGTGGCCCATGCCCTCGGCACCGGTGTGGAACCGCTGCGCCCACCTGGTGACGACCGGGCTGTGGTCCAGGACCGGCCCGCAGAACACCTCCAGCACGGTGCCCGCCGGGTCCTCGAACGCGATCGCCTGCTCGACGCCGCGCTCCGCGCACTCCTCGGCGCTCAGCGTCTTGACCCCGCGGCCGGAGGCCTCCACGTCGACGGCGACCCGCGCCAGGGCGGCGCTGTCGCGCACCTCCCAGCCGACGGCCTGCACCCGGTCGGTCTCCCCCGGCAGGACGAGGAGCCGCGCTCGGCGCTCGTCCATCCGCAGGTACAGCCCGTCCGGGTCGGGGCCGGTGCCCTCGGCGAAGCCGAGGGCGTCGATGGTGAGCTCGCGCCAGCGAGCCAGGTCCGTGGCCTGGACCCGCAGGTAGCCGAGTCCGCGCAGGTGGGTCATGGGTGTCTCCTCAGATCATCGAGCGGAGCGGACCGGCCGGCGGCTCGAGACCGAGGTCGCCGAGACCGGCCGCGTGGAAGGTCGGGCCGGGGACGTGGATCGCGTGGGCGAGGCCGGTGTGCGCGTCGCGCCAGAAGCGCTGGATCGGGTTGTCCATCCGCATCGCGTTGCCGCCCGAGCGGGCGACGACCTCGTCGAGAGCGCGGACCGCGCGCCAGGCCGCCTGCACCTGGGTACGACGCCCGGCCGCGCGCTCCGCGAAGGTCGGCGCGTGGCCGCGGGCGACCGCGTCGTACATCCGGGTGACGTTGTCGACCAGGGCGGCGCGCGAGGCGGCGATGTCGGCAGCGGCCTCACTCAGGGCGTAGAGCGCGTAGGGGTCGTCCTTGCTCGCCGCGCCGGAGACCGTCGTACGCGAGGCCTGCCAGGCCGCATGGTGGGCGAGGGCGCCCTCGCAGATGCCGATGACCGCCGAGGTGATGCCGAGCGGGAAGACGCAGGAGAACGGGACGTGGTAGCCGGTGTCGGTGAGACCCGCCTCCTTCGCCGCGATGCCCTCGGCGACCTTCGTGTACTCCAGCACGCGGTAGGAGGGGATGAAGGCGTCCTCGACGACGATGTCCTTGGAGCCGGTGCCGCGCAGGCCGACGACGTCCCAGCTGTCGGGCACGATCGTGTAGTCCGCGCGCGGCAGGATCACGTGCATCATCGTGGGCGGCATGACCGGCGCACCGTGGGCGTCGCCCATCATGGCGCCCAGGAAGATCCAGTCGCAGTGGTCGGTGCCGGAGGAGAACTGCCAGCGCCCCCGTAGCGTCCAGCCGCCGTCGACGGGGGTCAGCACGCCCATCGGCGCGTAAGGCGAGGCGATCCAGGTGTCGGGGTCGCTGCCCCAGACCTCCTCCTGGACCCGCGGGTCGGCCATGGCCATCTCCCACGGGTGGACGCCGACGATGCCGGCGACCCAGCCGGTCGCGCCTTCGAGCTGGGCGATCCGCATGACCGTCTCGGCGAACTCGGCCGGGTGGGCCTCGTAGCCGCCGAAGGCCTTGGGCTGCAGCAGCCGGACGACGCCCGACTCCTTCAGCACCTTGGCCGCCTGGTCGTCGAGCTGGCCGAGCTGCTCGTTGGCCGGACCGAGTGCCGCCAGCTCGTCGGAGTGCTCCTCGATCGCGGCGAGCACGGTGCCGCTGGTCTGGTCGGTCATGCGAGTTCCTTCCGAGGCGGGCAAGGGGTGGAGACGGGTGTCGGAGACGACCTCACGCTCCCAGCGGTCGGGGGTGCGTGGAGGTCGTCTCCCGCTGACCGGGACCGGGCTTCAGGGGCGGGTGAGGAACGCGAGCACGGCCGCCTCCCACGCCGTCTGCTGCTCGATCATCGCCCAGTGCCCGCAGCGCGGAAGGACGTGCAGCTCGGCGTTCGGGATGGTGCGCATCGGCACCAGCGCCATGTCCACGGGGCTCACCCGGTCGTCGCGGCCCCAGGTCAGCAGGACCGGCACGGCGATCTTGTGCAGCATGGCCCAGTACGGCGGCCGGTCGCTCGCCGCGGCCATCCGCGCGCGAGCCGCGTTCGCCTCGCGGCCGTACATCCGCCGCGCGGACGCGAGCGTCTCGGGCTCGGTGGCCAGGTCCCAGCGCTGCTGGACCAGCTCGTCGGTGACCATCTTCTGGTCGAACACCATCGACCGCAGCCACTGGACCAGGCCCTCGCGGGTCGGGCTCTCGACGAAGTCGGTGAGCCGCACGATGCCCTCACCCGGCCCGGAGCCGAGGAGGTTCGTGCCGATGCCGCCGACGGTGACGATCCGGGTGAACAGGTCGTCGCGGGCGATCGCGAGCTGGGCCGCGACCACCCCGCCCATGGAGTTGCCGATCACCGGCACCGCACCGAGCCCGAGGCCCTCCAGGAAGCGGACCACCGCCGGCCCGGCCGCGGCGAGCGGCGAGTCCTCGATGTCGTGGCTGACGCCGAAGCCGGGCAGCTCGAGCACCAGGCAGCGGAAGTGCTCGCCGAGCGCGGGCAGGTTCTGGTGGAAGTTGCGCCAGCCCGTCACGCCGGGCCCGGAGCCGTGCAGCAGCAGCAGCGGCGGGCCGTCGCCGTACTCGTGGTAGACGAGGGTGCCGGCGTCGGTCGCGAGCTCGCGCCGCGTGGCGTCGTACGACGGCGTGCTCACGCGTCCGCCTCGACGGGAATCGCGACGCGGCTGAGCACGTAGCCCTCGAAGCCGTTGTCGCGCGCCTCGTCGCAGGCCCTGCGGTAGGTGCCGAAGCCGCCGATGTAGGGCATGAAGGTGCGGGTCTTGCCCTCGATGTTGGCGCCCATGTACCAGGACGCGGCCTTGGTGAAGAGGGTGCCTTCGGCGACCTCGCCGAGGTGCGCGGTCCACTTCTCCGCGGCGTCCTCGCGCGGCTCGGCCTGGTCGATGCCGTGCTCGCGGCAGAAGTCGATGAGCGCCATGCCCCAGTCGACCTGCTGCTCGGTGTGCGTCGACATGTTCGCGAGCACCGACGGGCTGCCGGGACCGTTGAGGGTGACCAGGTTCGGGAACCCGGGGATGCCGAGCCCGAGATAGGTCTGCGGGCCGTGCTCCCACTCCTCGGCGAGCACCGCACCTCGGGCGCCGCGCAGGTCGATGGCCGTGAGGGCGCCGGTGAGCGCGTCGAAGCCCGTCGCGAAGACGATGACGTCGAGCTCGTACGACGCCACGTCGGTCTTGATGCCCCAGGACGTGACCTGCTCGATGGGGGTGCGCCGCAGGTTGACCAGCTCGACGTTGTCCCGGTTGTACATCTCGTAGTAGCCGGTGTCGGTCACGATCCGCTTGGTGCCGATGGGGTGGTCCTTGGGGATCAGGTCGTCGGCGACCTGCGGGTCCTTCACGATCGAGCGGATCTTGGCCTCGGCGAACTCCCGGGCGTAGTCGTTGGCCACGATGTCGGTGCTCTGGTCGGGGAAGGTCTTGGCGAAGAGCACCCCTCCCTCCTGCCAGCGCGCCTCGAAGGCCGCGCGGCGCTCCTCCTCGCTGACCTCGGTGGCCTTCTTCGGGTGGGTCGTGCTCAGGGAGCCGGCGGGGGCGTAGCGGGAGGCCTCCCGGCGCTGCGGGTAGGTCTCCTGGACGTGCTGCCACTCCTCCTCGGTGAGGGGGCGGTTCCGTGCGGGCACCGTGTAGTTGGCGGTGCGCTGGAAGACGGTCAGCGACTGGGCCTGCTCGGCGATGATCGGCGCGGCCTGGATGCCGGAGGAGCCCGTGCCGATCAGGCCGACCCGCTTGCCGGTGAGGTCGACCGGCTCCTCGGGCCACTGCGCCGTGAACAGCTGGGTCCCGGCGAAGTCGTCGATGCCGGGCAGGTCGGGGCGGATCGGCGCCGACAGGCATCCGGTCGCCATCATGAGGAAGCGCGCCCGGTGCTGGGCGCCGTCGTCCAGGGTGACCGTCCACAGCGAGGCGAGCTCGTCGAAGTGGGCTGCGGTGACCCGCCGGCCGAAGGTGAAGTGGCGGCGCAGGTCGTAGCGGTCGGCGACGTGGTCGAGATAGGCGCGGATCTCCGGCTGGGTCGCGAACCGCTCGGTCCACTTCCACTCCCGCTCGAGCTGACGGTCGAAGGAGTAGGAGTAGTCGACGCTCTCCACGTCGCAGCGTGCGCCCGGGTAGCGGTTCCAGTACCAGGTGCCGCCCACGCTCTCACCAGCCTCGACGCCGACGACGTCCAGGCCGCGCTCGACGGCGCGGTACATCGCGTAGATGCCGGCCAGGCCGGCGCCGACGATGACGAGGTCGCGGGGGCGGTCGGTGGGTGTGTTCATGGGATGTCTCCTGGTGGTCGAGGTCAGGCGCTGACGCGCAGCAGGCGGCGGAGGTCGGCGTAGAGCAGCTCGCGCGCGCTCGCGCCGGCTCGGAGGGCGAGGATCGTCGCGAAGCCGTGGAAGAGCCGGGGATAGGTGCGCGCTACGACCGGCACGCCGTCGGCGACCAGGCGCTCGACGTACGCCTCGACCTCGGTGCGCAGCGGGTCCGCCCCGGTGACCACGACGACGGCGGGCGGGAGTCCCGTCAGGCTCGCCGCCCGGCTCGGCGCGACCAGCTCGGGGGGATCGGGCAGGCGGCGCTCGGGGCCGAGATACTGGTCCCAGTACCAGCGCATCGCCGCCGCGGTGTTGAAGTGGCCCTCCGCGTAGGTGTCGTAGCTCGGGGTGTCGCAGGCCGGGTCGACGACGGGGTACAGCAGCGCCTGCCCGGCCAGTGCCGGGCCCCCGCGGTCACGGGCCAGGAGCGCGACGACGGCGGCGAGGTTGCCGCCGGCGCTGTCCCCCGCGACGGCCACGCCGTCGGGGTCGGTGCCGAGCTCGTCGTGCCGCTCGCTCGCCCACAGCAGCGCCGCGTAGGCGTCCTCCGCGGCGGTCGGCGCCGGGTGCTCCGGGGCCAGCCGGTAGTCGACGGACACGACCACCGCCTCGACCGACTGGGCGAGCTGGCGGCAGAAGCCGTCGTGACTTTCGAGATCGCAGAACACGAAGCCGCCACCGTGGAGGAAGAGCACGAGGGGGCGGCGTACGTCGGCGTCGCCATGGGGCCGGTAGACCCGGGCGCCGATCGTGCCGCCGTCCACGGGGATCGTGACGTCCTGCGTCGAGCGGACGTCGTCGAGGTTCGTCGGCGCGACCTGGCGCGCCTTCGTCGCGGCGCGCGCCTCGGCGCCGGTCATCGTCTCCACGGCCGGGAAGCCCTCGTTGAGCAGCGCGAGGAACCCGGCGACCTCCTTGTCGAGCATGCGGCGAACGTAGGCAGCGGCTCGGCCCGGCGCCGGGCCGGTCCCGTTGGCCGGGACCGCGGCGATGCGGGTCGGAACATTCCTTACCGTCCGATGTCATGAGCGCCCTCGCCTTCTCCCCGTCCCCGCTCCCCCACGAGGTGCTGGAGCCGACGCCGGACACCATGCGGCGTGCGATGGGCGCCTTCCCGAGCGGCGTCACGGTCGTCACCGCGGTCCACGACGGCGAGCCCGTGGGCTTCACCTGCCAGTCCTTCGCCTCGCTCTCGCTCGAGCCGCCGCTCGTCCTCTTCTGCGCGACCCGCGAGGGTCGGGCGTGGGCCCGGATCCGTGAGGCCGGCTCGCTCTGCGTGAACGTGCTCGGCGAGGACCAGGTCGAGATGTGCCAGCGCTTCGGCTCGCGCACCGGGCTGCGCTTCGAGGGCCTCGAGTGGACCCTGTCGCCGTACGGCGGGCCGTCGCTGCCGGGTGCGGTCCTGCGCGTGCATGCGAGCCTCGAGACCGTGCACGTCGCCGGCGACCACGACATCGCCATCGGGCGGGTGCGGGGACTGGAGCTGAGCAGCGCTCCTCCGCTCGTGTTCCACCGCGGGCGGTTCGGCCTGGAGGCACCGAAGGCGGGCTTCGCCCACTGGGGTGAGCATGACTTCTGGAGCTGACTTCCGGCGCTCCACCGGCGTCGCACGGGCCTAGGATGAGCGTCATGGCGATCGCGTCGAAGAAGGGCGAGCGGGACGGCACCGACGCCCCCGTCTCGATGGTCGCCCGGATCGCGCTGATCATGCGCGTCTTCGACGAGCCCGGTGCGCGCTTCCGGCTCGACGACATCGCGACCCGCACCGGCCTGCCCCGGTCCACGGTGCACCGGATCCTCGACCAGCTCCTCGCCACCGGCTGGATCCAGCGTCGTCCCGACGGCTACTCCCTGTCGGCGGGCGCGTCGACCGCCCGCCACTCCCCCGCGGAGCACCCCGAGCTGCGCTCCGTCGCCGCGCCCGTGCTCAACCGGCTGCATCTCGACACCGGCCTGGTGGTGCATCTCGGCGTCCTGCTCGGCTCCGACGTCCTCATCCTCGACCGGATCGCCGGTCGCACCGCGGGCGGCGCCGCCGGCGCCGCGTCCCGCGTGGGCGGCCGGGTCCCCGCCCACGCCACCGCGCTGGGCAAGGCCATCGTCGCCCTGCTGCCCGGCGAGGAGATCGACACGCTGTTCCGTCCCGGCCTGCCGAAGCGCAGCCCACGGACCATCGACGACCTCCCCACGCTGCACCAGGAGCTGGGACGGATCCGGGCCCGTCGCGGCCTGGCCTACGAGAACCAGGAGCTCGTCCTCGGCACGGCCGCCCTGGGCGCCGCCGTACGCGACTCCGAGGGGCTGCTCGCCGCGATCTCCGTCGGCGGCCCGGTCGCCCTCGAGAAGCTCGAGCGCCTCGGTCCGCTCATGCTCCGCGCCGCCGCCCACATCACGCAGCGGCTCTCCGGCCGGGACGAGATCGCCGACCCGGTCCGGCCGCAGACCGACGGCGTCCTCGGCCGGCTGCTGCGGACGCTGCCCGCCGACGGCTGGGTCTGACCTCTTTGGGCTGGCCTCGGCCCAGGAGGGGTTGAGTCGTCACTTCCGACCGCCCGAGTCGTCACGTGCGACCCGTTGAGTTGTCGGTGTTTGCTCGCGGCGCCTGGGGCGGATTCACCACGGGATGTAGGCGAACCGGAGGTTCCCGTGCGGAACTCCGCCGGGGAAGTGCGGGTACGCCTACATCCCGTGGTGAATCGGCCACCGGGATGGCCGCGGCCCCCTCAGCGAGGAAGGGGCCGCGATCACCACCACCGGTCCCCCACGTCGAGCCCGTACGCCCAACGGCCGAAGATCGACAGCGTCTGGTCGACGGAGTTGGCGGCATTGGTCGCGGCCACCTGGGCATCGCGCCACGCTCGCTGGAGCGGGTGGCGTCGCTCCCAGGCCTCGGGGCCCGCCGCGTCGAGGAAGGCGCCGATGGCGCGCAGCGCGCGCTCCGCGGCGAGGGACTGGTCGCGGCGGGCGCGGACGGCGCTCTCGGTGTCGGGCGGCTCGTTGCGCTGCGCGCGCTCGAGCAGACGCTCGAGGTGGCCGGTGAGCTGGCGCCAGGCGACGTGCAGGTCGGTGGCCGCTCGGGCCACGGCGGGAGCGGCGGCGGCCTCGGGCCGGTCCGCCAGGAGCGCGGCGTACGCGCCCTCGGCCGCGCCGATCACCGGCACGGCGACGGCGTGCGTGTGGATGACGCTGTAGGGCATCCGGTAGAGCGGTGCCACCCCGGCGGCCCAGGCGGGGTCCTCCTGGAGCAAGCGCTCCCGCGCCCCGAAGGTCCGGTACGACGGCACGAAGGCACCCTCGACCACGACTCCGTCCGCGCCGACCCCCCGCAGGCCGGTCGGGTCCCACCGCTCCTCGATCCGGTAGTCGCTCGCCGGCACCAGGGTGTTGACGAAGTCGACGGGCTCGCCCTGGTCGTCGAGGAGGAGAGCCCCCAGCACCGCCCACGACGCATGGTGGATCCCGGTCGCGGTCCGCCAGCGCCCGGACAGCCGGTAGCCGCCCTCGGTGGGGGTCAGCTGCCCGTCCGGCGTGTACGACGACGCGAGCAGCGCCCGCGGGTCTGCTCCCCACACCTCGGCCACGGCCCGGTCGTCGAAGAGCGCCAGGTGCCACTCGTGCCCACCCAGGACCGAGGCCACCCAGCCGGTGGCCGGGCACGAGCGCGACAGCAGCCGCACGGCGCGGAAGAAAGTCACCGGGTCGGCCTCGAAGCCGCCGTACCGCTCGGGGCGCAGCATCCGGAACAGCCCGATCCGGCCGAGCCGGTCGACGACCTCCGCGTCCACGGCGCCGTTGATCTCCACGGCCGCGGCGTCGCGGGCCAGGTCGGGCAGCATCGCCCGGACCTCCGCGATGATCGCGTCGGTCGCCTCGCTCACCCGTTCCTCCTCGTCTAGGGTCGGGCTGACTGCACTAAGGAGATCAGCACCCTTGCATACCCACACTGCGCTGCGCGACCGCGTCGAGGACCTGATCCCCCGCATCCGCGAGGAGGCAGCGCGCACCGAGGCCGAGCGCCGGATCCCGACCGAGGTGCTGGCCGCCCTGCTCGACGCCGGCGCCTTCGCCCTGGTCCCCGCCGCCGAGCGCGGCGCGCGGGAGGCCGAGGTGCTCGAGCTGGTCCGCGCGGTCGCGGGCGCCTGCGGCTCCACCGGCTGGGTGACCGCCGCGGGGGGCGCCGTCTCGTGGCTCCTCGACCTCTTCCCGCCGGCCGCGTGGGAGCGGCTCGACGACGTCGTGGACCCGCTGGTTGCCTTCAGCCCCGAGCTGTCCGGCCGGCTGACCGGACCCGACGACGCGCTCGTGCTGAACGGCTCGTGGACGACGGTGACCGGCGCGGCCCAGGCCTCGTGGCTGCTGCTCGGCGTACGCCGCCACGAGGTGCCGGGCGAGCCCGGGCGCGCGGGTCTGGTGCTGGTCCCCGTCGAGGACTGCGAGCTGTCCGAGCCGGTGGACACCGTGGGCCTCACCGCGTCGGGCGCCCAGGACGTCCGGGCCCGCGGGGCCGCGATCCGGGTGGGCTCGTGGGCCGACGCCGAGCACCGTGCCGCGCAGCTCCGGCCGGTCGGCACGATCGCCGCGATGGCCCTGGTCGGTGCCGCCGCGGGTGCGCTCGTCACCCATCTCGAGCAGTCGCGGCAGCGCCTCGCCCTCTCGCACGGCGGGGAGGACGTCACCGCTCTCGACCTCTCCCCGGCCCGCATCGCCCGCGCGGCGTCGCTGCTCGACGGGGCGGCGCTCGTCCTGCGCGAGCAGGCTGCCGGGCATCACGACCCCGACGACCAGCCGCGCGACCCCTTCGAGGACCAGCTCTACGCCGTGGACCGCGCCGTCGAGACGACGGCCCTGGTGTTCGCCAGCCTCCGGGCCCATGCCCTCGACAACGACGACCCGGTGGCGCGGCTGTGGCGCGACGTGCGGGTGGGGGGCTATCACGCGCGGGCTCTGATCAGCCGGCTGCGCGCGCTGGGCTGAGCGCGATCCCGGTCCCGGTGCCCAGAGGGTCGCCCGGGCCGGTGCGAGTCAGCTGCGTCGTACGCCGGAGGGGATCCTCGGCGACCGCGGCGAGGACGGCGTCCAGATCGTCGCGGGCATGCAGGAAGTGGCCGCTCAGGCCGTCGTACGCACCGGACAGCAGGGCGGCGACCTTTCCGGCGACCAGGCTGGCCGGGAGCCAGGCCTCCTCGGGCCACGCCTCGGAGCCGGTCATCTGCGCGCTCATGTCGGTGCGCACCAGGCCGGGACTGATGTCGAAGAGCGCGACCCCGGTCCCGTCCAGCTCCTCGGCGAGCAGCGCGCTGAGCCGCAGCAGGGCGCCCTTCGAGACCCCGTACGCCGAGAAGGGCACCGAGGCGGTGGTGTCGAAGGCCATCCGGGTGCTGAGGTTGACGACGCGGCCGCCGCCCGCCTCCACCATCGCCGGGAGCAACCGGCGCAGGAGCAGAGCGGGTCCGCGCAGGTTGGTCTCGAGCACCTGCCACCACGCGTCGACGTCCTGCTCGAGGAAGGGCACGCACGGCCCGTACACGGCAGCACAGCTGACCAGCGCCTCCACCGCACCGAAGCGGTCCTCGACCTGCGCGCACACGCGTTCGACGTCGTCCGGCTCCGTGACCGAGCCGGCGACGGCGATCGCGTCGGCCCCCGCCTCGCCGGTCAGCCGCTGCGTCTCCTCGAGCTCGGCCCGGGTGCGCGCCATCAGGCCGAGGCGATGGCCCTCGGCGGCCAGGGCACGGGCGACCTCTCGGCCGATCCCCCGGCCGGCGCCGGTCACGACGACCGTCGACATCGCTGCTCCCCTCAGCCGAGGAGCGCGGCCGCGAGCTCGTCGCCGAGCAGGGCTCGCGGCGAGATGCCCGCCGTCCAGCCGCCATCGACCGCGATCTCGGCGCCGGTGGTGTACGACGCGTCGTCGGAGAGCAGGTACGTGATCGCGCCGGCGATCTCCCCGGCGCCCGCCACGCGGCCCACCGGAGCGGGAGGGTAGTTGCCCTCGCCCTCGACGACACCGGCGCTCTCGACGGTCATCGGCGTGTAGACCATCCCCGGGTGCACCGAGTTGACCCGGATGCCGCGATGCGCGAGCTCGAGCGCGGCGACCCGGGTGAGCCCGCGCAGTCCCCACTTCGTCGCTGCGTAGGTCGCGGTCAGCGGCAGGCCGACGAGGCCTCCGGCGGAGGAGACGTTCACGATCGAGCCGCCGCCCGCCTCCCGCATCACGGGGATCACCGCCTGCATCCCGTGGAAGACGCCGCTGAGGTTGGTGGCCAGGATCCCCTCCCACGCCTCCTGGGACTCCTGCTCGAAGGGTGCGGCGGTGGCACTGCGGCCGGCGTTGTTGACGAGGCCGTCGACCCTGCCGTGGCGTTCCGCGACCTGGTCGAGCAGCACGCGCCAGCTCTCCCGCGAGGTGACGTCGTGCTGCGCGAAGTGCGCACGACCGCTGTCCAGCTCGGCGAGTGCGTCGGCGCCGCGCCCGCTGTCGCGGCCGGTGACCACGACGGTGCCGCCCTCCTCGAGCACCCGCGCCGCCGCGGCCAGCCCGATGCCGGAGGTGCCCCCGGTGATGACGACGACCTTGCCCTGCAGCCGGTTCTCCAGCGTGCCCATCCTCTTCCCCCTTGTCGTTCGGTGTGTCGGCATCGTGAGACGCAGGACACATCCGCGCGCCGGTTGTCCCGTTCGCCAGGACATGCCCGGGACAGAGGGGACGTGGGGTCAGGCCGCGACCAGTGCGGACCGCAGCGCGGTGAGCTCCTCGGGCGTGAGGCCGTGGCGGAGCAGGAACTCCGCTCCCCCGCCGTACGTCGCCCGCAGCGCGTCGACGAACGAGGCGATGGCGGTGCCGTCGACGGCGAACACGCCCTGGCCCACGGTGGGGAGGTTGCGGTAGGCGGGGATCCGGACCAGCCGCGCGCGCACCTGGTGCGCGCGCTCGGAGGTCAGCGCGTAGTCCGCCGCAATCACCTCGGGCGCGACACCGACCGCGTCCAGCAGCACGGCGGCGATGACGCCGGTGCGGTCCTTGCCGGCGGCGCAGTGGAAGACGACCGCGTGCTGGTCGGGGTCGGCGATGATCCGCGCCGCCTCGACGAACGACTCGGTGCTGCCGGCGAGCAGCTGCCAGTACAGCGCCCCGAGGTCGGCGCTCGTGCCCGACGGCACGACCACGTCGAGCAGGGTCGCGTCGGCCTTGCGCACCGGCAGGTTCACGACCCGCAGCCCCGCCTCGCCGAGCAGGCCGTGCCCCTCCCGGGCCGCCTCGTCGGGCAGCCGGAGGTCGATCACCGTCCGCAGGCGTCGTACGTCGACCAGTTCGGCCACGTCCTCCGCGCTCGCCTCCTGCAGCGTGCTCGCGCGGTAGGCGACCCCCGCGCGCGTCGTGCCGCCCCCCGCGACCGGCAGGCCGCCGAGGTCGCGGACGTTGTCGACCTCCGCCAGGTCGAGCCACCGGGTGGCCTCGCTCACCGTGTCCACTGTTCCTCCGTCGCCAATGCGCTCGTGCGTGGGCTGATGCGCTCACGATCCCGGCGCGACCTCTCCTGCCGCGCGTTCGTCCCGCTGATCGGGAGCGACGCCCCTCACACCGGCTGTCCGGGCGACGCTCTGCGCCACCGAACGAGAGGAGTCCGACATGTCCGAGCTCACCGTGCTGCGGGTCGTCGAGCTGAAGGGCCGGGTGCGTGAGACGGATGTCGCCACCCCGCTGGGGATCGCCCCCGAGGCGGCCGGGGCACTCCTGTCGGACCTCGCGACCGCCGGCCTGGTCGTCCGGGCCGGCGCCGGCTACCGGCTCGCCGATGCCGGGCGCGCCCGTCTCGCGGAGCTGCTCGCCGCCGACGCCGCCACCGTCGACCAGCCCACGCTCGCCGCGGCGTACGACGAGTTCTGCGTGGTCAACGCGGACCTCAAGACGATCGTCACCGCCTGGCAGCTGCGCGCCGACGGCACGCCCAACGACCACTCCGACGCGGCGTACGACGCCGGTGTGCTGGCGCGCCTGGGCGAGCTGCACGCCCGCGTGCTGCCGCTCGTGCACCGGCTCGCGGAGATCGCTCCGCGCCTGGCGCGCTATCCCGCCCGCCTCCAGCACGCGCAGGACCGCCTCGCCGAGGGCGACACCATGTGGGTGGCCCGCCCGATCCTCGACAGCTACCACACCGTGTGGTTCGAGCTGCACGAGGACCTGATCCAGCTCAGCGGCAGGACCCGGCTCGAGGAAGCGGTCGCGGGACGCGCGCACTGATGGACCGCACCGCCGACGTCGTCGTCCTCGGCCACGGCGCCGCCGGGTGTGCCGCGGCGATCGCGGCGCACGACGCGGGTGCTCGGGTCGTGCTCGTGGACAAGATGCCCGCCGGGCTCGAGGGCGGGAGCACCCGGGTGTCCGGGGGCGCCTGGTGGGAGCCGTCGGGTCCCGAGCGGGCCGCGGTCTACCTGCGCAGCCTGTGCGGCGACCGTCCCCTACCCGAGCCGGTGGTCCGCGCGTGGGCCGAGGAGTGCGCCCGCAACACCGCATGGATGCGCGACGCGGTGGGTGCCGAGGTCGGGACCGTGCCCGGCACCCTGGACCGCGGGATCGCCGGGACCGTCGTCGAGGTCCCGCCCGAGTTCCCGGAGCTCGAGGGAAGCGACGCGGTCACCGGCTGGCGTGCCGTCGGCGGAGCCCTGGGCAGGTCCCGCCTGCTGACCGCACTCACGGCCGCCGTGGCCGCCCGCGACATCACTGTCCTGCTCGCCACCCGCGCGGAGCGCCTGACCCAGGACGCCGACGGATCCGTCGTCGGCGTCCACGTGCGCGACGACGGCGGAGCGTCCACGATCCACGCCCGTGGTGGCGTGGTGCTGGCGACCGGGGGGTTCGAAGGGGACGCGGGCATGGTCCGCGACTACCTGCGGCTCCCGCACTCGGTGACCTGGGGCTCGCCGCACAACACCGGGGACGGCCACCGGATGGCCCAGAAGGCCGGCGCCGACCTCTGGCACATGGACAACATGACGAGCATCGAGGGCTTCGGTGTCCCCGGGTTCCCCAGCGGCTTCTACGCGCGCTTCTCGTTCCGCAAGGGCTTCGTCTACGTCGACGGCGACGGCCGCCGCTGCGTCGACGAGCTGCCACGGACCGGGCACGGCCACGCCCGGGTCCACGGCGCCTACGAGCACGTCCCCGCGCGCAGGCTGCACGCCGTCTTCGACGAGGCGACCCGTCTGTCGGGCCCGATCTCGCCGAACGCGGCGATGCTCCCGGTCGGCTGGAACGTGCTGGTCGAGGGCTACGAGTGGAGCTGGGACAACAGCGTCGAGGTCGAGAAGGGCTGGCTGCACCGGGCGGACACGCTCGAGGAGCTCGCCCCGCTGATCGGTGTCGACCCGGCGCTCCTGGTGGCGTCCGTCGCCCGCTACAACGCGGCCTGCGCCTCCGGGGTCGACGAGCAGTTCCACCGCGATCCCGCGACCCTCGTGCCGCTCGGCGACGGTCCCTACTACGCGTTCACGTCGGCCCCGATGCTCGCCTGGAGCAATGGCGGACCGCGCCGCAACCAGCATGCGGAGGTGCTCGACCCGTTCGGCGCGACCATCCCCGGCCTGTACGCCGCGGGCGGGGTCAGCACGACCTACAGCTGGTGCAAGGACGGCGGCATGCACATCGCCGACGCCCTCGCGTTCGGCCGGATCTCCGGCCGTCGCGCCGCGGCGCGGGCGGTCAGCGCACGATCGCGGGGTTGACCGGCGGCGGGCCACCCAGCATCGCGCGGTGCGAGGGCGGCTGAGCGCCGTCGACGTCCACGACGCCGAGCTCGGCGGCGAGCTCCGCACCCACGACGACCTGCCCGTTCCACCGGCCCCGGTCGGGGTGCTGCCAGAGCGCTGCGACCACCCGGCCGGGGAGCTCGACGGACTCGGTGCGGGCCGCCAGGTCGCCGTACCGGCCCGGGTCGGCCGCCAGGGCCGCGACAGTGCGCTCGGTGCGCAGGATCCCCATCCACAGCGACACCGCGGTCACGCCGTGCGGACCCAGGTCGACCCCGAAGTCGTGGGCGAGCCGGTCCACCCCGGCCTTGACCGAGCCGTAGGCCGGCCCGTGCATGTAGCAGCCGCCGCCGAACGACGAGGTGTTGACCAGCAGCCCGCGCGCCTCCACCAGCAGGGGTGCGCCGTGCCAGCTGGCGGCGTAGGTCGAGCGCAGGCCCACGTCGTACATCCGCTGGTGGTCCAGGGGCCGCTCCCAGAAGGGCAGGTCCTCGCCGAGGTGGGAGGGCAGCGCGATCGCGTTGTTGACCAGGATGTCGAGACGTCCCTGCTCGTCCGCCACGCGGGCGAACAGGGCCGCGACGGCGGCGTCGTCGCCGTGGTCGCAGACGACGCCGATGCCACGCCCGCCGCGCGCGGACACCTCGTCGGCCGCCACGGCGACCGACGGGGAGCGGCCGGTGAGGTAGACCGTCGCGCCGAGCTCGCCGAGCGCCAGGGCGATGCCCCGCCCGGCGCCCCGCGACGCGCCGGTCACGACGGCGACGGGCGCCGTCACTGCTCCTCGGCCCAGGCCAGCAGCCGTGCGAGGTAGGGGTTCTCCTCGGCCGCGACCGTGTCGATCCGGCCCTCCCAGACCTGGCCGGTGGCGCCGTCGACGGTGATCTCACGGCCGACGAGGGCGTCCACCGTGCCGGGTCCGCAGCCGACCACGCAGGGCCGGGCGATCTCCCGGCTGACGACGGCGGCGTGCGAGGTGGCTCCGCCGTACTCGGTGACGATGCCGCGGGCCGCGAGCATGCCGTGGAGGTCGTCGGGCGAGGTCGCGGACCGGACCAGGACGACGTCCTCACCGGCCTCGGCGCGCTCCTCCGCCTCGTCGGGGTCGGCGACCGCGACGCCGTACGCGAGGCCCGGGCAGGCGGACTCACCCGTGGCGACCGGGGTGCCCACGCCGACGCCGGCCGCGCCCTCGGCGACCGCCTGGAGCTGCTCGGCACTGACCCGGGCGACGGCCTCGGCCTTCGAGATCACGCCCTCGTCGACGAGATCCACGGCGATCCGTACGGCGGCCGCGGCGGTCCGCTTGGCCGCGCGGGTCTGCAGCAGCCAGAGCCGACCGCCCTCGACGGTGAACTCGATGTCCTGGACGTCGCGCCCGGAGGCCTCCAGGGTCGCGGTCGCCCGCATCAGCTCGGCGTGGACCGCGGGCAGCCGCTCGGCGAGCACCGCCAGCGGCTGCGGGGTGACCCGCCCGGAGACGACGTCCTCGCCCTGGCCGCGGGCGAGCCACTCGCCGAAGGGGACGGGAGCGCCGGTGCTCGGGTCGCGGGAGAAGAGGACGCCGGTCCCCGACTCGTCGTCGAGGTTGCCGAAGACCATCGCCTGCACGGTGACCGCGGTGCCGAGGTCGTCCGCGATCCCGCGGCTGGCGCGGTAGGTCCGAGCGCGCGCGGACTGCCACGAGCCGAACACGGCGGCGACCGCGGCGTGCAGCTGCGCCCAGGCGTCGTCGGGCACCGGCCCGGGCGCGACGGTCTCCTGGTACTGGCGCTCGAAGCGCTCGCGGGTGTCGGCGACGTGGGCGGGGTCGCCGCTCTCCGCGACGAGGGCCGCCGCGGTGGCGTCGGTCAGGCCGAGGTTCAAGACCGTGTCCATCATCCCCGGCATGCTCACCGGAGCGCCGCTGCGGACCGAGACGAGCAGCGGTCGCTCGCCGCCGCCGAAGGTGCGCCCGGTCTCCTCCTCGAGGAAGGCCACGCCGCGTCGTACCTGCTCCCAGACGTCGTCCGGGAGAGCTCCGTCGGCGGCGTAGAAGGCCGCGCAGCAGCCGGTCGTCAAGGCCACCGCAGGCGGCACGGGCAGGTCGAGCGCGCGCATCGCGTTGACGCTCCAGGCCTTCCCCCCGATGGCGGCGCGGTCGAGGGTGCAGCTGCCGTCGAGCCGGACGACGTCGGCGCCCACGCCGTCGGCGATGGCGGCGGGATTCATGGTCGCCATCATCCGAGGTGCCCGCCGCTGGTCATGCCGCCGTCGACGACGAACTCGGAGCCGGTGCAGTAGCTCGACAGGTCCGAGAGCAGGAACGCCACCAGCGGCGAGACCTCCTCCGGCTGACCCCAGCGTGGGATCGGGAGGCGGGCGAACGCCGCGCCGGCGTCGTCGTGCCCACCCTCGCGCCGGGTCATCGGAGTGGCGATGCCGCCGGGGTGGATCGAGTTGACCCTGATCCCGGCGGGGCCGAGCTCGTGCGCCGCGGCCTTCGTCAGCCCGCGCACCGCGAACTTGCTGGCCGTGTACGCCGTCGTGGCGGCGCCGCCCAGGATGCCGTTGACCGAGGACACGTTGACGATGGCACCGCCACCGGCGGCGTCGATGGCCGGCGCGACCGCGCGCATGCCCAGCCAGGTGCCGGTGACGTTGATGTCCATGACCCGCTGGAAGTCCTCGGGCGAGGAGTCGGCCATCGTCTGGAAGGCCAGCACGCCGGCGTTGTTCACGAGACCGTGGACCGCGCCGAAGGCCTGCTGGGCGGTCGCGACGACCACCTCCCAGTCGGCCGGGGCGGTGACGTCCTGGTGCACGAAGACGGCGGCGTCGTCGAGCTCCTTGGCGAGCAGCTCGCCGGCGTCGTCGATGACGTCGCCGATGACCACCCGGGCGCCCTCCCCGACCAGGTGGCGGGCATGCGAGGCGCCCATGCCCCGGGCTCCGCCGGTGATGATGATGACGCGTCCGTCGAGCGAACCCATGTCGCGACTCTCCTTGTCCTGCTGGTGCTTCTCAGTGGGTGACGCCGGCGGCGTGCAGCGCGGCGAGGTAGCCGAAGACCATGGCGGGGCCGATGGTCGCGCCGGCGCCGGCGTAGTCGTTGCCCATCACCGACGCCGCCGCGTTGCCGGTGGCATAGAGGCCGGGCACGGCGCCGCCGTCCGCGTCGACGACCCGGCCGTGGGCGTCGGTCAGCAGACCGCCCTTCGTGCCGAGGTCGCCGGCCTCGATGCGGACCGCGAGATAGGGCGCCTGCGTGAGCGATCCCAGCACCGGGTTCGGCAGGGTCGGGTCGCCGTAGTAGCGGTCGTACGCGCTCTCACCGCGGCCGAAGTCGGTGTCCTTGCCGCCGGCGACGAGCCCGTTCCAGCGGGCGATGCTGGCCTTCAGCGTCGTCGCGTCCATGCCGGTGGCGGCGGCCAGCTCGTCGAGGGTGCCGGCCTTGTGCGCCGTGCCCGCGTCGTACCACGCCTGGGGCAGGTCGGCGCCCGGCACGACCGCGCCGAACGGGTAACGACGGCGGGCGGTCTGGTCCATCACGAACCACAGGTACGGGTGGCCGTGCGCGATCTGCTCGTGCACGAAGGTGACGTACGGCGAGGCCTCGTTCGTGAACCTCTCGCCGGCCGGGGTCAGGATCACGGAGTTCGGGATGGACCGCTCCGACACCAGCGAGTGCACCCGCCCGTCCGGCTTGCGCACGGCGGGCATCCACCAGGCGTCGTCCATCAGGTCGAGCGCGCCGCCGGCGGCATGGCCGATCTGGATCCCGTCGCCGGTGTTGCTGTCGGCGCCGCCGGACGCGTCGGCCCGGCCGATCTCCGGCAGGTGCTCCTTGCGCATCGCCTCGTTGTGGTCGAAGCCGCCACTGGCGACCACGACCCCGCGCCGCGCGCGGATCCGGTACGGCGCGCCGTCGCGCTGGACGACCGCTCCCAGCACAGCACCGTCGGCGTCACGCACGAGCTCGAGCAGCGGCGTCTCCAGCCACACCGGCACGCCCGCGTCGCGCAGCGAGATGCGCAGCCGCGCGACGAGCGCCTGGCCGAGGGACACCATCCGGCGCCGGCGCAGCCGGTTGAGGGTCGAGCGCACCCCGAGGGACAGCGCGCGCCAGCGGCCCCGCCAGGTGCGGGTGACCATGTTGAGGTGGACGTAGTCGGCGGAGGTGATGATCAGCCCGCCGGGGACCTTCATGGCGCTGCCGCGCTGGGTGGCGGCGAGCTCCCCGAGCCGGCGCATGTCGAACGGAGGGCACTCGACGGAGCGGCCCTCGGGACGCCCCCCAGGCGCCTCGGGGTGGTAGTCGGAGTAGCCGGGACACCACGTGAACCGCAGGTGGCGGGCGCGGCTCTCGAACATCCGGAACATCTCCGGACCGTGGTGGGCGTAGGCCCGGAGCCGGTCGCGACCGACCCGGCCGCCCGTGATGTGCTCGAGGTACTCGACCACGCGCTCCTCGGGATCGGTGATCCCCGCGCGCTCGAGGGTGGGGTTGTTGGGGACCCAGATGCCGCCACCGGACAGCGCGGTCGTCCCGCCGTACGTCGACGCCTTCTCCACCAGGAGCGTGTCGAGACCGGACAGGCCGCCCGTGAGCGCGGCGGTCATGCCGCCCGCGCCCGCGCCGACCACCAACAGGTCGACCTCGTGCTGCCAGGCGGGCGGGGACGCGTCGGTGCTCTGCTCCATGCGGCTGAGGTTGCTGCCGCCGGCCCGGCGCGGCGCCGTGCCTCCCGCTCAGTGGGACTCCGCGACGTGACCGGGCCCACGGGTCGGACGCTCCTCCGGTCGGCCCGCGGGTGCGGGCCCGACTCGGAGCAACGAGGAGGAGGACCCATGCGCGTCCTGATCACGGGTGTCGCCACCGAGGACGGTCGCGACGTCGCACGCCTGCTGCTGGCCGCCGGCTACGAGGTCGCCGGCACCACGGCGCAGCCGCACCGCTATCTCGACCCGAGGGTCGAGGTCCGCGACGCGTCCGCGCCGGTCCGCGACACCGACGTGGTCGTGCACCTCGCCGACGGCCCCCTGTCCGTCCCCCGGGGCACCCGGGTCGTCCTCCCGACACCGCTCGACCGGCCCCACCCCGCGGCCGCCGCACTGGCGTCGGCCGGCGCCGTCCCCGTCACCGTGCACGTCGCCCCGGTGGCCGGGCGCCGTACGGACCTCCCCGCGCTGCAGACCCTCGCCGACCTGCTGGCCGAGCCCGCCGCGGCCCGCCAGGTCGTGCACCACGACGACGTCACCCGCGGCCTCGCGGCGGTGGCGGCCGACACCGGGACCGGCCCGTTCACGCTCGTCGCCCCCGGCACCGTGAGCGGGGCCGAGGCCACCCGCCTGCTGCAGGTCGCCGGCGTGCGACCGCGAGTGCCGGGCGTTCACCCGCGCGCCGCCGCCGGCCGGGCGGAGAGCGCGGTCCCGGACGGCTTCGGCTACGGCTGGGACGCCCACGAGGCGGTCGAGGACCTCGCCCGCGGTCTGCGCGGGCGACGGATCACGCGGCACGGCGCGGAGGTGGAGTCGGGCCGCTTCGGCCTGCCGACCCATGTCGTGCCCAACAACCTGCCCGCCAGCGACGGCGGGACGCTCGTGCCGGCGGGACCGCCGGAGTACCAGGGCGAGTTCGACACCCTGCTCGACCCGCGCCTCGCCGTACTGACGGCGACGAACACCTCCGAGGCACTGCCGGGTCCGCTCACCCCCATGTCCCTCGACCTCCAGCTCGGCGCCCAGCGCATCTCCAACGAGGGGATGGGGCGGATGCTGGCCCTCGAGGGCGCGGCGCTGGAGCAGCAGACCAGCCTGGTGCTCGGCGTGCTCGGGCACTGCGTGTACATCAACGCCTCGGTCGGCGTGAACATCGTCGAGAACATGCCCGGGTGGGACGAGGCCAGCGTCCGCAAGGACGCCTACGGCAACATCCCGGAGGACGTCGTCTTCCGGCCGCAGGGCGGTCCGCCGATGCCCCAGGGCCTCGCGGGGCGGCGCGCGACCCTCACCGCGACGAGCCGGGTGATCGCCCGGGCCCGCAAGTTCAAGGAGGAGGCGGAGGTCGTCAACGCGGCCGCGCGGGCGGAGAGCCTGACGGCCGAGCAGGTCGCCGCGCTCGACGACGCCCGGCTGCACACGCGGGCGCTGCTGTGGCGCGACCGGCTCGCCCACGCGTGGTCGGTCGCCTCGATCGGGGTGATGATGACCAGCGCCGCGGGGGCGATCCACGAGCGGGGGAAGGACCCCGAGCACGTCGCGGTCGACGTGGAGCTGCTCGACTCGGCGCGCACCATGCTCGCCGTCGAGCGCCTCGCCGACGAGCTGCGCGGCGACGACCACCTGTTGAAGCTGGCGCGGGAGGGCGACGTCGACGGGCTCCGCGCCGCGTCGCCGTCGTTCGCCGCGGCGCTCGACGAGCAGCTGGAGCTGATGGGCCACCGCGGCCCCGGGGAGTGCGAGCTCGAGAACCCCTCCTTCTCCGACCGCCCCGCCCACCTGGTCGGGTCCGCCGCCGCGGCGGCGCAACGTCCCGCCCCGGTGCGCGAGCCCGTCCCGGCGCTGCGGTCGCGCACGGGACGGATGGCGGCCGGTGCGATCCTCGCCCGGGAGCGGGCCCGCGACGCGGTCGTCCGCTACACCCACGACCTGCGGCTGGCCGTGCGCGAGCGCGGCGCCCGCCTGGTCGCCGCAGGTCGCCTCGACACCGCCGAGGACGCCTTCTATCTCACGCTCGACGAGCTCTTCGTCGACCCGAGCGGGCTGCACGAGAGGGTGGCCCGACGGCGGGCCGAGCGGGCCCGGCTGCAGTCCATCCGGATGCCCGATGTCGTGGTCGGGATGTGGGCGCCCGACGGTGCCCACACGGGCCTCGACGTCGGTGACACCATCGGCGGCATCGGCGTCAGCGCCGGCGTGGTCGAGGGCCGGGTCCGCGTCCTGCGCACGCCCGACGACGACATCGAGCCCGACGAGGTCCTGGTCGCCTCGGTGACGGACGTCGGCCACACCGCGATGTTCGGGTACGCCGCCGCGGTCGTCACCGACATCGGCGGCGCCGCCTCCCACGCGGCCATCGTCGCCCGCGAGTTCGCCATCCCGTGCGTCGTCGACACCAAGCACGCCTCGACGACGCTGTCGGACGGGATGCTGGTGCGCGTCAATGGCGCCGCCGGCACGGTCGAGGTGCTGGAGGCCCCGGCCGTCTGACCGGACGGCCATGATCGGCGGGGATCGCGTCAACCTGGCTGACGCGATCCCCGCCGATCAATGCTCCCGACCGGTGCGGCCCTACGCGACATCCTTCTTGAACAGCGCGGTGATGACCCGCTGGTAGCCCGGGCCGAGCACGCGGGGCAGCACGGCCATGAACCGGGCGTCGTTGCCGCACAGGATCTGTGCCTTGTCCTTGCGGATGCCCTTGAGGATGATCGCGGCGCACTCCTCCGCCGTCATCTTGGCGATCCGGTCGAAGTTGGCCGCCAGCTGGCTGACGTCGCGGTCGCCGCCGGCGCGGGCCTTCTGGGCGATGCCGGTGCGGATCGAGCCCGGGTGCACGCTGCTCACGCCGACCGGGTGCCCGTACATCCGCATCTCCTGGCGCAGCGAGTCGGTGAAGGCGCGGATGGCGAACTTGGTGGCGTTGTAGCCGCTCTGGGTCGGGCAGGCGACCAGGCCGAACATGCTCGAGATGTTGGCGACGTGGCCGTCCCCCGAGGCGATGACGTGCGGAAGGAACGCCTTGGTCCCGTTGACGACGCCCCAGAAGTTGATGTTGACGATCCACTCGAGGTCCTCCCAGCTGACCTCGTCGACCGTCGCCACCAGCGAGACGCCGGCGTTGTTGACCACGACGTTGACCTTGCCGAAGTCGGCGACGACCTCGTCGGCGTGCTTGAGCACGGCCTCGCGGTCGGTGACGTCGACCTCGTACGCCCGTGCCTCGGCGCCCTGCGCCCGACACAGCGCGGCGGTCTCCTCGACGTTCACGATGCTGCGGCCCGACACGGCCAGCCGGGCACCCTCGCGCGCCAGCTGGACCGCGAGCTCGCGGCCGATGCCGGCACCGGCGCCGGTGATGACGACCACCTTGCCGTTGAAGTCCTTCATGTTCCTTCTCCCTTGGTCGTGCGCTCGGCGGGTGCCTAGAGCGACGTGAAGCCGCCGTCGGCGACGAACTCGGACCCGGTGCTGTAGCTGGACTCGTCGGAGATCAGGAACAGCACGAGGTTGGCGATCTCGACCGCCTCGGCCTGGCGGGCCAGCGGCTGGTGCTGGGCGCCCTCGTGCGAGCGTGCCGAGTTGGCCGTCATCTCGGACCGGGTGAAGCCCGGGTGCACCGAGTTGACCCGGATGTTGTCGGGCCCGAGCTCCTGCGCCGCGGTCTTGGTCATGCCCCGCACGGCCCACTTCGAGGCGACGTACCCGATGATCCGCGAGTACGCGATCAGGCCGCCGGTCGAGGAGATGTTGACGATCGAGCCGCCGACGCCGGCCGCGGCGGCCCGGCGCATCGAGGGGATGGCGGCCTTCATGCCGAGGAAGACGCCGACCTGGTTGACGTCGACGACCCGGCGGAAGTCCGCCTCGGCGTGCGTCTCGATCGGGTCGATGTGCACGATGCCGGCGTTGTTGACCAGACCCGAGACGGGACCGAACCGCTCCTCCGCGGCGGCGACGGCCTGCTGCCAGCCGTCCTCGCTCGTCACGTCGAGCGCGACGTACGCCGCCCGCTCGCCGAGCTCGTCGGCGAGCGCCTTGCCCTCGGCCTCGAGGACGTCGGCGATCACGACGCGGGCGCCCTCCTCGACGAGGCGGCGCACGCAGGCGGCACCGATGCCGCGGGATCCGCCGGTGACGATGACCACCCGGTCCGCCACGCGGCCCGGCGTGCGATCTGTGGAGGTCGGGGACTGGCTCTGGTTCTCGCTCATGACCGTAGCGAAACGGCGCCGCGGACGCCCCCGGCCGGGGATCCCGATCAGCGGGACCACCGGGCTCCGCGCGGGCAGCCGTCCCTACCGTCGCAGCATCGGCAGGGCCCTCACGGCCCCCGCGACGCTCGCGACAAGGAGATCGAGATGACTGCGCTGCAGAACGGCACGAGCACGGGTGCCGACGAGGTCCGCTACATCGAGTTCGAGGAGGCACCCGCGCGCTTCGCCCGCGGCTGGCACTGCATCGGCCTCGAGAAGGACTTCCGCGACGGTCAGCCGCACTCGATCCACGCCTTCGGCACCAAGCTCGTGGTGTGGGCGGACAGCCAGGGCGAGATCAAGGTCCTCGACGCCTACTGCCGGCACATGGGAGGCGACCTGTCCCAGGGCACGATCAAGGGCGACGAGGTCGCCTGCCCCTTCCACGACTGGCGCTGGGGCGGCGACGGCCGGTGCAAGCAGATCCCCTACTCGCGCCGCGTTCCGCTGCGGGCCCGGACCCGCACCTGGCACGCGATGACCCAGGACGGGATGGTCTTCGTCTGGCACGACCACGAGGGCAACCCGCCGATCCCCGAGCAGGCCATCCCCGCGATCGACGGCGGCCCGTCCGACCCGGGCTGGACCGACTGGGCCTGGGCGCAGACGGTCGTGAACACGAACTGCCGCGAGGTCATCGACAACCTGGTGGACATGGCGCACTTCTTCTATGTGCACCACGCCTTCCCGACGTTCTTCAAGAACACCTTCGAGGGGCACACCGCCACCCAACTGCAGAAGGGCGTCAACCGCGACGACATGCGCCCGGCCGAGGTCGCCATCGGCGCGCCGAAGCGCCTCGGCAACACCTCCGTGGCGACCTACCACGGGCCGTCGTTCATGATCGACGACCTCATCTACCACTACGAGCACGGCGACACCCGCACGGTGCTCATCAACTGCCACTACCCGATCGACGAGAACTCCTTCGTGCTCATGTACGGCATCAGCATGCAGCGGCCCGAGGTCGAGGACGACGACCCGGCCGCCGCCGAGGCGCTCGCCGCCAAGATGGTCGCGACCGTCCGGCTCGGCTTCGAGCAGGACGTCGAGATCTGGAAGAACAAGACCCGCATCGACAACCCCCTGCTGTGCGAGGAGGACGGGCCGGTGTACCAGCTGCGCCGGTGGTACGAGCAGTTCTACGTCGACGTCGCCGACATCAAGCCGGAGATGACCGACCGCTTCGAGTTCGAGCTCGACACCACCAAGCCGATCGAGGCCTGGCGGCGCGAGGTCGACGAGAACGTGGCGCGCCGGGCCGCCGAGGCCGCCGAGGCCGCTGTGGCGGCGGTGCCCCAGCCCCAGGACGCCTGATGGCCGTGCGGGCGGACAACCGGCTGGCCGACGCGCCGATGCACCCGGTGGCGTGCGAGAGCTGCTCGGCGCAGGTGCTGGTCCGCAAGGCCAGCTGGCACCAGACCTCGGTCCAGTGGACGGATGAGGCGATGGCCACCTGTCGCGCGTGGTCCCCCGGGTGCGCCGCGCAGGGGCTCGCCCCCACCTGCGACCGCTTGGGCGACAGCATCGCCCGAGCCGTCGTCGACGGTGACCTGCCGGTCCTCGGAGCCGGGTACGACGAGGAGAAGCCGACGGCGTGAAGATCGGGATCAACAGCCCGGTGGTCGTCCAGCTGCCGGGGGCCTTCTCAGCCTGGGAGGCCGACGCCGGCATCGCCGAGCTCGGCTTGATCGCGGAGGCCGCGGATACGCTGGGCTTCGACTTCCTCACCTGCAGCGAGCACGTGATCGTGCCCGCGGACGTCGCCAGCCAGCGCGGCGGCACCTACTGGGACCCGCTCGCCACCTTCGGCTATCTCGCGGCCCGCACCTCGCGAATCCGACTCGCGACACAAGTCCTCGTCCTCGGCTACCACCATCCGCTCGCCATCGCGAAGCGCTACGGCACGCTCGACCTGGTCAGTGGCGGCCGGCTCGTCCTCGGTCTGGGCGTCGGCTCGCTCGAGGAGGAGTTCGCCGTGCTGGGCGCACGCTTCGAGGGGCGCGGCGGGATCGCGGACGACGCCCTGCGCGCCCTGCGCGCGGCGCTGTCGACCCGCACACCGTCGTACGACGGGCCGCACTTCTCGTTCGGCGACGTCGTCGTCGAGCCGCACGCGGTGCAGCCCCATGTGCCCTTCTGGATCGGCGGCCGCACTCCCCGCTCACTGCGCCGAGCCGTCACGCTGGCCGACGGCTGGGTTCCGTTCGGGCTGTCCCCGACCGAGCTGGGCGCGATGCTCGCGCGGGTCGACCTTCCCGACGCCTTCGAGGTCGTGCTCGCCCCGGACACCGCCATCGACCCGTCCTCGTCGCCGTCGGCGACCATCGACGCCCTCGGCATCCTCGCCGAGGTCGGCGCTACCGCCGCGTCGGTGCGGATCGCAGCGACCTCGGCGCAGCACTACGTCGAGCAGCTGCACGCGCTGGCGGAGCTGCGCCGCTAGCGGTGCGGCTCAGCCGGTGGGTCCGGGTGGAGCGAGGGCGAGACCCAGCAACAGCCTCGCCTCGTCACGCCCGTCCAGCAGCTGGTTGACCCGGGCCGTCACGCGCCAGGTCCCGTCGGTCCGGCGCAGCTGCCACCGGTTCGCACACGCCCTGTCGACATAGTGCCGCGAGCTGGCGGCGTCGTACCGGACCAGCAGGGAGTAGCCGGTCGCGACCGCGGTGTCCCCGTGGACCTCGACGAGCGGAGGCCCCATGAGGTGGGCGGCACCGTGGCTGATGATCTCCTGGTGTCCGGGCCCGTTCACCATCTCCTCGATGCCGGTTCGCCCGACGAGATGCTCGAAACCGGCTCCAGCGACCCCGAAGCTGTAGGTGCCGCTCTCCTCCCACAGCTGCGCCGTCGCCTGCGCCGATCCCGAGTCCACGGCCGGGCCGTAGCGGGCCACCACGGCCGTGATCTCCTGGATCGCCTCGAGCCGCGCGATGCGCTCCTCGAGCGACGCCCCCGGTTGCTCGGTCACCCGTCCGCTCCGTCGCCGTGGTCAGAGGCCGCTCGGCCCGGTCTCCCTCGCGCGCGGCCGGCCCTCGCCGACCGGCCCGTCACCGGTTCGGAGGAGAAAGTCGTAGAAGCCCGTCGTGGTCTCCTCGCGCAGCCGAGTGAGACTGCGATAGCTGATCAGCCACTCACCGGCGACCTTCGCGTACTCCTCGTAGTAGTGCCCGTAGCCCTTGAGCCGCTCTTCGCGCTCCCCATGGGTCCACCACAGCTCGTCCTCCATCGCCCAGACACCGGTCGCGGTGGCGTCCGAGGTCAGCGTGATCTCCGGGTTGTGGCCGTGGTGCACGGTCGTCATGCGGACCGGTCCGTCGATGAACTCCCGGATCGTGGTCTGCAGGGCCGCGCGGCCGACCACGCGGTTGCTCACGCCGTCGGTTCGCGGCTGCGCCTCCTCCGGCAGATCCCCCCAGGTTTCGCTGACGACGTCCTCGGTGTGGAGCAGGGGGTAGACGTCCCACTCCCTGTGGTCCAGGGCGCGAAGGCGGCGCGCGAAGACGCGCTTGATCTCCTCGAACGCCTCCAGCCGCTCGACGGCGGTCAGCGAGACGGACGGCGCGGCAGACTCCGGTGGGTTCATGACGGCCATCGGACCACGCGCGCCGTCGCTGGCGGAGAGCAGTTCTGCCCACCGGGACTGCTGTGCGCCCGGAGCGCACCGAGCACCGCCGACTACGGACGCCGCCACGCTCGCTAGGCTCGCCCCGGGCCGTTTGAGGGTTCTAACTTTCGATCCTGACCTGCGATAACACAGAGTTGTCGTTCTCTGCGGCAGGTCGGAACGGGTAGGGGTGCTCCGATACTCGGAACGCGGATCGCCAGATGAGGGAACGGCGAACCTCCCCAGGGTGTCATCGGCAGCCGCTTGAGCCTTTTGGACCACGGCGAGGACGAATCCGACCAGGCGATGGCCGCCTGCTCCGCCTGGTCCCCCGGCTCAGCCGTCCGGGGCCTTCCGCCGGTCTGCGACCGGCTGCGCGCCAGCATCGCGCAGGCGGTCGTCGACGGCACGCTGCCGGTGCTCGCGGCCGAGGAGGACTGACGGCCTACCGCACCGTGGTCGGTCCGCTCACCGCAGCCGGTCGACGTACGCGACGACGCGGTGGAACAGGGCGGTGACCGCCGGTGGGGCGGCGCCCCCCATCTCCACGGGCTCGGCGAGCCCGGAGAGGAGCGACCCCGCGTCGGGCAGCCCCGCGCCGGCCGCGACCGCCGCCGCGACGCGCGCCGCGTCCCGGACGGCCGCCGGGTCCACGGTCCACACCGACTCGAAGACCCGCTCGCGGTCGGGCGTCGCCGCCTGCCCGGGGAGCTCCCAGGCGGACAGGCAGGCCGGGGAGTCGGGCGCGTCGCACACCACGGCCCACTCCCGCCGCATGGGCGCATCGGGCGCCAGGTCCACGCGCACCGGCCCGCCGGACGCGCCCGCCCCGGCATCCCACTGGTCGGCGAAGACGACCGCCGAGCGGGCGACCCGGGCGAGCTCGGCCCAGCGTCCGGCCGAGGCCTCGTAGAACCGTCCGCGCTGGAAGGCGCCGAACAGCACCGGGCGCTCGGCCACCGCGCAGCACTCGTCCTCGATCGCCCACGACAGCGCGATGAGCGTGGACTTCCGTAGCCGGTGCACGGGGAGCGTCGGGTGCCGCCGGCGCAGCTCGGCGAAGATCGAGGGGCTCGCCGGGGCGGCACTCGCGGCCACCTCGGCGATGGCCACGTCGAGACGGGTCCCCGCCGCCTTGCGCCGCAGGACCTGGCGGACGAGGTCGACGTCGGCCTGGGTGTAGCGGCGGTGCCCGCTGGCCAGCCGGCGCGCCTCGGGGAACCCGTGCCGGGACTCCCACATGCGCAGCACGGCCGTGCTCACGCCGGCGCGCCGGGCGAGGTCGCCGATTGTCAGCTCCCCCTCGTGGCCGGCCTCGTCGGCGAGGTCCGCACGCGCCGGGGGTTGCGCCGCACCGAGGTCCTGGTCCATGCTCATAGCCTAATCTTAAACAGATTGTTGACGTTCTTGTTTAGGTCATGAGGAGGCCCGATGAGCACGGCCACACCGTCCGACGCCGAACTGAGGCGCCTCCTGCAGCGTGCGGCCGGCGGGGACATCGAGGCGTTCGTCGCCTTCTACGACGCGACCTGCTCCGTCACCTGGCGCCTCGAGCTGTGCCGTCACGCGGACCCCGGGCTGGCGAAGCGGGCGATGGTCGTCCGGTACGCCGGCGCCTGGCTGCATGCGCGGACCCAGGCCCGGTCGGGGCTGAACGCCCGGGCATGGCTGCTGAGCCTCTCCCCCGACCTGATGCCACCCCTCTCACGGACCGACACCCTCCCGGTCGGCGCATGATGGGCCCGGTCCTCGTCGCCGGAGGGACCGGCTTCGTCGGCCGCCGCCTCGTCGCCGCTCTGACCGAGCAGGGCCACGACGTCCGCGTGATGACCCGGCACCCCGACCGCTACGGCGGTCCCGGAACCGCCGTCCGGGGCGACGTCAGCGACCCGGCGACGCTCGACGCACCGCTCGCGGGCTGCGCGGCGGCGTACTATCTCGTCCACTCGCTGGGCCACGCGGACTTCGAGGCGCGCGACGCCCGGGCTGCCGAGGCGTTCGGCGCCCGGGCCGCCCGCGCCGGGCTCGAGCAGCTCGTCTACCTCGGCGGCCTCGGGCAGGACGGCGACGACCTGTCCGCCCATCTGCGCAGCCGCCGCGAGGTGGAGTCGCTGCTCGCCGCCGCCGGCGTTCCCGTCACCGTGCTGCGCGCCGGCATCGTCGTCGGCCACGGCGGCATCTCGTGGGAGATCACCCGCCAGCTGGTGGAGCACCTGCCGGCGATGGTCACACCGCGGTGGGTGCGGACCCGGACCCAGCCGATCGCCGTCGCGGACGTGGTCCGCTACCTCGTCGGGGTGCTCGGTCGCCCGGAGGCCGTCGGCCGGGTGTTCGAGATCGGCGGACCGGACGTGCTCGAGTACGCCGAGATGCTGGAGCGGGTCGCCGCGGTCGAGGGGCGTCGCCTGCCGATCGTGCCGGTCCCGCTGCTCACGCCCGGCCTGTCGTCACGGTGGCTGGCCCTGGTCACCGACGTCGACGTGCGCGCGGGGCGCCACCTCGTGGACTCGATGGTCAACGAGGTCGTGGTCTCCGACACCAGCGTCCGCGACGTCGTACCGTTCCAGCCGATGGGGTACGACGACGCGGTCAGGCTCGCACTCGCCGAGCGGGCGGCGAGCCGATGAGCCGCGCGGTCCGCTGGGGCCGCCTGGTGCCGAAGCCGCTCTCGCACGTCGTCGTGGTCGAGGCGTGGGAGGCAGACTCGGTGCGCCGCCGCCGGCGGCGGGTCGTCGGCGCGACGGCGCTGACCGGCGCCGGCCTGCTCGGGGCGTCCCTCTCGACGCGGCCGGGATCGAGGGACTTCTACCTGTCCACGGCCGCCGTGGCCGGAGTGTGGACCGTCGGCGGCCTGGCCTCGGGGCCGCTGCACCGGGGCTGGATCGAGAGCCGGGACGCGACGCTGCGCCGACCGGTGCTCACCCCGGTCGTCACGGGCGTCGCGGCGTTCGGGCTGTTCTACGCCGCGGCGCTCGTCGCCCGACGGGTCCCTGTCCTGGGAGAGGCGGTGGCCCGGGTGCTCCGGTTCGCCGACGAGGGCGACGACCGCCTGGTGCTTGCGACCACGCTCGCCAACGGCGTCGGCGAGGAGGTGTTCTTCCGCGGCGCCCTCTACGCCGTCCTCGGCGACCGCAACCCCGTCCTGTCCTCGACGGCGGTCTACGCCGTCGCGACCTCGACGACCCGCAACCCGGCCCTCGTCCTTGCCGCCGGCGTCATGGGCACCCTCTTCGGGCTGCAGCGGCGCGCCTCCGGTGGTGTGCAGGCCCCGCTCATCACCCACGCGACGTGGTCGGCGCTGATGGTGCGCTACCTGCCTCCGTTGTTCCGCGGCCGCGGCGTCTCGCTAGGCTCGGCCCGGGCCGTTAGCTCAGTTGGTAGAGCACCGGACTTTTAATCCGAGGGTCGTCGGTTCGAGCCCGACACGGCCTACCCCTCAGCCGCGGCGGGCGCACTCCGCGCACAGCCCCACCAGCTCGACGGTGTGGCTGACGTCGGTGAACCCGTGCTCGTCGGCGATCAGGTGCGCCCACTTCTCGACGGCGGAGCCGGTGATCTCCACGGTCCGGCCGCAGGAGCGGCAGACCAGGTGGTGATGGTGGGAGTCGCTGCAGCGACGGTACGTCGCCTCGCCCGCCGGGTTGTGCCGGACGTCGACGTCGCCGGACTCGGCCATGGCCTGCAGGGTGCGGTAGACCGTGGCGAGGCCGACCTTGTCGCCGGCCCGGCGCAGGCTGTCGTGGATCTCCTGCGCGCTCTGGAAGTCGGCCGCCCGGCCCAGGGCCTCGGTGATCGCCCGGCGCTGCCGGGTGGGCCGGAGCGCGGTGGGGCGCTCGTCGGTCTCGGGCACCGAACCTCCTGGACGATCACGCGGACGGCCGCACCGGTCGGCGCGGACTGGGAACCGCTCTCAATCTACCTCGTGCGCCGCACGGACCATGCCTCCCTGGCCCGTTCTGACCATCCCGACGGGACCGCCGGACCGGCGACGCCGGGACCCGCGGCGAGTAGCCTGAGCCACGGGAGAGGGACAGGGAGGACTCGCTCGTGGGGAGCAGTGACGAGTTCGGTCCGGACACGGCGAGCATCCGCGCGTGGCTGGACAAGCGGGCGACCTATGCGCGCGACGCGCGGGTGGTCGGCGCGCCGGCAGGGGCGACCGGTCCGCGACCCTCGTCGGACGTCCCCCGCGGCCCCGAAGGCCCCGACGGCCCCGACGGCACCGACCTCGGCCGCACGGTCGTCGAGGCGCTGCGGGCCGACCGGCCCGCCTCCGGCACGCTGCGGCCCGGGAGCGTCGCGACACCCGACCCCGAGCCGACACCCGACTCCGAGCCGACACCCCAGCCCGCGCCGACGCTCCCGCCGGCCCCCGGCCCCCTGCGCCCGCCCCCGCCGCCGCGGGTGCGCAAGGCACCCGAGGTCCGCCACGGCGGGTGGACCGAGCCCGAGGACAACCTGACTCTGCTCGACGCGAGCACGGACGCGGAGTTCCCGCCACGGCGGGGTGTCCGGCGCGCCCTCTCCTGGGTCCTCCTTGCCGTGCTCGCCGCCGCCGGCGCCGCGTCGTACGCCGCCGTCCGCGAGCCGACCGAGGCGTCGGTCGGTCTCGCCGGGATCCTGGGCCTCCTGCTCCTGGTGGTGTGGGCGGTCCGCGCCGGGACCACGACGACCCAGCTGGCGATCCGGCGCGGCCAGCTCTCGATCCGGCGCAACGGGCGCACCGAGGTCGTCGACGTCGCCAGCCCCTACACGCCGATCGCGATGGTGGGCGAGCCCGGCGAGCGCCGCTGGACCGTGCTGATCGAGCGCCAGGGGCTCCCGCTCGTGGTGATCGACCGGTCCATGGTCGACCCGCACTGGTTCACGACCACGCTCTACCGGCTCCGTCCGGGTCTGCGACAGTCCGTCGGCACGGAGGAGAACGTGTTCTAGTCTGGCGCCATGAACTGGCACCTGCCCGACACCGACGACACCCCGGCCGAGGTCGTCGAGCGGGAGGCCGCCACCTGGCGCCCGCTCGCCGAGGTCACGCGCGAGCTGGTCGACCTGTGCGTGATGTCGGACGTCGCCGAGGACGAGGTGCGCGCCGCCCAGGCCGACGTGGAGGCGGCGGTGGCGCGACTGCGCAAGGTACGCCGGGCCCGGACCCTGGGCGAGGAGAACCTCACCGGTGGGCGCCGGCGCCCGTGGGGCAACCCCGTGATCGGCCTGCGCAACCCGATCGCCCCACCCCTGGAGGTGGTGAGCGAGCCCACCGGTCGGGTCGAGACGAAGTTCCACTGCGGGGCGGCGTACGAGGGCCCGCCCGGGCTGGTCCACGGCGGGGTGGTGTCGCTGATCCTCGACCAGGTCCTCGGGCACGCGGTCGGCGCGGCCGGGCGCCCCGGCATGACCGGCACCCTCACCATCGTCTACCGGCAGGGCACGCCGCTCGGCGACCTGCGCGCCGAGGCGTGGATCGACCGGGAGGACGGCATCAAGACCTGGGCCCGGGCACACCTGCTCGGCCCGGACGGCGTCACCGCGGAGGCGGAGGGCGTGTTCATTCTCCCCCGGCACATCCGGGAGCGGCTCGCGGCGGGCGAGTCCCGACCCTGACCCGTCGACCGCGTCAGACCTTGACGCCGCGCTTGTTCTCGTCGCTCAGGCGCGCCTCCTCGGCGGCCTGGGCCTCGAGCTCGGCACGACGCTGCGCCTCGTCGAACTCGCCCGGCTCCGAGACCAGGTCCGTGGCGCCGCGGGCGAGCCGCTGGAGCGCCACCCGCGCGAAGATCTGCTGCTCGGTCGACGTCCGCTCGGAGCGGCCCTTGCCGATGAACGAGACGAACCAGTGCATCACCGCGGTGACCCGGTTCTTGAAGCCGGTGATGTAGAAGAGGTGCACGACCAGCCACATCAGCCAGGCGATGACGCCGGTGAGCCGGAGCTTGCCGACCATCGCGACCGCCCGGAAGCGGCTGATGATCGCCATCGAGCCCTTGTCGAAGTACTTGAACGGCGGCTGGGCCGGCTTGCCCTCCAGCCGTCCGGTGATCTCCTTGGCGGCGTACTTGGCGCCCTGGATCGCCACCTGCGCGACGCCCGGGAGGTTGTCGAGGGAGATCATGTCGCCGACGACGAACACCTCGGGATAGCCCGGGAGGGTGAGATCGGGGTTGACCGCGATCCGGCCGGCGCGGTCGAGCGGCGCGCCGGTCTGCTCGGAGAGCTGCTTGCCGAGCGGGTTCGCCTGGACCCCGGCGGCCCACACCTTGGTGACCGCGTCGATGCGCTGCTCGGAGCCGTCCTTGTACTTGACGACCAGGCCGCGCTCGTCCACGTGCGACACCAGCGCGCCGAGCATGACCTCGACGCCGAGCTTCTCGAGCTTCTCCTGGGTCCACTTGCCGAGCTTGGCGCCGAAGGGCGGCAGCACCTGGGGCGCCGCATCGACCAGGATGACCCGCGCGTGCCGGGTCGAGATCGCCCGGAAGTCGCGGGTCAGCGTGCGGTGCGCGAGCTCGGCGATCTGGCCCGCCATCTCCACCCCGGTCGGGCCGGCGCCGACCACGACGAAGGTGAGCAGGTGGTCGACGTTCTCACCGCGGGCGGCACCGAGCTCGGCCATCTCGAAGGCGCCGAAGATCCGGCCGCGCAGCTCGAGGGCGTCGTCGATGCTCTTCATGCCCGGCGCGAACTCGGCGAAGTGGTCATTTCCGAAGTAGGACTGGCCCGCGCCGGCGGCGACGATCAGGGAGTCGTACGGCGTCACGAGCTCGCGGCCCAGGACGTGGGAGGTGACCTGCCGGTTCTCCAGGTCGATCCGGGTGACCTCGCCCAGCAGGACCTGGGCGTTCTTCTGGTTCGCCAGGACCTCGCGGGTCGGCGGGGCGATCTCGCCCTCGGAGAGGATGCCGGTCGCCACCTGGTAGAGCAGCGGCTGGAAGAGGTGGTGGGTCGTCTTCGCGATCATCGTCACGTCGACGTCGGCCTTGCGCAGCTGCTTGGTGCCGAAGAGGCCGCCGAAGCCGGAGCCGATGACGACGACCTGATGACGGTCGGAGCGGGGGACGATGATGCGGTCGGGCAGGTCGGGCTGGGTGTCGCCTGCTGCCATGGCTTCCTCCTGGAGCACCTCGGATGACGACGTGATGACGTCCTCTGCGGCTCATTCTTCCGCGTCCCCTGCACGACCCCCAACCCGAGGTCAAGGTCTGGTCGGTCACATGCCCGCCAGAGCGTCACCAAAGCTCGTCTGGGAGGTTGGTTTAGTACTCAACTGAGTGGGGTATCCGCACCCGGAAGCACCGCCCCATCCACCGGACGACGACCACAGCACTCGGGCCGAGACACCGGAAGGTTCATCCGTGCAGCACCGGCAGATCCTGGATCTGGCCCCCGGGCCACGCAGCGTGCACGACGCACGCCGCTGGGTCGTCCAGACCTGCGGTCAGCTCGGTCGCACGGACCTGGCCGACTGCGCCGAGCTCGCCGTCTCCGAGCTGGTCACCAACGCCGTGCTGCACGGCATCGCCCCGGTCCGGCTCCAGGTCCGCGGCACGACCGACCACCCCCGCTTCGAGGTGCACGACGCGTCCGTGATCCCGCCGCAGCCCTCGACCCAGGCCAGCGGCTTCGACATCGACGCCTTCGACCTCGACGCCTTCGACGAGCTCGACGAGGAGCAGCTCGCGGCGCTGACCACGGTCGGCCGCGGCCTCGACATCGTCGCCCGTGCGTCGGTGGCGTGGGGCGCCGAGATCGACGAGGACGGCAAGGCCGTGTGGTTCGAGCCCGCGCCGGAGCTGTCCGAGACCGGCGGCGCGCCGTACCAGCAGACCCACAGCATGCCTCCGCTCCAGGCCGACCACACCCGCGTCGGCGAGGTGGGCGTGCAGATCAACGGAGTCCCGATCGGGGCGTTCGGGCGCTTCCAGCGCCACTACCGCGACCTGAGCCGCGAGATCCGCCTGCTGGCGCTCGCCCACGAGGACGACTACCCCCTGGCCAAGGTGCTCTCCGAGCACTTCGACGCGCTCGAGCGGCCGCTGCGCGCCAACATGGGTCGCGAGCAGGTCGACAAGGCGTACGCCGACGGCCAGGCCACCATCGACCTGCGGCTGCGGATGCCGCGCGAGACGGCGCGCCAGATCGGCGGACTGATCGACCTGCTCGACGCGGCCGACGAGTTCTCCCGCGCCCAGCGGCTGCTGACCGCTCCGCGCACCCCCGAGCAGCGCGCCTTCCAGATCTGGTTCCTCGGCGAGTTCCGGCGCCAGGCCATCGGCGCCCCGCCCGTCGCATGGCAGGGCAGCACGGGAGCGGGCGCCCGCCCTAGTCTGCAGGCGTGACCCCTCGCCCCCGGACGCTGCTGGCGGTGGCGGCGGGCGGCGCGCTGGGCGCCCTGGCGCGGTATGCCGCGACCGAGCTCGCCGCCGACGGCGCCGGGTTCCCGTGGACCACCTTCGCGATCAACGTCTCCGGGTCGGCGCTGCTCGCGGCCCTGCTCCTGCTGCCCCTCGCGCGTCGCTCGGCGACCTGGGCCGCGGCGCTGGGCCCCGGCGCTCTCGGCGGCTACACCACCTTCTCCGCGACGTCCGAGCAGACCCGGGCGCTCCTGGCGGACGGACGCGCCGGCCTCGCACTCGCGTACGCCGGTGGCACCCTCGCCGCCTGCCTGGTCGCGGTCGCCCTGGTCGGCCGCCTCGCACCGCCGCTGCCCGCCGAGGACGAGCGGTGAGCGGGCGGTGAGCGGGCGGTGAGCGGGCGGTGACGGCCCTCCTGGTCGCGCTGGGCGCCGCGGTCGGCGCGCCCCTGCGCTACCTCCTCGCGCAGCGCCTCGACGAGCGATGGCACCACGGCACCCTGGCCGCGAACACCCTGGCGAGCCTGCTCCTGGGAGCCTGCACCGGGCTGTCCGTCGGCGGCTCCACCCTGGCCCTGGTCGGCGCCGGCTTCTGCGGCGGGCTGTCGACCTACTCCTCGCTGGCCGTCCAGGTGCGCGACCTCGGCGGGGTGCGCGGGGCGGCGTACGCCGGACTCACGCTCGCGCTCGGCCTCGCCGCCTGCGCGGCGGGGTTCGCCGTCGCGCGCGCCGCTCAGGCGTAGCCGAGGTCGTGCAGCCGGGCATCGTCGATGCCGAAGTGGTGGGCGACCTCGTGCACCACGGTGATCCGCACCTCCTCGGCGAGGTCGTCCTCGTCCTCGCACATGTCCATCAGCGGTCCCCGGAACAGGAAGATCCGGTCGGGAAGCTGCGGCTCGAGGCCGCCCCCGCGCTCGGTGAGCGCCACGCCGTCGTACAGGCCGAGGAGGTCGTCGGGCTCGCCCTCGGGCGGCTCGTCCTCGACGAGCACCACGACGTTGTGCACCAGCCGGGCGAGCTCCTCCGGGATGTCGTCGAGGGCGCGGTCGACGAGGGCGTCGAACTCCTCGGGACTCATCTCGACCGGCACGGACGCCATTGTGCCGGGCACCGCAATGGGTCCGACGGCGGACAACGCAAGAAGCCCGGACCGTGCGGTCCGGGCTTGCTGGCGACCCTGACGAGACTCGAACTCGCGACCTCCGCCGTGACAGGGCGGCGCGCTAACCAACTGCGCTACAGGGCCTTGATGCCTCACTGGTGAAGCGGATGGAACTCTAACGCATCCCCCGCGAGGAGTCCCAATCGCCGGGTCTCCCCGGCGCTCGCGACGCCCTCCAGCGCACCCCCAACCGGATTCGAACCGGCGTACCCGCCGTGAAAGGGCGGTGTCCTAGGCCGCTAGACGATGGGGGCCCACCGTGGAGGACGGGTCCTCCGCAGCGCGGGCCAGCATAGTGCGCGGGCCGTCCACCCCGCTCATCGCGACCGCTGGCCGCCTCCTGGCCCCCGCCTGGCCCCGGCCTGGTCCTGGCCTGGTCCTGGCTTGGTCCGTGCTTGGTCCGTTCCTTTACCTGTCTATAGTTCGCCCTCGCAGTGACAATTGCCTCGGCACCGTCAGGAATCGGCGGCGCCAGCTGACACCGCCTAGCGACATGGGGCGCCAGGCTCGGGCACGCGCACCATCCGGGGGGAAGTGGTCACGGCGTCGTCCGGTCACGCCCCCGGAGACGTGACGACTGATGACCACCGTGGAGCGGACCTCCGGGCCGCTGCTCCCGCCCGACCCCCGCTCCCCACGAGCGCCCGCCCCCGAGCTCCCCCGACTGCCCGGAGTCCTGGTACCCCGACCGCACCTGACCACACGGTTGGACCGCCTGGCCGCGGTGACCGTGCTCGACACGCTTCCCGGCTTCGGTGGCCGCACCTTCGTCGCGGCGTGGGCTCACCGGCAGCGCGACGCCGGCAGCGCCGTCGTCTGGCTCGACGGCATCCCCGACGAGGAGCCGACCTCCTTCCGCGACCGGTTGCGCGCGGCGCTCGTCGCGTCCGGCGCCCTCCCCAGCGTGACGGGGGCCGAGCTCGAGCACTGGCTCCCGGCGCTCGCCCGCTGTCGTCGTCCGGTGGTGATCGTCGTCGCCGACGCACCATGGCTCCTCGCCGACCACCGAGCCGGGCGTCTCCTCGAGGTCGCCCAGCGGGCACACCCAGTGCATCTGCTGCTCCTGTGCTCCGGCGCCGACGGCCTTCTCGAGAAGGCTCGCGACCGCGGCATCGACGCCCAGGTGATCACCAGCAGCGACCTGTCCCTGCGACCTGAGGAGACGCGCGCCCTCGCCGCGGCGTGGGGCCATCCCCTCGATGACGACGCCGCGCGCTCGTTCGCCGAGCGGATCGGCGGCTGGACCCTGCCGCTGAAGCTGGCGCTCGAGGCGACGCCCGCCGGGTCGGCCGTGCCCGCGCTGCACGCGGCCCATGACTTCGTGCTGGACGAGGTCGTCCGCCGACGGATGGACGGCGCCGACCTCGAAGTGGCGGCCCGACTCGCCGTGCCGCGGACCATCGACGCGCCACTCGCCGAGGCGTTGCTCGCCGACACCGACAGCGCACCGGCCTCCGCCGTGCTCGCCGCGCTCGAGCGTCGTGACCTCCTCTGGAGGCAGCCGAGCACCACCGGTCGTGCGCAATGGCGCTTCCCCGAGCTCGTCCGCTCCGCACTGACCGAGCGGTGCGCGGACCCGGAGGCCCTCCGGCATGCCCACGCCGTCACCGCCCGGATCCTCACCTGTCGCGGCGAGGCCGACCTCAGCGCGCTCGTCGAGCACACCTGCGCGGCGCGCGACCCCGCCCTGCTCGCCGACCTGTGGTCGGAGCACGGCTGGGTCCTGCTGGGCACGGATCTGGCGACCTTCGGTCGGACCTACGACGGCCTCGACGCCGAGACCGAGAAGGAGCTCGCCGTCGCGGCCGGCCTGGCCGAGGCCTCCCGGCGGATCGGCCGACAGTCGGACTGGCTGGCCCGCACCGAGGCCCTCATGCGCCACTACGCCGCGGTGGGGGACCGCTTCCTGGCCGAGGGACGCCGGGCCGCGTCGCCCTCGGCGTACGTCGACCTGCTGACCGCCGCCATGGTGGCCCGACGCAGCGAGGGGCGGGTCGAGGAGGCGGTCGGCCTGGCCGCCGAGCTGGACCGCGCCCTCAGGTCGCGGCGCACCACCGAGCGACGCGGACTCGCCTCCCAGGCCTCGTGGGGATGGGTGCAGGCGGCGATGACCCACCTGCACGCGGGCAGTCCTGGAGAAGCCCAACGCCTCGCGATGGCCGCCAACGACGCGGCACCCGGGACGATCATCGGCCGCGGCGCGGCCGCCCTCCTGGGCCTGCTGTGCACCACCGCCGGCGACCAGGCCGAGGCCGACCGATGGCTCGCGCAGTGGGACGACGGCGACGACCACGACTCCTGGGGCGCCCGGCTCGCCGGCCTTCCGGGGCGGCTGGCCCGGGCGATGCGGGCGATGGACCGGCTCGACCAGGACGCGGCCCGCGAGCATCTCGCCGGCTCGTCGCTGTCCAGCGACGCGAGCGGGATGCTGCCGGCCGTCGCGGCGGTGCACACCCGCTACGCACTGCTGTTCGGCGAGCCGGTGGCGATGCTCGCGCGACTGGACAACCTCGCCCTCCACGCCGAGCGCCAGCTCACCGTGCGGAGCGGGCTGTGGCGCCAGGTGTTCGACCGGTGCACCGCAGACCTGCTGCTCGCGCTCGGCGAGGTCGACCGCGCCCGGGGTCTTCTCGGCCACGACGCGATCGACGTCCCCCCGTGGCTGGTCCCGTCCGCCGCCCGCTTCCACCTGATCACGGGCGACCCGCTCACGGCCGCACGGGTCGCACGTGCCGGTGCATGGCAGGGCGTGACCCACGCGCGCGACCGGATGGAGCTGCTCATGCTCAGCGCGCGCGGCCTGCATGCGATCGGCCGCACCCCGGAGGCGGTCGAGGACCTGCGACGTGCCCACGCCCTCGGCGGGCACGTCGACAGCCTCGAGCCATACGTTCTTCTGGGAGACGAGCGCGCGACGCTGCTGGCCACGGCCGGCCTGCACCTCGGCGACGACCAGACCGCCCTCCTCGACCGAGTGGCGCCGGTCTACCCCGCGTCGGCCAGCTTCGTGCAGCTCACGCCCCGCGAACGGGTCGTGCTGGCCGAGATGGCCCGACACGAGACCGCGGCAGCCGTCGCGCGCTCCCTCAGCGTGTCGGTCAACACCGTCAAGAAGCAGATGGTCTCGATCTACGCCAAGCTCGGCGTGCACGATCGCGGATCCGCCCTGATCCGCGCCCATCGGCTCGGGCTGGTGCCCGCTCCCACCGTGACGCCGCACCCCCGACGATGAACGGGACCGTCCGGATATGACCGCCGCTTTCGTACGACGGCCCTCCCTCCGGTAAGGTAGGCGACTGCTCGGGCAGGTAGCTCAGTTGGTACGAGCGATCGCCTGAAAAGTGATAGGTCGGCGGTTCGACCCCGCCCCTGCCCACCGAGCAGCAGGTCCCCGGACCTGCCTGACACCCCCGCCGGGTCCGCCCGGCGGGGGTGTTCGCTTCTGCGCACCCGCCGGCTCCGCCCGAGCCCGCCGGGTCCGTCGCGCCGGTTGTGCCGGCGGGCGTGGGGTAACGCCCGTGACGACGACCCAGGAGGCGCGATGCGACCGCGATGGCAGGCGGGTCCGAGCACGCTCGTGCTGGTGCGGCACGGCGAGAGCCTCGGCAACCAGGCCGCCGCGGCCGCGCGCGCGTCCGGCGCGGAGGCCCTCGAGCTGAGGGAGCGCGACGCCGACGTCCCCCTCTCCGAGACCGGCCGGCACCAGGCCCGTGCACTGGGCGCCTGGCTCGCGGAGACCGGCGGCTCCGACACCGGGGGGCCGACCGTCGCGGTCGCCTCCCCCTACCGCCGGGCATCGGACACCGCGCGACTTGCTCTGGAGGGCCTCGAGGTCCCGCTCGAGCACGACGAGCGGCTCCGCGAGCGGGACCTCGGCGTGCTCGACCGCCTGACGGGCACCGGCGTGCGCGCCCGCCACCCCCAGGAGGCGGAGCGCCGCCAGCATCTCGGGAAGTTCTACTACCAGCCGCCGAGCGGCGAGAGCTGGGCCGATGTCGCGCTGCGCGTGCGCAGCCTGCTCCACGACCTGGCGGAGTACGACGGCGAGCGGGTCTGGCTGTTCACCCACCAGGCGGTGATCATGTCCTTCCGCCTGGTCCTGGAGGGCCTCGACGAGACCCGCCTCCTGGAGCTGGACCGCCAGGTGCGGATCCCCAACGCCTCCGTGACGACCTACCACCGCACCGGGCACCATCTGGGGCACCATCTGGAGCTCGCCTCGTTCGCCGACGCCGCGGCGGTGGACCGGTCGAGCGCCCACGTCACCCGGGAGGCGCCTGCCACGGCGAGGAGCGCGGATGCCCACTGAGCCGCGCGTCGTGACACCCGCGGTGCTGCGCGAGCTGCCTCTCCCGGCTCCGGGGGACGACAAGGACGCGAACGGGCGCCTGCTGGTCGTCGGAGGGTCGAGCCGCTCCCCCGGCGCTGTCCGGCTGGCCGGCGAGGCCGCGCTGCGCGCCGGGGCGGGAAAGGTCGCCCTGGCGACGATCGCCCCCGTGCTCTCGGGCCTGGCGCCGCTGTTCCCCGAGGCCGCCCACCTGCCGCTGCCGGCCACGGCCGAGGGCCGCATCGACCTCACCCGGCTGGACGCCGCGGCTCGCGAGTGCCGGCGCGCGGACGTCACGCTGATCGGGCCGGGTCTCGTCGACCCGGCCCACGCCCGGGCCCTGGTGGCGGAGCTGGTCCCGCACGTCTCGGGTGTCGTCGTGCTCGACGGCCTCGCCTCGGCCTTCCTCGGGGCGCGCCCCGACGGGCTGCAGCGGCTGGCGGGCCGGGCGGTGCTCTCGGTCAACCCCGGCGAGCTGGCCCGGACCGCCGGCGCGGACCCGGAGGTGGTGGGGACCGACCCCGTCGCGACCGCCGAGCGGGTGGCGGCCCAGTGCGGAGTCGTGGTCGTCTGCGGCGGCACGGCGAAGCACGTCGTGACGCCCGCCGGCGACGCCTGGGTCGTGGAGGGAGGCGGTCCCGGCCTCGCGGCCTCGGGCTCCGGCGACGTCCACGCGGGCATCCTCGGCGGACTGCTGGCCCGCGGGGCGGCCCCCGTGGCAGCCACCGTCTGGGCGGCCCACGTCCACGCCCGCTGCGGCGAGCGCCTCGCCGGGACCGTCGGCCCGGTGGGCTATCTCGCGCGTGAGCTGTCGGGCGAGGTGCCGGCGGTCCTGGACGAGCTCGCCTGACCCCACGAAGGAGACCGGCGGGTCGGGTCCCGTGGGGGAGACCCGACCCGCCGGTCGTCGGGGTGCGGCGCCCTAGCCGCTGGGCGGGGCGGTCAGGCGGCCGCCGTGGTGCGCCGGCGGCGCGACCAGGCGACGAGACCGCCGCCACCCAGCAGCAGCGCCGCTCCGCCGACCATCAGCCCCAGACCCGGGCCACCGGTGAGCGGGAGACCGCCCACCTCCGAGTCCGGCAGGGGGTGCGCCGTCTTGCATCGCGGGGTGTCGCCGTCCACGACCGCGCAGCCTGGCGAGGTCACGACGTTGGCGAGGTCCAGGTCTCCGTCGCCGTCGACCGTCACCGAGTAGGTGATGGTCGCGACGGCGCCGACCGGGATCGTCCCGGACCAGCTGATCTTGCCGTCGCGGAACTGCGCCGTCCCCAGGCTGGCCTTGACGTCGCGGTTGTACGACGCGTCGTCCAGGACGTCCTCGAGGTCGTCGACCATCTCGGCGTTCGCCGGCGCCGTCCCCTGCTGGGTGACGGTCACGGTGTAGGTGACGACGTCCCCCGGCTCGACGGTCCTGCCCGGCTTCGGGTCCGCCTTCTTCTCGGTGGTGTAGTTGGCCACGTCGAAGCCGGCGGGGTCGCAGTTGATCGTCGGAGGCACCTGGGAGTCGGCCGGGACGTCGGCCGTCGCGCAGGCGGTGTTGACGACCGACCCGGAGACCGCGCTGTCGAGCGTGATCTCGTACTCGTGGGTCTTCTTCTCGCCGGGGGCGAGGCTGTCGACGACGAAGCGTCCCAGCTCGGGCTGGCGGTCGTCGCTGACCTCGAGGCCGGTCACCGTGCCCTGCCCGGTGTTCTCGACGACGATCCGATAGCGGATCTTGTCTCCGTACCGGAAGGACGGGTAGTCGGTGACGTCCTGGGCGTCGTGCCACTTCCCGTCGCGGCCGAGCACATACTTCTTGAGCGCGACGGAGTAGAAGTTGGCCACGGTCATCGGCGCCGAGGTGCGCATCCGCAGCTCGGTGTGCCCCGTGCGCCCCTGGGCCCGGTTGACGAAGGTGTCCTCGCCCTTGGCGCCGTCGGTGCGCACCCGCACCTGGAAGGCCTGCGTGGCGCCGGGGTCGAGCACCGGACCGATCACGCGCACCGCGGTGGCGTCCGGCGTGAAGGTCGTCGTCCAGCCCACGTCGTTGCCCGTGACGTCACCCGGAGCTCCGTTGGAGTCGTGCGCCGGGTCGTCGTCCAGCGTGGTGGGGTCGGCGGTCGTGTAGTACACCGTGGCACCCGCCACGGCGTCGACGGCGGCCAGCGCGTAGTCGCCCTGGTAGTCCGTCCCCCGCTGGTCTCCGCGGTAGGGCAGGATGTCGATGGTGTCGGTGAAGGCCTGCGGCAGCGGGTCGAACGACCGCAGGGTCACCGTCCAGGCACCCTCACCGTCGCCCTGGCCGTCCAGGTTCGGTATGAAGGGCGTGTCGGCGCTCTTGCTGATCTCCGTGTAGCCGCTCGCCGACACGGTCACCTGGGCCGTCGCCGGGCGCGACGTCTCGCCACGCAGGGTCGAGGTGACGGTGTTCGTCAGCGTCTGGCCCGGCGTGACCGAGTCGTCGGCGACGGCCTGGTAGGTCAGGTTCTGCAGGGCGTTGGTCGGCACGTCGTCCAGATCCCAGGTCAGCACCTGCCGGCCGCCGCTGGTGGCGACAGCGGGCTCCGGGGTGGCGGACCCCGCCACGTAGGTCATGCCCGGCGGCAGGGTGTCCACGATCCGGTAGTCGTCCACCGTGGGCGGCAGCTCACCGGAGCCGTTGGCCGAGTAGCGCAGCGTGAACGTGACCGGCTCGCCGGGGCGCACCACCTGGCGGTCGGCGAGCTTGCGGATGTTCGGTACGGCGAAGATCACGTGCAGGATGTCGCGACCGTTCGCGGTGTACGGGTAGCGCTCGCCCGGGGTCGGCGTCAACCGGCCGGCGCCGCTCGATCCGCGGCCCGGGTGCTGCCAGACGCCGTCACGCAGGAACGAGCCCCACGTCCAGATGTCCTGGCCGATCGGTGCGTCCGCCTCGACCTGCTGGGTCACCCGCAGTCCGAGGTGCTGGCCCTGGAGGAGGCCGACGGTCCCCGACCAGCGGACCGCCTTGACGGTCGTCAGATCGGTCGGCTCGGTCGTCACCCAGCCGGTGTTGGTCTCGCAGCCGCGGAAAGCGTCCGGGTTGTAGCCGGCGCTCCCCGGCGTAACCGTCGGGTCGTTGCCGACGTACCAGGCGAGCGTTCCGAGGCCCTCCTCCGGAGTGCCGATCGGGTCGCCGGGTGCCCACGTGTAGATCGCCACGCTCTGGTAGTCGACGAAGCGGGTGTCGAGGACCTTGCAGTCGGCGATCGCGGCGTTGAGCGGCGCCGTGGTGGTGGCCTCGGCGTCGTGGGTCTGGTCCGTGACGAGGCCACCCGGCGAGAGCTCGAGGGTGTTGTCCCAGCTCGTGCCACCCCCCGAGCGGAGAAAGGCGTGAGACCACGTGCCGGGCAGGGTGACCACCTTGCTGGAGCGGTTGTTGGCGGTCTCGTCGGGGTCGGTCTGGCCGGTCACGGAGGTGTAGGTCGGAGCGCTCGCGGTGAGGTTCGCGGACGTCGAGGAGGCCAGGTCGCGCACGCGGAGCCAGATCGAGCCGCTGGCGACGGCCACCCGGTCGGTCGGCATCGGGTTGCCCGCGGAGTCGGTGGTCGGCACCTGGGTCTGAGAGTAGTCGATGCCGGTCAGCGTCAGCCGGAAGGTGTTCGGACCGGTCTTGACGAGCTCACAGGACTCGACGAAGGGCGCCCGGTTGCCCGCCGCGCTGTAGGGCGAGTAGGGGTGGCCCGGAGCGCTGCGGCCCTGCGAGAAGGGGGTGCAGGCCTGGTCGAAGGGGGCGTTGTTCGTCTGCTGGCCCAGCTCGAGGGCCTGACCGTTCTCGAGCGGGACGCTCAGGTTGTAGGTGATCGTGTTGGGCCCGGCGTCGCTGCCGACGTCCTGGAAGAGGGTCCACTCGAAGTCGAAGTCCACGTCGCCCGCACCGCCACCGGGGCTCGGGATCACGGTCGGGGTGGGAGTGCCCCAGAGCATGTCCATGCCGAAGGTGTTGCGGATGTCGATGGGGTCGAGGTCGGCGGTCTGGCCGGCGATCTCGCCGCTGGCGGTGAGCTTGCTGCCCGTCGTTCCGTCGACGACGACCGGGGCCTGCACGACGACCGCGGTGCCCTGCTTGACCGAGCCCAGGTTGCAGGTCAGGGTGCGCCCGTCGTCGGACAGGCTCGAGACCGGGTCCAGGCCGGCGGTGGTCAGGCAGAGGTCAGGCAGGGCCTTGAAGGCTCCGTTCTCCAGGGTGACGCTGAAGGTGACGTTGTCCACCGGCTCGTTGGACGGCGCCGGCTGGTCGTCGTTGACGTTCACCCTCCACACGCCGGTGACCACGTCACCCTTGGCGACGACGTCGGGGGTGTTGGCCTCCCACTCGCCGGTGATCTCGTAGACGGGGGCCGCGGCCGACGGCGTGGCCGTCAGGCCGACGAGCGCCGCCGCGAAGGCGAGGCAGAGTGCGAGGAACGCACTGAGGCGGACAGGGGGAGCTGACTTCACGGACGTACTCCTCGAGCAGGCGGGGGGAACGGCCGGACCGAGAATGACCCGACACAAAGGTGCCCGCGTACGCTCGCAGGAGGGTCCCTGCGCAGGGAATGGTCCGCGGCGGAGTTGGTCTCCGAATGGTCCGCCCTTGGTCCGTATGGGCCCGCTGCTGCTGGGTCAGGGCCGGGCGACCCGCCGGGGCCACCAGAAGCGGTCGCCCAGGCGGACGGCGATGGCCGGCACGAGGACGGTCCGGACGAGGAGCGTGTCGAGAAGGACGCCCACGCAGATGACGATGCCGAGCTGGGCGAGGACCACCAGCGGCAGCACGCCGAGCACGGCGAACACCGCCGCCAGCAGCACTCCGGCGCTCGTGATCACGCCGCCGGTCGAGGCCAGCGCCCGCAGCATGCCCTCCCGGGCGCCGTGGCGCTCCGCCTCCTCAGCCGCGCGGGCCACGAGGAAGATGTTGTAGTCGACGCCGAGGGCGACCAGGAACAGGAAGGCCTGGAGAGGGACGCCCACGTCCAGCCGGTCGAAGCCGAACAGCGAGCGGCTCAGCAGCCAGCCGGCCCCGAGTGCCGCCAGGTAGGTCGCGACGACGGTGAGCACCAGCACGACGGGGGCGACGAGGGAGCGCAGCAGCAGGCCCAGGGCGAGCAGCACCACGACGAGGATGAGCGGGACGAGGAGTGCGCGGTCGTCCTTCGTCGCCCCATCGGTGTCGACCTCCTCGGCATCGGTGCCGCCGACCAGCGTGTCCGGGAAGCCGTCGAGCGCCTGGCGCAGCGAGACGACGTCCGCGCGCGCAGCGGGAGTGCCCGGAGCGTGGTCGAGCACCACATCGAGCCGCGTGCGTCCTGCGTGCTCCCCCACCTCGCGCACCGCGTCGACTCCGTCGGCGGCCTCGGCCGCGCCGACCACCGCGGCGACGTCGTCGCCGGTCAGGACGACCGCGGGATCGGCGCTGCCCGCCGGGAAGGACTCCGCCAGCCGGGCGCCGGCGGCGATGGACTCCGGGGTCTCGATGAACTGGTCCGCCTCCGAGAGCCCGCTGCGGATGCCGAGGATGCCGCTCGCCAGCACGGCCAGCAGGACCACCCCGATCGACGCCGACAGGACCGGGCGCCGCGCGACGGCGTCGCCCACCCGGCGCCAGATCGTCCGTCCCTCCGACGAGGTCGGCGTGCCCACCACCGGGCGGCGCGGCCAGAAGATCCACCGCGGGAGCACCACCAGCGCCAACGGCAGCACCACGAGCACCGCCGACGCGGCGACGACGACACCGATCGCGCACGCGAGGCCGAGGCCGCGGGTCGTCGGGAAGGCCGAGAGCAGCAGCGCCAGGAGCGCGACGACCACGGTCGCGGCGCTGGCGAGCACCGCCTCGCTGGTACGACGCCACGCCCGCGCCATCGCCTCGGGCCGGCCGTCGGTGCGGTGCAGCTCGTCGCGGTAGCGGGAGATCAGCAGCAGCGCGTAGTCGGTGCCCGCGCCGAAGACGAGGACCGACAGGATGCCGGTCGTCGACTGGTCGAAGGCGACGCCGATGCCGGTCAGGGCATGGGTGGCGGCGACCGCCGCCAGCCGGTCGGCGATCCCCACTACCAGCAGCGGCACCAGCCACAGGACGGGTGAGCGGTAGGTGACGACCAGCAGCAGCGCGACGACCGCCGCCGTCACCATCAGCAGCGTGACGTCCGCACCCTCGAAGACCCGCGCCAGGTCGCCCTGGATCGCCGCGGGGCCGGTCACCTCCGCGCGCACCCCCGCTGGCAGTCCCTCCCGTACGACGGAGCGCAGCTCCTCCACGTCGTCGGCCAGCTGCGCGGCGTCGCTGCTCGGCATGGGGACCACGCCGACGAGCGCCGTACCGTCCTCGGCGGGCTGGAGCGGGGCTCCCGCCGCGTCCCCCGCCACGCGGGCGAAGGCCCGGCTGAGCTCGTCCCGCTCCACCGCATCGAGCGCTCGCTCGGCCGAGAACAGGACCACCGCGACCTGGCCGTCGCCGGAGGGAAAGTCCTCGAGCAGCCGCACGACCTCGGTGGAGTCGTAGCCGTCCGGGAGCTGGTCGGTCGCGGCACGGTCGACGGGGGCGGTGCCGACCGCGCCGATGAGGGCGCCGCCGACCAGCAGGTAGAGGACCGGAAGGATCCAGGCGAGCCGGGAGCGGAGAATCGAGACCGGCCACGTGTCCGTCGCAGATAGTTCCACCATGGAAGGATATTCCCATGACCCCTGCCGGTGACCAGTCCGCGGGCGCCCGGGTCCCGGTCCTGGTGCAGCGGTTCTCCTACGAGCTCAACCGGTTCACGGCCCTGTTCGCCCACCGGCACGGGCTCCATCCCACCGACGTCGACGCCCTCGCCCACCTCCACCAGGCGGCCCTGCGCGGTGAGGCGATGACCCCGAGCCGGCTGGCCGCGGCGATCGAGCTGAGCGCCCCGGCGACCTCGGCCCTGCTGCGGCGGCTGGAGGTCGGCGGCCACGTGCAGCGCAGCGTCGATCCCGCCGACGGGCGGCGCCAGCTGCTCACCCTGACCGACCGCGCCCGCGAGGTCGCCAGCGCCTTCTTCGGCCCGCTCGCGGCGTCCCTGCGCGACTCCCTGAGCGGTCTCGACGCGGCCGAGGTGGCACTCGTCGAGCGCTGGCTCGCCGGCGCGGCCGACGGCGCGCGCGAGCTCGCCGACCGGCTCACGGCCCGCGAGGCCGGCAGCCGCGACGGCTGAGCACGGCACGAGGCCCTCGCCGGGACTCACGGCGAGGGCCTCGCGTTCGGGGCCGCTCAGCCGACCAGACGGCTCTCGCGGTCGTAGTTGCGGCCGAGGAAGGACGGCTGGCGCGCCCAGCGGAAGGCGAACACCATCACCAGCAGCGTCGCGACGTAGGGCAGCATCAGCACGAACTGGTGTGGGATCCCGACGCCGGCGACCTGGGCCCGCAGGGCCAGCACCTCCATCCCGGCGAAGAACGCCGCGCCCGCCACCACCAGGTGCGGACGCCAGCCGCCGAGGAAGGCGAGCGCGATGACCAGCCAGCCGCGGCCGGCGATCATGCCCTCGGTGTAGAGACCCGTGTAGACCATCGGGAGGTAGGCCCCGGCCATGCCCACCAGCCCGGAGCCCACGACCGTGGACCAGGTCCGCGCCCAGGTCACGTTGAGGCCGAGGCTGTCCGCCGCCTTGGGGTTCTCCCCGATCGACCGGAACGCCAGGCCGCTGCGGGTCTTGTACATGAACCAGTAGATCGCGGCCGAGATGGCGAAGGCGGCGTACACGACCAGGTCGTGGTCGAACAGCACCTCGCCCAGGAACGGGATGTCCGCGAGCAGCGGGATCGGGTAGTCGTCGAGCGTCGGGATGAGCGGCGGCTCGAGGGTGACGCCGATGACCTCGCGGTAGAGCAGGCCCGCGGCACCCAGCGCCGCGAAGTAGAGCGCGAGGCCCACGACGAACTGGTCGAGCCGCAGCTGGGTCGTCAGGAAGGCCAGCACCAGCCCGAACAGGCCGGCGAGCGCGAAGGCGGCCGCCATGCCGACGGTGTTGCTGCCGACCTTGAAGCTCACCAGGAAGCCGACCGCGGCTCCCAGGACCATGAGGCCCTCCTGGGAGACGTTGAAGACGCCCGCCCGCCCGCTGAGGACGGTGCCCTGCGCCGCGAGGAGGAAGGGCACCATCGCGGGGATCATCAGCGCGAGGAACTCGGTGATCTCACTCATGTCAGTTCCTCCGGAGCTTCGCACGCGCGATGTCGGACAGGAGCAGGAAGAGCAGGATGAGCGCCTCGATGATCAGGACCATCTCGACAGGCACCTGCGCCGTGCGCTGCATCGAGCCGGCGCCGACCTCGAGGACGGCGATGCCGAAGGCGATGACCGGGAGGGCGAGCATGCTGCCCCGGGCCATGAGGCCCACGATGATGCCGAGGATCAGGAAGTTCGACTGCATCCCCTCGAGCATCTTGCCGTGCACGCCGGACACCTCGATCGCGCCGGCCAGGCCGGCGACCGCCCCGCCGACGACGAGGCCCGCCCCCGCGAGCCGGGACGTCCGGATGCCGTGCACCTGGGCGGCCCGGAGGTTGGCACCGACCGCGCGCATCTCGAAGCCGGTCGACGTACGCCGCATGAACACCGCGACCACCACGACCAGGACGGCCGTGAGGACGACGCCCGCGTGCATCGGCGGCGCCTCCCCGATCCCGGGCAGTCGCGCGCCCTCGCCGACCGGCGTGGTGGCCGGGTGGCCGGCTCCGCGGTCGGGCCAGACGTGGCTGGCGACGTAGTCGATGAGCTGGAAGGACACGAAGTTCAGCACGACCGTGCTGAGGATCTCGTTGACCTGGAACCTCGTCATCAAGAACGCGGCGATGCCGGCCCACACCGCTCCGGCGAGCGCACCCGCGACCAGGACGCACGGCAGCAGCACGACCATCGGGAGGTCGGACCACAAGATGCCGAGGGCGACGCCTCCCGTGGCGCCGACCAGCAGCTGGCCCTCGGCGCCGATGTTGAACTTCCCGGTGGCGAGCGGGATCGCGAAGGCGTAGGCGCACAGGAGCACCGGCACCCACTTGTGCAGCGTCTCGATGGTGCCGAAGCGGGTGTTGAAGCTGGTGGTCAGCACCGACTCGAACGCGGCGAACGGGTCGCGGCCGATCAGCGCGATGATCAGACCGCCCACGACGAACGCGAGCACCACCGAGACGACGTACGGCACGACCAGCCAGAGCGCCTCGGCCACGCGCGAGGGCCGCTTCGCCGGCACCTCCGGTGGGGTGGTCGCGGGGGCGGTCACGGTCTCAGACACGAGCTTCTCCCAGTCCGGTCATGCTGCGGCCGACCTCGTAGGCGTCGACGGAGCCGTGCTGCCACTCCCCCGCCCGCGAGCCCTGGTAGAGCGCGATGACCCTGTCCGACAGGGCGATCACCTCGTCCAGGTCCTCGGAGATGAGCAGGACCGCGCAACCGGCGGCGGTGGCCTTGCGCACCTGTTGGTACACGAACCGCGTCGAGCCGATGTCCAGCCCGCGCGTCGGGTTGTGCAGGATGAGCATCCGTGGCTGCCGGGCGAAGGCCCGGGCCAGGATGACCCGCTGGATGTTGCCGCCGGACAGGTCGCCCACCAGGGTGCCCGGCCCGTTGGCCCGCACCGAGAACTCCGCGATCGCGTCGACGGCGCGCTGCTTCGCGGCGCCCCAGTCGATCAGGCCCCGCCTGCGGACCTGCCCACTGCGCTGCGATCCCAGCACCAGGTTCTCGGTGATGCTCGCGGTCGGCAGGATGCCGTCGCGGTGCCGGTCCTCCGGTACGTAGGCGACGCCATGGTCCAGCCACGCCGACGTGGCCAGTCCGCCCATCGACCGTCCGGCCACCTCGACGGTGCCCGAGCGCACCGGGCGTACGCCGGCGAGCGCCTCCGCCAGCTCCACCTGGCCGTTGCCGGCGACTCCCGCGATGCCGACGATCTCACCCTCGCGCAGCTCCAGCTGGAAGCCTCGGACCAGCTCGTGGCCCTGGTCGTTGGCCACCACCAGGTCGCGCACGGCGACCGCCGTCGCCGTACCGACCGAGGAGAGCGTCTCGGCCACCTTCTCCGCGTCGACCGCGCCCAGCGCGGCGGCCTCGACAGCGGCACCCGGGTCGGCGGCGCCGCCGACCATCTTCTCCGCGAGGTGCTCCGCGTCGGTGTCCGCGCGGTCGAGGGTCTCGACGCGGCGCCCGTCGCGCATCACCGTCATCTTGTCGCAGACGCTGAGGGTCTCCCGGATCTTGTGGGTGATGAGCACGACGCTCATGCCGTCGTCCACCATCGCCCGCATGGACCCGAAGAGGTCGTCGACCTCCTGCGGAGTGAGGTTGGTCGTCGGCTCGTCCAGGATGAGCACCTTCGCGCCGCGATAGAGCGCCTTGAGGATCTCGACCCGCTGCCGTACGCCGACCGGCAGCTCCTCGACCACCGCGTCCGGGTCGACCGTGAGCCCGAAGCGCTCGCTCAGCTCGCGGATCCGCTCCTTGGCCTCCGAGAGGTCCAGCCGCAGGGGACCGGGGACGTCCGTGCCGAGCACGATGTTCTCGGTGACGGTGTAGTTGTCGACCTGCAGGAAGGTCTGGTGCACCATGCCCACGCCGGCGGCGATGGCGTCCTTGGGCGAGCCGATGCTCACCGGCCTGCCGTCCAGCAGCACCTCGCCGGCGTTGGGCCGGTACAGGCCGTAGAGGACGTTCATGAGCGTGGTCTTGCCGGCCCCGTTGCCGCCGAGCAGGCCGTGCACCTCGTTGCGTCCGACGACGAGGTCGACCGCGTCGAGGGCCGTCACCGGACCGAACGTCTTGACGATCCCCCGCATCTCCAGGCGGGGGCTCTCCGGCGCGCTCACTTCACTTCGGACTGGTCGAGCTCGACCTCGACCGAGCCGTCGGAGATCCCGGCGACCGCCTTCTCGACCTCGGCCGTGACCTCCGCAGGGACGTTGTCGCCGACGTCGACGCTCGCGCCCTGGCCGAAGCCGATGACGTAGTGGCCCTTCGTGGTGCCCTCATCGATGTCGGCGAGGATCTCGGCGAGCGGGGTCACGAAGTCGTAGAGGACCGTCGCGGCGTAGTGCTCGGGGCCGTTCTGCGACTTGTCGGTGTACTTCACCGTCACCCAGGCCGAGCCGGGGTCGGTGTCGTTGACCGCCTTGAAGGCGCCCACCACGCCCAGGTTCAGCGAGGTGACGATGACGTCCGCTCCCCCGGAGAGCAGCTGGCTGGTGAGCTGCTGGGCCTTGACGGTGTCGTTGAAGTCGCCGCTCCACACGGGGGTCAGCTCGACGTCCTTGCCGCTGTCGGCGATGGCCTGCTCGACGGCGTGCACCTCCGAGTACGAGAACGGCAGGCTGAGGCCACCGAGGTAGCCGACCTTCCCGCTCTTGGTCAGGTTCGTCGCGAGCACGCCCAGCGGGTAGAAGACCGTGTGGAAGTTCCGGTCGATCACCCAGACGTTGTCGGGCTGGCCCTCGGGCTCCCCGTCGAACTCGCCGATGAAGCGGACCTCGGGGTTCTGCGCCGCGACCTTCGCCGTGGCCTCGTAGAACTGCGAGCCATGGGTCCAGATGACGTTGAAGCCGTCCGCGACGTACTCCTGGAGCACCCGCTCGATGTCCGGCACCGCGACGCTCTCGGAGTACGACACCTCCGCGCCGTCCTTCTCCGCGGCCTTGAGGGCCTCGAGCCCGAGCGCGTTGTAGTCGGCATCGGTGGTCGGGCCCGAGAAGATCGCCGCGATCCGGACCTTCCCGTCGTCGGAGCCGCCGCCGTCGCCGCCGCCGCAGCCGGCCGCGACGAGCAGGATCGCCACCAGTCCCGCCAGAGTTCGAACGAGTCCACGCATGTCGCCACACCCTTCGAGGAGTCCCGCGCCCGATCGTCCTGGGGCCCGCCCCGAGGCGGACGTGTCGGGCGCGACTTTCGGGAGATCCTTCTGGCGCGGGCAGCCGCCAGCACCGGCGAGCCTTGCCCAACGACCGCATCCGTCTTGGGCAACACCTGACCGCGAGGTCGTCGGGCGTGCGGGTCTAGGGTCGGTGAGGTTGGGCACCCGCACCACTTCGCGGCTGCGCCCGGCCGGTCTCAGACGGGGCTGAATCCGGTGCTGCCGTCGCTGCTCTTCTCCAGGACTCCTGCGTTGTTCCGCAGCCACAGGCCCCCGAGGCTGAAGCCGGACGCGTAGCTCTCGTAGTCGCCGTCGGTGTGCTTGCCGTGGGTGGCTGCCTCCCCGGCGAGGGCGGGATACCAGGTCCCGCTGACCGCGCACTGCGAGAAGTGGTGCGTGCTGCCGGTGCCGGTGCCGGAGTTGAACCCGAACCGGGTGTACTTGGGGGCTGTGTCGAGGCTGGCGTCGTCGACGAACTCACCGACCTGGCCGTAGACGGCGCACTGGGAGAGCCAGAGGTGCTTGCCGAGCAGCAGGAAGCCGTCGACCAGCGTGCGCGCCTGCGGGTAGCCGGCGGCTCGGACCGCGATGCGGGACAAGCGGTGGTGGCGTGCGTTGGCGTGCACCTTCACGCCCTGTTGGCGCGGGCGGATGATCTGGAGGTTGTCGATGACGTAGTTGTAGCCGTTGATGAAGAGCCCCAGACCCGGGTCTTCGATGACGACCGAGGAGACGGAGAGGTCGGCGAGCCAGGGCACCGGGATGCTGGGGTCTCCGGCGCCGCTGCTGACGTAGTCGGAGTCCTCACCGTCCGAGCGATGCAGGCACAGTCCGCTGCCACCGGAGCGGCGGATGATGACTCCGTCGATGATCGTCTGTCTGGGGAGTCCGAGCTGCTCGCGCTGCTGCTCGAGCGTCATCCCGTTGATGTTGTCGGTCTTGACGCAGATCCCATTCTGCGCGTTGTCCTCGAAGACGACCCCTCCGCCGATGTAGCCGCCCTCACCGCCGCCGAACGCGTCGATGCCGTCACCGCCACGACTGCCGGTGAATCGTCCACCGACTAGGCGGTAGTCGCGGGCGTGCACCCGTGCCTTGACGTTGTCGAGTGCGCAGCCCAGGCCGACGCAGTCGGCCAGGGTCGTTGCTCGGGAGTCGTCGATCACGAAGTTGTAGGACGAGGCCGCCTCGGTTCGTCCGGCCCGGACCCGCTGGATGAGCGCATCGACCGCTGTACCGGTGCGCGTGGCGACGTCGCCGCCGATGAGCACGTTCACGCCGTGGTCGCCGGTGATGTCGAGGTCCTCGACTCGGGCGCCGGTCGATCCGGGCGGGACCCAGACACCGGCCGCGCCGAGGCCGACGGTCACGGTCTGTCGTTGGACCGTGACGCCGCGCAATGCGCCCGCGACCTCGAACCCGACTCCTGCGTGGTCGATCTTCGCGGCGGCACCGGCGACCCCGGCGATGGCGGCACCCGAGCGCACCACCACGGGACGCGTCAACCGCAGGGTCGTACCCGGCCACTCGAGGTGCGAGGTCTCCGCGAGGGCCGCCTCTACGACGGCGGTCGCGTCGTCGCTGGCGACATGGCCCGGTGGCAGGCGGTCGGCCAGGTTGACTGGCCGATGTGCGATCTGGACGTAGCGCCCGTCGAGTGCGGTCCTGGTCGCGCTCGAGGTCTCGACCAGCTCCTCGACCTGGGTGTCGAACGCGGGATCGGGCGCGGCAGCCGCGGCGCGCGACGGCTGAGCCGCGACTCCCCCGGCGAAGAGCCCTGTGGTCGCGCCTGCTCCGAAGAGCGTGCGTCGTCGTACTGCCCGGTCCTTCGTCATTCGGATCCCCCCGCAGCTCATCGAGCCAAGCGCCGTAGCCCACTGCCCTACTGACAGCGATCGGCGACATGGCTTACGCCGCAAGGACCCGTGCTCGGTATCGAGGAGGACCGTTCTCGACAGCTCGCGATCTCGTGCCGGCGCCTAGGTGACCTGCCCGCTCGGCGCGGCGGGGAGGGCGCGCCACGACTCCGAGACGACGATCTCCTGCAGGACCTCCACGGCGTCCCACACGTCGGTCATCGAGGTGTAGAGCGGCGTGAAGCCGAAGCGCATGATGTCGGGCGCGCGGAAGTCGCCGATCACGCCGCGCTCGATGAGCGCCTGCATCATCGGGTACCCATCGTCGACGCGCACCGAGACCTGGCTGCCGCGGCTCGCGTGCGCGCGGGGGGTCACGACGGTGCCCAGCCCGGGCAGCCGCTCCTCGACCAGCCGGATGAACATGTCGGTGAGAGCCAGGCTCTTGGTCCGGATGTCCGCCAGCGACACCTCCTCCCAGATGTCGAGGGAGGCCTCGAGCGCAGCCATCGAGATCAGCTGGGGCGTGCCGATCCGGAACCGGGTCGCACCCTCCCCCGCGGCATAGGCGCCCTCGAAGGCGAACGGCCGGCGGTGACCCTGCCACCCCGTCAGCGGTGGCGCCGCCGCCTCCTGATGACGTGGCGCCACGTAGACGAAGGAGGGCGAGCCGGGCCCGCCGTTGAGGTACTTGTAGGTGCATCCGGCGGCGAAGTCGGCGCCCGCCGCGGTGACGTCGACGGGGAGTGCCCCGACGCTGTGGCACAGGTCCCAGACCACGAGTGCGCCCGCGGCGTGGACCCGGGCCGTGGTCTCCGCCATGTCCAGCAGCTCGCCCGTGCGGTAGTTGACCTGGGAGAGCAGGACGACGCCCACCTGCTCGTCGAGCAGGTCGTCGAGGGAGGCACCCGGGGTCCGGGGGTCCACCAGACGCAGCTCGAGCCCGGCGATCTCCTGCACCGACTGCAGCAGGTAGAGGTCCGTCGGGAAGTTGTCCGCCTCGGCGACGACCACCCGCCGGTCCGGGCGCAGCCGGACCGCCGCCGTCAACGCCTGGAACAGGCTGATCGACGTCGAGTCGCCGACGACCACCTCGCCGGCTCCGGCCCCGATGAGCGGGGCGATCCGGTCGCCCAGGACGACCGGCTTCTCGAACCAGCCCGCGTCGTTCCAGCTCCGGATGAGTCCGTCGCCCCACTCGCGCCGGATCATCGTCTCGACCCGCTCGGGCGTGTGCGCCGGCAGCGCGCCCAGCGAGTTGCCGTCGAGGTAGATCACGCCGGGAGGCAGGGTGAACCGCTCCCGGAACCGCCGAAGCGGATCCTGCTCGTCCCACTGCAGACAGTCGTCTCGGCCGATAGCGGTGTCGGTCACCTGCCGGTCCCTCCTCGTTCGTCGTCGCGCTGGTCGCGCTGCTGCTCGTCGTACCTCGGGTGGAGCTGGGCGGCCGGGCGGAGCACACAGTGCCAGACCGAGTCGACCATCTCCGTGCCGGACACGCCAGTCGCGGCACACCGCGCTCAGCCGAGGAAGCGCCGGGCGTTGCCGGCCAGTACGAGCTTCCGCTCGGCCTCGCCGAGGTAGTCGGCGCGGTGCACGACGCTCCCGACCGGGCGCTCGCCCAACGGGTACGGATAGTCGCTGCCCACCATCACCTGCTCGACGCCGAGCACCTCGACCAAGGTGCGCAGCGCCGCGGGGTCGAAGACGACGGAGTCCACCGAGAACCGCCCGACGTACGACGACGGCGGCCGCTGCGAGGTGCCGATGACGTCCTTGCGCTGGTGCCAGGCGTTCTCGAAGCGCCCGAGCCAGAACGCGAACGACCCGCCGCCGTGGGCGAAGCAGATCCGCAGGCTCTCGGGGACCCGGTCGAAGACGCCGCCCAGGATCATCGCGATGATCGACAGGTGGGTCTCGGCGGGCATCCCCGTCAGCCACTGCGCCATCCAGCGCGACAGCCGAGGCGACTCCGCCATGTCCCAGGGATGCACGAACACCGGCACGTCGAGCGCGGCGGCGTGCTGCAGGAAGGTCACGATGCCCTCGTCGTCGAGGTCGCGGTCGCCGACGTGGTTGCCGATCTCGACGCCGCGGTGTCCGGCGGCCACGGCGCGCTCGAGCTCGCGGCAGGCCGCATCGGTGTCCTGGAGCGGGACCTGGCAGAACGGGACGAGCCGCCCGCCACCGGGTGCGCAGATCTCGAGGGCGAGGTCGTTGAAGATCCGGGCGACCTTCTCCGCCTCGCCCCGCGGCTGTTCGTAGCCGAAGAAGACCGGGGTCGGCGAGACCACCTGGACGGCGACCCCGTCGGCGTCCATCTCGGCGAGCCGGATCTCGGCGTCCCAGCAGCTCGCCTGGATGCGCCGGAACTCGGTCGAGCCGACCATGATCATCGCCTCGGCCTCCGACTCGGGGCGCAGCCAGGGCTGGCCCTCCCCCAGGTCCGGCCAGCCGTTGGGCACGAAGTGGGTGTGCACGTCGACGATGTCGCGAGCGCCGGCGTCCGGTGCGTGGTCCATGGCGTCAGCCCTTCCCGGGGTGCAGCGTGCCGCAGCGGTCGCAGGTGCGCGCCGGCGTCGACCCGTAGAACTGCTCGAAGACCGGCGGCAGGTCGGCGACGATGTCGCGGACCTGAAGCTCCACCTCGTGCACGAGGTGGTCGCACTCCATGCAGAACCACACGAACTTCTCGAGGGTGCCCTCCTCGCGGATCCGCTCGATGACGATGCCGATCGAGCGGGGGTCGGGGCGCTGGGGCGAGTGGTAGACGTTGCGCGGCAGCATCCACATCTCGCCCTCGCGGATGTCGACGCGCTGGATCCCGTCGTCGGTCATCAGGTTGACGTGCATGTCGCCGCGGTACTGGTAGAACCACTCCTCGTAGGGGTCGAGGTGGAAGTCGGTGCGCTGGTTGGGCCCTCCGACGACCTGCACGATGAAGTCGCCCATCGGCTCCCACATCTGCCGGTTGTTGACCGGCGGCCTGAGCTGGTCCTCGTGCTCGGCGATCCAGCGCTCGAAGTCGAGGACGGGTGGGATCGTGGTCATGACTCCTCCTGGGAGGTGGGTAGGGACGCAGTCGCCTGGATCTCGATGAGCAGATGGGGGTGCGGCAGCTGGTGGACGGCGACCGTCGTCCGGGTCGGCCCGGTCTCGTCGAAGTACTCCGCGTAGACCTCGTTGTAGCCGCCGAAGTCGTTCATGTTGACCAGGTACGTCGTGACCTGGACGAGGTCCTCGAGCCCGGCGCCCACGGCGCCGAGGATGTCCCGGATGTTCTCCAGCACCGCCCGCGTCTGCTTCCGGATGTCGAGGTCGGTGACCCCGAGGTCGTCGACGCGCACGCCCTCGAAGGTGTTGTCCGGGCGCCGGCTGCTGGTGCCGGAGACGAAGACGAGCCCGCCCACCACCTTGACGTGGGGGAACCGCCCGCGGGGGGTCGCCTTGCCGGCGACGACATGGGACTCGGGCATCACAGTTCTCCGCTCGTGGCGAGGTCCACCGCGCCGAGGCCGGCTACCGTGGCCGTGACGAGCACGCCGGCCTGGAGCGGTACGGCGGCCGTGGCGGCCCCGGCGAGGAGCACGCCCCCGCGGCGCAGCGGCTGTCCGTGCCGGGCCGCCATCCGCTGGAGCGCCGGCAGGGCGGCCCACGGATCGCCGAGGATGTCGGCGGTCGAGCCGCGCGCCGCCTCGACGCCGTCGACGTGGAGCACGACGGGGAGCGCGGCCAGGTCGAGCCGGGCCCGCACGTCGGCGACCGGCACCCACTCCCCCACGACGTACGCCGAGGCCGAGGTGTTGTCCGCGACGACGTCGGCGAGGCTGAACCGGAAGTCCCGATAGCGGCTGTCGATGACCTCGAGCGCGGGCGCGACGTGGGTGACGGCGGCGGCCAGGTCCGCGTCCGGCGCTCCCGGGTCGACGTCCGAGCCGAGCAGGAAGGCGACCTCCGGCTCCACCCGCGGGTGGATCGACCGGGTCAGGTCGAGCGTTCCGGTCGCGGCCATGGTGTCGGTGAGCGTCCCGATGATCACGTCCGAGACGCCCATCTGCGCCGCCTTGGCCCTGCTGGTGAAGCCCAGCTTGGCGCCCGCGACCCGCTCTCCGCGCTGTTCGCGAAGCGCGATGCCCGCGCGCTGGATCGCGTAGGCGTCCGCGAGGTCGAGCGCGCGGCCGTCGGACAGCTGCGGCACGGCCTCCCCGGTGCGCGTCGCCTCGTCGAGCACACGTGCCAGCTCGTCGTACCGGCCGGTCACAGCTGCACGCACACGTTCGTGGGCTCGGAGTAGAAGTGCAGGGAGTGACGACCGCCCTCGCGGCCGATGCCGGAGAGGCCTGCCCCACCGAACGGCGAGCGCAGGTCGCGCAGGTACCAGGTGTTGACCCACGCCATGCCGACCCGCATCTGCTGGGCCACCCGGTGGCCACGCTCCAGGTCGCTGGTCCACACGGCCGCGGCCAGCCCGTAGTCGGTGTCGTTCGCGAGCCGCACCGCCTCCTCCTCGGAGTCGAAGGGGATGAGCGCGGCCACCGGACCGAAGACCTCCTCGCGTACCACCCGTGCGCTGTTGTCGAGGCCGACCCACAACGTGGGCTCGACCCACGCCCCGCCGGCGAGCTCCTCGCCGAGGTCGGGGACGCCTCCTCCGACGACCACGGTGGCGCCCTCCTCGACGGCCAGGTCGAGATACGCCTGTACCTTCGCGCGATGCTCCTGGGAGATGAGCGGACCGGTCGTCGTCCCCGGGGCGTCGGGGCGGCCCAGCCGCAGCGCACCGGCACGCTCGGCCAGGCCGGCGACCACCTCGTCGAAGACGGACCGCTCGACGTAGACCCGCTCGGTGCACAGGCACACCTGGCCGGTGTTGAGGAAGATCGACCGCGCGAGGCCGTCGAGGGTCCGCGGGAGGTCGCAGTCGGCGAAGACCACCGCCGCGTTCTTGCCGCCGAGCTCGAAGGAGACCGGGCGCACCCGCGGCGCGGCCGCGCGCATGATCGCGGCTCCCGTGCGCGACTCGCCGGTGAAGGTGATCGCGTCGACATCGGCGTGCGTGGTCAGCTGCTCGCCCGCGGAGTCGGGGCCGAAGCCGTGCACGACGTTGTACACGCCGGCCGGTACGCCGGCCTCGACCATCAGCTCGGCGAGCAGGGTGGCGGTCGAGGGCGTCTCCTCCGACGGCTTGACGACGACCGCGTTCCCGCACGCCAGCGCCGGCGCCACCTTCCAGGTCAGCAGCAGGAGGGGGAGGTTCCACGGGACGACGACGGCGACCACGCCCAGCGGCTTCGGCACGGCGTAGTTGAGGGCCCGGCGCCCGTCGGGGAGGTCGGTGAGGAAGGAGTCCAGGCCGGTGGCGGCGACCGTGTCGGCGAAGGAGCGGAAGTTGAGCGCGGCGCGCGCGACGTCGAGCTCGCGGACGAGGTGCTCGGGCTTGCCGGTGTCGCGCACCTCCGCGGCGACGAGCTCCTCGCGTCGCTCGTCGATCCGGTCCGCGACCCGGCGCAGCAGGGCGACCCGCTCCGCGACGGTCATCGACCCCCACGGCCCGGCCAGCGCCGCACGGGCCGCGGCGACCGCTGCGTCGACGACCTCGGGTCCGGCCTCGTGGACCACGGCGACGACGGAGCCGTCCACCGGGCTGTGCTTGACGAAGGTGGCCACGCCGGCGACGGGGGCGCCGGCCACGTGGTTCAGGACGGACGGAGGGCTGCTGGCCATGTCCGCGAGCGTAGGAACGGCGTGCCATGCCCGTCCAATGCCATTCCTGGGCTTTCCTATGCCTTTTGCTGCAGGGCGGCTAGGGTGCGGAAGGTGCCCACGCCCCGCCTCCTCGACGGCCGCCTCAAGCTGCGCCATCTCATCCTCGTGGACGTCCTCACCGAGCGCGGCAGCGTCGTCAGCGCGGCCGCGGCCCTGCACGTGACCCAGCCCGTCGTCACCCGGGGCCTGCACGACCTGGAGGCGATCTTGGGCGTCCAGCTCTACGAGCGCGGCCCGCGGGGCGTCACGCCCAACGAGTTCGGGCTGGCCTTCACCGACCACGCGCGCGCGGTCCTGGCGCAGCTGAACCAGGCGGCGCGGCACATCGAGGAGCTGGCGGACGCCACCCGGGGCGAGGTCGTCGTCGGCACCCACCTGGCGGGCTCGAACCTGCTGCTCCCGCGGGCGATCGCGCACGTGAAGCGGGACCACCCGATGCTCAGGGTGAGCGTGCGCGAGGGGCTGCCCGACGCCCTGCTGGTGGATCTCACGGCGGGCCGGGTCGACCTGGTCGTGGGCAGGCTGGGCGGCGCGGTGCCCGAGAGCCTGAGCCGGGAGGCCCTCTACGAGGAGCACATCCGCATCGTGACCGGTGCCCACCACCCGCTGGCCGGGCGCCGAGGGCTCGCGCTGGACGACCTCGCCGACTACCCGTGGATCCTGCCGGGCAGGTCGACCCGGCTGCGCGACGAGCTCGAGGCCTACTTCGCCCGGCACGGCTTCGTCGCCCGTCCCGACCAGGTGGAGGCGACGTCCTTCCTGACCGTGCGCCAGCTGCTCATCGAGACCGAGATGGTCGCCGCCCTGCCCGGGCTGATCGGCGCCGAGGACCCCCGGCTGACCGTGCTGCCCCTGTCACTGGACCTCGTCGGCCACAGCGTGGGGATCACCCGGGCCACCGACCGCCAGCTCAGCCCCGCCGCCGGCGCGCTCATCGCGTCACTGCGCGCCGTCGCGACCGGCATCGGGGAGTAGCGCCGCCCGTCCCGTGCCGGGGCGGACTCCGGAGAACGCGAGGAGGCAGGCGCAGCCCAGGGCGACCAGGACCGGGACCGCCGCCAGGAGCATGACCGTCGTCGGCGCCAGGTGGGCGCCGATGAGCACGCCCCCGATCGCCGGCCCGACCACCGAGCCGACCCGGCCCACGGCGGCGGCCAGGCCCACGCCCGTCGTCCGCAGGGCGGCGGAGTAGACCGACACCGCCATGGTCAGCTGGCCGATCTGGCAGGCGACCACACCGAGCCCGGCGCCCAGGACCAGCAGGAGGAGCGGACGTCCCGACGCCTCGAGCGTCCCCAGCAGGACGAGGAAGACCAGACCCACCACCGCGACCACCACCATCGCCCGCGCGATGCCCAGGCGCAGGGTGAGAGCGATCAGGGTGAGACCGCCGAGCACCCCGCCGACGCTGAGGAAGGTGAGGCCGATGGGGGCGTCGGACACGCTGAACCCGTAGGAGACCAGGATCGTCGGGATCCAGCTGGTGAGCATGTAGGACGTGATGAACACGAGGAACGAGAACGTCCACAGCAGCAGGGTCGTCGTGCGGTACACGGGCGCCAGGAGCGCACGGACCTCGGCGGAGGGCGCCTCCTCGACGGCGGCCTCCTCGGTGCGCGCCGGTGCCCTGCCCAGCACCGCTGCGGCGAGCACCATCGACAGCAGCGTCGCGACGGCCGCGATCCAGTACATGCCGTCGGCGCCCCAGCCCCTCAGCACGGGCCTCCCGACCGCGCCGCCGACGGCGATGCCCGAGGCGAGGCCGAGGGTGACGACGACCGCGATCCGCTGCTTGTGGCGCGCCGGGTTGAGCGAGGTGGTGATCCCGATCGCCGTGGGCAGCACGACGCCGATCCCGAGCCCGGTGAGGATGCGGGCGGCCGTGAGCAGCGTCATCGACTCGGTGGGCAGCACGAGCGCGCTGAGCGCGCTGCCGACCATGGCCAGGAGGAGCCCACCCTGGAGAGCGCGCCGCTCGCCGAGCCTGACGCAGACCCAGCCCGCGGCGACATAGCCCAACGCGACGCCGGCATTGGTCGCGGCGATCGGATAGGTGAACGCCGAGGGGGCGACGCCCCAGTCGGCGGCCAGGCGCGGGACCACGACGGAGATCGTCGCGCTGTCGAAGCCGTCCACGAGGACCAGCACGAAGCCGACCACCACGACCGGGATGCGGACCCGCGCGCGGGTCAGGGTGCTCGTCATCGGGCGACCTCCTCGTGGCTGACGGCGGTCACGGCGCGCAGCGCCCGCTCGAACAGCGGGCTCCCCGCGGTGCCGAACGCCTGGGCCGTGCGGATGTGGTCGTGGTCGGGCAGCGGAACCTCGGCGACCGTCGCTCCGTGGGCGCGCAGGGCGCTCGCGAAGGCCTCGCCCTGGTCGGAGAAGAACGACGAGGGCGCCGCCACGGCGTTCAGCTCCGGCACGCCGTAGGCCACCACGGTCTCCGGCACGGAGCCCGCGACCTGGAGGGTCGGGCTGAGCGCCTCGCCGTCGGCACCCGACTCGTCGGCGCGGATGTCGTACACGCCGCTGACTCCGACCAGCGAGCGGACCGGAGCCGACAGCGCATCCCGCAGCAGGGCCTGGCCGTGGGCGGTCGCCGCGACCATGGCCGCGAGGTGCGCTCCCGCGGAGTGCCCCGCGAGGGAGAGCCGGGCGGGATCGCCGCCCCAGTCCGCCGCCCTCGCGACGACCCGGCGTACGGCGGCCGCGGCGTCGTCGACGGCCTGGCGCTTGGTCGCCTGCGCCTCGAGGCGGTAGCCCGCCGAGACGAAGACCACTCCGGCCTCGACCCAGGGCGCCGCCAGCGCGTCGTAGTAGTCCGGGTGGCCCTCGCGCCAGCGCCCGCCGTGGAAGAACACGAGGACGGGCGCGCCCACCGCGCCGGCCGGACGGAAGACGTTGAGCACCTGGTGCTCGTCGTCGCTGCCGTACCTCTCGACCGAGTGCGCGAACCGCGCCCGGACGCCCTGGCCCTCCTTCAGCGCCCGCTCGTAGAAGCCGGGCCAGTCGACGGCGTAGGCATCCGGGTGGAGGACAGTGGCGAAGCCGCTGTGCCTGGGAGTGGTCACGAGTTTCCCTCTCGTCCGCATGTCGGCCGCGTGTTCGACCAGCTCACTGAGCGTGCCCACGTCGCGTCCGAGCGTCCAATGCCCTTTCGCGGCGCAGGCATAGTCGGAACGCAATAGCCATCCGCTCCGGGCGCGAGCCGGACGGCGCCGGCCGAGCCTCTCCACGTAGGGTGCGCCCGTGCTGCCGTCGTTCGAGATCGCCGCCCGCCATCGCCCCGTGGCGCTGGTGGCGGCACCCGGCGCGTTCCCACTGCGTGCGCCCTTCGCCGCCGTCGAGGCTGCGCTGTCCGCTGCGCCGGCCGAGCTCGCTCTGGCCCACCCGGACGGGACCCGGCTTGCGGTGCGGCACGACACGGGCCGGGCATCGCTGAGCATCCGCGTGCGCGGCGGCGACCACACGCTGCGCAGCCGCCGTCACGGCCGCACCAGCGCGCCCGCGAGCCGCCTCGGCCTGACCCTGACCGGCAGCCATCTCGCCGTGCTGTGCCTCGAGCGGGAGGCGTGGGTGGTCCGCGGGCGGATCGACCTGCGCGAGCTCGACGGGCCGGACACCCGCGACCCCGCCTGGCTGGCCGGACTCCGGCCGGACGCCTCGGCGGGGACGGGCGAGCTGCGGGCCGGGCCCTTCGGCCAGCTCGGCCTGCGCGACGTCCGTCTGGTGTCGTACGCCGACGGGTCGCCGTACCGGGTCGGGCGCGAGGTGCTCTTCACCGCGACCAGCGCCGGCCCCGGCTTCTTCGACACCGCCCACACCTCGGTGTGGTCGCTGGCCGCGGACGGCCGTGTCGCCTGGCGCAGCGATCTCTTCTTCGAGCGCCCCGACCGGCCCGGTGTGTACGGCGACCATGCCACCCACCTCGTCCGCGACGGGGACCGGTGGCTCGTGGCGACGAGCACCTGGTCGGACTTCCCGGCGCGCAAGGCCGACCGGGTGCCCGGAGCGCTGGGCGTCACCCTCGCGGAGTCGAGCGCCGACCTGACGAGCGGGCGGCACGTGCTGCCCACCCGGCGGCTGGCGCTGCCGACCCACGGCGCGAGCGTCGGCGTGTGGGACCCGCACCTGGTGCGCACGGACGAGGGCTGGCTCGTCGGCTACGTCAGCGCGAGGCGCTTCTTCGACTTCCACCCCGTGCTGGCGGCCGGTCCGTCGCTGGACGAGCTGGCGCTGCGCGGCGCGGCCACCGACCGTCGCGCGACCGAGGGCACCACGCTGCTCCGGGTCGAGGACGGCTGGCGGGTGCTCGCCAGCGACGGTAGGGACAACCGGCGCGCGGTTCGCGGGCGCTTCCCCGTGTTCGACACGGCGCTGGCGGAAGTCGGCACGCTGGCGGCGCCGTACCCGACCAACATCCCCTGGCCGACCGTGGTCCCGCCGGACCCGGACCTACCCGGGGACCGGTGGCGCCTGGTCACCTTCGACGGCACGCGGTACGGCGGCAGGCTGGCCGGCTACGGCACCCACGGTGATCTCGTGGTGATGTCCCAGCGCGGTGCCTGACCGCGGGACGAGGGCAGGCGCCGTCAGCGAGGAGGCGACGACCCTCAGGCCCGGTCGGCCACGCAGGGGGGCACGGACGGCGTCTCGGACGGCCGCGGTGCGCCCTCCGGCGTCCGAGCCGACTCAGTCGCGGCGGTCGGCGTAGTCCGACCACTTCTCGAGCACCTCGGGCTCCACCTCGTCGGAGCTGGTCGCCGGCTCTCCATGGAGCTCAGCGGCCAGAGCCGAGAGATCAGTCTCGTGAGTGCGGTACTTCAGGTCGCGAGCGACCTTGGTCTGCTTGGCTTTCGCACGGCCGCGGCCCATAGGGTCCAGCCCCCTCGCACACTTGGCCGGTAGCCCTCCGGGCCCCGGACTGCTGAATACGTAGTCTCGTGGGTCCAACGGTACATGGCCGGTGGGTGTTCCCGCACGCTGGGAGCACCTTCCCGCGAGCCGTCAGGGCACGAATGAGGCGCAGGTCACCAGGTGGGGTGCTGACCGACCAGCTCCACGGTGCCCTTCTGCTCCGGGTCGACGGCGACCTCGCCGGCGACCCAGCTGTCGATGCCGAGCTCCGCGAGCCGGGTGCGGGCGGCGTCGACGGAGTCGGGAGGCAGCACGGCGACCATCCCGACGCCGCAGTTGAGCGTGGCCTCGAGGTCGGCCTGGGGGACGTCGCCGACCCTGCGGATGACGTCGAAGACCGGCGCGGGCACCCACGTGCTGCGGTCGAGGGTCGCCTTGAGCTCCGGGGGCATGACCCGCGCGAGGTTGTTCGCGAGCCCGCCGCCGGTGATGTGGGCCATCGCGTGGACCTCGGTCTCACGGGCGATCGCCAGGCACGGCTTGGTGTAGATCCGGGTCGGCTCGAGCAGCTCCTCGCCGAGGGTGCGGCCGAACTCCTCGACATGGCGGTCGACGGACCAGCCGGCCTGGGCGAAGAAGACGTGGCGAGCGAGGGAGTACCCGTTCGAGTGCAGGCCGCTGGCCGCCATCGCGACGACGACGTCCCCCGGACGGACCCGTCCCGGACCGAGCAGGGCGTCGGCCTCGACCACGCCGGTGGTCGCGCCGGCGACGTCGTACTCGTCGGGGGCGAGCAGGCCGGGGTGCTCGGCGGTCTCGCCGCCGACCAGGGCGCAGCCCGCCTCGACGCACGCCTCCGCGATGCCCTTGACGATCGCGGCGATCCGCTCGGGCACGACCTTGCCGGTGGCGATGTAGTCGGTCATGAAGAGCGGCTCGGCACCGCAGACGACGAGGTCGTCGACGACCATGCCGACCAGGTCGAAGCCGATCGTGTCGTGCTTGTCGACCATCTGCGCGACGGCGACCTTGGTGCCGACCCCGTCGGTGGAGGTGGCGAGCAGCGGTCGCCTGTACGACGTCAGCGCGCTCGCGTCGAAGAGCCCGGCGAAGCCGCCGAGGCCGCCCAGCATCTCGGGCCGGCGGGCCTTCTCGACCCACTCCTTCATCAGGTCGACGGCGCGGTCCGCGGCCTCGATGTCGACGCCGGCACGGGCATAGGCGTTCTCAGCCACGGTTCCCCTTGGTTCGCTCACGGGTTGTTGAAGACGGGAAGCGCCTCGCCGTGCGTGCTCGGCTTGAGCGTCGCCTCGAGGAGGTGCTTGCCGAGCAGGCTCTCGTCGGGGAGCTCGATCGGGTAGTCGCCGGTGAAGCAGGCGGTGCACAGGCTGGTCTGCGGCTGGCCGGTCGCCTCGACCATGCCCTCGAGCGAGATGTAGCCGAGGCTGTCGGCGCCGACGCTGGCGGCGATCTCGTCGACCTCGAGGCCGTTGGCGATCAGCTCGGCGCGCGTGGCGAAGTCGATGCCGTAGAAGCAGGGCCACTTGACCGGCGGGCTGGAGATCCGGACGTGGACCTCGGTCGCCCCGGCCTCGCGCAGCATCCGCACCTGGGCACGCTGGGTGTTGCCGCGCACGATGGAGTCGTCGACGACGACGATGCGCTTGCCGCGGATCATGTGCTCGAGCGCGTTGAGCTTGAGCCGGATGCCGAGCTGCCGCAGGGTCTGGCTGGGCTGGATGAAGGTGCGGCCGACGTAGGCGTTCTTCACGAAGCCCTGACCGAAGGGGATGCCGCTCTCGAGCGCGTAGCCCGACGCGGCCGGCGTACCCGACTCCGGGACGGGGATCACGAGGTCGGCCTCGACGGGGAACTCGCGGGCCAGCTGGCGGCCCATCTCCACGCGGGCCTCGTGCACGCTCCGCCCGGCGATCGACGCGTCGGGGCGGGCGAGGTAGACGTACTCGAACACGCAGCCCTTGCGGCGCGGCTCGGCGAAGCGGTGGGAGCGCAGGCCGTCCTCGTCGATGACGATGAGCTCGCCCGGCTCGACCTCGCGGACCACGCTCGCGCCGGTGGTCGCGAGGGCGGCGTCCTCGCTGGCGACGACCCAGCCGCGCTCGAGGCGGCCCAGCACGAGCGGCCGGATGCCCTCGGGGTCGCGGGCGGCGTACAGGGTGTTCTCGTTCATGAACACGAACGAGAACGCGCCCTGGACCTGCGGCAGCAGCTCCAGCGCGCGGGCCTCCAGCGACTGGTCCGGGTGGTGGGCGAGCAGCGCGGTCACCAGGCTGGTGTCGTTGGTGGACGACTCGAGGTTGCGGGCGTGGATGTCCAGCTCGCCGTCGTCGCTCGGCAGCGCCTGGACCAGGTCCGCGAGGTGCGCGGTGTTGATCAGGTTGCCGTTGTGACCCAGGGCGATCGAGCCGTCCTCGGTGGGCCGGAAGGTCGGCTGCGCGTTCTGCCAGGTGCTCGCACCCGTGGTCGAGTAGCGACAGTGGCCGACCGCGAGGTGGCCGGCGAAGGACTCGAGCGTGTTCTCGTCGAAGACCTGGGAGACCAGGCCCATGTCCTTGTAGACGAGGATCTGCCGACCGTTGCTGACCGAGATGCCCGCCGACTCCTGGCCGCGGTGCTGCAGGGAGTAGAGGCCGAAGTACGTCAGCTTCGCGACGTCCTCACCCGGGGCCCATACACCGAAGACTCCGCACACGTTGCGCAAGCCTACCGGCCGGATGGGTCAATCCGTCAGTTCGCGACGACCCCGCGAGACGAGCGCCGCAGGACCGCGCTCGCGACCTGGGCCGCCTGGGCCCGGATCTCCGGGATCGCGGTGGACTCCCACAGGGTGCCCTTGCGCGACGGGCCGACCGCGAAGAGCCCGTCGACCACGGCGCCGTCCGCGCCGACGACAGCGCCGTCGAGGGTGGTGTCGAGGCCGAGGGCCAGCGGGTCGGGAGCGGCCGTCCCGCGCGCCACGAGGGCGCGCAGGAGAGGGTCCGCGCTGTGTCGCACGTCGGCGAGCGGGCCGGTGCAGTTCACGATCGCGTCGACCTCGAGGTGCGCCTGGCCGGGCGCGGTCGTGACCCGGCAGCGCTCGCCGAGGTCCTCGACCGCGTGCAGGCTGCCGGGCTGGACCGCGAGGCGGTCGTCGTACCGGTAGGCCTGGAGGCGCAGCGCGACCTCGGGCGCCATCCGGTGCCGGCGGATCTCCCAGTCGCGCGCGTGGACGTCGAGGAAGCGGCGGCGCTCGGCGGCGGGGAGCCGGCGCCACAGGGTCTGCGTGAGCGGGCGGAGGCCGTCGACGACCGCGCGCCAGTTGACGCCGCGCTCCGCGGCGGCCTGACACTCCCGGACGAGCGCCGCGGCGAGCGCGTCCGCGGTGACCGCGTCGTCGGGGACCTTGGTGACCCACGCCGTGTGCGCCTGGCCGACGTGCGGCTTGGGCAGGAGGCCGCTGCGGCTGACCATCGTCACGTGCCGCTCCGGGCCGTCCTCGAGCAGGGTGATGACCGTGTCGACGGCCGTGAGCCCGGTGCCCACGACGACGATCCGGGCGTCCGCGGGCAGGGCGCGCAGGCGGGCCAGCTCCCAGGGGTTGGCGACATGCCACGGCGCCTCGGGGAGCACCGCCCCGCCCGCCGTGGCGAGCGGGCGGGGCGGCTGGTTCCCGTGGCACAGCACCACGGTGTCCGCGGTCGAGGTCGAGCGCTCGGTCACGATCTCGAAGCCGGTGGCGGCGGGGACCACGTCGAGCACCCGCCCGGCCCTGATCCGCAGCCGGTCGTCCGCCACGTCGGCGAGCCGGTCCTGGAGGTAGATCGCATAGTCGGCCCGCGGGAGGAACCCCTGGGGGTCGCTGCTGCGACCGGTGCGCAGCGCCCAGTCGAGAAGGTCCGACGGCGCGTCCGGGAACGCGCTCATGTGCGCGCGCGCACGTTGAGCAGGTGACGCCGGTCGTTGGTGCCGTAGGCGATGCCGCGCCCGACGATCCCGCTCGCCTCGTGGACCACGACCTCGAGGCCAGGCTCGTCGGAGCGGACCAGCAGGTTGATCGCCGTCAGGACGCCGCTGGCGCCGCCTCCGATCACGGCCACCCGGGTGCGCGCACCCGGGGTCGTCCTCGTCACCGTCATGCGCTGAGTCTAGTGGACCACTCGACTTAAGTCAGATTGTTGGAGTCCCGCGTCGTGAGGGTTGAGTCGTCAGAAACGACCCGTCGAGTTGCCACTTCGTGCGCACCGGTCCCCCGCGGCGCCTCCTCGACGGGTCACTTCGGACGACTCGACGGGTCACTTCCGACGACTCGACGGGTCACCACTGACGACTCGACGGGTCACCAGTGACGACTCAACCTCGAGAGTCATCCGGCGAGGTTGCGCAGGAGCAGGGCCTCGGCCAGCAGGACCTTCTCGAACTCGGCCAGGTGCAGGCCCTCGTTCGGGCCGTGGGCGCGGGTGTCGGGGTCCTCGACGCCGGTCACCAGGACGGAGGCCTGCGGGAAGGTCTCGAGGAACTCGGCGATGAAGGGGATCGAGCCGCCGACGCCCATGTCGACCGGCGGGGTGCCGTCCCAGGCCTCGGTGAACGCCGCCCGCGCGGCGTCGTACGCCGGTCCGGTGACGTCGAGCGCGATCGGCTCGCCCGTGTCCACCACCTCGATCGAGAGCTGGGCGCCCCAGGGGACGTGCTTCTCGAGGTGGGCGCGCAGGCACGCGACGGCGTTCTCCGAGGTCTCGCCCGGCGCGGTGCGCAGCGCGAGACGAGCCCGGGCGGAGGGGATGAGGGTGTTGGAGGAGCCGTCGACCTTCGGCGCGTCGAGGCCGATGACGGACAGCGCGGGCTGCGTCCACAACCGCTCGACGGCCGGGCCGGAGCCGATCCACTCGACGCCGTCGGCCACACCGGACTCGGCGCGCAGCCGCTCCTCGGGGTAGTCGACGTCTGCCGCCGGGCCCGCGTGCAGCCCGGCGACCGCGACCTGCCCGGCGTCGTCGTGCAGCGAGGCGATCAGCCGGGACAGGGTGATGAGGGCATCGGGCACCAACCCGCCCCACATGCCCTGGTGTACGGCGTGGGTCAGGGTGCGGACCTCTACGTTGACCCGCACCAGGCCACGCAGGCTCGTGGTCAGCGCGGGCACGCCGATGTCCCAGTTGCCGGAGTCGGCGATCACGATGACGTCGGAGCGCAGCTCCTCGACGTACTTCTCCAGCAGCTGCGGGAGGGTCGCGCTCGCGACCTCCTCCTCGCCCTCGATGAACAGGCGCACGGTCACGGGCAGGTCGTCTCCGAGCATGCGCAGCGCGGCGACGTGGGTCAGGATGCCGGCCTTGTCGTCGGCGGCGCCCCGGCCGTAGAGGCGGCCGTCGCGCTCGGTGGGCTCCCACGGGGGGCTGTCCCACTCGGCGTGGTCGTTCTCGGGCTGCACGTCGTGGTGGGCGTAGAGGAGCACCGTGGGCGCGCCCTCGGGTCCCTTCTTCTCTCCGATCACGGCGGGCGGTGCGCCGTCGTAGGCGCGCACGATCTGCACGTCGACGCCCTCCGCGGCGAACAGGTCGGCGGTCGCCCGGGCGCTCACCTCGACCTGGTCGAGGCGGTCGGGGTCGGCGCTGACGGACTGGATGCGGACGAGCGCCTCGAGGTCCGATCGGACACCCGGGAGGATCTCGGCGAGGCGCGTGCGCAGGTCGGTGGTGGAGACAGGTCCGGTCATGACGGCCAATGTAGGGGCCCGGTGGAGTCCGGGCACGTTCGGCCCGGGATCAGCGCGAGGCCCGGCCCCACTCCGCGACGCCCGAGGTCAGCGAGGCGACCGGTCCGGGCCGGGGGCTCACGCCCTCCACCTCGGGGACGCGCACGGTGACCACGGGGTTCATCGCGATCGGCAGGACGACGGCGTCCTCGACCAGGGTCTTCTCGATCTGCGCCTGCAGGTCGCGGGCGTCGTACCGGTCGACGGTGCGGGCCCACTGCGCGATCAGCTCGTCGCGACGAGGGTTGGCCAGACCCGGCAGGTTCGACTTCGCCTCACCGCCCCACCACCGCGTGAGGTCGCCCGCACTGCGCGGGACGGGGACCCGGATCAGCGCGGCCTGCCAGCCGGAGGGATAGCCGGAGAGCTCGGTGAGCTCGGGGGCGCCGCAGTCGGTGAGCGTCCACCCCGCCGCAGCCATGACGTCGCGCAGCACGCCGTAGGCGTTCTGGGCGAACGAGCTCCGCCGGTCGTAGAGGAGGCAGACCGTCGCCCCCGCGGGCACACCCGCGTTCGTGCGCTCCAGCCCCGGGTCCTCGCTGACCTTGCCGAAGGCCGCCTCGAAGCCCGCGTCCTCCAAGGCGATCTCGTAGCCGTCGCTCTCCGGAGCCGCCACGACCGCGTTCGACGCCACGTAGGCGTCGGCCCAGGCCCCGCCGCCCGCCTCGGTGAGGTCGTCGCGGGGAACCGCACGCAGGAAGGCCGCGCGCGACTCCTTCCGCGCGAACGGCGGCCCGTCGGCGCGCAGGGCGAGGACCCACATGGTGCCGTCGTGGCTCGTGGACATGCCGTAGTCGCGCCGCTCCATCATGCGCACGTCCTTGCGGCGCTCGGTCGCGGGTGCGAGCTGCGCGACGTCGACGCGCTTGCCCAGGCCCTCCATCTTCTCCTCGTCGGACATCTCGAGGAGCTCGACCCGCTCGAAGGAGGGAGCCGGCTTGCCCGTGTACTCGCCGTTGGCGACCAGCTCGACCCGCATCGCCCCGGACTCCTGCTCGGAGATGTCGGTGACCCGGTAGGGCCCGCTGGAGACGAGCAGCTCGGGATCCGCACCCTCGGTCGAGAGCCGGAAGTCGCCGTTCCAGGTCTCGGCGAGCCGGGCGAGGGCGGAACCATCACGTCCGCGGATGGCATCGACGACCGCCTTCTTCGCCTCCATCGGGTCCTCGATCCCGAGGGCGAGCTGGCCCAGGACGTGCGCGGGTACGGCGACGTCGAGCGCGGTGCTCCAGTCGTTGACGGGCTGGGTGAACGCCACCTCGATCGCGCGCTCGGACTCCTCGTAGCTCGCCAGCCTCTCGCCGAGCGCGAGGCCGGTGGGGACCGCGTCGAAGCCGCCCTCGCCGTCGGAGCCGGTGGCCCAGGCGAGCACGAGGTCCGCGGCATCCACCGGGATGCCGTCGGACCAGGTCGGCTCGGCGAGGTCATAGCGGACGGTGAACGGCTCCTTGCCGGTGACCTCGACCTTGCCGAAGCTCTCGTCCGTCACCACCTCGCCGTTGACGAGCTCGGCGAACCGGCCGCGCGTCAGCGCGGCGACGTCGAGGTTGCCCGGGGTGGCGTCGGCGGCCATCGCGGCGTTCGAGCTGGTGAGCGTGCTCGACCATCCGATGGTGACCTCACTGCCCTTGACGACCGACTCCGGCAGCTGTTGCCCCCCGCAGGCCGCCAGCCCGACGCACACCGCGACCGATGCCGCGAGCGCGGCTGCGCGCCTCCCCCGATGCAACACGTTCGTCCCTTCCTCGAGCGCCGACTCCGGCGATCGGACCCGCCCGAGCGGGAAGGCCTCGACTGCTCGACCCACAAACTAGCGTTCAGCGGGAGCGCTTGAGGAACCGGAGCGAGCCGTCGAGCTTGCTGGGTCGCTCGACACGCTGGTCGGTGTAGAAGGGCACCGCGCGCTCGTCGAAGCCCGCGGCGACGTACTCCCCCGCTGCCGCCGGATGCGTCTCGCGCCAGAGCTGCGCGAGGTCGAGCATGCGGGAAGCGACGGAGAACACCCAGGCCCAGACCTCGGGATCCCTGGTCGAGACGTCTCCGTAGTGGCTGTAGGCGAGCAGCCAGCCCTCACGCACCTCGACGGTGAACGAGCGCGCGAGGTCGGCCAGAGCCGCCAGCGTCTCACCCGAGAGCAGCTCCTGCGCCTCCCCCTCACGGCCCTTCTCGGTGTGCGCGGTCACCTCCGCACCAGCGGGTAGCTCGACCCGGGTGCCCTTGGTCCTGAACTTCTCGAACGGCGAGCCGTCGCTGTCGGTGACGTCCTCGAAGTTGAGCTGGCCGACCGCGGTGATCGCGGCCGAGGCCAGGTTGAGCGGCGTCATCGCCCCGACCGCCCCAGCGAAGGAGACCAGGACGTGGGGCAGCGCCCGACCGTGCTGGACGGCGATATAGCCCTGGCGGGAGGGGACGAGGTCGTCGGACCCCTTCCAGTAGCGCCAGCCGTGGTTGCCGAACTCGACCTTCGGCTCACCGCGCGTCGCCACGACGTCCTTGCACACCGACTGGGCCCCGATGAGCAGGCTGGGAAGGTCCCCCTTCACCCCCGGGTCGTAGTCGAGGTCGTTCGCGTGGGCGAACTCCTCGATCGAACCGCCACTGCGGGGCAGCAGCCGACCCGCGACACCTGACGAGCGTCGCTCCACGAGAGGGGTGGCGTCGAACCAGAAGGAACGACCGTCGTCACCGCCGCCGAACATCGAGGCCCTAGTTCCATCCGTCCGAGGACAGGGTGAAGTCGGTCGGCTTGGTCACGCCGTCACCGACGTCCTTGATGTACTGCTTGAAGTCGTCGACCGTGATGGTCTCGCCGAACACCTCGGCGCTCGCGCCGTTCAGCTCGCCCACGATCTCGTTCAGAATGGCGTCGCGGATCTCGGGAGTGACCTCCTCGCCGACGGTCGCCTGGATCTCGTTGACCGCGCTGTTGTAGGCCAGCAGAGCCACGGATCGGGCGCCGGCGAAGCCGGGGTTGTTCCAGAGCGTGCTGAGGTCGTCCTTCGACTTCGAGTCCATCAGCGCCTGGAACTGGCTCTTGAGGTTCTTGAGCTCGAGCCAGTCCTTGAGGTCCCGGGGGCCGGCGTAGTGGTCGAGGAGCCCACCACGACGGATGAGCACGTCGACCATCTGCTTGTAGTCGTCGGTGCCCGTGCGGTTGTCCGGGTCCGTGCTGTTGTTGCGGATGCTGTCGCGGAACTGGGTCAACCGCGACGTGCTCGTGTCGGTCTCGCGGAGCCGGTCCATGTCCGTGCGATGGCGCACCGCGTGCGTCCGCATCAGGCCGGGCATGCCGACGTTGAGGTGGGTCTGCGCGAACTTGTACGAGAACTTGATGTCGTCGAAGAGCAGCTTCAGCTTCATGACTCCCATGGGGCTACTCCGTGATGTGCAGGTCGGCGATGTCGGTCATGAACTGGGTGATGATGGACTCGGCGTCGCCGGCATGCTGGTTCATGTCGGCCTCGGCCTGCTCCATCACCTGGAAGTCGAAGTAGATCTCGCCGAGGTCGGCGCCGGTGTCCTCGACGATCGGAGCGTCCAGGATCATCTGCATGGCTCCGGGGATGACGTCCTTGAGCATCTCGATGACGGGGCCGTCGACGGCCTCGATGACGCCCGAGACGGCGAGGTCGACGAGGATCCCCGTTGCGACCTTCGTCGCGATCATCCGGGCGGCGGCGGCCGCGGCCCCGAGGGGGCCGAGAGCGAGCAGCGGCACCAGGGTCGCCAGCGTGAACGCCAGCTGGGCGAGGAACTTCACCTTGAGGCCGGTCACGACGTAGCCGGCACCGTCGATGCCCATGGCGATCGGGTCGAGGCTGTCGAGCAGCTTCTGCATGTTCTGCGAGCGGTTGACGTTCCACGCGGCGAGGTAGGCCTCCCCGCTCCTGCTGCGCACCCCGGCCGCCAGGTCGGTGACGATCTTGGTATCCATCTGCTGGATGAGCGCCTCGAGATCGTCGCGGAACGTCCGCGTGAGGTCGGCGGCCTTGTGGACCTCGTCCTCGTTGATGTCCGGCCATTCCAGACCCAGCTTGTCCAGGATCCAGATCAGGTTGTCCGGCAGCATCACTGCCATGTGGGTTCTTCCTTCCAGGTCGGTCCGCCGAAGGTCGGCACCGACGGCTAGAGCTGCCCGTCCGTGGACAGCTCGCCGTACTCGTCCTTCGCCATCTCCAGGTAGCGCTGGCCCTCCTCGCTGTCGAGCCAGGCCTGCGCGTGGGCGATGAAGGTCGCCGGCGCCTCCTCGGCCTCGTCCGCGGTGCCGAAGGGTCCGAGCCATCCGTCGCCCTCACGGCTGTCGGCCTGGATCACCTGACCCGACCCGACGTCGTACCAGTAGCTCTTGGCCATCACTCACGCCTCATCATTCGTCTGCCCGTACGAGATCTGCGTCGGGCCCGATGGCACAGCCATCGGGCCCGACGCAGGAGACCACCAGGGTCAGGAGGACGCCAGGCCCGAGTCGGTGTCCTGGAACGCCGTCTTCATCTGCCGCAGCGCCGTCGCGGCCGCCGGGATCGCCTCGAGGGCGGTCTCCAGGCCGTCGCTGAGCTCCTCGTAGGAGTCGAGGAAGGCGACCGAGGCCGCCTCGGTCTTGAAGCTGCTGTCGGTCAGCTCCTGGACCAGGCTGCGCAGCTCGGTGAGGAGGCTCGCGAGGTCCTCCTTGCCGGTCTCCAGCTTGTCCGCCGCCGAGTCGATGTCGTCGAAAGTAAGCTCTTGGTCTGCCACCGAAGTTTCCCTTCTCATCAGGTCCCGACGGTCAGTTGACCGAACCGGGGATCATCGTTGCGATCCAGGGCATCCCGCGACCGCCGAGATCTGACTTCCCCACGACGAGACACCCAAACCCCGATCCTTCAAGAGCTTCCGGACCGGGACGTTCTGTTCACTCCACGAGCGTCATTCCACGAGCGGCGCCTGGATCATGAAGGCGCGCCCCGCCTGGACGAAGATGCCGCGCCCCTGCGGGAAGTCGGCGCGCTTCACCTTGCCGAAGGGCGTCTTGAAGATGGCGTCGCCGTCGTAGGTGTCCGGCTTGAACACGATGCCCTGCCGGTTCGACTTCCAGTCGCCCATGACGCCGACCCCGGCGGTCGCGCGGCTGACGTCCGCGTCGCCGACGAGCAGGTGGTCGCTGTCACGGACGGCCTTGAACATCTGCCGCACCGCACGCTCCGCCGCACCGTCGCCGAGGTGCGGCACGTCCTCGACCACGATCATGATCCGGCCCTGGTGGGCGTCGTCGACGAGCAGCGCGGCGAGCTCGGTCGCCAGCTCCTTGGCGTCGTCCTCCCGGCTGGCGCTCTTCACCCACGGGCGGAAGTCCCGCAGCTCTGCGCGGCGGCCACCGAAGTGGTAGAGCTGGACGCCGGGGTCGAAGCGCTCCAGCGACGTGATCATCGACTTGAGCATGTTCGTCTTGCCCGAGGAGGGCGGACCGGTGACCACGAAGATGCCGATCGGCTCGAAGCCGCAAGGCGCGAGCGTGTCGTCGGCGAGGCCGAGCAGGGGCTGGCCGTTCACGACGGCCGGCAGGGACGCGATCGGCGCCTTGGTGGGCAGTGCGCCGATCTCCGGGAGGTCGGCCACGCCGGCCTCGCGGAGCCGAGCGGCGAGAACGTCCAGCGCCTGCGCCTGCTCGGCGGTGTTCGAGCTGCCGCCGACCACCGCGACCTGCGCCTCGTGCTTGTCGATGATCGCGCGTCCGGGAGCCGCCTGGTCGTCCAGGATGTCCTTCGGCGCGCCGATCATCATGTACTGGTTCGCATCCGAGAGGCGCAGCACGATGCGGCGCTGGATGTTCGCCGCGATCGCCGTCGGGATCGCGTTGGCGCGGTCGGCGGTCATGATGGTGTGGATGCCGAGCTGGCGGCCCTCAACCATGATCCGCACGAAGGCGCGGTAGGCGAGCTGCCGGCCGGGCGCGTACTCCCAGTCCTTCTTGAACTCGGCGAAGTTGTCGATCAGCACCAGGATCCGCGGCATCCCGGGGTCCTTGATCCGGCGGTACTGCGACAGGTCCGCGGCGTTCACCGCGGTGAAGGCGGCCGACCGCTTGTCCATCTCCTTGTCGAGGGTCAGCAGCAGACGCTGGATGCGCTCGGTGTCGTCGCCGTCGACGATCGAGCCGACGTGCGGCAGGCGGGCCAGGACCGCGAGCCCGCCCGAGGCGAAGTCGAGGCAGTACACGTTGACCGGGCTGACCTCCGGTCGCATGCCGGCGGCCGCGGCGAGGGTCCGCAGCAGGGTGGTCTTGCCGGACCCGGAGGTGCCGTAGACGACCATCGAGCCGTCCCGGTCGGCGTCGAAGACGACCGCGTCCTGACTCTGGCTCTCCGGTACGTCGACCAGCGCGAACGGGATCCGGCTGTCGCCCTCGTTGGGCAGACTGCCCACGTCGACGATCTCGGGGAGCTCGTCGAGCCACGGACGACGAGGCTTGAGGATCCGCGCGAGCCGGGCCGCGCGGGTGAGGTTCTCGACGATCCGCTTCTGGTCGTTGAGGCCGAGGTCCTCGTCGTGGAAGTCCGACTCGTGCTGGTCGCCCGGCGGCTCCCACACCGGCGCGGCGCCGAAGCGCAGCTCGGACACCATGATCTCGGCGCGCTCCTGCTCCTCCCCGGTCCAGCCGCCGGCGTACGCCGACTGGAAGGGCACGAGGCGCCCGTGGCCGGTCTTCGCGATGGCCCGGCCCGGCAGCGAGGCGGGGAAGCTCGCCGCCACCGGGTCGTCCACGACGTCGATCGAGTCGTTCTCGTCGGCCATGCGCAGCGCGACGCGCAGGTTGGTGTTGGCGCGCAGGTTGTCCTTGATGACGCCGGCGGGGCGCTGGGTCGCCATGATCAGGTGGATCCCCAGCGAGCGCCCGCGCTGGGCGATGTCGACGACGCCGTCGACGAACTCGGGGACCTCGCCGGCGAGCGCGGCGAACTCGTCGATCACCAGCACCAGCGCGGGCGGGGTCTCCGGGTCCTGGCGCTTCTCGAGCTCCAGCAGGTCCTTGACCTTCTTGCGGTTGAACAGGTGCTCGCGACGGTGCAGCTCGGCGCGCAGGCTGGTGAGCGCCCGGCGCACCAGGTGGGGGCTGAGGTCGGTGACGAGACCCACGCAGTGCGGGAGCTCGACGCAGTCCGCGAACGCCGAACCGCCCTTGTAGTCGACGAACAGGAAGGTCACCCGGTCCGGGCTGTGGGCGGAGGCCATGCCGAGCACCCACGCCTGGAGGAACTCGGACTTGCCGGCACCGGTCGTACCGCCGACGAGGGCGTGCGGCCCCTGGGAGCGCAGGTCGAGGGTCATCGCGTCGCTCGCGCCCTGGCCGACGATGGCGCGCAGGCCGCCTGCCTTCTTCAGCCGCGGCCGCGGCGAGCTGGACCGGTCGACGATCGTGTTGTTCTGCCGCCAGCGCTCGACGACGGACTCGGGGTCGTCGGCCACCTCGGGTCCGACCAGGGTGAGGAAGGAGACCGAGGTCGGGATGTCGGAGGAGTCGTGCACGACCACGCTGGCGTCGACCACCGGCGCGAGATGGCGCGCGAACATCTGCATGTAGTCGTTCGACACGCCCTCGAGCGCGACCGACTCGTGCTGCTCGCCGTTGCGCACCAGTCCCACCCGGGCGCCGTGCAGGCCGTTGCCGACGTCGATGTAGCTGCGGCAGGACGCCGGGAGGCCTTCGACCGCACGGCCCACGAAGACCGCGTGGACGCCCGAGTCCGGGCCCCGCTCCAGCACGGACACCAGGCGCGCGCGGTCGACCGGGGCGTCGTCGGTGACGAACACGATGACCGAGACGTCGCGCTGGGTCTCGTCCTCGGAGCCGGCGCGCTTGACGTCGGTGCCGAAGAGCATCGGGTTCCAGGTCTCCGAGTAGGGACCGCGCGGCTCGACCGGCTTGCCAACCTGCGCCAGATGGGCCTCGAGCGCGCCCAGGAGGCTGGCGGCCGCGGGCGCGGAGTCGGCGAGGGCCATGTCGCGGAAGGGGCTGGTCTCGCTGGTGGTGTGGGGCAGCCACTTGAGCCACTCCAGCTCGGGGGCCCAGTCGGAGCCGGTGAAGGCCACGGTGACCACGTCGTTGGGGGCGTGCAGCCCGAAGATCTGGACCGCGAGGCCCCGCATCGCGTCCGCGGCGGCCGTCCGCTGCCCGGCGACGCCGATCGACCCTGCGCTCGCGAAGGTCTCGACGATCGGTACGTCGTCGACGTACTTGACCCGCTCGCGCAGCTTCTCGACCCGGGCGACGTACTCCGGCAGGCCGTCGGCCGCCTCCGAGCCGTCCTCGATGTAGTTGCGGGAGGGCGCGCGACCCGAGCCCAGGCGCAGCGCGAGGAAGTTCCAGTGCTCCGGGCGACGCGTCCACAGCATCGGGCCCAGGCGCATCGCCTGCTCGAAGACCTCCACCACGGCGGGGACCTCTGCGTTGCGGGCGATCTCCTCCTCCGGCTTTGCGTAGTAGAACTTCTCCTCGAGCTCCTCGAACTGCCGCTCGAACAGCTTGAACTGGTGCTGGTCCTGACCGCCGGTCTGGGTCCGCTGGTTCATGTAGTTGCCGAACGCCATGAGCGGCGTCATGCCCATCATCAGCAGCGACCGCGGGTTGCCGTTCATGAGGTACATCGCGGCGGCCATGAGGATCGGGGCGACGAGCATCACCCACGGGAAGATCTTCTTCTGGCGCTCCTTCGGCAGGACCGGCGCCTTGAACTTCGTCCCCGGATAGCGCATCTCGACGCGCGGGCTGCGGTTGAACCGGAGTCCGCCGCCCTTCTCCAGCACGGGGTCGGGCACGGCCGCGGCGAAGTTCGGGGAGAGGCTCATCACGAGCGTGGTGCCGCCGATGACGAACGGCTTGCCGGGCACCACCTTCCACCGCTGGACGTAGGCACCGTCGACGAGGACGCCGTTTGCCGAGTTGAGGTCGACCAGCTCGACGCTGCTGCCGACCTCGATGCGGGCGTGCCGCTTGGAGATCATCCAGTCGGCCATGACGATGTCGTTCTCGACGCCGCGGCCGAGCGACGCGTGGCCCACGTGCAGCGGGAACTCCTGGCCGCGCAGCGGGCCGTCCGTCGCGTGCAGAGCGCCGACGACCTCGCCGGCGCGGTGCCGCCCACCGGCGGAGCCGCCCGGCCCGAGGTTCACGACCTGCGCCTGGAATCCCGACCCGATCGGCGCCTCGCCGATCGGGACGCTGGCCTCGACCGGGACGAGGCGGTCGACGTTCGGCGCCGCGACCGCGAGGGTCAGCACGTCGTCGGGTCCTGCCTCGATGCGCTGGGCAGGGTCGACCTCCGCGATGTGGCGGGCGACGTCCTGGGCGGTCGCCGTCGAGTCCACGGTGACGACCACGTCGACCGCCTCCGCCTCCGGCCGCAGGAGGGTGAGCTTGACCTTCATGCGTCAGCCCCTCGCGTCGGTCGCGTCGTCATCCGAGCCTCACCTGCGCCGCACGCTGGCCGACCTGGATCGTGTCGCCCGGCTGCGCCAGGACCGCCTGCCCGGCGACGAGTGCGGTGCGCACGCCCTGGCGGGTCAGGGTCGTGCCGTTGCTCGACCCGCGGTCGGTCAGCTCGACGCCCTGCGCGGTCGGCCGGACGGTCAGGTGTGTCTTGGACACCGAGTACTCCTCGTCGGTGATGGCGACGGCACGCATCGACGGGTCCGTCGACTGGGGGTTCCGGCCCAGCAGCAGGAGCCCGTCGACGACGACCTCCTGGCCGGTGTCGAAGGCCAGCACAAACCGCGCCGCGGCAGGCGTGGGCGCTGCGGCCGGCGTCGGGGCGGCCGGCGTCGGCGCGGCGGGCGCCGCCGGAGCGGCCGGTGCGGCGGGAACGGGCGGAGCCGCCTGGGGAGCGGGAGGAAGAGGATCCTGCAACGAGGTGGGCACCGCCCGGCGCGGCTGGGAGGCGTGGCTCGCCGGCATGCCCGCCGTGGTGTCGTCCGAGCGCGTGGCCAGCGCCCCGCCGGCCTGGTTGCCTGCGCTCGGCGCGCGCGGGGTGAGCTCGGCGTCGCCGAGGACGCCGGCGCTCAGGCGCTCGCTCGGCCGGAAGTCGAGCAGCGCGGGCGCGCCACCGGTGCCGGTGAGCGAGGGCAGGGGAGGGCGCTCGGTCCGCGGGACCGCCGCGACGGTCTTGCGCGCGATGCGCATCCGCTTCTCGTCGTACGGGTTCAGCCCGGCGCGGACGTCGACGAGCCAGGTGGCACCGATCCGGTCGTGCCAGCCGCGACCCCGGCCGTCCTTGTCGAAGAGCGGGGAGGCGAGGAAGGCGATGGTCGCGATGGGCACGAAGAGCGGTCCCCACACCACGAGTGCGCGAAGCATCACCCGGCCGATCCCCGGTCGCTCCAGCGTCTTGACGTTGACCGAGCGGAGCCCGATCACGCCCTTGCCGAGGGTGAGTCCGCGGCGACCGTGCAGGATGAGCTGGACCAGCGCGTAGACCGTGGTCAGCCCGAGGCTGATGCCCCCCATGAGGACGGCCATGAAGTGGTCCGGGTGGTTGACGAAGCCGAACCACGTGATCCGGTCGCGCAGCAGCTTCATCAGCAGCGGCGCGGTCCAGATCCAGAACGGCAGCTGCAGGAGCACGTGGGCGCCGATGTCCACGGCCGCGGCCAGGGCACGGCGGCGGGGCGGCGCCGTGACGAGCCCCAACGCCTCCGCGTAGGCCGGATCGGGGCTGCCGTCCTCCAGCAGTCCCACGCCGGAGGTCTCGCCCCCGTCGACCTCCCAGATGTCCACCCTTGCCCCTCTTCCCCGAGACCGTCCCCGCGCGCTCGACGGCCGACTGCGGACCGCCGCGATGATGTCCGTCGACGTCGGCGCCTGTCAACGCGACGCCATGTCGCCTCACCCCAGCGGAAGGTACCTGGTCAGGTCGGTCCGCTCACCACTCGCCTGCACCCTTCCCTCCGCGACGGCGTCCACCCACGCGAGCCGCCCGGTCGCGAGGTCGATCCACGTCACGGCGTCGGTCTCGACGACGGCGGGCGGCGTGCCGCGCGTGTGCCGGACTCCCTCGACCACCTGCACGGCCGCGTACGGCGGCACGCGCACCTCCACCGAGCGCCCCGGCGCCCGGGTCTCGAGGACCGCCAGGAAGTGCTTGGTGAGCAGGCGCAGGTCCGCACGCTCGGCGGTGCCCGCGTCGACCCGGGCCACGGCCGCGGCGACGTCCTCGGGCGGTGCGAGCTTGAGGCGGGCGGGCATCGGATCCTCCTGACGGGCGGGGCGTGGTGCACCCGACCCTAGGACCAGGCTGGCCCGGCCCGTTCCGGAGTCCCGCGAACGGCGGGTGGGCTCGCCCTCCACAATGGAGCCCATGCGCCCCCGTCGTTGCTCCGCGACCGTGCTCGGTCTCCTCCTGCTCGCCCCCGCTCTCGTCTCGTGCGGGGGTGGGGGCGGTGGCGTCGAGGTGGGCGACGTGGTGCCCGCGCGCGAGGACGCGCAGTTCGCCGACCAGGGGGTCGAGTCGACCGTGGCCCTGCCGATCGGGCGGCTGGAGGTCACCACCGGAGCGGCCGTCAGGGAGATCTCGGCCTCCGACACCCGCCAGCTCGAGAGGCTCGAGGCACCCGACGGCAGCGTGTTCGTCCCCATGACCTGGCAGTACGACGCGGCGACCTTCGGCGAGCTGTCGGCCTACCTGGACACCGACGCGAGCCCGGTCATCGACCTGGTGGCCGACGGTGCGTCGTACCGGCTGCCCGCCCCTGAGGCGAGCGGCGAGGGAGCCGAGTCGTTCTACGTCCTGGTCTCGGGGAAGGGCGACGACCCGCAGCTGAAGGTCGACTTCGACGGCGTCGCCCAGCAGGTGGACCTCTCCAGTGGCGAGGTCGAGCCGGGCCGTGCCGCGGATCTGTACGACCTGGCCAAGCCGAAGGCGAAGCGGTTCCCGTGCGAGCCCGACGTCGCGTACGGCCGCACGACCTTGCGCCCGCCCGAGTTCACCTGCGGCGTGACCCGGCCGGTCCGGCTGCCGTACGCCGGGGACGCGTGGGCGGAGGACGGCCACAGCTGGCTGGTGGTGACCGTGCGGACGACCCTGGGCCGCTGGAACGAGATCGCCGACGACCTGAAGTCGGGGGCCGTCTACTACGCGGCCAGCGTCGAGAGCAGCTACCGGCTGGGCTCGACCGAGGCGAGCGAGGTGCTCCAGGACGAGGCCAACACGACCTGCCCGGACCCGGCCGCCAACGCCAGCTGCACCGCCGAGTTCCACGTCGTCTTCGACGTCGCGGGCAAGGCACCCAAGGCGCTCACCATCGAGCAGGACTACGGTCTGCTCCTCGCCACCGCGTTCGGCGGGGGCGAGCACGAGGACTCCCTCGACCTGTCCGTCACCGCAAAGGCCAGGCTGAAGTAGCGGGCGGGCCGGTCAGGCCGGTCAGGCCGGTCAGGCCAGGGCGTTCGGCAGCGTCGCGCTCCACGCCTCGCGCAGCTCGGCGAGCGGGACCTCGAACTGACCCTCCACCGCAAGCGTGTCGCCGCCCGTGGTGCCGAGCTCGGTCATCGCGACGTCGTGGCGGGCGCACAGCGCGCGCAGCTCGTCGAGGTCGCCGTCGGCGACGGTCACCACGGCGCGCGCCGCGGACTCCGAGAACAGCTCGACGAAGGCGTCGCCCTCCAGGCTGACCCGGGCCCCGATGCCACCCACCATCGCCGCCTCGGCGAGCGCCTGGGCGAGGCCGCCGTCGGAGAGGTCGTGCGCGCTGGTGGCCACGCCGACGAGATCCTTGAGCAGCCGGGCCAGGTTGCGCTCGGCGCGGAGGTCGACCTGCGGCGGCAGCCCGCCGAGGTGACCGTGCACGACGTGAGCCCACTCCGAGCCGGACAGCTCCTCGCGGGTCGTGCCGAGCAGCACGACGCGCTCGCCGGCGGCCTGGAACGACGACGGCGTGCGCCGGCGTACGTCGTCGATGACGCCGAGCACCGCGACGACGGGCGTCGGCAGGATCGCGGTCTCGCCGGTCTGGTTGTAGAGGCTCACGTTGCCTCCGGTGACCGGGATCCCGAGCTCGGCGCACCCGTCCTTGAGGCCGCGGCAGGCCTCGGCGAACTGCCACATCACGTCGGGGTCCTCCGGCGAGCCGAAGTTGAGGCAGTCGCTGACGGCGAGGGGCATCGCGCCGCCCGTGGCGACGTTGCGGTAGGCCTCGGCGAGCGCGAGCTGGGCGCCGGCGTACGGGTCGAGCTTGGCGAAGCGCCCGTTGCAGTCGGTGGCGACGGACACGCCGAGGTGGGTCTCCTCGTCGACGCGGACCATGCCGGAGTCGGCGGGCTGCGCGAGGACGGTGTTCCCCTGCACGTAGCGGTCGTACTGGTCGGTGATCCACGACTTGTCGCACAGGTTGGGGCTCGCGACGAGCGTCTTCAGCGTCTCGAGCAGCGCGGCGCCGCCCTCGGGTCGCGCCAGCCTCTCCGCGCCGTCGGCCTGCAGGGCGTCCTGCCAGGCGGGGCGGGCGAACGGGCGCTGGTAGACCGGGCCGTCGTGGGCCACGGTCCGGGGCGGTACGTCGACGACGGTCTCGCCGTGCCAGTCGATGACCAGCCGACCCGTCTCGGTGACCTCGCCGATGACCGAGGCCTCGACGTCCCACTTGGTGGTGATCGCGAGGAAGGCGTCGATGTCGCCCGGCTCCACGATCGCCATCATCCGCTCCTGGCTCTCGCTCATGAGGATCTCCTCGGGCGAGAGGGTCGAGTCGCGCAGCGGCACCTTGTCGAGAGCGACCTTCATGCCGCCGTCCCCGGCCGACGCGAGCTCGGAGGTCGCGCAGGACAGACCGGCGCCGCCGAGGTCCTGGATGCCGGCGACCACGCCGGCCTGGAACAGCTCGAGGGTGCACTCGATGAGCAGCTTCTCCATGAACGGGTCACCGACCTGCACGCTGGGGCGCTTCGCCGGGCCGTCGGCGTCGAACGTCTCGGAGGCCAGCACCGAGACGCCGCCGATGCCGTCGCCGCCCGTGCGGGCGCCGTAGAGGACGACGAGGTTGCCGGCTCCGGACGCCTTGGCGAGGTGGAGGTCCTCGTGGCGCAGGACGCCGACGCACAGGGCGTTGACGAGGGGGTTGCCGAGATAGGTCTCGTCGAAGACGGCCTCGCCCCCGATGTTGGGCAGGCCGAGGCAGTTGCCGTAGCCGCCGACGCCGGCGACGATCCCGGGCAGCACCCGGTGGGTGTCGTCGGCGTCCAGCGGGCCGAAGCGCAGCGGGTCCATGACCGCGATCGGCCGGGCGCCCATCGCGATGATGTCGCGGACGATGCCGCCGACGCCGGTCGCGGCGCCCTGGTAGGGCTCGACGTACGACGGGTGGTTGTGGCTCTCGACCTTGAAGCTGACCGCGTATCCCTGGCCGATGTCGACCACGCCGGCGTTCTCGCCGATGCCGGCCAGCATCGGGCCGATCGGGGTCTCCTGGGCGAGCTCACCGAACTGCCGCAGGTGCACCTTGGACGACTTGTAGGAGCAGTGCTCGCTCCACATGACCGAGTACATCGCCAGCTCCGCGCCGGTGGGCCGGCGGCCCAGGATCTCGCGGATCCGCGCGTACTCGTCGGCCTTCAGGCCCAGCTCGGACCAGGGCTGCTCCCGGTCGGGATCACCGGCCGCGACGGCCACGGTGTCGAGGGCGGGACGTGCGGGTGCGGAAGCGGTGTCGGCCACGGCCCCAAGGGTATCCGCGACCGGCCCGATCGCCCGCTTCGGCTCAGCTCCGTGGGACGCCTCTCACGTCGTCGACGGACGGCAGGTCGAGGTCGTCGAGCGCGTCGATGACCCCTTGCTCGCTGTCACCGCACACCGTGACCGAGTACGGCGCCGCGCGGTCGGCGTACCAGAGGGCGAGCTTGCGCCGGCAGTGCTCGCGGTCGACCGGTGTGAGCTCCACCCAGGCCGACGTCAGGTCGGAGCGGTACGCACGGTCCCGCTCCGCCCGGTCCCGGTAGTTGGCGTCCATCGCCTCCCAGTCGCGCCACTGCGCGTGGTACACCGACGCGATGCCGTCCCGGCACCAGCGCGCCCGCACCCGGGCCGACTTGGGATCGGGCACCACCGCGCAGTCACCGGCGCGAGGGAAGACCGCGACCAGGGCGTCGACCTTCGCGCCGGCGGCACCCGCCGAAGAGGCGCCCACCCGCAAGGTCACCGGCTCACCCGACGAGGGCGGTCGAGAATTACAGATCTGTAGTTCACGCCGAGGCCTGTTACTCGTGTGAATCTTGTGGTTATCGTGACTCGGCTTCCTCGCCCGCCGACCCCTCTTCCCCTGGAGTCCGAGATGCCTTCGCGGCCCGCCCTGTCCTCCCGTCCCCGGTCTCGCCGACGACTCCGCGTTCGCCTCGCGGGGGCCACCGCCGGCGTCCTCGTCGTCCTCCTGGCGCTCGCCCTGACCGGCCCGCTCGGCCCGCTCCGGCCGACCACCGAGCCCGAGACCGAGACCCCGGTCGACCTGGCCGCGACCTCGACCAACCCGGTCACCCCTGGCAACTTCACCGGCTACGGCTTCGACCAGTGCGAGACCCAGTCGCAGCGCAAGATGGACGCCTGGCTGGCCCACTCGCCGTTCCGGGCCGTCGGCGTCTACATCTCGGGGGCCTCGCGCTTCTGCAAGACGCAGAAGAACCTGACGCCCACCTGGGTCTCCACCCAGCTCGCCAAGGGCTGGCGCATCCTGCCGATCACCCTCGGCCCCCAGTCGACGTGCGTCGGCAGGTTCCCGCGCTACGGCGCCTCGATCGACCCGACGATCAGCAACGACGCCACCGGCGGCTATGCGGCCGCCCGCGCCCAGGGCAGCGCCGAGGCCGACAGCGCCGTGGCCGCGGCGCGGGCGCTGGGGATCGTGCCCGGCAGCACGCTGTGGTACGACCTCGAGGGCTGGTCGAGCTACAAGAACGCCACCTGCCGCGAGTCGGCCCTCGCCTTCCTGAGCGCCTGGACCACGCGTGCCCGGCAGCTCGGCTACGTCTCCGGGGTGTACTCCAGCGCCGGGTCCGGCATCAAGATCCTCGACGACGCCCGCCAGCAGGGCCGCGCGGACGTCGTCCTCCCGGACCGGATCTGGATCGCCCGCTGGGACGGCCAGGCGAACACCTCGACGAGCTACATCGCCGAGGACGGCTGGCGACCGGGCAACCGGATGAAGCAGTACCAGGGCGGCCACAACGAGACCTGGGGCGGCGTGACGATCAACATCGACCGCAACTGGCTCGAGCTCGGCGACTCCACCCTGCGCTGCGGCGGAGTCAAGGTCACCTTGGCGAAGTACAAGAAGATCACCCCGACCAAGGCCAAGCCCAAGCAGGTCCGAGCGCTGAAGTGCCTGCTGCAGGAGCGCGGGCTCTACGCCGGCAAGATGTCGAAGAAGTACAACAAGCGGCTGAAGGCGGGGATCCACGCCTGGCAGGCGCGCGCCGGGCAGACGGTCAAGGACAAGTGGACCAAGAAGAACTGGGCGTCGCTGCTGGCCTCCGGATCCTGACGTCGGTCGACGCCGCCCGGCCCGCAGGTCAGCCTCCGAAGCCGACCTGCGGGTCGAGACCGGTCCGCATCCGCCAGCCCAGCAGTGCGATGCCGAGGCCGGTGCGGTGGTCGGGCTCCTCGAGCGAGACGCCGAGCAGTCGCTCGATCCGTGCCAGCCGGTCGTAGAGCGACTGGCGCCGGATCCCCAGCACGGCGGCGGTGCGCGCCTTCGACAGCGAGCAGGCGAGATAGGCGTCGAGGGTGCGCAGCAGCTCGCTGCGGTGCTCACGGTCGTGGTCGATGAGCGGGCCGATCTGCTCCCGCACGAACGCCCTCATCACCACCGGGTCCACCGACGAGGAGACCAGCCGGTGCGCCGCGACGTCGCGCTCCATCACGACGCCCTCACGGCGCCCGTAGCGCCGCGCCGTGCGCAGCACCTGCCGGGCCCGGCCCACGGCCGCAGCGAGGTCGCCCGGGTCGGCGAGCGGCGTGACCGCCGCGACGAGCACTCGACCCGGCAGCCGGGCGGCCAGGCGCTCCCGGGCCGCGGTCAGCTCGTCGCGGACCTGTGCCGGCACCGGCCGCCGGCCGCCCCGGTGCACCACGACGACATGACCTCCGCTGACGCCGACGAGCACGGCCGGGTCGCCACGCTCGTCCTCGTGGAAGACCGCCTCGGTGGCCGCCACCGCGTCCGTCAGCGGGACGGCAGCGTCCACCTCGAGCGCCGCGACGACGAGGTGCCGCCCGTCCTGGGGCGGCCAGCCCAGAGCGGAGAGCCGGTGCAGGACGTCGGCCCGGGAGACCACGACCCCCGCGACCAGGTCGGAGACGAGGGACTGCGCCGGCCCCGGGCGGTGGCCGGCGCCGCTTCCGCGCCCCACCTCGAGCGCGACCGCGTGTCCCGCGACCTCCGCCAGGCGGACCAGCTCCGCGCTCTCCTCGCCGAGCAGCCGCAGCGTGCCGACCGGGCCGGCCGGGCCGCGGACCGCGGTCGCGACGCCGTCCTCCCTCGCCACCGACGCGATCCGGCTCCGCTCGACGGTCTGGCCGTCGGGGTCCCGCAGCTCGACAGCGCAGCCGGCCAGGCGCGAGACCTCGTCGAGGAGCGCCCGCAGCCCGCGTCCCTCGATCACCACCTGGGTCAGCGCCCGCCAGCCGGCGTCGCCCGCGTCCCCGCCCGACGCGACGCGGCGACGCACCAGGAGCTCGTGGAAGTCCTCGACCATCCGCTCGAAGGGCACCATCGTCGGGAACGCCAGCAGCGCCAGGTCCCGGCGTCGGGCCGCCGCCAGGATCGGGTCGGGGACCGCGAAGAAGGTCCGGCCCAGCTCCAGCGCCAGCGCCGCGACGCCGGCGTCGGCCAGCTGGTCGACGTACGACGCGAGGTGGTCGGCGGTGCGTCCGTGCAGGCCGAGCCCGGTGGTGAGGAGCACCTCTCCCCCGGCCAGCAGCGCGCCCATCTCGAAGACCTCCGAGGAGTGCACCCAGCGCACCTGCACCCGCTCGGGCTCCCCGTGCAGCACCTCCGTGCTGGCAGCACGGAACGACGGGAGGGCCAGTACCTCGGCGAGACTTGCTCCCATCAGGACGCTCCGTCCCCGCACTCGTGCTTCATGCCGGACAGTATGTCCCTTGTCGCGCACCAGTGCCTCTGGTGATGTGAGCCCCGACACACACCCTCACATCACATGCGGAGGCCCCATGATCACCGACGACGACCGCAGGTTCCTCGACCTCGCGATCGAGCAGGCCCGGACCGGCTGGGAGGAGGGCGGGATCCCGATCGGTGCCGCCCTCGTCCACGAGGGCGAGGTGCTCGCCGTCGGCCGCAACCGCCGGGTCCAGCTGGGCTCCGCCATCCGGCACGGGGAGACGGACTGCATCGAGAACGCCGGGCGGCTGCCGGCGAAGGTCTACCGCGCGAGCACGCTCTACACGACCCTGTCCCCCTGCTTCATGTGCGCGGGAACCTCGGTGCTCTACGACATCCCGCGCATCGTCGTGGGCGAGAACGTGAGCTTCGAGGCCTCCGAGTCGTGGCTGCGCTCGCGCGGGGTGGTCGTCGACGTGGTCGACGACCCGGCCTGCAAGGACCTGATGGCGACGATGATGCGCGAGAAGCCGGACCTGTGGGCCGAGGACATCGGGGAGGAGTCGTGAGCACCTCGCCGGCGGTGCAGGCCGCCGACGATGCCGCCGTGGTCGACCCCGACTACCCCGTCACCCCGGTCCCGGCCCACGCCCGCAAGTCGTTCGTCTCCCTCGCGGTCGTGCTCCTCGGCTTCACCGTCTTCACCCCGACGATGCTCGCGGGCGCTCAGCTCGGCTCGGCGTTCGCGCTGGGCGAGCTGGTGCGGGTGATCCTGCTCGGCTCGCTCATCCTCGGGACCTATGTCGCCGTGCTCGGCTGGATCGGCGCACACACCGGGCTCACCACGGTGGTGATGGCCCGCTACGTGCTCGGCCACCGCGGCAGCAAGCTCGGCTCGATCCTGCTGGGCGGCACCCAGATCGGGTGGTACGGGGTGGTCATCGGCACCATCGGCGACCTGACGGCGCAGGCCTTCGAGTGGGAGTCCGACGCGGCCAAGGCCGCGGTGATGATCGCGACGAGCGTGCTCATGTGCCTGACCGCCTGCTACGGCTACCGCGGCATGTACTGGGTCTCCGCGATCTCGACCCCGCTGATCCTGATCCTCGCCTTCTGGGTGCTCTTCCGCTCGCTGGAGGAGGTCGGCGGCTGGTCCGGCCTGGCCGACGTCGAGCCGAACGGCTCGATGACCATGGCCGTCGCGATCACCACCGTGGTCGGCACCTTCGTCTCCGCCGGCACCCAGGCACCGAACTGGACCCGGTTCGCCCGCACCGGCAGCCAGGCGCTGCTCGCCTGCGTGATCGGCTTCCTCATCGGCAACGGTCTGATGATCTTCTTCGGAGCGACCGGCGCGATGACCTTCGGGCAGGGCGACTTCGTGCTCGTGCTCTACGACCTCGGGCTCGTCGTGTGGGGACTGGTGCTGCTGTTCGGCAACCTGTGGAAGTCCAACGCGGACACGGCGTACGCCTTCGGCGTCGCCGGGGCCGAGCTCTTCGAGAAGCCCTCGAAGACCCCCTTCGTCGTCGGCGGCTCGATCATCGGCACCGTGCTGGCCCTCGTCGGCGTGCAGAACCATCTGGTCGACTACCTGGTCCTGCTCGGCGTGTTCATCCCGCCGCTCGGCGGTGTCGTGATCGGCGACTACTTCGCCCGGTGGCGCCGGGGCGGGATGCCCGAGGGCGAGCAGCTGCCCGCACTCAACATCCCCAACCTCGCGGTCTACGCACTCGCCAGCGGCGTGGCGTGGGTCGCCAAGGAGACCGAGTTCGGCGTGCCGCCTGTCATCGGCGTCGTGCTGGCCGCGTGCGGCTCGTACGCCGTCGGGCGCGCCGGGCTCAACCGCCGTCTCACTCCCACCGGGAGCTGAGGCGGCTCCCGGCTCCGGGCCCCACTGGGGCGGGTCCGGGGCCGGGACGGTCCCGAGCGTCAGGCGAAGCTCGCCTCGACGAGCGAGGTGAAGAAGCCGAGCCCGTCGAGGCCGCTGCCGGTGAGCTCCTCGACGGCGTGCTCGGGGTGCGGCATCAGGCCGACGACGTTGCCGCGCTGGTTGGACACGCCGGCGATGTCGTTGAGCGAGCCGTTGGGGTTGTCCTCGAGATAGCGGGCCACGACCTGGCCGTCGCCCTCGATCCGTGCCAGCGTCTCGGCGTCGGCGACGAAGCCGCCCTCGCCGTTCTTGAGGACGATCCGGACCTCCTGGCCCTGCGCATAGGCGGAGGTCCACGGGGTGCGGTTGTTCTCGATGCGCAGCAGCTGGTCGCGGCACACGAACTTGCGGTGGTCGTTGCGGATCAGCGCACCGGGCAGGAGGTGCGACTCGCAGAGGATCTGGAAGCCGTTGCAGATGCCGAGCACGGGCATGCCGGCCTGGGCGGCCTCGACGACCTTCTCCATCACCGGCGCGAACCGGGAGATGGCGCCGCAGCGCAGGTAGTCGCCGTACGAGAAGCCTCCGGGCAGGACGACGGCGTCGACGCCGTGCAGATCGGCGTCTCCGTGCCAGAGTGCGACGGCCTCGTTGCCGCCGATGCGGACCGCGCGCCGCGCGTCGACGTCGTCGAGCGAGCCCGGGAAGGTGACGACGCCGACCTTCACTGCTCCACGCTCACGGTGTAGTTCTCGATGACCGGGTTGGACAGCAGCGTCTCGGCCATCTTCTCGACCTCGGCGAGCAGCGCGTCGGTGACCTCGCCCTCGAGCTCGATCTCGAACCGCTTGCCCTGGCGGACGTCGGTCACGCCGGTGAAGCCCAGCCGGGGCAGCGCGCCCTGGACGGCCTTCCCCTGGGGGTCGAGGATCTCGGGCTTCGGCATGACAGCTACGACGACTCGGGCCACGGCCCGCAGTCTAGTGGCCGGCGCGGTCGCGGCCGATTCCGCGGGCCCCTCGTGGACGAGGGGCAGACTGGGGAAATGAGCAACCCGACCCCCGGCACTCCCGGGCGCGCCCTGCTGGCGCTCGAGTTCCCCCAGTCCCTGGCGGTGTACGACGACTACGCGACTGCGCAGCGCACCGTCGACTTCCTCTCCGACGAGGGCTTCCCGGTGCAGAACTGCATGATCGTCGGCACCGATCTCAAGCAGGTCGAGCGGATCACGGGCCGGCTGACCAGCGGCCGGGTCGCGGCCGGCGGCGCGATGAGCGGGCTGTGGTTCGGCCTGTTCGTCGGCGTCCTGTTCAGCTTCTTCGGCACCGGCGACACCCTGCCGATCATCCTGTCGACGGTGCTGCTCGGCGTCGCCTTCGGCGTGATCTTCGCCCTCGCCGGCTACGGCCTCACCCGCGGCCACCGGGACTTCTCCTCGGTCAGCTCCGTCGTGGCCACCCGCTACGAGGTCCTCGTCGAGCACAAGGTCGCCGCCCAAGCCCGCGAGACCCTCGCGAAGCTCCCCGGCGCCCTGCCCAACCCCTTCGCCTGACCTCGCCGCCCCACGAGGTGTGAGGCTTGGTGGCGCGAGGTGTGAGGTGTGGTGGCGCGAGGTGTGAGGTGTGGTGGCGCGAGGTGTGAGGTGTGGTGGCGCGAGGTGTGAGGTGTGGTGGCGCGAGGTGTGAGCCCTGGTGCCACGAGGGCGGCCAGGGCTCACACCTCGACCCGATCAGCTCAGCTCGCGCTTGAGGATCTTCCCGGTCGCGGTCATCGGGAGGCTCTCGACGATCTCCACGATCCGGGGGTACTTGTACGCCGCCATCTGCTCCTTGCTCCACGCCACGATCTCGTCCGAGGTGGCGCTGGCGCCGGGCTTGAGGATGACGAACGCCTTGATCTCCTCGCCGTGGCTGTCGTGGGGTACGCCGATGACCGCCGCGAGCGAGACCGCCGGGTGGGTGAGGAGGACCTCCTCGATCTCCCGGGGGTACACGTTGAAGCCGCCGCGGATGATCATGTCCTTGGAGCGGTCGACGATGTAGTACCAGCCGTCGGCGTCCTTGCGACCGAGGTCGCCCGAGCGGAACCAGCCCTCGTCGTTGATCGCCTCGGCGGTGGCCTCGGGGCGCTTGTAGTAGCCCTTCATGATGTTGTGGCCCTTGATCGCGATCTCGCCGATGCCATCGGGGTCGGTGATCTCGTCCCAGCCGTCGGGGTCGATGAGCTTCATCTCCACGCCCGGGATGGGCGTCCCGATCGAGCCGACCCGCACGGGCGAGCCGAGCCGCGAGAAGCTGGCGACGGGCGAGGTCTCGGAGAGGCCGTAGCCCTCGAGGATGACCACACCGAAGCGCTCCTCGAACTGGTGGTGCACCTCGACCGGCAGCGCCGCACCGCCGGCGACCGCGACCCGCAGGCTCTCGGCGAGCGCCTTGACGTCCACCGTGTCGTCGAGGGCGTTGAGCAGGCCCCAGTACATCGTGGGGACGCCGGCGAAGAAGGTGACCTTCTCCTTCAGCATCAGGCCGATCGCGGGGGCGGCCTCGAAGCGCGGAAGCATGACGACGGTCCCGCCGAAGGCGAAGCCGCCGTTCTGGATGACGGTCTGGCCGAAGGAGTGGAACAACGGGAGCACGCACAGGTAGGTGTCCGGGTCGGCCGGGTCCGCGCCGAAGAGCTCCTCGCCCGCCAGCGCGTTGTCACGCATGTTGCGGTGCCGCAGCTCGGCGCCCTTGGGCTGCCCGGTGGTGCCGGAGGTGTAGAGGATGACGGCGGTGTCGTCGTCGTCCACCTCGACGGTGTCGAAGGACGGAGCCTGGCCGGCCAGTCCCTGGCCCAGGGTCTCGGTGCCCTCGATCGGCGACGGGGCGGCGGGGTCGGCGGTGATGACGAAGAAGTGCTCGCAGCCGTCGGCCTCCTGGAAGCCGGCCCACGCCTCGGCGCCGATGGGCAGCTCCGGGGTGCCCTGGAAGGCGAAGTACGCCTTCGCGTCGGAGTCCCCGAGGTGGTAGGCGACCTCGCGCCCCTTGAGCAGGACGTTGAGCGGCACGACCGTGGCGCCGGCCTTGAGGATGCCGTAGTAGACGATCGAGAAGTACGGCAGGTTGGGGCAGCTGAGCGCGACCTTGTCGCCGGGCTTGATGCCGCGGGAGACCAGGAGGTTCGCGACCTGGTTGGCCGCGCCGTTGACCTGCGGGTACGACAGGCGGGTGTCCCCGAAGACGATGGCCGTGCGGTCGGGGTAGCTCTGGGCACTGTTCTCGAGGAACGCGGCGAGGTTCGTCATGCGGCACAACCTACTTGCCGCTCGTGACCGTGGTCACTGGTCACGGGACCAATCCCACCTCCGGGCCCTTGTGCGCGGGCTCAACCCGGACGCTGTCAGAACCGCTCGCCCGTGAGCCGCTCGTAGGCCTCGACGTACCGGCTGCGGGTGCGCTCGACGACCTCGGCCGGCAGCGACGGCGGCGCCTCGCCCGACGCCTTGTCCCAGCCGCTCTCCGGGGAGAGCGCCCAGTTGCGCACGATCTGCTTGTCGTACGACGGCTGGGCGCGGCCCGGCCGCCAGTCGTCGGCGGGCCAGTACCGCGAGGAGTCGGGCGTGAGCACCTCGTCGGCGAGGACGATCCCGCCTCGGGCGTCGGGGACCACGCCGAACTCGAGCTTGGTGTCGGCGAGGATGATCCCGCGCTCGCGGGCCACCTCCTCGGCCCGGGCGTACACCCGGAGGGTCAGGTCGCGCAGTGCGGCTGCGTCGTCGGCGCCGACGGTGGCGACCACTGCGTCGTACGAGACGTTCTCGTCGTGGTCCCCGAGCTCGGCCTTGGTCGCGGGGGTGAAGATCGGCTCCGGGAGCCGGCTGCCGTCCTCGAGCCCGTCCGGCAGGGCAATGCCGCACACCTCGCCAGTTGCCCGGTAGTCGAGCAGCCCGGAGCCGGTCAGATAGCCGCGGGCGACGCACTCGACGGGGAACATGTCGAGCCGCTCGCAGACGACGGCTCGGCCGCGGACGGCCGCGGGTACGTCGGTCGAGACGACGTGGTTTGGCACGAGGTCGGCCAGCTGGTCGAACCACCACAGCGACATCCGGGTGAGGATCTCGCCCTTGTCCGGGATCGTCGTCTCCAGCACGAAGTCGAAGATCGACAGCCGGTCACTGGCGACCATCAGCAGCTTGCCGGCGTGGGGGCCCTCGGTGAGCTCGTAGAGATCACGGACCTTGCCGGAGTGCAGGTGGCGGGCGCCGGGGAGCTCCGGGGCGGGCGGGATGTTCGCGAGCGTCACGGACGACAGCCTATTGAGCCGAGCGCCGACCGCGACGCGCCACCACCGATGTCGTGGCCTGGTACACCCCGAGGGCGAGCCGGGAACTCGTTCCGCGACGCGTACCTCCGCGGCGTCCCGAGTGAGCCACGGGATCGCCACCCGTCGTGATCGCAGACGGAGTCACGGCCGCCTGCGCCTACTCCTCTGCGGTCCTGGCTGTCTCGTCGACGAGCCTGCTGAACGTATAGCCCGGCCACCCGGACACCGGCCCACCAGGCTTCGTCTCCACAGCGAGCGCCTGAGGATGCAAGCCGCTCACGAACGGCGCGCTCGTCAGCGCATCTCCGCTCGCGGCAGGAACGACCCGCTGGCCGGGCAGGGCCGCCCAACGCTGGCCCATCACCATCACGCGCGTGCCGATGGGTAGTGCCTCGGCGAACGCGTCGAGATCGGTGACGGTCGAGCGCGAGCCGGGGGACCGCACGGGTTCTCCCTTCTCATCGACAGCCTCGACGCCGCGCGACAAGGCGACATAGACGTACGGCGACCGGCGAAGATCCGACTCGCCGCGGTAGGCGACGTCGACCTTGACCCGAACCGCTGCGAACGACTCCCGCAGGTCCGGGTAGCCGAGCCCGGACTCCGACTCGAGGACCGTCGGCCCCTCTTCGATTCCGTCGATCGTGCCTTGCGCCGCGAGCTGGGCATGTGGGGACCTCAGCAGCTCCGCGGGCGTTCCAAACACTCTCGCGTCGACCCTGCCGCCCGCCTCGAGAATCGAGAGGTCGACTGTCGAGCTGGGGCTGGCCACACCATGGCGGACACCGGCCGAGCCGTCCGCAGCGCGGGGATCTGGAGCACAGCCTCCGCCGAGCACCGCTACCAGTGCGATGGCGACGAGCTGGGCTCGGCTCGAACGCATCGTGAACTGCACCTCCACGGGCTGATCGCTCATCCACATCGTGCTCACCACCACCATGCCGCGACGTGGGACAAATGGTGCGAGCCGTAGCTTCGCGTCCATGCCTGGCCATCTCCGAAGTAGCCGGACCGCATGGAGCCATGCGTAATGTCCGGCGGGTAGAGATAGGGATCACCGGTGCGGCTGGAAGCCCGGGTACGGCCAGGCATCAGCCTCGGACGGCCTGCTGCCCACCGGCACGAGAGGTGCGACCGGCAGCAGTAGTACGAGGACAGTAGACGAGAGACGCCCACCCCTTGCCGGGCTTGGTTCCTTCATCATCACTCCTCCGGAGGCCTAGCGGATCGCGGCACCGTAGTTCGACGCGCGGCCGGCACCAGCGGTTCCGTCAAAAGTGCGTAGAGGATCGGTCGCGCGTCCGAAGTGAACCCGTCGCGGCGGAGTGGACCGAGTGCGCTCGCCACTGCGATGCGCCACTCTCCCAACACCGCTGACGAGCGGACCCGGCAGCCTCACCCGGTCTGGCCATTGGCGACCCCAGCAGGGTGTCAGCTCCCGAAGTGACCAGGCAGGAGGAGTCTCCCGAGCCGACAGTCCCCATGGCTGCTATCCGCAGCCCAGGCCGCCCTCCCTGCCGCCGAGGATCTCCTCGTCGCGCGCGGTGGGTACGCCGGCGACCACGATGTCGGCGTACTGCCAGATCGCGTCGGACCAACCGCCCTCGTCGGCGATCACCCGCAGCGCCGGCCAGTCGCGCGCGGTGCCGAGCGCCTCCTGTGCGGCGCCGGCCGCGGCCGCGTCTCCGGCGGCCCGCGCGGCGACGTACTCGTCGATCCACGCGCAGGTGACCGCGCCGGTGACGTCGGCGACGACCTCGTAGCGGGTCAGGCCGGTGCTCAGCACGTGGGCTCGGCTCAGCGACGGGGGAAGGGGGATCCCGGTGAGCGCCTCGTCGATCGCGGCGGCCCGCTCGTCGTCGAGGATGGCCTCGTCGGGCAGGTGCTGCTGCAGCTCGTCGCGGCCGATCAGCTGCAGCTGACCGAGGACCTCGCGGAACGCGGCCTCGTCCATGCCGGAGCCGCGGACCTCGAGCGAGAACTCCTCACCCGCGGGGCGGATGACGGTGTGGTCGCTCGGGTCGTAGGCCCACATCAGCGAGGTCCGGCCGAGGAGGTCGACCTCGACCGGCGTCCCGATGTCGTTGCGGTCGGCCACATAGGAGTCGTGGAGCTTCGCGCGCCGCCACATGATCTCCAGGGTGCGGTCGTCCCGGGCGTACTCGTAGCTGAGCTCGCCGCCGCGCTTCGGGTCGTCGGTGACATAGGTGACCGCCCAGCCAGGAGCGTCCAGGACGGCGAGCTCACCGCTGGGCGGCTCGGCGGCCGGGGCGGGCGTGCTCGGGGCTGCATCGCGCTGCTGGCCCAGCCAGCCCGATCCGGCGATCACCGCGGCCACCGCGGCCGCCGCCACGGCGACGGCCAGGGCCGGGACGAGGCGGCGCCGTCCGGTGCCGTCCGTCCGGGTCGGTTCGGGGGACTCGACGGGGGCGAGGGTCATGATCTCCTCCAGCAGCTCGGCGCGACCCTCGTGGACGGCGAGACGGGCGACGCCGGCGTCGGTGATCGTGCGCTTCATCGGGGCCCCTCCTTCGGGATCGACGTGACGGGTTCTGCAGGGAGATGTCCGCCCGCTGGCGGATCGTTGCCGAGGAGGGCGCGCAGCCGGGCTCGCGCCCGCGACAGCCGAGGTCGTACGACGGTCGCCGGCAGGCCGAGCACCTCGGCGATCTCCCGCGGCTCGAGGCCCTCCCACAGGTGCAGCTGGAGGACCTCCTCGTCGCGGGCGCTGAGCCGGCGCATCGCGGCGGTCACGTCGGCACGGTGGACGACGTCGTCGGCGAGGTCCGCGACGGCGTGGGCGATCTGCAGGCGCAGCCGCTCGCCCAGCGCGACCCGGCGGCCCTCGCCGCGGCGCTGGTTGGCCAGCGTGCGGCGCGCGACGGCGTAGAGCCACGGCCGCGTCGCCTCGCCTGGCGGCACGTGGCGCAGCCGACGCCAGGCGACGAGGAAGGTGTCCGCGGTGACGTCCGCGGCGTCCTCGGGCCGGTCCGTGCGCCGCAGGGCGAAGCCGAGCACTGCGTCGAAGTGCGCGGCGTAGAGGCGACGGAAGTCACCCTCCCGGTCGCCGTCGAAGCGTGCGTCGCCCTGCCCGAAGTCCCTCATGCCTCTCCCATGTCCGGATGGGAGCTGATCGTTGCACTCTCCGCTCTCGTCTAACTAGACTGACTTACCAGACTTAATCGACCGGAGCTGCCGATGTCCCGTGACCCCCGCCCCGACTTCCTGCTGGTGGGCGCGCCCAAGGCGGGCACGAGCGCGCTCCACCTCGCGCTGGCCGCGCATCCCGACGTCTTCGTCACGACGCCGAAGGAGCCGAAGTACTGGCTGTGCGAGGACGCTCCCCCACCTCACTGGGGCGGCCCAGGAGACCGGCACTCCCAGCAGGAGTGGATCTGGCGGGCGGAGGCGTACGCCGACCTGTTCCGCCCTGCTCCCGAGGGCACGCTGCGCGGCGAGAGCACGCCGTTCTACCTGTGGCATCGCGGCGCGCAGCGCCGCATCGCCGACGCGCTGCCCGAGGTGCGCCTGGTCGCCGTGGTCCGCGACCCGATCGACCGCGCCTACAGCAACTGGATGCACCTGTGGTCCGACGGCCTCGAGCACGAGGCCGACTTCGAGACGGCGCTCGGCCGCGAGGCCGAGCGGGTGGCCGCCGGCTATGCGCCGTTCTGGCGCTACCGCGAGCTCGGCCTGTACGGCGAGCAGCTGCGCGACCTGGTCAAGCTGGTCGACCCCGCGCGGATCCTGGTGGTCCGCTACCGCGACATCGTCGACCACCCGGTCGAGACCGTCGACCGGACCTGCCGCTTCCTCGGCATCCGCGAGGGCATGGTCCAGCAGATCCCGCGCGACAACTCGCGGCCCTACGTGTCGCCGGGGTGGCGCCCACGTGTCCTCGGCCCGGTCGTGCGCGGCGGCGCCTGGGCCGGCCAGTTCGCGCCGCCCGAGCTGTGGCGCCGCGCGAGCGCACCCCTCGTGGCGCTCCTGCAGAGCAGCGAGGCGCACCGGCCCTCGTTGAGCGCCGAGCAGCGCGCGCGGCTGCTGCCCGCCTTCGCCGAGGACATCGGGCTGCTGTGCGAGATCACCGGCGAGGACTTCTCCGACTGGCTCTCGACCCGCGACCGCGGCTCGTTCGCCCAGCGCAGCGTCCACCGGACCCCCGGGTCGCGCGAGGCCGGCTGAGCGGCCCCGGCCGGTCAGCGCACCACGGTGACCAGGTCGTGCGCGCCGTCGGCGCGGGCGGCCTCCACGTAGAAGCGAGTCCTGCCGTCGGGCAGCGGCACGGCACACGCGTAGCGCCACGCGCCGTCGCCGTGCGGGGACGCGATCGGAGGACCGTCGGCCGCCACCAGGCGATGCCCGTCCCAGGTGGCGATCCCGGTCGTCTCGAACCAGTTCGAGGCGGCGTCGGCGCGGCCGTCGTAGAGCACGACCAGCGTGCCGTTCCCACCCGGCAGGACCGCGGTGACCCGCGCACCGCGGGCGTCCCACGCACCGGGCCGGCCCGCCAGCACCTCTCCGCGGTCGACCCACTCCAGGCCGTCCTCGCTGGCGAGCAGGCGCGTGGTCATCCGGTCCTCGTGACCCGGCTCGGTCAGGGGATGGCAGCACAGCCACATCCGCCAGCCCTCCGGGCCGTGGGTGACGACGGGGTCCTTCACGCCGGTCGCCTCGTCGCCAGCGTGGACGACCTGGCGCCGACCTTCGGGGAGCGCGGCCGGGGTGGCGGCGGTGAGACTGTCGACCCACCAGTGCTTCGACCCGGGCGTCGCGCACGAGAGGTAGAGCCGCCAGCCGCCGTCGGGCAGGGGGACCAGGGCCGGCCGCTCGAAGGACTCGCAGCCGAAGGCGTCGCGGTGCACCTCGGCGACCGGAGCGAAGGACTCGCCGTCCTCGGAGCGCGCGACGACGACACTCACGCCGCGGCCCTCGTCGAGCGGACGGCGCACCCGGTAGGCCAGCCAGAAGGCGCCCTCGGCCAGCACCGCGCTGGCGGCGCCGGCCCAGTTGCCGGCGCCCGCCGCGGGTGCCGGGACGACCACCCGTGGGTCGTCGTACGTCGGGACGGCGGGGGCGCGCAGGCTCATGGGTCGAGGATACTTCATAAAGTCGAGCGACTTTCACGACACGTGGACAGGGGTGCCGACTCTCACCGGAACCACGGGTGGCAGAGTGGGGCCATGACGGAGTCCGCGCAGCCGCTCATCGACAGCTCGACCTTCGCCCCCGGCCCGGTGGTCTGGGAGGACGAGATCTGGGTCCTGGCCCGCCACGACGCGGGCGGGCCACTCGGCCTGAGCCTCCTCCACCGCGAGCCCGAGGGGCTCGGCCAGCTCGACGACGAGCACGCCTCGCAGCTGGGCCGGATCGGCAACCGGCTGATCCGGATCATCGAGCACCTGCCGGAGTCCGGCACGGTGGCGCTCGGACGGATCGCCGGCGAGCGCGTGTGCCTGACCTTCGAGGTCACCGGCGTCCCCGAGGAGCGCCTCCACGACATCGCCGTGAAGCTGGCGAACTGGGGCGGCACGGCTCGGGTCTGACGCGGCCTCGCGGGCGTCCTAGCGTGGCTCCATGTCCGTCGTGAAGATCAACGCCATCCAGGTCCCCCCGGGCGCCGGCCCGGAGCTGGAGAAGAGGTTCGCGGCCCGCGCCGGCGCCGTCGAGGGAGCGGCCGGCTTCCTCGGCTTCCAGCTGCTGCGGCCCACGGCCGGCGAGGACCGCTACTTCGTCGTCACCCACTGGGCCGACGAGGCGTCCTTCGCCGCCTGGCGCGACGGCGATGCCCGAGCAGCCCACGCCACCCCCGCGGGCGAGGCGCCGCGCAAGCCGGTGTCGACCGGCGCCGACCTCCTGGAGTTCGAGGTCGTCCTGGACGTCAAGCCCTCCTGAGACCGCCGTCCGGGCGGGGCGCGGGGCGCTCAGCTCCGGGCGAGCAGTCGCGCGGCGCGGCGCAGGTCGGCCGCGACCGTCGAGCGGCTGCCGAGCGTGACCGCCCGGCCGACGCCGAGACCGCGCACGGCGAAGTCCGCCATGACCCGGCAGACGGTGGGCACGTCGGGGTCGGGCTCGAAGCTCAGCTCCAGGCGCGCCCGGAACGGCCCGCAGCGGCCCTCCTCCACCCAGCGCCGCGGCCGCTCGGACACGGTCGTCCGCATCCGCGGGCGGATGCCCGGGACGACCGTGACATCCGTCCACGCGCCGTGGTCGTCGCGCACGTCCGCGACGGCGCGCAGCGTGGACTGCCAGGCCGGCCGGTTGCGGGGGTCGGCGAGGTAGTCGAACGCCCGGTCCACCGGGACCGGGAAGCGGACGACGATCGCGGTCAGAGGATCGCGCCCGGGGAGTACGCCGCCGCCTCCGGGTGAGCCTCCACGACCGCCGCGACCCGGCGGCAGACCTGTTGGGTCTGCTCGACGGCAGCCCCCGTGAAGGTGATCGGCTCGGCGACGAGCGACTGCAGCTGGTCGGCGGTCAGGCCGAGGCGGTCGTCGGCGGCGAGCTTGGCGAAGACGTCGTTCTCGGCCTGGCCCTGGCGCATCGCCAGCGCGGTGCCGACGGCGGCCTCCTTGATCGCCTCGTGCGCGCTCTCCCGCCCGACCCCGTTGCGGACGGCCGCCATCAGGACCTTCGTGGTCGCGAGATAGGGCAGGTAGCGGTCGAGCTCGCGCTGGATCACCGCGGGGAAGGCACCGAACTCGTCGAGCACGGTGAGGAAGGTCTGGAAGAGGCCGTCGACGGCGAAGAAGGCGTCCGGCAGCGCCACCCGGCGTACGACGGAGCAGGAGACGTCGCCCTCGTTCCACTGGTCGCCGGCGAGCTCGCCGACCATCGAGAGGTAGCCGCGGGTGACGACCGCCAGCCCGTTGACCCGCTCGCAGGATCGGGTGTTCATCTTGTGCGGCATGGCGGAGGAGCCGACCTGGCCCTCCTTGAAGCCCTCGGTCACCAGCTCGTTGCCGGCCATCAGGCGGATGGTGGTGGCGAGGTTGGACGGCGCCGCGGTGAGCTGCACCAGCGCGGACAGCACGTCGAAGTCCAGGGAGCGGGGGTAGACCTGCCCGACGCTGGTGAGCACGCGCTCGAAGCCGAGGTGGCCCGCGACCCGCTGCTCGAGGTCGGCGAGCTTCGCCGCGTCCCCGCCGAGGAGGTCGAGCATGTCCTGCGCGGTCCCCATCGGTCCCTTGATGCCGCGCAGCGGGTAGCGGCCCAGCAGGTCCTCGATCCGCTCGACCGCGATCATCAGCTCGTCGGCCACCGTCGCGAACCGCTTGCCGAGCGTGGTGGCCTGCGCCGCGACGTTGTGCGAGCGGCCCGCCATGACGGTGGCCTCGTGCTCGGCGGCCAGCCGGCCGAGGCGGGCGAGGGTCGCGATCGCGCGGTCGCGCAGCAGGGCGAGGGACTGCTTGACCTGGAGCTGCTCGACGTTCTCGGTGAGATCGCGGCTGGTCATGCCCTTGTGGATGTGCTCGTGGCCGGCCAGGGCGGCGAACTCCTCGATCCGCGCCTTCACGTCGTGCCGCGTGACCCGCTCGCGCGCGGCGATGCTCGCCAGGTCGACGTCCTCGACGACCTTCTCGTAGGCCTCCACCACGCCGTCCGGGACGTCGATGCCGAGGTCGCGCTGCGCCTTCAGGACGGCGATCCACAGCTGCCGCTCGAGCACGATCTTGTGCTCCGGGGACCAGATCGCGGTCAGGTCGGCGGCGGCGTAGCGAGTGGCCAAGACGTTGGGAACGGTCACGGTGGGCAATCTTCCCACGTCTCGGTCGGTCGCCCGAACTCAGCGACCGGGGCGGACCAGGACCAGCTCGCCGTCCTCGGTGCTGCCGCGCACGCCCGTGAACCCGGCCTTCGCGGCCACCCGCAGGCTGGCCGCGTTGTCCGGCGCGATCGAGGCGCGTACCCGGACGCCCGCGGCGTCGGCGCGGGCGAGCACCGCCCCCAGCGCCTCGGTGGCCAGGCCGTAGCCGCGCGCCGGCGCGACGAGGCCGTAGCCGACCTCGGCCTCCGGCACGCCGTCCTCCGCCGGTGCCGGCGGCCCGAAGAAGCCGATCGAGCCGACCACGACCTGCTGCTTGAGCGAGACGATCGAACGCGGGCCCCAGGGGTCGCCGTCGCGCCACAGCGCGGCGGCCCCGCGGTCGTCCTCGCGCGGGAAGTCCGGGTGCCAGCCCGGCAGCCGCGCACCGTCGCGGATCGCGGCCACCGTCGCCTGGTCCCACAGCACGAGCAGCAGCCGCTCGGTCGTGATCCCCCGCGGCGAGGCGGCGGGGCGGACGTCGTGCTCAGGCATCGCGCGCCACCGCCCGTCCGTCGTACGACGCCAGCCGCTGCGCGACGGTCGCCAGGTCGGCGCGCCAGACGTCCTCCGGCCCGGGCGGCAGGATGTCGTCCCAGTCGACGGCGAACGAGCCCCGGATCGATGGCAGGTCGGCGGTGCGCGCCATGAACCAGATGTGCAGGTGCTCCGCGCCGTCGCCGATCCGCTGGACGTGGCAGCGCGCGACGTGGGGCAGGTCCTCCACGACCCGGGCGATGCGGACCGCCAGCACGCCGTACTCCGCCGCGAGGGTGTCGTCGAGGTCCGGAAGGTCGAGATGCTCCGCGGACTCCAGGATGAGTACGAGTGGCAGTCCGCTGCGCTCGGAGAGGTGACGCAGCCGCCACCGGTCGTTCGCCCAGATGACGCCGCGGCCGGCGTCGGCGCAGGCACCACAGTCCACGCCACCCGCGCCCTCGCGCGGCTCCTCGGGACGCGGCGCGGCCAGCGGCTTCGCCGCCAGCACGCCGTCGACGACCTCCCACGGGAAGACGTCCCACTGCGCCACCGACGGCAGCGGCAGCCGTCCGCGCTCGTCGGCGACGGCCATCACCCGGGCATGGACCTGTTCGGCGGACTCAGCCATGGCGCCACTGTGCCATCAGACGCCGGGATGGGCGGACATCGGCTCACAGGCCGCCGCCGTGCCCTACCGGGTCGCCGCTGCGGCGCTGGTCCCACGGTCCTCCAGGTCCGCCAGAGGCGGAGCGAGCGGCGCGACGATCCGTGCCAGCCGCTCGCGGGCCGGCGCCGTGAGGAGCAGGACGGGCAGGAGCAGCGCGACGGTCATGCAGCCCAGCACGATCGCGTAGTACGCGCCGTGCAACGAGGAGTCGAGCGGGGCGACGAGACCCAACAGCACCGATACGGCGACCAGGGCTCCGGTGGCGTGGCGCGGAAGGCGCTGGGTGGCCAGGAAGGGCGGCAGGAGCAGGAAGTACCACAGGTGCACCACCGGCGAGAGCAGCACGAAGGCGGCACCGACGGCGGCCACGGCCGCGACCGCCGTACGGCGGGAGCCGGTGCGCCAGCGCAGGGCGACCCAGGCGCCGGTCCCCGTGGCGGCGAGCAGCCCCAGCGCGCGGACGAGGTCGCGGAAGAGCGCGGGGCCCGTGTCCAGCCCCAGGTGCAGCGCGACCCAGTCGAGCACTCCGCCGACCAGCGTCGTGGCCGACAGCGGCGTGTTGACCTCGCCCGGCACGGTCAGGGCGCGCAGCCAGCCGTTGCCGATCCCGGTCACGACGCCGAGGCCGAGCAGGCCGCCGACCGAGACCGCGGCGACCGAGCCGAGACGGCGGACCCGCTCCCCCAGCGAGGCGCCCAGCGGCAGCGAGACCAGGACGATCCCGACGGCCACCAGACCGCCGGGGACCTTGACGCCCGCGGCCAGTCCCGCAAGCAGCGCGCCCCAGGCCCACCCGCGCTCGACGGCGACGACGAGGGCGGCGGCCATCAGCCCGACCATCAGCAGGTCGTTGTGCAGGCCGGCCACGCCGTTGGCCATCATCAGCGGAGACGCCACCACGAGCGCCGTCGCGACCGCCGGGTTCGCGCCGCTCCACGCCGCCAGCCGAGGGACGGCCCACGCCAGGAGGACCAGCCCGACCAGGGCGAAGCCGCGGTGGGCCACCACGAGGATCCACGGGTTGCCGGTGATGCTGGCGACGACCGCCCCCAGGAAGACCGGCACCGGCCCGTACGGCGTCGCGGTGTCCCACCACATCGGGTCGACCGCCTGCACGATCGGCGGGCCGGTGAGCCAGCCGGGCAGGGGGAGGAAGGTGTCGGGGGCGAGCGCGCCCGGGCCCCATTCGTACGGCGAGAGGCCGACCTCGGCGAGCTTGCCCTGGGCGGCGTACGACCAGCCGTCTCGGGAGAAGAGGGGCGGAGCCAGGAGCAGGGGCGCCGACCACACCACGGTCGCGAAGCGCACCAGCGCCACGCCCTCCGCCGGGTCGGCGGTCTCCCGATCTCCGACCGCGACCGTGCGACACAGCCGCAGCCACGCGTTGGCGAGCAGGCCGAGACCCACCAGGACCACGACCAGACCGGTCATCCGGCCGATCTCGTGGGCGCGCATCGCCCCGAGCATCCCGAGCCGCAGCGCCGGCGTCGAGGGCGGCAGGGTCGCCGTGACGAGCCCTCCGACCAGCACCAGCAGGCTGCCGAGCGTTCCGCGAGCGATCACGGTCGGAAGGTAGGGCGACCCGGCGTCACCCGGCTGAACGGTCGGGCAACGGGGCACGAACGCTCGCAATCGCCGCTCGCGGCCGTCGATCCGCACTACATTGCTTGCCATCCCGGTGCGCTCGCGCACCTCGACCCGAGGAGCACCCATGTCCGACAACCAGCCGCCTCCCCCGCCGCCGCCCCCGCCGGGCGGCTACGGGTCCCCTCCCCAGCCCGGCCTCGGCGCCACGCCCACGGGCGTCCCGCGTCCCGGAGAGCTACTCAACCGCTTCCTGGCGCGGCTGATCGACCACGTCCTGCTCGGAGTCGTGTTCGGCATCCTGTGGGGCGTCTTCACCGCGATCTTCCTGACCGGCTTCGTCCACTCGACCGGTGAGTGGTTCCTGTTCTACCTCTTCCTCTCGCTCGCCTCGGTCGCGGTCAACCTGGCCTACTTCGGGCTCCTGGAGTCCAGCCGCGGGCAGACGGTCGGCAAGATGCTGCTGAAGCTGCGCACCTACGGCCCCGACGGCGCCTCCAACCCCACCCTGGAGCAGGCGCTCAAGCGCAACGGCTACGTGGCGATCAACCTGATCAGCGTGATCCCGTTCATCGGCCCGCTCATCGCGAGCCTGGGCGTCCTCGCCGCGGTCATCTACATCGCGGTGACGCTGAACAACGACGTGCCCGCACACCAGGGCTGGCACGACAAGTTCGCCGGCGGCACCCGCGTCCTGCAGATCGGCTGACCGACCGCCGTACGACGGGGCGCCCTCCGCCACGGAGGGCGCCCCGTCGCCTTCCCGGCCGTCGAGAACTGGTTCTACCCTCGTGCCCATGGGTCTCCTCACTCCGCTGGCCGTCCGGATCGGTGCGCAGCCGTGGATGCCGCGGCTGCTGCCGCAGGTGACATGGACCGACACGCGGCTGCAGCGCCTCACAGGCGGGCGGGTCACCCTGCTCGACCTCGCCGGCCTGCCCAACCTGATGCTCACCGTGCCGGGTCGCAAGAGCGGCGTGCCCCGGACGACGCCCCTGCTCTGCGTCCCCTGGCAGGGCGGCTGGCTGATCGCGGGCTCTCACTTCGGCGGGCCGAAGGCGCCGGCATGGACCCACAACCTGCGCGCGGCCGAGACCGTCGAGGTCCGCTACAACGGGCGCACGGCCCGGTGCACCTGGCGGGAGCTCACCGGGGCGGAGAAGGAGCGGGCGTGGGGGCACATGCTCACCATCTGGCCCAACTACGCGAAGTACGTCGAGTGGACCGACCGGGTCATCCCAGTATTCCTGCTGACTCCGCAGTAAGGGCAGGCTTGCTTTAGCCTTCCCCTCATGGGGGAAGGCACAGCGCGCGCCCAGGCGACGGCGGGCATCGCCGCCGACCTCGCGCGCCACGGCGAGCGCGCGGCCCTGCGCACGGCGTCGGCGACCCTCTCGTACGCCGAGCTCGCCCGCCGCGTCGCCGCCGCGCGGCGCGAGCTCGACGCCCTCGGTCCCGGCACTCGCCAGCTGGTCCGACTGCGGCCCGCGGCGACCGCCGACTTCGTCGTGGCCTGGCTCGCGGCCTACTCCGGCGGCCACCCGGCCCTGTTCACCCACGACGACGGCCTGGCCCGCGCGTACGGCGTCTCGGCCGAGCACGACGGCGGCTGGCGGCAGACCGGCACGTCCGCCCCCGACCTCCACCCCGACCTCCGTCTGCTGCTGAGCACGTCGGGCTCGACCGGCTCGCCGAAGCTGGTGCGCCTCTCCGCGGCGAACCTGGAGTCCAATGCCGCGTCGATCGCGGACTATCTCGGCCTCACCGGGGACGACGTCGCCCTCACGACGCTGCCGCTGGACTACTGCTACGGCCTCTCCGTGCTGCACAGCCACCTGCTCGTCGGCGCCGCGCTCGTCCTCGACGACCGCTCGGTGACCGACCCCGCGCTGTGGGAGCGGGCGCGGGCGGAGGGCGCGACGTCGTTCGCGGGCGTGCCCTACACCTTCGACCTGCTCGGCGCGGCCGGCTGGCCCGCGCTGCCGACGCTGCGGCAGGTGACCCAGGCCGGAGGGCGGCTCGCCCCGGAGCGGGTGAGGGCACTGGCCGAGCAGGGCACGCGCGAGGGCTGGGAGCTGGTCGTGATGTACGGCCAGACGGAGGCCACCGCCCGGATGGCCTATCTGCCGCCCGCGCTCGCCGCGTCCCACCCGGGGGCGGTGGGTGTCCCGATCCCGGGCGGGTCGCTGCGGATCGACCCCGTCGACGGCGCCGAGCCCGGCGTCGGCGAGCTGGTGTACTCCGGGCCCAACGTGATGATGGGCTACGCCGAGAGCCCGGCCGATCTCGCCTTCGGCAGCCTGCTCGACGAGCTGCGGACCGGCGACCTGGCCCGGCTCACGCCGGAAGGGCTCGTGGAGATCGTCGGGCGCCGATCCCGCTTCGCGAAGCTGTTCGGGCAGCGGATCGACCTCGACCGGGTGCAGACCCTGCTCGGCCTGGGCGGGTACGACGTCGGGTGCGCCGAGACCGCCGACGGCAGCCATCTGGTGGTGGCGGTCCCCGGCTCCCCGGACGCCGCCACCCTGGCCGAGGTGGCGCAGGCCGTCGCCACCGGCACCGGGCTGCCGGCGCACGCGGTGCTCGTCGTACCGGTGGCGGCTCTGCCCCGCCTGCCCAACGGCAAGCTGGACCAGCAGGCGATCGCCCGCCTCGAGGTCCCGCCGACGCCGGTGATGGGCACGCCCGAGGCGTCCGTCGCGCGGCTCTACGCGCGGGTCCTCGGCCGCGACCAGGTCGACCCGGGGGCGTCCTTCGTCAGCCTGGGTGGCGACTCGCTGTCCTATGTCGAGCTCTCGCTGCGCCTGGAGAGCCGGGTCGGTCGGCTGCCGGCCGACTGGCAGACCTGGTCCGTGGCCGCCCTCGCCGCGCTGGTCGAGCGGGCCGACGACCCGGCCGGAGAGCCGCGTCGACGCCGGGCGTGGGCGCGCGTCGACAGCACCATCGTGCTGCGCGCCCTGGCCATCGTGCTCATCGTCGGCTCGCATACGAACCTCTGGGTCGTCCTGGGCGGCGCACACGTGCTGCTGGCGGTCGCGGGCGTCAACTTCGCGCGCTTCCACCTCGCCGACGAGGGGCCCCGCGAGCGGGTGCGGCGCGTCGCGCGCGCAGCGGCGCGCGTCGCCGCCCCCGCGGTCGCATGGATCGGCGCGGTCGCGCTCCTGACCGGCTCCCCGGGCTGGCGCAGCGTCCTGCTCCTCAACGACCTGCTCGGCTCGCGGAACTGGTCCGAGCCGGCCTGGCACTACTGGTTCGTCGAGGTCGTGCTGATCCTCGCCGTCGGCGCCGGCCTGCTCACCGCGGTCCCGCGGGTCATGGCGCTGGAGCGGCGGCACCGCTTCCCCCTCGCCCTCGGCCTGACCACGGCGGCCCTGGTGCCGCGCTGGGCCGCCGAGCTGACGTCGTACGGCGGGGACGTGGTGCACTCCTCGCTCTTCGTCGCCTGGCTCTTCCTCGGCGGGTGGGCCGCGGCCGTCGCCCGTCGCCGTCGCGACCGGGTGCTCGTGACGGCGGTGCTGCTCGCGGGCTGCTGGGGCTTCACCACCAGCGACCTGCGCGACCTGCTGATCGCGGCCGGCGTGGTCGTGCTGGTGTGGTTCCCCACGGTGCCATGGCCGCGGGTGCTGGTCGGGCCCGCCGGTGTGGTTGCCAGCGCCTCGCTCTACGTCTACCTCACGCACTGGCAGGTCTACCCGTGGTTCGAGACCCGCTGGCCCCTCGGTGGGCTGCTCGCCTCGCTCGCCGTCGGCGTGCTCGCCTGGCAGGTGGTCCACCGGGCTCCCGGCTGGGTCCGCCGCCGGCGCCCGGTCCGACGTCACTATTCTCCCGTCCCACCACTCCGACAGGAAGCCCGATGAAGAAGCAGCTGGCCCTCGGCCTCACCGCCCTCACCCTGGTCTCGCCCCTGCTCGCCGCGTGCGGCGAGGACGAGCCCACGCTGGTGATCTACAACGCCCAGCACGAGCCCCTCCTCAAGGAGCTCGCGCCGGAGTTCACCGAGGAGACGGGCATCGAGGTCGAGCTGCGCAACGGCAAGGACCTCGAGCTGTCCAACCAGCTCGTCCAGGAGGGCGACGCCTCCCCGGCCGACGTCTTCCTGACCGAGAACTCGCCCGCCATGTCGCAGGTCGAGGCCGCCGGCCTGTTCGACGAGCTGCCCGCCGACATCCTGGACGTGATCCCCGCGCAGTACCGCCCCACCAGCGGACTCTGGACCGGCTTCGTGGCGCGCTCCACCGTGCTCGTCTACAACACCGAGCAGGTCCAGGAGTCCGACCTGCCCGCCTCGATCCTCGACCTCGCGAAGCCGGAGTGGCGCGGCCGGATCTCCTTCTCCCCCACGGGCGCGGACTTCCAGGCGATCGTCGCGGCGATCCTCGAGCTCCAGGGCGAGGAGGCCACCCGGGCCTGGCTCGAGGGCATCAAGGCCAACGGGACGGTGTACGACGGCAACAACCTGGTCCTCGAGGCCGTCGACTCGGGCGAGGTGGAGGTCGGCATCGTCTACCACTACTACTGGGAGCGCGACCGCAAGGAGAACGGCGACGTCAGCGACCAGAGCGCCCAGCACTACTTCACCGGCGGCGACCCGGGCGCCTTCGTCAGCGTCTCCGGTGCGGGCGTGCTCGCGTCGAGCGACATGAAGAAGGAGGCGCGCGAGTTCGTCGAGTTCCTCGTGAACGAGAAGGGCCAGCAGGTCCTCGCCGAGAGCTATGCGCTGGAGTACCCGCTCAACCCGGCTGTCCAGCTCGAGGGCGTGACGAAGCCGTTCAGCGAGCTGCAGCCGCCACAGGTGAACGTCTCCGACCTCGACGCGGAGGCCGTGGTCGACCTGATGACCGAGGTCGGCTTCCTCTGAGGAACACCCGCTCGACTCCCGCGCTCCTCCTCGTCGGCCTGGCCATCGCCGGGCTCGCCCTGGTGCCACTGGCGTACGTCCTGGTGACCACGGCCGAGCTCGGCCGGGAGGAGGCCGTCGACTTCCTGTGGCGACCTCGGATCGGCGAGCTGCTCTGGAACACCACCCGGCTGCTGGTCGCCGGTGTGGCGACCAGTGCGGTGGTCGGCGTGGCGGGCGCCTGGGTGGTCGAGCGGACCGACGTCCCGGGACGCGGCTGGTGGCACGGCCTGCTGTGCGCGCCGCTCGCCGTACCCGCGTTCGTCAACGGCTTCGGCTGGGTCTCGACCACCCACGCCGTGCAGTCGTTCCCGGGCGCGGTGATGGTCGTGACCCTGTCCTACTACCCGCTCGTCTACCTGCCGACGGTGGCGGCGCTGCGCCGGCTCGACCCCGCGGTCGAGGAGGTCGCGACCGCGCTGGGCAAGGGGCCCTGGCAGGTCTTCCTGCGCGTCACCCTGCCGGCGATCAGCCCGGCGGTGCTGGGCGGCGCGCTGCTGGTGGGCCTGCACCTGCTGGCCGAGTACGGCGCCCTGCAGCTGCTGAACTACCCGACCCTGACCACCGCGATCCTGCAGCAGTACGCCACGGTCTTCAACGGCCCCGAGGCCACCTTGCTGGCGCTGGTGCTGGTGGCCTTCTGCCTGCTCCTGCTGGGCATCGAGCTCCTGGTGCGCGGACGCCGCCCCCGCTCGCGGGTGGGCGCCGGCACCAGCCGGGAGTCGCGGCGGATCCGGCTCGGCCGGCGCCGCCCGCTCGTGGTCGCGGGCCTGGCCGGGCTGGCCGCGTGGGCGCTCGGGGTCCCGCTCGCCAGCCTGGTCCGGTGGCTGGTGCGCGGCACCTCGACCGGCCTGGAGGTCGGCGAGCTGGGCGGCGCCCTGGGCCACACGCTGCTGCTGGCCGTCCTCGGGGGTGTGGTCACGACGGCCGCGGCGATCCCCGTGGTGTGGCTGGCGGTGCGCCATCGCGGGCTGCTCACCACGGCGATCGAGCGCAGCGTCTACACCGCGAGCGCGATGCCGGGCATCGTGATCGCGCTGGCCCTGGTGACCGTGTCGATCCGGGCGATCCCGGACCTGTACCAGACCATGGCCCTGCTCATCGCGGGCTATCTCATCCTGTTCCTCCCGCGCGCGGTGGTCGCCGTGCGCGGGACCTTCGAGCTGGTGCCGCCCGGGCTCGAGGACGTCGCACGCAGCCTCGGCTGCACCGGAGCCGAGGTCGCGCGGCGGGTGACGCTGCCGCTCGTCGTACCGGGGCTGGCGTCGGGCGCCGCACTCGTCGCGCTCGCCATCTCCACCGAGCTCACCGCGACCCTGCTGCTCGCCCCGCTGGGCACGGAGACCCTGGCCACGAAGTTCTGGTCCTACGGCTCCTCCATCGCGTACGGCGCCGCGGCGCCGTACGCGCTCGCGCTGATCGTCCTGTCCGTCCCGTCCACCTGGCTGCTGGCCCGGCTCAGCATCCGGGAGTCGAGGAGCAACCGATGACCGCACTCGAGATCCGCGACCTGGCCGCGGGCTACGGCCGCACGACCGTGCTGCAGGGCGTCGACCTCCGGGTCGCCGCGGGCGTCACCGCGATCCTGGGCTCGTCGGGCTGCGGCAAGACGACCCTCCTGCGCGCGGTCGCCGGATTCGTGGAGCCCACCGCCGGCACCATCGACGTCGCCGGGACCCGGGTCGTCGGCGGCCCCCGCAGCGTGCCCGCGCGCAGCCGCGGGATCGGCTACGTCCCGCAGGAGGGCGCGCTCTTCCCCCACCTGAGCGTCGCCCGCAATGTCGCCTTCGGCCTCCCGCGTGCCGAGCGCCGCGATGCCGCCGCCGCGGTCGCGGCGGCGCTCGAGCTGGTCGAGATCGACGCCGGGCTCGCCGAGCGCTATCCCCACGAGCTGTCCGGCGGCCAGCAGCAGCGCGTCGCGCTGGCCCGGGCGCTCGCCCCGCGGCCGGCGCTGGTGCTGCTGGACGAGCCGTTCTCGTCGCTCGACGCCGGGCTGCGCGAGGAGACCGGGCGAGCAGTCGTCCGCGCCCTGCGCGCGGCGGAGGCCGCCGCGGTGCTCGTGACCCATGACCAGGGCGAGGCGCTCTCGCTGGCCGACCAGGTGGCGGTCATGTCGGGCGGCCAGTTCCTCCAGGTCGCGCCGCCGGCGGAGGTCTACCTGGCGCCCGCCGACCCGCGGGTCGCGTCGTTCATCGGCCACGCCTCGCTGCTGGCCGGCGAGGTCACCTCCGCGAGCCGCGCCCACTGCGCGCTCGGCGAGCTGGAGGTGCGCCCCGGCTCGGCGGGCGTGCCCGGGCCGGCCCGGATCGCCGTACGCTCCGAGCAGCTGCAGGTCCGCGCCGCGGAGCTCGCGGACGGAGGTGTCACGGGTGACGTGCTCGACGTCAGCTTCTTCGGCCACGACGCCACGATCCGGGTGCGCCTGGGCTCCGGGGAGGTCGTCACCGCCCGCACGCCCGCCGGCTCCGTGCCCCAACCCGGGGACCGGGTGCGGGTGGCCGTGGTCGGCGAGGTCATCGCGTTCGCCGGCGGGCCGGCTCAGTCGTAGTCGGCCCACACCCGGCGCGCGGCGCCGTCGACCGTCATGAGGCCGCCGTGGGGCAGGATCCACTGCGGGCGGGTGTGGCCGAACGGGATGCCGACGCACACCACGGCGTCAGGGTTGTAGCGGCCCACCTGCTCGAGGACGACGTCACGCTGCTCGGCCCGCAGCCGGGCGCGCTCCGCCGGCTCCGGTCGCCGCTCGAAGTCCGAGACCGGCGGCCGGGCCAGGAGGACGGCGTCGGCCGCGGCCAGCAGGCCGCGCTCCCCGAGGATCCGGACGATCCAGCCGACCTCTCGCGCCGGCAGCAGCTCCTCGGACGTCTCCAGCAGGAGCACGCCTCCCGCCAGCGCCTCCGGCGGCTCCCGGAAGCGGCCCGCGGCCAGCACCCACTGCAGCGCCTCGACGCAGCCGCCCCAGGTGCGGCCGGTGACCGACCGCGCCGGGCCCGCCCAGACCCACGGCTCGGTGGGCTCGCGCTCGCCGTACTCCGTCAGCGCGCGCGGGTCGTTCCAGTCCCTCCCCACGTCCTCGGACTCACCCGGTTCGGTCACCTCGATCCGGCCGCCCTCGAGCAGGGCGGCGCGCAGGGACGCCGCGTGCACCGGGTCGACCGCAGGACCCGCGCCGATGTGCACCTGGGTGGACCCACCGTAGAAGCTGGCGAGGCCCAGCGACCACAGCCACTGGTGGAGGTTGGTGTTGTCGCTCGTGCCCAGGAACGGCTTCGGGTCGCGCAGCGCCGCGTCCGCGTCGAGGTGCGGGATGACGGTGATCTGGTCCTCGCCGCCCACACTGGCCACGATCGCGCGCACCTCGGGGTCGGCCAGCGCAGCGTTCACGTCGGCGGCCCGGTCCTCGGCGGTGGCACCCAGCCGACGGGTCGTGGGGTACTCGACGGGCACCATCCCGGTCAGCTCCGCCAGGCGGCTCATCGCCTGCTCGTGCACCGCGGGCGCGAACCCCGGCGCGGCGAAGGACGGAGAGAGCACGGCGATCTTGTCGCCGGGTCGGGCCTTGGCGGGATGAACGAGATCACGGGGCATGGGGGCCAGCAGACCACGCGGGTGACCTCGGAGGCACGCCCTTTCTCGTCGAGGCCGGCTCGTCGCGGCCGGCTCGTCGAGGTCGGCTCGTCGCGGCCGGCTCGTCGCGGCCGGCTCGTCGCGGCCGGCTCGTCGCGGCCGGCTCGTCAGAGGCCGGCGTCGCCCAGCACCGCGCGACGCAGGACGACGAGCGGGTCGCCGTCGTCGCGGCGCCCGCGGGGTCCGGCACCCTCCGGGCTGAGCAGCCGGCCCGCGTCGCTCCGGGTCCACTCCCGCACCGCGAAGCGCTCCCGGATCCGCCACCCGGCCGGCGTACGGACGAAGTGGTCGACGTAGCGGAAGCCGGAGGTGAAGTTGAGCCGCTCGTCGGTCGACGGCGTGCCCCAGTGCACGGCCGTGCCGTAGGTCTCCGCGACCGCTTCGTCGCCGACGACCTCGGCGAGATGGTTGCCGACGATGTGCATCGTGCCGTCCAGGCGCGGCAGCAGCCCGCGCAGCCACCCGACGTACTCGTCCGCGGGTCCGCTGAACCCGGTGTGGTGGTCGACCCCGTCGTCGGCGTACACGGCACGGATGGCGTCGTAGTCCAGCCGGTCGACGGCGCGGCAGTAGCGCAGCACCGTGTCGTGGATCGCGCGGCGGTCGGCGTCGGTCATCTCCGGTCGTCCTCTCGCGTCACTCGGGCAGCATCGCACGGCGTAGCTCTGGCGAGGGCTGGCCCGGTCCCGTGCGCAGGGATCCGCCCTGGCATCCATGCGCAATCGCCACGGGACCGCGGCCTTTCCCGACGCTGGTGACCGGCACGTGAGAACGGCCCGCGACCTGCGTCTCCGCTGGTCACGGGCCGTTCTCATGGTGCCGTGGCAGGTAGTGGATTCGAACCACTGTAGGCAATGCCGGCTGATTTACAGTCAGCTCCCTTTGGCCGCTCGGGCAACCTGCCGGGCTGTCTCCGCGTGCCTTCGAGGCTCCGGAGGGAGCCCTGAGTTGGCGCGGCGGCGACGACGCGAAACAATAGCGCAGCAGCCCCGCCGGACCGAAAACAGCGCAGGTGACCCCACATGGCCGACTCCTCCTTCGACATCGTCAGCAAGATCGACCGCCAGGAGGTCGACAACGCTCTCGGGCAGACCGCCCGCGAGATCGCGACCCGCTTCGACTTCAAGGGCACGGGCGCGACGATCGAGTGGAAGGGTGAGCACGCGATCGAGATCACCGCGTCCGCCGACGACCGCGCCAGCGCCGTGCTCAGCGTCTTCCAGGACAAGCTGATCAAGCGCAACCAGTCGCTGAAGATCCTCGACGCCTCCGAGCCGCGCCAGTCCGGCCAGGTGTCGAAGATCGGCATCACCCTCAAGGAGGGCATCAGCTCCGAGGACGCCAAGAAGGTCTCGAAGCTGATCCGCGACGAGGGACCCAAGGGCGTCAAGGCGCAGATCCAGGGCGACGAGCTCCGCATCTCCTCCAAGAAGCGCGACGACCTCCAGGCCGTGCAGGCCCTGGTGAAGGCGCAGGACTACGACTTCGCGGTGCAGTTCACCAACTACCGCTGATCGCGCTGGCCGCCGTCCCCGCCCCGACCGCTACCTGGCCGATGCGGTGCCCGACACGGACGGCGGCGTGCTCGACGGCGACGCCGATCCTCATCAGATCGACGACGCCCTCGCCGAGCTCGCGAGCTGCTCTACGCCCGCGCTGGCCTGCTGACCCGCGCCGCTCGTCGTGGGACTAGCGGCGAATCTTGATCTTCCGCTGGCCGCCGTAGACCGTCACGACGGCCTTGGTGACCGCCTTCTTGCGCAGCACCTTGCGGCCCGGGCCGGTCGCCTTGGCCGTCACGACCTTGGTCTTGCCCGGCTTGATCGAGTAGGCCTTCGGCTTCGTGACCGCCTTGCCCTTGACCAGCACCGTCAGCGTGCCGGTGCACGTGGTGCCCTTGGCGCACTTGACGGCGATCCGGAGCTTGCGGCCCTGCAGCTTGACCGCCCCGCTGGGCTTGACGACGCTCGCCTTGCCCGTGCCCACCGGTCCCGGGGCGAAGGGAGCGAAGGTGGTCACGGCGTTGCCGAGCGAGGCCACCCGGCTGATCACGTGCACCCGGCCGCTGGCGTCGACGTCGACACCCCGCGGGCCGTAGCTCCCGAACGGAGCCGCGTTGAAGGCGCCGATGCTCGTCAGGTAGCCGCCGGTGCCGGTGAAGACCTGCACCCGTCCGCCCTGGGCGGCGCCGTCGGCGTAGTCCGCGACGTACACGTTGCCCTGAGCGTCGACGGAGAGGCCGCGCGGCCAGTGGAAGCTGCCCGGGCCGGTGCCGAGCTGGCCCCACTTGCCCAGGAAGGTGCCGGTGCCGCTGAACCGCGAGACGCGGTTGTTCCAGCGCTCGCCCACGTAGACGTCACCGTTGGGCGCCACGGCGATGGTCTGCGGACTGCTGAGCTGTCCGTCCGCGCTCCCCGGGCTGCCCCACGAGCGGATCACCTCACCGGTCGGCGTGTAGTGGAACACGCGGCTGCCGACCACGTCGGTGGCGTACACCTCTCCGCTCGGCGTCACCGCGACGTCGGTCAGGCCGACGATCTCGTGGGGGAAGTAGGCCCGGTTCGCCAGATCCGGGGTGAAGACCGTGACGCCGTCGTAGTCGGCGAGGTAGACGTGGCCCTGAGGCCCGACGTCGATCCCGTCCGCCTCGCCGACATCCACGCTGCCGAGGAGGGCCCCTGACGAGCTGTAGCGCTTGACGCGGTTGAAGACGGACTCCGCGACGTACACGTCTCCCGTCGCCGGGTTCACCGCGACGTCGTTGTCGCCGTCGACCACGAACTGGCGCACCGGCTGGTACTGCTGTCCTGGCGTGACGGCCTCGCCGGGCGCGACCGGGCCGAGCACGGCCAGGCCGAGGCCGGTCGCGCCGGCCACGGCCAGGGTCAGGGTTCGCCGGATCCGTCCGGCCATCGTTCGCTGGGGGTAGGTGCCCACTTCTCCTCCTGGGACAGGCATGGGGGGTGTGCGACCGGAGACTCGGCGCACCCCGGGGCCCTGCCCTCGAAGAACGGTCACCAAACCTCAGCGCCGGTCAAGAACCCTGTCGACGACGTGCTCGGCGATCGCGAGGCTGGAGGTCGCCGCGGGCGAGGGCGCGTTGCGGACCGCGGTGACGGCGTCGCTGCGGTGGATCACGAAGTCGTCGACCAGGGAGCCGTCCGGCTCGACGGCCTGGGCGCGCAGGCCGAGCCGGGCGCGGGTGACGTCGTCGACGCCGATGGCGGGCACGTACCGCTGGGCCGCGCGCATGTACGCCGCCCGAGAGAGCACGCCGTGCAGCTCGCCGAGGCCCGTACGCCAGTTCCTCCCGGCGAAGCGCCAGAAGCCGGCGTAGCCCAGGGTGTCCGTGAGGTCGCGCCAGCGCACCGAGGCCCGTCCGTAGTCGTCGCGGCTGAGGGCGAGGAAGGCGTTGGGACCGACCTCCAGCCCGCCGTCGACCCGCCGCGTGAAGTGCACCCCGAGGAAGGGATAGGCCGGGTCAGGGACGGGATAGACCATGCCGCGTACGAGATCCTGCTTGGCGGCGCCGACGGCCATGTACTCGCCTCGGAAGGGCACGATGCGCGGTGTCGCGGGTCCGCCCACCAGCCGTCCCACCCGGTCGGACTGCAGCCCGGCGCACACCACCAGGTGGTCCACCCGGTACGACGTGTCGGGCGTGCGTACGTCGAGCCCACCGCGGACCCGCGCCACGCCGGTCACCTCCGCCCCGAGGTGGACCGCTCCCCCGGCCTCGACGATCTCGCCGGCGAGCGCGTGGGCGACGGCGACGAAGTCGGTGATCGCGGTGCGCGGCGAGTGCAGCGCGGCCAGACCCGCCGCGTGCGGCTCCACCTCCCGCAGCGCGCCCGGGTCGAGGCGGCGCAGGCCCGGGACCCGGTTCTCCGCGGCGGTGCGCGCGAGCGCCTCGAACCGCGGCAGCTCGGACGCGTCCACGGCGACGACCAGCTTGCCGCACTCGTCGTACGCGATCGCATGCTCGGCGCAGTACTCGCGCATCAGGTCGCGCCCGCGCGCGCACAGCCGTGCCTTGAGGCTGCCGGGCCGGTAGTAGATCCCCGCGTGCACGACCCCGGAGTTGTGGCCGGTCTGATGCGCGGCGAGCCGCCGCTCCCGCTCCAGCACGACGACGGTGAGGCCCGGCCGGCGACGGACCAGCTCGCGGCCGACGGCCAGGCCCACGATGCCACCCCCGACGATGCCGACCGTGCCGACCGAACCTGTGCTCACGAACCCATCATCGCGGGCCGGGGTGCTCGGCCATGATGGGCCCGTGAACCCCACCGCCCGGATCGACATCCACGCACCGCTCGACGTCGTGTGGGAGATCATGACCGACACCGACGGCTACGGCGAGTGGAATCCCTTCGTCGAGCGCGCCGAGACCGCGCAGCCGCCCGCCGTGGGCAACCCGATCGTGCTCCACGTCGTGTGGGCCAACGGCCGGCGCGCCCGCTCGCCCGAACGGATCACCGCCCTGGACGGGCCCGCCACCGACCCGCGGAGCGGTACGACGACCGCAGTGATGTCCTACGTCTACGAAGGGCTGCCGTCGCGGCTCGGCCTGGTCAAGGGGGTCCGCCACCAGCGGCTGACGCAGCGACCCGGTGGCCCCACGTCGTACGAGACCGTGGAGGAGTTCCGCGGCCCGCTGGTGCGGTTGGCCGGACCCTCCCGGGTGGCGGACGGCTTCCGGCGCCACGCCGAGGGGCTCAAGAGGGCTGCCGAGGCCCGCGCGGCGTCTTCGCCGCCGGCGGGATGAGGTCGTCGGAGTTCTTCGCCGCCCACAGCGCGAACCCGAAGACCGCCGCGCCGCAGACGATGTCGGTGAGCACGTGCGCCTGGCGCCACCAGACCATCTCACCGGCGCCGGGCACCGTGTAGTGGGCGATGCCGACCAGACCCGAGAGCGAGTACGCCGTCAGCGCGACCGCCGCCGACGTGATGTGGCGCCGCAGCCAGAGCAGCAGGCCGAGCGCCCCGAACGCGGTGAACACGAACCAGCCGACCGCCACGAGCGTCGCCGACGGCGCGGGCACGGCCGCGTCGGGGTCGGGCACCGGGTAGTCGTCGTAGTTGACGTAGTTGTCGAGGTAGTGGACGACCGACACCAGCACCGCGATCCCGAGCAACCAGCACAAGACCTGTGTCGCCCGCAGATAGCTCACGCGCTCCAGACTAGGAGATGGCCCGACCGGCGGCGGCCGCTACGCGCCGCCGCCGGCCCGGGGTCTCAGGAGACGGCCGCCTCGGGTCGGCGCGCGCCGAAGACGGGCACCGAGGTCGCGCCGATGGTCGGGCTCAGCCAGACCCGGCTGCCGAGCTCGAGGTCCAGCGCCCGCGCGTGGGTGCGGGAGAGGACGACGAGCACCGGCTCCTCCTGGCCCTCGACGTCGACGGTGAGGCGGACCTCGAAGCCGACGCGCAGCGCCCGGGTGACGACACCCGGGCTCGAGCCGGGGACGCCGGGCTGGACCGCGACCTCGATGTCGTGGGGTCGCAGCCGCAGCGGCCCGAGCCGGGTCACCGCGCCGAGGAAGCCCATCACGAAGTCGTTCGCCGGCTCGTCGTAGAGCTCGTCGGGACTGCCGATCTGCTCGATACGTCCCTCGTTGATCACCACGATCTCGTCGGCCACCTCGAGGGCCTCCTCCTGGTCGTGGGTCACGAAGACCGTCGTCACGTGCACCTCGTCGTGGAGCCGGCGCAGCCAGTCGCGCAGCTCCTTGCGGACCTTGGCGTCCAGCGCTCCGAACGGCTCGTCGAGCAGCAGCACGGTCGGCTCGACGGCGAGGGCACGGGCGAGCGCGAGGCGCTGACGCTGCCCGCCGGAGAGCTGGGACGGAAGCCGGTGCGCGAACTGCGAGAGGTGCACGAGCTCGAGCAGCTCGGCGACCTTGGCCTTGACCTCGGCCTTGGGCCGCTTGCGGATCTCCAGCCCGAAGGCGACGTTCTTGGCGACCGTCATGTGCTTGAACACCGCATAGTGCTGGAACACGAAGCCCACGTTGCGCTTCTGCGGGGGAAGCCGAGTCGCGTCGGTGCCCTCGATCTCGACCGTCCCGCTGTCGGCCGACTCGAGGCCGGCGATGATCCGCAGCAGGGTGGACTTGCCGCCGCCGCTGGGGCCCAGCAGCGCCGTCAGCTGCCCGGTGGGCAGGGAGACGTTGATGTCGTCGAGTGCGACGAAGTCGCCGTAGCGCTTGCCGACACCCCTCACCTCGATGCTCATCGCGGGGTCCCCGATCCGTCGTGCGCGCAGGAGCGAAGCGGGAGAGCGGAGAACGGAGTGGGGTGGTTCATGCGTGATCCTCCTTGCGGATCAGGGACACCACGACGAGCGCGAGCACGGAGGCCAGCACGAGCACGAACGCGGCGGCGTACGCCGTGGGCTCCTCGTAGTTGGTGTAGCGGTTCTGGATGAGAAGGGTCGCGGTCTCCCCGCGGAACTCGGCGCCAGGGCTGACGATCTTGACCGCCCCGAACTCGCCGAGGGAGCGGGCCATGCTCAGCACGACGCCGTAGACGACCGCCCACTTGATGCTGGGCAGGGTGATCCGCCGGAAGGTCTGCCACCCGCTGGCGCCCAGGCTGCTGGCGGCGAGCTCGGCGTCGGTGCCGATCTCCTGAAGTACCGGCACGATCTCGCGGATCACCAGCGGCAGGCTGACGAAGGCGGTGGCCATGATCAGGCCCGGCGTGGTGCCGATGACGTAGAAGCCCACCGACGCCAGCGCCTCGCCGAACCAGCCCTTGCCGGTGCTGTAGGCCAGCACGAGCGCGAGGCCGACGACGACGGGCGAGACCGACATCGGCAGGTCGACGAGCACCGAGAGGATGCGCCGGCCCGGGAACCGGTAGCGGACGAGCAGCAGCGAGATCCCCACGCCGAACAGCGTGTTGATGACCACGGCCCAGAAGGCCACCGTGAGGGTGAGGTTGAAGGCGTAGGTCACCGACGGGTCGCTGAGGCGCTCCCAGAAGGCACCGAAGCCGCCCTCGGCGTCCCGGCCGGCCGGGGAGAAGGTCTGCTTGCCGACCTCGTACAGCGGCCAGATCACCAGGACCGCCAGGTAGGCGATCACGAACGTCCGCAGGACATAGGCGACCGGGCCCTTGCGTGCGCGGATCTGTCGGGTGTCAGCCACGGCGCGCCACCCTTCGCGAGATGACGTCGAGGAGCACGATCGTCACGATCGCGACCGCGAGGAGCAGGACCGCGACGGCCGCGGCCCCCGCCTGGTTGTCGCCCTCGAGGAACTTGAGGATCTTCAAGGACGCGACCTCGGTCTCGTAGGGCGTGTTGCCCGAGATGAGGACGAGGGACCCGAACTCGCTGATCGCGCGGGCGAAGCCGAGCGACGAACCGGCGGCGATCGCCGGGACCAGGCTCGGGAGGATCACCCGGCGGAAGGTCGTCATCCGCGAGGCCCCGAGCGAGGCCGCGGCCTCCTCGACGTCGGCGTCGAGCTCGATCAGGACCGGCTGAACGGTGCGGACCACGAACGGCAGCGTCACGAACAGCAGCGCCAGGAAGATGCCCTGCTGGGTGTTGACGATGTTGATGCCGACCGGGCTCTCCGGGCCCCACAGGCTCAGCAGCACGAGCCCCGCGACGATGGTCGGGAGCGCGAACGGGATGTCGATGACGACGTCGAGGATCCGCTTGCCGGGGAACTGGTCGCGGACCAGAACCCACGCCACGATCGTGCCGATGACGGCGTTCACCGCGGTGACCGCGAGCGCCTCGAGGACGGTGAGCCGCAGCGCAGCGAAGGTCTGCGCGTCGGTGAGGGTGCCCCAGAACCGGTCGAGGCCGCCCTCGGCCGCGGCGCCGACGACGGCGGCGAGCGGGAGCAGCACCAGGACGCTGAACCACACCAACGCCACCCCGAGCCCGAGACTCGAGGTGGGGGTGAGCCGGAGCAGACCCGCGCCGCCCTTGGCCGTGCCCGAGGGCCGGCTCCCGGTGGGAGCCGGCCCTGGGGGTGCGACGAGGGTGTCGGTCACTGCTTCGTGGCTTCGGCGTACAGGTTGTCGAAGCGCAGCTTGACGCCGTCCTTGCCGAACCACTCGCTGTTGATCGCGTCCCAGCCACCCAGGTCGGCGGCGGTGCTCAGCGAGGCGGGCGTCGGGAACGGGTCGGCGGGGTCGTTGGCGCCCTCGACCTCGATGTCGGAGATGTCGAGGTCGGTGACCGGGCGGAATCCCTTGGAGACGAACGCGGCCTGCCCGTCGTCGCTGAGGATGAAGTCGAGCCAGTCCTGCGCGGCCGGGGTGGCGTCCTCGAGCACCGCGCCCGGGTTCTCGATCAGGAAGGTGTGGTCGGGGACGATGTAGTCGAGGTCCTCGCCGTTCTGCTTGGCCAAGATGGCCTCGTTCTCGTAGGTGAGCAGCACGTTGCCGACGCCCTTCTTGAACGCCTCGGTCGCCTCGCGCCCGCTGGCCGCCCAGGTGGTGACGTTCTTGAACACCTTGGTCAGGAAGGCGTCCGCCTGCTCCTCCGTCGCGCCGTTCTGCTTGGCGTAGGTGTAGAGCGCGAGGATGTTCCACTTCGCGGAGCCCGAGCTGGCGGGGTCGGGCGTGACGATCTTGACGTCGTCGCGGGTCAGGTCGTCCCAGTCGTCGATGCCCAGGGGGTTGCCCGCCTCCGTCGCGATCACGGCGACGGAGTTCGACACGATGCCCTTCGTCGGGCCCGCGTTCCAGTCGTCAGCCACGAGACCGGCGTCGACCAGGCGGGTCATGTCCGGCTCGAGCGAGAAGACGACGTAGTCGACGTCCTTGCCCTTGGTGTCGGCGACCTTGCGGCTCTGGTCACCGGAGGCGCCGTAGGAGCCGGAGAAGGTGACGTCCTTGCCGGCGTCGGTCTTGTTGAACTCCGCGGCGGCGGCCTTGTTGCCGGCCTCGGGAACGGCGAACCCGACGATGTTGATCGTCTCGCCGTCGCCGTTGCCGTCGCCACCCTCGGCGCTGGCGCACGCCGTGAGCGCCAACGCGCCGGTGACCGCCAGGGCCGCAGCCTTGATGACTCGCTTCATTGCACCCATTCCTTGCTGCTTCGGCCGGTCTCTCGGGGACCGGTTCCATCAAACTAGATCGGAATAATACACATTAGCGAGATTGTGGCCTTCGATTCAGACAAATCGACGAGACGACATGGCGGACATCACAGCGCCGGGCGGGCCGCCGAGCGGCCCATCAGGCGGCGCGGGGCGGGGTGCGCCGCCGCGGCCGACTATCGTGGGGAGCAGTGGCGCGAGCCGTGCCGACGGGCGGGCGGACGCGAACACGACAGGTGTTCACCGAAAAGTGGAACGTGTTCTAGATTGCTTCTAGACTCGGCTCACCGAAGCCTGTCGTCGCGTCCGCGGTCGCCGTCGACGTCGAGAGAAGTGGAGCAGGTGTGAGCCAGACCAAGCAGGTCAAGCAGCTGGACCGGGTGATCATCCGGTTCGCGGGTGACTCCGGCGATGGCATGCAGCTGACCGGTGACCGGTTCACCCAGGAGTCGGCCGTCTTCGGCAACGACCTGGTGACGCTGCCGAACTTCCCCGCCGAGATCCGCGCCCCCCAGGGCACCATCCCGGGCGTCTCGTCCTTCCAGATCCACTTCGCCGACCACGACATCCTCACGGCCGGCGACCGGCCCGACGTCCTCGTGGCGATGAACCCTGCGGCGCTGAAGGCCAACCTGGGCGACCTGCCGCGCGGCGCGACGATCATCGTCGACACCCACGACTTCACCAAGCGCAACCTCGACAAGGCCGGCTACACCTCCAACCCGCTCGACAAGCTGGGCGAGGTCGACGACATCCTGGCCGGCTTCCAGGTCCAGCCCGTCGACCTGACCGGCATCACGGTCGAGGCGGTCAAGGAGTTCGGCCTGTCCCGCAAGGACGCCGCGCGCGCGAAGAACATGTTCGCGCTCGGCCTGCTGTCGTGGATGTACGGCCGCCCGACCGAGCCGACCATCGCCTTCCTGGAGAGGAAGTTCGCCAAGGTCGCCGACATCCTCGGGGCCAACATCGCCGCCTTCAAGGCCGGTTGGAACTACGGCGAGACCACCGAGACCTTCGTCGTCCAGTACGAGATCAAGCCGGCGAAGATGAAGGTCGGCACCTACCGCAACATCACGGGCAACCTGGCGCTCTCCTACGGCCTGGTCGCCGCGGGCGTGCGCTCGCAGCTCCCCGTCTTCCTCGGCTCGTACCCGATCACCCCGGCCTCCGACATCCTCCACGAGCTCAGCAAGCACAAGGCGTTCGGAGTGACCACGCTGCAGGCCGAGGACGAGATCGCCGGCATCGGCGCCGCGATCGGCGCGTCGTTCGCCGGCCAGCTGGCGATCACCACGACCTCGGGTCCCGGCATCGCCCTGAAGTCCGAGGCCATCGGTCTCGCGGTGATGACCGAGCTGCCGCTGGTGATCGTCAACGTCCAGCGCGGCGGCCCCTCGACGGGACTGCCGACCAAGACCGAGCAGGCCGACCTGCTGCAGGCGATGTACGGCCGCAACGGCGAGGCTCCCGTGCCGATCGTCGCGCCGCAGTCGCCCGGCGACTGCTTCGCCGCGGCCGTGGAGGCCGCCCGCATCGCGATCACCTACCGGACCCCGGTGTTCCTGCTCTCCGACGGCTACCTCGCCAATGGGTCCGAGCCGTGGGCGATCCCGGCGATCGACGACCTGCCGACGATCGATGCCGACTTCGCCACGGCAGCGAACCACACCTCCACCAACGCCAAGGGCGAGCAGGTCGAGGACTTCTGGCCCTACCTGCGCGACGAGGAGACCCTCGCCCGCCCGTGGGCCGTGCCCGGCACAGCCGGCCTCGAGCACCGCATCGGCGGCCTCGAGAAGGGCGAGGGCCACGGCAACATCTCCTACGACCCGGCCAACCACGACCGGATGGTCCGCATCCGCGCCGAGAAGGTGCAGCGGATCGCCGACTCCCTGCCGCCGCTGGAGGTCGACGACCCGTCGGGCCAGGCCAAGGTCCTCGTGATCGGCTGGGGCTCGACGTACGGCCCGATCGGCGCCGCGTGCCGCCGGGTCCGGCGCGCCGGCTACAACGTCGCGCAGGCCCACCTGCGGCACCTGAACCCGTTCCCGAAGGATCTCGGCGAGATCCTGAAGCGGTACGACAAGGTCCTCGTCCCGGAGATGAACCTCGGCCAGCTCTCGAAGATGCTGCGCGCCGAGTACCTCGTCGACGCGCAGGGCTACAACCACGTCTACGGCCTGCCCCTGAAGGCGGCCGAGCTCGCCGAGGCCATCGGCCGTCTCGTCGGAGACGCCGAGGGCACCGATGTCGACCTCGGGGAGCACGGACTCAACCCGCCTGCCGACCACGAGGAGGCTCCGCACGCATGAGCACCCCCACCACGACCGCCGACCTCCCCATGCCGCAGCTCGGCACCGCGCTCGTGCCCCGCCTGGAGGAGGGCGCGACGCAGACCGCGAAGGAGTTCTCCAGCGACCAGGAGGTCCGCTGGTGCCCCGGCTGCGGCGACTACGCCGTCCTCAAGGCCGTCCAGTCCTTCCTCCCCGACCTCGGACTACGCCGCGAGAACATCGTCTTCGTCTCCGGCATCGGCTGCTCCAGCCGCTTCCCCTACTACCTCGACACCTACGGCATGCACTCCATCCACGGACGCGCACCCTCCATCGCCACCGGCATCGCCACCGCCCGCCAAGACCTCTCCGTCTGGGTCGTCACCGGCGACGGCGACGCCCTGTCCATCGGCGGCAACCACCTCATCCACGCCCTGCGCCGCAACGTCAACATGACGATCCTGCTCTTCAACAACCGCATCTACGGACTCACCAAGGGCCAGTACTCCCCCACCAGCGAAGTCGGCAAGATCACCAAGTCCACCCCCGTCGGCTCCCTCGACCACCCCTTCAACCCCGTCTCCCTCGCCCTCGGCGCCGAAGCCACCTTCGTCGCCCGCACCATCGACTCCGACCGCAAGCACCTCACCGCAGTCCTCGCCGCAGCCGCCGCCCACCGCGGCACCTCCCTGGTCGAGATCTACCAGAACTGCCCCATCTTCAACGACGGCGCCTTCGACGCCATCAAGGACCGCGACAACACCCACGCCCTGATCCCGCTCGTCCACGGCGAGCCGATCACCTTCGGCGTGCGCGACGAGGCGACGGGCCTCGGTGACAAGGCCCTGGTGCGCGGAGCCGGCGGCGGCGTGGACGTGGTCGACACCGCGTCCGTCGCGATCGAGGACATCATCGTCCACGACGCGCAGAACCCGGACCCCTCGACGGCCTTCGCGATCTCCCGGCTCACCGACGCCGGCTACCTGAACCGCAGCCCCATCGGCATCTTCCGCCAGGTCGAGCGCCCGACGTACGACGACCAGGCCCGCGCCCAGGTCGCCGAGGCGAGCGAGGCGGCGGCCGCCCAGGGCAGCCCGGAGGAGCGGCTCACCGCCCTGATCAACGCGGGCGACACCTGGACGATCGCCTGAGCCGTGGGGTGGTGCTGTAACTAGCTGTTCGTGTCACTCGGCTACCCGTCTACGGGTCAGGTAGTGACAAGAACAGTTAGTTACAGCACCACCGCGGGCCCACACGCACCGAAGGGGCCCCGCCGACGGCGGGGCCCCTTCGTTCGTGCTGTCGCTGAGGTCAGCGGCAGGTGATCTGACCGACGTACAGCTTGGTCTTGTCGTAGCCGTTGGCGGCCTTCAGCACCAGGCGGTACTTGCTCCAGCAGGGGCCGTCGAACTTGATCTTGAAGTAGCCGTCGCCGACGCGGGCACGGTCCTTCTTGAAGTTGTTCCAGCTGCCGCCGCGACGCTTCTGCTGCAGCTTGATCTTGCCGCCCTGGTAGGTGGTGGCGTTGCCGGAGACCTTGAACCGGCCGGTGTTGCGGATCTCGCCGCCCGAGTAGGTGACCGGGTGCGGGCCGAGGGACCGCTCGGCCGCGACACCGGTCGAGGCGGTGGCGCCACTCGGAGCGACGGTGAGACCGAGCAGGGCGGCGGTAAGGACCGCCACCAGCACGGAGATGGTGCGAGCGAATCGCATGAGGGACTCCCCTTCGAGATCGGGATCGTTGGTGGACACGTGCTCCGTGCCCATCTGGCCACGACCTGAAACCACCTCGGCGGGCGAGCCGGGATCACGTCGCTAGGGTCCCTAGTGTGTCCGACCAGCGCCGAGGATTCACCCTCGGGTTCCTCGCCTACCTGATGTGGGGGGCGTTCCCCCTGTACTGGCCCCTGCTCGAGCCCAGTGGCGCGGTCGAGATCCTCGCCCACCGGATGGTCTGGTCGCTGGTGGTGATGGGCGTTCTGGTCTTGCTCCTGCGCCGCACCGCGGCCCTGCGCGCCATCCTGCGCGAGCGTAGTACGGCGCTGCTGCTCGGCGTGGCGGCGGCGACGATCACCGTCAACTGGGGCACCTACATCTACGGCGTCAACAGCGACCGTGTCGTCGAGACCTCGCTGGGCTACTTCATCAACCCGCTCGTGACAGTGCTCATGGGCGTGCTGATCCTCGGCGAGCGGCTGCGCCCCGTCCAGTGGACCGCGCTGGGGATCGGCCTCGCCGCGGTCGTCGTGCTGACCGTCGACTACGGGCGCCCGCCGGTGATCGCGCTCGTCCTCGCCTTCTCCTTCGGCACCTACGGCCTCGCGAAGAAGTCTGCCGGGGTCGGCGCGATCGAGAGCCTGACCTTCGAGACGGCCGTGATCGCACCGTTCGCGGTGGGCTACCTGGTGTGGCTGGGCAGTACCGGCCACGGCCACCTCACCGGCCACGGCGCCGGGCACGTCGCCCTGCTCGTCGCCAGCGGCGTCGTCACCGCCGTCCCGCTGCTGTGCTTCGGGGGCGCGGCGACCCGGGTCTCGATGACGACCCTCGGTCTGCTGCAGTACCTGGCGCCCGTGCTCCAGTTCGCTCTCGGCATCACCGTCCTCGGCGAGCGGATGCCGCTGGGCCGGTGGATCGGCTTCGGCCTGGTCTGGCTGGCGCTGGTGATCCTCACCATCGAGGCGCTGCGCCACCATCGCCGCCAGCTCGCCCTCGCCGCGGAGGCGTGCGCGGTGTGAGGCGGCCGCGGTACGTCGTACGCCACGCGCGGCGGCCGCGGGGTGCACGCCGCCGCCGCGCGGGACGTCCTCAAAGTTAACCCGCCCACTCGTCTTTCCCGAGGGCTCGGCGCGAGGATTCGGTGAGTGCCGTGACAGTCGGCGCCGATCAGGGGTGCGGTGGCGGTGTCGACGCGGTGGCGGATTCACCACGGCATGTAGCCGAAGCCGCGCTTCTGTAGTGGAGCTCCGCTACAGAAGTGCGGATCGACCTACATCCCGTGGTGAATCCGCCCCCGGCCAGGGTGAACCCACCCCCCCGCCCAGGCCCCGCCAGCTCAGGCCGACCGCACCGCCACGACATCGGCGAACGCCTCGAGCGCGGTCCGGACCGAGCCGGAGGGCAGCGCGGCCAGCAGCTCCTTGGCCTCCTGGGCCCGCGCGACCACATAGGCCTGCGCCTGCTCCATGGCGGGGTGCTTGCGCAGCAGGTCGAGCGCCTCGGCATGCAGCTCGGCATCGCCGGCCAGGTCGGTGCGCTCGGGGTCCAGCAGCTCCAGCAGACGCGCGTCGGCCGGGTCGGTGGAGGCGCGGGCGATGAGCACGGGGAGGGTCGGGACGCCCTCCTTGAGGTCCGTCCCGGGGGTCTTGCCGGACTCCGCGCTCTCGGAGGCGATGTCGAGGATGTCGTCGGAGAGCTGGAAGGCTGTGCCCACCAGCTCGCCGTACGCCGTCAGCGCGGCCACGACCTCCGGGGAGGCGCCGGCGAACAGGGCGCCGTAGTGGGCGGAGGTCGCGATGAGGGAGCCGGTCTTGCCGGCCACGACCTCGAGATAGTGCGCCAGCGGGTCCTCGCCCGGCCCGGGCTTGACCGTCTCGAGGATCTGGCCCTCGACGAGCCGGGTGAAGGTCTCCGCCTGGATCCGCACGGCCTCCGGGCCGAGCTGGGCGGTCAGCTCGGAGGACTTCGCGAACAGCCAGTCGCCGGTCAGGATCGCGACGAGGTTGTCGTAGCGCGCGTTGGCGGAGTCCTCGCCGCGGCGCAGCGCCGCCTCGTCCATGACGTCGTCGTGGTAGAGCGAGCCGACGTGGGTGATCTCCACGACGCAGGCGGCCGTGAGGACCTCGTCGGCGTCGGGGTGAGGACCGGCCTCGGCCGCGAGGAGCACCAGCAGGGGGCGGAAGCGCTTGCCGCCGGCGGCGAGCAGGTGACGCGCCGCCTCGGTGACGTACGGCGCCCGGCTGGACGCGTGCTCGTACAGCGCCTCCTCGACCCTGGCCATGCGGGCCCGCAGGCGGTCGGCGAGGTCGGTGTCGTCGATCGGCAGTGCAAGGTCGGCCCCAGGTGCGCTCATGCGGGGGTCCCCGTGGGTGTTCTCACCTGATGAAGTCTCCCGCACTGGTGACGAGATCGAGAACCGGCCCCGGCACGACGCCCATCACCAGGGTCGCGACCAGGCACACGACGATGGTGCCCGAGGTGAGCAGCGACGAGCGCGTCACCACGCCGGAGCCGTCCGCCGACGGGTCGGTGAAGAACATCAGCCGGATGTGCCGGACGTAGAAGGTGATGGCCAGGATGCTGCAGGCGATCGCCACCAGGACCACCGGCCACGCGCCCGCGGACAGGGCCGAGGTGAACACCGCCCACTTGCCGATGAACCCGGCCGTCAGCGGGATCCCGGCCATCGACAGCAGGAAGAAGGCGAAGGCGCCGGCGACGAGCGGCGAGGTCCGGCCCAGTCCGGCCCAGCGGTCGTACGCCGTGGCCTCGCCGCCGGCGTCGCGCACCAGCGTCACGATGGCGAAGGCGCCGATCATGGCGAAGCCGTAGGTGGTCAGGTAGAAGAGCACGCCCTCGAGCGAGGTGTACTGGCCCTCGGCCAGCTCCCCCGCACTCTGCACGCCGAGGACACCGACCAGGATGAAGCCGGTGTGCGCGACGGAGGAGTAGGCGAGCATCCGCTTGACGTCGTTCTGCACGATGGCGAGCACCGCGCCGAGCACCATCGAGGCGATCGCGATCACCCACAGCATCGGCTGCCAGCTCCACCGCTCGCCGCCGAACGCGACGTACAGCAGCCGCAGCAGGGCACCGAAGGCCGCGACCTTGGTGCCGGCCGCCATGAACGCCGTGACGGCCGTGGGCGCGCCCTGGTAGACGTCGGGGGTCCAGGCCTGGAAGGGCGCGGCGCCGACCTTGAAGAGCAGGCCGACGGCCAGCAGGCCGATGCCCGCGAGCAGCAGCCCGTGGTTGGCCGAGCCGGCGCGGACCGCCTCGTTGATCCCCGCGAAGCTGACGCTGCCGGCGTAGCCGTAGACCAGCGCCGCGCCGTAGAGGAAGAACCCGGAGGCGAAGGCGCCGAGGAGGAAGTACTTCATCGCCGCCTCCTGGCTCAGCAGCCGGCGCCGACGCGCCAGACCGCAGAGCAGGTAGAGCGGCAGCGAGAGGATCTCGAGGGCGACGAACATCGTCAGCAGGTCGCCGGAGGCGGGGAACAGCAGCATGCCGCCCACCGCGAACAGCAGCAGCGGGTAGACCTCGGTGTGCTCCAGACCGCGGGTCGACGCCTCGCGCTCGCCCTCGGAGCCCGGCAGCGCGGCGGCCTGGCCCGTGAACGCCGAGACGCCGCCCTCGAGGCGCTGCTCGGCGAAGAGCGCGACGCCGGCGATCGCGAAGACGAGGAGCAGGCCCCACAGGTAGACCGTGGGCCCGTCGACCACGACGCTGCCCATGGCCCCCACGAGCCCGCGGCCGTCACCGCCGGATGCGGCCGTGTGCTCCTCGAGGTCCGCGCCGACGACGATCGTCGCGACCAGGGCGCCGACGAGCGTGACGAGGGACAGCCCGACCTGCGGCAGCCGGCGGGTGCCGCGCGGCAGGAAGGCCTCCAGCGCAACGCCGACGCACGCGCCGCCCAGGACGATGAGGAGCGGCAGGAGCTCGGCGTACTCGAGCTCGGGCTTCACGAACTCCATCAGTGAGCCTCCTCCGACTCGTGTTCGGCATCGACGTCGGCGTGCACGACCGTGGGACCGTCGTCGTGGATGCCGACCTGCTCCATGAGGTCGCCGACCGTCGGGTTGCTGACGTCGAGCAGCGGCGCGGGGTAGAACCCGAAGAAGACCAGCGCGACCATGAGCGGCGCGACCGCGGCGATCTCGCGGACCGCCAGGTCCCTGGTGCCCGCGACCTCGGGAGGCGTGGGCCCGGTCATCGTGCGCTGGTACATCCACAGCACGTAGATCGCGGACAGAACCACCGCGGTGACCGCGATCGCGCCGACGTACCAGGCGTGGTCGAAGGCCGCGACGAACACGAGGAACTCGCTGACGAACGGCGAGAGGCCGGGCAGCCCGAGTGTGGCCAGGCCGGCCACGAGCAGCAGGCCGGCCAGGACCGGGGCGACCTTCTCGACGCCGCGCATCTCGCGGATCGAGGCGGTGCCGGTGCGGTCGTAGAGATAGCCCGCGACGAGGAACAGCGCCGCCGTGCCGAGGCCGTGGTTGACCATGTAGAGGATGGCGCCGGTGCCGCCCTCGCTGGTCATCGTGAAGACGCCCAGCGTGATCAGGCCGAAGTGGCTGAGCGAGGTGAGGCCGATGAGCCGGAAGATGTCGTCCTGGCCGATCGCGACGAAGGCGCCGTAGACGACGGAGATCAGCGCCAGCGTGATGACGAGCGGGGTCGCCCACTGGGACGCCTCGGGGAAGATCCCGAGGCAGAAGCGCATCATCCCGAAGGTCCCGATCTTGTCGAGGATGCACACCAGCAGCACACCGGTGCCCGGGGTCGCCTTCTCGGTGGTGTCGGCCAGCCAGGTGTGCAGCGGGAAGAGCGGTGCCTTGATCGCGAAGGCGATGAAGAAGCCGACGAACAGCCAGCGTCCCGCCTCCGTGCCGATCTCGAGGCCCTCGAGGTCGGAGAGGAGGTACGACGGCTCGCCCTGCTGGGCGGAGACGACGTACAGGCCGATCACCGACGCGAGCAGGATCAGGCCGCCCGCGAGCTGGAACATGAGGAACTTCAGCGCCGCCGCGCCCCGACCCTCACGGCCGAAGCCGCCCACGAGGAAGTACGCGGGGATCAGGGTCGCCTCGAACACGACGTAGAACAAGAACACGTCGGTCGCGCAGAAGACCGCGAGCGAGAGGCCCTCGAGGGCGAGCGTCCAGGCGACGAAGGAGCGCGCCCCGGCCGAGCCGGTCGCGTCGGCCTTGAACCACTCGGCGCCCAGCACCAGCGGGACGAGCAGGACCGTCAGCAGGACGAGCAGCAGGCCCAGGCCGTCGACGCCGAGGGCGTAGTGCACCCCGAACGCCTCGATCCACTCGCGCTCCTCGGTGAGCTGGCGCCCGCCGTCGAGCTCGTACGACACGGCGACCGCCGCGCCCACCACCAGGGTCGCCAGCGCGACGCCGAGGCCGACGGTCTTGCTGAGCGTGCGGGGCAGCAGCGCGACGGCCACCGCACCGGCGAGGGGCAGCCAGACGAGGAGGGACAGCATCAGTTCACCACCACCAGGGTCAGGACGAGGAGCAGTGCGCCGCCGAGGATGCCGAGGGCGTAGGAGCGGACATAGCCGTTCTGCAGCCGGCGCAGCAGCTCACCGGTGCCGGCCAGGACCGTCGTACCGCCGGTGAACAGCCCGTCGACGATGCTGCGGTCGGCGCCGACGAGACCGCGAACCGTGGCGCGGCCCGGGGCGACGACCAGGCCCTCGTTGATGGCGTCGCCGTACAGGTCGGCGCGCGCGGCCCGCGTCGCGAACGACACGTCCGTCGGCGCCACCCGCGGGACGTCCCGCTTGCCGACGAGCACCCACGCGAGAGCGACGCCCGCGGCGACCACCGCGACGGTGATCAGCGTGATCACGATGACCGGGAGCGGCGGCTCGTGGTGCTCGGCGTGACCGACGACCGGGCTGAGCCAGTCGACGATCCAGTTGCCCGTGAGCATCAGGCCGCCCAGGACGGAGAGCGCGGCCAGGACGACCAGCGGGATCGTCATCACCTTGGGGCTCTCGTGCGGGTGGACGTCCTTCTCCCAGCGCTTCTGCGTGAAGAAGGTCATCAGCATCATCCGGGTCATGTAGAAGCCGGTGATGCCGGCGCCCAGCAGCGCGCAGATCCCGACGAGCGGGCTCTCGACCAGGGCGGTCTCGATGATCTTGTCCTTCGACCAGAAGCCCGCGAACGGCGGGACGCCGATGATCGCGAGATAGCCCATCGCGAAGGTCAGGAAGGTGACGGGAAGCATCTTGTTGAGCGCGCCGTAGTGGCGCATGTCGACGTCGTCGTCCATGGCGTGCATGACCGAGCCGGCGCCCAGGAACATGTTGGCCTTGAAGAAGCCATGGGTCAGCAGGTGGAAGATCGCGAACGCGTAGCCGGCGACGCCGAGCCCGGCACCGAGCATCATGTAGCCGATCTGGCTCATCGTGGAGCCGGCGAGGCCCTTCTTGATGTCGTCCTTGGCGCAGCCGATGACGGCTCCCCACAGCAGCGTGACGGTCGCGACGATGACGACGGCGGTCTGCGCGGTCGGGGCGAGCTCGAAGACGAAGTTCGAGCGGGTGACCAGGTAGACGCCGGCCGTCACCATGGTCGCGGCGTGGATCAGGGCCGAGACCGGCGTCGGACCCTCCATCGCGTCCAGGAGCCAGGCCTGGAGCGGGACCTGGGCGGACTTGCCGCAGGCGCCGACGAGGAGGAGGACGCCGATCCAGTTGAGCGTCGTCTCGCTCGCACCCCCGGCGAGCTCGCTGACCCCGCTGAAGCTCGTCGTGCCGAAGGTGACGACCATCAAGAAGATGGCCAGGCCCATGCCCATGTCGCCGACCCGGTTGATCACGAACGCCTTCTTGGCGGCGGCCGCGGCGGAGGGCTTGTGCTGCCAGAAGCCGATGAGGAGGTACGACGCGAGGCCGACGCCCTCCCAGCCCAGGAACAGGCCGACGTAGTTCTCCGACAGGATCAGCATCAGCATCGCCGCGACGAACAGGTTCAGGTAGGCGAAGAATCGTCGCCGGCGCGGGTCGTGGGCCATGTAGCCGATGGAGTACACGTGGATCAGCGAGCCCACGCCGGTGATGAGGAGCAGGAAGAGCGCCGCCAGGGGGTCGTAGAGCAGGTCCAGCCCGACGTGCAGGCCGCCCGTCTCGATCCAGTCGTAGAGGTGCTGCACGACCTGCCGGTCGTCCTCGTCGCGCCCGAGCAGGCTGACGAACAGCACGAGGCTGATCACGAAGGAGGCCGCCGAGGTCGCCGTTCCGAGCAGGTGGCCCCAGCGGTCGGTGGAGCGGCCACCGAGGAGCAGGACGGCCGCGCCGAGGAGCGGCAGCGCGATGATCAGCCACAGCAGCACGAACGGTCCGTCGGCGTCGGTCGGCGAGACCACCGGCACGTGGGTCGTCTCGCTGGCCTTGAGGGTCAGCGCGGAGAGTGCGTTCATCGAGGGCCTCTCAGAACTTCAGCAGGCTCGCGTCGTCGACCGAGGCCGAGCGACGGGTCCGGAAGATGGTCATGATGATCGCGAGCCCGACCACGACCTCGGCCGCCGCGACCACCATCACGAAGAACGCGGCGACCTGGCCGTCGAGGTTGCCGTGCTGGTGGGCGAAGGCGACGAACGCGAGGTTGCAGGCGTTGAGCATCAGCTCCACGCACATGAACACCACGATCGCGTTGCGGCGGGTGAGCACCCCGACCGAGCCGATGGTGAAGAGGATCGCCGACAGGACGATGTACTCGGTCATTCCTCGACCTCCTGCGCGGCGGAGCCGAGCGGCGCCGCGTTCTCCTCGCTCGAGCCCGTGGCCGCGGCCTTCCCGGCCGTGCCGGGCGCGCTCTCGGCGTCCACGCCGAGCTGGTCCTTGATGGCCTCGATGTCGCGCAGGCCGGCCGAGCGCATCGTCCCGCGGGCCGCCAGCACGCGAGAGACAGAGGCGGGGGCCGGGCTGCCGTCGGGCAGCAGGGCCGGGGTGTCGACCGCGTTGTGGCGGGCGTAGACGCCCGGCGGGGGCAGCGGGCCGAGGTGCGCGCCGGTCTCGCCGTACGCGCGGATCCGGTCGGCCGCGATGCTCGCCTGGGTCCGCTTCGGCGTGAGCCGCTCCCGGTGGGCCAGCACCATCGCGCCGACCGCCGCCGTGATCAGCAGGGCGCTGGTGGCCTCGAAGATGAAGACGTAGCGCGAGAACAGCAGGTCGGCCAGCGCCTCCACGTTGCCGCCCGCGTTGGCCTCCTCGAGCCCCACCGCCGTACCGAAGGTCAGCTGGGTCAGGCCGACCACCAGCACCACCGCGAACGCCAGCCCGGCGACCCAGGCCAGGATCCGCTGGGCCTTGATCGTCTCGACCAGCGAGTCGGAGGCGTCGACGCCGACGAGCATGAGCACGAACAGGAAGAGCATCAAGATCGCGCCCGTGTAGACGATGATCTGCACGGCGAACAGGAACGGCGCCTCGAGGACGGCGTACAGCACGGCCAGGCTGATCATGACCACCGCCAGCAGCAGCGCGGCATGGACGGCCTTGCGAACGAACAGGATGCCGAGCGCGGCGAGCACCATGACCGGCGCGAGGACCCAGAACGCGGTCACTGCTCGGCCCCCTTGAACTCTCCGCGGTAGTAGTCGTCGTCGTTGCCGAGCAGCTGCGCGTGCGGCGGCTGCTCCATGCCCGGCAGCAGCGGCGCGAGCAGGTCCGACTTCTCGTAGATCAGGCTGGCGCGGCTGTCGTCGGCGAGCTCGTACTCGTTCGTCATCGTCAGCGCGCGGGTCGGGCAGGCCTCGATGCACAGCCCACACAGGATGCAGCGCAGGTAGTTGATCTGGTAGACGCGGCCGTAGCGCTCACCGGCAGAGAAGCGGCCCGAGCTGTTGCCGCTCTCGTCGGGCGAGCCGGTGTCGTCGACGTTCTCCGCGCCCTCGACGTAGATCGCGTCCGCCGGGCAGGCCCACGCGCACAGCTCGCAGCCGACGCACTTCTCGAGCCCGTCCGGCCAGCGGTTCAGCTGGTGCCGGCCGTGGAAGCGCGGCGCCGTGGGCAGCTTCTCCTTGGGATACTGCTCGGTCACGACCTTGCGGAACATGGTGCGGAAGGTCACCCCGAACCCGGCGACCGGGTCCCACAGCTGCTCCTTGAGCGTGGGTCCCTTGGCCGGCTTCGAACTGGGCTGGTCAGCCATTGCTCACCCCTGAGTCGCGGACATGGTCACGGGCACCTGCTGTGTCGCCGGCGGTGTCGCCCGCGGTGTCGCGGGAGGTCTCGTGGGAGGACCCGAACACCAGCGGTGCCGCGGCTCCCCGGACGGCGCCGCCCGCCGGCATCGGCGGGACCGGGAAGCCACCGGCGCGCGGCGCCGCGGTCGCCAGCTCGGCCTCCTCGTCCTTGCCCTCGGGCACGAGGAAGGTCACCAGCAGCACGGCGAGCACGACACCGGCGACGACGAGCCAGAACTGCGGGTTGCCGCTGAGCCCCTCCTCGAAGACGCCCTCGTTGCGCGCGGCCCGCATGGTCGCCACGGCGATGATCCACACCAGCGAGATCGGGATCAGCCGCTTCCAGCCGAACGCCATGAACTGGTCGTAGCGCAGCCGCGGCAGCGAGCCGCGCAGCCAGATGAAGATGAAGATGAAGAACAGGACCTTGCCGAAGAACCACAGCACCGGCCAGTAGCCCTCGTTGGCGCCCGCCCAGACCTCGTCGATCCAGAAGGGCGCGTGCCAGCCTCCGAGGAAGAGCGTGGTGGCGAGGGCGGAGACGGTGGCCATGTTGATGTACTCGGCCAGGAAGAAGAGCGCGAACTTCAGGCTGGAGTACTCGGTGTGGAAGCCGCCCACCAGCTCGCCCTCGGCCTCCGGCAGGTCGAACGGGGCGCGGTTGGTCTCGCCCACCATGGCGATCGTGTAGATGATGAACGACGGAAGCAGGATCAGCCCGAACCACAGGTCGTCCTGCGCGGCCACGATCTCGCTGGTCGACATCGAGCCGGCGTACATGAACACCGAGACGAGGGCGAGGCCCATCGCGACCTCGTAGGAGATCATCTGCGCGCTCGAGCGCAGTCCGCCGAGCAGGGAGTACGTCGACCCGCTGGACCAGCCGCCCAGCACGATGCCGTAGATGCCGATCGACGCGATCGCCATCACGAAGAGCACGGCGACCGGCATGTCGGTGAGCTGGAGCGGCGTCCGCTCGCCGAAGAAGCTGACCTCGGGGCCGAACGGGATGACGCTGAAGGTCACGAACGCCGGCACCACCACGATCACCGGGGCGAGGACGAAGACCACCTTGTCGGCCGCCTTGGGGATCAGGTCCTCCTTGAAGGCGAGCTTCACGCCGTCGGCCAGCGACTGCAGCAGGCCGAACGGGCCGTGCACGTTGGGGCCGATCCGGTGCTGCATCCGCGCCACGACCCGGCGCTCCCACCAGATGTTGAACAGGGTCAGCAGGACCAGGATCACGAAGATCAGCAGCGTCTTGAGGCCGACGACCCACCAGGGATCGTGGCCGAACGCGCCCAGCGGGTCGCTCATCCGTGCACCCCTTCCGCTCCGGTGATGGTGACCGTCGCACCGGGCGAGGCCAGGTCGGCCAGCACTCCGTTGCCGACCGAGTTGGCGGGCACCCACACCACGCCCTCGACGAGGTCGTCGCCGATCTCCGCCGGCAGGGTCATCGAGCCCCGGTCGCCCGTCAGGGTCACCGTCGGTCCGTACCGGTCGTAGTCGGCCGGCGTCACCAGGGCGACAGGGGTCCGGGCGGTCGCCTTCAGGTACTTGTCGCCGTCCTGCATCGAGCCGTTGTCGAGCAGCTGCCTCCACGTGGCCAGCCGGCGGATGACGGTGCCGCCGTCGGTCTCGAGGCTCGCTGGCGCTCGCACCTCGACCAGCGGGCCCGCCGGCTCAACCAGCGCGCTCGGCTCACCGTCCCACGGGCCGAGCTGGGCGATCTCGGCGCGGACCTCCTCGACCGTGCGGAACCCGAGCGATCCCCCTTCGCCGAGGCGGGCGAGCTCCTCGGCGATGCCGGCCAGCGCGCGCAGCTCGGGCAGCGACGCCGGGTTGTGCAGGGCCGCCTCCCAGCTGCGGACCCGGCCCTCCCAGTTCACGTAGGTGCCGGACTTGTCGGTGGTCGGCGCGACCGGGAACACGACGTCCGCCCGGTCCGTGACCTCGGTACGGCGCAGGTCGAGGGCGACCACGAAGCCCGCGGCGTCGATCGCCGCACGGGTCGCGACCGGGTCGGCGGTGTCGTCGGGGTCGACGCCCGCGATCACCAGGCCGGCGAGCTCGCCGGCCGCGAGCGCGGCGACGATCCCGTCGGCGTCGCGCCCCTCGGCACCCGGCAGGGCGTCGACGCCCCAGGCCGTCGCGACGTCGACGCGGGCACCCGCGTCGGCGACCGGACGTCCGCCGGGCAGCAGGTTCGGCAGGCAGCCGGCCTCGACGGCCCCCCGGTCACCGGCGCGGCGCGGCACCCAGGCCAGGCGCGCGCCGGTCGACGCGGCGACCTCGGCCGCGGCGCTCAGGGCGCCAGGGACGACGGCCATCCGCTCCCCCACCAGCAGCACGCTCGTCGCGTCCAGCTCGTCGGCGAGGGAGCGCAGCGCGGCCGGCTCGTCACCGGGGACCGTGGGGACCAGGCGCGCGGACAGCTTGCCCAGCCCTCGGCTGGTGAACGGCGCCAGGGCGAGCACCTCGGTGCCGCCGGCGCGGACCGACTTGCGCAGCCGCAGGAAGACCGCGGCGGCCTCGTCCTCGGGCTCGAGGCCCACGAGCACGACCTTGGGGGCCGACTCCAGGTCGGCGTAGGTGACGCCGCCGGCTCCGGGACCGGACAGCGCGACGTGGCTCGCGAGGAAGGACGCCTCCTCGGCCGACAGCGGCCGCGCGCGGAAGTCGATGTCGTTGGTGCCGAGCGCGACCCGGGCGAGCTTGCTGTAGGCGTAGGCGTCCTCGATGCTCAGGCGGCCTCCGGTCAGCACGCCGACCCCGCCGGCCGACTTGGCGGCGGCGAGGCCGCGAGCGGCGACGGCGAAGGCCTCCGGCCACGAGGCCGGCCGCAGGGCGCCGTCCTCCGGGTCGCGGACCTGCGGGTAGGTGAGCCGGTCGTCGGCCTGCGCGTAGGCGAAGGCGAACCGGTCCTTGTCGCTGATCCACTCCTCGTTGACGGCCGGGTCGTCGCCGGCCTGGCGGCGCAGCACCTTGCCGCGGCGGTGGTCCACGCGGATCGCGCAGCCGCAGGCGTCGTGCTCGGCGATGCCGGGCGTGGAGACGAGGTCGAACGGCCGGGACCGGAAGCGGTACTGCTCGGAAGTGAGGGCGCCGACCGGGCAGATCTGGATGACGTTTCCCGAGAAGTACGACAGGAAGGGCGCGTCCTCGGCGATGCCGATCTGCTGGTCGGCGCCGCGCTCGACCAGGGCGATGAACGGGTCGCCCGCGATCTCCTCGGCGAAGCGGGTGCAGCGCTGGCACACGATGCACCGCTCCCGGTCGAGCAGGACGGTCGGCGAGAGGTTGATCGGCTTGGGGAAGGTGCGCTTCACGCCGCGGTTGCGCTCGTCGGAGAAGCGGGACTCGCCGCGACCGTTGGACATGGCCTGGTTCTGCAGCGGGCACTCGCCGCCCTTGTCGCAGACCGGACAGTCGAGCGGGTGGTTGATGAGCAGCAGCTCCATCACGCCCTGCTGCGCCTTGTCGGCGACCGGGCTGGTGACCTGGGTGCTGACGACCATGCCCTCGGCGACCGGGAGGGTGCAGGAGGCCTGGGGCTTCGGGAAGCCCCGACCGTTGCCCGCGTCGGGCACGTCGACGAGACACTGCCGACACGCGCCGACCGGCGCGAGCAGCGGGTGGTCGCAGAAGCGCGGGATCTGTACGCCGATCTGCTCGGCGGCGCGGATCACCAGCGTGTCCTTCGGGACGCTGACCTGGACGCCGTCGATGGTGACGGTGACCAGGTCGGTCCGCTCGACGGTCTTGTCCGCCGAGGTGTCGGGGGTCGCGGTCATGCGGACACCTCCTGCCCGGCCCAGGCCGTGGACCGGGCGGGGTCGAAGGGACACCCGCCGTGGGTCAGGTGGGCGAGATACTCGTCGCGGAAGTGCTGGATCGAGCTGGAGATCGGGCTGGTCGCGCCGTCGCCGAGCGCGCAGAACGAGCGGCCCAGGATGTTGTCGCACTGGTCGAGCAGCTGGTCGAGGTCCTCCTCGCTGCCCTGCCCGTTCTCGAGCCGGGTCAGCGCCTGGACCAGCCACCAGGTGCCCTCGCGACAGGGCGTGCACTTTCCGCAGGACTCGTGCTTGTAGAACTCCGTCCACCGCAGCACCGCGCGGACCACGCACACCGTCTCGTCGAAGACCTGCAGCGCGCGGGTGCCGAGCATCGAGCCGGCGGCGCCGACGCCCTCGAAGTCCAGGGGCACGTCGAGGTGCTCGGCCGTGAGCAGCGGCGTGCTGGACCCGCCGGGGGTCCAGAACTTCAGCTGGTGGCCGGCGCGGACCCCGCCCGCGAGGTCGAGCAGCTCGCGCAGCGTGATGCCGAGCGGCGCCTCGTACTGGCCCGGCTTCCGCACGTGGCCGGAGAGCGAGAAGATGCCGTGGCCCTTGGACTTCTCGGTGCCCATCGAGGCGAACCAGGAGGCGCCGTTCTTGACGATCGCGGGGACCGATGCGATGGACTCGACGTTGTTGATCACCGTCGGGCTGGCGTAGAGACCGGCGACGGCGGGGAACGGCGGGCGCAGGCGGGGCTGGCCCCGTCGGCCCTCCAGGCCCTCGAGGAGGGCGGTCTCCTCGCCGCAGATGTAGGCGCCCGCGCCGGCGTGGACGACGACGTCGAGGTCGTACCCGGACCCGTGGATGTTCGTGCCCAGGTGGCCGGCCGCGTACGCCTCGGCGACGGCGGCCTGCACCCGGCGGATCACGTGGACGACCTCGCCGCGGATGTAGATGAAGGCCTTGTTCGCGCGGATCGCGTACGAGCTGAGGATGACCCCCTCGACGAGCACGTGCGGGTTGCCCATCATCAGCGGGATGTCCTTGCAGGTGCCCGGCTCGGACTCGTCCGCGTTGACGACGAGATACTTCGGCTTCGGGTTGTCCTGCGGGATGAAGGACCACTTCATGCCGGTCGGGAAGCCGGCGCCACCGCGGCCGCGCAGGCCGCTGTCCTTCACCGCTGCGATGACGTCGTCGGGGCTCATCGCGAAGGCGACGTCGAGCGCGTCGTAGCCGCCGCGGCTCGCGTAGGTCGCCAGCTTCCAGGACTGCTCGGCGTCCCAGATGTCGGTCAGGACCGGGGTCAGCACGTCAGCCATCGGTGCCCTCCGTCTGCGGTGCGGCCTCGACCGCGGGGGTGGCGGCCGGGGCAGGTGCGGTCCACCCGCGCTCGCGGGCGATCTCGAGGCCGGCAAGCGAGGCGGCGCCCGCGGACGGGCCCTCGTCGACGCGTCCGTCGGGGAACCCGGCCAGCACCCGCTCGGCCTCGCGCCACGTGCACAGCTTGGGGCCGCGGGTGGAGCTGACCTCGTGTCCCGCGCGCAGGGACTCGACCAGCTGCACCGCCGAGTCGGGGGTCTGGTTGTCCATGAACTCCCAGTTGACCATCATCACCGGCGCGTAGTCGCAGGCCGCGTTGCACTCGATGTGCTCGAGGCTGACCGTGCGCGAGTCGCCCTGTCGTTGGACCGCGACCTCGTCGTTGCCGATCCCGAGGTGCTCCTTGAGCCGGGCGAAGATCGCGTCGCCGCCCATCACCGCGCACAGGGTGTTGGTGCAGACGCCGACGTGGTAGTCGCCTACGCCGTGGCGCTTGTACATCGTGTAGAAGGTCGCCACGCCGTTGACCTCGGCGGCGCTGATCTCGAGGATCGCGGCGCAGGCCTCGATGCCCTCGGGGGTGATCCGGCCCTGCGCCGACTGCACGAGGTGCAGCATCGGCAGCAGGCCGGAGCGCGGCTCGGGATAGCGGGCCGCGATCTCCCGCAGCTCGGCGATCGTCTTGTCCTCGAGGGCCGGGGTGCTCATCGGTCGACGCCTCCCATCACGGGGTCGATGCTCGCGATGGCGACGATGACGTCGGCGATCTGGCCGCCCTCGCTCATCACGCCCATCGCCTGGAGGTTGTTGAACGACGGGTCGCGGAAGTGCGCCCGGAAGGGACGCGTGCCGCCGTCGGACACGACGTGCGCGCCGAGCTCGCCGCGGGGGGACTCGACGGGCACGTACGCCTGGCCGGCCGGGACCCGGAAGCCTTCGGTGACCAGCTTGAAGTGGTGGATGAGGGCCTCCATCGACTCGCCCATGATGTGACGGATGTGGTCGAGGCTGTTGCCCATGCCGTCGCTGCCGATGGACAGCTGGCTGGGCCAGGCGACCTTCTTGTCGGCGACCATCACGGGTGCGCCCTCGAGCCGCGCCAGGCGGTCCGCGGCCTGCTCGATGATGCGCAGGGACTCGTGCATCTCGTTGAGCCTGACCCGGAACCGCCCGTAGGAGTCGGCGGTGTCCCACGTCTGCACGTCGAAGTCGTAGGTCTCGTAGCCGCAGTACGGCTGCGCCTTGCGCAGGTCGAAGCCGTAGCCGGTGCTGCGCAGGACCGGCCCGGTCAGGCCGAGCGCCATGCAGCCCTCGAGGTCGAGATGGCCGACGTTCTCAAGGCGGGCCTTGAAGATCGGGTTCGCGTTGCACAGCGCGGCGTACTCGGGCAGCCGCTTCTTCATGAGCGCGACGAACGACCGGATCTCGTCGAGCGCGCCGGGCGGCAGGTCCTGCGCCACCCCGCCGGGACGGATGAACGCATGGTTCATCCGCAGCCCGGTGATCAGCTCGAACAGGTCGAGCACCAGCTCGCGCTCGCGGAAGCCGATCGTCATCACGGTCAGCGCGCCGATCTCCATGCCCCCGGTGGCGATGCACACGAGGTGGGAGGAGATCCGGTTGAGCTCCATGAGCAGGACCCGCATGACCTGGGCCTTCTCCGGGATGTCGTCCTCGATGTCGAGCAGCCGCTCGACGCCGAGGACGTAGGTCATCTCGTTGAAGAACGGCGAGAGATAGTCCATCCGGGTGCAGAACGTGACGCCCTGCGTCCAGGAGCGGAACTCCATGTTCTTCTCGATGCCGGTGTGCAGGTAGCCGATGCCGCAGCGGGCCTCGGTGACCGTCTCGCCCTCGATCTCGAGGATCAGGCGGAGCACGCCGTGCGTCGAGGGATGCTGCGGCCCCATGTTGACGACGATCCGCTCGGCGGCGTCGCTGTCGCCCATGTCGGCGGCGATCTCGTCCCAGTCCTGGCCGGTGACGGTGAAGACCTTGCCGTCGGCCGTGTCGGTCGAGTCGGCGTAGAAGTCCTGGTCGGTGGTCGAGCTCATCAGCTGTAGCTCCTCCGCTGGTCGGGCGGCGGCACACTGGCGCCCTTGTACTCGACGGGGATGCCGCCGAGCGGGTAGTCCTTGCGCTGGGGGTGGCCCGGCCAGTCGTCGGGCATCAGGATCCGGGTGAGGGCCGGGTGGCCGTCGAACTGGATGCCGAACATGTCCCAGGTCTCGCGCTCGTGCCAGTCGGCCGCCGGGTACACCGCCACCACGCTCGGGACGTGCGGGTCGCTGTCGGGGGCGCTGGTCTCGACCCGGACCCGGCGGTTCCAGGTGTAGGACATCAGGTGGTAGACGACGTGCAGCTCGCTGCCGGCGTCGCCCGGGTAGTGCACGCCGCTGACGCCGGAGAGGAGCTCGAAGCGGAGGGCGGGGTCGTCACGCAGCGTCCGCGCCACCTCGAGGACGTGGTCGCGGTGCACGTGGAAGGTGATCTCACCGCGGTGGATGACGACCTGCTCGAGGAACGGGTCGAGCACGTCGGCGACCGCGTCGAACCAGCCGCCGTACGGCCGCTGCGCGGCACCGGGCAGGACGACGGGGGCGACCAGGCCGCCGTACCCGCTGGTGTCCCCGGAGCCCTTCACCCCGAACATGCCCTGGCGCTCGCCGACGGCGCGGACCTCCAGGCCCGGCTCGCCCAGGGCCTCCGGGGCGTTCTCGGGCGACTGGTCGACGGCGGGCTGCTCGACGGCGGCGGCGGGCTTGTCGACGGGCTCGTCGACGGGCTTGTCGCTCATCGCAGCATCCCCCTCATGTCGCTCGTCGGCAGGGCCGCGAGGCCCTCCGCCTCCAGCTCGCGGATCTGGGCCTGACGGTTGGCGCCGAGCGGCGTCGCCTGCACCTTGTCGTGGAGCTTGAGGATCGCGTCGATGAGCATCTCCGGGCGCGGCGGGCAGCCGGGAAGGTACATGTCGACGGGGACGACGTGGTCGACGCCCTGGACGATCGCGTAGTTGTTGAACATCCCGCCGCTGCTGGCGCACACGCCCATGGCCAGCACCCACTTGGGCTCGGCCATCTGGTCGTAGATCTGGCGCAGCACCGGCGCCATCTTCTGGCTCACCCGGCCCGCCACGATCATCAGGTCGGCCTGGCGCGGGCTCGCCCGGAAGACCTCCATGCCGAAGCGGGCGAGGTCGTACTTCGGCCCGCCCGAGGTCATCATCTCGATCGCGCAGCACGCCAGGCCGAAGGTCGCCGGCCAGAAGCTGGCCTTGCGCATGTACCCGGCCAGGCCCTCGACCGTGCTCAGCAGGACTCCGCTGGGGAGCTTCTCCTCGATGCCCATGGGCTGTCAGTCCCTCCGGTCAGTCCCAGTCGAGGCCGCCGCGCCGCCAGACGTAGGCGTAGGCGACGAAGACGGTGGCGATGAACAGGACCATCTCGACCAGCCCGAACCAGGCCATCGCGTCGAAGCGCACGGCCCACGGGTAGAGGAAGATGATCTCGATGTCGAAGACGATGAAGAGCATCGCGGTGATGTAGTACTTCACCGGGAAGCGGCCGGTCAGCGCCTGGGGGGTCGGCTCGATGCCGCACTCGTAGGAGTCGGACTTGGCGCGGTTGTAGCGCCGCGGCCCCACCATCGTGCTCATGACGACCGACCCGACCGCGAACAGCGCGGCCAGCGCCGCCAGCACCAGCACCGGCGTGTAGAGCTCCATGAGCCTCCCTCTCGTGATCTTGTGAACAGAATCACTAGTGGCGTGGAGCACATATTGCCACCCATCCGAAGCGACGTCACAGGGGGGTGGCCAATGCCACGGTGTCGCCGCCGGGAGCAGCGAAAACCGCCGCTGACCTGGGGATTTAACGCACGAGAGGGTTGCGTAATTCGCAGGCCGGGTCAGGCGGTCGCGCGGTGCAGGGCGACGATGCCGCCGGAGAGGTTGCGCCACTGCGGGCGAGACCAGCCGGCCTCGGCGATCAGGTCCGCCAGGCCGCGCTGGTCGGGCCACGCCCGGATCGACTCGGCGAGGTAGACGTAGGCGTCGGGAGCGGACGAGACCGCGCGCGCCACCGCGGGCAGCGCCTTCATGAGGTACTCGATGTAGACGGTGCGCCAGGGACTCCAGGTCGGGTGGCTGAACTCGCAGACCACCAGCCGCCCGCCCGGACGGGTGACCCGGCGCATCTCCGCGAGACCGGCGAGGGGGTCGACGATGTTGCGCAGCCCGAAGGAGATGGTGACGGCGTCGAAGGTGTCGTCGCGGAACGGGAGGCGGGTGCCGTCGCCCGCGGTGAACGGCAGGTGCGGCAGCTGGGCCTTGCCGACCTGCAGCATCCCGATCGAGAAGTCGCACGGGACCACCTCGGCCCCCGCGTCGCGGAAGGGCTGGCTGGACGTGCCGGTGCCGGCCGCGAGGTCGAGCACCCGGTCGCCGTACGACGGGTCGACGGCGGCGAGCACCTCGCGGCGCCACCGGCGGTCCTGCCCGAAGGACAGGATGTCGTTGGTCAGGTCGTAGCGCCGGGCGACGGTGTCGAACATCCGGCGCACGTCGGCGGGCTGCTTGTCGAGCGCGGCACGGGCCATCGGCGTGCTCAGCCCTTCTCGGTCAGCTCGAGCACGCGGTCGAGATAGGAGGCGACCTCCTCGGGCGTGAGCCCGTTGGTGTAGAGGTCGTAGGTCAGGCCGTCGCGCTCCGTGCGGCACTGGACGCGGTAGTCGGCACCGGTCGGCTCCTTGCCGGTCGGCATGCCGGTGGAGTCGTCGACGGGCTCGCTCCAGGCGACCGCACAGCGGTAGCCGTCGACGACCTCGAGGTCGTAGTGCGCGCCGGACTCGTCGACCGGGAAGGGGCCGCTGGGGTTGACCAGGCCCGTGTCACCAGGGACCACCGTCACGGCGATCTGCGCGGGCATGCCCTGGCTGCCCGGGTCGGGGACGTCGATGTAGGCGCGCACCACGGCGTCGTCGTACTGGGACGCCAGCACCTTCTGCGCCGCGGCCTCGGACTCCTCGGTCTCCTTGATGAAGGTCGCGTAGCGCTCGTCGTCCGCACCGGTCACCTCCTGGCTGACCGTCTGCAGCGCGACGAACCGGTCGTCCAGCTTCAGCGGCAGCGTCGGCACCGCGGAGGCGTCGTCGACGAGCTCGGGCAGGCCCACGCCGAAGCCCACGGCTCCGGCGAGGAGGAGGGCGCCCGTGGCGGCGCCCACGACAGTGGAACGAGCGATCGGCATCGGGCCATCATGCCCGGTCCGCCTGAGCGTCGGCTGACCGGGCTCGGATCAGAGATCGGAGCCGTCGGCCAGCCGCACGTACTCCTGGCCGCCGGCCTCCAGGAAGCGCGAGAACTGGGCGTCCGCGACGCCCAGCCCCTCGGCGGAGAACACCTTGTCGTGGATGGCGACATTGCGGGCGGCCCCCACCTCGCGGGCGAACTCGACACCCTCGGAGACCCGCATCCACGGGGCGCACACCGGCGCCAGCAGTACGTCGACGGCGACGCCGGGCGCCGTCAGGGTGTCCCCGGGATGGAAGATCGTGCTCTCCCCGGTGGTGAGCAGGTAGCCGCTGTTGTGGAAGCGCGGCAGCTCCGGGTGGATCACGGCGTGCAGCTCCCCCACGGCCCGCACCCCGATCGCGCCGACCGACCAGCTCTGCTCCGGCGTCACGACCGTGACCCGCTCCACGAGGTCGGGAGCGCCCTCGCGGATCTGCGCGGCGACCGCGTCGATGGTGAAGATCGGTGCGTCGGTGGCACGCAGGTGGTCCGGCGCGTAGTGGTCGGGGTGCTCGTGGGTGACCAGCACCGCGTCGACGTCCTCCACGGACTCGCGCTGGCTCCACACGCCGGGGTCGACGACGAGCGTCGTACCGTCGTGCTCGATCCGGACCGCGGAGTGGCCGAACTTGGTGAGGCGCATGGCCCCACGGTAGCCCGGACGGCTCAGCCGGTCTGGTGGTGCACGAAGCACCACCGCCAGTCCTCACCGGGCTCGACCGAGCGCATCACGGGGTGCTGCGTGGCGCGGAAGTGGGCGGTGGCGTGGCGGCTCGGCGAGGAGTCGCAGCAGCCGACCTCGCCGCACGTCAGGCACATCCGCAGTGCGACCCACCGGGTGCCCTCGGCGAGGCACGCGGCGCACGCCAGCTCGGCGGGCGGGTCGAGCAGCGGCGTGCTCGCGAGATGCTCGCAGCCGTCGTTGCGCTGCATCCGGCTGGTGGTCCGCAGGTCGGCCCGAGCGGCGTCGGCCGCGTCGAGCATGGACTCCTCCACGTCGAGCATCGCGAGCACCTCGCTGACGATCTCGGAGGGGACCGCGCCGGTGGAGCGGATCTCCAGCACCCGGCGGCGCTCGGCCTCGATCATGTCGCCGCGCCAACGGGAGTACAGGTCACTCGGGCTCTCCTCGCCCTCGGTCGTGCCGAGTCGCTCCCACGCCGCGAAGTTGCGCTGCTCGATGCGCTGCACGATCAGGGCGCGCACGTTGTGCGGGTCCTCGCTCTGCGCGGCCAGCTCGTCGAGCCGGTGGATGCCGGCCTTCGCGGCCTGCTGCAGCAGGGTCGCGCGGGCCAGCGCGTCGTCGTGCGGGTCCGGTGAGGGGACCCGGAGCCGGCGGGCGACCCACGGCAGCGTCATGCCCTGGCCGAGCAGGGTGCCCGCGACGACGGTGAAGGCGACGACGAGCAGGACCTCGCGGTGAGCGGTCTCCTCCGGGACCGTGAACGCCGCGGCGAGGGTCACTACGCCCCGCATGCCGGCCCAGCCCACCAGGAACGAGTAGCGCCATGACGGGGGCTCACCGGTGACGGGGTCCGGTCCGCGGCGCAGCAGGAAGGCCTGCCCGGCGAAGACCCACAGCAGCCGCAGGACGACCACCGCGCCGAGGGCTGCAGCGCAGGCCGCCGCGATCGTCGCGCCGCCGAACTCGCTCTCGCCCACCTCGCCGAGCAGCCAGTCGGCCTGGAGGCCGATGAGCAGGAAGACGGTGTTCTCCAGGACGTAGGCGATGGTGCGCCAGTTCATCCGCTCGGCGATCCGCGACTGCGCGGTCTGCAGCACCGGCGCGACGTGGCCCAGCGCAAGCCCCGCGACGACGACGGCGACCACGCCGGAGGCGTGGATCTCCTCGGCGAGGATGTACGCCGCGAAGGGGATCACCAGCGAGATCGCGGTGTCGAGCAGCGGGTCGGTGACCTTCTTGCGCAGGAAGCCGACCACGACGAAGGTGAGCGCGCCGATCGCGAAGCCGCCCCCGGCGGCGAGGAGGAAGTCGGTGCCGACCTCCCACACGGTCACGGTCGCGCCGATCGCCGTGACAGCCGCGCGCAGGGCGACGAGGGCGCTCGCGTCGTTGAACAGGGACTCGCCCTCGAGGATGGTCACGATCCGCCGGGGCAGCCCGATCCGGCGCCCGATCGCGGTCGCCGCGACGGCGTCGGGAGGCGCGACCACGGCGCCGATCGCCAGTGCCAGCGGCCACTCGATCTCGGGGATGACCAGCCGGATGACCGCGGCGACGCCGAAGGTCGTGAACGCGACCAGTCCGACCGAGAGAAGCAGGATCGGCCGCCGGTTGGCGTTGAAGTCGACCAGCGAGGTGTTGACCGCCGCGGAGTAGAGCAGGGGCGGCAGCAGGCCGAGCAGGACGACCTCCGGCTCGAGCCGGATCTCCGGCACGCCCGGCACGTACGACGCAGCGACGCCGACCACGACGAGGGTCAGCGGCGCCGGGATCTCGAAGCGCTCCGACACCGCGGTCACGGTGAGCACGGCTGCCGCGATCGCGACCAGGAGGAGGGCGATCTCCACGTCAGGCTCCTGTCGGGAGGGGGAGGTCGGCCGCGAGCGCGCGGATCCGCAGGTCCAGGTCGCGTCGGCCGGCGCGGTCCACGACGGCCTCGACGACGTCGATCCCACCGTTGGGGCTGGCCAGGGCCTGGTCGAGCTCCGGGCGCGAGCCGACGCGCAGGTGGGGGATGCGCGCCGCGGCGCACAGGGCGGCCAGGTCGTGGCCGTGGGGGGTCCCGAAGAGCCGCTCGAAGGACTGCGCGTGCGCCGGCGCACCCTGCTCGAGCATCGAGAAGATGGATCCGCCGTCGTCGTTCGGCACCACGATCGTCAGGTCGGGCCGGGGCTCCTCGGGCCCGAGGACGAGCGCGGTCTGGTCGTGCAGGAAGGTCAGGTCGCCCATCAGGGCGAGGTTCCGGGTGCCGTCCGGACGGCCGAGCGCCGCGCCGATCGCGGTGCTGATGGTGCCGTCGATGCCGGCCAGGCCGCGGTTGGCCACCACCTTGCGCCGGGTGCCGACCGCAGGGGGGCGGACCATGACGTCGAGATCGCGGATCGGGCTCGAGGCGCCCACGACAAGCAGCCCTCCGGCGGGGAGGGCGGCGTGGGTCGCCGCCGCCACGTCGTACGGCGTGAGGGCGGTCTCCTCGGCCAGCAGCCGGTCGACGCGCCGCCCGAGCTCGCGGTCGGCCGACCGCCAGGCCTCCAGCCAGGCCGGGTCGTCCGGCTCCTCCTCGGCCCAGCCGGGCCCCTCGACCGTCGACGACCCCGGTGGGCGGACCGGCCACACGCCGCGGCCCGAGACGACCAGCACCTCCACGTCGTCGCGCTCGAGGAGCCGGGTCACGGGACGGGAGAGCGTGGGGCGCCCGAACACGACGACGCGCTGGATCCGCTCCCCGAGGGGGGTCGCGAGCAGCAGCCGGTAGGTACGCAGGGCGTTGTCGCCCGTCCGGGCTCCGCTCGACGGCTCGGCCAGCAGCGGCCAGCCCGCGGTCTCGGCGAGCCGGCGCGCCGGGGGCCCGGCGTCGTCGCCGGCGACCACGACCGTCCGGGGCCCGCGCGCGAGCGGGCTCACCCGGCACGGCTCGGGCTCCGGGCGCGGGTCGGCCGTCGAGGCCTCGTCGGCGGCGACCGCGGCGGCGACGGGCAGGTCCGGCACGAGCGGCGCGTCGAGCTGGACGTTGAGGTGCACGACCGCGTCCCCCGGCGCCGGAACGGCGGCGAGCTCCGCGACCGAGGACACGTCGACGGTCGTGACGAGGGGACCGAAGATGCCGACCTGGTCGGTGGTCTGGTTCGCTCCGGTCCCGCGCAGCCGCGCGGGCCGGTCGGCGGAGACGACGACCAGGCCGACGCCCGCGTGCACGGCCTCCAGGACGGCGGGGTGCAGGTTGGCCACGGCGGTCCCGGACGTGGTGAGCACGGCGGCCCGCGCGCCGGACCGGGTCAGTCCCAGGGCCAGGAAGCCGGCCGTCCGCTCGTCGATGCGGGTGTGCAGCCGGAACGCGCCCTTGCGGGCCGCCGCCCACAGTGCCATCGCCAGCGGGGCGTTGCGCGAGCCCGGCGCGATCACGACCTCGCGCACGCCGGCCTGCCGCAGCCGGGCGACGAGGGCGTCCGCGAGCGCGAACGAGCTGTCCGTCATGGACGTCGATCCTTCCGCACGGCACGCGTCGCCGCGAGGCGGGCCTCCCAGTGCGCGACCCGGTCGGGCGGGGCGGCGAGGGCCGTGAGGCGCGCCTGGTCCACCGTCGGCCGGACGACGGGCAGCGCGCCGTCCACGGGAAGGAGCGGGTCGGCGGTCACGTCGGCGGTCAGCAGCTGCACCGTCGCCAGTCCGCAGGCATAGGGAAGCTCGGGCAGCGCCGCCGCGAGGGCGACGCCGGCGGCGATCCCGACGGAGGTCTCCAGTGCGCTCGACACCACCACGGGCAGCCCGATCCGATCGGCGATCTCCAGGCAGGCGCGCACGCCGCCGAGGGGCTGCACCTTGAGGACGGCGATGTCGGCCGCCTCCAGTGCCCGCACCCGGAACGGGTCCGCAGCGCGGCGGATGGACTCGTCCGCCGCGACCGGTACGGCGACCCGCCGGCGCACCGCGGCGAGCTCCTCGACCGTGGCCGCCGGCTGCTCGACGTACTCCAGGCCTCCGGCGGCGCGGTCCAGCCGGCCGATCGCCGCGACCGCGGCGTCGACGGACCAGCCGCCGTTGGCGTCCACCCGGATCGCGCCCCCGGGACCGAGCGCGTCTCGGACGGCCTCCAGCCGCGCCTCGTCGGCGGCGAGGTCCTGCCCCGGCTCGGCGACCTTGACCTTGGCGGTGCGACAGCCGCCGGCGCGGACGATGGCGTGAGCGCGCTCGGGGCCCACCGCCGGGACCGTCACGTTGACCGGCACCCGGTCGCGCACCGGCGCCGGCCAGTCGTCGGTGGCGGCCTCCTCGGCGCACCGCAGCCAGGCCTCCGCCACGTCGGGCGGGTACTCCAGGAACGGACTCCACTCCCCCCATCCGGCAGGCCCCTCCACGAGGGCGGCCTCGCGCACGGTGATGCCCCGGAAGCGCGTGCGCATCGGGACGGAGACGACCCGCACCGCGCTCATCGCGCGATCTCCGGGTGGCGGAGCAGGGCCTGGCGGTCGGGCTTGCCGTTCTCGAGCAGGGGGATCTCTCCCAGACGCACCACCTGACGCGGCGCCCACGCCCGCGGGTGCGCAGCGGCGACCCAGTCCCGCAGCGCCGCGGCGTCCGGCCCGCCCACCACGAAGGCCACGACGCGGTTGCCCCACTCCGGGTCCGGTACGCCGAGCACCTCCGCGCCGCGCACGCCCGGGTGCGCGCGCAGCCGCTCGGCGACCGCCGGGCCCGGGACGTTGAGGCCGCCGCTGACGATCACGTCGTCCACGCGACCGATGACGGCCAGGCGCCCGTCCTCGTCGAGGCGGCCCGCGTCGGAGGTGTGGAACCAGCCGTCGACGAGCACCTCGCGGGTCAGCTCCGGTCGGCCGTCGTAGCCACGGAAGAGGACCGGCCCGGCGACCCGGATCCGTCCGCCCGTCCCCAGAGCCACCGCCACGCCGTCGAGCGGAAGACCGTCGTACACGCAGCCGCCCGCGGTCTCCGCCGAGCCGTAGGTCGCCACCGTCCGCACGCCCGCCTCGGCAGCCCGGGCGCGCAGCGTCGCGCCGACCGGGCCACCGCCCACGAGCACGGTGTGCGCCCGGCGCAGGGCGTCGAGGTCACCGGGACCACCGGCCCCGTCGAGGATCCGGGTCAGCTGGGTCGGCACCAGGGAGACGAACCAGCCCTCGCCCGGCGGCCATCCGTCCCGCTCGAGGAGGGTCGGCTCGTGGCCGGCCACGAGCGAGCGGACGACGACCTGGAGCCCGGCGACGTAGGTCGGCGGCAGCGCCAGCACCCACGGCCCGCTGGACCCCAGCCGGGCCGCGGATGCCTGGACCGAGGCCAGCACGGCGGCCCGCGCGAGACGGACCCGCTTGGGCTGCCCGGTCGAGCCCGACGTGGCGACGACCAGGTCGACGCCGTCCGGGCCGTCGAGCCAGGCGCGTGCCTCGGCGACGACGCTGTCGGCGCGGCCGCCGGGAGACCAGAAATCCACGCGACAGAACCTAGCCCCCGACGGGAGGATGTCCGTCGATGAGCACTCCTGTCTCGGGCGACCCGCGCGGCTTCTTCGCCCGTCTCATGCCACCCGTCGGACTCCCGCGGCGGCTCGCCACCCAGGGCATGGTGTTCGCGCTGGGTGAGAGCGCCTTCATGACCGGCAGCGCGGTCTTCCTGACCAAGGTCGTCGGGATGTCGGCCGGGCGCGCCGGCCTCGCGCTGACGATCATGGGCCTGGCGCAGTTCGCGCTCTCCTACCCGGCGGGGCGGATCATCGACCGGGTCGGTCCCAAGCGGGTCTGGGCGGCCCAGGCGGTCGCCCGGGCACTGGTGTTCCTGGCCCTCCCGTTCGTCGAGGGCTTCGGCCAGTACGCCGTCGCGGCCGCCCTCATGGGCGCCTTCACCGCGTTCGGCCGGTCGAGCCACCAGGCCTACGTGTACGACGTGCTCCCGCGCGAGACCCGGGTCCAGACGCAGTCCTACATGTACTCCTGGCTCAACATCGGCCACACCCTCGGCGCGCTGGTCGGCGGCCTGGCGCTCGCGACCGGCAGCCTGGACGTGATCCGCTGGACGCCGGTGGTGACGGCCGCGCTGATGCTGCTCAACGCCGTGGGCATCGCCCGGCTGCCCGCCGCGCCGCACGACCTGCGTGCCTCGAGCGGCGCCACCCGCGCCCGGCCCGCCGGTCCGGGGCCGCTGCGCAACATCGGCTGGATCCTCACGACCTTCTTCATGGGCGTGATGTGGACCAACCAGATCCTGCTCAACGTGGTGATCCCGCTGTGGCTGGTCGACGCCACCGACGCGCCGCATGTCCTGCTGGCGTGGCTGTTCGGCACGAACACCGTGCTGTGCATCTTCCTGCCGGCGTACACCTCCCGGGGTGTCCGCACGCTCGACGACGCGCTGCGCTATGTCTGGATCTCGGGCGCCTTCTTCGTCGTCTCGTGCCTCATCACCATGGTCACCCACTCGACGGTGGGGCTGATCACGGTCCTGCTGGTCTGGCTGGGCCACGTCACCGTCACCGGCGCCGAGCTCGCCATCTCCGCGGCGAGCTGGTCCTTCGAGGCCGAGCTGTCCGACCCGGCTCGGCGCGGGGAGTACCAGGGGGTCCAGGAGGTCGCGGGTGCGCTGGGCTTCCAGTGGTCCCCGGCCGTCTACACCGCGCTCGCGCTGACCTGGGGCGCCGAGGGCTGGCTGGTGATCGCCGCGATCATCCTGGCGGCCACCGTCGGCCTCGGGCCGTCGGTGCGCGCCGCGCGGAGGTTCGCCGAGCGGCACTTCCCCGCGACGGACGGCGCGACGACGGCGGACGGCGCGGGAACTGACCTGGCGACGCGCCCTACGGCGTGAGCCGCTCGCGGACCCGGAGGAGGACGCGGCGCGCGGCGTCGTAGTCCTCGTCGCCGAGCTCCTCGCGGAGCTGGCGGTCGAGCGCGACGATGTGGTCCATGCCGGCCTGCGCGACCCTCGTGCCGTAGTCGGTGTACGTGACGACCTTCGCCCGCCGGTCGACCGGGTCGGGCACCATCGCGAGCATCCCGAGCCGAACCATGTCGCGCACCACCTCGCCCATCGACTGACGGGTGATCCCCGCCCGGGCCGCCATGTCCGCGGCGCGGGCGCCTTCGGGCGGAAGGGTCGCGAAGACGGCGTTGTGCGCCGCCACGACCTCCGTGAACCCGGCGCGGTGCGCGCTCTCGAGCATGTCGGCCCGCAGCACGCGGGCCGCCTTCTCCACGAGCGCGATGAACGGCTCGCGGTCGGGGCGGACCAGGTCTCTTGACATATCGACAGGTTACCTTCCATTATCTGACAGGTAGCCTTACGTTATCAGGAGATGCCATGGACCCCCGCCTGCTCCGCTCCCCCGTGGCCGCGCTGTTCGGCCCGCAGGTCCCCGGCAGCGAACGCACCGTTCGCGTGGCCGTCGAGCAGGAGCTCTTCGCGATGGACCTGTACAGCGGCGGCAGCGTGGCTCCCGCCCCGGTCCGGGCCGCGACGGCAGGCGGCTGGTACGCGCTGTGGCTCGGCTTCGAGCCGGGTGGGCAGGTCGAGCTCAGCCTGCCGCCGTCGCCGACGCCCGCCGCCGCGGCCGGGCGTCTCTCGGCGGCGACCGCCGCCCTCGGGCGCGATCTCCTGGCCCAGGGGATCGTGCTCGACGCGCGTCCGGTGCGCCGCTGCGACCCGGCCACCCCGCGCCACCTGCACACCCCGCGGTACGACGCGATGGAGCGCCACCTCGACACGGTCGGTCCGGCGGGCCGGCGGATGATGCGGGCCACCGCGTCGACGCAGGCCTGTCTCGACTGGTGGCCCGGCAGAGCCGGCGCCGAGCAGTGGCGCCTGCTGCTGGCGGGCCCGTTCCTCGCGGCCGCGACCACCCGCACCACCGGTCCCGCGGGGCGGCTGGCCACCTGGCTCGCCGTCGACCCGGGACGGACCGCCTTCGACGACCGCCTGCTGCACGGCGACGACCCGGTCGCAGCCTATGTGTCCTTCGCGGCCGGGGCGACGGACTTCCTGCGCCAAGGACCCGCCGCACACCTGAGCACGCTGTTCCCACCCGTGCGCCCGCGCGGGCGCTATCTCGAGATCCGCTTCCCCGACGCCCGGCCGGCCCGGGAGGTCGGCGCCCTGCTGCACGGCCTGGCCGCCCTCCTGTACGACGACGAGCGCCGTCGTACCGCCCTCGCGTCGCTGGGACCGGAGCGACCCCGCCTGGCCGAGCACTGGGCGGCAGCGGCCGCGGGGACCGGTGATGCCGAGCGCGGCCGGGCGCTGCTCTCCGACGGGCCGCGGAGGGCCGCCGCATGAGCATCCTGGTCGTCGCGGACGACTGGTCGACCCTCGACCCGGCGGTCGACGCGACCGTCGGCCTGGTCGCGGCGGCCCAGGACCTGGGCGTCGCCGTCCAGGTCTGCACCCCCGAGGACCTCTCGGTGGTCGCAGGCCGGGTGCTGGCCCGGGCGACGCCGGTGACGCTCGGCCCCCGCGCCCGCGGAGACGACCACCGATGGCTGGTCAGCACACCCTGGTGCCGTCTGGGTCTCCCGCACACCGTCGACGTGGCCGCGACCGCACAGCTGGTGCTGCTGCGGATCGACCCGCCGGTGGATGCGCGCTATCTCCACACGACGTACGTCCTCGACCTGGTCGAGGCCGCCGGCACCCGGGTGGTCAACCGACCCGAGGGCGTGCGCGCCCTGCACGAGAAGCTGGTCGCGCTGCACTTCCCCGAGCTGTGCCCGCCGACCTTGGTGACCCCGGACCCCGCGCAGGTACGCCGGTTCGTCGCCGAGCACGGCTCGGTGGTCCTGAAGCCGGTCGACGGCTTCGGCGGCCTCGACGTGTGGCTGCTCCGTCAGGACGCCTCCACCCGAGCGCTCGCGGAGTCCGCGACCGCCGGTGGTCGTCGGCACGTGATCGCCCAGGCCCACCTGTCCGGCGTGGCCGCCGGGAACAAGCGGCTGTTCCTGGTCGACGGTGAGGTGATCGGCGCCGTGCTCCGCCATCTCGACCCCGGTGACTTCCGGATCGGGCCACCGTCCGCGCGCGCGGTCGTCGACGACGCCGACCGGCGCATCGTCGCCGCGGTCGCCCCCCTGCTCGCCCACCACGGCATCGCGACCGCCGGCATCGACGTCATCGACGGCCGGCTGATCGAGGTCAACGTCACCTGCCCCGGCGGGACGAGCAAGACCGACGCCCTCCTGGGCACCGACCTGTCCGGCGCGACCGTGCGCCGGCTCCTCCCGAGAGTCGAGGCCAACGCATGAACCCGATGAGCACCACCGTGATCACCTGCATCGCCGTCATGGGCATCCTGCTGTTCGTCCTCGGCGCGAACGTCACCCGGCACCGGGCGGTCCGCGGCGCCGACGGGCCGCAGCTGCCCACCGACCCGGCCGACCGGCTGCTCATCGCGCAGCGCGCGCACGGCAACGCCGCCGAGTACGTCCCGACCCTGGTCGTCCTCCTCGTGGTCTGCTCCACGCTGACCGACGGCTGGTGGCTCGACCTGCTCGCGATCGCCGCGACCGCGGCGCGCCTCCTGCACGCCTCCGGGATGCTGTCCGCCCCGAGCCTGGCGGAGCACGGCCCGGTCCGCGACGCCGGAGCGATGCTCACCTACCTGTCCGGCGTCGCGCTCGGGGTGACGGCACTCTTCGCGATGTGACCGGCGCCCCGCCGGAAGTCCTTCGACAGCGACGGCGACCGCGACGTAGGTTCTCTCTTGATGTCAAGAAGGATCTCGGAGCGCGTCGTCCGCCTCGCCGGCCCCACCCCGCTCGTCCGCCGGCTCTCGGGCCAGTCGGTCCTCTCCGCCTTCGGCGACGGGGTCTTCCTGACCGGGAGCGCCGTCTTCTTCACCCAGATCGTCGGCCTCTCAGCGGCCCAGGTGGGCCTGGGCCTCTCCATCGCAGGGCTGGTCACGTTCCTGCTCGCCGTCCCGCTCGGCAGGCTCAGCGACCGGTACGGCGCCAAGCGGGTGTGGGCGCTGGCCTCCCTCGCGGAGGCGGTGCTCTACCTCGCCTGGCTCGTGGTCGGCGGCCTGCTCGCCTTCGTCGCGATGATGGTCGTCCTGGAGAACGTCGCGGCGACCAGCCGCTCGGCCCGCAACGCCTACCGCTTCGACGTCTTCCCCCGCGAGGAGCGCGTCGCGTCCAATGCGTACTTCCGTGCGGCGCGCAATGTCGGCTACACCTTCGGCGCACTGCTCGCCGGAGTCGCCCTGGCGACCGACGACGACACCGTGATCCGCGCGGTCCCGATCGCCACGGCCGCCCTGCTGACCCTCAACGCCGCGCTGGTCGCGCGGCTCCCCTCGGTCGTCCACCACGCCGAGGAGGCACCACTGGAGGCGGTCCTCGAGACCGTGGTCGACGGCTCCACTCCCGACCGACGCAGGGCCCTGCGCAACCGGGGCTATGTCGCGATGGCGGTGTGCGGCGGCGTCCTCGGCACCCATCAGGTCCTGCTCAACGTCGTCATCCCGCTGTGGCTGGTGGACGAGACCGACGCCCCGCGAGTCCTGCTCGCGTGGCTGTTCGGCACCAACACCCTGATGGCCGTGCTGCTCCAGGTCGCGGCCGCGCGCGGGGTGACCACGGTCGCCGACTCGCTGCGCGCCCAGCGCCGCGGCGCCTTCTTCTTCGTGCTCTCCTGCGGGATCGTGCTGGTCACGCACGACACCGTGGGCTGGGTGACGATCGCGCTGGTGTGGATCGGCCACGTCACCGTCACCGGCGCCGAGCTCTTCCAGTCGGCCGGCGAGTGGGGGCTCCAGGCCGAGCTGTCCGACCCGGCGCGGCGCGGCGAGTACCAGGGCGTCTCGCAGCTGGGCTACACGCTCGGCACGGTCTGGGCTCCGGCCGCCTACACCTTCCTCGCCATGGAGTGGGGCACACCGGGCTGGCTGGTGATCGCGGCCATCGTCGTCGTCGCGGCCGTGGCCATCCACCCCGCCGCGCGTGCCGCGGAGCGGCACCTGACCCGGCTGGACGCACCGGCCACGCAGCCTGCTTGAATCGACGGCTATGGCCACTGCAGCGCACTGGATCGCGGGCGCCCGCGTCCGCACCCTCCCCGCGGCCGTCGCGCCGGTCGTCGTGGGCACCGCCGTCGCGGTGTGGGACGACCGCGGCGTGGCCTGGAAGGCGCTGCTCGCCGCGGTCGTCAGCCTCGCGCTCCAGGTCGGGGTCAACTACGCGAACGACTACTCCGACGGCATCCGCGGCACCGACGACGACCGGGTCGGCCCGCTGCGCCTGGTCGGCTCGGGCCTCGCCAGCCCGGGTGCGGTGAAGCGGGCGGCGTTCGCCGCCTTCGGCGTCGCGGGGGTGGCCGGCCTGGTGCTCGCCGCGACGACGTCCTGGTGGCTGGTCCTCGTCGGCGCCGTCAGCGTGCTGGCGGCCTGGTACTACACCGGCGGCTCGAAGCCCTACGGCTACCTGGGCCTCGGCGAGGTGATGGTCTTCGTCTTCTTCGGCCTCGTCGCCGTCGTCGGCACCACGTGGGTCCAGACCGAGCGCTGGGGCACCGCGGGGTGGGCGGCCGTGGCGGCCGGCGCCGGTGTCGGCGCCCTGGCCTGCGCCATCCTCGTCGCGAACAACCTGCGCGACATCCCCACCGACCGGGTGGCCGGCAAGCTGACGCTCGCGGTGCGGCTGGGCGAGCGTCGTACCCGCGGGCTCTACGCCCTCCTGGTCGCTGCGTCCGCGGCGGCCGTCGTGGTCCTCGCCGCCCTCACCACGTGGTGGGCGCTGCTCGGCCTCGGCTTCCTGCTTCCGGCGGCCGCCGCCGCCCGGGTGGTGCTGGGCGGCGCCCAGGGACCGGCGCTCATCCCGGTGCTCCAGCGGACCGGGATCGCGGAGCTCGCGTGGGCCGTGCTGGCGGGTGCGGGGCTGCTCGTCGGCGCCTGACCGTGGCTCGGCGCGGGCTCCCGCGACCCGCCTCAGTCCTCGGTGTCCTCCTTGGCGCGTATCTCCTCGTACCGCTGCGACATCCGCTGGGCGCGGCCCTCGACCTTGGCCGCGAACGCCGAGCGCTGCCGCTCGAGCAGGACGTACGACGCGACGCCGCTCACGAGAAAGGCGATCACGATGACCAGCAGCACGTTGACGGTGTCGGCGAGCAGCAGCCAGATCCCGCCCACGAGACAGAACGCGCCGACGAACAGCCCGGCCCGGAGGGCCGTGTAGATCCAGAACTCCTTCACGTCGCCAGGGTAGGCGCGACGCCGCGGTCCGCGGTCATCGGCACCGGCCGCCGGGCAACCGGCGGGGGCCTACCCTGGAGACGTGAAGCTGTTGCTCGTCGTCCTCGTCTTCGCGGCCGTGACCTATCTCGCGGTCCGCTGGCTCCAGGACCGCGGCCACGGCGACCAGCCCGCCGTCCGGCGTACGCCGAGGCCGAAGCCCCCGACGCGCCCGGTCGCGCCGGACGACGACGAGAGCTTCCTGCGCGACCTGGAGTGGCGCCGCCGCCAGCAGGAGCGGCGCAAGGAGAAGCCCCAGCCGCCGGACGGCCCCGACGCCTGACCGACCCGCCGTCCCTCAGCCGGGGGTCGACAGCGACCAGAGCCTGTTGAAGTACCGCACGTAGGCGTCGTGGGTGGTCGACGAGCCGAGGCGGAGCACGATCTCGTCGGCGATCCGGCCCGGCGGCGTCCACACCTCCGAGCCCATCCAGGTGCGGTAGACGCGGCCGCCGGCGGCGTTGTCCCACGACGCCGTCATGAACTTGTGATGGTGGAAGTGATGCTGGCCGGCGGCGTCGTTCCAGTCGTAGTTGCGGAACTGGATCCCTGCCCGCTTCATGTCCGCCTCCGCGGTGCCGTCCGTGGGGCTGGAGTCGATGTAGACGATCCTGGCGCCGGCCCTGGCCTTCGCGATCAGCGCGTCGGCGATCGCGCCGGCGCGCGCGCCGAGCAGCGCCGACATCGAGATGCGGATGACCAGGTTCCGGGTCGGCAGCGCGTTGATGCGGTTGACGACGGGGTCGGTCTGCCCGGGGTTGTTGGGGTTGACGTAGACCTGGGAGACGCCCTCGGTGAGCGTGCGGAAGGGGTTCGTGACCGGGTCGTCGGCCATCAGCTGGTTGTGGATGCCGACCCAGAACGAGTAGAAGGTGGACCACCCGACGGTCTGGTAGGCGTCGTTCGCCTGGTACTCCCGCGCGTGCTCGGTGAGATTGGAGGAGGTCACGATGACGACCTGCCCCTTGCCACCGGTCTCGGAGAAGGACACGGCCTTGATGTGCTGGGTCCCCGACGTGTAGGCGTCGGACCCGCGCGCGCTGTAGACGGCACAGGTGAGCCGGACGTCCGCCGCGCGCAGCGTCGCGACCGCACCCGAGGTACAGGTCTTCCTCGCGACGACGACCCTGACGTCGACCCCACGCCTCGCCGCGGCCGCCAGCGCGCCGGCCACCGCGGGGTCGGTGAACGTCATGGACGCGACCCGGATCTGGCCGCTGCTCGGGGTGGCGTTGATGTTGGCCACGATCCGGTCCAGGATCGCGTCGCCGGTGCCGTCGTGCGCGTTGGCGAAGATCGGCCCGGCCACGGGCGCCGCGGCGGCCGCTCCGGTCTGGACGGACGGCGCGCGGTCCACCGCGCGCGCGGCAGCACCGTGGCCTGCCGAGGCCAGGGACACGGTCGCGAGGACCAGCGCAGCGACCCCCGTCCACCGCGCGGGTCGAACAATCCTGTGGTTCAGCACCTTCACCGTCTCCCGTCTCGAACGCTCTCCTCGGCGCCGCCCGGCGACCAGCAGGTCGGGGACGGCACCGCCCATGTCCGCGACAGGCTAGGAGCGCCCGCGGGCCGTCACGGTGGTGGTTGCGGGTTCCCGCAACGGCCGTCAGCGGTCCGCCGCGGGGCCGCGGTGGCTGTCGAGTGCGTACGCGAACCCGAGCGCGAACCGGGAGCCCGCGCCGTAGCGTGCCATCAGGGCGGCCACCTCGGACTGGACCGTGCGCGTGCTGATGGACAGCAGCGAGCCGATCTGGGTGTCGGTGTCCCCTCGCCGCAGCAGCTCGAGGATCAGCGTCTGGCGGACCGTCGGTCGGGACGGCTCCCCAGCCCCGTCGAGATCGCGGCACGGTCGGGCGTGCGCGGCGACGGCGCGCCAGTAGCCCAGGGCCGCCTCGACCGCCGTGGGTGAGGACAGGCGCAGGATCGACCGCGTGCCGACCGGTCCGCTCATCAGCACGAAGCGGTAGTCGACGATGCGCATGAGCACGGGCGCGAAGCTGGCGAAGTAGATGTCCTGGGAGCCCGGCTCGGCGGCGAGCAGGCCCCAGACGGCGGCCTCGGTGCCACCGAGGTCGAAGACGCTCTTCATCCTCAGGCCGCGCTCGACCATCGCCCGGTTGTTCGACAGCGAGCGCGCCAGCTCCGACGCGGAGGCCGCCGGGGTCGTCGACAGCAGGTGCGACCACCGCTGCGACTGACGGATCGTCCACCGCGCGAGCTCGCCGTCGGACGCCACGATCTCTGCGCCGGACCCGGCGACGTCCACGACCTCGAGGGCCTGGATGCGACAGGCGAGCAGGCGCAGGGCGGCGTCCAGCACCTCCTGGTGCGCGACGAAGTCGCCGACAGGCATCCGGCCTCCCCTCCGCGCCGCGCGGCCTACCGGAGCGCGGGTGCGTCCGCGGCCGTCATCGCGACGGTGAGTGGACCGGCTCGACGACCCGCTCGACGGCGTACGCGTGCTGGCTCGTGGTCGAGAAGTAGTTGATCCCGATGAAGTTGAACCACAGCGTCGCGAGGCCGACCAGCGCGAGCATCGCGGCCTTGCGGCCCTTCCAGCCGGCGGTCGCGCGGGCGTGGAGGTAGCCGGCGTACACGACCCAGGTGATGAACGCCCACACCTCCTTGGGGTCCCAGTTCCAGTAGCGCGACCACGCCTCGTGCGCCCAGATCGGGCCGGTGATGAGCACGGCGAAGGTCCAGACCGGGAAGGCGAACGCGTGCACCCGGTAGGCGAGCCGGTCGAGGGCGTCCAGCTGCGGCACCCGGGCCAGCCAGCCGGACAGCTCGCGGCCCGCGGCGCTCGCGCGGCGCTCGGCGCGCATCCGGACGAGGTACATGATCGAGGCGATGCCGCCGAGCGTGAAGGCGCCGGTGGCGATCACCGCGGAGACGACGTGGATGACCAGCCACGGCGAGTTGAGCGCCTCGGTCAGCGGCGCCACGGCGTCGTAGAGCCAGATCACGGCGACCATCAGCGTGGCGACGACGAATCCCACGACGATCGGGCCCATCCAGCCGAGCGCGAACCTGCGGTAGAGGACCAGGTAGAGCAGCGCGACGACGAAGGTCCCGGAGAGGGTGAACTCGTACATGTTGCCCCAGGGCACCCGGTTGGGCTCGGCGGCCATGCCGCGGCCGACCAGGCCGACGAGGTGCGCGGTGCAGGCGATCGCGGTCAGGATCAGGCCGAGGCGCCCCAGGAAGGCCGCCCGGCTCGCCCGGCTCGCCTCACCCTGCTGGCGGCTCTCGTCGCCCGGGACCTCCGGCGCTCCGGCGCCGACCAGCTGGCGCTCGGTGGCCGGCTGGCGCAGCGAGGCCCACTCGGCCAGATAGACGACGAGGGCGAGGAAGTACACGATCCCGGCCGTCGCGACGCCCTGGTTGCTCAACGTCTCCCACGCGGTGTTGCTCACGGCTGCCTCACGTTCTGCGGTGTCTCCTGGAGCTGGGCCAGGACCGAATCCAAGATCTCGTCCATCTCGCCGTTCCCGGAGCGGTCGAGCACGGCGACCTCCACGCGGGTCCCCCCGGCGCCGTCCATTGTGCCCTCGGCCCCCGCGGCCAGCGGCACGGCCCGCACCCAGACCCGCCGGGGCCGGATGAAGAGCGAGGCGCAGAGCCCGACCAGGGCGAGGATGACGCCCGCCAGGGCGATCCCCTTGCCCGGGGTCTGGCTGATCTGGACGCGGATCCATGGCTCGACCCGCTCGAAGGTCACCGACCCCAGCCCGTCGGGCAGCGTCACGGTGTCCCCGGGCTGCAGGTCCAGGCGCAGCGGCTTGCCGTCCTCGTCGACGACCGGCGTCGCCTTGCTCTTGTCGAGGACGTAGACCGACTGGGAGCGCCCCTCCTCCATCCCCAGGTCGCCGGTGTAGGCCAGCATCGACAGGGTGGGGTTGAGGTCGTCGCCGAAGACGGTCACCGGGTTGCCGTCGACCATCTCGAAGCTGGGGAAGAACAGCCCGTCCAGCCCGACCCGGCCCGGCTTCTCCGAGGGCGGCTTGACCACGCCGTACGACAGGAAGCTCGCGTCGCGCGGGAGGAAGACCGTCGGTCCGGTGGAGACGATCTCCCCGGCCGCGTCGCGCACGGTGATGACCGGCGCGTACCCGTGGCCGATGAGGAAGACCTCGGTGCCGTCGATGTCGAGAGGATGGTTGACCCGCAGGTCGTACTTCCGCTCCGGGCCGTCGCCCACGCGGTAGGTGAGCGCCGCCTCGAACTTGCGCGCCTGGCCGAACCGCGGCCCCTCCTGCAGCCAGTCGACGGAGAACTCGTCGACGGAGAACCGGAAGCTGTCGAGCTGGTCCGGGCCGAAGAGACCGCCGGGCTTGAAGTCGTCGTACTGGGTCAGGGTGTTGCTGAAGGTCGAGCCCTGGACCACGATCACGCCGCCCTGGTAGCCCCACAGGCTGCCCATCCCGACGCCTGCCAGCACGACCAGCAGGGAGAGGTGGAAGACCAGGTTGCCCGCCTCGCGGAGGTAGCCGCGCTCGGCCGCGACGAAGTCGTCTCCCGGGGCCCCGGAGGTCGCGCCTGTCGAGGCACGGAGCCGGTGGCGGCGGCCGAGGACGGTCCTGGCGCGGTCGAGGACCTCGGTGGGCGTGAGCTCGGTCGTGTACGACGCGTGCACCGGGAGCCGGGTCAGGTTCCTCGGGGCTGCCGGCGGCTGGGCGCGCAGCGCGCGGTAGTAGACCAGCAGCCGCGGGATGATGCAGCCGACCAGCGAGAGGACCAGCAGCAGGTAGATCGCCGAGAACCACGGCGAGCTGTAGACCGAGAACAGGTCGAGCCGCTCGTAGACGGGCGTGAGCTTCGGGTGCTCGTCCTTCCACCGCGTCACGGCGAGCGAGTCGACGCCGGCCTGCGGGATCACCGAGCCGGGGATGGCGGCGAGGGCGAGCAGGAGCAGCAGGATCAGTGCCGTGCGCATGGACGTGATCTGCCGCCACGCCCAGCGACCCAGCTCGCGGGCGGTCAGCTCGCCGGGGCGCCGCTCGTCGGTGCGCCGCTGGGCGACCTGCCGGTCCTCGCTGGTGCTCACAGCGACACCTCGAAGTTCGCCACGAGCTGGATCTGCACCCACTGCACGAGGTGGTCCCACCACCCGGTCAGCATGAGGACGCCGATGAGGACCAGGAAGCCTCCGCCGATCCGCATCACCCACTTCTGGTGGCGCCGCACGAAGCCGGTGACGGCGAGGGTGCGGCGGTAGGCCAGCCCGGCGACGATGAACGGGATGCCCAGGCCGAGGGCGTAGCACAGCGAGAGCAGCGCGCCGCGCATCGCCGTGGCGTCGGTGTAGGTGAGGTTCAGGATCACGCCGTAGGTGGGGCCGACGCAGGGCGACCATCCGATGGCGAAGAGCGCACCGATGAGGGGGGCGGCGCCGAGGCCGACGGCCGGGATCCTGTGGACCCGGAGGTCCCGCTGGAGCCAGGGCAGCGCGCCGGCGAACACCAGGCCGAGAACGACCAGGACCAGGCCCAGCCCGATCTGGATCTCGTCGTCCCAGCGACGCAGGGAGCGGCCGACCGACCCGAAGGCCGCACCCATGAGGACGAACACGACTGCGAAGCCGAGCACGAAGAGCACCGACCCGAGCAGCATCCGCCCGCGGCGCCGGCCACCCTCACCCGCGACGATGTCCGCGCCGGACAGACCGGTCGCGTAGGAGAGGTAGCCCGGCAGCAGGGGCAGCACGCACGGCGAGAAGAAGGAGACCAGGCCGACGAAGAGGGCCACGGGCACCGCGATGCCGAGGGAGCCGGCGACGGCCTGCTCCTGGAGCCACTCAACCATCGGACTCCGCCAGGGCGTCCTCGACGAGGGTGGTCAGCGTCGTCTTGGACGGGACCGGGCCGTTGATCAGCGCGGCCACCCGGCCGGACCGGTCGAGGAGCACCGTGGCGGGCATCGACGGCGGCGCGTACCGGCCGAGCTCGAGCAGGGTCTCGCTGCCCGGGTCGTAGAGCGAGGGGTAGTCGACGCCGCGGTCGCGCTCGAAGGCGGCGGCGTTCTCCGGCGCGGCGTCCCGGATGTTGATGCCGACGAAGGCCACCTCGCCCGGCTGGTCCCGGCCCAGCTCGTCCTCGGCCTCGACGAGCATCGGCATCTCGCTGCGGCAGGGCCCGCAGCCGGACCACCACACGTTGAGGACGACGACCTGGCCGCGCAGGTCGGTGACGTCGAGCGGCGCGCCCTGCACCGTCGTACCGCTGATCTCGACGGGCTTCTCGCGCTCGTCCGCCTCGACCGAGACGACCGCTCCGGTCCCCGCCACGTAGTCGAGGTCACCGGTCCCGCCGACGTCCGAGCACGCGGTGGTCAGGGCGAGCAGCGCGGCGAGGACCACCGCGCGGGCGGTGCGGGTCATGCCGAGGGCGTCCCCTCGGGCCGGTTCTCCTCCGGCGCGTCACCGGCCGAGAACGGCGCGGCGATGTCTCCGGTCGGGATCAGGTCGATGGCGGGCTCGGCATAGGAGATCTCGACCAGCTCCTCCCCGTGGAACCCGAACGACGTGATCGAGCACAGGGTGCACTGCCGCTTGCGCGGGTCGTGCAGGAAGGAGCGCTTCTCCGCGGCCAGGCGGGTGGTCCAGATCGGCAGCTGGTGGGACACGAGCACCGCCTCGTGCCCGGCGGCGTCCCGGCGCGCGTCGTGGACGGCCGCCATCATCCGCTCGACGATCGCCCGGTACGGCTCGCCCCACGACGGCCTGAACGGGTTGTAGAGGTGGCGCCACAGCAGCGGGTTGCGCAGCGCGTTGTTGCCCTTGCCGAAGGTCAGGCCCTCGAACCGGTTGGTCGACTCGATCACCCGCGCCTCGCGGCCGACCTCGAGGCCGAGCGCGGACGCCAGCGGCGCGGCGGTCTCCTGCGCGCGCTCGAGCGGCGAGGACCGGATGACGGTGATGTCGTTGCGCTTGAGCGCCTCGGCGACCCGGTCGGCCATGGCGCGGCCGCGCTCGGAGAGGTGGAAGCCGTCGCGGCGCCCGTACAGGATGCCCTTGGGGTTGTGGACCTCCCCGTGGCGGACGAGGTGGACGGTCGTGTCGGGGGTCATGCGCTCTCCTCCAGGACGGACGCCGCGGCGCGGGCGGCGGCGGGCAGGGCGTCGAGGACCTGCTGGACGGCCCGGTCGTCGTGCGCGGACGAGACGAACCACGCCTCGAAGGCCGACGGCGGGAGATGGACGCCCTGGTCGAGCATGGCGTGGAAGAGGGCGCCGTACGCCGGCACGCTCGTGCGCTGGGCGTCCGCGAAGCTGGCCACGGGGTCCTCGGTGAGGAAGACGGAGAACATCGATCCGGTCGACTGGATCACGTGCGGAAGCCCCGCGGCGGCGAAGGACTCGGCGATCCCGGCGCGCAGAGCGTCGGCGACCACGTCGAGGCGGGCGTAGACCTGGTCGTCGGCCGCGGTCAGCGTGGCGAGGCCGGCGGCGGTGGCGACCGGGTTCCCGGCCAGCGTCCCGGCCTGGTAGACGGGGCCCTCCGGCGCGAGATGGGCCATCACCTCGGCGCGCCCACCGAAGGCCGCCGCCGGGAAGCCGCCGCCCATCACCTTGCCGAAGGTCATCAGGTCGGGCACCCATCCCTCGACCGCGCCGTCGGTGCCCCACTGGCCGGCGGCGGAGACCCGGAAGCCGGTCATCACCTCGTCGCTGACGAACAGCGCGCCGTGGGCCCGGCAGGTCTCGGCCAGGAACCGGTTGAAGCCGGGGGCCGGCGGGACGACGCCCATGTTGCCAGGGGCCGCCTCGGTGATGAGGCAGGCGATGCGGTCGCCGTGCTCGGCGAAGGCCGCGGTGACCGCGTCGGCGTCGTTGTAGGGCAGGACGAGCGTCAGCTCGGTGGAGCTCGCGGGCACGCCCGGCGTGCCCGGGATGGAGAAGGTGGTCAGCCCCGAGCCGGCCGCCGCGAGCAGCGAGTCGACGTGGCCGTGGTAGCAGCCGGCGAACTTCACGACGATGTCACGGCCGGTGAAGCCGCGCGCGAGCCGGATCGCCGACATGGTCGCCTCCGTGCCCGAGGACACCAGGCGCAGCCGCTCCACCGGCGTGCGGGCCACGATCGCCTCGACCAGCGCGACCTCGCCCTCGGTGGGAGTGCCGTACGACGTCCCGCGGCTCACGGCCGCCTGGACCGCCTCGAGCACCGCGGGGTGGCCGTGGCCGAGGAGCATCGGTCCCCAGGAGCAGATCAGGTCGACGTACTCGTTGCCGTCGACGTCGGTCAGCCACGGTCCGGTGGCGGACCGGATGAAGCGGGGCGTGCCGCCGACGGCGTTGAAGGCCCGGACCGGGGAGTTGACGCCACCGGGGGTCACCGCGCGGGCCCGGGCGAAGAGGGCCTCGGAGGTCGGTGTGGCTGGTCGGGTCAGGGGTGCGGGCACCGCGCCATTGTCGCCGATGGCCCCCAATCGCCCGACATCGCGGTCCGCCCCACGCCGCGGCCCACGGGCGCAGCCGATGGCGCGGCCCATAGCACGCGCGCATACTTGTGCGCGGGATCATGTGACACCCGTAACGTCGGTGTGTCACGATTCGTTGACTCGGTGCACAGGTGGGCACTGAGGGAGAGCCCGCGCGATGGGGCCACTCGTGGCCAGGGGAGAGAGTCAGGACATGTCGAGGAAGCGTCTGGGGCGGCTGCAACGCGTCGCCACCATCATTCCGCTCGCTCTGCTGTCGGCAGCCTGGACCGCATCGGTCGCCGGCATCGGCGGCGTCGGGTCCCCCGTCCAGGCGGCGGAGACGCCCGGCCAGGTGACCGACGGCACCAGCGTGCCCGAGGAGTCCATCGAGGACCCGGCGAGCCTCTCCGACCCGTCCGCGGTCGAAGGCCTCGAGGACGGCAACGAGGCGGGCATCGTCTCCGCCGCGTCGACCAACGCGATCCCGGCGGCGGCCCTCGCCGCCTACCAGCGGGCCGAGACCGTCATCAACTCCGCCGACGAGTCCTGCAACATCACCTGGCAGCTCATCGCCGCGATCGGCCGCGTGGAGTCCAACCACGGGCGCTTCGGCGGCAACGTGCTCGACAACGACGGCGTCGCCACCCCGGGCATCTACGGGCCGGCGCTCAACGGCCAGGGCAACGTCAAGGCGATCTCCGACAGCGACGCCGGCGTCTACGACAACGACACCGAGTGGGACCGCGCGGTCGGCCCGATGCAGTTCATCCCCTCGACCTGGCAGGTCGTCGGCGTGGACGCCGACGACGACGCCGCCCGCAACCCGCAGGACATCGACGACGCCGCGCTCGCCGCAGCCGTCTACCTCTGCTCCGGCGACGGCGACCTCTCCACGGTCGTCGGCCAGCGGGCCGCGGTCTACCGCTACAACCACAGCCAGGCGTACGTCGACCTGGTCCTCAAGATCATGAACGCCTATCTCGAGGGCGACTTCACCTCGGTGCCGAACAACTCGACCGCCGCGGGCTATGTCGTCCCCGAGCCGCCGAGCTACGACGTCCGCGGCCCCGGCAGCATCAAGAAGGGCAAGGGCTCGAAGGGCACCACCACCGGCTCGCCCACCCCGCCCCCGACCACCGGCACCGACGGCGGCACCGGCGGCGGCACGGGTGGCGGCGGCACCGGCGGCGGTGGCGGCGGCACCGGCGGCGGTGGCGGCGGCACCGGCGGCACCCCGTCGATCCCGAAGACCAACACCCCGCTCGACCCCGTCATCGAGGGCGTCGACGAGGGCGTGGGCGCGGTCACCTCGAACCTGATCAGCGGCGTCCTCGGGCTCCTCGCCAAGGACGACGCCCAGGCCGCCTGCCAGTCGGCGTACCCGAAGCTGACCCAGTCGCTGCAGCTGGTCAACTGCCTGCTGAGCTACGGCCTCAAGACGCCGTAGCACCCCGCACGACCCGCGAGAGCCCCGGACCTGTCCCCCCAGCCCGGGGCTCTCGGCGTTTGTGGGCCCGAGCGTGGCGCAGATCGGCGGCCGCGCACGGACCCTTCGGGCCCATGCTTGCCACCGATGCGGCTTCGCCGCCGTGCGCCACGCTGCCGGGCGCGCGGTCGGGGTTCGCTCGGTGCAAGGTCGCCCGGCGGCCAGACGTCCGCACCATTCGGAGGTCGAGGTGCGAGGAGCGCCAGCGACGAGCCTCGAGACCCTCAGCGCAGCCAGCCGGCGGCCTCCGTGGCCCAGTAGGTGAGGATGACGTCCGCGCCGGCGCGGCGGATCGAGGTGAGGGTCTCCACGATGGCGGCCTCCCGCTCGATCCAGCCGTGCGCGGCGGCGGCCTCGAGCATCGCGTACTCCCCCGAGATGTTGTACGCCGCAGTCGGCACGCCGAGCTCGGCGGCGGCGTCCGCCACCCGGCGGAGCACGTCGAGATAGGCCAGCGCGGGCTTCACCATCACGATGTCGGCGCCCTCCTCGATGTCGAGCAGGGCCTCCCGCACCCCTTCCCCCGCGCTGCGGCGGCCGTCCTGCTGGTAGGTCCGCCGGTCACCCTGCAGGGCGCTGTCGACGGCCTCGCGGAAGGGACCGAAGAAGGCGGAGGCGTACTTCGCCGAGTAGGCGAGGATCCCCGTGTCGGTGAACCCGGCGTCGTCGAGGGCCGCGCGGACCACCGCGACCTGGCCGTCCATCATCCCGCTGGGACCCACCATGCCGGCGCCGGCCCGGGCCTGCACCACCGCCATGTCGGCGTACCGCGCCAGGGTGGCGTCGTTGTCGACGCGACCGGCGGCGTCGAGGACGCCGCAGTGGCCGTGGTCGGTGAACTCGTCGAGGCACAGGTCGCCCATGACCACGAGGGCGTCCCCTACCTCGGCCGCCACGTCGGCGATCGCGACGTTGAGGATGCCGTCCGGGTCGGTGGCACCGCTCCCCACCGCGTCCTTCGTCGTGGGTACGCCGAACAGCATGATGCCGCGCAGCCCCGCCTCGGCCGCCTCGACCGCCGCCTTCCGCAGCGAGTCGCGCGTGTGCTGCACGACGCCCGGCATGGAGCTGATCGGGGTGGTCTCCGTGGCGCCCTCGCGGACGAAGGCCGGCAGCACGAGCTGGGAGGGCCGCAGCGTGGTCTCGGCCACCAGCTCGCGCATCGCCGCCGTGGTCCGCAGGCGACGGGGACGGACGACGGGGGGCAGGATCTCGGTCACCCGCCCATTGTCGCGCAGGCCCCTCAGCCGGCGTGCCACCTGGCCAGCCACTGGGTGGCGCCGGGGATCGGCTGCTCGGGGCCGGGCGCCTCGCCGACCGGGGTGTCCCACAGCAGGTAGCCGGGCGGCGTCGGCCCGCCGAGCCCGAAGGACGAGTTGGCCTCGGAGACGCGGGTCAGCCTGCCGCTGTCGGGCTCGTAGACGAAGGTCCCAGCGCGCTCGCGACCGTGCGAGGACACCTTGACGACGCCTCCGGTCACCCACCCGTCGATGCCGTCCCCCTGGATCGTGGTGACCAGGTCCCCGCCGGTCGTGTAGACCCCGATGCGGTCGTCGCGGCCGTCGTCGTAGGTGCCGCAGTACTGGCTGAGGACGATCCGGTCGTCCACGGCGCCGAAGCCGAGCAGGTTGCACCGCTCACCCGAGCGCGGGTCGAAGTCGTGCTCGTCCCCGGTGGCGAGGTCGCGGACGTGGATCCGGTCGTTGGTCCCGTTGGTGGTCTCCGACCAGATCATCGCGTCGTCGGTGAAGGCGAGGGCGCCGTACCGGATCCCCTCGTCGCGGACGTCGGCCGGGTCGGTCGGCGACACCGACCAGAGGTCGTAGGTCTCCCCCTCGGCGCCGGCGTCGTCCGCCTCTCCGTCCGGCCCGGTCGGCCAGCCTCCGGGGGGCGGGGAGCCCTGCGTGGCCGGGACGCCGACGTAGATGCGGCCGTCGGGGCCCATCACCGGGCTCCGGCTCCCGGAGGTCCTCGGGAGCCCGGGCCAGGACACGGTCGTCCAGGCCCGCGCGGCCCGGTCGTAGACGTGGGCGCGCAGCGTGCCCCCGAACGGCTCGGTGTCGTCGTAGGCGACGCTGGCCAGCGTGAGCCGCTGCGCACCGAGCTCGACGGGCCAGGTCTGCTCCCGCTCGTCCAGGCCGGGCAGCCAGTCCCGCTCGCCGGTCGCCGGGTCGAGCAGCGCCAGGCGCACCTTGTTCCGCAGTCCCCGCGGACCGTCGCGGAACAGGATCAGCCCGTCGTCCGTCACGCCGTCGTAGTACTGCCCGTTGGCGGCGTCGAGGTCCTCGTTCGTGTACGACGCGATCACGTCGTAGTCGACGCCCTCCCGCGCCTGCCGGGCGTCGGCGAGCCGGAGGACCGGCCCGTCGGGGCGGGGCACGGCGGTGGCGGCGGGGGCGTCCCGGCCGGCGTCGGGCCGTCCGACCAGGGCGGTCGCCGCGACCGCGGTGGCGAGGGTCAGCGCGACCCCACCGGCGAGCCCGGCCCGGCGCCGCCGTACCTGCCGGCGTCCGCCGGCGAGGACCGCGGCCAGGTCGATGTCGTCGGCCGGCGGGCTCGCCGCGGCCTCGTGCAGCAGGGCACGCATCTCGTTCACCATGTCATCACCACGTTCCAGCTCCCAGGGTCAGCTCGCCGAGCGACGAGTCCTCGAACACGGAGCGGAGCCGGTCCAGCGCACGCGCGGTCTGGCTCTTGACGGTGCCCTCGCTGCAGCCCAGCGCCTTCGCCGTGTCGGCGACGCTGAGGTCCTCGAAGTAGCGCAGGACCACGCAGGCACGCTGCCGGGGCGGCAGCTCGGCCATCACCTGCAGCAGGGTCGCCCGGGCGCTCACCAGCTCGGCGACGTCGACATCGGCCGCCCGCTGAGGGTCGGCCTCCGCGACGAGCTCCGTGCTCGACCGGCGTCGTGCGTGGTCGAGCACGACGCTGACCACCGCCTTGCGTGCGTAGGCGTACTCGCGCCCCGCCCGGGTCAGCCGCGGCCAGGCGACGTACACCCGGATCAGCGCGTCCTGCACGTGGTCCGCCGCCCGGTCCCAGTCGCCGCACAGGAGGTACGCCGTACGCCGCAGCCGGTCGCGTGCCCCGTGGGCGAAGGCGACGAACTCGTCCTCGTCACGCATCGCTCATCCGCTCCATGCCGGGTCAAACGTGGTGAGCACCCGACCAGGTTGCACCGACCCGGCACGAAACTGTCGCCGAACTGCGCCGACCCGGCAGAAAGCAGCGCGCGCGGAGCTACTTCCTGCCGGGTCGGCGTCAGATGCGGGTCGGCTTCTGCCGGGTCAGGCCTTCCGGCGGCGGGCCGACGGCTTGCGGTCGCTCGGCTTGGTGACCGGCTCGCCCGCCTCGATCATCGCGGCCCGGCGGCTCGCGCCGAACCCGGCGAGAGCCTCGACCAGCAGCTCGACGTCCGGCTTGGGCGCCATCACGTCGACGCGCAGGCCGTGCTCCTCGGCCGTCTTGGCCGTGGCGGGCCCGATCACGGCGATGACCGTCGAGGGGTGCGGCTTGCCCGCGATCCCGACCAGGTTGCGCACCGTCGAGGAGGAGGTGAACACGACCGCGTCGAACTTGCCGGTCTTGATCGCGTCGCGGGTCGGCGCCGGCGGCGGGGCCGCCCGGACCGTGCGGTACGCCGTGACGTCGTCGCACTCCCAGCCGAGGTCGATCAGGCCGGCGACGAGGTTCTCGGTCGCGATGTCGGCGCGCGGCAGGAACACCCGGTTGATCGGGTCCAGCTGCTCGTCGTACTCGGGCCAGTCCTCCAGCAGGCCGGCGGCGGACTGCTCGCCGGAGGGGACGAGATCGGCGCGCAGGCCCCAGTCGGCGATCGCCTGGGCGGTCTTGTCACCGACGGCGGCGATCTTGAGCCCGGAGAACGCGCGGGCGTCCAGGCCGTACTCCTCGAACTTCTCGCGCACGGCCTTCACGGCGTTCACCGAGGTGAAGGCGATCCACTCGTAGCGGCCCTCGACCAGACCTCGGACCGCCTTGTCCATCTGCTGCGGGTTGCGCGGCGGCTCGACCGAGATCGTCGGGACCTCCTCCGGGACGCCGCCGAACTCCCGCAGCCGGTTGGACAGCGACGCGGACTGCTCCTTGGTGCGCGGCACCAGGACCCGCCAGCCGAAGAGCGGCTTGGTCTCGAACCACGAGAGCTTCTCGCGCAGGTCCACCACGGCGCCGATGACGGTGATGGCCGGGGGCGAGATCCGCGCCGCGCGGGCCTCGGCGGCGATCTGCTCCAAGGTGGAGGTGATGGTCTGCTGCTCCGTCGTGGTGCCGACCCGGGTCATGGCGACCGGCGTCTGCGGCGAGCGACCGGTCGCGATGAGCTGCTTCGCGATCTCGGCGATCTGGCCGACGGCGGAGAGGAGCACGAGCGTCGGGGTGTCGGCGTACCGGGTCCAGTCGACCTTGTCCCCGCAGGTCACCACGGCCACCTCGCGGTGGTCCTTGGTGGTCAGCGGGATGCCGGCGTACGCCGGGACCGCACCGACGGACGAGACGCCCGGGACGATCTCGAACGCCAGGTTGGCCTTGGCGACCGCCTGGGCCTCCTCCGGTCCGGACGCGTAGAGGAAGGGGTCCCCGCCCAGGAGGCGGACCACCCGCAGGCCGCGCTTGGCCTGCTTGACGACGACCTTCGCGCGGGCGGCGTGGGTCAGCGGCTGGCCGTCCTCGCCGAATCCGCCGTCGACGATCTCGGGCTCCCGCGCCGGCTCGTCGCCCACCTGCTCGGCGCGCGCCCGCACCACGGCCACCAGGTCGGCGTGACCGGGCTCCTCGGTGATGACGACGTCGGCGTCCTGGATCAGCCGCACGGCCCGCACGGTCAGCAGGTCGGGGTCGCCGGGACCGGTGCCGACGAACGCCGTGAAGCCGGGGCCCTGCGGCTGTCCGGGCTGGACCTGGGCTGCGGCGGGAGTCGAAGCAGCCTTCTTGGCTGTCGTGGCTCGCGTCATGGGTTGTGCACCTCTGCAGATCGTGCGGATGGGTGGGAGTTCGAGCGGGGGGTGGAGGACTCGTGGTCCCGTTGTCGTGGGTGCTGCTGGTCGCCCTGCTGGACGCCCTGTTGGACCGTGTGCTGGGCCGTCATCTGGGCCATCAGCTCGGCGCCTCCGTCGGCCAGCATCTCGGCCCCGAGGTCGCCGCCGAGCTTCGCCGCGGCAGCGGGCCAGGACGCCGCGTCGGCGTCGAGCCCGGCCGACGCGGAGCGGCGTACGGCGAGCGCGCCGTCCTCGGACAGCACGATCGCCCGCAACCACAGCTCGGGGCCGTCCTCGCCCTCGGCGACCTCCGCGAGGGCGCCGATCGGTGCGGCACAGCCGCCCTCGAGGGTGGCCATCAGGGTGCGCTCGGCCGTGACGGCGGCGCGGGACCAGACGTCGTCCAGGCGAGCCAGCAGGGCGAGGGTGGCGGCGTCGTCGGCGCGGCACTCGACGGCCAGGGCACCCTGGCCGGGGGCCGGGAGCACCTGGAGGGGGTCGAGCACCTCGGTGACCTCGCCGAGCCGGCCGAGCCGGGCCAGGCCGGCGCGGGCGAGCACGACGGCGTCGTACGCCCCCTCACGGATCCGCGCGATCCGGGTGTCCACGTTGCCGCGCACGCCGACCAGCCGGACGCCCAGGCCGAGGGCCTCGATCTGGGCGACCCGCCGGGGGGAGCCGGTAGCGACCAGGCTGCCCTGCGGCAGCTCGCCCAGGGTGAGCCCGTCGCGGGCCACGACCACGTCCCGCGGGTCCTCGCGTGGCGGCACGGCGGCCAGCGCGATCCCCTCGGTGCCGTAGGTCGGCAGGTCCTTGAGGGAGTGCACCGCGACGTCCACCTCGCCAGCGAGCAGCGCGTCGCGCAGCGCGCTCACGAAGACGCCGGTCGACGGCGCGCCGGCGAGCGGCGTGCCGCTGGCCTGGCTGCGGTCGCCGTCGGTGGTGATCTCGACCAGCTCGGTCGCGACGCCCAGCGCCTCGAGCGCCTCGGCGACGTGGCCGGACTGGGTGGTGGCGAGGGCGCTGCGGCGGGTGCCGATGCGCAGGGCCGGACCAGTGCTCATGACCGGCCCTCCTCGTTGACGACGGGCCGCGTGACGGCGTCGACGGCGTCCGGGTCGAGCGCGAACAGCTCGGCCAGCGCGGCGGCATAGGACACCGCGCCCTGCTCGTTGGCGAGCTCCTTCACCCGCACCGTCGGCTCGTGGAGCAGCTTGTCCGCCACCCGGCGCACGGTCTGGCGGATCTCCTCGCGGGTGGCGTCGTCGAGGCCCGCGAGCCGGCCCTCGAGGCGGGTCATCTCGGCGTCGACGACGTTGGTCGCCATCGACCGCAGGGCGACGACGGTCGGGGTGACGCTCGCCTGGCGGCGGGCGGCGAGGAAGGCGGTGACCTCCTCGCCGAGGATGCGCCGCACCTCCTGGACCTCGCGTCCGGTGGCGCCGCCGTGGAGCAGCTCGGCGAGCTCGGCCAGGCCGACCAGGCGCACCCCGGGCAGGTCGGCCACGTCGGGCGCGATGTCGTGCGGGAGCGCGAGGTCGATGAGGGCCAGCGGACGCTCGCTCGCCGACCGGACGCGGGACAACAGCGCGCGGTCCACGATCGTGCCGGACGACCCGGTGCAGCTGATCACGATGTCGGCGCGGGAGAGCTCGTCGCCGAGGTCGGCGAGCCGCACGGCCTCACCGGAGTACTGGCTCGCGAGCCGGACCGCGCGGTCCACCGACCGGTTGACGACCGACAGGTGCCCTGCGCCGAGGCGGCTGGCGGTGGCGGTCGCGAGACCGGCCATCGCGCCGGCTCCGACCACGACGACGTACTTGCCCTCGACCGCGCCGACGACCTTGGCGGTCTCCTCGAGCGCGGCGCTGACCAGGGTCGGGGCGACCTGGTCGATGCCCGTCTCCGCCCGGGTGCGCTTGCCGACCCGCAGGGCCTGCTGGAAGAGGAGGTTGAGCGCCGGCCCGACCGTGCCGAGCTCCTGGCCGCGGCGCAGCGCCTCGCGGGTCTGGCCGAGGATCTGGCCCTCGCCCACCGCCATCGAGTCGAGCCCGGCGGCGACCTGGAACAGGTGCGAGATCGCGCCGTCGTCGTAGTGGACGTACAGGTGCGGCAGCATCGCCTCGGTCGTCTCGCCGGCGCGCTCGACGAGGAGCCGGGAGATCTGCTCGATGCTGCCGTGGAAGCGCTCGACCTCGGTGTAGATCTCGAGCCGGTTGCAGGTGGCGATCACGGTCGCCTCGCTGACGTGCTCGCACGAGGCGGCGTCGGTGATGAGCTTCTGGACGCCGTCCCGGTCGAGCGCGACCCGCTCCAGCAGGGACACGGGCGCCGAGTTGTGGGAGATCCCCACGACGAGCACGCTCATGCCGCACCTCCTCCCGCGTCGGCGCCGTTGGCCTTGCGCTGCTCGTGGTAGGCGAGGATCTGCAGCTCGATCGACAGGTCGACCTTGCGCACGTCGACGCCCTCGGGCACCGCCACCACGGCCGGCGCGAAGTTGAGGATGCTGGTGATGCCGATGGCGACCATCCGGTCGGCGACGTCCTGCGCCGCGATCGCGGGCGTCGCGATCACGCCGATCGCGACGTCGTGCTCGCGGACGATCTCCTCGAGGTCGTCGAAGGGACGGACGACGACCCCGGCCACGGTCTGCCCCACCACCGACTCGTCGGCGTCGAGGAGGGCGACCACGCGGAAGCCGCGGCTGCGGAAGCCGGAGTAGTTGGCCAGGGCGTGGCCGAGGTTGCCGATGCCGACGATGACGACCGGCCAGTCCTGGGTCACGCCGATCTCGCGGGCGATCTGGTAGCGGAGGTAGTCGACGTCGTAGCCCACCCCGCGGGTGCCGTAGCTGCCGAGATAGGACAGGTCCTTGCGCAGCTTGGCGCTGTTGACGCCCGCGGCGGTCGCGAGGTCCTCGCTCGAGCACGTGCGGATCCCACTGTCGGCCAGCGCCGTCAGGGCCCGCAGGTAGACGGGCAGACGCGCGACCGTGGCCTCAGGGATGACCCGGGCGGCATCCGTCGAACTCCGTGTGGTCACAGCTCCACTTTCCAGCCGCGCAGCCGAACGTCAGTGGCGCGGCTCGATCACTGTAGGAGTTTGTGAACGTGAGAACAAAATGGACGGAACCACAATGCAGCCCGGTGACTGAAAGGTCACACCGGGCGGGCCCGCGCCGCCGCCGCGCGACCGCTCAGCCGCCCAGCGCCCGGCGCAGCCGTTCGGGGCTGACCCGCCAGAAGTCGTGCTGGCGGCCGTCGACGAAGGTCACCGGGATCTCGTTCGCGAAGCGGTCGGCCAGCTCGGGGTCGTCGTCGATCGAGACCTCCGTGTAGCGCTCGCCCAGCTCGGCGCACACCGCCTCGATCACTGCGCGCGCGTCGTCGCACAGGTGGCAGCCGGGCCGGCTGTAGAGCGTGACGCGGGCCGTCACTCGAGGATCCCCAGCGCCTTGCGCCGCTCGGCCCCGCGCAGCACGCCCTTGCGGATCTTGCCCGTCACGGTGCGCGGCAGGGCCGCCACCACCTCGACCCGGACCGGACGCTTGTACGGCGCCAGCCGCTCCTGCGCCGCGGCGCGCACCGCGCTGACGACGTCCTCCGCGGGTCCGCCCGCCGTGGCGTCGTCGGTGGGCACGACGTACGCGACCACGGCCTCGCCCGTCTGCGCGTCGGGCACGCCCAGCACCGCGGCCTGCCGCACCCCCGGGACCTCCTCGATGACGGCCTCGACCTCGGTGGGGTAGACGTTGAAGCCCGAGACGATGACCAGCTCCTTGACCCGGTCGACGAGGAAGAGGTCGCCGTCGGCGTCGAGGAAGCCGACGTCGCCGGTCGACCACCACCCGTCCTCTCCCGGCCCGTCGTGACCGTCGGGCCAGTAGCCGCTGAACAGGTTGCGCCCGCGGATCTGGATCTCCCCGGGATCGTCGGCCGCGGCGTCCTCGAGCGGGACGCCCTCGTCGTCGACCAGGCGGATGTCGATGCCGTCGAGCGCCGCGCCGACCGAGCCCGGCTTCACCTGCGCCGAGCGCAGGGTGCTCGTCACCACGGGCGAGGCCTCGGTGAGGCCGTAGCCCTGGTGGACCGGGACCTGGGCGACCGCGCCGAAGGCCTCGACGGCCTCCGCGGCCAGCGGGGCCGATCCGGACAGGATCATCCGGACCGGGCCGAGCCGCTCGGCGAGGGCGTCGACGCCCTGCCAGGCCGCGAACACCGGCGGCGCGACCGGGACCACGCTGCAGGCCTCGTCCTCGATCAGGTCGAGGGTGCCCTCGGGGTCGAACCGCTCGGCGAGGACCAGCTTCGCGCGGTGGCGGATCACCCCGCCGAGGACGGCGCCGAGCCCGTAGACGTGGAAGAGGGGCAGAACGCCGAGCACCACGTCGTCGGAGTGGATCATCGGCGGCTCGACCGAGGCGACCTGGTCGACATTGGCCAGCAGCGCGCGGTGGGTCAGCATCGCGGCGCGCGGGCGGCCGGTGGTGCCGCTGGTGTAGAGCAGCACGGCCAGCTTCTCCGGGTCCTGCAGCGGCGGCACCGGCACGGCCTCCCGCGCGCGCAGCTCGTCGTAGGCGAGCTCGCCGTCGTCCGGGTCCTCGCCCACCAGCACCACCCGCGGTGCCGGGCGATGCTCGTCGAGCGCGGCCGCCGCGACCTCCGGGCGCGCCACCGCGTCGCGGACGGCGGCGACCGTACGACCGTCGGCGACCACGAGCCGGGCGCCGCAGTCGACGAGCAGCGCCGCCAGCTCCGTGGGCGTGGAGCCGGGGTTGACCGGAACGGCGACCGCCTGGGCGCGCAGCACACCGAGATAGGACGTGACGAACTCCAGCCGGTTGCCGAGCACCAGCATCACGCGGCTCCCCGCGAGCACGCCCGCCCGGCCCAGGCCGGTCGCGACCCGGCCCACCTCGTCCTCCAGCTCGGCCCAGGTGAGCCCTCGGCCACCGGCCTCGACGACCGCGAGCCGACCAGGGTGGTCGGCGGCGGCGGAGGCGACCAGCGCCGCCACGTCCGGCGCGCCCGCGCCACCGGGGGCGTAGGGGGCGTCGTGGGCGTCGAGCGGCGTCCCGGGCCGCTGCGGCGACTCCCGAGCACCGGACTGCTCCGGCGAGGACTCCGGCGAGGACTCCGGCGAGGACTCCGGCGAGGACATGGAGGGATACTAGGAGATCGTGTCGATCCGGGCCTGGCCCGGAGCCGGCCGGGTCCTTCTAGGCTGGACCCATGGTGCCGCCCTCCGACCGACCCCGCCGCCTGAACCTGCAGCAGCGGTCCCGGCTGGCCGGCGAGGCGGCCGCCGCGGCCGCCGAGGTGGAGACCGCGCTGGCGCACCCGGCCGACGCGCGCGCCGCCGCGTTCTTCGACGTCGACAACACCGTCATGCAGGGCGCCAGCATCTTCCACCTGGCGCGAGGGCTGTACCGGCGCAAGTTCTTCACCACCCGCGACATCCTCGGCGCGGCGTACAAGCAGGCCTACTTCCGCATCGCCGGCGTCGAGGATCCCGAGCACGTCGCCGAGGCCCGCAACTCGGCGCTCGCGTTCATCGCCGGCCACACGGTGCAGGAGCTCGAGGAGATCGGGGAGGAGATCTTCGACGAGGCCATGGCGCACCGGATCTGGCCCGGCACCCGCGCCCTCGCACAGATGCACCTCGACCAGGGCCAGCGGGTCTGGCTGGTCACCGCCGCGCCGATCGAGATCGCGAGCCTGATCGCCCGCAGGCTCGGCCTCACCGGGGCCCTGGGCACGGTCGCCGAGCACGTCGACGGCGTCTACACCGGCAAGCTCGTCGGCGACATGCTGCACGGGCCCGCGAAGGCGGAGGCCGTGACGGCCCTCGCCGAGCGCGAGGGCCTCGACCTGTCCCTGTGCTCCGCCTACAGCGACTCCGCCAACGACCTGCCGATGCTGGGCCTGGTCGGCGACCCCTGCGCGATCAACCCCGACGCCCGCCTGCGGGCCCACGCCCGCGCCCACGGCTGGCGGGTCCACGACTACCGGACCGGGCGCAAGGCCGCCCGGATCGGGCTGATCGCGGGCTCGGCCGCCACCGGCGCGGCGGTCGCCGGCGCCGTCGTACGGCACCAGGTGCGCCGCCATCTCTCCTGAGCCGTCCTTACCGGACGGTAACCAGTCCTTTCGGGTGGTCCGGGATCCGGTCGACCGGTTGTCGCGTTCCGGTACCACTGCGCAAGGATCCGCCGTAGGATCCCCTGCGGGGGCAGTAGGGAGGGAACCCGCATGACCTGGCAGCGCACTGACCTGTCGCGAGGGCTCGACGCCCTGCGCGAGGCCGTGCTGACTGCACTCTCCGCGGCGTCGGGCGGTCCCGCTGTGGCGCTCGCGGGCTCCCCCGCCTCCTCCGGGTCGTCCCGGCCGTCCGCCCAGCGCGGGTACGCCGAGCACTGGTTGCTCAGCGAGGCCCCGGTCGAGGGCAGCGGCACGAGCGAGTTCGGCGACGCCACCTTGGCGACCTCCTCGGAGGAGTCCGCCGAGGCGCGCGAGCGGCTGATCGGCCTGGTCGAGCTCGCCCGCGGCGGCGACGCCGAGGCCTTCGGCCTGCTCTACGACCACTACCAGCCGTCGGTCTACCGCTTCCTCTACTACCGGACGCGGTCCGTGGTGATCGCCGAGGACCTCTGCTCCGAGACCTTCTTCCGCGCCCTGCGCAACATGGCCTCCTTCCGCTGGCAGGGCAAGGACTTCGGCGCCTGGCTGATGACCATCGCGCGCAACCTGGCCACCGACCACTTCAAGGCCGGCCGCACCCGCCTCGAGCTGACCACCGAGGACATGGGCCAGCACGACGACGCCACGGAGGGGCCCGAGAACGCCGTCCTCGCCAGCCTCACCAACGAGATCCTGCTCGAGTCGCTCACGAAGCTCCCCAACGAGCAGCGCGACTGTCTGATCATGCGCTTCCTGCAGGGCATGAGCATCGCGGAGACGGCCGCGGCCCTCGGCCGCAGCGACGGCGCCATCAAGCAGCTGCAGCTGCGCGGCGTGCGCAACCTCGCCAAGCTGATGCCGGAGGGGATCCGATGAGCGCCCGTCCGAGCGTGCCGCTCCTCGGCCCGGACTGCGCACCGGCGCACGCAGGCATGGTCACTTCGGGCTATGCCCGGCCGACCGTCCGGACCGTAACCACCGGGACCCTCCCGTCGTTGGTCCTGCGACAGGGCACGATGGGTCGGGCGACCCTTCCGACACGAGGACGGACGTTGTGATGCGCGGGAACGGCGGGACGCGCGGCGCCGAGGAGTTCGCGGCGCTGGTCTCCGGCCACGCCCAGGACGCCGGCGAGAGCAGCGCGAGCCGCCAGCGTCACGCCGAGCTCCTCGAGCTCGTCGAGGCCCTGCGCGCCGTCCCCCCGGTCACGGCCCGCCCCGAGTTCGTCGCCTCGCTGCGCAGCCAGCTCGTCGCGGCGGCCGAGCGCGAGCCGGCCCGAGCCGACGAGGCCCTGGCCGCCCGGCTCACCCCGCGCCAGCGTCGCGGCTCCCGGGAGCGCCGCCTGGCCACGGTGATCGGCGGCTTCGCCGTCGTCTCCGCCACCGGCTCGATGGCGATGGCCTCGCAGGACGCGCTCCCCGGTGACGTCCTGTACCCGGTCAAGCGGGCGATCGAGAACGCCCAGACGAACCTCCAGCCCGACGGCGCCGGCAAGGCCGACGCGCTGATCTCCCACGCCGAGGCCCGCCTCGGGGAGCTGCGCGTGCTCGTCGACCGCGGTGCCGACGCCGACGCCATCAACGACACCCTGCAGGACTTCACCGACCAGGCCCGCCAGGCCTCCGAGCTCGCGCTCGACGACTACGCCGCGACCGGCAAGTCCGACCGGATCGCGGACCTGCGCTCCTTCGCCGACTCGAGCATGAGCGTGCTGGGCGCCGTCGGCCCGCTGGTGCCGTCGGAGAGCCGCTCGGTCGTCATCACCGCATCCCAGACGATCCGCCAGATCGACGCCGCTGCGTGGGAGGCCTGCCCGAGCTGCTCGGGCGGCGCCATCACCGAGATGCCCGCGTTCGCGACGCTGCCGCTCAGCGCCGTCCTGAACCCGGACATCACCGCGTCCGTCACCCAGACGCCCGAGCCGGCCAAGAAGAAGGACAAGCCGGCCGGACAGCAGGCGCCGCCGGTCTCGACCGAGGCAGCGACGACGTCGCCGTTGGACGCGCCCGTCACCCTGCCCGGTGTGCCCGAGGCGACCAAGGCGCCCAAGAACACGGTGGGTGGCACGGTCGACCAGGTCACCCGAGGCCTGACCGGCACCCTCGGCATCGACGGGCAGAGCCAGCCGACGCAGGGAGCCACCGACCCCTCGCTCGCGGGCGCGCTCATCGACGGCGTGACGGGCATCGTCGGCGGCCTGCTCGGCACCAACACGCCCAAGGCGCCGACGACCCCGTAGGCCCGGCTGCCCCCTGGACGGGCCGGCCGGCCGGCGGGCGGCCGCGGGTCAGCGGAAGACCGACTCCCGCTGCATGAGCAGGCTGTAGAGGGTCTGCTGGATGGTCTCGCGGACCTGGTCGGTGACGTTGAAGACCAGCATCGGGTCGTCCGCCGCGCCGTCGTCGTACTCGTCGGTGCGGATCGGCTCACCGAACTCCAGGAGCCACTTCGACGGCAGCGGCACCAGCCCGAGCGGGCCGAGCAGCGGGAAGAAGGGCGTGATCGGGATGTACGGCACGCCCAGCAGGCGCGCCAGCGAGGGGATGTTGCCGACCAGCGGATAGATCTCCTCGGCGCCGACGACCGAGAGCGGCACGATCGGGACGCCGGTGCGCAGCGCGGCGGACACGAAGCCGCCGCGGCCGAAGCGCTGCAGCTTGTAGCGGTCGGAGAACGGCTTCCCGATGCCCTTGAAGCCCTCCGGCCAGACCCCGACCAGCTCGCCGCCGCGCAGCATCCGCTCGGCGTCCTCGGTGCAGGCCAAGGTGGCGCCGCCCTTGCGCGCCACCGAGCCCACGACGGGCAGCCGGAACACCAGGTCGGCACCGAGCGGGCGCAGGAAGCGCCCGGTGTGGTCGTGGATCGACACCATCGTCATCAGCCCGTCGACCGGGATGGTGCCGGAGTGGTTCGAGACCACGAGAGCGCCGCCCTCGGTGGGAATGTTCTCGACGCCGCGCACCTCGATCCGGAACCACTTCTGCGCGACCGGACGCAGCGCCGCCATGAAGAAGCGCTCGGTGACCTCCGCGTCGAAGCCGTACTCGTCCACGGTGTAGTCGCCCGTGACGCGGCGGCGCAGGAAGGCGAGGAAGCGCGCGAGCTGCGGCTCCCACTGGTCGCCGAAGAGCTCCTTGCTGGCGTGCTGGAAGGCCGCCAGCCAGTCGCCGACCGGGATGCCGGCGAGCGGTCCGGTGGTGCCGCGCTCGGCGGTGCGGGCCGCGGGTGTCGCGAGCGGCAGGTCGCGCGGCGCGTCGAGCAGGCTCGGGGCGTCGACGACCGGCGCGCTCCGGTCCGCTCGCTCCGCAGCGGGCTTCGCGGCGGCGTCGTCGGCGGGCTTCCTCGCCGCGGGCTTCTTCCCCGCGGGCTTCTTCCCCGCGGGCTGCTCACCAGGGGACTTCGCGGCGTCGGGCTTCGCCGCGGTGGGCTTCTTCGCCGCGGGCGGGCGCGGGGTGCCGCTCTTCGGCGCCAGCCCGCGAGCGGCCGCCGAGGGGCGCTTGCCGGTGCCACGGCCGGGCTGGCCGCGGGTGCCGATCGGGATGATCTCGGCGTCAGCCATCCGTGCCTCCAGCGAGGGTGAGCTGAGCGGGACGGTCGTCCTCGACCGCGGGAAGGCGCTCGGCCAGGGCGCCGAGCACCCGTTCGGTACGGCGGGCTCCCGGGGGGAGCGTCGCGGCGAACTCGGCGAACGCCGAGGCGGTCGTGTACTGGGGCTCGAAGCCGAGCTCGGCGCGCATCCGGGTGGTGTCGACGCCGCGACCGTAGGTCAAGAACGCGACCAGCTCCGGCGACAGGTCGGCGCGCCGGGTCGACTTCAGCGTGGAGCCGAGGCCGCCGAAGGCGAACCCGGGCACCGGCACGCTCGGGCGGCCGGCGCGACGCAGCGCCTGGGAGAGCATGAGCAGGCCGTCGCCGGCCACGTTGAACGTGCCTCCGCGGTCCTCGCGCACGGCGTGGCGCAGGACCCGGTAGAGGTCGGTCTCGTGCAGGAACTGCAGCCGCGGGTCGAAGCCCAGGACGGTCGGCACCACCGGCAGCCGGAAGTACGACGCCAGCGGGCTGACCACGCGCGGGCCGATCACGTTGGCACAGCGCAGGAGGGTGACCGTGACGTCGGGCCGCCGGCGGGCGAAGCCGCGGACGTACTGCTCGACCTCCGCGACGTCCTTGGCGTACCCGGTGCGGGCCGGACGGCGAGGCTCCATGTCCTCGGTGAACATGGCGGGGTCACGGCTGCTGGCGCCGTACGCGGTGGTCGAGGACTTCACGACCAGGGTGCGCACCCCGTCGGCCTTCTGGCAGGCCGCGAGGAGCTGCATCGTCCCGATGACGTTGAGCTCCTTCATGGTGCCGCGGGCACCGGCGGAGCCGGGGGTCGCGATCACGCTCATGTGGACGACGGTGTCGACGTCCTCCTTGGCGATGACCTTCGCGATGACCGGGTTGCGGATGTCGGCGCGCACGAACGTGACGTCGCCGAGGTCGCCCCGCGGGGGGATGACGTCGACGCCGATGACCCGGTCGATCCCGGGGTCGGTGGCCAGGCTGCGGGCAAGGGTCCGGCCGAGGTCGCGCGAGACCCCCGTGACCAGGACCGTGCGTCCGGCGCCCATCTCCACCGACTCCTCGGAATCAGGCCGACGCGCGCGAGGCGCACCGGCGAGGTGAGACTGCGTGAGCTACTGGCTCGCTCGGATCACTTGCCGAGCTTGCGACGCTGGACGCGCGTCTTCTTCAGCAGCTTGCGGTGCTTCTTCTTCGCCATGCGCTTGCGGCGCTTCTTGATGACAGAACCCACGTGGAACCTCTCCAGAGCGCCGGGCGCGACAGCGCTCGGCGTGACGTACGACGCCCCGGGAGACCCCGGAGCACCGGGTCAGCCTATCCGGACCCTCGTGAGCGCAGTGAATCAGCGCAGGAGATGGGATGAAGATCGCACTGCCGGGTGGCGCCGGGGCGACGGGCGGGAGCGGGTCGGGCCGCGATCAGCCCGCGGAGTAGAAGGACTTGCGCAGGTACTCGTTGACGTCGTCCTCGGTGACCCGGAACGACCGACCGACACGGACGGCCGGCAGCTCTCCGCCGTGGACCAGGCGGTACACGGTCATCTTGGAGACGCGCATGACGGAGGCGACCTCCGCGATGGTGAGGAACTTCGGGTCCGGAAGGGACTCGGCGCGCTCGCGCGACGTAGGAGCCATGACCAACCACGCTTTCTGTGCGCGTCCGTCACCGCCTTCCCCAGCTGTGAACACCGGACGCCCTGTGCGTGACAATAGGGCCAGATGTGACTCGTGGGGAAGAGATTCGTCCGTGAAACTTTCCGCGCTCGGCGTGTCGCCTTGACCGGAGGCCCTTGGGGGCGCGTCACCCGGCTCTCGTGGCCCGGCTCTTGTCGTACACCCCTGTTCGACTTATGATCTCGAACATCGACGTCCGACTTACTGGCCGCGGGCGTCCGTCACCGGAGGTCACCGTGAGCGCACGCCAGGTCCGTAGGTTCGCACTGCACTACGGCGAGATGGTCGCCGCGATGCTCATCGGGATGATGGTGCTCTGGCCGCTGTGGATGCTCGCCACGCGCGCCGCCGGCGACGGCTCGTGGCTGCGCTCGGCGAGCGTCGAGGCGCTGGTGATGGCGACCACCATGGCGCTCCCGATGGCCGGCTGGATGCGGGTGCGCGGGCACCGCTGGGCACCGGTCCTGGAGATGTGTGCGGTCATGTACGCCGGCTTCGCGGTCGCGCTGCCGCTGTACTGGGGTGGCGTCCTCGACGGCGGCGGCCTGATGCTGGTCGGTCACGTCGCGATGTTCGTGCTGATGCTGGCGGCGATGGCGTGGCGCTGGCAGGAGTACGCGGGCTGCGCCAGCGCCCACCGGTCGTCGATGCTGACCTCGTGAGCGCCCGCCCCCTGCGCGCCGACGCCCGGCGCAACGTGGAGGCCATCGTGGACGCGGCGACCGCGACGCTGGCCCGCGACCCCGACGTCAGCATCAACGACATCGCCCGCGCGGCCGGCGTGGGCCGGGTCACCCTCTACGGCCACTTCCCGAGCCGTGCCGTGCTCGTCGCCGCGGTCGTCGAGCGGGCCATGCGGGAGTCCGAGGCCTCGCTCCGCGGCGTCGACCTCACCGGCGACCCCGCTGCCGCCCTGGTTCGGCTGGTGGAGGCGACCTGGCAGGTCACCCTGCGCTACGGCGCCCTCGTGGTCGCCGCGGAGAAGAGCCTGCCGGTCGCCGACATGGCCGCCGCGCACGCCGAGCCGCGCCGCCGGGCCGAGCGGCTGCTCGAGCGCGGCCGCGCCGAGGGCCGCTTCCGGACCGACCTCCCGGTCTCGTGGCTGGTGACCACCCTGCACACGCTCACCCATGCCGCGGCGACCTCGGTGTACGCCGGGGAGCTGGGCGAGGACCAGGCCGCCCGCGCCATCGCGGCGACCATGCTGGGCGCGCTGACCCCGCCCGGCCGGGCCGTCCCGGACGCCGCCGGCCTGCGGTGACGGCGGGGCCGGGCGCGAGAGAGCGGGGAAGGTGAGGGTGGCACCAGTGTGTCGGCGGCCGCTGGCAGACTGCACCGCATGACGTTCCGGGCCCTGCTCCTCGACCTGGACGACACCCTGGTGGACCACCGCGGCGCGGCCGACCGCGGCCTCCGGGCGTGGCTGACCGGCCTCGGGCTGGCCGAGTCGCCCGCCGAGCTGGAGTCGCACGTCGAGCGCTGGTTCCTGCTGGAGGCGCGTCACTACGAGCGCGCGCAGCGCGGCGAGGTGAGCTACCTCGAGCACCGGCGCGCCCGGATCCGCGACTTCCTGCCGGGCTGGGACCTGACCGACGACGCGCTCGCCGACGACGTGTACGCCGGCTTCCTGGGCTGCTACCGCGCCGCGTGGCGGGCCTTCGACGATGCCGCGGCCGCCATCGAGCGGGCCCGCGGCGCCGGACTGCCGGTCGGCATCCTCACCAACGGCGAGCAGGCGATCCAGACCGAGAAGCTGCGGCGCACCGGGCTGCTGCGGGCCGACGTACCGGTGTTCGCGTCCTCCGCGCTGCCGGCGGCCAAGCCCGACCCGCGCTCCTATCTCTCGGCATGCGCCCGCCTCGGGTCCGAGCCCGCCGCGACGCTCATGGTCGGCGACTCGCTGCGCCACGACGTGGTCGGCGCCCAGCGCGCGGGCCTGCAGGCGCGGCTGCTGGACCGCTACGGCCGCCACGACCCCCGCCGGTCCGGCGTACGGGTGCCGACCGTGCGCGGCCTCGCCGAGGTCGCCTGAGCCCACCCCCCGGGGTTGAGTCGTCACTTCTGACCCGTCGACTCGTCACATCCGACCCGTCCAGTCGTCGCTTGTGGCCAGTGGCGCCTCATGACCACTCGAGCGGTCGGAACTGACGGCTCGGCCGGTCGGATGTGACGACTCGACGGGTCAGAACCGACGACTCAACGGCCGAGCGGGGTCAGCTGCCGAGCTCGCGGGAGCGGTCCCGCGCGGCCTCGAGGGCGGCGAGGAAGGCGGCCCGCACGCGGTGCACCTCGAGCTCGCGGAGGGCGGCGGCCGTCGTGCCGCCCGGCGAGGTCACCTGCTCGCGGAGCACCGCCGGGTGCTCCCCTGTCTCGCGGAGCATCGTCGCCGAGCCGACCAGCGTCTGGACCACGAGCTCCTGCGCGATCGTGCGCGGCAGGCCGAGGTGGACGCCGGCCTCGATCATGGACTCCACGACGAAGAAGACGTACGCCGGTCCGGAGCCGCTGATCGCGGTGACGGCGTCCTGCTGCTTCTCGGGCACCTGGACGACGCGGCCCACCGAGGCCATCAGGTCCTCGGCCTCCGCGAGATGGCCCTCGTCGCAGTGGGTCCCCGGCGAGATCGCCGCCATGCCCTGGTCGACGAGGGCGGGCGTGTTGGGCATGACCCGGACGACGGCGACCCCATCGGGCACGCGCGACTCGACGAAGCCGGTGGTGATGCCCGCGGCGAGGGACACGAGCAGCTGCCCGGGGTGCAGCGCCGGGGCCAGCTCGGCGAGTACGTCGGCCATGTCCTGCGGCTTGACGACGAGCAGCACCGTGTCGGCCTCGCCGGCGGCGGCGACGTCGCCGACCACGCGTACGCCGTACCGCTCGGCGAGCTCGGCCGCGCGGTCGGCCCGCTTCTCGACGACGACGAGGGCATCGGCGCTGCGCCCGGCGCGGATCAGCCCGGACAGCAGGGTCTCGCCCATCACTCCCGCACCGACGACAGCGGTCCGCTTCTCAGCCACGCTCTGCTCTCCCACCTCTCGGGTCACCGTCCGGGGACCAACGACGTGAGGAAGAGTCGCAGGTTGGCCGGATGCTCCGCCAGTCGCCGCATCACATAGCCGTGCCAGCCGGGGCCGTAGGGCAGGTAGACCCGCACCTGCTCGCCGGCCTCGTCCAGCCGGTGGTGCTCGGCGGGTCGGACGCCGTAGGCCAGCTGCAGCTCGTAGGTCGAGGGCGCCCGTCCGTAGCGGCTGGCCAGGGCGACGGCGATCTCGACGAGACGCGGGTCATCGGTGGCCACGCTCGGGTGGCCCTCCCCCGACAGCAGCACCTTGAGGCAGCGCACGAAGGACCGGTCGACCTCCGCCGGGTCGGTGAACGCCAGCTCGGCCGGCTCGTCCCGGGTCCCCTTGTCCAGCCGGACCCGGCTGCCGGGGCCGGCGAGGGCGCGACAGTCGTCCTCGGTACGGCGCAGCTGGGCGTGCAGGAGCACTCCGGTCCCCGGGAACTCCTCGCGCAGGGCGGCGACGATCCGCAGCGTGGCATCGGTGGTCGCGTGGTCCGCAACGGCCAGCGTGACGCTCGCGCCGGCGCGCGCCGCCGTACGGCAGACCTTGTGGGCGCCTGCCAGGGCGAGGGCCTCGCCACCGGGCAGGCGCAGACCGAGGGAGGTCAGTCGCACCGACACGTCGCAGCCGGCCGCGAGACCGGCGTCCGCCAGCTGGTCGAGCAGGGTGCGGTACGCCGCCACCGCGGCGAGTGCCTGGGTCTCGGCGGCGGGCGCCTCGGCGAGGAGGTCGATGGTGACGGCGAAGCCCTCGCGCTGTAGCGCCCGGGCCGCGGCGACCGCGTCGTCGGCGCGCTCGCCGGCGACGCAGCTGCGGACCACGGTCGACGAGACCGGCAGCAGGGACACCAGGCGCTTCACCGCGGAGCTGTGCGAGAGCGACAGCAGCGGGTCGCGGAAGGGGCGCATGCCCCCAAAGTACGGGCCTTCCGGTGGTCGCGGTCAGTCGGTACGACGTCGCAGGGTCACCGCGCCCAGCGCCAGCGCCGCGAGGGCGAAGCCCGTCACGACCGCCACGTCCCGCCACACCTCGCCGGTCCGGGTGGTCGTCGCGAGATGCTCCATGGCGTCCACGGCCCAGGTGAGCGGCAGCACGGCCGCCACCGCCTCGAGCACCTGCGGCAGCCGCTCGCGGGGGACGAGCAGGCCGCACAGCAGGATCTGCGGTACGACGACCGCCGGCAGGAACTGCACCGCCTGGAACTCGGTGCGGGCGAAGGCGGACACGAGCAGGCCGAGCGCCGTGCCGAGGACGGCGTCGGCGACCCCCACGACGACGAGCAGCGCGTCGGGACCGCGCAGGTCGAGGTCGAGCAGGCCGATCGCGACCCCGGCGGCCAGGGCGGCCTGGACGGCGGCGACGGCCCCGAAGGCGAGGGCGTAACCGCACAGGAAGTCCAGGCGGCCCATCGGCAGGGTGAACAGGCGCTCCAGCGTGCCGCCGGAGCGCTCGCGCAGGGTGGTGATGCTGGTGACGAGGAACATCACGAAGAACGGGAAGATCGCCAGCAGCGCCGGGCCGATCCGGTCGAAGACCAGCGGGGTGTCCTCGAAGATCCACCACAGCAGGGCCTGGAGCAGGCACGGCAGGACCAGCAGCATCGCCAGGGTGCGGTGGTCGCGGCGCAGCTGGGTGAGCACCCGCATCGCGATCGCGCCGGTGACCCGCGGCGTCAGGGGCGCGCTCATGCGACCCCCTCCTCGACGAGGGCGAGGAAGGCGGACTCGACGTCCGCCGCGCCCCGGGCGGCCTTGATCTCCGCCGGTGTCCCGTGCGCGATGATCCGGCCCTCGCGCATGAGCAGCAGTGCGTCGCAGCGCTCGGCCTCGTCCATCACATGGCTGGAGACGAGGACGGCGGTCCCCGCGCCGGCGATCCGGTGGAACAGCTCCCACAGGTCGCGGCGCAGCACCGGGTCGAGGCCGACGGTCGGCTCGTCGAGCACGAGCAGCGCGGGCGTGCCGAGGAGGGCCACCGCCAGGCCGACCCGCGAGCGCTGACCGCCGCTGAGCCGGCCGGCCACCGTGTCGCGGTGCGGACCGAGGTCGACCGCGGTCAGGGCCTCGTCCGCCGCAGCGAGCGGCAGGCCGAGCACGCGCGCGAAGAAGCGGAGGTTCTCGCCGACCGTGAGGTCGTCGTACGTGCTCGCGGACTGGGTCTGGTAGCCGACCCGGTGGCGCAGCGGCGCCGACCCGGCGGGATGCCCGAGCACCGTGACCGTGCCGGCCGCCACCCGCTGGACGCCCACGATGCTGCGCAGCAGCGTGGACTTGCCGCAGCCGGAGGGTCCGAGCAGCCCGGTCACCCCCGCGCCGATCTCCAGGTCCAGACCCGGCAGGACCGGCCGTCCCCCGCGGACCACGTGGAGACCACGGATCGCGATCACCGAATTCATCATGTGTTGAATAGTGCGCCCGGGGCAGCGGTGTGCGCAAGGGCCGCCGACGACGTCATGGCGCCCGGGACGGGCGAGCCGTCACAGCGGACCGGCGAGGAAGCCGTCCAGGACCGGCGCGTACGCCGTCACGAGGGCGTCCGCGTCCATCGCGACGATGGCCTCGGCCCGGACGACGTAGCGCAGCACGATGACCCCGATGACCTGGCTGGCGACCAGCTGCATCCGCCGCTCCGGGTCGTCGACGCCGAGCGCCGCGCCGAGCGGCGCCAGGACGACGGGGAGGAAGCCCTCGCGGAACAGCGTCTCGCCGCCGGGCTCGATCAGCCGGCGCACCATCGCCAGCAGTGCGGGGCGGACCTCCGGGTCGTCCCAGACCGACAGCAGCGCGCGCAGCAGCCGCTCGCCCGCTCCCTCCAGGGGCCCGGCGACCCGCTCGGCCAGCACCGCCCTCGGGTCCACGGGCAGCTCCAGGGCCGCCACGAACAGGTCGTCCTTGGAGCCGAAGTAGTGGTGCACCAGGGCCGGGTCGACGCCGGCGTCCGCGGCGACCCCGCGGATCGTCGTACCGGAGAAGCCGGCGTCGGCGAAGCGCGCGCGGGCCGCCTCGAGGATCGCCGCGCGCGTGTCGGGGCTGCCGCGGCGCCGGCCCCGGCCACTCGGCGCGGTCGTCACGACGGGTCGCCCGCGCCGGAGGGTGCCGTGGGAACGGCGAGATGCTCGAGCGCGAAGTCCAGCGACGCGCGCAGGTCGGCCTCGCGCTCCTCGCGGGTGGCGCAGCGGCGGGTGTTGATTTCCAGCACGACCTCCCCGGCGAAGCCGGTGGCCGCGAGATGGCGCAGGAACCGGTCGGCGCCGATGTCGCCGCGGCCTGGCACGAGGTGCTCGTCCTTGGCGGAGTCGGTGCCGTCGGTCAGGTGGACGTGGCGCAGTCGCGGGCCGAGCCGCTCGGCCATCGCGACCGGGTCGGACTGCGCGATCGCCGCGTGGGAGAGGTCGATGGTCGTATTGGCGTAGGGCTCGGTCGAGGGGTCCCAGCCCGGGAGGTACATCTCCATCCGGCGGCGCGAGGCCCGCCAGGGGTACATGTTCTCCACGGCGAAGGCGACGCCGGAGGACTCCTCCAGGGCGGCGATCCCGTTGACGAAGTCCCGTGCGTACTCCCGCTGCCACCGGAACGGCGGATGCACCACGACGACCTCGGCGCCCACGGCCCTCGCCATCGCGGCCGAGCGCTCGAGCTTGCCCCAGGGCTCGACCCCCCAGACCCGCTGCGTGAAGAGCAGGCAGGGGGCGTGGACGGCGCTGACCGGGATCGCGTGGTGCTCCGCGAGCTGCCGGACGGCGTCGACCTGCTGGGAGAGGGCGTCGATGCCGACCATCACCTCGACCGCCTCGTAGCCCACCGACGCGGCGTAGGCGAACGCGTGCGCGGTCGACTCCGGGTAGACCGAGCTCGTGGAGAGCCCGATCCGGGGACGCCCCGGCGCGTCGGCGGTCATGACGGGTCGTTGACGCTGAGCTTGTCGATCCGCTCGAGGATGACGCCCTCGCGCAGCGCCCACGGGCAGATCTCCAGCTCCGCCAGGTCGAAGATGTCCATGCAGGCCTCGGCGACGAGCGCCCCCGGCACGATCTGGTGGGCGCGGCTCGGCGAGACCCCCGGCAGTGCGGCCAGCTCCTCGGGGGTCATCGCGACCAGCTTGGGGATCCACTGGCGCAGCTCCGCCAGCGGCAGGGTCCGCGGCACCAGCGGGCCCTCGGCCGACGGCGCCGCGCCGCAGATGCGAGCGAGCGAACGGAAGGTCTTGGAGGTGGCCGACGCGCGGTGCGTCGTACCGGCGCGCAGCAGGTGGCCCGCGTCGCGCGCGATGTCGGCCCGGATCCGGCGGCGGATCTGGCGCAGCTGGTCGTCGTCGGGCCGCGCCGCGAACTCGGCGCGCGCCAGCCGGGCCGCACCCAGCGGCAGGGACCAGGCGACATCGGGCCGCTCGTCGGACCCGGCCGCGATCTCGAGGGACCCGCCGCCGATGTCGAAGACGGCCAGGCGCCCGGCCGACCAGCCGAACCACCGCCGTACGGCGAGGAAGGTCAGCCGCGCCTCGTCCTCGCCCGGGAGCACCGCGATCTGCACGCCGGTCTGGGCCGCGACGTGGGCGAGCACCTCCTCGGAGTTGCCCGCGTCGCGCACGGCCGAGGTGGCGAAGGACAGCATCTCCTCGCAGCCCTTCTCCTCGGCCACGACCAGCGCCTGCGCGGTGAACGCAGTCAGCGCCGCGATGCCGGTCGGCGAGATGTCGCCGTCGGCGTCGAGGTGCTCGGCGAGGCGCAGCGGCTCCTTGTAGGAGTACGCCGGCAGCGGCGCCGCGCCGCCGTGGGCGTCGACCACCAGGAGGTGGCCGGTGTTCGAGCCGATGTCGAGGACACCCAGACGCATACGTCCACGGTACTAGTGGACGGCCAGGGACACGCGAACAGCCCTTATCGTAGGGCGATGCTCCGCCATCACCGGACGACGGGCCGGCCGGCTCTCGTCATCCTCAGCTGCCTGGCGACCCTGCTCGCCGTCCTCGCCGGCCCGGCGCCGGCCCAGGCAGGGGAGAAGTCGGCGAAGGACCCCGCCGACACGAGACCGAGCGTCGACATCCGCAAGGTGCGCTTCGTCAACACCGCGACGTCCTACAAGGCGGTGGTGCATATCCCCCATCTGCGGCGACGCGCGAAGCTCGGGGTCGAGCTGGTCGTCGTGCGGTGCCCGCACCTGGACACCGTCTGCCCGAGGGAGTGGACCGCCTCCGCGGAGTTCGACGCGCAAGGCCAGCTGGTCACCGGCCTGTACGTATGGGACCTCGGCTACTCGAACCGGGTGGAGTGCCCGGGGCTGAGCGCCTCCGTCCATCGCAAGCGGGTGACCATCGAGGTGCCGAACGGCTGCGCCGGCGCCGGCGAACCGGGAGGCGAGGTCCTCTGGATGCAGATCCTGACCTACATCCGAAAGTACGACGTCCATCCCGACAGCGCACCGTCATCCATGACCTGGCGCGGAGACCGCTCTCCCCAGCGCGCCGTTCGGCGCTGACCGTGCCTCACCGGCTCTGCACTATCGTGGCCCGGCCCTGACCCTTGAAAGGACCACCGTGCCCGAGGTCCCGCTCGACTTTCCCCGTGCGTGGGTGGAGTTCGCCAACCCGGCCGACGAGTCCGAGGTCCTCAAGTGCGACCTCACCTGGCTCACGTCGTCCTTCACCTGCATCTTCGGCAGCGGCTGCGCCGGCATCTACGCCGACTCCCCCGACGTCGGCTGCTGCACGCTCGGCGCGCACTTCGCCGACAAGGACGACGAGCGCCGCGTCCAGGGCTTCGTCGAGCAGCTGACGCCGGCGCACTGGCAGGCCCATCCGGGACGGCCGGTCAAGCGCAAGGACTGGGTCGAGAAGGACGAGGACGGCGAGCGCAAGACCCGGATGCACGAGGTCGACGGCCAGCGCTCGTGCGTGTTCTCCAACCGGCCCGGCTTCGCCGGCGGCGCCGGCTGCGCCCTGCACGGGCTCGCCCTCGAACTCGGGCGCAACCCGCTCGAGACCAAGCCGGACGTGTGCTGGCAGCTGCCCATCCGCCGTACCTTCCGCGAGATCGAGCGGATGGACGGGACGTCGTACGTCGAGGTGACGATCACCGAGTACGACCGGCGCGGCTGGGGTCCCGGCGGCCACGACCTGGACTGGTACTGCTCGGGCAACACCGAGGCCCACGTCGGGATGGAGCCGGTCTACGTCACCAACCAGGCCGAGCTGGTCGCCCTGATGGGCCAGGCGGCGTACGACGAGCTCGTCCACCACTGCGAGGCGCACCTGCGCTCCCGCTCGGCGCTGGCGCTGCATCCGGCCGACCCGCGCTGACGGTTTGTGGGGCGCGAGACCTAGGCGGTGCGGATTCACCACGGGATGTAGCCGAATCCGCCTGGGCGGTGCGGATTCACCACGGGATGTAGCCGAACCAGCACTTCTGTAGCGGAATTCCACGCGGGAAGCTCCGCTTCGCCTACATCCCGTGGTGAATCCGTCCCCCGCCAACCACCCCACCACGACTCTCGACATCAAGAGACAGCGACCCCGATTCGTCGGACCATCGGCCGCATGCTCAGAATGTCTGGCATGCGCCTGGATCATCTCTCCTACGCGGCTGGCCCCGACGGACTCGCGAGCACGGCTGCCCGCCTGGGCGCGGCCATCGGGCGTGACTTCGTCGACGGCGGCGTCCACCCGCGCTTCGGCACCCGCAACATGATCCTTCCGCTGACCGACGGCACCTACCTGGAGGTCGTCGAGGCTCTCGACCACCCGGCCTCCGACAAGGCGCCCTTCGGGCAGGCGGTCAAGGCCCGCTCGGCGCTCGGCGGCGGCTGGCTCGGCTGGGCGGTGGCGGTCCCCGACATCGCGATCGTCGAGGAGCGCCTGGGCCGCCCGGCGGTCCCCGGCTCGCGGCACCGCCCCGACGGCACCGAGCTGCGCTGGAAGCAGATCGGCATCAACGGGCTGATCGCGGACCCGCAGCTGCCGTTCTTCCTGCAGTGGGACGTCCCCGGCGAGCTGCACCCCTCGACCGGCGGCGACGGCACCGTCTCGCTGGCGGGCATCGAGATCGCCGGCGACCCGCAGCGCGTCAGCGAGTGGCTGGGCGAGACCGTCGAGGCGCCCCTGGAGGACGTCAAGGTCGAGTGGGTCGCCCCCCACGGCACGCCCGGCATCCTCGCCGCGCAGGTGCTGACCCCCGGCGGCATCGTCCGCATCTGAGGCGGATGCAGCCGCGGGGCACCATCCCCAGCCCCAACATCTGGCACCACACCGCGACGTACGAGCTGGAGAACCGCGCCGCCGACCCCGACGGCCGGCTCTGGGCGGCGATGCGCGAGCGTGCGGACTGGGCCGGGCGCACCGTGCTCGACCTGGGCTGCGGTACGGGCTTCCATCTCCCCTCCTTCGCCGAGACGGCGTCGCAGGTGATCGGCGTCGAGCCCCATGCCGGGCTCGCCAGGCTCGCCGCCCGACGCCTGCGCACCCGCGGCATCGCGCACGCGGAGGTACGCCGCGGCACGGCGCAGGAGATCCCGCTCCCCGACGCGTCGGTGGACGTGGTGCACGCGCGGTGGGCGTACTTCTTCGGGCGCGGCTGCGAGCCGGGCCTGGCGGAGCTGGACCGGGTCGTGCGCCGCGGGGGCGTCGCGCTGGTCATCGACAACGACGGCTCGCGCTCGACCTTCGGCGGCTGGTTCCGACGCGGCTACCCGCAGCTGGACCCGCCCGAGGAGACGGAGCGGTTCTGGACGACCCGCGGCTGGACCCTCGACCGGGTCGATATGGGCTGGCGGTTCGACTCCCGTGCGGACCTGGAGGCCGTCGTGCGCATCGAGCTGGCGCCGGCGCTCGCCGACGAGGTGCTGCGCGAGCACCACGGCCTGGAGGTCGACTACGCGGTCAACCTCTGGTCCAAGCGCTTCTGAGCCTTCTGGCCGAGCGCGTCGCCGATCGACGGCGGCGCGCAGGCCCTTCGGGCCCACGCTTGCCGACGATGCGCTCCGGGCTACCGGACACTGGACGCCCGGACCTGAAGGGACGGCTGGAGCAGGACCGCGTCGCGCTCGGCACGGCCCGGTGCGAGCAGGGCGCGCAGCGCGGCGACGAGGTGCACCGCGACCTCCTCCAGCGGCTGCCGCACCGACGACAGGCCCATCACCTGCGCCACCTGCGAGTCGTCGAAGCCCACCACCGCGACCTCGCGCCCCGGCGCGCGACCTCGTTCGGCGAGGGTGTGCAGCACGCCGACCGCCAGCGTGTCGGAGGCGCAGACGAACGCCGTGGGCGCGCTCGTGTCGAGCAGCGTCGCCGCCGCCTCGCGGCCGGCGTCGACCGTGTCGGGCACCGCGGCCTCCAGGCCGGTGGTCGTCAGCCCGTGCGCGGCCATGCAACGGTGCCAGCCCGCCCGCCGGTCCTCGCCGATCCGGGAGCCGGGCTGCCAGCCCAGCCAGGCGATCCGCTCGTGCCCCTGAGCGCGGACGTGCTCGGTGGCCGCCTCGACCCCGGCCGCCCCGTCGACGTCGACCCACGGATGGGTCGCCGCGGGGTCGTCCCAGGGGCGCCCGAACGCCACGAAGGGCGCCCGCCGCTGCGCCAGGCCGACCGTCTGGGGGTTGCCGAGATAGGTGTCGGTCACGACGAAGGCGTCGACCGCGGTCGAGCGGAGGAGGTCGTCGTACCCGCCGAGCGGGTCGGGCAGCTCCCCCTCGGCCACGCGGCCTCCGGAGAAGAGGAGCACGTGGTAGCCGGCCTCGCGCGAGGCCTCCACGAGCGCGTGCACGAAGCGGTCCATCGCCATGTTGGCGGTGAACTCCTGCGCCGGGCTCAGCCGCAGCCCGACGAGATGGGAGGAGCGGGTGCGCAGGTGCCGCGCGGCCTGGTTGGGGGTGTAGTCGAGGTGCTCGATGGCCTCCTGCACGCGGGCCAGGGTGTCCGGGCGCAGCAGGTCGGGGTTGTTCACCGCATTGGAGACCGTCTGCCGGGAGACGCCCGCGCGCTCGGCGACGTCGGCCAGGGTCGCCGGTGGCCGGGGGGTGTCCATCGCGCGATTCTCCCACGAGCCCGCGGTGCCTCGTGCCCGCGCTTTCCCTCCGGCCGCCGCGCGCCGGGTCCCTTCTGTCGGCAGGGTGTCCTACTGTCGGCCCATGGCTGGTTCGAAAACACGTTCGACCTATCGGTGCAGCGAGTGCGGCTGGTCGACAGCGCGCTGGGTGGGCCGCTGCGGCGAGTGCCAGGCCTGGGGGTCGGTGGCCGAGGTCGCCGCCTCCGCGGCCGGCTCCTCGGGTCGTACGACGGCGGCGCCGGTCACCCAGGCGGCGGTCCCGATCGGCCAGGTGTCCGCGGAGCGTGCCGGCCACCAGCGCTCCGGCGTCCCCGAGCTCGACCGGGTCCTCGGTGGCGGCCTGGTGCCCGGCGCCGCGGTGCTCCTGGCGGGCGAGCCGGGGGTCGGGAAGTCGACCCTGCTGCTCGAGGTCGCCGCGCGCACCGCCGCGGCTCGGCAGCGGACGCTCTACGTCACGGGCGAGGAGTCCGCCGCCCAGGTGCGGCTGCGCGCCGACCGCACGGGCGGCATCCACGACCAGCTCTACCTCGCCGCGGAGACCGACCTCGGCGCGGTGCTCACCCACATCGAGCAGGTCCGGCCGAGCACCGTCGTCATCGACTCGGTGCAGACGATCGGCGCCTCCGGCGTCGACGGCGTGCCGGGGGGCGTCACTCAGGTCAAGGAGGTCGCGCAGGCGCTGGTCCGGATGGCGAAGAGCCGCAATGTCACCGTCGTGATGATCGGACACGTCACGAAGGACGGGGCGATCGCCGGTCCTCGGGTCCTGGAGCACCTCGTCGACGTCGTGCTCCACTTCGAGGGCGAGCGCAACTCGCGCTTCCGGATGCTGCGCGCGGTCAAGAACCGGTTCGGCCCCGTCGACGAGGTCGGCTGCTTCGACCTCGGCCCCGACGGCATCCGCACGGTCGAGGACCCCACCGGCATCTTCGTCGAGCGCCACCACGGCCGGGTGCCGGGCACCTGCGTCGCCGTGTCGATGGAGGGGCGTCGCCCGATGCTGGCGGAGGTGCAGGGCCTGGTCACGCTCTCGCCGGCCGAGCGGCCGCGGCGGACGACGTCGGGCATCGACGGCTCCCGCCTGGCGATGGTCCTCGCCGTCCTGCAGCAGCACTGCGGTCTCCGGCTCCACCAGCACGACGTCTTCGCCTCCACCGTCGGCGGCGCACGGCTCAGCGACCCCGGAGCCGACCTCGCCCTCGCCGTCGCGGTCGCCTCGGCCCACTTCGTGAGCGCGCCACCCGCGGGGGTGGTCGCGCTCGGCGAGATCGGCCTCTCCGGCGAGCTGCGGCGCGTCCGCGACCTGCCGCAGCGCCTCGCCGAGGCGGCCCGCCTGGGCTTCGCGATGGCGGTCGTGCCGGCCGACCCGGGCACCGCGCAGGGGGTGCGCCGCACCGGAGGCGAGCGCACGGTGGACGGGATGCGGGTCGTCGAGGTGCCCGACGTCGCCTCCGCGCTGCGTGCGCTGCACGTCGACCAGCGCACGAAGCACGCGCTGGAGGTGGTCGAGTAGGACGATCCCGGCCCGGGGATGCCCCCGCGGCGCGCACCACCGGCACCTCGGCGCCATCGATCGGGGCACGAAGCGCATAGCCGAGGGCCGGCGCGGATAGGGTGACACCGTCCGAGCAGCACGTCAGCAGGGAGCACCAGTGGTCACGTCGGCCGATCCGCGACTTCGCGAGGCCCTCGCATCCATCGCCCCGGGCACGCCGCTGCGCGACGGACTCGAGCGGATCCTGCGCGGACGCACCGGCGCACTCATCGTGCTCGGCCAGGACCGCCTGGTCGACAGCCTGTGCACCGGCGGCTTCGAGCTCGACGTGCCCTTCAGCGCCACGGGGCTGCGCGAGCTGGCCAAGATGGACGGCGCGATCATCATCGACGGCGCCGTGAGCCGGATCATCCGGGCAGCGGTGCACCTGATGCCCGACCAGAGCATCCCCTCCGACGAGACCGGCACCCGCCACCGCACAGCGGACCGGGTCGCCAAGCAGACCGGACACCCGGTCATCTCGGTCTCGCAGTCGATGCAGATCATCGCGGCGTACGTCGGCGAGACCCGGCACGTCCTGGAGGACTCGGGCCAGATCCTGTCCCGCGCCAACCAGGCCCTGGCGACGCTGGAGCGGTACAAGCTCCGTCTCGACGAGGTCTCCAGCACGCTCTCGGCCCTCGAGATCGAGGACCTCGTGACGGTCCGCGATGTCGCGGTCGTCGCCCAGCGACTCGAGATGGTCAGCCGCATCGCCCGCGAGATCGAGGACTACGTCCTCGAGCTCGGCACCGACGGCCGCCTGCTCGCCCTCCAGCTCGAGGAGCTGGTGACCGGCGTCGACACCGAGCGCGAGCTGGTCATCCGCGACTACGCGCCCTCGCGCCGCCGCAGCCGCGAGCCCAGTGACCTCCTGGTCAAGCTGGAGCAGCTCTCCTCCACCGACCTGGTCGATCCCTCGGCCGTGGCCAAGGTCCTCGGGATCGGCACCGGCGAGCACCTCGACGGCGCCGTCGCGCCGCGCGGCTACCGCCTGCTGACCAAGGTCCCCCGCCTGCCCGCCACCGTGATCGAGGGCCTGGTCGACCACTTCGGGACCTTGCAGAAGCTGCTCTCCGCCGGCATCGACGACCTGCAGGCCGTCGAGGGGGTCGGCGAGCTGCGCGCCCGCAGCGTCCGCGAGGGCCTGAGCCGACTGGCCGAGTCGACGATCCTCGAGCGGTACGTCTGAGGCCAGTCGGCGCGGGATTGCGAGCGAGGACCGGCCTAGCAGCTGGCGGCCGGTGGAGCGCTGGCGTCGTCGACCGCGAGCGCGATCAGCTGGCTGACCTGCGCCACCCCCGGGATCGCCCGTAGGGCGAAGTTGTCGTCGGCGACCAGGAGCAGGCTCCGCTCGCCGGTGGGGAGACCAGGCCCCCACGTCATCCCCTCCACGATGCCCGGCTCCACGCCGAGGTCGGCGAGGTCGGCGACCAGCTCCTTGTGAAGCGGCCGGAGGGTGCGCCCCGGCGCCAGGTCGGCGAGCGCGTCGATCCCGGCGATGTCGGTGGCGGGCGGACCCGGCCACTCGCCCGCGGCTCCTCGGGCTCCCGGGACTGCGGGGAGCGTCACGGCGTACAGCCGGACCCGGGTGCCCGCGCCGAGCACGACCGCGCGCTCCAGCACCAGGTACCGCCCCGGCCGACGTGGGTCCTCGAGGATCGCCGCGACCCCGTTGGCGCCGGGCGTGCCGTCGACGGCGTCCATCGGGTAGGCGTACTGCGCCCGGAGCGTCCCGCCCCGGCTCTGCACCGAGAGCCGCGCCAGCGCTCCCTCGGTGGCGGTGGGCTCGGGCCCGTCCTGGAGGAGGGGGCCCTCGACGACGGAGGTCACCAGGCGGCCGCATGCGGCGAAGGTGAACGCCTCCAGCCCGAGGTTGGCCCGGGGTCCGCGCGGCCCGGCGTCGACCCGCAGCATCTCGGGAACGCGCATCTGCCCGGCGAAACCACCGTCCCTCTCGGCCCGCCGGATCGACGGGTCGGACAGGAAGGGGACGGGGCCGGTCTGCCGGTCGCCCTCCTGGCTCCACCAGACCGTCCCGGAGCGGGGGTCGACGCGGACGTCCTCGGGGTCGACCGTCGCGCGCCGCTCGCACACCGCCTCTCCCTGCCGGCAGGGCTCGGACAGCCAGCTCGTCAGGCTGGGGTACGGCATGGCGTCGTCGCGCAGCAGGATGTGCCTCCCGGTCAGCGCGACGTCCGGCGCACCGCCGTCGAGCGTGATCCGAGCGGTGTAGAACCGCGCCGGCGCCAGTTCCGAGCGGTCGTTGGAGATCAGGACGTAGTCACCACGACGGGGGTCGCGGTCGATCCCCGACAGGCCGCCGACGGTCGTACCCGCGTAGCGCATCCCCGAGGGAAGGGTCGTGACGCCGAGCAGGCGGACGTCCGGCGCACCGGCCGTCGAGCCCGGGGCGGCCCCGGGACCGAGCAGTGCGGACGCGCTCAGCAGCGCGGAGACGAGGAGAGCACGACGGCGCGGGACCATGCGCGGATGCCACCAGGCCCGAGCCTCGGCCAGAGCGGGGGTCTCGGACAGCGGGACCGGCCGAGGGCCGCTAGTTCACCGGCGTGGTCGGCTTCTTCGCCTTCTTCGTCTTCGGCGCCTTGGGGGTGACCTGGATGGTCTCGGGGGCGGGTGCCCCCAGCACGAAGTCGGCCTGGGCCGGCTCGCCGCCGAGCGCGGCCGCAGCGACCGTGAACGTGCCGGGCAGGACCCAGTCCGCGCGGCGCGTACAGCCCTCGGTGGACTCGCGCGCCTCGTGCCACACCACCTGGACCGTCGTCGGCACCGCACGTCGTATGACGACCGCCTGGTCGGTCACGGCCTGCGGACACTGCCGGGTGGTCCAGACGTCGTCTCCGTCGCTGACCACCTTCACCACGACCGTGCTGGCGCTGACCTGCCAGGTGCAGGCCTCGGACTCGCGGGTCTGCAGCGAGAGCGTCACCGGCACGTCGCGGCCGGCGACGGCGCCCTCGGCGACCGAGGGCGTGACGACCACGTCGGCGGCCGCGCACTCGCCCTGGGGCTCGGCCAGGGTCGGTGTCGTCGGGACGGTCGCGGGCGCCGTCGCGCCCTCGCCGTCTGCCTCGCCCGCGTCGCCCGCTTCGGTCGCACCGTCCGTCGCGGACCCCTCGCGGTCCGCGGCCGCAGTCCCGCTCGCTCGGTCCGGCTCCCGGCCTGGGCTGCCGCGGGATCGTCCGAGCGGGCGTCGCTGCCCGCGGTCAGGACCCGCGCGATGAGGAACACCAGGGCGAACGCGATCCCGAGCACGAAGGCCCGGCGACGCCAGTAGACCCCCGGCGGGAGCGGACGACGGCTCGCCGCGCCGCGAGCGGGGCTCGGGCGGCGCGTCGTGGGCATGGGACGACGGTAGTCAGGCGGGCGGCGCGATCCCCGGTGACCCGCCGTGACGGACGCCGATCGGGCACAGGTCACAATGAGGGCGCCATGACGAGCCCCCTGGTCGCGCCCATCGTGCGCTGGTACGACGAGAATGCCCGCGACCTGCCGTGGCGGCGCCCCGAGGCGAGCCCGTGGTCGGTCCTGGTCAGCGAGTTCATGCTGCAGCAGACACCGGTCGCGCGGGTGCTGCCGGTCCACGAGGCCTGGCTGGCCCGGTGGCCCACACCGGGCGCACTGGCCGCGGAGCCGTCGGGCGAGGCGGTGCGCGCGTGGGGCCGGCTCGGCTACCCGCGGCGGGCGCTGCGGCTGCACGCGGCGGCGGTCGCGATCACCGAGGAGCACGCCGGGGAGGTCCCGTCGACGTACGACGCGCTGCTGGCCCTGCCGGGCGTCGGCGACTACACCGCGGCGGCCGTGGCCGCCTTCGCCTACGGGCAGCGCCAGGTCGTGCTGGACACCAACGTGCGCCGGGTGCTGGCTCGCACGGTCTCCGGCGTGGAGTTCCCGCCGCGCTCGGTGAACCGCGCCGAGCGCGAGCTCGGTGCCGCGCTGCTGCCCGAGGACGCCCCGACCGCGGCGACCTGGTCGGTGGCGGTGATGGAGCTCGGCGCCCTCGTCTGCACCGCCGACCGGCCGCGGTGCGGGCACTGCCCCGTGGTCGACGCCTGCGCCTGGCAGCGGGCCGGCGCGCCGGCGTACGACGGTCCGCCGCGGCCGGTCCAGACCTACGCCGGCACCGACCGGCAGTGCCGCGGCCGGCTCCTGGCCGTGCTCCGCGACGCCCCGGGGGCGGTCGACAAGGCGCGGCTCGACGCGACCTGGGACCAGGCGGGCCAGCGCGAGCGTGCGCTCGCCTCGCTGGTCGCCGACGGCCTCGTGGTCGTCGGCCCCGACGGTCGGTACCGCCTGCCCTGAGCGCGGGTCAGCAGCGGGCGATGGCGGCGACGGCGTCGGCCAGGTCCTCGACGGAGCAATCGAGGGCGGGCGTACCGCGGTCGAGCGGCAGGTCGAGCTGCAGCCCCATCATCGCGGCGTCGAGCAGGTTCGCCGCCCGCGGCGCGGCCTCCGCCGGGCAGCCGGCGGCGGTGAGCCAGCCGGCGAGCGCCGCGGTCCACACCCGGTTGGACTCGCGGACGACGCCGGCATACGGCTCACGGCCGAAGAACCCGAGCGCCGCGGCCTCGACGTAGAGCCGCTGGCACCGCTCCAGCTGGCCCTCGGTGGACGCCGTCCACAGCGCGAGCACCGCCTCGCGCACCGTTGCCGCGACCGGGAGGGAGCGGAGGTGAGCGACGGAGCGGGCGTTCGAGGTGTGCAGCACCGTCGCGACCAGGTCGTCCTTGCCGGCGAAGTGGTAGAGCAGCATCCGGTCGCTGGTGCCCAGCGCGGCCGCCAACGGCCGCAGGCTCAGCCCGATCAGGCCGTGCTCGAGGACGTAGTCGGTCGCCCCCTCGGCCAGCTCGCGGCGCCGGTCGCTCGCGCTGTCCTCGTCGCTCACGCCGTCAATGTAGCAGGTGCTACAGTAGAGGATGTAGCAGTCGCTACATCGATCGAGAGGTGTGCGTGATGGCCTGGGTGCTCCTGATGGCGGCGATCGGCGTCGAGGTCGCGGCGAGCGCGGCGCTGCCGCGCACGCAGAGCTTCCGCGACCCCCTGTGGACGGCCCTGGTACTCGGTGGGTACGCGACGTCGATCTGGCTGCTCGCCGTCGTCGTGCGGCAGCTGCCCGTGTCGGTCGCGTACGCCGTCTGGGCCGGTCTCGGCACCGCCGGCATGGCCGCCGTCGGCGTGCTCTTCCTCGGCGAGCACCTGGGTGCGCTCAAGGCGGCCGCCCTGGCGATGATCGTGGCCGGCGTCGTGCTGCTCAACCTGTCCGGCGCCCACTGAGCACGACCCGGCGCGAACGAGCGCGCGGAACGCGCCGACCCGGCAGGAGCTTCCTGCCGGGTCGTTGTCGTTCAGCGGACGGTTGGGGCCGGGTCAGTCGTTGCCGGTGGCCGGCAGGTCGCTCTCGCCGGTGTCGCCACCCTCGACGGTCTCGGCGACCGTCTCCAGCGGCGGCAGGTCGGGCAGCTCCCCCACCTTCTGGCCCTCGAAGGTGAAGGTCGCGTTCGGACCCTCGCCGTCGACGTCCACCAGGACGATCTGGCCGGGACCGACCTCGCCGAAGAGCATCTTCTCGGCGAGCACGTCCTCGATCTCGCGCTGGACCGTGCGGCGCAGCGGGCGCGCCCCGAGCACCGGGTCGAAGCCCCGCTCGGCGAGCAGCGCCTTCGCCTTCTGGGTCAGCTCCAGCTGCATGTCGCGGTCCTTGAGACGCAGCTCGACGGAGGCGATCATGTTGTCGACCATCGCGACGATCTGCTCCTGCGAGAGCGGCGGGAAGACGATGACCTCGTCGACGCGGTTGAGGAACTCCGGACGGAAGTGCTGCTTGAGCTCGTCGGAGACCTTGGCCTTCATCCGGTCGTAGGAGCCCGCCGCGTCGCCCGAGTTGAAGCCCAGGCCGACGGACTTGCCGATGTCGCGCGAGCCGAGGTTCGTCGTCATGATGATGACGGTGTTCTTGAAGTCCACGACCCGGCCCTGCGAGTCGGTCAGGCGACCTTCCTCGAGGATCTGCAGCAGGCTGTTGAAGATGTCCGGGTGGGCCTTCTCCACCTCGTCGAAGAGGACGACGGAGAACGGCTTGCGCCGGACCTTCTCGGTGAGCTGGCCGCCCTCCTCGTAGCCGACATAGCCCGGAGGCGAGCCGAACAGCCGGGAGACGGTGTGCTTCTCGCCGAACTCCGACATGTCGAGCTGGATCAGCGCGTCCTCGTCGCCGAAGAGGAACTCCGCCAGCGTCTTGGACAGCCAGGTCTTACCGACACCGGACGGTCCGGCGAAGATGAACGAGCCGCCGGGCCGCTTGGGGTCCTTCAGGCCGGCACGGGTACGCCGGATCGCGCGGGAGAGCGCCTTGACGGCCTCCTCCTGCCCGATGACCCGCTTGTGGAGCTCGTCCTCCATCTTGAGCAGACGGGTGGACTCCTCCTCGGAGAGCTTCACGATCGGGATGCCGGTCGCCACGGCGAGCACCTCGGCGATCAGCTCCTCGTCGACCTCGGCCACCTCGTCCATGTCCCCGGCGCGCCACTGCTTCTCGCGCTCGGACTTCTTCAAGATGAGCTGCTTCTCCTCGTCGCGCAGGCGCGCGGCAGCCTCGAAGTCCTGGCCGTCGATGGCCGCCTCCTTGCGCTGGCGCACCTCGGCGATCTTCTCGTCGTACTCGCGCAGGTCGGCGGGCGCCGTCATCCGGCGGATCCGCAGCCGCGAGCCGGCCTCGTCGATCAGGTCGATCGCCTTGTCCGGCAGGAAGCGGTCGGAGATGTAGCGGTCGGCGAGGGTCGCGGCGGAGACGAGGGCCTCGTCGGTGATCGTCACCCGGTGGTGCGCCTCGTAGCGGTCGCGGATGCCCTTGAGCATCTCGATCGTGTCGGCGATCGACGGCTCGGGGACCTGGATCGGCTGGAAGCGGCGCTCGAGCGCGGCGTCCTTCTCGAGGTACTTGCGGTACTCGTCGAGGGTCGTCGCGCCGATGGTCTGCAGCTCGCCGCGGGCCAGCATCGGCTTGAGGATGGAGGCCGCGTCGATCGCGCCCTCCGCCGCGCCGGCGCCGACCAGCGTGTGGATCTCGTCGATGAACAAGACGATGTCGCCGCGGGTGCGGATCTCCTTGAGCACCTTCTTCAGACGCTCCTCGAAGTCACCGCGGTAGCGGGAGCCGGCGACCAGGGCCCCCAGGTCCAGGGTGTAGATCTGCTTGTCCTTCAGCGTCTCGGGGACGTTGCCCTTGACGATGTCCTGCGCCAGGCCCTCGACGATCGACGTCTTGCCGACGCCGGGCTCGCCGATGAGGACCGGGTTGTTCTTGGTACGACGCGACAGCACCTGCATCACGCGCTCGATCTGCTGCGCGCGGCCGATGATCGGGTCGAGCTTGCCCTCGCGGGCGTCCTGGGTCAGGTTGCGGCCGAACTGGTCGAGGACCAGCGAGGACGACGGCTGGTCGCCGCTGCCGGTGCTGCCGGTGCTGGCCGCGGCCGCCGTACCCTCCTTGCCCTGGAAGCCGGAGAGCAGCTGGATGACCTGCTGGCGCACCCGGTTGAGGTCGGCCCCGAGCTTCTGCAGGACCTGCGCCGCGACGCCCTCGCCCTCCCGGATCAGGCCGAGCAGGATGTGCTCGGTGCCGATGTAGGAGTGGCCCAGCTGCAGCGCCTCGCGCAGGGACAGCTCGAGCACCTTCTTGGCGCGCGGCGTGAAGGGGATGTGTCCCGACGGCGCCTGCTGGCCCTGGCCGATGATCTCCTCGACCTGCGCGCGGACCGCCTCCAGGGAGATGTCCAGCGACTCGAGCGCCTTGGCGGCGACACCCTCGCCCTCGTGGATGAGGCCGAGCAGGATGTGCTCGGTCCCGATGTAGTTGTGGGAGAGCATGCGGGCCTCTTCCTGGGCCAGCACGACCACCCGGCGGGCACGGTCAGTGAACCGCTCGAACATTGCACGCTCCTCACACGTCACACGGGGCTGTTCAAAGGGTTACAACCCCGCTCCCACCCTACGCGTTCCATGGGAGCGGCCTTTCTTCGTCCGCTGTCAGCGAACGGGGCCGGCGCGAGTTTCACCGGCCGGCCGGTGAAACTCACGCTTGGACGAAGAAGGTTCATCGTCCAAGCGTGAGTTTCGTCGTCCAGGATCGCCTTATGTCAGCGCCTCAGTGCGCGCTGTCGTACGCCTCCCGCACCTCCGAGGGGATCCGGCCCCGCTCCGGCACGGTGAACCCGTTCTCCCGGGCCCACGCGCGGACCTCCTTGGCGGAGGCGCCGCCGGCCGCGGACGCCGACCGGCCGCCACCGCTGCGGCGCGCCCCACCGCTGCCGCCGCCGCGGCCCACCTTGCGGCCGTGGCCGACGTACGGCGCGAGCGCCTCGCGCAGCGCGGAGGCGTTCTCGTCGTTGAGGTCGATCTCGTAGGTGGCGCCGTCGATCCCGAAGGAGACGGTCTGGGTGGCGTCGGTGCCGTCGATGTCGTCGACCAGGACGATGTTGACCTTCTGGGCCATGGCGCGGATCTCCTCAGACGTTGGCGTGGAGTTGATGAAAAGCGCCGCATCGGCGCGATATCGGATCCTTGCACAAATGGCGCGGAATATGAATCAGCGCTGATTGCGGGTGAATACCTTCTCCAAGCCGCGCAATGTCAGCCACGGCGCGCGGTGGGTGAAACAACGGCACTCGTCGGCGACCAGAGGAGCGAGATATCCGGTGGAGATCACCGAGATGTCGCCGGGCGCGGCGCCGAGCGCGGCGGTGAGCCGCTCGACCATCCCCTCGACCTGGCTGGCTACGCCGAACACCATGCCGGACTGCAGCGCCTCGACCGTGTTCTTGCCGATCACCCCACGGGGGCGGACGAGCTCGACCATGCGCAGCTGGGCGCCGCCGCGGCTGAGCGCCTCGAGCGAGATCTCGATGCCCGGCGTGATGGCGCCGCCGACATAGCGACCCTGCGCGTCGACCACGTCATAGGTCGTGGCGGTGCCGCCGAAATCGACGACGATGGCCGGGCACGGGAAATCCGCGGCGGCCGCGAGCGCATTGACGATGCGGTCGGTGCCGACCTCGCGCGGATTGTCGACGAGAATCGGGACGCCGGTGCGAATTCCGGGCTCGACGATGACGCGGGGAATGTCGGGGAAATGGGCCGGCAGCATCTCGCGCCACGCATTCAGGACCGCCGGCACGGTCGCGCACACCGCGATCCCGCTGACCTCCTGCTCGCGGGCGCCGAGCAGTCCGCGCAGCAGCACCGCCCACTCGTCGGCCGTGCGGTGCTCGGCGGTGGAGACCCGCCAGTCCGCGTGCACGGCACCGTCGGCGACCAGGCCGAGGACGGTGTGGGCGTTGCCGATGTCGGCGGCGAGGAGCGGCATCGCCTCAGCCCGTCCGGAAGTCCAGCCCGAGGTCGAACACGTTGACCGAGTGGGTCAGCGCCCCGACCGAGATGAAGTCGACGCCGGTCAGCGCCACCTCGCGCGCCCGCTCGAGGGTGAGCCCGCCCGAGGCCTCGAGCGTCGCGTGCCCCCCGGCCTCCTGGTTGATCCGGACCGCCTCCGCCATGTCCTCGGTGCTCATGTTGTCGAGCAGCACCTCGGTGCACCCCGCGGCGAGCACCGCCCGCAGCTCGTCGAGGTCCATCACCTCGACCTCGACCCGCAGGCCGGGATGCGCCGCGACGACGGCCTGGTACGCCGCCACGACACCGCCCGCGGCGACCGCGTGGTTGTCCTTGACCATGGCGCGGTCGACGAGGCTGAACCGGTGGTTGACGCCGCCCCCGCAGCGCACGGCGTACTTCTGCAGCGCGCGCCACCCAGGCAGCGTCTTGCGGGTGTCGAGGACGCGGGCCCGGGTGCCGGCCAGGGCGTCCACCCAATGCGCGGTCGCGGTCGCGACGCCGGAGAGGTGGGAGGCGAAGTTGAGCGCCGTCCGCTCCGCGGTGAGCACGCCGCGCACGGGACCCGAGACGGTGAGCACCACGTCGCCGGGACGCACTCGGGTGCCGTCGGGGACCCGCCCCGTGAGCTCGACGGTGTCGCCGAGGGCGTAGACGAAGGCCAGCTCGGCGACCGCCAGGCCGGCGACCACGCCCGGCTCGCGGGCCGCGAAGTCGGCCACGGCGCGGCCCATGTCGGGCAGCGCGTCGCTCGTGACGTCGTCGACGCCGCCGGGCAGGTCCTCCTCGAAGGCGAGCACGACGTGCTCGTAGACCGCGCGCGGGTCGAGGCCGGCGCCGGCGAGCTCGTCGACCAGCGCCGCCGGGAGCTCGTCGTACGGCGTGCGGACGATCACCGGGCTCCTCCGTCGGTCGCGGGGGCCGGGACGAAGGCGACCGTCGTCGCGCCGTCGTCCATGGTCACGTCGAAGTGCCCCGCCCACTGCTCGTCGTCGCGCTCGGGGAAGTCCTCGCGCCAGTGCGAGCCGCGGGTCTCCTCGCGCAGGGCCGCGGCGCCGGCGAGGGCCGCGCTGATCGTGAGCAGGTTGGTGGCCTCCCACGACGACTGGTCGACGGTCTCGGCGCCGCGCCCCGCGAGCTTGTCGAGCACGGCGGACGCCTCGTCGAGGCCGGGCGCCGAGCGCAGGACGCCGACCCGCGAGGTCATCGTCTCCTGCAGCTCGCGGCGGATGTCGCCCGCGACCAGGCCGGCGGTACGACGGTCCACGGCGGGCTCGCGCCAGGGCGGCAGCTCGCGCGGCAGCACCTCCGCGATCCGGCGCGAGAACACCAGGCCCTCGAGCAGCGAGTTGGAGGCGAGCCGGTTGGCCCCGTGCACCCCGGAGCAGGCCACCTCGCCGGTCGCGTAGAGGCCGGGGACGTCGGTGCGGCCGTGGAGGTCGGTCCGCACGCCGCCGGAGGCGTAGTGGCAGGCCGGTGCGACCGGGATCAGCTCGGTGACCGGGTCGATGCCGTGCGACCGGGCCGTCGCGAGGATGGTCGGGAAGCGGCGCTCCCAGAACTCCCGGCCCAGGTGCCGGGCGTCGAGCCACATGTGCGGGCGCCCGGTCTCGAGCATCCGCTTCATGATCGCCTTGGCGACGACATCGCGCGGCGCGAGGTCGGCGAGCTCGTGCACGCCCTGCATGAACCGCCGACCGCCCGCCTCGGGCAGACCGTCGACCAGGAAGGCGCCCTCGCCGCGGACGGCCTCGGAGATCAGCGGCTGCTGGCCGCGGGAGTCGGGCCCGAGGTACATGACCGTCGGGTGGAACTGGACGAACTCCAGGTCGCGCAGGGTCGCACCGGCGCGCAGCGCCAGGGCCATGCCGTCGCCGGTCGAGACCGACGGGTTGGTGGTCTGGGAGAACACCTGACCGAGTCCGCCGCTGGCCAGCACGACCGCCCGGCAGTGCACCGCGCCGACACCGTCGCGCTCGCCCTCGCCGATCACGTGCAGGGTCAGGCCGGCGACGCCGGTGCGGCCCTCCGCGTCCTCGCCGAGGAGCAGGTCGACGGCCAGGGCGTGCTGGATGACCTCGATGTCGGGAGCGGCCTCGATGGCGGCGATGAGCGCCCGCTGGATCTCCGCGCCGGTGGCGTCGCCGCCGGCGTGGGCGATCCGGTCGCGGTGGTGGCCGCCCTCGCGGGTCAGCGACAGCTCGCCGTCGTCGGTGTGGTCGAAGTTGGTGCCGAGCGCGATCAGCTCGCGGACCGCCTCGGGGCCCTCGTTGACGAGCACCCGCACGGCGTCCCGGTCGCAGGCGCCCGCACCGGCGACGAGGGTGTCGACCTCGTGCTGCTCAGGCGTGTCCTCGGGCCCGAGCGCCGCGGCGATCCCGCCCTGCGCCCACTGGGTCGACCCGGCGTTGAGCACGTCCTTGGTCACGACCAGGACCTTCTCGACGTGCTGGCGCAGGCGGAGGGCGGCCGTGAGGCCGGCGATGCCGGAGCCGACGATGACGACGTCGGCGCGCGTGGTCCACCCCGGGCTCGGGGCGCTCAGGCGCCCCGGGAGGCGCAGCTGTTCGGGCATCCCCGCAGGCTACCGAGTCCGGAGGTCAGCGCGTCGCGGTGACGTCGCCGCGGGACAGCGACGGGTCGCCGAAGGTCTCGGCGGGGTCGAACCCGGTGGCCATGATCTTGTTGTCGGCGTCGACGAAGACGACATGGGGCTGGTACTCCTTGGCCTCCTCGGTCGTCATCTGGCCGTAGCCGATGAGGATGACGAGGTCGCCCGGGTGCACCAGGCGCGCCGCGGCGCCGTTGATGCCGATCACGCCGCTGCCCCGCTCCCCCGCGATCGTGTAGGTCTCGAGGCGGGCGCCGTTGGTGATGTCGACGATGTGCACGAGCTCACCGGCCAGCAGGTCGGCCGCGTCGAGCAGGTCCTCGTCGACCGTGACCGAGCCGACGTAGTGCAGGTCGGCCTGCGTCACGGTGGCGCGGTGGATCTTGCTCTTCATCATGGTGCGCAGCATTGGGCTCTCCCCCGTGTGGAAACTGCTGGTCAGAACTGGATGGGCAGGTTGTCGATGAGGCGGGTGGTGCCGACGCGCGCGGCGACGAGGATGCGGCCCTCGGTGCCGGGCTCCGGATAGTCGGGCAGCTCCTCCAGCCCGGTGGTCCGCAGCGCGAGATAGTCGAGCTCGACCCCCGGCTCGGCCTTGAGCACGCCCATCGCGGCCCACCGCGCCGCCGGGACGCCGTACGCCGCGCGCTCCTGGGCCGCGCGCAGGGCCCGGCTCAGCGCGACCGCCTGCTGGCGCTGGTCGGCGTCGAGATAGCGGTTGCGGCTGGAGCGGGCCAGGCCGTCGGGCTCCCGGTCGGTGGGGGCGCCGACGATGTCGATGCCGAGGCACAGGTCCGCGGTCATCCGGCGGATGAGCGCGAGCTGCTGGTAGTCCTTCTCCCCGAAGATCGCCACGTCGGGCCGGACGAGGCCGAAGAGCTTCGCCACGACCGTCAGCACGCCGCGGAAGTGGCCGGGCCGGCTCGCTCCCTCGAGGATGTCGCCGAGAGGGCCGGGCTGGACGGTGACGGCCTCCGTCGGGACCCCCTCGTGGGGGACGCCGTCGGGGTACATCTCGGCAACGACGGGCGCGAACACGACGTCGACGCCCTCGACCCCGGCGAGCTCGAGGTCGGCCTCGAAGGTGCGCGGGTAGCGGTCGAGGTCCTCACCGGGCCCGAACTGGAGCGGGTTGACGAACACCGACACGACGACCGTACCGGCGGCTCCCGCGCGCTCCCGGGCGACCCGCATCAGGGTCGCGTGCCCCTCGTGCAGCGCGCCCATGGTGGGGACGAGAACGACCGGCGCGGACCGGCCCCCGGGCCGCGACGCGAGCAGGCCGGCGAGGTCGGCCCGGCTGCGCGCGACGGCAGGGGTGGTCAGGGTGCTCACGCCGACTCCACCCGGTGGGCGGGCCGGACCCGGCGCTCGCCGTACGCGCTGAGCACGGTGGCGATGGCCTGGGCGCGGATCGGCAGGAGCCGGCCGTCGGTCACCGCGCGGTCGAGGGTGGCCCACGCCATCGCGACGTACGACGGCACGGTGTCGGGCGCGTTGGTCGAGATGTCCGCGAGGTGGGCCGCGACCGTCTGCACGTCGCCGCGGACGATCGGGCCGGTCAGCGCGGCGTCGCCGTGCGCCAGGGCGTTGTCGAGGGCGGCCTCGAGCAGCGGCCGGAGCGTGCCGGCCGGGTCGTCGACGCCCGCGGCGCCGAGCAGGCCCATGGCCTCGCTGACGAGGGTCACCAGGTGGTTCGCGCCGTGGGCCAGGCCCGCGTGGTAGAGGGTGCGCATCTCCTCGGGCACCCAGGTCGGCCGGCCGCCGAGGTCGGCGACGAGGGACTCGGCGAGCTCCCTCTCGTCGGCGCCCGCGGTGAGCCCGAAGACGCACCCGTCCAGCCGCTCCAGGTCGACCGCCGTGCCGGTGAAGGTCATCGCCGGGTGCAGCGCGATCACCCGGGCGCCGACGGCGGCGGCCGGCGCGAGGACGGCGAGGCCGTGGCGGCCGGAGGTGTGCGCGACGACCTGGCCGGCACGGAGGGCACCGCTGTCGGCGAGCACCGTCACGACATTGGGCAGCATGTCGTCGGGCACGGTGAGCAGCAGGAGCTCGGCCTCGCGCGCGACCTCGCTCGGCTTGCGCAGCGCCACTCCGGGCAGCAGGTCGGCGGCGCGACGCCGGGAGGCGTCGGACTCGCCGGCGGCGGCGACGACCGGGTGGCCGGCGGCGCGGAGACCCGCGGCCAGGACGGCGCCGACACGGCCGGCGCCGATCACACCCACACGCAACAGGTGGGACATCGTGAACCTTTCGTTCCCGTCCCTCCGACCACTCCTGCCGCGAGGCGGAGCCGGTGTGGGTACCGGACGTTGTGCTCAGTGGTGTCGCCCCGGGGCTCCGGGACGCCTCAACGGTACGCCTGCCCAGGAGGGCCGGGAACGGGTCGGGCCGGTGGCCTGCATCACAGGCTGGCGAGCACCGTCCGGAGCAGGGGGCCCTCGCGCGCGTCGTCGTAGCGGAACGGCGACTGGAACGCGCGACGGTCGGCGCGGCACACGATCGTGTCGATCCGGTGCCCACGCACCGCGGCGATGAGCAGCTCGTTCCGCGCGTGGTAGGCGTCCGAGACCACCTCGACCACCCGGGTGGGCTCGGCGACGAAGGCGAGCTGGAAGAGCCCGCTGCCGCCGAACCCGGCGACCACCTCGGCCGCCCTGAACATCCGCACCTGGTCGCCGAGGCTGTGGTCCTCGGGGTGCACGACCTCGAAGCCGTGCGCGCGGAACTGCGCCTCGACCTCGGCGGCGTTGTGGCAGCGCCGCTTGCGTTCGCGCCGGCCGACGAAGATGCGCCGCGGCCAGGCGCGCGGCTGCGCCTGGGCCGCCAGCCGGTCGCCCACCAGGTCCCAGGTCTCCGCGATCCGCGGGTGCACGTAGTGCGGGTTGGACAGCATCGGCGTGCCGGACAGCAGGCGCTCCACGCGGGTCGCCCCCTCGGCGAGCACGACCCGGTCGCCCGGGATGCCGCAGGCGGCGTAGATCTCCCGCTCGTAGGCCATCAGCGCGGGCCGCTGCGGGGTCGCGCACACGACGACGCGCGCGTCGGGGTCCCGGGCCAGCGCCTCGGGCCAGGCCCAGACCCGCGACAGGGTCTCGGTCAGCAGGTGGCCGAAGTGGCCGCGCGACTCGTCGTCGAGGTGGACGAGGGTCCCCTCCAGCCTCGGGAGGTCTGCGGGCGGCGGGTACACCGGCACCGCGTGGCCGGGAGACACCCCCGCGAGGGCCTTGTTCCACAGCAGCGGGCTCTGGTGGTGCCGGAAGCTGTCCGGCAGGACCACCCGGCCGGCGAGGACCACCTGGTGGGGCGCCACGACGACGTCGCGATACTCGCGCAGGCGCAGGGGTACGGCGGCGAGCCCGCGCCCGGCGTGCCGGGACCTCGGCACCGGCCCCTCCTCGGCCCGCGGGAGCGGCGGAGCGGCCGCCTCGACCACCGCCAGCACCCGATGGCCACCCGGCAGCAGCGGCAGGATGCCGTCGAGGTCCTCCTCGCGGATCAGGGCGTGCACGTCGGGCAGGTCGTGGGTGAGGACGAGGTCACCGGCCTCGGCCCGGGCCCGGACGTGCTCGCGCAGTGCCCGCAGCTCGCTGGGCCGCGGAGGGACCTTGAAGGTGCGCAGCGGCCCGGCCGCAGGACCCGGTGCATCGGCGGCGTCCGCCGCGTCGCACAACAGCCGTCCCAGCGGGCCCGGCCGCGGACCGAGCTCGCCGGCGCCGTCGGCGATGACCTGGCTCCCACCGGGGCGGAGGTGGAAGAAGCAGGTGCGGAAGGTGCGCAGCCGGTCCTGGGCACCGGTGTCGACGACCAGGTCGACGGGCTCGCTCGTCGCCAGCACGAGATGGTGCCGGTCCGGGTCCGGGGGCAGGGCCACCAGCTCGGCCGCGGGAAGGTGCTCCAACAATGCCTGCTCGACGGCGGTCCGGTGCGGCCCGAGGACGACGACGCGGGGCGCCGTACCCGTGACGAGGCGAGCGGCCCGCGCGGCCACACGCGCGGGGCGCGACCGGAGGAACGGGCGCCGCCTCATGGATGTCCATGCTGACACCGCGACCCCAGGCGCGTCCGCAGGCGAGACACCCGGGGTGCGTGTCGTCCCGCGGGCGGGCCGGCCGGCACGGCTCAGCCGCGCGGCCGCCGCATGCGCCGGAGCAGTCCGCCCTGTCCGCGGGTCCGTCGGGGCGGTGCCTCCACGCGCGGAGCGGCCGTCCGGGGGGCATCCGCCCGCGTGGCGCCGGCGGCGCGGACCCGCCGCCACTCGGCACGGCGGCGCTCGCGCTCCGAGGTGGCGAGCTCGGCGCGCAGCCAGGCCACCTGGTCCCGCGCGGCCTCCAGGTCGGACAGCGTCGAGGGGGTGATCGGGGGCGGGAAGTCGAGCGCCGCCAGCCGCTCCTCGAAGGCTCGGCCGCCGTCGCCGTCGTCGAAGGCGTTGCCCAGGCCGTGCCGTCGCAGGTAGCCGGCGAAGCGCTCCCACCGGGCGCGGTGGCCGGCGTGCATCGGCGCCCAGTCCGCCTCCTCGAGGAGTCGCGCGGGGTCGACCTCCTCGGGCAGCGAGCGGAGCAGCCGGTGCGGGATCTCGAAGTAGCGGCTCAGCTCGAGGGTGCGCGCGTCGCCGGTCAGGACCAGCGCGGGGGTGCCGGCGAGCACGGCGGCGATGTTGCCGTGGATGCGCCCGCCGACGGAGTAGTCCACCTCGCGCAGGGCCGCGATCCAGGTGGTCGGGTCCACGTGGAGCCGGGCCCGTCCCGCCCGGTAGAGGGGATGCTCGGGGTGGGTCGGGACGTCGGTCAGCCCGCCGAAGTCCGACGAGACGTCACGCCAGCGCAGCTGCAGGCCTTCGAGGGCGTTCTGTCCGAAGAAGGTGGTCTCGGGGAAGCGGTCGACCAGCCGCTCCACGAAGCGCCCGAAGCCCTGCTCGGCGAAGAGAGCATGCGCCCCGTTCACGGCGATGCGCGTGTCGTCGGTGACCGGAGCCGTGCGGGTGGGCGGCAGCTCGGGGCCGTAGCGGAACATCGACGGGCAGCCGATGACCTCCACGTCGGCGAAGCCGAGGCCCTGGAGGTACTCGGCGGTGAACTCGCCGCGGACGCCGATCGTCGGCCCGTGGTCGAGCACGGCCGCCACGAACGCGCGGACGTCGTCCTCGACCGCCGCCATCGCGGTCACGTCGCCGTCGACCCCCGCCTGCGCGCCGACGCCAAGCACGACCACGGGCACGTCGAGGCGGCGGATGATCCGGGTCAGGTCCTGCAGACTGCGCTGGAACGAGGGCCGGAAGGCGTTCGCGAGCGGGATGACCAGGGCGTCGTACTCGCTGTTGATCCACGCCGAGATGCCCTTGCGCAGCCGGAGCCGGTCGAGGTCGACCGTGGTGTCCGGCGTGCCGAGGATCTTCTGCGCGGCCTCGGTGAACACGAGGTTCCCGACGTTGCCGCCGAAGGTGCCCCCGCGCTCGATGGACTGCTCCGGGCTGAGCACCTCGAAGGGGCTCTTGAAGGAGCGCTGCAGGAGCCGCACGACCCTCAGCCGCCGATGACGAAGGGGTCGTCCTTGCGGACGTCGTAGACGTGTCCGGACTGGTCGGAGATCAGGACGTCGACGGAGGTGCGCGCGACGGTCTGCGAGTCGAGCAGCGTGCCGGGGGCCTCCTGCCCGAAGGCCTTCGTGCGCATCGGGGTCGCGGTGCGCTCGGGGTTGATGCAGTTGACCCGGACGCCGGAGTCCGCCCACTCGTCCGCGAGCGCCTGGGTGAGGTTGACCGTCGCGGCCTTCGCCGAGGAGTAGAGGCTGTAGCCCCCGCGGCCGCGGGTGTAGGAGCTCGACGTGAACAGCAGGAGGGAGCCCTGGGTCGCCTTGAGGTGGGGGAAGAACTCCTGGGCGATGAAGATCGGCCCGAGGTAGTTGATCTCCGTCGCCGCGTAGATCGTCTCCTCGGAGGTCTCCAGGAGCTCGCCGCGCGGCAGGACGCCGGCCGTGTTGACCACGAAGTCGATCGCGCCGGCGCGCTCGACGGCCTCCTTCGCCGCCGCCGCGACGTCCGACCGCCGGCCGACGTCGGTGTTGGTGGTCGACCGGCTGAAGGTGAGGACGGTGGCGCCATAGGACCGCGCCAGCTCGGCGATGTCGGCCCCGATGCCGTAGCTGCCCCCGAACACGACCATGGTCTTGCCCGCCAGGTCGGCACGGTAGCCCGCGTCGTCCTTGGCCCGCGGCAGGTCGATCCCGGTGAGCTGGAAGAGCTTGTCGGCGATGAAGACGTCGATCGGCTCGGTGACCTTCATGTTCCGGTCGTCGCCGTGGACCACGATGATCGGCTCGTCCGGGAGATACTTGAGCACCACGCTGCAGTCGTCGGTCGCCGTGAAGTCGGGGTCGCCCGCCGCGATCTCGTAGGCCCGGGCGAGGACGTCGAGACGGAACGCCTGGGGGGTCTGGCCGCGACGCAGGGACGCGCGGGGCGGGATCGCGCGGATCGTGTCGTCCGCGGCGACCTCGATGATCGTGTCCGCGGACGGGATCGCCACGTCGACCGCCGGATAGCTGTCGAGCGCGGTGAAGCACTCGCCGATGATCCGCGGCGTGACGAGCGGCCGGACCGCGTCGTGCAGCAGGATCCGGGTGGCGGAGGGGTCGCCGGTGCCGGCGAGGTGGTCGATGGCGCGCTGGGTCGTGTCGTTGCGGGTCTCGCCGCCCTCGAGGATGGCGGTGACCTTCGGGTAGGCGCCCTTGCGGGTGATGTCGCGGACCGCGTCGGTGTGCCCGGGCGTCATCATGACGACGACCTCGTCGACGTCGGGGTGGTCGTGCAGTGCCAGCAGGGTGTGCTCGAGCAGCGTCTTCCCGGCGACCTTGATGAGCTGCTTCGGGATGTCGAGCCCGACCCGGCTCCCGACCCCGCCGGCGAGCAGGACGGCGACATTCCTCGTCATGGTGGGCAGTCTCCCACGCGTCACGCGTCGCGGCGGATTCGGCGGAGCGCGCGCCGGCGCAGCTCGGCGAGGATGTCCCGCCCGGCCGCGGACTCCAGCCCGGCGCTCGCCGGTGCTCCGGGCTCACCGATGCGGCGCGGCAGCTTGAGCCCCACCCGGAAGTAGGCGTCCATCATCCGGCCGGCCGACGCCACGTCGACGACCTCGGGCACCTCGACCTCCGCGGGAAAGGCGTCCGGGTCGCTGAACAGGTGGCGCACGTCGCCGAGCACCTGCGCGCCCGACGCCTGCAGGGCCTCCACCCAGTCGGCGACGTGCTCGTTGGCCCGCTCGACCGCCCAGCGCGGCACCCGGATCGGCTGCTGGCGGGGTGCGGCCTCGACGACGGGGCGCAGCTTGATCTTCCGGGTGTCTCCGGCGGTGGCCATCCACGCGTCGACGTCGCCGCCGTGGTCGCGGTACGACGCGGCGAGCTGGCGCAGCATCTCGGCCTCGGGCATCGGCAGCGACAGGTTGCGCGACGGCGAGAGCTCGAGCAGCTCCGGGACGCCGAGCAGGCCCTCGAAGACGCGCAGCAGCCAGGTGTGGTCCGTCGGGTCCAGCACCACGAAGACCAGCCGGTCCTCGCCGAACGCCGAGCCCCAGTCACGCAGCACCCGGCGCGGGTTGAGCCGGCGCAGCGACTGGCCGGGGGTGTAGCCCTCGCCGACGCCGCCGGGCGGCTCCTCCGCGAAGCGCACGCGCAGCCAGTCGTCCAGCGGCAGGCGCTCGGCCCGGCGCAGGCTCTGCTGCCACAGCGAGCCCAGCTGCGGACCGAGGGCGCGGATCGTCGTGACCACGTACGACGGACCGAGCTCCTCGCGCAGGCCCCGGATCCGCTCCGGCATCGCCAGCGAGAGCGACTCGCTGGACCAGAACGTCGCGCGGGCGGTCGACGTACGGAACTCCTCGGCGAGCTCCCGCCAGCGCTCGTTCTCGGCCGGCCAGTACGAGCGCACGTCGCCGGCCGCGGTGATGGCGACCTTGCGCTCGTGGGCGCGCCGGGAGACGTTGTGGGCGCCATGCTCCTCGAGCGCCGCACGGGCGGCCCACAGCGAGTGCTGCAGGACGGTGGTGCCGGTCTTCGGCATCCCGATGTGGAGCAGCCTCGCTCCGTCGGGCAGTCGGTGGCGGACATGGCGGGCGTGGTCGGCGCTGGTCATCCGGACCTCCTCGATGCTCTTCCCCGCGCGATCGCCCGGCGCCCGAGCTCGCGGACGAGGGCGCGCCCGCCGACGGCGGACAGGTCGGGCGGCCGGGCGGGCGACGCCGCCGGGCGGGCGAGCGCCGCGCGGAAGCAGGCGTCCATCAGCCGGCCCGCCGACGCGACGTCGACACGCGTCGGCGGCTCGAGCTCCTCCGGCCGGCCCTCGGCGTCGACGAAGAGGTGGGCGACGTCGCCGACGATCGTCGCGCCGGACGCCCGGAGGCCGGCGACCCAGGCGGCGGTGTGCTCGTTCGCGCGCTCGGCCGCCCAGCGCGGCACCGGGATGGGACTGCGCGGCGCGGCGTCGACGACCTCCTGGAGGGAGGTACGCCCCGGGTCGCCGATCGTGGCCATCCAGTCCCGGCGCTCGCCTCCGGAGTCGTGGAAGGCCCGCGCCAGGTGCCGCAGCGCCTCGGCCTCCGGCCAGGGCAGTGAGGCGTTCGTCGACGGCACCGGCTCGAGCAGTCGCGGGACGCCGAGGAGGGCCTCGAACCGTCGCAGGAGCGCGTCGCGGTCGGTGGGGTCCAGCACGACGAAGACGAGCCGGTCCTCGCCGAAGGCCCGCCCCCAGGCGTGGACGACGCGACGCGGGTCGCTGCGGCGCACCGCGTCCCCCCGGACGTGTGGACGCTCGAAGTCCGGCTCCTCGCCCGGGTCCCCCAACCGGTCGTGCAGCCAGTCGTCGAGCGGGACGGTCGCACCCCGGCGCACCCCCTGCTGCCAGCGGGACGCGAGCTGCGGGGCGAGGGCGCGCAGGGTGGTCACGACGTACGCCGGGCCGAGCTCGGCACGCAGGTGCGCGACCCGCTCCGCCGACGCGAGCGAGAGCGCCTCGCTCGACCAGACGGTGCGGCGGGCGGTGGAGGTGCGGAAGTCCGCGGCGAGCGCCGCCCACCGCTCGGGTCGCGGCTGGTGATGCTCCCGGGCGCTGCCGACCGCGGTCAGCGCGACGTCACGCTCGTGCGGTCCGCGCGAGACGTTGTGGACGCCGTGGGCCGCGAGCTGCTCGCGCGCCCGCCACAGGGCGTGCTGCACGGCGGTCGTGCCGGTCTTGGGCATCCCGATGTGGAGCACCTTGGCGCCGTCGGGGAGGGCGGTCGCGGTCACCGGTCGTCCCCGCTCACGAGTCGGCGTCGGGCCCGCCGGGCGAGCTCGCGGGCCGCCGCCGCGCGGGGCCGCTCGCGGTCCCGCTCGGCGTCGCGGTGCTCCGTGACCGCGCGATGGCGCGACCACGCCGCCCGTTCGACGGGGCCGGCCAGGTCACGGTGCTGGGGCAGCGGGTGGACGCCGGTGAGCTTGCTGACGATGCCGGCCGCGAGCGCCGCGGCCGCGGCGGCGTCGATCGCGGTGACCGGGGCGTTCTCGCCCTCGGCGGGGGCGAGCGCGCGGTCGGAGAGGAGGCCGAGGTCGCCGATGATCCGGGCGCCCGAGCCGGCGATCCGCGCGGCCATGGCCGCGCCGATCTCGAGCGCGCGGTCGACGGCCCACGGCGGCGTCAGCAGGCGCTCGGCGGTGGGGTCCGGCGGGGCGGCCTGCAGGCCGCGGGCCGCACCGAAGCGGACGAAACGGCCGTGGTCGGCGCTGGACCACGGGGCCTGCGTGGTGCGCTCCACGAGCGCCTGCATCAGCGTGGCCTCGGCGGAGGTGAGGGACCGGTTGGTCTTGTCCGCCGGTGGCCGGAGCATCCCCTCCGGGAGGCCGAGGAGGGTCTCGAAGGCTGCCGGGAGCCCACGGTGGTCGCGGTCGTCGACGACGATGACGCTCACCCGGTCGCCCCCGACGAGACCGACCCAGCGCTCGACCAGGCGGTCGTGTCGGTGCCGCCGCCAGAACGACGGCGTGAGGGTGCCGCTCTCCGGCTCCCCCTCCTCTCCCAGGATCTCCCGCAGCCACGCGTCGTACGACGGCACCCGGATGTTCTGGGTGTACTGCTGCCACTGCGAGCCGACGAGGCGCACGATGGGGCGCACCGTGATCACCACGTGCGTGCGGGGGCCGAGGGTGTCGAGCACCAGGCGCGCGCCCTCGTCGGTCGCCTCGCAGAAGACCTCGCTGCTCAGCACGCCGATCCGCGGCTCGCTCGCACGCATCTGGTCCACGAGGTCGAACCAGCGCTGCCGGTAGATGTCGAGGTTCTTGCCCGGGTACACGTGGCCCAGGGCCACGGCCATCGACGCGTCGATCTCGTGGGCCGCCTCCCCCGGGTAGGCCACGCCCCGCTCGGCGAGGGCGGCGCGTGCCTCCCAGAGCGCGCCCTGCATGGCGGTCGTGCCGGTCTTGTAGGGACCGATGTGGACCAGGGTGCTGCCGTCGGGCAGCGGCCGGAGCGCGCTCATCGCACACCGCTGCGCATGCGCGCCAGGAGCGCCCGGGCCGGCAGCTGGTCGAGCGGCACCACCGTCGGCCGGTCCGGCGCGAGGTCGACCCGGGTCTCCAGCAGGCCGAGCATCACCTCCAGGGCCGCGTCGGCGGCGACCTCGATGGGGACCCGGCCGTGCTCGGGCGGCACCGGCCACAGCAGCGCGTCGCGCGGCCCGCTGACGGTGACGCCGTCGGCCTCCAACGCCGCGAGGGCGGCGCGGCAGGCGTCGCGCAGGGTCCGCGCCTCGGTCGCGTCGACGTCGGGGTCCGTGTCGAGCGCCCGGGCGATGCAGGCGGTCGCGTACTCGATGCCGTCGGCGGCGGTCTGCCAGCTCGGCGGGAGCAGGACCTCGACCTGGCCGGCCAGCGCGTCGGCGTAGGCACGCGCGGTCTCCTGCCCGCCGGGCACGCTCTGCAGCGGCAGGGGGTCGGCCTCGGTGTGCCGGGCGGCGGCCGCGACGTCGAAGCGCGGCCAGCGGCGGCCGGCGGCCAGCTCGAGCAGCTGCTCGAGCGAGGTCACCTCGTCGAGCGAGACCGCCAGGTGCAGCGGCGCGGCCTCCGAGTGCAGCGACCGGACCTCGGCCACCCACGCCGCGAGACCCTCCGGCGTGGGCTCCGCCAGCAGCTCGGCGATCGCGCCGACGACCAGCAGGGTCCGGTCCGCCGGCAGCGCGTCGACCTCGACCGCCGTGATCTCGGGACGCTCGTCCTCGTCGCGGCCGACCCGGTCGTCCTCGAGCGAGGCCCACCAGGTGGGCACGGCGAAGACGTTCATCCCCGGTCGCGCGTCGGGGACGTGGAGCAGGCTCATCGGCCCCGCGCCCGTCGCCGCGCGCGGCGGGCCAGCTCGCGCACCAGGGCCCGGCCGTCGTACGTCGTCAGGTCGGGCGGGCCCGTCGCCGGAGACGGCTGCGCGGCGGCGTGGCGGAGCGCGGCCGTGAACGCGACGTCCATCAGCCGCCCCGCGCTCGCGACGCCGACGGTGCTCGGGACCTCGACCTCCTCCGGCTGCTCGGCGGGGTCGACGAACAGGTGCGCGAGGTCCCCGACCACCGTGACGCCGGAGGCCTCCACGGCGGCGTTCCACGCGGCGACGTACTCGTTGGCGCGCTCGGCCACCCAGCGGGGCGCGCGGATCGGGTGCGGCGTGGTGGTCGCGGTGTAGTCCCGCAGCGGCTGGCGGGCCAGGACGTTCATGACGGCCATCCAGGTCGGGTGGTCGCCGCCGTTGGCGGTCCAGGCGCGGTTGAAGTGCCGCAGCATCTCGGCCTCCGGATAGGGCAGCGAGGCGTTGGCCTCGGGCACCGCCTCGAGGAGCTCGGGCACGCCCATCAGCCGCTCGAAGACCCGGAAGGTGCGCGCGCGGTCCGCGGGGTCCGGGACGACCAGGACGATCCGCTCCTCGCCGAACACCGCGCCCCACTCCTCGACGATCCGGCGCAGGCTGAACCGGTGCAGCGCCGGCATGAAGCGGGTGTACTCGACGGTGACCTCGCCGTCGACCGTGACCGCCGCGAACTGGTTGGCCGCCCACTCCTCCAGGGACTCGGTGCCACGGCGCCGCAGCCACTGCTGCCAGTGCGAGACCATCAGCGAGCCGAGCGGGCGCAGGGTCACGACGATCCGGGTGTCCGCCCCCAGCTGCTCGGCGAGGTACGGCAGGCGGGGCGCCTGCGCGACGCAGAGCGACTCGCTGGACCAGAAGGTGCACCGCGCATCGGAGGTGCGGAAGTCCCTCGCCAGCTCCTCCCAGCGGGCACGCCACCGTTCCTGGCCGGACCAGTAGTCCTCGAGCGCGCCGGTCGCGAGCTGGGCCACGCGCATCTCGTGCCGGCCCTTGCCCACGTTGTGGACGCCCAGCTCCTCCAGCCGCGGCCGGGCCCGGTCGAGGGCGCCCTGCAGCGCCGTCGTACCCGTCTTCGGCAGTCCGATGTGGAGGAACCGCGAGCCGTCGGGCAGCGCCTCGGGAAGGTCGACTGAGCGCATCGCGCGGACTACTCCTTCGATGGTGCGGGAGCCTCGATCCTAGAGGGCCGTCGCCCGGGCGGCTGTCGGCCGCCCGGTCACGCCTCCCCGAAGAACGCCGACGCGACCCGCTCGGCGGCGTGCCCGTCCATGTGCCTGCTGAACCGCGCGTGGAAGGCGTCCATCGCCCCGGCGTACCGGCGCTGCAGGCCGTCGATGTCGCGGAGCAGCTCGACCACCTGGTCGGCGGTGTCGACGTGCGGACCGGGGGCGGTGGGGCCGTAGTCGTAGAGGAACCCGCGCACGCCACCGACGTAGGTGTCGAGGTCGGGGACGAGGAAGACGATCGGCCGCCGGGTCAGCGCGAAGTCGAAGCGCAGCGAGGAGTAGTCGAGCACCGCCGCGTCGGCCGCGAGGATCAGGTCGTTGATCTCGGGATACTCGGTGACGTCGAGGAAGCGGGTCGCCCCGGTGCCGTCGCCCGCGGGGTTGTGGAAGCGGTGGCCGCGCAGCAGCAGGACGTAGTCGGGCCCGAGCTCGCGGGCCGCCGCGGCGATGTCCAGGTGGTGGACCGCGTCGGCCGCACGCCAGTTGGTCGCCTGGTCGTCGCGCCAGGTCGGGGCGTAGAGGATCGCCTTCTGGTGCGCCTCGATGCCGAGGCGCCGCCGCGTGTCCTCGCGTACGGCGTCCGCGCGCTCGCCCACGAGGACGTCGTCGCGCGGGTAGCCCTCGCTGTGGATCGGCCCGTCGTAGGCGTACTCCCGGCGGTAGTACTGGTCCATGTCCGGGTCGGGCGTGAGGATCAGGTCCCACTGTCGCGAGGTGCGGTCGAGCTCGAGCTCGATGCGGCGCGGCGGGTAGTGCTTGGCCTCCCACATCCGGATGCCCATCGACTTCGACGGGTAGCCGTGGAAGGTCTGCAGCAGCCGCTGGCCGGGGCGCTTGCGGAACCAGCGCTCGGGGTCGATGTTCATGCAGAGGTGGCCCGCGGCGGCCAGGACGCGGTACCACTCGCGCGTGGTCAGGACGACGGGGACGCCGCCCTCGGGGACCCAGGAGGCGGAGGACGCGACGCCCCAGTAGAGCGTGAGGTCGGGACGGGTGCGGCGCAGGTGCTCGTGCAGCGCGAGCTGGCTGTCGGTGGCGGAGGCGCCGACATAGGACTGGAAGTACACCGCGTCCGGCTCGAGCGGGATGTCGCCGTCGGCGTACCACTCCTGGAGCCGGGTCTGCCCGAAGGGCACCCGCTCCTCGACCGGGACCGGCGGCAGGAGCTCGACGCCGGCGGTCCGGCCCTCCTGCACGATGCGGGCGGAGTAGTGGGTGCCCACCATGAAGTGGTGCAGCCGGTCGATCGCGCGCTCGCCGAGGAGCGCGCGGACCGTGCTCTGGCCCGAGGCGACCGCGAGCCAGAGCCAGCCGGGAGCCAGGGGGCGCTGGCCGAGACCCCAGCGGTCGCTGGTGAGCTCCACGCTGGCGCGGACCTCGCCTGGGGCGTCGCCGGGACGCAGGTCCGTGGCGAGGATCTCGGCGCCGCCGGCCTGGGCGAGCAGCACCAGGCGGGCACCGTCGGCGACGGGGGCGCCGAGCCAGCGACCCGCGACCTCGAGCCGCAGGTCCTCGACCGTCAGCTCGTCGACGACGAGGGTGCCGGCGGTCTCGTAGAGCTCGGTGTCTCCCGTCGGGGTGCGGGAGCCGACCACCTCGCCGGCACCGACGGCGAGCCACTGCGGAGCGCCCGCCGGCCAGCCCAGGGCGAGCGCCCGCCCGTCGGCGGCCAGTGCCTGCACCTGCCAGCGGCGCTGGCCGGTCCAGGCCGCGGGCAGCTGGAGCCGGAACCCCAGGCCGCCGTCCGTGGGCGTCGCCTCGCCCCTCACCTGCTGGGTGCCCTGGGTGACCCGCACCGCGGTGATCGCGGTCCCGTCCGTGGGCTGGTCGAGCACGCCGGACACGGTCCGCCCGGTGACCTCGAGCGCGCGCAGCCGCGGCCCGCGGTCGGGGCGCACCCGCAGGCCGACCACGTCGGAGCGGGGGTTGAAGGCGACGACGGAGCCGGCGACGGGACGGGGGGCGAGGTGGTCGCGGCCGATGAACCCGGCGGAGGCCTGCTCGTCGATGAGCGGCACGGCGCCGGAGCGTCGTACGCCGTCGACGTCGATGTCGACCTCGAGCACCCAGGTGGCCTCACCCCGCTCCGCGCTGGCGGCGACGACGTCGGCGACCGGCACCGTGGCGTCGAAGGCTCCCCAGGAGAAGTCCTGGTGCCGGCGCAGCGCCTGGTTGGCGCGGTGGTCGCGGAACGGGCGGACCTCCAGCGGGATCCGCTGGCCGGTCTCCCGGTCGACGAGGGCGCAGGCGAGTACCGGGAAGCCGCTCATGTGGACGAAGTCGATGGCGGCGAAGACGGTGAGCTCGAGGGTGGTCGCGTCGACCCAGCGCGCCTCGCGCAGCATCCCGCGGAAGCGCGTCTCGTCGGCGGTCATCTCGAAGAGCTCGGGCGGGATCCCGAGCGTGGTGTCGTCGTGGTGCGGCAGGAGCGCCCACACCCGGCCGTCCCGCACCTCCGTCGGTCGGTTGCCGCGGGTGAACAGCCGGCCGCCCAGGAATTCCTCCAGCGCGGCGCGGTGGTCGTGCTGCAGGAGCCAGAGCTTGACCCGGGACTCGGCGGCGAGCCGGGCCCACACGTGCTCGTCGGCGGCGTCGAGGAGCATCCCTACGTGGTCGCGCAGGGTCGTCCACTGGTGCTCGTCGGCGCGCTCGACGTCGGCGATGAGCGGCTGGACGGCGGTGTCGAGGACGCCCCACAGGAACCACTCGCTGACCTCCGGCAGGCCGAGCGCCTCGACCCGGTGCCAGGTGTGGTCGTTGCGGTCGATCCAGTCGGGGAGGCCGCTCAGCACGTCCGGGACGGCGCCCACCTGGACGCCGTCGCGGCGGTTCGTGGGGATGTAGGTGAAGTCGGTGAGCAGGTCGAAGGCGGGTGCGCGCTCGACCAGGCCGAGGGCGACGTCCGCGCCGTCGGGGAAGTCGTCGGTGAAGCGCAGCCCCGAGGACCTCCAGAAGTCGCGGGTCACGAGCTTGTTGCCGAGGCCGAGGTCCGTGACGGCGACCGGTGTCGCCGCGAGGGTGGTGGCACGCACCGGGGTGTGGTGCGCCGCGTCGTACGCCGAGTCGGGAATCCAGCCGGCGATGTCGGGCTCGCGCATCGCTCCCACCACCACCGGCGAGGAGGTGCGCCGGTGGGCCTCGACGAGGCGCTCGATGCCGGTGTGGACGAAGTCGTCTCCCGCGGCCGTGACCACCACCACGAGCTCACCGGAGGCGGCCGCGACACCGGCGTTCCGGGCGGCGGCCAACGACCGCTCGACGCGGACGCGGGTCTTGATCCGCCAGTCGTGCGCGGCGTGCTCGCGCACGGTCGCGGTGACCCGCTCGTGGCGGCCGAAGCGCACGACGAGGACCTCGATGTTGCGATAGGACTGGACCTTCAGCGAGTCCAGGCAGGTGCCGATCCGCGTCGTGTCGTCGTCGCTGACCGGGAGCACCACCGTGACGAGCGGCCCCGAGAACTCACCGCGGAACCTACGGGTCGCCCGGCCGACGGGCCCTCGCAACCGTCCGGGTCCTGCCTTGGCGAGCCGGATCAGGCTCTGCTGGGCGCGGGCGCGGTCGAAGGCCAAGGCGGCAGCGTCCTTCCGGGTGGCGGGTCGGGTCGCCCGATGCTACCCAGCCCCCGCGGGCGCGAGGTGCGAGGAAGGGGGGTGCGAGGTGTCAGGCCCGGGCGTGCGAGGTGTCAGGCGTGGGTGGCGGCGTACCCACTTCTCACACCTCGGGACCCCGCTTCTCACACCTCGTCAGGCGGGGCGGCGGGCCTGGGTGCGGGCCTGCGCCTCGAGGGCGTGGATCTGCGCGGTGAGGACGTCCAGCTCCGCCTCGAGCTCGGCGACCCGTACGACGGCCTGGCCGGCGCGCTCCTCCGCGTCGGCGAGCTGGCGGCTGAGGCGCTCGATGGTGCGCTGCGCCTCCTCGGCCCGCTCGCCCGCGTCGGCGAGCTCGCGCCGGGCGTCCGCCAGCTCGGCGGCGGCGTCGCCGAGGCGCTTCTCGAGACGGGCGATGGTGGCGTCGCGCTTGGCGACCTTGCCGGTCATGTCGGCGGCGAACTCGACGTTCTCCGCGGTCCGGGCCTCGGTGAGGTCGGCGTACGCCCGTGCCTGGCCGGCACGATCGCGGGCGGCCTCACGACGGGAGTCCAGGAGCTCGGCGTGGGTGATCTTGGTGGCGGCCGTCCCCAGGGCGACGGCGACTGCGGCGGCGATCGTGACCAGGACCCAGGAGCCGGTCACGGCGGTGCCGGCGACGGCGAGCGCCGCGAGCACGAGGAGGAGCGCAGCGACCACGACCCGGGTCGAGCGCTGACGACGGCGGTTGCCGGACATCGCGGGGGAAGCCATGCCAGCCACGCTATGCCTCCGCGGCGCCGTGGCCGCGCAGACACGCTCGTCACATCCGTCCCAACCGTCACAGCAGGCCTCGGTCAGGCTGCCAGCGCGGCCTAGGGGTCGTCGTGGACGCGGCACGCTCGCTCGAGCAGCAGCGCCGCGGCGACCGCGGCGAGCGCACAGGCCGCGGCCACGAAGGAGCGCACCATCCGCTCGTCGGCGAGCTCGGCGTGGTCGCCGACCCAGGACAGCCCGTAGCCGACGTACCCACCGGTGACGAGGGCGGCGACCAACGCGCTGGCGCGGGCGAGCACCAGCCGGTTCACCGCCTGGTGCGTCTCCAGCCGCTCGCGCCGGACGTGCACCGCGCGGTGGGTCACCCAGGCGACATAGCCCAGGATCGCGGCCAGCAGGAGCAGGGCGAGCGGCTGCGCCCCCGACACGAGGGGAGGTACGACGCCCAGCCGGTCGCAGAGCGGGTGGAGGGCCCAGCCGCCGACGAGCCCGACGGCCGCCCAGGCCAGCAGCGTGCCGGCTCCGGTCGGGCGCAGCTCGCCCGCGGGCGGGCTCGGGGGCTCCTCGTCGGGCTCCCGGACGGGGCCCTCGCGGCTCACTCGAACTCGAGGACCAGGTCGTCGCGCAGCTTCAGGCCGTCGGTGCCGACCTTGTCGAGCAGCTCGGCGACCGGGCCGTGGTCGAGCAGCTCGGCGTCGGGCTCGAGGTCCAGCCACGGCTTGAGGACGAAGGCGCGCTCGTGGGCGCGCGGGTGGGGCAGCCTCAGCACGTCGGTGTCGCTGCGGCGGTCACCCACCGCGATCAGGTCGACGTCGAGCGTGCGCGGAGCGTTCTTGACCTCGCTGCGCTCGCGGTCGAAGGCGTCCTCGATCGCCAGGGCCCGGTCCAGCAGGCGGTGCGCTGAGAGCGTGGTGTCCGCGAGGACGACCGCATTGAGGAAGTCCTGGGTGTCGGGAGGGCAGTCGACCGGGGCGCTCTCGTAGACCGGGGAGACGCCGGTGACCCACACCTCCGGCGTGTCCGCGAGCACCCCCAGCGCTCCCTGGAGGGTGGCGAACCGCTCGCCGAGGTTGGATCCGAGGGCGATCACCACGCGCCGGATCGGTCGCATCTCGCCCGTCAGCGTGTCCGCGTCGACGATGTTCGGATTGGGGGTCTCGGTCATGCTGGGCCCTCTGCCTTCCCGGTTCGGTCTCCCGTGCCCGCCGCGTCACGGCGCCGGGTGATGGTGAGCTGTACGTCGGCGAACGTCGCCTGGATCGGCGCATCCGGCTTGTGGACGGTCACACGCACCCATTCAACACGAGGGTCCAACAGGCAGGTGTCCGCGATCCGCTGCGCGAGCGTCTCGATGAGGTCGACCGGGTCCCTCGTCACGGCGGCCGCGACCTGGTCCACGAGGCTTCCGTAGTCCACGGTGTCGCGCAAGTCGTCCGACGCCGCCGCGGGCGCGGTGTCGACGCCCAGCGTGAGGTCGATCCTGAAGACCTGGCCGTCGCGCCGCTCGTGGTCGAAGACCCCGTGGTGGGCGAAGCACTCGATGCCGAGGATGCTCAGCTCGTCGCTCATGTCCTGCTGTCCCTTCCCGGCGCCGCGGCCCGGTCCGCGGCGGCACCACCCCACTGTGCCGCAACGGCGAGGGCGTCGCGGTGGGCACGCACATCGTGGACCCGCAGGCACCACACCGGAGCGCCGCCGAGGCCGGCGGCGAGGAGCCCGCTCAGCGCGACGCCGGCCGCCTCCCGCTCCCCCACCGGCCGGGGCTCGCCGTCGGCGTCCTCGAGGAGCCGGCCGAGGAAGGTCTTGCGGCTCGCGCCCACCAGGAGCGGAAAGCCGAGCTCGGCCAGCACGTCGAGGCGGCGCAACAGCTCCCAGTTGTGGTGCGCGAGCTTGGCGAAGCCCAGGCCGGGGTCGAGCACGACCTGCTCGTCGTGCACGCCCGCGGCGCGCATCGCCGCGACCCGATCCGCGAGCTCGTCGCGGACCGCGGTCACCACGCCGCCCTGCTCGTCGTACGCCGCGAACTGCTGCATGCGGTCGCTGTGGGCGCGCCAGTGCATCGCGACATAGGTGACGCCGGTGCGGGCCACCACGTCGAGGATCTCCGGGTCCGCCAGTCCGCCGGACACGTCGTTGACGATCTCCGCGCCCGCCTCCACCGCTCGCGCCGCGACCTCCGCGCGCATCGTGTCGACCGACACCCGCGCCCCGTCGGCGGCCAGCGCCTCGATGACGGGTACGACGCGGTCGAGCTCCTCGGCGGGCACGGGTCGGGTCGCGCCGGGCCGGGTGGACTCGCCGCCGACGTCGAGGATGTCGGCGCCCTGGGCCAGCAGCGCCCGGCCGTGCGCGACCGCCCGCGCCGGGTCGTCGTACCGCCCACCGTCGGAGAACGAGTCGGGCGTGACGTTGACGACCCCCATGACGAGGGGCGTCGACGAGCGGCCGGTCATGGCCCAAACCCTAGTGGTCGGCGCGCTCAGCGCCAGCGGCCGGTGAGGCGCAGCAGTCGCTCCTGGGGGGCGGCGCCGTGGTCAGGTGCGCCGGGCGCCGCAGGGGCGTAGTAGCCCTGCTCGCGGAGCCGGTCGACGGTGGATGCGGCAGCCAGCAGGAAGGCGCACAGGTCCGGGTCGATGGTGCGGTCGCCGTCGATGCCGACGGCGATGTCCCAGGCGTGCAGGGTCTGCTCGAGGACCCGCAGCTCGAGCAGACCGCGACCCGGGATCTCTCCGGCGACGTGGGCGACCGGCCGCTCCAGGGCGCCCGGCTCGGCCAGTGCGGCGCGCAGGGACGCCGCGTGCTCGTCCAGCGCGGCCACCGCATCGGTGCCCACGAAGTCCCAGGCGCGGCTGGCCTCCACCTCCGCGCGGGGCGCCCCGGTCAGCCACAGGCGGTAGCGGTAGCCCCCGCCGAGGACGTGGTCGGCCACCTGGCGCACCGACCATCCCTCGCAGGCGCTGGGCTCGTCCCACTGGTCCGGGGCGACCGCGGCGAGCTGGCGGCGCAGCAGGGCGGTCGAGGCGTCGAGAGCGACGAAGGCGTCCACAGGCCGACACTAGACTCCCGCCATGGCCGAGGCTCCCCACGACCCCTCCGTCGCCCCCCTCGTCTCGGTCGTGATCCCGACCTTCCGCTCCGGGCCCGGCCTGGACCGGGCGATCGCGTCACTGGACGCCCAGACGCTCCCCCAGGACCGGCTCGAGGTGCTCCTGCTCGACGACGGCTCGCCGGACGACACGGCGGCCCGGATCGAGGCGATCGCGGCCGGGCGCGCCAACTACCGGGCCTTCGCGCTGGAGCCGTCGGGGTGGCCGAGCCGGCCCCGCAACATCGGCGTACGCGAGGCGCGGGGCCGCTATGTGCTCTTCCTCGACCACGACGACGAGCTCTACCCCGACGCGCTGCGGGCCGCGGTGGCGCTCGGCGACGAGGCCGGGGCCGACGTCGTCAACGGCAAGGAGGTGCGCACCCAGGTCGCCCGCTGGGGGCTGACCCAGTACACCCGCGACCTGCGCGACGCCCGGGACGAGCCGCTGCGCGGGCTGCTGCCGATGACGCCCCACAAGCTCTACCGGCGCGCGTTCCTGCTCGAGCACGACATCCGCTTCCCCGAGGCGCCGCGGCACCTGTGGGAGGACCTGTTCTTCCACGTCGACGTGATTCGACACCTGCCCGCCGTAGCCGTGCTGAGCTCCACGCCCTTCTACCACTGGCGCAAGACGGCGGAGAACAGCTCCACCTCCACCGACGGCACGAAGCTCGACTACAGCGGCGACCCGGAGTACTGGCCCTACCTGGACAAGCTCTTCCGGCTCGTCTCCACCGTCGAGGACGCCTCCGTCCGCGACGAGCTGCTCGTGCAGAACGTCCACGTGCGCCTCGTCTCGCAGCTCGGCCAGCGAGCGGGCGAGGACGCCGGGGCGGTCGCGTCGGCTCGGGCGGAGGTCGCCCGCATGCTCGCGGCCTACGTGCCGGCCGAGCTCGACCGACGCCTCCCCGACCGCAGCCGGGTGGCCATCACGCTGTTCCGCGCCGGCCACGCCGAGGCGGCCGCCGACTACCTCCGCGACGGGATCGGCCGGCGTCCGGAGTTCACCGTCACCGCCGTCGAGGACGCTGGGGAGGGCGCCGTGACGATCACCGGCACCGTGCGGTGGAGCCGGATCCCGGGGCAGCCCTTCGCCCGGCGTACGGCGGCGGGCGAGGTGGTGCGCGACCTGCCCGAGCCTCTCGCCGGCCTGCTCGCCGAGCGCGGGCTGACCCCCTCCGCGGACGTCTCGGCGGCCTTCGTCGACGTGGCGATCCGGCACGCACCGACCCGGGTGAACTGGCTGCTGCCCTCGACCTCGGAGGTCCGGCTCGTCGAGCAGGCGGACGGCACGCTCGAGCCCGAGGGGCGCTTCACCGCCCGCTTCGACCCCCGCACGGCGGCGATGGGCAACGCGCTTCCACCGGGCGCACACCTGGTCCTCGGCATGTGCGAGCTCGACGGGCGTACCGGGATCAAGCGCGCGTTCAGCGACCTGCCCGCCGGCACCGCGGTGGGGCCGGTGCGGCTCGACTACTCCGCCCAGGACGGGCTGCTGCTGCGGCTGCCGGCCGAGGAGCCTCCCGCCGCGCGCCGGTCGCTGCTTCAGCGGCTGCGGCGGGGGTGAGAGTCGGCTCCGGGGGGGCTCCGGCGGGGGCGCCCGGTGGCGGATTCACCACGGGATGTAGGCGAGTGCGCACTTCCCGGGTGGAACTCCGCTACAGATGCGCGGGTTCGGCTACATCCCGTGGTGAATCCGCGCCCCGCGGGACGGTCCACCTACATCCCGTGGTGAATCCGCCACCCCCCTCACAGCAGGTGGTTCGGCCCCGCGTCCGCGGCCTCGGCCAGCAGGTCGAGCAGGTACCGGCCGTAGCCGCTCTTCAGCAGCGGCTTGGCGAGCTCCTCGAGCCGCGCGTCGTCGATGATGCCCAGCCGCCAGGCGATCTCCTCGGGGGCGCCGACCTTGGTCCCCTGCCGCGCCTCGAGCGCGCGGACGAAGTTGCTGGCGTCGTTGAGGTCGTCGAAGGTGCCGGTGTCGAGCCACGCCGAGCCGCGCGGGAGGACCTCGACCTGGAGCCGGCCCTCGTCGAGGTAGAGCCGGTTGAGGTCGGTGATCTCGAGCTCGCCGCGTGCCGACGGCTTCAGGGACTTGGCCTTCTCCACGACGTCGGAGCCGTAGAAGTACAGGCCCGGCACGGCGTAGTGGCTGCGCGGCTTCTCGGGCTTCTCCTCGAGCGAGAGCGCCCGGCCGTCGGCATCGAACTCGACCACGCCGTACGCCGTGGGGTCGGCCACGCGATAGCCGAACACGGCCGCCCCGTCGAGCCCGTCGAAGCGGCGCAGCCGCGTGCCGAGACCCGCGCCGTAGAAGATGTTGTCGCCCAGCACCAGGCCGGCACCGCCGCCCGAGAGGTGCTCCTCGCCGATCAGGAAGGCCTGGGCGAGGCCGTCGGGCGAGGGCTGGACGGCGTAGGTGATGTCGATGCCGAACTGGCTGCCGTCGCCGAGCAGGCGGCGGAACTGGTCGGCCTCGTGGGGGGTGGTGATCACCAGCACCTCGCGGATGCCGGAGAGCATCAGCGTGGAGAGCGGGTAGTAGATCATCGGCTTGTCGTAGATCGGCATCAGCTGCTTGCTGATGGCGTGCGTGATCGGGTGCAGTCGGCTCCCCGTGCCGCCGGCCAGGATGATCCCGCGCATGATGTCTCCCACTCCTCGTTCGTCCTGCGGACGTGTCGTCGTGTGTCTCGATACGTCGAGACGGCATTGTCCTTCATACACTGACCGACGTGCGCATCCTCGTGACCGGCGGAGCCGGGTTCATCGGCTCGAACTTCGTCCACCACCTCGTCCGCCACACCGACGCCACGGTGACGGTGCTCGACAAGCTGACCTACGCGGCGAGCCGCGAGTCGCTGGCCGGGCTGCCCGAGGACCGGGTCCAGCTGGTCGTCGGCGACATCGTCGACTCGAGCCTGGTCGAGCCGCTCGTCAACCAGCACGACGCGGTCGTCCACTACGCCGCCGAGTCGCACAACGACAACTCGCTCAACGACCCCTCGCCGTTCATCCAGACCAACCTGATCGGCACCTTCACCCTGCTCGAGGCGGTCCGCAAGGCGGGCGTGCGCTTCCACCACGTCTCGACCGACGAGGTGTACGGCGACCTCGAGCTCGACGACCCGAAGAAGTTCACCGAGGACACGCCCTACACCCCGTCCTCGCCGTACTCCGCCTCCAAGGCCGGCTCCGACCACCTCGTGCGCGCGTGGGTGCGGAGCTTCGGCGTCCAGGCCACGATCTCGAACTGCTCGAACAACTACGGACCGTGGCAGCACATCGAGAAGTTCATCCCGCGCCAGATCACCGAGGTGATCGACGGTCGCCGGCCCAAGCTGTACGGCTCGGGTGAGAACGTCCGCGACTGGATCCACACCGAGGACCACTCGTCCGCGGTGCTCCGGATCCTCGAGCAGGGCCGGATCGGCGAGACCTACCTGATCGGTGCCGAGGGAGAGAAGTCGAACCTCGAGGTGGTCCGGATGATCCTGACCCTGATGGGTCGCGACGCGGACGACTTCGAGCACGTCACCGACCGCGCCGGCCACGACCTGCGCTACGCCATCGACGCCGGCAAGCTGCGCACCGAGCTCGGCTGGACCCCGCAGTACGGCGACTTCGAGGCCGGTCTCGCCCAGACCGTGGAGTGGTACCAGGCGAACGAGGCCTGGTGGCGGCCGAAGAAGGACGCCACCGAGGCCGCCTACGCCGCCAAGGGCCAGTAGCCGTGACGGACCTCCGCGTCGAGACGACGCCGATCCCCGGCCTGCTCGTGGTCCACCTGCCGGTGCACCGCGACGACCGCGGCTGGTTCAAGGAGAACTGGCAGCGCGCGAAGATGGTGGAGCTCGGCCTGCCCGACTTCGGCCCGGTGCAGAACAACATGAGCTTCAACGCCGCCCGCGGTGCGACCCGTGGCATCCACACCGAGCCGTGGGACAAGTTCGTCTCGGTGGCCACCGGCAGGGTGTTCGCGGCCTGGGTCGACATGCGCGAGGGCGACAGCTTCGGGGCGACGTACTGGACCGAGGTCGACGAGAGCGTGGCGGTCTTCGTGCCGCGCGGGGTCGGCAACTCCTACCAGGCCCTGGCGGACGGCACCGTGTACTCGTACCTGGTCAACGACCACTACGTGCCTGGCCGGACCTACCCGGCCCTGCACCTGGGTGACCCGACCGTCGCCATCCCGTGGCCGATCGCGCTGGACTCGGACGAGGTCGAGATCTCCGCGAAGGACCGCGCCAACCCGCTGCTCGCGGAGGTCACCCCGCTGGCGGCGAAGAAGACCCTCATCACCGGCTGCCGCGGGCAGCTCGGCCGGGCGCTGGCGCCGCTGTTCCCGGACGCCACGCTGGTCGACCTCGACGAGCTCGACCTCACCGACGCCGCGGCGCTCGCGGCGTGGCCGTGGGAGGACTACGGGCTGATCCTCAACGCGGCGGCGTACACCGCCGTCGACAAGGCGGAGACCCCCGAGGGCCGGCCGGTCGCATGGGCCGCCAACGCCGCCGCTCCGGCCGCCCTCGCCCGGATCGCCGCCGAGCGGGGCATCACCCTGGTCCACTACTCGACCGACTACGTCTTCGACGGACGCGAGGTCGAGGGCGGGCACACCGAGGACGAGGGCTTCGCGCCCCTGGGCGTCTACGGACAGACCAAGGCCGCCGGCGACCTCGCCGTCTCCGCCGCCCCGCGCCACTACGTGCTGCGCACCTCCTGGGTGATCGGCGAGGGGCACAACTTCGTGCGCACCATGGCCCAGCTCGCCGCCGACGGCGTGGACCCCGCCGTCGTCGACGACCAGGTCGGGCGGCTCACCTTCACCGCCGAGCTCGCCCGGGCCACCCGGCACCTCGTGGACACCGGCGCGCCGTACGGCACCTACAACGTGACCAACAGCGGCGAGCCGCGCTCCTGGGCGGGCTACGCCCGCCGCGTCTTCGAGCTCACCGGCCACGACCCCGCTCGGGTCAGCACCGTCACGACCGAGGAGTACAGCGCGGGCAAGGAGCTCTCGCCCCGGCCGCTGCACAGCACGCTCGCGCTCGGCAAGCTCGCCGGCACGGGCTTCGTGAGCGCCGACGCGGACGAGGCGCTGGCGGCGTACCTCGCGGGGTGAGGTGGGGTGCGGGAATCGCCGCTGAAGCGGTGACTCCCGCACCCGCGGCTCAGCGCCGCGAGCTGTGGATCAGCGCCATCGCCTCGGCCCGCGTGGCGGGGTCCTTGAGCATCGTGCCGCGCACGGCGGAGGTGATCGTGCGGGCGCCGGCCTTGCGGACGCCGCGCATGGTCATGCACAGGTGCTCGGCCTCGATCACCACGATCGCGCCGCGCGCGTCCAGCAGCTCCATCAGCGAGTCGGCGACCTGGGTGGTGAGCCGCTCCTGGACCTGGGGGCGCTTGGCGTAGAGGTCGACGAGGCGGGCCAGCTTGGACAGCCCGGTGATCTTGCCGCTCTCGGCGGGGATGTAGCCGACGTGGGCGACGCCGGTGAACGGCACCAGGTGGTGCTCGCACATCGACCACAGCTCGATGTCGCGCACCAGCACCATCTCGTCGTGGCCGAGGTCGAAGGTGGTGGTGAGGACGTCCCGCGGCTCCATCCGCAGCCCGGCGGTGAGCTCGGCGTACGCCCGGGCCACCCGGGCCGGCGTCTCCCGCAGGCCCTCCCGGTCCGGGTCCTCGCCGATCGCGGCGAGCAGCTCGCGTACGGCGGCCTCCGCGCGCGGCTGGTCGAACGGCGGGACGTCCTGCGGGCCGCGGTCGGGCATGCTGATCGGGTCGGTCACGCGCTCGCCCGCCGTCAGGTCCCGGCGGGCGGGGTCGGCGGGGTCGGGTCGCTCGGAGGTACGGCGGGCCCGCCGCCGTACACGTCGCCGCCCGGCCCGGGCGGGGTCAGGATCTGCCCGCTGTCGGACTCGGCGCCCTGCCCGTTCTGGCCGTTCTGCCCGGCGCGGCGGCGGATCTCCTCGGGGATCTCCACCGGCGGGATCGTGGACGGCACCCGGGTCGGGGACCCGGTCCACGCCGGTCGGGCCGGGCGCAGGCGCAGGGCCGTGAAGATCTCGGCGACCTGCTCCTTGTCGAGGGTCTCCTTGTCGAGCAGCGCGAGCACCAGCGCGTCGAGCACGTCGCGGTTCTCGACCAGGATGTCGAAGGCCTCCTGGTGCGCGGTGGCGAGGAAGTTCTTCGTCTCCTCGTCGATGATCGCGGCGACGTCCTCGGAGTAGTTGCGCGAGTGGCCGATGTCGCGGCCCAGGAAGGGCTCGGAGTTGGACTCGCCGAGCTTGATCGCACCGAGCCGGTCGGTCATGCCGTACTGGGTCACCATCGCCCGCGCGAGCGCGGTCGCCTTCTCGATGTCGTTGCCCGCGCCCGTCGTCGGGTCGTGGAAGATCAGCTCCTCCGCGGCCCGCCCGCCGAGCATGTACGCGAGCTTGTCGAGCATCTCCGAGCGGGTCTGGGAGTACTTGTCCTCGTCGGGCAGCACCATCGTGTAGCCCAGCGCCCGCCCGCGCGGCAGGATCGTGATCTTGTGGACCGGGTCCGTGCCCGGCAGCGCCGCCGCGACGAGGGCGTGGCCGCCCTCGTGGTAGGCGGTGATCAGCTTCTCCTTCTCCGACATGAGCCGGGAGTTGCGCTGCGGGCCCGCGATCACGCGGTCGATCGCCTCGTCGAGGAGCGGTGCCGTGATGATCTTCTGGTTGTTGCGCGCGGTGAGCAGCGCCGCCTCGTTGAGCACGTTGGCGAGGTCGGCGCCGGAGAAGCCCGGCGTACGGCGCGCGACCGACATCAGGTCGACGTCGCCACCGAGGGGCTTGCCCCGGGAGTGGACCTCGAGGATCCGCTTGCGGCCGGCCAGGTCGGGGGCGTCGACCTGGATCTGGCGGTCGAAGCGACCCGGGCGCAGCAGCGCGGGGTCGAGGACGTCGGGGCGGTTGGTGGCGGCGATCAGGATGACGCCGCCGCGGACGTCGAAGCCGTCCATCTCGACGAGGAGCTGGTTGAGGGTCTGCTCCCGCTCGTCGTGACCGCCACCCATGCCCGCGCCCCGGTGGCGCCCGACGGCGTCGATCTCGTCGATGAAGACGATCGCGGGCGCGTTCTCCTTGGCCTGCTCGAACAGGTCGCGCACGCGGGAGGCACCGACACCGACGAACATCTCGACGAAGTCGGAGCCGGAGATGGAGTAGAACGGCACGCCCGCCTCGCCCGCGACGGCGCGGGCGAGCAGGGTCTTGCCGGTGCCCGGCGGGCCGTAGAGCAGAACGCCCTTGGGGATCTTCGCGCCGACGGCCTGGAACTTGGCCGGCTCCTGGAGGAACTCCTTGATCTCCCCGAGCTCCTCGATCGCCTCGTCGCAGCCGGCGACGTCGGCGAACGTGGTCTTGGGCATGTCCTTGCTGATCATCTTGGCCTTGGACTTGCCGAACTGCATCACGCCCCGGCCACCGCCCTGGACGTTGTTCATCAGGAAGATGAACAGCAAGATGATCAGCGCGAACGGCAGCAGCGTGGCGAGGATCGAGCCGAGCAGGCTGGGCTGCGGGTTCTTCGAGTTGGCCTTGTCGATGGTGCCCTTCGCGACCTGCTCGTCGACCTGCGTGAGCAGGGTCTCCTGCTGGCCGTCGATGTAGTAGGCCATGACCTTGTCACCCGACTCGCGGGTGCCCTTGTCGAGGGTGGCCTCGATGGCCTGGTCGCCGTCGACGAAGGTGATCTCGTCGACCTGGCCCTTCTCGATGTACGTCGACATCTGCGACGTCTGGATCTCGTCGTACCCACCGCCGGGTGCGAGGAGCTGCAGGCCGAGGACAACGGCGACCACGGCCACCACGATCCAGAGCCAGGGGCCCCTGAAAACGCGCTTCACAGACTTACTCGCTCCCCACACTCCGCAGACAGGATCCGACGACGGTACACGCCGCCGACGGCACCATTCTGTCTGGTCCCTGGTTGCGAAGGCGAGGCGTCGCGCCTCGGGGGAGCGATCGGGGCTCGCGGCGCGCGTCGAGCCTAGGAGTAGACGGACGGCGCGAGGGTGCCGATGTCGCGCATGTTGCGGTAGCGCTCGCGGTAGTCGAGGCCGTAGCCCACGACGAACTCGTTGGGGATGTCCCAGCCGACGTAGCGGGCCTTGACCGGCATCTGCAGCGCCTCCGGCTTGCGCAGCAGGGTCGCGATCTCCACGCTCGCGGGACCGCGCGAGCCCAGGTTGGACGTCAGCCACGACAGGGTCAGGCCGGTGTCGATGATCTCGTCGACGATGAGGACGTGGCGTCCGGTGATGTCGGCGTCGAGGTCCTTGAGGATGCGCACGACGCCGGAGGACTTGGTGCCCGAGCCGTACGACGACACCGCCATCCAGTCCATCTCGACGTGCTTGTTCAGCGCGCGGGCCAGGTCGGCCATGATCATGACGGCGCCACGCAGGACGCCGACCAGGACCAGGTCCTTGCCCTCGTAGTCGCGCTCGATCTCCGCGGCGAGCTCCTTGACCCGGTCCAGGATCTGGTCCTCGGTGAAGAGCACCTCGACCAGGTCGTCCGCGACGTCGCTTGCGTGCATGGGCGTCAGCCTGCCACAGCCGTCGGCCGGAAGCGGAGGTGGTCGCCGTCGCGGTAGGCGCTGACCCGGCCGGGGAGCTGGACCTCTGCGCCCGACCGGCCCCGGACGAGGCCCTGGAGCGCGAGGACGTGGACGTGGAACAGCTCGGCGTCGCTCGCCCCGGCGTCCAGCGCGGCCAGTCGCAGCACCCGGGTGGCGAGGGCGGGGACCAGGGCGTCCAGCGGCGCCAGCGGCAGGCCGGCGGGGCCCGCCAGGTCGTCGTACGCCGCCTCGGCGAGCGCGTCGAGCGCCTCCACGTCGGCCCGGACCTGGTCGGCCGTGCGCGCGAGCGTGGCGGCGATGCCGGGTCCGAGCTCCGCCTCGAGGACCGGGAGGACCCGCTGCCGGACCCGGACCCGAGCGAAGCCGGGGTCGCTGTTGTGCGGGTCGTCCCAGTAGTCGATCCCGTCGGCCAGGCAGGCGGCGACGGTGTCGGCGCGCGCGACGTCGAGCAGTGGGCGACGGTAGTGGTCGAAGCCCCGGCGCATCCCGGCGAGGCTGCGCCCGCCGGACCCGCGGGCGAGCCCGAGCAGGACCGTCTCCGCCTGGTCGTCGCGGGTGTGCCCGAGCAGCACGACGGCGGCGCCCACGTGCTCGCGCAGCTGCTCCAGGACGGCGTACCGGGCTCGGCGGGCGGCGGCCTCGACGCCGAGACCGGCGGGGTCGACGTGGACCCGGGCCGCGGCCGTCTCGTCGGCGCCCAGCGCCGCCATCTGCTCCACGACCCGCGCGGCATGCTCGGCCGAGTCGGCCTGGAGCCCGTGGTCGACCGTCGCGCCGACCACGCGCAGTGCGGCCTTGCGGCCCTCGAAGACGGTCGCGGCGAGCAGGGCGAGCGAGTCGGCCCCGCCGGAGCAGGCCACCAGGACCGTCGTACCCGGGTCGAGCTCGCTGAGGGTGCGTCGTACGCCGTGGCGCACGGCCGCGATCGCGGGATGGAGGGCCATCGGGGGCGGCTCGTCGAGGGCTACAGGACCCGGCGGACCCAGCCGTCGGGGTCGCTCAGCTCGGCCTTGCTGGGGAGGTTCTGCGGGCCGGCCCACACGGCGTTGAACTCGTCCATCCCGACCTTGTCGACGACGGAGCGCACGAAGTGGGCGCCGTCGCGGTACTGCGCCATCTTCGCCTCGAGGCCGAGCAGGCGCCGCAGGATCCGGTCGAGGGTGCCGACGCCCTGGCGCCGCTTGGTGAACTTCGTGCGGATCTGGGCGACGCTCGGGATCACCGTGGGGCCGACGTCGTCCATGACGACGTCGGCGTGGCCCTCGAGGAGCGACATCATCCCGGTGACCCGGTCGATGACGGCGCGCTGCTCGGGGGTGCTGAACATCTCGACGATGCTGCCGCCGTTGCGGCCGGCCTTGACCGCCTCGGTGATCCGCTCCAGGCCGCCCTCGAGCAGGCTGGCGGGCTCCACCGTGTCGCTGATCGCGCGGATCTCGGAGAACAGGTGCTCGCGCATCCACGGCACCGCGGTGAACTGCACCCGGTGGGTCTCCTCATGCAGACAGACCCACAGCCGGAAGTCGCGGGGGTCGACGCCGAGCTCCCGCTCGACGTGGACGATGTTGGGGGCCACCAGGAGCAGCCGGCCGTGCGGCTCGTGGAAGGGGTCGAACTGTCCCAGCACCTTGCTCGCGAGGAACCCGAGCAGGCCGCCGACCTCGGCTCCGGTGATCTTCGCGCCGACCTTCAGGCCGATCCCGCTCGGCTGCTTGGTGGCGGCGAGCTTCTCGATCATCGGCCGGGTGGCGACGGCGAAGCCCTCCGCGTTGGCCCGCACCCAGCCGGGACGGTCGACGACCAGGATCGGCGCCGTCCCCTCGGGGGCGTCGAGCCCGGTGAACTCCCGGACCAGCCCGGTCGAGCGGTGCGCCCCGGAGCGCAGCTCCGCGACCGCGTCGTCCGCCTCGGACCGGCTCACCACGGGTCCCTCCCCGGCCAGCCGGGACCCGAGCGCGACCGCGAGCCCCCAGTCGATCATCGGGGGCAGCGGCGCGGCGGGTGCGGTCATGTCCGGAAGCCTAGACACCCACCCCCCACGGTCACCCCCGTCGCACCCGCGAGGTGTGGGGTGTGGGGGCGCGAGGTGTGAGGTGTGGGGGCGCGAGGTGTGAGGTGTGGGGGCGCGAGGTGTGAGGGGTGCGGGCGCGAGGTGTGAGGGGTGCGGGCGCGGCGCCATCGAGCGCACCTCGCGGGCCCACTTCTCACACGTCGTCAGCAGGCGCAGGCACCGAGACCGGCCGCGGCGTCGTCCATCGCGGTCCGGGCGAGGGCGCCCTTGACCTTCTTGACCTTGTCGGCCATGAGCGCGAAGGCGAGGAGGTGGCCCTCGGAGTCGACCGCGATCCCGGCGAGCGAGGTGACGCCGGTGAGGGTCCCGGTCTTCGCCCGGACCCGGCCCCGGCCGGCCGGAGGGCCGTGATCCATCCGGTACGCCAGCGACCCGGTGTAGCCCGCGACGGGAAGGCCCGCCAGGAGCGGGCGGAGCTGGGGATGCTGCGGCGAGGCCGCGAGGCGCAGTACGTCGACCAGGACGCCGGGCGCGAGCCGGTTGTCGCGGGACAGCCCGCTGCCGTCGTACAGGACCGAGCCGCGCAGGTCGATGCCGTTCGCGGTGAGCATGCGCTCTACCGCCCGCCGCCCGCCGTCGAACGAGCCCTCGCCCTGGTCGGCGAGCCCGGCGTGGCGCAGGAGGATCTCGGCGGCGGCGTTGTCGCTCACCTCGAGGAGCCGCTGGACGATCTGCGCCACGGTGGGACTCGTCACCCGCGCCATCTCGGTGGCGCTCGCGGGAACGGAGGTGCGGGTGGGGCCACCGGTGACGGTGATGCCCCGCCGGGACAGCTCCTGGGCGAAGGCCCGCGCGGCCTCGAGAGCCGGGTCGGCGACCGGACCCTGCCCGGGGAGGGCCGCACCCTCGTTCACCCACAGCGCGCTGATCGGGTTGACCTCGTCGGGGATGTACTCCGGCCGCCAGCTCGGGTGGACCGCCGGCCCCGTGAACAGGCTGTCGTCGAAGCCGAGCTCGACGCTCGACGTACCTGCCTGGCGCAGGGCGCGGGCGGTGCGCTTGGCGAGGGTGCGCACGTCGGCGCGCTCGGGGTCGTACGTCGTGCCGCTCGTGGCGCTGCCCGGCTCACGGGCCAGGAGGGGGTCGCCGCCGCCGACGAGGACCAGCCGCGGCGCGGCCCCGGAGCTGTCCAGGACGGTCGTCGTGGCGAAGGTGCGGTCCGGGCCGAGCAGGAAGAGCGCCGCAGCACCCGTGACGATCTTCGTCGTCGAGGCCGGGATCGCGACGTCGGCGCCCTCGGCCGCCTCGTAGGCCAGCCCGGATCCCGCGAGCGGGCCCACGGCGGCGATCACGTGGCGACCCAGGTCGGGCGAGTCCAACGGGGCCAGCGCCTGTCGTACGGCCTGCGGGTCCAGCGGCGCCGTACCGTCGGCGGCGACCGCCACCGCCCCCGGTACGACGACGGGCGGGACGTCCACCTCGGGCGGCGGTGCGACCGCGGCCGGGTCGGCAGGCGTGCCCGCGTCGGCCCGCAGCTCGTCCCACCATCGCTGCGCCCAGCCGGTCTGCCACGCGACAGCCGCGCCGGCCAGCAGCGCCAGCACGAGCCCTCCGGCGAGCACACGGCGAGCACCGCCCGCGCGCTGCTCGCGCTCCCTCTTCGCCACGCCTCTCCTCCCGCACGGCGCAGCCGCGGGGCTCCCCGACTGCGCGTTCCGGGACATTGTGCGGGACAATGGCGCGAACATCGGCGCCGGGCAGGTTCACAGCTCCCGCGAGCACGTCCGCGCCAAGACCCTTTCCGGGCCGAGATCGTGTGGAGGAAGCCAGTGCTGGAGTTCGACGTCCTTGTGGAGATCCCCAAGGGGAGCCGCAACAAGTACGAGGTCGACCACGAGTCCGGGCGCATGCGCCTGGACCGGTTCCTCTTCACCTCCACGATGTACCCGGCCGACTACGGCTACATCGAGGACACCCTCGGCCAGGACGGCGACCCCCTCGACGCGCTGGTCCTCCTCCAGGAGCCCACCTTCCCGGGCTGTCTCATCAAGTGCCGCGCGATCGGCATGTTCCGGATGACCGACGAGGCCGGCGGCGACGACAAGGTCCTCTGCGTCCCGGCGGGCGACCCGCGCATGGAGCACCTGCGCGACATCAACCACGTCCCGAACTTCGACCGGCTGGAGATCCAGCACTTCTTCGAGGTCTACAAGGACCTCGAGCCCGGCAAGTCCGTCGAGGGCGCCGACTGGGTCGGCCGTACCGAGGCCGAGACCGAGATCGTCGCCTCCTTCGAGCGGTTCAAGACCAGCGGCCACTGAGCCTGCGTCGTCGAGTCGTCGGTTCCGACCCGTCGAGTCGTCGGTTCCGACCGCCCGAGTCGTCGGTTCCGACCCGTCCAACCGTCATCTGGCGCCGGCGCGGCGGCATCTGACGACTCAACAGGTCGAAAATGACGACTCGACGGGTCGAAAGCGACGACTCGACGGGTCGAAAGCGACGACTCGACGGGTCGAAAGCGACGACTCAACGGGGGGCGAGCAGGTCCGCGAGGTCGGCGGCGATCGTGGCCGGGCCGTCGTCGTACTCCGGAGGCGTCGTCACGTAGCTGAGGGCGAGCCGGGCGAGGGTACGCGCCAGCGGGGCGTGGTGGGCCGGGTCGGTCCCCGGCCATGCGACGCGGGCGGCCTCCTCGAGCAGACCGGCGACCCGGACCAGCAGCGGACCGGCGTCGGTCGTGACGATCCGGACCAGGTCGTGGTGGGCCTCCCCCGCCCGGACCCGGGCGATCAGCGGGTCCTCGGCGGCGGTCTCGAGGAACATCCGCAGCGCCTCCTCGAGCCCTCGGCGGGGGTCGTCGGCGTGGGTGGTGAGGGTCTCGGCGATCAGCGCACACAGCGCGTCGGCCAGGTGCACGGTGTACGCCTGCGCGAGGCCCGAGCGCGAGCCGAACGCGTTGTAGAGCGTCTGCCGGCTCACCCCCGCGTCGCGCGCGACGGCCTCCAGCGTGAGGTCCCCCCACGGCCGCTCGAGGAGGAGGGACCGCAGCGCCGCGAACACCGCGGTACGACGCTCCGCGGCTCCGCTCATGCCCGCTTGACCCCGCGGAAGTAGGCGATCGCCCCGCTGGTCTCGAGTACGACGTCCGCGACGTCCTGCTCGGCGAGCCACGTCTCCAGCTCGGCGCTGGTGCACCCGGGACCGAGCAGGCCCGCCACCCGGCCGACCTGGCGCAGCGGCTCGAACCGCAGGCCGGTGTCGTTGAGCAGCGCGCTGCCGGTGAGCACGCCTCCCGGACGCAGGACCCGGGCGATCTCGACGACCGCGCGCCTCGGGTCGGGGAAGCAGTGCAGGCCGGTGAAGGTGACCACGAGGTCGAAGGCGCCGTCCTCGAACGGCAGTGCGCCCACGTCGGCGATCCGCGGGGCGACCTGGTCGGCGACGCCGCGCCTCGCAGCCACCCGCATCGTGCGGTCCAGCATGGTCTGCGCGATGTCGCCGGCGACGTACTCCACCCCTTGACCGGGGCGCAGGCCGCGCAGCGCGACCCCGCCGCCGCAGGGGATATCGAGGATCCTGCTGCCCGCTGGCTGTCGCCCGATCTCGTCGGCGGCGCGGTAGAGCCGCCGCAGGTCGCTGTTGATGCCGACCCGCCACAGCGCGCCGCCGGCGGTCGGGTGCTCGACGGTCCAGTCGTAGACCGAGGCCCACAGCGGGTCCTCGGACCAGCCGCCGAGTCCGGGCAGACGGGACAGGGCGGACCGGATCACGACGGCCCTCCCACCAGCTCCGTGCCGAGCAGCCGGGGCGCCCGGAGCAGCTCCTCGGGTACGTCGAAGGCGTCGACGAGCTCGCGCGCGACCGGACGGACCCGGCGGCACAGCTCGGCGACCTCGCGCGTGATCGCCTTGGAGCGCGGGATGGTGAGGCGGCCGTGCTCGATGAACCAGGCGCGGTCGGCCTCGATGCCGGACAGGGCGTGCAGGTCGCACAGCGCGTTGAGGGTCGCCCGGAGCTCGCCCGCCTCCTCCGGCACGGCGGCGACCTTGTCGACGAACGCCTCGAGTACCAGCCGCTCGACATGGGCCCGCGCGGCGGCGATGACGTGGTCCTGGACGCGGGAGAAGACCTCGCCGGGGTTCATCCCCTCGTCGATGCCGCGCTTGAGCCGCCGCGCCACGCCGCCGATCAGGTGCTCCTCGCGGAAGCGGTACATCGCGAGGTGGTAGGCGGGGTCGCGCAGCCCGCTGTCGGTGTGCCACTCCTCCTGGCCACCCGGGAGCGCATCGCGGATCTGCTCGAAGAGCCGGTGCACGCGGGTGCGCTCCAGGACGGTGTCGACCGCGAGACCCGCGACGAAGCGGACCATCCCGAGCTGGTCGAGGTCGGAGAAGTCGCTCGCGTAGTCGGTCAGCAGCCCCTTGCCGACGAGCTGGAGCAGCACGTGGTTGTCGCCCTCGAAGGTCGTGAACACGTCGGTGTCCGCCTTGAGCGCGGCGAAGCGGTTCACCGCGAGGTAGCCGGCGCCGCCGCATGCCTCGCGGCACTCCTGGATGACGTCGGTGGCGTGCCAGGTCGCGAGCGCCTTGGTGCCGGCGGCCCGGGACTCCAGCAGCCGCCGGGTCTCCTCGTCGGTGCGTACGCCGGAGAAGACGTCGTGGAGCTCCCCGGCCAGCACCTCCTGGGCGAAGTGCAGCGCGTAGGTCCGTGCCAGCCGCGGGAGCAGGCGACGCTGGTGGAGGCCGTAGTCGAGGAGGAGCTGCTCGACACCGTCCTCCTCGACGCCGGTCTCGAACTGGCGGCGCTGCAGTCCGTAGCGCACGGCGATGGTGAGCGCGCTCTTCGCGGCGCTCAGCCCCGCCCCACCGACCGAGACCCGACCCTGGACGAGGGTGCCGAGCATCGTGAAGAACCGCCGTCCCGGGCTCTCGATCTCGCTGACGTAGGCGCCGTCCTCGGTGACGTCGGCGAACCTGTTGAGCAGGGCCTCGCGCGGCACCCGGACGCCGTCGAACCAGATCCGGCCGTTGTCCACGCCGTTGAGGCCCATCTTGTGCCCGTCGTCCTCGATCCGGACGCCCGGCAGGGTGGCACCGTCCTCGTCGCGCAGGGGTACGACGAGGGCGTGCACCCCGTGCCCCTCGCCGGCCACCTCCAGCTGGGCGAACACCACGGCGACCCGCGCATGCCTCGCGGCGTTGCCGATGTAGTCCTTGCCGGCCTCCGGGGTCGTCGTGGTGACGACGAAGGACGCCGTCTCCGGGTCGTAGGTCGCGACCGTGCCCAGCGCCTGGACGTTGCTCCCGTGGCCCGTCTCGGTCATCGCGAAGCAGCCGAGCAGCCGCCCGCTGACGATGTCCTCGAGATAGGCGTCGTGGTGGCGCTGCGTGCCCAGCTGCAGGATCGCGCCGCCGAACAGGCCGAACTGGACCCCGACCTTGACCAGGACCGACAGGTCGCCGTACGCGAGGCTCTCGAAGGCCGCGATCGAGGCGCCGATGTCGCCCCCTCCGCCGTACTCCTTCGGGAAGCCCATCCCCGCGGCGCCGGTGCCGGCGATCTCCAGGACGACGTCCTTGACCCGTTCCCGGAACTCGTCGCGGGTCATCGTCTCGGCGTCGTCGAGCACGGAGGCGTACGCCGGCAGCAGCTCGCGCACCGTGCGGCGCACCTCGGCGTACCTCCCGTCGAGCAGCTCGGTGAGCGCGGCGACGTCGACCGTCAGCTCGGGGGGCGCGGTCGCGGGAGTCTCCTCGGCCATGGGGCGAACCTAACGTGTCCGGCCGAGCGGCGCCGGTCGGTGGCAGGTCGGGGCGGGTTGGCGGGTGGAGGTCGGGGTGCGGGCCGGCGGCCGGCGGCCGGCGGCCGGAGACAGTTTCACCGGCCGGCCGGTGAAACTGTTCAGGGTTGGACGACAAAACTCACGCTTGGACGATGAAACTTCTTCGTCCAAGCGTGAGTTTCTCCGGCCGGCCGGTGAAACTGTCTTTTCGCGACCCCAGCAACCCCAGCGACCCCAGCGACCCCAGCGACCTCAGTCGACCTCGACCGGGACCTTCGACGTGGTCGTCGTGGGGTGGGAGTGCAGATGTCGGTCGAACTTCTGCCCGCTGGCGATGCCGCCGACGTAGAAGGACACGATCGCGATGGCGATGCCCGCGATGTCGTCGGCGACGTAGTGCCAGCCGAAGTAGAGCGTGGCGATGACGGTGAGCCCGAAGTTCACCCAGAAGATCCACTTGAGCACCTTCGAGTGCAGCGTGTACTGCACCATGAGCGCGATGAGCAGGGTGATCGCGCAGTGCAGGCTGGCGAAGCCGGCGATGGAGTTCACCGAGGTGGTGGCGCCGCCGTAGAGCACGTTCCCGCGCGCGCTGACGATGCTGTCCATCAGGTCGGTCGTGCCGGTGTGGGCGAGCTCCTGGTACTCCGGCCAGAAGGCGATGCCCGGGCCGAGCGTCGGCAGCAGGTAGTACGACAGCGTGCCGAGCGACCAGGCGAGGCACTGGGACGTCACGAACCAGTAGCCGAAGGAGAGGTTGCGCGACCAGACCAGCCAGGCCGTGAGGCCGAGCGGCACCAGCGGCAGGAACATCAGGTAGATCGGCGAGAGGACGTGCGCGGTGATGCCGGTGCCGAAGACGGCGTGGAGGACGTCGCTCGGGTCGTGGCCGAAGAACATCACGCGGTCCATGAGGTGGAGCTCGCGGTCGTAGGACAGCGCCTTGACGACGCCCGGCTCGGCGTTCGGGTCCGAGCGCACGAAGGGCAGGAAGGACTTGAGGTTCCGGTAGCTGACGTAGGTCAGGTAGAACCCGATGACGCCGATGGCGACGAGCGTCGCCCGCTCCTTCGTCCAGTGTGTCCGCAGCCGCTCCCGGACGACGGGCACCACCCGGCTGGGGCGCCCGTGGGCCTTCCACAGTGCCAGTGGCAGCAGGTCGAGCAGCAGCGCGCCGAAGAGCAGCAGCGGGAGGCGGATGTACGACGGGCCGAGGAAGCTGCCCTCCGGGTCGAGCAGGCGGCGGTCCAGCTTCCACGCGGTGAAGACGGCGAGACCCAGCATGACCGCGGCCGTGCCGATGAGGAGGGTGTAGGCGCGGCGGTACACCCGAGGGATCCTACGGTGCGCTGCCAGCGGGCCGTGCGGCAGCGCCCGGCAGCGCGGCGGTCCCGTGCTCCTCGACACGTACGACGACCCGCTCGCCGGGCCGCGCGACCCAGCCCGGGGCGCCGACGGCGTCCAACTCCCCCACGCCATGGACGTCCACCACGAGCCGGCCGGCCTCGGGGGTGGGGCGGAAGCTGCGCACCACGGCGGGGATCCCCGGCCCGGGCGCGGGAGCGGCGTGCACGGCGGAGGGCCGCAGCGCGACCGGGCCGCTCCCGCGGCCCAGCAGGGTCGCTGCCGCCGCACCGTCGAGGAGGCGGGTGTAGCCGAGGAAGAGCGCGGTCTCGTCGTCGGCGGGGTGCGCCCACACCTCGCCGGTCGGCCCCTCCTGCACGATCCGTCCCGCTCGCATCACCGCCAGCCGGTCGGCCACGGCGAACGCCTCGTCCTGGTCGTGCGTGACCAGCAGCGCGGTCGTGCCGGACTCGGTGAGGATCCGCCGCAGGTCGGCGGCCAGCCGGCCGCGGAGCCCGGCGTCGAGAGCGCTGAGCGGCTCGTCGAGCAGCAGCAGCCGCGGTCGCGCCGCGAGGGAGCGGGCGAGGGCGACCCGTTGCCGCTCGCCCCCGGAGAGGGTGCGGGGCAGCCGGTCGGCGTACCCGGCCAGGCCCACCAGCTCGAGCAGGTCGTCGACCTCGGCGCGGACGGTGGCGCGGGAGGCTCCCCGCAGGCGTGGCGCGTAGCCGACGTTCCGGGCGACCGTGAGGTGGTCGAAGAGCTGGCCGTCCTGGAACATCAGCGCGAACCCGCGTCGATGGGTCGGCGTACCGGCCAGGTCGGTGCCGTCCCAGGCGATGCGGCCGGACGCCGTCGGCTCGAGTCCGGCGACCGCGCGCAGCAGCGTGGACTTGCCGCAGCCCGAGGGCCCGAGCACGGCGAGCACGGCCCCGTCGGCGACGGTGAGGTCGACCGCGTCCACGGCGCGCGTCCCGTCGAAGGCGACGGTGACTCCCTGCAGGTCCAGCATCAGCGGCTCACCACGCTCCGACCCCGGGAACGCGCAGGCGCTCCACGACCAGGATGACCCCCGCGGTGACCGCGGCGAGCACGACCGACGCGGCCATCGCCGTGCCGTAGTTGAGCGCGCCGGGGTGTCCGAGCAGCCGGTAGATCACCACCGGCAGCGTGGGCTCGGCCGGACGCACGATGAACGAGGTCGCCCCGAACTCCCCGAGCGACACCGCGAACGCGAAGCCCGCCGCGGCCAGCAGCGGGCGCCAGACGACCGCGAGGTCGACGGTGAGGAGGGCGCGCAGCGGACCGGCGCCCAGCGAGGCCGCGGCCTGGCGCTGCCGGTCGTCGATGCCGGCGAGCACCGGCACCAGGGTCCTCACCACGAGCGGCAGGGCCACGAGGGCCTGCGCGATCGGCACGAGCAGCGGGCTGGCGCGCAGGTCCAGCGGGGGCTGGTCCAAGGCGATGAGGAAGCCGAAGCCGAGGGTCACCGCGGACACCCCGAGGGGGAGCATGAAGAAGGCGTCGAGCAGGGCGCGGGCGCGTCGACCGGCGCGCGATCGCACCGTGCGCGTCACGACGAAGGCGACGACGAGCCCGAGCGACAGCGACATCCAGGTCGCGTCCACGGCGATGCGCAGCGACGCCGCCAGCGCGTCGGTGACCGGCACCTGGAGCAGGCCGTCGGCCGAGCCGGAGAGTGCCCGGTAGTGCGCGAGGCTCCATCCGCCCTCCCGGCGGACCGATCCGACGAGCAGCGCGAGCACCGGCAGCGCGACGAGCGCGAGGGTGAGCACCGTCGCCGCGACCGCGGGGGCGTCGCGCCAGCGCGGACGGGCGGGCACGGCGGCGACCCGCCGCACCGTCGGGTCCGGTACGGCGCGCAGCCGGCCGACCACGACGAGCAGCGCGACCACCGCCAGCATCTGCACCAGCGAGAGCGCCGCGGCCGCGGGCAGGTCGAGCAGGTCGGCGGTGAGCAGGTAGATCTCGGTCTCGACCGAGGAGTAGCGCACGCCGCCGAGGACGAGCACGACGCCGAAGGCGGTGGCGCAGAACAGGAAGACGACACTCGCCGCCGACACGATCGCCGGGCGCAATGCCGGCAGGGTGACCGTCCGGAAGACCTGCGCCGGGCCGGCACCCAGGGCCGCCGCCGCCTCGGCCGGGCGACGGTCGAGACCCTCCCACGCGACGCCGACGGTGCGGACGACCACGGCGACGTTGAAGAACACCAGGCCCACCAGGATCGCCACGGGTGTGCCGTCCAGGTCGAGGAAGCCGAGCGGCCCCGACGAGGAGATCAGCTCCCGCACGGCGAGGCCGACCACGACGGTGGGCAGCACGAAGGGCACCAGCATCGCGGTGCGCACCAGGGCCCGGCCCGGGAAGCGCAGCCGGTGCAGGACGTAGGCGGCGGGCAGTCCGAGCAGCACCGCGACGGTCGTCGCGGCGGTGCTCGTCCAGAGCGTGAACCAGAGCACGCGCCCGGTGCGAGGCCGGCGCAGCACGTCGACCACCGCGCCGGGGTCGAACGAGCCGTCGGGCCAGACCCCCCGGTGGAGCATCGCGCCGACCGGCAGCACGAAGAACACGGCGACGACGGCGACCGGGACGGCGGCGAGCAGTCCCAGTCCGAGCCGTCGGGACGTCATCTGGAGACGATCTCCGTCCACTGCTCCAGCCACGCCTTGCGCTTCTCGGTGATCTCGGCAGGAGCGATCCGCTCGGTGCGCTCGGGACGCTCGGCGAAGCGCGACCAGTCGGCCGGCAGGTCGACGCCGGCGTCGACGGGGAAGACGTACATCGACTCCGGCAGCGCCGCCTGGACCTCGGGCGAGATCAGCCAGTCGATCACCGCTCGGGCGCCGGCGGTGTCGGTGTCCTCGCCGGCCAGCACGCCGGCGTACTCCACCTGCTGGAAGCAGCCGTCCAGCAGGGCGCTGGTGGTGGAGCGCTCGCCGGCCTCGTCGGGGGTGAACGCCGGCGAGGAGTCGTAGGACACGACGATGGGCCGGTCGCCGCCGGAGAAGGTGAAGTCGGTGAAGTAGGCGTCCGACCAGCCCTTGACCACCTTGGCGCCGTTGTCCATGAGCCGGGTCCAGTACGACGGCCACTCGTCGCCGTACCGGGCGATGGTGGCCAGCAGGAAGGCGAGGCCGGGCGAGCTCGTGCTGGCGCCGGGGACGACGAACAGGTCGCGGTAGGCGGGCTTCGTGAGGTCGTCCAGGCTGGCCGGCGCCGGGACGCCCTTGGCCTCGAACCACGCGTCGTCCACGTTGACGCAGACGTTGCCCGTGTCGACCGGCGTCAGCCCGTCCTCGTCGTCACCCTCGAGCTCGTACGCCGCGGCGCCCTCCGGCAGGGTCGGGGCATAGGACGCGAACACGCCCTCCTCGAGCGCGCGCGTGGCGAAGGTGTTGTCGACGCCGAAAACCACGTCGCCGACGGGCGCGTCCTTGGTGAGGACCAGCTCGTTGGTCAGCGCACCGGCGTCCTCCAGCTTGCTGACCTTCAGCTGGTAGCCGCTGTCCTCCTCGAACGCCTCGACCAGCCCCTCGGGGATCGCGAACGACTCGTGGGTCACCAGGGTGACCGACCGGGCGCCGGCGTCGGCGCCCTCGTCGTCGCCGCCGAGGACCGAGCAGCCGCTCGCGAGCAGGACGGACGTCGTGAGGGCCACGAGGGTCAGGCGGCCGGTGTGCAGGCGCGTACGCATCGGTTGACTCCCTTCGCCGGTGCTAGCCGGATCAGGTTCGGAGGGTCTGCGGCCCGCGCCGCACTCTCAGCACCCGGTGGTGCTCCCCTGTCGGACGTCCCGATTCTAGGACGCGGCGTACACGACCCCGTCGGGGTGGTCGACCGCCGTCGCCTGGCCGCGCGCGACGAGCAGGTCGAGATGGGCCTTCGTCTCCATCGCGGCCATCCCCTGGCTGAAGACGTCGAGCTCGTCGAAGGCGCGCTCGTGGCGGGTCCAGCCCAGGTCCTTCGCGACCGTCAGCGAGGTCACCTCGCCGCGCTCCTTGAGCGAGACCAGGCACAGGTCCAGGCGGTGCTCGTGGTGGGCGAGGAGCTCGTCGACCCGCTCGTACGACGACGGGGCGACCGGGCCGTGCGCCGGCAGGATGCGCAGGTCGGGCAGCTCCCGGACCCGGGCGAGGGAGGCCATGAACTGGCCGAGCGGCTCCTCCGCCGGGGGTACCGTGAAGCCGATCGACGGGGTGATCGTCGGGAGCACGTGGTCGCCGGAGAACAGGACGCCCTCCGCCTGGTCGGCGAAGACGTAGTGGCCCGGCGTGTGGCCCGGCGTGTGGACCGCGTCGAGCCTCCTGCGGCCGACGTCGAAGGCACGGTCGCCCTCGAGCCAGAGGTCGGGGAACGCCCAGTCCAGCGCGTCGGGGAGCTCCCCGTCGTGACCGGCGGCCCACAGCTGGGCGATCTCCTCGGCCCCGGCGGTGCGCAGCACGGCGAGGAAGGGGCTCTCCCCCAGCTCCGCCTCGGCCGCACGGTGCAGCAGCTCCAGGGCGGGCCGCTCCTGGGCGCCCAGGGCGACCTCGGCGCCGTACTGGTGACCGAGGACGGTCGCCAGCGTGAAGTGGTCGCGGTGCACATGGGTGACCAGGAAGCGCCGGATGTCGCCGAAGCCCGAGCCGATCGAGCGCAGGCTGGTGTCGAGCAGCTCGCGGGCGACGGGGATCGCCCAGCCGCCGTCGATCAGGGTGAGCCCGTCGTCGCCCTGGACGACGTACACGTTGACGGCCTTGAGGGCGTCCATCGGCAGCGGGAGCGGGATCCGGTAGATGCCCTCCGCCACCTGCCAGGCGCCCTCGTCGGCCCAGTGACGGCCCGAGTCGGGGGAGACGGCATGACCCGTGGCGACCCCTCCAGTGCTCATGCGGGCACTCTAGGCGGGCGTCACATCGGGCCGGAGGTCGGGCAGGTGGAGGTCGAGGTTCGGCTCCTGGATGCCGCCGTCGACCTCGAGCATCTTGCCCGTGACGTACTTCCCGGCGGGCGAGGCGAGATAGACCACCGCGGCGGCGATGTCCTCGGCCTCGCCGATGCGGCCCAGCGGGGTCGCCTCCTCGAGCTGGGTCCGCATCTCCGGCACCCCCGCGACGAACTCCAGCGCGCTGGTCATCACCGAGCCGACGAACACGCCGTTCACCCGGATCTCCGGGTTGAGGTCGGTCGCCGCGAGCCGCGACCAGTGCGCGAGCGCCGCCTTGGCGGTGCCATAGGCGAGATAGCCCCGGCCGGCGAGGCGGCCCATCGCCGACGAGATGGACGTGATCGACTTCTGCCGCCCCTCCCCGGCCGAGCGCAGCATCAGCGGGACGGCGGCCCGGCTCAGGGCGTGCGCGGTGGCGACGTTGAAGTGGAAGGCCTCCTCCAGGTACGCCACGTCGGTGTCGAGGAAGGCGTTGGGGATGGTGCCGCCGACGTTGTTGACGACGACGTCGAGGCGGCCGAAGGCGTCATAGGCCTGCTGGGCGAGGGCGGCGACCTCGTCGGTGTGCGCGAGGTTGGCCGGTACGACGAGCGCGCGGCGTCCCGCCGCCTCGATCCGTCCCGCCACCTCCCGGAGCTGGGCCTCGGTCCGCGAGGAGATGACGACGTCCGCACCGGCCTCGGCCAGGGCTACGGCGGTCGCGGCGCCGATGCCGCGCCCGGCGCCGGTGACCACCGCGACGTGGTCGGTGAGCAGGAAGCGGTCGAGGACGCTCATCGCCGGCCCCCGTCCCCGGTCCCGGCGACGAGTCCGCGGCCGGTCACGAGCGGGAGGTCGAGCGCGGTCACCAGTCCGGGCCTCGCGGCGACGACCGCGGGGACGGCGTTGATCAGCCGCTGCGCGGTGATGATCATGCCCGAGACGTTGTGGTCGCCGTTCTCGCCGTGGTGGGTGAACTCGAGCTTCATGCACGGCTCTCCGGTGATCTCGACCCGGTAGCAGCCGTCGCCCTCGGCCGGGGTGGGCCATTCGGGGACCTGGTCGGGCGCCGTCCGCGTGACGTGCTCGAGGGTGACCCGCGGGATCCCGTCGACCGTGCCGACGACGCGGAAGCGGACGGCCCCCATGGTGCCCTCCGCCACGTCCAGCGACACGGTCTTGGTGTCACGCGGCGCCGGTCGCCGGTCGACCTCCTCGACGAGCGGCTCGTCGAGGGTCACCCCGAGGCCCGCCGCGATCACGCGCACCACGGGGCCCCAGGCGGTGGTCAGGATCCCCGGCTCCCACAGCAGCGGCGTCGCCCCGCCGTCGAGCGGCTGACCGAAGCCGAACAGGTCGCGCATCACGACCGGCTGGTAGTACGTCGAGTAGTCCGCGATCTCACTGACCGTGATGTGGTCGATGCGCTGGCTGAGGCTGGTCAACACCAGCGGCAGCACGTCGTTGGCGAAGCCGGGGTCGATGCCGTTGACGTGCAGGCTCGCGCCACCCTGCCGACCGGCCTCGTCGATCTCCTCGATCATCTCCGCCGGCAGGGTGCCCTCACGGTGGAGCAGGATGACCGGACCCGAGGAGACCACGTTGACCCCGTCGCGGATCAGCTCGGTGAGGTCCGCGATCGACTCGAAGACCCGGTCGTCGGTCATCGCTGCGTGCACCACGCAGTCCGGCCGGAGCGCGACCAGCTCGTCGCGGTCCGTCGTCGCCCGCACGCCCAGCTCGCGCCCCAGTCCCGCGAGCACCCCGGCGTCCTGGCCGTGCTTCTCCGGCGTCGAGGTCCACACCCCCACCAGCTCGAGGTCGGGATGGGCGTCGACGCCGGCGATCGCGTGCCGGCCGATCGTCCCCGTGGACCAGACGACGACCCGCAGCGGCTTCTCGGGGATGACCTGTGACATGCGGGTCAATGTAGAACGAGTTCTAGTTTTGGGGAAGGGGTGCCGAGACAGTTTCACCGGCCGGCCGGTGAAACTCACGCTGGGACGAAGAAGGTTCATCGTCCCAGCGTGAGTTTCGTCGTCCCAGTTCGCGTTATGTCAGCCCCGGGGGCGCGCCAGCGGGATCACCTGCTCCGGCGACCACTCCGGGCAGCGGGTCCCGGAGTAGATCGTGGGCATGCATCGGTTGCAGTGGATGCAGCTGCCACCGCCGACCTCGCCCGCGCGCAGCCGGTTCACGAGGTCCGGCTCGCGCAGCAGGGCCCGTCCCATCACGACGAAGTCGAAGCCGTCCGCCATCGCCTGTCGCATCGTGGCCAGCTCGTTGATGCCCCCCAGGAGCATGAGGGGCATCGCGACGGCCGAGCGGACCTCGAGTGCCTTGGCCCGGAAGTACGCCTCCTCGAACGTGTAGCGCTTCATGAAGCCCCGACCGACCGGCGTGCGCATCCCCCAGCGCACCAGCGGGGGCATCGTCGCGGCGAACTCCGCGACCGGAGCGTCGCCCCGGAAGAGGTACATCGGGTTCATCAGCGACGAGCCGCCGGAGAGCTGCAGCGCGTCGAGGTGGCCGTCGGCCTCCAGGAGCTGGGCGAGCTCGACGCACATCGGCGTCGTGACGCCGCCGCCGAAGCCGTCGGAGACGGACACCTTGGCGGTGACGGCCACCGCGTCCCCGACCTCCTCCCGTACGACGCGCGCGACCTGCCGGGCGAGCCGGGCCCGCCGCTCGAGCGGCCCGCCCCACCGGTCACGGCGGCGGTTCAGCCCGGGAGCCAGGAACGAGGAGAGGAGGTAGGAGTGCGCCATGTGCAGCTCCAGGACGTCGAAGCCGGCGCGGGCCAGGGTGCGGGCGGTGTCGACGTACGTCGGTCACCAGCCCGTCCGGCGTACGCCCCTCGAAGGTCGCGGCCTTCACGGTGCGGTTGCGCAGCCGCACCGGACCGAGGTCGACCGGGCTGAACACGTCGGGGACGCTTGGGATGCCCATGCGCCGCACTCTAGACCCGCACTGGAACACGTTCTAGAAAGCGTGCGGCCAGCGAAAGTGAAAGGAAAGTGAGAACTCGTCATCTATTGCGGAGACGAATCGCGCGCCTAGGCTCCGAGCCATGGCCAAGACGCTGTGGCGGGACCGGAACGAGACCCTCGACCCGGAGACGGACTACGTCGAGATCTACCAGAACCTCGCGCTCTACGAGTTCACCTGGGATCTCACCCAGGCGCTCAGCTTCGCCCTCTTCCGCACCTACGCCGTGCCGAGCATCGGACGCCTGCTCGACCAGACGGGCGCCTTCACCGGCGCCGTGCAGAAGCGGTACGACGACACGGCACTGCTCCTCGAGGCGCCCTTCGTGCACGGCTTCGACTCCGAGGCCGGCAGGACCGCGATGCGGCGCATCAACCAGATGCACCGGATGTACGACATCTCCAACGACGACTTCCGCTACGTGCTGTCGACCTTCGTCGTCGTCCCGAAGCGCTGGCTCGACGACTACGGCTGGCGCACGCTCACCGACACCGAGCTGCGGGCGAGCGTCAACTACTACCGCGCGCTCGGGCGGCACATGGGGATCAAGGACATCCCCGACACCTACGACGCGTTCATGCACCTGATGGACGACTACGAGCGCGACCACTTCGACTTCGACGCCGGCGGCCGGCGGGTCGCCGACTCCACGCTGCGCCTGCTGACCACCTTCTACCCGCGTCCGCTGCGCAAGCCGGTCGAGCTGTTCAGCCGCGGCCTGATGGACGCGCCGCTGCTCGACGCGTTCGCGTACGCCGACCCGGGCCCGGTCGTCCGTCGGCTCAGCGTCGGCGCGATGCGGGCGCGCGCACGCCTGCTGCGCTACACCCCGTCGAACCGCAAGCCGACCTTCACCGCCGACCTGCCGCGGATCAAGAGCTACCCGGACGGCTACCGACTCGGCGAGCTCGGCACCTTCCCCGTCCCCGGAGTCGCCGGCTGTCCGGTGCGGCACGACCCGGCACCCCAGGAGAGCTCGGCCTGAGCCGCCTCTCGCAGGTCAGGCGTTGAACTTCGGCGCCCGCTTCCCGACGAAGGCGGCGACGCCCTCACGCCCGTCGGGGCTCGCCGCCAGCTCCCGGATCGAGAGCGTCTCCTTGCGCAGCGCGGTCTCCGGCGACGGGGCGGCGACCTCCCGCAGCAGGCGCTTCGCCGCGGCGTTCGCCGTCGCCGACCCGGCGGCGAGGACCGAGACGACCTCCTCGGCGGCGGCACCCAGGTCCCCGGCGGGCACGACCCGCGCGACCAGCCCGGCGTCGTACGCCTCCTGCGCGGTGAGGAGGTCCCCGAGGAGCGCCAGGCGCAGCGCCCGGTGCAGGCCGAGGGTGTGGACGAGCAGCGAGCTCCCACCGTCCGGCGAGAGGCCGACCTTGGTGTAGGCCAGGCTGAACTTCGCGCTGTCCGCGGCGAGCACCACGTCGGCGGCCGCGGCGAGCGGGAAGCCCGCGCCCGCGGCGGTGCCCTGCACGACGCTGACGACGACCGCGTCGGAGCGGACCAGCTCGCTGACGACGCGGTGCAGCGCATCGGCCAGGTCGTCGATGAAGGCGGCGACGTCGTCGGCGCCTGCGAACGCGCCGAGATCACCGCCGACGGAGAAGAAGCGGCCTTCGGCGGCGAGGACGACGACCCGGGCGCCGTCACGCGCGGCGGAGCGCACCGCGTCGTGCAGCTGGGCCACCGAAGCGTGGTGGATCGGGTTGCCCCGCTCGCCGTCGGCCAGGGTGATCCGGGCGACGCCGTCGGCGTGCTCGTAGCGGACGAAGGTCTCGGTCATGCGCCCACTATGGCGTAGCGGCGGGGGCGGCCGGCGGGCGGTCTGGTCGTGGGGTCGGATTCACCACGGGATGTAGGTGAGTCCGAGCTTCTGTAGTGGAAGTCCGCTACAGAAGCTCGGCTCGGCCTACATCCCGTGGTGAATCCGACCCCGACCCCCGACCCCGACCCAGCGTCTCAGGACGCGCAGTCCCCCGTCGCCACCTCGGCACCCTCGGTGCCGGGGGCGGTCCCGGCGCGGGCGCTGGCCTGCACCTGGCGGGCGGTGAGGGCGTACCCGGTCTCGGGGTCGGTGACCGAGGCGGCGAAGACGACCCCCGCGACGCGGCCCTGGGGCGTGACGATCGGCCCGCCGGAGTTGCCGGGACGCACCAGGCCGCGCACGGAGTAGACCTCGCGCACGACGGTGCCCTCGCCGTAGATGTCGGGCGAGCGGAGGTTCTGCATCGACCGCACACGGCCGGTCTGGACGTCGAACGGGCCGTCCTGCGGGTAGCCGACGATCGCCACGGGATCCTCGGCGCCGACCGCCGTGTCGAACCTCAGGACCGGCGCGTCGTCGGTCTCCAGCGCGAGGACGGCGATGTCGAGCTCGCGGTCGTAGAGCACGACCCGCGCCAGCTCGGTGCCGCCGCCGATGCTGACCTCGGGGTCCTCGACGCCGGCGACGACGTGCGCGTTGGTCATCACGCGGTCCTCGGCGAAGACGAAGCCGGTGCCCTCCACACCGCGTCCGCACCGGTTGGCGCCCCGGATCTTCACCACGCTGGAGCGGGTGTCCTTCACCGCCTGCGACCCCGGGAGCTCGGCGGGACCGGGCGCGACCTCGACGATCCGCTCCGGGGCGAAGGGCTCCAGGTAGCGCGGGAAGAAGCCGGTGCCGACGACGTTGTTGAACGCCTGCAGCGCATTCGGCGCGGTCTCCGGCAGCACCGCGTTGACCTTCGACAGCACCACCGAGCTGCGGACCATCGAGGTGACCGGGCCGATCCGGGTACCCGAGATCGCGACGCCGAGCGCCCAGGCGACCAGCAGGACGGCGAGCGCGCTCAGTACGGCGCCGCCGACCGCGTCGAGCGCCCGCGCCGGCTGCCAGGTGATCCGCTCGCGCACCCGCGCGCCGGCGTACTGCAGCACGGCCTGACCGAGCGAGGCGCACAGGATGACGATGAACAGGGCACCGAGCGACACCGCCAGCGACGGCTCGAGCCCGCCGAGCACGAACGGGGCGAGGAGGATGCCGCCGAGTCCCCCGGAGAGCAGGCCGACGGTCGCGAACGCGCCGGTGACGAAGCCCTGCCAGTAGCCCGACAGGGCATAGGCGACGACGAGGACGACGAGCAGCCAGTCGAGGACGTTCACGCGGGGCTCACTCGGGGGCTCACTCGTTCGGCTCCAAGATGTCCATGCCGTCCCCCGCGTCCTCGTCGACAGCCGCCGCGGCCGTCCTGCGGACGTGCTCGGCGAGCATGTAGTCCGGGAGATCATGCACCGGCGGGTCCGCGACGGGTGGGAGCCACCCGAGGAAGTCGAAGAACCGGGTGAGGATCCCGCCCGTGAAGCCCCACAGGATCACGTCCTTGTCGGGGCCGATGAGGAAGCCGGGGCCCATCCACCCGCCGGGGTGGCGGACCTGGATCCGGTGCTCGGGCGCGAACAGCTCCTCGAGCGTGACCCGGTGGATCGCGTGCACCTCCTGGGGCGAGGCGACCCGGATCGGCGCGGGCTCGCGCCACCAGCCGAGCACGGGGGTGACCGCGAAGTTGGAGGGCGGCAGCCACAGCTCGGGCAGGGTCCCGAAGACCTCCACGCCGGCCGGGTCGACGCCGATCTCCTCGTCGGCCTCGCGCAGCGCCGCCTCGATCTCCGTCTCGCCCGGGTCGATGCTCCCGCCGGGGAAGGACACCTGGCCCGGGTGCGACCGCATGTCGTGGGCCCGCTCGGTGAGGAGCACGTCGCGGTCGCCGAAGAGCATGAGCACCGCCCCGCGCCGCACGGGCCTGCCCTGCGGCGGCAGGAACGCCGTCAGGTCGCCACCGCGGATCCGGCGGGCGCCCTCCGCGACCGGCCGGAGCCAGTCGGGCAGGTCGGCAGGCAGGTCCTGCGGGGTGCCGGAGGGTACGTCGCTCACGAGGCCGCCTTCGCCGTCAGGTCGATGCCGAGGTTGTCCTCGACCAGGTCCACGACCTCGTCGGGGGATGCGACGCCCCCGGCGTGCGGTCGGGACACCGTGCCGTCCTCGGCGACGAACAGGAAGAAGGGGAGCCCGGCACCCAGCTCGAGGTCGGTCTCCTGCAGGTCGCCGCAGCCGTCGGCGAGCGAGGGGTAGGTGACGCCGCTCTGTCGGGCCAGGTCGATGCCCGCGCCGGGGTAGGTGTCGAGCCAGTTCACTCCGAGGACGGTGACCTGGTCGCCGTACCTCTCGTGGAACTCCTGCAGCGCGGGCATCTCCGTGCGGCAGGGGCCGCAATTGGAGGCCCAGAAGTTGATGACCGCGGGCCCGTGGACCTCGGAGAGGGCCGCGCCGCTCTCGCCTCCGAGGCAGTCCAGCTCGAGGTCGGGCAGGCGCGCCGCCTCGCCGCGACCGGCCGTCCAGGCGGCGGGGTCGCAGTCGGCGATGCCGGCGGCCTCGCGGTCCTGGACGAGCTCGGGCGTGGTGGCGTCGACCTTGCAAGCCAGGCTGGGCGCGGCGCCGTCGCAGGCCGTGAGCAGGACCCCGGCCGCCACCAGGGCGACCGCAGCGGCCGGGCGACGCATCAGTTGGGTCCCTCAGTGCGCACCAGCTTCTCCGCCTCGACCGGGTCCGTCGGGCCCGTGCCGTACGACGGGCACCAGCGCGCCACCGGGCAGGCGCCGCACGCGGGCTTCTTGGCGTGGCAGCGCCGGCGGCCGTGCCAGATCAGGTGGTGCGACAGCATCGTCCAGTCCCGCTTCGGGAAGAGCGCGCCGACGGCGTGCTCGACCTTGACCGGGTCGGTCTCCTCGGTCCATCCCAGCCGACGGGCCAGTCGGCCGAAGTGGGTGTCGACGGTGATGCCGGGGAGGTCGAAGGCGTTGCCGAGCACGACATTGGCGGTCTTGCGCCCGACCCCCGGCAGCGTCACCAGATCCTCGAGCCGCGCGGGCACCCGGCCGTCGTACCGCTCGACGAGGGCGGCGCTGAGCTTGAGCAGGGACTCGGTCTTGGCCCGGAAGAAGCCCAGTGGGCCGACGATCTGCTCCAGGTGGGCACGGTCGGCGGCGGCCATCGACGCGGGGTCGGGATAGGCCGCGAACAGCAGCGGACGCACCGCGTTGACGCGCTTGTCGGTCGTCTGCGCGGAGAGGACGGTCACGACCAGGCACTGGAACGGGTCGTCGAAGTCGAGCTCGGCCTTGGCGTCGGGGTAGGTCTCGGCGAGCACCCGGTCGATCTTGCGGGCCCGCCGCACGAGCTGGGTCGGCGTCTCCCCGGTGATGTCGATCGGCCGCACGGAGGCCACCCTACGGTGTCGGTCCGACAGCCCGGCCCTGCGCGTCGGGTTAGGTGTGACATGCCGCACTGGCTAGGATGCGGCCGACCGGGTCTAACGTTCTTTGGAGGAAGCGTGGACAACGACGTACTCCGTCAGGCGCCACTGTTCAGTGCCCTCGACGACGAGGCGATGGCAGGGCTGCGCTCGTCGCTGGCCACGACCCGTCTGCGCCGGGGTGAGGTGCTGTTCCACGAGGGCGACAGCGGCGACAAGCTCTACGTCGTCCTCGAGGGCAAGGTGAAGCTCGGCCGCACCTCCTCCGACGGACGCGAGAACCTCCTCGCGATCATGGGCCCCGGACAGATGTTCGGCGAGCTCTCCCTCTTCGACCCGGGCCCGCGGTCGGCGACCGTCACCTGCGTGACCGACGCCGAGTTCGCCTCGCTCTCGCACGAGGACCTGCTGCGCTGGCTGGAGGGCCGCCCGACGGTCGCCCGCGGCCTGCTCTCCCAGCTGGCCGCCCGGCTGCGCAAGGCCAACGACGTCGTGGCCGACCTGGTCTTCTCCGACGTCCCCGGCCGCGTCGCCAAGGCCCTGCTCGACCTGGCGGACCGCTTCGGGCGCACCGCGGACGACGGCGTCCACGTGCACCACGACCTCACCCAGGAGGAGCTCGCCCAGCTGGTCGGCGCCTCCCGCGAGACGGTCAACAAGGCGCTCGCCGACTTCGCCTCGCGCGGGTGGCTGCGCCTCGAGCCGCGCTCCGTCGTCATCCTCGACATGGAGCGGATGTCGCGCCGGGCGCGGTGAGGCCGGGCGGCTGGGCGGGCTCTCGGCCCGCCCGGGGCGGATTCACCACGGGATGTAGGTGAGTGCGCACTTCTGTAGCGGAGTTCCGCTACAGAGGCTCTGCTCCGCCTACATCCCGTGGTGAATCCGCACCCGCAACCGCCGACCGCTCACCGCCGCGCGAGGAACGCCAGCTGGGCGCGGACGGACGACTCCGCCGCATCCCACAGCGACTCGTCGACGTCGGCATAGACGACCTCCACGACCCGGCGGGGCAGGACGGGATCCTCCGCCACGTCGGGCGGCAGCCGGTCCGGCGACAGGCCCAGCGCCGCCAGGGCACCCTCGACCTGGGCGAGGCGCTCGCGGCGGTGCACGACGTAGTGGTCGAGCACACCGGCGGCGTCGGGCAGCACCGGTCCGTGCGCGGGCCACAGCGAGGCCGCGCGCCCGGCCGTGACGAGCGCCCGCATCCGGGCGATCGAGTCGAAGTACGAGCCCAGGTCGCCGTCCGGGTGGACGATCACCGTGGTGCCGCGCCCGAGGACCATGTCGCCGGTCAGCAGCGCGCCGTCCGCCTCGACCAGCAGGGAGATCGAGTCGGTCGTGTGCCCCGGCGTGGTCAGGACCTCGACGTCGAGCCCGCCGACGGAGAGCACCTCGCCGTCGACGAGCGGGTCCGCGCGCCAGCACTGCGCGGGGTCCAGGCCGCGCACGCCGCAGCCCATCCGCTCCGCGAACGAGCGAGCCGCCTCGGTGTGGTCGAGGTGATGGTGAGTGACGACCACGGTCTCGACCTCCCCGGCGACCGCGGCCACGGCCTCGAGGTGGTCGTCGTGCAGCGGCCCGGGGTCGACGACGACCGAGCGCCCCGAGCCGGGCTCGCGCAGCACCCAGGTGTTCGTGCCGTCGAGCGTCATCAGGCCCGGGTTGGGCGCGAGGACGCAACGGCCGCGCGCGCCGTACTCCCCTCCGGTCCACGCCTCCACGTCAGGACCTCCGCGCGGCGAGCAGCGGTCGCAGCGGCTCGGGGACCGACAGCGTGAAGCCGTCGCCCAGCGGCACCACCTCGGGCATGAACATCTCGACGCTGCGCCCGGCGCTGGTGGCGATGACGTCCTCGACGGTGCCGACGGCGGCGATCTCCATGCAGGTCAGGTACGTCGGCGGCAGCATCGCCATCTCGCCGCGCTCGGTCTGCGCGACCGCCTCGTCGGCCGCAAGCCAGACCACCTCGGAGGACTCGGAGGAGACGTCGCGGGTCACCTGCCCCTCGGGCAGCCGGGCGACGAAGAACCAGGTCCGGTAGCGCTTGGGCTCGAAGACCGGCGTGAGCCAGCCGCTCCAGATCCCGAGCAGGTCGGTGCGCAGCACCAGCCCGCGCTGGTCGAGGAAGTCGGTCATGGACAGGGCACGCGACTCGAGCGCGACCCGGTCGGACTCCCAGTCCGCACCGGTCGTGTCGGCGACGACGCTGTCGGCGGAGGCTCCGGCCAGCAGCACGCCGGACTCCTCGAAGGTCTCGCGGACCGCGGCGCAGACCAGGGCGCGGGCGACGTCCTCGGTGGTCCCGAGGCGGGCCGCCCACTCCGACGGCTGCGGGCCGGCCCAGGCGACCGCGTGGTCGTAGTCCCGCGGGTCCACCCCGCCTCCGGGGAAGACGCACATGCCACCGGCGAAGGTCATCGAGACCTGGCGGCGCAGCAGGTAGACCTCGGGGCGTCCGCTCGGACCGGGCCGCTGCAGGACGACGGTGGCGGCGTCGCGCGGCTCGGCCGGGTCGCGGCGGCCGTCGGCGTACTCCGCCGCCAGGTCGGCGAGGCGCGCCGGGAGCGGGACCGGCGGCAGCGGGATGCCCCGACCCGCGCCGTCCGAGCTCACCCCGCGTCCAGGATCTCGGCGACGACCTCGACCTCCACCGGCGCATCCAGCGGGAGGACCGGGACACCGACGGCCGAGCGCGCGTGCACGCCGGCATCGCCGAAGACGTCGCCGAACAGCTCGGACGCCCCGTTCGCCACGCCCGGCTGGCCGGTGAAGTCCGGCGTGGAGGCTACGAAGGCGACCACCTTCACGATCCGGACCTTCGCCAGGTCGCCGGCGACGGACCGGATGGCCGCGATCGCGTTGAGGGCGCACTGGCGCGCACAGGCGTAGGCCTCCTCGGCGCTCACGCCGGCGCCGACCTTGCCGGTCGCCATCAGCGCGCCGTCGCGCATCGGCAGCTGGCCCGCGGTGTACACGTAGGCGCCGCTGCGGGTCGCCGGGACGTACGCCGCCACGGGAGGAACGACGTCGGGCACGCTCAGGCCGAGCTCGACGAGCCGGGCCTCCGGTCCGGGATGGGCCGTCATCCCTCAGCCCTCGGCGGGGCGCTTGAAGTACGCGATGTCGTTGCCACCCTGGCCCGGGACGAGGGTGACGAGCTCCCAGCCGTCCTGGCCGAAGTTGTTGAGGATCTGCGCCGCGACGTGGTTGAGGACGGGCGCCACCTGGTACTCCCACTTGGTCATGGGCCGACCTTACTCAGCAGGCTCGGCCGCCCGGCAGGCCGTCAGCCGTAGCGGTTCACGACCCAGAGCAGCTCGCGGTAGGCGTCGTCCTCCTCCGGCGGCGGCGGGTCCACGTCCTGCGTGGTCCGCAGCGTCTCGGGGTCGATCGGCGCAGGCAGGTGCTTGTAGCGCTCGAGCCGGGACTGCGCGGCCATGGCGACTCCTTCCGACGCACCCATGCTACGCGGCGGATCCACCCGTGGTCTGACGTGCGATGCCTGCGCGACGTCTACCGTGGCCCGGTGCATCGGCAACCCTGGCGGCTCGGCCCCCGTGGCGAGCGGTGGTTCGACATCGGGCTGACCGCCTTCCTGCTGCTGCCCGCCCTCCCCTACCAGCTCTTCGTCGACGCCGTCGACGGCACCCTGATGGTCGTCCAGATCGTGCCGCTGCTGTTGCGTCGGCGCCATCCGGTCGCGGTGTTCGCGGTCGTCGCCGCGGCCACGGCCGTCCAGCCGCTGCTCAACGACAACCCGCTGTGGAGCCAGCTCGCGTTCCCGATCGCGGTCTACTCCGTGGCGCGCTACGCCGGCCCGCGCTGGGCCGCCGTCGCCGCCGCCACCGGCCTGGTCGGCGCCGGGATCGCCGCCGTCGACTGGCTCCACGGATTCGGCGCGGACCTGCTGACCCCGGAGAACCTGACCGCCTACACCGTCACCATCGCGCTCTTCGTCGTCGTGGCCTGGACCCTGGGAACCCTCGGGCGCACCCGTCAGGCGTACGTCGACGCGCTCGTCGAGCGCGGGGAGCGACTCGAGCGGGAGGCTGCCCAGCAGGCGGCGCTCGCCGCGGTCGAGGAGCGGCACCGGATCGCCCGGGAGATGCACGACGTGGTGGCGCACGGCCTCACGACGATCGTCGTACAGGCCGACGGCGCCCGGGCCGCCGCCGAGCACGACCCCTCCGTGACCGGTCCGGCGCTGTCCACCATCGCGGCGACGGGACGCGAGGCGATCGCCGAGCTGCGCCGGATGCTGGGCCTGCTGCGCGCCGAGGAGGCGCCGACCGCCCCGCAGCCGCGTCTCGACGACCTCCCGGCGCTGCTCGGCGAGGCGCGCGCGGCGGGGACGCCGGTCGTCGCCCAGCTGCCCGCGCCGCTGCCGGTCGTGTCGGACGGCGTCGCCCTGACGTCGTACCGGATCGTGCAGGAGGCGCTCAGCAACGTACGCAAGCACGCGGGACCGGGCAGCACCGCCACCGTCGCGGTGCGGGTGGAGGCCGGCGCCGTCGTCGTGGAGGTGAGGGACGACGGGCGGGGCGCGGCCGCGCCGGACGACGGGCGCGGGCTGGGGCTGGCCGGGATGCGCGAGCGGGTGGACGCCCACGGCGGCACGCTGACGAGCGGACCCGCGCCGGGCGGCGGCTTCGCGGTGTGCGCGAGGATCCCGCTGTGAGCCCCTCCCCTGCGCCTGCGCCGATCCGGGTGTTCCTCGTCGACGACCAGGACCTGGTCCGGGCGGGGTTCCGGATGCTCATCGACAGCCAGCCCGACCTGACCGTGGTCGGCGAGGCCGGGGACGGCGGCGAGGCGCTGGAGCGGCTGGCGGTCACCCGCTGCGACGTCGTGCTGATGGACGTGCGGATGCCGCGGCTCGACGGGGTCGAGGCGACCCGCCGCCTCGCCGAGCGGGCGGACCCGCCCCAGGTGATCGTGCTGACCACCTTCGACCTCGACGAGTACGCCTTCGCGGCGATCCGGGCCGGGGCGGCGGCGTTCCTGCTCAAGGACGCCACCCCCGAGACCCTCCTGGACGCGATCCGCACGGTCCACGCCGGCGACTCGGTCGTCGCGCCGAGCACCACCCGGCGGCTGCTCGAGCACTTCGCCGGCGTCCTGCCCGACCCCGCGACGACGGTTCCCGACGGCCGCCTGGACGCCCTCACCGAGCGCGAGCGCGAGACCCTGGTGCTCGTCGGCCGCGGACTCGCCAACGCGGAGATCGCCGCGGAGTTCGTGGTGTCCGAGGCGACCGTGAAGACCCACATCGGTCGGCTGCTCGCCAAGACGGGCTCCCGCGACCGGGTCCAGCTGGTCGTGCTCGCCTACGAGACCGGGCTCGTCCGGCCCTGACCGCGCTGTAACTAACTGTTCGTGTCACTACCTGATCCGTCTACGGGTCAGGTAGTGACACGAACAGTTAGTTACAGCTGCCGGCCGGTCCCACCCCGGCCCCGCCCCACCCGCCCGGGATCCCCCTGGCGTCGTACGGCGGATCCACCTGCAGCCTGACGAACGCGCCGTCGATCCCGGCGAGGCTCGTGCCATGACCTCGTTGACCTCCCCCCAGCACCCGGCCCAGCACCCGGCCCAGTCCCCAGCACCGTCCCCGGCCCAGGCCCCCTCCCCGGCGGCCACCCTCGCCGCGAGCGCCCGCGGCCTCACCCGCTCCTACGGCCGGGGCGACACCGTCGTCCACGCGCTCCGCGGCGTCGACCTCGACCTGCCCGCGGGCCGGTTCACCGCGATCATGGGCCCCTCCGGGTCCGGGAAGTCCACCCTGATGCACTGCCTGGCCGGTCTCGACCAGCCGACCTCGGGCAGCGTCAGCGTCGCCGGCCAGGCCCTGGAGTCGATGGACGACGATGCGCTGACCCGCTTCCGCCGCGACCACGTGGGCTTCGTGTTCCAGGCGTTCAACCTCCTGCCCATGCTCACCGCGGAGCAGAACATCTGGCTGCCCATCGAGCTCGCGGGCGGAGCGACGCGCGACCTGCGCGGACGCTTCGACGGGATCGTCGAGACCCTCGGCCTGACCGGCAGGCTCGCGCACCGGCCGGCGGAGCTGTCCGGCGGCCAGCAGCAGCGCGTCGCCATCGCCCGCGCCCTGCTGTCGGCGCCGGCGATCGTGTTCGCCGACGAGCCGACCGGCAACCTCGACAGCTCCAGCTCGGCCGAGGTCCTCTCGCTGCTGCGCCAGTCGGTGCGCGAGCTGGGCCAGACGGTCGTCATGGTCACCCACGAGCACGAGGCCGCGCAGTACGCCGACGACATCGTCGTCCTCGCCGACGGTCGCATCACCGAGCGGCGCGCGGTCGCGGGCGGCACCCGCTGATGCGCACCGTCATCCTGGCCTCGCTGCGCACCCACACCCGCCGGTACGGCGCCGCGCTCCTCGCCGTCGTCGTCGGGTCCGCGTTCATCGTGGTCACCGCCGCGCTCTCCTCCTCGATCCGGTCCGGGCTGACGGCCGGCATCGGCGAGCCGTACCAGGGCGCCGACGCGGTCGTCGACAGTCCGGCCCCGGCCGACGCCGTCCGCCTGCTCGACGCCGCCGCCGAGACCGACGCCGATGCGTGGCTGATCGGGTGGACCATGGAGCAGGTCTCCGTCGAGGCCGACGGCACCCGCAGGGTCGTCGACAGCGACACCGACATCGGCCAGCTCCCCGACCGACCCGACCGGCGCTGGCAGGAGCTGGTCTCCGGACGCTTCCCCGGCGGTCCCGGCGAGGCCGTCGTCGACACCAACACGGCGAAGGTCGCGAAGATCGGGGTCGGCGACGCGCTGCGGGTCGGGACGGGCGGCCACGCGCTCGACGTCACCGTCGTCGGTCTCGTGGACTCGCCCTCCACCTATGCGTACGCGTCGGTCTACCTCCTGTGGGCGGACCTCGCCCGCTGGAAGGACACCCTGTACGTCACCAGCGTCGCCTGGGCCGACACCGGAGACGCGGCCGAGGCCCGGGCGGCGATCCGTGCCGTCGTACCGGACGCGGAGGTCGCGCAGGTCGACGCCTACGTCCAGCAGCTGCAGACCGAGGTCAACAACGGCGTGGACATCGTGCAGATCGTGGTGATGCTGTTCGGGGCGATCGCCCTGGTCGTCGCCGTCCTCGTCATCAACAACACCTTCACGATCCTGTTCGCCCAGCGGATGCGGGACTTCGCGCTGCTGCGCTGCGTCGGCGCGACCCGCCGACAGGTGCTGCGGTCGGTCCGCCTGGAGTCCCTCGCCCTGGGGGTCCTCTCGGCAGTGATCGGCGTCCTGACCGGACTCGGCGCAGGTCACGGACTGGTGGCGCTGGTCCGGTCGCAGTGGCCGCAGGCCCGGCTCGGCGAGGCCGAGGTCGCTCCGGGCTGGCTGGCGGGGGCCGCCGGCGTGGCGGTCGTGGTCACCCTCGTGGCGGCCTGGCTGCCCACCCGCCGCGCGGTCCGGGTCAGCCCGCTTGCCGCGCTGCGCCCCGACGACAGCACCCAGGCCCGGACCCGGACCGGCCGAGTCCGGATCGGCCTGGGCATGCTCACCGTCGGTGCGGGCATCGCCGGCCTGGGCGCGGCCGTCGCCACGGCCAACATCGGCGCGCTGGTGGTCGGCGGGACCGCCGTCTTCGCGGGCGTGCTGCTCCTCGGCCCGGTCGTCGTCCCGGCCCTGATCCGCGGCGCCGGCCCGCTCACCCACCGCCTGCTCGGCCCGGCCGGGCGGCTGGCCGCCGGGAACGCGGTGCGCAACCCGCGCCGGACCGCCGCGACGACGGCGTCGCTGCTCATCGGCGTCACCCTGACCACGGCCGTCCTCACCGGCATGGCGAGCTCGCGCTCGGCCGTCGCGACCGACATGGACCAGCAGCACCCGATCGACCTCGCGGTCACCGGGTCCGGCCCCCTGCCGGGCGAGGTGCTCGACCGTCTCGAGGCGGTGGACGGGATCGCGGCCGCCGTCCCCGTGCCCGGCGCCGTGGCGCGCATCGGCGACCTCGACCCGCTCCCCCTGGTCGCTGACACGGCCCCGGGCGACACGACGGTGCTGCACGGCGACCTGCCGGCCCCGGGGCCGCGCCAGGTGGTCGTCCCGTGGGACCTGCTCGGCGACGGGCTCGAGGTCGGGGACGTCGTCCCCGTCACCGTCGGCGAGACGACCCGGAGGCTGCGGGTCGTCGGAGGCGAGGGCTGGGGTGAGGCCGCGCTGGTCCGGCGTACGACGCTCGACCGGCTCGCCCCCGACGCCGGCACCCAGGCGGCCTGGCTGCGCGCGGAGGACGACACCGATCCGGAGGACCTGGCCGGCTCGGTCGAGGCCGTGGCAGCACCCGTCGACGCGGGCGTGGAGAACGGCCTGGCCAAGCGGTCCTATGTCGACCTCCAGCTCGACGTCCTCACCGGTGGGGTGGTGGGCCTGCTCGCGATCGCCGTGGTGATCGCACTGGTCGGGATCGGGAACACCCTCGGGCTGTCGGTCCTCGAGCGTGGTCGCGAGCACTCCCTGCTGCGTGCGCTCGGCCTCACCCGGCGGCAGGTCCGGCGGATGCTGGCGACCGAGGCGGTGCTGCTGTCCGTGGTCGCGACCGTGCTGGGCACCGTGCTGGGCGTGGCGTTCGCGTGGACCGCGGTCCGCGCGCTGGTCCAGCCGGCGGTGGCCGGCGCCGGGCTGGTACTCCCCTGGTGGCAGCTGGGCCTGGTCGTGGCGATCTCGGCCCTGGCCGGGCTGGTGGCCGCGCTGCTCCCTTCGCGGCGGGCGTCCCGGATCGCCCCCGCGGCCGGCCTCCAGCTCGACTGACGCTCGGGCCCGGCCCGACCGCTCACCCGACGGGGCTAGGCTCCGTCGGGTGAGCGATTGGCCGAAGGTGCGTCTCCACGTCGTCACCGGCAAGGGAGGCACGGGGAAGTCCACGGTGGCGTCCGCCCTCGCCCTGGCGCTCGCGACGCGCGGCCGCAACGTGCTGCTGTGCGAGGTGGAGGGACGCCAGGGCATCGCGCGGATGTTCGACGTCGACCCGCTCCCCTATGCGGAGCGCCGGCTGACCACCGGGCTCCCGGAGGGCGACGGCGGCCGAGGCGTCGTGCACGCGCTGCACATCGACGCCGAGTCGGCCCTTCTGGAGTACCTCTCGATGTACTACCGCCTCGGCCGCGCCGGCAAGGCGCTGGACCGCTTCGGCGTGATCGAGTTCGCCACGACGATCGCCCCGGGCGTCCGCGATGTGCTGCTGACCGGCAAGGTCTACGAGGCCGTGCAGCGCAACAGCCGCAACAAGTCCGCCATCGAGTACGACGCCGTCGTGCTCGACGCGCCGCCGACGGGCCGCATCACCCAGTTCCTCAACGTCAGCAACGAGCTCGCCGGGCTGGCGAAGGTGGGCCCGATCAAGTCGCAGTCGGACACGATGATGACCCTGTTCCGCTCTGCGCGCACCGCAGTGCACCTGGTGACCGTGCTGGAGGAGATGCCGGTCCAGGAGACCGCGGACGGGATCGCCGAGCTCCGCTCCGCCCGGCTGCCCGTGGGCGGCGTCGTCGTGAACCAGGTCCGGCCCCGCGATCTCAGCCAGGCGGACCTGGCCGCCGCCCGCGCGGGCACGCTCGACCGGACCGGCATCGAGCGGGACCTCGCGGCCGGCGGCATCGCCGTGGGCCCCGAGCTGGTGGACGGCCTCCTCGCCGAGGCCGCCGACCATGCGGAGCGCCGGGCCCTCGAGGACTCCCAGCGCGACCTGGTCGCCCGGCTGGACGCCCCGTCGTACGAGCTGCCGCGGCTGGCCGGCGGCATCGACCTCGGCGGGCTCTACGAGCTCGCCGGTCACCTCCGAGAGCAGGGGATGGCCTGATGAGCCGCAGCAGCGCCCACCGCCCGTCCCGCGTCGGGCCCGCGACCTCGCCCGGCCGGCCCGCGGGACGCCTCGACGTCGACGCGCTCCTCGACGACCCGGCGACCAGCATCATCGTGTGCTGCGGCTCCGGCGGCGTCGGCAAGACCACGACCAGCGCCGCTCTCGCGCTGCGCGCCGCCGAGCGGGGGCGCAAGGTCGTCGTCCTGACCATCGACCCGGCCCGCCGGCTCGCGCAGTCGATGGGCATCGAGGAGCTCGACAACACCCCGCGCCCGGTGGTCGGGGTGACAGGCAGCGGCAAGCTCGACGCGATGATGCTCGACATGAAGCGCACCTTCGACGAGGTGGTGCTCTCCCAGGCCAGCCCGGAGAAGGCCCAGCAGATCCTGGCCAATCCGTTCTACGTCGCGCTGTCGAGCTCGTTCGCGGGCACGCAGGAGTACATGGCGATGGAGAAGCTCGGCCAGCTCTACCGCGACGCGAAGGCCGCCGGCAGCTATGACCTGATCGTCGTCGACACGCCTCCCTCCCGCTCGGCCCTGGACTTCCTCGACGCCCCCGAGCGGCTCTCCAGCTTCCTGGACGGCCGCTTCGTGCGGCTGCTGATGGCGCCCGCGCGCGGCCCGGCGAAGCTGATGACCGCCGGCTTCACGCTGATCACCAACGCGTTGACCCGGATCCTCGGGGCGCAGTTCCTCAAGGACCTGCAGACCTTCGTCACGGCGCTCGACACCGTCTTCGGTGGCTTCCGGCAGCGCGCCCAGCAGACCTACTCGCTGCTCAAGGCCGACGGTACGGCGTTCCTCGTCGTCGCGGCCCCCGAGGCCGACGCGCTGCGGGAGGCGGAGTACTTCGTCGAGCGGCTCAGCGAGGACGCCATGCCGCTCGCGGGCCTGGTCGTGAACCGGGCGAGCCCGGAGCCGGCGGGCGCGCTGTCGGCCGACGAGGCGATGGCGGCGGCGGAGCGGCTGCGCCGCGGCGAGGGCTCGCCCACGGCGCCGCTGACGGCCGGGCTGCTGCGGCTGCACGCCGACCGGGTGCGGATGGTGGAGCGCGAGCGCACCCTGCGGGACCGGTTCGCGACCGCGCACCCGCAGGTGGCGACGGCCGTCGTACCGGCGCTGGCCGGGGACGTGCACGACCTGGCGGGCCTGCGCCGCGTCGGCGAGCTGCTGGCCGCCTCCGCCGGCGAGCCGGCGGGACCGCGCCTGACCCCCGAGGGCTGAGCCCGAGGGCCCGACCCCGCGCCCGGAGGACCGGGCCTGACCGGGCCTGACCGGGCCTGACCGGGCCTGACCGGGCCTGACCCGACCTGACCGGGTCAGGCCTGGGCCGGGACGCCCGTCGAGTCGCGCGCGTCCTCCAGGACCTTGCGCCACGAGGCATTGGGCCGGCGACGGAGCAGAGCACGGCGCTCCCGCTCGGTCATCCCGCCCCAGACGCCCCACTCGATCTGGTTGTCCAGCGCCTCGGCAAGGCACTCGGTGCGCACCAGGCAGCTGGTGCAGACCTGCTTGGCCTTGTTCTGCTCGGCGCCCCGGACGAAGAGCTGGTCCGGCTGCTGGCTCTTACAGGCGGCGCGCGGCGCCCAGTCCTCAACCCACATGTTGTCCCCTGGTGGTTCCCACAACCGAGAAGCCAACGCCCCCACAGCGTTCGGTCTCCTCGACCGGACCAAAGTAAAGGAGTCTCGCCAAAAGCGATATCGCTCATCGGGCCCAAAGTGCGTAGTCACATCGGACTAGATGCTCCGAGGCCGTGGCGCGGTCTCGGGCGGGCCGTCGCCGGCCGTGACGACTCGGGAAGGCGCGGAGCGGTCACGTACCCTGACCGCATGTCCCGCACCCGGTTCGACGGCCTTCCTCCGGGCAAGGTCGCCTCCCACCTCGGCGTGATGCTGCTGGTCGCGGCCGTGCTCGGCGTCGTCGTCTCCGGCCTGGCGATCCCCTTCGCCGGCGTCCTCGGCTTCTCCGCCCGCAACGTCTCCGAGACCGTCAACGAGCTCCCCCAGGAGCTCGAGACCGAGCAGCTCCCGCAGCGCACCGAGGTCAAGGACGCCGGCGGCCGGACCATCGCGACGCTCTACGACCAGAACCGGGTCAACGTCCCGCTCCGTCAGATCTCGCGCACGATGGTCGAGGCCATCGTCGCGATCGAGGACTACCGCTTCTACCAGCACGGCGCGCTCGACCTGAAGGGCACGATCCGCGCCCTGTTCACCAACCAGGCCGCCGGCGGGGTCACGCAGGGCGGCTCGTCGATCACGCAGCAGCTGGTCAAGCTGACCCTGCTGAACCAGGCCGACACCGACGAGGAGCGCAAGGCCGCCACGGACGACACCTACGGTCGCAAGCTGCGCGAGCTGCGCTACGCGATCGCGCTGGAGAAGCGGCACAGCAAGGACTGGATCCTCGAGCGCTATCTCAACACGGCGTACTTCGGCGACGGCGCGTACGGCGTCCAGGCGGCCGCGCAGCACTTCTTCAACGTCAACGCCAAGGACCTCAACCTGCGCCAGTCGGCGCTGCTCGCCGGGCTCGTGCAGAGTCCCGAGGCCTACAACCCGACCCGGAACAAGCCACAGGCCACCGTGCGCCGCAATGTCGTCCTCGACCGGATGGCGCAGCTGGGCGTCATCACCGAGAAGGAGGCCGACCAGGCCAAGGACCGCAAGCTCGGCCTGCGGGTCCAGGAGCAGCCCAACGGATGCGTGAACTCCGAGGCCCAGTTCTTCTGCGACTACGTGGTGCGCTGGCTGATGACGGACCCGGCCCTCGGCGCCGACCAGGAGGAGCGCCGGCGGCTGATCTCAACGGCGGCCTCACCATCAAGACCACCGTCGACCTGCGCTACCAGAAGGCCGCCAACGACTCGGTGTCCTCCCACGTCTACAAGGACGACCTCGCGATCGGCGGTCTCGCCCTGATCGAGCCCGGCACGGGCAACGTGAAGGGCCTGGCCCAGTCGCGGCCGATGGGCAAGCGGAAGGGCGAGACCTTCCTCAACTACACCGTGCCGACCAGGTACGGCGACGCGTCCGGCTTCCAGCCCGGCTCGACGTTCAAGGCGTTCGTGCTCGCCTCGGCGATCAACCAGGACATCCCCCTCACGCAGCGCTATCCCGCACCGAACCCGGGCTACTTCCCCCTCAACGAGTTCGAGACCTGCGACGGCCCGTACCAGAGCACCGAGATCTGGCGGCCGAAGAACTCGACGAGCTCCTCGTCGGCGCCCAACCTCTACGAGGGCACCCAGAAGTCGGTCAACACCTTTTTCGTCAACCTGGAGAAGCAGACCGGCATTTGCGAGCCGTGGAAGCTCGCCCGGCAGATGGGCATCACCGAGCTCACCGAGGACAACATCATCCCGTCGTTCACGCTCGGCGTCGCCGACGTGAGCCCGCTGGAGATGGCGGAGGCCTACGCCACCTTCGCGGGCGAGGGCCTGCACTGCGACGCCCGACCGGTGACCGAGATCGCCGACGCCCAGGGCAATGTCCTCAAGAAGTACGAGAAGAGCTGCACCCAGGTGCTCGCCAGCCCCGTGGCCAACGCGGTCAACGACGTGCTCCGCGGCGTCGTGGCCCCCGGCGGCTTCGCCGCGCTGCAGTACCCCGGCCAGCCGGCCGCGGGCAAGACGGGTACGACGAACGGCAACAACTCGGTGTGGTTCGTGGGCTACACCCCCAACCTCGCCGGCGCGGCGATGGTCGCGGGCGTCAACCGCGCAGGCCAGCCCGAGTCCTTGGACAACAAGTCCGTCGGCGGCCGCACCCTGTACGCCTCCTCCGGATCGACCACCGCCGGCCCGATCTGGGGCGACGCCTTCAAGGTGATCGCCCAGTGGCTCGACGACGTCGACTTCACCCGACCCTCGACGACCGACATCCGCGGCCTGCTCATCACCGTGCCGGCCGTGTCCGGGAAGTCGTACGACGAGGCGAAGGCGGTCCTGGAAGGCCTCGGCTTCAACGTCGTCAACGGCGGCGAGGTCGACTCCGCGGTCGCCGCCGGCCTGGTCGCGTGGTCGGCTCCCGGCACGGGAGCCCGGCTCGCCGCGGGCGACACGGTCACCCTCTACATCTCCGACGGCACGCCCAAGAAGAAGAAGGGCAAGAAGGGCGGCGGCGCGGGCACGAGCGACGCGGGCACGGGCGGCACCGTGGACGCCCCCGCTCCCCCCGACCCCGGTGGCGAGGGTCCCGGCAACGGCAACGGCAACGGCGTCGGCAACGGCAACGGGAACGGCAACGGCGGGGGCTGAGCCCGGCGGGTCGCGGGGGCGCAGCCGCGTGCTGTAACTATCTGTTCGCGTCGCTCCCTGACCCGTAGACGGGTGAGGGAGCGACGCGAACAGATAGTTACAGCACAGGCAGCCGGCCCGCGCGCCCGAACGCTCAGCCGAGCTGGCGGCGCACCTCCGCGGCGACGGCGGCGCCGTCGGCCCGGCCCTTGACCTGCGGCTGGACGATCCCCATCACCTGGCCCATCGCCTTCGGCCCGGCACCCGCGGCGCCAGCCTGCTCGACGGCGGTGGTGACGATGGCGGCGATCTCCTCCGGGCCGAGCTGGGCGGGCAGGTAGTCCTGGATCACGGCCGCCTCGGCCCGCTCCTTGGCGGCGCTCTCCGGCCGATCGCCCTCCTCGAAGGCCACCGCGGCCTCGCGGCGCTTCTTCGCCTCGGCGGCCAGCACGGTCAGCACCTCGTCGTCGGTGAGCTCCTTGGCGACCTTCCCGGCGACCTCGGCGTTGGTGACCGCGGTCAGGATCATCCGCAGCGTCGACGACCGGACCTCGTCGCGGGCCTTGATCGCGGCGGTGAGGTCGGTGCGCAGCTGCTCCTTGAGGGTGCTCATGCCTCGATTCTGCCTGGCGTGGGTGAGACTGTCCTCATGGGCTTCGGGAGGGTGGCGCTGGGGGCTGCGGGCGCCGGGAGCGCGCTGGGCGCCGCGGTCACGTCGTACGCCCTGTGGGAGGCCCGCCAGTACACCCTGCGCCGGCTCGACCTGCGGGTGCTGCCGCCGGGCATGCGCCCGCTGCGCGTGCTGCATCTCAGCGACCTCCACATGACCCCCGGCCAGACCCGCAAGCAGGAGTGGCTGCGCGCCCTCGCCGCGCTGGAGCCCGACCTGGTGATCGACACCGGGGACAATCTCGCCCACCGCGCCGCGGTGCCGGTGGTGCTCGACAGCCTCGGCGGGCTCCTCGACCGTCCCGGCGTGTTCGTGCACGGCTCGAACGACTACTACGAGCCGGGCTTCCGCAACCCGCTCGGGTATCTGCTGCCCGACGACGGGAAGCGGCACACCGACGTCCCGCAGCTGCCGTGGCGCGAGCTGAGCGCCGGGCTCAGCGGCGCGGGCTGGCTCGACCTGACCAACCGCCGCGCCCGGCTCGACGTCGGCGAGACCGTGCTCGCGTTCGCAGGGGTCGACGACCCCCATCTCGAGTACGACGACCTCGCCGCGGTCGCCGGTCCCGCCGACGACACAGCCGACCTGCGCCTGGGGGTCGCCCACGCGCCGTACCTGCGCGTGCTCGACCGGTTCGCCGCCGACGGGTACGACGCCATCGTCGCCGGGCACACCCACGGCGGTCAGGTGCGGCTGCCCTGGCCCGGCGGGTCGCGCGCCTACGCCACGAACTGCGACCTCGAGCCCGCCCGCGCGCGCGGCCTGCACCGGCACCCGGCGGACTCACGCCCCGGCGACCCCGGCTCGTCGTGGCTGCACGTCTCAGCCGGCCTGGGCACCAACCCCTACACCCGGATCCGGGTCGCCTGCCGACCCGAGGCCACGCTGCTCACCCTGCATCCGCGATGACCGCGCGGCCCCCCGCGATTGCGACTCCCGGGGACCGCTCCGCTATGCTCCCGTGCTTGTGAGCCGGCTTCATCGGAGCCGGGGCACGACGGGCTGTGGCGCAGCTTGGTAGCGCGCCTCGTTCGGGACGAGGAGGCCGCAGGTTCAAATCCTGTCAGCCCGACCGATCGACGGGCGGATCCGGGGAGACCGGATCCGCCCGTCGCGCTTTTCGCCTCCGTGTCGTCCTGCGACCACCCCTCGCCGACCTGCGCGTTCGTGACACACTGCATGCCATGTCAGACGAGCAGGACAAGCTGAAGCTGAGCTTGGAGCCACCCAAGCTGTTCGGGCGGAAGAAGAAGTCCGCCCAGCAGCCCGAGGCGCCCGCCGCAGGTGCCTCGGAGCGCCCTGCCCGTCCCGCCGCCCGCTCTGCTGCCCGTCCGGCCGCCCGTCCGGCCGCCCGCCCGGCCGCCCGCCCCGCCCCCCGTCCTGCGGCGGCGCCGGAGCCGGAGGTCGTCCAGCCCGAAGCCGAGGTCACCGAGCCGGAGGTCGTCGAGCCCCCGGTCGTCGAGGCCGAGGTCACCGAGCCGGAGGCCGTTGAGCCGGAGGCCGTTGAGCCGGAGGCCGTTGAGGCGGAGGCCGTTGAGGCGGAGGCCGTTGAGGCGGAGGCCGTTGAGGCGGAGGCCGAGGCCGCCGATCCGGAGCCCGAGGTCGCCGAGCCCGAGGCCGCCGAGCCCGAGGCCGCCGAGCCCGAGGCCGCCGAGCCAGCGGCTGAGGTCGCCGAGCCCGCAGCAGCCGCGCCCGAAGCCGCGGCGCCGGAGGCCGTCTCGGAGCCCGAGCCGACCGTCGTACTTCCCGAGACCGCCTCGGAAGCCCCCGCGCCGGCCCCGCGCCGGCCCGCGCGCACCAACGCACCTGCCGCGGCCGCCCGGACGCCGGGGCCTCGGGTCACGGCGCCGGTCGACGTCGAGCCGGAGCCGGTGAGCACCGCCGCCCTGGAGGACGCCGAGATCGCGGCCCTCGGCGACGGAGCGCTGCTGACCGTCTACCGCGCCGCGGCCGTCACCGGGCTCGTCGTGGGCGCCGCGATGGTCGTCTTGACCTGGCTGTCGCTGCGCGGCTGCGAGGCCGTGCGCGGCACCTCCTCCTGCGGCGGCGGCCCCGGCTTCCTGCTGCTCGTCGCCACCTTCGCGCTGTGCGTCCTACTGGGCGCCCAGCTGCTCAAGGCGTTCTCGATCCCCGACCCGGGCAGCAGCAGCTTCCTCGCCGTGGGCCTGGTCGCCGTGGTCGCCCTGCTCTTCCTGATCGACCTGCTCGACCACTGGTCGACGCTGATCATCGTGCCGCTGCTGAGCGTCGGGGCCTATCTCGCCTCGGTCTGGGTCACCAAGACCTTCGTCGACCCCGACGACACCTGACATAACGCGAGCCTGGACGACGAAACTCACGCTGGGACGATGAAGTTTCCTCGTCCAAGCGTGAGTTTCACCGGCCGGCCGGTGAAACTGTCTCAGCGAGCAGCAGCGATCAGCTCGGCGATCTGCACGGTGTTGAGCGCCGCGCCCTTGCGCAGGTTGTCGTTGGAGACGAACAGGGCGAGCCCGCGGTCGTCGTCGACGCCCGGGTCCTGGCGCAGGCGGCCGACGTACGACGGGTCCTTGCCCGCCGCGGCGAGGGGATTCGGGATGTCGGCGAGCTCGACACCGGGGGCGCCGGCGAGCAGCTCGCGCGCCCGCTCGACAGGCAGCGAGCGCTCGAACTCGGCGTTGATGGCCAGGGAGTGCCCGGTGAAGACGGGGACGCGGACGCAGATGCCTGAGACCCGCAGGTCCGGGATGCCGAGGATCTTGCGCGACTCGTTGCGCAGCTTCTGCTCCTCGTCGGTCTCGTTGAGCCCGTCGTCGACGAGGTTGCCTGCGAACGGCAGCACGTTGTAGGCGATGGTCCGCTGGTAGACGCCCGGCTCGGGGAAGGCGACGGCCTCGCCGTCGTACGCCAGCTCACGGGCCTTGTCCCCGGCCGCGGCGATCCCGGTGGCGAGCTCCTCGACACCGGCGATGCCGGAGCCGGAGACCGCCTGGTACGTCGACGCGATCAGCCGGACGAGACCGGCCTCCTCGTGCAGCGGCTTGAGCACGGGCATCGCCGCCATCGTGGTGCAGTTCGGGTTGGCGATGATGCCCCGACCCGCGGCGATCACCTCGGCCGCCGCCTCCGGGTTGACCTCGGAGACGACGAGCGGGATCGCGGGGTCCTTGCGGAAGGCCGAGGAGTTGTCGACGACGATCACGCCGGCGTCCACGAACCGGGGCACCAGCGCACGCGACGCGGTGGCGCCCGCGGAGAACAGCGCGACGTCGAGGCCCGTCGGGTCCGCGGTCTCGGCGTCCTCGACGACGACCTCGCGGTCACCGAACTGCAGCACCTTCCCGGCCGAGCGGGCCGAGGAGAAGAAGCGGATCTCGCCGACGGGGAAGTCCCGCTCGAGCAGGATCTGGCGCATGGCGACGCCGACCTGCCCGGTGGCGCCCACCACGCCGATGTTGACCTGGGTCATGACATCTCCCTGAAGGATCGGGGTCCCCGCGGCGTTGTTCGCGGGGGAGCGAAGCGGAGGAGCGAAGAGGGTCGTAGGGTGATCATCGTCCGGTACCCCCGTAGACCACGGCCTCGATCTCGTCCGAGCCGAGGTCGAAGGCGGCGTGAGCCGCGTTGACGGCCGCCTCGACCTGGACCTCGGCCACGACGACCGAGACCCGGATCTCCGAGGTGGAGATCATCTCGATGTTCACGCCCGCCTCCGAGAGCGCCTCGAAGAAGCGTGCGGAGATGCCGGGCGAGGAGCTCATGCCGGCGCCGACGATCGACACCTTGCCGACGCTGTCGTCGTACTGGAGGCTGTCGAAGCCGACGGCGTCCTTGAGCCGCGCCAGGGCGGTCATCGCGGTCTGGCCCTCGCCCGCGGGCAGCGTGAAGGAGATGTCCGTCAGGCTGGTCGCGGCGGCCGAGACGTTCTGCACGATCATGTCGATGTTGATCTGCGCCTCGGCGACGGCGCGGAAGATCGCAGCCGCCTCGCCGGGCTTGTCCGGGACGCCGACCACGGTGATCTTGGCCTGGCTGCGGTCGTGGGCCACCCCGGTGATGATCGCGGCTTCCATGGTCTCCTCCTGGACTACATCCTCGGCCTTCACGACCCAGGTGCCCTCCTTCTCGGAGAAGGAGGAGCGGACGTGGATGGGCATGTCGTAGCGGCGGGCGTACTCGACGCACCGCAGGTGCAGGATCTTGGCGCCCTGCGCGGCCATCTCGAGGGTCTCCTCGTAGGAGATCCGGGGCACCTTGCGGGCCCGGGGCTCGATGCGCGGGTCGGCGGTGAAGATGCCGTCGACGTCGGAGTAGATCTCACACACGTCGGCCTTGAGCGCGACGGCGAGCGCGACGGCGGTCGTGTCCGACCCGCCACGGCCGAGCGTGGTGATGTCCTTGGTCGTCTGGGAGACGCCCTGGAAGCCGGCGACGATGGCGATCGCACCCTCGCCGATCGCGGCCTCGATCCGGCCGGGGGTGACGTCGATGATCTTCGCCTTGCCGTGGGCGGCGTCGGTGATCACGCCGGCCTGCGAGCCGGTGAAGGAGCGGGCCTCGTGGCCGAGGTCGTGGATCGCCATCGCCAGCACGGCCATCGAGATCCGCTCGCCGGCGGTGAGCAGCATGTCGAGCTCGCGGGCCGGCGGCAGCGGGGAGACCTCGTTGGCGAGGTCGATCAGGTCGTCCGTCGTGTCCCCCATCGCCGAGACCACGACGACGACCTGGTGGCCGGCCTTCTTCGTGTTGACGATGCGCTGTGCGACGCGCTTGATACCGGCGGCGTCGGCGACCGACGAGCCGCCGTACTTCTGCACGACAATGCCCACGGGGGCTCACTCCTGGCGGTGGTCTCGGGGGAAGGGCAGGGCCACATCACCGGTGGTCGACGGGGCCACCGCCGATTCTACGAGAGCCCGCTACGCCTTTTCGGCGCTGTCCAGCGCCGCGGCCGCGGCCTGGATCTGCTCCAGCTCCATCGTGCTCGCGACGTCGACGTCGAGCCGGTCGTGGGCCACCACCGACAGCAGCGCCTTCATCGCCGACCCGGCGAGGGCTCCCCACGACGACACATAGGAGAACTGCCACCACCACAGGGCCTCCTCGACGTCGCCCGCCTCGTAGTGGCGGACGCCGACGGCGAGATCGGCCGCGATGCTAGTGAGGTCGTCGGACAGGAGGCCCTCGACGACCTCCGGCGCGTAGGGGTCGAAGACGTAGCTGTAGGTGTCGAGGTTGCCGAGCAGGCCGGCCAGCTGGAGGCGCAGCTCGTCGATGTCGTCGGGGTCGGGACCGTCGTCGGGCTGGTATTCGTCGCGCGGCGCGAAGTCGCGGTGCACCCCGAGCCGGGCGCCGGTGAGGGCGATCTGGCTGATCTGGAGCAGCAGCAGCGACACCGCCTGACCACCCGTGGCCTGGGCGGCGACCACACGCACGCCGTCGAGGAAGGAGCGCACGGACGCGGCGATCTCGTCGGCGAGCCGGACGGTCTCGGTCTCGAGCGCGATCAGCGCCTCGAGGGCGGCGAGGCCGGGCAGCTGGTCGACGCCGCTCCCGTCACCCGGGCTGGTCAGGTCGCTGCTGGTGTCGCTGCCGGTGTCCCTGGTCATGTCCCTGGTCATGTCCCTGCTCATGTCCCTGCTCATGTTGCTGTCTGCCTTCCCACGAATGCTCGGCCCAGGGTGACCTCGTCGGCGTACTCCAGGTCCCCTCCCACGGGAAGTCCACTGGCCAAACGCGTCACGCGCAACCCCAGCGGCCCGAGCATCCGCGTGAGGTAGGTCGCGGTCGCCTCGCCCTCGAGGTTCGGATCGGTCGCCAAGATCACCTCGGTGACGGTGCCGTCACCGAGCCGGGTGAGCAGCTCACGGATGTGCAGCTGCTCCGGGCCGATGCCGTCGATCGGGGAGATCGCGCCACCCAGCACGTGGTAGCGGCCGCGGAACTCGCGCGTCCGCTCGATCGCCACCACGTCCTTGTACTCCTCCACGACGCACAGCACGCTGGGGTCGCGCCGCGGGTCGCGGCAGATCCGGCACTGGTCGTCCTCGGCGACGTTGAAGCAGATGCTGCAGAACTTCACCTTGTCCTTGACCTCGATGAGGACCTCGGCAAGGCGGCGTACGTCGGCCGGCTCCGCCTGCAGCAGGTGGAACGCGATCCGCTGGGCGCTCTTCGGGCCGACCCCGGGCAACCGCCCGAGCTCGTCGATGAGGTCCTGGACGACGCCTTCGTACAAGGGTGCTGCGCTCCGCTCAGAAGCCGAGCTGGCCGGGCGCCTGGCCCGGTCCGCCCAGGCCGGGAAGGCCGCCGACGTCGGGGAGGCCGCCGGCCAGCGGGCCGAGCATCTGCTCGGCGAGCTCGTCGACCTTCGCGCGGGCGTCACGGAAGGCGGCGACCACCAGGTCGCCGAGGTCGGCGAGCGCCTCGGCGTCGGTGCCGTCGAGAGCGTCGGGGCCGATCTTCACCGCGGTGAGCTCGCCCGCGCCGGTGACCGTCACCGTCACCGCGCCGCCGGCGACCGATCCGTCGACCGTGGTCTCGGCAAGGCGCTGCTGCGCGTCGTGGAGCTGGTCCTGCATCTGCTGCGCCTGCTGCAGCAGGGCGCCCAGGTCGAGGCCACCGGCTCCGCCGAGGGCGTCGAAGGGGTTCTGGCTCATGGGGCTCTCTTCTCTGGTGGGTCGGTGGCTCTGGGTCGGGTACGAGGGGCTGCGCGGGCTCAGTCGGCCCGCGGGATCTCCTCGATCATCTGCGCGCCCAGCTCCCGGGCGAGGAGCTCCGCGCTGGACTCGGCGTCGACCTCGCGGTCGTCGAGGTCGACGGCCGCGTCCGGGTCGGCCACGCTCGTCACCGCCGTGGCGTCGGCCTGGGCCTGGATGTCGGCCACCCGGGAACGGCGGGAGACCGTCTCCTCGGGCGGGCCGTCCTCCGCAGGGGGCTCGATCGCCCACGGGGGCGGATCGTCGTCCGGCGCCCCGACCGGGGCGGCAGGAGCCTGCTGCGGAGCTGATCCGTTCGCCCCGGCGGCGGGCGCCACCGCGGCCTGGGGTGGGGCGGTGACCTCCGGCCAGCCGCCCGAGCTGCCCGTTCCGTCCGCGCCGGGGGCCGACGGCGAGGCCGCCGGGGCGACCGCCGGCTCCGGCGCTCGGGCGCCAGGATCGGCGGCCGGGTCCACGATCGCCTCGATCCGCACGCTCGCGCCGATCTCGTCGATCACCGCCTGCTGCACGATCTCGGCGTGGCCGCCGGACTCGAAGGAGCGGCGCGGCCCGTCGGACTGGAAGCCGAGGCTGAGCACGTTGTTGTCGAAGCCGACGACCTGGGAGTTCTGGGTCAGGTGGATCCAGGTGACCCGCTTGACGCCCTTGACCCGGTCGATGACCGACGGCCACAGCCGACGGATGTCCACCAGGCTCAGGCCGCCGCCCGCGGGTGCGGGAGCGGCCGGGGCGGGAGGGACCGGGGCGGGAGGGGCCGGGGCGGGAGGGGCCGGGGTGGCCGACTCGGCGGGCGTCGGGGCCGCGTCGGCGCTGGGCGCCGGCGACGGCTCCGGCGTCGGCGAGGGAGCCGGCGTCGGCGAGGGAGCCGGCGTCGGCGAAGGGGCCGGCGAAGGGGCCGGGGTGGGCGAAGGGGCCGGGGTGGGCGAAGGGGCCGGGGGCTCCTCGGCGCGCTCGGGCGCGGCCCGCTCGTGGCGCGAGGGGACGGGCCGGTCCTGGGCCGGCACGCTCGCGACCGGCGGGGCGGGAGCCGACTCCGCGGACGTCGTACCGCTGATCGAGGCGCGGCGCTCGAGCCGGTCGAGGCGGGCGAGCACGCCCTCGGTGGTGTGGTCCGCGGCCGGCAGCAGGATCCGGGCGCAGATGAGCTCCAGCAGCAGCCGGGGTGCCGTGGCGCCGCGCATGTCCGTGAGCCCGGCGGCGACCAGGTCGGCGGCCCGGGTCAGCTCCGCCCGGCCGAAGGCGGCAGCCTGGGCGACGAGCCGGTCGGCCTGGTCGCCGGACACGTCCAGGAGGCCGGAGGCCGCCGCGTCGGGGACCGCGGAGAGGATCACCAGGTCGCGCAGCCGGCGCAAGAGGTCCTCGGTGAACCGGCGCGGGTCCTGCCCGGTCTCGATGACCTTGTCGACCACACCGAACACGGCCGACCCGTCACCGGCGGCGAAGGCGGAGACGACGTCGTCGAGGAGGGTGTCGGGGGTGTAGCCGAGCAGCCCGCTGGCCAGGTCGTAGGTCACGCCCTGCGGTCCGGCGCCACCGAGCAGCTGGTCCAGCACCGACAGGGTGTCGCGCGCCGAGCCCGCGCCCGCGCGGACCACGAGCGGCAGCGCCGCCGGCTCGATCGACACGCCCTCGCGCTCGCACAGGTCGGTGAGGTACGACGTCAGCAGCCGCGGCGGGATCAGCCGGAACGGATAGTGGTGGGTCCGCGAGCGGATGGTCGGGATGACCTTCTCCGGCTCGGTGGTGGCGAAGATGAACCGCAGGTGCGGGGGCGGCTCCTCGACCAGCTTGAGCAGGGCGTTGAAGCCCTGCGTCGTGACCATGTGGGCCTCGTCGATGATGTAGACCTTGTAGCGGCTCTTCACCGGCGCGAAGAAGGCCTTCTCGCGCAGGTCGCGCGCATCGTCCACACCGCCGTGCGAGGCGGCGTCGATCTCGATGACGTCGATCGAGCCGGGGCCGTTGCGGGCCAGGTCGCGGCAGCTCTCGCACTCGCCGCACGGGTCGGCGATCGGGGCGCGCTCGCAGTTGAGCGCGCGCGCGAGGATCCGCGCGCTGGTGGTCTTGCCGCAGCCGCGGGGGCCGGAGAAGAGGTAGGCGTGGTTGACCCGGTTGCCGGCGAGTGCGGCCCGCAGCGGCTCGGTGACGTGCTCCTGCCCGATGACCTCGGCGAAGGTCTCGGGCCGGTAGCGGCGGTAGAGCGCGAGCGGGGAGTCCACGCAGCCACCCTAGTCGCAGACCCCGACACGTCCGGGGCCCGCGTCACCCCCTCCCGGAGGCCGCTCCCCCGCCCTAGGGTGAGGGCGCCGCAGACGACCCGGCGAGGACGCCGCGAGGAGAGGACGAGCAGCCCATGACGAGCATCGACCGCGACGCCGCGAAGGCCTTCCAGAGGCGGATGGTCGCGGTCATGAACGACGCCGCGCTCGGGCTGCTCCTCGGCATCGGCGACGAGCTCGGGCTGCTCGAGACGCTGGCCCGCACCGGCCCGGCCGACAGCGCCACGCTGGCGAGCGCCGCCGGCGTGGACGAGCGCTACCTGCGCGAGTGGCTGGACGGGATCGTCGCCGGTGACGTGGCGACCTACGACCCCGCCACCGGGCGGTACGCGCTGCCGGCCGAGCGCGCCCAGTGCCTCACCCCCGCCGACGGCCCGGTCAACCTGGCGCGGAGCCTGAAGATGCTCACCATGCTCGCCGGCGTCGAGCCCGAGCTGCGTGAGCGCTTCCGGCACGGCGGCGGGCTGGGCTATGAGCACTACCCCCGCTTCCACGCCCTCATGGCCGAGGACGCCGCCGCGACCCACGACGCGGGACTGCTCGACGTCGTGGTGCCCGCCGTACCCGGCCTGCACGAGCGGCTCAGCGCCGGCGGCACGCTGGCCGACGTCGGCTGCGGCTCGGGGCACGCGGTGAACCTGCTGGCACGCGCCTACCCGGATAGCCGGTTCGTGGGCTACGACCTCGGCGCCGAGGCGATCGAGGCGGCCCGGGCCGAGGCCGCGGAGTGGGGTCTGACCAATGCCGTCTTCGAGGTCCGCGACGTCGCGGCGCTGGACGTGGAGGCGGCGTACGACGTCGTCACCGCCTTCGACGCGATCCACGACCAGGCCTTCCCCGACCGTGTGCTCGCCGGCATCGCGACCGCGCTGCGTCCCGGTGGCACCTTCCTGATGGTCGACATCAAGGCCGAGACCGGCGTGGAGAACAACCTGTCGCTGCCCTGGGCGACCTACCTCTACACGCTCAGCCTGATGCACTGCATGACCGTGTCGCTGGCCGCGGGCGGGGCGGGGCTCGGCACCGTGTGGGGCCGCCAGACGGCGGTGCGGATGCTGGAGGACGCCGGCCTGGTCGACGTCGAGGTGAGCGAGATCCGGACCGACCCGTTCAACTACTTCTACGTCGCCCGCAAGCCCGGCGCCGGTGGCTCCTAGGCCCGAGAGAGCGAAAGGCCCCCCACGTACCCGATAGAGCTCACTTACCCTTGCTGCCTTCCGACCCTGGGGGAGTTGGGTGAGATACCGCCACGTGGGGGGTTGGCGCCCACTTTAGAGGATGGGCCGCGGCCGGCTCACATCAGGACCGGCGCAGGGCCAGGCCGGGGTCAGCGCAGCACGTTGACCACGGTCAGTAGCACCGGCGCCACCATGACCACCAGCAGCACCCAGGCGACCAGGCGGTGCGTGCGCTTGGCGCTGTCGAGCGATCCGGCGAGCTCGAGCAGGGCACCGTCGGGCACGAGGCTGTTGAGCCCCATCCGCCGCGCGTCGGCGGGCAGGTGCTCGCGCGGTGCCCACGGCTCCGGCTCCTCACCCCGCTCGGCCATGCTCCGATGGTACGTCGGCGGCCGAGCCGCGCGGTGAGTCCCGATTCCACCCCGCCGTCCATGTGCCGGTAACCTCCTCCGCGGAGGTATCGCCTAGTGGCCTATGGCGCTCGCTTGGAAAGCGGGTTGGGTTAACAGCCCTCGGGGGTTCGAATCCCCCTACCTCCGCCGCGAGGACCAGACGGCGCCGGCCGACGTCGGCGCCGTCTGGCATCTCCGCCCGAACGACCCGCGACCGGCGGCTCAGCGACGCCGCGACAGCAGGGGCCGCAGCATCAGGAGGACGGCCAGGGCGCTGCCACCGCCGAGGCCCCACCAGAGCGCGTCGCGGCGGGCGCCCGCGAGAAGGTCGGCGCGCGGGCGCGGCGGCTGCGCGGGTTGGACCCGTGCGGCTCGGTCGGCGTCCATGGCGGCGATGTCGCGCTGGATCGCCTCGACGGGCTGGACCACGCCGAACCCGGTGACCAGGCTGGACCCGGAGCCGTTGCCGCTGGCGGTCTGCTCGAGCCTGGCACGCAGCCGGGCGGCGTCGTCGCCGGGGTGGGCGGACCACACGAGCGCGGCGACACCGGCGACCTGCGCGGCTGCCCATGCGGTGGAGACTCCGTCGACGACGCACCAGCCGCCGTTGAGGGCCGTCGTCACCGCGCCCGACCCGGGGGCGGCGAGGTCGATCGCCGAGCTGCGCAGCACGCTGCCGCGGCTGCCGGGTGACGCCGCGCCGACCGCGACCACGCCGGGGTGGGCGGCGGGCCAGACGAGGCCGGCGACGTCCTCGCCCGGGCGGGGCGTGCCCTGGAAGCCGTCCGGGAAGTCCCCGTCCTGCCGGGGCCGGTCACCCGCAGCGGCGACCACCAGCACCCCGGAGGCGGCGAGCCGGCCGACCTCGGTCGCGAGCTCGGCGGAGTAGGGCACCTGCGCGGGGACGACGACCACGACGCGGCCCGCAAGGTCACCCCCTGGACCGCGGCGGTCGGCGAGCCGGCCCAGAGCCGCCGCGAGGTCCGCGGAGGTCGGGGCCCGCTCGCCCGGCACCGGGCGCTCGAGCGTCTCGTAGAACGGCGCGCCCTCGACCCGCGCCGCCGGCGCGATCCCCACCGGCACCGGGCCCGGCTCGGTCTGGTCGGGACCTGCCACGATGCCCGCGACCGCGAACCCGTGGCCGGAGGCGAGCCCGCTCGGCGTACCCGCTCGGAAGCCGTCGACGGGGGTGTCGACGACGACGACGACCCGCACGCCGGCACCCGGCTCGGTGCCCGCCGCCCGGACGAGAGCCTGGGCCTCCTCGACGTGGAGTGCACGGCTGGCGACGTTGTCACCGCTGACGGTGCGCACGCCGGTCGTGGACGCGGTGACCTCGAGACAGGCCGCCCCGTCGGCCCCCGGTACGACGCCAGCGCTCGCCGCACCCGGGCCGACGAGCACGACCAGTGAGAACGCCTGCATCGCGACCGCACCGGCGACCGGCCCGGTCAGCCGCACGACGGCACCTTCGCGGGCGGGCAGAGCGCGGCGTCCTGCGAGAGCTCGGGGCCCGGCTCGAACAGCTTGTTCCACACGTCGGGGACCACGAGCACGGGCACCTCGCCGTAGCCGAGCCGGGCGAGGTCGTCGGCGGTGGCGACGGGGTAGCTGTAGCCGCGGTCGTCCACGAGGTGGGGCGTGCCGTCGGCGCTGCTGGCCCAGTCCGCCGAGCGGACCACCGCGCCGTGGCCCGGCGCGACGGTCACCTCGCGGTCGCCCACGGCCACCCCGGCCGCGCTCGCGGGCGGCCCATCCGTGGTCGCCAGCCGCACGGCCGGCTCCTCGTCCTCGGCAGTCCGCAGCACTGCGCACGCCTCGGCCGTGGCCGGCAGGGAGCCGGCGAGGAGGTCCTCGGGCCAGTGCTCTCCGGACCCGGCGGTGGGCTTCACGATGTCGAACGCGGCGTCGGGGCTCCCGGCGACCGGCCGCGGCAGGCGCGGGCCGAGCGAGGTGTTGCGCAGCACGGCCGCCGCGAAGGGGGTCAGCTCGACGAACCCCGCGTCGGTCAGGGCGTACGTCGTGCCCGACCGCTCGAGCAGGTCGCCCACCCGAGCGCCCGGGTAGCCGGCGAGACGGGCGTGCCTGCCCCAGCGGTCGATGCCGAGACCAGCAGCGTCCAGCGGGGCACCGGGCGGGAACAGCGCGAGCCACGCGTCCGGGACCGTGACCTGGTCGTTCGGCGAGATCCGGAGATCGCTGTAGAGGCCGTCGTTCCCGTCGGGCAGGGCGTAGCGGTAGGCCCGGCGCGGCCGACCCGGGACGTCGGCCTCCGCGACGAGGTGGACAGTGGCGTCGGTGGCGCTGCGCACCACGAAGCCGAGAGTGGGCAGGGGGCTGACGTCCGCGCCGGGCGTGACGGTCGTGCGCATCCCGAGCCCCGTGCCCGTGCAGGACGTCCACCCGCTCCCGACCAGGTCCCCGGCGAGGGGGACGGTGGCGGGGGCATCGAGGATGCCGATCGGCGGGCCCTTGCGCTCTCCCGCGATCTCCTCGTCGGGCACGGTGCGCGCCTCGACCTCCGAGCCGAGGATCAGCTGGGCGGAGGTGACGTTGATGACCGGGCGGACCCGCGGCAGGTCGGCTGCGGCGTCGTCGAGGACGACGTACAGCGCGCCGCGCCCGTCGGCCACCAGACCGGGCTCGTCCCAGTCGACCTCGGCCCGGTCGGACAGGGCGCCGGCGATCGCCGCACCGGCGACCAGCAGCACGGCCAGGGCGATGCCGCCCACGATCGTCCGGCCCGGTCGAGCGGGCTCGACCTCGCGGCCGCCCGGCGCTCCGGACACGAACGCCGTCACCAGACGGCGCCGGCCGAACGCATGGGCCTCGACCAGGTCCTTCTTGGTCGCCACGGACCTCAGCCCACCCATCCGCGCACCCGGTCGAACAGACCGGTGGCGACCACGAGCAGGGGCAGGAGGCCGAGCAGGGCGAGGGACTCGAGCAGGTCGCCGAAGCGGCCGCGGCGCACGGACGGGGCGGCCGGGACCAGTGTCGCGACGAGCAGGGCGGCGCCGACGACCGCCAGGACCACGGCAAGGGTGGGCCGCCAGTCCGGATGGAGGGTCAGGACAGCGACCGCGGTCGCGGCGATCCCCGCCACGCCGGCGCCGAGACCCGCCAGCACCTCGCTTCCGGTGCGGTACTGCCGGGTGCGCAGCCCCACCACCAGGCATGCGTCGACGGCGAGCAGGGCGCCGGCGGCACCGAGGCTGACGGCCACGGGGGCGACGAGGACGAGGAGGAGGCCGACGGTCCCGGTGATCGCGAGCAGGATCTCGTGGGCGACCCGGGCGTCCGCGGCCACCCGCTCGGGTCGGACGTCGTCGGGCTCGGCGCCGGCGCCCGTCGGCGCGTCGAGCGGACCGGTCCGCGTCGCCGTCGCGCTCAGAGCGAGCCAGGGGAAGAGGCTGCCGGCCAGGACCACGAGCACCAGCACCGTCGTCAGCAGTGGCGCCGGCGCGATGCCGTCGGGGGTGGCGCGGGCGTAGGTGCCGACCCCGACCGCCAGCGCGCCGACCACGACGGGCGGGAAGGCCAGGGTCCGGCCGGGCCCGAGGCCGACCAGGCCGACGACGCCGGCCAGGAGCGCCCCGGCTCCCGCCGCCGCGAGGGGAGTGGCGAACCAGGGGGTGGCGCTCGGAGCGAGCATCACGCCCGCCACCGCGGCGTACCCGGCGCCGAGCCAGGCGACGCCGACGCCGGCGTCGCGCTCCCCCTGCGCCCGGGACAGCACGATCGCGCCGGCACACAGCAGGACCGCCACCGAGGTGGCGGCCACCGCGGCGACGTCCGAGCCGCGTTGCACCAGCAGGGCGAGGGCGCCGAGAGCGAGGAACAGGCCGGCCGCCACGAGTGCGGTACGACGGCCCGCGGCCGGGTGCCACGGCCGGAGCTCGTGCTCGACGACGTCGGCCATCGCCTCGACGACGTCGTCGTAGACGCGGGGCTCGGGATCGTCCACCCCGGCGGTGACGGTGAGGAGCGCACCGTCCTCGACGCCCTGCAGGGTCAGCCCGGTGTCGAGCGCGAGCCGCCGTCCCTCGGCCGTGCCGACGCGGTAGCCGCCGTGGACCGTCGCCGGGTCGAGCAGACCCACGCCGCGGGCCAGCTCCGGCAGCAGCTCGGCCACCGGGACGGCTCCGGGCAGCACCAGGTCGACCCGTCGGGTGCCGGACGCGACGCTGACCCGCACCAGCCCGGAGGCCGCCGCCCCGGGAGGCGAGACAGGTGTCATCCGCTCCACCCCTCCCGGGAGCCCGCGGTCAGCGCAGGAACCGGTCCGCGCCGCGCTGGTCGGCCCGGATGTAGTCGGCGTTGGACTGGTAGGTGGTCCGCGAGACCCCGTCGAGCAGGTCGAGGAGCTCCTTCATCGCCCAGTCCCAGGCCGCCTTGGCGCGGTCGAAGCTGAGCCGCTGCTCGCTGTCAGGGGCCCACGAGCCCACATAGGGCCGCGCGTCGGCCTCGAGCTGGTCGAGGCGGGCGTTCATGGCCTTGGCGGTCTCGTACATGCTCGCCGCCGCGGCGTCGAGGCCCGCGTGGTGGACGCGTAGCCCGTCGAGGGCGCCGAAGTCAGGTCCGGTCATGGTGCTCTCCTTGTCTCGTTGATGCCGGGCCGGGTGCGGCTACTGCCGGCCCAGCCGGTTGAGGAGGTTGACCATCTCCGCGCCGGCGGCCTGGTCGACGGCGGTGTTGTCGGCCTCGGTCTCGGTGAGGGACGCCTCGAACCGGTCGAGGGCCGTCGTGACCACCTGGTGCTTCTCGACCCAGGCCTGCTTGACGTTCCTGAAGGAAAGCCCGCCACCGCCGACCCACTGGGTGTTCATGACCTCCAGCTGCGCCTCCATCGTCTGGGACTGCCGCAGGAGGTCCTGCTTGGTGGCGGCCACGAGCTCGGCGACCTTGCGGAGGGCACCGTCATCGTGTCCGAACTCCGTTGCCATGTCTGCTCCTCGGTTGTGGTGGGCGGGTGCGCCCCGCCGCGGCAGGAGCCGGTCACCCCGGCGTCCTCGTGCTGGCTCCCCGAGCGCTGCCACAAGAGCCGACGTCCCGGGTGCTACCCGAGACGGCCGCGGCACTAAACCTCAGCCCACGACTTCCCACAGGTGGCGGAAGAGTCCGACCGAGACGACGAGGGAGGCCACCGCGAGAGCCCCGCAGACCGCCTCCGCGACCTCGGCCCGGCGCGACCACCACGGGGAGCGCCAGCCCCGCCCGACCCCCAGGGCGACCGCCACGAGGAGCGCGGCCACCGCCACGGCCGCCCCCGACACCGCGGCCGGAGACACGAACCCGGGGGTGCCGGGAGCGACGCCCAGCGCGACGGCCGCGAGCGCACCGAGGGCGACCACCCCGGCCAGGCGCAGCAGCCGGGCCGCGCCGACATGCCGGTAGCTGCGCGCCGCGAGCAGCAGGGCCGCGCCGCCGAAGCCGACCAGGCAGTGGGTCCCGGTCCGGTCCAGCGGCAGGTCGGCCGTCGCCAGCAACAGGGGCGTCGCGACGACCACGACCGCCAGGACGGCGACGGCGGCCGCCGTCACGGTCCGGGCGGCGCGCTCCGCCACGGACCGCACCGCCGGCCCGTCGACGGCGCCGCGACCGGGATCGTCGCCGTTCCGGGCGTCGCCGGGGTCGACGTGGTCGCGGGCCGACCAGGCGGTCACGGCGAGCCGGTCGAGGTCGAGCAGGTCGCGGTCGGGGACGTCGACCGCGAGCGCCGGCACGAGCCGTGCCGCCAGCACGGCGGCCAGCAGGAGCACCGCCCAGACGACGTGCGGGGCGACGCCCGCAAGCGCGCCGACGCTCGCGATGACGAACCAACCGGCACCGACGACCATCCACACGCGCAGCCCCTCCGCGGCGGGGTCCGCCGGCCGGGCGAGCGCCCGGCCGAGAGCGGCCGTCACGGCAGCGCACAGACCGGCGATGCCCACGACCGTGGGGAGTCGCTCCGCAAGCGGGTCCCAGGCGAGGGCCAGGCCGGCCGCGGCGCCGAAGGCCGGTGCGGCGAGAGCCCGCTGCGAGCGCAGCGCGCCGAGGGGGACCGAGCCCAGTGCGGCGACGCCGAGGAGGACCGCGACGACCGGCCAGCGGTCGTCCTCCGGCAGCACGGCGGCGCACCACCCCGCGACCAGCGCGACGAGGGCCGCCAGCACCAGTACGGCGGCCGTGGCGCCGGTCGGAGCGACCGTACGGCGACCGCGCCGGCCGTGCTGCCACAGCGGCCGGCGCAGGGTGGTGGGCTGCGACACCGGGTCGACGGCGACGACCAGCGCGCCGGTCACCAGGCCGGAGTCCGCGACGTCCGCGGTCGGCGCCAAGGGCTCGCCCCTCAGGGTCACCAGCGCCAGTGCACCGTGGTGGCCGGCCTGGGCGGCGTAGGTGCGCGCGACGTCCGCCAGCGTCGCTCCGACGGGCACGCTCAGGTCCAGGACGCCACCGGGGCCGTGGACCGCCACCGCCGTGACCGTGCCGGGTGCGGGCGAGCGGGAGGAGCCGTTCACCGTGCTGCCTCCCGAGATCTGTGCGGCGGTCCGGGATTCCCCTCCCGGCTCGCAGGGTAGTCCTCGACCCGTGCGTCCCGATGCTCCCTACCCAGGTGGCACGCGGCCCTATCATCGGCCGGGTCGGATGAGCGGGCATCGACGACGGGGGGCGGGAGCGTGACCGTGGGCACCGACCCGTCCGAGGAGCGCCGTGCGACGACGGCTGCCGGCCGCGTCAGCCCCGGCAGCCTGGGGCGGCGCGGCGCGCGGGGCGAGCGACCCGCGCTGCCGACCGGCCAGCTCCGGCTCCGGCCGCCGCCGGCCCTCCAGCCGAGCGAGGGTGCCGCCGGCCTGGCCATCAACGCCATCCCGATGCTGGGCAGTCTCGGCTCGATCGTCCTGGTCGCGGGTCTCGGCGGCACCGGCGGCAACCAGGCCCTGCGGTTCGTCGCCGCAGGCATGTTCCTGTTCGCCACCGTGGGCTTCATCGCCGTGCAGGTGGACCGGCAGCGCCGGCAGCGTCACCAGCAGGTCACCGGCACCCGGACGGAGTATCTCCGCTATCTCGCGGGCGTGCGCAGCGTGGTGCGCGAGGCCGCCGGCCAGCAGCGGCGTGCCCTGACCTGGCTGCACCCGGCGCCGACGGCGCTGCCCTCGCTGGCCGAGGACCGGACCCGGGTCTGGGAGCGGTCGTCGTCCGATCCGGCCTTCCTGCAGGTGCGGTACGGCGTCTGCGCGCAGCCGCTCGCCCTCGAGCTGCTCCCCCCGGAGGACGCGCCGACCGAGGAGGCCGATCCGCTCTCGGCCTCGGCGCTCCACCGCCTGCTGGCCGTCCATCGGGTCCAGCCGGGCCTGCCGGCGTCCGTCGACCTGAGCGCGTTCGACCGGGTCGAGCTCTGCGGGCCCGAGGACGAGGCACGCTCGCTGGCGCGGGCCCTGCTCTGCTCGGCCGCCGCCTTCCATTCTCCGGACAGTCTGCGGATCGCCGTCCTCGCGAGCGAGGCGACGCTGGCGCGGTGGGACTGGGTCAAGTGGCTCCCCCACGCCCACAGCCTGCACCGCAGCGACGCGGTCGGTCCGGCCCGGATGGTCACGACCTCGCTCGACGATCTCGCCGCCCTGCTCCCCCCGGACCTGACCGAGCGTCCGCGCTTCGGCGCCGACGAGCGAGCGGCGATCCCTCATGTCCTCCTGGTCACCGACGGCGCGGAGCTCCCGCCGGGCAACCACGTGGTGCCGTCCGACGGCCTGCACGGGCTCACGGTCGTGGACCTGCCCGCGCGCTGGGGTGAGCTGGACAGCCCGACCGCGCTGCGCCTGCAGATCGACGGCCGACCGGGCGAGGCGGGCAGGGGGGAGCCGGCGAGCGGGCCGCTCGAGGAGACCGTCCCCCTGGTCGCCGTGCGGATGCGGACCGAGCCGGTCCGCGCCCGGGGCGACCAGTGCGGTCCGGCCACGGCCGAGGCGCTCGCCCGGCGGCTGACCCCGCTCTTCACCCCGGCCGCGGGTGCGGCCGTCGGCGAGGAGGTGGCTGCCGACCTGACCGCCCCGCCCGACGTCATGGACCTGCTCGGCCTCGGGGACGTCCACGCGTTCGACCCGGCGACCGCCTGGCGCCCGCGCCCCGCCCGCGACCGCCTCCGGGTGCCGCTCGGCGTCGCCGACGGCGGTGCAGCGGTCCATCTCGACATCAAGGAGTCCGCGCAGCAGGGGATCGGCCCGCACGGACTGGTCGTCGGAGCGACCGGCTCGGGCAAGTCCGAGCTGCTGCGCACGCTCGTGCTCGGCCTGGCGATGACCCACTCGCCGGAGCAGCTCAACCTGGTCCTCGTCGACTTCAAGGGCGGCGCGACCTTCGCCGGGATGGCCCCGATGCCGCATGTGTCCGCGGTGATCACGAACCTGGCGCAGGAGCTGACTCTCGTCGACCGGATGCAGGACGCCCTGTCCGGAGAGATGGTGCGCCGTCAGGAGCTGCTGCGCCGGGCCGGCAACTTCGCCTCGATCCGCGACTACGAGCGTGCCCGCACCTCCGGCGACCCGGGTGCGGCAGGGCTCACGCCCCTGCCGTCGCTGTTCATCGTCGTCGACGAGTTCTCCGAGATGCTGTCGGCCAAGCCGGAGTTCATCGACCTGTTCGTCGCGATCGGCCGGCTCGGGCGGTCCCTCGGCCTCCACCTGCTGCTCGCCTCCCAGCGCCTCGAGGAGGGACGACTGCGCGGCCTGGAGTCCCACCTGTCGTACCGGATCGGCCTGCGCACCTTCAGCGCGCAGGAGTCGCGGGCGGTGCTCGGCGTACCCGACGCCTACGAGCTGCCGGCGGTACCCGGACTGGGCTATCTCCGCCCGGATCCGGCGACGCTCACGCGGTTCAAGGCGGCGTACGTCTCGGGCCCGCCCGAGACGGTCCGTCGGGGCGTCGTGCGCGACAGCGACGGCGCGATGCGGGGCATCCTGCCCTTCACCGTGTCCGAGGTGCAGACCTTCGACGAGCCCACGCGGCACGAGCCGCAGGAGTCGGCGTCGGCGGACGCGGGCGGCGCCTCGGTGCTCGACGTCGCGGTCACCCGGATGGCCGGTCGCGGACCGGCGGCCCACCGCGTGTGGCTGCCGCCGCTGGACCGGCCCGACACCCTCGACCGGCTGATGCCCGACCTCGCGCCCCACCCGGAGCTCGGCCTCGTCTCCCTGCGCTGGCGCGAGTTCGGGGGCCTGACCGTCCCCCTCGGCACGGTCGACCGACCCCGGGACCAGCGTCGCGACACCCTCACCATCGGCCTCGGCGGGGCCTCCGGTCACGTGGCCGTCGTCGGCGGCCCCCGCAGCGGGAAGAGCACGCTGCTGCGGACCGTCGTCACGAGCCTCGCGCTCACCACGACGCCGGTGGAGTCGCAGTTCTACGTCCTCGACTTCGGCGGCGGCACCTTCGCGCCCCTCACCGCCCTCCCCCACGTCGCCGGGGTCGCCTCCCGCTCCGAGCCCGAGGTCGTCCGGCGGGTCGTCGCCGAGGTCCGCGGCATCGTCGAGCGCCGTGAGCGGTACTTCCGCACTCAGGGCATCGACTCGATCGAGACCTACCGCGCGCGTCGCCTGCGCGGCGTCGGCTCCCCCGACGACGGGTACGGCGACATCTTCCTCGTCATCGACGGGTGGGGCACGCTGCGCTCCGACTTCGACGACCTCGAGCTGGAGATCCAGCAGCTCGCCGGTCGCGGACTGACCTTCGGCCTGCACGTCGTCACCGCCGCGACCCGCTGGCCGGACTTCCGCGCCGCGATGCGCGACCTGCTCGGCACCCGGCTCGAGCTGCGCCTCGGCGACCCCATCGACTCCGAGATCGACCGCAAGAGCGCGGCCCTGGTGCCGGCCGGCCGGCCGGGCCGCGGCCTGGTGGCCGGCCCGTTGCACGTTCTCGGCGCCCTCCCCCGGATCGACGGCGACGTCTCGGCCGAGACCCTCGGCGAGGGCGTGGATGCCCTCGTCGCCGCCGTCGCGTCGGCCTGGCGCGGGCCGGCCGCACCCAAGCTGAGGCTATTGCCGGACCGGGTCACGCTCGAGGAGGTGCGCGCGCAGGCGGGCTCCCCGGGTCCGCCGGGCTCGGCGGGGCCGCGGCCATTGCTGCTGGCTGTCAACGAGAAGGAGCTGGCGCCGGTCTCCCTCGACGTCGACGCCGAGCCGCACCTGCTCGTCTTCGGCGACGCGAGGTCCGGCAAGACGGCGCTGCTGCGGGCCTACTGCCAGGAGATCATGCGTACGCGCACGGCGGCCGAGGCGCAGATCATCCTCGTCGACTACCGCCGCTCCCTGCTGGGCGAGGTGCCGGAGGAGTACCTGCTCAACTACCTGACCTCCGGGACCCAGGCGCAACCGGCGCTGAACGACCTGGCGACGTACCTTCAGAACCGGATCCCCGGACCCGATGTGACCCCCGAGCAGCTGCGCAGCCGGTCCTGGTGGTCCGGCGCGGAGGTCTTCGTGGTCGTCGACGACTACGACCTGGTCGCCACCGCGCAGAGCTCGCCGGTCGGGCTGCTGCAGCCGCTGATGGCCCAGGCCCGCGACGTGGGCCTGCACGTGGCGGTGGCCCGCCGCTCCGGCGGCGCCTCCCGCGCGCTGTACGAGCCGGTCATCCAGTCGCTGCGCGACCTGGCGATGCCAGGCGTCCTGCTGGCGGGCAGCCGGGACGAGGGCCCTCTCCTCGGCAGCCTGCGGCCCGGTCCCGCCCAGCCCGGCCGCGCCCGGATGCTCACCCGGGACCGGGGCGTCGAGGTCGTGCAGGTGGCGTGGACGGAGCCGTCACTGTGAGCCCGCGGGACGCGGAGCAGCGATCAGCGCCGCCAGCGCGGTGGTGACGGGGACGGCCAGGACCAGGCCGATGGAGGTCACGAGGGTGCGCACGATCTCCTCGGCCAGCTGCTCGGTCGAGATGAGGTCGAGCAGCGGCCGGTCGTAGACGCGCAGCAGCATGAGCAGGATCAGGGCGGTGCCGACGTAGGCGAAGACGATGGTGTAGATCGTCGAGGCGATGTGGTCGCGGCCGATCCGCATCGCGCTGGTGAAGACCCGGGTGCGCGAGGCGTGGGGGCTGGCGGCGCGCAGCTCCCAGACCGCGGAGGCCTGGGTGATGGTGACGTCGTTGAGCACGCCGAGCCCGGCGATGACCAGGGCGCAGCCGAGAAGGGCCTGGAAGTCCAGGGCCCCGAAGGAGGCCAGGATCGCGCCACCCTCGTCGCTGATCCCGGTGAGCCGGGCGTCGCCGATCGCGACGACGCCGATGCCGGCCGTCAGCGCGATGCCGAGCAGGGTCCCCGCGAGCGCGGTGCTGGTGCGCAGCGAGAAGCCGTGGGTGGTGTAGAGGACGACGAACATGATGGCCGAGGCACTCGTCAGCGCGACGCCCACGCCGGAGGCACCGTCGAGGAGGGCCGGGAGCATCCACCACCAGACCACGAGCCCGCCGAAGGCCAGGCCGAGCAGGCCGAGCAGGCCGCGCCAGCGGGCCACGGCGAGCACCACGGCCACGAAGAGCACCGCCAGCCAGATCAGGGTGCCGTAGCGCTCGGTCGCGAAGTAGGAGTACGACGGCTCCTGGTCCGGCGCCCCCTCCGGCGCCGGGGTGCGCAGCAGCTCCACGCGGTCGCCCTTGCTGAGCCCGGACTCCACCACCTCCGGCGGCACGTCGAGGCGGATCACCTGGTCCTCGCCGTCCACGTCGACGGTGATGGTGCTGCACCCGGACCCGTCGGGGAGGCCGGTCCGCCCCGCGCAGCGCTCCGCCACCGCGACCACCTCGGCCGAGGGGAAGGTCACGCCCGGCGCGGCGAACTGCGCCGCGGCGCCGCCCGCCTCGGCGCTGCGCGCGGCGGCGTCGCTCGGCGGCCACCAGATCGCGAGCCCCGCGATGGTCCCCAGGAGCGCGAGCGCGAGGCCGGCGAGCAGGAGGTTGCGCGCCGTCGTACCGACCCGGATCCGGTCGTCCGGCCCCCGGTCCGCCCGTCGGCCGTGTCCGTGTCCGTGTCCGCTTCCCACGCGCCCACCTTGCCACGACTCCGCGCGAGGTGAGAATCGTTGTCAACTAGACTCGGCAGGGTGAGCTCGCACGTCCCCGTGACCGCCCTGACCGGTCACCTCGGGGCCGGGAAGACGACGCTCCTCAACCGGCTGCTGCGCCGCCCCGGCGCGCGGATCGGCGTGGTCGTCAACGACTTCGGCGCCATCAACGTCGACGTGGCGCTGGTCACCGGGCAGGTCGACGAGCCGGTGTCGATCGCCGGTGGCTGCCTGTGCTGCCTGGAGGACGTGTCCGGCCTCGACGCGGCGCTCGCACGGCTGACCCACCCGCGGCTCGCGCTCGACGCCGTCGTGGTCGAGGCGAGCGGGCTGGCCGAGCCGGGGGTGCTCGCGCAGATGATCCGGCGCAGCGCGGCGCCGCGGGTGCGTCCGGGCGGCGTCGTGGACGTCGTCGACGCGGTGGAGTACTTCCGCACCGTGGACGACGGCGGCATGCCCCCCGCGCGCTTCGCGGTGGCGACCCTCGTCGTCCTCAACAAGGTCGACCTGCTGCCGGCGGAGGGCCGCGAGGAGACGCTCGCCGCGATCGAGGCCCGGGTGCGCGAGGTCAACCCCTCGGTGCACATCGTGCGCACCTCCCGCGGACGCGTCGACCCCGCGCTCCTGCACGATGTGGCGCTCGCGGAGGACCCGCCCGACCAGCTGCCGCTGGGGGCGCTGCTGCGCGCGGAGCGTGCCGCCCGGCAGGACGGGGCCGACGACGCCGACGCAGAGCACCTCCACGTGCATGCCGCGTCGGCCTCGGCGCGCACCCCGGGCGCCGTGTCGCCCGGCCGCGTGGTCGACCTGCTCCTCGACCCGCCCCCGGCCGCCTACCGGATGAAGGGGACGGTCGCGGTCGACACGACCCGGGGGCCGCGGGGGTACGTCGTCCACCTGGTCGGCGGCCAGGTCCACGTCGCCTCGCTGCGCCCGAGCCCACCGACCAGCGAGCTGGTCGCGATCGGGACCGGGCTCGACCCCGACGCGACCCGCGCCCGGCTGGAGGCCGCCTTGGCGCCCGCACCGGGCCCCGACCGGGACGGCCTGCAGCGGATCGAACGGCTCCGCCGGCTCACCAGCTCGACTTCGTGATCCCCGGCAGCTCGCCGCGGTGCGCCAGCTCACGGAACCGGATCCGCGAGAGACCCGCCTTGCGCAGGTAGCCGCGGGGCCGACCGTCGACCTGGTCGCGGTTGCGCACCCGCACCGGCGAGGCGTCGCGTGGCAGCCGGGCGAGCGCCTGCACCGCCGCGGCCAGCTCCGCCGAGCCCGGGTCGGCTCGACGGACCTGCTCCTTGAGCGCCGCACGCCGCTCGGCGTACCTCGCGACCGTCCTGCGCCGCCTCCGGTCCGCGGCGATCTTCGCCTGCGAGGCCATCAGCGCTCCTCGCGGAACTCGACGTGCCGGCGCAGCACGGGGTCGTACTTGCGCAGGCGCAGGCGGTTGGGGTCGTTCCTGCGGTTCTTGCGGGTGACATAGGTGTAGCCCGTCCCGCCGGTCGAGCGCAGCTTGACGATCGGTCGCACGTCGGATGCCTTCTTGGCCATGTCAGAGCCTCTCTCCTCGGGCGCGGAGCTCGGCGACGACCGCCTCGATGCCCCGCTGGTCGATGGTCTTGATGCCGCGGGCGGAGACCCGCAGCGTCACGTGCCGCCTCAGCGACGGCACCCAGTACCGCTTGCGCTGGACGTTGACGTCGAAGCGGCGTCGAGTACGTCGGTGCGAGTGCGAGACGCGGTTGCCGAACGCGGGTCGCGCCCCGGTCACCTGGCACACCTGTGACATCGGCTTTCCTCCTGGTCTATGATTGAGAACGATTCTCATTCTAACTCAAGGAGCAAGCGATGAAGCAGGGGATCCACCCCGCCTACGGCCCCGTCGTCTTCCGCGACCGCGCGACGGGCGACCTGGTGCTCACCCGCTCGACGCTGGTCGAGCGGACCGACGGACGCACGGTGGAGCTCGACGGCGCGACGTACCCGGTGGTCGATGTCGACGTCAGCGTGCACAGCCACCCCTTCTGGACCGGCCAGGGCCGGGTGCTGGACGCCGAGGGCCGGGTCGAGGCCTTCGAGCGGCGCTACGGCCGCCGGAGTGGTGCCCGATGAGGGTCCCGGTGGTCCTGCTCGGGGGCGTCGACCCGGACGCGATGGCGGCGACCATGGTCGGACTGCAGTTCGACCTGCCGAACGCGGTCGCCTGCCGCCACGCCATCGACGTCGAGCGGGGGGTCCTGACCCGTACCGTCAGCGACCTGTCCGGCGTCGTCGAGACCCACGAGACGGTGCTCGAGCACGCATGTGTGAGCTGCGCGATCCGCGAGGACATCCTCCCCACGCTCGAGAGGCTGGCCCGCGACGGTCGCTGGGAGAGCATCGTGGCGCACCTCCCGGTCGGCGCCGAGGCCGCGCACCTGTGCGCCGCGCTGACCTGGGACACCCGCATGGCCCGCTTCCTGCGGGTCTCGGCGGTCGTGGCCGCCGTCGGGTCGAGGCACCCCGTGCGCGACCTCCTCGGTGACGACCTGCTGGCCGAGCGCGGCCACCACTGCGCCCACGACGACCGCCGCGGCGTCGGCGAGGTCCTCTCCGCGATGGTCGAGCACGCCGACGTCGTCGCCTTCGACGACGCCGTCGACCCGGTCGCGCGCGGCCTGGTCGCTGCCCTCGCCCGCCCCGACGCGGTCGTGGTCGAGGGCTGCCATGCGCTGGGGGGCGAGGTCCTCACCGGCCGGCTGCACCAGCACACCCGCACCGAGGCGTGGACCAGCCCGGTGCGCACCGACGCCCTGCCCGACCTGCGGGCCGAGGGCGTGTGGCGTCTCGACCTGCAGTCCCTCCAGCCCTTCCACCCCGACCGCCTGCTCGACTCCCTCGAGCGGCTCGGGGCGGGCGCCCACCGCTCGCGCGGCTGCTTCTGGCTGCCCAGCCGGCCGGGCCGTGCGCTCGAGTGGGACGGGGCGGGCGGGCAGCTGAGCATCGGCGACCACGCGTCCTGGGGCCTGCGCACGCCGTTCACCCGGATCGTGCTCGCCGGTGTCGGCGCCGCGCCGGCGCACCTGCGGGAGGCCTTCGACGAGCTGCTGCTCGCACCGGACGAGGCACCGACCTGGTCCGCGGGCGAGGACGGCTTCGAGCCCTGGCTCGGCCCGATCCGGGAGGTGGCGTGATGGCCGTCCCGAAGCGTCGTACGTCGCGGAGCCGGACCCGCCACCGTCGGGCGCAGTGGAAGGCCACCGCGCCGGACCTGGTGCCGGTCACCATCGAGGGACGCACCCACCGGGTGCCGCGGCGGCTGGTCGGCGCCGTGATGGACGGACTGGTCGACCCCGAGACGGGAAGGAGGACGAGGCGATGAAGGTGCGCAACTCGCTGCGGTCGCTCAAGCGGCAGCCGGGCGCTCAGGTCGTACGCCGACGCGGCCGGACCTACGTGATCAACAAGCAGAACCCGCGCATGAAGGGCCGTCAGGGCTGAGCGCCGGTCCTGGAGTACCGCACCCCGGCACTTGAGGAGGACCCGCCCGCCGGCGGCTCCGCCTAGCGTCGAGATCATGGTCCGCCGTCCCGTCGCCGCCGTCCTGCTCGCCTGCTACTCCGTCGTCATCGCCCGCCTGACCCTGGCCGACCCGTCCGCGGGACGGTGGGCGTTCGACCTCGCGGGCGCAGCGGCGTGGCGGGCGAGCGAGGGCCGGCTGGACTGGAGCGAGACCGAGGTTCTCGCCAACATCGCGCTGTTCGTGCCCGCCGGCCTCCTCCTCGCCGTCGTGCTGGGACGGCCACTGCTCGCGGCCCTGGTCACGGTGGCCGTCTCCGCGGGCATCGAGCTGGCCCAGCACGCCTTCCTGCCGAGCCGGGTCCCGGCCCTGGCGGACGTCGCCCACAACGGCCTCGGCGGCCTGCTGGGCGCTCTGCTGGCAGCCCCGTTCAGCCAGGTCGGCCGGGTCGGCGGGGCGGGCCCGCGCCCTCACCGGGCGGGACAGTACTGAGCCAGCCAGTCGCCGAACGCGCCGACGACGCCGGAGAGGGAGGAGCCGTCGGCCTCGTCCCCGAGCGCGCCGGGGACCGCCGCGGCCGGGAGGTCCTCCCCCAGCGAGTCGTAGATCCCGGAGATCTCGACGCGGTAGCCGGTGCGTGCGAGCGGGCTCATCGAGGCGGGCACGCCCACGGAGACCAGCTCCTCGGCTGCGTCGCGGAGCAGGCGGGCGGACGTCTCGTCGGGCTGCGCGGCGTACTGGCCCTGGCCGGCGGCGAGCACGAGATAGCGCGAGCAGAACTGCTCCTCGCTCGGCACGGGACCCGCCTCGGAGCCGGTCTCGGATGAGCCCGGCGAGGCCGGCAAGTCCGCCGCGGGCGCGCCGGGCTCGCCGGGCCCGCCCGGCCGGCCGAGGACCAGGAGGAGCACGAGGACGACGCCGAGCACGGCCGCCAGCGCCCACCGGCCCCGGTCCCGCAGCTCACTCATAGGGTCTCTTGGGCTCCTGGACCGGGGTCACCGCGGTGGCTGCGAGCACCGGCGGGTCCGTGGCCCCCACCCCCTCGCCGGTGCCGCTCACCCAGCTGCCGACGACCTCGACCCACTGCTCGTCGGCGGGCGCGTCCGCGCCGTCCACCCGCACCCGGAACGCCAGGGCGTCCGCGGCGCAGCAGCTGATGGACAGCCGGGTGACGTACCAGCCGTCGCCGTCGTGCGTCGCGAAGCCGACCAGCCGCACCTCGCGCTCGGTGAGGACCTCGGGATACGCCGACGCATAGGCGACGAACTCCGAGACGAGCAGGTCGTTGACCTGGCCGGCCGGCAGCGCGGCGACCGCGGCCTTGTCGATCTGCACCGCGGCCACGTCGTTGGCGCGGCGCTCCGCGACATAGGCGCCGAGCGCCGGGGGCTGGACGACGAAGGCGACCACGACCGGGAGCAGCAGGGCCCACACGGCGCGCGAGGAGTCGCTGTCGTCGTACCGGCTGCTGAACACGGCGAGGAAGGCGAGCGCCACCATGGCCGCTCCGCTGACGACAAGGGGCCACTTCATCCAGTCGTTGACGTAGCGGGCGTACTCGTCGGTGACCCCGACCCGCAGCGCGACGGCGCCGATCGCGGCGAGGACGACGGCCTGCGCGTTGCGGTTCACAGCAGCACCCACCCGACGAGGGAGGCGATGGCGGTCGCCACCACCAGCACCAGCGGCACGAACTGCGCGGCGAAGCGGCGGCCGAACTGGCCGGCCTCCATCGCCGCGAGCTTGATGTCCATGACCGGGCCGACGACCAGGAAGACCAGCTTCGCGGTGTCGGAGAACGCCGTCAGGCTGGCCGCCACGAAGGCGTCCGCCTCCGAGCACAGGGCGACCAGGAAGGCGAAGGCCGCCAGGGTGACGATGCCGAGCAGCCAGGTGCCCGCCACGGACTCGACCACGCTCACCGGGACGAGCACGTTCACGGTGGCGGCGACCACGGCGCCGATGACGAGGAAGCCGCCCGCCGGCAGCAGGTCGTGCCATGCAGCGCCGAGGAAGCGCCCCCAGCGGGTGTCGTCGCCGTGGGCGTGCCGGACCTCGCTGATCCGCGGCAGGCGCAGGGCCGGAATCCGACCGGCCACTCCGACGTAGATCCACCCGATCACGACCGCGACCAGCAGCGAGGCGACGAACCGTCCGAGCACCATGTCGGCCCGCCCCTGGAAGGCGACGGCGGTCGAGATGATGACGGCCGGGTTGATGGCCGGCGCGGCCAGCAGGAACGTCAGCGCGACCGGCGCCGGGACGCCGCGGCGGGCGAGCCCGGAGGCGACCGGCACGGCCGCACACTCACACGTCGGCAGCCCGATCCCCGCGATGCCGGCCACCGGTACGGCGAGCGCGGGGCTCCGCGGCAGGGCGCGGGTCACGACCCGCTCCGACAAGAGCGCCGAGATCAGTCCTGACAGCACCACGCCGAGCACGAGGAACGGGATCGACTGCACCACGATCGCCAGGAAGACGGTCGCCCAGGTCTGGAACGCCGCACCGTCGAGGCGCTCGCCCAGCAGCCGCTGGACGGGGACCGCGGCGACCAGCAGGCCGAGGACCAGCCAGACCTGGAGGTCGGCCCGGGTGCGGGTGGGAGGCGGCGGGGTGCTCGACGTCGTCATCGCGGTTCAGGGTAGTCGGCCCGCACGTGAATGAGCATCATTCTCATCCGATCGCGGGCGAGCCGCGGGGTCGCTTGGGGATGGGGAGGATGATCGACCCGGCCGGCGACCCAGCAGGCTCGCGGCAGACGGGAGGGGTCAGGGGTCTTGGTCCTGTGGAGCGGCCGAGCGCGGAGGACCGCGGCCGCGCTGGCGACCGCGGCGCTGGTGGCGGCGCCGTCGGTGTCCGGGTGCTCCGGCCCGGACGGTACGGCGGCGGACGGAGAGCCGATCACGCCTGCGGCGATCGCCGCGGTCACCCGGGAGCATGTCGCCCTGGAGCCCACCGCCGTCAGCGCGTGGGACGTCCTCGGCCGGGAGATCGGCGACCCGGGCACCGGAGCCCAGCTCGACCTCGCCGAGGTCTCGCTGGCGGTCGGCGTCGCGCCCACCTCCGACAGCCCGCTCGTCTGTGCCGACGAGAGCTTCTTCGACGCGTGCGTCGCGACGACGATCGGCGGCCACGACGTCACGCTCGGCTGGCAGGAGCTGGAGCCCGAGGAGGACCCTGGAGTGGTCTACGTCATCGACCGCCGCGAGGAGGAGGACGTCCTCGTCCGCGTGTCGGGGCCCTCGGTGACGGGCGACCCGCGCACGCTCGACCTCGGGGTCACGCTCGAGACGCTCGCCGCCGTCGCGACCGACCGGAGGTTGAGCCTGACCACCACGCCCGATGTCCTCGACCTCGGCGACTCGGTCGAGATGGCGGACTGACGCGGGGCACGCGGGCGGGGCCGGAGGTTTCGAGGCTCGTCGCTGGCGCTCCTCGCACCTCAACCACCGGGCCGCTCGTCGCTGGCGCTCCTCGCACCTCAACCACCGGGCCGCTCGTCGCTGGCGCTCCTCGCACCTCAACCACCGGGCAGTGCGCAGAAGTAGAACACGTTATCGTTCTGGCATGAGCGCGACGGTGGTCGGGGCGGCGCCCCTGCGACAGGAGTACGACGTCGTGGTGGTCGGCTCGGGAGGCGGCGCCCTCACCGGCGCGGCGCTCGCGGCGGCCGCCGGGCTCAGCACGCTGGTGCTCGAGCGGACGCCGCTGGTCGGCGGGACGTCGGCGTACTCCGGGGGCGCGTGCTGGCTGCCCGGCAGCGACGTCCAGCGCCGAGCGGGGCTGCCGGACTCCACCGACGGGGCCCGGGCCTATCTCGCGGCGGTCCTCGACGACCCGGACCAGGAGCGGGTCGAGGCCCTGCTCACCGAGTCGCCACGGCTGGTCGCGCGGCTCGAGGAGGACCCGCTCATGGACTTCGAGTGGATCCCGTTCGCGGAGTACTACGACGCCCCCGGCCGGGTCCCGATGGGCCGCTCGATCCAGCCGCGGGCCATCCGGCGCGACGAGCTCGACCCGGCCGTCGCGGCCCTGGTGCGGCCGCCGGTCGAGCGCGACCGCGCCGGCGGGGCAGGACGCTCCACCCTGTCCGGTGGCCAGGCGCTCATAGCCCGGCTCGCGGCGATGACCGTGCGCGACGGCGGCACCATCGCGACCGGGCGTCAGGTCACCGGCTTCGGCCGGGACGCCGAGGGTCGTGTCGCCGTCGTCCGGTACGACGGTCCCGAGGGCCCCGGCGAGGTGCGGGCGCGGCGGGGGATCCTGGTCGCCGCCGGCGGCTTCGAGGGCAGTCCCGAGCGCCGCGCCGCCCATGGGACACCCGGCGACGCGGCCTGGACGATGGCGCCGCGAGGGACGAACACCGGCGAGGTCATCGACGCGGCGGCGGCGATCGGCGCGGCCACCGACTGGTCCGGCGAGGGCTGGTTCTGCCCGGGCTTGGAGCACCCCGACGGCACGGCCGCGTTCACCCTCGGCTTCCGCGGCGGCCTGATGGTGGACAGCAGCGGTCGGCGCTACGCCAACGAGTGCCTCCCCTACGACCGCTTCGGGCGGGTCATGGCCGAGGACCCCGCACGGACGCCGTCCTGGCTGGTCTTCGACGCCAAGGAGGACGGCCGGCTGCCGGCGATCGCGATGCCGGAGGGAGAGCGGGCTGCGCACCTGGCCGCCGGCACCTGGGTGGAGGCCGACACCGTCGAGGACCTCGCCGCGGCCATCGGTCTCGACCCGGCCGTCCTGCGCGCGAGCGTCGCGCGCTACAACGAGCTCGCCGCCGCCGGAAGGGACGCCGACTTCGGCCGCGGCGAGGACGAGTACGACACCTTCTTCGCCGGGGGCGGCGGCCCGGGCGCCGTGCTGGTGCCCGTCGACCGGCCGCCGTACACCGCAGCCCGGTTCGTCCTCTCCGACCTCGGCACCAAGGGGGGCCTGGTCACCGACGCCCGCGGCCGGGTGGTCGACGGTGCGGGCGAGCCCCTCCCCGGCCTGTACGCCGCCAGCAACTCCACCGCGTCGGTGTTCGGCTCCGCCTATCCCGGCCCCGGCGCCCCGCTCGGCGCCGCGATGGTCTTCGCCTCACTGGCGGTTGCCGACATGGGGGGCAGCCCGGCTCCGTGACGCCGGGCGCCGGTCAGCGCTCGCCGAGCCGGGCCAGCACGCTCGTCGCGAACCGACCCAGGCCGCGCACCTGCTCGGCGTCGAGACCCTCGAAGAAGAGCTCGCGGACGAGGGCGACATGGCCCGGAGCCGCGGCCTCGATCGCCTCCCGACCGGCGTCGGTGAGGTCGACGAAGGCACCGCGCCGGTCGTCGGCGCAGTGGCGGCGCACGACGAGGCCGCGTGCCTCCATCCGCGAGACCTGCTTGGAGACCCGGCTCTTCTCCCACTGCAGCCGCTCGCCGAGCTCGTACATCCGCAGGGAGTGGTCGGGCACGTCGTCGTCGGTGAGCGCGACGAGGATCTCGTAGTCCGCGATCGACAGGCCACTGGCCGCCTGCAGCTCGCGGTTGAGCCGGGCGGACAGCTGCGCGTTGAGGTCGATCCAGGCCCGCCAGGCCCGTGCCTCCTCGTCGTCGAGCCACTGCGTCGTCGTACTCATCGCTGCCATCGTAGCCCGGAATGTTGACATATCCACGACCTCGACGGAGGGGGCACGGCGGCGGCCTCGGGCGCGCTCTCGGTGCCGGGGCCGGGCCCGCGGGCGTGTGACCGACCGCACGCGTCCACCGAGCGGGCCGATGAGGCGTCCGCGAGAGGGCGGGCCTACCATCGAGCGGCTTTGTCGACCTGCTAAGAGGGGAAGCGTTGAGCACCACCGAAGAGAAGTTCACTCGCTGGAAGCACCACGAGGAGCTCGCCGAGGCGATGATCCCGATCGTCGGCAAGCTGCACCGCGAGAAGGACGTCACGATCCTCCTCCACAGCCGCTCGCTGGTGAACAAGTCGGTCGTCAGCATCCTGAAGACGCACCGCTTCGCCCGGATGATCGAGGGCGAGGAGCTCTCGGTGACCGACACCCTCCCGTTCCTGCAGGCGATCGCCGACCTCGACATCGCGGCCGCGAAGATCGACCTCGCGCTGCTGCTGAAGGCCTACAAGGAGAACGGCGCCGGCCAGGACGTCGCTGCGTTCACCGCCTCCGTGCTGGCCGACGCGATCGGCGAGAACAAGTCCGCGGCCCCCGGCCCCCAGGACGTCGTCCTCTACGGCTTCGGCCGGATCGGCCGTCTGGTCGCCCGCCTGCTCGTCGAGAAGTCCGGCTCCGGCAACGGCCTGCGCCTGCGCGCGGTCGTCGTGCGCAAGGGCAAGGGCGAGGACCTCAAGAAGCGCGCGTCGCTGCTGCGGCGCGACTCGATCCACGGTGCCTTCAACGGGTCGATCACGGTCGACGAGGAGAAGAACCAGATCATCGCCAACGGCAACGTGATCCAGGTGATCTACTCCAGCTCCCCCGAGGAGGTCGACTACACCGAGTACGGCATCAAGGACGCCATCCTCATCGACAACACCGGCATCTGGCGCGACCGCGCCGGCCTGTCGGGCCACCTGCGCCCGGGCATCGCGAAGGTGCTGCTCACCGCACCGGGCAAGGGCGACGTCCCGAACATCGTGCACGGCATCAACCACCTCGACGTCGACCCGGCCGAGAAGGTGCTGTCCTGCGCCTCGTGCACCACGAACGCCATCGTCCCGCCGCTCAAGGCGATGGACGAGGAGTTCGGCATCACCCGCGGCCATGTCGAGACGGTCCACTCGTTCACCAACGACCAGAACCTGCTGGACAACTACCACAAGGCCGACCGCCGCGGTCGCTCCGCGCCGCTCAACCTGGTCATCACGGAGACCGGCGCCGCCTCCGCCGTCGCGAAGGTGCTGCCCGACCTCGACGCGAAGATCACCGGCAACTCCATCCGGGTGCCCACCCCGGACGTGTCGATCGCGATCCTGTCCCTGCAGCTCAAGCGGGAGACGACCCGCGAGGAGGTGCTGCAGCACCTGCGCACGGTCTCCCTGACCGGACCGCTGAGCCGCCAGCTCGACTACACCGAGGCCACCGACGCCGTCTCCAGCGACTTCATCGGCTCGCGGGCCGCCTCGATCATCGACGGCAACGCCGCCATCGTCGACGGCGACAGCGCGATCCTCTACGTCTGGTACGACAACGAGTTCGGCTACTCCTGCCAGGTGGTGCGCACCGTCCAGCACATCTCCGGCGTGGAGTACCCCACCCTCCCGCGCGTCTGACGCGCCTCGCGGGGAGACCCGCACGGCTCCTTGCGCCGGTCCCGAGCCCTCGCGGGCTCGGGACCGGCGCACCGGTTTTCGGGCGAGCTTCTCGCCGCCGCCGCCCGGCCGGAGGGCCTGCGTTACACCGGCCCGGGGTGAGGATCGCCACCCCGCGAAGGTGACCGCGGCCACTGCGCTTGCTCTTGCAAGCAGGCTGAATGGTCGGCGAGACCTCCCCGACCCCGGGGAGGCCCCCGCGTCGCGCCGAGGCCCGCGCTCGACGGTGGGGAGACATCGAGCACGATGAGCCAAGCGCGGGCACGGGAGACCCAGCAGTACGCCGGACCGCGGTCCGGCTCGGGGCGAAGGGACCACAGGTCCCTGGGCACCAGCAGCCCAAGCCCGACAGGTCATCTCTCGCAGGCGCCGCTGACGGAGTTCCTCTGATGTCCACCATCGCCCTGCGCGCTGCCGCGCGCCTGCTCGTCGTACCCGCCCTCGCCTCGGCGTGCCTGCTCTCCCCGGCACCGCAGGCCCACGCGGACGACCAGAGCTTCACCACCGCCGCCGAGCAGAACAAGGACCATGCCGCGGACGGCGCCACGACCGGCGCGGAGTCGGAGCAGAAGTCGAAGAAGGAGAAGGCCGAGAAGCGGGCCAAGAAGCGGGCGGACAAGGTCATGGCGACCGTCCGCTCCCGCGCCGGCAAGCCCTACTCCTACGGCGCCGCCGGCCCGAACGCCTTCGACTGCTCCGGCCTGGTGCAGTGGGTCTACCGCCACGTCGGCGAGAACCTGCCCCGCACCTCCGGCGCCCAGGCGGGCGCCACCCAGCGGGTGCGCAGCCCGCAGGTCGGTGACCTGGTGTTCTTCACCAGTGGCGGCAGCGTCTACCACGTCGGCATCTACGCCGGCGACCGCACGATCTGGCACGCGTCGCGGCCGGGCGTCCCGGTGCGCCGCGACCGGATCTGGACCGGCTCGGTCTTCTACGGCCGGGTGCGCTGAGCCCACGTCGGCACCGTGACCGCCGGTCTCCCGTATGAGGGGGGACCGGCGGTCGGGCGTCCGGTCCGTGTGCGGCACACGCGAGGGGGCGTGCGAGGGTAGGCGCGTGACGGTGTACGTCGACGACATGCAGCGGGAGGCCACGGTCGGTCCCGTCGACGGGATCTGGTCGCACCTGCTGTCCGACCTGCCCGGCGAGGCGGGTCGCCGCGAGCTGCTCGCCTTCGCCGCTCGGCTCGGGCTCGAGGCCCGGTGGATCCAGAACCCCGGCACGGCGACCGAGCACTTCGACGTCACCGAGCCGACCCGGCAGCGCGCGCTGGCGCTCGGCGCGGTGCCGATCCGCTACGGCCGCGCGGTCGCTGCGATCACCCGCGCGAAGCGCGACCTCGTGACCGACTAGACCCGGCTCCCTGGCGCGACCTCCCGGACGATCTCGGCGAGCCGACGCACCTGGGCGACCTTCTCCTCGGCGGTGGCGGCGAGCGGGTTGAGCAGGAAGGTCCGCACCCCGGCGGCGTGGAACTCCGCCACCTGGCGCCGGATCGCGTCCTCGTCGCCCAGCAGGGTGACCGCATCCACGAGCTCCTGCGGTACGGCGGCGGCGGCCTCGGCCTTGCGCCCCGACAGGTACAGGTCCTGGATCTCCTTGGCCTCGGCGTCGTAGCCGTACCGACAGGCCAGCTGGTTGTAGAAGTTCTTGTCCCGCGCTCCCATGCCGCCGACGTACAGCGCGAGCTGGTTGCGGACGGCCTGCACGGCCTCGGGCGAGGGCTCGCCGAGGTGGAAGGCGATCTGGAGCTGGATGTCGAGCTCGCCGAGCGCGGGATCGCGACGGGCGAAGCCCTCCTCGAGCGAGGGCCCCCAGGCGAGGTCGACCTTGCCGGGGTGGAAGAACAGCGGCTGCCAGCCGTTCGCCAGCTCGGCGACGAGGGCGACGTTCTTCGGGCCGAGCGCGGCGACCGAGATCGGGATGTCGCTGCGCACCGGGTGGTTGATGATCTTGAGCGGCTTGCCGAGGCCGGAGCCGCCCTTCTCCCTCGTCAGCGGGATGTCGTAGTGCCGGCCCTCGAACTCGACCGGCTGGCGCCTCCACACCTGGCGGCAGATCTCGATCACCTCGCGGGTCCGGCCGAGCGGCGCGTCGTACTTGACGCCGTGGAAGCCCTCGATGACCTGCGGACCGCTGGCGCCCAGGCCGAGGGTGAAGCGGCCCTCGGAGACGAAGTCGAGACCGGCCGCCGTCATCGCGGTCAGGGACGGGGTGCGGGTGTAGATCTGGAAGATCGCCGACATCAGCTCGAGCCGCTCGGTCTTCGCCGCGATGTAGCCGAGCTGGCTGACCGCGTCGAACGAGTACGCCTCGGGCATCGCCACCAGGTCCAGCCCGTTGCGCTCGTACTCCTGCAGGAGCTCCACGGTCTCGGCGAAGCCGCCGGAGTAGTCGATGATCATGCCGAGCCGCATGCGCGCCCCCTGAGTCGTCGAACAGTCGTCGAATGCTCCCCGGAGCGTAGCGAGGCGGCTCAGTCCCGGCGCACGGCGATGGCGTCGATCGGCACCGGCCGGCCCCGGGAGACCACCTTGACCACCAGGGTGCCGCTCCGGACGCCGGGGAAGCTCGCGAGCGGCACCACCGTCTGGGCGGCCTTGCGTCCCTTGAGGCTGAACCGGCCGAGCTTCCTGCCCCCGAACGAGACCTTCACCGTGCCGCACGTGCGGCAGCGCGTCACGACCAGCGAGAGCTCGCTGGCCTGGACGCCGGCCAGCCGGAGCATGGCACCCCGGCGCGTCGCCCGGGTCAGGGTGCCGAGATAGGCGGAGCGGGCCTTCACCCGCTTCCAGCCACCCTTGGCCCTGGCCGCCCGGTCGTCGAGCGGTACGACGGCACACCGGCGCCCCGACCAGCCGCCCGCGTTCGCCACGCTGTCGCGGGCCCGCGCCCGCACGCACACGGTCTCCCCCGGCGCGGCGGCGACCGTCGCCGAGGTCGCACCGCCCGAGGCCAGCGGACGCCAGCTCCCGAAGCCGCCGCGGTGCGATGCGGTCGTCACCTCGGCGTCGTACGAGGCGATGGGACTCCACGGGTCGCTCGCGGACCAGGCGAAGGGGACCTGCGTGCCGCGCTGGACGGAGGCGGCCGGTCCGGTCACCGTCGTGGCCGGCCCGCCGGCGTCGCGCACGCGCAGCCGCGCCTGCTCGGCGTCCCCGGTCGTCTCACCCCACACGGCGACCACGCTGCCGTCGACGAGCGCCGCCAGGTGCGGCCAGTAGGCCTCCGGGCCGCCGCCGAGCCGAGCGCGCACGACGCTGTTCGGCTCGAGGCTCAGCGCGTGGATCTCGGAGCCCACCCCCGTGCTGTCCGACCACGCGAAGACGGTCACGCCGCGGGCGTCCACGATCGCCTCCGACTCGTAGGCCCGATGGCCGGGGAGGCTGAGCTGGGCGGAGTAGCCCCACGCTGCTCCGCCCAGGTGGCGCGACGCCTCGAGGACGTTGACGCCGCCCACACTGCGCACCCACGCCACGCTCGCCTCTCCGTTCGGGCCGATCGCGGCGCTCGGCCGGGTCGGGAGCGTCGTCGCGGGCCCGCCCCCCGGCGGCTGGTAGGGCGCCTCTGCGAGGACGCCACCCTCCGACACCGGAGCGCTGGAGGGGGTCCACTCGCCGCCCGCGGACCGGTACGCCGCGCGCACCCGCCGCACGTCTCCGGCGTGGCGCGCGTGCCATGCGAGCACGAGGTCACCGCGATGGTTCGCCCGCAGGACCGGATGCCGTGGCCCCACCGTGCCCCCCGCCGCGACGGTGGTGGTCGCCGCCCAGGTCCCGGTGGCGGCGAGCTGTCGGACCCGGGGCTCCGCGCCGAACTCGGAGGCGACCCAGGCGACGGAGACGGTGCCCGCTCCGTCGACGGCCAGGTCCCAGTCCTCCCACTCGACCTCGTCGCTCGTCACCGTGACGGGCACCGTCCACGCGCCATTGCGCCACTGCGACGCGCGGATCCCTGCCCAGCCCGTGGTGCCGGTCCGGTCCAGCCACACCAGGGTCGGCACACCCGCGGGGTCGACCACCGGCGTGGGCCGCACGCCGACGCCCGGGAGCGTCCACGCCCCGACGCGGCTGCCGTCGGGACGCACGCCCACGACCCGGGCGGATCGGGTGCCCGCACTCGTCACCTCCGCCGCCACCCACGCGGTGCCGTCCCGCGCCACGGCGAGCCGCGAGCCGTTCAGGACCTGGTCGAGCCCGTCCAGCGCGACCTGCTGGGGTCCTCCCGCGCCGGCGGCGAGCCGGCGGACGACGACCGCCCGGCCGGTGCCGTGCGGCGCGGAGTGCGCGGCCACCGGGTGCTCGCGGCGGTCGTCCGTGGCGACGGCCGGCGCGGCGGTCCCGCCGGACCCCAGGGGGAGCACGGGGCGCCACGGGTCATCGGCGGCTCTGGCAGGCGCCGCGCCCGCCACGGGCAGCACCGAGGCCGCCAGGACGACGACCACGCCCGAGATCGTACGACGCATCGCTTCTCCTCATTGCTCGTTCGACTGCCGAAACGTAGCATTTCTTCGCTGATCCCGCGCATAGGAGTGTCAAGAGCGTGCATAGACGCTCTGTTTCGTAGTCCGCGGCGACCTGCGAGGATGTGCGCCGTGCGGGACCACCACCAGCTCGACGAGCTCGACCGGGCCATCATCGAGCGCCTGCGCGTCGACGGGCGCGAGAGCAGCCGCTCGCTGGCGACGGCGCTGGGCACCAACAAGACGACCGTCGCGCACCGCATTCGGCTGCTCGAGGAGCACCGGGTCATGCGCGTCGTCGCCGTGCGCGACCTGTTCGCCTTCGGGCACCAGGTCCTCGCCTTCGCCATGATCCGGGTGGCCGACGCCCCCATCACGGAGGTGGCACTGCGCGTCGCGGCCCTGCCCGACGCGATCGGCGTCACCGTGCGCACCGGCGGGTACGACGTCATGGCCTCGCTGCTTGCCCGCGACCTGGCCCATCTCGGCGAGCTCACCAGCACCGTGCTGCCGCGCATCGACGGCGTCGCCGAGGTGCACGGCGAGCTGGTCACCGAGGTCGTGAAGTACGACTCCCACTGGGCGCTGCTGTCCGGCCCACCCCCGGGCGACCTCCCGGACCCCGCCGAGCCGGGCTCCCGCGACGACCTGGACCTCGCGATCCTGCGCCGGCTCAACGTGGACGCCCGTCGGAGCAACCGTGGCATCGCCGCCGAGCTCGGCACGAGCGAGGCCACCGTCCGCGCCCGGATCCGCCGGATGCAGGAGGACAGGGCGATCCGGATCCAGGCCATCTCCGACGTACGCGCCTTCGGGATCGGCGCCAACGCCGTCGTGGGGATCCAGACGGCCGACGGCCGCACGGACGAGGCCGTCGCCCGGCTCGCGGCCGTGCCGGAGGTGTCGATGCTGACCCGCACCTTCGGTCGGCAGGACCTGATCGCGATGGTGCTCGGGCCGGACGCGGGGGCGGTCGCGCGCGTGGTGCTCGCGACGATCGCCGACCACCCGACCGTGCGGCGGGTCGAGACCTTCTCCAGCTGGGGCTCGCTCAAGAACGGGTACGCGTGGACGCGACTGCGGTGACCCGGTAGCGCGCCGATAGATTTGCGCCCGTGTCCGGCATCGCTCAGCAGCTCCAGCGCCACGGAGCGGGCGACGTCAGCGACGACGCCGCGGTCCTCGGCGCCTACTCCTCCGACGCCTCGCTCTACCGCGTGCCGCCGGCGGCCGTCGCCTTCCCGCGCTCGGCCGACGAGGTCGCCGCGCTCCTCGCGGCCGCCCGGTCGGAGGGGTTGAGCGTCACCGCCCGCGGCGCCGGGACGTCGGTGGCCGGCAACGCCATCGGCCCCGGCGTGGTCGTCGACTTCAGCCGGCACATGAACCGCATCCTCGCCGTCGACCCCGATGCGGCGTCAGCCGTCGTCGAGCCGGGCGTCGTCCAGGCCGCGCTGCAGCAGGCCTCGGCGCCGTACGGGCTGCGCTTCGGCCCGGACCCCTCGACCAGTACCCGCTGCACCATCGGCGGCATGATCGGCAACGACGCGTGCGGAGCACGCTCGCTGGCCTACGGCCGGACCTCGCACAACGTGCGCGCCGTGCGGGCCCTGCTCGCCGACGGCTCGCAGCTGAGCACCGGCTACGACGAGTCGGGGCGGCCGACCGCGCAGGCGGCCGGATCCGACGTCGTCGACCGGCTGCGGACGCTCGTCGCGCGCGACCTCGCCACCGTGCGGACCGAGTTCGGCACGTTCGGGCGCCATGTGTCGGGGCTGGCCCTGGACCGCCTCGCCCCGGAGCACGGCTTCGACCTGACCCGCACCCTGGTGGGCTCCGAGGGCACCCTCGCGGTCCTGACCGAGGCGACCGTGCGGCTGGTCCGCGCCCCGGAGGTCGCGGTGATGGTCGTGCTCGGCTTCCCCGACTTCCCCACCGCGGGGTTCGCGACGCCCGACGTGCTCGCCTTCGCCCCGTCCGCGTGCGAGGGCCTCGACCGGCGCATCGTCGACGTGATCCGGGAGCGGCGCGGACCCGCCGCGGTGCCGCCGCTGCCCGCCGGGGACGCATGGATGTTCGTCGAGCTCTCCGGCACCGACCCCGCCGACGTACGACGCCAGGCCGAGCTGCTGGCCGCTGCCGGCCTCGGCGTCTCGGCGCTGGTCGTCGACGACCCGGCGACCGCGGACCGGCTCTGGAGGATCCGCGCCGACGGCGCCGGGCTCGCGGGCCGGGCCCCGTCGGGGAAGCCGGCGTGGGCCGGCTGGGAGGACGCCGCCGTGCCGCCCGAGCATCTCGGCACCTACCTGACCTCCTTCGAGGATCTGCTGGCGCAGCACGGGCTCAGCGCCATGCCCTTCGGGCACTTCGGCGAGGGCTGCCTCCACGTGCGGATGGACTTCCCCTTCGACCGCGCGGACGGGGCGGAGGCGTTCCGTGCCTTCCTCGAGGACGCCGCCGACCTGGTCACCTCCCTCGGCGGGTCGCTGTCCGGCGAGCACGGCGACGGGCGGGCGCGCAGCGACCTGCTGCCGCGGATGTACTCCCCCGCCGCTCTGTCCCTCATGGCGGCCGTGAAGGACGTCTTCGACCCGGACCGGGTGCTCAACCCCGGGATCCTGGTCGATCCCGCCTCCAGCAGCGCCGACCTGCGCTACTCGTCGGCCGCACGGCTCAGCAAGGGGCTGGCGCTCGCCTACACCGCGGACGGCGGCGACTTCGGGCAGGCGGTGCACCGCTGCACCGGCGTCGGCAAGTGCCGCGCCGACAACAGCGCCGCGGGCGGCGTGATGTGCCCGTCGTACCAGGCGACCCGCGAGGAGATCCACTCCACCCGGGGCCGTGCCCGCCTCCTGCAGGAGATCGTCAACGGCTCCAGCAGCACGACCTGGGGCTCGCCCGAGGTGCACGAGGCGCTCGACCTCTGCCTGTCGTGCAAGGGCTGTGCCTCCGACTGCCCGACCGGGACCGACATGGCGTCGTACAAGGCCGAGGTCCTGCACCAGACCTACAAGCGCCGGCTGCGACCGCGCTCGCACTACTCCGTCGGCTGGCTTCCGCGCTGGGCCAAGCTGGGCTCGGCGATGCCGGGCTTCGCCAACCGCTCGATGGACGTCGCGCCGCTGCGCACGGTGGCTCTGAAGGCGGCCGGCGTGGACACCCGGCGCCGGATGCCCGCCTTCGCCCGACGGACCTTCCGCCGTGCGTTCGGCGGCGCCGTCGGGACGGGGACCCCGGTCGTGCTCTTCGTCGACTCCTTCTCCAACCACTTCTCGCCGCGGGTCGCCGACGCCGCGGTCGCGGTGCTGCGCGCCGCGGGCTACGACCCGCGGATCACCCGGCAGCAGGAGTGCTGCGGGCTCCCGTGGATCAGCACGGGCCAGCTCGACGGCGCGGCCCGCCGGCTGCGCGGGATGGTCGACGCCCTGGCCGCCGACGCGCGTGCTGGCGTCCCCATCGTCGGCCTGGAGCCGTCCTGCACCGCGGTGCTGCGCCACGAGCTGCGCGAGCTGGTCGCAGGGGAGGACGCCGCGGCCGTCGCCGCCGCGACGACCACGCTGGCCGAGCTGCTCTCGCGCACCCCCGGCTGGACGCCGCCCGACCTCACCGGCACGCGGGTCGTCGCCCAGCCCCACTGCCACCACCACGCGGTCATGGGCTGGCGCACCGACCAGGCCCTGCTCGAGCGGGCCGGCGCCACCGTCGAGGCCGTGCCGGGCTGCTGCGGCATGGCCGGCAACTTCGGGGTCGAGCAGGGACACTACGAGGTGTCCGTCGCGGTCGCCGAGACCAACCTGCTGCCCGCCGTACGACGCTCCGCGGGCGACGCCGCCCGGGTCGTGCTCGCGGACGGGTTCTCCTGCCGGACCCAGCTCGACGAGCTCGCTCCCGACGCGCAGCCGCTGCACCTCGCCGAGCTGCTCGCCCAGCGGCTGGGCTGAGGTGGAGCCGGTGGCCTGCGTGTTCGTCGGCGGCGCGGGCGAGCTGTAACTAGCTGTTCGTGTCACTCCCTGACCCGTCTACCGGTCAGGGAGCAACACGAACAGGTAGTTACAGCTGCGCGCCACCCCCGGCCAGCCAGGCCCGCGTGGCGGCGGCGAGCGCGGCGCGGGCGTCGAGGTCGCCGGCCGTCGGCGCGGGCTCGGCGGAACGGCCCTTGCGGTAGTAGCCCGAGGGCGCCTGCGGGTCGGTGGCGAGCCGGACGAGGAGGGCGGCGGAGGCGGCCGGGGTCATCAGGCTGCGCCGCTCGAGCGGCAGCGCCAGGTTGCGCAGGCGGCGCAGGACCGGGCGGGTCTCGAGACCGCGGTTCGCGATGTTCGTGGACACCGCGCCGGGATGCACGGCGAGGGCGCGCAGGCCCTGGTCGGCGTACTCCTCGGCGAGGAGCGCGGCATGGTGGACCAGGCCCAGCTTCGAGGTCCCGTACGACGCCCAGGAGTCGTAGCGCACTGGACGGCCGACCAGCTGGTCGGTGGTCCCCCGCTCGTGCAGCTGGGAGACCACGTGGAGCACGGTCGGTGCGGGCGTCCTGAGCAGCATCGGGAGGAGCGCCGTCGTGAGGTCGACGGTGCCGAGGTAGTTGGTGCGCCAGTGGACCTCGTGCCCGTCCACGAGCTGGGGCTGCCTCCACCGCGAGCCGAGGTCGAGGTGGATGCCCGCGCTGTTGACCAGCAGGTCGAGGCGGTCCGAGCGGTCGGCGTACCAGCCGGCGAAGGCGCCGACCGAGGCCCGGTCGGCCAGGTCGAGCGGGTGCCACCGGTGGCGCGCGGGCTCCGCGGAGCGGGTCGTGACGACGACGTCCCACCCCTCGGCGGCGAGGGCGTCGGCGACCGCGAGCCCGATCGAGCCGGGGCCGGCGCCGGTGACGACCGCGCGGAGCGGGCTCACCACACGACGCCGCGGTCGACGACGAGGTTCGCGCCGGTGACGGACGCCGCGGCGTCGGAGGCGAGGTAGAGCAGCGCCTCGGCGACGTCGGCGGGCGGCATGAAGCCGGGGATGACCGAGGTGCTGCGGGCGATGAGGTCCCAGTTCGTGTCGGCCGGGAGGCCGGCGGCCGCGGCCTCGACCATCGGGGTCGCGATGCCTCCGGGCGAGACGCAGTTGACCCGCACACCGCGGGTGGCGAGCTCGACGCCGAGGGCGCGCATGCCGAGCAGCAGCGCGGCCTTCGAGGCACAGTACGGCGCGTTGTACGGCTGGCCCATGACCGAGGAGATCGAGGCGACGGAGACGACATTGCCCTTGCTCTCGACGAGCGCCTCGGCACAGGCCTGGGCGAGCATGAGCGGCGCGAGCGCGTTGACGTCGAAGTGCCGCCGCAGCGCGTCGGCGGTGATCGCGCCGATCGCGGCGAACTGCTGGATGCCGGCGACATTGCACAGCACGTCGAGCCCGCCCAGCTCGGCGAGGGCGTCCGCCACGAACCCCTCGCGTGCCGCGTCGTCGGAGAGGTCGCAGGCCACGACGTCCTCGGCGGGAGCCACGTCGGTGGCGACCACCGCGGCTCCCTCGGCCCGGAACAGCTCGGCGACGACCTGGCCGAGACCGCCGGCCGCGCCGGTGACGATGACGCGGCGGCCGGCGAAGCGCTGGGCGCGGGGAGTGGGCTGGTCGGTCATCGGTTCCTCCTGGTCGGCTCGCGGCGGCGAGGGCACGCCGGGGATCACCATAGAACGTGTTCTACCTAGCGGGCGGGTCCGGCCGAGAGCGGGCGGAGACCCGGCGGCGCCGGTCCGGGAAGATCTCCGCCTCCACTACCCTGAGCCCGTGCTTTCGTCGGCCAGGCTCGCAGTGATCGCGCAGATCGCCGTGCACGGCTCGATCGCCGGAGCCGCCGAGGCATTGCACCTCACCCCGTCGGCGGTCTCCCACCAGCTCTCCCGTTTCGAGAAGGAGATCGGCGTCGCGCTCGTCGAGCGGGGACCGCGAAGCCTGCGCCTGACGGATGCCGGCCGCCGCATGGCCGAGCACGCGGAGACGATCGCGACGATGATGCGGGAGGCCCAGGAGGAGGTGACCGCCCTGGGACAGGGGCGGGCCGGTCGCCTCCGGATCGGCTTCTTCTCCTCCGGCGGGATCCGGATGGTGCCCCTCGCCCTGTCCCGGTTCGTCGCGGCGCATCCCCAGGCGGAGCTGGGACTGCTCCCCGGCCAGACCCACGAGCTGCTGCCGCTCCTGGAGCAGGGCTCGCTGGACGTGGCGGTCGTCTTCGACCACTCCGTGATGCCCTACCCGGTGCCGCCCAACCTCGAGGTGACCGGCCTGCTGTCCGACCCGCAGCGCGTCGTCATGCCTGCCCGGCACCCGAAGGCGCAGCGCAGCACCGTGGCGCTCGGCGACCTCGCCGACGTTCCCTGGATCGCCACGCACGGGATCCCACCGACGCCTCCCGTCCTGGAGAAGCTGTGCCGGGACGCGGGCTTCGTGCCCGAGGTGCGCTGCCGGACCGACCACTATGACGTGATCCTCGGCCTCGTCCGGGCCGGACTCGGCGTCGCGCTGGTTCCGGTGCTCGGCATCCCGCGCACCCTGGAGCCCGGCCTGGCCCTGGCCCGGATCGACGGCGCCAGCGTCGTGCGGCGCATCAGCATGGTGACCCGCCCGGGCAACCCCAACCCACTCGTCCCGGAGTTCGGCAGGGCGCTCGAGTCCGCAGCGGCCACGGTCCAGGCCGAGCTGAACGGCCGCACGGGTACGTCGCCCGGCGAATGACGCGTCCCCGTCACGAACCGGGACGAGCCGCCCCGGCGAGCGCGACGAGGTCCGCTCCGAACGCCCGGAACGCCGACGCCGCACGAGAGCGGTTCGCCGCGTCGTCCCCGCTCCAGCGGGCGACCACTGCGTAGGCGAGGTCCACGTCGCCGCCGAGGACGAGCCCGGTGTCGGCGAGCACGCCGGCGTCGGTACCCGTCTTGTTGACCACCTCGACGGCCGGGTGGGCGGACACGAAGGCGTCGGGCACGTAGGCACGATCCTGGTTGTGGCGCATCCACCCCAGCAGGAGCGAGCGTGCCGGGGAGGTGATCCCCGCTCCGGCACCCACCGACGCCATCATCCGGCACAGGCCGCGCGCTGTACCGACGGCGAAGGCCGGTGGGACCGTGGCGTCCCTGTCGTCCCGGACGACGTCGAGCACGACGACGTCCGGGACGCCGGAACGGGCGAGCTGCTCACCGACGGCCGCGAGGCCGAGTCGCCGGATGATCACGTTGGTGGCGACGTTGTCGCTGACGCCGGCGGTGAGGACGGCGAGGTCGTGCAGGGCGGCGCTCGACACGGTCATGGCCTGCAGCAGCCCGGTCCCTCCCACGCGACCCGTCGCGGGAAGGGAGAGCGGCTCGGTCGGATCCACGTCCCCCCGGTCCAGCGCCATGGCCAGGGTGGCGAGCACGGCGACCTTCGCGGTGCTCGCGATGGGACCGACACGGTCCGGTCCCGACACCGTCGGCACCTGCTCGTCGGCGCCGACGGCGACCCACGCGGAGGAGATCTCGAGCCCCGGCCCCGACATCCCGGCGCTCACCCTGGCGCTCCCACCGGCGCGGGATGGACCCGCAGCGGGCGTCCCGGCGAGGCGTCGGTCGGCGCACCGTCGGCGATCACGCGCTGTCCGTCGACGAGGACGTGGTGGACGCCGCGCGGGGCCTCGAGAGGCGCCGCGAAGGTCGCGCGGTCGAGGATCTCTGCCGGGTCGAACAGGACGAGGTCGCCATGGGCTCCCTCGGCGATGACACCACGACCGCGCAGCCCGAACCGACGCGCGGGCAGCGCCGTCATCCGCGACACCGCCTCCGCGAGGGTGAGCAGACCGGCCTCGCGGCTGTACCTGCCGAGGACCCGGGCGAAGGACCCTGCCCACCGCGGGTGCGGCCGCCCGCTGTGCGGCACACCGTCCGACCCGATCATGGTGCCGGGATGGCAGAGCACCCGCCGTACGTCGTCCTCGGCCATGGAGCGGCTGATGATGGTGACCTGGGCCTGCTCGGCGAGGAGCAGGTCTGCGGCGTAGTCGACCGGGTCGACTCCTGCCGCCGCCGCCAGAGCGGCGATGGAACGGCCCTCCGCCTCGCTGCGCCCCGGCGCCGTGGCGACCTCGATGAGGTCCCAGCCGCCGTTGCCCACCGTGTTCTCCCAGCCCTCCTCGCCGTCGGCGATGGACCGGCGTACGGCGTCCCTGACCGCCGCCCCCGACCTCAGCCGCTCCAGCAGGGCCGGGATCCCCCCGGCCGTGGCCCACGGCGGGAACATGGCGTGCAGGTGGGTGCTGCTGGCCGTGTAGGGGTAGACGTCACAGGTCAGGTCGAGGCCCGACGCGCGGGCCGCGTCCATAGTCGCCAGAGTGGAGACGGTGCGCCCGTGGCCCTTGATGCCGGCCGTCTTGTGGTGGGAGACGTGCAGCGCTACCCCCGACGCCCGGGCGACCTCGATGGCCTCGTCGAGGGCCGCCTCGACGTTGCTCATCTCGTCGCGCAGGTGGGTCACGTACGGGCGCCCACGCGCGGCGGCGACCCGCGCCAGGGCGACCAGCTCGTCGGTGTCGGCGAAGGTTCCGGGCGGGTAGATGAGGCCGGAGGACAGACCCGCGGCGCCGGCGTCCAGCGCAGCCGCGAGGAGCGCACACATCTGGTCGAGCTGAGCCCGGGTCGGACGGCAGTCGCCGAACCCGAGAACCGCAGCACGGAGCGTGGAGTGCCCGACCAGGCTGACGATGTGGCTCTTGCGGGCCACCCCGAGGTGGTGACGCTCGAAGTCCTCGGCTCCTTCGAGGCTGTGGGCGTCGTCCCCGAAGAGCGTCCGGATGAACGTCTCCATCGCGACGACGTCCGTACCGGGCTGCGCCGGGGGGAACAGCGAGCTTCCGCAGTTGCCCGCGATCTCGACCGTGACCCCCTGGCGTACCGGCGCCAACGACAGCTCGGGGTCCGCGTCGGGCATCAGGGCGAGCGCGTCGGAGTGCGTGTGCACGTCGATGAAGCCGGGAGACAGTGCCAGCCCGGCTCCGTCGATCGTCGTCACGCCGGACGGCACGCTCGTCCTGTCGGGCGCGATGCGGATCCGACCGTCGACGACGAGCACGTCGAACCGGCCGGGATCGGCTCCGCTGCCGTCGTACACGTCCGCACCGCGGACCAGGACCGGTGGCGTTGCCTTCATGCGACGCGCGACAGGAACGACCGGGTGCGAGGGTGCTGGGGATCGTTGAGGATGTCCGACGGGGAGCCTTCCTCGACCACCACTCCCCCGTCCATGAAGACGACGCGATCGGCGACCTCCCGAGCGAAGTCCATCTCGTGCGTGACCACGACCATGGTCATCCCGGACAGCGCGAGGTCCCGCATCACGCCGAGGACCTCGCCGACCAGCTCGGGGTCGAGCGCGCTGGTCGGCTCGTCGAACAGCATCAGCTTGGGATCCATCGCCAGGGCGCGTGCGATCGCGACGCGCTGCTGCTGACCGCCCGACAGCTGCGAGGGATACGCGCTCTCGCGGCCGGACAGACCCACCGTGGCCAACAGCTCCGACCCGCGGGCCCGCGCCTCCCGGTCAGGCGTGCCCAACACGACCTTGGGCCCCTCCATCACGTTCTCGATGGCAGTGCGATGCGGGAAGAGGTGGAATCGCTGGAAGACCATGCCGATCGCCTGGCGTTGGCGGCGCAGCTCGTCGTACGTGCTCTCGACCAGGCGCCCGTTGCTGCCCTCGCGGTAGCCCACGAGCTGACCGTCGACGAAGACCCGCCCGGAGTCGATCGACTCGAGCCGGTTCAGGCACCGCAGGAGCGTCGTCTTGCCGCTGCCGGACGGACCGATGATGCACACGACCTCACCGCGGTCGACGGACAGGTTGACGCCGCGCAGGACCTCGACGGAGCCGAACGCCTTCCGGACGGATCGTGCTTCGACCATCGGGGCGGAGTGATCAGGCATCGTGGGCTCCCATCGCCGGGTTGCCGGTCAGGTTGTTTCGGACGCGTCGCGACAGCCGTTGCGGGGTGTGCACTCCCCGCGAGTACCGCCGCTCGATGTAGTGCTGGCCCACGGAGGCGATCGTCGTGAGCAGGAGGTACCAGATGGACGCCACGAGGAGCATCGAGATCACCTCGAAGTTCCCGAGGTAGATGCGGCTCACGGTGGTGAGCAGGTCCGCGCCCGCGATGACCGAGACCAGCGAGGTGGTCTTCAACATCGAGATGAACTGGTTCCCCGTCGGCGGGATGATGATCCGCATGGCCTGCGGGAGGATGATCCGCGTGAGGACCTTCCGGCGCGACATCCCCAACGACTCGGCGGCCTCACGCTGGCCGTGGTCGACCGACAGGATGCCGGCGCGGACGATCTGCGCCATGTAGGCGCCCTCGTTGATCGCCAGTCCCAGGAGCCCCGCGACGAAGGGCGTGATGACCGAGGACGCCTCGACACTGAGGAGCTTCGGTCCGCCGAAGGGGATCCCGATCTCGAGGCGAGGGAACAGCAGCCCCAGGTTGAACCAGAAGAGCAGCTGGACGAGGACGGGCGTGCCGCGGAAGAACCAGGTGTACGCACCGGCGAGCCAGCGCAGGAGCGGGTTCGCCGACATCTGCATGACCGCCACCCCGACGCCGATCGGCACTCCGATCGCCATCGAGAGGACGGTCAGCGCGATCGTCACCCACAGCCCATGGAGGACCCGGTCGTCGAACTGGTGGTCGACGACCACGTCCCAGTGGATGTTGGGGTTCACGATCACGGCGTACGCCAACCACCCGGCGACCAGGATCGCCGCGAGCGTGCCCAGGATGCGCCCGAGCGCCAGCGGCCGGTGGGGGTCGAGCGGAAGGACGGGAGCCTCCTGCGGCAGCGCGGAGCCGCGCTGCTCCGCGGCGTGCGCGGATGTCACGTCGGTCAGCTCCCCGCGTTGATCGTCGCGGTCTCCACCGCGGAGTCCGCGACGCCGTACTTCTCGAGCAGCGCCAGGTACTTGCCGTTGTCGATGAGCTCGGTCAGCGCCGCCTGGACCGCCTGGGTGAGGGCGGTGTCCGCCTTGTCGATCGCGATTCCCCACGGGCCCGCGCCGTACTGGCCCTCGAGGACCTCGTACTTCCCCGACTGCTCGGCCAGCAGGACGGCGACCGGGTAGTCGACCATGGTCGCCACCGACCGTCCGGTGTCGAGCTGCAGCAGACCGGTCGGAGCGTCCTCGGACTCGGAGATCGACATCTTGTCCGTGCACTTGCTGTCGTTGTAGTCGGTCAGGATCGCGAGGTTGGACGAGCCCTTCGCCCCCACGATCTTCTTGCCGCACAGGTCGGCGATGTCCTCGATGCCCTCGGGGTTGCCCTTGCTGACCATGATCGCGCCGCCGGCGTTGAAGTAGTCGACGAAGTTGACGGCCTGGCGCCGCTCCTCCGTATCGCTCATCGACGACATCGCGAGGTCCCACTGGTCGGACTGCAGGCCCGGGATGAGGCCAGGGAAGGCGGCGTTGGTGATCTCGAACTCCAGGCCCAGCTGGTCGGCGATGAGCTCGCCCAGCTCCGGGTCCACACCGACGAGCTTGCTGCTGCTTCCCTCCGCGTACATCTCCATCGGCGGGTAGCCCTCTGCTGTCGCCACCTTGAGCACGCCGCTCTTCTTGAGATCTGCGGGCAGCAGGTCCCTGGCGGACTTGCCGCTGCCGTCGGACGACGTGTCGACCGGCTCGGGCGAGGAGGAGCCGGTGGAGCGTCCACAGGCCGCCGTGACGGCCAGGGTCGCGATCACGGCCATCGAAACGATGCCCCTGCTGATGCGTCTCGTGCGGATCGAGCGTGCCATGGGCGGCCTCCGGAGGTTCTGGCCGGCGGACTCTCCGGCGGCGGACTTGAATTCGCTGCAGCGTCGCAGCAGCAGGGGGCGCCGTCCACGCACACCAACGGATTCGATGGTGAGCATCGAGGTGGTTCACACTCCCCGCCGGAGCGCGACATCGCGTTCGCGACGCTCACCGTAGGCGGGGCGGTCCGGCACTGGGACGGCGGCCCGCGACGAGCTCCCGCGGTGGGGCTCAGCCTCGAAAACTGTCAGTGTCGGCACCCACCACCACGCCTCCCGTTCGTCGGAGAATCTGGCCATGCCCGCCATCTCCCCTCGCCTGCTCCCGAGCACCGCCCACGCCTCCGACCGAGGAATGACGGTCGGAGGCGTCCCCCTGCTCGACCTCGCCGACCGGTACGGGACGCCCCTGTTCGTCTACGACGTCGCCCACGTCAGGGACCGGTGCCGGGAGCTGGCGCAGGCCTTCGGGGCCGAGCATGTCTCGTACGCCTCCAAGGCCTTCACCTGTCCCGCGATGGTGTCCGTGATCGCGTCCGAGGGAGTCGGGATCGACGTCGCCAGCGCCGGCGAGCTCGCCGTGGCCCTCCGGGGCGGGATCACCGCGGACCGCATCGTGCTCCACGGGAACAACAAGTCGATGGCCGAGCTGGCCCGGGCCATGGACCTGGGCGTGCGGGCGATCGTGGTCGACTCGCACGACGAGCTCGACCGCATCGGGCTCCTGGCCGCCGCGGGCCACGCCGCCCCGGCAGTCATGATCAGGGTCACCCCCGGCGTCAGCGCGGGAGCGACGAGCGCGGTCCGGACGGCCGAGGAGGACTCGAAGTTCGGGTTCTCGATCCGTTCGGGCGAGGCCGCGGCAGCCGTCGACCGCGCGATCCGGTCGACGTCGATGCGCTGGCTCGGCGTGCACGCCCACCTTGGCTCGCAGATCTTCGACCTGGAGGCCCTGCGGCAGGGAGCCGTCCTGACGGCCCGCTTCGCCGTCCAGCACGGCGCCGAGGCCCTCTCGCTCGGCGGAGGCGTCGGCGTCGCGTACACGGCGAGCATGCCCGCCGGGCCGACCATCGGGGCGTGGGCGGGACTGCTGCGCTCCGCGGCCGCGGAGGCAGGATGGGTCGGCCCGATCGAGGTCGAGCCCGGGCGGCTGCTCGCCGCCCAGGCCGGCCTGACGCTCTACACCGTCGGGACCCTCAAGGAGGTTCCCGGCGTCCGCACCTACGCGGCAGTGGACGGGGGCTTCGCGGACAACCTGCGGCCCGCGCTCTACGGCGCGTCCTACGAGGCCTTCCTGCCGCGCAGTCCGGGTGCGCCGAGGGACCGCTCGGTCCGGCTGGTCGGCAAGCACTGCGAGAGTGGCGACGTCCTGATCCCGGATGCCGCCGTGCCACGGGACCTCCAGGTCGGCGACGTGCTCGCCGTCCCGGTGACCGGAGCCTATGGGTACTCGATGGCCAGTGCCTACAACCTGCTCGGTCGACCGGCGGTCGTCTTCGTGGAGGACGGGACGGCTCGCGAGGTCCTCCGGCGCGAGACGCCCGACGACTGGCTCAACGTCCATACGGACCTGGGGGAGCCGGTCCTCCTGGACTGACCACGTCCGGTCGGGGCGGGCAGCTCCGGTCGGGACGGGCAGCGGTGGCGCCGCACGCTCAGCTGGACGTCACCCGTGCACGATGCGGTGCAGCTCGGCCATCCGGGTGTCGAGCTCGTGGGCGACCCGTGCGGCGGCGGACAGCTCGTCGACGAGGTCGGCCGGCACGTCCTTGGCGTACTTGTAGTAGATCTTGTGCTCGACGCTGGCCCAGAAGTCCATGGCCGCGGTGCGGATCTGCAGCTCGATGGGGACCGTGCGGGCGGTGTCGGAGAGGAAGACCGGGATCTCCACGATCGCGTGCAGGCTCCGGTAGCCGTTGGGCTTGGGATGCGCGACGTAGTCCTTGATGGTACGCACCGTGACGTCCGGCTGGGTGGTGAGCATGTCGAGGACCTGGTAGGCGTCGGCGATGAAGCTGCACACGATCCGGACGCCGGCGATGTCGGTGATCTGCTCGCCGATGGCGTCGAGGTCGAGCGGGCAGCCGATCCGCTCGGCCTTCGCGAGCAGGCTCTCGACGGACTTCAGCCGGGAGCTGACGTGCTCGATCGGGTTGCCGGTCCCGCGGAAGACCAGCTCCTCGCGCAGGATGTTGATCTTGGTGAGGATCTCGTCCAGGCCGAACTTGTAGTTCAGCAGGAAGGGACCGAGCGACCGCTCGAAGGCGGACGGGTCCGCCCCCGACTCCTCGCCGGACTCCTCGTACGGCGGCGCGCTGGTCGTGGTCACGCATCGAGTGTGCCCGAGGGTCGGTGAGCGCCCGCAGGCGCCCACCGACCCCCGGTCAGCAGGCGGTCGGCGGAGCGGTCAGCTCACCGCGTCGAGGGCGTCGACGACACCCTCGCCGTAGTAGCTGTTCTCCTCCGGGGTGCCGACGCAGGGCGCGCCGGCGGTCGTCGTACCGCAGGGGTGGTCGTCGGCCTGCTCACGCAGCTTCGCGACCGTCTGCTCAGGCGTCCAGTCGGGGTGCACCGACCTCATCAGGGCGAGCACTCCCGCGACGTGCGGAGAGGCCATCGACGTCCCGTTCTTGAGGCCGTAGCCGTTGTCCTTCACGACCGTCGACAGGATCGCCGAGCCGGGCGCGGCGACGTCGATGACGCCGAGACCGCGGTTGCTGAACCCGGACAGGCGGTTCTCCATGGTGCCGGCCGGGAAGCGCTGCAGCGACGAGACCGTGACGACGCCGTCGAGCTCGGTCGGGATGTCCTGGCAGGCGTTGTTGATGACCCGGTTCACCGTCGTCCCGTCGTCGGGGCTGGTGGTGTCGGTGGTCTTGTTCGCCAGGTCGTACGACGCGTTTCCGGCCGCCGCCGCGTGCACGACGCCTTGGTCGGTGGACCAGTCGACTGCGCGCCGCACGGCCTCCTTGGCGGCGTACTGGTCGGGCTGGTCCTCGCAGTAGAACATGAACGGGTCGACGTAGTAGCTGTTGTTGGTCACGTCCATGCCGTGCTGGCCGGCCCAGACGAACCCGCACACGGCGTACTCCGGGTAGATGAACCCGTCGTCGTTGACGACCTTCACCGAGGCCATCCGCACGTTCGGGGCGACGCCGACGATGCCCTCGCCGTTGCGCTCGGCGGCGATCGTGCCGGCGACGTGGGTGCCGTGGTCGCTGGTCGTGGGGTGCCAGCCGGTCGCGGAGGTGTCGGGGCGGCCGGCGTCGCTGCAGTTGACCGACGACGCGACGTCGATGTTGTCGTCGAGGTCCGGGTGGTCGGGGTCGATGCCGCTGTCGAGCACGCCGACGAGCACGTCGCGGGAGCCGTCGGTGATCGCGTGGGCCTGGTCCGCCTTGATCATCTGCATGTCCCACTGCTCGGCCTCGCGCGGGTCGGGGGCGACGGCCACGGTCGCCTCCGAGCCGGTGTCGTCGCCCTGGTCGGCAGCGGCCTGCTTGCGCACCTGGCCCTTGCCGGGCCCCCAGGGCGCCTGCACGCCGTCCGGGGTCCCCTCGGTGACCGGCACGGTGCGGGTGGCGCCGACCGACTCAAGCACCTTGCCGGCCGCGGCACGGACGTCGGCGCGGAAGGCGGCGCGGTCGCTGTGGGCCACCACCACGCCGATCTGGGGCCAGGTCTGCACGACCACGCCGCCGGAGCGCTCGACCGCCCGCTCGAGGAGGCGGGTCTGGCCCGGGTTGGCATGGGTGGCGTTGAGGACGTACGCCGACACGACCCCGTCGGGGGTGCTGATCGGCACCGGGGTCGACGGAGGCCCGTCGCCGGCCGCACCGCCGGGCGCGGCGAGGGCGCCGGATCCGGTCACGGACAGGCCGGCCAGGGTGAGGCCGGTCGCGACCGTGAGGGTGGCGGCTCGGAGCCGCCGGTTGAAGCGCTGAGGCATGGATCAACCTTTCCGAGAGGAGAGGCGCGGGATGTGCGCCAGGTCACATCCTCACACCGGCGGGCCGAGTTGTCGCCGGCGACCCGGGGTACCGCCGCGTCGTGGAGGGACGTGCGGAGGAGCCGGCGAGGTGACGCGGCGGGGAGATCGGACCGTGGCCGCGGCGGCCGTGGCGACCTACAGCCTGCTCTGCCTGCGCCATCGCGCCCGGCCGGGTCACCGGGAGGAGCGTGCCTTCCGGCGGGTCAATGCGCGCTCCGACCGACCGTGGCTGCGGCTGCCCCAGCAGCTCGGCACGCCGTGGACGCTGCCCGCGACCGCCCTCGTGCTCGCCCGACGCGGGCGGTGGCCGTGGGCGCTGGCGGCCCTCCTGGCGTTGCCCACCGAGAAGGCCGCCGAGGTCGCGACGAAGAAGCTCGTGCGGCGGCCGCGTCCGGCGGCGACGGTCGGGACGGAGGTACGCGACGACGCCCCGACCGACGGGCCCGGGCAGCCGTCGGGACATGCCGCCATCGCCGCGGCCGCGAGCTATCTGCTCGCCCGGGGCACCGGCTCCGGGACACTGGGCCTGCTCGGGGCGGGCGGCACCGCCCTCACGTCGTACGTGCGGGTGCACCAGGGCGCCCATTGGCCGGCCGACGTCGCGGCGGGCGTGACCCTGGGCGTGGCCGTCGCCGCCACCCTCGCGTCGGTGGTCGCCGCGGACGAGTCGTAGCCCCGCCCCGCTCGCCGGCAGCCCACGGGCACGCGGCTCAGAGCGCCCGGAGCTGCTCCGCGACGGCGTCGAGATCCTGGTCGGTGCGCACGACGACGACCGCCCGCGTGCCCGACGGCGGCGCGAAGAGCGCGTTCACCTGCGCCATCGCCTCGTCGATCTCCATGTGCGGGTCCGCGCACTCCTCGCGCAGCCAGCGGCGCAGGACCCGGTTGTGGGCGGCGACCACGGCGGCGGCCATCAGCTCGCCGCGCCGCTCGGACTCCTCCGAGCCGTCGCCCCACGCGCTGATGTACTGCCGGAACAGCTGCTGGTAGCGCGAGCCGCTGATCAGCTCCCGCTCCCGCAGGGCGGGGACGGTCGAGGTGAGCCGGTAGCGGCGGCGGGCCAGGGGCCCCTCGGCGATGTAGTGGAAGAGGACCACGCGCACGGCGTCCGACACGGCGAGGATCGCGCTCTTCTGGGTCGACGCGGCGAGCCGCTCCTCGACCGCCGCGAGGATCGCGTCGTGGTCGGGGAAGATCACCATCTCCTTGGACCCGAACAGCCGGAAGAACGAGCTGCGGCTGACCCCGGCCGCGGTCGCGATGTCGTCGACGCTGGTCTCGTCGTACCCGTTCTCGGCGAAGAGCCGGAAGGCGGCGTCGACGATGGCCGCGGAGGGGCTGCGCGCGCCCCGCCGGTCGTCCTCGCGCGATTGCGTCACACCGCACCCCCCTTGTGAACTCCAGTATCAATGGATGATACTCAGTTTCATGACCGAGATCGACCTGCACACGACCGCGGGCAAGCTGGCGGACCTCGACCGCCGCACCGACGAGGCCGTGCACGCTCCCGCCGCGAAGGCGCAGGAGAAGCAGCACGCCAAGGGACGCAAGACGGCGCGCGAGCGCATCGAGCTGCTCTTCGACGAGGGCAGCTTCGTCGAGCTCGACGAGTTCGCCCGGCACCGCTCCACCGCCTTCGGCCTCGAGAAGACCCGCCCGTACGGCGACGGCGTGATCACCGGCTACGGCACCATCGACGGCCGCCAGGTCTGCGTCTTCTCCCAGGACTTCACCGTCTTCGGCGGCTCCCTCGGCGAGGTCTACGGCGAGAAGATCACCAAGGTCATGGACCTCGCGATCAAGTCCGGCTGCCCGATCATCGGCATCAACGAGGGCGCCGGCGCCCGGATCCAGGAGGGCGTGGTCTCCCTCGGCCTCTACGGCGAGATCTTCAAGCGCAACGTCCACGCCTCCGGCGTGATCCCGCAGATCTCCCTGATCATGGGCAACTGCGCGGGCGGCCACGTGTACTCGCCGGCCGTCACGGACTTCACGATCATGGTCGACCAGACCTCCGCCATGTTCATCACCGGGCCCGACGTCATCAAGACCGTCACCGGCGAGAACATCTCGATGGAGGAGCTCGGCGGGGCCCGGGCGCACAACACCAAGTCCGGCAACGCGCACTACATGGCCTCCGACGAGGAGGACGCGCTCGAGTACGTCAAGGCGCTGCTGTCGTTCCTCCCGCAGAACAACCTCGACGAGCCGCCGGCGTACGACGAGGGTGCCGACCTCGAGCCCACGGCCGAGGACCTCGCGCTCGACACCCTGATCCCGGACTCGCCGAACCAGCCCTACGACATGCACGACGTCATCACGACGATCCTCGACGACGGCGACTTCCTCGAGGTGCAGCCGCTGTTCGCGCCGAACATCATCGTCGGCTACGGCCGCGTCGAGGGCCGCTCGGTCGGCGTCGTGGCCAACCAGCCGATGCAGTTCGCCGGCACCCTCGACATCGACGCCTCCGAGAAGGCGGCGCGCTTCGTGCGGTTCTGCGACGCGTTCAACATCCCGGTGCTCACCTTCGTCGACGTCCCCGGCTTCCTGCCGGGCGTCGACCAGGAGCACCTCGGCATCATCCGCCGCGGCGCCAAGCTGATCTACGCCTACGCCGAGGCGACCGTGCCGCTGGTCACGATCATCACGCGCAAGGCCTACGGCGGCGCCTACGACGTCATGGGCTCCAAGCACCTCGGCGCCGACATCAACCTGTCGTGGCCGACCGGCCAGATCGCCGTGATGGGCGCCCAGGGCGCCGCGAACATCGTGCACCGGCGGACTCTCAACGAGCTCGCGGCCAGCGGCGCCTCCGCCGACCAGGTCGAGGCGCGGCGCGCGGAGCTGATCGACGAGTACGAGACCACGCTGGCCAACCCGTACATCGCGGCCGAGCGCGGCTACGTCGACGGCGTCATCAAGCCGTCCGAGACGCGCGCCGAGGTGGTCAAGGCGCTGCGCCTGCTGCGCAACAAGCGCGAGACGCTGCCGCCCAAGAAGCACGGGAACATCCCGCTGTGAGCGCGCCCGAGCAGGTGTCCGACGTGGAGCCCGAGCAGGAGACGGCGCAGGACCCGGTGCCCGCCGCTCCGCTGCTGCGGGTCCTCACCCCCGGCACCACCCCGGAGGAGGTGGCCGCGATCGTCGCGGTGCTCTCCGCCCTCGGCGGTGGCGCCCCGGCGCCCGAGGCGCCACGCTCGGAGTGGACCAACCCGGCCCGCCGCCTGCGCTCCACCGCCAGCACCCACCCGATCCCCGGACGCGGCGCCTGGCGCGCCAGCGCCCTGCCCCGCTGACCCCGCGTCACGTCGAACTGGAAGGCCAAGCAATGTCGTTGAAGAAGGTCCTCATCGCCAACCGTGGCGAGATCGCGGTGCGGGTCATCCGTGCCGCCAAGGACGCGGGCATCGGATCCGTCGCGGTGTACGCCGAGCCCGACGCCAACGCCCTGTTCGTCCGCCTGGCCGACGAGGCCTACTCCCTGGGCGGCGCCACCCCTGCGGAGACCTACCTCGACATCGCCAAGATCGTCGAGGTCGCCAAGCAGTCGGGTGCCGACTCGGTGCACCCCGGCTACGGCTTCCTCGCCGAGAACGCCGAGTTCGCGCAGGCGGTGATCGACGCCGGCCTGATCTGGATCGGCCCGTCGCCCGCCGCCATCGACGCGCTCGGCGACAAGGCGAAGGCCAAGCAGATCGCGCTCGCGGCGGGCGCGCCGCTCGCGCCCGGTCTCAAGGACCCGGTCAAGGACGCCGACGAGATCGTCGCGTTCGCCAAGGAGCACGGCCTCCCCGTGGCGATCAAGGCCGTCTTCGGCGGCGGTGGCCGTGGCCTCAAGGTCGCCCGCACCCTGGAGGAGATCCCGGACCTCTACGAGTCCGCCGTGCGCGAGGCCATCGGCGCCTTCGGCCGCGGCGAGTGCCTGGTCGAGAAGTTCCTCGACAAGCCGCGCCACGTCGAGACCCAGTGCCTGGCCGACCAGCACGGCAACGTCGTGGTGGTCTCCACCCGGGACTGCTCGCTGCAGCGACGCCACCAGAAGCTGGTCGAGGAGGCGCCCGCGCCGTTCCTCACCGACGAGCAGAACGCGCGCCTGTACGAGTCCTCGAAGGCGATCCTGCGCGAGGCCGGGTACGTCGGCGCCGGCACCTGCGAGTTCCTGGTCGCCGCCGACGGCACCATCTCCTTCCTCGAGGTCAACACCCGCCTGCAGGTCGAGCACTGCGTGTCGGAGGAGGTCACCGGCCTCGACCTGGTCCGCGAGATGTTCCGCATCGCCGCGGGCGAGGAGCTCGGGTACGGCGACCCCGAGGTCCGCGGCCACTCCATCGAGTACCGCATCAACGCCGAGGACGGCGGCAACAACTTCATGCCGGCCCCCGGCACCCTGACCAAGTGGAACCCGCCGCAGGGGCCGGGCGTGCGCGTCGACGGCGGCTACGAGGTCGGCGAGACCGTGCCCGGGGCGTTCGACTCGCTCATCGCCAAGCTCATCGTCACCGGCAGCACCCGCACCCAGGCGATCGAGCGCTCCCGCCGGGCGCTCTCGGAGTTCGAGGTCGACGGCATGCCGACCGCGATCACCTTCCACGAGGTCATCGTCGACGACCCCGCCTGGGTGGGGGCGTCCAACCCGACCGGCGAGGGCTCCTTCGACGTCTACACGACCTGGATCGAGACGGACTTCGACAACCAGATCACGCCCTACGGAGGCGCCGCTGGTGAGGCCGAGGAGGCCGGCGAGAAGCAGAAGGTCGTCGTCGAGGTCGGTGGCAAGCGGATCGAGGTCGTCCTCCCGGCCGGCCTGGGCGGTCTCGGTGGCGGTGTCGCCGCGGGTGGCGCCAAGAAGCCGAAGCGTGCCGGCGGCAAGAAGGCCGGCGCCGCCGCGTCGGGCGACTCGGTCGCCTCGCCGATGCAGGGCACCATCGTCAAGGTCGCCGTCGAGGAGGGCCAGGAGGTCGCGGAGGGCGACGTCGTGGTGGTCCTCGAGGCGATGAAGATGGAGCAGCCGCTCAAGGCGCACAAGGCCGGCACGATCACCGGCCTGTCCGCCGAGGTCGGCGCCACCATCGGCAACGGCGAGGTCGTCTGCGAGATCAAGGACTGACGCCGACCCGGCAGAACCCGGCTCCGGATCCACCCCGACCCGGCAGAAGGTGGCGCCCCGTGCGTCATCCTCTGCCGGGTCGGGGCGTTTTCGTTGCCGGTTCCTGACGGGTGGGGCACCGGGTGCCGGGCGCCCGCACCCGCCCCCCTACGGTGGGGCCGTGTTCCTCTACGAGTTCGAGGGCCGTCGGCCCCAGGTCGACCCCGAGGCCTTCGTCGCGCCGACCGCGACGCTGATCGGCGACGTGCGCGTCGAGAAGGGCGCCAGCGTCTGGTACGGCGCCGTGCTGCGTGCCGACATCTGCACGATCATCGTCCGCGAGGGCTCCAACATCCAGGACAACTCCGTCGTCCACGGCGCCCCCGACGTGGTCGTCGAGATCGGCCCGAACGCCACGGTGGCGCACGGGTGCGTGTTCCACGGCGACCGGATGGGCGAGAAGTCGCTGCTCGGCAACGCGAGCACGGTGCTGGACGGCGCGTCGGTCGGGGCGGGCTCGCTCGTCGCCGCCGGTGCGGTCGTCACGCCGGGCACCATGATCCCGGAGGGCGTGCTGGCCGCGGGCGCCCCTGCCGCCGCCAAGAAGCCGATCGAGGGCACCGGCGCGCAGTTCTGGGTCGAGACGAACGCGCCGTACTACGCCGACCTCGCCCAGCGCCACCGCAAGGGCGTCACCCGGGTCGAGGACTGACGCCGACGATGACGACGACCCTGAGCGTGCTGGTCGGTGGAGGTCGCGACGAGGCACAGGTACGCCGGCTGCTCGCGCCCTTCGTGGCCGCGCTCGACGGCGGGGAGGTCGCCTGCGTCGTCGTCGACGACGGTGCCGGCGTCGACCTCGACCGCTGGCGCGGCCTGCTCGCCGACGCGGCGACCGTCCGGCCGGTCGTCCTGGAGGCGGGGCGCCCGCTCACTGCCGACGACCTCGCCGGCAGCGCGGGCGTGTTCGTGGCCGGCGGCCTGACCCCCCTGTACGCCGAGCTCGTCGTCCCCGCGCGCACCGCCCTGGCCGCGCTGCCCTACGCCGGGTTCTCCGCAGGGGCGGCGATCGCCGCCGAGCGCGCAATCGTCGGCGGCTGGCTGCTGGAGGGCCGCCCGGTCGCGCCCGAGGACGCGGCGGAGGACCTCGGCGACCTGCAGGTGGTCCCCGGTCTGGGGCGGGTCCCCTTCGCCGTGGACGTGCACGCCGCCCAGTGGGGCACCCTCCCCCGCGCGGTCGCGGCCGTCCGGTCCGGACTCGTGCCCGAGGCACGCGCCGTCGACGAGCACACCGCGCTCGTCGTACGCGACGGCGCGGTCGCGGTGGTCGGCGCCGGGTCCGCCCTGCGGGTGCGCCCCGCGGACCGCGGCGTCCTCGTCAGCTGACGGAGACGATCGCGCCCGCGCCGGCCTCACGGTCGAGCGAGCGGCCGATGACCATGCGCTGGATCTGGTTGGTGCCCTCGAAGATCTGCATCACCTTCGCCTCGCGCATGTAGCGCTCCACCGGGAAGTCCTTGGTGTAGCCGGCCCCGCCGAGGACCTGGACGGCATCGGTGGTGACCTTCATGGCCGCGTCGGTCGCGACGAGCTTGGCGATGGACGCCTCGCGGGAGAACGGCAGGCCGAGGTCCTTGAGCCGGGCGGCGTGCAGGACCGTCGCCCGCGCGGACTGCACGGCCGCCTCCATGTCGGCCAGCACGAAGGCCAGTCCCTGGTGGTCGATGATCCGCTGACCGAAGGACTCGCGCTGCTGGGCGTAGGCCACGGCGCGGTCGACGGCGCCCTGACCGAGCCCGGTCGCGACGGCGGCGATGCCGAGCCGGCCGGCGTCGAGCCCGGCCAGGGCGATTCGCAGCCCCTGGCCCTCCTCGCCCAGCCGCTGCTCCACCGGCACCCGCACGTCCTCGAAGCGGACGGTCGCGGTGGTCGAGCCCATCAGGCCCATCTTGTCCTCGGGCGCGTCGGCCGACAGGCCGGGGCTGTCGGCGCGCACCAGGAAGCAGGAGATGTCGCCGCGGCCCTCGCCGGTGCGCGCCATGACCTTGTAGAAGTCGGCCTCGCCGCCGTGGGTGACCCACGCCTTGGCGCCGTTGAGGACGTACTCGTCACCGTCGAGCCGGGCCCGGGTCCGCATCGCGGCGGGGTCCGATCCGGCGTGCGCCTCGGACAGGCAGTAGGCGCCGAGCAGCTCGCCCGCGAGCATCTCGGGGAGCCACTTGAGGCGCTGCTCGTCGGTGCCGAAGGTGGCCAGGCCGAAGCAGCTGAGCGCATGGACCGAGACGCCGACGCCCACGCTCGACCACACCGACCCGACCTCCTCGAGCACCTGGAGGTAGACCTCGTAGGGGACGCCGCCACCGCCGAGCTCCTCGGGATAGGGCAGGCCGAGGAAGCCGGCCCGGCCGAGCAGCCGGAAGACGTCGCGGGGGAAGGTGCCGGTCGCCTCGGCCTCCGCGGCCCGCGGCAGCAGCTCGTCGGTGGCCAGCTGGCGCGCGAGGCGGAGCAGGTCGGCGGTCTCCTCGGACGGCATCAGGCGGCGTGCGGGCATCGGGTCCTCCGGAACACAATGAGTACTGAAATCGCGGTTTGGGTACGGACCACAGTACCTCATCGCTTGCTAGCCTGCCCCCGTGCAGCAGCCGCGAACACTCCCGCCGCGCTCCCGCCAGCGCCGCGACGCGCTGCTCGACGAGCTGGTCGACCTCTTCCTCGCCGAGGGCTTCGCGGAGTTCGGGATCGGCGAGCTGGCGCAACGCCTGTCCTGCTCGCGCAGCACCCTCTACCTCGTGGCGCCGAGCAAGGAGCAGCTCATCACCGCCACGGTGCGGCACTTCTTCAAGCGCGCCGCCGAGCGGATCGAGGAGCGGGTCGCCGCCGTCCCCGACCCGGCCGAGCGGCTCGCCACCTATCTCACCGCCGTGGCCGACGAGCTCGCCCCGGCGTCGCCCCGCTTCTACGCCGACCTGGCCGGGTTCGCTCCCGGCGCGGAGGTGTACCGCGCCAACACCGCCCAAGCCGCCCGGCGGGTCCGGGAGCTGGTCACGGAGGGCGTCGAGGCGGGCTCCCTGCGCCGGGTCGACGCGACCTTCGTCGGCGCTGCCGTCGCCGAGGTCATGGACGCGATCGGCGACGGCCGGATCGGCGCGGCGACCGGGCTCGACGACGCCCAGGCCTACCAGGCGCTCGTCGACCTCCTCGCCGTCGGGCTGCGGGCGCAGGGCTGAGGGTGCGCCGGCGCGGTGAGCCCTCCGGTGGGCCGGTCCGGCACGCCTACGGCGACGATCCCAGCCAGTACGGCGAGCTCCACCTGCCGCAGGGCGAGTCGCGCGGCGTCGTGGTCGTGATCCACGGCGGCTTCTGGCGCGCTCGGTACGACGCCACTCTCGGTGGCCCGCTGGCCCGCGCGCTCGCCGCGCACGGCTGGACGTCCTGGAACCTCGAGTACCGGCGGGTCGGCACCGGCCCCGGCGGAGGCGGCGGGGCGCCCGCCACCTTCGACGACGTGGCGGCCGGGATCGACCACCTCGAGCTGCTGGGCCTCGACACGTCGACCGTGGTCGCGCTCGGCCACAGCGCGGGTGGGCATCTCGCGACCTGGGCGGCGGCGCGCGGCGAACACGGGTGGCCCGAGCGGGTCCCGCTCACCCACGTCATCAGCCAGGCGGGCGTGCTCGACCTGCGCGCGGCCGACCCGCTCAGCGACGGCGCCGTGCGGGGACTCCTGGGCCATCCGCCGACCGAGGCGGACGCCCGCTTCGACCCCGCGCAGCAGCTGCCGCTCGCCGTACCGGTGTGGTGCGTGCACGCACCCGACGACGTGGACGTCCCGATCGCACTGTCGCGCGACTACGTCCAGCGGGCGGGCGCCGCCGGTGCGCAGGCCCACCTGGTCGAGGTCACCGGCGGGCACTTCGGCGTCATCGACCCGTCGTCGCCGGCCTGGGCGCGGCAGCTGGAGATCCTCGACGTCCTGACGCGCTGATCCGTCGCCGCACCGGACGGACTCGACCGGGGCGCGCGGGGTACTGCGCTGCCATGAACACGACTGCTGCTTCCTCCATCACGTCAACGCGCGTCCAGCAGGGTGCGGCCGTCGTCGCCGGCACCTTCCTCCTCGTCGGCATCCTCGGCTTCATTCCGGGCGTGACCACCCACTACGACGACATGACCTTCGCCGGGCACCACTCGGGCGCCCAGCTCCTCGGGCTGTTCGCCGTGTCCGTCCTGCACAACCTGGTGCACCTCGCCTTCGGCGTCGCCGGCCTCGTCCTCGCCCGGACGTGGAACGGCGCCCGCGCCTTCCTCATCGGCGGCGGCGCGATCTACCTGCTCCTGACGGTCTACGGCCTGCTGGTCGACCGCCACGACCAGGCCAACTTCGTGCCGCTGGACCAGGCTGACAACTGGCTGCACCTGGTCCTCGGCCTGGGGATGATCGCTCTGGGCGTCCTCCTGGCGCGCGCGGACCACGGCACCCGGTCCACCTCCGCGCACGCCGCCGACGGGAGGAACCTCCGATGACCGCCCAGCTGGGCGACCCGGCGGTGGAGTACTGGACCAGCGCCATGGCGTCGGTGCGGGAGGTCGAGCGCCGGCATCGTAGGGCGGGGGCCGGATCGCTGGTGCTGGGACTGGTGACCAGCACGGCCGTCGCGGTGACGGGCTATCTCGGCGCGCACCTCCGCGCGATCCCCGCACGGCGCAGCCCCCGCTCGTCCGGGTGACGCCACCGGCCGGCCGGCTCCGGACGACGCCGGCCGGCCCCGGACGACGTCGGCCGGGTCAGCGGAAGGCCGCGTGCCCCGTCATCGCCTGGCCGAGCACGAGCGTGTGCATCTCGACGGTGCCCTCGTAGGTCAGGACCGACTCGAGGTTGTTGGCGTGACGGATGACCGGGTACTCCAGCGAGATGCCGTTCGCCCCCATGATCGTGCGGGCGGTCCGGCAGATCTCGAGGGCCTCGCGGACGTTGTTGAGCTTGCCGAGGCTGACCTGCTCCGGGCGCAGGGTCCCGGCGTCCTTGCGCCGGCCGAGGTGGAGCGCGAGCAGCACGCCCTTGGTGTACTCCAGGCTCATGTCGACGAGCTTCTGCTGGGTGAGCTGGAAGGCCGAGATCGGCTTGCCGAACTGGATGCGCTGGTCGGCGTACTCCAGCGCCGCCTGCAGCGACGAGCGGGCCGCGCCCATCGCGCCCCACACGATCCCGTAGCGGGCCTCGTTGAGGCACGACAGCGGGCCCTTGAGGCCGCGGACCTCGGGGAAGGCCGCGGACGCCGGCAGGCGCACGCCGTCCAGGACGATCTCGCCGGTCACCGAGGCGCGCAGGGACTGCTTGTGCTTGATCTCGGGGGCGCTGAAGCCCGGCGTCGAGGTCGGTACGACGAACCCGCGGACCCCCTCGTCGGTCTGCGCCCACACCACGGCGACGTCGGCGACCGAGGAGTTGGTGATCCACATCTTGCGGCCCTCGAGCACCCAGTCGGAGCCCTCGCCCGCGACGCGGCGAGCGCGGGTGCGCATGCTGGCCGGGTCGGAGCCGGCGTCGGGCTCGGTCAGGCCGAAGCACCCGATCGCCTCTCCGGCGGCCATCCGAGGGAGCCACTCCTGCTTGTGCTCCTCCGAGCCCCAGCGCCAGATGGCGAACATGGCGAGGGAGCCCTGCACGGACACCAGGGAGCGGATGCCCGAGTCGGTGGCCTCCAGCTCGAGGCAGGCCAGTCCGTAGTCGGTCGCCGACATGCCGGCGCAGCCGTAGCCCTCCAGGTGCATGCCGAGCAGACCGATCGACCCGAGCTCCTTGGCCAGGCCGCGGATGTCGGGCAGGTGGCCCTGCTCGAACCACTCGGCGACATGGGGGTCGATCCGCTCCGCGCACAGCTGGCGGACCGTGGCGCGCACCGCCTTCTCGTCCTCGCTCAGCAGGTCGTCGATGCCCGCGGGGTCGAGCGGCGCGAACGGGGGCAGGCTGGTCGGGGTGCTCATCGCGGGTCCTCCTGGTGGTCCTGGGGGCGTGGGCCCGGTGGTGGGTCGTGCCGAGGGGTGCTCAGCAGGGTGCGTAGGTCGTCGTTGTGCTCGCCCAGCCGCGGCGGTGCGGCGTAGACGGTCAGCGGCGTCGCCGACAGGGTGAGCGGGCTGCGGACCTGGGGGGTGCGTCCCTTCCCGACCTCGACGGTCGGCTCGAGCCCGAGGCGCGTCGCGAGCTCGAAGGCGTCGGCGAGCGTGCCGACCTTGCCCGCGGGCAGCCCGGCAGCGGTGAGCCGCTCGACCCAGGCGTCCACCGTGTCGGCGCCGAGAGCGTCCTCGAGGACGGCGACGAGAGCGTCGCGGTGGGCGACCCGGTCGGCGTTGGTCGCGAAGCGTGGGTCGCGGGCGGCCGCCGGGATGCCGAGGACGTCGGCGAGCCGGGCGAACTGGCGGTCGTTGCCGCAGCACAGCGCGACCTGGCCGTCGCGGGCGCGCAGGGTCTCGTAGGGGGCGATCGAGGGATGCCGGTTGCCCATCGGGCCGGGCGGCTCGCCGGTCGCGAGGTACGCCGAGGCCTGGTTCGCCAGCGACCCGAGGAGGCTGGAGAGCAGGTTGACCTCGACGTGCTGGCCGCGACCGCCCGCCTCCGGCGCGTCCCTGGCCCGCAGGGCGGCGAGGATCGCCACCACGGCGTCCTTGGAGGTGAGGACGTCCACGAGCGCCACGCCGGCCTTCGTCGGCTCGCCGGGCGCACCGGTGATGCTCATCAGACCGCCGACGGCCTGGACCAGGAAGTCGTAGCCCGGCAGCTCGGCACCCTGCTTGCTGCCGAAGCCCGTGATCGACGCGTAGACCACCCCGGGGTTGCGGGCCGCTACCGCGGCGTACCCGAGACCGTGCCGGTCGAGAGAGCCCGCCCTGAAGTTCTCGATCAGCACGTCGCAGCGGGAGGCCAGCTCCACGGCCATCGCCCGGTCCGCGGGATCGGCCAGGTCGAGCTCGACCGACTTCTTCGACCGGTTGGCGCACTCGAAGTAGGAGCTCGACCTCCCGCCCGGCCCCTCGGTCCACGGCGGACCCCAGTGCCGGGTGTCGTCGCCGGTGCCCGGACGCTCGACCTTGACCACCTCGGCGCCGAGGTCGGCGAGGGTGGCTGCCGCGAGCGGACCGGCGAGCACACGGCTGAAGTCGGCGACGAGGAGGCCCTCGAGCGGCCGGCTCATCGGCGCACGCCGTCCACCCGGCGCGGGAGGCGCCAGGGGTTGTCCGCACGGGCCTCCGGAGGCAGCCAGCGGTCCGGGGTGGACTGGAAGGCGACCGGTCGCACGAAGCGGCTCAGCGCGTGCGCGCCCACCGAGGTGACGCCCGGCGCCGAGGTCGCCGGCCAGGGGCCGCCGTGCTGCTGCGCCCAGTTGAACGCGACCCCGGTGGGCCAGGTGTCGACGGCGACCCGGCCCACCCGCTCGCCGAGCAGCGCGACGACCTGGCCGGCCTGCGGGTCGGCGGGTCCGCCGGAGATGACGCTGGCGGCCAGCGCCGGCTGCAGGCGGCGTACGACGTCGGCGAGCTCGCCGTCGTCGTCGTACTCCGCGACGAGGACGACGGCACCGAAGGTCTCCTCGAGCAGCCGGCTGCCGGGCACCAGCGCGTCGAGCGGGGCGCTGAGGACGGCGGCCGGCGCCGCGAACCCGTCCTGGGCGGCGGGGACCTGCGCGACCACCGTCGCACCGGCGGCGACGAGCTCGCCGAGCCCGTCGGCGACGCCACGGGCGATGGCGGCGCTCAGCATGACCGGCGCGGGAGCCGCGTCCCGCAGGGCCACCGCGACGGCGTCCGCGGCCCCCGCGCCCCGCGGGGCGAGCAGCAGGCCGGGCTTCGTGCAGAACTGCCCTCCGCCGAGCGTGAACGAGCCGACGAAGCCACCAGCGACCGCGGGCATGTCCTGCGCCCCGGCCCGGGTCACCACGACGGGGTTGACCGTGCCCATCTCCGCGTACACCGGGATGACGGCCTCGCGCTCGTTGGCGATGCGCCACAGGGCGAGGCCACCGGCCTGGGAGCCGGTGAAGGCCACCGCGGCGACCTCGGCGGCCCGGACGAGGTCGATCCCCACCTGGTGGCCGCTGACCACGGCGAAGGCGCCCGCGGGGGCGCCGGCACGAGCGAGCGCCTCGCGGGCGATCTCCGCCTGGCGCAGGGACAGCCCGACGTGCGCGGGGTGCGCCTTCGCCACGACCGGGCAGCCCGCCGCGAGGGCGCTGCCCGTGTCGTTGCCGAGCACGCTGAACGCGAAGGGGAAGTTGCTGGCCCCGAACACTGCGACCGGGCCCAGCGGCCGGTGCACCCGCACCAGTCCCGGGCTTGCCGCGGTGGGGCCGTCGACCGTGACGTCGAGATAGGACCCCTCGGCCGCCACCTCCCCGTAGAACCGGAGCTGTCCCGCCGCCCGCGCGACCTCGCCCCTCAGCCGGTCGAGGCCCAGCGCGGTCTCGCGGTCGGCGAGCCGGGCGAGCTCCTCGGTGTGCTCCTCGAGGGCGTCGGCGAGAACGTACATCCAGTCCCGACGGACGGCCGGGCTGGTCGCCGCGAGCCGCGGCGCCGCCTCGGCCGCCGCGGTCAGCACGGCCTGCAACGCGTCGGCGTCGGTGTCGGCGACCGTTGCGACGACGACGCCCGTGCGCGGGTCGAAGGAGGACACGCTCATGACGCGGCCCGCATGGACATCGGTGTTCCCTCCGTGGGGTCGGTTGTCGCCGACCCTAGGAGAGCCCCACGGCCACCGTCCTTGGACGTTCTGTCCAAGACCTGCTCCTGTGTCGGCGGAATGCTCATGCCACGCCGCGGTCCCGCAGCGCCAACCAGGCCTCGGCCGCGACATCCGGGTCGTCGAGGTCGAGTGCGAGCAGGTCGACCGCGCGCGCGACCCGGTACCGCAACGTGTTGCGGTGCAGTCCGAGCGCGGCGGAGGCCGCCTCCCACTGGCCGCGGTGCCGCAGCCAGGCCACCAGGGCGGCCGACAGCTCAGGGCTGGCGGCGGCGACGAAGGCGTCGACGGCGCGGGCGACGGTCCGGTGGCTCCCGCGGACCGCATGGAGCGCGCCTCCCGGCTCCACCTCGGCGAGCTCGCGCTGCAGCCGGACGCGCACCGCCCCGGCGCTCTCGACGGCGACCGGACCGGACAGGGCGAAGGCGGACCCGGGGTCCGTGCCGTCGAGGCGTCGCCGGAGGTCCTCGGCCGGACCGTGGTCGTCGGGCAGCAGGAACCACGCCGTCGTCCGCTCGGAGGCGACCCCCAGCGCGCGCGGACACCAACGCTCGACGGCCTGGACCAGCAGCTCGCTGTCCCGGCCGCGGACGACGAGCAGCCCGACCTCGCGGGTCGGAGAGGGGCAGTCGCTCTCGGCGGCGAGGCGCCGGGCGGCCTCGACGAGGCCGAGGTCGACGAGCACGGCCACGCACCGGCGGGTGGCGGCGCGGGCGGACTCGACCTGCTGGCGGCGTACGGCGTCGAGACTGAGGAGCGCCGCGGCGGTCAGCACCACGCGCCGGCGACCGGGATCGAGCTGTCCGCGCGAGCCGGCGGCGAGATAGCCGACCACCTGGCTGCCGACGGCGAGCGGGAAGACGGCCGCGATGTGCTCGCCGACCGGGAACGAGGCCGAGGAGTGGACGCCCGCGACGTCGAGGCGCGCGACCTCGGCCTCCAGCACCCGCAGCTCCTCGCCGAGCTCGGGCGGGTGGACGAGGTCGGCGGCGCCGTCGGCGTCGAGCAGCACCGCCCAACCGTCCAGCCAGCGCGCGAGCCGGCGCAGCACGGACGCGGCCGGGTCGGGCGCGGCGGCCGCCTCGACCAGCGCGCGCTGCACCGAGAGGACGTCGTGGAGCCGCTCCTCGGTCGAGCGCGACTGCGCGGTCCAGTACGCCCGCGAGATGGTGAGGAAGGGCGTCGCCGCCGGTACGACGAGCAGCGGCAGGCCCTGCTCGCGGCAGGCCTCGACCAGCGCGTCGGGCGGGGCCTGGTGCACGGGGCCGAGACCGAGCGCCAGCGCACTAACGTCGGCGGCGCGCAGGTGGGCGACATAGGTCGCGACCGCGGCGGCGTCACCGGGCAGGGCGAGCCCCGTGGTGAGCAGCAGCTCGCCGCCGCTGAGATAGGCCCCCGGCTCGAGCAGCTCGCTGATGTGGACCGCGCTCACCTCGGCCCGGGGCACCGCGAAGCCGGCCGCGGGTGCGAGGTGATGTCCGAGAGCCGAGCACAGTGACGCAATGGTCGGCACGCTCACCGCAGGAGTCTCCCACGGGGGTCGAGCGGCGTCCGACGTCGGCCGCGGCCTACCCGAGCTCGCGGGTGATCTCCGCGGTCCGCGCGGCGGCGGCCGCCGCACCCGCCGCGACGATGTCGGGCAGGCCGCGCTGCTCGAAGGTCGCGATGGCCCGCTCGGTCGAGCCCTGGGGGCTGCTCACCGCCCGACGCAGCGCCGTGGGGTCGGCGCCGTCGACCAGCATCCGACCGGCACCCGCGACGGTGCGGGCGGCCAGCTCGCGGGCCAGCTCGGCGGGCAGGCCGAGGCGGACGCCGGCCTCAGCCATGGCCTCGGTGAGATAGAAGACGTAGGCGGGCCCCGAGCCGCTGAGGGTGCCGACGGCGTCGATCTGCTCCTCGGGGACCTCGACCGCCCAGCCGACGGTGGTGAAGAGGTCGTGGGCGCGACGCCTGTCCGCGGCCGAGGCGTGGGCGCCGGCGGCGAGGGCGGTCACGCCGTACCCGATCCGGGAGGGGGTGTTCGGCATCGCCCGCACGACGGGCTGGCCGGCGGGCAACGCGGACTCGACGCTCGCCAGCGGGACGGCGCCGGCGACGCTGAGCACCAGCGCCTGCGGGTCGAGCGCGGACGCGATCTCGACCGCGACCGGTCGCACCAGCGCGGGCTTGACGCCCAGCACCACGAGGCCGGCCGCCCCCGCCGCGGCGCGGTTGGCGTCGGGATCGGCATCGGTCGCGACGGCCGCTACGCCGTGGCGTTCCGCGAGCCAGGCGGCCCGCTCGCGGGTGCGGACCGTGGCGCGGACGTGGTGGGGGGAGAAGCCCGTGGCGAGGAGACCGGCGAGGATGGCCTCGCTCATGGAGCCGCAGCCGAGGAAGGCGATCGTCGGGGTCACGGCCGCCATCGTGCCAAAGCGCTCAGGCCGCGCGGCGACCCCGTTCGAGGAGTCCGCCACCGGTCACGACGAGCCCGATCCCGGCGAGGAGGAAGCCCAGGTGCGGACCGCCCGTGTTGGGCAGCCCCCCGGCACCACCACCCGCGCCGCCGCCCTGGGCGCCGACCTGGAACCTCACACTGTCCCGGCAGCCCGTGAACCGCGTCGGGTCGTCGGGCACGAAGGTCGCGCTCGCCCGGTGCTCACCACGACCCACCCGCGGGCCGAGGACCTCGACCGGCGCACCGTCGTAGCGCACCTTCTTCGAGAACGACTCGTCGACCTCGACCGTCACCGTCCCCGTCGGCTGCACGCTGCCCGCCGCCGTCACCCGGACCCGGACCACCACCCGCTCGCCCGCCAGCGTCGTGGGCACGTCCACCCGGCAGGTCGTCGGCACCGCGGGCGTGTAGGGGTCCGCGAGCGCCGGACTGCCCATGCCCATGACGAGCAGGAACCCGGCGGGCGCGAGCAGCGCGCACGCGAGAAGCAGGTAGCGACGCATCAGGAACCCCATCTCCCGAAAGATGAACCATGGCGAGTCTTCGGAGATCACCCTAACGGCCTGGCTCGCGCACGACCACCTCTCCGCGCGACGCCGCAACCGGCCGGGGCCGGCGGGCTCCCACTCCGGCTACGGCCGCGCCAGCCGCTCCCCGTCGACCAGAGGCGCCACCTCGAAGAGCACGTCCGACCCCGGGAACTCCTCCCGCCAGGCGGCCTCCTCCGCTCCCGCAGCGGCGCGGGCGGAGGCCTCGTTGGGGAACGGTCCGAAGTAGCGCACCTCCCGCCCGACGGCCACGACCAGGTGCGGGCCCGCGGCGTCCTCCCTCTCCCAGCGGGCCAGGAGGGCGCGCAGCACCTCAGGCGTCCAACACCGCGACTCGGCGACCATCTCGTCGCTCATCGCCTCGACCTGACCATCCGCTACCTCCCTCACCTGGGCGGCCCGAGTGCGCCGACCAGTGGTAAGACCCGCCAGCCGCCGGTCCCTTACGTCGAGCTCACCGCGACGCGCGCCTAGCCCGGGAACAGCGGCGCCAGGGTGCAGGTGACGGTCGGGCAGTCGGGGTCGCCCTGCTGGGCAGCCTCGTACTCCTCGAGGGACGCGACGGCCTCGTAGCCGTTGGCGAAGGGACCGGTGTAGGTCGTCACTCCGGTCACCGCGTCCGTGCACACCAGGATGTGCGGCTCGTCGAGCATCGCCACCTCCACCTGGGCGACCCGGGCGAGGAGCGAGCCAGCGGCGCCGGCGGCGAGGTCGGCGGCGTCGGGTGAGGCATCGACGCGCTCGGGATCGACCTCGGGAGTCACGTCCTGTATGACGCTCGAGGCGTCCCGCGAGTTACGGGTCCGCCGCAAGGCACTGCGCCACCTGGTCGTCACGGCGTGATCGTGAGGGAGGTGGTGTTGTTGGAGGGGTCGGGGTCGACGACGCCGGGGGCCTGGACGAGGGTCGCCGTCACCTCGGACACACCGGAGGTGATGATGCCCAGGCGCAGCAAGCCCGCGGCCGTCTCGGCTCCGGTCCACGTGCAGGCGACGGTCGTCGTGGCCGTGACATCGCCCTCCGTGGGCGCGTCGTCGACCGTTCCCGGACAGCGCCACTCGCGGTCGAGCCGCAGCGGATGACCGCGGAGGTTGGTGATCTCCACGGCGACCACGGCTCCCGGCCGGAGGTTGAGGACCGGGATCACCACGCGCGACAGCGAGACGTTGAGCAGACTGACCTGGCTGGCCTCGGCCTGACCGAGCGCCGCGTCCGGCGACAGGCCGGGCGGGGCCACCTCGGCAGCCGGGGGTGGCGGGGCCACGGGTGCGGCCTGGGCGAGGGCGGGACCCGCGAGGTCGGCGTCGAGCCCGGACCGTCCGCCCCTCGTCGGCGCCGGAAGCTCGGCATGCTCCTGGGTCGTGGACCCGGTCGCCGTCCCCGGGCGGCCCAGTCGGCCGGTGGGAGCGGGCCGGTCGGCCGGGACGGCCGGACCGACGAAGGCGTCCGACGGCGTCCGCGGACCGCGCACCGGCCCCGGCACTCGCCCGACGGCACCCATGGTGGCGCCGTCCGCGCCGCTCGGCCGCTCGGCTGCGTCTCCGACCAGCAGCGGGGTCAGCACGACCGCGCCGACCAGGGCCGCGAGAGCGGCGGCCGCGAGGCCGACCTTCCCGGTCGCGATCGTCGTACCGCCACCGGCCGCGGACGCCGCGGCGTCGAGCCCCGACCACACGCCCGGCAGGCCCACGGCGCCGGCGCCCAGCACGACCGGCACCAGCAGGGCGCCCAGGCGGTTGTTCACGTCGTCGAGGTCGGCGAGCGCGGCGGTGCAGCTCAGGCATCCGTCGAGGTGTCGGTCGAGCTCCGCCCGGCGGCCCTGCGTGAGCGAGCCGCGCGCGTACGACGGCAGCATGCTGACCCACCGACGGCACTCCGCGTCCGCCACCGTGGCCAGGTGCTCGGCCAGGTACGCCTGGCGCAGCCCCTCGCGGGCCCGGAAGCTCAGCGCGGCGACGGCGTTCGGCTTGATCCCGAGGTGGAGCGCCACCTCGCCGTGCGGCAGCCCCTCCACCGCCGTGTACCAGAGCACGGCCTGCCAGCGCTCCGGCAGGCTCCGATACGCCGCGGCGACGGTCCGGTTGTCGAAGCGCTGGTCGGCGTCCTCGACGGCGGTCAGCGCGTCGACCGGCGCAAGGAGCTCGAAGTCGTCGACCAGGTCGTAGCGCCGCTCGGCGCGGACCGTGTTGTTCCAGATGCTGCGGATGGCCGTGAGCAGGTAGGAGCGGAACGACACCGTCGGCCCGAGATCACGCTGCAGCGTGTCGAGCACCCGGGCGAACGCCTCGGCGACGAGGTCGTCCGCGTGGCTGGGCCCGGCCAGGCGTCGGGCGAACCCGAGGGCCGCCTGGTGGTGGCGCGCGAAGAGCTGGGCGTAGGCGTCGGGGTCTCCGGCGCGGACGCGGCTCAGCAGGACGGGATCGCCGTCCTGCAGGGGGTCGACCATGGGTGCGGTCATGCTTCTCCAACGATCCCTGGTGCCCGGCGGATATCCCCGATGGTCACAAGGAGCTAGCTAGTCTGGCCGGTCGGCGTCGAGCCGACCCTCTTGATTGTCAACGTGCTCACCCGCACGGACACCGTGGGCGGCGATTCCTTACGCCGTGCGTCGAAGTCTTTACTCACGGCGTAAGGAGCCGGCGTCCGGAGTGTCCTCTCCGTGTGGCGGGCGCCTGGAGGGAGGGCGCCCGCCCCCTCGACCCGGAGGTCCCCGTGCACGCTGCCAGTCCGGCCACCCCTGCCACCCCCGCCATCCCGCCCACCGGCGCCGCTCGCGCCGGCTCCCGTGCGAGGGCGGCCTCGTGATGGCGCGCCGGCGCACCCGCGGCGGGTCCCCGGCCACCCCGCGTCCGACGCTCTTCGTGCCACCAGGCTGCCGTGAGCTGGCGGAGGCGCTGATCCGCGACGCGGGCGTCCATGACGCCGCGGTGGAGCTCGGCGCCGCCTATGCCCGAGACGGCGAGAGCCTCGACGCCTGCCTCGCTGACCTCGACGACACCTACGTCGCGGTCGAGGGAGACACCGCCCCCCTTCACGTCGTGCGTGCGACCGCGCTGTCCTGGGCCGACGCGATGCAGGGGCGCTACCACACGCTGAGCTGCGCGGACCCCCTCACCGGGGTGAGCAGCGTGCAGCACCTCCAGACCCAGGTGGCTGCCCTCTACCACGCCGCGCGCGACGGGTGGCTCGTCGACGCAGACATCGCGCGGACGCACGTCCTGGTCGTCCTCGAGCTGCCCCCGAGGCGTGCCGACCTCCAGCGCGGATTCGCGGCGTTCGAGGCGTCCCTGCGCCGAGCGAGCGCCGCCGAGCTGATGACCGAGAAGGTGAGCTCCTGCTCGCAGGTCGCGGAGGTCGGCCCCTACCGGCTCGTGGGCCTCGCCCGCCGCTCGCCCGACCTCGACCGCAACCTCGCCGCGGTGGTCGACGAGCTCCGTCTGCGGCTCCACCTCTCCCCCGGCGGTGGCAGCTGCCGGGGGTGGACCGAGGCCTTGCCCGCCAGTCCCGACAGCGCCCGGACGCTCCTCGACGAGCTGTCCCGGTGACAGGCGTGGCCTCCCACACGTCTTCGCAAGCCCTTGCCCAAACGACGTAAGGAGCGCCCCCCGGAGGTGTCCGTCCTGTAGCAGAGGGGCCGGCTCGGCCCCTTCCCGAACTCGGACAGGAGCTGATCTCAGGTGCGGACCGCGAACGACGCCCGGCGGAGGGCCGCCGGAGCAGCACTGACGGTGGCAGGCCTCGCCGCATCGGCGCTGGGACTCGCCACGGCCGTCGCGCCCGCCGGGTACGCCGACGACCCGGTCGGCAGCAACGGCACGATCAAGGTCGTCGGCCACGGCGAGATCAACGGCATCCCGGAGAACGCGCCCCACCAGGGCTGCACCTTCGACCTGGAGTGGTACGGCTTCGACGAAGGCCCGGCGCTGTCCTCCGCGGTCGTCTTCACCCTGGTCTCGCCGACCGCGGGCGGCTCGCTGGGCACCAGCGGCCCCAGCACCGTCCACGTCGGCGAGGACGCGGCAGGCGGCGGGACCGACCTCGACGCCCGGCAGACCTACACGCTGACGCCGACCGGCGTGGAGCCGGCGGCGCAGGGCTACCACGTGAACGTCACGGTCACGGCGCCCTCACCGAACGGCGGCGTCGAGACCTTCACGAAGACGTTCTGGATGTCGCCCTGCGACACGCCCGAGCCCACGCCGACGCCCACGCCGACGCCCACGCCGACGCCCACCCCGACGCCCACGCCCACCGAGACGCCCACGCCCACCCAGACGCCCACGCCCACCCCCACGCCCACGCCCACCCCCACGCCCACGCCGACCGAGACGCCCACGCCCAGCCCCACGCCCACCGAGACGCCCAGCGGCTCGGTGGCGCCGACCACGGCGGTGCCGAGCGGTCCCGCCACGTCGGCTCCGACGGCGCCCGGCACGGTGGGGGCCGTCGTGGAGGGCGGCGGGCCGAGAGGCACCGGCCCCGGCGCGGGCAAGGCCCAGCCCGCGGGCGTGCCGACCCGGATCGACGCCGGCGTCGCGGCGGCGGAGGAGCCCTCGGGTCCGGCCCCGGCTCGGGCGGCCACCCCGGACGACCGGCGCCCGCTCGCGCTCGGCCTGCTCTCGGCGGGCGGCGGGCTGATCGCCGCCGGACTGACGCTGGTGGCGCGCCGGCCGACCCGCCTTCGTGGCTGAGCGCCGGGCCGGTCGGCACGCCCGGCGCCGCGGCCTCCCGCCGACCGTCACGGGCGGACTCGCCGTCCTCGTCCTGGCGACGGTGCTGGCCGCGACCGACGAGCACCGCTCGTCGGCAGCGGCGGCGGACCGGGAGCGAGGCGACGTCTCCGTCCGGGCCGCGCCCACGACCGCCCCGGCCCCCGCAGCGCCGGCGCGTCGCGTCGCCCGAGTGACGCCGGGGCCGCCCGACCGGATCCGCATCCCTGCGCTCGCCGTGGACGCACCGGTGGATCCCGTCGCGGCACCGGACGGGGTCCTGCGCCCGCCGGCCGACCCGAGCCGGGTCGGCTGGTGGTCGGCGGGTGCGCCGGCGGGGGCACGTCGCGGCACCACCCTGCTGGCCGGTCACTCGGTCAGCGCGGGTGACGGCGCCCTCGACGACCTCGCGGAGCTGACCCCGGGGGAGACCGTCGAGGTCCGCCTGGCGGCGGCGGACGCGAAGACGCGCGTGGTCCGCTATCGCGTCGAGTCGGTGACGGCGTACGACCGCGACGAGCTGGCCGCCGACGCCGCCGAGCTGTTCCGCTCGGACGGACGAGCGTCCTTGGCGATCGTCACCTGCATCGACTTCGACGGCGTGCGCTACCGCGGCAATGTCGTCGTCCGCGCTCGGCCGGTTCCGCCCGTGCGCTCCCGCTGACCGGGAGAGCGGTCGCCGGCGGTCGCGCGGCGCCCTACCGTCGCGACGCGCCCGCCCGGGCGCCCGCGACGAGAAGGAGACGGGGATGGACTGGTCCGGCAGCCGGCTGGCCGAGGAGTACGACGTGGTGGTCGCCGGGTCGGGGGCCGGAGGCGTGATCGGCGCCTACACCGCCGCCCGGGAAGGGCTGAGCGTGTGCCTGGTCGAGGCCGGCGACCGGTTCGGCGGCACGACCGCCTACTCCGGTGGCGGCGGCGCGTGGTTCCCGGCCAACCCGGTCCTCCAGCGCGCCGGGACGGACGACACGGTCGAGGACGCCCTGGTCTACTTCCGCGCGGTCGTGGGCGAGCGCACCCCGGCGGAGCTGCAGGAGGCCTACGTCCGCGGAGGTGCCCACCTGATCTCCTATCTCGAGCAGGACGAGCACTTCGCCTTCCAGCCCTTCCCGTGGCCGGACTACTTCGGCAAGGCGCCTCGGGCCCGCGGCGACGGACAGCGGCACATCATCCCGACCCCGCTGCCGGTCGCCGCCGCACCCGAGCTGCGCACCCTGGTCCGCGGACCGCTCGGCACCGAGCGCCGCGGCACCCCGCCGCCCGACGACCTCTTCGTGGGCGGTCGCGCGCTCGTCGCCCGGGCGTTGACGGCGCTCGCGACGTACGACCACGCGACGGCGGTGCGAGAGACGGCGCTCGTGGAGCTGGTGGTCGAGGACGGCCGCGTGGTCGGCGCCGTCGTCGAGCAGGCGGGCGAGCGGCGCGTGGTCCGCGCCCGCCGCGGCATGGTGCTGGCGGCCGGCGGCTTCGAGGCCAACGAGGAGCTGCGCCGGCGCTTCGGCGTCCCGGGATCCGCCCGCGACACGATGGGGCCCCCGACCAACACCGGCCTGGCGCACCTGGCGGGCATGGCCGTCGGCGCGGACACCGACCTGATGGCAGAGGCCTGGTGGTCCCCCGGCCTGACCCATCCCGACGGCCGCTCGGCGTTCGCCCTCTGGTTCACCGGCGGGATCCTCGTCGACCAGGACGGCGAGCGCTTCGTCAACGAGTCCGCGCCCTACGACCGGCTGGGCCGCGAGGTCGTGGGCCGGCTCGAGGCGGGCGAGATGGCACTGCCGTTCTGGATGGTCTACGACGACCGCGAGGGCGTCGTGCCGCCCGTGCGGGCGACCAACGTCCCCCTCGCCCCGACGGAGGAGTACGTCGCCGCCGGCCTGTGGCACACGGCGGACACGCTGGAGGAGCTCGCGACCACGATCGGCGTCCCCGCCGACCGGCTGGTCGCGACCGTGGCGCGCTTCAACGAGCTCGCCGCGCGCGGCGTCGACGAGGACTTCGACCGGGGCGCAGAGCCCTACGACCGCTTCTTCGCCGATGGCGGCTCCCCGCTGATGAGCATCGAGCGGGGTCCCTTCCATGCCGCGGCGTTCGGCATCTCCGACCTCGGCACCAAGGGCGGCCTGCGCACCGACACCGCCGCGCGCGTGCTCGACGCCGACGGCCTGCCGGTCCCCGGGCTGTACGCCGCGGGCAACACCATGGCCGCGCCGAGCGGCACCACCTACCCCGGCGGCGGGAACCCGATCGGCGCGAGCATGCTCTTCGCCCACCTCGCCGTGCGCGACATGGTCGGCCGCGTCAGCTAGCGCGCCCGGCCAGCCGTGCGTCGACGGCGGCCGGGCTCAGCACCGCGTCGAGGGCGAGCGCGGCGCAGCCGACCAGGCCCGCCCGGTCGCCGTACGTCGCGGGGAGGACGTTGAGCTCCCGGGTCGCGAGCGCGGACGCGCGGCCATAGACGGACTCGCGCACGCCGGCGGCGTACACGTCGTAGACGGCGGCCATGTCGCCGCCGAGGACGACGGCACCCGGGTTGAGCAGGTTGATGGCGACGGCGAGCAGCTCGCCGACGTGCCGCCCGCTCTCCCGGATCAGCTGCTTGGCCTCGGCGTCGCCGGCGAGCGCGTGCGCGACGAGGTCGCGGACGTGGCCCACGTCGCGGCCCTGCTCGCGCAGCCGCGCGACGAGCGCCCACCCCGCCGCCACGGTCTCCAGGCAGCCGACGTCGCCGCACCGGCAAGGACGACCCGCGGCCTCCGGCACCTTCGTGTGCCCCAGCTCGCCCGCGGCGCCCAGCGCACCCGACACGATCCGCCCGTCGGCGATCACGCCCAGCCCGAGACCGGTCGAGGCCTTGAGCACCAGCAGGTTGCGGATCGTGCGCGCGTGCCCGAGGAACTCCGAGCGGGCCAGGGTGTCGGCGTCGTTGGCGAGGAAGAGGGGCGCGTCGGCGACGGCGACGAGGTACGGCGCCAGGGGCACGCCGTCCCAACCGGGCATGACGGGGGTGTCGACGCTGACGGCGCGAACGGGGTCGACCACGCCCGGCAGCGACACGCCCACACCGAGCACGGGCGGGTGCCCGCGCTCGAGCAGCCCGCGCAGCTGGTCGGCGACGCCCGGCATCACCGCGTCCGGGCCCGCTCCGATCTCGTGGTCGACGGCGGAGGAGGCGAGCTCGGCGCCGCCGAGGTCGAAGACGGCGACCTGCGAGCGGGAGCGCCCGATCGCCGCCGCGAGGACCACGCCGGCGCCGGTGTCGAAGACCAGGCTGCCCGCCGGGCGCCCGCCGGTCGAGGCCAGCTCGGCCCCGGCCCGCAGCAGGCCGGCGTCGACGAGCGCGCCGACCCGGGCGACCACCGCCGTACGGGACAGGCCGGTGAGCGCCCGCAGCTCGGCGCGGGTCGAGGCCCGGCCGTCGCGCAGCAGCGCCAGCAGGTCCCCGGCGGTCGCGGACTCCCGCACCACCGACGGAACCCGGATCTCAGCCATCCCGGGATCCTAACCCTGGGGCACTTTGATCTTGAAAAGTCCTAAGAGGGGTTTGAATCGGTCCTACTTGGGCTTACGGTGGACCGGTGACCGCATCCCCTCCCGATCTCGCACTGCCCGCCTGCGACATCACCGTCTTCGGCGGCACCGGCGACCTCGCCCTGCGCAAGCTGCTCCCCGGGCTCTACGAGCGCGAGCGCGAGGGCCAGCTCCACGCGGACACCCGGGTCGTCGCCGTGTCCCGGCACCGCCTCGACGACGCCGGCTACCGCGAGCTCGTCGCGGACGCCCTCCACGACCACGTGCCCGCCGACCGGCTCGAGGCCGGCCCGCTGCACCGGCTCACCCGCCGCCTCCACCACCTCGAGCTCGACGCGACCCGGCCCGACGACTGGGACCGGCTGCACGCCGTGCTCAAGGAGCACCCGGCGACCACGGACGACCGGATCCGGATCTTCTACCTGGCGGTGCACTCCGAGCTGTTCGGCCCGGTGTGCGGCCGGCTCGCCGACCTCGGCCTCGCGACACCCGAGAGCCGGGTCGTGCTGGAGAAGCCGATCGGCACCGACCTCGCCTCCTCCCATCTGGTCAACGACGCGGTGGGCAGCGTCTTCGAGGAGCGTCAGATCTTCCGCATCGACCACTATCTCGGCAAGGAGAGCGTCCAGAACCTCCTCGTCACCCGCTTCGCCAACACCTTCCTCGAGCCGATCTGGAACTCGCGCTGGGTCGACCACGTGCAGATCACCGTCTCCGAGACCCTCGGCGTCGCCGGGCGCGGCGACTACTACGACCGCGCCGGGGCGCTGCGCGACATGGTGCAGAACCACCTGCTGCAGATGCTCTGCCTGGTCGCGATGGAGCCGCCGACGTACGTCGGCGGCGACGCCCACGACGCGGTCCGCGACGAGAAGCTCAAGGTGCTGCGCGCGCTGGCGCCGCTCACCGGGCGCGACGTCGACCGGCTGACCGTGCGCGGCCAGTACACGACGTACGGCGAGGAGATCGGCCGCCCGAGCACCACCGAGACCTTCGTGGCGCTGCGCGCCGAGGTGCAGAACTGGCGTTGGGCCGGCGTCCCGTTCTACCTGCGCACCGGCAAGCGGCTGGCCCGGCACGAGTCGACGATCGAGGTCGTCTTCAAGGAGCCGCCGCACGCGATGTTCCCCCACAGCGAGGGAACCACGACGCCGAACCGGCTCACCGTACGGATGCAGCCCGACGAGGGGATGCAGCTGCACCTGACCGCCAAACACCCCGGACCCGGCGGCATCCGGCTGCACCCGGTGTCGCTCGACCTCAGCTATGCGGACGCCTTCGAGCACCGCAGCCCCGACGCCTACGAGCGGCTGTTGCTCGACATCATGCGCGGCATCCCCACCCTGTTCATGCGCCGCGACGAGGTCGAGGCGGCCTGGACCTGGGTCGAGCCCATCCTCGAGCAGTGGCAGAGCTCGGCCGTCGAGCCGGTCCGCTACCACCCCGGCAGCACCGGACCCGCCGCGGCGACGACGCTGCTGGCGCGCGAGGGCCGCACCTGGCAGGAGACCCGATGACCACCTCCCTGCACCCCGTCCTGGCCGACGTGACCCGCCGGCTCACCGAGCGCAGTGCGGCCACCCGCGCGGCCTACCTCCAGCGGGTCCGGACGGCCGCCGTTCGCGGCCCCGCACGCGGGCGGCTGGGCTGCGCCAACCTGGCTCACGGCTTCGCCGCGGCCGAGGGCGAGGCGAAGGCCGAGCTCGCGCGCGGCGCGAAGCCGAACCTGGCGATCGTCACGAGCTACAACGACATGCTCTCGGCCCACCAGCCGTACGGCGACTACCCGCCCGTCCTCAAGGACGCGGTGATCCGCGCCGGCGGGCTGGCACAGGTGGCGGGCGGCGTCCCGGCGATGTGCGACGGGATCACCCAGGGCCGCGACGGCATGCAGCTGTCGCTGTACAGCCGCGACGTGATCGCGATGGCGACGGCGATCGCGCTCTCCCACGACATGTTCGACGGCGCGCTGCTGCTCGGCGTCTGCGACAAGATCGTCCCCGGCCTGCTCATCGGCGCCCTGTCGTTCGGCCACCTGCCCACCGTGTTCGTCCCCGCCGGCCCGATGACCTCGGGTCTCCCGAACAAGGAGAAGGCGCGGGTCCGCCAGCTCTTCGCCGAGGGGAGGGCCGGACGCGAGGAGCTGCTCGAGGCCGAGGCCGCGTCGTACCACTCGCGGGGGACGTGCACGTTCTACGGCACCGCCAACTCCAACCAGCTGCTGATGGAGGTGATGGGCCTGCACCTGCCCGGCTCCTCCTTCGTCAACCCCGGGACCCCGCTGCGCGACGCGCTCACCCGCGAGGCCGCAGCGGTGGCGGTGCGCCGCTCCCAGCAGTACGACGCGGCGCCGGGCATCGGTGAGCTGATCGACGAGAAGGCCGTGCTCAACGCGTGCGTGGCGCTGCTCGCCAGCGGCGGATCCACCAACCACACGCTGCACCTGGTCGCCATCGCCCGCGCCGCGGGGATCCTGCTCACCTGGGACGACCTGGCCGAGCTGTCGGCCGTGGTCCCGCTGGTCGCGCGCATCTACCCCAACGGCTCCGCCGACGTGAACCACTTCCACGCCGCCGGCGGCATCGGCTTCCTGGTGCGCACCCTCCTCGACGCCGGGCTGATGCACGAGGACGTCGAGACGATGCTCGGCTCGGGGCTGCGGCGCTACACCGAGGAGCCGGTGCTCGTGGACGGCGAGCTCACGTGGCGCCCGGGACCGGAGACGAGCCACGACCTCGACGTGCTGCGCCCGGCGACCGCGCCGTTCTCGCCCGACGGTGGGGTGAAGGTGGTGCGCGGCCCGCTCGGCGTCGGGGTGGTCAAGACCTCGGCGGTCGCGCCCGAGCACCGCGTGGTCACCGCCCCCGCCCGGGTGTTCGACGACCAGCACGACTTCCTGCTCGCCTTCGCCGACGGGAGCCTGGACGGGGTGAACCTGGTGGCGGTCATCCGGTACCAGGGCCCGGCCGCCAACGGCATGCCGGAGCTGCACAAGCTCACGCCCGCCCTCGGTGTGCTGCAGGACCGCGGGCAGAAGGTCGCGATCGTCACCGACGGCCGCATGTCGGGTGCCTCCGGCAAGGTCCCGGCGGCCATCCACGTCACGCCGGAGGCCGCCCTGGGCGGGCCGCTGTCGCGCGTGCGCGACGGCGACCTGATCACCCTGGACGCCGACGCCGGGACGCTCACGGTCGCCGCGGACCTCGCGCATCGCGAGCCGACCGGCGCCGCGCCGGCGGGCGACGCCTGGTCCGGCACCGGACGCGAGCTGTTCGCCGCCTTCCGGGCGAGCGTCGGCCCCGCCGACGAGGGCGCCTCCGTGTTCCCCGTCCTCGCTCCCGCCCCCATCCACCCGGAGGTCACCCGTGTCCACGCCCCTGCCTGAGCGCAGCGTCCTCGACCTCGTCCCGGTGCTGCCGGTGGTCGTCGTCGACGACCTGGCGGGCGCCGTTCCGCTGGCACGGGCGCTGGTCCGCGGCGGTCTCCGCGCGATCGAGCTCACCCTGCGCACCGGGGTCGCCCTCGACGCGATCCGCGCGATCGCCGCGGAGGTGCCCGAGATCGCGCTCGGCGCGGGCACCGTCACCACGCCCGCGCAGGCCGAGGCGGCCGTCGCCGCCGGCGCCACCTTCCTGGTCTCTCCCGGCGCGACGCCCGACCTGCTCGCGGCGATGCACGCGACCGGGGTGCCCTTCCTGCCGGGCACCTCGACGGTCTCCGAGGTGATGGCGGTCCTCGAGAGCGGGCTCGGCGAGATGAAGTTCTTCCCGGCGGAGGCGGCCGGCGGGGCGTCGTACCTCAGGGCGGTCGGCGGTCCCCTCCCCCAGGCCCGGTTCTGCCCCACCGGCGGGATCACCCCCGCCAACGCGCCGGACTATCTCGCGCTGGCGAACGTGGGCTGCGTGGGCGGATCGTGGATCACCCCGGCCGACGCGGTCGCGGCCGGGGACTGGGAGCGCGTCACGGCGCTCGCCTCCGCGGCGGCCGCGCTGCGAGCGACCGCCGGCTGACCAGGCGAGTCCGTACGTCGAGGGCTCAGCCCATCCGGTCGAGCTCGTCGACCAGCGAGGCGAACTCCCGGTTGCGCGGCGTTCCCCGCGCCAGCCATCCCCAGTCGCCCTCGCCCTCCGCGAGGCCGCTGGCGAAGGCGCCGGTCTCGTCACGGAAGAGCAGACCCTGCATCCGAGGGCTGAGCAGCGGGGCGCCGGCGGGGAGCACGGTGCCCTCGCCCTCGACGACCAGGCCCGGTGTGTCGGCGGCGAGTTGGTCCGCGGACCGCGCGGGGTTGGCCAGGAGGATGACCCGGGTGCCGGCCGGCGCAGCCGTCGTGAGCTCCTCGATCGTCGTCAGGACCGGCGTCGTGTCGGCCGGAGGCTGGCCGTCGACGAGCACCTCTCCGCCGCGCGGCACCTCGACGTAGACCAGGTCGCCGGCCCCCTCCCGGGACTTCCCTGGGCCTTCTTGACCTTCACCGTCAGCACCGCGGTGCGACTGATCGCCTCGTAGCCGGCGCCGTCGGACTCGACCATCGACCGGCCGTCGGACCAGCCGACGACCTCGCCGACGACGACCGTCGCCGCCTTGCGCGAAGCGGCGGTGATCGACGTCGTGTGCGGGAAGTCGTACTCGGCACGGCCGCGGACGACCGAGGCGTCGACGGGTGCGGCGCTGCCCGTGGAGCCTTTCGCGGAGCTCTCGCCAGCGCTCTCCCCGGAGCCGGACGTCGACGCCCTCGCCGAACGCGGCTCATCGGCGCCGGAGCAGCCCGCCGACAGGAGAAGGGTGAGGACCCCCGCTGTCGCGATGGCGAGCTTCATGCGCATCCCGATCTCCTGTCAGAACGTGACGTTGATGTGCTGGGCCCGCCGTCCGTGCCGTCGACTCAGGCCAGCAGGTCGCGAGCGCCCATCGTGGGAGGTGGACCGGTGACCGACCGAACCGCATCATCGGCTTCTCCTTCGGGGACGCGACCCCCGTATGACGTCGCGGGAGGTGGATCGGTTCCACACCGGCACCGGCCACGTGCGCCGATGGTCACGCCTCGAGAAACGTACGGCCGGCGATCGATGCCAGGGTCTATCGATCGCCGGTGCGCACCAGCGCGTCCGGCGTCAGGTCCGCCAGCGTCGGATAGCCGTCGACCGCCATGATCAGGTCGGCCTCCGCGAGGATCGAGCGAACGACGTGGCTGACACCGGCCGCACCGCCCAGCGCCAGCCCGTGCACATAGGGCCGCCCCAGCCCGACTGCGGTCGCGCCGAGGGCGAGCGCCTTGACGACGTCGGCGCCGCTGTGGACGCCGGAGTCGAAGAGCACAGGGAGTCCGTCAGCGGCGTCGACCACCCGGGAAAGGCGTCGAGTGCCGCCATCCGAGCTGGGCGGGTCCGATCTCGCCCGCACGACTAGGGCAGGGCGACGAACACCTTCGTGGCCGGCTCGACGGTCTCCCACGTGCCGCAGAAGCCCTTCGGCACGAAGAATGCCTCGCCCGCACGGAACTCCCGGCGTCCGCCGAGACTGTCGACGAGCGCGACGACGCCGCTGAGCATCACGCACACCTCGTCGTACGGGTAGTCGTCGAGGCGCAGCGAGCCGGCCTCCCCCGTCCAGGCGCCGCCGAACGGGCGCGCCTCGTCGTGACCGAAGCTGCGCCACTCGGTCTCGGCCCAGCCGGGCGAGGCCGTTCCCGGCGCCCAGGTCGGTACGACGGGCGAGCCGGTGCCGACCTCGATGGTGCGGATGTCGGCGACGGTCTTGGGCGGGATCGATGGCGGGCTCGTCTGCTGGCTCATCTGTCCTCCTGCCGACCGGTGAAGCGGCGCAGCACGTTGTGGGTGATCTGCTCGGTGAAGGGGTCGTTGTGGATCAGGCCGCTGACCCACTCGGTGGTGCCGGCGTTGAAGACCTCACCCTCGCCACGACGGAAGGTCGCGACCATGCCCGCGCCGTATCCGGTCTTGAACCGGCCGGGTACCTCGTCGCCCCACACGGCGGCGACGAGGTGGCGCATCTCCTCGATCGGCGCGCCGATGGGAACCTCGCCTCCCCAGCGGTCGGTCTCGCCAAGGACTGCGGGGGTCATCGCCACGATCACGAGGTCCTCGGGCGCGCCATCACTGCCGGTCGCGTAGGGGAGCCCGTGGCGGAAGGTGTAGTCGACGCCGTCGACCTCGAAGGCGGCCACGCAGACCGGCGCCGCGCCGAACACGTCGCCGTAGAAGAGGTCCGTCCCGGCGAGCGCCCAATGGTCGGGGCGGTAGACGGTGTAGCCACCGCTGCTGCGCGGTGTCGTCGCGCCGTAGCGGGCGTAGGCACCCCCGAGACCCGTGAGCCCCATGGTCTGCGCGGCCGGCCGGCCGATGAAGGGTGCGTCCCAGGTCGTCGTCACCCGTTCCGGTTCCGTCGCCCGCAGGGGGTCCAGGCTCGGGTCCTTGTAGCAGATCTGGCGACCCTCCTCGTCGAGACGGACCTGCCACACGTAGTTGCCCGCGAACCGCGCGAGGTGCCCGCCCCGATCGACGAACCGGTCGACGACGTCACGCATCTCCCACGTCCAGTACTCGTCGTGGCCGACGAACACCGCACAGCGGTAGCCGTCCAACGCGGAGGGGTCGTCGTGCAGATCCTGTTGGGTGAGATGGTCGAGCGCATAGCCGTTGCGCTCGGCCCACACGACGAAGGGCCGCTCGTAGGTCGCCCAGAAGGCGTCGCTGTGGTGGCGGGAGTAACCGTGCGTGATCGCCCACTCGTAGGTGGGATGCCGCGGCCGGTACCCGGGTCCGGGGGTCGCCGGGTTCGCGTTGCGCGGCGCGCCCTCGGGCAGGCGCAGCATGCCGCGAGCGACCGGCCGGCGGCTCGAGAGGACCGGCGCCGGGACGTCGACATAGGGGTCGTCGCCGAGGCCTCGGTAGTGGTTGGCACCGCCCCAGTCGTTGTACGCCGCGAGCGTCCCCGTGGTGAGGACCAGCGCGATGTCCGAGGTCGGCCGCGGGGCACGGACGACGAAGAAGCCCTCCCGCTCGTGTCGCCGACCGTCGACCTCGGTGCCGACGACGACCAGGTAGAAGCCGCTCGACCACGCTGGATCCACCGGGATCCGCAGGGCGACCGGCCAGCGGCATCCGACCGCGTAGGCATCCGTTGGCGTCGGGTGCGCGACGCCGGGGAGGTCACTCGCCGACCAGACCTCGACGGGGTCTGCGCCGTCCCGCAGCACGCGGACGTCGTACGACGGCGCGGTGGTGTGGACGCTCAGGGCAACCTCGTCGCCGGGCAGGTAGCTGTAGCGATCGGCGTAGCACCAGATCTCCGGCGTCGTCGGGTCGGCACCGGGGCGCTCGACGGGGAAGCCGGGGATGGACCAGGCGTAGCGGGCGGCGCTCATCGGGCTGCCACCGCTCCGCGCGCGAGGCCGGCGACGAACGCGGCCACGAGCGGCAGGTTGATGAGCACGTTGTCGCGGGCGCCGAGCCCGGTGAGCAGGCCCATCTTCGTGCAGACCAGGTAGAGCACGGTGCCGAGCGCGACCGTCGCCAGCGAGGGAGCGACAAGCCGCTGCCAAAGCCTCTCCTCGGTCCGGTTGCGAGCGAAGAACCTGATCACCGCGACGGAGGTGAGGATCTGCAGGAAGAGGACCCCGACCAGCGTGGGGGTGTTGGTCCAGATCACGACCTGTGTGTAGGGGTCGAGGTCGGAGATGCCGAAGCCGGCCAGCGCGCCGACGACGAGGAGTGACTGCACCACCACGGCCCGGGACGGGCTGCCCGTCTTGCCGGTAGTCCCCAGCGAGGCCGGAAGCAGGCGGTCCCGGCCGAGCGCGAACAGGTAGCGGGCTCCGGCGTTGTGGAGCGCGAGGACGCCCGCGACGAAGCTGGTGACGATGAGCACCTGCATCACATCGGTCATGAAGCCGCCCAGGTAGGTCTGGTTGACCCCGAACACCAGCAGCGACGGGTCGCCGGCGAGAGCGGCGCCGAGGGCGCCGGGTCCGATCGCCATCAGCAGCACCCATGCGACGAAGGTGTAGGTGACGGCGAGCAGCGCGACCGCGACGTACGTCGCCCGCGGTACGGCCCGGCGCGCGTCTCGGGCCTCCTCGGCGTACACCGCCGTCTGCTCGAAGCCGATGTAGACCACGAACGTGATCACGAACAGCGAGCCGAGGACACTGGCGTCCCAGCTCGACGGGTCGAACCCGGCGAGTGTGAGGCCCTCCGGGGTGCCCTTCACGAGGATCGCGACCGCGAGGACGAGCAGCAGCCCGAGCTCACCGGCGAGGAGCAGCGCCAGCACGCGGGCGCCGACGTCGACCCGGCAGTAGGACACGACCGACACGATCACTCCGAGGGTGACCGCGCAGACCCCCCAGGACACGTCGATCCCGGCGAGGTCGTCGAGTGTGGTCGAGGCAAACAGGCCGGCCGCGGCGCAGAAGCCGATCTCGCCGAGGGTATAGGCGACGTAGGCGACGAGAGCCGAGCCCGCGCCAATGGTCCCACCCAGGCCACGACTGACATAGGCGTAGAAGGCCCCGGCGTTGCTCACATGCCTGGCCATCGCACAGAAGCCGACGGCGAAGAGAGCGTAGACGAGACCGGCGGCGAGATATCCGACCGGCGCTGCCTGTCCACCGACGAGGAATGCAAGCGGCGCGAACCCCGCCATGACCGTCAGTGGCGCCGCGGCCGACACGACGAAGAACACCAGGTGCCGGGAGCCGACGGCGTCGCCGCGCAGCCCACCGGAGGGCTCGGTCGGTGGAACGGTGCTAGTGGGCGGCATCGGCACTCCTCGGCGCGGGGATTTGCCTATCGATCGATAGGTAACTGGCGTCACTGTAGGACGAGTCACCCCCTCGTGTACAGGTTTTCCTATCGATCGATAGACTTCGGGAACGGTCAGCGGCTCGGAGGAGGGACCATGGCGCGGTCGAAGGTGACTCCCGACCAGATCCTGCGCGAGGCTGCGCGGCTGTTCGCGACCAAGGGCTTCCACGGGACCTCGACGCGGGAGATCGCCGAGGCGGTGGGGGTGCGACAGCCGTCACTGTTCCACCACTTCGCGTCCAAGCACGAGATCGCACGCGCGCTCTATGCCTACGACCATGGTCGCTCTCCCGGGCTCCAGGGAAGGCGCGAGGTTCCGGAGGGAACCTCGGCCGCGGTCGAGCTCTACCAAGGCGTGCGGCGCGAGATCCTGGTCGAGATGACCAGCGCCTACGACCTGCGCGGTCTCTACCTCAGTGCGCTTCTCGAGGAGCCCGAGTTCGCCGAGTGGCACGCGGCGTATCACGACGCGATGGCGCGCACCCGCGGGGTGATCGAGCGCGGCATCGCGGACGGCGAGTTCGCCGCGACGCGGACGGACGTCGTGACCGAGATCCTCGACGCCACGATCAACCAGGCGGTGCGGTGGTCGGGCACCCAGCGGGAGCGGTCGTTGCCCGACGACGTCGCGGTGTTGGCACTGCGCCTGGTCATCCTCCGCCCGAGCAGGATCCCGGCCATCCGGCGCCAGGCCGATCGGCTCCTCGCGGCGGCGGGCACTCCGTGGCCCGGCGAGATCGCTCAGCTCCCGGACTGACCCGACGGACCTCGGACCGCTCGCGCTGCCTTGCGTCGCGGGCGGCGCCGGCGGGCGAGGGGGCCGGTGCCGATCACCACGCCGACGAGACAGAGAACGGCGACGACGATCCACCACGGGAAGGTCTCGAACCGCGGCCCAGAGATCGCGCTCTCCTTCCGGGCCGACTCGTCGGTCGGAACGCGGTGACCACGCACCAGCAGCCGGTGCGTGTTGACTCCTGTCGGCGTACAGGTGATGAGGGTGACCAGATCCTCACCCGCGACGGCAGTGAGCTCGTCGGTCTCGGTGGGCAGCACGACCCGGATCTGGTCGACCTCGTAGGTCAGCACCTGGTCGAGCACCGTGAGGGTGAAGCGGTCCCCCTGGCGCGCACGGTCGAGGTGGGTGAGGAGGGTGGCGTGGACCAGACCCGAGTGGCCGGTGAGGACGCTGTGCGTCCCGGCACCGCCGACGGGGAGGGCCGACCCGTAGAGGTGCCCGACGCCGCGGTCCAAGACCTCCGGTGAGGTGCCGTGAAAAAGCGGCAGCTCCGCGTCGATGGCCGGGAAGCGCAGGACGCCCATCATCCCTTCCGGACCGAGATCGAGCGTATGGAAGTAGCGCTCGGCCTCGGCACCGACCGCGGTCTGCTCCCCGGCGACCCCGCCGGCATAGGGGTCACGCGGGACCCCGCCCGGGAGCTCGTCGTTGTAGCGGTGAGCGCGCCTCAGCTCGGCGCGTGCCTCGCCGGGGCTGAGACCCTCGACGGCGTGCACATAGGCGTCGACCTGCTGGGACTGCGCCCGGGCGGTGAGCCAGGAGGCAGCACTCGGGTAGAGCAGCGTGGCGATGCCGACGAGCGCGAGCACGGCGACCAGGATCCGGGCGAAGGGCCAGGACGTCAGCACCGGGCCGAGCCGGCGTCGGCCCCGGCGCCGCGCGCGAGCACGAGGCGCTCGCGGAGCCTCGGGTCGGCGCGGGGCTACGGCGATCGTCATGGGTTTCCTTCTCGAAGGGGGCCGGGACGGGAGGCGTCGCAGGACGCCTCCCGTCCCGGGGTGTGGTTGCCGCGCCGGTCAGTCCTCGGCGCGGCGTCGGCTGACGATCACCACGACACCAGCGACGACGAGTAGCGCGAAGCCGAGGACGTAGAGCAGCGCTCGGCCGCTGCCACCGGTGAAGGGCAGCTCGAATCCGGCGTTCGACGGGACGTTCTCGACCGTCAGGTCGATACCTGCCGCGGAGGTCGCCGCCGTGACGGTGAACTCGATCGGGTCAGCGAGCAGCTCGAAGCCGGCCGGCGCCTCGACCTCGACCAGCCAGTACGCCTGGTAGCCGGGGTCACCCGGCGCGACCGTCTGACCGTTCGCGTAGTCCGAGTAGCGCAGACCCGAGATCGTCAGCGTGCCGTCGGCGCCGGCGGTGAAGGTGGTCTGGCCGCCCAGCGAGATCGGGTTCGTACCGGCCTCGGCGTCGGCCTGGCTGGCGTAGACGCTGAAGACCGCACCGGCCAAGGCGGCGCCGTCGCCATCGGTCTTGAGGACGGTGATCGATCCCCACTTGGTCAGCACCGGCGGCGTGACGACCGGCCCACCCGGCTCGCCGGGCCGCACGTCGAAGCTCGCCTCGTTCGGGTAGAGCAGCGCGGTGTTGGCGATCTCGCCGACGGCGTTGACCGTGGTGGTGACCTCGACGAGGACCTGCGCGGTGTTGTGCGCTGCGAGGACCGAGCGGCCGGCCTCGGTGAACTGCACCGTCAGCGTGTTGGTCGCGGCGTCGTGGACGACGGTGTAGTCGGTGCCCTCCGTGATCGCGGTGCCGTCGCTGAGGGTGACCTGGGCGCCGACATAGGTGAGCTTGCTGTCGAGCTGGTCGACGATCTTGTAGCCGTCGATCACGTCGACGTTGGGGATGTCAGCCGTGATGGTCCAGGCGACCTGGTCGCCGAGCTTGATGGCGTCCGCGTCCTCGACGGTCTTCGTGACGTTGGTGGTCGCGTTCTTGGGGTAGACGTGCACGTCGTAGAGCCAGGTGCTCTGGTCGTTCGGGTTGGTGAGCGGAACCGAGACGAGGAACGGCGCGGACGGCGTCGTACCAGCGGGGTAGCTGGTCTCCTGGACCAGGTAGAGCCCCAGCGGGAGGCTCGAGAGCGACGCGATGCCCGACCCGTCGGTCGTGACCGGCGAGCCGGCGGCCTCCGTCAGCGTGTAGCCCGCGCCGGTGATGGAGCCCTCGGCGTCGGCGGGGTCGAAGACGTCACTCAGGTCGTTGGCCTCGGACCAACCCTGGTTGGTGCTGAGGTCGATGCCACTGACCTGCTGGATGCTGAAGGTCACGCCCGCCATCGGCGTGAGGCCGGTCGTGTCGACCTCGGTGCCGTTGTTCGGCAGGCCGGTCGGGGAGTCCGGGGCCTCGAACTTGTGGATCGTGATCGATCCGGTCCGATCGGGGTCCGGCAACGAGTCCGCCGCGGAGACGGGCGAGGCCAGGCCGAGCAGCGCGAGCGCTGCCACGGCAAGAGCGGTGAGGAGCGCCGTCAGGCGTCCCGCGAGTGGGTGGGTCATGGAGTTCGTTCTCTCTTCGTGATGGTGGTGGATGCGGATGGTCCGTGGAGCTGGGCTTAGGGGCGCACGCTCACCCCCGAGCGCCTGGCCTGTCGCACCCCGAGCGCGAGACAGAGGAGAGCGGCGAGGAGGAGTGTCACGAGGCCCACCGCTCGCCATGCGGAAGTGCCGGCACCCCCCGCTGCGGGGAGCTCGGCCGCCGCGAAGTTGCGGACCCGGATCTCCGGGTCGCCGCCGGCGGTCTGGCCGACGGTCGCGATATCCGTGCCGGCGCCTTCCCCGAGCGTGACGGCTCCCTGCGCGTCGACCGTGAACTGGAGCGGCTCGGCCAGCAGCTGCTGCCCCGCGGGCGCCTTCGTCTCGACCAGCCAGTAGGTGCCGGGTGCGAGCCCTGCGACTCGGAAGGCTCCGTCCTCACCTGCGACGGCCTGCACCGTGGGCGAGGAGAGCGCGGGGCCGAGCGCGCCTTGGTCGTCGGCGTGCAGCTCCCAGGTCGAACCGGCGACCGGCGTCCATGTGCCGTCGTCCTGCTGTGCCTGCTTGAGGAGGTGGAGGTCGACCCGCGTGAGCGTGTTGGTCAGCACACACGAGATGCGCGCACCCGCCACTGGCGTCACCTGAAGTGACTCGCTGATCGGGGCGTTCGTGGGGAGGCCGCTCTGCAGACCCGCACCATCGGTGCACGTGATCGTCTTGCCATAGTCGGCGAGATCGGTGGTGCCGGCCGCAGCCTCGGTGAGGTGGTACGCCGTACCGGCGGTCGCCTGGTAGGTCCCCGTGGTCCCGGTGCCCTCGGTGACCGTCGCACCGGTGCCCGTCGTCGTGGCGCTGGCCGCGTTGCTGACGACGGTCCCGGTTGCCGAGCCGGTACGGATGGCGACGGTGAACTGGTCGGTGTCGGCAGCGCGCTCCGACCCGAGCGCCTTGACCAGGCGGAGCGTCGGTGCCTTCGCTCGGTTGGTGACGGTGCAGGTGATCCGCGCGCCGAGGGCCGGGGTGACGGAGTTCGATCCGGTATAGGGCGCGTTGGTCGGCAGGCCAGCGGTGCGGCCGGTGGCGTCGACGCAGGTCAGCGTGGCCTCGTACGTCGTGAGGTCGGTGGTGCCCGCGCCGGACTCGGTCAGGTAGTACGCCGTCCCGGCGCGGCCGACGTACGCGCCGGTGGTCCCTGTCCCGGGGGTCACCGTGGCGCCCGTGCCGGTGGTCGTCGCGTTGGCGGGGCTGCTCACCACGGTGCCGGTGCCCGACCCGGTGCGAATCGCCATCGAGAACTGGTCGCCAGCGCGGACCCGCTCCGAGCCGAGCGCCTTGACCAGGGTGATCCGGGGCCAGGCGAACTCGACGGTGCCCGGGCTGCCGGGCACGAGGCCGGTCAGGGTCATGTTGGTCGTCGGACTGTTGGTGTAGGTGCCCTCGGTGGCCGAGGTGACCTGCGCCGTGATGGTGCAGGACACCTCACCCGGGGCAAGGTCGCCACCGGTGACGGTGATCGTGCTGCCCCCGACGACGCCTGTGCGCGTGAGGACAGTGCCTGCCTTCTGGGCACAGGTCCCGCCGAAGGTCGTGCTCGCCAGGGTCAGGCCGGTCGGCAGTGCGTCGACGAAGCCCCAGTCGGTCTTGGCGAGCAGGTCGGAGGTGTTGGTGATCGTCAGGGTGAGGGTGGAGACCTGGGTGGGCTCGACCAGGGCGGGGCTGAAGGTCTTGTCGACGGTGGGCGTGACGTCGCGGACCTCGATGTTGTCGAAGCCGCCGTCGTTGCCGTTGGTGATGCCGACCTTGTTGTACATCGCGACGCCCAGGTTGGAGCCGGCGTACATGAAGGCGGTGTCGGCCCGCAGCCGACTCACGAACCCGCTCATCGTGGACGAGCTGCCGACCGCACGGGGCCGGTTGACGGTGAACGCCTGGCGGGAGGCGTCGCGACACGGATTCAGTGACGACCCGACGTCCGTTCGAGTCGCGCCGCTGAGCAGCTGGAACTGGTACTGGGGATCGCTACCCACCGGGATGGTGCCCCCCGTGCAGTTCCCCGCCACCGCATCGACGGCGAAGGTGTAGTAGTGGTTCGGGGTGACGGGGATCTGCTGCACGGTCTCGAACATCCGCGACGTCGTCGGCCCGGTCGGCAGCGTGTCGCAGCCGACGATGTTCCCGGCGCTGTCCTGGTTGCACTCGGTGTATGTCGAGACCATGTGGTTCGTGTCGCCTCCGCCCACGACCTGCCCCATGGCCCGGGCGAGAGTCCGGATGCCGTTGTAGGACTGAACTCCGCTGAGGGGGCTGCACTTGTCCTGCTGGACCTGTGCGTTGGCCGTGCGACCGGTCGTAGCCCAGTTCGGCCCACCGCCGTCGTCACGCGTGCTGTCACCGTTGGCGTAGGCGAGGACCACGCCGCTGCACCGCTGGCCCTCTCGCCAGTTGGTGTCGGCGTAGTAGGTCGTCCCACCGGCGCCGGTGTACTGCGGCGCCCCGAGGGTGTTGGCCGTCAGCGACTTCGCCCCGGTGGCGGTGACACCCATGCCGTTCTCGAAGTCCTCCCGGTAGACCACGATCGGAGGCGCGGGGACCCCGGCGACGGCCATGTCGAGCGCTGGGCGTGGCGCAGCGGGACCCGCCCCCGGCCCAGGCGACGGGGGGGCCACGCAGAGCAGCGCGATGCTCAGCGCCGCAGCCAGCGCCAGCCGAGTCACGGCGACGAAGGTCGAGCGGGCAGATCGTGCCGATGCGTTGTCCATACATTCCTCTGGGCCGGGGCGTGAACGCCGTGGTCGCGTGGAAACGCCGCGGCCAGCCCGAGGGCTGGTTGCGCTGGACTCGGCCCCGACGGTCGCGAGGAACATGGAGGGTCCAGGCAGCGTTTCCGAGTGGTTGACACGGCCCGCGTCGAACGCTTACGCGGAACCCTCACGAAAATTGCGCATCTGTTCGGAGGGCGTCCGCATGGGCCGAACTCTGGCCTGACGAGCGCGCTGCAGGCGGCGGCCTCAGCGCGGGAGGGGGCAGGTCCGGCGCGCCCGGGTCGCCGGCGTCGCACAGCCAGTTGAGGCCAACGTGGGGTTCGGGCTCGTTTCGATGTGCCTGGACATCCGCTCGCCGCCTGTCGTGGCATCGTTCGGCACATCGGTATGGTGTCTCGCGACATCGGAATGGGATGTGCGGGTCATCGGCATGGCGCAGATCTGGTCGCGGGCGTGGGGCTCGGCGCAGTCGGTGTCGAGGGGACGGGTTCTGTCGGTGCCGTAGTGCACGATCCACTTGTGTCGCCTTCGTATGAGGATCTGCCGCAGCGGCGATGGTGGCGGATCGTGTCGCCCGTCGGGCGGCGCCGTCTGGGTGACCTATCGGCGGACCCGCTGATCCTGCGGACGTTCCAGTCCGCGGCTGCCTATCGGGTGCTCGCGGAGACCGGGGTCCTCGAAGGCGACCCGACGTTGGCTGACGCGGACTTGGGGGACGCGTACTCGTGGATGAAGGCGCAGGCGGACAGGAGGCTCGCGACGGACGGCCCTGGGTTGCTGTGGTTGTGGCCGACCCCCACGCGCCGCTCCCTGATCGACCAGGCGAAGCATGCGCGAGGCGACTTTCTCCTCACGGTGCGGATGCCGCGCGAACACGTACTGCTGTCGGAGTTCTCCGACTGGCACATTGCACTCAACAGCGGTTTCCACGTCCCGCCAGAGCCGGGTGAGAGCGACGACGAGTGGTGGTCTCGCGCGGAGCCGATACTCGATGATTGGGACGACCGCCTGAGGGCCGCCGGTGTCGACCGCGACGCCAGCGGGCGCGATCACTGGCCGCCGAATCTTCGCGACGAAGCCGAGGCGTCGTGGGAGGCGATCCTCGACCCCGCCACCTGGCGACCGAGGGCGCACGTCCAAGCCGTCGCCCAATGCGTCCACGCCGAGCAGGTGGTCGCCGCCGTCCGCATTCGTCCTGGACGCAGCTGAACCCTTGAACAACCCCGGGAATCCGGTTGCCCCTCGCCCCTCGCCCCTCGCAGTGAGAACCTAGCCGGCTGCCCGCCCCTGGTCAGCCGGCGGGAACCCACCCCGGGAGGCAGCGCATGGGCGACGTGACGCTCGAAGAGTTGCCCGCAGACCTCGGCTACGACTTCGACGAACTGCGCCACGAAGCCAAGGCCGCGCGCCATGCTGACCGTCACACTCTGCCCGTGGGCCTGGTGCCTCCTCGACCTCGACCCCGCCGGGCGCACCGTCAGGGGCACCGTCAGGGGCACCGGCCCCATCCTGTGCCCGTGCGATTACTCGCCCGGCTGGTTCGCAAACCGGGTCGAGCAGATGGGGAAACCCCAGGCGCCCGCGAAGGCACGCGGTCGCCACGGCTCGCGGCCGCGACGAGTAGTGGCCGCCCGGTCCGGTGCGCAGCCACCCGGTCTGGTGCGCCGGAACCTGACCGCGACGGAGAAATGCTGGGGCTATTCGACAGCCGCGAAGCATCGGCGGCGTAGCTCGCCGCTTACTCGACGACGGAAGCTGCCGGATGGACAGGAGGCGACACGCCGGTCGGTTCGAAGCTATCGAGGTCGAGAGGTTCCGGCACCGCATCGACGGCACCGTCACGTCACTGTCCACCCACCGAAAGCGGCTCTACGTCGGCGGCAGCTTCACCACCGTCGACCAGAGGAGACGCGGTCAGCTCGCGGCATTCGACCGTCGCGGAACCTTGGCCCGATGGACGCCGGTCGCCCGCAAGGGCGCCGTCCACGACGTCGTCGCGACCACGTCCGGCGTCTACGTCGCCGGCAACTTCAACGCCGTCAACGGCGTCGCCGGCTCCCGGAGGCTGGCCCTCGTCGACCGCTCCAGGGGTGCCGTCATCCCGGGGTTCGACCCGCCCGTCGACAAGCCCGTCCTGGAGATCGCGTTGACCGGATCCTCCGTGCTGGCCGCAGCCGGGGGAACAGGCGGCGGCTACGTCGCGGCCTTCGCACGCGCCGATGGCGGACAGACGTGGCTGCGACGGTTCGACGGCGACGTCGCCGCCCTCGCCATCCATGGCGGAGACATCTACGCCGGCGGCCACTTCGACGCCGTCTGCGACGTCGACGAGGCCGACCCGGTCAACGGCGACTGCCTCGGATCACAGCAGACCCGCCGCAAGGTCGCCGCCTTGACCACGACGGGGACCTTGCTCCCCTTCAACCCCGGCCCCGACTCCGTCCGCGGCGTCATGTCCGTCCACAGCCTCGACGCCCTGGGCGTGGCCCTCGGCGGCGACTTCACCACCGCGGGTGGCCAGCCACAGCTGCGGATGGCCCTCTTCCCGTGAGGGAGCGACGGATGCGCAGGATCTGACCTTTCACGGCAGATCGCCCCGCGCGCTGAAACGGAAACCGGCCCTGACCTGCACGTTTGTGCTGGCCCGGGCCGGTTTCTGGTGGAGCCGCCTGTCGGAATCGAACCGACGACCTAATCATTACGAGTGATTCGCTCTACCGACTGAGCTAAGGCGGCGCCGCCGCCGGTCGGGACCGGCGACCGCGGAAGCATACCGACCGGGGTCACCGGGGGGCGAATCCGGCCGGGGCCTCCGCGCGGTGCCGCTGCGGCGGGACGCGGTCAGGCGGCGGCCGGCACGGCGGCCGGTCGGGACGCGTCGACGCCGGTGACCAGGGTCTGCTCGGCGTCGCACCAGCAGGCGAAGCGGACGACGATGCCGTGCTCGGTGTTGTCCACGGCGAGGACCTGGCTGGGGAAGATCAGCTCGCGGCGGTGGCAGGCGGAGCAGGTGTGGACGAACATGGCGGCCTCCTTCGGCGGTCGGCAGCGGGGAACTGTCCGACTGCTTCCATGGTGCGCCGGGAGAAGTTCTAGGGGTAGCCTCTCTTTCCAGTCGGATCTCTAGGGATCACCTATGGGACGGAGCTCGGCATGCTGTCGCTGCACCAGCTGACCTGCTTCCTCGCGACCTACGAGCATCGCTCGCTGACCCGGGCCGCGGAGGAGCTGGGCTACGCCCAGCCGTCGGTGTCCGAGCAGGTCCGCGGGCTGGAGCGGTCGCTCGGCGTCCAGCTCTTCCGCCGGGTCGGGCGCGGCGTCGTACCGACCACGGCCGCGGACACCTTCCGCCCGCACGCGGAGCGGGTCCTCGCGGCGGCCGACGACGCCCAGCGCGCCGTCGCCAGCATCCGCTCCCTCGACACCGGCACGATCCGGTTCGGCATGTTCGGCGTCGCCCGGCTGTACGGCGGCGCGGAGCTCGTCGCCGACGTACTGGAGCGCTATCCCGGGGTCCGGGTCGAGCTCGTCGGACGGCACTCCATGGACGTGCAGGAGAACCTGCGCCGCGGCCGGCTCGAGGCGGCGATGATCGCCGTCGCGGGGCTCTCCAGCGAGGGCATGTCGATCACGCCGATCGCGCGCGACGAGCTGGTGTACGTCTCGGCCGACCCGGCGCGCCTCGCCTCCCCCATGACGGCGAAACGGCTCGCCGAGGCGCCCCTCGTCATGGCCGAGAGCACCTACCGCGACTCCGACTCCGCGCGGATCGTGCTCCGCCGGATGCTGCACGAGGCCGGCTACAACCCGACGACGCGGATCGAGGTCGAGGACGTCGAGACGGCGGTCGAGCTCGTCGGACGTGGCCTGGCCGACACCGTGACGAACAAGGGAGCCGCCGTCCAGCTACTCCCCCGGCTCGCACCGGATGCCGGCTGGGTCCCGCTCCGGCCGCGCGTCTACGACACGATGGCGATCGTGCACCGTGCTGGGGCGACGCTGTCTCCGGCCGCCCGGCTGATGATCGAGCTGGCGACCCAGCGGATTCAGTCCATCATCGAGCCGGTGTAGGGCCGCCGCTGACACTTCTCACACCTCGTGGCCCCACTTCTCACACCTCGCGGCCCCACTTCTCACACCTCGTGGCTCAGCAGGTCAGGCCGTCCTGCGGGACCGTGCCGTCGAGGAGGTAGGCGTGGACGGCGTCGTCGATGCAGGCGTTCTTCTTGTTGTACGCCGTGTGCCCGTCGCCGTCGCGGGAGACGAGGACGGCGGAGTCGAGCTGCTCGGCCATGGCGACGGCCTCCTCGTACGGCGTCGCGGGGTCGCGGGTCGTACCGAGGACGACGATCGGCGGGGCGCCGGAGCCGTCGATCTCCAGGTCCGGCTCGTCGGTGGAGGTGAACGGGATGCCGTTGCAGGCCGTCAGCCCCCAGGCGAAGACGTCGCCGAAGGTGGGCGAGGCCTTCTCGAAGTCGGCGAACTGGGCCTGCACCTCGTCGGGGGTGATCGACCACGGGTCGTCGAGGCAGTTGATGACGGAGATCGCCTCGAGGCTGTTGTCGGCGTAGCTGCCCTTCTCGCGCGAGCCGTAGAAGTCGGCGAGGAAGAGCAGGGTCGAGCCGTTGCCGTCGAGCGCCTGCTGGAGGCCGTCGTCGAGCAGGCTCCAGTTCTCCTCGCTGTACAGCGGCAGGATCAGTCCGTAGAACGCGAGGCCGACGGTGAGCTCGCGTCCCTCGGCGTCGCCGGTCGGCAGCGGTTGGGCGTCGATGCTCGCGATGAGGTCGGTGATGGTCTTCAGCGCGGCCTCGACGCTGTTGCCGAGGAAGCAGTCGCCGTCGTCGACACAGCTCTGGACATAGGACCTCAGGGCGGTCTCGAAGCCCTTGGCCTGGCTGAGCGCCCCGTCGCGCGGGGTGAGCGAGGGGTCGATCGCCCCGTCGAGCACCATCCGGCCGACCTTGTCCGGGAAGAGCTCGGCGTACGTCGCGCCGAGCCGGGTGCCGTAGGAGAAGCCGAGATAGTCGAGCTCGTCCTCGCCGAGCGCGGCGCGCAGGACGTCCATGTCGCGCGCGGCCTCGACCGTGCTGACGTGGCCGCCGACGGCGCCAGAGCGGGAGGCACACCCGGACCAGAACCGCTCGGAGTTCTCCCGCGCGGCCTGCCTCTCCTCGGCGGTGTCGGGGTCGGGGTCGGCCGCCACGTAGGCGTCCAGCTCGGCATCGGTCAGGCAGTCGACCGGGGCGGAGTCGCCGGTGCCGCGCGGGTCGAAGCCGACGATGTCGTACGCCGCGCGCAGAGGCTCCGCGAAGTAGAGGCTCGCGTCCTTGGCGGTGTCGGTGCCGGGCGCACCCGGACCGCCCGGGTTGACCACGAGCGATCCGATCCGCTCGCCGGTGGCGCCGGCCCGCTCCAGCGCGAGCCGGATCGAGCCGTCGCCGGGGCTCTGGTAGTCGACGGGCACCTCGAGCGTGCCGCACTCGTTCTCGCCGCACCTCGTCCAGGCGATCTCCTGGTCGTAGAAGTCCTCGAGGGTGCGCCCGTCAGGACCCGAGGTGGCGCTCGAGGTCGCCGCCCCGCCCTGGCCGGCATCGCCGTCGTCGCCGTCGGGGTCGTCGCCGGACAGCAGGACGATCCCGACGCCGACCGCGCCGGCCAGGACCAGCGCCCACACGGTGACCACCGCGACGATCAGGGTCCGCTTGCTCACCTGGTGCTCCTCAAGGTCGGGGTCGAGGTCACCGCTGCGGCGCCTTCAGTGCCACCATCATCGACTCCAGGGCCAAGGCGACGGGCACGTTGAACTCCAGCATCTGCTCGCGCGCGGCGAAGATCCAGCCGATGCGGCGCAGGTTGAGCTCGGGGGTCGAGCTGTCCACGATCGCCTCGACCTGGTCGCGGATCTCCTCGTTGACCAGCGCGCCGGGCGCCCCGCTGGCCAGCGCGATCGCGTCGCGGTAGACCGACATCAGGTCGGTGAGCCCGCGGTCGACGACGTCGAGGTGCCGGCGCTTGGCCCGGGTCTTCTGGCTCTTCTCGAGCGCCGCCAGGGCGGGGCCGTACTCCCGGGGCCGACGGCCCCGCTCGACGACGCCGTAGGCAGCGTCGAGGTCGGCCTTGTCGCGCGCGTCGAGCTCGGCGGTGATGGCGTCCGCCTCCTCCTTGGCGGTCGAGGCGAGCCGGGTCGCCGCGTCCATGCACCGCCCGAGACTCGTCAGCCGCGCCGGCATCGAGACGACCTCCTGACGGCGGTTGCGCACCGCCTCGTCGAAGGCGAGCGCGCGCGCCCGGCCGATGTGGCCCTGGCTCGCGCGGGCGGCGTACGACGCCAGCGCCTCCGGCACGCCCCGGGCGACCAGGAAGCCGGCCACCTCCTCGGCGGTCGGCGTCGACAGGGTCACCAGCCGGCAGCGGGAGCGGATCGTCGGGAGCACGTCCTCGACGGTGGGCGCGCAGAGCATCCACAGGGTGCGGCCGTTGGGCTCCTCGATCGCCTTGAGCAGCGCGTTGCAGGCCTGCTCGGTCAGCCGGTCGGCGTCCTCGACGATGAGGATCTGCCAGCGCTCGCCCATCGGGCTCAGCGAGGCGCGGCGGACCAGGTCGCGGACCTCGTCGACGCCGATCGAGAGCTTCTCGGTGCGCACGACGGAGACGTCGGCGTGCGAGCCGGCGAGCACGGTGTGGCAGGCGTGGCAGCCGTCCGGGCACTCCGGGCCCAGGCCGCTTTGCGGGCACTGCAGCGCCGCGGCGAAGGCGATCGCGGCGTTGGACCGGCCCGAGCCGGGTGGCCCGGTGAAGAGCCAGGCATGGGTCATGCCCTGCCCGGCCACCGCCCCGCGCAGCGCGGTCACGACGGCGCGCTGCCCCACCAGGGTGTCCCAGACGGTCACGGCGCCACCCTGCGCGCCTGGGCCAGGAGCGGCTCGACCCGCTCGGCGACCTCGGCGGCGATCTCCTCGATCGGCGCGCGGGCGTCGATCACCGCGTAGTGGTCCGGGTCGCGGCCCGCCAGGTCGAGGAAGGTGCGCCGGACCCGCTGGTGGAACTCCAGGCCCTCCCCCTCGATCCGGTCGCGGCCCTCGAACCGGCCCAGCCCGGCCTCCGGCTCGACGTCGAGCACGACGGTCAGGTGCGGTCGCAGGTCCCCCGTCGCCCAGCGCGCGACCTCCTCGAGCTCGCCGAGGTCGAGAGCGCGTCCACCGCCCTGGTAGGCCAGCGTGGAGTCGACGTACCGGTCGGTGATGACGACCTCCCCGCGCGCGAGGGCCGGCCGGACCAGGGTCTCGACGTGCTCGGCCTTGTCGGCGGCGTAGAGCAGGAACTCGGTCTTGTGGGCGAGCGCACCGGTCTCGGGGCTCAGCACGATCCGGCGCAGGTCCTTGCCGACCGGGGTGTCGCCGGGCTCGTGGGTGAGCCGGACGGCGTACCCCTCGCGGGTCAGCCGGTCGTGGAGCAGCCGAGCCTGCGTCGACTTCCCGCCGCCCTCGCCGCCCTCGAAGCAGACGAAGACCCCGGCGTCGGCGTACTGGCCCGGATAGCTCGTCACGGGGACGAACCTACGAGACGGGTCCGACCGTTGTCGCGGGCGGGTCGCGTGACGGCGCGGACCGGGAGGAGCGCGCGGGTCGTCGCGACGGCGACGACGGCCCAGGCGAGGAGGAGCAGGACCAGGAGGGCGGCGGTGGCCGCGGCGAAGAGGAGCAGACCCGTCGCGTGGGCCAGCGCGGTGGTGCCGGTGACGAGGGTGCCGACCGGGAAGGTGAAGGACCACCAGGTGGGCGCGAACGGAAGGCCCGCACGCACCTGGCGCACGGTGAGGGCAGCGGCCAGCGAGAGCCACAGCAGCGCGAAGCCCCAGACCGGCAGGCCGAAGGCGAGGAAGAGCAGGCGCAGCACGGCGGGGTCCTGGCCGGGCAGCGCCAGCGGCGCCGCGCCGGTGAGGTGGTACGCCGCCGTGACGGCCTGCCCGAGCGGTCCCAGCACGATCCACAGCGTCGGCACAGCGGCCGGCGCGCCGGGACCGTGGCGCAGGACCCGCTGCCAGATCGCGGGCAGGATGACCAGCGTCGCCAGGAGCGCGATGCCGAAGGCCGCGCAGAGCAGGGCGAACAGCGTCGCCCGCGGCTCGCCGGCGGGCAGGCGGCCCAGGAGCGCGGTGCCCGTCGCCGCGCTCACCATCGGCGGGACGACCGGCATCAGCCAGCCACCGAAGGCGCTGTCCTCGCGGACGCCGTGGACCGTGATCGCCCAGTAGGGCACGACCACCGCCGTGGCCAGGCCGAGCAGGGTGCCCCCGACCCAGAGCCCGGCCTCCAGCGGCAGGGTGAGGCGTCCCAGCCACGGGCCGCCCACGGCGCCCGTCGCCGCGCCCGCGGTCATCAGGCCCATCGCGGTGGCGCCGTAGAAGTGCGCCAGCACCGGGTCGCCGAGGTGGGCCAGCGGTCGGCCCGAGCGCACGCCGACCACGGTGACGGCCACCAGCAGGCCGAGTGCGAGGAGCCAGGCCACCGTGGCGGCGTACGACGCACCCGGCAGGTCGAAGGGAAGGTCGGCCAGGACGACGGCGAGGATGCCGGTGCCCATGACGGAGGCGTACCAGTTGGGCCCGTGGGGGATCACCCCTCCACCGTGCCCGGTCCGGGGCCGTCACGGAACGAGAACCTGGCTGGGCACTCACAACGTCAGGTTGTGAGCGCGTCGGCCTCAGGACTTCTTGGCGGCCTTCTTGGCCGGCGCCTTCTTGGCGGCCGTCTTCTTCGCGGTGGTCTTCTTCGCCGCCGTCTTCTTGGCCACCGTCTTCTTGGCCGCGGTCTTCTTCGCGCCGCGCTTGGCCGCCTTCTTGGCCGGTCCCTTGGCCCGCCGCTCCGCCAGCAGCTCGGCCGCGCGCTCGAGGGTGATCTCCTCGACCGAGTCGTCCTTGCGCAGGGTGGCGTTGTACTCGCCGTCGGTGACGTACTCGCCGAAGCGCCCGGCCTTGACGACGACCGGCTGACCCGACACCGGGTCGTTGCCGAGCTCCTTGAGCGGCGGCGCGGCGGCAGCGCGCCCGCGCTGCTTCGGCTGGCTGTAGATCTTCAGCGCCTCGTCGAGGGTGATCGCGAAGATCTGGTCCTCGCTCGTCAGCGACCGGGAGTCCGTCCCCTTCTTCAGGTACGGGCCGTAGCGGCCGTTCTGGGCGGTGATCTCCTCGCCGCTCTCCGGATCGACCCCGACCACGCGCGGCAGCGAGAGCAGCTTCATCGCGTCCTCGAGCGTCACGGTGTCGAGGGACATGGACTTGAACAGCGAGCCCGTGCGCGGCTTGTCCTTGGCCTTTCGCGCTTGTCCTGAGCCTGTCGAAGGGTCCTCGGGGAGCAGCTCGGTGACATAGGGACCGTACCGGCCGTTCTTCGCCACGACCTGCAGCCCCGTCTCCGGGTGGATGCCGAGGTCGATCTCCTCGCCGGCCGGGTTGGCCAGCAGCTCCTTCGCCTTGGCGACGGTCAGCTCGTCGGGGGGCAGGTCGTCGGGCACGTTCGCCCGCTTGGCGAACGCCGTTCCGTCGTCGCCGGGTCCCTCCAGATACGGGCCGTACTTGCCGACCCGCAGGTGGATGCCGTCCTCCTCGCCCCCCACCGGGAACGTGGCCAGCTCCTTGGCGTCGATGTCGCCGAGGTCGTCGACGAGCCGCTTGAGGCCCGCGAGCTGGTCCGAGCCGTAGTAGAACTCGCTCAGCTCGGTGACCCGGCTCTTGTCGCCGCGGGCGATGTCGTCGAGTACGTCCTCCATGCCGGCGGTGAAGTCGTAGTCGATGAGCCGGGTGAAGTGCTCGGTCAGGAGCCGGACGACGGAGAACGCGATCCACGCCGGCACCAGGGCGGTGCCCTTCTTGTACACGTAGCCGCGGTTGAGGATGGTCCCGATGATCGAGGCGTACGTCGACGGACGTCCGATCTGCCGGTCCTCCAGCTCCTTGATCAAGGTGGCCTCGGTGTAGCGCGCCGGCGGCTTGGTCTCGTGCCCGTTCGCGGACAGCGACGCGGCGGAGACGGGGTCGCCCTCGGCCAGGTTCGGCAGGCGGGTCTCCTGGTCGTCCTTCGCGGCGTTGTCGTCGGTGCCCTCGACATAGGCCTTGAGGAAGCCGTGGAAGGTGATCACGCGGCCGGAGGCCGAGAACACCACGTCCTCGCCGCTCGCCGCGGCACCCCCGAGGCGGATGGTCACGGACTGACCGACGGCGTCCTTCATCTGCGAGGCGACGGTCCGCATCCAGATCAGCTCGTAGAGCCGGAACTGGTCACCCGTCAGGCCGGTCTGGGCAGGGGTGCGGAAGGAGTCCCCGGCCGGGCGGATCGCCTCGTGCGCCTCCTGGGCGTTCTTGACCTTGCTGGCGTAGGTGCGGGGCGCGTCCGGGAGGTACTCGGCGCCGTACAGCTCCTGCACCTGCGCACGAGCGGCGCCGATGGCGCTGCCCGACAGCGTGGTGCTGTCGGTACGCATGTAGGTGATGAACCCGTTCTCGTAGAGCCGCTGCGCGACGCTCATCGTCACCGAGGCGCTCATGCCGAGCTTGCGGCTGGCCTCCTGCTGGAGCGTGGTGGTGCGGAACGGCGGGTACGGCGAGCGGCGGTAGGGCTTGGCCTCGACCGAGCGGACGTCGTACGACGTGTCGGCGAGGGCCGCGACGAGGTCCTGGGCCCGGCGCTGGTCGAGGTGGACCACGTCCGCCTTCGCCTTCAGCCGGCCGTCCGGACCGAAGTTGGCGCCGCTGGCGACCCGGGCCCCGTCGATGGTGTGCAGCTTGGCCGGGAACATCCGCTGGTCGTGCTTCGAGCCCGCGTCGAAGGTGCCCTCGAGGTCCCAGTAGGAGGCGACCTTGAAGGCCATCCGCTCCTTCTCGCGGTCGACCACGAGCCGGGTCGCGACCGACTGCACGCGCCCGGCGGACAGCCCCGACATGACCTTGCGCCACAGCACGGGCGAGACCTCGTAGCCGTAGAGGCGGTCGAGGAGGCGGCGGGTCTCCTGCGCCTCGACCAGGTCCATGTCGAGCTCGCGCGGGTTGGCGGCGGCCTCCTGGATGGCCGCCTTGGTGATCTCGTGGAAGACCATCCGCTTGACGGGGATGTTCTTCGGCTTCAGCTCGTCGAGGAGGTGCCAGGCGATGGCCTCCCCCTCGCGGTCCTCATCGGTGGCGAGGTAGAGCTCGTCGGCGTCCTTGAGCAGGCTCTTGAGCTTGGAGATGTGGCTCTTCTTGTCGCGCGGGACGACGTAGTACGGCTCGAAGCCGTTCTCGACGTCGATCGCGAGCCGGCCCCACGGCTTGTCCTTGATCTTGGCCGGGGTGTCGGCCGCGTTGTTGGGGAGGTCACGGATGTGGCCGATGGAGGACTCGACGACATAGCCGTCGCCGAGGTACCCGCCGATGGTGCGGGCCTTGGCCGGCGACTCGACGATCACCAACTTGTGGGACACGGGGACCTTCTCTACTACTAGCGCATTGCCTGATTCGGCGGTTCACGGTAGCGCGTGCTGTCCACTTCCCCGCCTCCCGGCGTCTCACCACCCGGTGGTCGAGGCGCGACGAGCGGCCGCGCCGACCCCGGTGGTCGAGGTGCGACGAGCGCCCTCGCGCCCCCGGTGGTCGAGGTGGGACGAGCGCCAGCGAGGAGCCCGAGACCCCCACCGGCGACCTCAGTCGACCGCGATCCGCCCGAGCACGCTCTCGTTGGTGGCGATCAGGTCGCCGCGGCCGATGGTGGCCATCCCGATGTAGATGCCGTAGCTCTCGGCGTCACCGGTGTCGACCACGATCACGTCGGTGACATCGCCCTCGACCGTGACCTGCGGGTCGCTGACCCGGACCTCGGCCGTGATCCGGTAGGCCGGCTTCCCGGCGACCGTGGTCTCCTCGTGGATGACGTCCGTGCGACCCGTGAAGCCGCGGTAGACGTCGTCACTGCCGGTCAGGCACTGCATGACGACCTCCGCGGCGGTCGCGGGGTCGTCGAAGCCGCTGGCCTTCGGCAGGGCACCGACACCGGTCAGGCTGATCCAGCCGTCCTCCACCTCGGTGTACTGCAGCACGAAGGCGTCGGCGAAGGTGAACGCGACCTGGTCGCCGGTCGCGAGGTCGTACGCCGCCTCGCGGGGGATCGTCAGCCCGCCGCCCGTGAGCTCGGTCGCCGCCGGGTCGGGTGTCTGCGGCGGGGCCGGCGAGCCGCCGGTGCACTGGATGCCGCTGGGCTCGACCGTGCTGGAGGACTCGTCGCCCGGGTCCTCGGTGTCGTCGGACTCCGCGCCCTCGTCGGGGCTCCCCGTCTGCTCGCTCTGCCCGCTGTCGTCGGCCCTGGCGTCCTCGTCGTCGCCGGTGATCGCCCTGATCCCGAAGAAGCCGCCCACACCGAGCAGGACGAGGGCCACGACCGCGGCGACCACGATGACCACCGTCTTGCGCCCGCCGCCGGCCGGCGGGGTCGGGCTCCACTGCTGGCCGTAGCCGCCGTACCCGCCGTAGGCCGCGCCGGGCGGACCCGGTGGGGCGGGCGGGCCGGGCGGGGGCGGCGTGCCGGGCACGGCGCCATACGGGGCCGCGGGCGCCGCCGGGGGCGCGGGGGTGGCGGGCGGCGGCACCTGGGTCGGGGGCGCACCCGCGCTCGCGGACGGCTGCGTGGTGGTCATCTGGCTCCAGGCCTGACCGTCCCAGTAGCGGTAGGTGTCGGGCGCTCCCGCGGGGTCGGGATACCAGCCTGCGTTCGTCACGGCGCCCAGTCTGCCGCACGCGCCACGGCGTCCGGACCGGCCGACCCCGGTCAGCCGGCGGGTGCGAGGAAGCCCTCGGCCACCAGCTCGGCGAGCTCGGGCAGGTAGACCTCCCGCAGGCTGGCGGGATCCCGCTCGAGGAGCTGTCCGACGGCGTCGACGAGCGGGCCGACCGGCAGCTCGCCGTCGCAGGCGCCGGCGACGGCCGCGGTGACCGTGTCGACCTTGCGGGCACGCCGGAAGCCGCGCTGCTGGCGCAGCACGATGCTCGCGGGGTCCTCCGCGCCGGCCGGGCCGGTCGTCTCCTGGACGACGTCCTCACGGAGCACCAGACGGGTGTCGGCGTCCAGCGCCCGCGCGGCGGCCGCGGCGTCGGCCCAGTCCGCGATCGCCGGCGCGATCGGCTGCTCGACGTCGTAGGGCCACTCGAGGAGGTCACGGGCCACTGCTCCGGGCACGGCGCCCTCGCGGCGGCGCAGGTTGATCCACCCGAACCCGATGCCGCCGACGTCCTGCTGCTCGAGCCAGGAGAGCCAGGTGTCGTAGCGCTGCGCGTAGGCCGCCGGGTCGCCACCGGTCGCGGGGTGATGACCGGAGTCCTTGAGCCACAGCTCGACGTACGACGCGGGGTCGAGCACCTCGCGCTGGACCACCAGCGCGTCGCACTCCGCGGGCAGCCAGCCCGCCAGCCGCTCGTCCCAGGGCGTCCCGCGGTCGATCACCCAGTTGGCGAGCACCTGACACCAGCCGCCATCGGTGAGATGGTCGGGCGCCGCCCGCACGATGTGCTCGACCACCTGGTCGCCGGGCAGGCCGGAGTCGCGGTAGACCAGCCGCTCCCCGGTCGCGGGCGAGATGACGAAGGGCGGGTTGGTCGCGATCAGGTCGAAGCGCTCACCGGCCACCGGCGCGAAGAACGAGCCGTCGCGGACCTCGACCCGGTCGTCGACGTCGTTGAGGGCGGCGTTGAAGCGGGCGATCGCCAGCGCCCGCTGGTTGACGTCGGTCGCGACGACGCGGTCGCTGTGCGTCGCCAGGTGCAGCGCCTGGACGCCGCACCCGGTGCCGAGGTCGAGAGCGCTGTCCACGTCGCGGCGCAGGGTCAGCTGGGCCAGGCTGGACGAGGCCGGGCTGATGCCGAGAACGTAGTCCCCGGTGACCGAGGTCGCGGCGCCGTCCAGGCCCGGCGTGAGGTCGCTGACCACCCACAGGTCGCCCGCCTCCGAGGCGTAGGGCCGCACGTCGAGGCGGGCGGCGACCTCGCCGACACTCCGTGCGAGTGCGCCCGCGTTGGCCAGCCGGTCGACCAGGCCGGGCAGCGCCCGCTCGGCGTCGGCGACCGGGACGGCCGTCTGCAGGAGGAAGAGCCGGACCAGGGTCGCCAGCGGTCCTCCGTCCGTCGTACGACGGCGCCCGGGCGTCGTCTCGTTGCGGGAGAGCGCCTGGTGCGCCTCCGGACCGAGCAGGTCGCTGACCGCGTCGTAGGTGAAGTCGGCGGCGAGCAGGGCGTCGCGCAGCGGGGCGGCGAGGGCGGTGGGCAGCACGGGCCCATTGTCGTACCCGGGTCGTCCTCGGGTCGGCGGGGCCGGATGTCGTATCCGTGTGGTGTCGTTCGTGGAGAGGGCAGGAGGCGGTCACCGAGGCCGCCGCAACGGAGGAGACGACATGACGACGTACCTGATGTCCGTGCACGGCCCGGTCGAGGTGACCGACGAGTTCTTCGGCTACGGCTCGAGGGAGGAGATGGAGCAGTCCTTCGCCGACACCGGTGCCTTCAACGAGCAGCTGAAGGCCGACGGCTACTGGGTCTTCGCCGGCGGACTCGCCCCCGCCACCACGGCGACCGTGGTCGACGGGCAGGGGGAGGCGCCGGTGCTGAGCGACGGGCCGTACCTGGAGACCAAGGAGGCGATCGCGGGGTTCTGGGTGATCGACGTCCCCGACCTCGACGTCGCGCTGCGCCTGGCGGCCGAGGCGTCGCGGGCCTGCCGGGGCACCGTCGAGGTGCGCCCGTTCGACGGTCTCGCCTGAGCCGGCGCCGGCCGGTGCCGGCTGGGGTCAGCGGACGCGGGCCGCGCGCGCGATGCCGCGGCCCGCGACCCGGGTGCGGTAGCGGTGGCTGGTGCGCGCGCCGTACTCGACCGTGACGGCGGCGCCGTGGTCGCCGAGCGTGGTGTCGTACCACGCGGTCAGGGTCGGCGAGTCCGTCCCCGCGGGGTTGCCGACGCCGAGGTGACGTCGCGGCAGGTCGAGCTCGCGGGCCAGCCGCCGCTCCCACCGCCCGTGGCCACCTCGGCCGATGGCGCGCAGCGGCTGGTGGATCGAGGCGATCAGGTCCGGCTTCACCTGGCGCAGGAAGTCGATCATCGCTCGGGTCTCCGGCTCGCTGGCCGGCCGTGGGCCGCCCCAGTACCGGGTCCCGCGGTGCGCTCCGGACCAGCCGCTGGTCGGCCAGTTGCGGTTGAGGTCGACGCCGCGCGCGTTCGTGCGGGTGCCGCGGGCGTTGCCGTCGGGGTTCATCGTCGGCACCACCCAGACCCCGGTGCCCGGTCGTGGCCGGACGTGGTCGCGGATCCACCGTGCCGTGGCGATGCCGTCCTTCTCGTCGCCGTGCATCTGGCCGATGACGAGCAGGACGTGCGGCGCGCCCTCCTCGCCCCGGTAGGACGCGCGGATCGCCCGGCCACGCGCGGACGTGCCGATCACGGTGGAGGTCTCGACGTACGGTCCGGCGGCCGTCGTACCGGCGACGGGAGCGGCGGATGCCCCCGGGCCGGGGCCGGTGACCGCCGCGCCGGCGACGACCAGGAGGGTCGCCGCCAGCGCGGCCAGGGTCCGGCGCATCCTCGACCCGCGCGTCAGACCGACTCGACGGCGGCGGGCTCCGGAGCGTCGTCGCCGATCGAGGAGACGCGCTGCTTGGAGACGTAGACGGCGGCGAAGATGCCGGCCGCCGCGGCCAGCGCGATGAGGATCCGGACGACGTCGTTCTCGCTCTCGCCGTACGAGAGGCTGACGACGGCGCCCACGATCAGCAGCGACACCAGGTTCATCACCTTGAGCAGCGGGTTGATCGACGGGCCGGCGGTGTCCTTGAACGGGTCGCCGACCGTGTCTCCGGTGACGGTGGCCGCATGCGCCTCCGAGCCCTTGCCACCGTGGTGGCCGTCCTCGACCAGCTTCTTGGCGTTGTCCCAGGCGCCTCCGGCGTTGGCGAGGAAGACCGCCATCAGGGTGCCCGTGGCGATCGCGCCGACCAGGAAGCCGGCCAGCGGTCCCACGCCGAGCCCGAAGCCGACCGCCACCGGCGCGAGGATCGCGAGGATCCCCGGAGTGGCCAGCTCGCGCAGCGAGTCGCGGGTGACGATGTCGACGACCCGGCCGTACTCCGGACGGGCGGTGCCCTCCATGATCCCGGGAATGTCGCGGAACTGCCGGCGCACCTCCATCACGACGGCGCCGGCGGCGCGGCCCACCGCGTTGATCGCCAGGCCCGAGAACAGGAAGACCGCGCAGGCGCCGAGCAGGGCCCCGACGATCAGCTTGGCGTCGTAGACCAGGAACTCCTGGTCGAGGAGGGCGCCGACCTCGGCGTACGCACTCTGGGTGTACGACGCGAACAGGGCGCTCGCCGCGAGCACGGCGGTCGCGATCGCGATGCCCTTGGTGATCGCCTTGGTCGTGTTGCCGACGGCGTCGAGCTCGGTGAGGATCTGCGCCCCGTCCTCGCTCACGTCGCCGGACATCTCCGCGATGCCCTGGGCGTTGTCGGAGACCGGGCCGAAGGTGTCCATCGCGACGATGACGCCGACGGTCGTGAGCAGACCGCAGCCGGCCAGCGCGACGGCGAACAGCGCGAGCCCCGTCGACCCGCCCGCCAGGAGCGCGGCGCCGAACACGGCACCGCCGATCACGATCGCGGTGTAGACCGCCGACTCGAAGCCGACCGAGAGTCCCGACAGGATGACCGTCGCGTGGCCGGTCAGGGAGGTCTTCGCGACGTCCTTGACCGGACGGTGCTCGGTGCCGGTGAAGTAGCCGGTCAGGGCCAGGATCGCGGCGGCGAGCACGATGCCGACCACGACGGCGCCGGCCGCGAACACCGGCGGCGACAGCTCGGCGGCGGCGCCGGAGCCGAGCTCGCCCCACTCGCTCGGGAGGTAGAGGAAGGCGGCGATCGCGCTCGCGACCGCGCCGACCGCGGCGGACATGTAGAACGCCCGGTTGATGGTCTTCAGGCCGCTCTCCCCCGCACGGGGCTTGGTGAGGTAGACGCCGGCGATCGCCGACAGCGCGCCGATGGCGGGGACGATCAGCGGGAAGACCAGACCCTTGTCGCCGAACGCCTGGGAGCCGAGGATCAGCGCGGCGACCAGGGTGACGGCGTACGACTCGAACAGGTCGGCGGCCATGCCGGCGCAGTCGCCGACGTTGTCGCCCACGTTGTCGGCGATGGTCGCGGCGTTGCGCGGGTCGTCCTCGGGGATGTTCTGCTCGACCTTGCCCACGAGGTCCGCGCCGACGTCGGCCGCCTTGGTGAAGATGCCGCCGCCGACGCGCATGAACATGGCGAGCAGGGCCGCGCCGAAGCCGAAGCCCTCGAGCACGTTGGGGGCCGCGCTCTGGAAGACGATCACGACGACACTCGCGCCCAGCAGGCCCAGGCCCACGGTGAACATGCCGACGAAGGCGCCCGTCCGGAAGCCGATGTTCATCGCCGGGTCACGGCCCTGCTCGTTGGCCGCGGCCGCGACGCGCAGGTTGGCGCGCACGGCGAGCGACATGCCGAGATAGCCCACCGCGCCGGAGAACGCGGCACCGACGAGGAAGAACACCGAGCGGAAGATCCGGACCGCCCACTCCGACTGGAGGCCGCCCGCATCGTCGGCGGTGTGGGCCGGAAGCGCGAGGAGGACGACGAACGCGATCGCGGCGAAGACCGTCAGCGTCTTGAACTGCCGGGTCAGGTAGGCGTTCGCCCCCTCCTGGACGGCCTGCGCGATCCGCTGCATGTTCGGGGTGCCCTCGCCGGCGCGGAGCACCTCCGATCTGAACAGCGCGGCCATGCCCAGGGAGCCGAGGGCGATCGCGGCCACGACCGCCACGAGGGCGAGATCGCCCCCGGTGACGTCGACATCGGCAACGAGCGGGACGACGAGGGAACGGGGCATACGACTGCCTCCTGCGGGGGTCCAGGGTCGGCCACGTGGGCCAGGTCTGAGATCGTGCCCGGAGTCTACGCAGAGTGTGGCGTAGAACACATGGAGGTTGTGACGCGCGTCACAGGTCGGGGGCGGCGTCTGCAGCTGTAACTACCTGTTCGTGTCACTGGCGTACCGGTCTACGGGTCAGGTAGTGACCTGGACAGGTAGTTACAGCTCTCGCGCCGAGCTGGTCGTCCCGCGCGGATCGGGCCGGACGAGTCAGGCGAGTCAGGCGAGTGCGGTCTCGGCCGAGTCGTGGATGACGAACACCTTGGCCAGTCCGGTGATCTTGAAGATCTTGAGCAGGCGGTCGGCATTGCAGACCAGCTCGAGGGAGCCGTCGTGCGCGCGGACCTTCTTCAGGCCGCCGACCAGGACACCGAGGCCCGTCGAGTCGAGGAACTCGACCGCCTGCATGTCGACGACGATGTGGTAGACACCGGCCGCGACGAGCTCGGTGATCGTGTCGCGCAGCTTCGGGGCGGTGTAGACGTCGATCTCGCCACCCACGGCAACGACGGTGCGCCCACCGACCTCGCGCGTCGACAGTGTCAGATTCACGACCCTCACCCCGGATAGCTCCTACGTCTGGTGGCACTTATCAAACCATGCCGGCGACGTCGGCGCCCAAGGAGCGGCCATGCCGGCGGTATGCCTCCCCGTCGTGTCGGGGGTCCGGGGGACAATCGGGGCATGACCGCGCAGCCCGATCTCGAGATCGCCCCCGGCGGGCGACGGGACCCGGACGCGCTCCTGGACCGCCTGGCCGCGCTGCCCTCCCGGGCCGACCGGCTGACCCACCGCGAGCACGTTCCGGCCCGAGCGGCCGCGACGGCGGCCTGGCCGGCCTGGGCGGACCCGGCGGTGGTCGCGGCGTACTCCGCCCGCGGTGTGGTCCAGCCGTGGGGCCACCAGGTGGCCGCCGCCGAGGCGGCCCACCGGGGTGAGCACGTGGTGCTGGCCACCGGTACGGCGTCGGGCAAGTCGCTGGCCTACCTGCTGCCCGCGCTCACCGACATCCGCGCCGCGCGCGGCCCGCGCGGGCAGCGGGGCGCGGCAGTGCTCTACCTCGCGCCGACCAAGGCGCTCGCCCACGACCAGTGGTCGGCGATCCGCGCGCTGGACCTCGACGTACGGGTGGCCACCCACGACGGCGACAGCACCGCCGAGGAGCGGGAGTGGACCCGCGACCACGCGGAGTACGTGCTGTCCAACCCCGACATGCTCCACCGCTCCCTGCTGCCGGCGCACGAGCGGTGGACCTCGTTCTTCCGTTCGCTGCGCTATGTCGTCATCGACGAGTGCCATCACTACCGCGGTGTCTTCGGCGCGCACGTCGCACAGATCGTGCGTCGGCTGCGCCGGATCTGCGCCTTCCACGGGGCCTCTCCGACCTTCGTGCTCGCCTCGGCGACCGTCGCGGACCCCGATGTCACCGCGCGCCGGATGACCGGGCTCGACGTGACGGCGGTGACCGAGGACGGCTCGCCCCGCGGGGCGCTCGCGCTCGGGCTGTGGGAGCCGCCGCTGACGCCGTACCAGGGGGAGAACGGCGCTCCCGTACGGCGCCCGGCGACCGCAGAGACCGCGGACCTGCTGGCCGACCTGGTCGTCGAGGACGTGCGAACGCTGGCGTTCGTGCGCTCGCGGCAGGGGGTCGAGACCGTCGCCCGGCGGGCAGGCGAGCTGGTCGCGGAGGTGGACTCCTCGTTGGTGGGGCGGGTCGACTCCTACCGCGGCGGCTACCTGCCCGAGGAGCGCCGTGCCCTTGAGCAGGACCTGCGCAGCGGCCGGCTGCTCGGCATGGCCGCCACCAACGCCCTCGAGCTGGGCATCGACATCAGTGGGCTGGACGCGGTGGTGGTGACCGGCTATCCCGGCACCCGGGCGGCCTTCTGGCAGCAGGTCGGCCGTGCGGGACGCGACGGCGGTGGCGCTCTCGGGCTGTTCGTCGCCCGGGACGACCCGCTGGACACCTACCTCGTCCACCACCCCGAGGCGCTGCTCGGCCGGCCCGTCGAGGGCACGGTGTTCGACACCGACAACCCCTACGTCCTGGGCCCCCATCTGTGCGCGGCGGCGCAGGAGGTGCCGGTGACGGTGGCCGACGGTCCCCTCTTCGGACCGCGGATGCGCGAGGTGCTCGGCTCGCTGGTCGAGCGCGGGCTTCTGCGGCGACGGGCGGCCGGTTGGTACTGGACCGACCGGAACCGGGCCTGCGACCTCGCGGACATCCGCTCGACCGGCGGCGCGCAGGTCCAGCTCGTCGAGTCGGGGACCGGACGCGTGGTCGGGACCGTCGACGGCGGCCGCGCCCACAGCACCGCCCACGAGGGCGCGGTCTACCTCCATCGGGGCGAGACCTGGCTCGTCGAGTCGCTCGACCTGGACGACCATGTCGCCACTCTGCGGCGGACCGACGTCGACCACACCACGACGGCTCGCGATGTCACCGACATCGAGATCGTCGAGGAGCGCGAGCACACCTCCTGGGGGCCGTGCCGCGTCTCCTTCGGCACCGTCGAGGTCACCAGCCGGGTCATCTCGTACCTGCGTCGCCGCACCCGCACCGGCGAGGTCATCGACGAGCGGCCACTCGACCTCCCGCCGCGGACCCTGTCGACCGCGGCCGTGTGGTGGACCGTGCCCGACACCGTCGTGGCCGACCTGTGCGTCACCGCCGGCCTCGGCGCCGCTGACCTGCCCGGCGCGGCGCACGCCGCCGAGCACTGCTCGATCGGCCTCCTCCCCCTCTTCGCGACCTGCGACCGTTGGGACATCGGTGGAGTCTCGACCGCCCGCCATCCCGACACCGACATGCTCACCGTCTTCGTCCACGACGGGCATCCCGGCGGGGCGGGCTTCGCCGAGCGGGGCTTCCACACCGCGGCGGCGTGGCTGCGCGCGACGCGCGCGACGATCGCCTCGTGCGAGTGCGCGACGGGCTGTCCGTCGTGCATCCAGTCACCGAAGTGCGGCAACGGCAACGACCCGCTCCACAAGGCGGGCGCGCTCGCGCTGCTCGACGCGCTGCTGCGGGAGGCGCCGGTGGCCCCCTCCGCGGGGTAGCCTGCCGTCCATGGTGATCCTCGGGCTGCTCCTCCTCATCATCGGCGTGCTCGGCATCCTGTCGGGCGTCTTCGGCAGCGACTACGACGTCGACGGCAAGGACCGTCGCACGACCGAGATCATCGGCATCAACGTCCAGCCGGAGGTGCTCTTCCTGCTCGGCGTGGCGTCGGGGCTCCTGATCCTGGCCGGCTTGTGGTTCATGAAGGCCGGCGCCAAGCAGGGCTGGCGGCGGCGCAAGGAGCAGAAGCGACTGACCGAGCTGTCCGAGAAGCTCGACCGGGTCGAGCACGACCGCCGCCGCAACGAGCTGTCCGACGACGAGGCCTGAGCCGGCCCGCCCGGCACCGGCCCAGGCGGCCCCTCACCCCGCCGGCGCGGGTCCGGCCCGAGCGGCCGCGGCCAGATCCTGGTCCTGACCGAGCCAGCGCGGTCCGGCGACGCGCACCTCGACGACGACCTCCCCTCCGTCCACGCGGCACGACCCCAGCCGGGCGCCGTTGGCCTCCGCGACCTGGGCGGCGACGACGCACGGAGCGCGGCCGGAGCCGTTCCCCGTGCCCGCGAGGGAGCCCGCCCCAGCGAGGGCGGACAGGTCCGCGGCGGCCTGCGCCCGGCGGTGCGCGACCACGAGAGCGCCGACCACGCCGGTCGCCGCGCCGACGAGCAGCAGCACACCGGCCATAGCCACGACCAGCAAGGTGGCCGCGCCGCGCTGGCCGCGCGGGTGCGCCCTCCTCACGAGGCGCCCGCCCCCGCCTCGGCGAGGGCGACCGCGCGGGCGTCGAGCGTCGCGCCGGGAAGGGCGCCCAGCAGGCCGCCCGGGCCGCTGAGCCGCCCCCGTGCCCGGACGACGACGCGCTGGCCCGAGTGGGAGACCGACAGCCGGACCCCCTCGGGGGCCACCTGCTCGCCCAGCGCCACGGCAGCGCCCGGGTCGTCTCCCCGCGCGACCGCCCGAGCGACCTCCCGGGCGGCGTCGACGGTCCGCACCTGCGCCACGGCGACGGCCGAGAGCCACACCAGACCGGCCGTCAGGGCCAGGAGCACGGGCAGGGCGAGCGCCAGCTCGGCCGTCACCGCGCCACGGTCGTCGCGCCCGCACGGCTCACCCGAGGCCGAGGAGGCTGAGGACATGGTCGAAGAGGGTCTTGATGAGCTTGTCACCGAAGCCGCCGCTGAGCAGCTTGTAGAGCAGGCCCGCGAAGCCGGCGCCGGCCGCCGTCGCGACGGCGTACTCCGCGGTAGTGACGCCGCGCTGGTCGGCGCGGTGCGGGCGGGCTCCGGTGGGCGAGGAGGTGCACAGTGCCACGGTTGTCTCCGTTCGTCAGCAGCCGCCCGATGCGGCTGTCGGTCCCCGATCGTGCGTGACCCGGCCGACCCGCGCGGGCTGGTCGAGCGCAGCCTGTGGACGACCCGGTTCCGGTGGGCGGCCTGGGGACGGCCGCGGTCGCCATCCGACACGGACGGGGCGCCTGCTCACTGTCCGGCCACGATGCTCCCGGCCAGCGAGACGGCCAGCGGGACGATGCCGAGCAACAGGAACGCCGGGAGCAGGCACAGCCCCAGCGGGACGGCCGCCCGGACGCCGACGGCCCGCGCCCGGTCCTCGACCTCGGCACGGGCCCGGTCGCCGAGCTCGTCGGCCAACCCCTCCACCGCGGCGACCACCGGCGCCCCGGTGCGGTGGGCCCGGGCCAGGGCGCGACCCAACGGTCCGAGCTCGGGGTCGACGGCGAGTCGCGCCCAGACCGCGGCCGGGTCCCCGCCGAGCCGCAGCCGCGCCGCGCTGGTGGACAGACGGGCCGCGGCGGCACCGGGCAGCGCCCGGCAGACCAGCTCGATCGCGACCGGCGGGGCCTGCCCGGACCGCAGGGCCGCGGCGAGCAGGGTGGCGACGTGCGGCAGGTCGCGGCGTACCTCCGCCCGCCCCTCCCGTTCGGCCCGCGGCTCGAGGCGAGCGGCACTCACGCCGACGACCGCCGCCGTGGCCAGGCCGATCGGTACGGCCAGCGGACCGCCCAGCACGACGGCGGCGCCGCTGCCGGCGAGCACCGCCCAGAGCAGCCGCCATCGACGAAGCAAGCCGTCATCCCCGCGTGCCGGCCGATCGACTGCGCCGGCAGGACGGTTGGCCAGACGCGGTGAGGGCGGGCGGAGCAGGACGGCCCCGACCACGAGCACCCCCACCAGCAGCGCCTCACCCATGGCGCTCGACGCTCCGGGCGAGCGCCTCGATCCAGGCCAGGCCCGCGTATCCGGACGCCAGCCCGCCCACGAGGCAGGCCAGCCCCACCGGATGGCCGAGGAGGAAGCGCAGGGGTTCCGCGCCCGCGCCTGCGGCCATCGCCAGGGCGAGCACCGGGAGCGCGGCCAGCAGGCGCGCCGTGGCGCGGGCCGAGGCGAGCTCCCCTGCGACGATCCGCCGTGTCCGCTCCGCCGCCCGGAGGTCGGCGGCGACGCGGTCGAGGGTGTCCGCGAGACCGTGACCGGTCCGGTGCGCGACCTGCCAGGCGGCGGCGACCACCCGGAGCGCGTCCGCTCCCGGCGTCGACGCCAGCGTGCGCAGCGCCAGCACGACGTCCCCGCCCGAGAGCGCGGCGCGGGCGGCGGGCGCGACCAACGGCCACTCGGTCGCGGCCCGGTCCAGCGCGCCGGCTGGTGTCTGACCGGCCCCGAGCTCGGCACTCAGACCGTCGCAGAGGTCGACGACCCGTCGGCGCACCTGCGCTGCCGCCCGTCGCCGACCGCGCTCCGCGATCGCACGGACCACCGCGGCGCCGAGGCCGAGACCGACGAGGGGCAGCACCACGCCCGGTAGCGACCCGCGCGCCAGAACCGCGGCCAGGGCTGCCGCGCCCACGGTGCCCGCGATGCGCCAGCGAGGGCGCGCTGCGCGCGTCCCGTCGCCGGCCCGGGGCAGTCGTGACCGCGGCCGTGCCGACAGGAGCACGGACGCCGAGACGACGGCGGCCACGAGCCCCGCGGTGCCTGAGACGTCGCCCGCCGCCATCACGCACCCCCTCCGTCCAGGAGCTGGAGCAGTCGCTGGGCGCCCGGGCCGCGGGTCGCCGTACCGGACGCGTCGAAGGCGACCGCCAGCTCGGTCCGCGCGAGCCCGTCGGCGCCACGCGCCAGCACCGCGATCTCACCGAGGCGCCGGCGACCGGTGGTGCGGTCGCGCCGCACGTGGAGGACGGCGTCGAGGCCGGCGGCGAGCTGGCTGTGCGCGGCCTCCCGGCCGAGGCCGGCGCCGAGGGCGAGCGCCTCGACTCGGGCGGGGACGTCGCCCGCGGAGTTCGCGTGGAGGGTGCCGCAGCCTCCCTCGTGGCCGGTGTTCATCGCCGCGAGGAGGTCCACGACCGCGGCATCGCGGACCTCACCGACGACGAGTCGGTCAGGGCGCATCCGCAGCGCCTGGCGGACGAGGTCGCGCAGGACCACCGCCCCGGCGCCCTCGAGGTTCGCCGGCCGCGCCTCGAGCCCGACGACCTGAGGATGAGCGGGACGCAGCTCCGCCGCGTCCTCGACCACCACGATCCGCTCGCGCGGATCCACTGCACCGAGCAGGGCGGACAGCAGCGTGGTCTTCCCACCACCGGTGCCGCCCGTGACGAGGAACGCCAGTCGCGCCTCCACCAGCCGACGGACGAGCTCCAGGCCCGCGTCGCTCAGCGTTCCCGCCGCGTGCAGCGCGGTGAGGTCGAGCCCACCACGGCGCGGCACCCGCAGCGAGATCGCCGTCCCCGGCTGGGCGAGGGGGGCGAGCAGAGCGTGGCACCGGGTCCCGTCGGGCAGCCGCACGTCGGCCCAGGGCGCGGCGTCGTCCAGCCTGCGTCCGCCGCTGGCGACGAGCCGCTGAGCGAGGCGACGGCAGGCCTCCTCGGAGGACAGCACGACGTCGGTCTCCTCGACGCCGGCGCCGCGGTCGATCCGCACCGGTCCCGGGCCGTTGACCAGCACGTCGGTGACACCCGGCAGAGCGAGCAGCGGCTCGAGCGGGCCTGCTCCGATCACGTCGCGGCGCAGCGCCTCGTAGACCGCGAGGACCGTGGCGTCGCCGACCGGGCGCCCCGCCGCGCGCAACGCATCGGCCACCCGGTGGGGGCTGAGCTCGCCCGGGGTCCGGGTCAGCCGGGTGCGGACCTCCTCGACCAGACCGGAGAGGTCGGACTGCGGCGTCATGCCGCCTCCTGCACGGCGCGACTCTCCAGCACTCGCGCGGCGGCGCGGGCGAGCGGACCGCGCGTCGAGCGCAGCGGGCCGAAGCCGAGGTCGACGGCCTCCCCCAGCCCGCGCTGGTCGCGCATCTGGACGCGGACGGGCAGTCCCACCGCCCGCGCCACGTCGTCGGCCGAGAAGGCGTCGCCGCGCAGCACGACCGCGGGGTCGGCGTGCTCGGCGAAGCGTGCCCGCATCCGGGCCGCGCCGGCCACGCCCACGACGCTGCCGACGGTGACGACCAGCAGCTCGTCGCAACGAGCGGCCACCTCGTCGACGAGGGCGTCCGGGGAGCGCGGCAGGTCGACGACCACGACCCGGTGCCCGCGGCGCGCCGCGGACAGGGCCTCGCGGACCGCGAACGCCTGCAGGCTCTGCGGCCGGCCGTCGACGTACCAGGACAGGACCCCGAGACTCCCGCGCCGGGGCAGCGCCTCGCGCAGTGAGCGCGCCGAGAGCCGGCCGGTCGTCTGGCACAGCGCGTCCCAGCGGAAGCCCTCGCACCGCTCGAGACCGAGCATGCGGTCCAGTCCGGGCCCCTGGGGATCGCAGTCGACGACGGCGGCGTCGCCGGACCGCGCCGCCCACTGCCCGAGCGCGCAGGCGAAGGTCGTCGCGCCGGCACCTCCCGTTCCGCCGATCACCCCGATCACGCGCGCCCGGTCGGACCGGTGCTCGGTGAGGTCGGCGAGCAGCTCGACCAGCCACTCGGACGAGGAGGACAGGTGCACCACGCTCTCGGCTCCGAGGTCGAGCGCGGTGCGGTAGAGCTGGTCGGGCGGGCGCGCGGTGCACACGACGTAGGTGCGCGGTCGGGTCTCGGGGGCGAGCCTGGCCATGGTCGCGGCGACGTCGGCGCCGACCAGGACGACCGGCGCGCGGCTCCAGGTGGCCAGGGCGCTCAGCGGGTCGCGGGCGATGGCCGGCGCGACGTCGGCGGCGGCGGCGAGCGGCAGCAGCTCGGCCAGCAGGTCGTCATCGGCGGTCACCACCAGGGCGGGCACGTCGGCGGAGCGAGCGTGCGGGGGACGGGGTTCTCGGTTTCGGGTCATGGCGACCTTCTCGCCCTCCGCCGACCGGACCACGCTCGGCCACTGACGGCCTGTGGAGGCGCGTCGACGGCGAGCTCCCTGTGGACGACGCACGGCGGGTGAGGAGACCTCTGGGACGCGAGTGCTCCCTAAGATGGCCGCATGGCCTCCGCGGGTACGCCGCCCACAGCCGCGTTCTTCGACCTCGACAAGACGATCATCGCCAAGTCGAGCGTGCTGGCCTTCAGCAAGCCCTTCCAGGCCGGCGGCCTCATCTCCCGGCGAGCCGTGCTCCGCTCGGCCTACGCCCAGTTCGTCTTCATGGTCGGCGGCGCCGACCACGACCAGGTCGAGAAGATGCGGCAGTTCATGTCGCAGCTGACGGCCGGATGGGACGTCGCCACGGTCCGCGAGATCGTCGCCGACACCCTGCACAACGTCGTCGACCCCCTCGTGTACGACGAGGCCGTGCGTCTCATCGACGAGCACCACGCCGCCGGACGCGACGTCGTCATCGTCTCCACCTCGGGCAGCGAGGTGGTCGAGCCGATCGGTGCGCTCCTCGGTGCCGACCGGGTGATCGCCACCCGTCTCAAGGTCGAGGACGGGCGCTACACCGGCGACATCGAGTACTACGCCTACGCCGAGGAGAAGGCGAGCGCGATCCGTGCCCTGGCCAAGAGCGTCGGCTACGACCTCGGCGCGTCCTACGGCTACTCCGACTCCGTGACCGACGTCCCCATGCTCGAGGCGGTCGGCCACCCGCACGCCGTCAACCCGGACAAGGAGCTGCGCAAGATCGCGGCCTCCCGCGGTTGGCCGGTGCTCGTCTTCAACCGCCCGGTCGCGCTGCGGTCGCGGCTGCACCTGCCGCCGCCGAAGCCGACCCTCGCGGCGCTCGCCGTCGGCGGTGTCGTCGCCGTCGGCGCCGCGGTGTGGATCGGCGCCCGGCGGCGCGCACTCAGCGCCTGACCCGGTTGCCCGGTCCTGACCGGCCCCCTCCCCCAACCGGCCAGCGTTCCCCGGTCCCGCGCAAAAGACAACCCTTGAAGGTGCCCGGTCGGCGGCGTACAAAGGACATCAAGAACTCAAGAGCAACACGTGATCCAGGTACCCACGCGGCGATCTACCCTTCTGAATTGGGCGCTTGCATTCCGGAACACATCCGGAGCAGCTGTTGATGGTGCACGCTTGGTAGCCACGGTTCACGTGTCAGCGGTGGCACCCGAGACACTCGATGGCTCGGGTGCCACCTGCATGTCGGGCCGAGCGTGACGAGGACCGAGGACGCTCGCGGCTGGCTGATCAGGCTGCTGCAGCTGTAACTACCTGTTCGTGTCACTGGCGTACCGGTCTACGGGTCCGGTAGTGACACGAACAGGTAGTTACAGCTCTACTCGGCCTCGCGCACCAGCGGGCTCGCCTCGGCGGCGGCGGACCATGCCTCCACGGCGTACAGCAGCCACGCGTGCATGCCGGCGCGGCCGCCGTGCGCCCAGCCACGCAGGTTGGACTCGTACTCGGCGCGCAGCGCCAGGTGTGCCGCCTCCGGTACGACGAGCGACTTCTCGTCCACGCCCCGTGCCGCGGCGACGAGCCGCTCCGCGGCGCGGGCCACGATCCCGTTGTGGGAGCCGAAGGGCGCGGCGGTGACCAGCTCGGCGTGGACGACCGCGGCGACGGCGAGCGCCGGAGCCTCGGTCGGCGCCGTGAGCAGCTCGGCGATGCCGCGCAGGCGAGAGGCGGACTCGCCGTCGCGGGGCCGGCCGAGCAGCTCGTCGGGAAGGCTGCCGCGCGCCGCGACGGTGTGCATCCGGGCCAGGGCCTGCAGCGGCTGGCGGCGCAAGACGGGGATGAGGGCGAGCAGCTCGGTGGCGAGCCGGACGGCGTCGGCGGCGATCTCGTCGCCTGCGCCGGCGCGCACCTCCCCCAGGGAGGATCCCGATCCCTCCAGTACCGCGCTCGCATGCGCGCCGCGGAGCAGGGACTCGGCGGTGAGCTCCGGGCTGGTCCGCCGCAGGCCGCGGTCGCGGAGCACCACGTCGATGCCGTCCCGCGCGGCGGCGAAGCCGGACGGGACGCCTTCGAGGGAGATCAGCCAGGCGTGCGGGTCGGAGGTCACCCGGCAACGTTACCGACGTCCTCGCGTGGCTCCGCGATCCGGAGGCGCTCCCGCCGTACCCTCGGCGAGATGGCTACCGACTCCACTCCCGACGCCCCCGGCCTCTGCTTCGGCAGCGCGGCCGAGGCCTACGACCGCGGCCGCCCGGGCTACCCGCGCGAGGCCGTTGCGTGGCTGACCGGCGAGGACCCACTGACGGTCCTCGAGCTGGGAGCCGGCACCGGCAAGCTCACCGAGCATCTCGTCGCGCTCGGTCACGACGTGCACGCCACCGACCCCGACCCGCGGATGCTCGACCGACTCGGCAGCCGGCTGCCCGAGCTGCGCGTCTCGCAGACCGCGGCGGAGGAGATCCCCGCTGCGGACGGGACCTACGACCTCGTCGTCGCGGCCGATGCCGACGCGTGGTTCGACAGCGAGCGGGCGTTGCCCGAGATCGCCCGCGTCCTCAAGCGCGGCGGCACCTTCGCCATCGTGCGCAACCTGCGCGACGAGCGCATCCCGTGGGTCCGGCGCCTCGGGGGCCTGATCGGCCACCACGCGACCGGCCGGGGGATCGGCGACGCGGTCGAGTCCTCGCCGTACTTCGGGCCGGCGGAGGACGCCTCCTTCAAGCACTGGCAGGTCATCGACCGCTCGTCGGTGCAGGACCTGGCCCGCTCGCTGCCCGAGGTCGCGGTCCTCGACCGCACCGGGCAGGAGTCGAAGGTGCGCGAGGTGCTGGCGTTCTACGACGACTTCGGTCGTGGCATGGATGGCATGCAGCTGCCGTGGGTCAGCGAGTGCTTCCGCGCGGTGGTCGGCATCCAGCCCAAGACGATCCGCCAGGATCAGGTCCCGGCGGGTACGGCGAGCGCCGAGCCCGTCGCGGAGGAGAGTCCCGAGCACGACGGCGAGGCCACCGTCCCGGTCGCGCTCGCCCCGGCCGTCGAGCCGCCGGCGGACGACGACTCCGGGATGCTGCTCATCGACTTCCGCTGACGGCCCGCCTACGGCGTACCGTCCACCTCGCGCCCCCACAACGCACACCTCGCGGCCCCACAACGCACACGTCGCGCCCCCACAAGGCACACCTCGTGCGCTTTGATGAGTCCGTGGGCAGTGGACGGTGGTGGCGACGGGACCACCTGGGCAGCGATGCCGACCGGGCGGCCTTCCGCGCCCTGCACCAGGCGTCGCTGGCGGCGCCGGCGCTGCGCGAGGGACTGACGACCGCGAGCGCGGAGCGGGCGATCCGCCACCTGAGGGCGCTGCTGGGCACGCCCGCGCTGGCGATCACCGACACCGAGTCGGTGCTGGCGTGGGAGGGGACGGGCGGCCACCATCTCGACCAGGCCGCGGTGGTGGGGCTGCTGGCGATCGAGAAGGGCAGCACCCGCACGGTCGACCGCGCCCAGCTGGGCTGCACGGTCGGCGGCTGCCCGGTCCGCACCGGAGTCGTCAGCCCGCTCGTCGTCGAGGGCCGGGTGCTCGGCACGGTGCAGGCGTTCGCGACGGCCACCACCGCCGGCCTCGTCCGCGCCACCGAGGAGGTCGCCGAGTGGGTCTCCGGACAGCTGGAGCTGGCCGAGCTCGACGCCCACCGCAACCGGATGATCGAGGCGGAGGTGCGGGCGCTGCGGGCTCAGATCAGCCCCCACTTCGTGTACAACTCGCTCAACGCGATCGCCAGCTTCGTGCGCACCGACCCCGACCGGGCCCGGGAGCTGCTGCTGGAGTTCGCCGACTTCACCCGCTACTCCTTCCGCCGGCACGGGGAGTACACGACGCTCGCCGAGGAGCTGCGCTCGATCGAGCGCTACCTGCTGCTCGAGCAGGCGCGCTTCGGCGACCGGCTCCAGGTGACGCTGAACATCGCCCCGGAGGTGCTGCCGGTGGTCGTCCCCTTCCTGTGCATCCAGCCGCTGGTCGAGAACGCCGTACGGCATGGGCTCGAGAGCGTCGAGCAGGCCGGGCATCTGACGATCGTCGCTCACGACCGCGGCCACGAGGCGGTTCTGGAGGTCGAGGACAACGGCGTCGGCGAGGACCCCGAGACCGTCCGCCGAGCACTCGCGGGCGACGCCGAGCTCGACTCGGTCGGCCTCGGCAACGTGGACGCCCGGCTGCGCGCCACCTTCGGCGACGACTACGGTCTGGTCGTGGAGACCGCACCGGGGGCCGGGACCAAGGTGGTCGTGCGGGTGCCGAAGTTCGCGCCGGGAGTGACCGCATGAGCACCCCACCCGGCGGCCTGCGTGTCCTCGTCGTCGACGACGAGCGCCCGGCGCTGGACGAGCTGACCTACCTGCTGGACGCCGACGCCCGCGTGGGCGAGGTGGTCGCCTGCCAGTCGGCGACCGAGGGCCTGCGGATCCTGCGCGAGCGGGAGGTCGACTGCGTCTTCCTCGACATCCAGATGCCGGGGCTCAGCGGCCTGGAGCTGGCCGAGGTCCTGGGCCGGTTCAAGCAGCCGCCGCCGGTGGTCTTCGTGACCGCCCACGAGCAGCACGCCGTGGACGCCTTCGACCTGCGCGCGGTCGACTACGTGCTCAAGCCGGTGCGGCCCGAGCGCCTGGCCGAGGCGGTACGCCGCGTGCTCGGCGGCACCAGCGCCCCCGCGCCCGCACCGGACAGCCAGATCGCCGTCGAGCGCGGAGGCGTGACCCGGTTCGTCGACCGGGCGGACATCACCCACGTCGAGGCGCAGGGCGACTACGCCCGACTCCACACCGCCGGCGGCGACGCCTACCTGGTGCGCGTCCCCCTCACCACGCTGGAGGAGGAGTGGGCGAGTGCGGGCTTCCACCGCATCCACCGCTCGCTGCTCGTCGCCCTGGCCCACGTCACCGAGGTCCGCAGCGACGCCGGCCGCACCTCGGTCGTCGTCGCGGGCACCTCGGGCGAGGTCGAGCTCCCCGTCAGCCGGCGCCACACCCGCGCCCTGCGCGACGTCCTGGTCCGCCGGGCCCGCGCGGGCGGCTGAGAGGAGCGCGCATGACCGAGCGGGTGCGGGTGACCGGGCCGCCACGGCAGGCAACGGCGGGCCGCGCGGCGAGCCGGCTCGGGGACGTCCACGACCAGACCCCGCTCGGGGATGTGTACCTGCGCTCGCTGCTGCGCGCCCAGCTCGGCCTGGCCGCACGCGTGCTCGTGCTGCTCGCGGTCACGCTCGGCTCGCTCCCCCTCGCCTTCCGCCTGGCGCCCGCGCTGGTCGAGGTCGACCCCTTCGGGATCCCGTTGCCGTGGCTGCTCCTGGGCGTGCTGGTGCATCCGCTCCTGCTCCTGCTCGCCTGGCGCTACGTACGCCGGGCCGAGCGCAACGAGCGGGTGTTCGCCGACCTCGTCCGCGACCGACCCGACGACCCGAACGCGCCCGTGCACCGCCGCGCCGAGGACGGCGCCTGATGGAGCGCTCGGACGTCCCCGGACTGGTCGCGGTCGTCCTGGTGACCCTCGCGACGCTCGCCATCGGCACCTGGGGGCTGCGCTTCTCCCGCACCACGAGCGACTTCTTCGTCGCCTCGCGCACGGTCCGGCCGGGCCTGAACGCGTCGGCGATCGGCGGGGAGTACCTCTCGGCCGCGTCCTTCCTCGGCATCGCCGGGCTGCTGCTGGTCGGCGGCGCGGACATGCTCTGGTACCCGGTCGGCTGGACCGCCGGCTATCTCGTCCTGCTGGTGCTGGTCGCCGCCCCGCTGCGCCGCTCCGGGGCGTACACGCTGCCCGACTTCGCCGAGGCGCGCCTGGGCTCGCGTACGGTCCGGGCGGCCTGCTCGCTGCTGGTGGTCGGCATCGGCTGGCTCTACCTGATCCCGCAGTTCGAGGGCGCCGGCATCACCCTGCGCTCGGCGATCGGCGCGCCGGAGTGGGCCGGCTCCCTCGTCGTCGCGGCCGTGGTGCTCGCCAACGTGACCTCCGGCGGGATGAGGTCGGTGACCTTCGTGCAGGCCTTCCAGTACTGGCTGAAGCTGACCGCGCTCCTGGTCCCGGCGGCGGTGCTCGTCGCGGTGTGGTGGGGTGACGGCCGTCCCGCCGGCAGCGTGGGCGGTGACGGCTGGTCGACGCCGGTGGCCGGCGACGGCGGCGCCGGTCTCTACACGACGTACTCCCTCATCGCCGCGCTCTTCCTCGGCACGATGGGTCTGCCGCACGTCGTCGTGCGCTTCTACACCAACCCCGACGGCCGCGCGGCCCGTCGTACGACGGTCGTGGTGCTCGCGCTGCTCGGCCTGTTCTACCTGTGGCCGCCGGTGTACGCCGCCCTCGGCCGCGTGTACGGCGAGCAGCTGGTCGCCGAGGGCCGCTCGGACGTGCTCGTCCTCGAGCTGCCGCGGGCCATGCTCGACGGTGTCGGCGGTGACCTGCTGACCGGGCTGGTCACGGCCGGGGCGTTCGCAGCCTTCCTCTCGACGTCGTCCGGGCTGGCGATCGCCGTGTCCGGCGTCATCACCCAGGACGTCGTGAACCGCTTCGTCGGTGAGCAGCGCGGCGTCACGGCGTTCCGGCTCGCGGCGATGGTCGCCGTCGTGATCCCCGTGGTGGCGGCCCTGCTGGTGCACGACGTCGGCGTCGCCCAGTCGGTCGGGCTCGCCTTCGCCGTCGCCGCGTCGACCTTCTGCCCGCTGCTGGTGCTCGGCATCTGGTGGCGCCGGCTCACCGACACCGGCGCCCTGGCCGGGCTCGTCGCGGGCGGGCTCGGTGCGGGCGGCGCGGCGATCGCCACCCTCGCCGGCTACTCCCCCGGCGGCTGGGCCGGCGCCCTGCTCGCCCAGCCGGCAGCCTGGAGCGTGCCCGTCGCCGGGATCGTGATGGTCACCGTCTCGCTCGCGACCGCCGGACGGGAGCCCGCTCACGCGCGCCGGTTCCTGGTGCGGCTGCACACGCCGGAGTCGCTGGGGCGGTAGGGCGTGTCTGGGGTTGCCGCCGTTGCGGATTCACCACGGGATGGAGGCCACGCGTCACTCCTGTAGTGGAGCTCCGCTACAGAAGTGCGGACTCGCCTACATCCCGTGGTGAATCCGACCCCGCGCCACCCACCGCACCCCCGACCCCGGCCGCCGGGCGGAACTCGCCACCGGGCGCCTTCGCGGCGACGACCAGCACGACCAGGCCGAGCGCGGTGATCGCGGCCCCCGCCCACAGCGGTGAGGTGTAGCCGAGGCCGGCCGCGAGCGTGACGCCGCCGAGCCAGGCGCCGAGCGCGTTGCCCACGTTGAAGGCGGCGATGTTGGCGCCCGAGGCGAGGGTGGGTGCGGCGCTGGCGTAGTGCATGACCCGCATCTGCAGGCCGGGCACGGTCGCGAAGCCGACTCCGCCCATGAGCAGCAGCGCGAGGACCGTCAGGGGCTTGCTGGCCGCGCTGAGCGCGAAGGCGGCGAGCACGACGGTGAGGGCGGCCAGTACGACGAGGAGCGTGCGGACCAGGTCGCGGTCGGCGGCGCGGCCGCCCCAGACGTTGCCCGCGAACAGGCCGACTCCGAAGAGGACCAGCAGCCACGGCACGGCGCCGGCCGCGAAGTCGCTCACCTCGGTGAGGGTGAACGCGATGTAGGTGAAGCCCCCGAACATGCCGCCGTACCCGAGGACCGTGACGACGATGGACAGCCAGACCTGAGGACTGCGGAAGGCGGCCAGCTCGGAGCGGACGCTCGCCGTGGCGTTCGCCGCGGCGCCGCGGGCGGCCGGCACCAGGGCGGCGATCCCGGCGAACGCGAGGACGCCGATGACGGTGATCGCCCAGAAGGTCGAGCGCCAGCCAGCGGCCTGGCCGAGGAAGGTTCCCAGTGGAACGCCGAGGACGTTGGCGAGGGTGAGGCCACCGAACATGAAGGCGATGGCGCTGGCCTTGCGCTCGGGCGCGACCAGCTGGGCGGCGACGACGGAGCCGATGCCGAAGAAGGCCCCGTGGCACAGGGCCGCGACGACGCGGCCGGTCATCATCACGCCGTACGTCGGGGCGAGGGCGGAGATGAGGTTGCCGAGGACGAACAGCACCATCAGGCCGAGCAGGGCGCTCTTGCGCGGCACCCGGGTCAGGGCGAGGGTCACCGCGATGGCGCCGACGGCGACGCTGAGGGCGTAGCCGGAGATGAGATAGCCGGCGGTGGTCTCGGAGACGGCGAAGTCGTCGGCGACCTCGGGCAGCAGGCCCATGATCACGAACTCGGTGAGGCCGATCCCGAAGCCGCCGATGGCGAGGGCGAGGAGTGCGACAGGCATGGAGTCTTCCTGGGTGCATGAGTAGATAGTCGGCGCGTGCAGTAGTTGCACACGCGTTGTATCGATAGTTGCACACGCGGCCTACCCGCGCAACTCAGGTATGCTGGAGGCGTCCGACGAGGAGGAACCCATGGGCATCGCCGACGACGCGGTCGAGATCCGCACCCAGGGCTGGCGCACGCTCGCGGCGCTGCACGGCCTGATCGAGACCGCGCTGGAGAAGGCGCTGCAGCGCGAGCACGAGCTGTCGGTCGTCGAGTTCACCGTGCTCGACGCACTGAGCCGCCAGGACGGCTGGCACATGCGCATGCAGCAGCTGGCCCGCGCGGCGGCGCTCTCCGCGTCCGCCACGACCCGGCTCGTGACCCGGCTCGAGAACCGCGGCCTGCTCACGCGCATCCTCTGCGCCGACGACCGGCGCGGGATCTACACCGAGCTCACCCCCGCCGGCCGGGCGCTGCTGGAGCGGGCCCGCCCGCTGCACGACGAGATCCTGCGTACGACGCTGGACGAGGCCGGCGAGGTCCCCGAGCTCGCCAGCCTCGTCCGCTTCGTCGGGACGGTCAGTCCAGTGGGGTGATCACCCACGAGGCGTCGATGTCCTCGTAGGTCCCGTCCTCGTGCCAGCTGCCCGTGATCTCGCGCCGACTGCGGTCCCACGGCACGGTCTCCGGGCCGCCCTCGGTCGCGGCCCAGGCCTGGAAGCCCTGCTCGCCGGTGTACCCACCACCGCCGGTGCAGCTCTTCGTGTACGTGCCGTCGCCGCCGGCGACGACGTCGAGCCAGTAGAGGCTCTGGGCCGGGACCAGGCCGAGGTCGCCGGTGAAGTCGCGGTGGAGCGTGCCCTGGTGGGACCAGGTGCATCCGTCGGCAGCCCCCTGGACCGAGAACGTCCCCGTCACCGACTCCTCGCGCCAGAACGACGTGGTGGCCGGGTCGCCGGCGCGCACCAGGACCATCTGGAGCGACCAGGTGCGCGTCTCCCGGTCGGTCTTCTCGACCGCGCTGACCTTGGCCAGCCAGCGCTGCGGGAGCTCGTCGCCCTGGCAGGACTGCTTCACCTCCGCGGTGCAGATGTCCGGGTCCGTCGGGGAGTTGCCGGGCCCGCCCGGCGCGCCGCCGTGGCAGTTGTCGCGCCCGGGACCGCCGTCGCAGGTGTCGACGCCGAACCCACCGTTGAGCTGCACGTCGTCGCCGCCGCCCGCCGAGATCCGGTCGTTGCCGTCGCCGCCGTTGAGCTGGTCGGCGTCGGCGCCGCCGTACAGCGCGTCGTCGCCGGCCTCGCCGTTGACCAGGGTCAGCGGCCACGAGGTCTTCAGCAGGTCGTTGCCCTCGCCGCCGAAGAGTGCCTGGCCCGGCGCACCGGTCGTCATCGAGTCGTCGCCCGCGTCGCCGTACCCCATGCCGCCGTTGCCGGGCCCCAGCGCGATCAGGTCGTTGCCGGCGCCGCCGTGCACGTAGTCCTGGCCCGCGCCGCCGTCGATGGTGTCCTTGCCGCCGTCGCCGCAGATGACGTCGTTGCCGCCCAGGCCCTTGATCCTGTCGTTGCCGCCCCGCGCCACGATCACGTCGCGCTTCTTCGTGCCCTTGATCTTGTCGGCCTTGTTGGTGCCGACGATGGTCGCCTTGTTGCCGCCGCAGCGCGGCTTGGCCGCCTCGGCGCTCGACGTGATGCCGATGCTCGTCGGCAGCGCGAGCGCCAGGGCGAGGAGGGGGAGGAGTCTTCTGCTCATGGGTCCAGCGTCACGCCGGGCACTTGCGGCCGCCTTGCGGTCGACTTGGAGGCGCGACGGTGACCAGCGCTGCTGTGTCCTCCGCAGACGCCGGACGTGTGCAGACGACACAGCACGATCAGGCCGGGACGCCGACCGCCCGCAGTGCCAGTGCGAGAGCCCGCTCGACGACGAGGTCGACGACGAGCGAGTGTGGGCCGATGACCTCGGCGACCACGCTCGCCCCGGCGGCGAGGGCCTCGTGGCGGGCCTTGCGATGGAAGTGCCCCGTGGCGAGCAGGTACGGCGACACCGCGTCCCCGGCGCGCACGACGTCCGCGAGGCGCGGACCGTGGCCCGACAGCGTCGCGAGCCGCACCGGCGCATCCCAGGCCTGGGCCAGGAGGTGCGCCGCGGCGTCGAGGTCGGTCGTGGCGGCGGGGTCGGTGGATCCCGCGGCGACCATGACGACCGGCTGGCCGGGTCGCGCTCCGGCAGTGCGGAGCCGGTCGGTCTGGGCGCTCGCGAGCAGCCGGTCGGGGCCCAGGGAGCGGCCGAGGCGGACGTCGTCGCGGTCGGCGGCGGCGACCGCGGCCGGCAGGTCCTGGCGCAGGTGGTAGCCGGTCGAGAGCAGCAACGGCACCGCGACCACCGGGGAGCCGGCTCGGGCCACCACCTCGGCGAAGGAGGGCGCGCACAGCTCGACGTACGACGTCGTGGCCCGCCACCCGAGACGAGCCGCGGCCCCGGCGGTGAGGGCGCGGGCGACCTCGTTGCCCGCGGCAGTGCGGGTCCCGTGGGCGACCGTGACGAGGTGCGCGGCCCTCATTCCTCGCACCTCGTGCACCCATCTCTCACACCTCGCGCCCCCACGAGGCACACCTCGCGCCTCACGGGGCCACCGCCAGGCGGTAGCCGCGCTTGACGACGGTCTGGATGCAGCGGGTGCCGAGGGCGGCGCGCAGGCGGGCGACGGCCATCTCGACGGCGTGCTCGGACCCGGCGGTGCCGGAGGGCAGGGCGGCGAGGAGGTCTCGGCGCGAGACGACGGTGCCGGGGTTGACGAGCAGGGCCTGCAGGACGGCGTACGGGGCGGGCGAGAGCTTGACCTCCACCCCGTCGAGGAGGACCCCGCGGTCGCCCAGGTCGCCGTGCAGGAGCAGGGTGTGGCCCGCGACCTCGATCGTGGTGCCGGCGGCGCGGGAGGGGAGCTCGACCTCGAGCTGCTTGACCATGGCGGCCAGCCGGGAGCGCTCGGGGTAGATCGAGGGCACCCCCCACATCTCGAACGCGGCCGCGGTGACCGGGCCCACGCAGGACGCGATCACGTCGGCCTGGAAGGCGCCGACGACCTCGTCGCGGTGGCCGGTGGAGGCCGCGGCCTGCATCAGCGCCGCGACGGCGGGGGCGGCGGTGAATGTGACGGCGTCCACCCGGCGCTCGGCGATCTCCTCGATGAGGCCGAACATCGGCTCCGGGTCGGCTGCCCCCTCGACCCGGTAGACCGCGACCGTCGTCACCTCCGCGCCGAGCCGGCGCAGGGCGTGGGCGGCCATCGACAGCGACTGCCCGTGCTCCTGCACGACGATCCGGCGTCCGGTCAGGTCGCGGCCGCGCAGGTGGGCGAGGACGTCCTCGAACTCCTCCGACTCCGGCGACCACAGCTCGCGCAGGCCGAAGCGGCGCAGCGCGCCGACGCTCTTGGGCCCGCGCGCCAGGATCTCGGCCGAGCCCAGGTGGACGGTCAGGTCCGGGAGCAGGCCCCAGCGCTCCGCCGCACCGAACCAGGACTTGAGGCCGATCCCGGTCGTCGCGACGAAGATGTCGACCGGCTGGGCCAGCACGCCCTCGGTCGCGGCGCGCAGACCCTCCTCGTCGATCCGGTTGGGGTCGACGGAGAGCGCGGGCGCGTGGACGACACTGGCTCCGCGGCGCTCGAGCAGCGCGACCTGCTCGTCCGCGCGCCGGGCCGCGGTCACACCGATCCTGAAGCCGGACAGGGGTTGGTCGCTCACGGCTCGCACGGACTGATTGTCTCGCGCCGAGCGCCGACGACCACCATGCCGTCGACCACCCGGACCTCCCACGTCGGGACGACCACGGAGGGGTCGTCCAGACAGGCGCCCGTCCGCAGGTCGAAGCGCTGCTTGAGCAGCGGGCTGGCGACGAACGGGACCTGGACCTCCTCGCCGCTCTCCCCCACGACGGTCTTCGTGCCGACGATGCCGCGCGAGAGCACGGAGGCGCGGCCGAAGGGATCGAAGTTGGAGAGCGCGAACACCCCGTCGTCGTAGGTGCGGAACACCGCCACGGCCTCGCCGTCGACGAGCGCGGCGACGCCGGACTCGCGCGCGATCCGCTCGAGTGGGCAGACCGCGGTGCCGCTCACCTGCCCGGTCGTCATGGTGGGGTGGTTCGTCGTCATGGTGGGGTGGTTCATCGGGGTCCCCCCACCGGGATCGAGGCACCGAGGGAGACCGGCCCGTCGGGCAGGTCGGCGCGGATCTGGCCGCGCTCCTCGCGGAAGGTGATGTTGGGGTCGGGCGTGCCGGGCGCGTTGACGAAGGACACGAAGCGGGCGAGCTTCTCGGGGTCCTCGATGGTCGCCTTCCACTCGTCGAAGTAGGAGTCGACGTGCCGGTCCATGCTCGCCTCCAGCTCGGCGCCGAGACCGAGACGGTCCTCGACGACGACCTCGCGGACCCGCTCCAGGCCGCCGACCTCGTCGAGCCAGGTGGACGTGCGCTGCAGCCGGTCGGCGGTGCGGATGTAGTACATGAGGAAGCGGTCGAGACAGCGGATCAGCTCCTCCCGGGAGAGGTCGCCGGCCAGCAGCTGGGCGTGCGCGGGGACGGCGCCGCCGTTGCCGCCGACGTACAGGTTCCAGCCCTTCTCGGTCGCGATGACACCGAAGTCCTTGCCGCGCGCCTCGGCGCACTCGCGGGCGCACCCCGAGACACCGCCCTTGAGCTTGTGGGGCGAGCGGAGGCCGCGGTAGCGCAGCTCGAGCTCGATGGCCATGCCGACCGAGTCCTGGACGCCGTAGCGGCACCAGGTCGAGCCGACGCAGGACTTCACCGTGCGCAGCGACTTGCCGTAGGCGTGCCCGGACTCCATGCCCGCGTCCACCAGCCGCTTCCAGATCGCCGGCAGGTCCTCCATCCGGGCGCCGAACAGGTCGATCCGCTGGCCGCCGGTGATCTTCGTGTAGAGGCCGTAGTCGCGGGCCACCTCGCCGATCACGATCAGCTTGTCCGGGGTGATCTCGCCACCGGGGATGCGCGGCACCACCGAGTAGGTGCCGTTCTTCTGAAGGTTGGCGAGATAGGCGTCGTTGGTGTCCTGCAGGGTCGCGTTGCTGCCCTCGAGGACGTGGTGGTTGAGCAGGCTGGCCAGGATCGAGGCGACGGCAGGCTTGCAGATGTCACACCCGCGGCCCCGGCCGTGGCCCTCGACGATGTCGTCGAAGCGGTTGTAGCCGTGGACGGCCACGACCTCGAAGAGCTCCTGCCGGGTCATCGCGAAGTGCTCGCACAGCGATCTGTCGACGACCTTGCCCACCGACGCGAAGTGGTCCTCGACGATCTTCTTGACGACGGTCTTGCACGAGCCGCAGGTGGAGCCGGCCTTGGTGCAGACGGTCACGCAGGACGGACTGTCACAGCTGCCGCCGTCGGAGACCGCCGCGACGATGTCGGCCTTGGTCACGTTGTTGCACGAGCAGACCTGCGCGTCGTCCGGCAGGCCCAGCTCGAGCCCGCCCCGGCTCGCCGGCAGGATCAGCTCCTCCGGGTTGTCCGGGAGCTCCATGCCGGAGCCCACCAGCGGCCGCAGCACGCCGTACGACGACGCGTCGCCGACCAGGATGCCGCCCAGCAGCTCGTAGCCACCGCTGGCCAGCTCCTTGACGACCAGCTTCTTGTAGACGCCGGCCACCGCGTCGGCGTACACGACCTCGAGGGCGTCCTCGTCGGTGGCGAAGGCGTCGCCGAAGGAGGCGACGTCGACGCCGAGCAGCTTGAGCTTGGTCGACATGTCCGCCCCGGTGAACGCGCCGACCCCGCCGCCGAGCAGGGCGTCCACGACGACCTCGGCCATGGCGTAGCCCGGAGCGACCAGGCCGTACATGCGCCCGCCGGGAGCGGCGCACTCGCCGATCGCCCAGATGTGCTCGTCGCTGGTGCGGCAGTGCTCGTCGACCAGGATCCCGCCGCGCTCGGCGATGTCGAGGTCGGCGGCCCGGCCGAGGGCGTCGCGCGGACGGATGCCGGCGGAGAACACCACGAGGTCGACGTCGAGCGGGTTGCGGTCCTTCAGCGCGAGGCCGGTGACCTTGTCCTTGCCGAGCACGGCCTCGGTCATCGCGCCGGTGTGCACCCGCAGGCCCAGCGTCTCGATGTGCCGGTTCAGCGTCGAGCCGGCCGCGTCGTCGATCTGCACCGCCATCAGCCGCGGCGCCAGCTCGACGACGTGGGTCTCCAGGCCCAGCTGATGCAGGGCGTTCGCGGCCTCGAGGCCGAGCAGCCCACCACCGATGACCGCACCGACCTTCGCCTTCCTCGACGCCGCGCGGATCGCCTCGAGGTCCTCGATCGTGCGGTAGACGAAGACGTTCCTCAGGTCCTTGCCCGGCACGGGCGGCACGAAGGGGTACGCCCCCGTCGCGAGCACCAGCTCGTCGTAGTGCAGGTCCTCGCCACTGGCGAGCGTGACCACCCGCTGCCGCGGCGAGATCGCCACCACCTCCGCGTTGAGCCGGAGGCGGACCCGGGGGTCGTCGTACGCGCCGCCCGGGAGGAAGGACAGCGCGTCGGCGCCACGCTCGAAGAACGAGGTCAGCGCGACGCGGTCGTACGCCGGTCGCGGCTCCTCGCCGAGGATCGTGATGTCGTGGGTCTCGGTGAGCCCGCGCTCGATCGCCGCCTGCACGAAGCGGTGGCCCACCATGCCGTGGCCGACGACCACCAGTTGCTTGCGCTGGTTCATGAGTCAGGTCCCTTTCGTGACGAGTGCCGGACGGCTGCTGAGCAGCTGCCGGACCGTGCTGGCGCAGCCACCACAGCCGGTGGTCGCGCGGGTGGTGTCGCGGACCTGCTCCAGCGAGGAGCAGGCGCGGATCCGGCCGGCGGTGACGCCCGCGCAGGCGCAGACCTCGGCGTCGTCCGGGAGGGAGCCGACGACGCTGTCGGCCTCCCCTCCCGTCGGCTCGGGCATCAGCAGGCGCCCCGGCTCGTGGGGCGCGAGCACGGTCTGCCGGTCGAAGTGCTGGGTGATCAGGCCGACCCGGGACAGGTCGCCCACGAGGGTCGCGGCCACGATCCGCCCGTCCCGTACGACGAGCCGCCGGTGCGACCCCGAGAGGGGGTTCGCGACCTCGACGACCTCGCCGCCGGCGGCGAGCTCGGCGGCCGCGTCGCCGAGCACGGCGACGTCGAGGTCGGTGGCCCGTAGCCGGGCGACGAGCCGGGAGCCGTCGTACTTCACGGCCTCGTCGCACAGGATGCCGGCGAGGACACCGGCCTGCTCCCAGGCGGGCGGGACGAAGCCGGTGGTGCGGCCGTCGTGCTCCGCGCAGTCGCCGAGGGCGTGGACCGACGGGTCGGTGACGCTGGCGAGGCGGTCGTCGACGACGATCCCGCGACGGACCTCGAGTCCCGCGCCGCGCGCGAGCGCGGTGGAGGGACGTCCTCCGGCGGTGAGCACGACGAGGTCGGTGTCGAGGGTGAAGCCGGTGTCGAGGCGCAGGGCCACGCGGCCGCCGTCCTCGTGCGGTGCGCGGTCGTGGAGCCGGATCGCGCGCGCTCCGGTGTAGACCGCGACGCCGAGCTTGGTGAGGTCGCGCGCGAGCAGCCGGCCCGCCGCGGTGCTGATCTGCTGGTGGAGCAGGTGCTCGCCACCCTCGACGATCTCGGTGGCGATGCCCCGGGCCCCGAGGGCGCGGGCGACCTGGAGCCCGAGCAGGCCGCCACCGACGACGACGGCGCGGCGGTTGAGCGGGCTGCCGTCGACGTCCGCCGCGGAGACCGCGGCCAGCAGCCGGCGGCAGTCGGCCAGGGAGCGGAAGGCGTGCACCGCCGGGTGGAGCGAGCCGTCCATCCGGACCAGGCCGCGGATCGGCGGCAGCGAGGGGATGCTGCCCGTCGCGAGCACCAGGAGGTCGTAGTCGACGAGGGTGCCGTCGACGAGCATGACGTCCTTGCGCTCCCGGTCCACTCCGAGGACGCGTGCGCCCAGGCGCAGGTCGATGCCGTGGTCGGCGTACCACTGGGGCGCGCGCAGGGTGAGCGCCTCGGGTCGGTGGGTGCCCTCGAGGACCGCGGAGAGCAGGATCCGGTTGTACGGCGCGACGTCCTCGTCACCGAGGACGGTGACCTCGAGCCACTCGGTCGCGTGACGCGCGACGAGCTCCTCGACCAGGCGCGTCGCCGCCATGCCGGAGCCGACGACGACCAGCCGCGGGCGCGGCGCGTCAGGCTGGCTCTCGGTCATGGATCCATCGAACGACACCCACGTTTCGCACCCGTGTGCTCGTGTTACACGCCGATGTCAACGACTCCTCACGACCTCACCGTGCGGCTCAGGTCCCCTGGCCTACGGTCGGGACATGGCGGAGCGGGTCCGGGTGTCGCGCGCGACGTACGTCGCCGCGGTGGTCGCGCTCGTGGCGTGGCTGCCCTTCCTGCGCGCGCCGCTCGAGTCCGACGAGGCGGGCTTCCTGCTGCTGGCCCGCCAGTGGCACGACGGTGGATCCCTGTACGGCGAGCACTGGGTCGACCGGCCGCCGCTGCTGATCTGGGTCTTCCGACTGGCGGCCGAGCTCGGTCCGATCGACCTCACCGCCGAGGGAACGGTCGCGCCCGGGGTCAAGCTGGTCGGCGCGGCGGCCAGCGTCGCGGCGGTGCTGCTGGCCGGTGTCCTCGCCGCGCGGCTCAGCGCGGGCCCGGACCACTGGACCCCGCGGATCGTCCCGCTCCTGGCGGTGGCGCTGCTCTCGAGCCCGCTTCTCGGGATGCCCGCGGCCAACGGCGAGCTGCTCGCTGCGCCGTTCGTCCTGCTCGGCGCGCTGGGACTGGTCTGCGCCGTGGCGGCCCGCTCCGAGCGACGGGCAGTGCTGCTCGCGGCCGGCGCGGGAGCCGCCGGTGCCTGCGCGGCCCTGGTGAAGCAGAACATGGTGGACGTCTTCGTGCTGGCGATCGTCCTCGTCCCGTTGGCGGGCGGGGGCGTGCGCCGCGTGGCCGGACGGCTGCTGGCCCTGGTGACGGGCGCGGTCGCGGTGCTGGGGGTCGTGCTCACCGCATCCGCGGCGCGCGGGACGTCCCCGGTCGACCTGTGGGACGCGGTGGTCGTCTTCCGGCTGGACGCGGTGAGCGTGATCGGACAGTCGGCCTCGCCCGCCACGTCGTACCGGATGACGCTGGTGGCGCTCGCCTTCCTCGCCAGCGGCGCCGCCGTCACCCTGCTGACCACCGGCTTCCTGGCGGCCCGGACGGCCATCCGGCACGGGCCGCGGGCGACTCCGCTGCCCGTGGCGGCGCTGGCCATGGCGGCGTGGGAGATGCTCGGCGTCACCGCGGGCGGCAGCTACTGGCTGCACTACCTGACCGGGCTGGTCCCGGGCGTGGTGCTCCTCGCCTGCCTGGTGCGGCCGTTCGGCCGCCGCCGGATGGTGCTCACCGGCTGCTTCGGGCTGGCCGCTCTCGCCTGCCTGGCGGCCTGGGTCCACACCGTCGCCGACCCGGTCGTCCCGACGCTCGCGCGCGATGCCGAGGTCGCGCGCTACCTGCGCGACCACGCCGACCCCGGCGACGGCGTCGTGGTCGCCTTCGGCCGCCCGGACATCGTCACGGCCAGCGGGCTCACCAGTCCCTACGAGCACCTGTGGAGCCTCCCCGTCCGGGTGCGCGACCCCGAGCTCGCCGGGCTGCAGGCCGTCCTCGAGGGACCGGAGGCGCCACGCTGGCTGGTGGTCGCGGGCAGCGGCGTCGCCTCGTGGGGCGTCGACGCGACCCGGGTCCAGGCGCACGTCGAGGCCCACTACGTCGAGGTGGCCCGCTTCGAGGAGCTCCGCGTGTGGGAGCGGGTCACACCAGCACCTCGGCCGCACACACCTTGAACTCCGGCATCCGGCTGGACGGGTCGAGCGCGTCGTTGGTCAGCCGGTTGGCGCCGACCCAGTGGAAGGGCACGAAGACGGTGTCGGGGCGGATGGTGGTGACCACCCGGGCCGGCGCCTTCATCTCGCCGCGCCGGGTGCGGACGACGACCGGGTGGCCGTCATGTGCGCCGATCCGCTCGGCGAGCATCGGGTGCATCTCGACGAAGGCGCCCTCGTCGGAGAGCTCCCGGATGCGCCGGGTCTGGGCACCGGACTGGTACTGCGCGAGCACCCGGCCCGTCGTCAGGTGCACGGGATAGGACGGGTCGGGCTCCTCGGCCGGGCCGGCGTACTCCGGCACCACGAAGCGGGCCCGGCCGTCCGGTGTCGGGAAGGAGTCCGCGAAGAGCCGGGGGGTGCCCGGGTGCGGCTGCTCGCCCTCCGCGACGGCCGGGCACGGCCAGAACACCCCGTCCTCCTCGGCGATCCGCGCATAGCTGATGCCGGAGTAGTCCGCCTTGCCTCCGGCCGAGGCGCGGCCGAGCTCGGCGAAGATCTCCTCGGGGTCGGTCGAGAAGTCGACGGGCGCGCCGAGCCGCTGCGCGATCCCGGCGATGACCTCGAGATCGCTGCGCACGCCCGCCGGGGCCGCGACCGCCTGCCGGCGCAGGATCACGCGACCCTCGAGGTTCGTCATCGTGCCGGTCTCCTCGGCCCACTGGGTCACCGGCAGCACGACGTCGGCGAGCGCCGCGGTCTCGGACATCACGATGTCGCAGACGACGAGCAGCTCGAGGGACTCCAGACGCTGGGCGACGTGGGTGGCGTTCGGCGCGCTGACGACGATGTTCGACGCGTGCACGAGCAGCGCCTTCGGCCCGTCGTCCCGCCCGAGCGCGTCGAGCAGCTCGTACGCCGACCTGCCTTTGCCGGGGAGCTCCTCCGGCGACACACCCCAGACCTCGGCGACATGCGCGCGGGCCGCGGGATCGTCGATCATGCGGTACCCGGGGAGCTGGTCGGCCTTCTGCCCGTGCTCGCGCCCGCCCTGGCCGTTGCCCTGGCCCGTGAGGCAGCCGTAGCCGGCGTACGGCCTCCCGGGCATCCCGAGGGCCAGGGCGACGTCGATCCAGCCCAGCACGGTGGCGGTGCCCTGCGCGTGCTGCTCGGCTCCCCGCGCCGTCAGGACCATCACCCGCGGGCGCCGGTCGCCACGCTCCCCGCCGGCCGACGCCGCGGAGCCGGCGAGCAGGGCGACCAGGGCGCGCAGCTCGTCGGTGGCGATGCCCGTCGTGCGCTCGACGCGCTCCGGCCACCACGCCGCGGCGGCCCGGCGTACGTCGTCGAAGCCGGTGGTCCGGGTCGCGACGTACTCCTCGTCGACCAGGCCCTGCGCGTCGAGCAGGTGCAGGACGCCGAGGGCGAGGGCGAGGTCGGTGCCGGGCACGGGCTGGAGGAAGAGGTCGGCGCGCGCCGCGGTGGGCGTGAGCCGGGGGTCGACGACGACGAGCCGGCCGCCGCGCTCGCGGAGCCGGTCGAGGTGCCGCGCCGCCGGCGGCATCGTCTCGGCGAGGTTGGAGCCGACCAGGACGACCACGTCGGCCTGCTCGACGTCCGCGAGCGGGAAGGGCAGGCCGCGGTCGACGCCGAAGGCCTGGTTGCCGGCGCTGGCAGCCGAGCTCATGCACCACCGACCGTTGTAGTCGATCTGGCTGGTGCCGAGGGCGACGCGGGCGAACTTGCCCAGCTGGTAGGCCTTCTCGTTGGTGAGGCCGCCCCCGCCGAAGACCGCGACCGCGTCGTTGCCGTGTGCGGCCTGGAGGACCGCGATCCGCCGGGCGACCAGGTCGAGCGCCTCGTCCCAGTCCGCCGCGCGCAGCTCCCCGGTCGCCCGGTCGCGCACCAGGGGCGTCGTCAGCCGTTCGCGGCTGCCGCGTAGACCGCCCGCCGTCCACCCCTTGCGGCACAACGCACCCTCGTTGACCGGGAACTCCTCCCAGGCGCCGATCTCGATGCCCCCGCGTCCCTGGCGGGTGATCGCCATCCCGCACTGCAGGCTGCAGTACGGGCAGTGGGTACGGGTCGGCGCGGCGGTCATGGCGCCATTCCACGCGACGCGCGTTGCGCGACCGCTCCACGACGGGCACACCGGCGTCAACGACTCCTCACGGTCTCACGATCGGACCCGTCGTCCGCACCCAGCACGCGGTGATGAGAGCGTAGGCACTTCTCGGAGAGACCTCACCACGACGAGAGGGGGGTCCTCGTTCGTCCGAAGGAGCACCCGTGAGCGACCTGAGCCCGACCCTGCAGCCGATCTACGACGAGATCCTGGCCCGCAACCCCGGGGAGGCCGAGTTCCACCAGGCCACCCGGGAGCTGCTCGACAGCCTCGGGCCGGTCGTCGCCCGCCACCCGGAGTACGCCGACGCCGCCATCCTGCGGCGCGTGTGCGAGCCCGAGCGGCAGATCATCTTCCGGGTTCCCTGGGTCGACGACGCCGGCCACGTGCAGCTCAACCGCGGCTTCCGGGTGGAGTTCAACTCCGCGCTCGGGCCCTACAAGGGCGGTCTGCGCTTCCACCCGTCGGTCTACCTCGGGATCGTCAAGTTCCTCGGCTTCGAGCAGATCTTCAAGAACGCGCTCACCGGCATGCCCATCGGCGGCGGCAAGGGCGGCTCGGACTTCGACCCCAAGGGGCGCAGCGACGCCGAGGTGATGCGCTTCTGCCAGTCGTTCATGACCGAGCTCTACCGGCACATCGGCGAGTACACCGACGTCCCCGCCGGCGACATCGGCGTCGGCGGTCGCGAGATCGGCTACCTGTTCGGGCAGTACAAGCGGATCACCAACCGCTACGAGTCGGGCGTGCTCACCGGGAAGGGCATCGGCTGGGGCGGCTCCTTGGTGCGCACGGAGGCCACCGGCTACGGCACCGTGTACTTCGCGAGCGAGATCCTCAAGGCCCACGGCAGCTCGTTCGAGGGGCGCACCGTGGTCGTGTCCGGCTCCGGCAATGTCGCCATCTACGCCGCGGAGAAGGCCGCCGCGCTCGGCGCCACCGTGATCGCCTGCTCGGACTCCAGTGGCCATGTCGTCGACGAGAAGGGGCTCGACGTCGAGCTGCTGAAGGAGGTCAAGGAGGTGCGCCGCGAGCGGCTGTCGTCGTACGCCGAGGCACGGGAGTCCGCGCGCTTCGTGGCCGCCGGCTCGGGCAGCTCGCTGTGGGACGTGCCCTGCGACATCGCGCTGCCCTGTGCGACCCAGAACGAGCTCGACGCCGAGGCCGCTCTGGCCCTGGTCCGCAACGGCTGCACCGTCGTCGCGGAGGGGGCCAACATGCCGTGCACGCCCGAGGCGGTGAAGGTGCTGACGGGAGCCGGCGTGGCCTTCGCGCCGGGCAAGGCCGCGAACGCCGGCGGGGTGGCGACCAGCGCACTGGAGATGCAGCAGAACGCCTCGCGCGACTCGTGGACCTTCGCGCACACCGAGGAGCGGCTCGAGGAGATCATGGTCGGCATCCACGCCCGCTGCCTGGAGACCGCCGACGCCTACGGCGCGCCGGGCGACTACGTCGCCGGGGCCAACATCGCGGGCTTCCTCCAGGTGGCGGACGCGATGCTGGCCCTCGGCGTGATCTGACGCAGCGGCTCAGATGCCCAGGCCGGCGTAGCCCTTCCGCACCGTGGTCCCGTCGGCGACGGCCGACGGCCGGCGCAGGAAGAAGGCCCAGGTGACGAGCGTGCAGACCAGGTAGAAGCCCGCGAAGACGATGAACGCGGTCTTCGTGGCGGCCAGCGGGTCGGAGACCCACGGCGAGCCGAAGGTGATCGGGATCAGGAAGCCGCCGATCGCCCCCACCGCGCCGATGATGCCGACGGCGGCCGACGACCGCTTGGTGCCGTCCAGCAGGGCCAGCTCCCGCTCGGGGGTCCCTGCCGCGGTGGCGCGCTCGGCGTCGGTGCGGAAGATCGCGGGGATCATCTTGTAGGTCGAGCCGTTGCCGACGCCGGTGCAGGCGAAGACGAACAGGAAGATGCCGAGGAAGATCGGGAAGATGTCGGCGTTCGCCTCGACGGCCGCGCGCACGGCCGCCGGGTACTCGAACGCCGTCGGGTCCGCGGCGATCGCGGCGAGCGTCGCCTTGTCGGGCGCGGGCGGCAGTGGCTCGAGCATGCCGAGCGTGACCAGGATGCCGAGCGTGCCGAGGACCATGCCCCCGAAGGCGAGCAGGGTGATCCGACCGCCGCCGAAGCGGTCGGCCAGGTGGCCGCCCAGCGGCCGGGCGACCGAGCCGACGAGGGCGCCCAGGAAGGCGTAGAAGGCGAAGTTGATGCCGATCCCCTCGACGGCGGGGACCGGCTGGCGCCAGAAGTTGATCTTGATCAGCAGCGGCATGGCGGCCGAGTAGCCGATGAAGGAGCCGAAGGTGCCGATGTAGAGGAAGGACATCACCCACGTGTAGCGGTGCTTGAGGACGCTCAGCTGCTGGCGGGTGTCCGCCTTGGCGTTGGACAGGTTGTCCATCCGGAAGCACGCGGCCAGTACGGCCACGACGGCCAGGACGGCGTACACGAGCGCGGCGCGCTCGAGGTGGATCCCGCCCTCGCTGGCCTTGACCAGGCCGAAGATGCCCGCGCCGCCGACGATCACCGGCAGGAAGAACTGGATGATGGCGACGCCGAGGTTGCCCCCGGCCGCGTTGAGGCCGAGCGCCGCGCCCTTGAGCCGCGCGGGGTAGAAGAAGTTGATGTTGGCCATCGAGCTGGCGAAGTTGCCCCCGCCGAAGCCTGCGGTCGCCGCGATGAGGCAGAACGCCCAGTACGGCGTACCGGGCTGCGTCACGAAGTACGCGAAGCTCAGCGTCGGGATCAGGAGGAGGGCCGCGCTCACCATGGTCCAGTTGCGCCCTCCGAACCGCCCCACCGCGAGGGTGTAGGGCACCCGGATCAGCGCGCCGACGAGGTTCGGGATCGCGACGAGGAAGAACAGCTGCTGGGGGCTGAACGCGAAGCCCTGCGCCACGAGGAACGCCGAGGACACGCTCCAGATCAGCCACACGGAGAATCCGAGGTGCTCGGCGAAGATCGACCACACCAGGTTGCGCCGGGCGACCGGCGCGCCGTGGGTGTCCCAGAACGCGCGGTCCTCCGGACGCCAGTCGTCGATCCACCGCCCCTTCCTGCGCGGAAGGGTGGGTTCGGGTGCGCGGGCGGCGAGGTCGCCACCGCTGGGACTGGTGAGGGTCATCGCAGGCTCCTGGCAGGCAGAGGTCCGGTTGTCGTCCCTCAGCCTGCGATCCGGCCGTTTCGCCGCGATGCCCTCGCAGATTTCATCTCGTCAACTCCGTCTCACGGGCTCACGCACCCCCGCGCGGTGGGAGAAGCGGGCCGCGAGGTGTGAGGAAGGGGGGTGCGAGGTGTGAGGAAGGGGGGTGCCGCCAGCTCACACCTCGCGGCCCCACAACTCACAGCTCGGCGGACCAGGCGCGGGCGGTGGCGCGAGCGCGGTCGCGGTCCAGGAAGAAGAACTGCGCCGGCTTCTCCGCGATGCTCGTGCGCAGGTCGACCAGCGGGCCGCGGGTGCAGCCGACACGCTCCATCAGGCTCAGCGAGGCGGTGTTGCGGGCGTCGGGCTCGAAGACGATGCGGGTGCAGCCGGGCAGGTGGGCGACGAAGTCCAGGCCGGCGGCGATGACCTCGGCCGTCCGACCGGCGCGACGCGGGTCGTCGGCGAGGAGCAGGTGGACGCCGACGTCGCCCGGTGCACGGTCGTACCACGCCCCGATCTCGTCGACCTCGGGATCGTAGGTCTGCAGCAGGCCGACCGGGTGCTCGTCGAGCACGAGCAGGTACGCCGCCAGGTGTGGCTGCTCCTGGATGTAGGCGTAGACCAGCTCCACCTCCTCGCGGGTGTGGTCGGTCATCCCCCAGAAGTGCGCGCGCGGCGCGCTCACCCAGGAGTGCAGGAGGGCCGCGTCCTGTGCGGGTACGACGGGACGGACGAGGACGGTCAACGGGACTCCAGGGGGTTCTCGAGGGGGAGGGTGCCGCCGGCGGCCCAGGTCGGCTGCTGGTCGTGGTGGTGGGGCGAGGCCGGGTCGCCGGACGCCCCGAGCGGCACGACCCACCGGCTCCGGCCGGCCAGGTCCCACACCCAGCGCGCCACCGGCCCGTGCACGCAGGCGCCGACGCCGCCCAGCGCCCGGGTGGCGCAGACGCAGTCGTCGTCCCCGGCCACCGGCACGCACGGCGCCGCCGCGCCCTCCGGCGCGGGAAGGCCGAACTGCTGCTGCGCCGTCAGCGGTACGACGACATGGCCGCTCCCCCACGGCTCCGGGTCCGGTCGCCGCGCGACCTCCTCCAGCGCCGCGGCGACGACCTGGAGCACGTCCACGCCGAACGGCTTGTCCGCGGCGAGGATCGCGGGCAGACAGAGCCGGATCCGGGACCGCAGGTCGAACCACGGGGCGAAGAGCTCCCCGTGCGGGGAGCCGTCCACGCCGTCGAGCGCCGGCGCGCCGGACAGGCCCTCGACGACGTGCTCGCGGACCTGTGCGAACAGCGCCGCGGCGACGCTGCCGGCGCCCATCCGCCGGTCCCAGGCGAGCAGCCGGTCACGGAGCGTCGCCGCGGGCCCGCTGAGGTCGACGAGGACGGCGACGGCGTCGAGCAGGGCCGCGCCGGCGGTCTGGCGGTCGTCGGCGAGGACGCCCGCGACCGCCTCGGGGGTCAGCGGACCGGCTGCGCTCAGCCCGTCGAGGAGGGCGCGGATCCGGCGGGCGCGGTGGGGCGGGGCGAAGTCCGCGCCGACCCGGGCGAAGTCGGGCGTGGCCCGGTCGTTGGCCGTCACCAGCACCGGTCCGGTACGCCGCGGCAGGTCCGCGACCCACGCGCCGGTCCAGCGCCGGTCCGCGTCGCGGACGGGGATGCGCCCGACCACCCGGTGCTCGGTGGCACCGCGCCGGTCGCCGACGACGAGGTTGTCGACCGGCCCGACCCAGCCCGCGAAGGCGCCGGTGACGTCTGAGGCGGTGCGCGCGCGCAGCAGGGGCAGCAAGGTGTCGAGGCCGAGGTCGCCGAGCACGTACGCCGGCGTGCGCAGGCTGTAGGCCTCCGGCTCGCCGGGACCGCCGACGACCACCGGTCCGCGGTCCGTGACGAGCACCTCGACCTCGTGGGCGTCGAAGGTGCCCGCCCCGGTCCTGACCCGGACCAGCTCGGTACGACGCGCCACGGGCTCCCATCCCGACGGCCCGCGGGCGATGACCGCGTCGCCGTGCCGGACCAGCTCCTCGGCGTACGCGTCCTCGTCGTCGGCGACGGCGTTGGTGATGCCCCACGCGACGTCCCCGGCGTGGCCGAAGTGCTGGACGCCCGGGACACCGACGAAGGTGAGCCCGGCGACGTCGAAGGGGTCGTCGGGGTCGGTACAGACCAGCCGGACCTGCGCGTAGCAGCCGGGCGCCTCGATCACCCGGTGCGGGTCGCCGGCGAGGATGGGCAGGCCGCTGTCGGTGAGGGAGCCGTCGACGACGAGGGCGTTGCTCCCCCCGGGAAGCCCCTCGGTGCGGAACAGCGGCAGCCACTCCTCGCCGGCGGTGGCCGCGAGATGGCGCCGCCACAGCTGGCTCGGGAAGCCTGAGAACAGCAGGTGCTGGACCGCGAACACGGCGAGCGGCGTCCAGGGACGCCAGGGCCGGTAGGCCGGGTCGAGGTCCTCGTTCAGTCCCTCGACGTAGGCGTCGACGAAGGCGCGGCTCTCGGCGGACAGCGCGGCGTGGGCACGCCGCGCCAGGTCCACGAGCAGCGCTCGGCGGGCGAGCTCGTCCCAGGCGCGCGCCCCCTCGCCGAAGACCTCGGCACAGGTCCCCTCCGCCCGGCGACGCTCGACCTCCAGCTGCCCGGCGCGGTCCTGTGCCGTGGCCCGGCCCTGCTCGCGCGCCACCGCGAGCACCGAGTCGCCCACGACGTGGGGGATCCCGTGCCCGTCGCGCACGATCGTCATGGCGCCACGGGGTTGCGGAGCGTACCGGCGAAGATGAGGGACTCGGCCTGGTCGCCGAGGTCGACCATCTGCAGCGTGTTGCGCAGCTGGAGCCGGTTGAGGCAGCTGTGCCGGAACTCCGCCCGGAGCAGGTCGTACGACGCCGCCGCCTCGGCGAGCTCGGGGTGGTCGGCCGCGTGCTCCTCGATCGTCTCCCGCGCGATCGCCCAGAACTCCTCCTCGGGCAGCACGCCGTCCTCGTCGAGGATCGCGGCGACGAAGCGCAGCACCCCGTCGAAGACGTCGGTGTGCACGGCGAGCGCCTTCACGTCGTCGGGGAAGCTCCCACGGATGCGCTCGACGTCGGAGGGCAGCGGCAGGTCGCCCATGACGGCGACCTCCTCACCGATGTCCTTCATGAACGCTCCGACCGGGACGTGCTCGCGCAGCCGCAGCAGCAGGTTCTCCCCGTGCGGCATGAAGGCCAGGTCGTAGGCATACAGGCAGTGCACCAGCGGCCGGAGATAGGCCCGGAGATAGGCCCGGACCCAGCTCGCGGCGTCCACCGGTGAGGCCTTGACCCAGGCCGTCACGAGCGCGTCGCCGGCGGCGTCGCGGTGCAGCAGGGCGGCCATGGTGGTGAGCTGCTCGCCGTCGGCCGTGCGGGCGACCGGGCTCTCGCGCCACAGCGCCGCGATCATCTTCCGGTACGGCGACGGTGCGGCCGTGCGGTGGAAGGCGTCGCCGGTGTAGCCGACCGCGGCGACCTCGCGGAGCACCTCGAAGCCGCATGCGCGGAGCTCGTCGTCGGCCTCGACGACGGAGGCGACCCAGTCGTTGATGGCGGGCGTGGCGGCCATGTAGGCGGGCGAGAGGCCGCGCACGAAGCCCATGTTCTGGATCGCGAGCGCGGTCTTCACGTAGTGCCGCTCGGGCCGGCTGGCGTTGAAGAAGGTCCGGATCGACTGTTGCGGACGGTGGTCGTCCTCGCCCTCGCCGAGATGGACGAGGTCGCGCCGAGCCACGTCCGGGGCGAAGGTGACGGCCAGCTTGTGCTGCCACTGCCACGGATGCACCGGCAGGTACAGGTAGTCGGCGGCGTCGAGGCCGAGGGAGCGCAGGCGCGCGGCGAAGCGCTCGCGGACCGCCGGGCTCAGCTCCCCGTCGTACAGCGCGGCCTCGGAGCCGTCCGCGGCGAGGGAGAGCCGGGTCAGCGTGCGCCGCGCGGCGAGCCAGTGCAGCCGGACCGGCCGGCCGGTCTCGGGTGCGTAGGCGCGGTAGTCGTCGAGGCTGAACCCGATCCGGCCGTTGTTGGCCACGAACGCCGGGTGACCCTCGGTCATCGCCGACTCGATCTCCTGGTAGTCCGCGTCGACGAGCGCGGCGACGGGGATCCTGCGGTGGCGCAGCTTCCACGCGCCGGCGGCCAGCGTCGAGGCGATCTCCTCCAGATAGGTCGGCAGCAGCTGCTCGGGGATCCCGAGGGCAGGCGCCAGCTCGGCGACGAGCTCCTGGGCGTCGAGGGCCGCGGGGGCGCCGTCGCGAGTCCGCTCGATCGACGCCGGGTCGACGACCCAGTGGTCGAGCAGGTGCCGACGGGCCGCGAAGGTGTACGACGACGGGCCGGCGTCGACCCGGTGCCGCTCCTCGCCCGGCACGGGGACGGGGGTGACCAGCCGCTCGTGCGCGAACTCCCCGAGCGCCTTGGCGACCAGGTGCCGCTGGGCTCGCTCCATCAGCGCGGGCGTGAGGTGGTCGGCGGAGGTGGCGGCCTCGAAGGCGGCGCGGGAGCAGACCGACAGCATCGCGGTCTTGCCGGGCAGGTCGACCTCGCGGAGCTCCACGAAGCCCGCGGCGACGTTCTTCGCGCGGATCGGCTCGTTGCGGGCGTCGGGCTCGACCACGATCCGCCGCACGGCCGGGTCGGCGAAGCAGTGCCTCATCACCGCGTCGAACACGGCGGTGGTGAGCCCGGGGACGGGCGCGCCCGCCGGCGGCGCGACGAGGACGTGCATGCCCAGGTCGCCAGCGGCCAGCTCGGGCAGGCCGGCCAGCGGCGAGTGAGCGGGGTCGTAGGTCTCGGCCAGGAACGCCGGGACGCCGTCGACCCGGCCCAGCCAGGCGTCGTGATGGGGGTTCGCCGCGATCGCGGCGTACTCGTCGCGCACGTCCTCGCGCTGGGCGTCCTGCATCATCCAGTACACCGAGCGCGGGTGGGTGACCCAGGCGTGCAGCAGGTCGAGGTCGCGCTCGACGTCGAGCGGCTCGATGGAGATCCTCATCGCAGCACCGCCTCGGGCGTGGTCCGGAGGTGGTCGGGGACGCCGAAGGTCTGCACCGCGATCCGCTTCTCGACCGGGTAGACCTCCCGACCGAGCATCGCCGCGATGATGACCGAGTTGCGGTACGGACCCATGCCGAGGTCGGGCGCGAGCAGCGAGTGGGTGTGCTCCTCGGCGTTCTGCACGAAGATCTCTCCTCCCGTGACGTCGACGGAGTAGTCGCCCGCGACGTCGTAGCGTCCCCGCTCGTCGTACCGGATCCGGTCGCGGACGCCGTCGAGGAAGGCCGGCAGGGTGGGCTCGTAGCCGGTGGCGAGGACCAGGCCGCCGGTGCGGAGGCGGAACGGCTCGCCGGTCTCGACATGCAGCAGCTCGAGCTCGCTGCCCCCGGCGACCGGCCGGGAGCCGCGGACCTCGGTGTTGGTCAGCAGCGTCGTGCGGGGCCCGTCGCCGGTGACCCGCTGCTGGTAGTGCAGGTCGAAGATCGCGTCGACCAGGTCGCCGCTGATCCCCTTGAACAGGTGCCGCTGCTCGCGCGCGAGCCGGTCGCGGGTGTCGAGGGGCAGCGCCCGGTGGTACGCGCCGTACTCCGGCGAGGTCATCTCGAGGGTGAGCTTGGTGTACTCCATCGGGAAGAAGCGCGGGCTGCGGGTCAGCCAGACCAGCTCGTAGCCGTGCTCGGGCGCCTCCGCCAGCAGGTCCTGGTAGATCTCCGCCGCGCTCTGTCCGCTGCCGACGATGGTGATCCGGTCCTGGCGCTGGAGTGCGGCCTTGTGAGCGAGATAGTCGGCGGAGTGAGTGGTGGCGGTGCCGGAGGCCTCGACCACCGGCCGGAGCGCGTCGGGCACGCGCGGCGAGGTGCCGATGCCCAGCACCAGCCGGCGGGTCCGGAGCGTCTCCCCGGTGGCGCTGTGCACGAGATACGCCGTGCCGTCGTGCTCCACCGCGGTGACCTGCTCCCCGAAGCGGACCGAGGGCAGGCGCTCGGCGGCCCAGCGACAGTAGTCGTCGTACTCGCGGCGCAGCGGGTAGAAGCTCTCCCGGATGTAGAAGGGGTAGAGGAAGCCCTGCTGCTTGAGATAGCTGAGGAAGGACCAGCGGGACGTCGGGTCGGCCATGGTGACGAGGTCCGCGAGGAAGGGCACCTGGAGGGTCGCGTCGTCCAGCATCATCCCGGGATGCCACGCGAAGCGCTCCCGCGCCTCGAGGAACACCCCGTCCAGGCCGTCGCTAGCGCGCAGCGGGTCGGTGAGACAGGCCAGACCCAGGTTGAACGGGCCGAGCCCGATCCCGACGAAGTCGTGGGTGGTCACCGAGCCGCCTCCAGGGACGGTGCGAACGACGACACGAGCCGCGCTCCGCTCTCCCGGACCAGGTCGAGGACCCCCGTGATGTCCTCGACGGTGGCCATCGGGTTGAGGAGGGTGAGCTTGAGGTGCTGGACGCCGTCGACCTTGGTGGCGGCGACCATCGCGCGCCCCGAGGCGTAGAGGTCCTCGCGGATCGCCGTGTTCAGGGCGGCGCTGCGCGCCTCGTCGAGGGCCGGACCCGCGGGGACGTAGCGAAAGACGAGGGTGCTCAGCTCGGGCTCGGCGGCGAAGGCGAGGTCGGGAGCCTCGTGGCGGGCCGCGTGCACGGCGGTCGCGAGGTCGACCACCGCGTCGACGTACCGCCCCACGAGGTCGGGTCCCATCGTCCGCAGCGTCACCCAGAGCTTGAGCGCGTCGAACCGGCGCGTGGTCTGCAGGCTCTTGTCGACCTGGTTGGGGTTCGTGGCGTCGCGCGGGTTGAGGTAGTCGGCGTGCCAGGTCGCCGGTCCCAGGGTGGCGCGGTCGCGCACGACGATGGCACTCGACGAGACCGGCTGGAAGAAGGTCTTGTGGAAGTCGATCGTCACCGAGTCGGCGCGCTCGATGCCCCGGAGCCGGTCGCGACGGGTGGGGGAGACGAGCAGGCCTCCGCCGTACGCCGCGTCGACGTGGAGCCAGGCGTCGTAGGCGACCGCGAGGTCGGCGACCTGGTCCAAGGGGTCGATCGCCCCGAAGTCGGTCGTGCCGGCGGTCGCGACGATCGCCATCGGGCGCAGGCCGAGATCGGTGCAGGCGGCGAGAGAGCGCTCGAGGGCCGCGGGGTCGAGCCGGTGACGCGCGTCGGTGGGCACGCTGACCACGGCCTCCTCGCCCAGGCCGAGCAGGCGGGCCGACTTCTGCACGGAGAAGTGGCTCTCGGCCGACGCCAGGATCCGCAGCCGCTCCGCCGGCACCCGCTCGTGACGGCCCCGCGCCAGCAGCAGGCCCTGGAGGTTCGACTGGCTGCCGCCGCTGGTGAACACGCCGTCCGCGTCGGCACCGAAGCCGATCCGCTGCGCGGTCCACTCGACCAGGCGGCGCTCGATGAAGGTCCCGCCGACGCTCTGGTCGAAGGTGTCGAGCGAGCTGTTCACGGCGGCGACGAAGAGCTCGGCCAGCAGAGCCGGCACGACGACCGGGCAGTTGAGGTGCGCGGCGTACGACGGCTCGTGGAACCAGACCGCGTCGTCCAGCCAGAGCCGCGACATCTCCTCGAGGACCTGGCCCGCGTCGGCGAGCGGCCGGTCGAGGTCGACCTCCGCGACCCGCTGCTCGGCGGCGGCCGGCGCGAGGCCGGTGGCCGGGCCGGTCACCCCCTTGAGGTGACGCAGCAGGTGGTCGAGACCCTCGCCGAGAGTAGCGGCGTAGTGGTCGGCGTGGGCAGGATGGAACACGTGGTGCAGCGGGAGCTGGGGCACGACAGGGCACTCCTCGTCCGAGATCAGGTAAGCCTTACCTAAGCAGATGGCTCGGGGGTCCGGCCACCCCCCTCCGCGTGCTGCGCGTCACAGCCGTGCCGCGATGGCTGCGGATGGGCGCGCCCGTCGTGGGTAGCGGGCAGCCATGACCTCGGTGATCCGGCCACCCGCGGCCGTCCCCCGCGAGACGCCCTTCGGCCCGCTCACGATCGGCTACGACGACACCGTGCTGCGACCCCGGCAGTGGACCGCCGCCCAGGCTCGCTGGGCCGCCACCCTGCTCCGCGGCCTCGGCGAGGGCCCGGTGCTCGAGCTGTGCGCCGGCGTGGGGCACATCGGCCTGCTGGCGGTGCACGGCACCGGCCGGCCGCTCGTCGCCGTCGACGCGAGCCCCACGGCGTGCGCCTGGCTGCGCCACAACGCCGAGCAGAACGAGATCGCGGTCGACGTCCGCGAGGCGCCGCTGCACGACGCCCTCCGCCCGGACGAGCGCTTCCCGCTCGTCATCGCCGACCCGCCGTGGGTGCCCCACGACGAGATCGGGCGCTTCCCGGAGGACCCGGTGCTCGCCATCGACGGCGGCGCGGACGGACTCGACCTGGCGCGGGACTGCGTCGACGTCGCCGCGGCCCACCTGCGCCCAGGCGGCGCGCTGCTGCTCCAGCTCGGGACCGTCGACCAGGCGGACCGGCTGCGACCGTACTGGCAGCAGGCCGGACTGACCGAGCGCGGGCGCGACGTCGTACCCGAGCGCGGCGTCGTGGTGGCCCTGCACGCCGGCTGACCGCCCGGCCGCCCCACGCGACTCACCGGCGACCGTTCGTCGCGTCGTACCGACCGCTGGCCGACGGGCCGGACCCGCTCGGCGCGCAGCCGGACCGCACCCCTCCCGTCGTGAGCGTCGTCACTCCTAGCGTCGGAAGCGTCCGTGACCACGGTCACACGCATCCACCCGAGGAGGTTCGTCGTGACATCCGACATCTCGCCGCACGACGCGGCATCGCGCCATGACCCCGTGTACGACGAGCTCCGCGCCACGCCGGAGTTCGCCGAGCTGAGGCGGCGCTACCGCGGCTTCGTCTTCCCCGCCACGATCGCGTTCCTGAGCTGGTACCTGCTCTACGTGGTGCTCTCCAACTGGGCCGGCGACTTCATGAGCCGCCAGGTCGTCGGCAACGTCAACGTCGCGCTGGTGTTCGGCCTGCTCCAGTTCGCCACGACCTTCCTCATCGCCTGGCTCTACAGCCGGTACTCCACCGCGCGCCTCGACCCGCTGGCGCGGGACCTGGACGAGCGCTTCGTCGCCCTTGAGGGCAAGTCCTCCCGCGGAAGGGGCAACCACTGATGGACCACCAACTGCTCACCACGCTCCTCTTCGTCGCGGTCGTCGCGCTCACCCTCGGCATCACCATCTGGGCCAGCCGCCAGACGTCCGGCGCGGCCGACTTCTACGCCGGGGGCCGCAGCTTCTCCGGCATCCAGAACGGCTTCGCGATCGGCGGCGACTACATGTCGGCCGCGTCCTTCCTCGGCATCTCCGGGGCGATCGCGCTGTCCGGGTACGACGGCTTCCTCTACTCCATCGGATTCCTGGTCGCCTGGCTGGTCGCCCTGCTGCTGGTCGCCGAGATGCTGCGCAACTCGGGTCGCTACACGATGGCCGACCAGCTGGCGTACCGCATGAAGCAGCGCCCGGTCCGGATGGCCGCGGCCACCTCGACCGTCGTCGTGTCGATCTTCTACCTGCTGGCACAGATGGTCGGCGCGGGCGCGCTCGTCGCGCTGCTGCTGGGCGCCGACAGCCAGGCGCTGAAGAACCTGACCATCATCGGCGTCGGCGCCCTGATGATCTTCTACGTCACCATCGGCGGCATGAAGGGCACCACCTGGGTGCAGATCGTCAAGGCGATCCTGCTGATGGTCGGCTCGGCGCTCATCGTGGTCATGGTGCTGTGGCACTTCAGCTTCAACCTGTCCGAGCTGCTCGGCACCGCCGCCTCCAACACCGGCAAGGGCCAGGCCTTCCTCGAGCCGGGTCTGAAGTACGGCGCGGACACGACGAGCAAGATCGACTTCCTCAGCCTCGGCCTCGCCCTCGTGCTGGGCACCGCGGGCCTGCCGCACATCCTGATCCGCTTCTACACCGTCCCGACGGCGCGCGACGCCCGCAAGTCGGTGCTCTGGGCGATCGGCCTGATCGGCGTGTTCTACCTGTTCACGCTGGTGCTCGGGTTCGGTGCGGCCGCGATGCTCAAGGGCGACAAGGCAGCCGACGTGGCCGCCTCCGGCGGCAACCTGGCCTCGCCGCTCCTGGCCGAGGAGGTCGGCGGCGGCGCCGGCTCGACGGGAGGCGCCATCCTGCTGGCGTTCATCGCGGCGGTCGCCTTCGCGACGATCCTGGCGGTGGTCGCCGGCCTGACGCTCACCTCGTCCACCTCGGTGGCGCACGACATCTACAACAGCGTCATCAAGGACGGCAAGGCGAGCGAGACGGACGAGATCAAGGTGACCCGGATCGCCGCCGCCGGCATCGGCGTCATCGCGATCGCGCTGGCGATCCCGGCGCAGAGCCTGAACATCGCCTTCCTCGTCGCCCTCGCGTTCGCCGTCGCGGCCTCGGCCAACCTGCCGGCGATCGTCTACAACATGTTCTGGAAGCGCTTCAACACCCGCGGCGCCACCTGGGGCATCTACGGCGGCCTGATCTCGTCGGTCGGACTGGTGTTCTTCTCGCCCGTCGTGTCGGGCTCCGAGACCGCCCTGGTCACCGGCGCGGACTGGTCCTGGTTCCCGCTCAGCAACCCGGGCATCGTGTCGATCCCGCTCGGGTTCTTCCTCGGCTGGCTCGGCACGGTCACCTCGCGTGAGCCCGCCGCCGAGGAGCGCTTCGTCGAGCTCGAGGTCCGCGCCCTCACCGGTGCGGGTGCCGAGCAGGCGGTCCAGCATTGAGGCCCGGCCGGCCCTTGTAACTACCTGTTCGCGTCACTACCGCATCCGTCTACGGGTGCGGTAGTGACAAGAACAGGTAGTTACACGTGACGGCGGCCCGGACCCCGTCCCGGCCTCCGGCACGAGCAACCCCCTTGCAACCCCTGGTGACCACACTTCCCCTGGGTCCTAATGTGACCCGTGGCACCCCACCCGATCAGGAGAGAACCGTGAGCGACGAGACCGCCGAGACCCTGGCCAACCTGCTGAAGGAGGACCGCCGCTTCGAGCCCCCGGCCGACCTGGCGGCTGCCGCCAACGTCACGGCGGCCGCGTACGACGCCGCGCGCGCCGACCGCGAGGGCTTCTGGGCCGAGCAGGCCGAGCGGCTGTCGTGGGACACCCGGTGGGAGCGGGTCCTGGACTGGGACAACCCGCCCTTCGCGAAGTGGTTCGTCGGCGGGCGGCTCAACGCGGCCTACAACTGCGTGGACCGCCACGTCGAGGCCGGGCGCGGCGACAAGGTCGCGATCCACTGGGTCGGCGAGCCGGAGGGAGAGACCCGCGACCTGACCTACGCCGACCTGCAGCGCGAGGTGTCCAAGGCCGCGAACGCGCTCACCGCGCTCGGCGTCGGCACCGGCGACCGGGTCGCGATCTACATGCCGATGATCCCCGAGGCCGTCGTCACGATGCTGGCCTGCGCGCGCATCGGCGCCCCGCACACCGTCGTCTTCGGCGGGTTCTCCGCCGACGCCCTCGCCTCCCGCCTCGACGACTGCCAGGCGAAGGTCGTGGTGACCGCGGACGGCGGCTACCGGCGCGGCACCGCGTCCGCGCTGAAGCCGGCCGTGGACGAGGCCCGCACCAAGACCGACGTGGTGGAGAAGGTGCTGGTCGTGCGTCGTACCGGCCAGGACCTCGGCGAGAGCGGCTGGGACGACGCCGTCGACGTGTGGTGGCACGACGCGGTCGACGGTGCCTCCGACCAGCACACCCCCGAGGCCTTCGACGCCGAGCACCCGCTCTACGTCATGTACACCTCGGGCACCACGGGCAAGCCGAAGGGCATCCTGCACACCACGGGCGGCTACCTCACCGGCGCGGCGTACACGCACCACGCGGTGTTCGACCTCAAGCCGGACACCGACGTCTACTGGTGCACCGCCGACATCGGCTGGGTCACCGGCCACTCGTACATCGTCTACGGCCCCCTGGCCAACGGGGTGACGCAGGTGCTCTACGAGGGCACGCCGGACTCCCCCGAGCCGGGCCGCTGGTGGAAGATCATCCAGGACTACAAGGTCACGCTCTTCTACACCGCGCCGACCGCGATCCGCTCGTTCATGAAGCAGGGCCACGAGATCCCCGACCGCTACGACATGTCGTCCCTGCGGATCCTGGGCTCGGTCGGCGAGCCGATCAACCCCGAGGCCTATGTCTGGTACCGCCACGTCATCGGCGGCGACCGCACGCCCGTCGTCGACACCTGGTGGCAGACCGAGACCGGCGCCGTGATGATCTCGCCCCTGCCCGGCGTCACCGCCGGCAAGCCCGGCTCCGCGATGACCGCGATCCCCGGGATCGAGGCCGACGTCGTCGACGACGAGGGCAAGCCCGTGCCCAACGGCTCCGGTGGCTATCTCGTCGTCACCTCGCCGTGGCCGTCCATGCTGCGGACCATCTGGGGCGACGACGACCGGTACGTCGACACCTACTGGTCGCGCTTCAAGCAGCAGGGCTACTACTTCGCCGGCGACGGCGCCAAGAAGGACGACGACGGCGACATCTGGGTGCTGGGCCGCGTCGACGACGTCATGAACGTCTCCGGCCACCGCCTGTCCACCACCGAGATCGAGTCCGCTCTCGTCTCGCACCCGAAGGTCGCCGAGTCGGCCGTGGTCGGCGCCTCGGACCCCGACACCGGCCAGGCGGTCGTCGCGTACGTGATCCTCCGCAATGAGGCGGGCGATGGCGGCCCGGACATCATCAAGGAGCTGAGCGACCACGTCCGCAAGGAGATCGGCCCGATCGCCAAGCCGCGCCAGATCATGATCGTCCCCGAGCTGCCCAAGACCCGCTCGGGCAAGATCATGCGCCGCCTGCTGCGCGATGTCGCCGAGGGCCGCGCCGTCGGCGACACGCAGACCCTCGCCGACGCCTCGATCATGGACCTGATCTCCGCGGGTCAGGCCACGTCGACGGAGGACTGAGCGGGCTCCGCGGTGGCTGCGGCTGGGTCGGATTCACCACGGGATGTAGGCGAAGCGGCACTTCTGTAGTGGAGTTCCGCTACAGGAGTGCGTGCCCGCCTACATCCCGTGGTGAATCCGCGCCCACCGCGCCCACCGCAACCACCGCCCACCGCAACCACCGAGGACCCCCGTGCCCGTACTGCAGCCCGTCGACTGGACCGCGCTCCCCCCGACCCTCACGGAGTTCTGGACCGAGCGGCACCTGTGCACGCTGAGCACCCTCGACCGGGACGGCGCGCCGCACGCCGTGGCGGTGGGTGCTGTGCTCGACCTCGAGCAGCGGTGCGCGTGGGTGATCACCGACGGCGGCTCCCAGAAGGCCGCCAACCTCCGCCGGGACCCCCGCCTCGCGGTGACCCAGGTCGACGGGGCGCGGTGGTCGACCATCGTCGGCACCGCCGAGGTGCTCGACGCGCCGGAGGCCGTCGCCCGCGCCTGTGAGCGGTACGCCGCCCGCTACCGGACCCCGCGTCCCAACCCGAGCCGCGTGGCGCTGAGGATCACGGTGACGCGCTTCCTCGGGTCGTCGCAGGTCCTTCCTCCGGGCTGAGCCGCTCCGCCCGGCGCTCCCGCCAGCGCAGATAGCGCTCGGTGAGCACCAGGCCGCACAGGACGCCGAAGCCGAAGATCGCGCGCCCCAGCGACTCCGCCCGCGTGTCGCCGAGCACAAGAGGCTCGCGGGCGGCGAGGGCCACCAGCAGCCCGACGCCGCCGAACACCACCGGCCAGGTCAGCCGCGCCGCGAGATCGCGCCGGTCGAGCAGCTGCCAGGCCGCGCCGCCGGCCAGCCCGAGCACGGCGTACGGCGCCCGCGCGGCGTCCTGGATCCCGTGCACGTTCGCGGCCGCGACGAGCGCGAAGAGCGGCACGACCCAGGCGAAGCCCTCGTAGGGCTTGACGTGCGCGCGTCCTTCCACGACTCAGATCGTGTCACGTCGCCGGCGCGTGCGGTCCGCCGCCAGCAGCAGGACCACGCCGACCACCGCCGCAACGACCGAGGCGACGAGGATGCCGACCTTCGCCTCCGCGGTGAGCAGCGCGGAGTCGGGGAAGGACAGCCCGGCGATGAACAGCGAGACGGTGAAGCCGATCCCCGCCACCGCGCCGACGCCGACCAGCTGCATCCAGGTCGTGCCCTCCGGCATCCGGCCGATGCCGAGCCGGATCGCGAGCACGCACGCCAGCGCGATCCCGAGCGGCTTGCCGAGGACCAGCCCGGCACCGATCCCCAGGGCCACGGCCGAGCCGAGCGCGTCACCCAGCACCCCGTCACCCAGGGCCACCCCGGCGTTGGCGAGCGCGAACACCGGCAGCACGACGTACGACGACACCGGGTGCAGGCGCGACTGGAGCCGCTCCACCATCGGCACCGACTCGGCCAGCAGGAAGCGCAGACGGTGCAGCTCCTCGGCGTCGAGCTCGTGGTCGCGCAGGCAGTCCGCGGCGTAGTCGGACGCGACCTGCGGGCGCAGCAGCGCGCCCGCCGGGGTCAGCAGGCCGATGGCCACGCCGGCGAGGGTGGCGTGGACGCCGGACTCCAGCAGCGCGAACCACGCGGCGACCCCGAGCACGACGTAGACCGGGATCGACCAGACCCGTACGGCGCGCAGGAGCGCCATCGTCGCCAGCAGGCCCACCGCTCCGGCGAGCCACCCGAGGGAGAGGTCGGAGGTGTAGAAGAGCGCGATCACCAGGATCGCCCCGATGTCGTCGACGATCGCCAGCGTCAGCAGGAACAGCCGCGCCGCCGATGGGACCCGCCGGCCGAGCACGCCGAGCACGCCGACCGCGAACGCGATGTCGGTCGCCATCGGGATGCCCCAGCCAGCCCCCGCGTCCCCGCCGCCGGCGATCAGCACGTAGAGCACGGCCGGCACCACCATGCCGCCGAACGCCGCGACGATCGGCAGGGCGGCGGTGCGCGGGTCGCGCAGGTCCCCGTGCACCAGCTCGTACTTGATCTCGAGCCCCACGACGAAGAAGAAGATCGTCATCAGGCCGTCGTTGACCCAGTGCTGCAGGGACTCCTCGAGCCGCCAGTCCCCGATCTCGAGACCGACCGGGGTGTGCCAGAAGTGGTCATATCCCGCGGCCCATCCGTCGAACGGCAGGTTGACCCACAGCAGCGCGACGACGGTCGCGGCGAGGAGCAGGATCGAGCCGGACGACTCGATGTGGAGGAACTCGCGCAGCGGACGGGCGACGTACCGCGCCAGCCGCTTGTCGCTCTCGGTCCACACGGGGCCCTGGCGCCACAGGGACTCGGGGGTGGGGCGGGGGTCGGACACGGCGGGATCTCCTGGCGTCGTGCGGGCAGGGACGTTCACATGCCGACCAGACTTCCCGGCTCACCTGTAGCGATCCTAGCGATGTCGGTAAGGTCGACCGCATGGCCACCGAACCGCGCACCCTCACTGGTGAAGAGCCGACCATCGGACGTCTCATCAAGGACGCGCAGACCGACTTCTCCACGATCATGCGCAAGGAGATCCAGCTCGCCAAGTCCGAGCTGAAGGTCAGCGTGACCGCGGGCGGGGTCGGCGCCGGCCTGGTCGCCGCGGCGCTCTTCCTCCTCGTGCTGGCCGTCATCATGCTCTCGGTCGCGATCGCCTACCTGATCCACTGGAACGGCCAGGGCCTCGACCTGCACTGGGCCTTCCTCATCGTCTTCGGCTTCTACCTCCTGCTGGCGGCGCTGCTCGTGCTCCTGGCGATCCGCAGCTTCAAGAAGGTCAAGGCACCCGAACGGGCGATCGAGCAGGGCCGCGAGATCCCGCGCGCCCTCAAGGGCCAGGCCTGACCCGGACCGGCACGGACACGGGCCGGACAGAGCAGGGCAGGGCAGGGGGAGCCGATGGCGCGGCAGCCGGTGGTCGCCGGCCGAGCCGAACAGCTGCTCGGCTCGGCGGTCGTCGCGACCGCCCCGGTCGCCGGCGGCGACATCTCCACCGCCGTGAAACTGCGCCTCTCCAGCGGGCGCACCGCCTTCCTCAAGACGCTCAGCCCCGCCCCGCCACGCTTCTTCGCCCGTGAGGCCGCAGGCCTGCGCTGGCTCGCCGAGGCCACGCCCGAGGGCGGCGTCGCGGCCGCCGAGGTGCTCGCCGTCGACTCCGACTGCCTGATCCTCGAGTGGGTCGAGACGGCCCGCCCCAGCGCCGAGGCCGCGGGAGCGTTCGGGCGTGCGCTGGCCTTCACCCACGCGTACGGCGCCGACGCCTTCGGGTCCGACGCCGACGGGTACATCGGCCGCCTGCCGCTGCCCAACCGGTCGCTGCCCACGTGGGCGGAGTTCCACGCCGAGTGCCGGATCGCGCCGTACCTCAAGGTGCTGCGCGACAAGGAGATCCTCAGCGCGGAGGACGCCGCGCTCATCGAGACCGCGGCGGCGCGCGCCCCCTCGATCGTCCCCGAGGAGCCGCCCGCGCGGCTGCACGGCGACCTGTGGAACGGCAATGTGCTGTGGGCTGCCGGCGACCGGGTCGTCGTCGTCGACCCCGCGGCGTACGGCGGTCATCGCGAGGTCGACCTCGCCATGCTCGCGCTGTTCGGGCTGCCCCAGCTGCCCCAGGTGATGGCCGCCTACCACGAGGCCCATCCGCTGGCCGACGGCTGGGAGGACCGCGTCGGCTACCACCAGCTCTTCCCCCTGCTGGTCCACGCCTGCCTCTTCGGCGGCCAGTACGGCGCCCGCGCGGCGCGGGTGGCAGCCCGCTACCTCTGAGCCTCGGCCCGCGCCTCTCAGCCGGCGCTCAGGCCGATCGGCCATGATGGGGTCGTGTCCGCCCGTCCCGCCTCGCCGCACCGCATCCTCGTCGTCGACGACGACCGGGCCGTGCGGGAGTCGCTGCGACGCTCGCTGGCCTTCAACGGCTACGACGTCCACCTGGCCGGTGACGGGGCCGAGGCCCTCGCCGGCATCGGAGCCGTCGCGCCCGACGTCGTCGTGATGGACGTGATGATGCCCAAGCTCGACGGGCTCGAGACGACCCGCGCGCTGCGCGCCGCGGGCAACGACGTGCCGATCCTCGTGCTCACCGCCCGCGACGCCGTCGGCGACCGCGTGGAGGGCCTCGACGCCGGCGCGGACGACTACCTCACCAAGCCCTTCGCGCTGGAGGAGCTCCTGGCCCGCCTGCGTGCGCTCCTGCGCCGGGTCACCCCGATCGAGGAGGGCGCCGAGGAGGAGGTCCTCTCCTTCGCCGACCTCACCATGAACGTGACCACCCGCGAGGTGCGCCGCGGCAGCCGGCTGATCGAGCTGACCCGCACGGAGTTCACGCTGCTGGAGATGTTCCTGCGGCGGCCGCGGCGGGTCCTCGACCGCAGCTTCATCCTCGAGGAGGTCTGGGGCTACGACTTCCCCACGACCGCCAACTCCCTCGAGGTGTACGTCGGCTACCTGCGCCGCAAGACCGAGGCCGAGGGCGAGCCCCGCCTGATCCACACCGTGCGCGGCATCGGGTACGTCCTGCGCGCCACGGAGTCATGACCAACCCGCCGGGCCGTCGGTGAGCGTCCCCTGGGGCCTCTCGACGATGGGCCCGGGACCGGACGGGCGCTGGCACTACCGCCGCTCGCTGGCGAGCCGCGTCATCTGGCTGACCACCATGGCCGTCGGCATGTCCGTCGCGCTCGTCGCCGTCGGCGCCTACATCACCGCCCGCGTGCAGATGCAGGACACCCTGGACAACGCTCTCCTCGACCGCGCCGGCAAGGCCGCCGCGTCCGACAGTCTGCTGCAGGCCGGCTCGCAGGGCATCCCCTCGTGGGCGCTCGGCGCGGGCGACGTTCGGATCGCGATCCTCGACTACAACCAGCGCACCCTGCGCATCCTCGACCGCGGGCCGACCCTGGAGCTGGGCCGGCCCGAGCTCGAGGTCGCCCAGGGCAAGAGCGACGAGAGCCTGCGCACGATCGTGCTCGCCGGCGAGCGCTACCGCGTCGTCGCCGTCCCCACCCAGCAGAGCGGGGTCGCCCTCGTCATCGCCCAGCCGCTGGAGGACCAGGACCGCACCCTCCGGCGCCTCGGCTGGGTGACCGTGGCCTTCGGCGTCTTCGGCGTCCTGGCAGCCGGCCTGGCCGGATGGGGCGTCGCGAGCAACGGCCTGCGCCCGGTCCGCCGGCTGAGCGCCTCGGTCGAGGAGATCGCGCGTACCGAGGACTTCACCCCGCTGCCGGTCGAGGGCGACGACGAGATGGCGCGACTGGCGACGGCCTTCAACCACCTGCTCGTGGCCCTCGACGCGAGCCGAATCCGGCAGCGGCAGCTGGTCGCCGACGCCAGCCACGAGCTGCGCACCCCGCTGACCGCCCTGCGCACCAACATCGACCTGCTCACCATGACCGCGCGCAGCGCCGACGGGTTCGGGGGCCTGCCCCCCGACGCGCGCGACGAGCTGCTCGACGACGTGCGCGCGCAGATCGAGGAGCTCACCACCCTCATCGGCGACCTCACCGAGCTCGCGCGCGACGAGCCCATGCCGGTCCAGGTCGAGCCCGTGGACCTCGCCGACGTCATCGACCACGCCGTGCAGCGGGTACGCCGCCGCGCCCCCGGCCTCGTCTTCGAGGTGTTCACCCGACCCTGGTGGGTGATCGGCGAGGCCGCCGAGCTGGAGCGGGCGGTCACCAACCTGCTGGACAACGCCGCCAAGTGGAGTCCCGAGGGCGGCCAGGTGACGGTGCGGCTCAGCGACGGCGTCCTCACCGTCGACGACCAGGGACCCGGGATCGCCGAGCAGGACCGCACCCGGATCTTCGACCGCTTCTGGCGCTCGGACGACGCCCGCACCATGCCCGGCTCCGGGCTGGGCCTGGCGATCGTGCGCCAGGTCGCCGAGCGGCACTCCGGCTCGGTGCAGGCCACCGCCAACGCCAGCGGCGGCGCACGCCTCGTGCTCAAGCTGCCCGGACGGGAGAACCCCCATGCCTGACATCCGCATCCGTCGTACCGTCCTGGCCGCGGTGGTCCTGACGCCCCTGGGCCTGGCCGCCTGCGGTGGCGAGGAGGTCGGCCCGAAGCCGGACCTCCCCTCGGAGACACCGGCCCTGTGGAATCCGTGCGACGTCCTGGACACGGCGTTCGTGAAGGCGGAGCTCGGCGTGGACGCCACCGAGCACGCCGGCTCCGCGACGAAGCCGGAATGCCGGTTCACCCCCGCCGAGGGCAGCGGCGACCCGGTGGTCACCTCCAACTACCTGCTCTTCCCCGGCACCCTCGAGCAGGCCTGGGAGACGATGGGCCAGCCGCCGGACGCGGACGTCCGCACCCCTGCGATCACCGGCGCCGACGACGTCCGGATCGTCGTCAACGCCACCGCGGACCAGCTGTACGTGACCGGCTTCGTCCAGAACGGAGACCTGATCCAGCAGGTCGACGTCGTAGACCCCGCGCCGTACGCCGAGAAGCGGGTAGTGCGCGGCGTGACGGCGATGCTCGGCCGGTTGTCGGCGCATGCGGAGGAGAGCGGCGCCGGGTCGGCTCCCTCCTCCTCGGGCTGATCTCCGGCTGGTCTTCGGTTGCGGTGGGTGTTGAGTCGTCGGTTCTGACCCGTCGAGTCGTCAGTTCTGACCCGTCGAGTCGTCGGTTTCTGACCCGCGGGGTGGGTGTTGTGTCCCTTCCGGGTTTGCTCGGTGCCAGGTCTGATTTCCGATTGACGTGGTGGCGCGCCGCTGTGGTCGAGCTGGTTGGCTGGACGCCGCATTTGGGCGTCAGGTCTCTGCCCGTCTGACCCCTGTGGTTGCGGTGGTGGAGGGTCGGTTCTCTCGATCGGTGACGTTGTTCGTCCACACGCCCGTCACGCACTTTCCCCTGTCCACAGGTGGGTTTTCTCCCGTTCGTTGTGTCGTAGGTCGGTGGGAGAATCCAGTCATGGATCTCGGGACCACTCCTCGTTCGACAGCAGTGCTGCTGTCGCGTGTGGCCGATGGTGTCCGGGCTCGTCAGCGGCTCCTGGTCGAGGAGTGGGAGGCGATCGTCGCCTGGGCCAGCAACCACGTCGTCACGGGTCCCGAAGGTGCCCCGACGATCACGGAGGGCTATCTCGACACCGGTGTCCCGATCGCCGGCGAGGGTGCACCCCTGGTGTCGGAGTTCGGGCTGATGGAGCTCATCGCGGTCCTCGGCCGCTCACCCGATGGAGGGCGGGCGTACGTCGGGCGGGTGATCGAGTGCGCCTGGCGCCTGCCCCACGTCTACGACGCGGTGGTCGCCGGACGTCTTGCGCCGTGGCGCGCGGAGCGGATCGCCGAACGCACGCATTCCTTGAATGCTGAGGCGGCTGCGTTCGTGGACCGTCAGCTGTTCGACGCCACCGGGGTCGGGTGGGCACAGCTCGACCGGCTCATCACCGAAGCCGTCCTCCGCTACGACCCGGCCACCGCCGAAGCCGAACGCGCCAAGGCCGCCGACGGGCGACGGTTCGACATCGACCCCCACGTCGACGACCACGGCCTCGTGACGGTGTCCGGGCTGCTTGACGCCGCGGACGGGCACGACCTCAACCTCGCGGTCGCCCGCCGGGCCGACGTCCTCGGACGCCTCGGCGACCAGTCCTCGCTCGACGTGCGGCGCTCCAAGGCCGCCGCCGAGCTCGCCCGCGCCGACCTCGCCCTCGACCTGCTCATCCCCGACCCCGACACCGGAGAAGCCATCGCGGTTCCGGGGCGGAAGGTGGAGCTGAACGTCCACATCACCGACACCACCCTCACCGGAGACAACCCGGTCGGTCGGTGGGAGCAGGGCAACGGCCCCATCAGCAGCGAGCAGATCCGGGAATGGCTGCAGGCCCACGACACGACCATCACCGTCCGCCCGGTCATCGACCTGACCGAGCGCATCCCGGTCACGAGCTACGAGGTCCCCGACCGACACAGACGAGCCGTCGCGCTACGCGACCACACCTGCCGCTTCCCGCACTGCACCCGCCCCGCGACCCGCTGCGACATCGACCACGCGACCCCCCACGCCCAGGGCGGAGTGACCTGCCCGTGCAACGAGGTCCCGCTGTGCCGACGGCATCACCGCGCGAAGACCCACTCGGCCTGGCATTACGACACCCCGACCCCGGGCACCTACCTGTGGACCAGCCCGAACGGCCCCACCTTCCGCGTCGACCACCGCGGCACCCACCCGATCCACACCGCGCCCCCGCCCGACGAGTAGCCACCTCGTCCCACACCCCGCAGGACCCCCAGCTGCGGGGCCACAGGCACGCCCGGACCGCTCTTCCGTCAGGGGTTGATCGCCTGCAGCAGGCGCGCGGCCTTCCACTCCGTCTCGGCCCACTCCTCGTGGACGTCGCTGGCGACGGTGATGCCACCGCCGGTGCCGAGGACGTAGTCGTCGCCCGCCGTCACCAGCGTCCGGATCACGACGCCGAGGTCGGCGCGGCCGTCGCCCGACACCCACCCGAAGGCACCGGCGTACGCGCCCCGTGCGGTCGCCTCGACCTCCTCGATGATCTCCATCGTCCGCAGCTTCGGCGCCCCCGTCATCGAGCCGGCCGGGAAGAGCGCCCGCAGCGCGCCGACGGTGGAGACGTCGTCGCGCAGCCGGCCGCGCACGGTCGAGACCAGCTGGTGGACCGAGGCGTACGACTCGACCTCCATGAGGACCGGGACCTCCACGGTCCCGACGTCGCACACCATCGCCAGGTCGTTGCGGAGCAGGTCGACGATCATCAGGTTCTCCGCGCGGAACTTCGGGTCGCTCGCCAGCCGCTCCCGGGCCTCCTGGTCGTCGGCCGGCGTGGCGCCCCGGGCGGTGGTGCCCTTGATCGGCTTCGTCTCGATCGCCCGGTCGCCGGTGACGAGGGCATAGCGCTCGGGCGAGGAGCTGAGCAGCCAGGCGCGAGCGCCCTCGACGTCGTGCTGGAGGAACCCGGCGTACGGCGCCGGGTTGAGCGCGCGCAGGCGCAGGTACGCCGCGGCGGGGCTGAGCGGACTCGCGGTGCGCAGCCGGTGGGTCAGGTTGACCTCGTAGGAGTTCCCGGCCCGCAGGTGGTCCTGGACGGTCTCGAACGCGGCGGCATAGACCGCCGGCACGGGGGCGGGCAGCCCGAGGGTGACGCCCAGGCTCGTGGCCGGCGGCGTGACCGGGTGGTCGTACTCGCGCAGGTGCGAGGGACGCAGCCACACGGCATCCGGCAGGTCCGGGTCCGGGTCGGCGGGCAGGTCGGCGCGGGCGGCGTACCCGAAGTAGCCGAACCACTGGTCGCTCGGCCGCCCCGCGGCGAGCTCGGCCTCGAGGACGGCGAAGGGGTCCTCCCCCACCACGACACCGCGGCCGCCGGCGTGGCGGGTCACCTCCCGCCGGGCGGCGTCGTAGCTGATCGACACGTCGTCGTCGTCGAGCCAGCCGAGGATGGACCGGCGGCGCGACCAGTCGCGGGCGCCGCCGCCGTCGAGCCACACGCAGCGGGCGTGGCGGGCCTGGATCCGGGCGAAGGCCTCGGCGGGGTCGCCCTGGGTGACCATCCGCTCAGGCTCCCACGCCGAGGAAGTTCGCGACCAGCCGCGCGCCGTGCTCGGAGAGCACGGACTCGGGATGGAACTGGACCCCCTCGTAGGGCCGGATCCGGTGGCGCACGCCCATCACGGTGCCGTCCGCCGCCCAGGCGCTCGCCTCGAGCTCCTCGGGCAGCCGGACGGCGGCCAGGGAGTGGTAGCGCACCGCCGCCAGCGGCGCGGGCACCCCGGCGAACACGCCCCGCCCGTCGTGGGTCACCGACTCCACCACGCCGTGCGCCGGCGCGACCCGGCCGACCTCGCCCCCGAACGCGGTGACCATCCCCTGCATACCGAGGCACACGCCCAGCACCGGTCGGTCGTCGAAGGCCCAGCGGTACTCCCGCGGATGGCCGGGACCGGGGGACAGAACGACATGGGAGAACCGGGCGAGGTCGACGGGGTCGGTCGACTGGACCACGGTCGGCAGCGCTCCGGTGACGCCCGCGACCAGGTGCACCAGGTTCCAGGTGTAGGAGTCGTGGTGGTCGACGACCACGACGTCGGGGACGGTCACGGCGTGATCTCCATCCGGCCTCTAGAGCAGGACGCCGGCCACGAGGTCGTGGACGATGTCGAAGCCCCGCTCGGTGAGGATCGACTCGGCGTGGAACTGTACGCCGCGATAGTGCGGTCCGGTCACGGCGTTGACGTCGCCGGTCTCCGCGTCGGCGTCGACCCGGACGCCCTCGGGCAGGGCGTGGTCGGGCCCGACCCGGCCCACGAAGGTGTTGTAGAAGCCCACCCGCTGCGGGCGGCCGTCGAGCAGGACGGTGGCCTGGGTGCCCTGGAAGACGATGTCCTTGTACGCCAGCGGGATGCCGAGCTGGTGGCACAGCGCCTGGTGGCCCAGGCAGACCGCGACGAAGGGCTTCTCGTGGGCGAGCAGCCACGCGACGGCTCCCCGGAGCTGGGCCATCTTGGGGTCGGCGTCGTCGCGGGGGTCGCCGGGGCCGGGCCCGACGATGACCAGGTCGTAGCCGTCGAGCACCCCGTCGGCGTACTCCTCGTGCCGGACCACCGCGCTCGTCATGCCCATCCGGGCGAGCATGTGGCGCAGCATGTTCACGAAGTCGTCCTCGCCGTCGAGGATGACCGCGGACTTCCCGGACAGCCGCGGGTCGACCGGCGTACCGGCCTGGTCGGCGAGCCAGAATCCGGACAGCCGGCTGTTGCGCGCGTTGAGCGCGATCAGCACCTCCTCGTCGGCGACGAGGGTGGCGATGTCCGTGGTCGGCACCGGCGCGGGCGGCACGAGGCCGAAGGCCGAGAGGATGCCTCCGGCCTTGGCGTGGGTCTCCGCGACCTCGTACGCCGGATCGGAGTCGCGCACGAGCGTCGCGCCCGCGGTCACCTTGAGGTGGCCGTCGACGGACACGTCAGCGGTGCGCAGCACGATCGGGCTGTCGAGGACCGGCTCGCCGGCCTCGTCGCGACCGAAGAGCGCCAGGGCGGAGGCGTAGTAGCCGCGGCCCTCGGGCTCGTACTCCTTGATCAGCCGGCACGCGTTCTCCACGGGCGAGCCGGTGACCGTGGCGGCGTACATGGTGTCGCGGAGGACCTCGCGCACGTCGCGGGCGGTACGCCCGGCGAGGAGGTACTCGGTGTGGATCAGGTGCGTCATCGGCTTGAGGAAGGGGCCGAGCACCTGGCCGCCCTCCGTGCAGATGTCGCACATCATCTTGAGCTCCTCGTCGACGACCATGAAGAGCTCGTAGATCTCCTTCTCGTCCTGGAGGAACTCCCGCAGGCGCGCCTCCGTGCTGCGGGTCTCGCCGGCGGGCGGGCGCAGGTGGAAGGTGCCGGAGATCGGGTTCATCCGCACGTCGCCGCCGTGGACGGACACGTGGCGCTCGGGCGAGGCGCCGATCAGGAAGCGGTCGCCGGTGAAGAACACGAAGGTCCAGTAGGCGCCGCGCTCGCGCTCCAGCAGCCGACGGAAGACGGTCAGCGCGACGTCGGGCCCGAAGTCGGCGACGACGGCCCGGTAGTTGCGGCCGACGACGAGGTTCGCCCCCTCGCCCTGGCCGATCTCCTCGTCGATGATCGACGCGGCGATCTTGGCGTACTCGTCGTCGGTGGTCTCGAAGCCGCCACGGTCGGCGAACTCGACCGGCACCGGGTCGATCGCGTCGACCACGTCCACGACGGAGAACTCGTGCTCCTCGGTGACGTCCACGACGACCAGCGGGGTGCCGTCGTCGTGGGCCTCGAAGCCGCGCTCCCTGACCTGGCGGAAGGGTACGGCGACCAGCCGGTCGCAGATGTGTCCCGGCTCCGGCACGCCCGTCTCGAGCGGGATGTCCATGATCGACTCGACCACGCTGCGCGTGCCGCCGAGGACGCCGACGGTGTCGCGGTCGCCCGCTCGGGTGGAGCGCCGGATGATCGCCCAGGCCTCGTGCCCCTGGACGGCCGCGATGGCTTCCCGGGCGGTGAGGCTGGCTGAGGGCTGATCAGGCATGAACGAAGCCTATGCGGGGCGGCTGCGGCGGCGCCGCGGGGTTTCGCCCGTCAGACCCCGAGGGCGAGGAAGGCCGCCGCGGTGCCGGCCGCGACCGGGTCGCCCGCGGCTCCGCGGCGCACCTCGAACAAGGCGGTCGCGGGATCGCTACCCGAGGCGAGGGCGGCATGCAGCCCGACCATCAGGTCGGCGGTGGCGGCGTCGTTCACCTCGCCGACGCTGCAGACGAGCCCGGCGGTGCCGAGCGCGAACAGCGCTGCCGCCAGCCCGAGCAGCTCCTGCGCGCCGACGGGCGCGAGGACCCCGGACTCGCAGGCCGACAGCACGACGCGGTACGGCGCCCGCCGGACCCGCTCCAGGTCGTGCACGGTGAGCGGTCCGTCGGCGAGGTCGAGGGCGGAGAAGAGCGGGCTGTCGGCGCGGAAGCGGCCGTGCGCGGCGAGGTGGACCAGTCCGGCTCCGTCGAGATGGGAGAGCACCGCGTCGAGGGTCGCGGCGGGTCCGTCGAGCAGCACGGCCTCGGGGTGGCGCTCCGCGAGGACCGGCACCTCGGCGCCACCACTCGCCAGCGCCGGCCCGCAGACCAGCACGGTGGTCGCCGGGTCCGGCGGCGTGGTGGCGCGGGCCCGGAGCCACTGCCCCGCGGACGGCACGACAGCGAACGGCCGGTCCTGCAGCGTGGGCAGCAGCGGCCAGGCCAGGCCGTGGAGTCGGGCGGTCGGGGCGAGGACCACCGGTGCATCCGGCAGCAGCCCGACGGCGTCGCCGAGGATCGCCTCCTGGAGGGCCCGGCCCAGGCTGGTCGTGTCGGCCGGCCGGCCGCGGGCGGCCCGGCGCAGCAGCATCGCCGCCGGACCCAGCAGCGCGGCGACCGCGCTCGTGTCGGCCGCCACCCGTCGTCGTACCCTCCCGGCGTGGGCCACCACGACGTGCAGGCTCCCGTCGACGTCGACCAGCTCGACCAGCGCGGTGTCGCCTGTGGCGGCCAGGATCTCCTCGACCTGTGGGGGTTGCTGCTGCGCAGCGGTCGTCGCGGAGAGGGTGTGGCTCTCGGCGCGCACCGCCCGCTCGAGGCGCAGCCGCTCGCGCTCGAGCTCGTCGGTCGGGGCGCCCTCCTGCCGGGCCTGCGCCAGCTGCCGGCCGTTGTCGCGCAGCGCCGCGAGCGAGGCGGGGATCGTCGTCGCGTCCGAGGTCGCGGGCGGCTGCGCCAGCGCGGTCGCCCGGGTCCGCTCGCTCCAGCGCAGCAGGGTCCTCGCGTCGAAGGCCGCGTGGCGCAGGGCGATGGCGGTCAGCTCGCGTCCGTGGGCGGTCGCCAGCGCCCGCAGCTCGGAGGAGCCGATCAGGCGCCGGTGCTCGTCGATCGCGTCGAGTCCGGCGGCTGCCGCCCGCAGGACTCCCCCGCGGTCCTTCGTCTCCTCGCGCGCCAGGGCCCGGGCGTGCCAGGCCGCCGCGCGGACGAGGGCGTTGGGATGGTGGCGGTAGGAGGCAGCGGTCTCCCAGTGCCGACGGCGGGCGGCGCCCGAGCTCACCTGCCCGGCCAACGTGAGCGCCAGGGCCGCATCGGGAGCATGCTCGGCGTGCAGGTCCTGCGCCAGCTGCTGCACCTCGCCCGACATTCCGCCGGTCGCGCCGAGTGCCCACCGACCGCGCGCCGCGACTATCCGCGCGCGGCGTAGGAACCAGGCGCGGTCCTGTTGCTCGAACAGGGCGACAGCACGATCCGCGGCGTCGACCGCTCGTTCTGGACAGTCCGCGTCGAGCAACGCGACCGCCAGCCGGAGTGCCTGCTCCGCCGCCTGGGCCGGGGTCAGGCGTTCCGTCGGTACGTCGAGCACGCGGACTGCCTCGCCCGGCATCCCGACGGCGAGGTAGCCCCTGGCCAGGCACTCTGCGTAGTCGAACCATGCGTCCCCGCTGTCGGGGTCCCCGGCCGCCTCACGAAACCGGCTGAGCGCCGTCGCGAGGTCGCCGCGTGCCAGCGCGATCTCCCCCAGGTACGCCGTCGCACTGTGCAGGTCACCCGTCTCGCCGAGATCCGTCAGGATCCGCATGCCGGCCAGAGTCGCCCGCTCCGCGGCATCGACCATGCCCGTCGTGAGATCGATGTGCGCCAGCCAGAGATGCGCACGCGCCTCCCACACTGCGTCGCCGGTCTGCCGGAGGGCGGCCACCGCGCGCTCCATGACGGGCCGGGCATCGTCGAACCGCCCCACCATCGTCAACACGCCCGCGTACCGGACCGCCGCTCGAGCATAGGTTGCGCCGGACGACCGGCTCAGCGCTCGCTCGAGCTCCCGCAACCCTGCTGCGGTCTGTCCGGCCATTGCCAGCGTCGCACCCAGCGTCGCCCGGACGTCGCTCTCGCGATCGGCATCACGGCTGCGAACCGCGGCCCGACGCGCCTGCCGCAGCAGGGCGATGGCGTCGCTCGCCAGCCCTCGATCACGCACCACGATGCCCAGTGCCTGGAGGGCGATCGACCGCGACCGGTCGTCGGGCTCCGCGGTCAGGATGTCCTGGGCACGTCGCTCCGCCTCGACCGGGCGGTCGATCGCGAGGTCGAGCAGTTCCGGCACGGCCACCTCGTGATGAGCGACGTCGCAAGCGATCGATTTACGGGACACCTGAGCACCACTACGTTAGTGGCAATCCGCGTCCTCGGGCCGCGCCGTCTTCCGAGCTCTCAGGAGTCGTCATGTCGAAGCCGGGCTCTTCCTCGTCATCGCCGGGCTGGCTCTCCAGCATCGTGGACCAATGGCGGCACCGGCTGCGCCGATGGCGGCCGAAGCCACAGCGGGTCGAGGAGCCGCGGGAGCGCCTGCGGGTCCAGACCGAGATCATCCGCCGTGCCTTCGACGGCGCGGTGTCCTCGGCGGGGGCTGACGGCGGCCTGACCCGCGACGATGCGGACACCGCCTACCTCTTCCGCCCCGACCACCTCCTCGTCCGCGCCGACAGCATCGACGCCGTGGCCGACTACCTGGCGTCCCGCCCGGACACCTACCAGGGGGAGCTGGAGCGCGTCGCACAGCCCACCGAGGGGCTGGTGCTGACCCGGTTGCCCGTCCGACGCGACCACGGGGACCCGGTCCTGTCGACCCTCGACGACCTCGACCGCGCCTTTCCCCGCGATGCCGGCGGGTCACCCGTGGCGTCCCCCGACCACATCGTGTACGTGACGTATCCGCGGATGTGCCCGGCAACGGAGCCCGAGGAGCCGAAGAGCCGGCGCCCCTGGCCCCCGCCCGCGACGAGAGCCGGTCGGGTCCCCCGGTCCGGTCAGGTCAGGGTCGCCGTCGTCGACACCGGCTTGTGGACCGATGCCGTCGGCAGCCCGCATTCACCCTGGCTGACCGTCGGTGACGTCGTGGCTGATCCGTCCGACGTCGAGACCGTCGACTCGAGCGCGATCCACGCCTACGCCGGCCACGGAACCTTCGTCGCGGGCGTGATCAGCTGCCTCGCCCCGGGCACCCGGATCGAGGTCGAGGGGGTGCTCGTCCACGGTGGGGCGGTGTACGAGTCGGAGATCGTGCAGCAGCTGCAGGAGGCGATCGACGACGACGACCGCCCCCAGGTCATCAGCATCTCCGCGGGGACCCACACGCGCGGCGACTTCGCTCCCCTCGGCTTCGAGCTGCTCGGCGAGTCCAACAAGCTGGGCGCACGCGAGGACGTGCTGATCGTGGCCGCCGCCGGCAACGACGCCAGCGACAAGCCGTTCTGGCCGGCCGCGTTCGACTGGGTGGTCAGCGTCGGCTCGGTCGATCCCGACGCCGGCGTCTCCGACTTCTCCAATGTCGGGCCCTGGGTGGACGTCTATGCCCGCGGCCGGGACGTCGTCAACGCGTTCCCCAAGGGCACCTACACCTGCTACGAGCCGCCCCACGTCGGCGAGGTCCGGACGTTCGACGGCCTGGCCCGGTGGAGCGGCACGTCCTTCTCCACGCCCGTCGTGACCGGTCTGATCGCGGCCCGGATGCGGGAGACCGGACAGTCGGCGAGGGAGGCCTGGCGGGACGTCCTCGCGGGGGCCACCGCGGCGAGCGATCCTCGCGGCGGCGCGATCCGGATCGTGGGTCCACTGACCTAGGCTTCGAGGCTCGTCGCTGGCGCTCCCCGCACCTCAACCACCGGCTACAGCGTCACCCAGGGGGTCGTGAGCGACCGCCCGCCCTGCTCCACCACGAAGCGCACCGGTCCCGCCGCGACCGGGGCGAGCCGGAAGAAGCCCCCCGCGTCGGCCTCGACCGTCAGCGCGTCCGCCTCGGGGCGCTCCAGCATGACCGTGGCCGGTCCGACCGCGGGGGCTGCGTCGCCGCTGCCGATCACCTGGCCGAGCAGCTCCTCACCGTCGACCTCCACCTCGAGGGTGAGTCCGCCGTGGCCGAAGGACAGCGTGCGGGGCGCCGAGGCGACCGAGCGCACGGCGGCACCGGCCTCCAGGGCGGAGTCGTGCAGCAGCTCGGCCAGCTCAGCGTCCACCGAGCGCCACGTGAAGGCCGCGCGCGCCGCCGTACGCCGCCGCTCGCTCACGGCCGTCTCGTCGGCGAGAGCCTCGCCGAGCAGCGCCATCAGCTCGTCGTCGTCGAGGGATTCACTCACCGGGTCACCTCCACCAGTCGGCGCAGCGCCGGGCTACGACGCAGCTGCTCGAGCGCGCGGGCGCGGGTCGGACCGATGCTGCCGACCGGGATGCCGAGCCGCCTGCTGATCTCCTCGTAGCCCACCGGTGGGTCGGCGAGCAGCAGCAGGAGCAGGGCACGCCGCCCCTCGGGGAGCTCGGCGAGAGCCTCCCGCAGCAGCTGACGGCTCTCGGCGGCGAGCAGGTCGGCGCCGGCGCTGTCGTCGACCACAGCGTCGAGGCCGGTGGCGTCCTGCGGGTCGACCGGCCGGACCCGGCCGCGGACCCCCAGCAGGCGCAGGCACTCGTTGCGGGTGGTCGTCCGGATCCAGCCCGGCAGGGCCGCGGGCTCGCGCAGGTCGCCGAGATGCTCGACGAGGCGCAGCCACACCGTCTGGCTGACGTCGTCGCCATCGGCCTCGGAGAGCCGGTGGCCGCGGATGATCGCGTCCACCAGCGGGATGAAGCGGTCGACGATCGCGTCCCACGCATGCTGATCTCCCTCCCGTGCCGCGGGGACGAGCGCTGACAGCGGCGCGTCGACGTCCACACCCGACCCCCTTCGCGCGGTGCGAGAGCTTGCGGATGCATCGTCCCGCACTTCGGACCCGCGAGCCAGTACCTCTGATACGTCGGATCGGCGTGTATCAGCCGGCCGCCCGACGCCCTCCTCCTTCCATCACCCCCACGCGGCTCCCCGCGGCTCCCGGAAGGAACGACCGTCATGACCTGGAACGAGACCCACGAGCGCCTCCGCATCATGCGCGAGGCGGAGGCCGCCGCCGCCGTCGACATGAGCGGCGCGGTGCCCTGGCGCGAGGAGTGGCGGCCCTACTTCGCCAGCCCGACCGCGCTCGTCACCGCGCTGCGCTCCCGGTGGCAGCACATGTGCGAGGCACAGCTCGACGCCCGCGCCGCCGAGGACGACCTCCGCGACGCCTACGCCCGGCTGCGCCGCAGCGAGGCGGGCGTGCTGCTGATCCTGCGCCGGTACGCCGCCGGCACGCCCGGTGCGCCCGCCGTCCTGGCGCTGGCGGGTCCGCGTCCCACCCCCGCCCTCCAGGCGCGGGCCCGCCGGCTCCGGCTACGGGGCGGCCCCGTCCTGCCCGCCTGAGGACGACCCGGCCGACCGGGCACGTCGCCAGACGCGCCCCTCCCTCGCGTTCTCGGCCAGTGGGGGGTCGATGCGACGCGAGCCGGTGGCCCGTCCCCCCGGGGGCGGGCCACCCCTCAGGCCTCGCGCTCCTCGGCCCGCAGAGTCACCTTCTTCAGCAGGCGGTTGAGCGTCGCCAGCTCCCGCTCGGTGAGCGCGCCGGCGAGGTCGTCCTCGGCCTCGCCCCGGATGTCCATCGCCCGGCGCCAGATCTCCATGCCGGCCTTGGTCACCTCCACGATCACCCGGCGGCGGTCGTCGACGGAGGGGATCCGGCGGATCCAGCCGGACTTCTCGAGGCCGTCGAGCCGCCCCGTCATCCCGGCGCCGGACACCCCCAGCTCCGCGGCCAGCTCCGTCGGCGAGGCCGAGCCGGGGGTGTCGCGGATCATCAGCAGGTGCAGGGTGTTGTACTCGAAGTCGGTGAGCCCGACCTTCGCGACCGCCCGCTGCTTCGCACCCCGCAGGTAGCGGTCGATCCTGTTGATCCGGACGAAGACGCCCTCGACGACCTCGTCGAAGGCCAGGTCCAGCCAGTGGTCCTTCCACCGCGCGACGTGGCGGTCCGTCCAGTCCTCGGCCATGGCCGAACGCTACTGCGGTCGGCCGCGCCACCGCCCCGCGAGCCCGGCGCCGACGCCGAGGGCCGCGACCAGGGGGAAGAGGTACGGCGGGTCGCCGAACCAGAACTGCGTCGTGGGCAGGTCCCGCGAGAACCGGAAGAAGCCCTCCAGGTCGGCCAGGAACCAGAGGAACGGCAGGAGTCCCCACACGAGCCCGGCGAGCACCGGTCCCAGCCCGGACACACGACCGGTCGCTCCCACGGCCACCAGGATCGCGACGCCGAGCAGGATGAGGGCGAGCTCGCCGCCGGTCTCGGAGTTGTCGAACGTGCGCGCCTGCTCCATGCGGTAGCGGCCGGCGCCGTAGTCGAACACCAGCAGCCCGACCGGGGTCAGGACCAGGGCGATCACGGCACTGGCGAGGTGGCGCACGGCCATCGGCGAGCGCCGAGCGGGCGGCGTCCCGACCGGCGCCTGCGGGTGCGGGTAGGGAGAGGGCGGAGGCGGGAGGTACGGCGAGCCGGACTCGGTCATGGCCCGATCCTGCCCTGCGGGCGGCCCGGCGGAAACGGGTAATTCGCTGGCGAATACTTAGACGCCGAAGTAACCTCGCCATCATGGTCCCGTCCCCGCTCCGCTCACGCGACTTCCGCCTGCTCGTCGGAGGCATCGCCGTGAGTGGGCTGGGCTCGGCGATGACCCCCGTGGCGCTGGCGTTCGCGGTCCTCGACCTCGGCGGCTCGGCCACCGAGCTCGGCCTGGTCATCGCGGCCTTCGCCGCGGCGGAGGTCGTGACGATCCTGTACGGCGGGGTCCTCGGCGACCGGCTCCCGCGGCAGCTCCTGATGCAGGGCTCGTCCGCGGCGACCGCACTGAGCCAGGCCACCCTCGCCGTCCTCCTCATCACCGGCCACGGGTCGATCGCGCTCCTCACGGCGATCGGCGTGGTGAACGGCTGCCTGGGCGCGATCGCCCAGCCGGCGTCGAACGCGATGACCCGATCCACGGTGAGCGAGGCCCAGCTCCCCCGCGCGGTCGTGCTGCGCAGCCTCGCCCACGAGTCGTCCTTCGCGATCGGCTTCGCCCTCGCCGGCATCGTCGTCGCGGTCGCCGGCCCCGGGTGGGCCATCGCCGTCGACGCCGCGACGTACGCCGTCGCGGCGGTGCTGTTCGCGATGATCCGCGCCGCGAGCCCCGAGCGCGGCCAACGCGAGCGCCTGCTCGCCGAGCTCGCGGACGGAGCCCGCGAGGTGTTCCGGCACACCTGGCTGTGGCTGCTCATCGGGCAGGCGCTGCTCTACCACCTCTTCTACAACGGCGCGCAGGGCGTGCTCGGCCCGATCGTGGTCGGCGACGCCTGGGGCGAGCAGGCATGGGGCTGGGCGCTCTCGGCCCTGATGCTGGGCTTCGTCGCGGGCGGTGTCGTGGCGCTGCGATGGCGACCGCGCCATCTCCTGCGCTGGGGACTGGTGCTGCTCTCGCTCACGGCCGCCTTCCCCCTCGCGATGGCCCTCGCCGACGACCTTCCCGTGGTCCTGCTCGGCGCCTTCGTGCACGGTCTCGGCCTGCAGCTGTTCAGCGTCAACTGGGACCTGGCGATCCAGCAGAACGTCGCCGAGCGCATGCTCGCGCGGGTGTACTCCTTCGACCTGGTCGGCTCGTTCGCGTGCCGGCCGATCGGGCTCGCGCTGACCGGACCGGTGGCCGCACTCGTCGGGATGGACACCTGGCTGGTGGTCGTCGCCGCGGTCATCGGGGCGAGCTCGCTCGCCGCGCTCGCCGCACCGTCCGCGCGCAATCTCACCCGCCGGGCGGCGCCGGCCGCGACGAGCGCGGACCCCGTCGGCGTCTGAGCAGCGCCTACCCGGCGAGCACCTCGCGGGCGGCGCGCTCACCGGAGCGCACGGCGCCGTCCATGTAGCCGCTCCAGTAGGTCGCGGTCTCGGTCCCCGCCCAGTGCACCCGTCCGTGCGGCGCGCGCAGGTGGCGGCCGTGGGCCGACATCACCCCGGGCGGGTAGATCGCCGTGGGCCCGCCGCCCGTCCACTGCTCGAGGGTCCAGTCGTGCTCGGTGTAGTCGATCGGGTGCAGCGCCTGCTCGCCGAACATCCGCGCGAAGCCCGCCAGGACCGCGGTACGGCGCTGCGCGGCCGGCAGCACGCCGTACTGCTCCCAGGCGGAGCCGCCCACGAAGGCGAGCAGGATGCCGTGGTCGGTGTCCACGACGTGGTTGTCGAAGGCGACCCGGACCGCCCCGGAGTCGGCGATGCCGAAGCCGGTCAGGCCGCGGTCGCGCCAGAACGGACGCTCGTACACGGCGTCGCACTTCATCAGCCGGCCCATCCGCACCTGTTCCAGCAGCGCCCGCCGGCCGGCCGGGAGACCGGGGGCGAACGCGATGCCGAGCACCTGCTTCGGCGGCGCCGCCACCACGACCCGCCGTGCGCGGACCCGGCCGCGGGCGGTCGTGACGCGGACTCCGTCGGCGAGCTCGTCGATCGCGCTGACGGCGGCGTCCAGCGCCACCTGGGCGCCGAGCCGACGGGCCAGCTCCAGCGGGATCCGCTGCGAGCCGCCGACGAACCGGCTCTCCTGGGCGCCGCCGACCGTGTCGGAGTTGCGCTCGAAGGTGCCGGGCGTGGTCTCGTTGCCCGAGCAGGCGATGTAGTGCAGCACGAACAGCAGCGACAGGTCGTCGGGGTCGGCGCCGAAGCCGGGATGGGTCCAGCACTGGATCAGCCGCTGCACGCCCCAGCTGTTCACGGTGTTGCGGCGCAGCCAGGCGCCGAGGCTCAGCCGGTCCCAGTCCGCGGCGCGCGGGTGCTCCCACGGCGCGTCGACCGGGAGCTGGCGGGCCAGGCTGTTGAGCCGCTGCAGGGCGAGCGCGGCGTCGAGCAGGATCGTCGGGTCGGGCGGCACCGTCCCGGAGAACTCCATCCGGCCCAGCAGGGAGGAGAGATAGACGTTCTTGCCGGTGGCGTACTCGTCGAAGGTCCCGACGCCGAGCTCGGTGGCGAGCGCCGTGATCCGGTCCTGGGTCGGACCGACGAAGGCGCCGCCCGCCTCCAGCGTGCCACCGGTCGGCAGGGCGTGGTTGAGCACCCGTCCGCCGACCCGGTCCCGTGCCTCCACCACCAGCACGGGGCGGCCGGCCCGCGCGACTTCCCGCGCGGCCACCAGGCCGGCGAGGCCTGCGCCGACGACCACCGTGTCGACCTCGTCCGGCAGCGATCCCTGCAGGGTGCCGGCGACGACCTCCCGCTCCAGCGCGTCGAGGGTCAGCACGCCGAGCGCCGCCGCACCGCCGGCGAGCAGACCACGGCGGCCGAGGGGTCCGAGGGTGAGGGGCAGGGCCATCACGGCCTCCTCAGAAGATGAATATGTGTCAGGTTCGAGTTTCGGAGGCTACACTGCCGCCCATGTCCTCCGCCACCGTCGGACCCGAGCCCGGAGCCTCCGTCGGCCCGAGCCGCCGCCGGCTGCCGGCCCAGGCCCGGTCGCGGGAGCGGGTCGAGCGCATCCTGGACGCCGCGGCGCGCCTCGTCCTGTCCAACGGCGTCGACGGCCTGACGACACGCTCGATCGCGGAGGCCGCCGAGCTGCCGGTGGCGTCCCTGTACCAGTACTTCGCGGACAAGGAGGCGGTCCTCCTCGCCGTCTGCGAGCGGGACATGGCCGAGATGGACGAGCAGGTCGCCGCCGACCTGGCGGCCCTGCCGGAGCCGACGATCGCGACCATGGTCGAGACCGCGATGCGCGCCTTCGTCGCCGTCTACCACCGGCGCCCGGCCTTCATGCAGATCTGGATGCGCGGCCGCGCCAACCCGGCGATCTACGAGTACGGGCGCCACCACAACCGGCGCATCGCCGCGAACCTCCTCGCCTTCGGCCTCGACGCCGGGCTGCTCCGCACCGACCGCTACGACCGCGACGAGATGGCCGCGATCGCCGAGCTCGCGGTCGAGGTCGGCGACAGCGCCTTCCAGCTGGCCTTCGAGCACGACCCGCGCGGCGACGCCTTCCTGGTCGACCAGGCCATCACGCTCGTCACGGGCTATCTCGAGCGGATCACGAGCGGGCCGTGACCCACCCGGCCCCCGACCCGGACGGACTGCGCGCCGACGTCGCGACGGCCGCCCGCCGCCTCGCCGACGCCGGGCTGCTCGTCGGCACCGCCGGCAACGTGTCCGCCCGCGCCGGCGATCTCGTCGCCATCACGGCGACCGGCGTCGCCCTCGGCGAGTGCACCGCCGACGAGGTCACGGTGGTCACGCTCGGCGGCGACGTGGTCGCGGGCTCCCTGGCGCCCACCAGCGAGCTCGCGCTCCACCTCGGCGGGTACGCCGACTTCCCGGCCGCGGCGATCGTCCACACCCACGCTCCCTTCGCGACGGCCGTCGCGTGCGTGCTCGACGCGCTGCCCGTGCTGCACTACCAGCAGCTCGCGCTCGGCGGCGAGATCCGCGTGGCGCCGTACGCGACCTTCGGGACGGACGAGCTCGCGGCTCACGTCCGCGCGACGCTACAGGGCCGCAGCGCCGCGCTGCTCGCCAACCACGGCTCCGTGACGCTCGGCGCCACCCTCGACGCCGCCGTCGAGAACGCGCTGCTGCTCGAGTGGCTCTGCCAGCTCCACCACCGGGCCAGCGCCCTCGGCACTCCGCGGGTGCTCACCGACGAACAGCAGGCCGACGTCGTCCGCGCCGCGATCGAGCGCGGCTACGGCACTCCCCGAAAGGCAACCGAATGACCATGACCGTGGCCGCCGTCGGCGTGCACGTCCTCGACACCCACGTCCTCGGCGTCGCGTCGATCCCCGACGGCTCCGACGGCCAGCTGGTCGAGACGATCCGGATGTCGCCGGCCGGTACGGCGGGCGGCACCGCCGTCGTGCTCAGCCGGCTCGGCGCCACGGTGCGCTCCTACGGCGCCGTCGGCACCGACCCCGTCGGCGACACCCTGCTGGCGCTGCTGCGTCGCGAGGGCGTGGACGTGGCGGGCCTGGTCCGCAAGGAGGAGGCGCAGACCTCCGCCTCCGTGCTGCCCGTGCGACCCAACGGCGACCGCCCGGCCTGGCACTGCATCGGCGCGAACGGCGCCTTCACCCTCCCCGACCTGCCCGCCGACGCGCTCGACGGGGTGACCCACCTGCATCTCGGCGGGCCGGAGTTCCTCGGCGGCGACGCCGCCGCCGAGCTGCTCGCGCGCGCCCGCGCCGCCGGCGTCACCACGTCCGTCGACATCCTCGCGCCGGGAGACCCCGACCTGCTCGCCTGGATCGCCGCCGCCCTCCCGCACACCGACCACCTGCTGCCCAACGACGAGCAGGTCCTCGGCTTCACCGGCGCCTCCTCGGTGGCCGAGGGAGCCCGGGCGCTCGTCGACGCCGGAGCCGGATGCGTCGCGGTCACCCAGGGCGCCCGCGGGGCCCTCGTCGTCACTACGGAGGACGAGACCGAGGTGCCGGCGTACCCGGTCGACGTCGTCGACACCACCGGCTGCGGCGACGCCTTCTCGGCGGGATACCTGCGCGGACTCGCGCTCGGCCGCTCGCCCGTCGCGGCGGCGGCGCTCGGCTGCGCCACGGCGGCCCAGGTCGCCCGGGGCATCGGCACCGACGCCGGTTCCTACGACCTGGCCGTCGTCGAGGCGCTCGCGGCCTCGGGCGCCGCGCTCGGCTGAGGTCGCCGGTCGACCTCGCGCCACGAGGGCGAGAGGGCCGGTGCCATCGTGGTGAGCAGGTAGACCGCGCCGAAGAGCAGCAGGCCCGCCGGGAGTCCGATCCCGCTGACCGCGAGGCCCGCGAGGAGACCGCCGAGCGGCATCAGCGACCACGACGAAGCGAGCGACAGCGCCCCGACGCGACCGACGAGGCCCTCGGGGATGCGCTTGTACTGGACCGCCCCCAGCACCGGGTTGATGAACCCGGCGCCGAACCCGGCGATGACATGGACGGCCGCCACCGCCCACAGCGGGCAGCCCAGGGCGAGCACGACCCACCGCGGAGCCCCGGCGAGCAGGTAGCCGACCACGTAGGTGCGGAAGCGCGGCAAGCGGTCGCCGCGCCAGGTCGCGAGCAGGGATCCGGCCAGCGCGGCGCCGCCCATGCAGGCGCCGAGCAGGCCGATGGCCGCGGGACCGCTGCCGGAGTCATCCGCCCACACCGGCAGCATCACCGACGAGAAGCCTTGGTCGAGCATGTTCGTCACCGCCACCATCACCACCATCGCGAGCAGGACCGGATCGCGGCGCAGGAAGTCCCAGCCGTCCCGCAGCTGGACGAGATAGGCCGCCGGCGGGTCCGACGGATGCGTCGGGCGGGTGGGTCCACACCCGGCGACCCGCCGGGTCGACACCGCGAGCACGGCCGCGCAGGCCACGAAGGAGCCGGCGTCGACGAGCAGCGCCGTCGCGGGTCCCAGCACGGCGACGATCCCCCCGCCCACGGCCGCACCGACCAGCGCCGCGAGGCGGTCGGTGGTCCCGACGAGCCCGGTCAGCCGCTCGGTCGGCATCCCCAGATGGCGCACCAGCGCGGGCACCATCGCGTGGCGCGCCGCCTCCGCGGGGCCCCGCAGGACGCCGGTGAGCACCACGAGCGCGACCAGCACGGGGAACTGCAGCCAGCCGGCGGCGTACGCGAGGGGGACGGCGGCGACCGCGACGCCGGAGGCGAGGTCGAACCCGACGGCCACCCGGCGCGCGCCGACCCGGTCGATCCACGGTCCGCACAGCGCCTGGGCCAGCACCAGCGGTAGCAGCGAGGCGAACGCGACCAGGCCCGTCCTGGTCGCGGACCCGGTGGTCGTCAGGACCAGCCAGGGCACCGCGATCTGGGAGAGGCGGGTGCCGGCGAGTGAGATCGCGTCCGCGGCAAGGAAGCCCGCCAGCGCCCCCGAGCGGCGCGCCACGTCACTCGCCCCGCGCCGGCTCGAGGTGGCCGGGCACCGGGAACGCCTGGATCTGGAAGGCGAACGGGACCGCGTCGTCGCCGGGCTCGTCCTCGCAGGACGCGACCAGCTCCTTGATCCGGGCCACGAGGTCGGCCGCCTTGGACGCCGGGATCGTGTGCACCCAGTCGCTGACCGTCGAGGCGGCCCGCCACTGCTTCGGCAGCAGCGGTCGCTCCTCCATCGCGGCCTGGAGGTTCTGGGCATACATCACGGTCGCGGCCTGCAAGAAGGCGTCTGCGACATCGCGCTCCTCCTGGGTCCGTGCGTCGGCCGCGCGACTGTGGGTCTCCTGGTGGGCCGCCTTCCACCAGCGGTCGCGCGCATTGCCCCGCTCCGCGTCCTCGACGACGAAGCCGTGCTCGGCGAGCTGGCGCAGGTGGTACGACGTCGCGCCACTGTTGAGCCCGAAGCGGGTCGCGAGCGTCGTGACCGTGGCCGGTCCCTCGATGCGCAGATGGCTCAGGATCCGCAGCCGGGTCGGATGAGAGAGCGCGCGCAGACCGGCGAGGTCGGGCGTCACCACGCGCGGAGCCGGGTCGGTCATACCTGTCGACCTACGACCGCAAAGAGCCCTTTGCAAATGGTTCTTTGCAGAAAGTCGGCGATCGGTCGGCCATCATGGCGGGGTGAGCGTCCAGATCCGCAGCCACCAGCCCGCCGACGTGGACGCGGTGACCGGGGTCGTCACCGCGGCGTTCGCCGAGGAGGGCGCCGCGGTCGCCAGGCTCTGGACCGACGTCGTCGCGCGCGGACATGCCCGCGCCCAGCTCGTCGCGGTGGCGCCGGGCGCGGCCGGGGGCGAGGAGGTCGTGGGCCACGTCGGGCTCAGCCACGCCTGGCTCGACACGCGACAGCGGCTCGTCGACGTACTCGTGCTGAGCCCGCTGAGCGTCGCGCCCGCGCACCAGCGGCGCGGGATCGGCGCTGCGCTGCTGAAGGCGGCCGTCGCGGAGGCCGACCGGCTCGGGGCGCCCGTCGTCGTCCTCGAGGGGGACCCCGGCTACTACGGCCGCCACGGCTGGTCGCCCGCTGCCGAGCTCGGGATCGCCGCGCCCACCGACCGCGTGCCCGGGCCGGCGTTCCAGGGGGTGCCGCTGACGTCGTACGAGGGCTGGATGCGGGGCCGGGTCGTCTACCGCGACGTGTGGTGGGAACACGACTCCACCGGCCTGCGCGATCCCCTCCTGGCCACCATCGAGGCCGCCCTCCCGCGCGAGGTGTGAGGCGTGGCGGCACGAGGTGTGAGGTGTGGGGGCGCGAGGTGTGAGGCGTGGCGGCACGAGGTGTGAGGTGTGGGAGCGCGAGGTGTGAGTTGGGCGCAACGAGCAGGATGGGCCCGAGACGAGGCCGCGAGCCGTCACCGCGGATCGCTGAGAGGGGCACGATGTGATCGAACACTTCGAGCGGCCGGACGGGCTCGGGCCGGTCAATGGCTACAGCCACGGGGTCGCGGGCACGGGGCGGCTTCTCGCCGTCTCGGGCCAGCTCCCAGTGGACGGCACGGGCACCCTGGTCGGCATCGACGACGGGCTTGCTCAGGCACGGCAGGTCTTCGCCAACCTGACCCGCGCGTTGGGCGCGGCCGGCGCGACAGCGAGCGACCTCATCCGGTTGACCTACTTCCTGACGGACCTGGCCGACCTGGCCGCGGTGAGAACGGCTCGCGACGAGTTCCTCGGCGTCGGTCCGCGACCCGCCAGCTCGCTCGTACAGGTCGCGGGCCTGGTCCTTCCGGGGGCGCGGATCGAGGTCGACGCACTGGCGATGCTCGACGGGTGAAGCCGGGCGGGTCGTCCGAGATCGACGCTCCCGACGCCCGCCGGGTCACGGCCGGCGATGGAGCGTCTCACCCCCGAACGGCCACCTCGCGGCCCCAGAACTCACACCTCGGCGGTCAGGCGGTCTCGGCCGAGGGGCCCATCGCCCACCGGATGGTGCCGACGGCCGCCGCACCCATGGCCCGTACGGCGGTCGGCTCGACGACCGGCAGCCAGGGCAGGCGCAGCGGTCGGCGGGACCAGACCGGCATCAGCCCGACGGCCGCGGCGGCCAGGACGCCGTACGCCGGTCGGGCGAGCAGGGGCAGCGGCGGGCGGAGCAGGACGTAGCCGACCGCCTCCCGAGCCTCCGGCGTCCCGCGGAGCTCGGGGCGGAAGGAGGCGAGGACCGCGCGCAGCTCGCGCACGGTCGTCGGCGGGTCGAGGACGCCCAGGCGGCGTGCGACCTCGGCGGTCTGCGCGACGTAGGTGTCGTATTCCGCAGCGTCCAGGGGGTCTGCGCCGTACACCTGATGGGCCCGCAGGAAGCTGTCGATCTCGGCGACGTGGACCCAGAGCAGCAGGTGCGGGTCCGAGGCGGCGTACGGAGAGCCGTCCGGCATCGTGCCGGTGATCCGGTCGTGGATACGACGTACGGCGTCGACCGCGCGCTGCGCGTCCTCGGCGGTGCCGAAGGTCGTGACCGCGAGGAACCGGCTGGTCCGGGCGAGCCGACCCCACATGTCGCCGCGGTAGCCGGAGTGCTCGGAGACCGCCCGCATCGCGGCCGGGTGCAGGCTCTGCAGCATCAGCGCACGGATGCCGCCGACGAACATGGAGGCGTCCCCGTGCACGCGGCCGATCGGACTGTCCGCGGGGAACCAGCGCGGACCCTGCGCGTAGTGGATCCGGTCGCGATGGCGCGGGCCGTCCGGTCCCGCCACCCGCAGGAAGATGGCCTCACCCAGCCGGCCGCGCAGCTCCCCCACCGCGGGCAGGCGCAGGCCGGTCGTCATCCGACCAGTGTGCCCCGCGGTCCCAACGGCGCCCCGTGGCATCGGCGCCCTCGGCTAGGGTTCGGCCATGGCGCGGCAGTACCTCGAGGACGCGTTCGGGCCCGACGGCGTCCGCGTCACCATCGCGATCGAGCCCGCCGTCGACCGTTTCGTCCGCGCCCAGGACAAGGTGGGGGGTTCGATCATCCTGCCCCTGCTCGGCCCCCTCACCGGTGGCCGCGGACGCGAGCTCACCCAGCGGGTCGTGTTCGGCGGCGCCTGGATCGTCGACATCGAGAGCGACGCCGGCAAGCGGCTGCGGGTACGTCGCCCCGACCGCGCCTCCGCGCTCGCTCTGGCCAAGGCGACCTGGTGCGCCGTCAGCGAGCGCGGCGCGGCCGCGGTCGACCGGGTCGGAGCTGACGACTCGACGGGTCACAACTGACGACTCAACGGGTCACTTGTGACGACTCAACGGCCTGCGCTCAGCCGACGGTCGTGAGGAGCTGGGTCGCGCGGGTCAGGACGACGTACAGCGTGGCGCGGCCGGTGGCGGACTCGTCCTCGATCTCCTGGGGCCGGACGACGACGATGGCGTCGAACTCCAGGCCCTTGGTGTCGAGTCCGGTGAGGACGACGACCCGGTCGTCGCCGGACGGGGCGACCGCGGAGTCGATCGCTGCCCGCGCGCCGGCGGCGTCCTCGGCGAGCTCGGGCCAGCCGGCGAGCCAGGCGTTGACCTCGGACCGCCGGGCGACGGGTACGACGATCCCGACGGTGCCGGACACCCGGCCGGCGACCTCGAGGACGGCCGCCCGGGTGGCGGCCTCGAGGTCGGCGGCGCTCGCCCCGGGGGGCAGCTCGACCGTCTTCGGCTCCTCGCCCGTGCGTCGCACGGCCTCGGGCAGGTCGGCGTCGAGGCCCACCCGGGCGGCGTACGCCGCGGCGTGGGCGTAGATCTCCGCGGAGTTCCGGTAGTTCGTGGACAGGTGGAAGGCGTGCACCTGCTTGCGCTCCAGCGCCGCGGCGCGCGCGGCGTCGGCCTCGGCGGGCTCGGGCCACGACGACTGGGCCGGGTCGCCGACGATCGTCCAGGACGCGGTGCGGCCGCGGCGGCCGACCATCCGCCACTGCATCGGTGTCAGGTCCTGGGCCTCGTCGATGAGCACGTGGGCGTAGCCGTCGTCCTCGATGCTGCTGACCGGCGGGCGCCACGGCCGGCCGGACGGAGCGAACTCGCGGTCGGAGGCGGTCATCAGCTCCTGGATGTCGACCGCGCCCTCGATGAGCGCCATCGGGTCGTCCCGCTCGTCCTCGCTCTTCTCCGGCACGTCGCCGAGGGCGTAGCGCAGCTCGTCGAGGAGCGGGACGTCCTCGATCGCGATCTGCGGGCCGATCGGCCGCGACGGGTCGAGGCCGGCCCAGGTCTTCGCGAGCAGCCGCTGCTCCTCGGGGGACAGCAGGCCCTCGCCGACCCGGGCGAGGAACTCCGGGTCGCGCAGCCAGCACAGCACGGTCGGCGCGTCGAGCGGCGGCCACCACGCGAGCGCGAAGTCGAGGAAGTCGTCGCGGGAGAGCATCTCGTCGTTGAACTTCTCACGTCCCTGCTCGCGCCCGCGCTCGCCGCGGACCTGGCGCCACAGCGCGTCGAGGAGGGCGTGGGAGACCCGCGGGAGCTGCTTGTTGCGCAGGCCTTGCGACATCAGCTGACGCCGGACCTGGCCCAGCCGGCCGCGGTCGAGGACGAGCCGGTCGTCGCGCCAGAAGACGCGGTACTCGCGGGGGCTGCCGGGCGCCTGCTGCCGCGCCGTACGGCGCATCAGCTCGGCCATCCGCGCCGAGCCCTTGATGTCGGCGACGGCGGGCTCGTCGTGCCGTGTGGCGCGGACGTCGTCCACGACCTCGCCGAGGCTGCGCAGCGCCACCGCGGTCTCGCCCAGGGAGGGCAGGACCCGCTCGATGTAGCGCATGAAGACCCCGGAGGGGCCGACGATGAGGACACCGCCGCGCTCGTAGCGCTGGCGGTCGGTGTAGAGGAGGTACGCCGCGCGGTGCAGCGCGACCACCGTCTTGCCCGTCCCCGGGCCGCCGGAGATGGTGACGACGCCGCGGGAGGGCGCCCGGATCGCCTTGTCCTGCTCGGCCTGGATGGTCGCGACGATGGAGTGCATCGAGCGGTCCCGCGCGCGCGAGAGCTGCGCCATCAGCGCTCCCTCGCCGACGATCGGCAGCTCCCGCCCGGCCGCCTCGGCGGCCTCGTGGCCCGCCGCGTCGAGCAGCTCGTCCTCCACGCCCACGACGGTGCGCCCGGCGCTGCGCAGGACCCGGCGGCGCAGCACGCCGTGCGGGTCGGCCGCGGTGGCCTGGTAGAACACCGCGGCGGCCGGTGCGCGCCAGTCGATCAGCAGCGACTCGTGGTCGTCGTCGCGCAGGCCGATCCGCCCGACGTACCGGGGTGCGGCGTCGATGGCCGCGTCCAGGTCGAGCCTGCCGAAGACCAGGCCCTCGTGGGCGGCGTCGAGCTGGGCGATCCGCTTCGCGGCCTGGAAGACCATCGCGTCCCGCTCGACCAGACCGCCCTCGTGGCCCAGCCGGCCGCGGGAGTGTCCTTCCTTCGCCAGCTGCTGAGCGGCCTTCCCGGCCTGCTCCAGCTGCTGGTAGACCCGGTCGACGAAGGTCTGCTCCGCTGCGACCTCGCGCTCCACCAGCTCGTCTGCCACCGCTCGTGACCCCTGCCGTCCGCACTCGTTTCTTCACCGCCGCGACCTTTGCGGCAAGCCACCAACTCTACAGGCGCCGACGGATCGTCCAGCGGACGGGACAGCGAAGTCCCACCAAAGGCACTACTGTGGTCCAGATGGTGTGAAACATCGCGTGTCCAAGGGGGGAACACGATGAGTACGACGCCGGGGGCCACCATGCCCCGCAAACCGAACCGCCGCGGCGTTGCCGCGCGCGAGAAACTGCTGTCCACGGCGGTCGACATGCTCGGGACCGGCCGTCCGGAGACGGTGTCGATCAACATGGTCGCCAAGGAGGCCGGGCTCAGCTGGGGCTCGGTGCAGAACCTGTTCGGCGACTCCGACGGCTTCTGGTCGGCCGTCGTCGAGCAGATCGTCGAGGTCGGGCCCGAGCTGTGGTCGACTCCGCAGACGACGACGATCGCCGGCCGGGTGCAGGAGGTCGCCGACCTCTACCGCGACCTGCTGGAGTCGCCGTACGCCGTCACGGTGGAGACCCTGCGCTGGGCGCTGCCGCGCCCGATCGAGGTCCTGGCGGAGTCCCACCCGCGCACGGCGGCCTCGATCCGGCACCTCGACGAGCTGGCGGCGGGTGCCTTCGTGCACTTCTTCGAAGGACTCGGCCTCGACGACGAGCGCTCGGCGACCATGTCGGAGGTGCTGCCGGCGATGCTGCGCAGCGTGCGCAACGAGCGCCTGCTCGGCACCGACATCGACCTCGACCGCGCCCACCGCACGATCGTGACGATGCTGACGCTCTACCTGGAGAGCTGAGGCCGCCGGCTCAGGCGGGAGCGGCGCTCAGCAGGGCCCGGGTCGGCGCGATGACGTCCGCGCCGAAGCGGGCGACGCCGTCGAGCTTCTGCTCGAGCGGCGCGTCCTGGCGGTAGTAGTACATCCACGGCATGGTCATGCACATGGTCACGCCGCCGCGCGACGCGCGGGCGAAGTCCTCGGGGGCGAGCGCGTCGGTCAGCGCGGGGACCACCGCGAACGGCTCCTCGAGGTCCCGCCCGGCCTCGCGGCGCAGCTCCCGCAGCCGGTCGGCGATCGCGACCGCCTCGTCGACGGTGGCCATGTCCCCGACCCAGCCGTCGTTGCGGGCCGCCCGCCGCAGCGCGGCCTCGGACATGCCGCCGACCCAGACCGGGACCGGGCCGGGCGGCTCGGGCCGCATGGCCAGCCGCTCGCAGCGGTAGAACTCCCCGGCGAACTCGGTCCAGCCCGGCTCCCACAGCGCGCGCATCAGGGCGAGCCCCTCGTCGGTACGGCGACCGCGGGTGGCGAAGTCCTCCCCGAGCAGCTCGAACTCCTCACGGCACCAGCCGACGCCCACGCCGAGCGCGACCCGCCCGCCGGCCAGCGCGGCCGCCGTACCGACGGCCTTGGCGACCACGAACGGGTTGCGCATCGCCGCGACGTAGATCGAGGTGAAGAACCGCAGCTCGGTGGTGACCTGCGCGAGCGCGCCGATGGTCACCCACGGGTCCGGCCAGTCCACGTCGGGCTCCCAGCGCCGGGCACCGTCGCGGGTGTACGGGTACGGCGTCGCCAGGGTCTCGAGGTCGACCACGTGGTCGGCGAGGCTCAGCGCCGCGAAGCCCGCCTCCTCGGCGGCGCGCGCCAGTGGCACCAGCTCCTCGACGGGGTGGTAGGCGGTGACCAGGGCGAAGTCCACGACAGCAGCCTAGGCGAGAAGGTAGAACATGTTCTATGTCTGCCGGCTTCCCGCACCTGCTCGCTCCCGGCCGGATCGGCGCGATGGAGCTGCGCAACCGGATCGTGCTCTCGCCGATGGAGACGATGTACGGCACGCCGGAGGGTCATCCGTCCGAGCGGACCGTCGCCCACTTCGCGGCGCGAGCGGCGGGCGGGGTCGGCCTGGTGACCGTCGGGGCGACCGGCGTCGACCCGCTCCATCCGGAGACGCCGGGCGGGCTGCAGCTCGGCGAGGACGCGGCGGTCCCGGCGCACCGACGGCTGGTCGAGGCGGTGCACGCGCACGGCGCCCGGATCCAGCCGCAGATCGTGCATGCCGGGCCCGACGGGCTCGGCCCCGAGATGTTCGGCGTGACCTCGTTGGGCCCGTCGGTCATCCCGTCCTATCTGACCGGCCGGCCCTCCGCCGAGGTCACCCGCGAGCAGCTCGCGACCGTTCTCGACCAGTTCCGGGCGGCCGTCGCGCGGGTACGCGAGGCGGGCTACGACGGCGTGGAGCTGCACGCCGCGCACGGGTACATGTTCCTCGGCTCCTTCCTCGCCCCGCAGCGCAACCGGCGCGGGGACCGCTACCGCGGCAGCTCGGTGGAGGGCCGGATCCGGGTGGTGCTCGAGACGCTGACCGTGATCCGCGCCGAGGTCGGCCCGGACTTCCCCGTCACGCTGCGGATCTCCGGGTACGAGCGCGTTGCCGCCGGGCGCCCGATCCACGACACCGCGACCATGGCGCCGCTGCTCGTCGAGGCCGGCGTGGACGCCTTCCACGTCAGCGGCGGCGTCATCGACCGGCTCGTCACGGGGATGGTCAACGGCGCCGACGACGGCGACGGGCTCAACGTCGGGGGCGCCGCAGCGGTGCGCGAGGTGGTCGACGTACCGGTCATCGCCGTGGGGCGGCTGCACGACCCGGCGCTCGCGGAACGGGTCCTGGCCGAGGGTCGGGCGGACTTCGTCGCCCTCGGCCGGCCGCTCCTCGCCGACCCCGACCTGCCCCGGAAGCTGGCCGGCTGGGGCGGCGGCGCGGCGCGGGTGCGGCCGTGCATCTCGTGCGAGACCTGCATCGACAGCCTGGAGGAGCGGCTGGCCGCCGAGTGCGCGGTGAACCCGCTCACGGGGCACGACCTGGAGCTGGGGCGTACGACGCCCCCGGTCGCGCGCCGCCTGGTCGTGGCCGGTGGGGGACCGGCCGGGCTCGAGGTCGCCTGGCGGGCGGCGGAGGCCGGGCTGGACGTGGTCCTCCTGGAGCGCTCCGACCGGCTCGGCGGCGCACTCCTCGACGCGTGCGCGGTGCACCCCGAGAACCGGCCCTACCTGGACTGGCTGCTCGCGCGGGTGGGCGACACCGCGGTCGACGTGCGGCTGGGGAGCGCCGCGGAGCCGGAGGCCGTGAGGTCGCTCGGGCCGGACCTGGTGGTCGTGGCGACCGGCGGCCGGGTGGTCGTCCCGGCGCTCCCGGGGTCGGAGCTGCCGCACGTGGCGGCGGGGATCGACCCCCGCCGCGTGCCCGACGGCAGGCGGGTCGTGGTGGTCGGTGAGCGGATGGCGGCCGTCGAGTGGTGCGAGGTGCTGGCGACGGCGGGGCGGCAGGTCGCGCTCCTCGTGGCCGGCGCCGAGATGGCGCCGGAGTTCGGAGCCAAGCGGCGAACCGAGCACATGGACCGGCTCGACCGGCTCGGCGTCACCGTCCACGTGGGGTGCGTCGTCTCCGCGGTCACGACGGAGGGCGTGGCCTGGACGCCGGCTCACGGCACGCCGCGCGTGCTGCCCGCCGACGCCGTCGTGCTCGCCGGCGGCGTGGTTCCCGACAGCCACGTCGCGGACCGGCTCACCGCCGCGCTCCCCGGTGTCGACGTACGGGTCGTCGGAGACGCGGCCGGTCTCGGTCTCATCCGCGGCGCCACGTCCGACGCGGCACGCCTGGTCGCCGCGCTCTGAGCCCGGCGCGGCGCCCGGCCGCGGTCAGCCCTTCTTGCGGGTCAGGAACGCCGTCATGGCCTCCCGCGCCTCGTCGGAGCCGAACAGCCGAGCGCTGAGCTCGACGAGCTCCTCGCCCTTCGCGTCGATCCGGTCCAGGAGGTCGGCGGCGAGCAGCGCCTTGGTCTCCCGCAGCCCCTGCGCTGCGCCGGTGGCGAGCTGGCCCACGACCTCGTCGACTCGGGCGGCCAGCTCGCCCGCGGGGACGGCGAAGGTGGCCAGGCCGTAGTCGGCCGCCTCCGCGCCGGTGAACACCTCACCGCCGAGGGCGGTCCAGCCGAGGCCACGGGGGGTGAGTCGCGGGAACACGGTGAGCGAGATGACCGCCGGGGTGAGGCCGAGCTTGACCTCGGTGAGCGCGAAGGTGGCGTCGTCGGCGACCACCACGACGTCGGAGGCGGCGACGATGCCGATGCCGCCGGCGCGGGCCGCGCCCTCGACCACGGTGACGACCGGCTTGGGCAGGGCCACGATCTGGCGCTGGAGGGCGACGATCGCGCGCGCCCCCTCCTGCATCGGCACGGTCGACGCCTCGGACAGGTCCGCGCCCGAGCAGAACACCCGCCCCGAGGAGCGCAGCACGACCACCCGTACGTCGTCCGCCGCGCCGGCCGTCTCCAGGTGGCCGACGAGCTCGGTGACGAGCTGGCGCGAGAGCGCGTTGCGGTTGTGGGGCGAGTCGAGGGTGATGGTCGCGATGCCGTCCGCGACGTCGAGGTGGACCAGCTCGGCGGGTGCGTCAGTCATGGGCCCATCTAACCGGAGCCCGCTCGGCCGACACGCTCGGTCAGTCCGCGACCGGCAGCGTGGCGCCTCGCGCGCAGCGCATCGGTGGCAAGGGCGGCCCGAGCGCAGCGAGTGGCCGTCCGCGGCCGCCGATCGGGCGACACGATCGGTCAGTCGGTATGGATGGGCTGCTTGGGCAGCTTCTTGACCCGGGCCCGCCGCTTGGGGCGGGCGGGGATCATCGAGCGCATCTCCTCGAGCTTGCCGAAGCACAGCAGCCGGTCCTCGGCCTCGAGCACGTGGTGCGGGAACGGGTTCGGGATGACGAGGGTGCCGCGGTGGAGGGTGAGCACCGTGATGTCCCGGTCGCGCAGGCCGGAGTCGCCCAGGCTCTTGCCGACGAGGTCCGCGTCGCCGTGCACGACGAGCTCGGCCACGCCGTACCCGGTGGAGACCGAGAGCCGCTCGCGGACGTCGATCTGCGGGAAGGCGACCTGGTTGTCGATGTAGTCGATGATGGCGCCGGCGACGTCGAGCTTGGTCGCGGTCTCGACGCCCTCGAGGCCCGGGGACGAGTTGACCTCCATGACGAGCGGGCCGTCCTTGCCCTCGAGCATGTCGACGCCGGCGACCTTGAGGCCCATGATCTGCGCGGCGCGCACGGCGACGTGCTCGTACGCGGGGTCGAGGTCGACCGGCTCGACGCTGCCACCGCGGTGCACGTTGGAGCGGAACTCGTCGCCCTGGGCGACCCGCCGCATCGCGGCGACCACGCGGTCGCCGACGACGAGCGCGCGGACGTCACGCCCCTTGCTCTCCTTGACGAAGCGCTGGATGAGGACCTGCTGCTTGGTGCTCTGCAGGGTCTCGATGATCGCCTCGGCGACCTTGATGCTGGGCGCGAGGATGACGCCGATGCCCTGGGTGCCCTCGAGCAGCTTGATGACGACCGGGGCACCGCCGACCCGCTCGATCGCGGGGATCACGTCGGCACGGTCGCGCACGAAGGTCGTGGCCGGCATGCCGATGTTGTGGCGCGACAGGATCTGGGTGGCGCGCAGCTTGTCGCGCGAGTTGGCGATCCCGTTGGCGGTGTTGGGCGTGTAGACGTCCATCTGCTCGAACTGCCGCACGACCGCGGTGCCGAAGTAGGTGATCGAGTTCCCGATCCGCGGCAGCACGGCGTCGTAGTCGGACAGCTGCTTGCCGCGGAACTGCAGGTCCGGGTCGTCGCCGGACAGGTCGATGGAGAAGCGGAGGGTGTTGAGCACCTTCACCTGGTGCCCCCGGTCGAGGGCGGCCGTGCGGAGGCGCTGGGTGCTGTAGGACCGCGGAGCGCGGGAGAGGATCGCGAGCTTCATTCCCCGACCTGATCGGCTTGGGTGTGGGTTCCCTGCTTGGATGGGCGTGTGGCCAGGTCCCATTCAATCAGCCCGCCGGTGGTCGCCGGCTGGCGCGAGTGGGTGCGCCTGCCCGGCCTGGGCGTCGGGCCGGTGAAGGCCAAGCTCGACACGGGGGCCCGTACGTCGGCCCTGCACGCCTTCGACCTCCACGAGTTCGAGCGCGACGGCAGCGCCTGGGTGCGCTTCTCGGTCCATCCCTGGCAGCGCTCGGCGGCGGACGCCGTCCTCGTCGAGAGCCCGGTGCACGACCGCCGGACCGTCCGCAGCTCCACGGGCCACGTCCAGGAGCGGATCGTGGTGCTGACCGAGATCGAGCTGCTCGGCCACACCGTGCCGACGGAGATCACCCTCACCCGGCGCGACGAGATGGGCTTCCGGATGCTCGTGGGCAGGGAGGCGCTGCGCCAGGGCTTCCTGGTCGACTCGGGGCACTCCTATCTCGGTGGCCGCCCGCCGCGGAGGGTGCGCCGCAAGAACCGGGGGCGCGATGGCGCTGCGTGAGTCCTTCGCGATCGGCAACGTCCGTGTCCGGGCCGGCGCGACCAAGGAGGTCGAGCTGCCGATCACCCGGCTGGTGACCGGCGGCGACGTCAGTCTGCCGGTGCGGGTCGTGCACGGCCGCGACGAGGGCCCGACCGTCTGGGTCAACGCCGCGATCCACGGCGACGAGGTGATGGGCGTCGAGGTGATCCGGCAGGCGCTGGCCACGCTGTCCGCCCGCAGCTTCCGGGGCACCCTCCTCGCGGTCCCCGTCGTCAACGTCCTCGGGTTCATGACCGGTGACCGCTACCTGCCGGACCGGCGCGACCTGAACCGTCAGTTCCCCGGGTCCGCCCGCGGCTCTCTGGCCAGCCGGATCGCGCACCTGTTCATGACCGAGGTCGTCAGCAAGTGCGACGTCGGCCTCGACCTGCACACCGCCTCGGACCGCCGTACCAACCTCCCGCAGATCCGCGCCGACCTCGACGACCCGCGCACCCGCACGCTCGCCGAGGCCTTCGGCGCGCCGGTCATGCTCCACGCCCGGCTCCGCGACGGCTCGCTGCGCCAGGCGGGCCGCGACCACGGCGCGGCGGTGCTGCTCTACGAGGCGGGCGAGGCGCTGCGCTTCGAGGAGGAGCCGATCGCGGTCGGCGTGGCGGGAGTGCGCCGCGTGCTCGCCTCCCTCGGCATGATCGACGCCGACCCAGGCGACGACGCGACCCCGCCGCCGGTCGAGTGCCGCACGAGCGCCTGGGTCCGCGCCCGCGGGACCGGCATCCTGCACCTCGAGGTGCGGCTCGGCGAGTACGTCGAGGAGGGCCGCCGCCTCGGCGGCCTCTCGGACACCTTCGGCCGCCGGGTGCGGCTGGTCCACGCCGACCGCTCCGGCATCGTGATCGGGCTGACCCGGGCGCCGATCGTCAACGCCGGCGACGCGCTGGTCCACATCGCCACGCCGGTGAGCGAGTAGGGACCTCTCGGCCGGCTCCTGCGCTTCGTGACCGCTGCAGAGGCCAGGAAGCGACGGAACCGCCGCGGGAGCGGTGACTCCGCGCCCCGCGACCGATCCGATCCACCGTCGGCGACGAACACCTCCCATGAGGATCCGACTGCTCTGGGCCTGGTACGGCGTGCTCGCGACCCTGGTGGGGATCGGGCTGGCCCACCTGGCGGCCGCGCTGAGCGATCCCGCGGCGTCGCCGGTGCTGGCGGTGGGCTCGACGGTGATCGACCTGACGCCCACACCGATGAAGGAGTGGGCGATCCGCACCTTCGGCAGCGCCGACAAGGCCATCCTGGTGGGCTCGGTGCTGGCCGGGGTGGTCGTACTGGCCGCACTGGCCGGCGTGACCGCTCGTCGCCGGTTCGCCCTGGGCGCCGGCGCCCTGGTCGCGCTGGTCGGCGTCGCGGCCGCGGCGGTGCTCACCCGGCCCGCGGCCAGCCCGCTCGACCTGGTCCCCTCCGTCGTCGCGGCCCTCGCGGCGGTGGGCGCGCTCCGGGTCCTGGCGCAGGTCGACGCACGCGCCCGCCAGCGGACCGCGGCGGGCGACCCCGGTCGCCGTACCGTCCTGCTCGCCATGACCGCCCTCGGGGCGATGGCCACCGCGGGCGGGGTCGCCGGCCGGCTGGTCACCTCACTGCGCGCACGGCCCGAGGACGTCGCGCTCCCGGCGCCGGCGGACCCGGCGCCCGCCCTGCCGCGGGGCCTGGACGACCAGGTCCCGGGCATCACCCGCTTCCGCACGCCCAATGCCGACTTCTACCGCGTCGACACCCGCCTCGACGTCCCCGTGCTGAGCGCCGACGACTGGACGCTGACGATCGACGGGGACGTCGACCGCACCGTGCGGATCACCTTCGACGAGCTGCTCGCGATGCCCATGGTCGAGCGCGACATCACGCTCACCTGCGTCTCGAACAGCGTCGGCGGCCCCTACGTAGGCGGCGCACGGTGGCTGGGCGTGCCGCTCACCGACGTGCTCGACCTCGCCGGGATCGGACGGACGAAGGCCGACCAGATCCTGTCGACCGACTTCGCCGGCATGACCATCAGCACCCCGCTCGCGCTGGCGACCGACGGACGGGACGCCCTCGTCGCCGTCGGCATGAACGGCGAGCCGCTCCCGCGCGAGCACGGCTTCCCCGTGCGGCTGGTCATCCCCGGCCTGTACGGGTTCATCAGCGCCACCAAGTGGCTGCGCCGGCTCACCCTGACGACGTACGCCGAGCAGGAGGCGTACTGGACCGAGCGCGGATGGGCCACCGACGCGCCCATCAAGATCTCCGCCCGGATCGACACCCCGAAGGCGCTCAGCGAGCTCGACGCCGGCGACGTCGTGGTCGGCGGCGTGGCGTGGGCACAGGAGCGCGGCGGCATCGCCGGGGTCCAGGTCCGGGTCGACGGCGGACGCTGGGTCGACGCCCAGCTCGGTCCGGACGGCGGCGACGACTACTGGCGCCAGTGGTTCTACCGCTGGTCGGCGGAGCCCGGCTCGCACCGGATCGCAGTCCGCGCCGTCGCCGGCAACGGCGAGCCGCAGACGGCCGCCCGGGCCGAGCCCTTCCCGAACGGTGCGAGCGGGCTGCACGAGCTGCTCGTCCGGGTCTCGTGACCCTGGGCCAGAAATCTGCTCGAACCGCGCAATTGAGCGCAATCCGCATTCCGGCTGGCTCCGAACCACCAGCACGAACCCCTCCTACGGAAGGCACCACCATGAAGCTCCAGACGTTCCGCCGGGCCACCGGCACCGGCATCGCCGTCCTCGCCATGACCGCGACCTTCGCGGCGTGCAGCAGCGAGGACGAGCCCGCCGAGGGCTCCGGCTCGGGCGCCTCGTCGCAGACCACCGACGAGGGCAGCGGCGAGCAGAGCGCTGCAGCCGAGGGCGCGGGCGCGGAGACCTTCGGTCCCGGCTGCTCGGCGATCCCGACCTCCGGCGCCGGGTCGTTCGACGGCATGGTCAAGGACCCCGTCGCCACGGCCGCCAGCAACAACCCGCTGCTGAGCACGCTCGTCACCGCGGTCACCAGCATCGACGGCCTCGCCGACACCCTCAACGGCGCGGCCGCGCTCACCGTGTTCGCGCCGTACAACGACGCCTTCGCCGCGATCCCCGAGGACCAGCTCAACGGCATGGTCATGGAGGGCAAGGAGCAGGGCCAGGAGAGCGCGCTCTACAAGGTCCTCGCCCACCACGTGGTCGGCTCGCAGGAGGGCACCGACAGCGTCGTCGGCGAGCAGGACACCCTCGCGGGCGACCAGCTCACCATCGAGGGCGACGCGGAGAGCGGCATGACGGTCTCCGACGGCACCGTCACCGCGAAGGTCCTGTGCGGCAACATCCCGACCGCCAACGCGACCGTCTACGTCATCGACAAGGTGCTGACCGGGGTCAAGTGAGCCCCGTCCAGGACTACCCGCACGACACCTGACCCGGAAGGATCACACCATGGATCCGGTTCCCGGCGACGCGGCCGGCGCCTCCCCCGAGGGGGCGCCGGCCGGCGGTCACGGCACCGAGCTCGGCCCGCTGCTGCAGCGGGCCGCACGAGGGGACACCGCCGCCTTCGCCACGCTGTACGACGCGACGGCGGCCCGGGTCCACGGGCTGGCGGTGCGGGTGGTGCGCGACCCCGCGCAGGCCGAGGAGGTCACCCAGGAGGTGTTCCTCGAGGTCTGGCGCCAGGCCAGCCGGTACGACGCATCCCGCGGCAGTGCCCTGGCCTGGCTGATGACGATCACCCACCGCAAGGCGGTCGACCGGGTGCGCAGCGCAGCCGCCGCCACCCGGCGCGACACGGTCTACGAGCACACCCACCAGAGCATCGAGCACGACACCACCGCCGAGGCTGCCCACGCCTCCCTCGAGGCGCACCGGGTGCGCACGGCGCTGCGTCAGCTCACCGACGTGCAGCGCGAGGCCATCGAGCTGGCGTACTTCGGCGGCTACACCCACACGGAGGTCGCCGCCCTCCTCGACCTACCGGTCGGGACCGCGAAGACCAGGATCCGCGACGGCCTCATCCGGCTGCGTGACACGATCGGAGTAGGACGATGAACCACCCCACCGATCACGACTCGACCCCGGGGGGCGACGTGCACGCGCTCTCGGGCGCGTACGCCGTCGACGCCCTGGACGACACCGAGCGGGCCGCGTTCGAGGCCCACCTCTCCCAGTGCTCCGAGTGCCGCGCCGAGGTCGACAGCCTGCGCGAGACGGCGTCGGTGCTGGGCGGGTCCGAGGTCCTCGAGCCGCCGGCCGCGATCCGGGACCGGGTCCTGGAGGGCATCACCCAGATCCGGCCGTTGCCGCCGCTGAGCACGCCGGCGCCTGGGGGGGCGCCCGTGGAGCTCGCGGCGGCGCGGCGCCGGCTCCGGCCGTTCCGGTCGGGGCGGGCCGGCCACCTGCTCCTGGTGGCTGCGGCCCTCGTCCTGGTGGCCGCGGCAGGTGCCCTCCTGCTGCGGACCTGGGCGGACGACGCAGGACCGGCTCGCGAGCTGACGGCCGCCGAGCGGATCCTCGCCGCGTCCGACGCGACGTCGATCGAGAAGTCCTTCCCCGACGGGTCGAGCGCCACGATCGTGGTGTCCCGCAGCGAGGGCAAGGCGCTGATCCGGACCACCGACATGGCGCTCGCACCCGACGGCAAGGCCTACGAGCTGTGGCTGCAGACCCCCGCCGGGGAGATGGTGCCGGCGGGCCTGATGCCGGACGACCCGGACACGACGTACGTCCTCGACGGCGACGCGTCCGAGGCGACCGGCGTCGGGATCACCGTCGAGCCCGACGGCGGGTCACCCCAGCCCACGAGCGAGCCGATCGCGCTCTTCGCCCTGGACTCCTGACGATGGGCACTCCGACACCACGGCGGATCGCCGTGGTGGGATCCGGCGTCGCCGGACTCACCGCGGCGTACCTTGCCTCGCGCCCCGCCACCGGCGCCCAGGTCACCCTCCTCGAGGCGGACGACCGGCTCGGCGGACACGCCGACACCCACCTCGTCACCGACCCGACCGGCCGGGAGCTGCGGATCGACAGCGGCTTCATCGTCCACAACCGGCGCACCTACCCGGTCCTGACCCGGATCCTCGACGAGCTCGGCGTCGCGACCCAGGAGTCGGAGATGTCGATGTCGACGAGCGACGAGGTCACCGGCCTGGAGTGGGCCGGCGCTCTCGGCCGACGCGGCCTGTTCCCGTCCGGCACGGGCAACCACCGCAACCCGGCGTACCTGCGGATGCTGACCGAGATCCCGCGCTTCCACCGGGCGGCGCGGCGCCTCCTCGAGTCCGGCGCCGGCGAGCTGACGACACTGGCCGCCTTCCTCGACCGGCACCGGTTCTCGCCGTACTTCCGCCGGCACTTCATGGAGCCGCTCGTGGCGGCGGTCTGGTCCTGCGACCCGGACTCCGCGCTCGACTACCCGGCGACGTACCTCTTCGCCTTCCTGCGGCACCACGGCATGCTCGCCGTCCTCGGCTCGCCGACCTGGCGCACCGTGAGCGGGGGCTCGGCCACCTACGTCGCCGCGGTCGCGGCGGCCGTGGAGGCGGCCGGCGGGCGGATCCGCACGAGCACGCCGGTCCTCGCGGTCGAGGACACCGACGAGGGCGTCGAGCTGACGATCCCCGCCGGGCGTGAGGCGTACGACGCCGTCGTGGTCGCCACCCATCCCCATCAGGCGCTCGGCCTGCTGGCCGCCCCGACACCGCTGCAGAAGGAGGTCCTCGACGCGATCCCCTACGCGAGCAACACGGCGCTGCTGCACACCGACACCCGGCTGCTGCCGCGCGCCCGCGACGCCTGGGCGTCCTGGAACTTCCGGCGCCCGCGGGTCGCTCAGGACCGGGTGCGCGTCACCTACGACCTGACCCGGCTCCAGCGGCTTCCCACCGACACCTCCTACCTGGTGACGCTCGGCGGCGAGGACGTCGTGGACCCGGCCACGGTGCTGGTGCGCAGGGAGTACGCCCACCCGCTCTACACTCCGGAGTCGGTCGCCGCCCAGGCCCGGCTTCCCGAGATCGACAGCGACCGGATCGTCTTCGCCGGCGCCTACCACGGCTGGGGCTTCCACGAGGACGGCGCCCGCTCCGGGCAGCGCGCGGTCGAGCGGCTGGGCCTCGGCGCCCCGTCGGTCGAGGTGCGAGCGCCAGCGAGCCTCGAGACCACTCGCCCGGCGGGCGTGGTGTACGCGACGACGCTGGTGCACCGCCGCCGCGAGCCGCTCCGCGCCAGCTTCACCCACCGCTCCCACCTGACGGTGGTCGACCTCGACCGGGTCGGCGCCGACGGGACCGTCGCGGGCGTCGCGGGCCGGTTCCTCGGACGGGACCACTTCACCGGTGAGACCGCCACCGTGCGCGAGGGGCTCGACGGGTTCCTCACCGCGCACGACCTCGACCTGCGGGGCGGCCGGGCCCTGATGGCCGCCCAGCCGCGGGCCTTCGGGCACTGCTTCAACCCGATCACGGTCCACTGGTGCTGGGCCGCGGGCACGGAGGGCGGTCGCCCCGCAGCCACCGTCGTGGAGGTGCACAACACCTACGGCGACCGGCACGCCTACCTGCTCGACCCGGAGCGTGTCACCGCGGACGGCCGGATGGTCGTGGACAAGGCGATGTACGTCTCGCCCTTCCACGGCACCGACGGTCGCTACGAGGTGCTCGCGCCGCCGCCCGATCCCCACTCCGGCGTGCTGCGCCTGGCGGTCAGGCTCGTCACCGCAGGCGGGAGTCGCTTCGACGCGACGCTCGACGGCGTTCCGGTCCCGTCTCCCACGCTGCCTCTCGCCGGCCTGCGAGGCGCCGCGCTGATCCGGCTGCACGGCGTCGCGCTGTGGGCCCGCCGCCTCCCCGTCCAGCCCCGACCCGCCCACGTCTCCCCGGAAGGAGCGCAGCGATGACGCTCACGGCCTCCCCCACGATCCCCGCCTGGCCTGACCTCGGCCCGGTCCCCGCCACCGGCCTGTCCGCACGCGTCGCTGAGCGGCTCTTCCGCTCCGCGGTCGCCCGGCGTCGCGTCACGGTGCGCCTGCACCACCCGGACGGCACGGTGGAACGGCTCGGTCTCGGCGGACCGGCGATCATCGTCCAGCGGCCGGCCGAGCTGTTCGCCCGCATCGGCAGGGACAAGCTGATCGGCTTCGGCGAGGCCTACCTGACCGGCGCCTGGACCGAGGACGGCGTCCCCGGCGACGGCGTCCTCGGCGACTTCCTCACCGTGCTCGCCGCGGACCTCACCGACCTGGTGCCCCGCCCGCTGCAGCGGCTGCGCTCGGTCGTGTCGCCCCGCCTGCCCCGCAGCCACCGCGGCACCCGGGAGAACACCCGGGCCAATGTGGCGCATCACTACGACCTGTCGAACGACCTGTTCGGCGCCTTCCTCGACCCGACGCTGTCCTACTCCAGCGCCCTGTTCGCCGACCCCGCCGCCGCGGACGCGGAGGACCTGGCCGCCGCGCAGCACCGCAAGATCGACCGCCTCCTCGACCGCGCCGGGGTCGGAGAGGGCACCCGGCTGCTGGAGATCGGCACCGGCTGGGGCGAGCTCGCGATCCGGGCGGCGGAGCGCGGCGCGACCGTCCACACGATCACCCTCTCGGTCGAGCAGCAGCAGCTGGCGCGGGAGCGGATCGCCGCGGCCGGGTACGCCGACCGGGTGCGCGTCGAGCTGTGCGACTACCGGGCGCTGCTCGAGGAGCCGGAGGGCTCCTATGACGCGGTCGTGTCGGTGGAGATGATCGAGGCGGTGGGCCATGAGTTCTGGCCGGCGTACGTCCGGACCTTGGAGCACGTCCTCGCGCCGGGCGGGACGGTCGCCCTCCAGGCGATCACGCTGCCCCACGAGCGGATGCTCGCGACGCGCTCGACGCACACCTTCATCACGAAGTACGTCTTCCCGGGCGGTGCGCTGCCGTCGGTGCGGGCGATCGACGAGGTGGCCCGCCGCCACACCCGGCTGCGGATCGAGGACGACCTGGCGTTCGGCCGGCACTACGCCGCCACCCTGCGGCTGTGGGACCAGGCGTTCACCACGGCCCGCGACCGGGTCCTGGGGCTCGGCTTCGACCCGACCTTCCTGCGGATGTGGCACTTCTACCTGGAGTACTGCCGCGCCGGGTTCGCCTCCGGCTACATCGACGTCCACCAGCTGAGCCTCACCCGGGAGTCACGATGAGCCGCGCGGGCGCCGCGGACCGGCTCGCGAGCGCGCTGCGCCCGTTCGTCGGGGGCGACCTGCCCGTCCGGCTGGTCGCCTGGGACGGCACGGAGGCAGGGCCGACCGACGCTCCCGTCGTCGAGCTCCGCTCCCCGGAGGCCCTGCGCCGCCTGCTCTGGCGCCCCGGCGAGCTGGGCGCGGCGCAGGCCTACGTGACCGGCGAGCTCGACGTGCCGGGCGACCTGGACAGGGCGCTGACCCACGCCTTCGCGGTCGCCGCGGAGCGCTCGCTGCCCGTCCGACCCTCGCTGCGGGCGCTCGCCGGCGCCGTACGGACCGCGGCCGGGCTCGAGCTCCTCGGCCGTCCGCCCGCGCCACCGGCGACCCAGGCCCGCGTCCGCGGGCGGCTGCACAGCCGGGAGCGGGACCGGCGCGCGATCAGCCACCACTACGACACCACCGCGGACTTCTACTCGCTGGTCCTCGACGAGCGGACCATGGCGTACTCCTGCGGCTACCACTCCTCGCCGGAGCAGCCCCTGGCCGACGCGCAGGAGGCCAAGCTCGACCTGGTGTGCCGCAAGCTCGGCCTCGAGCCCGGCATGCGGCTGCTCGACGTGGGCTGCGGCTGGGGCTCCCTCTCCGTGCACGCGGCCGAGCGCTTCGGCGCCCGCGTCGTCGGTGTGACGATCTCGGCCGAGCAGCAGCGTTTCGCCCAGGAGGCCGCGCGACGGCGAGGGGTCGGGGACCGGGTCGAGATCCGGTTGTGCGACTACCGCGACGCCGTCCCCCACCGGGGCGCGGAGCACGACGCGGTCGCCTCCCTGGAGATGGGCGAGCATGTCGGAGAGCGCAACTACCCGGCCTATGCCCGCGTCCTGCACGACGCCGTCCGTCCTGGCGGGCCGGTGCTGGTCCAGCAGATGTCGCGCGGCGCGCGCCACCCCGGGGGCGGGCCGTTCATCGAGTCCTTCATCGCGCCGGACATGCACATGCGGCCGGTGGGGGCGACCATCGGCCTGCTCGAGGACGCCGGTCTCGAGCTGCGCGGTGTCGAGGCGATGCGCGAGCACTACGTGCTCACCGTGGCCGGATGGCTGCGGCGCTTCGAGGAGAATCTCGACGCGATCACGGCCTTGGTCGGCGAGGAGCTGGTCCGGGTCTGGCGGCTGTACCTCGTGGGCGGCTCGATGGCCTTCCGGGACGGCCGGATGGGCGTCGACCAGCTGCTGCTGCGCAGGCCGGCACGATGACCGGCCTCCTCGTCGCCATCGGGCTCAGCGTCGTCGCGGCGGCGGCGGTGATGACGGTGACCGCGCTCGTCGCTCGCCGGCAGGGCCGGGTCGCGGTCGTGGACGTCGCCTGGGGGGCGGCGTTCGCGGTCGCGGCGCTCGCCTGCGCCGTGGCCGCAGCCGTCCTCGATGCCGGAACGCCGTGGCGCACCGGGTTGCTGGCCGCGCTGGTCGTCGTGTGGGGTGGCCGGCTCGCCGGGCACGTGGGGCGCCGCGTCGCGCGGGACACCGAGGAGGACCCGCGCTACGAGGAGCTGCTCGGCGGGACCCTCGCCGAGGTCGGGATGGCGCGGGCCGTGCGGAAGGTGTTCGCGCTCCAGGGCGCGATCGTCCCGGTGGTCGCGCTTCCGGTGTCGGTCGGCGCGGTGCTCGAGGTGCGCTGGTGGCCGGTCGTGGTGGCCGGTGCCGGGGTGTGGGCCGTCGGGCTGTTCTTCGAGGCGGTCGGCGACGCCCAGCTGGCGGCGTACCGCTCACGACCGCGCGACGAGCGTCCGCCCGTGCTGGACACCGGCCTGTGGGCCTGGACGCGTCACCCGAACTACTTCGGAGACGCCTGTGTGTGGTGGGGTCTGTGGCTCGTCGGCGGCCTCGGGTCCGGGTGGGTCGCGGGCCTGGCGACGGTCGTGGCGCCGCTGGCGATGACATGGTTCCTCAGCGAGGTGACGGGGGCCAGGCTGCTGGAGCGGAGGATGATGCACCGACCCGGCTACGCCGCGTACGCCGCCCGCACCCCCCGCCTCGTTCCGCGTCCTCCGCGGCGGGCGCCCTAGGGTCGTCGTCGTGACCCAGGACCAGGAGTACCTCCGGCTCGCGTCGGCCGACAACTTCCGCGACGTGGCGGGCACCGGCTACGCGACACGAGACGGCGGCAGGGTGCGCACGGGGGTGTTCTACCGCTCCAACGACCTGCGGCTGAGCGAGGTCGACGCCGCGGCGTTGCACGCGATCGGGCTGACCGCCGTCATCGACCTGCGCTCCCCCACCGAGATCGCGCTGCACCCCGACCCCGAGGTGCCCGGCGCGCGCAACCTGCACTTCGACGCAATCGGCATCCCGATCGAGCGGCTCTCGAGCCTCACCAGCCGCGCGGAGGCCGTCGCCCTGATGGACGAGGTCTATCGGGGCTTCGTCACCGCGGCGCGCTGCCGGACCGCCTTCGGGGGCGTGCTCCGCCAGCTCGCCACCGGCGGCCCCCAGCTCTTCCACTGCTCCCAGGGCAAGGACCGCACGGGCTGGGTCGCCGCGCTGCTCCTGCACGTGGCCGGCGTCGACGACCCCACGATCGAGAGCGACTACCTCCTCACCAACGCCCGCAGCGCCGCCAGCCGGGCCCGCGTCGAGGCCGAGATCGAGCGACACGGCGGGACCGACCTGGTCGCCGTCTACGAGCCCACCCTCGTCGTGGACATCGAGTACCTCGACGCCGCCTGGGCCGCGGTCGACGAGGTGTACGGCGACCGGTCGGCGTACCTGCGCGACGGGCTGGGCCTCGACGAGGAGACCCTCACCCGCCTGCGCGACCTCCTCCGCGAGGCCTGATCGGACGACGCTCAGGCGCCGAGCAGCTCCCGCTCGGCCTCGATGGTGGTGTCCTCGCCGTGACCGGTGTGCACGACCGTGTCGCCGGGCAGGTCGAAGAGCCGGGCCCGGATCGACGCCTCCAGGGTCGGCCGGTCGCTGTAGGAGCGCCCGGTCGCGCCGGGACCGCCGTGGAAGAGCGTGTCACCGGTGAACACGCAGTCCAGGTCGGGCGCGTACAGGCAGACCGCGCCCGGGGCGTGGCCCGGCGTGTGGATGACCTGCAGCGTGGTGCCGGCCACCTCGAGGGTCTGTCCGTCGGCGAGGTCGACGTCCCAGAGGTGGTCGCGGTGGGTGAGCTCCCACAGCGGCCGGTCGTCGGGGTGGAGCAGGATCGGCGCGACCACCCGCTCCCGCAGCGCCGGCGCGACCCGGACGTGGTCGTCGTGGGCGTGGGTGCACACGATCGCCTTGACCCGGCGGTCCCCCACCACCGCGAGGATGTCCTCCACGCTGTGCGGGGCGTCGATCACGACGCACTCGGCGTCGTCGCCGACCACCCACACGTTGTTGTCGACCTCGAACGTCTCTCCGTCCAGGCTGAAGGTGCCGGAGGTGACCGCGTGGTCGACCCGGGCAGCGGAGCCGGCGGTCACAGGACCACCACCGAGCGCAGGACGTCGCCGTGGTGCATCTTGTCGAAGGCGGCCTCGATCTCGTCGATGCCGATCTCCTCGGTCACGAACGCGTCCAGGTCCAGGCGGCCCTGCTGGTAGAGGTCGACCAGCATCGGGAAGTCGCGGCTCGGCAGGCAGTCGCCGTACCAGCTCGACTTCAACGCGCCGCCGCGGCCGAACACGTCGATCAGCGGCAGCTCGGGGACCTTCATGTCCGGCGTCGGCACCCCGACCAGCACGACCGTGCCGGCGAGGTCGCGCGCGTAGAACGCCTGCTTCCACGTCTCCGGGCGACCCACCGCCTCGACCACGACGTCGGCGCCCTCCGCGCCCTCGTAGGTCTCCGCACAGATCCGCTTGATCTCCTCCACCGGGTCGACCTGGCTGGAGTCGACCGTGTGGGTCGCGCCCATCTCCTTGGCCTTCGCCAGCTTCTTGGCGTCGATATCGACGGCGATGATCGGCGAGGCCCCGGCGAGGGCCGACCCGGCGATCGCCGCCACGCCGACACCACCGCAGCCGATCACGGCGATCGACCGCCCGCGCCCGACCTGGCCGGTGTTGATCGCCGCGCCGATGCCCGCCATCACGCCGCACCCGAGCAGGCCCACCGCGGCGGGGCGCGCCTCCGGGTCGACCTTGGTGCACTGCCCGGCGGCGACGAGCGTCTTCTCCGCGAAGGCGCCGATGCCCAGCGCGGGGCTGAGCTCGGTGCCGGCGTCGGGACCGTCGGCGAGGGTCATCTTCTGGGTCGCGTTATGGGTGTTGAAGCAGTAGTGCAGGTCGCCGCGCCTGCAGGCGCGGCACTCACCGCACACCGCGCGCCAGTTCAGCACCACGAAGTCGCCCGGTGCCACGCTGGTGACGTCCGGGCCGACCGCCTCCACGACGCCGGCGGCCTCGTGGCCGAGGAGGAACGGGAAGTCGTCGTTGATCCCGCCCTCGCGGTAGTGCAGGTCGGTATGGCACACCCCGCACGAGAGCACCTTCACCACGGCCTCGCCCGGGCCCGGGTCGGGCACGTTGATCGTGACGACCTCCACGGGGGCGCCCTTGGCGCGGGCGACGACGGCCTTGACCTGCTGACTCATCAGTTCCTGCTCCTGCTCTCGAGTGTCCGGGCTGCACCGCCCCGGACATCATGACCGCCCGATGGTTGGCGGGGGATTGGTGCCGATCCTGTCAGCCTGGCTCACGCGATCCGACCCGGTCGGCCAGTTGCCTCGGACGTCAGATCGCCGGAGGCAGGTTGACCGGCTGGGTCGGCTCGTCCACGGCCTCGGGGCGGGGCGGACGCCCGGGAATGTGCTGCTTGTGGACCTTCTCGGTGCGCGGGTCGAGCACGATCTCGTGGGAGTCGCCGTCGCGGCCGTCGAAGCGGACCGCCACGGTCTCGAAGCCCTTGTGCCGCTGCATCTGGGCGTACATGGCGTAGGCGCGGCGGTCGGCCTCGGTGAGGTCGACGGCGTCGGTGAACGGCGTGAGCAGGGCGCGCGGCCACAGCTTCCGGGCGAGTACCACGTTCACCTCGATCCCGATGACGCCCATGATCGCGCCGATGTAGAGCAGACCCATCAGCCCCAGGACCACCCCGAAGATGGCGGTCATGCTGTTGCGCTCCGCGCTGGCGATCACGCTGGTGACGTAGACGGTGCCGATCCACTGCAGGAGCTGCCACAGGACGGCGATGGTGAAGCCCCCCGGCGCCGCCCGGATGCCCCGGTCGCGGATCGCGCGGGCAGCCGCCATCCGCAGCAGGACCGTCATCGCGGAGCCGAGGATCGCGATGGTGAGCAGGCGCACCAGCCAGTGGAACCATCCGTGACGGGACAGCGTGCCGACCAGGTTGGTCTCGGTCAGCACGGCGGAGCCGATCGAGATGGTGAAGATCAGGCTGCCCGCGACGAGGAGCAGGAAGAGACTGTTGACCCGGGTCATCACGGGGTGCGGCCGGCTGTTGCGCGGGACGGCCCACGCCGCGGACTGGACGTTCTGCAGAGCCAGGCCGAGCCCGAGCGCGCCGTACAGGGCGGTGAGGGAGCCGACGATGATGCCGCCCGTCGAGCCCTGGATGCCCTCGGGCCGCCCGAGCGCGTCGCCGATGATCGGGAACTGTCCGAGCGCCGAGTCGAGGACCTGCTCCTGCAGCCGCGGGTTGCCGTCGAGCACGAAGCCGAGGATCGAGGTGCCCAGCAGCATGAGCGGGAAGATCGAGAGGAAGGCGTAGAAGGTCAGGATCGCCGCGAGGTAGTTGCCCTGGTCGTCGAAGAACTTGTAGAGCACCGCGAGCGGGAAGCCCACGACGGAGTTCCGCCGCTGCCCCCGATCGATGTCTCCGACAACTCCCACACGCGCAACCTATGACATCCACCGCGCCCGCCACGGGAGGGTCGGGTCAAACGACCCTCACGCGAGCAGGGCGGAGATCGCGATCGCCACCGGCGCGGAGGCCAGGGTGGAGACGAAGATGGCATCGCGCGCGAGCAGGATCCCGCGCTCGTAGCGCATCGCCACCACGAACACGTTCTGCGCGGTCGGGAGCGCCGAGAGCAGGGTGACGGCGAACAGCTCGTGCCCCTCCAGGCCCACGGCGAAGCGGCCGACGACGTACGCCGCCGCCGGCTGGACCACCATCTTCAGCACCGTCACCGTGGCCAGCGCCCGCGGCGTGACCCCGCGGCCGGGCAGCGGACCGAGGCGGAGCGCGACGCCGTACGCGAGGAGCATCGCGGGGACGGCCATTCCGCCCACGAGCTCCAGCGGCGCGTGCACGGCGGTGCGCAGGTCGGTGTCGGTCGCCGCGAGGACCAGGCCCGCGAACGAGGCGATGGTGAGCGGGTTGGTGACCGGGCGCGACAGGATCCTGGCGACCGACGGCCGCTGCGGACGGGTGACCACGTCGAGGACCGTCAGCGCGAGCGGCTGGAGGACGAGCAGCTGCATGAGCAGCGCCGGCACCACCAGCGCGGCGTCGCCCAGCGCGTACGCCGCGATCGGGATGCCGAGGTTGCCGGCGTTGACGTACGCCGAGCACAGCGTGGCCACGACGGACGTCCCGGCGTCCAGGCGCCGGGCCCGGGCGACCGCGACCATCAGCCCGGCGCTCACGAGCACGCCGGCGGCCGTGGCGACCAGGGGACCCGAGAGAACCCGTCCCGGGTCGGAGTCCTCCAGCACCGTCACCAGCAGCGCCGGGCTGGCGAGGTAGAACGACGCCAGCGACAGGCTCCGCTGCCCGGGTGCGTCGACGATCCCGCGGTCGGCCAGGAGCGCCCCGAGCGCGATCACGATCGCGATCGTCGCGAAGCCCTCGAGCACACCGCCCACAGAGCGATCCCATCACCCGTGGGCGCGGCGCCGTCCGTCAGGGGTGCAGCGGCGGCATCCCGGAGCCGGCCGATCGGGCAGCGCCGGTGAGGAACGCCTCGACCGCGTCCGCCGCCGTGTGCCGAGGCTGCCAGCCGAGCTCGGTGCGCGCACGGTCCGAGGCCATCACCGGTACGGCGAGCAGCGCGTCGGCCAGGGATCCTGGGACCGGCAGCAGATGGGCGAGCCAGCCGAGCTCGAGCGCGCCGCTGACCAGGCGCGGGGGGACCTCGACCGTCGGCGCGCCGACGATCCCGCCGAGCTCCTCGCGGCGCAGGAGGTCGTCCGCGGCGAGGTTGAACGCCCCGCTCACGTCACGCTCGACGGCGGCGACGAAGCCCCGGGCGACGTCCTCGGCGTGCACGGCCTGGAGCCGCAGGCCGCGGGGCACCGGGAGCGCCGGGATGAGGCGTCGCTCGAGCATCCACGGCCGCAGCAGCGCGCCGCCGAAGATCCGGCGCTGCTCGCTGGCCGCCGAGCGCTGGAAGACGAAGGCGGGCCGGATCCGGACCACCCGCGTATCGGGCGTGCTCGCCTCGAAGGCGTCGAGCACCCGCTCGTTGTAGGCCTTCTCCCGGCAGTACGCCGCCGCCGAGGACCCGTCGGTCGCCCAGCCCTCGTCGACGGGGTCGTCGTGGTCGGCCGGGGAGTAGGCCGCCACGGAGGAGGAGCACACCACGGCCGGCACCCGCTGGCGGCGTACCGCCGCGAGGAGGCGGCGGGTCCCGACGGCATTGGTGTGCCAGGTCTCCTGCGGCTGGTGGGTCGGCTGGAACTTCCACGCCAGGTGGACCACTGCGTCCGCGCCCTCGAGCACGGGGTCGAGGTCGTCGGTGCCGACGTCGGCGGGCCGCCAGGTGACCGAGCCCGCCTCCTCGGCGCCGGCGGGGAGCTCGGGGCGGCGCCGGGCGACGGCGACGACGTCGTGCCGGCCCTCGGCCGTCAGCTCCCGCAGCGTGGCACTGCCGATGTTGCCCGATGCTCCCGTGACGACGACCCTCATCGCACGATCCGCCTCCGCGCCGTGGTGAGGTGCAGCTCCGCCAGCGTGTCGAGCTGGCGCTTGGACTGCGCGACCAGGCTGTCGAACAGCGCCGGCTCGAGCCGGGGGTCGTCGTCGGCGACCGAGCGGAGCACCTCCCACCCGCTGCGCTTGCCGTACACCGCGATCCGCAGCGCCTCGATCTCCAGCAGGTCCGTGAGCGGCGAGCGGGTGATGATCCGGCCGTTCGGCTTGAAGCGACCCAGCTCGGCGCCGACCTTGGCCGCCACGGTGCCGATCGTCGTCGGCCGCGCACCCAGGTCGTGCATCACCCGGCGCATGGTCTCGCGCTCCTGGGCCACCTGGTCGGCCAGGCGCCCGACCTCGGCCGCGACCACCGCGATCCCGTGGGTGCGGGCCACGCGCCGGAACAGCGACACCCCCGCGGTCGAGCCGACCCAGTGGTGCTGGAGATATGCCCGCAGGAGATTGTCGTCCATGACTGACGCGTACCCGGGCGGGGCGGGGGCAGACGGGCGGGCGGCGGGGTGGCCGGCAGCCGGAGACAGTTTCTCCGGCCGGCCGGTGAAACTGTTCAGGGTTGGACGACAAAACTCACGCTTGGACGATGAAACTTCTTCGTCCAAGCGTGAGTTTCTCCGGCCGGCCGGTGAAACTGTCCCGGCCCCTCAGTACGACTTCGGCAGCCCCAACGAGTGCATCGCCACGAAGTTCAGGATCATCTCCCGGCTCACCGGGGCGATCCGGCCCAGGCGGGCGGCGACGAGCATGTTGCCGAGGCCGTACTCCTGGGTGAGGCCGTTGCCGCCGTGGGTGTGCACGGCGACGTCGGTGGCGTTGCAGGCCACCTCGCCGCCGGCGTACTTGGCCATGTTGGCGTACTCCCCGGCGGTGAAGTCGTCGCCGGCGTCGTAGAGCGCGGCGGCCTTCTGCCACAGCAGACGGGCCTGCTCGAGCTCGATCTTCACCTTGGCGAGCGGGTGGGCGATGCCCTGGTGGGCGCCGATCGGCTGGTCCTTCCAGACCGAGCGCTCCTGGGCGTAGGCGACCGCCTTGTCGAGGGCGTAGCGCGCCAGTCCGCACGACATTGCACCGCCCATGATCCGCTCGGGGTTGAGGCCGGCGAAGAGCTGCCACAGACCGCCGTCCTCGTCACCCACGAGAGCGTCGGCGGGGACCCGCACGTCGTCGAGGAAGAGGGTGAACTGCTTCTCGGGCGCCTGCCACGACATCGGGATCGGCTGCCTCGTGAAGCCCGGAGCGTCCGTGGGTACGACGAACAGCGCCGGCTTCAGCTTGCCGGTCTTGGCGTCCTCGGTGCGCGACACGATGAGCACCGAGTGCGCCTCGTCCACGCCGGAGATGAAGGTCTTCTGGCCCTTGAGCACCCAGTGGTCGCCGTCGCGGGTCGCGGTGGTGGTGATCTGGTGGGAGTTGGAGCCCGCATCGGCCTCGGTGATGCCGAAGGCCATCAGGTGGGTGCCGTCGGCGATCGACGGGAGCCAACGCCGCTTCTGCTCCTCGGTCCCGCAGCGGGCGATGATCGAGCCGCAGATCGCCGGCGAGACGACCATCATCAGCAGCGGCGCACCGGCGGCGGCCGACTCCTCGAGGACCGCGGCGAGGTCCGACATGCCGCCGCCCCCGCCGCCGTACTCCTCGGGGATGTTCACGCCGAGGAACCCGTGCTGGCCCATCTCGAGCCACATCTCGGTCATCTTGCCGCCCTCGCGGGCCTGCTTCTCGACGAACTCGCGGCCGTACTTGCCGGCGAGCTTCTTGACCGCCTCGCGCAGCGCGACGCGCTCCTCCGGCTCGGTGAACATGGTCTGGGTCATGACTACTCCTCCTCCGAGGCGGCCGCCTCGACGACGGCGAGCACGGCGCCCGCCTCGACCTGCTGGCCGGCACTCGCCGACAGCTCGGTGACGGTGCCGGCGTAGGGCGCCGCGATGGTGTGCTGCATCTTCATGGCCTCCATCACGAGGATGGCCTGGCCCTCCTGTACGACGTCGCCGAGCGCCGCGCGGACCGCGACGACGCTGCCCGGCATCGGCGCCAGCAGCGAGCCCGCCGCGACCTGGGCGGAGGGGTCGACGAAGCGCGGCTTGCGGCGCAGCGCGATGTGGCCGAGCGACGACTCGACATCCACCCGCTCCGGGTCGGCAGGGTCGACGAGCACCTCGAAGGTGCGCACCACCCCGTCGGTCTCGAGCGTGACCTGCTCGGGCCCGGCGGCGGTCACGGAGACGCCGTCGAGGTCGGCGGGACGGAAGCCGCGGCCGCCGTACCAGCGCACGGCGAGCTCCTCCCCGGTCGCCCCCCGCAGGAAGGTGGTCACCTGCGGCCCGGCGACGACATTGCGCCACCCGGCGGGGATCCGCTGCTGCACCGGCCGGTCGAGCCGCGCCCGCTCGGCCAGCGCGACGGCGGCGGCGAAGGCCGAGAGCTCGGCGGCGCGCTCACCTCCCGGAGGGGCCGCGAGCGCCGTCAGGTCGGCACCGTCGAGCCAGGTCGTGTGCATGCGCCCCTCGGCGAGCACCGGGTCGCGCAGCAGGTTGACGAGCAGGTCGCGGTTGGTGACCAGGCCGTGCAGCCGGGCCCTCGAGAGCGCCCCCGCGAGCTGGCGCAGCGCCTGGTCGCGGGTCGGCGCGTGGACGACCACCTTCGCGATCATGGCGTCGTAGAAGGTGCCGATCTCGTCGCCCGTGCCGACGCCGGAGTCGAGCCGGAGGCCGTACGACGGGGGCCCGTCGAACGAGCTGACCACGCCGGGGACGTCGAAGCGGGTGATCCGACCGCTCTGCGGCTGGTAGTCGGCGGAGGGGTCCTCGGCGTAGAGACGCACCTCGACGGCGTGGCCCCGCGGCTCGCCGGCCTGGACCTGCGGGGCGCGGCCCTCGGCGACCGCGATCTGCAGGGCGACCAGGTCGACACCGTAGACCGCCTCGGTGACCGGATGCTCCACCTGGAGGCGGGTGTTCATCTCCAGGAAGTAGAAGCGGTCCTTCGCGGGGTCGTAGAGGAACTCGACGGTGCCGGCTCCGCGGTAGTCGATCGCCTCCGCGGCCGCCTTGGCCGCCGCGTGGAGCGCGGCTCGCGTCGCCACGGGCAGCCCAGGCGCCGGCGCCTCCTCGATCACCTTCTGGTGCCGGCGCTGCACCGAGCAGTCGCGCTCGCCGAGCACGACCGTGCCCTCCGGCGTACCGAGCACCTGGACCTCGATGTGCCGCCCGCTCTCGACATAGGGCTCGACGAAGACGGTGCCGTCGCCGAAGGCCGACTCCGCCTCCGACGCGGCCCTCTCGATCTCCCCGGCGAGCGCGTCGAGGCTGCGCACGATCCGCATGCCGCGCCCGCCGCCGCCGGCCGAGGCCTTGACCAGCAGTGGCAGGTCGTCGGCCGTCGCGGTCTCCGCGGTGAGGTTGCCGAGCACGGGGACGCCGGCCGCCTCCATCAGCTTCTTGGACTCGATCTTGGAGCCCATCTGCTCGATGGAGGACGGGTCCGGGCCGACCCAGGTGAGCCCGGCCTCCCCCACCTGGCGGGCGAAGGCGGCGTTCTCGGAGAGGAACCCGTAGCCGGGATGGACCGCGTCGGCTCCGGCCTTGCGAGCCGCCTCGATGACGAGGTCGCCGCGCAGGTAGGTCTCGGCGGGGGTGTTGCCGGGCAGCCGTACGGCGGCGTCCGCCTCCCGGACGAACGGCATCCCGGCGTCCGCGTCGGAGTGGACGGCGACCGTCTCGATGCCGAGGTCGCGGCAGGTGCGGAACACGCGGCGGGCGATCTCCCCGCGGTTGGCGACGAGCAGGCGTCGGACGGTGGTCGAGCTTGTCGGATCCATCAGGCCCTCACATCCGGAAGACGCCGAAGTTCATGGCGCCCTCGATCGGCTGGTTGTCGATGACGGACAGGCAGATGCCCAGCACCGTCCGGGTGTCTCGCGGGTCGATGACCCCGTCGTCGTAGACCATCCCCGACAGCACGTACGGCAGCGACTGCTCCTCGATCTGCTGCTCGACCATCTCCTTGATGGCGACGAACCCCTCGGCGTCGAACGGCTGGCCCTTCTTCTCCGCGGACTCGCGCGCGACGATCTCCAGGACGCCGGCGAGCTGGGCCGGGCCCATCACCGAGGACTTCGCCGAGGGCCAGGTGAACAGGAAGCGCGGGTCGTACGCGCGGCCGTTCATGCCGTAGTTGCCGGCGCCGTAGGAGGCGCCCATGATCACCGTCAGGTGGGGGACCTTCGAGTTGGAGACCGCGTTGATCATCATCGCGCCGTGCTTGATGATGCCCCCCTGCTCGTACTCCGCGCCGACCATGTAGCCGGTCGTGTTGTGCAGGAAGAGCAGCGGCGTGTCCTTCTGGTTCGCCAGCTGGATGAACTGGGCGGCCTTCTGCGCCTCCTCGCTCATGAGCACGCCGCGTGCGTTGGCCAGGATGCCGATGGGGTGGCCGTGCAGGCGGGCCCAGCCGACGCAGAGTGCGGAGCCGTAGAGCGGCTTGAACTCGTCGAACGGAACCTCGTTGCCCGGGCCGGTGCCGTCGACGATCCGCAGGATCGCCTCTCGCGGGTCGAAGGGCTCCTTGAGGTCCGTGGGGATCAGGTCGAGCAGGTCCTCGGGGTCGAGGTCGGGCTCGGCGTAATCGAACTCGCTGGTTGAGGCGCGAGCGCCAGCGAGCCTCGAAACCACCCCCTGCTTGCGCCAGTTGAGCCGGGCCACGGTACGCCGCGCGAGGCGGATGGCGTCGTGCTCGTCGACCGCGAGGAAGTCGGATGAGCCCGAGATCCGCGAGTGCATCTCCGCACCGCCGAGGGTCTCGTCGTCGGACTCCTCACCGGTGGCCATCTTGACCAGCGGCGGGCCGGCGAGGAACACCTTGGCCTGCTCCTTGACCATGATCACGTAGTCGCTCATGCCGGGGACGTAGGCGCCGCCCGCGGTGGAGTTGCCGAAGACCACGGAGATCGTGGGCTGCTTGCGCGCACTGGAGCGGGTCAGGTCGCGGAAGCCGCGCCCACCGGGGATGAAGATCTCCTTCTGGGTCGGCAGGTCCGCGCCGCCCGACTCGGTGAGGTTGATGGTCGGGAGGAAGTTCTTCTCGGCGATCTCGGCCGCCCGGAAGGACTTCTTCAGCGACCACGGGTTGAGCGCTCCGCCCTTGACCGTGGGGTCGTTGGCGACGATGAGGCACTCCACGCCCTCGACGACGCCGATGCCGGTGACCAGCGAGGCGCCGACCGCGAAGTCGCTGCCCCAGCCGGCGAGCGGCATCAGCTCGAGGAAGGCCGAGCCCTCGTCGACGAGCAGGTCGATCCGCTCACGGGCAGTCAGCTTGCCGCGCTCCTTGTGACGGGCGATGTACTTCCCGCCGGCCTCGACGGCCTTCGCCTGCTCGGCGTGCAGGTCGGCGAGCTTGGCCTCCATCGCGACCCGCCGCGCCTGCTCCGGCGAGATCTCCTCCGCCGCCTGGGTGTCGGTCGTCATGACTCGTTCACCTTCTCCAGCACCGCCTTCATCCTCTCGAGGGTCGTGCGCATGCCGCGCTCGTTCGTCCTGCCGCGCAGCCGGCCCAGCAGCAGCCAGTAGCCGCGGATGTACCAGGCGGGCGTGAGCCGGAAGTACTCCGTGACCCGGGTCCCGCCGTTCTCGGGGGCCATCCGGTAGCCCCAGGTGTTGATCGCGTTGTCCTCGAGGCCCACGCCGAACTCGAAGACCGCCTGGCCGTCGGCCCCGGGCGGGACGCACTTCGTGACGGTGCAGGGCGTCCAGTAGACGGGGCCGACGCCGTTGCGCTTCACGTGTCCCTTGAAGCGCGCGCCGACCGCCGGTCCCGTGGCACCGTGGGTCCACCGTGCCTCGAACGTCTCCGGGGAGAACTCGCCGATCCGGGTGACATCGCTGACCAGGGCCCACACCTCCTCGACGGGGGCCTTCATGTGCACGGTCACCTCGCCGCCGAGCGGCTTGAGCAGGCTCATCAGCAGTACCCCAGGAGCTTGGCGGCCAGATCGGTGAGGACCTCGGTGGCACCACCGCCGATGGGCAGCAGGCGGGCGTCGCGGTAGTGGCGCTCGACCTCCGTGCCGTGCATGTAGCCCGTTCCGCCGTGCAGCTGGACCGCGATGTCGGAGACCGCGACGGCGGTGTCCACGGCGGTCTGCTTGGCGAGGCAGGCCTCGGCGATGACGCTCTCGCCCGCGACGTGCCGGGCGGCGACGTCCAGGGTGTAGGTCCGCGCGACCTCGGCCTGGCGGTGCATCTCCACCAGCTGGGCGCGCACCACCTGGTTCTTGGTGAGCGGCTTGCCGAAGGTCTCCCGCTCGCGGGCGTACTGCGCGGACAGGTCGAGACAGCGTCGGGCGTGCCCGTAGCCCATCAGCGCGAGGAAGATCCGCTCCACCACGAACTGCTGGGCGATGTAGTAGAAGCCCTGGTTCTCCTCACCGACGAGGTTCTCCACGGGAACCCGCACGTCGACGTACGACAGCTCGGCGGTGTCGGAGCAGTGCCAGCCCATCTTCTTGAGGCTGCGCTGGACCGTGAACCCGGGAGTGCCCTTGTCGACCACGATCAGTGAGATGCCCCCGTGCCCGGCCTCGCCCGTGCGGCACGCGGTGACGACGAAGTCGCCGCGCACCGCCGAGGTGATGAACGTCTTCGCGCCGTTGATGACGTAGTGGTCGCCGTCGCGCACGGCCTTCGTCGTGATGCCGGCGACGTCGGATCCGCCGCCCGGCTCGGTGATGCCGAGGCTGCCGATCCGCTCCCCCGCCAGCGTCGGGCGGACATAGCGGTCGACGAGGTACGGCGAGCCGTTCTCGATCATGTGCGGCACCGAGATCCCGTGCGTGAACAGCGAGGCCATCAGGCCGCCGGAGGCGCCGGCCTCCATCAGCCCTTCCTGTAGCGCGCAGGCGTCCAGGAGATCGCCGCCCTCGCCCCCGACCGCCTCCGGGTAGCCGACGCTGAGCAGGCCCGCCTTGGCCGCGGCCTCGGTCAGGCTGCGCGGCAGCTCGCCGGCGTCCTCCCACTCCTGCAGGCTCGGCATGATCTCGCGCCGGGCGAACTCCGCCGCCGAGTCCTTGAGCGCCTGGCGCTCCTCGCTCCACCTCATCGGGCGGTCCCCGACGGGACGGCGGATCCCTGGCCGGATCGGCATCGACCGCGCGGATCCTGCCAGAGATGTTGCGGTTTGGGACCAAACGTCGGGGTCTTCGGGGCACGGGCGCGACTCATACGAGGTCCTCCTGGATGTGGACGATCCGGCTGCGGACCCACTCGCCCAGGCCCTTGGCCTGCGGGTCGAACCGGGTGGACGCGGCGACGCCGTCGCCGAGCAGGCCGTGGATCACGACGTTGACGGCGCCGAGGTTGGGCAGCACGTAGACGTCGATGTCGAGGTCGGCGGCCTCGGGGACCAGCTCGCGGATCTTGCGGTCCTTGACGATCTTGGCGAGCCACTGGACCCGGGCCTCGTACTTCGGGGAGCCGTCGTTCTTGACCCACAGGCCGAGGTTGGCGTTGCCGCCCTTGTCGCCCGAGCGCGCGTGCACGAAGGTGCCGAGCGGCATCCGGCGGGTGATCGTGTCCGCCGGTGCGGGATACGGCGAGGGCCGCTTCCCGAGGTCCGGGTCGAGCTCGGCCGGCTCGGCGAAGACGGTCGGGTCGACGACCACCTCGCGCATCCCGTCGTGGTGGACCACCGTGTGCTCGACGGCCGACCGGTCGACGTACGCAGGCTTGTAGACGCCGAAGGGTGTGGGCTTCTGGGGTGGGGTGGTCATGGTGAAGCCGGGGTACGACGCGAGCGCGAGCTCGACCGCGGGGCCGGTGAACGGCTTGCCGAGCGGCCCTGCCTCGGGGTCCTTGCCGATGCAGCGCAGGAGGACCGACGCGCCTTCCTCGGTGTCGGCGTCCCCGCCACGCGCCGGCGTCTGCGTCCAGGTCACCTCGGCAGCGGTGAGCCGACCGTCGAGCTGGGCGCGGACCCACTCGGCCTTGGCGTCGATGTCGAGGCCGGCGAGGACGAACTCGACCTGGTTGCGGTAGCCGCCGAGGGTGTTGACCGCGACCTTGAGCTGCTCGGGCGGCGCGGTGCCCGTGACACCGGTGATCGCGACCCGGTCGGGTCCGTCCTGGCGGAGGCGGATCGAGTCGAGGTGGGTCGTGACGTCGGGGTTGAGATAGCGCGTCGTCTGGATCTCGTAGAGAAGCTGGGCGGTGACGGTGTCGACCGTGACGGCGCCCCCGGTGCCCTCGTGCTTGGTGATCACGCTGCTGCCGTCGGCCGCGACCTCCGCGATCGGGAAGCCGAGCGGGCGGTCCATCGGAGCGCCGGAGCGGAAGAGCTCCCGGAAGCCCGAGAAGTTGCCCCCGGTGGCCTGGGTGCCGCACTCGATGACGTGACCCGCGACCACCGCCCCCGCAAGGGCGTCGTAGTCGGTCGGGCTCCAGCCGTGGTGGGCGATGGCGGGACCGACCACGACGCTGGCGTCGGTCACCCGGCCGGTGACGACGATGTCGGCGCCCCGGCCGAGCGCGGAGGCGATGCCGAAGGCTCCGAGATAGGCGTTGGCGGTGAGGGCGCCCTCGAAGAGGTTCGCGGCGCGCAGGTCGTCGCCCTCGACATGGGCGACCTTGGCGTCGAGCCCGCGATCGGCCGCCAGTCGGCGGATCCGGGTGGCCAGGCCCGCCGGGTTGAGGCCGCCGGCGTTGCTGACGATCTTCACGCCCTTCTCCAACGCCAGTGCGAGGGTGTCCTCGAGCTGGGTGAGGAAGGTGCGCGCGTAGCCGAGGTCGGCGTCGCGGAGGGTGTCCATGCCGAGGATCAGCATGGTCAGCTCGGCGAGATAGTCGCCCGTGACGACGTCGACGTCACCCCCCTCGAGCTGCTCGCGCAGCGCCGAGAGGCGGTCGCCGTAGAAGCCGCTGCAGTTCGCGATCCGCAGGGTGCCGGTCACTTCCGCTCCCTCCCGCCGCCCGCCGGGCCGGCGAAGGCCTGAGCGATCCTGAGCCAGGTCTCGGCGTCGGCGCCGGTGGCGACCAGGCCGGTGTCGTCGCGGTGGATGCGCTGGGTGACCAGCTGGCAGAACTCGTAGGCGTCGCCCTCGACCCGCTGGCCCGCATCCGCGGGCCCCCAGCTCCAGGCCTCCCCGCTGGGGGCGGCGAGCTCGACCCGGAACTGCTCGCCCGGCGCCTCCAGCCCGTTGTTGGCGAAGGCGAAGTCCCGGGTGCGTACGCCGATGTGGGCGACGTGGCGGATCCGGTCGGTGACCTCGGGGCGGGTCCCGATCGCGTCGTACACGTCGAGGGCGTGCGCCCAGGTCTCCATGAACCGGGCCGTCGCCATCGACGCGGGCGCCATCGGCGGCCCGAACCACGGCATCTTCATCCCGTCCGGGTAGCCGCGCAGCGCGTCGAGGAGGGCGGGACGCGCGGCGTCCCAGCGGGCGAGCAGCTCGTCGGGCGCCAGCTCGCCGATCCGGAGCGCCTCCTTGTCGACGAACCCGGCCGGGTCCTCGATGGCCAGCAGCACGACGGCGTCCCAGGCCTGCTTGCCGTCGTCGGTCAGCGCCCCGGCGGCCAAGGTGGCGACCTCGTCGGTCCAGAGCAGGTGGGCGATCGTGGTCGCGACGTCCCAGCCCTCGGCCGGCGTCGGCGTACGCCAGCCGTCGGCGTCCAGCGCGGCAACGGCCGCGCGCAGCTGGTCGCCCTCGGCGCTCAGGTCGGCGATCACGTCGTCGAGGACACTCATGGGTCAGCCTTTCTCGGGGGCGGAGGTGCGGGCCAGCGCGGCGTCGAGGGTGCGCGCCCACTCGCGGAGGATCCGGCGGCGGCGTCGTGCGTCGTCGCCCAGGGTGTTGGCGAGGCCGAGGCCGCGGACCAGGTCGAGGGTGGCCTGGACCAGCTCGCGGGCGCCGGGCCGGGTCTCGTCGACGCCGAGCAGCTCGACGGTCAGCCGGTGGGTCTCCCGCCCGACGTGCTGCTCCAGCGGTCCCACGGCCTCGTGCAGGGAGGGATCGGTCCGGGCCGCGACCCACAGCTCGAGGGCGGCGGTGAAGACGGGCGAGGCGAAGTGCTCGCCGAGCATCTGGACGACTGCCTCGGTCCGGCCCCGGCCCTGCGGCAGCTTGGCGACGGCCGCCTCGAGGTCGGAGCCGCGGATGGCGGTGAGGTGGCTGACCGCGGCGACGACCAGGTCGTTCTTGGTCGGGAAGTGGTGCAGCTGCGCACCGCGGCTCACGCCCGCGCGCTCCGAGACCAGGGTCGTCGTGGTGCCCCCGAAGCCCTTCTCCACCAGGAGCTCGACGGTGGCGTCCATCAGCCGCTGCCGCATCGCCCGGGTGCGCTCCTCCTGGGGAACGCGGGCAGCGGCGGGTGAGGTCACGCCGTCAGCATGCCGACCTACAAACAAACAGTCAAGCCTGACTTTAAGTTTCGCCGACGACGCTGCACGCCGCCGGGCCGAGGTCACTGCTCGTCGGGCTCGTCCTCACGGGTCTGCAACCGCACCGCCCGGATCCGCAGCAGCCGCTCCCGAGCGTCCGCAAGCCACCGGCGCTCCGCCCGGTCGAGCCGGCGGGCCTGGTCCTCGAAGTGCGGGCTCACGGGGTGCCCCCGGGGACAGCTTCACGTCCATGCTCGGGAGCAGCCCGGCGCAGCTCCACGTCGACGCTCGGGACCGCGACCGCCAGCGCCTGCTCGAACTCCGAGCGGAGGTGGTAGCCGTACATCGGTCGCTGCCGGAGCAGCGCCAGCAGGGCGTGCCGGACGGACATGCGGCTCCTCCGATGCGGATACATACCGGGTATGCACTATGTATACCCGGTATGCCCACACCCTGTCGAGGTCCCCGGCTACTCCTCGCAGCCCTCCCGGACCTCGCCGGTGCAGACGTCCTTGTCCCGACCTCCCACGACGGTGTCGTAGCCGGCTCGCCCGTTGAGCACGTCCTTGCCGGCGCCGCCGCGCAGCACGTTGTCGAGCGCGTCGCCGAGGAGGAGGTCGTCGTCCGGGGTGCCCCGCACCTCCTCCACCCCCGCGAGGCCGGTCCGGATCCGCGCCCCACCGGACTCCAGCTCGGCGCTCGCCATCCCGAGGGCGAGGTTGACGTACACGCCGGACGTCACTCCCGGCACGTAGCCGGCGTAGAAGGTCACGACGTCGTGGTCGGCACCACCGTCGAACGACCCGGTCGCCAGCGGCGCGAGATAGGCGTCGGACCCCCGCCCCCCGCGCGCGGTCCCGACGGCGTGGAAGAGGTCGTCACCGCGTCCGCCGTCGGCTCGCCCCGCGGCGACGATGAGGTCGTCGCCCCGACCACCGCGGACCACCGTGCGGGCGTCGCCACAGATCACGTCGTCCCCGCCGAGCCCCTCGACGACGTCGCGGCCCTTTCCGCGGCCGGCGACGATCACGTCGCGCCGCCGGGTCCCGACGATGCGGTCACCGGCCTTGGACCGGTCCACGATCGTCGCGCGCTCGCCGGCACAGGTCGGCGCCGGCGCTCGGCCGGCCGCGGCCAACGTCGGCGACACCAGCATCACACCCGCCAGCCCGCCGGCCAGCCCGAGCGCGGCCAGCCCTGTCGCGGTCGCGATCCTCCGCATCCTCGCTCCCTCCCGTACGGCGCCAGGTGGGCGTCACCCTGTCACAGGCCGTCGCGCCCCTCCCTCGCCGCCCTCCGGCGTCCGCCGACATCCGCCGCGGAAGCGGGCCGGGAGTGCGCGAGACTGAGGTCATGGCACACCACCCCGCACGCAAGACGATCCTCATCACCGGCGCGTCCAGCGGACTCGGCGCCGAGATGGCGCGCCAGTTCGCCGCCGCGGGCCACGACCTGGCGCTCGCCGCGCGGCGTACCGAACGGCTCGAGGAGCTCTCGGCCGAGATCCGCGCCGCGCACCCGGAGGCCCGGATCGCGCTGCGGGCGCTCGACGTGACCGACCACGGCGCGGTCTTCCGCGTGTTCGGCGAGCTGCGCGAGGAGCTCGGCCGGCTGGACCGGGTGGTCGTCAACGCCGGCCTCGGAAAGGGCGCCAAGCTCGGCACCGGCCGCTTCGACGCCAACCTGGAGACCGCGATGACCAACTTCGTCGGCGCGCTCGCGCAGACCGAGGCCGCGATGGAGGTCTTCCGCGCGCAGGAGGCCGGGCACCTGGTGATGGTGTCGTCGATGTCGGCGATGCGCGGGATGCCCTCGTCGATGACGACCTACGCCGCCACCAAGGCGGGCGTCGCGCACCTGGCCGAGGGGCTGCGGACCGAGCTGCACGGCACGAGGCTGCAGAAGAGGATCAAGGTGACCGTGCTCTACCCGGGCTACATCCGCTCGGAGATGAACGACCAGGTCGATCAGGCGACGCCGCTGATGGCCTCGACCGAGAAGGGCGTCGCCGCCATGGTCGCGGCGATCGAGAAGGAGGTCGCCGACGCGTGCGTTCCGCCACTGCCGTGGGCCGCGATGGCGCCCGTGATGAGGCACGCGCCGCTCGGCGTGCTCAAGAGGCTGATCTGACCGCGTCCCGCTCCCGGACCGCGCGCGGCAGCACGATCTCCAGGTCGAGGCCGGCGACGGCGTGCGCGAGCCCGCGGTGCCCGCCGGCCCTCGGGACCGCCGCGGCCAGCGTCACGACGACGAGGAGCGCCAGCACCGGTCCGGTCCACTCCCCCGGGATCGCCAGCAGGACGACGAACGGCCCGACGCCGGTGGCGAGCTTGGCCAGCCGGGCGACCGGCACCAGAGCGCGGCTCCGCTCGCCGCGGGTGGTGCGCACCGAGACCACCCACTCGCCGACCGTCCGCCCGCCGAGAAGCACGGCCGCCGCCTCGACCAGGCCGGGGACTCCCCACTGCAGCAGACGCTGGGGTGTCGTGGGCAGCTCCTCGAAGGGCACCTCGAGGACGTAGAGCTGCACGGCGCGCCACCCGATGGCCAGCGCCGACCCGAGCAGGACGACGAACAGGCCGTCGCACACCATGCCGACCCAGCGACGGCCGAGCGTGATGGTGGCCGGCCACAGCACCTCGGGCCGCTCCCGGCGGATGAAGATCGCCGAGACGAGCGACCCGAGGGCCGCGCCGAGGGTGTTGACCATCAGGTCGTCGACGTCGAAGAGCCGGTAGGCACAGTCGTAGAGGTGCCATACGCCCGTGGCCTGGGTGGTCTCGATGAGCAGGGAGACGGACAGCCCCAGGACGGTGGCGACGACGACGCCGTGCCGGGCGATCCTGCGCACGAACCAGCCGAGCGGCACGAACAGCAGCACGTTGAGCGCGATCTGCAGGAAGGCCGCGTCGTGCACCAGCGCCGTCAGACCGGCCCGCGAGCCGAGCTCGGTCCAGTCGACCGCCCGCAGGGTGTCGAACGGGACCGTCTGCCGCCCCACGCACGCGTAGTCGTCGTCCGCCGGCATCGGCAGCAGCGTGTAGGTCCACAGCGCCAGCCCGTAGACGGCGCCGGACAGCAGCACCGCCAGGTCGCGGGGTCCGAGGCGGCCGTCGCGGCGGTACTCCACTGCCGCGACGGGGAGCAGCAGCACGACCGCCACGACCGAGCCGAGCACGGTCGCGATCACGGCGTTCAGCACCTGGTCGGACATGGTCGTGTCCTCAGCGGTAGGTCACCAGCGGCCGCGGCAGGTGCGGATGCTCGTTGAAGGTCAGCAGCCGAGCCCCGGTCGCGCCGACGATGACCCGGGTGACGGAGCTGTTGGCGATGACCGTGTTGAACCGAGCCCAGACGGGCCCCACCACCGACGCCTCCGGTACGACGAGCAGCGCGGCGAGCGCGGCGATCACGCCGCCGGAGGTGACCACGAGGGTCGGCCCCGGCCGGGCGGCCGCCGCGTCGAGGGCGGCGCGCGCACGGCCGACGAAGGCGTCGTAGGGCTCGGGATAGCCGCCGTCGGGCCCGGCGTCGTACCAGTGTGCGGTGGAGATCTCGAACTGCTCCTGGAAGGCGCGCCGGTCGGTGGTGTGGTCGACCACCGCGCCCGTCGCCTCGGCGTAGCGGGCGAGGACGGCGAGGTGGTCGAACTCCGCCCAGTCCTCGTCGACCAGGGGTTCCGGCGAGCCGGGTCCCCACGCGGCGCCCTCCGCGATGGCCTCCCAGGTCTCCCGGTGGCGGCGCATGCCGCCGTGCACGACCGACGCCGGCTCCGGGCCCGCCGTGGCCAGCCAGCGGCCGAGCACCCGGCCCTGCTCCCACCCGGTCTCGGACAGCACGTCGTAGTCGTCGGACCCGAAGGACGCCTGGCCGTGGCGGACCAGCAGGAGGACGCCCATCAGGCCGGACCGCCCGTGCGCGCGAGGATCTGCCGGCAGCGCGCCTCGAGATAGCCGACGGCCGGCCCGAACGCGGCGTAGGCCTCGTTGGTGGTCTGGCCGTGGGCGTAGCGGTACCAGATCTGCTGGGCGATCACCGCCAGCCGGAAGAGTCCGAACACCTCGTAGAAGGTCCACTGTGCGGGGGTCAGGCGGAGACCGCTGCGCTCGCAGTAGGCGTCGACGACCTGCTGCCGAGTCCACATGCCCGGCACGGTCGTGGGCTGGCGCCGGAAGAGCAGGAAGAACTCGTCGTCGTCGGCCTGCACCCAGTAGGCGAGCGTGCAGCCGAGATCCATCAGCGGGTCGCCGACGGTGGCGAGCTCCCAGTCGAGGACCCCGACGATCCGGGTGGGGTCCTGGGCGTCGAGGACCATGTTGTCGAAGCGGTAGTCGTTGTGGATCATCCGCTGCCCGACGTCGGCGGGCTGGTGTGCGTCGAGCCAGCCGGTGATGTCGGACCAGTCGCCGGTGTCGTCCGTGCGCGCGTTGTCGAGGCGCGCGATCCACCCGCCGACCTGCCGCGCGACGTACCCGTCGCCCTTGTTGAGCGCCGCGAGCCCCGGCACGGCAGCGACGTCGACCGCGTGGAGGGCGACGAGGGTGTCGACGGCGGCGGCGCAGAGCGCGCTCGCCTGGGCCTCGCTGACGGGGAAGCCGAAGTCGCGCCGCGGGATCAGCCCGTCGAGGCGCTCCATCACGTACAGCTCGCTGCCGATCGGGCTGTCGTCGGCGGTGCAGTACGCCACCATGGCGGGCACCTGGCCGAAGACCGGCTTGAGCGCGTCCTGGATCCGGTACTCCCGGCCCATGTCGTGGGCTCCCTTCGCCTTCGTGCCGGCCGGAGGGCGCCGCAGGATCAGGTCGGGCCCCTCGGCCATGCGCAGCAGGTAGGTGAGGTTGGAGGCACCGCCGGGAAACTGCCGGACCTCCGCGATCGCGCCCCGGCCCAGCCACGCGGCGACGGCGGCGACGTCGAAGGCGTCCTCGTCACGGACCGGGCGCGACTCGTCGCGGGGGCCGCTCGTCGGGCCGCTCATTCCGCCACCGCGTCGAGCTTGCGGGCCTGCGCGCGCATCACGGCGTCGTACGCCGTCCGGTCGGCGAGCTTGAGCTGGTACGCCGCCCGCGCGGCGTCGTCAGGGACGATCAGCTCGACACCCTCGTCGATCGCGTCGAGCACCGCCGCGGCGATGTCGTCGGGGCCGAGCGGGGCGTCCTCCACCAACCGGCTCATCACCTGCTGCAGGGCGGCGTCGCGGCCCTCGACGCCAGCCATCAGGTTGGTGCGGAAGTACGACGGACACACCACGTGCGCGGTGACCCCGTGGGCGGCGAGCTCGTGGCCGGTGGTCTCGGTCAGCGCGACCACGGCCGCCTTGGTGGCGTTGTAGCCGGCCATCCCGGCCGGGTGCACGAGGCCGGCGAGCGAGGCGACGTTGACGATCCGTCCGCTGCCCTGGCGCTTGAAGACCGGCGTGAAGGTCGCCGTGCCGCGCACCGCGCCGAGCAGGTTGATGTCGACGAGCCGCTGCCACTCGTCGATCCCGGACACGTCGAGCCGCCCGCCGCCGGCGATGCCGGCGTTGTTGACGAGGACGTCGAGGGCCCCCCAGGTCTGGTCGACGTGCTCGCGCGCCGCGGTCCAGTCGGCGTCGCTGGTGATGTCGAGGGGCAGGATCCCGTCAGCCGGCGTTCGGTCGGTGCGGAGGACGTCGGCCCCGCGCGCCTCCCAGGCGTTCGCGAGCGCCGCACCCAGGCCGGAGGCGGCGCCGGTGATCAGGACACGCAGTGGCTGCTGGTCGGTCACCCGGCCGACAGTAGTGCCTCCTCCAGCACGCTCCCGAGGGCGCTCACGAGGAGGTCGATGTCGTCCTCGGTGCAGACGAGCGGCGGTGCGAAGCGCACTGTCGAGCCGTGGGTGTCCTTGGCGAGGATCCCGCGGCCCATCAGCGCCTCGCAGACCTGGCGCCCCGTCAGCAGGCGCGGGTCGATGTCGACGCCCGCCCACAGCCCGCGCACGCGCACCTCGACCAGCCCCTTGCCGACCAGCGCGCGCAGACCCGCGGCGAGACGCTCGCCGAGGACCCGCGCGCGCTCCTGGTGCTCGCCCGTCGCGAGCATCCGGACCACCTCGTGCCCGATCGCCGCGGCGAGCGGGTTGCCGCCGAACGTCGAGCCGTGGGTGCCCGGCCGGACGACGCCGAGCACCTCGCGGTCCGCGGCGATCGCCGAGACTGGCAGGATCCCGCCGCCGAGCGCCTTGCCGAGGACGTAGACGTCGGGCACCACGTCCTCGTGGTCGCAGGCGAAGGTGCGCCCGGTCCGGCCGAGTCCCGACTGGATCTCGTCGGCGATCATGAGCACTCCCCGCTCGGTGCACAGGGCACGCAGGTCCCGCAGGAAGCCGTCCGGCGGGAGGACGACGCCGCCCTCGCCCTGGATCGGCTCGAACAGCACTCCCACGGTGGTGTCGTCGATCGCCGCGGCGACGGCGCCCCCGTCGCCGTACGGGACGCCGACGAAGCCGGGAGTGAACGGTCCGTAGTCGTCGGTGGCGTCGGGGTCGTCGGAGAAGCCGACGATCGTCGTCGTGCGCCCGTGGAAGTTGCCGCGCATCGTGACGATGGTCGCCGCGCCCGGCGCGACGCCCTTGACCCGGTAGCCCCACTTGCGGCTGACCTTGATCGCCGTCTCCACGGCCTCGGCGCCGGAGTTCATCGGCAGCACCATGTCCTTGCCGGTGAGCTCGGCGAGCGCCTGCGCGAAGGGGCCGAGCTGGTCGTTGTAGAACGCGCGGCTGGTCAGCGTCAGCCGTTGCAGCTGCCCGGCCGCCCGGGCGAGCAGGCGCGGGTGGCCGTGCCCGAAGTTGAGCGCGGAGTAGCCGGCCAGGCAGTCCAGGTAGCGCCGCCCCTCGACGTCGCGCACCCACGCCCCCTCCCCCGACGCGAGGACCACCGGGAGCGGGTGGTAGTTGTGCGCGGCGTAGGTCTCGGTGAGCGCGATGTGGCGGCTCGTGGGCTCGGCGACGCCGGAGCCCGGGTCCGTCGAGGAGGTCGTCGTCATGGGTGCTCCCTTCCCGGTTCGCGGAGGTCGTGCCTCCAGCATGCGCCTGCAGCGGTCGGATCGGCGGCGCAGCGCGGGGAACGGGGCGAGGGGCTGAGCGAGTTTCACCGGCCGGCCGGTGAAACTCACGCCTGGACGAAGAAGCTTCTTCGTCCAGGCGTGAGTTTTCTCGTCCCAGTCAGGGACTTCTCCACAGGATCAGGCGGGGAAGCCCTTGCCCGACGCGGCGAGCTCGCGCAGCCACGGGGTGGCCTGGAAGCGCTCACCGTACTTCGCGGCCAGCTCGTCGGCACGGGCGAGGAAGGCGTTGAGGCCGATCTCGCCGGTCGCCTTGTTCTCGTAGCCGGTCATGAACTGGGCGGCACCGCCGGTGTTCGGCGGGAAGCCGATGCCCATGATCGAGCCGATGTTCGCGGCGGCCGCCGAGGTGATGACGCCCTCCTCGAAGGTCTTCGCGGTCTCGAGCGCCTCCGCGAAGAGCATCCGGTCGCGGATGTCCTCGATCGGGGGCTGCTCCTCGGCGACGGGGAAGAGATCGGCGAGCCCGGCCCAGATCGAGCCCCGCTTGCCGTCCTCGTAGTCGTAGAAGCCAGCACCGCGCAGGCGACCGGCGCGGCCGGCCTCCAGCATCTTCGCGACGACCGCGGTGCCGGGGTGCTCGGCGTACGGACGACCCGCGGCCTCCTCGCCCTCCTTGGTGGCCTTCGCGATCTTCGCCATCAGCTCGAGGTTGAGCTCGTCGGACAGCTGAAGCACCGGCGCGGGGTAGCCGGCGGAGGTGGTGGCCCGCTCGATGGAGTACGGCGCCACGCCCTCGGCGAGCATCGCCATGCCCTCGTTGACCATGTAGCCGATCACCCGCGAGGTGTAGAAGCCACGGCTGTCGTTGACCACGATCGGGGTCTTGCGGATCTGCAGGACCACGTCGTACGCCTTGGCGAGCGCCTCGTCGGAGGTCTCCTTGCCGGCGATGATCTCGACCAGCGGCATCTTGTCGACCGGCGAGAAGAAGTGCAGGCCGATGAAGCTCGGCCGCTTGGCGGCGTCCTCGATGCCCCCGGCCAGGTCGGTGATCGGCAGCGTCGAGGTGTTGGAGCACAGCAGCGCGTCGGGGTTGACGTGCGGCAGGATCTCCGCGAACACCTGGGCCTTGAGGGCGGGGTCCTCGAAGACGGCCTCGATGACGAGGTCGCAGCCCGCGAGGTCGGCCGGGTCCGCGGTCGGTGTGATCCGGTCGAGCAGCTCCTGGGACTTCTCCTCGGTGAGCTTGCCGCGCGAGATCGCCTTCTCGTTGATCTTCTGGCTGTACGCCTTGCCCTTCTCGGCGTTCTCGACCGCGACGTCCTTGAGGACGACCTGCATGCCGGCGCGCGCGCAGACGTAGGCGATGCCCGCGCCCATCATGCCGGCGCCCAGCACGCCGACCTTCTTCGCCTTGTAGGGCTCGATGCCCTGCGGCCGCAGGGAGCCGGAGTTGATCGCCTGCAGGTCGAAGAAGAACGCCTGGATCATGTTCTTCGAGCCCTGGTTGACGACCAGGTTGGCCAGGTAGCGCGACTCGATGCGCGAGGCGGTGTCGAAGTCCACCTGGGCGCCCTCGACGGCGGCGGACAGGATGGCCCGGGGGGCCGGGTAGTCCGCACCCTTGAGCTGCTTGCGGAGCAGGGCCGGGAAGGCCGGGAGGAAGCCGGCGAGCGCCGGCGACTTCGGCGTACCGCCGGGCATCTTGTAGCCGGGGGCGTCCCACGGCGACAGCGCCGCGTCGGGGTTGGCCTTGATCCACGCCTTCGCGGCGGGGACCAGCTCCTCCTGGGTGGCGACGAGCTCGTCGACGACGCCCTTCTTGAGCGCGGTCTCCGGGTTGAACTGGGTGCCCTGGAGCAGGACGTCCATGAGGGCGGTCTGCAGCCCCCACTTGCGGACGGCGCGCGTGACGCCGCCGCCACCGGGCAACAGTCCGAGGGTCGCCTCGGGCAGGCCGACCTTGATCTTCGGGTCGTTGACCAGGATCCGGTGCTGGGTGGCGAGGGTGATCTCGTAGCCACCACCGAGCGCGGCGCCGTTGATGGCGGCGACGACCGGCTTGGGGAACAGCTCGAGGCGGCGCAGCGCGGCCTTGATGCTCTCGCACTGGGCGAAGACCTCGCCGGCGTTCTCCTTGGTGGTCTGGACCATCAGCTTGAGGTCTCCGCCGGCGAAGAAGGTCTTCTTCGCGGAGGTGACGACCACGCCGGTGATGTCGTCCTGCTCGGCGTACAGCCGCTCCACCGCGGCGGCCATCGACTCGCGGTAGAGCTCGTTCATCGTGTTCGCGCTCTGGTTGGGGTCGTCGAGGGTGAGGGTGACGATGCCGTCGGCGTCGCGCTCGTAGCGCACGGCGGTCTGGGTGTCGGTGCTCAATGTGCTTCCTAGAGAGTGTCGAGGAGTGGTCGAGAGGTTCGAGGGGGGTACGGCGCTCAGACGCGCTCGACGATCGTGGCGATGCCCATGCCGCCGCCGACGCAGAGCGTGGCGAGGCCGCGGCGCAGGTCGCGGCGCTCGAGCTCGTCGATCAGGGTGCCGAGGATCATCGCGCCGGTCGCGCCGAGCGGGTGGCCCATCGCGATCGCGCCACCGTTGACGTTGGTGATGTCGTGGCTGATGCCCATGTCGCGCATGAACCGCATCGCGACGGCGGCGAACGCCTCGTTGATCTCGAACAGGTCGATGTCGCCGACCTCGAGGCCGGCCTTGGCCAGGGCCTTGCGGGCGGCCGGGGCGGGACCGGTCAGCATGATGATCGGGTCGGCGCCGGAGACCGCGGTCGCGATGATCCGGGCGCGCGGGGTGAGGCCGAGGTCCTTGCCGACCTGCTCGTTGCCGATCAGGGTCAGCGCGGAGCCGTCGACGATGCCGGAGGAGTTGCCGGCGTGGTGGACGTGGTTGATCTTCTCGAGCCAGTGGTACTTCTCGAGGGCGACGTCGTCGAAGCCGGCGTCCGCACCGAGCTGCGCGAACGACGGCTTGAGGCCGGCGAGGCCCTCCACCGAGGTGTCGGGGCGCACGGTCTCGTCGCGGTCCAGCAGGGTCAGGCCGTTGATGTCCTTGACGGGCACGATCGCGCCGTCGAAGTAGCCGTTGGCCTGCGCCTTGGCGGCGCGGTGGTGCGACTCGGCGGCGTACGCGTCGACGTCCTCGCGGTCCCAGCCCTCGATGGTGGCGATCAGGTCGGCGCCGATGCCCTGCGGCACGAAGCCCGCCTTGAACGCGGTGGCCGGGTCGGACGCCCAGGCGCCACCGTCGGAGCCCATCGGGACACGGCTCATGGACTCGACGCCGCCGGCGACGATCAGGTCCTCGAACCCGCCACGCACGCGGCCCGCGGCCTGGTTGACGGCCTCGAGGCCCGAGGCGCAGAAGCGGTTGAGCTGGACACCGGCCACGGTGTCGGGCAGGCCCGCCGCGATCGCCACGGTCTTGGCGATGTCGCCACCCTGGTCGCCGATCGGGGAGACGACGCCGAGGACGATGTCGTCGATGCGGTGCGGGTCCAGGCCGGGGTTGCGCTCCAGCACCGCCTCGACGAGACCGACGGCCAGGTCGACGGGCTTCACCTCGTGGAGGGAGCCGTTGGCCTTGCCCCGGCCGCGCGGCGTGCGGAGGTGGTCGTACACGAATGCTTCTGCCATGACCGTCCTTGTTTCTTCGGCGTTCTTCGACGTGTGGGTTGGCGGGTGGTCGGCGAGCCGGCGATCGAGGGGCGCGCCGCACCGGACAGATGTCCTTGGGGACGATTGTGACACTATTACTGTCATGGTCAAGAGCGAGAGCCCGACCGACGGTGTGACCCACGACGCATCGGGCGACGAGACGCAGGAGGAGCTGCTCACCCTCGAGGAGCTGACGGCGCGGGTCGGGCTGACCGTCCGCACCGTGCGCTTCTACACCTCGCGCGGCCTGGTGCCGCCGCCCATCCGCCGGGGGCGCTCCGGCTACTACTCCGCCGTGCACATCGCCCGGATCGAGCTCGTCCTGGAGCTGCAGAGCCACGGGTTCACCCTCTCCGCGATCGAGCGCTATGTCGCCGGCATCCCGGAGGACGCCAGCCCCGAGGACATCGCGCTGGCGCGCACCATGCTCGCGCCCTGGCAGTCGGACCTGCCGGTCGAGATGGACCGGGCGCAGCTGGAGAGGAAGGCCGGCCGCGCGCTGTCGGCCGAGGACATCGCGACCCTGCAGGCCCTCGGCGTGCTGCGGATCCGGGGCACGGCGTACCTCGTCGCCAGCAACCAGCTCTCCATCGGCGTCCGGCTGCTCGAGCTCGGCTTCCCGCGCGAGGTCGCGGTCGCCGCGGCGGCGGTCTACCAGGAGCACGGCGAGCAGATGGCCAAGGAGCTCTACGAGGTCATCAACGACAAGCTCGCCCCGCTGTACGACGACGCGGCGACCTCCGAGCACTTCCGGGAGATCATGGAGCGGCTCAAGCCGCTCTCGGTCGGCGGTCTGGTCACGGCGTACGAGGCCGCCGTGGCGCGCGCGGCACGCAACCCGCGCCGAGCCCGTTGAGGACGGCTGGCGCTCCTCCCGGCGAGCGGTGAGAACGGCGCCTGCGGCATCCGGTCACCCACGGACCCACAGCCAGAGGTCGCGAAGCGGCTTCGGAGGTCCCCACGCGGGGTCGAACTACGCGCTACCGGCCGCGTGGCGCCGGATCTCCTCGAACAGGCGCTCGACCTCGGCCCGCTGGTCGGCGAGCGTGCTGACCGTCGCCGGGTCCACCGGCGCGAAGGTGTCCACGAGCTCGCCGACCTGCTCCGCGGTCATCCGGTAGGCGCGCAGGCCGCCGCCCTGGTCGCGCGCCATCCCGCTCGGCCAGACGTTGGCCAGGGCGCCGGTGACCCCCAGGCGCCATCCGTGGGGCTCGAGCTCGGCGCGGACCTGACACAGCGCCTCGAAGGCGTCGTCCGCTCGCGACTCGACGGTGTCGAAGGCGGAGGACTCCACCGAGACCGCCCACCTCATCCCCTCGGCCCACCAGGAGACGGTGGCCTCGTGGGTGACCCCGTCGCGGAGGGCCTGGATCTTCTGGGGGCTCTCGATCATGCGGCGGCGATGTCGGCCGGGTCGATGACCGCGGAAACCTCGGAACCGGGGTTGAGCGCGATCCGTGCTCCCTCTGGCAGCGCCGCCGCCAACCGGTCACCCCTGATGGCGGTGTGCTCCGGATAGCCCGCGGCGACGGCCTTCTCGGGGTCGGTGAACGCGTAGGCGAGGCGACCACCGTCGGCCGCCGGCGCCAGGAAGATCCCACCCTCGGGTCGACTGAAGATGAAGACGTCGGCGCCGGCGAGCTCGCGCTCTAGCTGTTCGTCCGGTGCGTGCCCGGCCAGCACCAGCTGCAGTACGCGCTCCAGCTTCGTCGTCGGTGCGGCCCAGCCGCGCGCCTGCGGCGACGGGACGTAGCGCGGGTTGGGGGTGAACTCCTCGCTCAGCTCACCGTTCTCGTCCGAGCGCCAGGCACCCACGATGCCCTGCGGGGGCACCGTGCCCGCCTGGTCGAACTCGGGGTCGACCGCGTAGACCCAGGCGCCCGGGTTGGCGCGGGCCTCGGCCCGCAGCGCCTCCGTGATGGCCGGCGTGGTCGGTGGCGTCGTCATGCGAGTGCCTTCCCATCCATCTCGAGAGCGTCACTTGCCACTGTAGTTCGGGTTCGCTATCCACTCGCCCAGCGAGTTGTCCGGGAGGACGGGATGGGCACCGACGACGTTCTCGGCCGGGATCCCGCCCTGGAAGGTGATCTCACGTTCGGGGATCGCGGCGTTCGGCCCGTACGGGTTGTCCGGGATCGTGGCGTCGGCGTCGATGCCGCCTGGGGCGTCCACGGTGTAGCGGTACTTCGAGCCCCAGTTCTTGTACAGGTCCGGGTCCTTCGTCGTACTGACGAAGTTCGAGGGGGTGTTGAAGCGCACGAACGAGTCGTAGTCGTTGTTGTCGGCGTCCCGCACCTCGAAGCCGTCGGCAAAGATCTCGTCAGGCGGCCGGTTGTCCGAGCGGTACAGCAGCTCGCTGCTCGTGCGGTACACCGGATCGGTGTGGCGCCCGGTCAGGTCGGGCGCCGCAGAGGCGAGCTCGGCATCGGTGTTCTCCAGCTCGCTGCGGTCCCGGTCGGCCTTCCGGCCCTGGGCCCGCAGACGTCCCCCGACGCCGTCGCCCATGTCCTTGAAGCCCTTCTGGAAGGCCTCGAGCATGTCGTCCCACAGCTTCTTCACGGCACGTCTCCTCAGCCGCCGGTGACGTTCAGGCTGAGCAGGTCCGCGATCAGCTGCTCGGTGCGATCCTCGATGTCGACGGCGTTGGACTCCATCTCCGCCGACACCTGGTCGAGCGCCTGGAGGTCGGCCATGAACCGCCCCGGGTCGGCGCCGGTGGCTTCGACCAGCGGGGAGTCCAGCACGGCCATCGCGATCGCGGGCACCTGCTCGGCCAGGGGCTCGATGACCAGCGGCAGCACCTGGCTCATCGCCTCCTCCATCGCCATGTCCATGGCGATGTTGAGCAACGCCTTCTTGGCGAGGATCACGGCCACGGCGCCCGGTGCCGTGAAGGGGTTGGTCAGCATCGCCGCCACGGTGAAGGCGGTCGAGGTCACGTCGATGATCACCTTGGTCTTCAGCGCGGTGACCACGCCCGCGGCGATGTCGACGCCCGTGGCCGCGGGGTCGATGACGTCGACGAGCCGCTGCAGGTTCTGTGAGCGGTTCACGTTCCACGCGTTCACGTAGGCCAGGCCGGCCTCGCCCTGCAGGGAGGCGGCCAGCTCGCCGTTGATCTTGCGGTCGGTCCGCTGGATCACGTCCTCGAGGTCGCCGCCATAGGCGCGCAGGAGGTCGGCGCCGCGCCGCATCTCGTCCTCGTCGAGGTCCGGCCATTCGAACCCGAGCTTGTCCATGATCCAGATCAGACCGTCCGGCAACATGATGCCCACGGCATCCACCCCCCTCTCAGCGCAACCTGGATGACCCTATCCCGGCGCAGTCGGATCCAAACCGGCGTCGCGAGCCGGGTGGGTCGCCGGTGTCGCGGGTGGAGCGGATTCACCACGGGATGTTGCGCGACCGTCACTTCCCCAGTGGAGTTCCACACGGGAAGCTCGGATTCGCCTACATCCCGTGGTGAATCCGCCCCCGCGACACCTGCGACCAGTACCTCGCCGCCGCGATCGGGTCAGCGCGAGCGCGCGCTGAACGACGCCGCGCTGTGACCCGCGCCGGAGCCGCGACCGGCCCCGGAGCCGGCGCCGCGGGAGCGGGAGCGGCCGCCGCCCTGGGAACCGGACTTCGCCGCACCCGAACCGTTGCCCGACCCACCGGACCCGCCGCGGCGGCCCGAGCCCTGGCCGGCCTTCTTCGCCGAGCTGGGGGCACTCGCCTTCTTCGCGCCCGTACGACGACGGCCGCCGTTGCCGGCCCGGCCACCGTTGCCGCCCGAGGGCGCCGCCGGGGTGAGGTCGATGCCGCCGGGGCGGGTCCGCTCACCCGGGGCGAGGTCCTGCAGGACCGGATGGTCCGGGCCCTGGATCCGAGTGGTCGTCGGGGTGATGCCGGCGGCTCGGGTCAGCGCGCGCACGTCGCCGCGCTGGTCGCTGGTCATGAGGGTGATCACCGTGCCGGCGGCGCCGGCCCGCGCCGTACGGCCGGAGCGGTGCAGGTACGCCTTGTGCTCGGCCGGCGGGTCGGCGTGGACGACGAGGGAGACGTCGTCGACGTGGATGCCGCGCGCGGCGATGTCGGTCGCGACGAGCGTGGTCGCCGTACCGCTGTGGAAGGCGTCCATGTTGCGGGTGCGGGCGCCCTGGCTGAGGTTGCCGTGCAGGTCCACGGCCGGGACGCCGTTCTTGTTGAGCTGGCGCGCCAGCGCCTTGGCACCGTGCTTGGTGCGGGTGAACACGACCGTGCGACCCGGCGCGCTGACCAGGTCGAGCAGGACCGGCAGCCGCTGCTCGCGCTCGACGTGGAGCACGTGGTGGTCCATCTTCGCCACCGGCGACTGGGCCGAGTCGGCCTCGTGCACGGCCGGGTCGTCGAGGTAGCGCTTGACCAGCACGTTGATCGCGTTGTCGAGGGTCGCCGAGAACAGCATCCGCTGGCCGCTCTTCGGGGTCTGGTCGAGCAGGCGTCGTACGGCGGGCAGGAAGCCGAGGTCGGCCATGTGGTCGGCCTCGTCGAGCACGGTGACCTGGACGTCGGCCAGGCTGCAGTGCCGCTGACCGATCAGGTCCTCGAGACGGCCGGGGCACGCGATGAGGATGTCGACGCCGTCGCGCAGGGCGTTGACCTGCGGGCCCTGGCCGACGCCGCCGAAGACGGTGGCGGTGTTCAGGCCGGCCGCCTTGGCGAGGGGGGCGATGGTCGCGGCGATCTGCGAGGCGAGCTCGCGGGTCGGTGCCAGCACGAGGGCGCGGGGGCGCTTGGGCGCCCGTCGGCGCCCGTCGGCCGCGAGCCGCGCGACCAGCGGGATGCCGAAGGCGTAGGTCTTCCCGGACCCGGTGCGGCCGCGGCCCAGGACGTCGCGTCCGGCCAGCGAGTCCGGCAGGGTGGCGGCCTGGATCGGCGTGGGGACGGTGATCTGGTCGGCCGTCAGGACGGCGAGCAGGGAGGTGGGGACGCCGAGGTCGGCGAACGTGGAGGTCACGGTGTATCTCTCCGGGGACCGTTCGGCGCAGGGCGGCGCGGTCCCCTCAGGGTGGGCGTCTCGCCGTGCTGCCTGTCCGGTGACAGGCGGTGAAGCGGTGCCTCGGATGAGGGGCGCGGTCCTCGGGCGGGTGCCCTTCGGTGCGCCGGGATCCGGGGCAAGACTGGCCGGATCGGTGACACCAGCCTAGGGGGCGCGGGGTCGAAGCGCTCAATCCGCGCGGGCCCTCCGGTCCGGTCGGCCGCGCGCGCCGTCGTACCGCGGAGGCGGTCAGCCCTCCAGCTGCACCGCGGCGCCGCGCTCGATGAGCCCGTCGACGTCCTTCACGCCCCACGCCTCGAGCGCCTCGCGGGTGTGCGCACCGGCGCCGGGCGCGGGCGGGTGCGACAGGGTCGCCTTCGTCCGGGAGAAGCGGGGGGCCGGCTGCGGCTGCACGATCCCCTCGTGCTCGACGAAGATCTCGCGGCTCTTGATGTGCGGGTGGTTCTTGGCCTCGCTCATCCGCAGCACCGGCGCGACGCAGGCGTCGGTGCCGTCGAAGATCGCGCACCACTCCGCGCGGGTGCGCTGCTTGAAGGTCTGGGTGATGAGCGCGCGCAGCTCGTCGGTCCGCACGATGTCGAAGCGGTCGGGCGCGGTGTCCTTGATGCCGAGCAGCTCGACGAAGAGGTCGTAGAACTGCGGCTCGAGCGCCCCGACCGACATGTGCTCGCCGTCGGCGGTCTCGTAGATGTCGTAGTACGGCGCCCCTCCGTCGAGCAGGTTCGCGGCCCGCTCCTCCTTGAACCCACCCCCGGCGAGGAAGGCGGAGGTCATCGCGTTGAGGTTCGCGGTGCCGTCCACGATCGCCGCGTCGACCACCTGGCCCTGGCCCGAGGCCTTCGCCTCGAAGAGCGCGGCGAGGATCCCGATGACCAGGTAGGTCGAGCCGCCACCGAAGTCGCCGACCAGGTTGGTCGGGAACTGGGGCTTGTCCTTGACCTGGCCCAGGCCGTGCAGCGTGCCGGTGATGGCGATGTAGTTCATGTCGTGCCCGGCCGCCTGCGACCACGGTCCGTCCTGGCCCCAGCCGGTCATCCGGCCGTAGACCAGGCGCGGGTTGCGCGCGTGGCACTCCTCGGGGCCGAAGCCGAGCCGCTCCGCGACGCCCGGCCGCATGCCCTCGACGAGGACGTCGGCCTGCTCGACCAGGTCGAGGACGGTGGCGACCGCCTCGGGGTCCTTGAGGTTGAGCGCGACGCTGGGCCGGCCGCGGTTGAGCAGGTCGTGCGAACCGCCCGTGAGCATCTGGCCGCCCGGGCGCTCCACGCGGATCACGTCGGCGCCGAGGTCGGCCAGGATCATGCAGGCGTGCGGGCTCGGCCCGATGCCCGCGATCTCGACGACCTTCAGCCCCTTGAGCGGACCGCTTCCCTGACCCAGCGCGAACGTCATGGGCAGATCCTCGCACAACGATGACAGTGATGGTGTCACTGTGGGAGAGGAGTGGCCCGCGGACGATCACCGTGACGAGGCGAGGGTCGGAAGCGACGAGTCGACGGGTCGGAAGTGACGAGTCGCCGGGTCGGAAGTGACGAGTCGGCGGGTCAGAACCGACGACTCAACGGTGCGGCAGGGGCTCCGGGGGATCAGCCGGGGTTGACGATCCGGGCCAGCTCGAAGTGCATGGGGTCGGTCCAGGCCCAGTCGCCACCCCAGGCGAAGCCCCACAGCTTGAAGATCGCGACCACCTCGCGGTTCATCTGCCCGACGGTGCCACGCTGGTTGCCCGGCACGTTGAGGTCGAGCGCCAGCCCGAAGGAGTGGTTCGAGAGCTGGGTGGAGCCGGCGATGAAGCGCGGGTAGTAGCAGCCGGCGTACTCGCCGGGGTGGATCTCGTCGGCGAGTCCACGGCGCACGACCTCGCCGAGCGCGGCCTTGAGCTGCGGCATCATGAACCTGTTGCACGTGACCGATCCGAGGATCGGCACGACCTCGGTGACGATGTGCTCCTTCACCCAGGCCGGGTCCGGCGCGATCCGGCCGCCGCCGATCGGCGTGTAGCGGAAGACGCCGACGGCATCGCGGAAGGCGCCGACCGGGATGACGTTCTGGAAGGTGTCGAGGTCGAGCCCGCGCTGGGCCACGATGTCGAGGGCGCTGATGGAGTACGTCGACGCTCCCACGGCCTTCTCGATCTTCGCGCGGACCGCCTTCGGCGAGGTGATGCCGGTGTTGATCAGGACCGCGTTGTCCTCCGGCAGCCCGAGCTCCTTGCCCCACTCGGCGTTGACGACCGCGTCGACGCCGTCGACGCCCCCCGGCGACCAGGCGCCGACGTGGATCCGCTGCTCCTCGACCGCGAGATAGCCCTGGGCGTCGATCGGCAGGTCCTTCTGCAGCCGGTCCGCCACGGCGATCTCGCCGCCCGCCACCCGCTCCCACTGCGCCTGGAACGCGGCGGCGGTCGGCCCGGTGAAGCGGCGGTACTCCGCGGGGTCGACCGCGGCGATGTTGAAGACCTTGCTCTCGAGCGTGAACTGGCCGTAGGAGAGCTGGGTGTAGGCCGCGACCCCTGGCTTGCCTCGTACGGTGACGCCGGTGATCGTGGCGAGGTCGTCCTCGGAGATCGTGTCCTGCGAGACCAGCAGCAGGTCGTCGCCGTACTGCTTGCCGTCGAAGGCGCCGGGTGGGGCGACCGCGTGCTCGGGGTCGGCCACCGGCTCGGTCGCCGTGTCCGTGGTGCTGGCCGCGGCCTCGCTGGGATCGGGGCGAGGACCCTTCTCGCCGCCGGCGTCCGGCGTCCCGCAGGCGGTCACGACGAGGACGGCGGCCACGGCTGCGAGCCCGACCGTCGGTCGGGCCCGAAGGGCGCTCCCGAGGGCGCGTCGCACCAAGCCCATGGTCCCTTCCCTCCGCCGGTCCGCCCGGCAGTCCTCCCGAGGCGAGGGTAGTACGTGCGCCGTCAGCGCAGCACGCGTTCGGCGATCCAGGCGATGTCGTCGGAGGTGCGCGCGGGGTCGGCGGAGGGCTGCATGACGTGACTGAGGACCAGCCGGACGACCATGTCGATGCTCGCGGCGAGGCGGTCGTCGGGGAGGTCGATGTCGTACGCCGCGACCCGCTCGGCCACGACCAGCTTGGCGCCCTCCAGGAGGTACTCCGAGTGCGTCGTCAGCAGGGGCAGGAGCTCGGTGTCGGCACCGTGGGTCGCCGACACCACGGCGTGCAGCAGCGCGTTGTCCTGGGCGTACTTGAGGACGCGACGCGCGGAGTCGCGGATCGCGGCGACCAGGTCGTGGGGGTTCTCGTCGAAGGAGCGGCTCACTCCGGCGAGGAAGCGGTCGAGCTCGCGCAGCACCATCGCCTCGGCGAGGTCGTTCTTGGTGCCGATCTCGTTGTAGACGGTCTGCCGGCTGACGCCGACCTCCTCGGCCAGCCGGGCCATCGTCACCTTCGCCCACCCGGTGCTCGTGGTGAGCTCGACGGCCGCCTCGAGCAGGCGGTCGCGCAGGGTCAGGGTGGCCACCCCGGTGAGGGTAGCCACCCTGTCCACCAGCGCCCGCGACCGGTCGGCGAGGAGCGACATGGGCGGCGACATGGGAGGGGGCTCAGCCTTCGAGGGTGAGGGCGAGCACGGGGCACGCCTGCACGGCGGCGTACACGTGGGCGCGGTCGCTCTCCGGCGGCGCGTCGTCGAGGACGGTGACCTTGTCCTCGTCCTCGTCCACCTCGAAGTAGTCGTTGGCCATCGCCTCGCACATGCCGAGGCCCTCACACCTGTCCAGGTCAGCGACGATCCTCATCGCGGTCACGCTCCGATCTTCTCGGGGTCGAACGGGACGAAGTCGATCTTCTCGCGAACACCGCAGTCGGGGCAGAACCAGTCGTCCGGGATGTCGGCCCAGGCCGTGCCGGCCGCGAAGCCCTCGTGCTCGTCGCCGGCGGCGACCTCGTACACGTAGCCGCAGCCGGGGCACTTCGCCGCGAGCACCTCACCCTCGAACTTCTGGGCGAACAGGTCCTCGGTCTTGACGTTGTGCTGCTCCGGCGGCGGGAACTTGGCGAGGTACTTGGCCTCCAGGCCGGGCTTGATGTTGGCCAGCGTGACATCGCCGTCGAGGTGCTCCACCACGCGGTGGTCCATCACCTTGCGCCACAGGGGCGGGAACAGGGCGATCGTCAGCATGCCGGCGTACCCGGTCGGCAGGGCCGGGGACTCCTTGAAGTCCCGCAGCGTCTGGTACCGGCGGGTGGGGTTGGCGTGGTGGTCGCTGTGCCGCTGCAGGTGGTAGAGGAAGATGTTGGTGACGATGTTGTTGCTGTTCCAGCTGTGCATCGGCAGCACCCGCTCGTAGCGCTGCTTCTCGCCCACCTTCTGCCTCTTCATGCCGTAGTGCTCGAGGTAGTTGATGATCTCGAGCAGGGAGAAGCCGAAGACGATGGTGATGAGGGCGTACGGCGCGATGCCCCAGCCGTACATGGCGAACATGGCGCCGTAGAGCACGGCCGACATCAGCCAGGCGTTGAGCACGTCGTTGCCGAGGTGGAAGGGGTGCGTGCCCTTGCGGCGGTAGCGCTTGGCCTCGACCGCCCAGCCCGACTTCAGCGAGCCGCTGACCGTGCGCGGCCAGAACTCCCAGAAGGACTCGCCCAGGCGGCTGGACGCGGGGTCCTCCGGGGTGGCGACCCGGACGTGGTGACCGCGATTGTGCTCGATGTAGAAGTGGCCGTAGAAGGTCGGCGCGAGGGCGATCTTGGACAGCCAGCGCTCCACCTCCTCCTTCTTGTGGCCCAGCTCGTGCGCGGTGTTGATGGCGATGCCCTGGACGCCGGCGATGGAGACGGCGAGGAAGACCTTCTCGTACCAGGTCATGGAGACCTCACGCACCAGGTCGGCGCCGAGGTGCTCGCTCACCCAGCTCGTCGCGCCGACGAGGTCGGTGAACCACGCGATCGGGTTGGTGCCCGCGATGAGCGCGAAGCCCGCGAAGAGGATGAGGAACTGCAGCGGGATGTACAGGTACACCACCCAGCGGTAGTAGCGGTCGTTCTCGAGCGCCTCCATCACCTCGTCCGGCGGGTTCGACGGGTCCAGCCCGAAGGCCAGGTCGAGGAGCGGGATGATGAGGTTGACCAGCAACGGACCGGCCAGGAGCAGCCAGACCCAGTCGGTGTAGAGCCAGGTCACCACGGCGGTGATCCCGAGCCCCGGCACCATCAGGCCCAGCAGCCACAGGTAGCGCTTCTTGTCCTTCCACTGCTCCGTGGATCCCTCGGGAACGGTGGCGCCGACGGTCGGTCCGGTCATCTGCTTGCCCTCCTTGCGATCGACATCGCTGTCGCTTGACAAGACGGTATGACTTGTAAAGTGATTTGACAAGAGGCATGCAGTTGTAAAGTGCGCGTCGTCACACGGCGCGCGCGGGGATCACCGCTTCAGCGGCGTTTCCTGCACCGTCCGCACCGGCAGCCGCTCGAAGCCGCGCAGCACCCGGGTCCCCCGCCGCTCGGCTCGTCCGGCGACGTGCAGGTCGGGGAAGCGCTCGTAGAGCGTGCGCAGGGCGACGGCCGTCTCGAGGCGGGCGAGGCTGGCGCCGAGGCAGAAGTGGACGCCGGCCGAGAAGGCCAGGTGCTGGTCGGCGTTGCTCCGGGTCACGTCGAACGTCGCGGGGTCGTCGAAGACCGCCGGGTCCCGGTTGGCCCCGCCGAGGTGGAGCAGGATCCCGTGACCGGGCTCGAACCGGCGGCCCGCGACCTCCGTGGCGCGCAGGGCGATCCGGAGCGTGAGCTGGACCGGCGACTGGTGGCGCAGCACCTCGTCGACCGCGTTGGGCCAGCCGTCGGGGTTCTCCTGCAGCCAGCGCAGCTGGTCGGGATGCTGGTCGAGCATCGCGACCGCGTTGCCGATGAGGTTGACCGTGGTCTCGAAGCCGGCGGCGAGGACGAGCAGGCCGACCTGGTGCAGCTCGACCGGGTCGAGCCGGTCCTCCCCGTCGAGCAGCGTCAGCTGGCTGATCAGGTCGTCGCCGGGCTGGGCGCGCAGCCGCTCGACGTGGCCGCGGAACCACACGTGCATCTCCCGCAGCGCGGTCTCGGCGCGACGGAACTGGCGCCAGGACAGACCGGGGTCCAGGGTGACCGCGGCCTCGTTGCCGAGGGCCAGCAGCCGCCCGCGGTCCTGCTCCGGTACGCCGAGCAGGTCGGCGATCACCGTGACCGGGAGCTGCGCGGCGTACCGCTCGATGAGGTCGAAGCCCTCGACGCCCACCAGCTCGTCGAGGAGCTCGCCCGCGACCGCCTGGACCCGGTCCCCCATGCGGCCGACCTTGCGCGCCGTGAACGCGCGCGCGACCTGCTTGCGGTAGCGGGTGTGCAGCGGCGGGTCCACGGCCAGCATCGACGGGGGGTCCACGGGACCGAGGGTGTCCGGGTCGATCACCCGGTGGTGCAGCCAGCGCAGCGGCCTGGGCAGCTCGCCCTGGCCGCCCGCCGTACCGAGGCGTCGCTGCGCAGCACCTCGTTGCACACCGCATGGTCGACGCTGGCCGAGATCAGGTCGTTGGCACTCACCGGCCCGCGCGCCCGGAGCTCCTCGTACGCCGGGAAGGGGTCCACCCGCAGCGCGGGGTCCATCACCATCCGGCTGATCAGGTCGCCCTTGCGGGCACCGCGCTGGATCAGCGAGCGCTGGATCCCGTGCGCGAGCATCCAGGCCACGAAGGAGCGCGGGAGGTCGACGGCGCGTGCCGGCTCAGGCGACCGCATGCGTCGTACCCAACTCGTCCCCGGTCGTGTTGTCCAGCACCTTCAAGACGCCGCGGGCCCGGTCGGCGAGCAGGCGGCGCTGCTCCTCGAGCGCCTTCTCGGGAAGGTGGGTGTCGAGCTGGGCGTCCAGGGTCAGCCGCCAGCGGTAGCGCAGGGCGGCGCGCAGGCCGTCGGGATCGCCGAAGATGAGCGCGAGCTCGTCGTTCCAGGGCAGCTCGGGCCGGTCGGCGGTCCGGAGCTGCTCCTCGACGGCGCGCATGGCCTGCCAGCGGCGGTGGGTCTCGGTCCAGGTCATGGTCCTCACCGACCTCTCTGTCGTGGGGAGTCTGTCGTGGCGCTCCGTCCTGGAGCTTGGGGGTGGACTCGACGGTAGGCGCGCCGACGGCGCCCGGACATCGGACGACGGCACGCACTCGCGCTCCTACCAGGGGAGGAGCGCGCCACCTCCCGAGGCCGGATGACCGGGCGTCCGCTGGTCCCTACGCTGTTGTCATGCTGCGCTGGCTGCGCGCCGGGATCGAGGCCAACCTCGAACGGCACCAGATCCTCTACCCCTGGTGGGTCCCCCTGACCTCCCATCTCGGGCAGATGATCGCCGTGGTGGCCAGCCTCGCGGTCCGCGACGCGCTGTGGCCGCTCGACCCGTTGCTGGTGTGCCTGCCATTGGTGATGGCCTCCCCGATGCTGCAGTTCACCACCCACCGGCTGCTGCCGTGGTGGGGTGACGTGGCGGGCACCGTGGTCGCCGTCGTCCTGCTGCTGTCGCGCCCGACCGAGGGCGTGCTCGACCTCGCACCCGCTCTGCTCGCCCTCGGGACGGCCGAGATCACCGCACGCGACGGGCTGCGGGAGGGTCTCGCCGTGGCCGCCATCGGGCAGGGCGTCCTGGTCGCGGCGGCGCTCGGCCCGGGCCTCTCCGGCGCGCCGCTGTACACCTTCGAGCTGGTGCTCGGCTTCGTCATCGGCGCGATGCTGCTGTGGCAGATGCGCGCGCTGATCGCGGAGCGACGCGCGCGGGAGCAGGCCTGGGACCAGGCGACCACGACCGAGCGCGAGCGGATCGCGCGCGAGATCCACGACCTCGTGGCGCACTCCTTGAGCATCTCGCTGCTCCAGGTGACCGGCGCCCGACGGGCCCTGCGGGACGTCGGCGGGGCCGCCAGCCCCGAGGAGACCGCCGACGCCGTGGCCGAGGTCGACGCCGCCCTGGCGGACGCCGAGCAGGTCGGCCGCCGTGCGATGGCCGACATCCGGCGCACGGTCAGCGTGCTGGCGAGCGGAGCCGCCGAGCGCCATGCGCTTCCGGGCGGTGCGGACATCGCCGCCCTGGTGCGGGAGATGACCGGCGCCGGGCTGGAGATCGAGTACGACGAGCAGGGCGATCCCGCCACGCTCCCCGACGCCACCGGGCTCGGGCTCTACCGGATCGCGCAGGAGTCGCTCGCCAATGTCGCCCGGCACGGCGGGCCGGCCGCCCGGGCCCGGGTGCGCCTGCGGGTCGGGCGCTCGAGCACCCACCTGCGGATCACGAACCCGCTGCCCGCGGGGCGCACGCGTCCCGACGGCCTCGGCTCGGGCCTCGCGGGGATGCAGGCACGGGCGACCCAGCTCGGCGCGCACCTGGAGGCCGGCCCGGTCGACGGGGAGTGGGTCGTCGACGTACGGCTGGGCGGCATGCCGCGGGGTCGCGAGCTGCCGTGCGGACACACCCTGTGGAAGGCGGAGCCGGCGTGAGCACGCTGTCCGAGACGGCCGTGCGGGTCGTCCTCGTCGACGACCAGGAGCTGGTGCGCTCCGGGCTGCGCCGGATCCTGCGCCGGCGCGACGGCTTCGAGATCGTCGCTGAGTGCTCGGACGGCAGCGAGGTCGGCGCCACCCTCGCCGGGCTGGGCGCCACGGGCGTCGACGTACTGGTGATGGACCTGCGCATGCGGACCGTCGACGGCATCACCGCGACCCGCGCCGTGGTCGAGTCCGGGGGCCCGCCGGTGCTCGTGCTGACGACCTTCGACGACGACGAGATGCTGTCCGGCGCGCTGCGCGCCGGCGCGGCGGGCTTCCTCCTCAAGGACTCCTCGGCGGACGACCTGATCCGCGCGGTCCGCACCGTCGCCGAGGGCGGCAGCTGGCTGGACCCGGCGGTCACCGGACGGGTGCTCGACCGCTTCCGCGCGAGCGAGTTGGCGCCGGTCAGCGCTCCGGGCACGGGCGCCGCCGACGCGCTCACCGCCCGCGAGCTCGAGGTGCTGCGCGCGATGGCGCTGGGGCGCAGCAACGGCGAGATCGCCGCGGAGCTGGTCATCTCCGAGCTCACCGTGAAGAGCCACGTCGGGCGGATCTTCACCAAGCTCGGACTGCGCGACCGTCCCGCGGCGATCGTCTACGCCTACGACCACGGCCTGGTCTCCCCCCGACCCGGCGCGAACTAGCACCGCATCTGCACCGACCCGGCAGAAGATGACGACACTCGCGCCATCTTCTGCCGGGTCGGCGTGCCTGGACAGTCCTTTCAGGCCGGGTCAGGCGGGGGTGGCGCCGTCCAGCTCGCCGGGGACGACGGCCGCGTCGGGCTCGGCGCCGTCGGTCGCGCGGTCGACCGACTTCTTGATGAGCGCGTCGAGGTCGAGCCCGGTGGAGGTCTTGAGCATCTGCAGGGTCTGCGCGACGTTGTCGGTGACCTGGCGGGGCAGCGCGCCGGCACCGTCGGTCGAGAGGACGGTGAGCTGGTCGATCGCGGCGATCGGGGCGGCGACCTCCTTGGCGATCTGCGGCAGCACCTCGATGAGCATCTGCAGCACTGCGGCGTCGTTGTAGTGGGCGAACGCCTCGGCGCGCTTGTCCATCGCCTCGGCCTCGGCCTGGCCGACCGCGAGGGTGGCGGCGGCCTGGGCCTCACCCTCGGCCCGGGTGGCGTCCGCCTCCGCGAGGCGGCGCCCCTTCTCGGCCTCACCGCGCTTGAGTCCCTCGATGGCCTCCGCCTCGGCGAGCGCCGCGCGCCGCGCCTTCTCGGCCTCACCGCTGAGCTTGGTCTCCTCGGCCTTCGCCTGTGCGGCGGCGATGGTCGCGGCCTTGCGCGCGTCGGCGGCCGCGATCTCCGCCGTACGACGGGCCTCGGCCTCCTGCTCGACGCGGTAGCGCTCCGCGTCGGCCGGCTTGCGGACCTGGGTCTCGAGCTGGCGCTCGGTCAGCGCGGCCTGCTGGACGGCGACCTTCTCCTGCTCGGCGAGGATCGCCTGGTCGCGCTCGGCCTGCGCCAGCGGGCCGGACGCCGCGGCCTGGGCGGCGGCCGCGTCGGTCTCGGACTTGATCTCGGCCTGCTTGAGCGCGAGGGTCCGCTGCGCGACGGCGATCTCCTGCTCGGCGGCGATCTGCGCCTGCTCGGCCGCCTGGCGGGCGTTGGCCTCGGCGATGGCGGCGGCCTGCTGGATCCGCGCGGCCTCGGGCCGGCCGAGGTCGGCGAGATAGGTGCCGTCGTCGGTGACGTCCTGGATCTGGAAGGCGTCGAGGATCAGGCCCTGGCCGGTGAGCGAGGACTCCGACTCGTCGGCCACGCGCTGCGCGAAGGCCGCGCGGTCGCGGATGATCTGCTCGACCGTGAGGCCACCGACGATGGAGCGCAGCGCACCGGCGAGCACCTCCTGGGTGAAGGGCTCGATGTCGGCCTGCTGCGACAGGAAGCGCTGGGCGGCGAGGCGGATCTGGTCGGCGTTGCCGCCGACCTTCACGATGGCGACGCCGTCGAGGTTGAGCTTGATGCCCTGGCCGGAGACGGCGCCGCGGATCTGCACGGAGATCCGGCGGCTGGAGAGGTCCATCGTGGCCTGCTTCTGCACGAACGGGATCACGAAGACCCCGCCGCCGAGGACCACCTTCTGCCCGGACAGGTCGGTGGTGAGCTCGCCCGTCTCGGGGTTGATCACCGCCTTGCCCTTGCGGCCCGTGATGATGAAGGCCTGGTTGGGCCCGGCGACCTTGTAGCGGCTGGTGACCAGGAGCACCAGCAGGATCAGCAGGACGACGATGCCGGCGACCGGCACCAGGACGGCGGTGTTCACTGCGAGGTACTTCCGTTCTTCTCGGGAGTGGGGCGATGGAGCAGCTGGTGGAGCAGGTGGTGGAGCAGGTGGTCGATCTGGTGGTGGCGCGAGCGGGGCGCGGCTGCCGTGCCCCGGCCCTCAGGGCCGCCAGACCTCGGCGACGCTGACGGCGGTCGGCGAGAGCACGCCGGTCACGTTGACCTCCGCACCCGCCTCGATCGGGCGGTGGGCGGTCGCGTTGAGGCGCAGCGGGTGGCCCCCGACGACCACGCGAACGACGCCGTACCCCTCACTCGGGATGTCGGTGACCACGGTCGCGACCTGACCGACGCTGTCGGCGACCGAGACCGTGCCGTCGCTGGGGCCGTCCTTGAGCAGCCGGGTCAGCCACCAGGCGAGCCAACCGACGAGGAGCCCGCTGCCCGCTCCGACGGCGAGCGAGGCCGGCAGCGGCAGGCCGGCCCCGTCGGCGGCGGCACCGCCGAAGCCGAGGGCGGAGACGAAGCCGCCGATGACCGCGGAGGAGATCCAGTCCGCCTCGAGCGCGTCGAAGGCCCCGTCGAGGAGGTCGCCGGCGACCAGCGAGACCGTGAGGAGGAGGAGCCCGGCGACGCCGAGGACGAGGAAGACGGTCACGGGCTCTCCGGGGAAGCAGGGACGGGCTGTGGATCGTATCCGCCGCCGGCCCCGCCAAACCGCCGTTCTGCCGGACCGGTGGCGGCTGCCTCAGTCCTCGACCAGCCGGGCCAGGCCGTCCAGGACCAGGTCCAGGCCGAAGTCGAACTCCGCCCGGTAGTCGTAGCCGGGCTGGAGGGCGTGCTCGGTGACCAGCTCGGCGAGGTGGGGATAGGCGCCGCCGGCCGCCAGCTCCGCGATGCCGGCGGCGACGTCCGCGACCTCCTCGGGCCCCTCGAAGGGGAGGTTCGCCTCGGTGATGACGAAGCCGTAGACGTAGGAGTCCACGACCGAGAAGGCGTGGGCGGCGTCGGCCAGGGAGAAGCCGCCGCGGCGCAGGGTCCCGAGCACGGCGTCGTGGTGACGCAGCAGCGCGGCGCCCGGCGTACGACGGGACTCGATGAGACCGACCGCCCACGGGTGGGCGGCGAGCCGGCCGCGCGCGGAGACCGAACGGCGGCGCAGGGCCGCGCGCCACGGCTCACCCGGCTCGGGAAGGTCGATGCCCGCGAAGACCCAGTCGACGAGGGCGTCGAGGAGGGCCTCCTTGTTGGCGATGTGGTGGTAGAGCGACATCGCCTCGACCCCGAGCGCCTTGCCCACGTTGCGCATGCTCACCGCGCCCAGGCCGCTGCGGTCGGCGACCGCGACCGCCGCCTCCACGACACGCTCACGGGTCAGGGGGGTCCTGCGGGTCGGGGCCATGCCCGCACTTTACAGGTGTAAGACTCGGTGCTAGCATCCCTTACATGCGTAAGGTATGCGTGGTCGGCGGCTCCGGGAAGCTCGGGAGGTACCTGATCGGGCACTGCCTCGACCGGGGATACGAGGTCGTCGCGGTGTGCCGCGAGCAGAGCGTCGCCAAGCTGGCCGGCGTGGCGGACCGGATCACGATCGTGCCGGGCGCGACCGACGACCCCGCCGTCATCGGGCAGGCGGTCGCGGGGTGCGACGGCGTGCTGGCCGTGCTCGTGCCGTACGGCCTGCGGGGCTATGCGAGCGGCACGGCACAGGCGGTGCTCGACCACGCCGAGCCGGAGGCACGCCTCGTCTTCTCCTGCGGCTGGCACGTGCCCCGCGACGAACACGACCGGTACTCCTGGCGCTTCCGCGCACTCGTCCGAGTGGTGACCGTCGCTGCCCGGCTGGTGCGCTTCGTGGATATCGACGACCAGGTCGAGGCGGGCAGGCGGATCTTCGCGAGCGACACGCGCTGGACCCTGGTGCGCGGCAGCGATCTGGAGGAGGGCCCGTCGGAGGGCCTGCCGGTATGGGCGCGCCACGTGGGCGACCCGATCCTGGCGAGCAACCTGACCCGGCGTACTGACTTCGCGCTGTTCATGGTGGCGGCGCTCGACGACGACAGCCTGGTCCGGGAGGCCCCCGCGATCGTCGGCTGCCGCGCTCCGTCCGCACGGCGGGGGCGGGCGGCGTGACTACCGTCACAAAGTTGCACTGTGATCGCAGATAGTGCAAAGATGCACTCCATGTCCGAACTGTGCACGCCGAGCCGGCGGGAGGCGAAGCGCCACGAGACGGCGCTGCGCCTGCAGCAGTGCGGACTGCGGCTCACCCTCGACCGGGGCTTCGACGGCTGGACCATCGACGACCTCGCCGCCGCCGCGGACGTCTCGCGCCGCACGGTCTTCAACTACTTCGACGGCAAGGCCGACGTCGTCCTGGGCTCCGGCATCGAGGTGGACCAGGACAAGATCGACGCCTTCGTCGCGGGCGGCCCGACCGGACGGCTCTTCGACGACCTGATCGTGCTCGCCCACGACGCGATCCGCGACCGGACCGACGAGCAGCTCATCACCTCACTGCGCGAGGCCGTCGTCAGCGACAGCCGGCTCCTGGCCCTGGTCCACGAGCGGCTCGAGGAGGCCGCGACCGGACTGGCCGAGTGCGTGCGCCAGCGCGAGGGGGACGCCTTCCCCGCGCGCCAGTCACGGCTGCTCCTCAAGCTCCTCCTCACCTTCTTCGACCATGCGCTGGACCGGATCGCCGACGACCCGAGCCAGACCTTCACCGAGCACTTCGACGCGACGGTCGCCGACGCGCGCGGTGCTCTCGCCTGACCCGCAGCACCCTTCCCCATCCCACGCCCTGCCCTGGAGACCCCGGGGCAGTCCGTCCACACCAGGAGACCTGACATGGCCCGCCTGCTCTACCGCATCGGCTCGACCGCCTACCGGCGGTGGCCCTTCTTCATCGCCGGATGGCTGCTGCTCGCCGTCGTCGTCGGCAGCCTCGCCGCGGCCTTCGCCAAGCCGATGACCGACTCCTTCTCGATCCCCGGCATCCCCTCGGAGAAGGCCGCGGACATCCAGCAGGAGCTCTTCCCCGAGTCGGGCGACGCCTTCGACGACGCCTCGGTCAACGTCGTGGTCGCCGCCCCCGAGGGCCACACCCTCGACGAGCCGCGCTACCAGGCGGCGATCCAGCAGCTGATCGAGAAGGTCCCGGGCCTGCCGCAGACCGGTGACGAGAACCCGGGCCTGGTCGCGCCGGCCGCGGCCCCCGAGGGCACGCCCGCGGCGTTCTCGACGCTGTCCGAGGACGGCCGGATCGGCACCATGACCTTCGAGTGGGACGTCGACTCCCCCGCGGACCTCAAGACCACCACGGTCGACGAGCTCAAGGAGCTGCTGGCCGACACCACGGACGAGACCGGCCTGGTCGCGGAGGCCAACGGACCCGGCATGGCCGTGATGGCCCCTCCCGGCGGCACCGCCGAGCTGATCGGCCTCGGCATCGCGCTCGTCGTGCTCGTGCTCACCTTCGGCTCGCTGATGGCGGCGGGCATGCCGCTCATCAACGCCGTCTTCGGCGTCGGGCTCGGCATGACCGGCATCACCGCGATGACCGCGCTGATGGACATCGGCTCGAGCACCCCGATGCTGGCCACGATGATCGGCCTCGCGGTCGGCATCGACTACACGCTGTTCATCCTCGCCCGGTACCGCACCGAGCTGCACCACACCGACGACCGCGCCCACGCCGCCGGCATCGCCGTCGGCACGGCGGGCTCCGCCGTGGTCTTCGCCGGCCTCACGGTCCTCATCGCGCTCTCGGCGCTGGCCGTCGTACGGATCCCCTTCCTCACCGCGATGGGCCTCGCGGCCGCCGCCACCGTGTTCATCGCGGTGCTGGTCGCGCTGACCCTGCTGCCCGCCCTGCTCGGCCTGACCAAGTCGAAGTCCTTCGCCGGCCGGGTGCGCAAGTACGACCCGAAGCGCGACGAGCACGGCCGCGTCCACAACAACGGCGTGCGCTGGGCCCGCGTCCTCGCGAAGGCCCCGGTCGCCTGGGTTCTCGGCGTCGTGGTGCTGCTGGGTGCGCTGGCCGCGCCGATCTCGCAGATGTACCTCGCCTTCCCGACCGACAGCACGGCGCCGAGCGACACCACCCAGCGCAAGGCGTCGGACCTGATGACCGAGGCCTTCGGGCCGGGCCGCGAGGGGCCGCTGCTGGTGGTCGTCGACGGCCGCGACATCGCGAACGACGGGGACCGGCAGGCCGCCTTCGACCGGGTCGTCGAGTGGGCCGCGAGCCAGGACGACGTCAAGAGCGCCGACCTGGTCGCCACCAACGCGCCGCTCGGCGAGGACGGCGCGCCGACGGGCACCGGAACCGGCGCGATGATCCAGGTCGTGCCGTCGTCCGGTCCCGACGAGCCGAAGACCCTCGACCTGCTCGAGGCGCTGCGCGAGGGTCAGGGCACGATCGAGGACCGGACCGACACGGTCGTCGGCGTCACCGGCCTGACCGCGATCACCACCGACGTCTCGGACCGCCTCAACAGCGCGCTGCCGGTCTACCTGGCGGTCGTCATCGGCCTGGCGTTCGTCCTGCTGGTGCTGGTGTTCCGCTCCATTTTGGTGCCGCTGACCGCGACCCTGGGCTTCCTGCTCTCGGTCCTGGCGACGCTGGGCGCGACGGTCGCGATCTTCCAGGAGGGCGCGCTCGGTCTGTTCGAGGGACAGCCGATCGTGAGCTTCATGCCGATCTTCCTGATCGGCGTCGTGTTCGGCCTCGCCATGGACTACCAGGTCTTCCTGGTCACCCGGATGCGGGAGGCGCACGTGCACGGCCTGCCCACGCACGAGGCGGTCGTCGACGGCTTCCGCAACAGTGCCCGGGTGGTCACGGCGGCGGCCACGATCATGATCGCGGTGTTCTCGGGATTCATCCTCGAGGACGACGCCGTGGTGAAGTCGATGGGCTTCGCGCTCGCCGCCTCGATCGTCTTCGACGCCTTCGTGGTGCGGATGGTGCTCATCCCGTCGGTGCTCTACCTGCTCGGCGAGAAGGCCTGGTGGCTGCCGGGCTGGCTGGACCGGATCCTGCCGAACGTCGACGTCGAGGGCGAGTCCCTCGAGCGGGACTCCGCTCCGGTGCACGTCGGGCGGCTCGACGACGACCTCGACGGGGACAAGGAGCTGGCGGGGGTCTGAGCGCTGCGGCTGCGGCTGCGGCTGCGGCTGCGGCTGCGGCTGCGGCTGCGGCTGCGGCTGCGGCTGCGGCTGCGGCTGCGGCTGCGGATTCACCACGGGATGTAGCCGGGTCCGCGCTTCCCGAGCGGAGTTCCACTCGGGAAGCGACGGTCGGCCTACATCCCGTGGTGAATCCGCGCCACCTCACCTACATCCCGTGGTGAATCCGCCCCCGCCGATCAGCCCAGCGCCTTCTCGATGTCCCCGGCGATCTTGGCCGGCTCGGTGGTCGGCGCGTAGCGGTCGATCACCTGGCCGTCGCGACCGACGAGGAACTTCGTGAAGTTCCACTTGATCGCGCCGCCGATCAGGCCGCCCTGCTCCTTCTTCAGCCACTGGTAGAGCGGGTGCGCGTCCTTGCCGTTGACGTCGACCTTGGCGAACATTGGGAACGAGACGCCGTAGCTGCGCTCGCAGAAGGCGGCGATCTCCTCCTCCGTGCCCGGCTCCTGGTGCGCGAACTGGTCGCACGGGAAGCCGAGAACGGTGAAGCCGCGCTCGCCATAGCTGTCGTACAGCTCCTGGAGACCCTGGTACTGCGGGGTGAAGCCGCACTTGGATGCCGTGTTGACGACCAGGACGACCGAGCCGTCGTACGTCGACAGGTCGGTCTCCTGGCCGTCGATGGCCGTGGCCTTGAAGTCGTGGAGGGACGTCATGCAGGCAGTGTGGCACGGCCCGCGCGCAGGACCCGGGCCTGCAGCACGGCGAAGCCCGCGACGACGAGCGCCTGCGCGACCGCCCAGCCGCGGCCGAGCCCGTCGAGGTCGAGCGCCCCGGTCGCCGCCACCTCGAGGGAGCCGAGCGCCCAGACCGCGTTGACGACGACGATCGCCCAGCCTGCGGCCGCGGAGCGCGGCGAGCGGGCGTACAGGGCGACGCACGCGGTGTAGGCGAGAAGGAAGGCGCCGATGCCGCGCCAGGTCGAGGCCTCCCCGCCGAGGAGGTCGGCCAGGGGTCCGGCGGCGGCGAGGTAGACGACGGCGTTGCCGCCGGTCACCAGGGCGTCCGCGCCGAACCAGAGCCGGCGGCCACGCCAGGCGGCGGAGGCGACGGCGGGACGGGTGGCGGGACCGTGGGTGGTGGTGCTCATGGTGTCCTCCTCGAAGGGGTTCGCTGACCGGTGTCGGTAGCAGAACCCTCGCGCCGGTCACGGTCGGCTGACCATGACCTCCGAGGTCATGACCTGCCGGCCCGAGCCGGGCTAGCGCCGCTCGGCGACCGTCGGCCCGGACGGCTGCAGACGGGGCCAGGGCACGCCCCACGCGGCGTACGCCGTCTCCGCCAGCGGCCGTCGGTGGCGCTCGCGGTGGTCGCGAACGGCGTCGCGCTCGGGCACCTCGGCGGGGTTGCCGCGTACGCCGACGGCGATGCCCGCCAGCACCCGCGCGGTGTCGGGGATGCCGAGGCCGGCGGCGACGCCCTCGTGGTCGAATCCGCCGAACTGGTGGGCGGCGAGGCCCATGGCCTGGGCCTGCAGTGTCAGGTGGGCCGAGGCCTGGCCGACGTCGTGGGTCGGGATCAGCAGGTCGCTCAGCTCGACGCCGTCCTGGCCCAGCTCGACGACGGAGAGGAAGACCACCGACGCCCGTGGTACCCAGCCGGAGTTTCCGCGGCTCAGGTGCGGGACGAGCGCCTCGTGGGTGGCGCTGCCCCGCGGCGCGACGAGATAGCGCCACGGCTGCCGGTTGCCCGAGCTCGGCGCCCACTGTGCCGCCTCCAGCAGGCGGGTGATCTCGACGTCGGACAGCACGTGCTCGGGGTCGAAGACGCTGGGGCTCCAGCGGGACCGCAGCGGCTCGGCGATGGCGACGGGGTTCATGGGTCGAGTATCGCGGCCTCACTCCCCGGAGCGGAGGGGGGCGACGTCCCGCCGCTCCCCCCAGGGGCGACGGGACGCGCGGCGGAGGACCGAGCCTCCGGGGATTTCCACACCCGGACGTCGTCCGGGCGGGGCCCACACCCCTCGACGGACCGCCCTTCCGGCGGGCGACCCGTCGCGCCAGGAACGACGCGTGCGCCGTTCCACACGAGACAGACACCGATCCCGACCCGTCCTTACGGCGTCGGCCGCGGTGCGTCGCAGGGCGGCTCGGTGCCGGCGACTGCCACTCAGAAGCGCAGCCACTCCAGCACCGCCCGCACCCGACGGTGATCGTCGGTGTCGGTGGGCAGGTCGAGCTTGGCGAAGATGCTGTTGATGTGCTTGGCGACGGCCTTCTCGGTGACGACCAGGGCGCGCGCGATGCCGGCGTTGGCACGTCCCTCGGCCATCAGCGCCAGCACCTCGCGCTCGCGCTCGGTGAGGCGGTCGACCGGGGTGTCGCGGCGGCGGTCGAGGACGGCGGCGACGACCGAGGGGTCCAGGACGGTGCCGCCGTCGGCGACCCGGCGCAGGGCGTCGGCGAACTCGCCGATGTCGGAGACCCGGTCCTTGAGCAGGTAGCCCACGGCACCCTCGCCGCTGGCCAGGAGCTCGCGGGCGTAGAGCTGCTCCACGTACTGCGACAAGACGAGCACGGGGAAACCCGGGCGGCGGGCGCGGACGGCGATGGCGGCGCGCAGGCCCTCGTCGGTGAACGTCGGCGGCATCCGTACGTCGACCACGGCGGCCTCGGCCCGCGGGTCGTCGAGCGCCCGCTCCAGCTCGGGGAGGCTCTCGACCGCGGCGACGACCTCGAAGCCCTTGGCCTCGAGGAGCTGGGTCAGTCCGGCCCGCAGCAGCGCATGGTCCTCGGCGAGGACTACGCGGAGGGGGCGCACGGGACCTCCCAGCTCACGACGGTCGGACCCCCGGGTGGGCTCGACACCGACATGATGCCGTCGAAGGCGGCCAGCCGTGCGGCCACCCCGGGCAGACCGGATCCACTGCGGGGATCGGCTCCGCCGCGGCCGTCGTCTCCGACCTCGGCACGCAGCACACGGCCGTCGTGGCGCAGGCTCACCCAGGACTGGTCGGCCGCGGCGTGCTTCGCGGTGTTGGCCAGGCACTCGGCCACCGCGAAGTAGACGGCCGACTCGACCGGCGCCGGCAGCCGGTCGGGGAGGTCGAGGGCGAGCTCGACCGGGACCGCCATGTCGATCGCGAGCGCCGACACCGCCCCGGTCAGGCCGCGGTCGGCGAGCACGGGAGGGTGGATGCCGCGGACCACGTCCCGCAGCTCGCCGAGCGCCGCGGACGACGTCCCGCGGGCCTCGTTGACGAGCCGGCGCGCGGCCTCCGGGTCGGTCTCGAAGAGGTCGTCGGCCAGGCCCAGGCTCAAGGAGACCGCGGCCAGCCGTGCCTGGGGGCCGTCGTGCAGGTCGCGCTCGATCCGGCGCAGCTCGGCCGCGGAGTGGTCGACGACCACGGCCCGCGACTCGGTCAGGGCGCGCACCCGCTTCTCGAGCCGCTCGGTGCGACCGACGGTGAGGACCGCCCGGTCGACGGTGGCGCGCGCACGCATCAGCGGCCCGACGCCGTACCACCACAGCGGCCAGGTGACGACGCCCAGGAAGAGGACGACGGCGAGGAGCGAGGCGACGAAGCCGAAGGTCATCGCCCACAGCATCCACAGCAGCTCGCGCCAGGTCATCGGGTCGGTGGCCCGGACGTGCAGGTCGCGCAGCAGGCCGCCGGGCAGTGGACGGTACGGCGAGGCGAGGGGCGTGCCGAGGACGCGCGCGGCGATCCCCCGGTGGAGGCCGACCAGCCCGCGCATCGCCGGCAGGACGCCGGCCAGCAGCAGGATGCCGACCCACACCACGACGAGCACCGCGCTGACCTTGACGAGCACGAAGGTCAGCACCACGGGCACGAACAACAGCACGTGCAAGGCGGCGTACCCGGTCGCGGCCCAGCGCCCGGCGGGCGGGGCGGGCAGCGGCTCGGGCGGTCGGCTCACCCGGCCATCCTGCCGGGTCCCGCGGGTCGCCGCAGTGGTGCTGGCACCACTCCCAGGTCGGGTCGCTCCACCCCTGACCGCGGGTGTCCGCGCCAGGAGGCTGGACCCACTCTCCCCCCACCGACCCACCTGACCCCAGGAGCTCTCATGTCCCTCTCCCTGAGCGCGCTGCCCACGCGGGCCGCCCGCTGGAGCGCCACCCACCCGTGGCGCGCGATCGGCGCCTGGCTGGCGTTCGTGGTGATCGCCGTCGGCCTGGCCGCCACCGTCTCGACCAACGAGGTCGACGACGCCGACTACCGGGTCGGCGAGTCCGGTCGAGCCGAGGCGGCGATCGAGCGCGCCGGCCTGGACGACCCGCCCACCGAGAACGTGCTGGTCCGGGCGCGCTCGGGCGAGCTCGACGCCGCCGCGGCCCAGGACGCCGCGCGTGAGGTGAGCGAGCGGATGCGCGGCGCTGACGGGGTGGCAGCGGTGGGCGACGCCGTGCCCAGCGCCGACGGGACGGCGCTGCTCGTGCCCGTGGAGCTGACGGCCGACGACGTGGACGCCGCTCCCCTGCTCGACGCGACCGCCGCCGTCCAGGCCGCGCACCCCGACCTCGTGGTCGCCCAGGCCGGTGACGTGACGATCGACGAGGCGATCGACGAGCGCGTCGGGGAGGACCTGCACTCCGCGGAGTTCATCAGCCTCCCGATCACCCTGGTGCTCATGCTGCTGGCGTTCGGCGCCCTCATCGCCGCCGGACTGCCGGTGCTGCTCGCGGCGACCAGCGTCGCCGCGACGATCGGCATCAGCGCGCCCATCTCGTGGCTGGTGCCCGCCGAGTCGACGGTGCTCAGCATGGTCGTGCTGATCGGCATGGCCGTCGGCGTCGACTACTCCCTGTTCTACCTCAAGCGCGAGCGGCAGGAGCGCGCCGCCGGTCGTACGACGCTCGACGCGGTCGCCATCGCCGCCCAGACCTCGGGCCACGCGATCGTCGTCTCCGGCGCGGCTGTGATCGCGGCCCTGGCGGGTCTCTTCGTGCTCACCGACGTCACCTTCAACTCGCTGGCGACCGGCGCCATCCTCGTCGTCGCGGTCGCCGTCCTGGGCTCCATCACCGTGCTCCCCGCACTCCTGGTCAAGCTCGGGCGCTGGGTCGACCGGCCCCGGATCCCGCTCCTGTGGCGGCTGACCCGCCGCGTCCGCACCGGGACGATCAGCGGGCGCGTGCTCGGCCCGGTGGTCCGCCACCCCGTCGCAGCACTGGTCGTCTCGGCCATCGGCATCGGCGCACTCGCCGTACCCGCGTTCACGATGAAGACCCACCAGGCCAGCATCGAGACCCTTCCGGCCGACATCCCCGCCGTGCAGACCCTGCGCGAGATCACCCACGCCTTCCCCGCCGAGGGCACCGCGGCACAGGTGGTGGTCACCGGTGCGGAGCCGGACTCGGCGCGGTCCGCGCTCGAACGTCTCGCGGAGGAGGCCGGCCGCCGCGACTTCACCACCGACGGCGCCGCCGTGCGCACGTCCGAGGACGGAGGGACGGCCGTGATCGACCTGGCGCTGCCGTACGAGGAGTCCGACGACCGGGCCACCGAGGCGATCGAGCGGCTCCGCGAGGACGTCCTCCCGGCGGCCCTGGCCGATCTCGGCGCGGGCGCGTCCTGGGCCGTCGGCGGCGGAGCGGCCGAGTCGCTCGACTATGCCGAGAAGCAGAGCGAGCGGATGCCGTACCTGCTGGGCTTCGTCCTGCTGCTGACGATGGTGATGATGGTGCTCGCCTTCCGCAGCGTGCTGCTCGGCCTGGTGTCGACGGTGCTCAACCTGGCCTCGGTCGGCGTTGCCTTCGGCCTGCTGGCCGTGGTCTTCCAGCACGGGGTGGGCGAGGAGCTGCTCGACTTCACCAGCCCGGGCTTCGTGATCGACTGGATCCCGATCTTCGTGCTCGTCGTGCTGGTCGGCCTGTCGATGGACTACCACGTCTTCGTGCTCAGCCGGATCCGCGAGCTGGTCGACACCGGTCTCCCCGCCCGGGACGCGGTGCACCGCGGGATCGCCGACACCGCCGGGGTGATCGCCAGCGCGGCGGCCGTCATGGTCTCGGTGTTCGCGATCTTCGCGACCCTGTCGATGATGGAGATGAAGATGATGGGCGTGGGCCTCTCGGCCGCGATCCTCATCGACGCCACCGTCATCCGGCTCGTCGTCCTCCCGGCCGTGCTGGTGCTCCTCGGTGAGCGGGCCTGGCCGCGGCGTGCGTCGCGAACGCCCACGGAGGTCCGGGCGATGCCGGAGCCCGTGTTGGTGCGCTGAGCCCTGGTTCAATGACCCGGTGCTGCACTCCTTCCACCTCGCGGAGCTGCCTGCGAGGGTGACGGCCCGGGCCCTGCTGCGGCCCCCGGACGACGTCCGGGGGCTGCGGCACGCCGAGTGCCTGGCGATGATGCGACTCGGCTCGCCGACGGTCTCCCCGGAGCGCCTGCAGCTGCGTCGCCTCGCCGTCTTCGCCGCATGGGACGACGCCGGCGCGCTCGACCGCTATCTCGACACCGACCCCCTCGGCCGGCGGCTGGCGGACGGCTGGCACGTGCGGCTGCAGTACCTGCGCAGGTACGGCGAGGTGGCGGCGCTGGCTCCCCTGCCCCAGCGTGCCGGGGACTGGGACCCCGACGAGCCGGTCGTCGCGGTCACGCTGGCCCGGCTGCGGCTGCCCGAGCTCCCTCGCTTCCTGCGCTGGGGCAAGCCCGTCGAGCGGCTCGTCGCCGGCCACCCGGCAGCCGTCTTCTCGACCGCCGCGATGCGGCCACCCCGCACCTTCTCCACCTTCTCCACCTGGACCAGCGTCCGGGAGATGACGTCGATGGTCCACGGCCGTCGGGACGACGTCGCCGAGGCGCCGTCCCACGCCGTCGCGATGGCCGAGCAGCGGCGGCGGGAGTTCCACCACGAGTCCGCGTTCATGCGCTTCCGGCCGCTGTCGGAGCACGGCACCTGGCAGGGACGCTCGCTGCTGCCCTGAGGGAGCGGACCTCACCAGCCGTCCGGCGGGTGGGGTCCGAGATGGGTCGCGACGGTCAGAAAGCGTCTGCGACCTTGATGGTGTCCCAACCGGCGACGGTCTCACCGTCGCCGAAGCAGTCCATCTTGGACGACTCCCCGACCTGCATCTCGTTGCTGCTGCAGGTCACCTCCAGGAGGACGTCGGTGCCCTTGTAGAAGCGGAAGGTGAACAGGGCCGAGCGGCCACCTTCGATGTCGTCGGACTCGACGGCGGTCACCTTCATGTCGACGATGTTGGTCCCGCCGAACTCCTCCTCGGCGACCTTCCAACCCGCGGCGACCTCGTAGCCGTCGTGCGTGAACGCCGCACCCTCGGAGACCTCCTTGGGCTTGTCGTTCTCCGCCTCCTCCTTGATCGCCTTGTCGACCTCTTCGGCGACCTCGTTGGCGCCGATGCCCACCACCGCGAAGCATCCTCCGCACAGCAGGATCAAGCCGGCAACGACGGCGATGATGATGTTGCGCGCCAGATGGCTCTTCTTCTGCGGGGGCTGCTGCCCGTAGTACGGCTGGCCGCCTTGGGGCGGGTACGGTCCGGGCGGTGGGGGCGGCTGGTCGCTCATGGCGTTGCTCCGACTACTCAAGGGTCAAGACGGGCGCGACCGTAGCGCCTGGGTCCGGTCCTCTGCAGGCGATTGACCAGACTGGCCCTTGGCACGGGTCGTAGATCGCACGACCTCCCTGAGCACGCTCAAGGCAGGGCCAGCGGCGAGACCGGCTTCGTCGTACCGAAGGCGAAGGTGGTCTCGATCGAGGCGAGCGAGGGGATGCCGCGCAGCCGGTCGCGGAGGAACTGCTCGTAGGCGGCGAACGACTCGACCACCACCTTGACCAGGTAGTCCTGGTCGCCGGCGAGCAGATAGGCCTCGGTGATCTCGGGGACCTCCCGCAGCTCCTGCTCGACCGCGTCGACGACCTCGGCGGTGTGCGAGGAGAGCGTGAGCCGGACGAAGGCGGTGATGGCCAGGCCGACCGACTCCGGGGCGACGACCGCGCGGTAGCCGGTGATGATCCCCGCCTGCTCGAGGGCCCGGACCCGGCGTAGGCAGGGCGACGGGGAGAGGCCCACCCGGTCGGCGAGCTCCTGGTTGGTGAGGCGGCCGTCGAGCTGGAGCTCGAGGAGGATGTGCTGGTCGATGGCGTCGAGGGTCGTCACGAGGCAGATTCTGCTACGGATCCGCCACAGAGCGGCAGATTCGGCAATCGCATGCCGTCACGGTTTCCCTAGCGTTGCTCCCCGTGACGAGAGCGACGACACCGGGATCAGGTTGGGCCGCGCTGGGCGCCACGGTGCTGCTGTGGGCGTCCTTCGCGCTCTCCTCGCGCGCGATCGGCGACTCCAGCCTGACGGCGTACGACGCGGCGCTGTTGCGCTTCGGCGTACCGCTGCTCGTGCTCGCGCCGCTGCTGCCGCGCACCGTGCGCGCGCTGGCGCGCGAGCGCGCCTCGACCGTCGTCCTGCTGCTCGCGGGCGGGCTGCCGCACTATCTCCTCTTCGCGTTGGGTGCCGACCTGACGAGTGCGGGCCTCACCGGGTTGCTCGTGCCGGGCACCGTGCCGCTGTTCGTCACCCTCCTCCTGCTCGGCAGCCGACGGGTCCCGGCGCGGGGCTGGGCCGCCCTCGGCGCGATCGTCGCCGGGGTCGCGGCGAGCGCGACGGGGGTCGGCGACGGGGCGGGACTCCCCGGGATCGCCGTCCTCCTGCTGGCGGGGGCGGTCTGGGCGGTCTACACGCTCGGCCTCCAGCGCACGGCGCTGCGGCCGCTGGAGCTCGTCGTCGTCGTGTGCGCCGGATCGGCGGTGGGCGGCCTGCTGTTGGTCCTGGCCGGTCCGGCGCCGAGCCACCTGCTGGTCGGCAGCGTCCGGCTCACCGACCTCCTGGGCTTCGTGCTCCTGCAGGGCATCGGGACCGGACTCCTGTCGACCCTCTGCTACGCCCATGCCGTCCGCACCCTCGGCGGTGGCACGGCCGCCGTCGGCGGCGCGCTCAGCCCGGTCGCCACGGCGGTCCTCGCCGTGCCGCTCTTCGGGGAGGCCGTCGGTCCGGGCCTCGCGTCGGCGCTGGTGCTCGTCGTCGCCGGCGTCGTCGGCTTCCACGCCCCGCCGCGCCCGCGCGGCCGTCCCGATCAGCAGGTGCTCCTCGCGGGCTCCCCGGCGAACCGGGCCTCGGTCCAGGCGAGCAGGTCCGTGACGAACGGCGAGTCGTCTGCCACCACCGACAGGTGGTCGCGCCCCGCGTAGGTGCGGTAGTCCAGCGCCTGGCCCGCCCGGCAGCGCTCCCGGACGTAGCGGGCCTGCATCTGCGGCAGGATCAGCGGGTCGTCGCCTCCCTGGCCGATGAGCACCGGGACACCGATCGGCCCGCGCGGCACGTTCTGGTCGAGCCGGTCGCCGAGCGGCCCGGTGGACGGGTCTGTGCGGAACATCGGCCCGCGTGCGGCGAGGGCGGTGACCAACGACACCAGGGTCGTTCGCATGGGCAGGCAGCGGCGCGACACCGCGTCGTAGACCAGCCGCATGCGCGGGTCGACGTAGGCGTCGACGCTCACGTCGTCGTACGTCTCGGCGTAGGCGCGCAGGAGGAACGAGCCCATGATCTTGCCGAACACGTCGTCGACCAGGGCCGGGATCAGCGCACGCACCTCGGTCGCGGGCGCGGCCGCCGCGACCCCGACCAGGTCGATCTCACTGGTGTGGGTCGCGGCGAGGGCTCCGGTCCACAGGGCGGCGTGGCCGCCCTGGGAGTGTCCCCACACGACCGTGCGCGGGGAGAGGTCGAGACCGTCGATCTCCCGCGCCGCGAGCACCGCGTCGAGACCGGCTCGGCCCTCGACCTCGCCGACCAGGTAGCTCTGGGCACCCGGCGTCCCCATGCCCGGATAGTTCGGCCCGACGAGCACCCGGCCGCGCTCGAGCTGCTCCCGCAGGGCGGCGACCGGCGCGGCGAGCGGGGACGGCTCGGGCAGCAGGGTCGGCGCGCAGCTGATGTCGGCGCCCTCGGTGCCGTGGTCCCACAGCACCACATCCCCCGGACCCGGCGGCGGGGTGTCCGGCGCCATCACGAACGCCGTCGCCGTCGTGGGATCGCCGTGGGCGTCGGTGGTCGTGTAGAGGATCAGCCAGCCGCGCGCCCCGTCGGGCACGCCGTGGGAGTACGGCGTGCTCTTGACCAGCCGGCCCGGCTCCCCGGGAACCGCGCTGTCGGCCGCCCGGTACGCCGCACCCGGACGCGGCGTCTCCTGGTGCAGCACGAGCGTCACGGCGAGCAGGGCGAGCGCGCAGAGCAGGGCGGTCCCACGCCCGGCGACACCCAGCGCCCCGAGCGGACGCCGGTCGGACGCGCCGTCCTGCCCCGCGCTCCGCCCGTCCGCGGACCTCGTCCGGTCACGCCAGGCACGGAGCACCTCGGAAGCCCCGAAGCCGACCAGCCGCAGACCGAAGGCGACGCCGACCACGAGCAGCGAGACGTCCGGCCAGACCAGCGCCAGCGTGCCGAAGACCGCCCAGGCCGAGCCACCCGCGAGCCGACCGATGCGATCGACGCTCCGCCAGGTCGTGCCCGCGGCGCGGGTCGCCGTCGCGAGCTCGTGGACGCCATGCGCGACCAGGCTCACACCCACGATGACCGCGAGCGCGTCGACGGTGAGGCGCGGCCACGCGACGAGGAGGACCGCCGCCGCGACCAGCCCGACGCCCACCACGACGCCCACCGTGCTGCGGTCAGCGCTCGACAGACGATGCAGTCCTTCGAGGAGGAGGCTGAGCGCCACCAGCGCGATGAGCAGCGCGAGGGACTCCAGGGGGCGGGTCAGCACGAGCAGGCCCATCACGGCCACGACCAGACCGAGGATCACCCGCGTCCGCCAGCCCAGCTGCGGGAGACGGCGTGCCTGGGCGGCGAGCAAGCCGATCAGCCATCGCATGGCCCGATCGTCGCAGTCCTGTGACGATCTCGCCGAAGGATCACCAACCAGCGTGTCGCGCTCTCCCCGACGCCGGTGGGAACACGGCAGCCTGTCGCCCGGCACCTCGTGCCGGGCGACAGGCGCTGATGCGTGGCGGGCCGAGATCAGTGACCGATGGTCGCCAGGTCGGTCTCCCGCGTCTCCTTCGCGATGAGCGAGGCGACGAGCGAGACCACGCCCATGGCGGCGAGGTAGGCGCCGATCGCGTAGCCGGTGTCGAACTTGGCGTAGAGCCAGATCGCGATGATCGGGGCCAGCGAGCCGGCGAGCACGGAGGCCAGGTTGTAGGCCAGCGAGACGCCGGAGTAGCGGACCTCGGTCGGGAACAGCTCGGAGAAGAAGGCGCCGATGACGGCGCTGAAGGCGGCGAAGATGAAGAGTCCGCCCGCCACCGCGACGATGATCAGACCCGAGTCCTTGGTGTCGAGGAGCGCGAAGAAGACGAACGCCCACACGATGGTCGCCACCGATGCGAACAGGTAGATCGGGCGCCTGCCGACCCGGTCGGCGAGGATCGCGATCAGCGGGATCGCCACGACCGCGACGCCCTGGCCGATCATGACCGCCGTCAGCGCGACGGACTTGTCGAGGTCGAGCATCTTGGTGACGTAGGTGATCACGAGCAGCGAGTAGATGTAGAAGCCGGCGTTCTCGCCGAAGCGGGTCGCGGCGGCGAGCAGCACCATCCGCCAGTGCCGGGTGACCACGACCCCCGCCGGCAGACCCTTGGGGGCGCTGTCGGCCTTCCTCTGCGCCTCCTCGAACATCGGGGTCTCGGTGACGTAGAGCCGCAGGACCAGGCCGATCACGACGAGCAGGGCGGACAGGGCGAAGGCGATCCGCCAGCCCCAGGACTGGAACGCGTCGTCGGACAGGGTCGCGCCGAGGACGGCGAGCACGCCCGCGGCCATCAGGTTGCCCAGGGGCGGGCCGACATTGGGCCAGGAGGCGAAGAAGGCCCGCCGGGTCGAGTCCCCGTGCTCGGAGACGAGGAGGACGGCCCCGCCCCACTCGCCGCCCAGTGCGAAGCCCTGCACGAGGCGCAGGAACACCAGCACGATCGGGGCCGCGATGCCGATGGTCCCGTACGTCGGGAGCAGCGCGATGAGGAAGGTCGCCACACCCATCAGCAGCAGGCTCGCGACCAGGGTCGCCCGCCGGCCGCGACGGTCGCCGTAGTGGCCGAGCACGACCGCGCCGACCGGACGCGCGACGAAACCGACCGCGTAGGTCGCGAAGGCCAGCACCGTGCCCATCAGCGGGTCGGACTCGGGGAAGAAGAGCGCCGGGAACACCAGCGCCGCGGCGGTGCCGTACAGGAAGAAGTCGTACCACTCGACGGCCGTGCCCGCGAGGCTCGACGCCGCGATGACCGGCAGGCTGGTGTGTCCTCGCCGCTGTCGCTGGTTGTTAGGTTGTTCGAGGGTTGCGTTGGACATGTGTCTCTCCTGAAGGGTGCGTGTCCGGTGACCTCGCCCCGGTGGCTGTTGCCGCAGCCGCCGGGGCAACGCTTAGAAGAACCAGTGCTCGGGCTCGTGCCCGTGCTGCTGGATGTCGCTGAACCTGCCGCCGAAGAACCCGAGCGGCTCGCCGTCGCGGGTGTCCAGGCCGATGACCGCGCCGAGCACGATGGTGTGGTCGCCGGCCTCGACGACCCGCTCCACGTCGCACTCCAGGTGCGCGAGAGCGCTGGGTACGACGGGGACGCGGTGCTCGGCGTACTCGAGCTCGAGCCCGGCGAAGTGGTCCTCGCCGCGGGCCGCGAAGCGCAGCGCGATCGCCTGTTGGCGCCGGGAGAGGATGTTGACGACGAACCGCCCGGAGGCCACGGCGGCCTCGGCCGTGCGCGCTCCGTGGTTGAAGCACACCAGGAGCAGCGGCGGGTCGAGGGACACCGAGGTCAGCGAGTTCACGGTCATCCCGTGCGGCAGGCCGTCGTGCTCGGTGGTGATCACGGCGACGCCGGTGGCGAAGCGACCCATGGCCTGGCGCATCGCCATCGGGTCCACGAGGGGCGCGGTCATCGTCGCCATCTCCTCAGTCCTCGGTGCGAGCGTGGTAGCGGACCTCGTAGGTGGTCACGCCCTCGTCGGTGCGCCACGGGCCGTGCGCCATGCCGGGCGGGCGGCAGGCGAACTCGCCGGCCACGAAGGTCCGGTCCAGGGTGAGGTCGTGGAAGGAGCCCTCGATGATGTAGACCTCCTCCCAGAACTCGTGCCTCTGCACGCCGAGCTCGGTCGAGTCGGCGCCCGGCTCGTAGCGCAGGATGCGGGTCGCCACCCCTCCGACGGGGTCGGTCGCGAGGACCCGCTCCTTGATGAGCGGGTTGTCGCCCGGGCACAGCGTGTACGGGACGTCGGTGACCGGCGTGAACTCGATCTCGGGCTTGCTCACAGTGCGACCTCCTGGAGGGTGGGGAGCTCGCTGACGCCGTACGACGCCAGGAACTCGTCGACCGCCGCGACCGGCCGGTCGTAGTCGTAGTTGCGGAAGGCGTAGCCCTTCACCACGAAGGGCGCGCCTGAGTAGAAGAGCTCGTAGCTCTGGTGGCGGCCGGCGAACTCGCTCCCGATCGCGTCCCAGGCCAGCTTGAAGAGCTGGACCCGCTCGGCCGACGAGATGCCGGGGCTGGAGACATAGCGCTCCATGTCCTCGGCGGTGTCGGGGTTCTCGAGCTCGGCGACCGACGAGGGGACCTGCAGGACTCCCCCGCCGACGAGCTCGCGCAGGATCCCGACGACCCGCGGGTGCAGCTCCGCCTGGAGCCCCATCGCCGCGTACAGCGACTGCGCGCCCGGCCGGAAGAGGCCCTGCTCGTCGGCGGCCGCCGTGAACTGTGCGGCGTGCAGGGCCGACTCGACCACGGACACCAGGCTGGCCAGCTCGCCGAGCTTCTCCACGACGCCGGGGAACCGGTCGACGCCGTTGACGGCGGCCACCTTGCGGGCGATGCCGGCGAGGAAGCGGAGCTTGGTGGCGAAGCGGATCTGGGCCTGGAAGTTCCCGAGGACGTGGGCGCCGGTGTCGAAGAACTGCCGGCGTAGGCCGGGCACGTCCTTGTAGACGAAGACGTCGCGCCACGGGATGAAGACGTCGTCGAAGACGAGCAGCGCGTCGGTCTCGTCGTAGCGCGAGGTCAGCGGGTAGTCGAACTCGCTCGTGGCACCGGTGGCGTACGGACGCCGGCAGTAGAGCTTGAGGCCCTCGGCGGCGACCGGCACCGTGAAGGAGATGGCGAAGTCGGCGTCCTCCGCGGTCAGCGGCTTGATGCAGGAGACCAGGATCTCGTCGGCCACGGCGCCGCCGGTGGCGAGCATCTGGGCGCCGCGCACGACGATGCCGTCCTCACGCTCCTGCGTGACGCCGACCTGGATGAAGTCGCCGTCCCAGGCGTGCGCGGTCGTGGCCCGGGACACCTGCGGGGGGATGATCGCGTAGGAGACGTAGAGGTCGTTCTCGATGACCCGGCGCTGGAACGCCGCGACGTTGTCGGCCAGTCCGCGCTCGTCGGCGAACGCCTCCGGGTGGGCCGCGAAGGCCGCGACGAAGGCGCCGACGTGGTCGGGGGACCGTCCGACCCAGCCGTTGGTGTGGTCGGCCCAGACCTGCGCGGACGATCGCCACGCGTGGAGGTCCTCGGCGCTGCGTGGCGCGAGGAACAGGCGGTTGACCGGGCTGCCGGTCACCGGGTCGGCGACCTGCATGCCGTGGGCCGGGTCGGCGGCGAGGTCGAAGAGCTCGCCGACGGTACGGGCGATCGGCGCGAAGGCCGGGTGAGTGGCGACGTCCTCGACGGGGCGGCCGTCGACGATGACGCGCCGGCCGTCGGCCAGGGAGGCCAGGTAGTCGGTGCTGGTGCGCATCAGTTGCTCCTCGCAGAGTCGGGGACAGAGACGGTGTAGGTGAGCTCGAGAGTCGGCCGGCCGGGGACCTGCAGCTCCATGCGCCAGTCCCGGCCGTAGCGGAAGGTGCCGTCGATCAGCGGCCGGGTGCCGCCGAAGAGCACGAGGGCGACGTCGGCGCTGCCGCCGATCTGGTCCCACTCGGCGAGGACCTGGGTGATCGGCAGCATCGACGCGAGGGTGCCCTCCTGGTACAGCTTGCCGTCGACCCAGCTGCGGACCGTGATCGCGTCCCAGTCGACGAGCGCCGGCGGGTCACCCAGCTCGATCACGGTCGAGGCGATCGGCTTGGGACAGGCCGCCTTGGAGAGCTGGATGCCGACGGTCTCCATCTCCCGGTCGGTGTGGTCCGAGCCGACCGTCAGGTAGTAGGTCCCGTTGGCCCGGATGAGGACGGGCTCGACCTCGCCGGAGGTGGCGCTGCCGCTCACCTCGACCTCGCCGGCGGTGGTCAGCCGGTCGACGTCGAGCGGGTAGAAGGCGGGGATCGACTCCGGCTCCGGTACGCCGATCGCGGCGAGCTCGTCGATGTGGTGGCGGACCGCCTCCTGGTCGCGGCCGGTGTAGCCCGCGACCACGAGGTGGCTCGGGGCGATCTCGACCTCGGCACCGTCGACGGTGGCGAGGCGCAGGCGCGTCGCGGTCGTGCTCATGCGTACTCCTTCGTGGGGGTGTTCATCGGGTCGTGCGCGGGGCGGCATGCCGGCCACCGGCGGTCGGCCAGGGCGGGGAACTCGGCGCGGAGCCGGCGCGGGAGGCTGGGGTCGAGGTCGGCGTACGTGAAGCCCTCGTCGGCACCCGCCTCGACGAGCACCTCGCCGGTCGGGGCGACGACCCGGCTGTGGCCGGCGAGGGCGACGCCCTGCTGCTCGCCGACTGCGTTGCAGGCGATGAGGCTGACCTGCTGCTCGACGGCGCGGACCGAGGTGAACAGGCGCCAGTGCTCGACCCGGGCCGCGGGCCAGGCGGCGCAGACGACGACCTGCTCGGCACCCTCGTCGACGAGGCTGCGGTACAGCTCGGGGAAGCGCAGGTCGTAGCAGGTCGTGATGCCGGTCGCCGGCCCGACGACCGGGCCGAGCCCGAGGCCGTCGCCCGGTGTCAGCAGCTCGGACTCCCGGGAGCCGTAGCCGAAGAGGTGGACCTTGCGGTACCGGGTCACGACACCGCCGTCGGGGCCGACGACCACCGAGGTGTTGTGCAGGCGGCCTTCGGTATCCACCTCGACGAAGCTGCCGAGGTGCACGAACGTCTGCAGCGTGACGGCCCAGGTCCGGGCCGCGCCCAGGGTCGGGCCCTCGAAGGGTTCGGCCCGTGTGGCGTACTGCTCGAAGGAGAAGTAGCCGGCCGTCCACATCTCCGGCAGCACGAGCAGGTCGGCGGCGCGCAGGCCGGTCTCGGAGAGCACCGCGTGACCGACGCGGGCGATCCGCTCCGCGACGGACTCGTCGTCCGGGCTGGCGATCTGGAGGAGGGCGATCCGCATGCCCCCAACCATCATGTGACGGGGGACACACCCGATATCGGATGTGCGCAGGCCGGCACTCGGAATCGCGCCGTCCGGCGGTGCGTGGGCAGGTCAGCGGTGGGAGGCGAGCAGGGCGGACGGCGTGACGCCGTACCGGGCCCGGAAGGCGGCGCCGAACTCGCCGAGGTGGAAGAACCCGCAGCGGTAGGCCACGTCGGTGACCGACAGTCCGGGGGCGCCGCTGGCGAGGAGGGCGTGGGCACGCTCGAGGCGCTGGGCGCGCAGCCACTGCACCGGCGAGGCGTCCAGCTCGCGGCGGAAGGCGGCCTGCAGGCTGCGCACGCTCATGCCGCAGGCCTGGGCCACCTCCGTGACGGTGACCGGCTCCCCCAGCCGGTCGATCATGAAGTCCACCGCCTGGCGCACCCGCGCCGACACCGGCCCCACCCCGTCGGGCCCGGTGGACGTCCGGTTGTTCGGCTGGGCCAGGAGCAGGGTCTCGATGATCAGCCCCTCCAGCTGCCACAGCAGCTGGGGCCGCTGCTCGACCGCAGCGGTGTCCACCAGGCTGACCGCCGACTCCAGGAGACCGTCCAGGCTGACGACGCCCTCGTGCAGCGCGAGGTCGAAGTGGACGGGGCCGACCTCGCCGGTCAGCGCCGCCGCCACCGCCTCGACGCGGGTGCGGTCGAGGCGTACGACGACCTGGTCCCAGGCGGTGTCGAAGCGGAACTCGAACTCCCGGTGTGGCCCGATGATGACGCCGCGGTCGCGCTGGGCGACCGCCTCGAGGTCGCCGTACCGGAAGCGTCCGGCGCCGGCCACCGGCAGGGTGAGGAGGTAGTCGTCGAGGACGCCGTCGCCCGAGCTGACGGTGACCTCCGCGCCGTAGCGCAGCAGGTTGACCGAGACGTCGCGCAGCGGCACGTGGGTCAGGCTCGTCGCGAGCCGGCCACCGCCCGCGCGGACCGTGAGCGCGTGGGGCCGCAGCGTGCCCGTGCAGGCATCGACCACCTCGTCGGCGTCACCGGTCTCGCTGAGGACGGAGCGGCCTCGGCTCGCCGTGAGCCGCGCCAGGGACGGAGCTCCCATGACACCCCCGCGGCTCGGCGGGCACCTTCCGTCGGCGCCCCGGACACTGCCGATGATGATCGCCGCGCAGCGGTGCGTCAACGAGCGGCGACTTCCGCGGTCTCGCCCGGCTACACGTCCAGCCGTCGGGTACGGCGAGCCAACGCCCACCACGACGAGGAGCACCCCCTTCATGACCCACCATCCCGGATCCGCCGCCCTCAGCCTCGCGGCGGACGGGCTCGCGTCGTACCGCCTGATGCGGCTGTTGCGCGACGACCGGATCGCCGCGCCGCTGCGCTCCGCCGTGCACGAGCGCTACGGCGACGTGGAGGAGTCGAAGGTCGCCTACCTCCTGCAGTGCCCCTGGTGCCTGTCCTTCTGGTTCGGCGCGGGCCTGACCCTGGCTCGCCTGCGCTGGCCGCGTGCCACCGACGTCGTCGCGCGGACCCTGGCCATCTCGGCGCTCACCGGCCTGGCCGCCGAGCACCTCGACGAGTGAGGAAGAGGAGGCGAGTGAGGCCGCGGCGCGCTCGCGTCATCGTGGAGGTCACGCCACCACGCGCATCTCGGCCAGGCTCTCGTCGGTCGCGCCCTCGACCATCGCACCCCGCGCCACGACCTCCTGCAGGTAGTCGACCGCGGCCCGGGTCAACCGCTCACCCGGGGCCGCGACCGGGATGCCGGGCGGGTAGGGGCAGACCATCTCCGCCGACACCCGGCCGACGGCGGAGCGCCACGGCACCATCTCGGTCCGGCCCAGGAAGGCCTCCCTGGGCGCCATCACCGTCGTCATTCGGATGTCCGGCAGGCCGGTGACCTGAGGAAGGGACAGCGGTCGGCTGCCGCGATGCCCCTCGGACAGCGCGGACAGCGCGGCGCACAGCCGGTCGATGGTGGCCTCGGCGTCGGCGAAGGTGATCAGCGCCATGAGCCGACGATGGTCGGCGAGCTCGAGGTGCAGGCCGTGCCGCTCCTGCAGCCAGTCCCACGCCTCGAAGCCGGTGAGACCGAGACCGACCACGTCGAAGGTGACATGGGTCGCGTCGAGTGCGTGGGCGCCAGGGCCGGCGAGAACCTCCTCGCCCATCAGGTCCAGCCCGTCGAGGGCCGCGACGTGCTCCCGGACGCGGTGCGCGTGGTCGATCGCGCGGCCCAGGAGCTCCTCCCCGTGGTGCTGGAACCGGTGCCGCGCGGCGTCGATCGACGAGAGCAGCAAGGGCGAGGCACTCGTGGACTGGGCGAGCTCGAAGACCAGGGAGAGTCGCTGCGGGTCGATCCGCTCACCCTTCCTGCTGAGCACCGAGGTCTGGGTGAAGGCGTCGAGCGTCTTGTGGACGCTCCCGATGGCCAGGTCGGCACCTGAGGCGATGGCCGAGCTCGGCAGGCGACTGCAGAAGCTGTAGTCCAGGCCCCAGGCGTCGTCGGTGACCAGCGGGACCTCATGCGCGTGGGCGGCGCGCGCCAGGCCTTCGACATCGGCGCTGACCCCGTAGTACGTGGGCGTGAACACCAGGGCGGCCACGGCCTCGGGATGCTCCCGCAGGGTGCGGTCGAGCGTGGAGGGGTCGACGCCGTGGGCGACCTGCCAGCGCTCGTCGTACTCCGGCTCGACGTACACCGGCAGCGCGCCGGACAGGACGAGCCCCGAGAACGCCGACTTGTGCCCGTTGCGCGCCATCACGAGCGTCTCGCCCGGCCGCACCGCGGCCATCATCGCGACGTGCACGTTCTCGGTGCTGCCGTTGGTCGAGAACATCGTCTCGTCGGCCCCGACGGCCTGGGCGAACAGCTTCATCGCGGTCGGCTCGACCTGCCACGACTGATGGCGGTTGTCGACGCCCTTGTTCATGCCCACGTCGGCGCGGAATGCCTGCTCGCCGGACCACCGGCTGGCGTGCGGAGGGACGTCGGTGTTCCCCGAGCGATGTGCGGGGATGCCGAAGGACAGATCGCCGCGACGGTGGAAGTCCTCGATCGCCTCGCCGATCGGCATCGTGGCGGGGTCCGAGGCGACCGGCCCCCGCTCCGCCTCGCGTTCGGCCTTGCGTCGGTTCCTCTCGCGCTCGAGGTCGAACCACTGGCCGCGGGTCTCGTCAGACATGGGAGCGCGGTACCCCTGGGCTCCGGTTCGCAGTACCTGGCGAGCGCGGGCGACGCCGTCCGGATCCGCTCCGGCTAGGACTGGCCGCACCGGGTACGCCTTGATCAGGTCGTCCGGCACCTGTCCAGCACGCCGACGCCGGACACCCGTCTCCCCCGCCCCTCGACCACCACGGAGCGCGTCCATGACCACCGCCCACCGGTCCGCCGCACCATCCCGCCTCACCGAGCGACGCGGCGGGACGGTGGACGCACGATGAGAGCGATGGTCTACCGCGGTCCCTACCGGATCCGCGTCGAGGAGAAGCCGCGTCCGCGCATCGAGCATCCCGGCGACGCCATCGTCCGGGTGGAGCTCGGCGCCATCTGCGGCTCCGACCTGCACCTCTACCACGGGATGATGCCGGACACCCGGGTCGGCAGCACCTTCGGTCACGAGTTCATCGGGGTCGTCGACGAGGTCGGTCCGGCCGTACGCCGGCTGCAGGTCGGCGACCGCGTGATGGTCCCCTTCAACGTGTTCTGCGGGTCCTGCTGGTTCTGCGAGCGGGGGCTGTACTCCAACTGCCACAACGTGAATCCCAACGCGACAGCGGTGGGCGGCATCTACGGCTACTCACACACCGCGGGCGGCTACGACGGCGGGCAGGCCGAGCTGGTGCGCGTGCCCTTCGCCGACGTGGGCCCGACGGTCATCCCGGACTGGATGAGCGACGAGGACGCGCTCATGTGCACCGATGCCCTGCCGACCGGCTACTTCGGCGCGCAGCTGGGCGACATCGCACAGGGCGACGTCGTGGTGGTGTTCGGCGCCGGTCCGGTGGGCCTGTACGCCGCCAAGAGCGCGTGGCTGATGGGCGCCGGGCGCGTCATCGTCGTGGACCACCTCGACTACCGCCTCGCAGCCGCGACCACCTTCGCCCATGCGGAGACCCTGAACTTCACCCACGTCCGCGACGTCGTCGTCGAGCTCAAGAAGCGCACCGACCACCTCGGCGCCGACGTCGTCATCGACGCGGTGGGCGCCGAGGCGGACGGCAACCTGCTCCAGCACGTCACCGCGGCGAAGCTCAAGCTGCAGGGCGGCTCGCCGATCGCGCTCAACTGGGCGATCGACGCGGCTCGCAAGGGCGGCACGGTCGGGATCGTGGGCGCCTACGGACCGATGTTCAGCCTGGTGAAGTTCGGCGACGCTCTCAACAAGGGGCTGACGCTGCGGATGAACCAGTGCCCGGTCAAGCGTCAGTGGCCGCGGCTGTTCGAGCACATCCAGGCCGGCCGCCTGCGACCGAGCGAGCTCATCACCCACCGGGTGCCCCTCGACGACATCGCCGAGGGCTACCACATCTTCTCGGCCAAGCTCGACGGCTGCATCAAGCCGGTCGTCGTACCGAACGCCGTCTGAGGCAGAGGAGTCTCCCATGGTCGACACGCCGTACGCCGGGACCGGTCGGTCCGGCATCCCGTCCGCCGACGAGCTGCGAGCGCGCATTCCGGGCTGGGGGGCCGACCTCGACCCCGCGGACCGGCCCGCCGTGCCTCGGGAGGTCGACGGCCGCCTGGCCGGAGCGCCAGGCGACGCTCCGGTGTCGCAGGCCGAGGACCAGCCGAGGGAGCGCTCGATCGAGCACGCCCGCCTCACCCCCGTCTACGGGACCAGCGTGCCGCTGCGCGGGCTGTCGGGCGTCGTACGACGCGCGGCGTACGCGCGCTTCAGCGAGGCGCGGGCCGCGCACTGGCTGCTCCTGCTCCTCGCCGACCGCGTCGACGTCGTCGAGCAGACCGCAGCCGCCGCGTTGCGCGGGCGGCCCGACAACCTGCTCGCCGAGACCGGAGTCCGCGCGGAGCTGACCCGGGACGGCTGGGGCTCCCGCGTCGGTCGCTCACGCGCGGACGTCCGCCACCACCTCGTGGACCCGGTCGTCGTGCTCGGCCCGTGGGCGGTCGTCCTGTGGACCGCCGGCCGCTGGCTGGCCCGGCGCCGCCGCCACGCGACGTGACGGCGACCGTCGCCGACTCCCCGCCGGGGCGGCGAGGTGCCTAGTCCGGAGGCTCGGGAAAGCCTGCATCGGCCGCGGGCGCCGACGCCGCCAGGTCGGCTCGTCGCAGCCCGTCGACGTCGACCAGCGCTGACTCGAGACGCTCCACGGTGCCCTGCGCGTGGAGGAAGGTGCACGGCGCCACCGCGCCCTCGCCGCTCACAGCCGGACGATCAGTCGGGCGGCCCGGTGCCGCAGCCGGAGCCTGCGGGCCGCGTCGCGGCGCGCGCCGAGATCACGGAACTGCGCCAGCTCCTCGTCGGTGGGAGCCCGGCCGATGAGGCGGATGAAGTGGTGCACCGCCGGCCGGTCGCTCTCGCGGGTGCTGGGCGTGGTCGTGTCCTGAGCCATGACGACTCTCCTGGGGAGCTCGCGCGTCGGGGAACGCGCAGGATGGCGCCGCCGGGTTCTGAACGGGCCTGGCCCTCGGTACCCGGCGTCCGCGAGCCCATTCGGGGGCCTCAGCCGAGGAGGTCCCAGAGGTTTCCCCACGGGTCTCGGAAGACGCACACCCGGCCGTAGGGCTCGTCGCGGACCGGGCGGACCAGCTCGCATCCCGCTGCCGTGATGCGCTCGAGGGTGCCAGGGAAGTCCTGCACGCGCAGGAACAGGCCCACCCTGCCTCCGAACTGGTCGCCGACGACCGAGGCCTGTCGATCGCCGTCCGCCCGGGCCAGCACGAGCCCCGGCCCGCCGTCCGGTGGCCGTACGACGACCCACCTCTTCGGGCGGCCGTCCGTCGTCGTCGACGGCGAATCCTCGGCCAGGACGAAGCCGAGCGTCCTGGTGAAGAAGTCGACCGCCCTGTCGTAGTCGTCGACGAGGAGCGAGAACAGTTCGATCGGCATGACCCGGACACTAGGGACCCTCACCCCCGGCGTGTCGAGGCCGACGTCCGGGCTCACCCCCGAGATGAGGAAGGCCCCCGGTCATCCCTGGGGCCTCTCACGTGCGCGAGAGGGAGTTGAACCGTGACAGCCCTGCGCTCGATCACGCCCGAACGCCCGTCCCGCCGCGACCCCACCGTAGTCGAGGGTGTAGCGGCGGGCAGACAAGCGACGGACTGGATCGACGTCTCCATTCAGAGCAGCAGCCCCCATGATCAGTCTCTCGACGCGGCCGGAAGCGGCGGGAGGTTGAAGATGTACCCATCGAGCCAGGGTCCGTTGCCGGTGACGCTGGCGAACACACGAGCGAACGGCGCAAAGGTCCTGAGGCTTGCATCGATGTTGTCCTCGTTCTTCTTCAGGACTGCCAGCACTGAGTCGAGGTGCTTCAAGGCCGGTGCGACATCCGCCTGGGCTTCCCCGATCAGCTCAGTCAGTTCACGGCTCATGTCAGCAGTGGCAACGAAGAGCTTGTGAATTGCGGCGCGCCTACCAAGAAGGGCCCGAAAGAGCCCATCGGCATCGCGCATCAGGGACACGATGTCGTCGTCTCGGCTCGCGAGCACGCGGCTGACTCGGGCGACGTCGCGAAGCAACCGCTCGAGCTGGGCGTCGCGGGTGGCCACCGTCCGTGCCAGTCCCGAAACCCCACGCAGGGCAGCACGGAACTTCTCCGGCGTGTTACGAGTCAGGTCTGCGAGCATGGTCAACGACGCGGCGAGCTGGTCCGTGTCGATCGCACCGGCTCGTTCGGACAGGCCACTGAATGCGGCGACCACGTCGTAAGGCGCCGTGGTGCGGGACAAGGGAATGACATCCCCCTCTTCCAGCTCGCCCTGCCCAGCCGGCTCGAGAGCCAGGAGCATGGCGCCGAGGAGGGTGCGCACCTTGATGACCGCTCGGGTCTCGGACCCGAACTCGGTGGCGCCGTCCACGTCGAATCCCACGCGAACCCGCGCGTCGACGAGCGCAACCTCGGTCACCTTGCCCACCCGGACCCCAGCCACCAGGACGGGATCATCGAGCTTGAGCCCACCCAGATCGGCGAACTCCGCGTAGTAGGTGTCGCCGCCTACGAACGGCAGGTCTCTTGCCCGGACGCCGGTCACGAGGGCGAGGCAGATGAGGAGCAGGCCGACCGCGCCGATCCGAACCGGGTCGCGACCCCGGAACGGCGTCGTCACGCGACCCCTCCAGCAGCAGGCGCTCGAACGCCACGCTCGACGATGGCGGGGCATACGTCCTCCTTTTATCTGACGCAATCGTCAACCACAGACCCGCCGGCGTCAACATTCCCTGACGAGATCGTCAGTCTGAGGGCTCGCCTGGCTCGGAGTTGCGGCCGGATCGTCCGCGCGCCTCAGGCCGGTACGGCTGTCGTGTCATCGCTCGTAGGCGGCCGACCGGGATCTTCCGGCCGTAGGCGACGACGGTCGACGCGGTGCCGGGGGCGTCCCAGCGCAAGGTGGCGTCGCCGGCGTCGAGGTCTCCCTCCACCGAGGCCGGAGGTCCGTCGACGGGGAGCGGACCCGCCACCTTGATCGCGAGGCCGAGGATCTCGGTCCAGAAGTAGTCGTCGGTGGGCCCTTGTTCGCTCGGCTCGCCCAGCATGGATGCGGCTGCGACCTTTCCCTGGGCTACGGCATTGGACCAGTAGGGTGTTCGGCGGGCTGGGTCGCCTTCGCGCGGGACGAGGTAGGCGACGTCGCCTGCCGCGAACACGCCGGGGATAGCTGTGGCGCATCGTTCGTCGATCGCGACCCCGAGCCGGTCCGCGAGCCCGGTCCCGGCCAGCCAGCCGACCGCCGGGATGTCTCCGGCACAGGTGACGACGAGGTCCGCCGTCAAGGTGGTCCCGCCGGGCAGTGTCACGCCGTTGACCGGGTCCCCGGAGAGCTCCACCGGTCCCGACGCATGAAGCAGACGTACGTCGTGCCGCGCGGCGCGCTCGGCCAGGCGGTCGGAGAGGTAGGAGCCGAGCACCCGGCGCAGCAGTGGCTCGGTGTCGACGACAGTGACCTCCACACCGCTCGCCACGAACGCGCTGGCGACCTCCATCCCGAGGAAGCCGGCTCCGACGACGATGGCGGTCTTCGAGCGACGGATGCCTTCGCGGATCAGGCGCGCGTCCTCCAGCGTCCTCAGTACCCTTTCGCCGCGCTGGGCGGGCGAGGCGAGGCGCCGCGCCGTCGCGCCGGTCGCCACCAGGAGGGCGTCGTACGGCACGGCTCGTCCGTCGGCGGTCGCGACGACCCGCGCAGCGGTGTCCAGGACCACGGCCGGCGATCGGACGAGATCGAGGTCCAGGTCAGCCTGCGGGTAGGCGAGGGTGGTCTCGGCGGCCGGGTTTCGCAGAACTCCCTTGGAGAGCGGCGGCCGGGCGTAGGCACCTTCGACCTCGCGGCCGATCATCGTCACAGAGCCGTCGTAGCCGCGGCGCCGAAGCTCACGGGCTGCACTGAGCCCGGCGATCGCCTCCCCCACGATGACGATCGACGCGGGGTGGGTCATGGGGTCTCCCGCAGGGCCGCTACCGGGCAGGATGCGATCGCAGCACGGCCGTGGGCGTGCTGGTCGGGGGGCACCTCGGAACCCTCCGCGTGGTAGGTCAGCTCTGCCTCGTCGTCAAGGGAGAACAGGTCGGGGGCCTGCTCGGCACACAAGCCGTGGCCCTCGCACCGGTCGTAGTCGACGTCGATCTTCATCGTGGTCACCTCGTGGGGATCAGCTCGAGCGGGAGGTGCTCGAGGCGGTGGATGATGTTGTTGACCGCCCACACGGGCTCTCCGGTGAGCTCGATGCGATCGACCCGGTCGAGCAGGTGGCCGAGGATGGAGCGGATCTCGAGCCGGGCAAGACCCTGTCCCGCGCACCCGTGCGTGCCGTGGCCGAAGCCGAGCTGTTGGGTTGCGTCCCGGGTGATGTCGAAGGAGTCAGGGGCGTCCCAGACGAGCTCGTCCCGGTTCGCCGACGCGAACATGACGAGCACCCGGCTTCCGGCAGGCAGGTCGGCGCCGGCGACGGTGGTGTCCCGGGCGACCTGGCGGCTGAAGGCTCGCAGGGGCGATTCCAGCCGGACGACCTCGTTGATCGCGTTCGAGAGCAGTGCTCGGTCGGCCCGCAGCGCCTGCCACTGCTCGGGGTGAACGGCGAACAGGTACAGGGCGCTGGCAATGGCGCTGAGCGTGGTGTCGATCGACGGTGCCAGGTAGTCGACCAGCAGCTTCGGACATCCGGACGCATCCAGCCGCCCCTCGTCGACGGCCTTGAGAAGATCCGCCCCCAGGCTCCCTTCTCGCAAGGTGCGACGCTTGGCGACGGTGCGCGCGTAGCGCAGCATCTGCAGGCTCGGACGCGCGGCGCGGATCGCCTGGCCGTTGAGAGGCCCCAGCGCGTCGAACGTGGCCGCGCCCCAGGCCAGCAGTTGGTCGCGTCCCTCTTCGGGCCAGCCGATCAGGTTGGGGACGATGGACATCGGCAGCGCCATCGCCAGCTCCTCGACACCGTCAATCCTGCGGCGCTCGAGCGCGTCGAGGACGACCCGCTCGGCTTGCTCGCTCACGTCGTCGTGCATCGCCCGCAGCGCGCGTGGGGTGAGTCGGTGTGCCACCAGGTTGCGACGCTCGGCGTGCTCGGCTCCGTCGCTGTTCAGCGTCGTGCCGCGAGAGAACCGGTTGGTGATCGGGTTCAGCCCCACGCCTGCTCCGGAGACGAAGGTCGCGTCGTCGAGCAGCACGGACTTGCACTCGGCATAGCGCGGGAGGGCGTACGCCTTGTGCCGCTCCAGCCACACGACGGACCCCTGACTCCGCAGCCAGGCGTAGCGGGGATACGGGTCCAGGATCACCGAGCGCGTGTAGAGGTCGTCGGCGTGGCTGGGCAGGAACCTGTTCGACATTGACACTCCTCGGCGTGGCTGATCAGGCTCCGAGTGTGTGCCGGACCCCGGGTGGGCCGGAAGTGCGTTCTGCTGTAGTTTGTGTCTTTGACTATGCATCATGCACAGGGCGCGCTGGAGGTCTCCATGACCAGTTCTGCATCGGTTAGGGAATGGGAGCCACCGTCCGCCGACGTCGCGGAGGTGCTCAAGCAGGCGGTGCTGCTGATGCTCGACGAAGCCGAGGAGCTCCTGGCTGCGATCGACGCCGCGACTTTCGAGGTGAACCGGGAGTTGCTGGAGCTGGCGCCGACACTCATGGACCCACTGCGGGCCGCCAGCCGATCTAACGTGATGGTCTGGGCGACGGCGAATCTCCGCAAGCCTGGGCTGCCCGTCCCTGCCAACCTGAGCCCGGAGAACCTCGACTTCGCGCGTGATGTCGTGCGTCACGGGTTCGACGAGACGATCCTCAGCGGGTTCCGGATGGGTCAGAACCTGGCCATGCAGGCAGCGACGGACGTGGCGTTCCGCGTCACCAAGGACCATGCCGCGCTGCACGCGCTGCTGAGCACTGTGTCCCGGTCGATCTTCGCCTACGTCGAAGACACCCTCGAGGGGATCACCACGACGATGCGCGCTGAGCGATCGCAGCTGCGCGACGCCGCCAACGCCGAGCGGGCCGAGGCGGTGGCGCTCATCGTCGAAGGATCGCCGATCTCCGAACGACGGGCCTCCCAACTTCTCCAGTACGACGTCGGGCGGACCCACACTGCGGCGATCGTGTGGGCCGACGGCGCACCGGCCGACGGGGGGCTGGAGGCCGTGACGAACCGGCTTGCGCGGGCCGCCGGTGCAGCCCGGCCGTTGACCCTCCCGATCGGACCCTCGACCGTCTGGGTCTGGCTGTCCGGCGGCGCCTCGGCAGAGGTCGGGTCGCGTATCCCGTCCGACGCGGACCTGGGCGATGTCAGGATCGCAGTCGGACGCCCCGGCAGGGGACTCGACGGCTTTCGCAACAGTCACCGGGAGGCGATCGCGGCACAACGACTCGCTCGGCGGCTGGCGCTTCGGCACAACGTCACCACCTACGACGAGGTGGAGGTCGTCGCTCTGGCGACGGCCGACGAGGACCAGGCACGCACGTTCGTGGCGCGCACGCTGGGCCCGCTGGCCGGCGCACCGGCAGAGATCCGGGAGACGCTCCGAACCTATCTTCGTCACGAATGCAGCCTGACCCGCACGGCCGACGCGGTGTTCGCGCATCGCAACACCGTTGCGGCACGGTTGGACAGAGCTCGCGCGCTCTTGCCTCACGAGCTCGTCGGCCGCACGCTCGAGGTATCCCTCGCGCTCGAGGTCTCACGTCTCACCGGTCCGGCCCAGTGACGGGGTCGTCGGCACAGGGATCAGCCCGCTGCTCGGTGGTGGGTACCCCGGTGAACCGGGTCACGATGGTTGACGGCTGGCTCCCGACCCAGTTGCCGTGGTCGCCGAGCGACTGGTGAGAGGTGCCCGGCGGAGGACACCTTCCAGTGCGCCTGCAGCAAGAACCGTGCGGTCGGGTCGGATCAGCGCAGCCTGGCTCCGCCCGAGCCACGCGCCGAGGTCTGAGGACCTGCTCACGGCGAGGACCGCGACGTCCAGCGCCTCGAGGCGCTCGAGGACCCCAGTGGCCGGCGCCGTCCGCGTCACGAGTGCGAACCGATGGCCGACGTGGGCGTCGAGTCGCACGCCGCCCGAGAGAACGACGTTCGGGCAGAGCGTGCCCGCGAGCCCCCGCGCGGACCGACCGCGACAGTTCAGCGCCGACCCGGACAACGCGGGGGTGGCGCTGTCGAGCACCCGCCGGCGCAGACCCGGAAGGTGCACGAGAATGGGCACCACGGCGCCGCGCACCCGGTCCCCCACGGCACCCCCGCCGGTCATCGCACGGCCCACGGTCATCGCGAGCTTGACCATGGCGCGCGCGTGTGGCTTGCGCTCCGCCTCGTAGCTGTCGAGGACGTGGTGCGGCAGGGTGCCGTGGATGACGGCGGCAACCTTCCAGGCCAGGTTTGCTGCATCCCGGATGCCGGCGCCCATCCCCTGCCCGATGAACGGCGGGGTCAGATGCGCCGCATCGCCGAGGATGAACACGTCGCGTTCGCGCCACTTCTCCGCGACCTGCGCACGGAACGTGTACTCCGCGACCCGCAGGATCTCCAAGTCGCCGGTGTCGCTTGCCCAGGGCGCCAGGAGCGGCCCGAGTGCGCCGAGGGTCTCGTAGTCGGCAACGCCTTCGTTCTCGAGCAGTTGGAACTCCCACCGGTGGCGGGCCTCGCCGATGCGCATGTACGTTGCCGCACGGTTGCTGTCGCACACCTGGTGAACACCGTTCCACCGACCCAGGTCGCGTCGCGTGGCGACGTCGACGACCAGCCAACGCTGCGCGGCGAACCCGAGGTTCTCCATCGATGCCCCGATGGAGCGTCGGGTCAGGCTGTTCGCACCGTCACAGCCGAACACGAACCGCGGCCGGAGGACGTGGCTCCGCTGGGTCGCGAGGTCGACGTACTCGACCTCGGGTCCGGATGGTCCCTCCGGTCTGATGGCGACCACGTCGACGTCGTCGACGAAGGTGGCCAGGTCGAGCTCGTCCATGCGGCGCCGCAGGAGCCTCTCGAGGTCGGGCTGGTCGAACATGTTGGCCTGCGGGTAGCCGTTGGACGTCTGGGGGTTGGTCCGGTCGAACTGAGCGAGAGTCTTGTGCTCGGGCGACAGCAGGCGGAGACCAGCGCCGGGGATGGAGATCCTCTCGAAGTCCTCGGCCACCCCGAGCGACGCCAGGATGCGGTAGACCTCGTCGTCCAGGTGGACGGCGCGTGGTTGCGGGTAGACGTCTGACCACCGGTCCAGGACCAGTGTTCGCACCCCAGCGAGGGCGAGCAGGATCGCGGCCGTGACTCCGGTCGGGCCGGCGCCGATGACGACGACCTCGGGGTGCGGTGGGCCGGATGGCGTGCGCATCGTCCAGGGTCCGGACGAGGGGTTCATCCGGTCGTCGCGAGGACGACGAGGTAGGCGACGGCCAGGGCGGCGAACGCGACTGCCGGCGCGAGGTCGGCAGGGCCGTCACCTCGGCGGAGGTGTGTCGCGACAGCGCCACCGAGGAGCGCCAGGAGCCCGATGCCGGCGGCGAGGCCGACCGGCAGGTAGGCCAACCCGGCAAGGAGCCCGACGGCTCCGGCGAGCTCGGCGGTACCGATGAGCTGGTAGCTCTGCGCGCTGAAGCCGAGGTGGTCGGCACGGGCCAGCATCGACGGCGCCTTGGCGACCTTGGCCGCCCCGAGTCCAGCGAAGGCGCAGGCCAGGGCGAGCGCGAGGATCAGGGAGAGGATCATCGGTGTGCTTCCTTCAGGTGCCCGGGGTGGGATTTCATTGGGGTGGTCACCTCGCTGGCGATTGCGAAGTCGTCGAGGCGCCTGCGGACCGCCACCGGGTCTGCCGTGGAGACGGTGCGCACGATCACGCGCACCGATCCGTCACCGACGACTCCCTCGACCTCGGTGACGTCCTCCAGGTCCGCAAGCGCCTCCTGGACGGCTCTGCGCGCTGCATCCGCGCGGAGGGCGAGCTTGTACGGCTTCCCGACATCGGTGACCGGAAGGGCGTCGAGGATGGTGACGCTCTTCGGCTTCGCAGCGGGTTCGAGGCCGGAGGCCGCGACGTACGCCTCGAGATCCTCCTCGGAGCACTGGTGACCGGGTGTCAGGCTCACGTAGGCGACCGGGACCTCACCGGCGCGTCGGTCGGGGCGACCGACTGCCGCCGCATCGGCGATCGCCGGGTGCCGGAGAAGTGCATCCTCGATGGCGGCCGGGTCGATGTTGTGTCCGCCGCGGATGATCAGGTCCTTGGCACGGCCGGTCAGATAGACGAAGCCGTCCTCGTCGATACGGGCCAGGTCACCGGTGTCGAGCCAACCGTCACGCACCTTCCCCAGGTGGTCCAGGGTGAACCCGTCGACGTCATGGCCGGTCACGTAGCCAGCGAACACGGTCGGACCTCCGATCAGCAGGGTCCCGACCCTTCCCGTTGGCAGGTCGGTCCAGGTGCCGTCGGCGGCGACGTCGACGACTCGCATCGCCTGATAGGGCAGCCGTTTGCCGACCGAGCCGGGCCGGGGTTTCGTGGCGAATGACCGCGCGCTGGCGCAGGTGCCCTCGGTGAGGCCATATCCCTCCAGCAGCGGTACGCCGGTGTGCGCTTCAAACCCGGTGCGGACCGCCTCAGGAAGGGCGGACGCGCCCACGACCGCGAACTTCAGCGAGGAGATGTCGGCATCGACCGGGCGGCCAGCCAGGACGGCATAGACCGTGGGGACGGCACTCATGGTGGCGACCGAGAAGCGCTCGACGATCTTCCAGATCTCGCCGTAGAGCGCGGGATCGCGGTAGCCGAGTGGGCCCGCCCACAGGACGCGTTGTCCCTTCAGCATGGGCGCGAGCATGGTGACGTGGAGGGCGTTCACGTGGAACAGGGGCAGCGCCGCGAAGATGACCGTCTGGTCCGCTGGGTCGTCGGCGTCGTCGGCGTCGGTGGTGGAGTCGGCGGCGATGAGCCAGGCGTCGGTGACCTGGTTGGCGTGCGTGTGCGCGGCGAGCTTCGGGACGCCCGTGGTCCCGCCGGTGTGGAAGACGGCAGCGATGTCGCCGGCGCGGTGCGGGTCTTCGAATCCGGTCCGCTCCGACCGTGCGACGTCGAAGAGGTACCCGGTGACGACGTCACCGGGCGGCGCGACGGGAGACCGGGTGCCGTCCGTCGGGTCCAGCAGGTACAGGTGGTCGAGGTGCCCCGTCGAGGCGAGTTCGGAGACCTTGCCCCAGATAGCGCCGTCCAGGTCGCGCGAGGCGACCACGGCGTGCCGGACGCCGGCTCGTTCGAGGAGGGTGGCCAGGTGCTCGGTGCTGAGGCCGCCATTGAGGGGCACGGCGACGCCGGCCGCCTGGACCCCCAGCATCGCGGGGACGAGCTGCAGGCAGTTCGGGGCGACAATGGCCACCGGCGTGGTGGGCGTGACGCCGCGGCTGGCGAGTGCGTTCGCGACCCGGTCGACCCGGTCGAGGAGCTCGCCGTAGGTGGCGTTGACAGCTTCCGCCCACCGCGACGCGTCAGGCATCACAGTGATGGCGACCCGGTCGGGCCACCGGCGGGCCGCCCGGCTGAGGACTTGGTAGGTCGTCGCGGGAAGGTCCCACTCGGCCAGCGGGACTGCCTCGATCTGCTCGACGTCCTCCGGCCTGGCGAAAACGGGCCAAGGCGCGGCCGCGGGCGTCGCCGCGCTCACTGCCCGGGTCCGGACTCGTGGCGGACCTTCGTACGCTGACGGCCCAGGTCGAGCTTGCCGTCGGGGGTCGCGACCTGGATCTCGACCAGGTCTCCGTCCGCGAGGTACGACGTGTTCCTCGCCTGCGACTTGAAGAACGCCTTCCACTTGGTGGCGGGCGGCAGGAGGGCGCCGATGATCTCGACCGGCTTGGGCGGCGCCTTGAGCGCCGTGCCACCGGGCGTCCCGGTGAGGACCAGGTCGCCGGTGGAGAGCGGCTGGAAGCGGGTCAGCCCCTGGAGGGCCTCGAGCGGCTTGTAGAGCATGTCGGCGGCGACGACCGCGTCCTGGCGGACCACCCCGTTGACCCACAGCTGGAGCCGCAGCTCCTCGAACCGCTCCCAGTCACCGGGCTCCAGGACGACGAGCCGGGGCCCGACCGGGGTGAAGGTCGGGTAGGACTTGGCCTCGTAGAACTGGGTCTTCGGCAGCTGGAGGTCGCGGGCCGAGACGTCGTTGGTGACGACCAGTGCCGCGACGTGGTCGGCGATGTTCTCCTTGGTCAGGGCGGTCCCGACCGGGAGCTCCTTGCCGATCACCAGACCGACCTCCACCTCGTAGTCGAGGAAGCGGACGTGGGCCGGCTTGACGATGTCGTCGGCGGGGCCGCTGATCGAGTGGGAGGTCTTGCGGAAGAACGTCAGCGGCACGGTCTGCGGGTTGAACCCGGAGTCCTTGATGTGACTGACGAAGTTCGTCATCTGGGCCACGACGCGGCACGGCGCGGTCACCGGCGCCTGCAGCGCACCGCCGGGCAGGTCCGCCTCGACGGCGGCGACGGCGAGGTCGATGGCCACCCGGTCGGCGAGCAGCTCGGCGGTGGTGGCCGCCGAGGTGTCGATCAGGGTGCCGGCGCGCGCCGACTTCTCGACGTACCAGCGGTCGGCGATACGGATGATGTTGATGCTCACGAGTTGGCCACTTTCAGGAGTCCGCGGAGGCGGGGCAGGTCGAATTCGTTGTCGGACCTCCGCAGGGCGCAGAGGATGGAGCGGGCTTCGGCCAGTGACTCCCGGCCGGGCCTGATGCCCATGAAGTCCGCGGAGGCCGGGGGCCCCCACTGCGCGAGACCGGAGGCCGTCATCGGCGCCCACCCCGGCTCGAGGGTGTTGTCGAACATGTCGCCGTCGGTGAAGTGCTCGACGAGGAATCCGTCGTCGTCGCGCCAGTAGTCGAAGATCTGGCTCCCCTGGATGTGCCGACCGATGCCCCAAGAGCGCTGGTAGCCGGCATCCTTGAGGAACTCTCCGCCAGCGGCGAGGGCGTCGAGGTCGCTCACCTGGTACGCCGAGTGCACGTACCGCGTCCGGGGGCCGAGCGTCATCGCGAGCGTGTGGTGGTCGGCCGGCTCACTGCCGCGGTCACACCGGATGAAGCTCATCGTCGGACCCCTGGACCGTTGGCCCTCGTAGTACATGAAGTCGCTCACGATCAGGCCGAGGGTCTCCAGGTACCAGTCGAGTGCCTGTCGATAGCGAGTCGTCTGCAGGACCACGTGACCCAGACGTTCGACCTTGGCGGGCTCTCGCGGTGGTCGCTGGGTGGCGTTCGCGCGGGCGACGCCGGCACCGACGTTGTGGACCAGCGGGGTCTGCCCGGGCAGGGCCGGGAGCTGGTGGCATCCCGTCACGACCCGGACCCGGGCGCCGCTGGGATCTCGGGTGTCGACCACGAGGCCGCCTAGGTTCTCCGGCAGAGGCGCCACTGCGACGTCGAGGTGTCCGGCGAGCCTGAGGAGGTCGGCGTCGTCGGCCGCCAGGAAGGCCGGGCCGGTGAACCGGGAGCGCGCGCCGCGCCGCACGATGACCGCCGGGCCTCCTGCGAACGTCCCGCGCAGGTGCAGCTCGTCCCGGTCCTTGAAGCTGGTGGCGAACCCGAAGGCGCGCGCGAAGACCTCGGCGCGGTCGAGATCCGGCTTCTCGAACTCCAGCCAGGCCAAGTCGCGCACCTTGATGACGGGGTTCTTCGCCCGACCGGGGTGCTCTCCGGCCCGCGCGCCCTGCTCGCTGTGCACGTCATTGTGGGTGTGGTGCGTACTCATAGCCGCCTCTGACTTTGTGAATGACGATATCCTCAGTCACAACGCATTCGTAGTCAAGTCTCCTTGACGAAATCGTCAGAGGTGCCTCCGGATTGCTAGGATGCATCGCTACGAGGAGGGACTGTGTCGGAGGCGAGGGCAGCGGCAGCCCGGAAGCGCGGTGAGCGGCGCAAGGTGCAGACGCGCGCCGCATTGATCCGTGCGGCGCAGCAGCTCCTGGCCGAGGACCGCGTGAACGTCCCGATTCTCGAGATCACCGAGCTCGCGGGCGTCGGCATGGGCTCGTTCTACAACCACTTCGCGACCAAAGAGGAGCTCTTCGACGCCGCGGTGGAGTCCGCCCTCGAGATCCAGGGAGCCGTTCTCGACGCCTTGGCTGAGGAGATCGACGACCCAGCCGAGGTGTTCGCTCGAAGTTTTCGGCTGACCGGCCGTCTCCACCGGGTCGCGCCCCAGCTGAGCCGCGTCATCCTCTCGCGCGGCATGTCACTCATCACCGCTGAGTCCGGCCTCGGCCCGCGGGCGTTGCGCGACATTCGTCGCGGCTGTGACAGCGGCCGGTTCACGGTGCCGGATCCCTATTCCGCACTACTGGTCGCCGGCGGTGCCTCACTCGCCTTGGGCCAGGCGATCCACGACCAACCGGAGCGCGACGATGCCGACGTCGTCGACCAGGTCACCGAGAACGTCCTGCGCATGCTCGGGCTGTCCGCCGAGGACGCCGCCGCCGTGTGCCGTGCGCCGCTGCCGGACGTGGTCGACATCCACGCCCGAGCCTTTGCGACGCTGACCGCGGAGGCGGTTGCCTCGGAGCGTTGACGACCGCCGAGAGGTGCGGCGGCACCTGACAACCGCGTGCGCCCGGCCTCCTCACGAGCGCCACGGCCGCGATGGCAGCGCGGCATGTTCAGCGGTGCCGAGGGCGTCATCCGTGCACGCGTGTACGTCAACGACGATCCCGGCGACAGACCCGTGTCCCCCGACTCATCGACGTACGCCATGAGCACCCGACCTCATTTCCATGTCGATGCTCAACTTCCCGGTCGGCCCGTGTGCCTCGGCGAGGCGCGTTCGGCACAACCGGACAGACTGACGTGGTGGCCAACCATGACCTGGCGTTCGAGGACGGCGTCGTCCGCAAGCGCTACCTGCGGACCGACCGGAGCCAACCAGAGCGCGAATGGTCGACCCTGGTCTGGCTCGATGAGCACGCTCCCGGACTGGCTCCGCGACCGATTGCCCTGGAACCCGAACCGCCCACACTCGTGATGTCACGAGTACCCGGCGAGCCGTTGGATACGCAGTTCACGCCGTCACAGACGACGGCGATGGTCGAGGCGTACCGGACGCTGTTCTCCGTGCCCGCGCCACGGGATATGCCCCTTCGTTTCGCACACCCCGCCGACTTCGTGACCAACAACGTCAGGTGGCTGGGCGAGGTGAAGCGCGACCATCTCCCCGATGTCGTCCGCCGTGCACTAGCGGCTGCCGACGAGTGGTACGCCGATGCGCCACCGGGTGTCGGCGAGATCCACGATCGGATCGTGGTCCAGGGAGACGGGAACGTCGCCAACATGCTCTGGGATGGCGATCGGGTCCGGCTGATCGACTTCGAGTATGCCGGCGTCGGTGACTTCGCCTTCGAGGTGGCGGACCTTGTCGAGCACGCCTCCTCCCGACTGCGCCGACTCCTCGACCCCGAAACCGTGATCGCAGCATTCGATCTGACGTCGGAGCAGCACGGTCGCGTCCAGGACTACCGGAAGGTGCTCGCGACGTTCTGGGTCCTCATGCTCCTTCCAGGCAGCCCCGGCTACGACATCAACCCGGAGGGCAGCGCCGAGCGGCAATCTGAACACGTGCTCGCGTTGCTGACCCGGCGATCCCGACACTGACTGACGTACCGGCCGCATCATTGCCGTCTGGCAAGAGTTGACCGGGGAAGTTTCGCCAATCCCCAAGAACGAACCGCCCGAGAGCCCTCGCCTCCTGACCCGGCGCAGCGCGCCGGGCTATCTGCATGCGTTGGCATCAAGAATCGGCGGCACAGCGGCATTTGAAGCCCGGAACTACGCCTGCGACGGCGTGATCAGCGCCCGAACGCAATGAGCTCCCTCCCAAACCCTGGGAGGGAGCTCACTTTCGTTCTCAGCCGCCTGCCATCTGACCGGGATTACCCGCCTCGTACAAACGACCCCACGTGCGCGAGGGGGGAGTTGAACCCCCACGTCCTTTCGGACACACGGACCTGAACCGTGCGCGTCTGCCTATTCCGCCACTCGCGCGTGATGCCCGGCAAGGCTATCCCAGCCGGCAGGGGTCGCCCAAAACGGGGGCGACCGACCGCGCGCCTCGCCGGGAGGCAGGCGGGGCGGGAGCGGAGGTCCCGGGTGGAGCGAGGCGCCACCGATACGATCGTGGGACGTCGGGTCAGGGGGACCCGTCCAGCGAGGTGTGCGGAAGGAGGGCAGCGACGTGGGAGGACTGCAGCGGTTCGAGCAGCGCCTGGAGCAGGCGATCTCCGGCGTCTTCGCGCGCACCTTCCGCAGTGCCGTCCAGCCGGTGGAGGTCGCGGCGGCGCTGCAGCGCGAGCTCGACAACAAGGCGCAGGTGCTCTCGCGGCAGCGGCGGCTGGTGCCCAACAGCTTCGTCGTCGAGCTCTCCGACGGCGACCTGGAGCGGCTGGCGCCGTACGACTCCGCGCTGGCGAGCGAGCTGACCACCCAGCTCACCGAGCACGCCGAGCTGCAGTCCTATGTCTTTCCCGGCCCGATCCGGATCGCCTTCGAGTCGGCCGAGGACCTGACGACCGGCCGGTTCCGGGTGCGCAGCCAGGCCGAGGCCGAGGTGACCGGGCGCAGCCGGGGCAGCACCCAGCGCACCCGCGCGGTGCTCGAGGTCAACGGCACCCAGCACCCGCTGCAGGCGCCGGGCCTGGTCGTCGGCCGCGGCAGCGAGGCCGACCTGCGCATCAACGACCCCGGGGTGAGCCGGCGCCACGCGCAGTTCCTCATCACCGCCGCCCCCGGTACGACGGGCGCCGGCCCGGTCCAGGTCGAGGTGCACGACATGGGCTCCACCAACGGCATCCGGGTCGACGGCCAGAAGGTCGCCCGTGCGCAGCTGCACGACGGCTCGCGGGTCCAGATCGGCCACACGTCCCTCACCCTTCGACTGCTCCAGGAGACCGGCCAGGTGGTGGACGATGTCTGAGCTGACCCTGTTCCTCGTGCGGATCGCGTACCTGGCGATCCTGTGGATCTTCGTGCTCTCCGCGATCTCGGTGATCCGCTCCGACATGTTCGGCGCCCGCGTCCCCTCGCCGGCGGCCCCCGGCAAGCCGCCGCGCGCGCCCAAGACGCCGTCCCCGCGGCGCGGCCAGCCCACGAAGGTCGAGGTGGTGCAGGGCGTCAACACCGGCATCGTCGCCGACCTCTCCCAGGCTCCGATCCTCATCGGCCGCGGCAACGACGCCGCCATCCGCCTCGACGACGACTACGTCTCCACCCGGCATGCCCGCATCGTCGAGTCCGGCGGCCAGTGGTACGTCGAGGACCTCGGCTCCACCAACGGCACCTATCTCGGCAGCCAGCGGCTCACCCAGCCGGTCCCGGTCGGCCTGGGCTCCCAGATCCGGATCGGGAAGACCATCGTGGAGCTGAGGAAGTAGATGACCGACGCCACCACCCCCGGCGGCGGGACCGACGCGACGCCCGACGCGACGCCCGACGCGACGCCCGACGCGACGTCCGACGCGGCGCCGGCCGAGCAGCCCCACGACCCGCAGCCCGACACCGTCGACGTACCCCTGCCCGTGACCCGTCCCCCGCTCCAGCTCGACGGGTACGCCGTGTCCGACGTCGGCCGGGTCCGCAAGGACAACCAGGACTCCGGCTACTCCGGCCCGTGGCTGCTCGCCGTGTGCGACGGCGTCGGCGGCGCGGCCCGCGGCGACATCGCCTCCGGTACGGCGATCAGCGAGCTGCGCCAGCTCGACGAGCCGCCCGGCACGGTCGACGTGATCGACCGGGTCAACGACGGCCTGCACGAGGCGCACGTCTCGATCGGCGCCCAGGTCGACCAGGACCCCGCCCTGAACGGCACCAGCACCACCGCCACGGTCGCCCTCTTCGACGGCAAGCGGCTGGCCGTCGGCCATGTCGGCGACTCCCGCGCCTACCTGCTGCGCGACGGCGAGCTGTCGCAGCTGACCAACGACCACACCTTCGTGCAGAGCCTGATCGACGAGGGCCGGATCACCGAGGCGGAGGCGCGGGTCCACCCGCACCGCAACCTGATCCTCAAGGCGCTCGACGGCCTGCACGACGTCGAGCCGGACCTGTTCGCGCTCGAGCTGGTCCCCGGCGACCGGCTCTTCCTGTGCAGCGACGGCGCGTGCGGGGTGCTCGAGGACGACCGGATCACCGCGCTGCTGACCGACGGCAGCCCGGAGTTCAGCTCGATCGAGCTGGTCCGCGCGAGCCTCGACGCGGGCAGCTCCGACAACGTGACCTGCGTGGTCGCCGACGTGGTCGACCCCGCGGAGCGCGCTCCCGCCGACGCGATGGTGGTCGGCGCGGCCGCCGACCTGAGCCGCCGGCGGGCCCGTGGCCTGTTCCGCGGCCACCGCTCCGGCGACACCGGCGAGCTCGAGCCGGTCACCGCCGAGATCCCCGAGGGCGTCGGCTACGCCATCCCCGAGGACCCGATCATCGACCCCGAGGCGCTGCGCTACGCCCCGCAGCCGCCGCCGCGCTACGCCTGGGCCCGGCGCCTGCTCGGCGCGGCGATCGTGCTCGGCATCGCCTGGGTCGCGGTCGGCACGGCGTACTGGTGGACCCAGCAGAAGTACTACGTCGGCGAGGAGGACGGCTACGTCGTCATCTACCGCGGCGTGGACGTGCCCGGCCTCTCCCGCGTCTTCGAGGTCTCCGACCTCCGGGTCGCCGACCTGAAGGACGGGACCCAGGAGGAGGTCCGCGACGGCGCGATGATCTACGGCTCCGTCGAGCGCGCCCGCGAGGCGATCACCCGGATCGGCGCCAACGGCCGCCGTGCGGAGGACCCCGCGACGGCCGACCCGAGCGGCTCCGCGACGACCCCGCCGACGACGCCCGCCGCGCCGACGGACACCACCTCGCCCAGCCCGTCGTCGGCGTCCGGCGGCGCCACCGACCTGACCGACCTCACGCCGAACGGCTCGTGAGGGCGGGAGCGATGGCCACCAACTCCGCACTGATGGGATTCGTGCACCGCCGCCGGCGGGGCGCGGAGCTCTTCCTGCTCGTGCTCGCCCTGGTCGTCGGCATCGGCGCGTACGCCGCCGTCGGGCTCGGCGTCGACGGGGAGGTGCCCACCAACCTGATCGGCTACGGCGGCTGGCTGACCCTCCTCGTCGTGGCCGCCCACGTCGCGGTGCGGATCGTGGCGCCGTACGCCGACCCGGTGCTGCTGCCCGTCGTGGCCGCCCTCAACGGCCTGGGCCTGGCGATCATCCACCGCATCGACCTCGCCAAGGACACCGGCCTGGCCAGCCAGCAGCTGACCTGGATGACCCTCGGCGTGGCGCTCTTCGTCGGCACCCTGGTCGCGCTGCCCGACCACCGGCTGCTCGCCCGGTTCACCTACACCTCCGGCCTGGCCGCGCTCGTGCTGCTGGTCCTCCCGATGCTCCCGGGCCTGGGCACCGAGATCAACGGCGCCCGGATCTGGATCTCGCTCGGCCCGTTCAGCTTCCAGCCCGGCGAGATCGCGAAGATGCTGCTCGTCGTCACCTTCGCCGGCTATCTCGTCGTGCACCGCGACGCGCTCGCCCTGGCGGGAAGGCGGGTGGTCTTCGTCGACCTGCCGCGGGGGCGCGACCTCGGGCCGGTGCTGATGATGTGGGTGGTCAGCCTCGGCATCCTCGTCCTGCAGCGCGACCTCGGCTCCAGCCTGCTGTTCTTCGGCCTGTTCCTGGTCATGCTGTACGTCGCGACCGAGCGGCCCGGCTGGCTCGTCGTCGGCGGCCTGCTCTTCTTCGGCGGCGCGGCGGTCGCGTTCCGGATCTTCGGGCACGTGCAGAGCCGCGTGGACATCTGGCTCGACCCCTTCGCCGACGCCGACGGGAGCGGCTACCAGCTGGTGCAGGCGCTCTACGGCTTCGCGTGGGGCGGCCTGGTGGGCCGCGGCCTGGGCGAGGGGATGCCCCAGCGGGTTCCCTACGTCGAGTCCGACTTCATCCTCGCCGCCATCGGCGAGGAGCTCGGGCTGACCGCGGTGATGGCCGTGCTGCTCCTCTACGGCCTCGTCGTGGAGCGGGCGCTGCGCGCGGCGCTGATCTCCCGTGACGGCTTCGGCAAGCTGGTCGCCACCGGACTGGCGGCGGTCTTCGCGCTGCAGGTCTTCGTCGTCATCGGCGGCGTGACCCGGTTGATCCCGCTGACGGGTCTCACCACGCCCTTCCTGTCGTACGGCGGCTCGTCGCTGATCGCCAACTGGGTGATCATCGCGATCCTGCTGCGCATCTCCGACCAGGCCCGCCGACCGATGCCCGACCTCGCCGCCGGCGACACCGACCCCGACGAGGAGACCACCCAGGTCGTGAAGGTGGTCTCCGAATGACGATCCGACCGCAGCCGGAGGTTTCGAGGCTCGTCGCTAGCGCTCCTCGCACCTCAACAACCGGGGGGCCCGTCGCTAGCGCTCCTCGCACCTCAACCACCGGGGGTGCCGGATGAACAAGCCGATCCGCACCGTCTCCATCTTCTGCATGATCCTGTTCCTCGCCCTCATGGCGAACGTGACCTACGTGCAGTTCTGGAAGGCCGACGACTACAACACCGACCCGCGCAACGCCCGGGTGGCGGAGGCGTCGTACAGCCGTGAGCGCGGCCAGATCCTGGTCGGCGACGACCCGGTCGCGACGAGCGAGCCCTCCGACGACCGCTACAAGTACCTGCGGGTCTACCCGGAGGCGGGCGCGCGGATGTTCGCGCCGGTCACCGGCTATCTCCAGCTGGGCAGCCAGACCGGCATCGAGCGCAGCCAGAACGCCGTGCTGACCGGTGAGGACCCGCAGCTGTTCGTGACCCGGCTGGTCGACCTGCTCAAGGGCGAGACCGCCCAGGGGGGCAATGTCGTGCTCACCCTCGACGCCGCCGCGCAGAAGGCGGCCTTCGACGGCCTGCGCGACACCCTCGGCCCGCGGGGCGAGGGCTCGGTGGTGGCGATCCAGCCGAAGACCGGCCGGATCCTCGCGATGGCGTCCTACCCGTCCTACGACCCCAACGAGCTGGCGACGCACGACTCCGCGAAGGCGGCGGAGGCCTACAAGGCGCTCGACGCGGACGAGCGCGAGCCGCTGCTCAACCGCGCGCTGCGCACCCGGCTCTTCCCGGGCTCGACCTTCAAGCTCGTCACGGCGGCCGCCGCGATCGAGGCCGGCGCCTACCACGCCGGCGACGACGTCCCGGCGGGCACGACCTACCAGCCGCCGGGCACCAGCCACCGGATCGGCAACGACGGCCGCGGCCAGTGCAGCCCCGCCAAGATCAGCTTCGCGACGGCGATGGAGTGGTCGTGCAACACCACCTTCGCCCAGCTCGCGGTCGAGGTCGGCCCCGAGAAGATGCGCGCGCAGGCCGAGGCGTTCGGCTTCAACAGCACCTCCCTGCTCGACCTGCAGGGCCAGGTGCAGTCGGTATACCCCACCGGCGTCGACGTCCCCGAGGACGAGGGCGGCGGGACCCGCGAGCTGAGCCTCGCGGAGACCGCGCAGACCGGCATCGGGCAGAACACCGTGCAGTCCACGCCCCTGCAGATGGCGATGGTGACCGCGGCGATCGCCAACCAGGGCACGCTGATGCGGCCCTACCTGGTCGAGCAGGTGCAGACGGCAGGCTTCGACGTGCTCCGCACGACCGAGCCGGAGGTCTACAACGAGCAGGCCGTCTCCGCCCAGACCGCCGGCGAGCTCACCGAGCTGCTGGAGGCGACGGTGGACGACGGGACGGCCTCGCCCGCCGCCATCGACGGCGTGCGGGTGGCCGGCAAGACCGGCACCGCCCAGCGCGGCGACTCGCTGTGCAGCGCGGGCGGGCAGCCGCCGTACGCCTGGTTCGTGTCCTTCGCTCCCGCGGAGGACGCCGAGGTGGCGGTGGCGGTCATGATCGAGGAGGCGCCCGACCGGGCGTGCGGCGAGATCGCGGGCGGCCAGCTCGGTGGTCCGATCGCGAAGGCAGTGATGGAAGCGGTGCTGAAGAAGTGATGGCGAAGTGAGCGAGCAGACCAGGTACGCCGACCGGGCCGGCCGCTACCGCCTGGACTCCATGATCGCCACCGGCGGCATGGGGGTGGTGTGGCGCGCCACCGACACCCGGCTGGGTCGCCCGGTCGCGGTCAAGGTCCTCAAGCCCGAGTACGCCGACGACCCGACCTTCCGCAGCCGCTTCGAGGGCGAGGCCCGCAGCGCCGCCGCCCTGCACCACCCCGGCATCGCCGGCGTCTACGACTACGGCTCCGGCGACGGCGACGCGGCCGGGTCCGCCGGCGCGCTGCCGCCCTATCTCGTGATGGAGCTGGTCGACGGCCAGCCCCTGTCGACGCTGCTGTCCAACGCCCGCTCGAGCGGGCGCACCCTGGACGCCGGCGTCGTGCAGGACCTGATGGCCCAGGCCGCCGACGCCCTCGGCGTCGCGCACCGCGCCGGCATCGTGCACCGCGACGTGAAGCCCGCCAACCTGCTGGTGACCCCCGACCGGACGGTGAAGATCACCGACTTCGGCATCGCCCGCGCCCTCGACGCGGTGGCCCTGACCCGCACCGGCTCGGTGATGGGCACGCCGCAGTACCTCAGCCCCGAGCAGGCCCGCGGGAACCCCTCGACCCCCGCCTCCGACGTCTACTCCCTCGGCGTGGTCGCCTTCGAGTGCCTGGCCGGGCGGCGCCCGTTCGAGGCGGAGACGCCGGTCGCGACCGCGCTCGCCCACCTCCAGCAGCCGGTCCCCCAGCTGCCACCGAACATCCCGGGTCCGCTCGCCGCGGTGGTCCGCCGCGCGCTGGCCAAGGACCCCGCCGAGCGGTACGCCGACGGCGCGGCCTTCGCGGAGGCGCTGCGCTCGCCCGAGGTGGCCGCGGCCGCGGCGACGGACGACGAGGACGCCCACACCCGAGTGCTGACCGGGGTGGTGCCGCCCGTGCCCGTCCCCGTCCCCACCCCCGAGCCGTCCCAGCCGATGCGGCGCCTGGACAGCCCGGCGGCGTACACCGGCGAGACCCGGACCGCCGCCGACGACGAGGACGAGCGCAGGTCGCCGTGGCCGATCGCGCTCGCCGTCATCGCGCTGGTGATCGCCGCGGTCGTCGCGGCGATCCTGCTGCTCGGCGGCGGGGACGACGAGGACCCGGTCGTGGACGAGCCGGTCACGACGCCGACCACGCAGCCCACCACCGAGCCGACCACGGAGCCCACGACGGAGCCCACAACGGAGCCGACGAGTGAGGCCCCGGAGACGGTCGAGGTCGACCAGGAGCAGTACACCTGCTTCAGTCCCTACCAGGAGGCCGTCGACGACCTGCGCGCCGACGGGCTGAAGGTCACCTGGGAGGAGGACTCCCGGGAGAACGACGGCACCTGCGAGGAGGGCACGGTGTCCCGCTTCTCCCGCAACGGCACCCTCGAGAAGGGCGACTCCATCGTCGTCTTCTACTGGGGCGCCGCCGAGCCGGAGGAGCCGACCACGGAGCCGACCCGGCCCACCGACCCGATCACCCTGCCGACCGCCGCCACCGACCTCACCGGGGGTGCCCAGTGACCATCCCTCCCCAGGAGCCGGGAGCGCACCGGACGGTCGTCGGCGGCCGCTACGAGCTCGCCGAGCTGCTCGGCCGCGGCGGCATGGCCGAGGTGCGCAAGGGCACCGACACCCGCCTCGGCCGGGTGGTCGCGGTCAAGCGGCTGCGCACCGACCTCGCCAGCGACCCGACCTTCCAGGCCCGGTTCCGCCGCGAGGCGCAGTCGTCGGCCTCGCTCAACCACCCGGCGATCGTCGCGGTCTACGACACCGGCGAGGAGCGCACCACCCATCCCGACGGCAGCACCGAGGTGGTGCCCTACATCGTGATGGAGTACGTCGCCGGGCGGACCCTGCGCGACATCCTCCGCGAGGGCCGCAAGATCCTGCCCGAGCGCGCGCTGGAGATCACCAGCGGCGTGCTGTCGGCGCTCGACTACAGCCACCGGGCCGGGATCATCCACCGCGACATCAAGCCGGGCAACGTGATGCTGACCCCGTCCGGCGACGTCAAGGTGATGGACTTCGGCATCGCCCGCGCGATGAGCGACGCCCAGTCGTCGATGACCCAGACCGCCGCCGTGGTCGGCACCGCGCAGTACCTCTCGCCCGAGCAGGCCCGCGGCGAGACCGTCGACTCCCGCTCCGACGTCTACTCCGCCGGCTGCCTGCTCTACGAGCTGCTGACGGGGCGCCCGCCCTTCGTCGGCGACTCCCCGGTGGCCGTGGCCTACCAGCACGTCCGGGAGCCCGCCGTCCCGCCGTCGCGGCACGAGGACGACCTCACCCCCGAGGTCGACGCCATCGTGATGAAGGCGCTGGCCAAGCGGGTCGAGGACCGGTACCAGTCGGCGGCCCAGATGCGCGCCGACATCGAGCGCTATCTCGCCGGGCGGCCGGTGCAGGCGGTGCTGCCGCCGGTCACCAGCGAGACCTCGGTCGTCACCCCGCGCCCCGCGCCGGTCGAGCACGCCGACGACGCGACCGCGGTCCGCCGGCCGCTGCCGGCCGACCGCGACAGCGACCGACGCAGCCGCGCGACCCTGTGGGTGCTCCTCGGCGTCCTGGTCGCCGCACTCATCGGCACCGCCTTCTTCGTGCTCCCGCGACTGTTCGACAACACCCCGGTCGACGTACGGGTGCCGAACGTGATCCGGATGAGCGAGGACGACGCGCGCAACGCGATCGGCGACGCCGGCTTCGAGGTCGGCACGGTCACGGTGCGCAACGACGACACCATCCCTGCCGGACTGGTGGTCGAGCAGGATCCGGAGGGCGACGACTTCGTGCCCCCGGACTCCAAGGTCAACCTCGTCGTCTCCCTCGGGCCCGGCCAGTTCCCGCTGCCGTCGGTCCTCGAGCAGAAGCGCCGCGCGGCGATCCAGTCCCTGGTCGCCGCCGGGATCGCGCAGCGCAACATCAGTGAGCGCGAGTGCGACACCGACGACGACAAGGGCACCGTGGTCGAGCAGAACCCGCCGGCCAACACCCAGGTCGACCGGGACGCCACCGTCGAGCTGTGCATCTCCGACGGCCCCGAGACGGTGCCGAGCGTGGTCGGGATGAAGCAGGCCGACGCCGAGCGCGCATCAAGGAGGCCGGGTTCGTCCCGGTCGTCCGCGACGCCCGCGCCGACGACTCCAGCCAGAAGAAGGGCCGCGTCACCGAGCAGATCCCGGGCGAGGGACCCCGGCCGCAGGGCACCGAGGTGATCATCTTCGTCTCGGTCTACGAGCCGCCGCCGCCCGTGACCGACACCGACGGCGACGGTCTCCCCGACCCCGACGAGACCACGCGCGGCACCGACCCGACCAACCCCGACACCGACGGCGACGGAAAGCTGGACGGCGACGAGGTCGCCGCCAACACCGACCCGCTCAACCCGCTGGCGCGGATCCGACCCTGAGCCCGGCTCAGCGCAGCGGCTGCGCGTACTGCAGGTCGACCACGCCGTCGTACGCCGGGGCGTCGACCCGCTCCTCGACCTCGAGCGACCAGCCCATCTCGATGAGCGGGTTCGCGGCGTCCTTGCGGTAGCCGGTGACGATCGGGTCGGCGTCGAGCGAGGAGTACAGCTCCTCCGGGTCGCCGACGGCCTCGATGACATAGGGCTGCGGGAAGGGCTCGCCCTGGAGCTGCACGACCGGGCCCTTGCAGCGGATGCCGGTGGTGGAGATGACCCGCTGGCCGGCGATCGTGACGGCGCTGGCGCCGCCGGTCCACAGGGCGTTGACGACGGCCTGGATGTCCTGCTGGTGGACCAGGAAGCGGTTGAGGCTGATCCGGTCCTCGGGCTCGAGGCCCTGGTTGCGCTCGAACGCCGCGTCGAGGCGCTCCTCGGGCGCGTCGGAGAGGGTGATCCGCAGGCCGGGCCCCGAGCGCGGGGTCATGCCGGCGGGGTCGCGCAGCTTCGCGATCTCGCGGCGTGCGTCGCGCACCCCCTTGTCGCCGACGCCGGCCGAGAGGCCCTCCACCTGATCGGAGAGGTCCTGGTAGCGGTTCTCGACCTTGCGGTAGTCCGCGGCCTCCCCCGCGACCAGTCCCGCGAGGTCGGTGTAGCGGCCCGGCCGCAGGTCGGAGCCCTCGCTGTTCGTGGCCGAGACCGCGAGCAGGGCGCCGCTCAGCAGCACCACGACGGGTGTGCCCACCCGCCAGGCGCGCGAGCGGCGCGCCGCCTCGGGTCGGCGGCCCGTCGTACCTCCGGCGTGGGCACCCGTCATACTGACAGTGTCCACCACCACTGAACCTGATCGAGGAGCCACCCGTGGCGAAGTCGTCCCGCCTGTCGAAGCGCAAGGAGCGCGAGGTCTTCGGCGACCCGGAGCGCGGCCCGGTGATGAGCCTGCGGTTCGCGATCGCGCTGCTGCTCATCCTCGGCGGCATCGGGTGGATCCTCTACTACTACTTCGGCATCCGGCCCACCGACGGCTTCGGCAGCATCGGCGAGAACGGCAAGGTGCGCCAGCCCGGCGGCCCCTCCTTCTTCGCCGACCTCGAGGGCAAGAACTACCTGATCGGCTTCATCGCCTTCTTCCTCGGCCTGATGGTGGCCGCACACCCGTCCACCCCGCTCGGCCGCGGCCGCGGCGTGGTGGTCGCGATGCTGGCGTGCTTCATCGTCGGCCTGGTCTGGATCTGCGTGTTCTACATCTTCCTGACCGGCAACGACCCGAAGGACATCCCGATCCTCAACGACCTCGGCCAGAAGAACCTCTTCGTCGGGATCGGGTTCATGGCGGTGGGCTTCGCCTACGCCACCCGCTGGGAGTAGGCCCCCGGGTACGACGCACGCGCCGCGCCGGCGGACCTCCTGGGTCCCCGGCGCGGCGCCGCTTTTCCCCAGGGATCTCCACAGCTGGGGAGAACTACACGCGTGTGATTCCTCCACAACGGTGGAGAACCCTGGGGACAACTCCCACCGGCAGAAGTTGGCGGGTCAGGTGAGGGTGAGGGTGCGCAGGGCGACGGCCGCGAGGAGCAGCACCGTGATCGCGCCGAGGCCCGCCACCTGGACCGCCGTACGACGCTCCCGCGGCGCGTAGACCAGGACCGCGGCGATCGCGGCGCCGCCGAGCAGGCCGCCGAAGTGTCCCTGCCAGGAGACGTTGGGGACGGCGAAGGTGATCACCAGGTTGAGGCCGATCCAGAAGAGCAGGCCCTGCACGTTGCCGCCGAGCTTGATGCCGACGACGACGAGGGCGCCCATCAGGCCGAAGACCGAGCCCGAGGCGCCGAGGGTGGTGCCGAACTCCGCGGACAGCCAGTAGACGGCGACGGAGCCGGCCAGCCCGGCGAGCAGGTAGAGCGCGAGATAGCGCGCGCGGCCGAGGACGGACTCGAGCTGCGGGCCGAGCACCCACAGGGCGAGCATGTTGAACCCGAGGTGGAGCGGCTGCACGTGCACGAAGAGGCTGGTCAGCAGCTCCCAGAGGCCGCCGTCGCTCACGCCGGGCACCCAGTACGTCGACGTGGCGGCCTCGCAGGCCTGCTGGGTGGCGATCGCATAGCCCTCGCCGTCGGAGCACAGGCCTCGCGCCCGCAGGGCGAGGTAGTCCACCAGCCGGCTGGTGCGCTCGCCGGTGGCCATGATCGCGATCCACACGACCGCGTTGATGCCGATCAGGACCAGGGAGGTCAGGCCGGGGTTGGCCGAGATCTGGCCCCCGTACGCCGTCTTCGCCTGCCGCACGGACGCGCGGCCCTCCGCGATGCAGTCGGGGCACTGGAAGCCGACCGCCGCGTCGCGCATGCAGTCGGGGCAGATCGGCCGCTCGCAGCGCTGGCAGCGGATCCAGGTCTCACGGTCGGAGTGCCGGTAGCAGGTCGGCACTCCGACCGGAGGGGTGGTCATCGCGCGTGCGTCAGCCGACGAGCTCGACGGACTCGATGACGACCGGCTCGACCGGCCGGTCCATCGGGCCGGTCTGGACGCCGGCGATGGCGTCGACGACGTCGCGGCCGGCCTGGTCGGCGACCTCACCGAAGATGGTGTGCTTGAAGTTCAGCCACGTGGTCGGGCCGACGGTGATGAAGAACTGCGAGCCGTTGGTGCCGGGGCCGGCGTTCGCCATCGCGAGCAGGTAGGGCTTGTCGAAGACCAGCTCGGGGTGGGGCTCGTCCTTGAAGGTGTAGCCGGGCCCGCCGGTGCCGGTGCCGAGCGGGCAGCCGCCCTGGATCATGAAGCCGGGGATGACCCGGTGGAAGGTGAGGCCGTCGTAGAACTTGCCGGTGCGGCCGTTCCCGGCGTCGTACGCCTTCTCGCCGGAGGCCAGGCCGGTGAAGTTGGCGACGGTCTCCGGCGCGTGGTTGGGGAACAGGTTGAGCGTGATGTCGCCCTTGTTCGTCTTCAGGACGGCCTGCTGCTCTGCCATGGAAGTGCCTCGTCTCGAGCTGTGGGGATGCGGTTCGGATGATGATGGGAACGGACTCGATCCTACTGACCGCGGGTGTACGCGCCGGGGTCGACGTGGTGGGATGGAGCATCGGCCACGAACCGTGGCCGACGGACGACTCAGGCACTGCACCGCGAAGGAGAGCTCGGGATGGGAAAGCTGAAGAAGCTGGTGGTCCTCGGGGCGCTGGGGGCGCTCGTGTCGGCGGTGGCCAAGCGGATGCAGGCCGGTGGCGACGGGTCGCCGTGGCAGTCCGCCCCGGAGCCGACCACCCCGACCACTCCCTCCAGCCCGACCCCCTCGACCACCTCGACGACCTCGACGACGTCGCCGGCGGAGCCGACCGACCCGCTCCCGCCGACCCCGCCGCTGCCCCCGGAGTCCCCGGAGCCGCCGGCGCCCCCCGTGCCTCCGGCTCCGCCGGCGCCGGCCCCCGACGAGCTGCTCGTCGACAACGCGCCCGAGCCGATCGACGAGCCCGACCAGGTCCCGCCGCCGCCGGCGCCGGACCCGCTGACCGACCCGCTCCCCGAGGAGCCGCGCGGCTGAGCCCGCGGAGGGCGGGGGCGGCGCACCTCAGCCTCGGCCGGCGGCCGCACGTCCGCGCAGCGTCAGCGCCGCGGCGAGGCCGATCGCCGCGCTGACCAGCGCCACGACCAAGGGCCAGCCCGACCGGTCCGCCACCAGCGCGCCACACGCCGTGCCGGCGCTCCCTCCGACGAAGTACACCGCCATGTAGGCGCTGTTGAACCGGGCCGGCGCGGCCGGGTCGATGGCGAGGACGGTGCTCTGGTTGGCGACCTGGGCGGCGAACAGGCCGGCGTCGACCGCCGCCAGGCAGGCCAGGACGACGACCGGACTGCCGAGCGCGAAGGCCGACCCCGCCGCGGCGAGACCCGCCAGGGCGAGGCCGACGAGGATCACGCGGCGGGGACCGACGCGGTCGGTCCAGATCCCGGCGAGCGGGGTCGCGGCGATCCCGGAGAGGCCCGCCAGCGCGTAGAGGCCGATCCGCTCCGCCGAGAGGGAGTACGGCGGCTGGGACAGCGCGACCGCCAGACCGGCCCACAGGGCACAGAACGCGAAGAACCAGAGCGCGCCGCGTACGGCGGCCAGCCGCAGCTCGCCGTACCGGAGGAGCACCGCCGGCAGGCTGCGCAGGCCGGCGAGGAGGTCGCGCCCGGTTCCCGCAGCGCTGCTCGGCAGCATGCGCAGGCAGCCCACGGCTGCCACCGCGCAGGCGAGGGCGACCCAGAGGAGCATCTCGCGCCAGCCGAGCAGCTCGGTCAGCCAGCCACCCACGACCCGGCCTGCCAGGATGCCGGCCGCGATGCCCGCCGTGACCACGCCCAGCACCGTCGCGCGCCGGTGTGCGGGGGTGAGCCGGCCGGCGAGCGAGCTGAGCGCCGCGCCGACCGCCGAGAACCCTCCGGTCAGTCCCAGCGCCACGCAGATCACCACCACGCCACCCACGGCCCCCACGAGGGCTGCGCCGGCCGTCAGCACCAGGGTCGCGGCGAGGCTCGCGAAAGCGGCGGCGAGGAGCCGGTTCGGCGGGTGCCGGTCGACGAGCGGGACCAGCAGGACCAGCCCGAGCAGGTAGCCCACCGGTCCCCCGGCGAGGGCCAGACCGACGGTGGCGAGATCCGTCCGGAGGGTGTGCGCGACGTCCGCGACCGCGGGGTGCAGCAGGTACACGGTCGACGTGCCGAGCGCTGCGGCCGCGGCGAGGAGCACCACGAGTCCGCGGGTCGGGCCCGCCTCCTCCGGACGGAGTGCGAGGTCTACGGCGTCAGGGGTCGTCATGTCGACGACCGTAGGAAGGCGGACTCCCTGATGCTGGCGGGAATCCGACCTCACCGTCCCTGGGCCGTTCCCCCGGGTCAGGACGTGGCGAGCTCCGGGTTGTCCTCGCGCAGGCGCTGGGCGACCCGGCGCTCCACCCAGAAGATCAGGCCGGGCACCAGACCCGCGACGAGCATGAGCAGCAGCTGGGGGATGGTCCAGCGCGCCTTCTGGGTGAGCAGGAAGGCGATCACGACGTACACGATGTAGATCCAGCCGTGGATCAGCCAGATCGGCGTCAGGTCGTCGCCGAGCCGCTGCAGGGTGGTCCCCTCCTCGAGCAGGTACTTCAGCACGGAGCCGACGGTGCCGACGAGCAGGAGCACGCCGACCACGAGCGCGAGCACGCGGTAGACGGTGAAGAGCTTGGTCACGGCTTCGAGGGTACGGCGCCGGGCTCGGCCGCCGAGACGCCGGGGCCGCCGGGCTCGTGCGGCGCGGACGGCTGCTCGGGCTCGTCGGGGGCGCGCTCGATCGTCGCGTCGCGCACGTAGCGGAACCAGATGAAGGCGGCGAAGGCGGCGAAGACCCACCACTCGATGGCGTAGAGGAGGTTGCGCAGGCCGGTGAACCGGCTCGCCTCGGGCAGCTGGTCGAGGGTGGCGCCCTCGACACCCGCCTCCGCGTCGGCGGCCTGCGGCTCCTGGGCCACCACGTAGGCGCCGTACAGGTCCTGGTCGACGCGCTGGACGAGGTCGGCGATCCGCAGCTCGGGCAGGAGGTCGTCCGCCGGGTCGGTGTCGGTGCCGCTGCCCGCCTCCGGCGGCTGGAGCCAGCCGCGGACCTCGACCTCGCCGGCCGGCGGCGGGGGCAGGTCGGCGGGGTCGGTGCCGTCGGCGACCCAGCCCCGGACGACGGCGATCGCGGGGTCGTCGGCCGCGCCGACGGTGATCGGGGTGACCAGCCAGGCGCCCTCGGCTCCGTCCGCGCCGGCGCGCCCGGTGACCAGGACCGTGCCCTCCGGCAGGAAGGTGCCGCGCACGTCCACGGGCCGGCCCAGCCCGGCGGTCGGGAAGGGATCGTCGGGGCCGATCACCTCGGAGATCGGGACGGGCGCGGACCGGGTCAGGTCGACGCGCTCGGCGTCGCGGCGGGCCTGCCACGCGTCGTACTGCCAACCGCCCATGCCGACGGCGATCCCGACGCAGACCAGCCCGAGCAGGTGGGCCCCCCACAACCGGATGCTCCACCACCGCGTCACCCCTGCAGCCTACGAGGCACGCCCGGCCCCTCGCTCCGCGAGGTGTGAGATGTGGGGGCGCGAGGTGTGAGAAGTGGGGGCGCGAGGTGTGAGAAGTGGGGGCGCGTCCCGGCAGAACTCACACCTCATACCCCCACAACTCACACCTCGCGGCCCCACATCTCACACCTCGCGGGACTGGTCTTACCACTTGACCACCTGGCCACGGCGGCCTACGGTGGGCGGCATGGCCCTGCGACCCGTGACCCGACGATCCGTCTCCGACCAGGTCTTCGACCAGCTCCTCGACGACGTGGTCGACGGCGAGCTGCCCGCCGGCGAGCCGCTGCCGAGCGAGCGGCGGCTCGCCGAGGTGCTCGGCATCTCCCGGCCCGCGGTGCGCGAGGCGCTGCAGCGCATCGCCCAGACCGGCCTGGTGGAGGTCCGCCACGGTGGCGCCACCCTGGTGCGCGACTTCCGCCGCGCGGCGGGGCTGGACCTGCTGCCCCGGCTGCTGGTCCGCGCGGGCCGGCTCGACACCTCCGTCGCCCGCAGCGTGATCGAGGCCCGGGCCGAGGTCGGCCCCGGGATCGCGGCGCTCGCCGCCGAGCGCGGCGGCCCCGTCCTGGCAGCATCGCTGGACGCCCTCGTCGAGGAGTTCGGTACGACGACCGACGCGGTCCGCTGGCAGGTGCTGGCGCTCGACTACTGGGACCTGCTCGTCGACGGCGCCGACTCGATGGTCTTCCGGCTGATGTTCAACAGCCTGCGCGCCGCCTACGAGCCGGCCCTGCCGGCCCTGGGCAGCCTCCTGGCCGACGAGGTCGGCGAGGCCGAGCCCTACCGGCTGCTCGCCGCGGCGGTCCGCGCGGGCGACGCCCCGACCGCTCGCGCCGCCGCCGCCCGGGTGCTCACCCCGACCGCCGAGACCCTGCTCCATGCCTTCGCCGCGATGGGGGCCGAGCAGTGAGCCCCCGCGAGGTCGAGGAGCTCGCCGCCCGCCAGGTCGAGCGCGACGCTCGTCGTACCAGCCTCTCCCTGGGTCAGGTGCTCGCGGAGTTCTGGCGCCACCCGAGTCCGTACCTGCTTGGCACCTGTCTGGCCGCGGCCGTCACCGGCCGGGTCCTCGCGGGCCCCGGGTCGTGGTGGGAGCTGGCGATCCCGCTCGGCCTGCTGGCGATCCTGCCGCTGGTGGAGTGGGTCGTCCACGTGTTCATCCTGCACTGGCGCCCGCGCCGCCTCGGGCCGGTCACCCTCGACCCGCTGCTCGCGCGCAAGCACCGCGCCCACCACGCGGACCCCCGGGCGATCCCGCTGGTGTTCATCCCCTGGCAGGCGCAGCTGTGGCTCGCGCCGGCATGGACGGCGCTCGCCTGGCTGGTCACCCCGACGACGGCGTCGATGTTCACCCTCCTGGCCGCGGTGTACACATTGAAGTCGGGCTACGAGTGGACCCACTACCTACTGCACAGCGACTACCGCCCGCGCTCCGCGTGGTACCGCCGGATCTGGCGCAACCACCGGCTGCACCACTACAAGAGCGAGCACTACTGGTTCACCGTGACCTCCGCCGGTACGGCGGACCGGCTGTTCGGCACCGCCCCGGACCCGGCGACGGTGCCGACGTCCCCGACCGCGCGCAACCTGCACGGCCTGGCCGACCTCACCGCCGACTGAGCGCGCCGACGCCGGTGGTTGAGGTGCGAGCGCCAGCGAGCCTCGAAACCTCCGGCGCCGCCCCTGCGACGACCTCAGCGCACCGGACCCGCGCCGACCGCCTCCGGCATCGTGATCGTCTCGGCGGGCGGGTTCGACGTACGACGCGCCCAGGCGAAGTAGATCGCGGCGGTCACGACGAGACCCACGATCCACGACACGTCGGCGCCGCCGAGCGCCTCGGTCATCGGACCGGTGTAGAGCTTCTGCGCGAGGAACGGGATCTGCGCGAGGACGCCGACCGTGTAGCAGACCAGCGCGGTCGCGTTCCACCGGCCGTAGCGGCCGTCCGGGTCGTAGAGCGCCGGCACGTCGACCCGCTCGCGGGAGACCAGGTAGTAGTCGACCAGGTTGATCGCGCTCCAGGGCGTGAACACCATGAGCAGCACGAGCACGAAGTTCTTGAAGTTGTCGAGGAAGTCGGCGGAGGCGAACAGCGCCACGCCCACCGAGGCCGCGAGGAAGGCGCCGATCAGCAGCGCGCGGGTCAGCGGCGAGACCGAGCTGCGGCGGGTGAACGCCGAGGTCGTGGTGAGGATGGTCATCAGGCCGCCGTACGCGTTGAGGCAGTTGACCGCGAGCTTGCCGCAGACGATGACGAGGTAGATCACCAGCGCGGCGAGACCGCCGCCGGCGAGCTCGCCCATGAACCCGACCTGGTTGCCGAGGAAGCCCGCGCCGCCGGCCGCGATCGGGATGGACGCGATGACGGCGCCGAGGGTCATCGACCACTGTGAGCCGAGGACGCTGCCGAGGAAGGTGGCCCAGAAGGTCGTCGTGGCGGGGGTGTCGGCGGGGAGATAGCGCGAGTAGTCGGCCACGTACGGGCCGAAGGTCAGCTGCCAGCCGGCGCCGAGGGAGACGGCGAGCAGGAAGGTGACGATGTCGAAGCCCTTGGTGCCGAACAGGCTGGTGACGTCGTAGTCCGCCACGATCTTCACGCCGAGATAGGTGAAGCCGACGATGCCGACGACGGTCGACACCTTGCCCATCAGGTGGATGTAGCGGTAGCCCAGCGTGGCGACCACGGCCGTGAGGACGCCGAAGAGCACGATGCCGAGCTTCGGCGCACCGAGGTGCAGGCCCTCGCTGAGCGCCTGGCCGGCGAGGACGCTGCCCGTCGCCGCGAAGCCGAGGTACATCACCACGACGAGCACGAGCGGGATGACCGCGCCGTACACGCCGAACTGGGCGCGCGAGGAGATCATCTGCGGCAGGCCGAGCTTGGGCCCCTGGGCGGAGTGCAGCGCCATCACGGCGCCGCCGAGCACGTTGCCGACGAGCAGGCCGATGATCGCCCAGAGCGCGTCGGCGCCGAAGACGACCGCGAGGGCGCCGTCGACGATCGCGGTGATCTGCAGGTTGGCGCCGAACCAGAGCGTGAACTGGCTGCGCGGGGTGCCGTGCCGCTCCGCGGTGGGTACGACGTCGATGGTGCGCCGCTCCATCCGGGTGACGGGCGTCGTGCTGGTCATGGTGGGCCTCCTCGTCCAGGCCGCTGGTGTGACCTGGACCTCCATTCGACGACGCGGCCGCGGAGGCGCGGAAGGCCCGCTGCGCGGGTTGTGTCTCGGATCCCAGATGGACCCCTCGCCGAAAGTAAGGGGGAGGGCGCCGGCCGGGCGGGTCGGCCGGTCAGCCCGGGCAGACGGTGAACGGCAGGTGCCGCTCGCGGGTGAGCTTCGCGGCCGCCGGCGGGTCGGCGAGCACGTAGCCGAGCCGTCCGCTCGCCGGGTCCGCGACGGCACGGCTCATCACGAGCGCGAACTCCGGGTCGGTCGGCGGCATCACGTCGGCCAGCCGCGCGCGGTCGAAGGCGTCCTTGCGCTTCTCCCCGAGCTGCACCGTCACCAGCTCGGTGCCGAGGGCGACGGAGTAGGCCTCGAGCTCGTCCAGCGCCCGCAGCGCGGCGGCCGGCGCCGCGGCGAGCTGCGCCTGCATGCCGGCGCCGAAGACCGTGTCGAAGGGGGTGCAGCCGCGCTCGACGTACGTCGAGACCGCCTCGCCGCCGGTGAGCGCGACCAGCGCGGGGTCGGTGCCCCAGGTGTCCTCGACCGCCGGGGGCTGGGTGGAGGTCACCAGGTGCCGGTCGTCGTCGACGACCGCACCGGCCAGCGGGCCGACCCCGGCCTCGACGGCGCGGCGGACGGCGGCCATCGCGACGTCGTCGTGGAAGGCGAGCACCCAGCCCCGGGCGTCGGGGCCGGACCAGCTGGCCTCCCAGGCGACGTCGTCCTGGGTGACGGCGAACTCGCTGCGCAGCCGGCGGTCGACCGGCCGCAGCAGACCCTGCGACAGCGCCGCCGTCCGCGGCAGCCGCCGCCAGAAGCGCTCCCGCTCGGGGGCGGGTGTGGCCTCGTCGAGGGTCGAGAAGCCGAGCACCAGCCGCAGCTGGTCGAAGTCGGTGACCTCGAGGACGGTCGCGTCGGCGGGCACGAGCGCCAGCACCGCGGCCGAGGGCTCCTTGGCGGCGTCGTACCCGGTCACCACGACCTGGGGCTCGGGCACCTTCTGGTGCACCGGCTTGGGCTCCTCGCTGCACGCGGCGAGGAGAAGGACCCCGGCCAGCATCGCGCCGACCCTCCCCACACCACTCACTCGCCGCATCTTGCCATGACGGCTGGGAAACGGGGGCGGGCGCCGACGAGTTCGTCGACGCCCGCCCGTGGGTGCAACCACCCGGGTGTTCCGTGCTCTCCCGGCAGACCTCTGGCGTGGGCTGCCTCAGCGGCCCGAGGACTGGGCCTCGAGCAGCAGCGTGCGCAGGTCGGCCGGCATCCGGTCGTCCACCGCCAGCGGAGCGGCACCGCGGGCCGAGGCGCTCGCCGTCGGCTGCGGCACGGGCTCGCACTTGAGGTCGCTGCGCTTGTTCTTCTTGCGCTTCGGCAGCACCCCGGTGTCGAGGTAGCTGGCGATCAGGTTGTCCGTGCAGGCGACGCCCGACAGCGAGCCGGAGTGCGTCGTACCGCCCACGCCCTCGATGAGGAAGGACGTGCGGAACTTCTTGCGCGTGGCGACCGCACCCGAGAACACCGTGGCGGCGTCCTTGGTCTCGGCGATCATCAGGATCCGCGACTTCACCTTCTTGCCGCTGACGTCGAAGGCGTCCCGCGACGGCGCCGGCCAGTTCAGGCACGGGGCGTTGTACCAGGTGTTGCCCCAGGTGAGGAACGGGTGCTTGGCGTGCACGCGCCATGCGTCGGCCTCGGTCTTCTTCCAGCCCGGCCAGTGCGCGTCGGTGCACTGGACCGCGTTGTAGACGGCGAAGCCGTTGTCGTCGCCGGGACCGGCGTACATGCCGATGATGTCCGTGCCGTCGCCGGTCTTGACCAGCTTGGCGTAGGCCAGGCCGATGGCGTTCCAGTCGTAGACGTAGTAGCCGGCGCTGAGCAGGACGTCGCTCAGCTCGTCGGGGCCGAGCTGGCCGTTGGCGGCCGGCTGCTTGTCGAGCCGCTTGAGCAGCTTGTAGTAGCCCTTGCGGATCGCCTTGCCGCTGGTGCCGAGGCCGAAGACGGCGTCGTTCTTGGCGAGCCAGTTGAAGTAGACCTTGATGTTCTTGTCGAACTGGATGTTCTGGTCGACGTTGGCCTCGTAGAACGCCTTGTCCGCGTTGAGGACGCCGTCCCACACGAAGCGACCGACCTTCTTCGGGAAGAGGGTCGCGTAGACCTGGCCGAGATAGGTGCCGTAGGAGAAGCCGTAGTAGTTCAGCTTCGGCGCACCGACCGCGCGGCGCAGGCTCTCGAGGTCCTGGGCGACGTCCTCGGTGCGGATGTGCTTGAGCAGGCGCTTGGCGTCGGCCTCGGAGCACGCCTTGGCGTACTTCTTGGTGACGCGCTTCCACCAGCGCAGGTCCTTGTTCCGCTTCGGCACGTAGTTGGGCCGGTCATAGCCCGCGCCCGGGTAGTTCGGGTTGCAGCTCAGCGACGGCGTGCTGCTGCCGACGCCGCGCGGGTCGAAGCCGTACCAGTCGTACTTCGCGCCGACGCCGTTGGGGATGGCTGCGCCGAGCCGGGCCATGCCGAGACCCGAGCCGCCGGGACCGCCGGGGTTGGCGGCGATCATGCCCTTGTAGTCGGGGTCGGTGTGGAGGATCCGGCTCACCGCGACGTGGATCTTCTTGCCCTTGGGCTTGTCGTAGTCGAGGGGGACCTCGAGCATGGCGCACTGGGCGCCGGCCTTGGCCAGCCGCTCGTTGGTGCAGGCGCCCCAGACGGGCACCGGCGGGGTGTAGGGCTTGGCCGCCACCCGGGCCACCCGGTCCTGGGCCTGCGGCGCGGCGCTGCTGCTCCCTCCGGGGACCAGCAGTGCGGTGGCCGTCGCGACCGAGGCGACGATCGTCAGTGCTCTCTTCACTTCACAACCTTCCGAGATGTGGTGTCCGCGAGATGGCGCCGGGCGAACCGACGCAGGTCCGACCCTGCCTCGTCGTCTCGTATTCGTCCACCCCGACGCGCGGGAAGATCTCCGGCGCGCTCAGGACTTGACCGCAAGAGTGAGGGCGAAGTCGCCCTCCGGGTCGGTCCATACCCGGGCGACGCCGAGGCCCGCGGTCTCGAGCTCCCCCGCGATCCGGCTGACCCGGAACTTGGTGGAGATCTCCACGCGGATCTCCTCCCCCATCGCCAGGTCGAGCACCAGCTCGGCGCCGGGAATCGTCACCCGCTGCGGCACCTCCGCGCGCAGGCGCAGGTCCATCCGCTCCATGTGCGGGTCCCAGAACGGGACATAGGAGAAGGCCGACGGGTCGAAGTCGGCGCCCAGCTCGCGGTTGACCACCACCAGGCTGTTGCGGATGAAGTCCTCCGTGACGCCCTGGGCGTCGTCGTACGCCGCGATCAGGCGGTCGGCGCTCTTCACCAGGTCGGTGCCGAGCAGCACGGAGTCGCCCGGCTCGAGGACGTCGGCGAGCGCGCCCAGGAAGGCGGCGCGCTCCTCGCGGTAGAGGTTGCCGATCGTCCCGCCGAGGAAGGCGACCATCCGCCGCCCGCCCTTCGGGAGGTGGGCGAGGTGGAGGGTGAAGTCGCCGACCACGGCGAGCACCTCCAGACCGGGATGGCGCTCGGCGATGTCGGCGGCCGCCTGGCGCAGGGTCCCCTCGGCGACGTCGACCGGCGCGAACCGGGTCAGCTGCCCGGCGCGCGTGAAGGCATCGAGCAGGAGGCGGGTCTTCTCGCTGGTGCCGCTGCCCAGCTCGATGAGCGCGGTGGCGCCGCTCGCCGCGACGATCTCGTCGGCATGGGCCTCGAGGATCGAGCGCTCGGCGGCGAAGGGGTAGTACTCCGGCAGGCGGGTGATCTCGTCGAAGAGCGCGGAGCCGCGGTCGTCGTACAGCCAGCGCGGGGGGAGAGTGCGCGGCACCTGGCTCAGGCCGCGGCGTACGTCGGCGGCGAGGCTGTCGCTGGCCCAGTCGGGCTCGAGCAGGACGCAGACCTCGGGCTCCTGGCTCATCGCGCCCCCTCGGTGGTTGAGGTGCGAGCGCTGCGCTCGTCCTGAGGTGCGAGCGAAGCGAGCCTCGAAGGGAGCCTCGAAACCCCGTCGGCGAGGCGCAGGCCCGACAGCGCCCATCGCGCGCCGGGCGGGAAGAAGTTGCGATAGCTGGCTCGCGCGTGGCCCGGCGGGGTGAGCGCGCAGCCGCCGCGCAGCACCATCTGGTTGGACATGAACTTGCCGTTGTACTCGCCGATCGCGCCCGCCGCGGGGTGGAAGCCGGGATAGGGCAGGTACGCCGAGGACGTCCACTCCCAGCAGTCGCCGTACACCTGGCGCAGGCGGCCGTTCGCCGGGCCGGCGGGGCGCGGGTGCCAGGTCTCGGTGTCGGCGAGGTTGCCCGTGGGCTGGGCGGCGGCGTCGTCGGTGTCGGTGCGCACGGCGTGCTCCCACTCGGCCTCGGTGGGCAGCCGCTTGCCGGCCCAGGTCGCGTAGGCGTCGGCCTCGTAGTGGCTGACGTGGCTGACCGGCAGGCCCGGGTTGACGGGGAAGGTGCCGTGCAGGGTGTGCTCGAACCACACCCCGTCGACCTCGGTCCAGTAGAAGGGCGCCTGCCACCCGTTCCCCTTCACCTGTGCCCAGCCGTCGGACAGCCACAGCTCGGGGCGCCGGTAGCCGCCGTCGGCCATGAACTCCAGCCACTCGCCGTTGGTCACCAGCCGGTCGGCGATCCGGAACGGCTCGAGGTAGACCTGGTGCAGCGGCAGCTCGTTGTCGAAGGAGAACTCGGCGCCGCGGTGCCCGATCTCGACCAGGCCGCCGTCGACGTCGACCCAGCCGAGCGGGTCGGGCTCGGCCTGCGCGGCCGGGCTGCCGGCGTACACGGGACGCAGGGGGTTGAGGGAAAACACGTGCTTGATGTCCATGAGCAGCAGCTCCTGGTGCTGCTGCTCATGGTGGAAGCCGAGCTCGATGGTGCCCGCGAGCTTGTCGATCGTGCCCTGGTCGAGACCGGCGACGAGTTCGCGCATCCGGTCGTCGACGTTGGCGCGGTAGACCCCGACGTCGTGCGCCCCCGGCCGGCTGATCACCCCGCGCTCGGCGCGGTTGTAGCGCGGCCCGACCGCCTCGTAGTAGCTGTTGAAGAGGAACCAGTACTGGTCCTGGTACGGCGCGAAGCCGGCCTCGTTGTCGGCCAGCACGAAGGTCTCGAAGAACCACGTCACGTGCGCCCGATGCCACTTGGTGGGCGACACGTCCGGCATCGACTGCACGGTCTGGTCCTCCGGCGACAGCGGCGCCGCCAGGCGCTCGGTGTGCCCGCGCACCTCGTCGTACCGCGCCAGGAGGGTGTCTGCCGTCCACTGCGTAGCGGTCATATTGCGACCCTAGGTGGGCCCGCCGACAACGGCCAGGGACGTGGGTCAGGCGTCAGCGGATGTTCACCGCTTGCGGGCGCAGGAGGCGACGGACGTCAACGTCGAGCCCGTCACTTGAACTGCGTCCCATGGTGACCGTCGGCCGTCACCGTTCTGCGACCCTTGGAGCGACCGAGCCGCAGTGATAGCGCCCGGAATTCCGTCGGAGGATTCTCGTACGTTCCAGCGGTGCAGTTCTACGAGACAACCGCCTGGTCAGTGATCGTGTGGGCGCTGAACGGATGCCTGGTCGCGACGGTCACAGCCGATACGCTGCGTATGTTGTCAGTGCGGGGGACGCACCGGCGATATGTGTGGGCGACGATAGAACATGCCACCGTCTATCCGACCTTGGTCGGCGTGTTCCTCCAGGTCGCCGGACACATCGCTCGGCGCGATTGGGTCTTGACCGGTATCGCCCTCGCCGTCGGCCTCTACTACGTCTTCCTCCTGTGGCGCTTCCGCCGTGACAACGACGACGACTGGTTCAACGACGGCGGCCCCGGACGACTCCTCAGCCGACTTGTTCCCGGCGGCCGCACCGTTCCAGAGAGCTACTGATACGCCCGCGTCGACCGAGGTCGAGCCCGCGGATGGCAGCCCGCCGCCGAGGACGAGGCTGCCCAAGGCGCATGCGGATATGGACGCTCGGTCCACTCTGCACCAGGAAGCCCCGGGACCAACGGTCTGCCTGCAATGATCCCGCTGTGACATCCCCCGACCGACTGCGTGAATTGGCAATTCGCCATGCCGCCTTCGCGTGGCTCGATCGGCAGCGCGCCCAGGGCAAGGAGACCTTCACCCAGCAGGACACCAGTGGGCTGACCCTCGCCGGGGAAACCATCCGGCTCATGCCGACCCAGCAGGGGATCTGGAAGCCGGGACAACTGGCCGCCGCTCTGTCGATCCGGACGGTCTATCGCCCGGAAGGCAGCACGCGCCCCTACGACGATGCCGTCGGCCTGGATGGGTTCTACCGCTACAAGATGCGGGGCGACGACCCCAACCACTTCGAGAACCGCGCCCTGCGGCAGGCGATGATCGAACGACTGCCGCTCATCTGGTGGTTGGGCGTCCAAGGCGGTGGATACAGCGCTCTGTATCCGATCTACCTCGTTGACGAGGAGCGAGCCGACCTCCAGTTTGTCGTTGATATCGACGCCGTCCCTCAGCCCGACATCACCTGGCCGTCGACGGAGCTTGAGCTCGACCCGTCGTACCGGCAGCAACTCACCAAGCGGCGCCTGCACCAGCGGCCCTTCCGGGCCGCAGTCCTGCGGGCCTACCGGACGTCCTGCGCGGTGTGCTCGTTCCGGCACAGCGACCTGCTCGACGCTGCGCACATCCAGGAGGACGGCGCCGGCGGGCGGCCTGTCGTCACCAACGGGCTCACACTCTGCAAGATGCACCACGCCGCCTATGACCGGAGGATCCTCGGCATCACGCCGGACTACGAGGTGCGGATCAACGCCGAGGTGCTCCGCGAGGTCGACGGCCCCATGCTCCGCCACGGCATCCAGGAGTTCCACACGCGAAAGCTCATGGTGCTACCCACACGCCGCTCTGAACGTCCCGATCGGATCTTGTTGGACCAGCGATTCCGGGCATTCCTCGACGCGAGTTGAGACCGCTTGAGATCCGGTCGAGCCTAGGGGACCGGGTCGCCGTGCTTGCATCGCTGGATGAGATCACGACGATCATCGACGAGATGCCCGACCGGCTGAAGCTCCTCATTGTTCTGGCCGCCTTCGTCGGGCTACGCCAAGGCGAACTCCTGGAGCTGCGCCGCTCGGACGTGGACACCACCTCGGTTGGATCCACGTCGCTCGCAAGGTCGACAAGGACGTGATCCCGGACGCCCAAGGCGCCTGAGGCCGGCGGATGAACGGGCCCAAGAGGTCCTCACGCAACGCGACGGTGTACGACTTGGCGTAGTTCTCAGGGCGGCGCTCCAGCGCTTCCAAGATACCCCCAAACAGCCAACGTGCCGGGTCGCTGTATGACGCTGCTACGCTTAGCGTCATACAGTCTTACAGGAGGTTGAGGTGGCTGTTCTGAACATCAGGGTCGACGACCGGGTCCGCGACGAACTGCGGGACTTGGCCGACGACGCAGGCGTGACGCTCAGCGAGTACGTGCGCGACCTGCTCATGGAGGCCGTGGTGCCGGTCCCGAAGATGGACGGCGACGACCTTGGACGCCGCCGAAGCGAGGAGGAGCCGCCGGAGTCGATGCGCCTGGCCGACCGTCAGGTCCTCTCGCTGCTGCACCGGATCCTCGCCCGGGTGCTGCCCGAGGACGCCAACGACGTGGACGGCGACCATGACTACCAGCTGATGCGAGCCCGCATCCTGGAGAACGGCTTCACCAGCGAGTACTCCTACGAGGTGGCCGGGTTCCGCACGGAGCTGTCGAAGCGTGACTGCCGGCGGGTGTCGGACATCCTCCAGATGTTCCGCATCCTCACCTACAGCGTCAGCCATCTCGAGGAGGAGGGGACGCCCGTCGACGACGAGCTCGCGCGGGCCCTGGAGTTCCAGGGCTTCGACTTCAACGACTCGCTCGAGGGCCACATGGACGACTACGTCAAGTTCCAGATGCGCGACGGCGACCGCTGGACCGAGCTGCAGCCGCAGATCGAGCGCACCGACGGCGGCGACTCGCACTGGCCGATGCTCGACACCTATCTGCGGATGCTGGCCGAGTACCGGCGCATCATGGACGGCCGTGAGCGCGGGAGCTTTAGCCGGCTCGACTACCTGCTCACGGCAGACGAGCTGCAGCAGATCCGCGACGCCCAGGTGCATCCGTCCCGGCGGTCCGAGGACTGATCAAGATGACAAGAGACCGCAACGCGCGCCGCAACCGCCGTGAGCAGCTCTTCCTCGACCAACGTCACGCGTGGGTGCACCATATGAACCAGATCGGCGCTGCCGACTGCTCGGGCTACTCCACGATGCTCGGGCAGCGACGCCTCAGGTGCCCCATCTGCATGAAGATGAAGGACCTCGACCAGTTCGATGAGGAGCACGCTCCGCAGCAATCCGGCGTCTCGATCCTGGGAGACGCAACGACGGTCGTGCTGACCTGCAAGGGCTGCAATGGTGGTGCGAACCTGAAGTTCGAACGCGAGGCCGCTCACCCACAGATCAAGCGCCACGGCGACTTGCCCGGTGGGTGCTCCGTGCACGGAACCCGCGTCGACGAGAGCGGATCCGTGCTCAAGGTCGTTGACGAACTCCCGCTGGTCATGTCCGACATCAAGTCCGCGTTCGTTCTCGCCTTCGCGACGCTCGGGTAATGCTGGTCAACCGCCATCGGCGTCAGGCCGATCCGAGCCGCGATCCAATCAGGGAATCTCCCTCTCGATGGCACCGCGACGATCGTCAAACTCGCACCGGGATCCGCCGGCGACCGCACTGTGCTTCAGTTCGGTGGCAGCACCCGCGGCGTTGCCGTGGTCGGACCAGACGGCAACGCAGTGCTGCTTCCCAGCCGCGGCAGCCAGCAGGCTCCCACGCTGGATGGCTCAAAGGTGCGGCTCCGGTCGTGGTCCTGGCCCATGACGAATGGGCCTCACCCGCTTGTGGATGAGGCGAGGAAGGCCGGCAACCTTTTTCACGCGGACTTCTGCTCGAACCACACCTGGTGACCACCGGGTCGTCGAGCTATGAGGACGTTCTCGCGGAGACGACCGACAACTCCGGTGCATAGGCTTGGCCAGTGCATGACGATGCTGACGACGGCCTGTTCGCCGACCCCCGGCCCGCTCCCCCGCAGGTCGCCGTACCCGACCCCGATGAGGTGCCGGACTGGCTCGTGGCGAACCTCAGGAGGGCGCTGGACGACGTCGGCCTGGAGTCCATGGCAGAACGCCAGGCGCTCATCGTCGAGCTCGCCGGCAGACCGGTGGCATCGCTACGCGAGCTGACCTTCGTCGAAGCGCGCCAGGTCGCTGAGAAGCTCACAGCGCGCCGCAAGGCTCAGCCAGGGGCAGCAGGCAGCAGTGCTCGCAGCTCGTGGGACGACCGTGAGGGCGATACCTGGATCGACCGTATGTAGCAGCCGGCTCAGGAGTCCTTCTTCTTCACCAGGCCCTCGGGGATGGTCGTGTACTTCTTGCCGTGGTCGGTGAAGAGCGTCTTGATCGAGTCTGTGTCTGCCGGCGACTCATAGACGGCGCGACGGATCTTGGAGTTCTTGAGGTCCAGGCCGTACAGGTCGCCACCGTCCTTCTCGACGCCGACGGCAATGATCCGGTCGAACAGCTCACCGTGCTCGTCGGCGAGCGAGCGTCTCAGCTGACACGGGCGCGTAGTCCCACCAGTCGACGCCGACGTTGATGCCCCACGTCCCGCGTTTGGTACGACGCTCGCGGAACGCCTCGTGCGCATGGCCGTGGAGCAGCGGGATGCCCTCGTCGCGCAGCCGGAACTGCGCGTAGCGGTCCTCGTCATGGGAGTTGGCGGCGTAGGGGAAGTGCGACAGCAGCACCCGTGTCGCCGGCGCCTGGGGATGCGGCGGCGGAAGCGAGACCGCGACCTCCATAACCACCCCGAACGGCGGCGACCCCCGTGCAATCAGAACGGCGGCTCCCCATCGCCAGCGATCTCATCCGCGGAGCCTGGCGACACCTTCGCCAGCTCGAGGAAGGCCTTGGCTCTCGCCAGTACCTCGTCATATGTCAGGATTTCGGGTTCGGTGATCGACCGCCGAAACCCTTCGAAGGCCAGAAATTTCTCCTCGTGGATGCGGCCGTCGTCCGTCAGGCCCTCGAGCGTGCCGACCACCAGATAGCTGCGAGGCTTGAGGTTGTAGGCGCGCTCGCCCGTGACGTAGCCATCGACCTTTCGCTCGAGTTGGCGGCCGATGTCATCCTGTGCCCGGCGCACGGTGGCGTGTGCCTGAGCAACTCCTCGGGTGACATGAGTTGATACCGGCCAAGCGCCCGAGCGGAAGTGGCTCGCTTCCAAGAGAGGGACATCGTGCCTCTTGATCTCGGCGTAGACGAGGGCCTTGATCGCACCAGCCGTCTCCATGAGAGCGTCGGCTTCCTTGCCTGGCCCAGCGACGCTCGAACCTGCTACGTACCTCTCCAGGCGCTGCGGATCCCACGAGGTGAAGAGGTGGGCAGACAGACCAACTCCGAGCAGCCAGGGATTGGCCTCGAAGAAGCGCTGCCAAACGACCTCTGGGCCTCGACCCTCGGCCACCTCGGCGAAGAAGTCGGCGTCGGAAAGCATGCGGCTGAACCTCTCCACGACTTCCTGCCGTGCCCGCAGAGCGAGCACATCCGTGGCGTCGACGTCGCCTTCGATGAGCGCACGCAGAGCGCTTGGATCCTCGGCGTAGATCGCCTCGAGCCGCTCCGGATCCGCCACGACCTGCCGGATCATGGCCTCGTCGACGCGGAAGCCATGCGGTTCCCGGGGGTCAACGCCGCTAAGAAGCGCGCAGAAGTCGAACAGCCTCCGGGCGCCCTCGGCATCAAGTCGGATGGCATCCACGACTTGAGGGTTGGGGCCGCTGGCACCCTCGACGCGCTGGATGCGGATCTCGGAGACGCCGCCGACATCGCCCACCACCCGCGCCTGGACTTGAACGCGCCCCTTGGGGGACCGGTAGAGATCCTCTGTCATGCTCGTCGGCCCATCGAGATCACCTTCACCCAGATCATCCGCAACCACCTGCCATGCCGTCTTGGTCGGCTGTCCAACTTCGCTCGCGCGGCCGTACTTCAACGGGAAGGCCCTGCTCGTGATGAACCGGCCAAGCGTTCGTCGCACCGCGTACTCACCAGCTGTGAGCGGCTCGTCTGGCTCGAACTGGTCCCAGACCACGTCCATCAGCAGCTCCCAGACCCGACTCCGGCGAAGAGCTCTGCCTGTTCGAGGACGAGCTCGATGGCCTTCTCTTCGAGGTCGGGCGGGTAGCCGTTGATCGCGAGCAGGCGACGGACCTTCGACCGCATCCCAGCCTTTACGGACTCCTTGTAGTTCCAATCGATCGTCACCGAATTGCGAACCGACCAGACGAGGTCGACCGAGATCTTCTTGAGCTTCTCGTCGCCGAGCTCGAGGACTGCCGCCTCGTTCTGCACGATCGCGTCGTAAAAGGCGGCTTCGGCCTCGGTCAGGCCCAGCTGCTCGTGCCGGCTGGCCTGGTCGCGCATCTCCTTGGCGAGCTTGACCAATTCCGCGATGATCTCGGCCGTGGTGAGCGAGCGGTTGGTGTACTTGTTGATCGCCTCCTCCAGCTGCTCGGAGAACTTGCGCGACTGGACGAGGTTCGACCGGGCGACGGTCTTGATCCGGTCGTTGAGGATCCTGCGCAGGAGCCCGAGTTGGAGGTTGGGCTTGTCCTTGTGGGCCAGGGAGTCGAGGAACTCGTCGGAGAGGATCGAGATCTCGGGTGTCTCGACGCCGGCGAGCTTGTAGATGTCGACCACCTCGTCGGCGGCGACCGCCTCGTTTACGAGCTGCCCGATGGCGGTATCCACTTCGACGGCACCGGATCCGGCACGTCCCGAGTCGGGGTTCAGGATCTTCATGATTGCGGCTCGCACGTCGGTGAAGAGCCGTACGTCGTTGCGGATCGCGGCGGCTTCTTCTCTAGCGCCGGCCAGCGCATAGACCTTTGCCAGGGCGAGGACCTGATCGAGGAACCGGGTTTGCCGGTCCTGGTCGGCCATGACGAAGTCGAGCACCTTGGCGTGCTCCGCGAGCCGCTGGCCCGCGGAGAGGTCGGGCGAGGCATTGAAGTCGCAACCGTGCAACAGACCACGAATGATGTCGTGCTTCTCGAGCATCGCGTCAACGAGCTCTTCGATCGGGACGCCGGCCTGGTCGCGGTCGGAGGGTGAGTACTCGACGAGTGCCTTCTGGAGGTTCGCGAAGACACCGATGTAGTCGACGATCAGGCCGCCGGGCTTGTCGCGGAAGGTGCGGTTGACGCGTGCGATCGCCTGCATGAGCCCGGCACCCTGCATGGTCTTGTCGACGTAGATGGTGTGCATCGACGGGGCATCGAAGCCGGTGAGCCACATGTCGCGGACGATGACGATCTCGAGCGGATCGTCGGGGTTCTTAGCGCGTGCCTTGATCTCCCGTCGCACGTCCTTGGAGTGCAGGTGCGGTTGGAATGCCGGCGGGTCGGCGGCGGAACCGGTCATGACGACCTTGATCCGGCCGGCCATCGGGTCGTCGGAGTGCCAGTCGGGACGCAGGGCCACGATCTTCTCGTAAAGCCGTACGGCGATGCGACGCGACATCGTCACGATCATCGCCTTGCCAAGCATCGCCGCGCGGCGCTTCTCCCAGTGCTGCACGATGTCGGCGGCGATGAGGTCGAGGCGGTCCTCGGCACCGACGATGGCCTCGAGCCGGGCCCATTTGGACTTGGCCTTCCGCGCCTCGTCCTCCTCGATCTCGCTGGTGATCTCGTCGGCGAGTTCGTCGAGTGCGCCCATGTCGGCCTCCGACAGGGCGACCTTCGCGAGCCTGGACTCGTAGTAGATCTTGACCGTGGCGCCGTCTTCGACGGCGCGGGTGAGGTCGTAGATGTCGATGTACTCGCCGAAGACCGAGCGGGTGGACTTGTCCCCAGTCTCGATGGGCGTGCCGGTGAACCCGAGGAAGGTCGCTCCTGGCAGGGCGTCGCGCATGTGCTTCGCGAGCCCGGCCTTAAGGGTGCCGTCGGCGGCCAGAGTCTCGCCGAAGCCGTACTGCGAACGGTGGGCCTCGTCGGCGACCACCACGACGTTGCGCCGATCGGTCAGCACGGGGTTGACATCATCGCCGACCAAGGGCGCGAACTTCTGCAGTGTCGTGAAGATGATGCCGCCCGAGGCGCGCTGCAGCAGCGAGCGCAGGTCCGTTCTGGACGCGGCCTGGACGGGCTTCTCCGGCAGGATGGCCGCGGGTGCGAAGACCTCGGCGAACAGTTGGTCGTCCAGGTCGTTCCGGTCGGTGAGGAAGACCAGGGTCGGGTTGCCCATCCGCGGGTCCCGCATCACCTTCGCGGCGAAGAGGAGCATCTCGATGCTCTTGCCGGAACCCTGCGTGTGCCAGACGACGCCGCCGCGGCGATCGCCGTTCGGACTGGCGGCTTCGACTGTGGACTCGACGGCAGCGTTGACGGCCCAATACTGGTGGTACTTCGCGACGCGTTTGACCAGGCCCGCGGCCTCGTCCGAGAACACGACAAAGTTCTTCAGCAGGTCGAGAAACCGGGCCGGCTCGAACACACCCTTGAGCAGGACCTCCAGGGCAGGCTTGTTCGTGACGACGTCGCGACCGTCGACGGTCTTCCATGGTGCGTAGTGCTCGAAGGCGCCGGTGAAGGAGCTCATCGCGGCCGAGGTCCCGTCGGAGATGACCGCTACCGCGTTGGCCGTGAACACAGCGGGGATGTCGGTGCGGTAGGTCTGCACCTGATTCCATGCGGTGCGGAGCGTCGCGTGCTCGGCGGCGGAACTCTTCAGCTCGAGCAAGCCCAAGGGGATGCCATTGACGTAGACGAGCACGTCGGGTCGGCGGTTCTTGCTGCCGACGACGGTGACCTGGTTGACCGCGAGCCAGTCATTCTGGTCAGGCTGGTCGAAGTCGATGAGCCGGAGGTACACCGTTCGGACCTGCCCGTCGGCGCCGCGGTGCTCGACCGGCACGCCGTCGACGAGCAGTCGGTGCACGCGGAGGTTCTCGGGGAGCTCAGACTGCGACTCCGCTCGCCCCAGGCGCTTGATCGCTTCGTCCACGAGGTCGGTGTGATCAGGGTTGAGCCGTCGACCTGCTGCTCGGAGCCGGTCGAGCAGGTAGACCTCGTCCCAGGAAGCTCGCTCCTCGGCAGCGCCGCCGGGCCCAATCCGGGGACCGAACTCGGTCGCGTACCCGACCTCGCGGAGGTAGTCGAGGGCGGCGTCCTCGATCACCGCCTCGTCGAACCCGCTCACTGGCTCTCCGCGATGGCGAGGAACTCGTTGAGTCGGGCCGCGATCAGCTCACGGCGTTGGGTGACGAACTTCTCGAAGCCCTCGGGCACGGCGTTCGTGTCATCGAAGACCACCAGCTGCTTTGCCAGTTGCTCCTTGGAGTACTTCGGCGCGTAGTCGGCCGGAGCCTTGGCGCTGATGTCCTTGTTGGTCTTGGAGCTGATGAACGCGAGGTTGGCGATCTCGTCGACGTCCCGGCCGTCGATGTCGGGCCGGGCCTTCTTCATGTACGCCTTGGGGAAGACGTGGTGGAACTCGATCTTGTCGGCGTGCCCGGCGAGCTTTGGGCTGATGAGCAGATTAGTCGCCCAGTCTTTCGCGCCGTCGGCGCGGAACGCGAGGAACATGGTCTTGAAGGCTCCACTGCGTGCGGTGCGACCGACCAGGTCGGCCGCGGTGAAGTCGAGGCGACCGACCTGCTGGACCAGACGCTGATTGAGGCCGCCGATCCTGTCCTCCGAGCGCAGGGCCGCCAGGTCCTGGTCGAGGAGGGTTTCGGTGGACCCGCGCGAGTAGCGGCCCTTCGCGTTGGCCAGGAGGAACCACTTCCGGAACGCAGCGGCGTCTTTGTCGGAGATCTTGTAGTTCATCTGTGCGCCCCAGGAGGCGGTGGCGATCATCAGGAACGGCGACGAGAGCAGAGTAGGGCTGTCGACCCCGACGTTCTGCTGGGCGAAGTTGACCGCGAAGTCCATCGCACGCTTGGTGCGCTTCCACCCGTCCTCCAGCGCCTGCTGGGTCAGCGATGCGACCGTGAGGAACCGGGACTGGCCGGTGATGATCGCGATGAGGGTTTTGAGATGCACACCAAGGTCCAGATCGAAGCCCCTATGCGCGACCTCGGCCTGGTAGGCGTTGAAGAGGGCGAGAGACCCGTTCCACTTCGCGGTGATCTGCGCGAGGGCCAGGTCGGAGCTGCGGAGCTTGGCGCCGAGCGAGTTGACCCGCACGAAGATCTCGGTGACTTCCTCATACGACTTCGAGGGCTCGAGGATGTCGACGCGGTAGGAGTAGTCGGCGATCGAACGCAACTGCTTCAGCCGTGCCGAGTACCGCTCATAGTTGGGATCGTCGAACCCGGTGACGCCTGCCGCCTTGAGCAGCTCGGAGTCGGACTTCTTGAAGACGTCGGTGACCTTGACCCAGTTGGGCAGCGCCGCGACCTGGTTGCTGGCGACGACAAAGGCTCGGCGGTTGACGCGCGTGATCAGGTCGGAGTCGACATCGTCGGCATCGTCGGCGTCCTCGTGGCTCTCGTTGTCCTCGGCAACCTCGGTAATGAACGTGAGCTCGTCGGGATGGTCGAGGTTGAACAGGATCTCGACCGGACGTTTGCGGTTCTTGACCGTGACCGGCTCACCACGCAGCACCGCCGAGAGCGATGTGAGACGCTGCTGGCCGTCGAGCAGCAACAGTGGCGCCGTCACCGGCTCGCTGTTCGTCGCGACAGCGAAGGCGCGAGTTTCGACCGTCGCCGCCGGCTGCCAAGTCAGGATCACGCCGGACGGGTACTCGCGATACAGCGAATCCAGCAGATCGCGGACCTTGGTGGACGTCCAGACGTACTTGCGCTGCATCTCAGGCAGCTGGAGCTCGCCGCGCTCGATCTTGGCGACCAGCTCCCTGACCGGGTAGTCCGACTTGCCCACGCCTGCCTCCCTCTACTCGGTCCCATCCTGTACGACGGCATCGGCCTCCGGGACCCGAATGCGGCCAGAGAGCAGCTCGGGCAACAGCGCGTCCCGTGTTCTGGTGACCGCGGCTGACTCGGCCGCGAGTTGCCAGGAATGCTCAATCAGTCCGCGTGCCGCAGCCAGCGACAGCTCTGGATTGGAGGGAACCGAGAACTCGTAGTCCAGCAGCGCCTCCCGGGGCAGCGCGGTCACAGTCGTTCCGGTCGCGAACCCCTTCGCACGGTCGCGAAACTCGGGTGACTGCAGGCGGGCCCACAGGAAGGGCGCGAGCTCCGAACGCTCACGAAACCGAACGACCGAGGTGTGGTGCGTGTGGAGAGCTCCTTGCAGCGTCGACGGGACGAGGAATCCTCGCCCGAGGATCTCCCGACTCTGGGTGAGGTCCGTGTTGGCTACGACAAGGTCCCACGCCGCAAGGCGATGCTTCTGCTTGAAATCGCCTGTGTAGTACTTAAGGCCGTCTGGCTTGAGCGCTCCCGACGTGCTGAAGCTCCCAAGGTTCACCATCGGGATTGCGTTCGTCGCCGACCCGTCATCGAGTCCAGCCCCCTTGTAGGAAAGGCCCTTATCAACGTCGGCGACGTCACCGACGCGGATCGTTTCGGTTCCGCCGACGAGCAGCGCGGCCGCGAGCTCGAGCTCGATCTCGGCCGATCGGCGGTTGGACTCGATCTTCTCTGACATGGCGAAGTAGAGATCGCCGACCGCCTCCTGCACCGTCCTGGCTGGCGTTGGAATCCGCAGCTTGTCGAAGTCGCCCTTCTTGAAATGCGGAATCAGGGACCCGACATGCATGTTCTCGACCTGGCCGCGGACACCAGGTGACCGCAGTGCAGCCAGCAGGAACCTCGGATAGATCTTCGTCGCGTCTGCCCTAACGGCGACCATGTCCTGAGCGACAACAAAGTCGACCGGGTTGGGAACCAGGGCAGTTCTGCCCGGGGATCCCTTGCAGACGAACAAGATGTCGCCCGGCTCTGGGTGTCCTCGGAACCAGGTCCTGTACGTCTCATTGTCGACGTAACGAACCTTCTCCTTGACCGGATAGAGGGCGTTGTCCTTGATGCAGTTCGTCGCGATCAGTGGGATCCCAGACTCGGCGGTGGGCGCTGTGCGTCCGCGGTTGTCAATGATGGCGCTCAGCAAGTCCGTGAAAGCTGCATCGGTCACTCGAGCACCGCCAGGCGTGAACGGATCTCAGCTTCTAAACCCCTGCCCCGGTCGAACTCGGCGTACAACTCCTTGGTGAGGCGCTCGATCTTGTCGGCGATTGGCTCGTCGTCGGCTACGGCGTCCTCGGCGCCGACGTACCGGCCAGGGGTGAGAACGAAGTCGTGGGCCCTGATCTCGTCGAGGCTGGCTGCCCTCGCGAAGCCGGGGACGTCGGTGTAGCCGCCGTCGTGGTTGCGCCAGGCGTGGTAGGTGTCGGCGATGCGCGCGACGTCGCCGTCATCGAGGACGCGCAGCCGCCGGGTCTCCATGCGGCCGAGCTTGCGGGCGTCGATGAACAGCACCTCGCCGTGGCGGTCGCGGTGGCCGTTGCCGTGGCGCTCCTTCGAGACGAACCATAGGCTGACGGGGATGCCGGTGTTGAAGAACAAGCGTTCCGGCATGGCCACGATGCAGTCCACCAGGTCGGCCTCGACCAGCCTCCGGCGGATCTCGCCCTCCCCTCCGGACTTCGACGACAGCGAGCCGTTGGCGAGGACGAACCCGGCGGTGCCCTTCGGGGAGAGGTGGTGCACGAAGTGCTGGACCCAGGCGAAGTTCGCGTTGCCGGCGGGCGGGGTGCCGTACTTCCAGCGCGGGTCGTCGGCGAGCTTGGCGTCCCACCAGTTCGAGACGTTGAACGGCGGGTTGGCGAGGATGAAGTCGGCACGCAGGTCGGGGTGGAGGTCGGCGGTGAAGGTGTCAGCGGAGCGTTCGCCGAGGTCGGCTTCGATGCCGCGCAGGGCGAGGTTCATCTTGGCCAGTCGCCAGGTGGCGTCGGTGTACTCCTGGCCGTAGACGGAGATCTTGTCGGTGCTGCCGCCGTGGGCCTTAACGAACTCGGCCGACTGGACAAACATGCCGCCCGATCCGCAAGCGGGGTCGTAGACACGGCCCTCGAACGGCTCGAGCATCTCCACGAGCGTCTTGACCACGCTGCGGGGTGTGTAGAACGCGCCGGCGTCCTTGCCCGTCTCTTTCCCGGCGAACTGGCCGAGGAAGTATTCGTAGACACGGCCGAGGACGTCGTCTGACCCGTGGTCGTCGGTCTCGGTGAACCCGATGGATCCGATCAGGTCGACGAGCTGGCCGAGGCGTCCCTTGTCGAGGCCCTCGCGTCCGTAGTTGCGCGGGAGGACGCCGCGGATGACGGGATTCTCCTTCTCGATCAGGTCCATGGCCGCGTCGATGTCGGTGCCTATCGTCGGCAGCTTCGCCCGGTCCTGGATCGCTTTCCAGCGAACCTCTTCGGGCACCCAGAAGACGTTCTTCGACTTGTACTCGTCGCGCACCTCGAGGAAGTCCGAGATGCGGTTCTCCGGCATTCCGTCTGCGACGAGCTCTGCTTCGAGCTCACGGCGGCGGGCCTCGAACCGGTCGGAGATGTACTTCAGGAAGACCAGGCCAAGGACGACGTGCTTGTACTCACTGGGCTCCTGGTTGCCACGCAGCGCGTCGGCCGCATCCCAGAGCCGTTGCTCCAGGGACTTGGTCGGCTTTGCCGGTTTGGCCTTCGCCGCCGGCTTCGGCTTGGCGGCCGAGGGACCGGCTTCGGCGGGTGCTGCCTTCGGCTGGGACGGAGCCACCGCCTCGTCCGCGTCGATCTTCCGACGCAGCGAGCCACCCCGACCACGCCCGACTGCGATCTCATCTGTCGCGAGCAGGAGCGCCTTCGCAGCGTCGTACCGCTTCTCGCTCTTCCAGCCGAGCTCGGTGCGGGCGCGCTGGTTGCCCATGGTTGAGCCGTCGTCCGGAAGGGCCTCCCACAGCGCCTCGGCGTCGACCGACACCTTGGTGCGGCTCACCCGACCGCCCTCGACGTCGAGGTGTCCCGCCTCGACGAGCTCATCGAGCTGCTCCTCGCCCCACCTCGAGGCGAGCGGCGCTCGGTTCTTCAGCTCCCCCGGTTGCATCTCGATGAGTTCGTTCCACACGTCGTCCGGGATGGGCATGATCCCCATCTTCGGCCATGGGTCCGGCTGAAGTCTCCGGACCCGGCAATCCCCGCTGGACCTTCCCCCGCCAGTCCCCCACAGCCGGGCTTCACAAGTCCGGACGCTGGTTCCGAAAATGACAGAAACCGCAGGCTGACCTGCGGTTTCGTCGAGTGGAGCCTAGGGGACTCGAACCCCTAACCCCCTGCTTGCAAAGCAGGTGCGCTACCAATTGCGCCAAGGCCCCTGACGGCCACCGGTGCGCATCGCAGGCGCGACGACACGGCGTACGGCCGGGTGATTCAGTTCTTCGGGAGGGTGTCGGTGGCCTCGGCCCAGAGGGCCTGCTCGGCCTTGCTCTGCCGCAGCTTCTTGCTGGCGACGACCGCTCCGAGCGCGGCCAGGGCCGCGAGGACCAGCTTCTTCACTGCACACTCCCGTTCTTCCAAAGAAGCCCCGGTCCGCGTGACGCGGCCGGGGCTTTCCGTGGGCCTAAGAGGACTTGAACCTCTGACCCCCACATTATCAGTGTGGTGCTCTAACCGTCTGAGCTATAGGCCCGGGTGACTCGCCGCTCTGGGTGGAAGCCCCGCGGCAGCAAGCCGAGGACAGACCTTACCGGAGCGGGTGAGCGGGGGACAAAACGGGGCGGGAGGCGGGGTGGGGGCCGTGGTTTCGAGGCTCGGCGCTGGGGCGCCTCACACCTCAACCACCGGACGGCGCCCTGGCGCTGGGGCGCCTCGCATCTCAACCAGCGACAGCGGCCGGGGTCCCTGGCGCCTGAGGCAGCGCCTTGGTTTCGAGGCTCGGCGCTGGCGCGCCTCGCACCTCAACCAGCGGCGGGGTCAGTTGTCCTCGGCGAGGGTGATCTCCACGCCGCCGAGGAGCGCGGCGGACATGTTGTAGAGGAAGGCGACCAGGGTCGCCGCCGCCGTGATCAGTACGACGTCGATGGCCGCCACGAGCATGGTGAACCCGAGCACGCGGCTGGTGCCGACGTAGTCCTCGATCCGGAAGGACGCGAGGTCCTCGCCGCCGATGCTCTCCTGGATGGTGGAGTTGATCGAGTCCCAGACGCCGGCCGCGCCGAGCACCTGCCACACCATCGCCACCGACACGACGGTGACGACAGCGAAGGCGATGGAGAGCAGGAAGGAGGTCTTCATGACCGACCACGGGTCGATACGGGTCAGCCGGAGCCGGGCCCGGCGCGGGGCACGGCCCCGCGCCGGCGCGGCCTGCGCGGACGGGGGGACGGGGGCGGTCCCGGGCGCCGAGGGCGCGCCTGCGGGCCGGCCGGCAGCAGCCGGCCGAACCACGGTGTCCTCGACGCGCTCGGTCATCAGCCCTCACTCTCCCCATCGGCCTCGTTCGCGGCCTCGGATCCCTCGATTGTGGCATCCGGAGCCTGATCGGGCGATTCCGTCGCGACCTCCGCGGTCTCGATCACACCCTCGACCGCGGCCTCGGCGACGCTCTCGATGACGCCCTCCACGGCGCCCTCGTCGAGGATCCCCTCGTCGGCCTCCTTGGCCTCCACGGAGCGAGCCACGACCGCGACGGCGTCGCCCTTCTTCGGGCTGACGAACTTCACGCCCTGCGTGGCGCGGCCGGTCGGGCGGAAGTCCTCGTTGATCGGGCTGCGCACGACCTGGCCGGACTGGGTGATCGAGAGGACCTCGTCGCCGTCGACGACGATGAAGGCGCCGACCAGGGAGCCGCGCTCCTCGTTCTCGAGCTTCATCGCCTTCACGCCCAGGCCGCCGCGGCCCTGGATCTTGTACTCCGAGATCCGCGTCCGCTTGGCGTAGCCGCCGTCGGTGATGGTGAAGACGTACTGGACGTTCTCGTCGCTCTCCTCGTGCGCGGCGTCGGCGGCGCGGATCACGGTCATCGAGAGCACGGCGTCGCCGTCGCGGAACTTCATGCCGGTCACGCCGGACGTCGCCCGGCCCATCGGGCGCAGCTGCTCGTCGTCCGCGCCGAACCGGATCGACTGGCCCTTGCGAGAGACCAGCAGGATCGAGTCGTCGCTGCTGACCAGCTCGGCGCCGATCAGCTCGTCGTCGTCGTCGCGGAAGTTGATCGCGATGACGCCGGCCTGGCGCGGGCTGTTGTAGTCGCCGAGACGGGTCTTCTTGACCAGGCCCTTCTTCGTCGCCAGGACGAGGTACGGCGCCTGCTCGTAGTCGCGGATCGCCAGCACCTGCGCGATCGACTCGTCCGGCTGGAAGGACAGCAGGCCGGCGACGTGACCGCCCTTGGCGTCGCGGGAGGCCTCCGGGAGGTTGTAGGCCTTGATCCGGTAGACCCGACCGGCCGTCGTGAAGAACAGCAGCCAGTGGTGGTTGGTGGTGGAGATGAAGTGCTCCACCACGTCGTCGCCGCGCAGCGAGGCGCCGCGCACGCCCTTCCCGCCGCGCTTCTGCGTGCGGTACTGGTTGGCCAGCGTCCGCTTCGCGTAGCCGCCACGGGTGATCGAGACGACCAGCTCCTCGTCGGGGATCAGGTCCTCCATGGACAGGTCGCCGTCGGCCGCGATGATCTGGGTACGACGGTCGTTGCCGTACTTCTCCACGATCTCGCCGAGCTCGTCGGCCACGATCTGCCGCTGCCGCGTGACGTTGGCGAGGATGTCCTTGTAGTCGGCGATCTCGAGCTCGATCTCGGCCAGGTTGTCGATGATCCTCTGGCGCTGCAGCGCGGCCAGCTGGCGCAGCTGCATGTCGAGGATCGCGGTCGCCTGGATCTCGTCGATGTCGAGCAGCTGGATCAGGCCCTCGCGCGCCTCCGCCACGTCGGGCGAGCGCCGGATCAGCGCGATCACCTCGTCGAGCATGTCGAGCGCCTTGACCAGGCCGCGCAGGATGTGAGCCCGCTTCTCGGCCTCGCGCAGGAGGTACTCGGTCCGGCGCCGGATGACCTCGACCTGGTGCTCGATCCAGTTGCTGATGAACTGGTCGATGCTCAGCGTGCGCGGCACGCCGTCCACCAGCGCCAGCATGTTGGCGCTGAAGTTGGTCTGCAGCTCGGTGTGCTTGAGCAGGTTGTTCAGTACGACGCGCGCGACCGCGTCGCGCTTGAGCACCACCACCAGGCGCTGCCCGGTGCGGTCGGAGGTGTCGTCGCGGACGTCGCTGATGCCCTGCACCTTGCCCGAGTCGGCGAGCTCGGCGATCTTCAGCGCCAGGTTGTCCGGGTTGACCATGTAGGGCAACTCGGTGATGACCAGGCAGGTGCGCCCGCGGCTGTCCTCGTCGACCTCGATCACCGCGCGCTGGGTGATCGAGCCGCGGCCGGTGCGGTAGGCCTGCTCGATGCCGTTGTGGCCCACGATCAGGGCGCCGTTGGGGAAGTCCGGGCCCTTGATCCGCTCGATGAGCGCGTCCTGCAGCTCCTCGCGGGTGGCGTCGGGGTGCTCCAGCGCCCACTGGGCGCCCTCGGCGACCTCGCGCAGGTTGTGCGGCGGGATGCTGGTGGCCATGCCGACCGCGATGCCGGCCGAGCCGTTGACCAGCAGGTTGGGGAAGCGCGAGGGGAGGACGACCGGCTCCTCCGAGCGACCGTCGTAGTTGGGCTGGAAGTCGACGGTCTCCTTCTCGATGTCGCGGACCATCTCCATCGCCAACGGCGCCATCCGGCACTCGGTGTACCGCATCGCGGCGGCCGAGTCGTTGCCCGGGGAGCCGAAGTTGCCCTGGCCCTGGACCAGCGGCGCGCGCATCACCCACGGCTGGGCGAGGCGGACGAGGGTGTCGTAGATCGCGGTGTCGCCGTGGGGGTGGTACTGACCCATGACGTCGCCGACGACGCGCGAGCACTTGGAGAAGCCGCGGTCGGGGCGGTAGCCGCCGTCGTACATGGCGTAGAGGACCCGGCGGTGCACCGGCTTGAGGCCGTCGCGGACGTCGGGCAGCGCCCGGCCGACGATGACGGCCATCGCGTAGTCGATGTACGCGCGCTGCATCGAGGTCTGCAGCTCGATCGGCTCGATGCGGCCGCCGCCGGTCCCGTCGCCGCCGAGGTTGCTCTGGATCTCAGTCACGATTGCTCTTTCTGATCTGCTCTACGGATATCTAAGAAGCGCGCTAGACACTTAGATATCGAGGAAGCGGACGTCCTTGGCGTTGCGCTGGATGAAGGACCGGCGCTGCTCGACGTCCTCCCCCATCAGGATCGAGAAGATCTCGTCGGCCTGGGCCGCGTCGTCCAGGGTCACCTGCAGCATCAGCCGCTGGCTCGGGTCCATCGTGGTCTCCCACAGCTCCTTGGCGTTCATCTCGCCGAGACCCTTGTAGCGCTGGACCGGGTTCTCCTTGGGCAGCTTCTTGCCCTGCTCGAGGCCGTCGCGCATCAGCGCGTCGCGCTCGGCGTCGGAGTAGACGAACTCGTGCTCGTGCGGCTTGTTCCAGCGGATCCGGTAGAGCGGCGGCTGGGCCATGTAGACGTAGCCGTGCTCGATGAGCGGCTTCATGAACCGGAAGAGCAGAGTCAGCAGCAGGGTGTTGATGTGGTGGCCGTCGACGTCGGCGTCGGCCATCAGCACGACCTTGTGGTAGCGCAGCTTGGCCTCGTCGAACTCCTCGTGGATGCCCGTGCCGAGCGCGGAGATGATCGACTGCACCTCCTGGTTGCCCAGGACCTTGTCGATGCGCGCCTTCTCGACGTTGAGGATCTTGCCGCGGATCGGGAGGATCGCCTGGATCCGCGGGTCGCGGCCCTGCCGGGCCGAGCCGCCGGCGGAGTCGCCCTCGACGATGAAGACCTCGCACTCCTCGGGGTTCGTCGACTGGCAGTCGGAGAGCTTGCCGGGCAGGCTCCCGCTCCCGAGCAGGCCCTTGCGGTTGCGCGCCAGGTCGCGGGCCTTGCGCGCGGCGATCCGGGCGGTGGCGGCGGCCTGCGCCTTGCGGATGATCTCCTTGCCCTCGCTGGGGTTCTGCTCCAGCCAGGCGCCGAGCTGGTCGTTGACGACCGACTGCACGAAGCCCTTGGCCTCGGTGTTGCCGAGCTTGGCCTTGGTCTGGCCCTCGAACTGCGGGTTGGAGATCTTCAGGCTGATGATGGCGGTGAGACCCTCGCGGATGTCGTCACCGGTGAGCCGGTCCTCCTTCTTCTTGATCAGGCCCCACTCCTCGCCCCACCGGTTCACCAGCGAGGTGAGCGCCGCGCGGAAGCCCTCCTCGTGGGTGCCGCCCTCGGGCGTGTTGATGGTGTTGGCGAAGGTGTGGACCGACTCGTTGTACGACGACGCCTGCCACTGCATCGCCAGCTCGAGGCTCATCGGGTTCGGCACGTCGTCGCCGGTGTCGGCCTCGGCGGCGATGATCGAGCTGATCGGGGTCTTGCGACGGTTGAGGAAGTCGACGTAGTCGGCGAGTCCGCGCTCGTACTGGAAGACCTGCTCGAGCGCCTTGTGCCCGTCGACCTCCGCGGCGTGGATCTCCGTCGCGGCGTCCGCGACCCCGTCCACCTCGCCGGTGCCGTCCTCGACCGCGGCCGCCAGCTCCTCGGCCTTCGGCCGGGCGTCGCGCAGCTCGATCCGCAGGCCCTTGTTGAGGAAGGCCATCTCGCGGAAGCGGGTCGAGATCGTCTCGAGGTTGTAGTCGGTGGTCTCGAAGATCTCCGGCGACGCCCACCAGGTGACCGTCGTACCGGTCCGCTCGCCCTCCTCGAGGGGGCGCACCTGGCGCAGCGGATAGTCCGGTACGCCGAGGGAGAACTCCTGCTCCCACAGGTAGCCGCGGTTCTTCACCTCGAGGTGCAGCCGCGTCGAGAGCGCGTTGACGACCGAGGAGCCGACGCCGTGCAGACCGCCGGAGACCTTGTAGCCACCGCCGCCGAACTTGCCGCCCGCGTGGAGCACGGTCAGGGCGAGGGTCGCGGCGGGCAGCTCCTGGCCGGGCGCGGTGTCGGTCGGGATGCCGCGGCCGTTGTCGACCACGCTCACCGAGCCGTCGGCGTTGAGGGTGACCTTGATCGTGTCGCAGTAGCCGGCGAGCGCCTCGTCCACCGCGTTGTCGACGATCTCCCAGATCAGGTGGTGCAGACCGCGCTCGCCGGTGGAGCCGATGTACATGCCGGGCCGCTTGCGGACCGCCTCGAGTCCCTCGAGCACCTGGATCGCGGAGGCGTCGTACTCCGGAAGCACGGCGGGCGTCGCCTCGGGGACCTCGGGCACGACCTCAGGGGACTGGTCGTCAGTGGACACGCGCTACCTCATTCACTTGGTCGTTCCGCCGGACGCCGTGCCGCGACGGATCGGGAATTGCCGAAGGCATGGCGAAGGCCGAGTCGAGCGTCCCGAGACGCGTTCCCGGCCGATGGCCCATTCTAGCCGTCTGAGGGCCGCAGGACACGTGTCGGCACCCGGCATGGGGACAACCGCGCGCGAAATGGGGGCCCAGACGGCTCAGAATCGCCGATGGGAGGGCCGCGGAGGGGGTCGGGTGAGTCCCCGTACGCCGCCGGCCGCCCCGGGCCGCCCCAGCGATGAGCCCGGGGATCAGCCGTAGGTGTCGCGCGGTCCCCGGCTGCCCGGCGCCTTGCGCCGGCCGTGCTTCCAGGTGGGCGCGTGCGGGCCGAGCACCTCGACGACGGTGACCGTGCCCTCGCCCAGCTCGGCGTTGAGGCGCTTGACCACCGAGCTCGCGAGCAGCTTGAGCTGGGTGGCCCAGGCGGTGGAGTCGGTCCGCACCACGAGGACGCCGTCGGTCAGCGACTCGGGCGTGCTGTGCGCGCCGATCTCGGGGCCGACGATCTCGGCCCAGCGTGCGAACACGCCGCGCACCTGGAGGTCCAGGCCCCAGCCCCGCCCGTCGATGAGCCGGTCCACCTCGGTCCCGAGGCCCTGCGGGTCGCGCCCGTCCGGGTGGGCTCCGCTGAGCTGCGCCTCGCCGCGCGCCCGGCGGCGCCCCGGGGTCCAGGCCCGCTCGCCGCTGCCGGGCGTGCGCCACGGGCGGCGCTTCGCCGGCACCGCGCTGGCGCCCGCGGTGCCCTGCATCTGGGCCCGGGCGAGGTCGAGGCCGTCGGAGCGGTGCTCCTCCGGCTGTGAGTCCTCGGCCTCCCCGGCCTCGGGGCGCTCCGGGTCAGCCACGGGTCACCTCGCCGGCGGCCACCTGGAAGGTCATGCCCGCCAGCTCGGCCGGTACGTCGGCCGCCACCGCGGCGGTGACCAGCACCTGCTCGGCGCCGGCGACGAGGCCGGCCAGCTGCACGCGCCGCTCGGTGTCGAGCTCGGCGAAGACGTCGTCGAGGATGAGGATCGGGTCGTCGCCGTCCGCGCGCAGCAGGTCGTACGACGCCAGTCGCAGCGCCAGGGCGAACGACCACGACTCCCCGTGGCTGGCGTAGCCGCGGACCGGCAGCCGCTGGTCGTCGCCGGGACCGAGCGTGAGCAGCAGGTCGTCGCGGTGCGGGCCGACGAGGGTGACGCCCCGGCCGATCTCGTCGCCCTGGCGTCGCTCGAGCTCGGCGCGGAAGGCCTCGGCGGTCGGCTCCGGGACGGTGGCCTCGTAGCTGATCCGGGCGTCGTCGCGCGAGGCGCCGCGGGCGACCGCCTCGTAGGCCTTGCCGACGTAGGGCGCCAGGTCGGCGGTGAGCGCGAGCCGGGCCGCGAGCAGCTCGGTGCCCGTCGCGACCAGGTGGTCGTCCCACACCGCCAAGGTGGCGAGAGCGGCGTCGCGGCTGGAGCCGCGGGCGGCGTACAGGGTCTTGAGGAGGGTGTTGCGCTGCCTGAGCACGCGCTCGTGGTCCGCGATCACGCCCGCGTAGCGCGGGGTCCGCAGGACCAGCAGGTCGTCGAGGAAGCGGCGGCGCCCGCCGGGGTCGCCCTTCACCAGGGCGAGGTCCTCGGGGCTGAACACCACCGTGCGCACGATCCCGGCCAGCTCTCGCACCCGGGAGAGCGGCGAGCGGTTGATCCGGGCCCGGTTCGCGCGGCCGGGGTTGAGCTCGACCTCGAGCACCGCGGTGCGGCCCTCGCGGACGACGGCCGCGCGGATCACGGCCTGCTCCGCACCGGCACGGATCAGCGGCGCGTCCGTCGCGACCCGGTGCGAGGACAGGCGGGAGAGATAGTCGACGGCCTCGACGAGGTTGGTCTTGCCCTGGCCGTTGCGGCCGACGAAGGCGGTGACCCCGGGCTCGAGCTCGACGTCGACGTCGGCGTAGGAGCGGAAGTCGTGCAGGCTCAGCCGTGCGACGTGCACATGCTCACCTCTCCTCGACTCCGGGCCACGTGACGATTCTCCACCCGAACGCCGTGCGCGTACGGGTTTGGGCGCCCTCGGAAAACCCTAGGCTGACCCGCATGACGCAACCACCCACCCCTCCCTACGGCACGCCCGACCCCTCCGGTCAGCAGCCGCCCCAGCAGCCCCCGCCGCAGCAGCCGCCCGCCGGGTACGGGCAGCCGGGCCCTGGACAGCAGGGCTACGGGGCGTACGGCGCACCGGGCGGCCAGCCCGGGTTCGGCGGCCAGCCCGGCTACGGCGCCCCCGCGGCCACCGGGCCGTTCTACATCAACTACCTCGGCCAGGAGCAGGGCCCGATCGACTTCGGCACCCTCGCGCAGATGGCCGTCTCCGGCCAGATCAAGGCCGACACCGCGGTGCGGCCGGCCGACAGCCAGCAGTACGGCCTGGCCAAGGACGTCCCCGGCCTCTACTCCGACAAGGAGTGGCTGACGACGGTGCTCCTGTCCTGGCTGCTCGGCTTCCTCGGAGTCGACCGCTTCTACCTCGGCTACACCGGCCTGGGCATCGCCAAGCTGCTCACCTGCGGCGGGCTCGGCATCTGGTCGATCATCGACCTCGTGCTCGTGCTGCTGCGCAAGGTCCCCGACGCGCAGGGCCGCCCGCTGCGCTGACCCGCACCCGCGGATGGAGACGACGCGATCGCCGGCCCGGCGGCCGACGACCACCGAGGTGGTCGCGGCCGTCGGCGTCGTAGCGCTGGGCGCCAGCGTCGTGCTCTCCCCCGCGCACATCGAGGACGGGCCGGTGCTCTGCCCGTTCCGCCGGCTGACCGGGCTCCCCTGCCCGGGCTGCGGCCTGACCCGCTCCTGGGTCTACCTCGCCCACGGCTGGTGGCGCGAGTCCTTCCTCGCCCACCCCTTCGGGCCGCTGCTCGCGAGCGTCGTGGTCGCGCTCGCCGTCGCCGTGCTGCGCGCGCGGGTACGCCGCGGGGCACCGCCGTCACTCGACCGGCTGGTCAGGCACCCGCTGGCGATCGTCGTCCTCCTGGCCTGGCTCGGGTTCGCGCTGGTCCGCGCGGTCCTCGCCCTCTGAGCGAGCGCCACGCTGCCGCTCGCGGCGAAGCCGCGTCGGCGGCCAGCGTGGGCCGAGCGCAGCGAGCGCCTACGCGCAGGCGTCGACGGGCGACGCGCTCGCGCCAGATCAGACGTCCGGGTTGGCCTCGCCACCCGGGGGCGGCTCGGTGTGCACGGCGTGCCCGCCGAACTGGTTGCGCATCGCGGCGATCGCCTTCATCGCGGGGCTGTCCTCCTGGCGCGAGGTGAACCGGGCGAACAGCGACGAGGCGATGACGTGCATCGGCACCGCGTTGTCGATCGCGGCCTGGACCGTCCACCGGCCCTCGCCGGAGTCGTCGGCGTAGCCGCGCAGCTGGTCGAGGTGCTCGTCGTCGGTGATCGCCTCGGTCAGCAGGTCGAGCAGCCACGAGCGGATGACCGTGCCGTGGCGCCAGGAGTCGAAGATCGCCGGGACGTTCTCGACGATGTCGACCTTCTCGAGCAGCTCCCAGCCCTCGGCGTAGGCCTGCATCATCGCGTACTCGATGCCGTTGTGGACCATCTTCGCGAAGTGGCCCGCGCCGGGGGTCGGGCCGGCGTGGACCGCGCCGCCCTCCTCGGGCTTGAGCGCGTCGAAGGCCGGCTGGACCTTCGCGATGTCCTCCGGCGCGCCGCCGTACATGAGGGCGTAGCCGTTCTCCAGGCCCCAGACGCCGCCGGAGACGCCGCAGTCGACGAACCCGATGCCCTTCTCGGCCAGTGACGCGGCGTTGATGGCGTCGTCGGTGTACTTGGAGTTGCCGCCGTCGACCACGAGGTCGCCCTCGCTGAGCAGCTCACGGAGCTGGGCGATCGTCGAGCGGGTCGGGTCGCCGGCGGGGACCATCACCCACACGACCTTCGGGCCGCTCTCCTTGCCGAGCTCCTCGACCATGGCCGCGAGGCTCGGCACGTCGGCCAGGTCGGGGTTGAAGTCGTAGCCGACGACGGTGTGGCCGGCCTTGCGCAACCGCGTGCGCATGTTGCCGCCCATCTTTCCGAGTCCGACGAGTCCGATGTGCACGGCGGTGCTCCCTCCGAGTGGTGTGCGGGTGACGTGCGGGGTGCGTCCTGGGGGTGGGTCAGCTGAGCAGGCGGCGCGGCATCAGCAGGTAGCGGAACGTGCCGCCGTCCTCGCTGTCCGCCTCGTCGCCGGTGCCGCTGATGACGACCGGCTTCGAGGGCTGGGTGAAGGCCAGCTCGACGACCGGCTGGTCGATCGCCGTGAGGCCGTCGAGCAGGAAGTTCGGGTTGAAGCCGGTGACCAGCTCGTCGCCCTCGATGTCCGCGGCGACCGACTCCGAGGCCTGGGCGTCGTCGCCGGAACCGGCGTCGAGGACCAGCGCGCCGTCGCGGAAGCTGAGCTGGACGGCGGTGTTGCGGTCGGCGACGAGCGAGACCCGCTTGACCGACTCGATCAGCTCCTGCCGGTCGATCCGGGCGACGGTGAGCTTCTCGCTCGGGAACAGGCTGCGCACCTTCGGGAACTCGCCGTCGAGGAGCCGGGTCGTCGTACGACGCACGCCGCCGGGGCCGGTGCCCTCGAAGCCGATGATGCCCTCACCCGAGCCGGACGCGGAGAGCGCGATGGTCACCTCGGGGCCGGCGGTCAGCGACTTCGCGGTGTCGCCCAGCACCTTGGCCGGCACCAGCGCGGCCAGCGTGGCGTCCGGGGTGCCCGGGTTCCAGGCGAGCTCGCGCTGCGAGAGGCGGAAGCGGTCGGTGGCGAGCAGGGCGATCGTCGAGCCCTCGATCTCGAGCCGGACGCCGGTCAGCACCGGGAGCATGTCGTCGCGCCCGGCGGCGGTGACGGCCTGGGCCACCGCGTGGGCGAAGGCCTCGCTCGGCACGGTGCCGGTGGCGGCCGGCATCTCGGGGATCGTGGGGTAGTCCTCGACCGGCAGCGTCTGCAGCGAGAAGCGCGAGGAGCCGCAGGTCAGCGAGACCCGGGCGCCGTCGAGGACCAGCTCGACGGGCTTGTTGGGGAGGCTGCGGCAGATGTCGGCGAGCAGCCGACCGCTCACGAGGGCCTTGCCCTCGTCGCTCACCTCGGCCGCCAGCGTGGCGCGCGCGGAGGTCTCGTAGTCGAACGTCGAGAGCACCAGTCCGTCGTCGCCGGCCTCGATGAGGAGTCCCGCCAGCACAGGTGCACTGGGCCGGACGGGCAGGCTGCGCGCAGCCCAGGCGACGGCGTCGGCGAGGACGTCGCGGTCGACACGGAACTTCACGTCGTCGTACCTCTTCACGAGTGGGGTGGGAGTTGCATCCTGCCATGTCGTCCCAGCGCGCGGCACGGGGAGGGATCGATGGGAATCCATCCACAGATCGGAGGTCCGGAGGAGTTCCGGCGATCGAGGTGCGCAGGTAGTCAGGGAGTGGTCATAGCGGTGGTGGAAACTGTGGAGAACTCGCGTTTGCCCAGGTGAGAGGCCTGGTTGCCGGTGGATGGCGGCTGTGGAGGAAGCGGTCGGCCGCGAGGCTGGGTGTGGACGACAGGGCCGGTGTGGACGGCCGGCCTGGCCGGTCCACGGAATCCTCCCCGTGTAGTTCGCACAGGTGGGAGTGGGTTTTCCACAGGAGACAGTTTCACCGGCCGGCCGGTGAAACTCACGCTGGGACGAAGAAGTTTCATCGTCCAAGCGTGAGTTTCTTCGTCCAACCCCGCGCTCTCAGGACTGCCGGGCCTGCATCTTCACCCGGTTGGTCAGCTCGCTGACCTGGTTGAACACGGCGCGCCGCTCGCCGAGGAGCTGGTTGATCTTGCGCTCGGCGTACATGACGGTGGTGTGGTCGCGGTTGCCGAACTGCGCGCCGATCTTCGGCAGCGACAGGCCGGTGAGCTCGCGGCACAGGTACATGGCGATCTGCCGCGCCATCACCAGGTGACGACCACGGCTGGGGCCGGTGAGCTCGTCGATGGAGAGCCCGAAGTACGCCGCGGTCTGGGCGATGATGAGCGACGCCGTGATCTCGGGCTCCCCGCCCTCGGGGATGAGGTCCTTGAGGACGATCTCGGCCAGCGTCATGTCGACGTCCTGGCGGTTGAGGTTGGCGAACGCCGTGACCCGGATGAGGGCGCCCTCGAGCTCGCGGATGTTGGTCTGGATCTTGGAGGCGATGAACTCCAGCACGTCCGAGGGCGCGGTGAGCCGGTCCATCGCGGCCTTCTTGCGCAGGATCGCGATCCGGGTCTCGAGGTCGGGCGGCTGCACGTCGGTGATCAGGCCCCACTCGAACCGGTTGCGCAGCCGGTCCTCCAGCGCCTCGAGCCGCTTCGGCGGGCGGTCGGAGGTCAGCACGATCTGCTTGTTCGCATTGTGGAGCGTGTTGAACGTGTGGAAGAACTCCTCCTGGGTCTGCGTCTTGCCCTCGAGGAACTGGATGTCGTCGATCAGGAGCACGTCGATGTCGCGGTACTTGCGCTTGAACCGGTCCTGCCGGTCGTCGCGGATCGCGTTGATGAACTCGTTGGTGAACTCCTCGCTGGAGACGTAGCGCACCTTGGAGCCGGCGTAGATCGTGCGCACGTAGTGGCCGATCGCGTGCAGCAGGTGGGTCTTGCCGAGGCCGGACTCGCCGTACACGAGGAGCGGGTTGTAGCTGCGTCCGGGCGCCTCGCTCACCGCGACCGCCGCCGCATGGGGGAAGCGGTTGGACGAGCCGATGACGAAGGTCTCGAAGGTGTACTTCGGGTTGAGCCGCGACTCGCCGCTGGGCGTGGCCGCGGGGCCGGCGTTGTTTCCGCCCTGCTCGGCGCCCGGACCCTTCGTCGACAGGTCGACAGGTCCATTTGTCGACATGGCGACTTGTCGATCCGCCAGGTTCTGGGCCGGCGGGGGGCTGGTCTCCCCGGGCAGCTCGAAGGCGGGCTCGAAGCCGTCGTAGCCCGCGGCCGGGGCGTAGGAGGCGGGGTCGTCGTACGACGGCGGGGCGGCCTCGGTGGACAGCTCGTGGCGCAGGGAGGCGTCCACGGTGACCGCGAGCTGGACGTCGTGGCCGAAGCGGTCGCTGAGGGCGTCCTCGAGCTCGCCGCGCAACCGACCCTCGAGGCGCTTGCGGGTGAAGTCGTCGGGGACGGCGACGATCGCGGTCGTGCCGTGCAGGGTCACCGGGCGGCTGGCCTGGAGCCACGCGCGCTGGTGGGTCTGGAGCTCGCCCACGACGGTGGTCCACTCCTGGACCAGCCGGGCCGTCGCCGGGTCGACCGGAGGGGTGCCGGGCGCCGGGGAGCCGGGGGTTCCGGTGCCGTCGGCGCTGCTGCTCTCGTCCTGGGGCTGATCCGGGTTGCCGGCCAC